>MKRX01000001.1:0-3574 GCA_001898035.1 Armatimonadetes bacterium 55-13
TTGGTTGCGCGTACGTCAGGGGGACTGACGGCTACATTTCGCTCTGTTTTTTGCGCGCGTTGTAGGTTTTAGGGCTTGGGGCTGGCGACGTGTTTCACCTTTGTGGGCGCCCTGGTCTTGGCAATGACGCTCTGGGGTTGATCGCGCGTACGTCAGGGGGACTGACGGCTACATTTCGCTCGGTGTTTAGGTGCGCTCTGTGGGTTCAGAGTGGGATGTGGTTGACGATTTTGCCGTCGTGGGGGCGTTGGTTTTGGCAATGACGCTCTGGGGATTGGGGCGCGCTCACCTCAGGGGGGATGACGGTTACAATTCGCTCGGGGGTTGGGGGCGCCACCAAGATTGAATTTGTTTTTTGATTTTTTGACTCTCCAGCAGATTTAGCATCAGATAATTCTTTTCGCGCGATTCTAGGGACATTCGGAAATTGGTTTTCTTTTGAACTCCTTCGATGCAGATCCATCTTCCCAGGCCGACCCAGGTGTGGATGTTGGGGCGGAATCGGATATTGGTGATTTCGTTTTTGGGAACTTTGAGCTCGCTCTTTTCGCCGATGAATTCCGCGTACTCGGCGCGAAGGAAAAGAAATCCCAAATCTTCATGCGCGTCAAGAACGCTGACGAACCGGGGGGAGGCAAATCCAACAAAAAGGTGCGGATCATCGAAAGAGACACCTTTAGCGGTAAGTTCGCGTTTGAGTTCACGGCGCATAAAGCCGTTTTGATAGAGCCCAAAGAGGTTCAATCCGATCCAACCCAGGAGGGTGCCGAGCAGCACGAACCAGAGTCCGGAACTGAGCGGATTATTCTCCCGAAGCATCAGATAGATGCCCCACGCCGCCGGAGGGACGAAAAAAAGGGCCGGCAACAGATTGCCGAGCCATTTGCGATGGTTGTTCCAAACCTTACGCGCCACCAGGGGCATGATACACTTAAGACGTTTTGGGAAGTGGCCGTATCCGTCTGCTAAAAGTTGCCCCCGGCCCTCGAAACCTCGCTGCCGTCGTTGCCGAGTTTTGTTCTCGGGGGAGCGGTGTGATGACGGCGTTGTCCGACACCCAACTGGGGACACTCCGTCGCTTGAAGCCCTCTGATGCGGAAGTGGACCTTGAGCCGTTTGGCATGATTGTGTCGACTTGGGCGCGTCTTTCCGATCAGGAGCCGCTTGGAATCGCCCAGTCCGGACATTTCGTTGCCGCGATTGCGGCGGCTTGCCAGGATCTTCCCATTGAGTCTCCTTTCCACAAGAGCGCCAGGTTTGCCGGTCTGCACGAGCGGTTGGCGGGAGCGATGAAGGAACTGGCGGGATGGGGATTGGACCCCGATGCCTTAGATGCGCTGGCGAGCGAATGCAGCCCTCATCTGGGGACGAAACTTCGTAGCTTGGCGTCCATACAACGCAAAGCGGAAGAGATGTTGGCGGATTTGGGGCGGGAACTGAATTATCACCACATTCGGCAATGCGTGGAGGGTGAACCGTATTCCGATCTCACTTTTCCTCGCTGCCTTTTGGTGGCCGACGAGGGTCTATGCCCGCAGCATGTCGAGTGGATGAACTGGGCGGCTCGCATTGGAACCGATCTGACGGTGGTCATTCCTTTCCACTCCGCGATTCCGGCCATGTTCCCGGCAGCGCGTCACCTTGAGGATCATCTGGACGCCACGGTGTTCGAAGTTGGGTACACGTCTCCATTTTTGGCAGCCCTCTTTACCGAAAACACAGAGCCCTCGCCGGAGATTACGGTTTCCGCTTTTTATGCAGCCGACCCCTTGGCGGAGGTGGAATGGGCCTTGAGAGGGTGCGTTCAAGCTGCCCAAGAGTTGGACTACCGGGAGTTGGGCATCTATGCCCGAAACTTAGAAGATTACGCGCCCTTAGTGGAGGCGGCGGCGATGCGATTGAATGTTCCCATCCAATTAAACCGCCGGGCGCCCTTGGAGACGAACAGTTGTATCCGAACCTTGCAGGCGATCCTGGAGTTCGTTTCTGCGCCGGATGTGCGAAGGCTCAATCGGATCGCTCGCTCCAGCTACATCGGGCTCACCCACGAGCAGCGCAAGGAGATCGAAGACGCTATTGCGACAGCACTCCAGCAAGCAGACGAGCAGTGGAATTTCCTCTCGGAATGGGCGGCAGCTAAGTCAGAGGCTTGGCCTTGGTTGGTTCACATCTTGGCTTGGAGAAAGGATGCGGTGGAAGGGCTTTCCTCGACGGCAGTTTGGATATCTCGCCTTCAAGACTTGATGAACGGCATGACATGGGAGCCTGCGGAGGGGCACCTCCTCGACCGGGACATTCGCGCAAGAAACGCCCTCGAGCGCGCGCTGATGCAGCAAGCTTCAATTGAGAATTTGTCCGATCGGCAGGTGTTTACACTTCCTCAATTCATTTCGTTTGTGAAACGCGTGGTTAAGGACGCGGATTCATCGTTGCCTTCGGCCTCGTCTGGCGTTCAGGTGGCCGGATCAGCAGAGTCTTTCCATACGACCCAGAAGCTGTTTGTTTTAGGAATGTTGGAAGGTTCCTTTCCTCGGCGACGTTCCGAAGATCCGATCTTGACGGACGAAAACCGGCAAGAGATCAACCACCTGCGTCCCTTGTTATTCCCGCTGCCCGATTCTTTTGACCGAGCAAGGGCGGAACGAGACGAATTCCTGACGGTGTGCGCCATTCCCAACGACTCGCTGGTATTTAGCTTTCCCGAGACGACGGATGACCGAGACAACATTCGCGCTTTCTACCTTGAGGAGGTGAAGAGGGTGCTGGATGGACGGCTGGATTGGCCGCGACGCCCCCGGCAAGAGCTTGCTCCGCCGTTGGAAGCGTGCGTGGCCACCTCCGACAAGGAGATCCGGGTTGCCCTAGAGGGACCGAAGGAGCCACCCATCGAACTCCGGCCGCTGGCCTTAGAAACGAGGGAGTCCCTGGCTCCTCTCCCGGATGAACCACTGGCCCCCCGCGAACTGAGGACGGCGATCGAGTGTCCATTTCGTCACTTCGCCGCCGAGCTTCTGAACATCTCGCCCGACCGACAGCGGCGACGATGGCACAATTTGAGGAAGCTGCCGCAGGTGGCTCAGCTCTCGGCGCAGCCGGATGAAATGGCGGCGAGACGGGCGCTTTCTACCGCGTTGGAGGTTGAACTCGATCGAATCCGAATCGACTTGGGCGAATGGGAGTACAACCTGCTGGCGCGGGGAGGACGGCGATTGATCGACGAGTGGATCGAACGGGAATTCCGCGCTCGTGAGATTTGGCCCAAGGACGCTGACTCGGAGCATCTGAACGTCCAGTTTGGTCAAGACGACCTTCGGGGAGAGATTCCTCGGGTCGGGCGAATCAAAGGAAGCGTTGCCGGGACGGCTCGGATGGGACCGTACAAGGTTATTCAGCTGGTTGAGTCCAGCCCTCCCAGCGCGGATAAGAACAGTCCGATTCGTTTGAAGGATCGGGACGCCCTTTACTATGGTCTGCATATGTTGGCGGGGTTCGATCGCGATTCGGCGATGGCGATCGAGGTGGAATCCATGAAAGGAGGGCGCCGTTTACTCGTCCTTCCGGGGCTGCCGGAACC
>MKRX01000001.1:3586-11006 GCA_001898035.1 Armatimonadetes bacterium 55-13
AGCGAAGCGGACCCGGCTATCGTGAGAAAGGTGTTCTTCGACAAGGTGAAGGAGTTACTGGAGAAGGCTTCTCGGTCTATCCGAGAGGTGGATGTACGGGCGACCAAGGGTGAGCACTGCCAATGGTGCGATTACGGCGAGCTGTGCCGAAGTTCGAGCGAGTTTGGGGAGGACGAGTCTCCGTTTGAGGATGTGAATGGCGACTGAAATTCGAACTCCAACCGATGAGCAGCTTGCGGTCATTCGCGCCGATCGCGAGCGGATCATGGTGACGGCCTCGGCCGGGGCTGGAAAGACATTCGTCTTGGTGGAGCGTTATCTGGCGTTGGTCGAAACCTATGACTTGCGCCCCCACCAAATTCTGACGATCACGTTTACCAAGAAGGCGGCGGCCGAGATGAAGCGTCGCATCGTGGACCGGCTACGAGCGGTGGGTCGAGGAGACGAGGCGCAGGAGGCGGAAACCGGTCCGATCCAGACGATTCACTCCTTCTGTGAGCGTTTGCTGCGAGAGAACAGCTTGGCGGCGGGACTGGACCCCGAGTTCGATATTATGTCCGAGAGTGAGAAGGCCCGTTTGCAGGACGAATGCATTCGTCAGACCCTGGCCGGTCCGATGACGGACTATCCGGAGGCGCAAACGTTGCTTCGAACTTTGGCGGGTCAGCGGCAGTTTGGTTCCGTTTCGCCGTACGCTCGTTTGGAATCGGCTATCGCGCGGGTTTTACAGGAACTCCGGGGTACGGAGACTCGGCTTGAGGACGTGGAGGTTCTGCTTTCGGCGGAAGCCGTGCAGCTAAAGTGGCAAGAAGTGATTTTGGCGGAGATCGACGAGGATGTTCGCCCGTTGGTCGAGTGGGACCCCACCGTAGCCTTTGCGACCCGACTAAGCGCCGCCTACAAAGCGGCGGGGAAGAAGGCCCCGAATTTCGCCAAGGGGAAGTCCACGCCTGCCGATGAAGCTCTGGCGGCAGAACAGACGGCCGGTCTTTTGCAACTCGCCTATGATGCGTGGACCGCCCTCGAACAGGAAATGGAACGGCGGCAGAGCATTGATTACAGTTTGTTGGAGTCTCGCGCCGTGCGCTTGCTCGACGAGTCGAAGGAAACCGTTCAGCGTCTGGCCTCTCAATACGAAGTGGTGATGGTGGATGAGGCGCAGGATGTGAATCCGATGCAGTACCGACTTTTGAACGGCTTGGGGGTGGAGCAACGCCTCTTTGTGGGAGACGCCCAGCAATCGATCTACGGGTTCCGTCAAGCCGATGTCTCTCTCTTTCGTCAACAGGTAGAGGAGGTGGGGCCGCTTCGGCTTTCGGTCAACAAGCGTACAGATCAAGGGATTCTCTCCTTTGTTGACGATCTGTTTTCCAATCTTTGGCCGAAGGAGTATGTGCGGATGCGCGATCCGGGGCCGTTCGATCCTCACGTGATCGAGTTTCCCGACTATTCGGGAGTCGAAGTATGGGAGATGCCCGAGCGGAATGTGGGACAGACCGTGGAGCATATTCAGGCTTTGATCGAGGAGACGGGAATTTCGCCGGGGACCATCGCGGTGCTGACGCGGGGGGCGCGGTTTGCGAACGACATTCACCAACGGCTTGAGATGGCCGGTTTGGCGTCCCGAATCGTGGGTGGTTCTGAGAAGTTCTACGTTCGGTTGGAGATTCGCGATTTGGCCAATACGCTAAAGGCTCTGGGAGATCCTTACGATGACTTTGCCCTGCTGGCGACTTTGCGGAGTCCAGTGGCAGGCGTTAGTCTGGATACCATCGCGCTGCTCGGGAAACAGTCGCCGGTGGTGGAAGCGCTGGCTGAATTCGAACCGACGGTGGAGACAGATCGAGCGATTTTGAGCGAGTTTAAGGCTTGGTTTCTTCGGCTGAAGGCTTATGCAGATCGATTAAGCGCCTGGGAGGTCCTGAGTGAGCTCTTTGCGCGGTCCGGATATTTGGCCAGTCTGGCGCGTCGCAAGAATGGCGACAAGATGCTGGCGAACGTGCGCAAGCTTTTGGCGCTTGCGGCGAAAGAGCCGGAACTTGGTCCCGTTGAGTTCGCCGAACAGATTCGGGAAATTCAGCGCTTGGCTCACCGAGAAGGCGATGCGCCCGCCGATGACGAGGATGAGCGCACGATCACCATCATGACGATTCACAAGTCGAAAGGGTTGGAGTTCGATACGGTCATTCTTCCCGACATGTACACCCGACTGAGCGGAACCGCCAAGGACGTGGCGATCCATCCGAAACTGGGGCTGGTGGCGGTTAAGTTTGGGAAGGTGGGGAACATTTTTCACAGTTGGATCAACGAGGTGAAGAAGCGAAACGACATGGAAGAGGAGCTTCGCGTGTTGTATGTGGCAATGACGCGAGCCAAGCACCGGCTTTGCATTGCCGCCCATCCATCGCCTCGAGTCACCAGTTGTTTAGCGAAAGAAGTGGCGAAAAACATTGGGCTGGGGACCCGCACTTTGCCGAACGTAAACGTCCGGAAGTCTGGCGGCGAGTCCTCCGATTAAGTACACTCGCGCCATGGCCTTCAAGGTCGCATGTGCTCAGTTCACTCCGCGCAAAGCCGCGGTCGCTCATAACTTAGATCGAATAGCCGAAATCGTCTTGCAGGCCCAAGGCGAAGAGGTGGACCTTCTTACCTTTTCCGAAACCTCCACGAGCGGATATTTTCTGGAAGGCGGCGTTCTCGACGTCGCGATGACATCGGATCAGTTGGTGGTCGAGCTTTCACGGCGGCTTAGCGGACGGATCGAACGACCGATCGACGTTTTGATCGGCTTTTATCAGAACGCGGACGGCAATCTTTATAACAGCGCCGCCTACTTCGAACTGGCCGAACATGGTCCGCGACTGGTTCACGTCTATCGGAAGTTCTTCTTGCCGACCTATGGAGTGTTCGATGAGGAGCGCTACGTTTCGCGGGGGCGTGAACTTGGCGTTTTCGAGACTCGGTTTGGTCGCATGGCGACGTTGATTTGCGAGGATATTTGGCACTCGTTTTTGCCTTCCCTGTGCGCGGTAGCCGGCGCCCAGGTTATCTTGGTTCCGAGCGCGAGCCCGGGCCGAGGCTTTACGGGCGAAACGGTTGGGAATTTAGATCGCTACCAGCGTCTGCTTACGGCGGTGAGCGAGGAGCATGGCATCTTTTGCGTCAACACTCAGCTTTGCGGCTTTGAGGGCGGAAAGGGCTTTGTCGGCGGAAGTATGGTGACCGATCCTTTTGGGCGGCTTATCGGTCAGGCTCCTGTTCAGGAGGAGCATATGTTGGTTACCAACATCGATTTGGACTTGGTGACGGTGGCGCGAGCCCAGACGCCGCTCATTTCGGATCTTCAAACAGCTTGGTCCGATATCCGAACCATCGTGGCCGAACTGGACTTTTAAGGAGAGGGTAAGTGGCCGGATGGGCCATTTACCCTCATCGGATTACTTTAGGCCGAGTTGCTGCTTGACGTCGCGCGGGTGGTTTGTGATGATGAAGTTCACCTTGAGGACCTTCAGTCGGTCGACTTCCTCACCCGGAGGAACCGTCCAAACGAAGACCGGCACCTTCTTCTCGTGAGCCATCTTGACAATTTCTGGGGTTACCTGGTGATAGTCGAGACCGATGCCACTTGCACCGATTCTCGTCGCCTCAGTGAAGACTCCGGGATAGTCTTCGGGGGTTAGTTTCTTGCCTACCAGCCAGACCGAGTAGAACTTTGAATCCAGTTGTTCGACTTTGGCGATGTGCTCGGCTCCGAACGAAAAGACGATCGTTTGGTCGACCATCTTTTGCTCGTGAAGGTGGTCCACCATCTTCTTTTCGATGTCTTCACCGTCCTTGATTTCGACAACGAGGACAATGCGGTCTTTGGTCGTGTGCGTCAAGTCGGCAAGAGATGGGATACCGGCGGCTTTCATGGTCGGCCACTCGGTGTCCTTAACGGCGCCCTTGAGGGTGGTGGTTCGGTCGAGGGTGGCGTCGTGCATGACGATCATTTCGCCATCCTTGCTGGTGTGGATATCGCATTCCGCCGCGTTCGCTCCACACTTGATCGCTTCCTCGAAAGCCGGAAGTGTGTTTTCCGGCTGATAGGCGGCCGCACCCCGGTGACCAATCACCAGGGTTTCGGTCCACGATCGCTTTACGATCTCCGCCGTATTCGGCTTAGTAGCGCCCGTCATCGCCAATGCGCCCAGGATACTCAGAATCATTAGTTACCCTCGTTGTAAGTGCACTTCGCCGCGCTCCAGCTATCGTTGTCCGCAAGCTGCGAGCATGCGGGGTTAAGCGCCTTTTTGCCTTCCATGGATCGGAGCCAATCGGCTCGTCGCCACTTCGCGCTGGTATCCAGCATGACGAAAGGAGCGCCGTTATTGTGTCGCGTGGCAATCTGAGCGAATATCTGGTTCCAGTTCGTGCCGCCTGGCTCGAAGTAGCAACCATTGTCCTCGTCAAAATCGTTGGCATCGTCGTCGCTGGTTCCATCCTGTGCGAAGCTGAACATGATTTTGTCAGAAACCGTCTGCCAAGTCGAAGCGTTGGCGCCAGACGAGTTCCCGTTGAAGCCGTAGTTGTGAATCAGTTCATCGTTGCGAGCGAAGTGACCGAAGATGCTTGGGAAGTTCTGACCCGCACCAAAGATGGTTGGAGGGGTTCCCGCTGGCACGTTGGTGTAGAACTCGCCCGTGACGTTGAAATCGGTGGAAGCGCCGTCGGTGAAGCGAATGTTGGTGAATTGTCGCTTAACGGGCTTGGGCGCGGAAGAAGCCGGGTCAAGGAAGATATCGATGCTCTTCACGTAGGGAAGCAGGTCGATGTGCATATCCCACCACTTGCGGTTGACTGTGTCATCCCAGTCATTCATGTAGAGGTAGGTAGCGGTGCCAAGCTGCTTAATGTTGCTCAGCGCCTGCGTCTTCTTCGCGGCGGCTTTAGCCTGCGCGAAAACGGGGAAGAGAATGGCGGCGAGAATCGCGATGATCGCGATAACGACCAAAAGTTCGATCAGCGTGAAGCCGAATTTCTTAGATGAGGACATACCGCCCGCAGTTATTACGCAGCCTATTTAACCGTGGGTTATTAATGACCCCTTAACGGGTAAAGACAAGTTCAACGCTATGTCAATATCAAGTGCGCCGAGTCACGTAAAAGGCTTCCAGTAGATTCAAAACAAAGGAATGAAGGCAAAACCAGAACGCCAGATTCAACCATTCAGCCCCCACGCCCGCCCAAAACAATCCTAGGCCCCCAGTCCCAACCATTAAGACCGCCCCTAACCCGAACTCTTGCGACTTCACCTCAACGACCAAGCAAAGAAGATTTTCGAATCCTTGTCCCTTGTCCCTGTCGCGAAGCGACGTAGTCCCTGCGGCGTAGCCGCGAAGTCCCTGCCTTACTCCCGCGAGGCTACTCCGCCACCTTCAGGACGCTCAAGAAGGCCTCCTGCGGAAGCTCGATCGAACCGATCTGCTTCATGCGCTTCTTGCCTTCCTTCTGCTTCTCAAGGAGCTTGCGCTTTCGAGAGATGTCGCCGCCGTAGCACTTGGCGATAACGTTCTTTCGGAACGGCTTGATCGAGTCCGCTGCGATAACCTTCGCCCCAATCGCCGCCTGAACGCGAACCTCGTACTGCTGACGAGGAACCACCTTCCGCAACTGCTCCACCATCGCGCGCCCGCGTTGATAAGAGAACGACCGGTGAACGATGAACGAGAGCGCATCCACCGCGTCCCCGTTCAAAAGAATGTCAAGCTTCACCAGATCCGAAGCCTCATATCCCGCCAGTTCGTAGTCGAACGAAGCGTAACCGCGAGTATTCGACTTCAGCTTGTCAAAGAAGTCGAGCAAGATTTCGCCCAGCGGCAGCGAGTAATACAGAATCACGCGTTGCGGCGTCGGATACTCCGTCTTCAGATACGTCCCACGTCGCTCTTGGCAAAGCGTCATGACCGCGCCCACGTACTCCACCGGCACCATGATCGTCGCGTTGACCGTCGGCTCCTCAATCGTCAAGATCTCGTTTGCGTCCGGAAACTCGCTCGGGTTCGAGATGTGCTCCACCGAGCCATTCTTAAAGTGAACGATGTAGTCCACCGAAGGCGCGGTCAGAATCAGGTCCAGCCCAAACTCGCGTTCTAATCGCTCACGAGCGATCTCCATGTGAAGCAACCCAAGGAAGCCGCACCGGAAGCCAAATCCCAACGCCGCCGAGGTCTCCGGCTCAAACGCCAGCGAGGCATCGTTCAGCCGCAACTTGTCGATCGCGTCCCGCAAGTCCTCATACTGGTCGCCATCGCTCGGATAAAGACCGCAGAACACCATCGAAAGCGCCTTGCGGTAGCCGGGAAGCGGTTCGGTCGCCGAATTGGATGCCAGCGTCACCGTATCGCCCACGCTCGCGTCGCCAATCGACTTCATCGCTGCCGTCAAGAAGCCAACTTCGCCCGTTCCCAACCCATCGTTGACCATCAGCGAAGGGCTAAACACGCCGGTCGAATCGATATCGAACGTGGCGCCGGTGGACATCATCTTGATCTTGTCCCCCTTCTTCACGCTCCCGTCCTTAATTCGAATGTAAGCGACCGCGCCCTGATAGCTGTCGAAGTGGCTATCGTAAATCAAGGCTCGCAGCGGTGCGTCCGGTTTCCCCTTGGGAGGCGGAATCCGCTGTACGATCGCTTCCAAAATCTCGTCGATCCCAATGCCCGCCTTCGCCGAGGCCGGGATCGCGTCGCTCGCGTCGATCGCCACCGCCATCTCCACCTCTTCCTTCGCCCGCTCAATATCCGCGTGGGGAAGGTCGATCTTGTTGATGACCGGCACAATCTCCAGATTCTGGTTCATCGCCATGCTGGCGTTGGCAATCGTCTGCGCCTCCACGCCCTGGGAAGCGTCCACCACCAAAAGCGCGCCTTCGCACGCCGCCAAGGCCCGCGAAACTTCATACGTGAAGTCAACGTGCCCTGGAGTATCGATCAGGTTCAACTCGTAAGTCTCGCCGTCTTTCGCCTGGTAAAGCAGCTTTACCGCCGCCATCTTGATCGTGATGCCACGCTCTCGCTCGATGTCCATCGAGTCCAGCATCTGTTCCTGAGCCGTGCCTCGGATAGCGCCGCAACGCTCAATCAATCGGTCAGCCAACGTGGACTTACCGTGATCGATGTGCGCGATGATGCAGAAGTTGCGGATATGCGACTGATCCATGGGAGGGCAGAAAGACGCTCAATTTTACCGCTCCCGATCAAGCCCCATTGGGTAAGCCCCAAATTCTCGTCCGGGTCAAAAAACAGCCCCCGTCAACAGGACGGGGGCTGGACCATCGCGGCCCATTCTTTGGGGGTAGGTCAATCAAGAAGAAAGTCGGCGTCGTCGGCGTAACATCGCCAGCGCACCTAAGCCAATCACCGAAAGAGAGGCGGGCTCT
>MKRX01000001.1:11020-48196 GCA_001898035.1 Armatimonadetes bacterium 55-13
CGTCAAGTGGTCCACCACAATCGAATCCCCTTCCAGTACGTCCAGTGTAATGGAGTGAATGTTCGGGCCAAAGATCTCGAAGTAACCATCTCGCTGGTATTCACCAGTGAGCAGTGAGGAGAATTTGGGCAGAAACTCCCCCTGATCGGTTCCGTTGATCTTCAGGCGAGCGCCCGGAGCCATGTTCCCCAGCGAGAATCCTACGCGCTCAACCGCCGTGGTGAAAGTAAACGTCAAATCGCCAACCATGCTCGGGTCCCAAACGTCGTCCGAACTGTTGCTGCTCGTATTGAGAAGTGCGCAACTCCCGTCGTAGCGACCCATCGAGAAGACAGTCCCGTCAAAAGTCGTGTTAAAAACCCTTGGCAAAACCGCCGTCGGACCGTAAGCGCCCGTCGGGGAATCCACCGACACCAAAACTCCGTTCGGAAGGTTTACCGATTCAAAAGACCCCAAAATGGTGTCCGCCGTATAGTGGGGGGCTCCCCAGTTAGCCGGGTGATACCAAAAATAGGAGTACTGAGCATGTGCCAGAACCGGGCATGCCCCAACGAAGATCGCGAGATTGCGGATAAACCTTTTCATGAAAGCACCTGGTCGGACTCGGCCCTCAGTCTTGGCCCAAACTCCGACGCGACAGATGCATAATATGAACCGACCGTATCGGCATCGTATCAAGCCCCGTGGGTGCTCAATCTCTCAAGTCGAGAGAGGATGTCCGAAGTAGACAGCGTCCGTCCAACCGCCCGGTCCCCGCGGTCCTTGAGCCCTCCCAATGCCCCGCGGAAGAACGCTTCCTCCTGCTCGGCGATGGGCGGAAACTTCACGGCCCTTTGCCGTCCCTGCCACCGGTCCCCCACCCCCAGCAGTTGCCACGCCAATCCCCATTCTTCCGAGGCCGCCGCCAGCGCCGCTCCGGCACGTGTCGCCAGACTTAGCGAAGCCGCCAGAGGACGGCTCTCCAGTCCCGCCAAGATCAGCTTCATCGCCTCACTCGCCATAGGAATCTCGCCTTTCATGATCCGAGCCCAAGCCGCCATGCTCGCCGCCTCCACCGCTCGCAAGTGTTCGTGGAGCCCCTGTGAGATCTCCCAAGCGCGCATCGCCCAAACATCTGCCCCTCCGTGCCGGCCTTCTCCGAACTCAACTTCCGCCACTCGAAAGGTCGCGACTCCCAACCACGGTCGCAAGGTCTCCACCTCAATGCAAGCGTCAACCGCCCCCTGCACCGTCTCCCGAGCTTCGCCAAAGCGACTCAACCCCAAGTAAGCCCCCGAGAGGTTGATCTTCGCCGTCACCGCTTGCCGAGGAAGGCCCTTCTCCTGGAGGATCGGAAGGGCGTCGCGGTAGAACTCCAGAGCCGAGGCATAGTCGCCCATCTCTGCCGCCGCTAGGCCCAAATTGCACTCTGCGCTGGCCAAAAGAAGCGGATCTTCATGTGAACGAATCGCCTCTAATCGATGCCCATACCAGACCCGCGCGATCTCGGGCTCGCGCCGAAAGAAAGCGAGGTAGCCACGGGCGTTGGCGACCCGTGACCGCAGGAGATCATCGCCTCCAGAAAGCGATTGATAGAGCGACTCTAGGGCCGCCTCACCATGAGGTGCGCTCCGCTCGCTCGCCCAAAGAATGGCGAGCCCCGTCGTCATTTGGGCGGCCAAATCGGTGTTCCCGGACCGAACTAGATAATCAAACGCCGATTCCAAATGAGCGAGATCGGGAATCAAAGCCCGTTTCTCAGTCGCCTCACCCGTCGCCCCGAATCGAATCACCCCGTCCGCAAAGTGCCGGGAGAACGCCTCCTCGGACTCCGCGCTGGGCTCTTCGAAAAGAACGTGGCGAACGGGTTCTAGCATCCTGAAACGCCCTGGCCCCAAGTCCAAAGCTCGGGCAAGCAAGGATCGATCGACCAACTCTTCCAAAATCGATTCTGCCGATTCGCCAATCACCGCGGAAAACGCTGACCGAGTGAAACTTCCTTGAAAGATCGTCGCCTTCTTCAGTGCCTCCCGTACCGGAGCTTCAAGCAGGCCGACGCTCCATCGAATCGCGGAAGCCATCGTCCTTTCGTTCGAAGTCGATTCCACCGTCGAAGGAAATTTCTCCTTCGCCAAGTGCTCCAAGCTAACACGATCTAGCGCCCTCGCCGCAAGCTCGATCGCTAACGGTAAGCCATCCAAACGAGAGCAGATATCGGTAACAAGCTGATGACTGCGTCGAGTGAGATCCCCATCCGCCAGATAGTCTCGGGCGCGAGAGAGAAACAGCCGTTCGCGAGGTGAAGGAACCTGACTGTTGCGGCTCGCCGGTAAAGGCTCAACCGTCCAAAGCTCCTCGCCGTCATATCCCAAAGGCCGCTGGGAGGTCGAAATCACTCGCAAGGCGCTCCCAACCGGAGTCATCCTCTTGATGATCTCCCCTGCCCCTTTGTCGATCAGGTGCTCCAAGTTGTCAAGTACCACTAGCGTCGCCGGCAGGTCCAGAATCGCCGTTTCCGATAATTCCGAATCGCCATCCTCCGCTTCCAACCCCAGCGCCAGTCGGATCAGGTCAACCATCGCTTGCCGATTCGAGCAACCGGCAAGGGGAACGAATACCGGAAGGATTTCTGCTTCTGGCGCTCTGCGAAGAACCTCTTGGGCCAGTCGTGTCTTCCCAATCCCTGGCGCCCCAACAAACGTCATTCGCCGGGGTTCCGCCGCGCCAAGCATGGACGCGGTGATCGCCTCTAACTCGATTTCGCGCCCAACGAATAAGTTGTTTGGAAGGACCAACGGGTTCGGGCGCGCTTCCGGCTCGCCAAGAAGCGTTGCCCACTCCGGGGGCAAGTGGTCCCAAGTCTCCAGATGTCGCCGAATATCTGCCGTTCGTCCGAGTTCTTGCAGACTCTTCAGTAGCCGCCGATGGTCGCTAAGGGACATCGGTTCAACGTCCAAGATCCGATAGCGCAGTTGGACTGCCTCGGAGACCTGCCCTCGATGGTCGGCTTCCTCGGCCCGTTCGCGCAAACGCGCGGCAACCGCCAACGAAAACTCCTGACGAAACGCCATCGCCCAATCCTCATCCGAGGCGGCTAACGGCTCGGGAGTGTTCGGAAAGCGTTCAGGCGACTGCATCGCTTCTCTCGCATCGATCGGAATATCCAGCAGCCTGACTTGCTCCCGGTCAGACTCGAGCCGATCCCCGACCCCCGAACGAATAGAAGTAAGCGCCATACGCAACTTCTGTCGAGAAACTTCCGCCGAGTCCTGTGGCCAGAACCGATCCGCGAGTTCGGATCGAGAGTGAAACCGAGGGTGGAGCGCCAGAAAACAGAATAGGTCTTCGGTGCGGCGGGTTCGAAGCCGGTGGATTCGTCCGCCGACCCAAAGCGCAAACCCTCCCAGAATCTCTAAGCGGACATCGGATTCAGGGGTCTGCTCGGCGGCCATGGATTCCTCACCATCATATCCGCTCCCTTACGCAAACATGCGCTTTCGTCAGGTTCCGCGCGGAAGATCGGCATACAGAATTTCCGAACCGTACAACCGATGAGAGGTCGCTAAGATCTCTCCCTTCGGTCCGTAGATCGTCGAGAACCCATAACCAAACCAAGACTCCTCGCGGTCCACGCTCCAATTCGCCCCGATCACATAGTGTCCGTAGCGAGCAATCCGCTCCGGCAACTTGTGCCAGAACCAGTCCGCCGGATGACTCTCATAGACCCAAGCGATGGGATAAAGCAGCGCCCACAGGTGCTTCGGCTTGTACTTGTCCAGAATCGAGTGGATGTCGAAGCAGATCGCCAATCCGACCCGGCCATATTCCGTGTCGTAAGTCTGCACATCCCGATCCCCCTTCGTCGCCCAAGATTTCTCGGGATAAGGCCAAGGCGTGAGCTTCCGGTAGTGGGCCACAATCTCCCCATTCGGGGCCGCCAAGCAAACCGTGTTGTAATACTTGCCCTCCGCCTTCTCCACCAGCGGAACCGTCACATAGATCCCAAGCCGCTTGGAAAGCGCGGTGAACTCCTTGGTCGAGTCCCCCGGCACCGTCTCCGCAAAGGCCTTCGGATCCTTCCCTTGGAATCCCGGCTCAATCGGCCACCCGCTCAGTTGCCAGTTCGTCTTCAAATCCTGCGAGAGATAGCCCGTAATCGCCGCCTCCGGCAAAACCACTATCTTCGCCCCGTGCGCCGCTGCTTCTTCTACCAGACCAATGATCTTCCGTCGATTCTTGGCTACTGCCCCCAAATCCGAAGAACATTGCACGGCCGCCACCTTGACCGTAGTTGGCGGACGAGTCGTCTCTGGAACTTGCCCAAGTGCTACCGCCAAATAAAGAGCATTCATGCAAATGTAAACGAAGACGATCGTGCAGAGTTTTGAAAAGACGTGGGGAATCTGATTCCGTCAGCGGAATCAATGGCCGTCCTGGTTCAGCAAGGCCCTTAAGGTTGCTTCTGCGGCCTCCCGAATGGCGCCGACCGAATGGTTTGATAAGTACCTAACGGCGTTCGTAGTCGAGGGCGTTGGAAATTCTCTGAGCGCCTTGAGACTCGATTTGACTACTTCATCGCGATATGAGTCAGTATTCGGAGTATTCATCCGCTGAGTGATCCGTTCGGGATGTTTCAACAGATTGAGCAGCGTTTGCTCGGTCTCCGAACAAATTGGAAGCTTTATTCCGCAGAAGGCGTTTGGGTCCCCAACCAACTCCCCAAATGGATTCGGTACGGGCAGCCAGACGTCCCTCAACATCTTTGGATATTTCTTGGCAAATGTCCGTGCTCGTTGAAGAATGGCCCCTCGGCCTTTGACCACGTCCAGTTCGAGTGTGAACATTCGACCCTCATCATAGTAAACCGCCAATTGTTCTAGGATTGTCCGGTCGCCTGGCTTAGTTTTTGGCAAGGACGAGAGCACCCGAAACTGATAAAAGTCGCCATCCACCCGCTTCCCCTGCTCTTCCACCCCCGGAAATGGCATCGGGAAGTGATCGATCCGATTCGGTCCGCTGACCAACATGATCTCAAACTTGTTGTCCAGCATGCACTGAAGGTTGAAGTAGTGCTGAGGTGATAAAACGAGGTCCAGCATTTTGGCCGGGGCGCCCTTTATCGTCTCCGACACCTCAAAGACAACACGGCAAGGTGTCCCCCATCCCTGCTCTTCGGTGCGCAGCTCTACGCCGTCGATCTTGTCTAGGCTGACAATACGGCCCACTCGAACATCGCGAGCGAGACCAACATAAGCCTCAACAGAGACAAAACCACGTCCGGTTTGACCAAGGGCCGAGAGAGCCGAAACCAGAAAAAGTCCAAGACCGATGCCCAGTTTCATGCTCTTTTGACGAGGCGGTTGGATAAGTCGTTACCTATCCGCCAACGTTGGCCATCATCACTTCGTTATAGCGGTCTCCCGCCGTCGGGGCCAACGCCGAAAGCTCGGCCAAATCCTCCGCCGAAAGTGTCACCGTCGTGGCCGCCACGTTCTGCTCCAAGTACTTGACCCGCTTCGTCCCCGGGATCGGCAAGATATCTTCGCCCTGTGCCAAGACCCAAGCCAGCGCCACCTGCGCGGGCGTCGCCCCCTTCCGTGTGGCCAGGTTCCGAACCGTCGCTACCATTTCCAAATTCTTAGTGAAGTTCTCCCCCTGGAATCGAGGGTTGTTTCGCCGCCAATCCCCTTCCGGCAGATCCGCCTCTGATTTCAGCTCGCCGGTCAAGAAACCACGGCCAAGGGGGCTGTAGCCAACGATCTTGATCCCAAGCTCCCGGCACACCGGAAACGCCCGTGTCTCATGCTCGCGAGTCCACAATGAGTACTCATTCTGAAGCGCCGTAATCGGATGAACCGCGTGCGCTCGCCGCAACGTCTCCGGACTCGCCTCGGAGAGGCCCAAGTGCTTCACCTTTCCCGCCTTCACCAGATCGGCCATCGCCCCTACCGTTTCCTCGATGGGAGTCCGCCGGTCAACACGGTGCAAGTAGTAAAGATCGACATGATCGACCCCCAGCCGCTGCAACGAGAGGTCGATCGCTTTCTTTACGTAGGCGGGGGTGCCATCGATAAACAGCGGCGCATTCTCGGCCACCAAATCCTGATGCGAAGTCAACGACCGGTCATGAACGATCCCAAACTTCGTCGCTAGAAACACGTCGTCGCGACGATCCTTCAGAACCAGAGCGAGCAGTTCTTCGTTGGTTCGCGGACCATAAACGTCCGCCGTGTCCCAATGGTTCACGCGCAGCTCCAACGCTCGATGGAGAACTCGAATTGATTCTTCGTTATCGGGCTGTCCATAGGCATAGGTCATCCCCATGCAACCCAACCCCAATACTCCCACTTCGCGATCGCCAATCTTCGTTGTCTTCATGTCTAATCCCGATCCCGGGCAACCCGCCCGGGACCAGCATATTCCTTATCGCTTGGTAAAGGCCATCATTGATTCAGGGTATCGGCTACCCGCTGCCGCCTGAACCTCATTCAGGGATTTCAGTTCTTCAGGCGTTAGCGTAACCTCCGCCGCGCCGGCGTTATCTTCCAGGTACTTAACGCGTTTGGTCCCCGGGATCGGAACCACATTCTCACCTTGGGCCAGGACCCACGCGAGGGCCACCTGGGCGGGCGTCGCCCCCTTCGGGCCGGCAATTTCTTTGACCTTGTCTACAATCGCGAGATTGATGGCGAGGGCTTCTTCCTGGAATCTGGGGTTTTGCCGTCGCCAGTCGTTTTCCGCCATGTCTGATACGGATGTGATCTGACCGGTTAAGAACCCGCGTCCGAGAGGAGAATAGGGAACGAATGCGATGCCCAACTTTTCGCAAAGGGGCAGTTCTTCTTCCCGGTAGTCCTGTGTCCATAGCGAGAGCTCGTTTTGAACCGCCGCGATCGGATGCGTTGCATTGGCGCGTCGAATTGTGTCGGCGGCGGCCTCGGAGATTCCTAGGTGTTTTACTTTGCCTTCCTTCACGAATTCCGCCATCGCGCCAATCGTTTCCTCGATGGGGACTCGGTCATCTATCCGGTGAAGGTAGTAGAGATCGACGTGGTCGGTTCCCAGTCGCTTCAGGGACAGGTCGATGCACTTTCGTGCGTATGCGGGGGTGCCATCGACGATCCAGGGCGCATTAGATGCGACAAGATCTTGGTGGGTCGTAAGGGTTCGGTCAAAGACGTTTCCGAACTTGGTGGCAAGGAACACTTCTTCACGCCTTTCCTTAATGATCGGTGCTATTAAGCTCTCGTTTTTCCCCGCTCCGTAGAGGTCAGCGGTATCCCAGTGGTTCACGCCTAACTCTAGGGCCCGCCGGAGGACGGCGTAAGAATCTTCCGTGGACGAGCCATCGCCGTACGCGTAGCTCATTCCCATGCAACCCAATCCGATTTCGCCGACAAGTCGGTCGCCAATTTTACGTTGTTTCAATTCTTTCTCTCCAAGAGTCCGCGCAGTTTCTCCGCGCAAGGATCGCCGGGGGCGCTTAACGGTGTGCATCCTCGGCTGTACATTTCGATTTTCAGGTCCAGCACTTCAAGGTTTCGCTGGAGTTCTTCAATACGAGCGATCACTTCGCTTCGATGTTTGGTTAACAGTTCGCCTCGAGCTTCAAAGGTGTCCCTACCGCTTCGAGCTAACTCGGCATATTCGCGAATTTGGTGGATAGGCATTCCCATCAACCGAAGCCGAGCCAGGAACCGAAGCATCTCGACGTCCTGCTCCTGATAACGACGAATGCCTCCCTCAGTTCGAGGGATGGGCCTCAAGAGGCCGGCGCGCTCGTAATAGCGGAGCGTGTGAGAGGACATGCCCAGTTTTCCCGAAACCTCTCCAATCGTCAGGCCTTCTTGCATGCCTTTCACTGTACAGACTTAGAGCGC
Source organism: Armatimonadetes bacterium 55-13 (assembly GCA_001898035.1). Classification (GTDB taxonomy): domain Bacteria; phylum Armatimonadota; class Fimbriimonadia; order Fimbriimonadales; family Fimbriimonadaceae; genus 55-13. The sequence goes on from MKRX01000001.1 coordinate 18,880, forward strand.
GCTCTAAGTCAAGCACAAACGCAAAAAAACACGAATTTCACCAAAATTTTACATTTGTGTAACTTAAATCGTGAAACTTGGCATTGATGTGAAAGGCCTATATACTCTGACTGTTCTCTGCTGGCTCATTTGGGAGATTTTCCAAGGGCCAGAAATATACGGAGGTATTCATTGGCCAACTTAAATAGAAGAGCGTTTACGCTCATCGAACTCTTAGTCGTGATTGCGATTATCGCAATCCTCGCCGCGATTCTTTTTCCGGTGTTCGCCCAAGCCAAGGGCGCGGCAAAGAAAACCGCCTGTCTCTCCAATGCCAAGCAATACATCTTGGCAAACATGCAGTACCACGCCGACTACGACGACATGGCTCCCCCTTCCCAGACGGTGGGAAGTTACGATGCTAATCCGACCAATCCGGATCAGGCCGTCGGAAATGTGGTCATGCCCTACATGAAGAACTTTGACATTCTCAGGTCGCCCGCAGACCCTGCTGGCGATTCTGAGCGAGACGCCGATCTCATCAATCCCGCAAGCGTTTCTTATGGCAAGGCCCAGCACCAGTTGAATTTGGCGCTGAAAGCCAACTACGGCTACAACGTCGAGTACTTCAGCGTGATGTGCTACGACCCATCGGCACCTAATGCATTTAGGGCGGTGCCTCAATCCATGGGTTCTCCGGCGCAGCCCGCGAGTACCATCTATGCCATCAACAGCGTCTGGGACCGGACCTCCAGCGGATCTCCGCGCGGTGGTGGCAACTGGGCGCTTGACATGCCCTGCCGACGCTATACGGACGGTTCGGACAGCCTTCCGGCCAGTCCAACCGGAAGCCGTTGGTGGTTTGGCGGCTGGAACCCCTCTAATCCCAATGCCTGGAACGTCTTTGGTGGCGTCTGGCCATGGCACACCAGTGGCCAAATTGCCAACACCGTGTTTGCCGACGGTCACGCAAAGGGACTTCGCACGTCTGCGGTCAGCGCAGGTTGTGACGTTCAAAACGCTTGGGCCGGTCAGATCTTTGACGCAGACAAGTATCTGTGGGATCTGAAGTAAACAACCGAAAGTGACCTCTGGATGATTGAATCTGGGGGTCGTTTCTTTCAGGAGGCTTTCCTATGAAGAAAGAATTATCTACAGGCGGAATCGTCGTTGCGGTTGTGGCAGGGATCGCGATTTTGGGAGGTGTAGCCTACTTCGCGATGTCGGGAGGTCCGAGCAACGTTTCCAACGATCAAGTTAAGGCGATGCAGAACGAAGCGAGGTCCGATGTTCCAAAAGGGCTGAAACCGCTTACCAAAGAAGAGGCTCAGGAGGGCTTGATGACCATGGGGGGCGCTGGCAAAGGTAAGCACTAGATTGCTTGGTTAGCACACGGTAAAGGGGCGTCCAAGGACGCCCCTTTACCGTGTGCCTTGCGCTCTGCGCCATACTAGTCTTTAATGCTCAGCGCCTCCAACCTCGGCAAGCGTTTCGGTCGCCGTTGGCTGTTCCGTGGGTTGGAATTTGAATTGGAACGTCGAGATCGGCTTGCCGTGATTGGGCGCAATGGGGCCGGGAAATCGACTCTCCTCAAGGTTCTTGCCGGGCTCATCCCGCCAAGTGAAGGCAAGATCCGCAACACGGGTGACGATCCCCGACGATCTATTGGCTATGCCGCCTTAGATATGGCACTCTATCCTGCCTTGACGGTGGGGGAACATCTGGAACTGACGGCGGAACTTCGAGAGTGTGAATCCCGAACCGAGGAATTGCTGGAAGAGGTTGGTCTGCTTTACGCGATCCGGCAGCCTACTTCCGAACTCTCGACTGGCATGAGAGCCCGTCTCAAGCTGGCGATTGCCGTTCAATCCTTGCCGACGGTTCTTCTCTTGGATGAACCGGGGGCGGGTTTGGATGAAGCGGGGCGGCAAGTGGTCGAAAGGTTGATCGAACAACAGTCTATGAGAGGCGCCGTGGTGATTGCCACGAACGACCCCCTTGAGCGAAGATTCGCCACCCACGAGATGGAGATTTTAGGATGAACCGACGGATCCGAGCCATCTTCCTCAAAGAGGTCCGTAGCGAGATGCGAACGAAAAGTGGGCTGACCACCACTGTCCTCTTCAGCCTCTTCACCGTCGTCACTATCTCCCTCGCCACTTTCGATCTCCAAATCAGCCCCCAACTCGGCGCTGGACTACTCTGCGTCGCCCTCCTTTTCGCCGCCATCGTTGCCCTCCCTCGTACCCTAATCATTGAGGAAGAGCAGGGAACGGGCGACCTCCTGCGTCTCGTCGCGAAGTCGGAAGATGTTTTCTGGGGCAAGGTCCTTTACAACCTCGTTCTCATGCTCATTACCGGACTTGTTTTGAGTCTGCTTTTCCTTGGCTTCACCCACATTGGCGTGGCCCACCTTTGGCTCTACCTGGTCTGCCTCTTTGGGTCCTGTTGTTCCTTCTCTGGCGCGGTAACCTTATGCGGAGCATTGGTTGCCCAAGCTTCAAATCGTTCGGCTCTGGTCGGTGTCCTTTCGGTCCCCCTCCTCCTTCCGCTGACGTTCTTAGCCGTTAGTGGTCTCCGGGTCGCCTTCGATACGAAGTTCGGGTTCAATCAAATGAATGGATTTATCGCCGGGGGTGGACTGGTTTGCTACGGCATCGCCAGCCTCGCCGGAGGACAATATCTCTTCGCGGCAGTGTGGAAGCGATGACAAACCGATCAACCAGCACGATCCTTAAGGCGGCATTCGCGCTTGCCGTGGGCGTGGTGACCATCTGGAGCTTTGAGGTCCCAGACGCCGAAGGATTCCAGTTTCCCGCCCTTGCCCGCATCTTCTTCTGGCACTTCCCATGCCCCATGATCGCCACCACCCTGCTTTTCTTGGGTGCTTGGTTCAGCTACCGCTACATCAAAACCGGCGATCTTAAAGCTGATGTACGAGCCATCGCCAGCATGGAACTCGGATACCTCTTCTGTATCCTCACCATGCTTACCGGCATCGTCTTCTCCCAAGCCCAATGGGGATCCTGGTGGCAAAACGACCCCCGGCAGACCTCCTTCCTGATGGTCCTGCTCATCTATGCCGCCTACTTCGCCCTGCGGACTGCCCTCGCCGACGAACATCGCCGCGCCGCTAATAGCGCTATCTACGCCCTTTCCGCGTTGCTGCCGGTCTTGTTTCTCATCTTCGTCTTCCCACGATTGCCCCAAGTGCAGTCGTTCCACCCCAACACCTCAATCATGGGTGGACAAATCAAGGGACCTTACGCCTATGTCGTCACCGCGGTATTGGCCCTCGTCACCGTATTAACTGTCTGGCTTTACCGACTTCGAGTGAAAGTCGGCCTGCTGGAACTTCTCGTGGAGGATAAAAACGATGGATTGGAAACTGCTGGCGGCCATACCCCCGCTGCTCCTGTGGTGCGGCCTGTTCGCGTATCTCGCGATCGTTGACGCCCGTGTCAAGAAAGCCGAGGAAAAGCTCAACTCCTAACCGGAAGTTGAGCGTCGTCGCGTGAGTTCTACCGAGAACCCAACCACCTCGTTTACGGCCGTCGCGCCGTTCTATGACGAGTTAATGAAGCAAGTCCCCTACCGAATGTGGGTGGGCTATTACTTGCTACTTCTTTCCCACCAAAACGCCCATCCCAAGACCATCTTGGACGTTTGCTGTGGCACCGGCACCATGTGCGAAATGCTCACCCAAGAGGGCTACGAGATGGCCGGGGTCGATCTCGCCGCCGAAATGATCCGGATCGCCAAGAAGAAGGCGAGCCGAAAACGCCTCAATATCCATTACGAATGCGCCGATGCCGCGGAGTTTGAGATGGGAGACACCTACGATGCCGCCTACAGCTTCTTCGATAGTCTTAACAACATTCTCGACGCCGATCAACTCCAACGCGCCTTCATCCAAGTCGCCAAGCACATCAAACCCGGCGGCTCGTTCATCTTCGACGTCAACACCGCCTACGCCTTCGAGACCCAGCTCTTCGACCAAGAAGACCTCAAGCAGCGATCCAAGCTCAAGTACAAGTGGAACGGCGATTGGGACCCCGAAAAGCGCATCATCACCGTCAATATGAAGTTCTGGCGCAACGGGGAAGAGTTCACCGAGACCCACCGCCAGCGGGCTTATACCGACGAAGAACTAATCGGCATGCTCGTACAGGCCGGGTTTAAGGATATTCAGCGGTTCCACAGCTACACCCTCAACCCGCCCCGTTTCAAAAGCGATCGCCTGCACTACACCGCGATCAAAGCCTAGCTCTATTTACCATCCTGAAGGAATTTCAAAGCGCGCGCCAGCACCAGATCCTTCCCGCTCTTGTCGTACTCCGGCTTGACCTCGATATTCGGCGAAACCCCAACCTTCTCCAACTTTTCCCCGTCGGCCGTCACTTCCACGATCGGGATCTCTAGAAACGCCCATTCGTTCAACCGTGAAGGGGTAGTCCCCAAGACATGCCCTGCCGTCGTTGTGCCAATCAGAGTGGCCCTGCCCGACTTCTTCAGCATGTAACTGGAAATCTCCTTGGCGCTTCGTGACCCCTCGTTGATCAAAACCACCAACGGCTTCTTCGTCCCGTAGCCAAACGGAACCTGCTGCGTAAATCCCGTCAAACCATAGCTGACATTCACGTCCGGCATAAAGAACGGCTCAAAGAAGTTCTCGGGCCGACCGCCAAAGCCGTCCCGCAAATCCAAAATGAACGCGTCGGTATTGCGAAGCTGCCCCATCACCGCCGACTTAAGGGCATTTCGAAAACTGTCGTTCGCCTGCGTCCAAAGGTGAAAATAACCGATCTTCTTTCCACCCTGCTCAATCACCCGTGTGCTCCTTCGGGAAGCTTGGACGAACATATCCAGCGCCTTTTCTGAAGTCACCGTCACCTGCTTGGAGGAAGTCGCCCCATCGCGCTCAATTTCCAAAGTGACCTTCTTGTTCACCTTGTCCTTAAGCGAACTCACCGGCGAGAACGGCTTGCCATCCACCGTCTTGATCACGTCGCCCTTTCGAATATCCGCGTCCGCCGCTTCTGAACCCTCCAGAACCATCGTAACGACAAATCCCTTCGCCGTCTGCTTGAACCACAAGCCAATCTCCGGCATCGCCGCCGCCTTGTCTGGGTTGGCCAGGTTATCCATCATGTAATAGGCTTGATCTTCGTCGGTCAACAGCGCGAAGTGGGAATCTCCAAATTCGGCGATCATGTCGTTAACCGTCTTGTTGAACTCTCCCTTGGTCTTCGCCGCCGAAGCCAAAGGTCCATATTTGGCGAAGAGCTTGTCCATCTCGTCTTTGCGGCTTGTCCGAGCATAGAAGCGTTGGCTGATCGAGGTTTCGATTCGAGACCATGCTTCCTTAAAGTTTAGGTCGGCAGACGGGGCGCCTTGGAACGACACCAGAGCCCAGGCGAGCAAGGGAAGACAGTTCATGTGACCTTTCTACCCTGATGACCTGCCCCCCAAGTTCCCGATTAAGGTATCATCCCTAAATCTCGTGGGAGGCTCTTTGAGCCGCCTGCACCACAGGTGAACAATTTGAGAAAGAACATCCGCAAGAACCCGCAGTCGCCGCGGTACGTCGAGATTGCCAAGCAAGTCGACCAAGATGCCACCCTGGACATCAACAGCGCGATCGCCCTCGTAAAGAAGACCGCCACCGCCAAGTTCGTTGAGAGCGTAGACCTCGCGATCCGACTCGGCATCGATCCTCGAAAGAGTGATCAGAACGTTCGCGGCCTCACCAACCTCCCCCACGGAACCGGCAAGATCAAGAAGGTCGCCGTCCTTGCGAAGGGAGACCTCGCCGCCGAAGCCGAAAAGGCTGGCGCCGACATCGTCGGTGCGGATGATCTCATCGCCAAGATTCAAGCCGGTGAGCGAGACTTCGACGTAATCCTCGCCACGGAAGAGATGGCCCCCCAAATCGGTAAGATCGGTCGAGCCCTCGGTCCCAAGACGCCCAACAAGCGAAACGGAACCGTCACCAACAACATCGCCACCGCCGTTAAGGAAATCAAAGCCGCGACCCGTGTCGAGTACCGAACCGACAAAGCCGGCGTCGTTCACATGTCCATCGGAAAGGTCAACTTCACCGATGAGCAGCTTCTGGAGAACTTCAAAGCTGGCTTCGGCGCCGTCCTGAAGGCCAAGCCCAGCAGCGCAAAGGGCAAGTACGTGGAGTCGCTCACCGTCAGCGCCACCATGGGCCCCGGCATCTCCCTCGATATCAACCTCGCCTCCAAGTTCGCCAGCTAAGTCGAACGGAGGATAAAGAAAGAGGGCGAAAGCAACTAGCTTTCGCCCTCTTTCTTTATCGAGATTGAGTACGCTCCATCAAGCACCAAAGAAACTCTCAGAAATCTTAAATCCGATCCGGATTCGCGACCGTCAACACGCTCGCCGCATCGCCTGTATTCAGTGTGGAAGCAGGCTCAAAGAGCATCACTTCCACTTCATCTTCGGCAAATGGCTTATGCTCCACACCCCGAGGCACAATTACAAACTCACCCGCCTCGATCCATTCCGCCCGATCCCGAAAATCCATCCGAAACCGTCCCCGAACCACATAGAACATCTCGTCTTCCGCCTCATGGGAGTGCCAAACAAAGTCCCCCACAAACTTCACGAGCTTCACATGCTGCCCATTCAACTCCCCCACAATCTTGGGAGTCCAATGCTCGGCAAACGAGTCCAGCTTCGACCGTAAATTGACCTTATCGCCCATGGTCTATCCTAAAGGAGCGAACAGGTCCACCAAGTTGCCATCGGGATCGACCACCTGCGCGTACCGCTGTCCCCAAAAAGCGTCCCAAGGCGCCTTATGCCCCTCATATCCCGCCCCGGTCAAAACCGAATACCGCTCATCCACCGTCGCCGGACTGTCGCAAAGATAGGCTAACCCAATCCGATGCCCCACCGGAGCGACCCACTCAGGATCGATCTGCTTCATCATCTCCACCGAGTTCCAAGAAAGCCGTATCCCGCCCGGCAGGGTGATTTCGACATAAGGCTCCCCACCAGAAGACTCCGGCACATCCAATCCCAGGGTCTTGTAGAACTTCAAAGAAGCATCCACATCCTCCGCCACGATCCCAATCATGTCCAACTTCACACTCATTGCTCGCTCCAAAAAGTAGATCAATGTCTACTATATCACGCCCGCCCGCAATTACAATACATTTTCGCCACGCCCAACGCCCTTCCGAAGGGAGCCTAACACCTCGCGCGAAGCGCCCTAAAACCTATCACAATGATCTATGCCCGAGATCATCGAGCCGTTTCGTATCAAGAGCGTAGAACCGATCCGATTCACCACCCGTGAAGACCGCGAACGCATCCTGCGAGACGCCAAATATAACCCCTTCCTCATCGACGCGGATGATGTCTTGATCGACCTCCTGACTGACTCCGGCACCAGCGCCATGTCTGCCGCCCAATGGGGCGCGATCATGACGGGAGACGAATCCTATGCTGGTTCCCGCTCGTTCCGAAGGTTCGAGGCCAAGATTCAGGAGATCTTCGGGTTCAAGCATGTGATTCCCACCCACCAAGGTCGGGCCGCCGAAAAGATTCTCATGGCGATTGCTGGGGGGAGCGGCAAAATCATTCCCAATAACAATCACTTCGATACCACCCGAGCCAATGTTGAATTTACAGGCGCCGAAGCCCTTGATCTCGTGATCGAAGAAGGCAAGGACCCTGATCATCTCCATCCCTTCAAAGGCAACCTTGATTTGGAGAAGCTCAAGACTCTGCTGAGCCGTTCCCGGGATCAGATTCCTCTCGGTATGGTTACCGTAACTAATAACACGGGGGGCGGACAGCCGGTCTCAATGGCCAACATCAAAGCCATTGCCGAGACCCTTCACGCGAACGGCAAGCCGTTTATTATCGACAGCTGTCGCTTTGCCGAGAATGCCTGGTTCATTAAGCAGCGAGAAGACGGCTACCAAGACAAGACTCCGCTGGAAATCGCTCAAGAGATGTTCTCCCATGCGGACGGGGCAACCATGAGCCTCAAGAAAGATGGCTTCGGCAACATCGGTGGATTTCTCGCCTTAAACGATGACGCTTTGGCTGAGCAAGCGCGCAACATCCTCATCCTCACCGAAGGTTTCCCAACCTACGGCGGTCTCGCCGGCCGCGACCTCGAGGCCCTTGCCCAAGGTCTCGATGAGGTCCTCGATCCCCACTATCTCGAATACCGCGTCGCCACCGTCCGCTACCTGGCCAACAAACTCATCGAAACTGGCGTCAAGATCGTCCAACCGCCCGGCGGCCACGCCGTCTATATCGACGCCAAGCGCTTCTACTCCCAAATACCCGCCGAGCAATTCCCCGCTCAGGTGTTCGTCAATGAGCTCTATGTTGCGGGCGGAATACGAGGCGTTGAAATTGGGTCGGTCATGTTTGGCAGGTGCATCGACGGCGTAGAGCATCCGGCAGACCGAGAACTCGTAAGGCTTGCCCTACCAAGGAGGGTCTACACGCAAGCCCATGTGAACTATGTGGCCGATGTCATCGCGGAAATGTTCGGAAGAAGAGATGAAGCAACGGGGTTAAGAATCACCAAGCAGGCTCCTTTCCTGCGGCACTTCACGGCCGAATTGTCGCCGCTCTAGCGGGTCCGTGTCATTGAGGAGTTCCGATATGGGAGCGGGACTCCAGTGTGGCCGACTATGAGCCCCCTAGGAAGCTCAGCAATTCTTGGTCCGACGCGGAGTTGGCATCGGTCAAGTCTTTGGGTACGGAGGGTTTTGTAAATCGAACGTAGTCAAACATGGCGAGCAAATCTGGGCGTCCAGTTCGAATGATCGATCCGTTATGTTGGTCGGGAGGCATTTGGCTGGCGGTGGGCCAGTCCGTGTAACAAGTGAGGCCCACCTGCAGAGTTTGAGGAAAGTCGGGTCTAGAGTAACGACGGTGGACGCTCCATTTACCTTCCACATTCTTGAGCATGACCATGGTCGCTCCAATACGGGCGACGCGAATGATGGCGTCACCTGTCGAGGCGGGTTCGGTTACCAACTGTGAGTCGCTGTTCGTTGTGGATTTGACCTCAAATTGGAACTGTCCCGGTCGGTCAGCCGAACCAAGGGAGAGGAAGACATAGTTTTCCTGCCCGCGTCGCCAGCTTGAAGCGGAGTCTGTGCGAGGCGCCCGGGCCATGATCCCAGCCAGCGAGAACTGGGATTGAGGCGCACCCGTTCCCTGTCTTCGACTTACTTTCAAGTGGGTCGTGACGATAAAATCGCCGGTTAACAACTTGAAGGCGAGGACGCCTCGATAGTCTTGGTACCAGGTGCTGGCATACGGCATCATCGTCATCCAGCCCATTTGAGTTTTGCCGATGTCAAAGCGTTCCAGTTGATCAGCGTTCCATCCCTCGACTTTGTTGGCGCGACTCCATTTCGAAAGAGATTGAGGGTTATCGAATTCATCACTCATATCTGCAAATGAGGTTTGGATTGCAGGTTGAACGTTTGGCATCGGCTTGGATACACATCCCAACCCGAGGACGAAAAAAGCGACAACTCCTATCATTAGCATCCTCATTGCAATACTTTAACATTCTATTCCACGAGCCAGATATTGCCACTTCCCCCCGAGCTCAATCGGTGTTTGCCAAGCAATTTGCGACGGGAAATCTGCTGCTGGATCAGGCGTCCCGTCGCTTTGCGGGCAGTTTTTGAGATTTCAGATATTCATGCCGCCTGAAACTTCGATTCTTTGAGCATTGATCCAGCGGTTGTCTTCCGAGAGAAGGGAAGCGATCATGGGGCCGATATCATCGGGAAGACCGACGCGTCCGAGGGCGGTGAGGCTGGCGATGGTTTGATTCATGTTGGCATCGTCTCTCACTCTTCCGCCACCGAAGTCAGTTGCGATCGCTCCGGGCGCGACGGTGTTGACGGCGATACCGCGACTGCCAAGCTCTTTTGCGAGATAGCGGGTTAGAACCTCGATTGCGCCCTTCATGGAGGCGTAGGCGGAACTGCCGGGAAAGGAAAACCGCGCGAGTCCGCTGGACACGTTGACGATTCGACCGCCGTCGGAGATAAGAGGCAAGAGCGCTTGGGTCAAGAAGAAGACACCTTTGAAGTGAATGTTGTAGAGGGCATCCACCTCTTCCTCCGTGGTTTCGGCGAAGAGCTTGTAGAGTGCGGTACCGGCGTTATTGACGAGGTAGTCAAATCGGTCGGCTTGGAGAGACTGAAGCGCGCCCTGGACTTCTTGGACGAAGGCGGGGAACTTTGAGACGTTGCCAGCATCCAGTTGGAGGGCGATGGCGCGTTGACCCAGGGCGGCCACTTCGGCAACGACTTTGGTGGCTGCCTCCTGGTTTGAGTGGTAGGTGAAGATGGAACTCACGCCACGACGGGCGAGGCTGAGGACGACATTTCGACCGAGTCCTCGGCTGCCGCCGGTGACGATGGCGATTTTGGTGGCTTGACCGTTTTCCATACCTCAAAGTTACCGGCGAACATAGGGGGCGGTCCAGATCAAATGTTCTCGATTTCTTGCCTATTTCTCCTGGGAAATGTTCAGGAGACTCGTTTCGTTGTATTAACATGTAGGATTGCAAGGTTAGAAAAATGTCGGAATCTTTGATTGATGCAGTGGCGAGATGGACAAAAGCTGGAGGCGACCAGGTGGCGTTTCCAACCGATGTCCCGGGCTTGATCTTGTTGCGAAGCGATGTGACGAGGCGACCCAATTTGGTCCGCTATAACCCGACGCTTTGCGTAGTTTTGCAGGGGCGGAAGCAGACTTCGTTTGGCGATTTGGCCTTCGACTGTGGGCCAGGGGTAGCCGTTTTGGTCGGGGTCTCCACGCTGGGGTTGGGCCGGGTCGTGGAGGCGAGTCATGAAGCGCCCTACTTGGGGCTGGTCATTGAGCTGGACCTTGCAATATTGAGGAGTGTGCTGGAGGAGATCGAGCTCCCGGCGCTGGAGGCCAACGAGATTCCCACCGCCATCTTCCGGATTCCATTCGAGGGTGAACTCGAGGATTGCGCGCGGCGAATGGTTCGCCTGCTGGATACCCCAAAGGCGATTTCAGCACTGACGAACTCGGTCATGCGAGAGATCTGCTACTGGCTTTTGACGGGCCCATACGGGCGGGAGGTCGTTCAGATGGCACGGGTAATGGGCCCGGCGCAGGAGATTGTGCGTTCCATCCAGACCCTACGAGAGCGATTCGCGGAAACCGTGAGGGTGGAAGATCTTGCGCGCGAGGCGAATATGAGTCCTTCGACATTTCATCTTCGGTTTAAGGCGCTAACAGCGACAAGTCCCCTCCAGTATCAGAAGCAGCTTCGGCTTCATGAGGCGCGCCGACTCTTGGTGACAGGGGAGGCGAATGTGGAATCGGCAGCGTTTCTGGTGGGATATCAGAGCCCTTCTCAGTTCAGCCGGGAGTATTCACGAACATTTGGGCTTTCTCCGAAGCGAGATGCCACCCAGCTTTCGACTCGGCACGCGGCTGAAGTCTGAGGTCTTTTGCCTTGCCGGGGGGCGGTCATTCGGCCAGATTAGGCGTTTGGTGGTTCTAGCAGGTGAACTATCTCGGGAAGGCGGCCGGCGATCCCTTTATAGCTTTGTTCTTGCGGCGACATGCCGTTGAGGGCTTGAAGCAATGGCAGGCGGAGTTCCGGGGTTGCCCGCACTTCCTCCATGGTCCACCAAAACAAGCGGATGGTGAAGAGGGCAGCATTTACGCTGGGAAGTGGAATCAGGCATTGACGCTCAACTCGCACGAGGAAGCGACCTTCTTCGGAGAATCTCCTGCCCCACCATTCATCTTGATCGACACCCTGCGGGGCGACAGGGTGGTGATTAGGGCGGTCATCCGATTCCATTCCCCAGACGAAACGGACGAATGGGCCACGCTGAGTCATGGTCTCAATCATCTTTTGAGCCACGTTCGCGGTCTTTTCAAATCCGGGAACAGGTTGATGGACGGCGGTGAAGGATTTGCCGATTTTTTCTTCCGGAGACCAATGAGATGGGGCGCATAGGTGGGTGTACGCGAGCCAATCGATCCCGTTTTCGACGGCGACGATCGCGAGGTCTTCGGGAATGTGCAAGGCGTAGGCATCGAGTCGATCAATGGGAGTGGACCGTGTGGGGAGATCGACGTGGGGGGCGTCTAGGGCGAGTCTTTGTTGGATCACGTTTGCAGCCGCCTCGGCGACTTGCGTCCGGAGGTGGTGCACTTGGCGGTATTTCGACTCGCGTTCTTTCAGCGATTCTCGCTTGGCGGCGATGAGGCGGGGGGCGGTTTCGTCCAGGATGAAAACGCAGTTATCCCAGTGGCCGTTGCCGAAGTCGGTGCCTAGTGGTTTGAGTCCTGGCGATGTCTCATATCGGCCGTTTTTCCAGGGAGTGAAGATGGGCATATCGGAAGAGAGACCCGTCTGGGTTATCGTCTATATCCAACATCAAATGGACAGTGAATCTCGGAGGATTCGGGAATTTGAACCTCGCTTTCCAATGTCATGATGGACAAGGCTTTATAGTACAAATTTTGATCCAAACATTGTGGTGAAATGGCCCTGAGAATAGCAAAAAAAGACTTGGTGAAATGACCAATCTGTGCTTTAATGCTTCAATGTCCGCGACACGCTGGAATTAGCATGTCTTATTATTTATTCGCCAGAACAACTAAAGCGATTCGCGGCCATTTGTCTGGAGGTTTTATTGTGAATCGATCCATTCGCCGATCAGGTTTTACTTTGATTGAGCTTCTCGTCGTCATTGCCATTATTGCAATTCTTGCTGCCATCCTTTTCCCTGTATTTGCTCAGGCCAAGGAAGCCGCCAAAAAGGCTTCGGCTATCTCCGAGCTCAAGCAGGTCAACACCGGCATGGTTATCTACATGTCGGACTACGATGATCTATTCCCGTTTGGCATTTCTCAGCGAACCGCAGGAAGCTGGCGCTACAGCAACCTTCATCCGTTCCCTCAAGACGCCATTGTCGGCGGCGGCTGGGATTCAGCTGGAGTTCCGGAGACGGTCGCCAATATGTGGGCCAACTCAACTCAGCCCTATATTAAGAACTATGACCTGCACAAGCCGGCGGGCATGACTTACATCGACTATGTCGCTCAGGCAGGTTTTACTTACAAACCCGGTGTGCTTCATACCTCGAGCGGCATTCACTTCAACGGTCTGTTGCAGTTCTTGTCCAGTTCGCAAATTGAGCAGCCGTCAGTCGTTCCAATGGTTTGGTCGGCTGGAGATACTGCCCTAGGCGGTTACGCATCATCGAAGCCCACGCTACGCTGCGACTTGACGTCGACACCGGGCGATGGAAATTGTCGATTCAATGCTGGTGGGCCTGCTCAGACCGGTCGTGCCGCTGGAAACCAATCGTTCTTCGCGTCCCCGAGTGCCGGTAAGGTATGGGAGTTTGGAAAAGGCAACTTGATCGGCCGAACCGACACCTCTGTCAAATATCGCCGAACCGGGTTCGCCGTATTACCCAACTTGGTCCAGGATGCTTACTCTGACCCCTATGCTGGTGTAGCAACCGATGGCAAATCGTTTAGCTATTACGTTTGCGATACCGGTGGCGGCTATCAGTATGTTTGCTTCTTCCGACCTGATCGAACGGCTCCATGGTAAAAATTGATATGATGAAAATCATTCTTTGTTTAGCAGTTATTAGCTCGGCACTCTTTGTTGTGGGCTGTGGTTCCAGCGAGGAAACTCCTTCCGATCAGAAGGCTCCTGCTGTCGGAAGCACGCCAGCTCCGGGAACTTCCGTAGCGGCCGATGGTGCGGCTGGCGGTGGCGCCCCCCAGAAGGCAAACCCTAGCGAAGGCGGTTAAGCTTTTCGCATCAAAGAAGGAAACGCCCCCAGACCCGTCTGGGGGCGTTTTTATTTGTTTCATGCCTGATCTTTGTTGCCGATCTGGGCACTTGGACTAGGTGGGGATCTTGCGCCGGTTTGTTCTGGCGGTTACGTCAACGTAAATGAGGATGGGAGGCGGAAGCCCCGGGGCGACTGCGACGGCGGGTTCTAGCCAGGCGGGGGATTCCATTTGTGCCTGAAAAGCGTCGCCTTCATTAACCTCATAAGTGTTTTGGCCGACATGAAATCTGAATGCCCCTCTGACGGCATAGAAGTAGGCGAGGCGGCCGTTTGGGAGTTCGCTGTCGATTCTGCCATAGACCTCAAGGACGCTGGAGATGATGGAGCCGGACTGGAGGTGGGCGGTGGTGACGCGGACGAAGCCTTTGGCGAGGCCGCTCCAACCCATGCGTTGGCGTTCTGACTCCTCTTGGATGCCATCGGGATCGAATCGGATAACTTCGCTCGTCTCTTGGTCTCCGTGGCGTTGCCAATAGCGTTCACCTTCTTCCGGACCAGAAAAGTACCAACGGTCCGTTTCGGGACGACGGACGAGTTGGTGGGGGAGTTCTTGCCGTTCCCAGAGACGACCGACGACGGTGCCGACGGCAGCAGCGAGCTTGGCCTCCACCCCGGGGGTGCAGCCCTGGCCGTTTTCAATCTTGGTAAGCGTTTGGGGGCTGATGTTTGCCGCCTGGCACAGTTGCTGGCGGGTCCATCCCAGGCTCTCGCGGGCCCTTTTGACGTTGCGGGCGAAGATGTTGGGATCGCGTCCTTCGATGATCTCGGCGATGCGGCGGCGGGACATGGCTCAACGTACAACAATCTTCCCAATTTTGAGAACGGGCGGGGGATGAATTCTCAAAATTCGGTGGGTACCAGTTGCCGGCGGAGCGATTGGCACGAATACTTAGTATCCAGAAATCGCGGACGGGACTCGGCGCCGAGGCTCTCGATTTCCGCGGGATATGAGTAAGCCTATGAATCGAACCTATCTTTCGTTTGCGCTCTTGAGCGCTGCACTTGGCGCGCTTCCCGTCTTGGCGTCCGCCGATCCTCAGTATCAGATTCGGTCGATCGACTATGCCGGGGCCGACTTCGTTTCGGCGACGGCGATCGCAGGGGGATACATTTCTGGCAACGCCTATATGCCGAGCGGTCTGCAAGGGGCGCGCTGGACGGGGGGAAGCCCGTATGACCTTATGGGACCGGCTGGTGCTACCGTCTTGGGTGTGTCGAGTATTAATCGGCTTGGCGATGCGGTGGGGACGGCGGGGGGCGGACGTAGCGCGCCTCAGGGCGTTTTATGGAAGTCCGGGGTGGCAGAATATCTTCCGACCGAGGATGGCGACGCCGATGATACGGAAACCCTTTATGGCTCCCGAGCGATCGGCATTAACGACGCCGGGGTGATCGCAGGAAACGCGGAGACCCAGTACGGCACCCAAGGTGTGATCTGGGAGCCAGGCAACATTCGACTTCTCATGAGTCTCGATCCCATCGACGAGTATCAGGACTCGGTTGCGATGGCGATTAATGGTTTGGGTCAAGTGGCGGGCGCAGCAGCACAGGGCGCATTTAAGCGAGCAGTCATTTGGGAAGGCGACACCATTCGAGTTCTTGGAGGGCTTGGAGACGTTGCGGGAGCAGAGGACATCAACGACTTCGGGAAGTCAGTTGGTTGGACCGCAAATAGCGATGGATCCACCAGCGGGTTCTATAACGACGGCACCGACACATTC
The DNA here is from genome assembly GCA_001898035.1 of Armatimonadetes bacterium 55-13. Classification (GTDB taxonomy): domain Bacteria; phylum Armatimonadota; class Fimbriimonadia; order Fimbriimonadales; family Fimbriimonadaceae; genus 55-13. The sequence goes on from MKRX01000001.1 coordinate 34,469, forward strand.
TTGCTGCCGACCCTGACGGGGATGTTCTATGGAGACGCGAGCGCGATCAATAACGATGGGATCATCGTTGGATACTCGGCTCCCGATGGCATTGGCGAGGGCCGGGCGACGATGTGGAAGGACGGAGTTGCTTATGACCTCAACGATTTGCTTGGTCCCGATGCAGCCGACTGGACCCTGATTGGGGCGACGGGGATCGACGACGACGGCTCGATCATTGGTTATGGCTACTACAACGGCGAAGGTCGAGCGTTCCTGCTTCGACCGGTTCCAGAACCGGCGAGCATGCTGGCTCTAGCGGGTGGCCTGGCCGCCCTACTGCGACGGCGCAAGCGTTCTGCGTAAGTCTTAGGATCGTGGCCCCGGTGAGTTTGGCTCATCGGGGCCAATTTGTTTCTAGGAACCTCCAATCGAGGGTGGGGTGTGGAGTTCGAATTTGAAGTGGCGTTCTCCGGGGGCGCCTCTTAGCCAGAGACGGTGGCGGCCGGAGCGGGTGGGGACGAAGTATTGGACTTCGACCTTATCGAATTGAATTCGTTGGCTGATCAGGAATTGGCCGTCGTCGTCGAGAAGGTCGGCTCGGAGGGGGTTCCCGGGTTGGTCGGTCATGAGGACGTAACGTTTGCCTGCCTCTAGGTTGACCGAATACAGGCCAAAGTTGATGCCGTCTAGCTTGAGTACTTGGGCAGCGCCAAGGGTATAGGGGGCGGGGGTGAGAAGGTCTCGAGCCATGACGAACTCGCCAGAGCCACCGTGACCGTCACAGGAGAGGCGGACGATGAAGGTTCCTTCTTCGGGGAAGTAGAGGTCGTCGGCAGATTTGTGCTTGGTTCGATCACAGAGCGAGTTTGCGAGGTCTCCGGCAAGGGTGAAGATGTCGAGGCGAGTCTGGAAGTGGCTGGCGGATGCCTGGACTCGCATGAGTTCGGATTTGGACGACTTGATGAGGAAAAGTCGGGAATCCCCGATTTCCAGGGAGTCTTTAACGTCCGCGCCAGGGGTCCAGGTCGGTAGGCCCTCGGTGTTCTTAAAGGTGACTTTTCGGGGCGAAGAGGCGATTGCACGGATGGCGACGCGGGCCGTCCCTTCGCCGTGATAGACTCGGACGACGTCGTCATCCGAGTCGCAGTTCATCCTGAACCAGAGCCAATTCGCGGCGTTTCCGTAGGATCGGCCATCGGTTCCGCCGATGTCGGCACCGACTTTCGAAGGGGCGCTGACTTGGGTGAGCAAGGAGCCGCCACCGATGATGGTGCGGACAATCAGATCGGGCTTGACGGGAAATTCGACGACTTTTAGCTCTCCGGGTTGGAGGTCGAAGGTCTTTTCGAAGGTGGAAGAAGCGGCGATGGTTTCAACCGGACTGAATTCGGTCTCATAGGTTTGATCTCCGCCTTGGTATTCGCAGTAGAAGTCTCCGTCTTGTTTGGCTTTGAATACGGGAACGCCGTTTGCGACGCCGATACGCTCGAAGTCTTCGGCTTCGACTCCGGTGGGACCGACGATACGCAGAAAGCCGATGGGATAGGAACCCCTGGGTTGGATCGCCCTTACGGTTCGGAGATCGTAGACCGCACCCTTTTTCCCTTGGAGGCGAAAGACAACTCGGTCATAGCTGTTCCGGAGGTCTTGATAGGTCGGTTTCTCATGGCGCGTCTTTCCGAGGGGAGCGTCATTGGCGATGAACGTACGCATTTTGAGCGTGAATTTCCCGCCGGAGACGGCACGGTAGCTTAGAACTTTGAGCGTGTATGTGCCTTCGGCGGGTACTCGGAAGATGAGAAAGGGCGATTGATCGCCGTCGGAACGGTCGTCGTTTTTCTTGAGTTCGTGCTTTTGGTCGTCCTCGATGGAGAGGGCGGGATCGAAAGCATCACTGGTGGCGGCGGCGAAGACCGTCTCGCCTTTTTTCATTTTGAGCTTGTATTCGACTCGATCGCCCGGGGTGAGGATCGCGGTTTTGGTTTCCCAAATCTCATCTTGCTGCTCATCGTCGGGTCGGGCGTTTTTGTCGTCCTTCGAGCGGTTGATCTCGGCGGGGGCTCCCCGACCGCCGCCCATGCCCCCTCCGCCAAAGCCACCGGGAGCGCCCTGGCCTCCTTGTCCGTAGCCGCCGGCGCTGCCCTGGGCAAAGGTCAGGGGCGTGACGCCGACGAGTAGAAGTAGGGATAAAAGCCTTCCGAACCGCAACATGTTGTTACGACGTTGTTGCATGTGCTTGGGTTACTGCTTGATGTTACGCGGCAGCGCGCTTTGCGCAGGACGAGGTATTGGGGCTCTGGTTCTGGGAGCCCCGACGGGGTTACTCGTTGACCTTCCACTCCAGGATTCCTCCAGAGTAATTGGGTTGGAGCTTCACTTTTAGGCGGAGGGTTTTGGTATCGGTGGGGGTGAAGGAAAGGTGGTTGTATTCGTCCACCGTGGTTCGGCTGGAGTTGGCGAGGGTTTGCCAGGTGTTGCCCACTTTGGCCTCGACCGACCATGAGGCGGGGATGCGGCATTCGCCGTGGCCGGTGTCATCGAACCAATAGACGGAGACGCCTTTGACCTTTTTGGGAGTGGTGAAGTTGTATTCGATCCACTCTTCGGAACCCTTTCTGGGCCACCAGGTGAAGCGGTTGACGCTTTCGTCGCTGCTGGACTTGGGCTCCATTTGGTCACAGGGGGCAAAAATGTCATCGCTTTCGAAGACATGGGACGCTTTTGGGTTATAGGGGAGCGGCTCGGGAGGAGCGGCCCAGGTTTTGCCGGTTTCGCTAAGCCAAGGAAACGCACTGATGCGGAGGCGAGCGGCGCCCATAGGGACGAGGGTGATGGATTCGAGCGGCTTCGTGCTCTTAACGGGGCCGTTTTGGAGTACCGAGACAAGTCCGGTGCGGTCGATCTTCCACTGAGGCAGGATCTTGCCTTTGGCTCTGATCTCGATGGGGACCTCAGAAAGAGTGAATGGGAAATTGGACTTGGGCCACGCCTTTCGCTTGATCTCCAGGGAGGCTCCGGGGTTGGCGGGGTCGACTTTGAGGGCGTAATTCCAAGGTGTAGTGGGCGTTAGCTCGTAGGCGGGCCACTTGTTCTTATCGATCTTGTCGTTCCAGCCCGAATCGGAAAGAGCGGTGGCGGCGGGGTCGGCCTTGACGACTTTCTCTCCGATTTTGAGGGAGAAAGTGAGGGGGCCGTAATCGACACTGACACTGTCATGGCGATCGGTCCAGGTATCGACCTTGAGGGCCATGGGAAGTTTGAGCGCAATCTGATCGCCCTTCTTCCAGGTTCGAGACAACTTAACGAACGCACCGTTTCCGGCAAGAACGACTTGCTTGCCATTCAGGTTCAATTCCGGTCGTTTGCACCATGCTGGGATACGTAGGTACAGAGGGAACTGGGTGGGTGAGGCGACCTTTACTTCGAAGCGCAGGGTTTCCTCGAATGGGTAGTTCGTCGTCTCCGTGATCGTTGCTTGGGTTCCGTTGCCGACTTTGGCGCTGACTTCACCGGCGCTATAGATGGTTGCGGCGAGACCGTTGTCGTTCGTGGCCATCCATAGGTTTTCGGTGAAGAACGGCCATCCATGGCTATGATTGTGCTGACAGCAGCGGTGGCTGAGCGGGTTCATCATGGTCATGGGACCGCCATTTTGGTAGCCGGGGGCATGGTTGTATCGATCCGAGGTGACCATATTGGGGCTGGTCAGGTAGCGAAGCGCCTTGAAATCCGGCATAACGGCAGCGGGATAGGTGTTGAAGGCGACGTTTTCGCAGTGGTCCGCCCATTTGATGTCGCCGGTGATAGCGAGGAGTTCCTCGTCGGAGAGCATCTGTTCGACGATGCCGCATGTTTCTATGGCTTGGCGGGGGTCATTTTTGCCAGGACGAGCGTTCTCGTCGGCGCCGTACATACCGCCGGGGACTTCGCCGTAGAGTTTGCGCATAGTAGCGAAATTGTCGTAGGCGGCTTTGACGTCCGATTTGTCCTTGGTTTGCTGGGAGTAAATGGCAGGTTCATCGAAGCTTTGGGCGACGTTGACGTTGTGCCAGTCCGGTAGGGTGCCTTTCATTGACCAGTCGGCCGTGCTGGCGTGGTTCTTTTTGGCTAAATCCAGGAGGAACGCGTCTCCGGTACGGTTATAGAGCCAGTAAATGCTGGCGAGGTTATCTCCACCTCGGATGTGTTGCCAGTATTCGGTCAGGAACTCATTGTCCGGGAGGGCGAGCTGATACCGGAAGTACTTTGTCATCAGGTCGATGACTCTTTGGTCGTGCGAATACTCATAGTAAGACTGCAGGCAATTCAGCATCAGCATGTTCGCCCAGTAGTCTCGTAGGCCATTCTTGAATCGCAGGTCAGGGCCGAAATCTCCGTTTGGACGTTGGCTATGGAGAGCGGCTTCGATCCAGACTTTGGATTCTTTGATCATCGTCTTGTCTTCAAGTAGATAGCTGAGAGCGCCGTAACCCTTGAGCCAGTAAGGAACCTCTTCCCAGCCCCATTTGCCCTTGCCATCCTTCGCGAGCCATGCGTTGCCATCCTTCTGGAGCCACGCGCTGATTTCTGTCAGGTGCCCCGTCATGCCGTTCTTTTGTCGCTTGAGATACTCCTGAAGCCAGCCCTTGGCGCGGACGGAGCCAACGGGAAGCTTAATGAGGGGCGTGCGGGCGAGAGGGGCTCGGTTGCCGACGTAGAACTTATTTGCCTGATTGGTGGGCAGGCTGTCGACACGCTCCGCGCGAGCCGTCTGCGACATTGCGGTGAGGATAAGGACACTTAGCATGGGCATTCTTTCTTACGCCGGAGTATGGCGCGATTTGAATTTACAGCGGGAGTTTGACGGACCGGCGACTCGGTTTTGATTTGGCGAATGGGAAATGGTCAACATCTGGGGTTTATGCACCAGAGAATGGGAGGCACAAAGGTCTTGCTGAGGCATTCGGGGGCCGTGATATTCTCTCACGGGGTGTTTTTTTTATGGGTCTTAGTGAACGAAGTAAGCGAGCAACGCTCGCCGATGTTGCGCGTGAAGCAGGGGTCTCCATCCAGACGGCCTCTCATGTTTTGTCGGGAACCGAGACGGCTCGGGTAGCGGAGGCGACTCGCGTCAGGGTTAAGGAGGCGGCGGCCAAGGTTCGATATCAGCCAAACATGGTGGCGCAAGCAATGCGGTATGGCAAGACCAACGTGGTTTCTATTTGGATGCCGTTGGATCGTCCCATTTTGACGTATCTGCGCTATCTCCACATGTTTCAGGAGTTGAGCGAGCAGGAGGGATATCAGATCATGGTGATGGGTCTGAATACGAAATCGGCGCTCACCAATGAGGGCGAGATTCCTCGAATGTGGCCAGTCGATGGCATTATTTCCGTCGATGCGGGAAAGGCGATCGGACTCTTGCGGGAAGATCCTCAATACGATTCGATTCCGGCAGTGGTGTTAGGCTACGAGTCTTATAAGAATACAGACTCGGTGGCCTGGGACCTCTTGGGAGCAGCTCGGGAAGCGGTACGGAGAATGATCCGCGCGGGGCGGAAAGAGATCGCATTCGTTGCGCCGCAGCGGATATTGGACGACTTTCCGAATGAGCGCCGGAGACGGGGTTATAACGAGGCGATGGAGGAGGCGGGATTGAAGCCTCGTTACATTGGAATCGCCCAGGATACAAGTGAAGTGGCCGAGCTAGGCGTCTTGGCAGACTTTGAGAAAAATGGAGTTCCCCAGGGAGTCTTAGCGTTTACGGACGCGGTTTCGATCGGGGTTGCACGAGCCGCATTGCACCTGAAGCGGAGGATTCCCGATGATTGCCAGATTTGGGGGTTGGGCGATTATCCAGAATCAGCGGACTTTCGCATTCCACTCTCCACCATTCGCCCGCCGCGGGAGAAGATCGTGAACCAAGCTTGGAAATGGTTAGGGGAGCGGATGGACAATATTGCCTTGGAGCCTCGATTCGTTGAGTATGAGATGGAGTTGATCGAGCGCGAGTCAACTCGCACCTGAGCAGCCCCCCAGCCTGCAAATTTGCCTGAAAATGTCGCAATTTTCTTTTTATTTGACGTTGCCGTAACGTTATGGCATACAATTCTCTCGCGAATCGATAGGAGTTTGTGGGAAGAGACTATGAAGAGAATTTTGTTTGTAGGGCTTGGGCTTTGCGCCTTCGGAAGCGCCTTTGCCGATTGGACTTTTCACCGGATCGACTTGGATAATGCGTATGCCACCGACCTAACGCCAGATGGGAAATATGCGGCAGTTCAGGCGGGTACCAACGTCTATCGATGGTCGGAAGCGTTAGGACTGGAAGGGATCGGAGGATCCATTTCCGGCGGGCAGGCTTACATCAGCGCCGACGGTCAACGGATAGCGGCGGAGTCTTTGGATGGCGCTGGAAAGCGACACGCGAGTTATTACGATTTTGGGGCTGGGACTTGGACGGTCATGCCCCAGCCTGCCGGTTTTTCAACGACCGGATCGGGGAGCAACCTCAGCACGATGTGGGGCATGGACGATTCTGGGAACTATTTGGCGACAGCGGTTTACAACACGGGCCTCAAGTATCGACCTGTTGTCTACGATATCGCCAATGGCACTTACTCTTATTCATCCACCATGGCGGAAGGAACGACCACCGCACACGCTCGGCCCAACAATCTTTCAGGCGATGGATTGACGATGGTGGGCTGGGATTCCAGTTCTTCGACCCGGCGGGCGGCAGTATGGCGAAGCGGCGCAGAAATTTACTACGATGGGGATGCACCGAGTGAGATCAACGCAACGAACACCCATGGCACCCGCTACTTCGGCGTGCGTTCAAACCTTCCCACAGTTTGGGACAACGACTTCAACATCACGACCTTATCCCTGCCCACGGGCTTCAATCGCGGCGCGGTCGCTTCAGGTTCCGACGACGGTTCTATCTTGGTTGGTTACGCTCAAGTTGGTACAAGCACGGGGTCTCGACGTTCGGTTATTTGGATCGACGGCGAGGTGAAGTTGATGAGCGATTGGGCGCTCGAGGAGGGCGTGGATATTCAGGATTACGTTCTCTACACCGGCATCAACATCACTGCCGATGGACAATCGATTTCAGGCTGGGGGGCCGTTGGCAACAAGATTCGATCCTTTATTATCACCAGTCCCCATCCGGTACCGGAACCCGCGAGCATGTTTGCGATGGGAGCAGGGTTAGTCGGCGTTTTTGCCCGGCGGCGCAGGAAGAATTAAAAGCTCTCTCAAGAGAATGAAGCAATGGCCTCGCCGCATCAGTCGGCGGGGCATTTTTTTAGAGCTTGACGAATTGATCCAGCCAGTCGATCTGTTGCGATGTATCGGGAACCTGAATTCCCCTCGCTCTCGAAATTGCCGGGTAGATATCGCGATGCGAGATGCCAAGTTGGTGAAGCGTGCAAGCGGCGATAAGACTGGCACGGCCGATACCAGCCCGGCAGTGGACGCCAACCGAAGTTCCCGCGCGCAGTTGGGCGGTGATCTCTTGGACGAGGGCAATGGTTTCCTTGACAGATGTTGGGACTCCACGATCTGTGATGGGGAAATGGATAAAGTCTCCTCCCATTTCGGCCCACAGGCGCCCCTCTGATTTTAGGCCAAGGTCTTTGACTTCATCGTGAGCGAGAAGGCAGACGATCGTTTCCAGTCCTTCTAGACGCCAATACTGCAGATCCTGGCCTAGGCGATCCCCCGAGTGAGGACGAGGCATGGTAGCCAGCCGGTGTGGATTAGCTTCTGGGATCCAGTGGAGGGAAGTCATTTTGGGGAAGGGACTGCGCCGCTTTGCGGCTTCGCGGCAGCGACGAGGGACAAGGGACAAGGGACGAGGGACGAGGTGTTAGGTGTTAGGGTCGCTTCGCGACGTGGGCGTTGGGTGAGTATTTGCTACCGGTGCTCTTCGGTGGCGGCTCATAATTTTGGGCGATGATTCGGATTCTTACGACGGGTGGGACGATTGATAAGATTTATTTCGATGCTTTGAGCGAGTATCAGGTGGGTAATCCTACCGTCGAGCAGATTCTGCGGGAGGGTGGGGTTACGGTTCCGTATGTGGTCGAGTCACTGATGCGAAAGGATAGTTTGGAATTGACGGATGAGGATCGGGCTTTGATTCGTCAACGGATCGAAGAGTGCGAAGAATCAAAGGTCTTGGTCACGCATGGGACGGACACGATGGCAGTGACGGCCCGGTTCGTGCAGGGGATTCCTGACAAGGCTGTGGTCTTTACGGGTTCGTTGCAGCCGGCAGGATTTCGATTTACCGATGCCGTCTTCAACGTAGCCTTTGCGCTTGGGGTGTTGCAGGCGAGTTCGGGAGGGGTTTTCGTGGCGATGAATGGGCAGGCCTTCTTGCCCGAAGGAGTCCGGAAGAATCGCGCGGCTAATCGATTTGAAGCGATTTAGTTCAGCCAGTCGCCCAAAATTCTAAGGCCCACCGCCGTGACGCATGCGATCAACGCCATCAGGGCAGTGGCGCGAATGAGTCTGATTTGCGAGGAAGGACTTCGGTGATGGGAGAGGATTAATGCCACCAACGATACGGCAACGATCAACACTTCAACCGAAGATGGCGTTACCACCTTCAAGACCATAAATTCACCAGACGACTCCATTTGTGAAGGGGACTGCGATTTGTTGACTCGGTTTCAGGGTTTTGAGCGTGCCTTCTTTGCGGTTTCGAGTGCCTTCCTCAATCTGGTTCGGAGGCGAACTTTCGCTCGGGCTCGGGCGATGAGGGACTCGATGAGCATGATCATCGCGCGCCAAGGACTGACAAATGTTTCCGGGACGACCTTGAGCGTCCACTTGGCTTCAAGATTCTCGGGTTGGTCGATGAGGCTACGCAACTCCCTGGTTTCGAGAGCGAGGGTGAGCTCACGATCGATGGGAGTCCAATGAGCGGCGTTCTTCATCGAAATTTCGATGGGGTCGGCGGTTCCGAGTTCCGTTTGAGTGGTTTGCGCCTCTTTCCAAAGCCGCTCGACTTCGTCATCTTCCGTCCCGTGGTAATTACGGTAGCGCTCAAGGGCATGGATGTAATTGGCGAGGCGGTTTTGGAGACGGCGAATCTTATCGGCCGAAGCGGCCCCGGCAAATTCATCTCGCAGTCCATACATGATTCGGGAGAAATCCAGCACGTCTTCCCGTCGAGGGACGGTGGCAGAGTCCATGACCTCGGGGTTGATCTTGAAGAGAGATTCACTCCAGGACTGAAGTTTGAGGAACGACTCTTGATATTGTTCGCCCCCAACTTTATCGAATTCCTCCGGGCGGGCACCAACGAAGAAGGTGTGAAGGTGACAATCCGGGACGGGGTTCTCAGTAAGGCGAGTAATGCCGTCGGTGATCAGAGCGATGTCGATACGGGCGCTACGGGATTTCATCGCTCCGGCTAGGAGCTTGAGTGCGCCTTGGAGATTGGTCATGCCTTCATGCGAGTGGGCGAGGGTGGCGGCGACAGCATTTTCAAAGGCTCGACGGGTTTCGCCGCCAAATTCCGAACTTAGCTCATGTCGGAATAGGTAAAGGACCGTAGGATTTCCGGCTTCATATTGGGAGAGCAGGTAGGCAAGAGACAGCCCTCGGGCGACTTCATCTCGCCGGTCCCTCCCACTTCCCATGGATTCGCTGGCATCCAGGAGAAGATAGCCGAATGGGCGACCATCTTCAGGGCTGGCGACCTGATCGTATCGGGTTTCCTCGTCGGGGACTTCGACTGGGTTGTTAAGCGTCTCGTCAAAGTCTTCTTGTATCCAGGCCGACCGAATGAGTTCGCCTTCCGTCAGGCGACGGAGGAACTCCTTTGGAGCCAGTCTCCTAAGCAAGAGGTCTTCTGGGATTGCTTGCGGGATGTCTTCGGGGTCTCGAAGGACTTCCCATTCCTGTTCGTTGTTCGGAATCGAAGCGAGATAAGACTGGACGGCGGGGCCGAGAGAGGTTTTAGGCCGATGGAGATCGTAAGTCGCGTAGGCAGACGCGGAGGCGAGATCCCGTCCGCGAGGGATGCGGAGAAGATCGACGATGGGGGCGGTGTTTCGGGCAGCGACGAGGGCGAATAGCTGGCTCTTTGAGACTTCTCCCAAATCATGAATGCCGAATTTGGCCGCGTAATCTCGGAAGCCGACGCGTGACCGTTGGTGTTCGGCTCGCCGCAGGTGATCTTTGATTCGCTCGTCGGCGATGAGGTAAGAGACGACCGACTCGGGATTTAGCAGCGGCACCGTTCGTTCTCCGTCATAGCTTCTGCTCGAACGCGATATGGTGGCGTTCGTGAGCTTCTCGGATGGTGGCTAGGACCTCGTCTTTCAGTTTGAGGGTGACGCTGTGGTCGGCATGGAGTTCACGCGCCTCTTCCAGGAGGGAGCCGAGGGTCACGCCCGAATCACGGTGCATCCAACGCCCAATTCGGGTCTTCATACGTTCGGACCAATTTGGTTCGTTGAGGGTGCCTTCCCGGTGTCTTTCTACGGCCTCATTGACGAGATCAACGATGGCGGCGGCGTGGTCGATCGATTCGCGGTCTCTTGTCGTGATGGCCTTGAGGGTCATATCGAGAGCGTGATCGAAGACTTCTTCCTCGTCTGGGCTTCCCACCGTAGGGATGAGGAAACGCATGGCGGCGAGGTCTTTCACTTCGGCGGTGTTTCTACCTCCGCGAAGGGCGGAGGCCATGATGACGTGAATGGCTTTGTTCTTGGAGCGGTCGCTGTAGACAAAGCGCTCATCGGATCGTTTTTCGCTGACCTCGCGTTCGAAATCGCTGATGATTTGGTCGAGCATGACGAGAACGTGCGGGGGGACGGCGATCAACTGATCGGGGAGTTCTCCAGTAATGATCTTACTGAGCTTGTTGAGATAGGCGTATGGGATGGCCTTGCCGGAGAGAGGGCCGACGGTGCCTCCATGCGAGGTGATGAACTCGCGCCGGATGGCGAATCTTTGCAGAGTGCTTTCTGCCCGATGGACGACGCACTTGAACAGGAGCCGATCCAGAACGGCGCGGCTTTCGCGGGTGTCTCGAATGTAGTTCGTGGTGGCGATAGCGGTATGAAGCGCGGCGGGTTCGATTTGAGGACCGTTGAGGAACTCGCGCTCATTCATGATGCCGTTGAGGGCTCGGAGGACGAAGTCGTTGGCGTCGAACAGTTCGTCCAGAAAGGCGAAGTGGGCGCGGACGATGTAGCCATCGAGATTGTGAACGTAGGTTCCGCGTTCAAACTGCTTGAGGTCAAGACCGCCGACGAGTTGCCCTACGGACGTGGAACGGGTGAGCTGGAGCGAAAAAGGGGGTTGAGCGTCCTCGAACTGAGCGAAAACGCTTCTTGCGAGGCGTGACTTCGCGAGTCCTCGGTCTCCGATGATGAGCGCATGCTCTCGGGTGAGGAGGGCGTACAGGATTTGCTCCAAGACAGCGTCGCGTCCGATGAAGTGGGCGCGAAGATGGGCGAAGGCGGTTTCGATACACGTCAACGCCTGCTGCGGGTCTATTTTTACGGGAGTCGAATCCACCTCGATTTTCCTTCCCAGGTGAGCGGCGCCGGTGGCCCACTCATCCAAACAAATGATCTTATTCTTTGACGAACCAAAAGAATCCTTCTGAAGTTCTAGTCGCTGCGGTTTCATCTCAGTCCTTTGGAGACTTCGGTGAAATTGGCGGTGATCCGTAGGAGGTTTTGGTTGATAGGTTAGCGCATTTACGGAAGGGCGAGGGATGCGGATGGTCTTGGGGGTATAGAGGGGCATGATTTGGGTTTTGGGATTGGTAGTTGGATTGGCCGACGTTTCGTTCGCCGACCGGACGTCGGCGGTTGGACTTACGCTAGCGGGTGATGGGGTTTGTTGGGTGGATTTGGACCGTGATGGTTGGGTGGACCTTTGCGCTTCCGGGGTGGCCTGGCGAAACGTTAAGGGGAAGAAGTTTGAGAAGATGGCGGACGTGGGAGCGGTGGTTGCGGCGGATTTCGATAACGATGGCTATCCCGATCTCTTCTCATGGTCCTCGATGACCCTTTGGAAGAACGAGAAGGGAAGAAGCTTTTCGCGGTTTTCCTTGCCGGAATTGCCGAAGACGGTTTCCCGCGGAGCTTGTTGGGGAGACTTCGATGGGGATGGGTTTGCGGATCTTTATGTGGGCGGATATGAGGACTGGAACGCCGGGATTACCTATCCGAGCCTACGGCTAAAGAATGTGGGAGGCAAGTCTTTTTCTTTGGCGTGGAGCGCCAGTCAGTTTCGATCCCGGGGAGTGACGGCGTGTGACTTCGACCGAGATGGGGACCTAGACGTTTATGTTTCAAATTATCGCCTTCAGCCGAACAACCTATGGCTCAACGATGGGAAGGGTGGTTTTCAGGATGTGGCGAGTGAGCGAGGGGCTTTGGGCACTTCCGCCGGGTTCGGAGGTGGGCACTCGATAGGGGCTGCTTGGGGGGATTTCGATGGGGATGGGGAGATCGATCTCTTTGCCGGCAATTTTGCGCATGTGGACGATCGAGGCGATCAGCCCAAGTCTCGTTTTTTGAAGAATCTGAGTGCCGCGGGGCAGTATCGCTTTGAGGATAAAGGCACCTGCGGGATTTTTTACCAGGAGTCCTACGCGAGTCCGGCCGCAGGAGACTACGACAACGACGGCGATCTCGATCTGTTCTTGACGACGGTTTATCCCGTGGCCTCCTTTGGGAAAAAGAACTATCCGGTTCTGTTTCGGAATGAAGGGGCTTGGAAGTTTGCGGACGTTTCGGCGGGGGCTAAGTTAGGAGAGCTGGGGGCGACCTATCAGGCGGCGTGGGCGGATTACGATCACGATGGCGATTTGGATTTGGTAACGGCAGGGAAGCTTTTTGAGAACCAGGGCGCTCCGGGGCATTGGTTGGAGGTTCGGCTGGAGGGAGATGGAAAGCGTGTAAATCGCTCGGCGATTGGAGCCCAGGTGCGGATCAAATTGAAGGATCGAATCCTCGTGCGGCAGGTGGAGGCAGGGACGGGCGAGGGGAACCAGAATGATCTGATGTTGCACTTTGGACTTGGCGACACGACGGGGCGGGTGGATTTGGAAGTGACGTGGCCCGACGGGAAACGGCAGACGGTTCGGCGAGTGGCCGTGAATTCGCTTCGGACGGTTCGACGTTAGGGTTGGATTCCCGGTAATGCGGTGGGGCTTTTGGGGAGTAGAATTTTTATGGGAACTCGCCGCTGAGAAGGAAACGTACAACTTCTCGGAACACAGGGTTTGCACGTGATGCTATTTGCCATCTCTAAAGACAACACAGGATCGAAGGTCGATCAGTCGGCGCTTTTCGAGGGACTGATGCGGAAGTCGCATCGGCAGGCTTATAGTCTCGCGTATCGATTGACGGGCAACTCGGCGGAGGCGGAGGACTTGGTTCAAGAGTCGTTCGTTCGCGCCTATCGATTCTTTTCGAAATACGACCCGTCAATGCCATTCTCGTCTTGGCTTTACCGGATCATGACCAATGCTCATATCGATTCAGTGCGCCGCAAAGGCAAGCTGAAGACGACGAGCTTGGAACAAGGTGGAGCCGACGGTAACACGACTTGGGATGTGCCGGATTTGGAATCCACGCCGGACCGAGCGATGTTGCAGGACGCCTTGGACGAGCCGGTGCAGAAAGCGCTTAGTGCGATGACGCCGGAATTTCGTATGGCGGTTTTGCTCGCAGACGTAGAAGGAATGGCGTATGAAGAGATTGCGGACGTGATGCGGACGTCGGT
>MKRX01000001.1:48220-55168 GCA_001898035.1 Armatimonadetes bacterium 55-13
GCAGACCTATAGGAGTTTTACGGATGAACTGTAAGAGCGTACAGGCTTACCTGTCGGCTTACTTGGATGGTGAGCTGAACGGCACTGAGCGGTTGGATATTCGACAGCATCTGCACGAGTGCTCAGAGTGCCAAGCCGAAGAGCAGCAACTGAAGGTTTTGAAACAGATGTTGCGCGGTTTGCCTACTTACACCCCTTCAGACGATTTTGAAGAGCGATTGGTGAAGAATGTGGTTCAGGTCCAGGAGCAGAAGCGCACCTCGCGGTTCAGCTTAGGCTTGGATTGGCGGTTCGTGGCTGGATTCGCGGCTACCGCCGCCCTGGCTACGTTTGCAATGCTGCAAGTAACGGGGCGTCCTGGTCCCGATACTGCCAACGCGACGGTTAACGACACTTTGGCTTCCGAGATCGGGCGAGATCAGATGTTTATCGCCGGTAACGACCCCTTGAGCGGCAATCGATTTGCCGTCCCGACTACCTATGCGAATCGTTAAGGACACCCTCGCTCTTTCGCTCTTGGCGTTGTGCGCCTTTAGCTTCGCCGCTGGGAATGGCGGGGGCAAAGGGCAGTCTGAGTCGGAGCGGGCGCGAAAACTCCTTTTGAAGACATTGGAGCGGGATCGGCCCCAGAATGTAGTGGCGATCATTTTGCAGCGGTCTCCGGATTGTTCGGATGTCATGCAGCGCATTCAAGTTCAGATTAGCAAGGACGGAAAGATGCGGCAGACGGTGATCTATCCGTTGAGCATGGAGGGGGTTGAGACGATCGACGATGGTCGTCAAAGCGCGACCTACCTTCCGGATGACAAACTCACTCTTATCCAGGAATCGCCTCGGCTCATGCCGAACGACACGCTGACGCGGATGAATTTGACGACTCGTAACTACGGGCTCTCGCTAGCGGGAACCAGCGTGGTGGCGGGAAAGACGGCGACGATCGTGGTGGCGACTCCTCACAATCGGGATATGGAAACGCGTCGATACTATATCGATGCGGATACGGGATTTCTACTTCAGCTTGAAACTATCGGTAAGTCAAAGGAGCCGAAACTTGCCTTCAAGGCTCAGGTCGTGAGTTATCCGAGTTCTATTCCGTCCCAAACGTTTAGTATCGACCAAGCTAAGTCGGGCAAGACGCTGGTTTTCCGGCGTCGTAGCGGGATCTACGATGGAAACAAGGACGCGCAGAACTTGGGGTTCGAGCCTGTCTTCCCGGATGCGTTGCCTTACGGATTTTCAGTACAGGACGCTCAGATCAACGATAACGTCCAGTGGAGATCGGTTGCGGTTCGGATTACCGACGGATTGATCAAAGGCACGGTCTATCAGTGGCCGGCTTCTTCCAAGAATGTGAAAGTTCGGGAGATGCCCGGGACGACGATGGGCGAGAGTGGAGGCATGAAGTTGGTGGTGGCCGCCGACGTGCCGGAGAGCGTTCGTCGCCGCATTCTGGAAGCCTTCTCGGACGCAGCTCGACGAGGTGGGAATGATGGGTCCCAGGCCTTTGCGGGATTCATTCAGAGTCTGGAACTTTCACTACGACAAATTTCGTTGACCCATATAGAGCTTCCAGCGGGAATCCTTCTGATTACGGTTTCGAACTCGATTAACGAGATTTGAATTCGTTCCGGTAGTCCGCGGAAGCGCACGTTTCCAAGGGACACAACATGAACCCAACTAACCTATTTCCGAAAGGACCACTCGTTTGGGTCTTGGCGGCCGGGGTTTTGATCGGCGCTGGGACCGCTTCGACGGTGATTGGTCAGCGCAATCAGTCTTCGACTTATAAGTCTCCATACGTTACGGTTGATCAGCCGAAGTTGGTTCGCAACACAACTAGCGAAAACCGCGACATGGTTCGTGAGTTGGATGAGTCTTTCGCCAATTTGGCGGACGCGGTGAAACCAGCGGTCGTTCACATTCGCGTGAAAGGCAAGCAGACGACCAACATGTTTGGCCAATCTCAAGAGGTTGGCGGCGAAGGGTCAGGCTTCGTTTTTAGACCTGACGGCTACATCATTACCAACGACCACGTTGTGGGGGGATTTGAAGACGTTAACGTCATCCTCTATGACGGTCGGGAGTTTCCGGGCAAGGTTATTCGAGCGGAGGATAGCGATATCGCGGTGGTGAAGATCGACGCGAAAGATTTGCCGACGCTTCGGATGGCTAACAGCAATATGGTGCGAACCGGGGAGTTTGCGATGGCAATCGGCGCTCCGTTTGGGCTCGATAACACGGTTACCGTGGGCCACATCAGCGCGACGCAGCGAACGAACCAGATTCCCGATCCCAGCAGCGGTGTTCGCCGAATGTATTGGGATCTGATTCAGACCGATGCGCCCATCAACATGGGCAATAGCGGGGGACCGCTGGTCAATATCGATGGCGAAGTGGTCGGAATCAACACGGCCATTTTCAGCCCTACGGGTACAAGTGGCGGCATTGGATTTGCGATTTCTTCCAATCAAGCGAAGCTCTTGGCCGAGACGCTGATTGAGAAAGGAAAGGTCACGCGCGGCTATCTGGGTGTGGCGCCAGAGAATCTCAAGATCTATCAGCAGAAAGAGCTGGGCGTAGAGAAGGGTGCGTTGGTTGAGGAAGCTCCTAACGATGGTCCGGCGGCGATGGCAGGCATCAAGAAGGGTGACGTGATCGTTCGCATCAATTCGGTTCCGGTTGAGAGCCAAGTCGACCTGCGCAATGCGATGATTAAATATGGTCCGGGCAGCAAGGTTGAGGTCGAAGTCGTCCGCGATAAGGAGCACAAGACCTTTAACGTGACGGCAAAAGAGCCGCCGGCTCCGGTTGTGCAGGTACCTCGCACCAACAAGTCCAATCCGTTTGGCGATTTGGACATTCCGAAGGAATTCCAATTGCCGGAAGACGTCCCCGGATTCAAGGATCTGCCAAGAGTGAACACTCCTGACGGAACTCCACGAAATTCTGAGGGCGGCGTCAAGCTGGGTGTGAGCGTCGAGGACGTTTCGACGACGGCGCGATCTCAGTACAACATTCCGAGCGACAAGTCAGGCGCCGTGGTTACGATGGTTGCTCCCAAGTCACCGGCGGCGGAGGCAGGGATCAAGCAAGGCGACGTCATCGTTGGCCTTGGCGCTACGAAGATCGAATCGGCTCGGGACTTGGCGAACGCCATGAAGTCAATGAAGGCAGGAGACTCCGCTTCGATTCACTTCTATCGATACTCTGAAAACTCCTCGATGGAGCAGAAGATCGACGTTCGGTTCTGACCATTCTAAGTGGCGGGTACCTCACTCGCCACTTCGCGTACCTTGGGGAAAAGAAAACGACCGATCTCAGAAGAGATCGGTCGTTTTCTTTTTGATGGGTGCGAGCCGAGTTACTTAACGATCATCTCTCGGCCCGTGATCTCGACCTTGATGCCGGTGGTCTCAAAACCAGCCGCTCGGGCTTGCTCTTCAATCGCTTCGATCACCGACTTCGGCATGGCGAGTTCCACGACAGAGCCGGTGCTCTCCTCGACCACGACTTCACTGCGTCGCTGGGAGCCGTTGGAGATTCGGCATGGGAAATAGCCGTCCACAACGCCGATGTGATGAATAAGTCCGACCTCTTGAAGAGTAGAGAGGATTCGGTAGACGCTAACCACGTCAATTTTTCCGCCAGACGACACGATCTTGTCGTGGATGGCGTAGGCACTCAGGGCGGTTTCGGTGTCGGCCAGGGCTCGGATCACCTGGACGCGGGGCATGGTAATTCGGTATCCCGCGTTGCGGAGTTCACGCAGAGCATTTTCTTCGTAGCTCTTGGTGCTCTCACCGGTCGTTGGACTGGAGACAATATCCCCAGTCTTATTGATTCGCTGTCTCATGTCACTATTATCGACTACAACTCTAAATCGCAACTTAACACAGGTTGTTGATTAGTTGCCAATGCTGGTTTTTCGCAATGAAAGTACTGGGGCGAAAGGCTGAGTTTGAACCTAACACTCCTATCAACGGTTTCTAAAACGGAATCGTTCGTCGAAGGATATGTCGTGGGCAAAAGGGACCAGGGATGGTGACTCCGTTTAGGTTTTTGGTTGTAGGTGTTTGGTCTTGCCGGCGGGGAAGTCTTAGGTTCAAATGAGTTCAAATCTTCGGAGGATTACAACATATTCTCAAATGTTTTTCATCTTAGGTTCCCTTGAACCTAACTCTGTGCTATCATGACCGCGATGTTAAAGCCAGAGTGGGGCGAGGGATCGCACCACTGGATGGAGGGAAAGCATGAAGTTTTACAATCTTAAGACTCGTTCGCACGTCGAGGTGCCGGACTCTGAAGTCCGCAAGATGAAGATGGTTCGAAAGACCAAGTCCGGAGAGCAAGTTCGCTATGCTCTGACGGCCACTCACGAGGGTTCGAAGCTCTTCAAGTTCATCAACGAGGCAACCTATAAGTCCTCCTCCGCTCAGGAAGCCAACTAAGGCGACCAAAGATTTGGGGCGTCACCGGGGAAACCTGGTGGCGCCCTTTTCATATTTGACTGAACTCAAATTGAGTTGAACCGTCCTTTTTTATATGGCACTCTCGACGGATCGCGATAAGGGCGCGCATTTGTTACGCCGGTTTGGGCTCGGAGCGAGTGAAGCCGAGCTTGATTACTATTTAAAAGATGGCCTTTCCGGGGCTATTGATCGCCTCTTAGACTATGAGCACACCGACGAGGGCTTCTCGGTGGAGATTGAGCGTTTTGCGAACAATAAGAATGGGACGCTCAAGCCGCAGCAGGTAGGGGCCTGGTGGACGTTGCGAATGATGGCAACGCAGCGTCCGCTTCAAGAA
Source organism: Armatimonadetes bacterium 55-13 (assembly GCA_001898035.1). Taxonomy (GTDB): domain Bacteria; phylum Armatimonadota; class Fimbriimonadia; order Fimbriimonadales; family Fimbriimonadaceae; genus 55-13. Next base: position 53,027 of record MKRX01000001.1, read on the forward strand.
AAGATGTCGCTTTTCTGGCACGATCACTTTGCAACGAGCGGAGAGAAAGTGCAAAGCGGCCCTCTGATGTTCGGTCAGAACGAAGCGATTCGGGCGAACGCGACGGGAAATTTTCGAACGTTGTTGGCGGAAGTTAGCAAAGATCCCGCGATGCTTTTCTGGTTGGATAACCAATACAACGTCAAAGGTAAGCCGAACGAGAACTTTGCTCGCGAGGTCATGGAATTATTTACTCTCGGCATTGGCAACTACACCGAGAAAGACATACAGGAGGGCGCACGCGCCTTCACGGGGTGGTCCATTGGTCGTCGCAACGGCAAAGAAGTCGACCCTACGAAGGGATTGAAGGGTGGCAACTCTCAGTTTATCGTGCGGCAAAACCTTCACGATGACGGAGAGAAGACGTTCTTAGGAATATCCGGGACGTTGACCGGCGACGATGTTCTCAATCACCTTTGCGATATGCCTAGGACGGCTGAGTACCTCACCTGGAAGATTTGGACTTGGTTTGCGTATGAGAATCCGGAGCCAGCTCTGGTCTCGCGCCTTGCAAGCAAGTTCCGTGAAGGGAACCTGGAGATCAAGGCTCTGCTTCGGGCGATCATGACGTCGCCGGAATTTTATTCACCCAAAGCGGATCGAACGGTCTATAAGTGTCCCGTCGACTTTACGATTTCGACGCTTCGGCAACTGGGCGTCGCGCAGGCGATGGCCAATACCCTCGATGCCGATGGTGAGAACATTCGTGGTCGCATTCAGCCGATCCAGGCGGCGTACGCTTCCATGAAGTCCATGGGTATGCAACTCCTTTATCCACCGGACGTGTCTGGGTGGGAAGGGGGAGCCAACTGGATTACTTCGGCGACGATGATGGAGCGGATCGGATGGTCAGCCCGTCTGTTTGGCTTAGCGAAGACGGGTGCCCAACTCAAGTTTCCTGCGTACGGCCTCTTCACGGGCGATTCGACGCCACTGGGAGTGGCGAAGAAGTTGGTTTCCATTTTCGACGCACCGATTCCGAGCTATAAGTTGCCCAAGTTGGTGGAGGCGGCCCAGTTGGCCTCCAGCGGCAGGGTAACGCAGCAGAATGCCAACTCGACGGCGGCAGCGGTTACGAAGCTGATCTTTGCCGCGCCAGAGTTTCAGTTGATGTAGTTTTTCTCTAGGGACGAGGGACCAGGGCCAAGGACCTGGGACGAGGGACGAGGGGCCAGAGGCCAGGGTTGTTGGTAAAATTCTTGCTCGCATGACCATCGACGAGCAGATTGCCCTTTTGCGTCGCGGAACGACCGAAATTATTAGTGAAGCCGACCTTCGGAAGAAGCTGGAGTCGGGAAAACCCTTGCGCGTGAAGCTTGGTGTCGATCCTACGGCTCGGGATGTTACGCTTGGGTGGGCGGTGGTTCTGCGGAAGCTGCGCGACTTTCAGCGGTTGGGACACCAGGCGGTGTTGGTCATTGGCGACTTTACGGCGATGATTGGCGACCCGAGCGGGAAGAGCAAGACTCGCAAGCAGTTGACGGCGGACGAAGTGCTGGTCAACGTGGAGGCGGTCAAGAAGCAGTTTGGGAAGATTCTTGACATCGATAAGACGGAGATTCGGCCTAACAGCGAATGGTTGGGCAAGATGAACTTTGAGGACGTTTTGCGGCTGTGCGCGAAGATCACGGTGGCTCGCATTATGGAGCGGGACGACTTTACGAAGCGTTGGGAAGCGCACCAGCCGATTGCCATGCACGAGTTGATGTACCCGTTGCTTCAGGGGACGGACTCGGTGGCGTTAGAAGCCGACGTGGAGTTGGGGGGGAACGACCAGAAGTTCAACAACCTCATGGGACGGCAGCTTCAGGAAGCGAATGCGCAGGCGCCGCAGGTGGTGGTGCTATCTCCGCTTCTGGTGGGGACCGACGGCAAGGAAAAGATGTCGCAGTCGTTGGGCAACTACGTTTCGATAATCGACCATCCGAACGACATGTTTGGAAAGACGATGTCCATTCCCGACGATCTGATCCTGAACTGGTTTGAGCTTTGCACGGATGTGCCGATGGATGAGGCGCGCGAGCTACTCGGCGAGGGCAAGAATCCGCGGGACGCCAAGGTGCGGTTGGCCAAGGAGATTGTCGCTCTCTATCACTCTGCGGA
>MKRX01000001.1:55213-55609 GCA_001898035.1 Armatimonadetes bacterium 55-13
CCATGGCAAATTTGATCGGTTCGCTTGGATTGGCGAAAAGTAATGGGGCGGCGCGAGACCTTTTGAAGCAGGGCGCGGTTTCCCTGGACGGCGACCGAGTCGATGATCCGTTCGCCAAGTTCGACCGAGCGGAACTGATCGGCAAGACGCTCAAAGTTGGCAAACACCAATTCCGTAAGCTCGCTTAGCTCGGCGAGACTCTTCGATGAGACGACTTCCGACCGAAATCTCGGATCTGTCGTTTATGTAGCTATGACTCGCCGTGGGCAATTACCTGGGGCGAGATTGGCTAACAAAGGAGAGACAATCATGCGATTTCACAGTTTGTGGCTGGTAGCAGCCGCCTCTTTCGTCTTGGCGGGATGTGGCGGATCAGGGAACGGCCTGATTAACGTT
>MKRX01000001.1:55617-142236 GCA_001898035.1 Armatimonadetes bacterium 55-13
CGACATTATCGGCGATTCCTCCGGGATTGGATTTGGCACGGTGAGCGAATATATCGTTACCGACAACGGCAATAAGGATCTGACGGCCGGGGATTCCACGTTCGATAACCTGGCAACATTACCCGGAGAGCTTTATGAGACGGAAAAGCGTTACACGGGCATTGGTTACGGTTCTTCGCCTCGAACGATCCTGCTCTTGCAGGACAACAAAGATCAAGCCTCAAGCGGAACCGTCAGTCTTCGTTTGGCGAACGTGGCCCAATCTAAAGGAGCCTTGGATGTCTATGTGACGGATTCTACAGCCGGAGATACGCTACCGGGTTCACCGGCCTTTCCAAATGTCGGAGTGGGTGTCGTGAGCGACTTTTCTTCGGTTCCTGCGGCGAGTGGTCCTTTGAGCGCGAGAATTCGGGTTTTTGCGCAAGGGCAAGTCGTTAATCCGCTGGTGGACAAGACGGTCGTCTTGGACAGTAGAGAGCGGGCAGCGATTTTAGTCTATGAAGATTCAGGCGAGACAAGCGGGGTGAACGCATTGGTCGTAAAAGAAAACCTGTAGAAAATTCGGGCCCTTGGTCAGACAAATCCGCGCGAGACTAAATTCGCGCGGATTTGTTTTTGAGAACGCAACGCTGGCACCTTCGCGTCGTTGTAGTTGTTGGGAATCGGTACGGATGCACTAAGATGGGACTGAAGAATTAAGAGATGGCCAAGGAATACGCAGTCGACTTTCCAGAGTTGGAGCCTCTAGGCGACGACATGTTCTTAAACGCCGAGCGGCGTTGTCCGGTCATCTTGCTTCTCGACACCTCTGCCAGCATGGCGGACAATATCGATGCGGTCAATGACGGTCTTCAATTATTGAGGAACGATTTGATGCAGGATTCCTTGGCGTCTCAGCGTGTTGAAATCGCCTTAATGACCTTTGGGCCGGTTCGGCTGATTCAAGATTTCGTCACGGTGGATCGTTGGTTGCCGCCTCGTCTCTATGCTTCAGGGGGCACGCCGATGGGCGCGGCACTTGAGACCGCTTTGCAGCAGATTCAGATTCGGAAGCGCGCCTATCGAGAGGCGGGAATCTCATACTATCGGCCCTGGATTTGGTTGGTGACGGACGGAGCACCTACCGACAAATGGCATCCGGCAGCGGAACGGGTTCAAACGGAGGTTCTGCGGGGCGGGATCGAGATGTTCACCATTGGCACGGACAACGCCGACACCTCGATTCTGAGCGCGATTAGTCGCCCTCGTCCGCCGGTGCGGCTCCGTGAAGCGAAGTATCGTGAGATGTTCGTTTGGCTTTCTCAGTCTTTGAAGCCCGTGTCGCGGGCGGAGTTTGGGGCTTCCTTGGATTTACCGGAGCCTGTTGGTTGGGGTGACATTCAAGCGTGAGCTCGGGACTCGATTGGACGTTTGCCTGGGCGGTTGAGGCGGGGAAGGGCAAGACGGAGGCTCAAGACGCTTGTCTTGCGACGACATTGCCCAACGGAGCGGTGGCGGTGGCGGCGGCCGATGGGGCGGGCTCGACGGTTCACGGAGGGGTGGGGGCACGGATCGCCTGTGAGGTATTCGGGCGATCCGCCGGAGAGCTTTTAGAGCTTGCGACGGACGATGAGATTCGGAGCCGCTCGCGGGCCTTTTTGGCCGATACCCTGGCCGAAATCTCAGCGGTCGCAGCGGAGGCCGACCGTCCTATTTCCGACTTTGCTACGACTTTTGTTGGCGTCGTCGCCGACGAATCCAGAGTGGTTACGGTTCAAATTGGCGATGGGGCGGCAGTGGCCGGATTGTCCGACGGCTTAGCGCTCATCGCCAAGCCGATGGCGACTGAATTCGTTAACGTCACTCGCTTTCTGACGGACAAGGACGCAGAAGATCGACTGGTGGTGGAAGTGTTTCTCCAAGCGGCGAACCGCATCTGCGCGTTTACCGACGGATTACAGCCCTTGATCGTGGACGAACGGACGCAGGAACCTCATGCCCCGTTTTTTGAGCGTGTGTTTTCCGTTCTGGTGGGGGCAAGCGAGGAGCCTTTTGACGAGAGGGCCTCGGCTTGGCTCTCAAAGATGCTGAGCGGAGACCCGGTGCAGAAGCGAACGGACGACGACACTTCGATCGTGGTGGCGCGGAGGTTGCCATGATCCCCTCGCTCTTTGGCTCAGGGGTTCTTCTGGCAGGTGATCGGACCGAGTATCGGTTGGGAAAGAAGATCGCCGAGGGTGGAGAGGGCATCGTTTATCGGGTAGAAGGTCGGGACGACATCGTTGCGAAGATCTACCGGGAGTTCGATTTCACTCGCGAAGCGAAACTTCGGGGCATGGTGGCACGGGCGACGAAACGATTGCATCGAGTTTCCGCTTGGCCATTGAGCCCACTTCAGGGGCCAGATTCCAAGACGGTGGGATTCATCATGCAGCGGCTGGAGAGCTGGCAGCCGTTACACAGCGTTTATCAAGTCAAGCACCGCCTGGACAACTATCCCAATCGCACCTGGGCTTTCTTGGTGAGAGCATCGAGGAATTTGGCGGTTTGCGTCCACGATCTGCACGAAGCCGATCTTGTTTTGGGCGATGTGAACGAGTCGAACGTTTTGGTCGATGACCGCGCGATGGTGAAGATCATCGATGCGGACAGTTTCCAAATCGAAATCGATAGTCGGTTGTATCCCTGTAAGGTTGGAAAATCGGAACTGCTGCCTCCCGAGCTCTTGGGCGCTTCTTTCAAGGACACACGAAGAACCCAGGAGCACGATCGATTTTCGCTGGCGATATTGATCTTTCAGACGTTAGTGTTTGGACGGCATCCGTTTGCGGGGCGGCCCAAGAAGGATGAAGAACTTCCCCTGGAGGCGTGCATCCAGAAGGGTTACTACGCCTATACGCAACAGCGAGACGTGCCCTTAGGACCACCGCCGAATATCGATATTAAGTTCTTGCCTGAGGACATTCGCGACCTTTTTGAGCGGGCATTTGGAAGCGATTCTGCTCGGAGGCCATCTGCCAACGAGTGGTTTTCCGCGCTGAAGGGGCTGGAGGACCAACTGAAGAGTTGTCCTGAGAATTCTAGTCACAAGCACTGGATGGGCACGGGCAAGTGCCCGTGGTGTGAGATGGAAGAGAGGGGGAGCTTCCCCGTTTTTCGGTCGAGCGTCGATATCGCAGAATTGCCAGAGCAATCCGATCAGCTTTGGAAGGAAGTCCAGGATGCGCGGCAGAATTTGCCGTTGCCGGATCAGTTCGAGCGTCCGAAGTACCAAGATTTTCAGCCGGCCGAACTGTCTGGGCCAGAGAAGTTCTTTGGAAAGACGGCGACTCGGTCGCCCATCTGGTTTTGGGCGATCTTTCTCCCGATGCAGGCGGTGCTTCGGGGGCAGAGTCCCTTGGCGGCGTCGATTTTGGTTCTGGTGGTGCTGGCACTGATTCCTTACGCTTTCTTTCAAGCGCGCAATCAACTTCGACGTCGAAAGCTCTTGAAAGCCGATGCCGCGTTACAAAAAATGTGGCTCCAATACGGGGCGGATCAGTCGGTGCAGACATTGAACCGCCGCTACGAGGAGTTGAGGGACATGCACGAAGTTCTGAACGGCTTTGACGAATATGTGCAGCAGGCCCGTAAGAAGGCGCTCGAAACGAAGTATCGACCGCAATTGGAGAGTTTCCTTAGGAAGTATTCGCTCTTGGCGGCGGATATCGGGCCCTACGGTCGCGAAAAGCTCTCGGCACTGTACGACTCCGGATACAAGACAGCGGCGGACATTGGAGACGACAAGCTCAAATTCGCAGGAGGACAATCCAGTGAGATTCGGCAGGCACTCATGAACTGGCGAACGACCCTGGAATCGCAATTTTGGGCGACTTCGGCTTACTCGTTGACAGCCTCCGAAGAGCGGCAGCTTTTGAACAAGATGCGGAAGCAGGCGTTGACTTTCCGCAAAGCGTTGCAGGAAGGACCGGAGGAGTTGCGGCGCCTGTCCGAAGAGGCGGAAGAGCGGCGGCAACGGCTCTTGGCTTCTTCCAAAGCTTACGAGGATGAGCTACAGCAATGGGGACCATCGGTTCTGGCGTACGAGCGAATGGGCCGGCGGTAGGGCCGCCGAAAGTCCCCTTTGTGCAACGGCGGCGTCGGGTGGATGGTCAAACGTAGTGTGAACCGTTCCGTGAATCCTTCTCGAGCAGCGACGCCGTGGAATGCGATCTTCTCGGTCTTTATGGCGCTACTTTACGGCGTTTCGCCCATCGACCTCATTCCCGATCTTATTCCCGTTTTGGGTTGGCTCGACGATGCGGCGATCGTGCCGATGTTTCTCATCCTGGCGTACTTTCAGTACCGGAAGGCCCAGCGGCAACATGAGGCGAAGGCGCGCGTTGTTGTGATGCCCCCGCCTCGCAATTAGCGTGCGCGTTCTTTCTTTTTCTGCTCGATCAGGCGACTGAGTTCGCCGGGTTTCAGGGTGTGTGGCTGCGCCACGCTTTGCCCTGATCGGTCGGTGAGATCCAGTTTTGGCCGCTCCATGCCTTTGGCGATTTCGGCGTCACCCAATGTGGGCGCAGGATCGCCTGAGCAACCGATGAGGCTGCCCGCGACGATAGCGAGAAAGGCGATTCTTTGCTGAGTCATGAGATTAATAGCCAATATCGATGGGGGTGGGAGTGCCGAAGTCCTGGAAGTCAAAGTCGGGTGAGTAGAGCAACATGTGGCAGCCGGTTTGGTCGTGCCAGAGCCCTCCGGGTTGGCCCTGGGAGCTATATCCCCAGAATGGATCGGTTCGATAGTCGGTGAGTCCCTCGATGTTTCCGCCGACGCGATGAAACTTGGCAGAAGTGTCCGTGCTGACCCAATTTTGTCCGTTGTTGTAGACCCATAGGCTGGAGCTATCCGATCCGAGGGTGCGTCCGAAGGTGATGGTGTAGCTGGAGGCGCCGTTGGTGTTGTAACAATCGGGACGACTTCCCGCGCGCGTGAATCGACATGGGGCGGAGCCATCCCAGCAGTTGAGGCTTGGCGAGGAGATGCTGGCGCCGACAATATTCGTTTTGCCCAGGATTTGAGTGTACATCGGCAATTGACTGGGAGAGGCGACTTCAGTGGCGGAATACGAATTGAGGAGGCCGTTGTACCAGAAGCCGACGGTAGTGGGCTTCTTTTGAAAGTCTGACATTCGGTAGACGCGAGCCTCGTCTGAAACGCCCGTCGCGCTCAGTAGTTCAGGGCTCTTTCGATAAGGGGTAGTGGAATTTGCCCAGGGTTGACTGAAGAAGTCCATATCTTCCGGCGAATAAAGACCGATTACGTCAGCAGGGGTGGGGATCCACAGGTCGGTCATGTAGAAGACGTCTTTGATGCCCGGAAAGGCAAGGGGGAACGTGTCGTCGTAGTCACCCGAGTAGATCACCGTCGCGGTGGCCTGTTGCTTCATATTGGACAAGCAGGAGGTCTTTTGGGCGGCCACTTTGGCGCGGGCAAAAACCGGGAAGAGAATCGCGGCGAGGATCGCGATGATGGCGATGACGACCAGTAATTCGATGAGCGTAAATGCGGATTTGACTTTGTGTGCCATTTAGACTCCCGTTCGATGAGTTCAGTGAAAAGAAGTTACAGGAAATTGTTTGTTTTTCGTTACTCAGTCCCATGGCTTTCGGGCTATTTATGCGACGTATATTGGAATCGATGTCGCTTTAATTGGGTTTTTGATGGAATCCAGGCCAGTTGATCTGACTTCGGCCGTCTAGGGAACTATGCGGATTCAGGATTATTTTGTCGACAAGACTCGTAGAGCGGCCGATGAGGCATTTCGGTATGCGGCAGCGACTCCTGCCGAGAAGCTGGATTGGTCTCCGATGGACATGGGGCGGTCGGTTTTAGATATCTGTCGGGAATTGGCGATGACACCGAAGTGGGCTTTCGACACGATCGAAGGTGTTGAGAGCGACTATTCGGAAAACGCGATGGCGGAACTGCGGAAGATGCAGGCGGCTTGGACGACGGTGGAGGCGTGCAAAGCGAAGTGGGAGGAGCACGCCATGGACTTCTATGAACTGGTGAAGAACTTGCCGGACTCTCGGTTGACGGAGACTCGGTGGCTGCCTTATGAGGGTGGTCGCGACTTCACAATGATCGAAATGCTGGAATACGCGAGTTGGAATTGCAACTACCACGCGGGGCAGATTGCGTACATTCAAATCTTACTTGGAGACAAGGAGATGCATTAGGAGCCCAAAGCCGCCGCGGTTCGGGGGGTGAAGGCGGCGGCTGAATTTGGGCTGTGAGGCTCGGTTGCGGGGATGGACGAAGCCGAGCTTTGAATGTTCAGTTGACCGCTTCGCGGTTGGGACTTCGCCGCTACGCGGCAGGGACAAGAGACAGGGGACCAGGTGTTAGGTGTTGGGCGGCGCAAAGGGAAAGGGTGGTGAATGGGGTTTCCATTCACCACCCTTTTGCGTTCTTCTTAGTAGTGGAGGTGAGAGGTTTTGACCTTTCCTCGGAAGACGGTATAGATGGCCACCGTATATGCCAGGACGAGGGGCATGCCGAGGAGGGCGATGCTGAGCATGGTGGTCAGCGTGGCTTCCGAGGCAGATGCGTTGAATGCGGTGAGGGAGTAATCCGGATTGATGTCTGATGGCACCAAGTTGGGATACATGCCCAGACCGAAGAGGGACATAAGAAGCACGATGCTCAGGCAGCTAAAGAGAAAGGCAAGATGCTCTTTTCCCCGGCTCATCTCTCGAGGCACATTGGCGATGGAGAGAAGCGAGGCGAGGGGGAGGAGGAACAGCCAAGGCTGCTGCCGGATCTTTTCCGCCATATGCGGGGCGAAGATGAAGGTGGCGATGGTAACGGCACCATAGCAGACGCCAAAGAAGATCATGGATGACTTCACCCACTTCTTGGCTTCGGCTTGGAGCTCGCCTTCGGTCTTCATCACGAGGTAGATCGCCCCGTGCATCGCGAAGAGAGACACCGTGGTGACGCCTACGATGAGGGCGTAGGGGTTGAGGAGATTGAAGAATCCGCCCGCGTATTCCTTGTCGGCGCCGACCGGGATGCCGATGACGATGTTGCCGAGAGCGACGCCCATGAGGAGGGCGATCACGATACTGGCGATGGCAAAGCTCCGATCCCAGAAGGAGCGCCATTTGGTCGAGGGCTCCTTGCTTCGGAATTCGATGGCGACGGCCCGGAAGATGAGGCCCGCCAGCAAGAGCATGAGGGGCAGGTAGAAGCCCGAGAAGACGGTGGCGTAGACATCGGGGAAGGCGGCGAACAGGGCGCCACCACCGACGACGAGCCAGACTTCGTTTCCGTCCCACACGGGACCAATGGAGTTCAAGAGGATGCGTCGGTTCTGGTCTCCCTTGGAAAAGAGCAGCAAGCTGCCGACGCCAAGGTCGAATCCGTCCAAGATGGCGTATCCGGCGAGGAGGACGCCTACGAGAAGGAACCAGACGATGTGGAGATCGAAGGGATAGTTCATGCGTTCACCTCTCGCATGGCCTTTTGAGCGCTCTTGTCGAGGATGAGATCGTCATCGGATGGCTCGTCGCTGGTCGTGTCATCCGGGCCGTGCTTGATTTTTCGGTCAAGCAAGAAGACGAAGAGCGCAAATAGGAGCGCATAGATGAGGATGAAGAGAATGAGCGAGGTGAGGACCTGGTGCGATTTGACGGCCTTTGAAAGCGCCTCGGACGTTCTCAGCATTCCGTAGACAATCCACGGTTGGCGGCCAACTTCGGCCGCGAACCATCCTGCTTGATTGGCAATCTGAGGCAAAAGGACACACCACACCATCAGCTTGAGGAACCACTTCTTGTCCCATAAGGTGCCTCTCCACCAGTAGAAAGCGCCGAGGACCGAGACGCCGATGAGGAAGAACCCGATGGCGATCATGAGGTGGAAGAACTGGAACGTTGCCTGCACGGGAGGTCGGTCTTTCTCCGGAATTTGGTCGAGGCCCTTCATGGGCTTGGAAGCGTCTCCGTAAGTGAGCCAGCTTCCAAGTCCGGGGATCTTGGGGCCGACTGACTTCTGGCCGTTTGCGTCTACATAGCCGAACATCGTGATATCGAGCGGCTTGCTGGAGTCATAGTGGCCCTCCATAGCGGCAAGCTTGGCCGGTTGGTTGGCGGCAACGCCGACGACGCTCTTGTGCCCGGTTACCAATTGAAGCAGCGAGGCAACGAGGGCGAGGGAGAGGCCGATCTTCATGGACATCTTGGCAATGTCGAGATGGCGACCCTTGAGGAGATAGTAGGCAGCGACACTGGTGACGAAGAAGGCGGCGGTCATCCAGGCGGCGGTGACGGTGTGGCTCAGTCGATCAATGGAGGATGGGTTGAAGACCATCGCCCAGAAATCGGTGATGTTTGCCTTGGCGTTCATGCCTTCGCCGACGATCTTATAGCCCGCCGGTGTCTGCATCCACGAGTTGGCAACGATGATCCAGACGGCGCTAAAGGTGGAGCCGAGCCAGACCATGATGGTTGAGAAGAAGTGAACCTTTGGGCTGACTCGGTGCCAGCCGAAGACGAGGATGGCAAGGAAGCCGGACTCTAAGAAGAACGCAAAGATGCCTTCCGCAGCAAGGGCGCTTCCGAAGATGTCCCCCACATAACGTGAGTAGGTCGCCCAGTTGGTGCCGAATTGGAATTCCAGCACGATGCCGCTCGCGACTCCAATCCCAAAGATGAGAGCAAAGATCTTGACCCAGAAGTAGGTCATGGTCTTGTATGTCTCGTTTTTGGTCTTGAGGTACATGCCCTCCATGATCACTAGGATCAATCCGAGGCCGATACTCAGCGGCGGAAAGATGTAGTGGAAGGCGACAGTGAATGCGAACTGGATTCTAGCCAGTATTTCAACACTCATGGTCTAGGGTTCCTCCTGAACCGACGTCTGGGGTTCGTTTCCGAACCGGTTTGAGGCATGGGACGCGTGAATTTCATCCATCGGCCCGAACAATGAAAACGGAATAGGGCTCGGCGGCGAGTTGGTGGAACGAAACACTGCCGACGAAGAGCCGGTCGATAAAGCCATGACCCTGAGCTCCGAGAACAAGTAGTTCGGCTTTGGTGCGAGTCATTTCGGCGGGAATTACCTCGTTCGGATTTCCCTGTTTGAGGGTGTAGTTGGCGTTATATCCGTGTTGAGATAGCTTGCCGACGAGTTCTTCCGACTTCTCCCTGAGCTTCCCTTCGATAAATTGGTCGATATGGCCGTCCAGTGCGGGAAGGTTCAAATGAAGGAGTTCAGCTTCTTTGTCGCTGACCTCGTATGCGGTGACCACATTGATATTTGTAATGTTCTGCGGCGCTAGCTTTAGAAAGCGGTCAATGGCGCTGTTGGCATAGGGCGAGTGGTCCGTGGCGAGGACGATCTCGATCGGTCCCTGGGTTGCAACGCCTTCTTTTGCGACGAGCACCGAATGCTTTGAAGCAGACACGATGCTTCGGCTGGTGCTGCCGAGGAAAAGAGAGGCCAGAGCGCTTTTCCGGGTGGAGGCTAACGCAATGAGATCGGCATTGATTCGGTCGGCAGCGTCCAGAATCGTCAGTACGGTGGGGCCGGAGAGGACTTCGCCAGTTGAGCTCAGCCCATATTCCTCGGCGGTCTTTTGAGCCGCATGGATTTCGTGATTTCCTGCTTGTCGAAGACCTTCCACGAATTGGTTGGTCGCTTCTATGCTGACGACAACACCAAAGGAAGTGTAGGGCAAGACGATATCTGCGACATTGAGGAGTGTCACTTCTGGGGTGGGGAATCCAAGGCGGCCGAACAAGCGAACCGCCGGTTCGTAGGCTCCGGCGGTATCAATTCCAATAAGTGCTTTCAATTTTTCTCTCCGTAAAATCTGGTTGGTGGCTAGGGATATTGGATTGGGATCGGTTTAGAAGTCGATCTTTCCAGTGGAACTCGTACTTTCAGGACGCCTCTGAGGTACTTGGCAGTCGCGCGAGCAAAGTCAAAATCTTCAGCGAGGTGGATTTCGCAAGCAAAGGGGCCATATGGGCGACCCATTCTCACGTATTCTTCTGGGTCTTCGGCATCGTGATCGAACTCGCGAACGCCGGAAATCTTGATCGTATTTGCTTCCGAGGAGATCTGAATGTCGTCCTCATCCATGCCCGGGATATCCACGAATATTGCAATTTCGTTTGCGTTGACTCTAAGGTCAAAGGGTGGACGCCATCCCGAGGGTCGGTACGCCCCCTGTTGGAACGAGCCAACTGTGTTGGACTCTAAAAGCGTGCGAAGATTTGACTTGGGCTTTGATTTTCGCATGCGGTTCCTTTTCGGGGCCATCGGCGGCGCCCACGTTTCGATAGTGGCCCAGAAGCGACGGGATGACAAGTCAGGAATTCGCCGTCAAAGGAACCATGTCATGGAATCTCACCACATGCGGGGGATATGATAGGGGTCGATGGGCGAGCATTTGCTAACCCGAGCGGAACCTGAGGATCCTTACGGTCTTTCCGCTCGCGAGCGACAGATCCTCCAACTGGCCACGCAGGGGCAGACTGATCAGGCGATCGCCAATACCTTGGGCATCAGTCTGGCGACGGTGGGAACCTATTGGGGACGCGTTCGCATCAAGCTTGGTCCCTACAACCGTACGGAGTTGGTGGCCAAGTATCTGCGAACTCAAGCGGAAGGCACCGTCGCGCTATTGCGGACGGAGAACGAGCGGCTTCTGAGAGAGCTTGAAGAGCACACTCGGACCGAGGAAATGCTTCGAACGAGTCTGGAGATGTTTCGGGGGTTGTTGGAAACGGCGCCCGACGCAATTTTGCTGGTAGACGATCTGGGTACGGTTCAGTTTTGTAACGAGCGTGCGACCGAGCTTTTTGGCTATTCCTCCGAGGAACTGATGGGAATTTCAGTGGAGCGATTGGTGCCGGAACGATACCGAACCGGGCACGTGCGGAATCGGCAGGACTACAACGACAACCCGGTCAAGCGTAAGATGGGCGCACACCTCGCCACGATGGCGCTACGAAAGGATGGCCGCGAGTTTCCGATGGCGACGGCCCTCAGTGCGACTCAGACCTCCAAGGGGCTCTTGATTACCTGCATCGTAAGAGATTTGACGGCTCAATCGATCTAACTGCCCAGTTGCTTGATTCTTGAGTTTCCGGGTCGTCTTTTTAGAGGGAAATTGAGTCTAACTTCCTGGATTGCACTCGAATACCAGGAATTTTCATAAATCCTCCGATACGGGTGAGCCAGTTGCGCGTATCTTGTTCGACATACGGGCTAGAAGTAACAAAGATTCAATGAACACCATCCTTCCCTTTATCGCTTTCGCTGCCGCCGCCGCTGCCTTAATTCTCTCGCCGCCGGTCGAGCCCAAACCGACAAAGGGTGGATTTATCCATGGCATTGTTCTGATTCTGATTGCTTTAGGGGCCGGATACTACTGGCGGAATGACTACGCCAATCTGCTGCCTGCGGCGATTGCTTTCTCGATCGGAATCGGGGTGGCGGGCCTTTGCGGTTTTGTCGAGCGAATCAAAGTTGGCTCGGGAGCGGCGGCAGCGGGACTTGGCGCGGGTCTCGCGGGATTAGCGAATTGGGTGGATAGTTCCTATCTCTCGATGGTGCAACTCGCGTTGATCGCGGGGTTGTCGCTCGGAGCATGGTGCTTTGCCACCAATGAGAAAGGAAAGCTAAGTTTGCCCTTGGCAACGGCGCTTTTCGGATCAGTGTTCCTGGCGGCGGACTTCATGGGTGGCAAAGCGCTGTCTAACGAGCCGGGCGCCCACTTTGGATCCACATTGGGGTTGGCGGTGGCGATCGCAGGACTGATCGGATTGGCCGCGGGCCGAAGCGAGAAACGCCAAGACGGCGGTCTGCCCTTTCTTGCCGGTTGGTTGACGGTGATCCTTTTGGTAGCGTTGGGCTACGCGGTAGGAGCGCGTTATCTGGACAGCAAGGAATCTTGGATGATCTTTTGCGGTTCCGTGGTGATCGCCGCCATCTTGAACTGGGTCATTCGACCGACTGGGCAAGACGATGCGTTGGCGTTTTTGATGTCGGCAGTCATCTGGATAGGAGTCGCAACGCTGGCATTCTCCTATTCCCGAGGGTTCGGCATGACGATCGCTCTGGTGGGGGCGATTTCGACACTCCTCTTGATTGGTAATGTCCGAGCGCTTCTGAGCGCAGGGCCGCTCTTGGGACTGGTGTTCTATCGCGTTCTCCGAGAAGCCTTTCCGGCGGCGACGCGGGCTTTGGACATAGGTCAGCACTATGCGGTCATCGGATTGGCGTTCGGATTGACCTTAGCGCTTTTGCCGGTGGATTGGTTGAAACTGCGTTCTCGGCTCACAGGATTGGCGCCGTGGGGGCGTGCTTTGTGGGTGATCGCGCTTTGCTTACTCCCCGTTGGACTCTCCGTGGTTTTAGGAGCGAAAGGCATGGTGGGATTTGTTGCTGGGCTGGGGTTCGCGGCTTTGATTGAAGGGATTCGAAACGGTTCCAGCCTCATTCCTCTCGTTTTGGCATCTGCTCTGGCGGCAATGACGACGGTGAGTTATGGCTGGTTGACGAATCTGCTCGACCTAACGCGCGAGACGAAGCAGACGGCATTTTATTGGATTGGCGGTACGGCGTTGGTCTTGGCGATTTTGATCGCCTCGGTATCAAAAGCCGACCCGACGACTTCGGAGTCCAGCGACTCCGCTATGGATGTGAGATGAAGGCTTCAACCACACGGGCAGCAGTTTCCACGAAGCTGATTGGGCTTCTGGCGGCGGCGGGTATCGCCGGAGCATTGATGGCATTTGGCATCACCGAAGAAGTGCCGTTGGGTGGCTTGTCCGGCAAAGCGGTGATGAAAGAGAATGGCAAGCCGCTGGAGGGCGTGACCATTCAGATTGCCCCGCCGGAAGACATGTCCCATGAATATGTGCGCCAACGGACCGTCGAGACAGATGAGGATGGCCGATTCAATATCAGAAATTTGCCCGCCGGAACTTATACGGTATGGGCTTACACGCGGGCGCACCGATTGGAGAGTCAGTTGCTCACCATTGAAGAGGGCAAGCCGACGGCCGTCGAACTGACTCTGATGCCGGAGGACCCCTACCTTAACTTCAACACAAGCCAACGGGTATTTCTTCCCTCGGAGCAATCGACCTTCCAACTGGATGGCTTTTTGCCAGACGACGAAATGGGAATCGATGTTTATAAACTCGATCTTGATGGAATCGTTAAGAAGGGCAGCGTCTCCGAGTTGTTGCGTTCTTTCGCGCGATATGACGGCACGTTTGGCGACCCTAGCAAGTTTGGTTCAAAGGTCCGGCATTTGGACTACCGGATCACCAAGCGAGACGCGGAGGGTGTGTTTGTAGAAGGTGTGGCGCTCGACCCGCTTCCAGAAGGATTTTACTGGGTGCAATGCAGGTCGGGAAAGGTCAACCGAGGCGGATTTATCAATGTCTCGAAGATTGGCTTGGTTACCAAGTCCGGGGCCAAGCGGGGACTCTGCTTTGTGACCGATTTGAGCACGGGCGCTCCCGTTGACGGCGCCGATCTATCCTTAGCGGTGAACGGAGGGATGAAGTCGCTTGGGAAGGCGAGTCCGGATGGAACTCTCTCCTTCGATTTGCCGGATGCCGACCGCAATCTGGTGATGGCACGAAAAGGGAGTTCTGTCGCGGTCGTCGATTTCTACAGCAGTAGTAACGACGACGAAGGGGCGGGCTCGGGTCGGATCTTTATGTACTCCGATCGCCCGATCTATAAACCCGGCGATTTGGTTCAGTTCAAGGGCATCGCGCGAAAACTCGCGGGAGTTGATTTCCAAGTTCCGAATGGCGGAACGATGACGGGTGAACTGCGCGATCCAGACGACAACTTGGTCCAGACCTTCAACCTTCCGGTCTCGAGTCGAGGAACGTTTTCTGGCAAATTCACCACGAATAAGGAAGCCAAGCCGGGGTTCTACACCCTTTTGATGAGCGGTCCGGGTGGCAAGGGAAGCATGACGGTCAATCTGGCCGCGTATCGGAAGCCGGAGTTTAAGATCACGGTTACGCCCGAGCAGAACTTCTATGTGTTTGGGAATCGGGTTCGGATGAAGGTGAAGTGCGAATACTACTTCGGCGGACCGGTCGTGGGGGCCGAACTGACCGCTTACGTCTCTCGCGCTCCTCATTGGTCATGGACCGATGAAGAGGGCGAGGAGTACTACGACGAAAGCGGAAGCGGCGAAGGCATCGACAATCTGGAGGCGGTGACCGACGACAATGGCGAGGCGGTGATTGAGTTCGATACCGAGCGACCGAAGGAAGATCAACAGTATTCGTATTACGGGGATTCGGACTTTGACTACACGATGATGGTGTCTGCCAAGGAGGCGGACAAGTACTTCGACGGCCAAGGGCGAGTGTTGGTCACTCGTGGAGACTTTGCCATTTCGGCAGATACCTCGGAGTACATCGGCCAGGTTGGATCGCCGGTGGATGTGGAAGTCACCGCGGTTTCGCACATCGACAAGAAGCCTCTATCTGGGAAGCAGATTCAGATCATTGCGGGCAAGGAAAGTTGGGAGAGCGATAAAGAGCGATTCTCGCCCACTGAAACCTTTAACGCGACGACGGGTCCAGATGGTGTAGCAAAGATTACATACACCCCGAAGGACTCGGGATCGGTGATGTTCAAGACGGTAGCGATAGACGACCACAAGAACAAGATCGAAACTCAGGCTTACCTATACGTGGAGGGCTCCGGAGCGCCAGCAAGGCCAGGTGGCAAGCTGACTGTGCAACTCGACAAGCGCGATTACCATCTTGGAGACACCGTAAAAGCGTTGATCCAGACCGACAAGCCGGGTGGGTTCGCCCTCCTTACGGTAGAGGCGGACGAAGTGCTCTATCGCAAGGTGGTGAATCTTACTAAGTCGGTGACAATCGAATCCATGATGGTCGAGCGTCCGTTCGCACCCAACGCTCGGGTGTCGGTGGCGTATATCCGGGACAAGCAGTTCTATGAAGCGACCGACGATCTCAAGATCGACCTCGTTCAGCAGAAGCTTAAGATTCAGATCAAGCCGGATCGAGACGTTCTGCAACCGGGTCAGACAGTGAACTACGAAATAACGACCACGGATTTGGAGGGGAAGCCGGTCGCAGCGGATCTTTCTCTCGGGGTGGTCGATGAATCGATCTACGCGATTCGGGAGGACGATACCGATCCCTACAAAGGCTTCTTCCCGCGGAGGTACATCAACGTCCAAACCAGTTACTCGTTCCCGGAAATCTATCTGGACGGCGGGGACAAGGCGGGCGGGAACATCCCGATTCGATCCAAGTTTGCGGATACGGCGTACTGGAACCCGGAAATTCACACCGACGTCAACGGTCAGGCGCGAGTGGCGGTGGCGCTGCCCGACAACCTGACGGCCTGGAGGGCGACGGTGGTAGGTGCGACGGACGCCACGGCGGTGGGGATCTCGACGAATCTGATCACGGCTCAGAAGCCGCTCATGATTCGATTGGAGACGCCCGCCTTCATGGTTGCACAGGATGAGCAGACGATTTCGGCGATCGTTCAGAACAATACGGGACAGGATTCAGACGTGACCGTTCGGATCAATACCAGTGGTTTGTCTTTGGATGGATCGGAGAACCAGACGGTTCGAATTGGGAATGGCGAGCGCAAGACCATCGAATGGAAAGCAACCGCGCAGAAGACTGGTGTAGCGGACGTTACAGCTACGGCAGAGGTCACCAATGGGGCTAATGACGGCGTAAAGCACACGATTCCGATTAAGCCTCATGGCCGTGAATTCCAAGACCTGGAGTCGGGCATGGTGAAAGGAACCGCCAAGTTCGAGATGGTGGTTCGGGATGGCGCCGATGCGAATACGGGCAGGCTCGTATTGAGCTTAAGCCCGTCGATCGCGACGACTCTTGTACAGTCGCTGGACAGCTTGGTCGAGTATCCGTACGGATGCGTGGAGCAGACGATGAGTCGGTTCTTGCCGGCGATATTGGTCGACAAGGCGTTGGCGGAGACCGGGCTTTCCCGTCCCGATCTCCACGCTAAGGTTCCGGGGATTGCGGCCGACGGGTTGGCGAGATTGGCGAAGATGCAGCACGGCGACGGCGGCTGGGGCTGGTGGGAGTACGACAACTCCGATCCGTTCATGACGGCCCTCGTTTTAGATGGCCTCCGGCGTGCGAAGCAAGCGGGATACCCCGTAAGCGAAGTAATGCTGAATCGAGGATTGGACTGGGCGGATCGGCGATTCGATTCGGAGAACAAGAAGACCGATCGCCAACGAGACTTGGTCTACCTTTGCTATGCAATGGCCACGAACGGCCGCATTGAGAACGCGACCAAGCGGTTTGCCTTCGATTTCAGCAATGCCGGAGCATCTGACCTCGCGTTGGGAGCGATGACGGCCAATATGCTTGGACCTAATTACGTGGCGCAACGCGATCAGCTAATGGGCAAGTTGAAGGCCATGGCGGTAGTAGCGGGCAGCACGGCCCGATGGGAACCCAATCGCTACTCGTGGGGAGCAGAAAATACGGCGTTGGCTTTGACTGCGCTGGTGAAGCTGCAACCGGCTAGTGAACTGATTCCCAAGACGGTTCGCTACTTGATGTCGAGCCGACGTGGCGAATATTGGTGGAGTACCCGCGATACCGCCTATGTTTTGATCGGCATGACCGATTACCTGAAGCAAACCAAGGAATTGGCGAGACCTGGTGGAGCGTTTACGGTTCTGCTTAACGGGAAGGAACTCAAGAAGATCGAGTTCACGCAGGCCTCATTGCTGCAACCTGATTTGCAGATCACCGTTCCGATGTCCGGCTTGACATCTGGCAAGAACTCCATCGAAATTCAGCAGGCGGGGAATGCGGTGTGTTACTACTCCGCCGACCTCCGTCAGGTGGTCCCGGACGAACAACTTGGAATGGTCGTTAACGGCAGCGGCTTGACGGTAGAGCGCAAGTATTACCGGATGGAAGCTCGGCGGATGGAGGACGGCACGATGCAGTTTGTGCCCAGTGAAAAGCCGGTGACGGAGGTTCATGCAGGGGATGTGATCAAGTGCGTGCTCACCGTCCGCAGCAATAAGGATCGGGAGTTTGTTTTGGTTGAAGACCCGATCCCGAGCAACTGTCACGTTACCGAACGAGACGCGCCCTATGAGGACGAGTCTTGGGGCTGGTGGTGGGCCAGCACCGTCATCTTGGAAGATCGGGTTTCGTTCTTCGCCAGGAACTTAGAGACCGGCGAGAAGGAGTTTAGCTATATCATGCGGGCAGAAGCGGACGGTAAGTCCAACGCTTTGCCAACTCGCGTGGGAAATATGTACGATCCTGACGACGTTGCCTCGGCGGGCGAATTGGAACTGAAGGTGAATCCGCGATGATCAAGGCAATTGGTTGGATCTCGACGCTTGGCCTGGCGACGGCGGGAACGGTGGCGCTGATGAACGCGCCGCGGGAGCATTGCCTGGGGAGTTTCTCCACCTCCTTGGCCAAGCGATCCAAATCGCAACGGCACAACGCATTGCTGTCGGTTCGGGAAATCGATGGCGCGGTAATTGGACCGGGGGAGACGTTCTCCTTTAACAAGCATGTGGGGTCGTTCTCGAAAGATGGTGGGTACCGGAAGGCGCCGGTCAGCTACAACGGGCAACTTATCGATAGTTTCGGAGGAGGCGTGTGTCAGACGTCGACAACGACGTATAACGCGGCCCTTCTGTCAGGCATGGAGATCGTCGAGCGGAATCGGCATCGGTTCTCGCCCAGTTATGTTTTGCCGGGACGAGATGCGGCGGTGGCTTATTGGTCGATCGATCTCAAATTCAGAAATCCCTATTCCTTCCCGGTCAAGGTGAAGGCGGCGATCGACGGAGATCAACTGAAGGTTGGAGTCTATGGCGCCGGCGAGGGAAAAGAATGTCGGATCGTAACCGACTTGCGGCAGGTTCGCCAACCTTCCACTTTCGAAATTGGCGACCGTCGAGCGGCGGGGCGGATGCGGAACACGGGGAAGCAGGGCTACTTCGTGCAGATCTACCGGATCGCGGATGGGCAGAAGGAGTTAATCAGCAGCGACAACTATCCGGTCATGGATAAGGTGGTGGATAGACGCTAAGGGCGTGTATCCTAACGCGCATGCGTCGCCTTGCGATCTATCCGGGTTCGTTCGATCCGCCGACCTTGGGGCATTTGGATGTAGCCGAGCGGGCGGCACAGTTGTTTGACGAAGTTATCGTTGCGGTGGGAGTGAACTCGGCGAAGAGTCCATTTCTCACCGACGAAGAGCGAGTCGACTGCTTGAAGGAGTGTGTGAAACACCTGCCGAACGTCTCGGTGGACTCTTTCTCTGGCTTATTGGTGGATTACGTCCGGTCTAAGAGTGCACGGTCGGTTGTGAGGGGGCTTCGGGCAACCGCCGACTTCGAGTATGAGTTCCAGATGGCGATGGTGAATCGTCGTCTGGCGAGCGAAGTGGAGACGGTGTTCTTCATGACGAAGTGGGAGTACAACTACTTGACGAGCAGCATCGTTCGAGAGGTGGCGACGTTGGGTGGCGACTTCGAGACTTTGGTGCCGGGACCCGTGGCGGAGGTTATCCACCGAACATTGCGGAAAAGATAGTGGATAAGTTTTAGGTTCAAAAGAGGCACTCTCATGCCACAATGGAGGCCGTAATCCCGTTTTTTGCGAATTCGACGAGCATGGATATTTTACGACTACTCGACCAACTTCACGAACTGACCATTGAGCGTCCTCGTCCGATCATGGGCAAACTGACCTGGGGTCTGGATAAGGACGAGGTCGGGATGCAGATTGCGAAGGTCCGCGCTTCTCTTCCGAGCGAAGTGAAACAGGCGGCGGCTACCGTACGGGAATCTGACCGAATCGTCGAGAGCGCTCGGGAAGACGCTTCGATGACGATGGAAAGCGCAAAGAAGGAAGCGGATCGGATCATTGCGGAGGCCAAGGTAGAAGCAGAGCGACTTTTGGAGCATGCGCGGCTTCAGCAACAGCAGATGCTTTCCGAGAGCGAGATTTTGAAACTCTCCAAGGCGCAGAGCGAAGAGATTCGCAACGCGGCGGATCGAGACGCCGTGGGAATGCGGCGGGGTGCTGAGAAGTATGCGTTGGACGTGCTGGGGCAGCTCGAGGGTGTGGTCGGCAAGGTCATGACCACGATCGAGCGAGGCAAGCAGGAGATGGAGCGCAACGAAACGGCGGCCGTTACTCCACGCGAAAAGGCACGCGCTTAACCTTTACGGCGAGGGCAGGCAACGCCAATGTCCTCATAAACTTGCTTGTCATGCTCGTAGTGCATTACATTGTGGGGGATTAGGAGGATGTATGCACAAAATTTTACCGATGGCGCTCATCGCCATCTTAGCTATTGGCTGTAAAGGTGGAGAGTCGACGATGTCGACTTCCGGAGGGGGCGCGGCAAGTCCGGACGCAACCTATACGCTCAAGTTCGCGCCCAAGGAAGGCGAGAAGCGTAGCTATGAGATGACCATGGTGGGCGGTCCCGTGGACATTAAGCTGGGCATGAACATGGAGTGCACCAAGGTCGATGGCGACAAAGCCACGATGGTCTCCACCTACGACAACGTGGACATGAAGATTCAAGGCAAGCCTGCGCCCGCACAGGCAACGGAAATGCTCAAGTCCATGAAAGTCACGCAGACCATGGATTCCACCGGAAAGACCATCGACACCAAAGTGGAAGGCGGGATGGGAGGCAACGAGGGCGCGCCCGAAATGAATGGGATGGCTCTTCCCGCTAAGCCGGTCAAAATTGGCGATACCTGGGATGGAGAAACGAAGGTTTCCGGTCAAACGGTTAAGGCTCACTACAAGCTCACGGCGGTCGATGGCAACATCGCGACCTTGGAAGTCACCATGGACGGATTGCCGGGCGGAGCAACTTTGGATGGTCCGATGATCTCGAAGATCGATCTGAACAATGGGATGACCGAGAGCATGGACATGAAGATGAAAGAGAAGAGTCCTGACGGTAAAGAGAACGTCATGGCTATCTCCATGAAGAAGAAGTAACTTCGGAAATAGGACTCTGAAGGGCCGGGTTCAGTTTGAGCCTGGCCTTTTGCATTTTGGCCGGACATCGCTTTCGCAATGCCGGCCCTGTGGTTGTTGGTTGTTGGGAGCAGTCAATGAAGTCGCAAGGCAAGAGACTTGGGGCGCTTTGGTTAAGTTGTGTGGGAGTAACCGCGCCCCTCATCCCTTGCTTTATTAGGCGGCCAACCTGAGGTTGCTCTGCGCCTTGGTGTCGGATTCGACGGTGAACCTCGAGATGAGCGATTGAAGCTCTTGGCTCATCTGGCTCATTTCGGTGGCGGCCGCTCCGACCTCCTCGATGCTGGAATTGAGCTGCTCGGCTCCCGCGGCGGACTCTTGGCTGATGGCGGCTACGTTCGTGATCGAGTGGACAACACGTTCGGTACCGGTTGCCATCTCTTGAGTCATGGCGAGGCTCTCGTTGGCGGTTTCCGCCATCGATTCCATGGATGCGGCGGCCTGTTGAGTCAAGGCGGCGACGGCTTCGGTACGGGCGGCGACCTGCCGGGCCGCGTCGAGGATTTGGCTGAGGGACTGACCCGCTTGCTCGCTTTGGCGGGTGCCAGCTTCCACTTCTTGGTTGGTTTCCTTGATGGCTAAGACGGTCTCATTAACGGTTGCGGTGACCGAACCGATCATCGTGGAGATTTGCTTGGTCGACGAAGCGGCTTGCTCGGCCAGTTTGCGAACTTCCTCCGCGACGACAGCGAAACCTCGGCCGTGCTCTCCCGCTCTTGCGGCTTCGATGGCCGCATTGAGGGCGAGGAGGTTCGTTTGCTCGGCGATCTGTTCGATGGACTGAACGATCTGGCCGATCATCTGACCATGTTCGTCAAGTTGCTTGACCATCTGGGCAGAGAACTCAACTTTCGTTTTGAGGCGTTCAATGGCGTTCACAGTTTCTTTCACGGCCGCATCGCCTTGGGTTGCCAGCGAGTCCATTTGTTGAGCGGATGCGGCTACCTCGGCGATACCGGATGCTGCCTGCTTCATGGATTGCCCGACTTCCTTCGCCATGTGGCTTTGGGACTGACTGCTTTGGGCCACGTTTTGAACATGCGCCGAGAGTTGTTCCATGACGGCGGCCGCTTCGCTAGCACTTCCTGCTAACTTCTGGCTCCCGAGGGCGATTTCCGAGGCGGCAGCGCTACTTTCTTCGGCGGCAGAGGCGAGGCTCTGGCTGGTCGAGGCCACAGAGGTCGAGCCATCGGCAACGGTTCCAACCAGGCTGCTCAGCGATTCGCGGGCAGAGTTGTAAGAACCGATCGCTTCGCCGACCATGGCGAGCATTGAGTTAAAGTTCTGGCCCATGAGTCCAAGCTCGTCTTTCGAGTCGACGAGAACTGGTTCGGTAGAGAATTCGGCGGGGACGGTGAGGTTGCCTTCCGCGAGGGCGCCGAGTCCGGCAGTGAGTTGAGGCACGCATTTTGCGCTTAGCGACGTCATGCCGGTGGAAACGGAAGCGATGGCCTTTACGATCACTCGGGTCATGAAGAGAGCGAATACGATTCCGACGATCGCGGCGATGGACGAGGCGGAGAGAACCAGTTTTGAGGCCGTTCCGGCAGCATTATCGGCTTTGTCAACCATTTGGGCCGAATCTTTTTTGTTCCACTGGAGAATGGCATCGATTGCAGGTCGGACTTTTCCCGTGAAAACGCCCGACATGTGTTTCTCCATGAGAGCGAATCCCGCAGCGCCCTCAGCCTTTAACATTTCGGCCTTGCGCGTTTGCCAGGTGGATTTGTATTCGTCCCACGCAGTCTGGAGCTTTTGGTAGTTTTGTCGGTCTTCGTCCGTTTCGATGAGCTTTTCGTAGTTCTTGAGCCCGGTATCGGCCGCGTCAAGGTTATCTTGGACGTCTTTAGCCAATTCGACGGCTTTTTCGCCGCCGGTGCTTGCCACACGGAACTGCACGATGCGCGCCTGCTTACTGGCATCGATGAACTCTGTGAGGGCGGTAAGGCCGCCAAGAGCGTCATCGGACAGGGCATGAATTTCGTTCTTTAGTTTTGACACGCTTGAAAGAGCAGAGAGTGCGATGACGCCCATCAACGCCAAGCACAGGCCGAACCCGATCCCGAGTTTGAGGCCTATTTTTAAGTTGTGAAACCATTTCATTTTCGATCATCACCTAGTCAGCCGACTTACGCTGGGTACGGCTCTACACTGGCAATTCTCGGGGGATGGGCGTAGGCAAGTATCCTGTCTTCTATGTACATAGATTGATGGATAAGCACACTCAAGAGCAGGGCGAAAATTGAACTTTAAGCCGAATCAATGGTCTGCGCTCGGTAGTGTTTGTTGTCCCCGGATTTGTGCAAGTTCGGCGGAGCTGGAGGTAGTTCGACCTGTTTGCACATAAATGATTAAGAGTCAGACCATCGATTCGCTTACTCACAGTTCCTAAAACTCACTGCGAGGCGGCAACCTATGATCTATGATTTAACTTTCGTTTCAAATTCATATACTAAACGGGAAAATTGGCAGAATAGCCGCAATTGTCGGTTAGATTTCTCAACCCAGTTACTGAGGATGGGGGCTCGAAATTGCGATGTTTAATCTTTGCAACTCCGAAGGGAGCAAGGCGCTTTCGAAGTTAGCGACTCGTGAAACGCAACTTACTTTGCTCGCGTGTGGAGGGCACACGGACAAAGAGATTGCAAAGTCGCTAGGTATCCGGATAGGCACTGTCATAACGTTATGGGCGGCAATACGAGGAAAGCTTGGAATCAGCTCTCGTGCGGCGGCGGTGGCGGCGATGGGCTGGGCGGTGGCGAAGATGGAAGCTCGTTACGTGCCGGAGTTGGAACATGTCTTCGTGGCCGACAAAGGCGAGTCGGCGGCGGTAGTGGTTCTCAATCGTCACCAAGTAGTTTTGATGTGCAATCCGATCGCGGCCTCTGTATTCGAAACTCAACCGGGTTTGTCGTTCGACCGGTCTCCGATTATTCAAGCGGCAGAGACTCCTTTGCCATGGATTCGAACGGGCCCCGATGTGTACCAGGAAGGGGTGATTCGGGTTTCATTTCCTGGGGGTCGGGCGCGGGCATTTATGGTTAGGTGTCGCTTTGAAACGGATGGCGTATTTGGCGAAATCGCTATTGTGACCATCGTTCCGGCGGGCATTGGAACCCCGACCGAGCTGTCTTGGTCCGGCAAAGAAGAAGGAGGTGGAGCGGATTTGCTCCAACAGATGACAATGCGAGCGGTTGTTTTTCACGCTCAAGAACTCCTTGATCGTCACAGTGGCGAACTGGGATCGGAGGGAAAGCGGGTGCTAGATCGTCTCCGTTCTCAGGCGATACGGCTGGCGGAAGGATTGGCGGGGCAGGCGGCGATCTTCGGGAGAACTCACCTCAGCGTGGCACTTGAGGAGGCGATGGCGATTTGCCACCTAAGTCTGACTCGAATTGAGATGGAAGATGCCGAATTTGAGGGCAATGTCGGGGAACTGCGAACATGTTTGGTGAGCCTGATAGGAAACGCGGAAGCGCTAAGCAATGGGCGAGAGATCAGGGTTCTAGGTGAAAAATTCGATCAACGGTACCGGCTAATATTCGCGTGTTCGGGAACTCGGATCGATCTGGGAGCGCTCTCGTCGCAGTTCAGGGAGTTCGATGCCTTTGGTCATCCGGGGCGGGGTGGGGGCCTGGGCTTGGCTTCCTTTGGGCGAGCCGCCGCACGTTTGGGCGCGTTCCTCATTCCCACAGCCAGTCCTTCGTCTGGATTTGAACTCATTTTCGATATACCTATTCGGCCGCCTTGCAGCGTTTGCGGTCAAGAACGAGAATAGGCCTCCAGGTTCGAATGAATTTTGATTGACCCGTATATCAATCTGTCGTACAATGCGATTTGACGCTATGTCGCGTTAAATCATGGAACGCCGAAGGACGATCTTCGCTCGCTGCCTACTCGCTTTGGGTATGGCCATTTCAACGGGTTTGGCCAGTGCCAAAGACGTTACGCTCCGCTTTACGGTTTGGGATGGCGATGAATCGCTGAAGATCCTCCGTCAGCTCTGTCGCCGGTTCGAGGAGGAGAACCCAGGCATCAAGGTTAAGCTCGAGAACTTTGAGTTCACCTTGTATCACCAGAAAATGCTGGTGACCTATGCCGGGAATGCCGCGCCAGATGTGGCGATGATGGACATGGGGCACTTTCAGGCCCTGGCCAAGCGGCACGCCTTGCTTCCCCTGAATTCCTTCTTTGAGAAGGAGCCGGGGTTCAACATTAAGGACTACTACGAGCCAATCGTGGACGCACACTCGCTGGACGGCGAGGTGTACGTTTTGCCGCGCGACATCGCGCCGATGGGCTTGGTCTATTACAACAAGAAGATGTTCGATGAGGCGGGGTTGCCTTATCCGGACGGATCCTGGACCTGGGATTTTCATGCTCGACCGGAGCTGAAGAATAAAGACTTTTTGTGGGTGTGCGAACAGCTCATGAAGAAGGATGCCAAGGGAAAGATTCAGCGTTGGGCGTTCGCGACGGCCTGGCCGGAACTCTTGGCTCGAGACTTCCTTTACTCCACCGGTGGGAAGCTGGCTGACGACCTTCAGCATCCGACGAAGGTGATGTGGGGGGACGAGAAGGCAATAAGAGCCTATCAGTTCGCCTCCGACTTCATGAACAAGCTGAAGTTCATGCCAAACAGCACGGAGACGACGGGGGTCATGATGTCGACCACCCAGCAACTGTTCGCCTCTCAGAAGATCGCGATGTTTCAGAGCGGGATTTGGGAAGTTCCGAACATGCGCCGGATGCTGAAGCCGGGCTCGAAGGAGTTTTTCGACTGGGACATTACGCTGTTTCCTGCTTATAAAGACGGGACACGGGCGATGCCAACGGGAGGCTCGGGGTATTCGATTGTGAGTTCGACCCCGCATCCGGAAGAGGCCTGGCGGTTGGTCAAATTTATGGCGGGGCCGGTGGGGATGGAAGCGATGGCGAAGGCGGGAATTGCTCAGCCTGCGATTCGCTCCCTGGCGCTGACGAAGGACGTCTGGCTTCCGGGGCCGAATACGCCGGTGGAGCAGCTCTATCCGCACAGCCGCATCGTGACGGACCGGGCCGTGCCGTTTGTGAAGTTTGATCCTACGGCGGACTATTGGCCGAGCGTTGCTGAGCGGCTTGGCACCGGGCTGGACTTGCTTTGGAACGGGCAGGACACGGCAAAGAACGTGTTGGGGAACAGTCAAGCGATTGGACAGGAGCGGCTTGACACGATTTTGAAGGAGGAGGATCTTCCTCAATTCAATTGGGTGGTGGGGGTTGGGCTGGGCGTGGCTCTGGTCACGGCGATCTTGCTTTGCATCTATCTACCGGAGAAGCACAAGCCTTACACGAACCGGGAGAAGGGCGAAAGCAGGGCGGCTTATAAGTTTCTTTCGCCGTGGCTGATTGGTTTGATCGTGTTTACGGTTGGTCCGATCATTCTCTCGCTTCTGATGAGCTTCGCAGATTGGGACATGATTCAGCCCGCCAAGTTCCGGGGAATGGGGAACTACTCGGAGGCGCTTAGCGAGGCGCTGTTCTGGAAGTCGCTGATGGTGACGACCATCTACACGGTGTTTTCGGTGCCGATGGGAATCATCGGGTCGTTGCTCTTGGCGCTTCTGTTGAATCAGAAGGTGCGAGGGGTGGCGTTATTCCGCACGATGTACTACATTCCTTCGCTCACCAGTCTGGTGGCGGCCTCGCTGATCTGGAGGAAGGTTTTTAACCCGGAAAACGGGCTTTTGAACGCGCTGCTTTATGGCTCGGACGGGCACGGGTGGTTAGGCGCGACGTTGAGTCAGGTGGCAGGGACTCCCGGAAAGCAGGTGGACTGGTTAGGGACGCCTTCGATGGCTCTTCCGGCCCTGATTCTGATGTCGATTTGGGGGGTAGGCGGCGGAACGGTGATCTTGTTGGCCGGACTGCAGAACGTTCCCCAACCGGAGTTGGAAGCGGCGACGTTAGACGGGGCCGGGGTTTGGAAGCGGTTCTGGGCGGTGACTTTCCCACGAATCACGCCGACGCTGTTCTTCTGTTTGGTGACGGGGCTGATTGGGAGCTTCCAGGTGTTCACCCAGTCGTTGGTGATGACGAACGGAGGGCCGAACGATATGACCCGGTTCTTCATGTTGCGCATCTACCAGGTGGCGTTTGAGTCGCTTCGGATGGGTTATGCCTCGGCGCTCTCTTGGGTGCTGTTCTTTATCATTTTGTTGGTGACCTTGGTGCAGTTTCGGGCACAGAGGAAATGGGTTTATTACGAATCGGAGGCTAAATAGATGGCTTCAATCGTGTCTCGACAAGTGGCTCGGTCCGAAGCAGAGCATTACGCTCGCGCGGCGAAACGGGGCGAGTTTGTTTCTCGGGTTCTGAAAGTTGGGGTGTGGATTGCGCTCTTGGTGGGAGCGGTGGCGTTTTTGATGCCGCTCTACATCATGGTGGTGATGTCGCTGAAGACGCCGGCGGAGATTGCGAAGTCGAGCGCTTGGGCTTGGCCGCAGGAATTGACTTGGGAGAACTTTAAAACGGTTCTGACGAATCCCAATGCTCCGTTCTTCGCGTTCTTGCGGAACTCGGCGGTGATCGCTTCGTTTAGCACGGTCGGGGTTATCTTGTCTTCGAGCATGGTGGCGTATCCGTTTGCGCGGCTGAAGTTTCGCGGACGGGATCGGTTGTTTGTGCTGTTGTTGAGCACGATGATGCTGCCAGGGATCGTGACGTTGATTCCTTCGTTCTTGCTTTTCAGGAACCTGCACTGGATCGATACGAATTTGCCTTTGATTGTGCCGGCGTTCTTTGGCGGGGGCGCCTATAACATCTTCTTGCTAAGGCAGTTCTTCATGGGGATTCCAAGGGAGTTGGATGAGGCGGCGATCTTGGATGGCGCGAATCATGCGACGATCTTTTGGCGCGTGATCATGCCTAATTCGGGGGCGGCGTTGGCGACGGTCGGGGTCTTCTGCTTTATCTATCAGTGGAAAGACTTTATGGGGCCGTTGATCTTCTTGAACGATCCGGAGAAGCAGACGTTGGAGCTGGGGCTGCGGACTTATCAGCAGTTGAACGCAGAGCGATGGGAGCTTTTGATGGCGGGCTCGGTGTTGGTCATCATTCCGTTGATCGTGATCTTTATGGTTGGGCAGAAGTACTTCGTGCGGGGCATTGTGATGACGGGCGGGAAGTAGCCCACTCGCAATGGGGATTGGCTCATAATTCCTCTGTGCGAATCTTAACGGCGGGGTACGGGAACCGGGGTTTTGAGGGGTTTCTGGCGGTGCTTCGTCGGCACGGGGTGACGCACTTGGTGGATGTGCGGTCGGTGCCGCAGTCTAGCTATTGGGAAGATTTTCGGCGGGAGCGGTTGGCGCTTTTGATGCGCGATACGGAGATTCGCTATATCTACATGGGGGATACCCTGGGTGGGGTGGATGGGAGCCCGGTCTTGTGCAAGGTCCCAGATTCGGTGGATCTAGAGCCTTTGCGGGCGGAGCCGAAGTTGGAGTTGGGGCTTCGGAAGCTGATGGAAGCGGCGGGTGATCCTTCGCGAAAGATCCTTTTGATGTGCGGGTGTTTACGACCGCATCGGTGCCATCGGTCGCGGCTTTTGGGACCGGCGTTGGTAGCTCGCGGGGTGGAGCTGTTTCATCTGGACGAGCATGGGGAGCCGGTTTCGCAGGCTCAGGTGGAGGCGGAAGCAGAGCCGCAGGGGAGTTTGTTTTAGGCGATTGCCTTGCAGTGGCTTTGCTTTGCTTGGCTCTTGCCTTGCTTGGCGGGGCGCCCATGCCACTTAGCCTTCTTGGAGGTATTCGCGGACTTGTTCGGCGAGGCGTTTGGTCATGGTGGGGACGGCGGCGAGGTCTTCTACGGTGGCGCGGCGGATGCCTTCTACCGAGCCGAACGTTCTGAGCAAGAGTCTTCGGCGGCGGGGGCCGATGCCGGGGATTTCTTCGATGGCGGAGCCGGTCATTCGTTTATCGCGGAGTTTGCGGTGGAAGGAAATGGCGAAGCGGTGGGCTTCGTCTCTTAGCTTTCGGAGCAAGAGCAAGCCGGGGGAATTGAGCGGGAGTTCGAAGTCTCGGTACTCGTAGGCGTCAGAGACGCCCTCAAACTTGTAGGGGAGATCGCGAGCGCGGCCGGGATCGGATTCCATTTCTTCCCGGGGAACGTTTGAGGCAGGCGGAACGTGGGTCGGTTGGTAGATGATCTCGTGGCGCTTGGCGAGGCCGACCATGGGGACGGAGAGTCGGAGATCATCCCGTGCCTTGAGGGCGGCGGCGAGTTGTCCCTTGCCGCCGTCGATCATGATGAGATCGGGAAGCTTGGCGAACTTTTCATCGCCGTCCAGGTAGGCGCGGAGGCGGCGGGTGATAACTTCGTGCATCATGGCGAAGTCATTCGGGCTCTCGGGGTGCCAGCGGATTTTAAAGCGACGGTATTCGGCCTTGGCAGCTTCTCCGTTTTCGACGACGACCATTGAGCCGACGGGAGCGGTGCCCTGGATATTTGAGATGTCATAGCCCTCGACTCGGAGGGGCAGGGTGGGGAGGCCCAGGGTTTCTTGGAGTTGGCTCATGGCCTCTTCGGCCCAGGCTTCCTTTTGGCTGAGTTCCTGACTAAATAGCGCCAAGGCTTGTTCGGCGTTGTTCGCGGCCATGTCCACCAGACGGAGCTTTTCTCCACCCTGAGGGACTTCGACCGTAACGGCGGCGCCTCTTCGTTGGCGGAGCCAAGACTGGACAATGTTTCGTTCTTCGATCTCGACGGGGAGCAGGATCTCGCGTGGGACCTCGGGGGCTTGTGCGTAGTACTGCTTGACGAATTCTTGGACCGCCTCTTGGGTGGGAGCCTCGCTGGCGCCGTCAAGAATGAACTGCCGTTGACCGATGAGCTTGCCACCTCGGACATAAAGCATTTGGATGGCGGCTCCGCGGTCGTCTTTTACGACGGCGATCACGTCTTGGTCGGTTTGGTCGCTGGAGAGGACCTTTTGTTTTTGGAGGACGTTCTCGATGGCTTGGATTTGGTCGCGGATTTGGGCGGCGCGTTCGAAATCCAGGTTTTCGGCGGCTTCGTTCATCTCGCGTTTGAGGTCGTTGACCATAGACTCTTCGCGACCTTGAAGGAAGCGCTCTACTTTTCCGACGACTTCTTTGTATTCCTTGGAGTCGGCAAGACCAGCGCAAGGGCCGAGGCAGCGGTTGAGGTGATAGTAGAGGCAGGGGCGCTGTTCTTCCCGACCGCTCCAACTCTTTCCGCAGGGGATGAGGGGGAAGACTTTGTGGAGTAGGTCGAGGGTGTCTCGGACCGAGAACGCGGAGGTGTAGGGACCGAAGTATTTGGCTCCGTCTTTCTTCACACGCCGGGTGAACATGACGCGGGGGAACTTCTCGTTGGTGATTGTGATGTAGGGGTAGCTCTTATCGTCCCTCAGGCGGACATTGAAGGGGGGACGGTGCTCCTTGATGAGATTGCATTCAAGGACGAGGGCTTCGACTTCGCTATCGACGACGATCCACTCCATGTCCCGGACTTTGGACACGAGGCGGGCGATTCGGAGGCCGTGGCGGGCGGAGTCTTGGAAGTAGCTACGGACCCGGTTTCGGAGGTTGATGGCCTTTCCCACGTAGAGGACGTTTTCCTTTTCGTCCTTGTAGATGTAGCAACCCGGGTTGGTAGGAAGAAGCTTGAGCTTTTCCGTGACCTGGTCGGGGAGCTTGGTCTTTTTCATGGGATCGTAAGCGTTCTACGTTGTAGTTTGTCTTCTATTTTGTCGTACAGGGCTTTCGTTCTCACGGAAGTTGTACATCGGGCAAAAGGCCGACAGAAGGGTCGGATGGAACCTACCTATGCTGAACATGGGTCATTGGCCTTTAGTGGAGGAATAAACAATGCTTGGAAGTTTAGCTTTGGGATTTGCAGTATCGACGATATTGGGCTCTCCTTCTGGATGCGCATCGGCGAAACAGAGCTTAACGCCGGGAGACTTGGCGCCCGAGTTTTTGATTAGCTCAATCGAAGGGAAACGGCTGTCTCTAAAGGATCTGCGAGGGGAAGGGGTGGTCTTTCTCTACTTCATCAAGGATGGGGATTCGGTGAACAACGATGCGATGCCCTACATCCATCGCCTGATCAGAGCCTACTATCCGAACGAGCATGCCAAGTTTTTTGGCGTCATTAATGTCGATCAGAGCCGTGCCAGGGCGTGGAATGCGGAAATCAATCCACCGTACAAGCTCCTGTTGGATCCGAGAGGAGACTTGATTTACAAGTACAAGATCGAGAGCTCACCGGCAATCGTGGAGATCGATACTGAGGGCAAGATCGTGAAGGAGTGGCAAGGGTTTTCGGGGTACTGGCTGAAGGACCTCAATGGATTCGTCTCCAAGGCCACTCGAAAGCCATTAAAACAGTTCGATTTCAGCAAGACTCCGTCCGTCACTCAGTTTGGTAGGCCTTATCGCGGAGGGTAGGGAACATTCGCCGAGGTGTGTGCATTACGTGATGTGAGAATGGGAACGCCCATTGATTTACCGAGCGTTCCCTCGCGCACATGCCTACCTTTTCCGGCTCGATGTATTATGGGGTTCAACGTGGCCACACGGGGGTCACGGGCGATGCCTTAATGCGGGACTTCGAATCTCAATTGCGACGAGAACTCCCCACGCTGTTTCGCGTGGCGAAGCGGCTTGCCCGCAATGCTGAAGAAGCGGAGGATCTGGTGGGGCAGACGCTTTACAGCGCTTGCAAAGCGCAGAAGTCTTTCGATGGGCAGTATTTGCGAAGTTGGCTCATCCGAATCATGCGAAACGAGTTCAATACTGTTTTGCGGCGTGAAGGATCGCGACCTACGTTGGTGCTAGAAGAGCACGAAAGCGTGGTGGATCCTTTTTGGGACGAAGTCTCTTGGCGGGTGGACGCGGAAACAATATTAAGGGAACTGCAAAACTTGAGTTCTGAACACCGGTTGATTATTCAGCTGTGCGACGTTGAGGAGATGAGCTACGAGGAAGCGGCGGCGGCTCTGGAAATTCCGCTTGGAACCGTTCGTTCTCGACTCTTTCGCGCGCGGGCCAAACTGCGCGACCACTTAGCCGGCCGGATCACGGTGGAAGGGGGCGTCCGATGAGCCAAGTTGACTGGCAGGCGTACTTGGATGGCTCTCTCAGTCCGGAAGACCGAGCGGCGGCGGACCGTCTCCTGGATACGAGTCCCGACGCTCAAGAGCAGCTGGCGGGGTTGAGAGTCTTTATTGCGAGCGTTAGGGAAGCCGGACGCTCCGAAGAGGTTCCTTTGGCTCGGTTGGAAGCATTGGTTCCCACCATTAGGCCGCCCTGGTGGCGGCGTGGCGCTTGGTTGACGGCTTCGGCGGTGGCGGCCATTTTGGTCTTGGCGATCTATCTGCGGCCAAGCGCACCGAATGCGACGTTGAGTGATCGATTGGTCACCAACGATCCGGTGGTGGCGGCACAATGGGTTCAGTCCTCCATGCCTTTCCGGGTTCCGACTATAGACCTAGGGCCATCTATGCCGTTGAAATTGATTCACCACACCGACAAATCCTGCTGTTTTGACTATTTGGTCCATGGAAAGATCTATCACGTCAACGTCTATGAGAAGGGTGAACGAAGGGGATCGGGGCGTGAAATTAAGCTGAAATGCGGCACGACGGCGTATGTTGGCCATGGCGTCCACTGGGAACAGAATGATTTGGCATTCTATGTTATCGGTCCGGATGAGTCCACCAGCGTCGAAGTTGCGACGCTAGCGAGCAGCCAGTTGAATAGAGCCTGAGCAAGCTGAATTCGAGTATTGTGAATTCGCGGTGCAAAGGAAATCTCGGTTCGTCGATCGTAAAAAACCCCTTCGCGAAAAACTGTTGCGGCCGTTTGCCGAATTCGCCAAGACGGAGGCCTCCAGCGGCATTGTCTTGATGATCGCGGCGGTGGTGGCGTTGGTCTGGGCCAACTCACCCTGGGCGGAAAGCTACTTCCACATCTGGGAAAGCCAAGTCATGGTGGTCTTCGGGCCGCTCAAGTTGGACAAGCATCTCATCCACTGGATCAACGACGGCTTGATGGCTGTGTTCTTTTTCCTCGTTGGGCTTGAGATCAAGCGTGAAATCCTGCTTGGTGAACTTGCTTCGATTCGGAAGGCCACCCTGCCGATTGTCGCGGCGATTGGAGGAATGGTGGTACCTGCGCTTATTTACGCAGCGATTAACCATGGGCATCCTACTGCCAAAGGCTGGGGAATACCGATGGCGACGGACATTGCGTTCGCGCTAGGCGTTTTGAATCTACTGGGCCCGCGGGTGCCGTTCGCTCTCAAAGTGTTCTTGGCGGCGGTGGCGATTGTGGACGATATTGGGGCCGTTGCAGTCATTGCAGTTTTTTATTCGGAAGAAATTCAGTGGGCCATGCTGGGCGCGGCAGGCGCGATTCTGGTGGTCATGGTCGCGATCAATCGACTGGGAATCCGGGGGCCGATTTACTATCTGATCCCGGGTGTTTTGGTTTGGTATTTCTTCCTCAAGTCAGGTATCCATGCGACCATTGCCGGAGTTCTTACGGCGATGCTGATTCCGACTCGCGTCCATTTGGTCCCGAACGAATTTGCCAGTGAAGCTCGCGAAGCTCTGGAGGAGTTCGATAAGCATTGCTCCTCCGCCGAGCGATCAATCATGAACCAGGATCAGCAAACGGCAGTACACGCCTTGGAGAAAGCTTGCGAGAGGGTGCAGATGCCGTTACAGCGAATCGAGCATATGCTTCACCCTTGGGTGAGCTTGCTGATCATGCCGATCTTCGCATTCGCCAACGCGGGCGTCGTTTTGAGCGGCGGAGTGGCAGGTTTGGTGACCGAACCAGCCAGTTTGGGCGTCGTTTTGGGACTCTTCATCGGAAAACCCGTCGGGGTCGTCTTGGCTTCCTATCTGGCGGTGAAAGCAAAAGTTGCCAGCCTGCCTGACCGGGTTGGTTGGCGTCAGATGATTGGGGTGGGGATCTTGGCGGGAATCGGATTTACGATGTCATTGTTTATTGCCGATTTGGCATTCACCGACGCGACTCATTTGATGCATGCGAAGCTCGCGATTCTCAGTGGATCGATCTTGGCGGGCACTGCGGGGTTCTTGTTACTTTGGCGGCATGGGCGGTCACGACGGGCGGTTGGAACTACCTAGAAGATCTCGCATCTCGTCAAGCGACCGATCAGAGCCGAAGACTTGACGATAGGCGACGTCGATGAGGTCGAAGATTTCGAGGAGCGCTTCCAAGCGGGTTCGCATGGTTTGGGCCGGGCCGGATGGATCGTCGGCAGGAACCCTATCCAGGCATTCCCGGATGGCGTCTGCGGTGGGATCGATTTCTCGCCGTTTTCGCTCGCGAATGACCCTAATGAACATTTGATAAGGATCGATTTCGCTAAGATAGGTGTCTTTTCGGTCGCCCGGATGTCGAAAGCGGCGAACGATGCCCCAGTCCATGAGTTCGCGTAGATTCATGGAAGCGTTGCCTCGGCTGATCTGGAGGCGGTCCATGATTTCGTTGACTTCCATGGGGACGCCGGTAACGAAGAGAAGGGCGTGAATTTGGGCCATGGTGCGGTTAATGCCCCAGCTTGAACTCATTCGGCCCCACTCCAAGATAAATTGATCTTGAGCCTGGGTCAGGCTGCTGTGGTCCGGGGCCGTGGGCTTTTCCATGGTTAGATTGAGTGTATCCGAACCCAAACAGCCATAAACGCAATCCAAGAATACTGGAAGGTGGAATCCCTTGGCCGTATTTGAGAAGAGCGCTTTGATCGGCGCTCGCATTCGACTCCAACGACTTTCCGACTCTGCCGCCTTTGGCGGGTGGGTACGGGCATTCGATAAGTCCAATTTGTTATTGGTTACCGATGGCGCTCCCTCGTTAGGAGCGAACGATCGATTTGTGATGACCGTTGTGGGAGATGAGCTGTCGGCTTCGTTTATCGCCGATTTTGTCGATACGTTGGCTCTGGGAGCGGAAACGGTCTTTCATTTCAACTTGATCAGCAAGGTGGATTATAAGCCTGCTACGGAAGAAGCTCGTCATCGGGTGAGAGAGTGCGTTGTACAACTTTCGATGGGCGCAGAGCGATCCGTGAGTGGCGTTTTACACGATGTTTCCGATCACGGGGCGGGAGTGCTGGCTTCGGAGAGCCTGGCCGCAGGCGCGGTCACCGAGATACTGCTGACGATCGCCGGAAGAGAGGTGCGGCTCCGAGCCGAAGTGCGTCATTGCAGCGCATCTCCTTCTGCACCAGGGATGTACAGAATTGGGTTGCGATTGCTGGAAATGGGGAGAATGGAGGGTGCGCTGTGGCGAGGTCTTGCCGAAGACGCGTAGGCTTTCATCGTCAACGAGCCAATTGGCGTTGTCGTTGGAAACGATGTTGAGGCAGATTTTGATCGATTGTTAAGAGATCATTCAGAGCGATCTTTAAACACCGGTAACGGATATCACCGTTCGGTTTTCAGAGCAGAAGCCCGTTTGGGGCCGAGATGATATCTCTTCCCGCCATTGGAGAGAGAGTAGGGAAGGGCGACGCTGCACTTCCGAGAGATTGAAGTTAGCCTGCTAACTCGGTGGCCTTTTCTCGATTGAGGTCGATAAAGCTCCGCCATTGAGCAGGCACATCGGTATCGACAAAGATTGCGGTAACGGGGCATTCGGGTTCGCAGAGACCACAGTCAATGCACTCGTCAGGGTTGATATAGACCTGATCCTCGCCTTCATAGATGCAATCGACCGGGCAAACGGTCATACAGGACTTGTCCTTGACTCCGATACAGGGTTCAGCGACTACGTAGGGCATCTTTTTTCTATCCTTAGATTGAGCAGTTTAACATACGACGCCCAAGAGATTCTTAAGCAGCGCCAAAGCCGTTTACGAATCTCTGGGCATACCACTTGGCGGTTGTTAC
Organism: Armatimonadetes bacterium 55-13; assembly: GCA_001898035.1. Classification (GTDB taxonomy): domain Bacteria; phylum Armatimonadota; class Fimbriimonadia; order Fimbriimonadales; family Fimbriimonadaceae; genus 55-13. Next base: position 90,640 of record MKRX01000001.1, read on the forward strand.
TTCGTAGCCAGGCGCACCTTTTTTCCTCAGTTGATGCAAGCCGGCAAGGAAGACGTCAGCGACAGGACCGATGGGTTCCGGGGGCAGCTCATTTCGCTCCATCGCTTCAATAAGAATGGCGCAAAGGGGTTCGTATAGCGCCTGAAAATAGGCGTTGTAGACCGCCTCTTGGGACTCTGGCCGGACCAACCCGGGTATGTCTCTCAAGACTTGGTCAATGTCGAAAGGCACTTCTAGGAGGAAGATTGTGGAGAAAGCAGTGAGTCCCTCCGTGAGAGACGTTCCAGCGCGAAGCCGGAATTTCTCTCCGATGCCAGAGAAGGCTTGGGCAGCCCACTCTACAAACAGTCCTTCCTTATCCTTGAAGTGGTAGTAGAGGGTGGGGGGTTGAACTTCGGCGATGGCCAAGAGCGGAGCGATAGCGACTTCTTGATATGGCCGAAGCCCCATGAGCTTCTCAGCCGCCGCCATGATCCTTTCCCTGCCACCCATCATGAGCAATATTATCGGTTTGTTGGCTAAAATCGCCGAGGCTTCCCGAATAGACCTACTTTTGGGGGGATTTTGATTACAAAATAGGTTATTGGCGCGCCGATCTCGGCCCGCCGACGTAGAACCCTTTGGAGTTTTAGTTACAGACCAATGATCACCCTAACCGAACGAGCCGCTACCGAATTGAAAGACCTGATCAAGAGTCAGGATAAACCTGGAATCGCGTTACGCGTGTGGGTCCAGGGTGGAGGCTGCTCCGGATTGTCTTACGGTATGGCCCTGGACGACCAAGAGCCAGAGGGCGCCGATCAGGTTTTCACTCATGGCGACATCAAGATCTATGTCGATCCGTTGAGCCTGAATTACATGGACGGCAGCTCGGTTGACTACGTGGATGAGATCATGGGCGGGGGCTTTAAGATCGACAACCCGAATGCAGTGAGCTCCTGCGGTTGTGGGTCCTCCTTTAAGACCGAAGGGTCTGAAGGTGGAGGAGGCGGCTGCGGAAGTTGCGGCTGCCGTTAGGATAAATTAAAAAAACGCGGACTTCCTCAGAAGTCCGCGTTTTTTTGTTACATCTCAGGACGGACGAGAAGTCCATCGCATTGGCGCTGAAAGATATCGTGAACGTACTCGGCGATGGCCATTCGATCGGAGTGACCTTCCGGCATGAATTTGAGTCCGGTGGAGAAGAGATCGCTGTTTTCCATCAGGGTCGAGTGGCGTATTTCCCCTCGAAGAGCCAACGGAGGGAGATCCGCACAACCCACGCGGACAGAGCAAAGCTCACCGACAGGCAATTGATCTCGGGATCGAATTTGCAGACCACCCAGGCTAATGTCGACGATGACCGCGTTGATGGATGTCGCACTGTTGTCGAGGTCGATGACGACGTAGTCAAGGATGTCGTATCGAAGGTATCGGCGTTTATCGGTTCCGTACGGCTGGCTCAAAATTGATTCCTCATCACGCGGCCCAGTCTTCGCTTCTGGACCAAAATTCACGATCGCTCATTACTATTTCGGTAAGAATCGTTACAAGTTCAGGGTTAAGTTGGCCTTGTTGAGCCATATCTTTCATCTGATCTAGCGCATTTTCCAGGGTTAAGGCGCCGCGATAGGCTCGATCTGAGGTCATGGCGTCCAGACAATCCGCTACGGCAACGATTTGAACGATGCGAGGGATTTGGTCGCCGGTGAGACCATCTGGGTAACCAGAGCCATCTGAGCGCTCGTGATGCCAACGCACGATGGGCACACAGTCGCGGAACAGCGGCATGTCTTCAATGAGCTTTGCTCCGGTCGATGGGTGTGCACGAATGATTTCAAATTCCTCCTCAGAAAGCGGTCCAGCTTTGAGAAGAATATCGTCGGGGACGGCAATTTTTCCGACATCGTGGAGCAGGGCGCCCATACGAAGGGTTTTTCGTTCAGAGGCTTCTAATCCAATATGATCGGCAATTGCCATCGCGTAATTGGTAACGCGCTCGCTGTGGCCCGCAGTGTAGATGCATTTGGCTTCGATGGTCTTGACCAGGGTCTGAACCATGGCTTCCAGGTTGTCTTCGAGGTCCTTTACAACCCGGCGCAGCATACGATTCTTTTGCTGTACTTCTCGGTTCTTACCGGCCAATTGATCTTGGGCCGTGACCCGCTGGGTGAGATCTACGGTGAAACCGAGAAGGTATTCGACTTCGGAGTCATCGTTGCATATTGCGTTGACATGGGCCTCAACGACTTGTAGTTCGCCAGTTGGTCCGATCAACTTGCATTGGAGTGTCAGCGTTTCTCCGGCGGCAAACGCTTGGTCCATTTCATAGAAGAATTCGTCGGCACTTGGTTCGACCAAGGCATGAGTCCAGCGATCCGTCCGATCATCGTCTTCTGCTCGACCGCATTGGTCATCCCAAGTCGCGTTAGAGAACGAGATTTTTTTATCCGCGTAGACGAAACAACCGATGGGGAGATTCTCCACGACTTGCCGGTAGGCAATGTCCATCCGGTGGCAATCCGTTTTGGCCGCGATTAGGTCTTGCTGCTGAATGGAGGCGGTGCGGACGATGGCAATGGTGCCGATGGCCATGAACGCCGAAATGAAGAAGAGCACCACCAGGCTTGCGCGTTCGTCTCGAATCTGGGTTTTGGCTTTTGTTTGGAGGCCGTTTTCACGGTTGATCTCGGCAACCAACTGACCTCGAACCGAACTTAGCCCGATGGCGCCTTTTGAGCGAGATGGCTCGCTTTGAATGTCTACGATTCGTTGGTAGAACCAGGCGATGTCGGCCTTGCGAGAGGAGGCACCCAGATTAGCGAGACCCTCGGTCCAGCCGGAGTCACTCTTCTGAGTCATATCGATCTGACTGAGGAGAGAGGAGTAAACGCTATTACGTTCGAGCGACTTTTGATAGTCGGTCAGCGAGCGCTGCTGCGTCACAAGGCTCTGGATGGCGCCGAGGAACGTGATAATGGCAAGGCCACCGAGGGCGACTTCCAAGATCGTTCCTCGGAAAATTCGGTTTGAACCGGTCAGGTAACGAATCCAGCCTTGGGAGTCTTCAGAGGCCGAAATTTTGCGGGTAAATGCCCAGCCGAATACAACTCCCATGATGACGACGAGAACAAGACCCACGCTCACCGCGTAAATGAGGGCTAGCTGGTGATCTTCGATGTCGTCCGCGAGGCGGTCAATACCAAGGACGGCGACTACTTTGCCCTCTTTGTTTCGGATGGGAGCAAAGCCGCTGATGAAGGTTCCCCAGCGGTCATGGGTAGGTTCTGAATCTACCGTGACGACGTTGTTTTCGTAGGCGCTTTTGGCGTTGAGGGGAATCTCTGGGTAGGGGTCTCCCAGGTAAGACTTGTCGTCTACCCCGTCGCTATCGTGATCTCCGGGGGGTGTGGGATCGAGTACGAAGACGTAATCGTTTTCGGACTTGCGAAGCGTGTAAATGTAGCGGGCCCCTCTGATCTTTCGTTTCGCTTCGGCAAGCTTTTCGACCTCTGTGCGATAGAGTTCGGAATCCATCTGGCGCGGGGAAACCAGTTTTTCGTGGATATCAGGATCGACCAGCATGGAAGTGATGCTGGCTAAATTGGCCAGTTCACCTTGATAGTCGCGCTGATAGCGATCTAGCGACAGCTTCAGGATGGCAATACCGGCACTCACCCCGACGATAATGAACGCGGTGGTAAGGAGAGCCCAGAGCCTGAGTTGAGCACGTGACGGTCGCTGGTGTCGCATATCCGAGCACCTCGAGCGTGCTCAGGTATTTTTCGGTGAATTTGAGATAAATCTGCATAAAAAAAGCGGCTTGGCAATGAGGGCCAAACCGCTTTTCTATTTGAACCTGACTTATTTCTTGACTGGAGTGATCAATACGTGGCCGGTTGCGGGATCGAACTCAATGTTTACGTTAAGCGTTTCTTGAATGAAGCTTAGCGGTACCACGGTTCGACCATTATCGATAAACGGAGCAGTCTCCATTTCGACGACCTTGCCGTTGACCTTGGCGTCCTTATTGCCGATGGCAATAAAGATTTCGCGACCTTGGGCTTTGGCCTCGACGATCTTCTCGAACGCTTTCCAATTCACTTCTCCACCGGCCTTTTCGAGAAGGTGTCGAATGGGAGTGAGAGGGATACCGTTTTCTACGCGAGGCTGCACGTCGAAATCGACGAACTGCTTGTTGTAGAGAAGGACCAAGGAGTTCATGTTAGGAAGCTTCTGGCCCTTGGTGATAGCGATCTTGCCTGCAGAGTTTGTGACGTTCTTGACCGTGGACATGACGCCGCTGGTCTTCTGCATGTTCTTGGCAACTCGGGTGCCGGTTGGGGTCAGGAACTTAGGTCCGAGCGCGGTGGCGCTGGTCTTAACAGTGGGTTTGGTTCCGCTCATGGCGCCGGTGGCCGTTGCCGACTGGTTCAGGACGAGAGTGGGAGCAGAACCAGGAGCGGCGGGAGTGACAGCGTGAGTGTTTTTCACAACAGCCGAAGCTCCGCTATTGGTCTTATTCGTCTTCATTCCAGCGGCATCAGAAGTTGCGGGATCGCTCTGTTTGGTGCTGGGAATGGTTTCGATGGGGCGCTCCGTGCGGCCGCCTGGATTATTCACGAAGATTTTGACCTTGCGGGTCTTCATCGTCTGACTCGTTTCATCGACGACCCAAGCTTCCACCTCGTGCCAACCGTTGGTTTCTCGGGAAGTGTCCCAGAGGTAGTTGAACGGAGGCACGTTCATCATCGACTTGAATTGGTTGTCGACGAAGAAGCTCACGTAGGCGCTTCGCAGTTCCCGACCGAATCCGACTTTGATTTCCACCGGACCTTGGACGGTCTGGCCAATCTTTGGCGACGTCAGGAAGATCGGGCTGTTGTTATCCGATTCCGCGTTGATCGTCGTCTTTTCAACACCCAGGAGTTTGCCATTCTTATCGTAGAGGCAGACCTCAACGGTGTTTTCTCCATCGTTCAGAGCGGCGAGATTGATGTTGAAGTTTGTTTCGCCGCTGGCCTTGGCCGCGCTGACGGGGCGAGTCCCCATGCTCTCGCCGTTCAGCTTAAGTTCGATCAGGGCAGCATTTGCGCCGGAATACCGGATCGTAAGCGTGGGGCTGTTCAGCGCTCGGTCAATGGCAATTCTGACATCGAACACGAAAGCGTTTGCGGCCACGCTGAGAACCGCCATTCCCGCAAGGATGCACATCTTGCGAAGGAGTTTTCTGGTCATAGACATATCCACCGTACCCAAATGGCCCGCACTGGCAGGCAACTCGCGTTATTCTTACACGCTCATTCCGCTTTGTCAAGCCAACTACTAGGTTGACCGTGTTAAGAGGATGTTGCGTTCGCACGGAATGAGGGCAAAATGGGGGACATGCTGTTCCTCATTGCAGCCGTCTCTTTGGCAGCGCCCTCCGTCCCTGGTGAGTATTACCAGTTTTTGAAAAAGCCCGATTCCTCGGCAAAGTGGAAAGTGGTAGCAAGCGAACGAGGACAAACGGAAATCGATCTGACGAGCCAGACGTGGCAAGGAATCGTTTGGAAGCACGGGATTTTGGTGCAGCAGCCCCCGAAGGTGGACTATAAAGGCACCGCGGTTCTCTATATCACAGGAGATGGCCCTCGGGACGGGGACCGGGCCCAGATTCGCTTGTTGAGCGGAGCGACCGGGATGCCGGTCGCTATGCTGTTCGACGTACCAAATCAGCCAATTTGGGACATGCGTGAAGATGACCTGATCGCGCATACCTTCGAGAAGTATTTGTCCACGAAGGATCCAAGTTGGCCCTTGCTATTCCCCATGGCGAAGAGTGCGATCCGTGCGATGGACGCGGTGGTGGACGCCACGAAAAACTCGGAGAATCCGATTAAGCGCTTTGTCGTTACGGGGGCAAGTAAGCGTGGGTGGACAACATGGTTTGTGGGGGCTTCGGGCGATAAGCGGGTGGCGGCGATTGCACCGATGGTCATCGACAACCTCAACGTTCCGGCGCAGATGAAGCACCAGATCGAGAGTTGGGGTGAGTACAGCCCTATGATCCAGGACTACACCCGGCGAGGACTGCAGCAGAAGATGGAAACGCCCGCTGGCCAGGTGTTGGCGAGGATGGTGGATCCCTATTCCTACCGTGAGCGAATCAAAGTCCCAACGATGATTGTGAACGGGGGTAACGATCAATATTGGACGGTTGATGCGCTCTCGCAGTATTGGAAGGATTTGAAGCAACCCAAGTGGGCTCGGATCGTGCCGAATGTGGGACACGACTTGGGCGGCGGGATCTCCGCCATCGAGACGATCGGAATGTTCGCCCGGTCCGTGGCGGGCGCGTTTAAGATGCCAAACGTCGCTTGGAAGACGGCTCGGCGAGGCGATTCGGTAACCCTTCAACTGACCGCGACGGGGGCTGAACTTGAGAAAGTGACGGTGTGGGTTGTGGAATCCGACAACTTGAAATTCGCCGATCAAAAGTGGTTGCCCAAAGTGGTTTTGGATGGCAGGCAATTCGGGGCGCAAAAAGGGCTGGTTAGATTAGATCTCGGCAAGGGCAAACGATCGGCAATGTTCGCTGAATTTCGATTTAAGGTGGGAACAAGAATGTTTAGCTTGTCCACTCCTGCGGCCGTCTTCAAATAATTGAAGGTATAGCGGATATTACAGGCCTGGTGATCGTTAGCATAAGTGTTACGCGGTGCGGTTCGAACTTATGGGAAAGACACGGAAATTGTTGATGGTCGTCGCCTCTCTGGCGATGCTGGTTTCGGCAAACTCACAAGAGTACAAGGGCATCGTCTATAAGTTGCCCAAGGGCTGGAAGGAGTCGACCGAGGGCAACGCTCGCGTTTTTTCACCTGGGAATTTGGCGGCGGGAGATATTCTCGCGATTCTTCTAGCCCCTCCTCAAAAGGCAGTCGATGCCGACCCCACAAAACAATTTGAGGCGGTGGTTGGCGCCGTAAATGGCGATGCGAAGATAGCCAGTCAAGGGACAGTCTCGTCGGCAAAGAAGGGCAAAGGAACGTTAGTTGTCCAGGCTTTTCAACTGGTCGACAAGAGTTATGGGGCGCATCAGAGGATGTACTCCATGTTCATTGAGGGTGGGCAATACATTTTGGCGATGGTCATTTCTCGGTCGGAAGCGACGCTTGAGAAGTATCAGGCGGACTTGACGGACCTTCTTACGAGCATCGAGTTCAAGGGATCGGCTCCAGTGACAACTAAGATTACGGCGTTGCCGACAGGTAACACGCCGACGCTGATGGTGGGTATGCCCGGATGGCTCCCTTCAGGGAAGGGCCTATCCATTCCGGCGCCAGCGATCGTTGACGGCAAACCTCAGGGCATGTGGTACCGGGCGACTCCCGATCAAGCAGGTGTGCTGAGGGCCATCCCATACGTCTACTTTCCAAGCGGGGTAAGGGCGTCGCTACCGCGATTGGGAGGTGGAAACCTTTTTGACCTTGAAGGTCAGAAGGCACAGAAGGGGACGACCGGTGTGGGTACGTTCACGATCGAGAAAGGGCAATACAAAGAAAGCGCCGATGGCTTCAAGGAGACGGGCGTGTATCGGTTTGGAACGGACGAGGAGGGAAGCTTCTTCTCCTTTGGAGCCGCAGAGTTTCACGTACTGAAGCCATTATCCAAGACATCTATCGTAGGATCTTGGCGATCTTTAAGCACGGTATACGTGTTCAGTGAGGACGGCACTTACCAGTCGGGACAACTTGCCGAAGGTGGAAACGAGGTTGTGGGGGCGATCACGTCAGGACGTTATTTTGTGGATGGCTACCTGTTGATGCTTTCTCCCAACGGTGGAAAGATGGTGATTGAACGATGCGGGATGGCAGGAAAGATGCTTATGAAGGGCACCATCCTTTGCACCAGGCAGTAGTCACTGACTGAGGAGCGAAGTAAAGAGTGCGTCAAAGGTCATTCCGGCGCTACCGTTCCCAATAATTCTGCGATGGGCTTGGGTTATTTTGGCAAGCGCTTGGTGCCAATCTGGGTGGTAAAGCGATATGGCGATCGCAAGCAGTTCCAGCGCTTCCGTGTTCGCGATTCGAGCGGCTTGATTCGGATCCAATTTGTCGGCGATTGACTTAAATTGATCGCCGGCGGCGAGAGCCTGTGAAAGGGGTCGAGAGCGAAGCTCTTTGGCGAAAGCAAGAAGGGACTTGAACGGGGCGGGGTTCTCTTGATAGCGGCGAGCCAGGGCGGGAGCACCTTTGGCGAGCGCCCAGAATTCTTCTTCAATATTTATTTGGCTGCGTTCGTCCGGTTTGGGGAGCTCGCAGGCGATGGCAACACAGCGCGAAAGTATGGTGGGAAGAATGCTGCCGACGCTGTTCGTCATGAGGATGAACTTCGCGTAAGCGTGGGGTTCTTCGAGCGTTTTTAGCAGAGCGTTTGCGGCCGCAGGATGGAGGCGTTCGGCTTCTTCCAATATAACGACCTTATGAGCCGACATGATGGGTGGAGTCCGAAGAAATTCGATGACCGAAATGCCGTCGTATCCACCTTCTGAGCCCCTCGAGGGTGAGATTTGACGCCCTAGGATCATGCGGCCAGCACCGAAAGGCTGGACGCGGAGGACGTCTGGATTGCGACCGTTCAAGAAGGTGGTTACCGGCTGTTCGTTGGGATCGTCGTTTTGGCTGAGCCAAGAAACGGCAAGGGCGTCGGCGAGTTGGCCCTTTCCTGCGCCCTTGGCGCCGTAGAGAAGAATGGCGTGGGATGCGCTTTCGGCTTCGGCGATGCGCAGAACGACGCGCTTGGCGCCGCTGAGGCCGATGAGCCCGTCTAGCTTAGAAGCGCTCAAACTGGTCGACATTCAGAACAAATACGACGGCTCCGCCGACGGGGACCTTGACGGGACTGGGGATGAAGGCTCCGGGGGGAGCGGCTTCGAAGGGCATGACGTTTACGAGCTGTTCGCGAGATTGGCAGTTCTGGCCGATCACCTTCTTCAGGGTGGGGAGATCGGGTTCATCGACGCCGATAAGGAACGTGGTGTTGCCTTCACGAAGAAAGCCACCGGTTGAGCCGATGATGGTGAACTTGAATCCGGCCTTGACGAGCTCGTCCGTGATTTTGTTCTTGTCTCGGTTATGCACGATGCAGACGACGAGCTTCACAACTTAGATTATAGCGGACATGAAAAAGCCCCCGAACAACAAAGGTTTGGGGGCTTTGCCCAAAGCGGCTATTGAAAACTTGGCGCTAATTGATGGTTTCCGATGTTGGTCAGTCGGCACTGCACGTAGGCATAAGACTCGGCCCCGCCATATTGCCAATCACCAGACAAAGTTATCGCGCTCGAAGCGCAAACAATGTCAAGGTTATGAGTAGTTTTGTAAGTTCCAGTCATGGGATCAAGAATAGGTACAAGCGGTCTTGAGTAGTTGACAACTACGGTTTTCTCATTTGGATCTCCACTTACCTCGGGAATAGAAGGATTTGGCCAATTTGCAACTAACTCAGCCATCTCAACGAACTCAAAAAATCCACCCATTACCGAGAGTGCAGCCCTGGACGTTCCATATGAGCGATTAATCATGTCATCAGGGTCATCGGCACGGGCGACACACTTGTAGGTTATTTTCAGCTCGTAGTCCGCATTGAGGGGGGGATTGTCTCCAGGGAAACTGGGAGCCCATTCGATATCGCGAGAAATCTGGCCAATTATTCTTGAGTAGGTGTTTGCCCAGGGAAAGTAAAGCCCAACCCATGAATCAACGCCATAGAAGGCGTCTAGGCTAGATCCACTATTTGCCATATATAGGTATCCGCCACCATCTTGGGCCGATATTGTGACAGAAGGACTGGATACCGTCAATGTTCCAGCGTGAGCAATTGATTGAATTGCAAAAAACGATGCAATGAAAAATGTGAAAGAGCGCTTAACTGTGTACTTCATCGAAGTAATGATGACATTAATTTCTAATGTCATCATTACTTTAACAATAGCTTATTGTTATTTACAGCCTGCCTTGAACGGATCCCACATCGATTCGGTGTAGGTGGTGGTGGGGGCATCGTTGACGACCTTCTTCCAGTCGAAGGATTTGGCGCTGGTATCGGCTCGGACAACGTTCAACTGACCATTGTATCGAGCTTGGATGAGCTTCTCGGCTTCGGCATCCGAAGGAGGTCCAGACGATCGGAAGTAGGTGGAGTTGCCCAGGCTCTTCCAGTAGTACGGATAGGTGCTCGACGTCGGGTCAAAGGTTTGGCTCTTCAGAATGCACACGCCGCGCGGAAGCACGTTGTAGTAGCTTGCGTCGACGAGCATAATGGTGTTGGAAACGTTCTCAACTGCGGTGGCCGACATGGAAGGATCCGAAGGCGTGAACATGTAGTTGTTTACGCCGTAGGAGTTCTGTCCGCCATAGCTTCGGTACGCCGCAGTATCGGTGGACGCACCGGTGGGATCGTAGCCGACCCAAGCGATCGGGTTGGTAGGCGCCTTCCACAGGTCATCGTTCTTGATGTACGGAGCAAGAAGCTGGTTGAAGAAGATTCGGGTTCGGGCACTGGAACCGAATACGGAGTCGGCAAAGGCGGCTCCTCTGCTGTTGGTGACCTTCACGTAGTCAGGGTTGGTACCGTTAACGCGATACGGGAAGTAAACATCGTCGTAGTCCTGCAGATAGATCTGGCTGGCGGTGCCGATTTGCTTAGCCTGAGCGAGTCCCTGAGACTTCTTGGCGGCGAGCTTGGCTTGCGCGAAGACCGGGAATAGGATGGCGGCGAGGATTGCGATGATTGCGATGACAACAAGCAGTTCGATAAGCGTGAATGCACGTTTCAAAGGTTTGACTCCTTGGAGAGGGGATGGTCGTTGACGCATGAAAAAAGCGGCCTACTTGGGCATAGGTCGCTACGCTGTGACTTGACTATTGTGCAATATTTTCTATCAAATCCTGCAACCGAATGTTAAGAGATTATTAAGAAATTGCTCTTGTTTGGATGTGATAATGGCCCCGTCAGCAGAATGCCGGTTGGGGCCTCATTATCATTGTTGGCCTTGTTCGACGGCGGCATCTCTTTGTTTGCCCGCCATGTACTCGTCGTATTTGCCTGCGCGTTTGAGGTCTTCTTCCAGTTGCGCCTGAGATTGCTTTGGATAGGCCTTGTTGATTTCCGAGTTGCCAATGGGGCCGGTGGAGCCGCACCCCAAGAGGGTGAAGGTCCCAACGACGCCCAAGATCACTTTGATGGTCATTAGCCGCCAAAACCCCACATGGGATAGTTCACATTTGTATTAGGGGTGCGGATGCCTAGGTTGCCTGCGGTTCCTCCACCATTAGGCATCCCGTGACAGTCGTTTTGGTAGGTCCAACCGGCGCTGGCTCCGCCTGAAACGCCGACCAACTCCAGTTTTGTCGGGCAGTTCGCGAGGAATTTCCCGGCCTGCATGAACTTAGCGCTGCCGTCCGAGAAGCCGAGAACGGCTCCTCCGGTGGTCGCCTTGTTATAGTCCACCTCGTTGCTCACCGTATCTGCAAAGCAGTCGGTAACGCCGCGCGGGGTCTTATAGAATTTGTTCTTCCAATATTCCCGAAAGGCTGGGGGGTAGGCCACGATGTCTTGGGTGGTGGTGCTCCATTGGTTGTCATCGGTTGCGGCGGGGATGACGCCGAGGTTATAGGTGACTTCCATGAGGATCATGGCCTCGGATGGACGAGGGATGGCGGTTAGGGTTCCTCCCAGCCAACTGTTTCGCTTGCCCCGAGAACCTACGACGCCGGTGGCCAGATTGGGGATGTAGAGCGAACCCGTCAGTCCGTTATTGAGAAGGAACTGGTTGAAGAGCTCGCCATCGTTATCCCAGGTTGCCTGATCTTTTTGGCGGAGGGGGTGGAAGAAGAGATCGACACTTTTGATGTATGGCATTGCCCACTTCTGCCATGAGAAGTTATTGACTCGATTGTAGTAGGGGCCATAGCAACCGCTGGTCGCGGTGGAGTTATAGGATGCGGCTTTGAACTTGCTGTTCAGGGAGCTATAGAGTTCGCAGGCATCTTGACGAGGATAAGTGTCGTCATAGTCGCCCGCATACATGATCAGGCCGAGGCCCTGTTGCTTGATGTTGGAAATGGTGGCAGCCTTCTTTGCTGCGGTTTTTGCCTGCGCGAACACGGGAAAGAGGATGGCCGCAAGAATCGCGATGATTGCGATGACGACCAAGAGTTCAATGAGAGTAAAGGCTCTCTTCATGATGGCTCCTTGGGCGACCATTCATTGTCACCCTAACTGCACAAGTGTTCGCGAGGAGCGTTAATAGGATTTTAAGGGGACGTTATGGGATTGTTATTGACATAAAAATGCACAAATCCACTGCATTAGGGATTTGTGCATTTTTACGTGAAGTGTTCCTTACTCGCCTTGTCCGCGATCTTCTTGTTGACCGCCATTCAGCTTTTCGGATGCCTCTTTAATTTGCTGCTCTTTGGATTTCACGCCGTCATTGCTGACGTCGCTGGTGCCGCCGGAACATCCGACCAGCACGGCGGAGATCAGAGCGAAGCATAGAATCAGCCGAATCATTGAGCGGTTAAACCCCACATTGGGTAGTTGAGGTTGATGTTCGGAACGGCGGCGACACGCATGACTTCCGAGCCGGTTCCACAATTGCCGTAGCTATCCATGGCGCCGTACTCGGCAACGGTTGGGGTGTTCGCAAGGAACTTTTGGGCTTGGTAGAACTTGGCGTGACCGTCGGCAAGACCCAAAACGATTCCGTTCGCGAAGACGGTGCGGGAATCGGGCTCATTGGAGATTTCCGCCATGTTGGGCCCGGAGCAGGTGGTCCACTTCATGAAGATGCGGCCCCAGTACTCTCGGTATGCCTGCGGGTAGACGGTTTGTGTTGCAGGGGTTGGGAGGTTGTATTCCGCAGTGGTCATGACCATCGGCGAGAAGTTGAACTTGGAGCTTCCGAATTCGAAGAGGAGCATCGCGCCGGCGACGTCTGGGATAGAGCTCTGCGTGCCACCTAGCCAACTGTTTCGGACGCGAAGGACGGCTCCGGTGCCAACGTTGATGTTCGCCGAACCTGTGAGAGCCGGGTTGATCGCGAAGCCATTAAAGATTTCTCCGCCGTTGGCCCACATCGTGGCGTCTTTCTGGCGACCCGGATGCACGAAGAGGTCGACATTCTTGGTGTAGGGCATAAACCACTTTTGCCAGGAATAGGTGTTCACGCGGTTGTAGCCATTCGGCGTGCCGCCCGGAGTACTCGGAGGCGTTCCACATCCTTGGCCAGCGGCACCATTAAGAGCGGCGGCTCTTAGTGCTGGATTGAGGGAACTGAACTGGTCGCAACCGTCCGTTTGCGGATATTTGTCGTCCCAGTCGCCACAGTACATGATGGCGGCGAGGCTAATCTGCTTCTGGTTGCTGATGGCAGCAGTCTTCTTGGCAGCAGCTTTCGCCTGTGCGAAGACGGGGAAGAGGATGGCGGCGAGGATCGCGATGATTGCGATTACCACCAAGAGTTCAATGAGGGTAAATGCACGTTTCATGGGATGAGTCCTAGGTTTGACCGGGCACCCCGCTCTTCGGCGGGCGGGTCTTTCAACTGTGTGGATTTTGGCCCGATTGCGTTATGAGAATGTTAAGACCTATTGGGAAATAGGTCAAGTTATTAGTAATAAATCTTGGCTTTAAGGTTGGCGGGGGAGAACTCTGTGCACTCATCCGAGAACCTCTCCTGGATTTTCTGAAGAGGAGTCATCTCTTCGATGGCATCGGCGAGCCAGTCATTTCCAGCGAGGATGTCGATGGGACGTCGGTCGTGGACATATTCGTAAGGAGGCAGTTTCCAGGCGAAGCCGGGGAGGGTGGTTTCGGCGGAGGCGGCTTCGAATTGCGAGCCACGGGGGAGGCCCGCGGGATCGTGGAGACCGGACTGACGGATGGCCTCCTGGAGAATTCCGATGTAGGTGAGGACGGGCTGGAAGGTCTGGCGGTCGGTTACGTGGAGGAAGGCGCCACCGCAAATTTGTTTGGCGTGCTTGTTAAATGTGGGTTCGAAGGGGAGGGGGCGGAAGACGCAACCTGGTAGGTCCAGACGGTTCAGCCCTTCGGCGAACTTCCAGGCGTCGAGGAAGGGGGCTCCAAAGATTTCGAAGGGGCGGGTGGTTCCGCGACCTTCGCTGAGGTTGGTGGCCTCTAGCAGGCAGCCGCCTGGGTAGACGACGGCGGTTTCCGGGGCGGGCATGTTGGGCGAGGGCATGGCCCAGGGAAGGCCGGTGGCCTCGAAGTACATGTCACGGGACCAACCTTCCATCTCAACAATTTTGAGTTGTACGTGAGGGAAGAAGGCGTCCTTGAGGTAGCGGGCGATCTCGCCGATCGTCATGCCGTGGCGAGTGGGGACGGGATATTGACCGACGAAAGAATCAAAACCCATGCGCAGAAGCGTGCCTTCGACCTGGGTCCCTCCGATGGGGTTGGGGCGATCCCACACCGTGACGGGGATGCCGAGGGGTTCGCAAGCCTTCATGCAGAGGGCCATGGTCCAAACGAAGGTGTAGTAGCGAGATCCGACGTCGGGGAGGTCGACGACCAACTCGTCGAGGCCTTCCAGCATAAAGGGTTGGGGCTCTCGCCATTTGCCGTAGAGCGAATGGACGACCAATCCGGTGCGCGGATCGGGCTCGCCCTCCCATTCGATCATGTTGTCTTGGGTGTGACCGAAGAGCCCGTGCTCGGGCCCGAAGATGCCGCCGATCTTGAAGTCGCCTTGTTGATGATGGGGGAGAAGGACATCGATGACGTGCCGGACGTCTCTAGCGATGGACGCCTGGTTGCAGACGAGACCAATAGTCTTGCCTTTAAGATCGGCAAAATCGTTTCGGATAGCGACATCGAGACCGGTAAGCATCTCGCCTATTTTAAACGGTTCGCGAGGCTAGGTGTGGGTGGACCGGAAGACTTTCTCTAGGCCCTATCCTGAAGAATTTCTCTCCTGGTATCATAATGATCTTCTAGCCGTGGGGGCATAGCTCAGCTGGGAGAGCATCTGCTTTGCAAGCAGAGGGTCAGGGGTTCGAATCCCCTTGCCTCCACCACTTTCACTTTTAAACCTCGGGCTGGCGGCTCAACACCATTCGTGGGGGCAGTTTCGTTTTTGCTCCGACCTCGCCTTTATCTTGCCCTACTCAGACTGGGGACGATTGCCTTGGGGTTCTTAACGTTCTCCGGTGAACGGATTCCTGGCTTGGGGATGTCGATTGACGCGCCTTCGACTGATGAGGCTGTGGAGCGGGCGAAGAAGCTTGTTCAGAGGGCAGGGGACAGGACGCCGCTTTATAGGTCTGGAATGGCTCCAGACCTATTTGTTCGTTGACTACTTATTCTTGGCGCCAGCGGTGATCCAGTCGCTGATGATCTTGAGATCGGCGGATTTGAGGGGTTTGGCGCCCATAGGCATCGCGGGTTTTTTGGTTCCCTTTAGGTAGTCCATGAGGGGGCTCTTGGTGGGTTTGCCAGGGACGACCATTTTGCCTTTCTTACTTCCGACCATCACTTTGGCGTAGGTGGTGACATCGAACTTGCCGGCCGCGCCCGCGCCTTGGTGGCAGCCGACGCAGTTCGCCTTGAAAATGGCGTTTACGGCGGGATAGCCTTTGGTGGGCTTAGCGGGTCCTTGGGGGTAGACCAGGGCGGTTCCGAAAGGGACCAAAATCGTCGCGATTAAAAGGAGTCTGCGCATCGTCCGGTGATTTTACAAACATTTAACGGGGAGACCAAGGTTTGTTGCCTATGGACTTCGGAGGGAGGCTTCGATTTGGGCGCAGAGATAAGCGAGCGGACCTTTCCCTGGACGGCGAGCGGGTAGGTGTCGCACGAGTTGGCGTACCTCGCCAGGGACATGTTGGATTGCCCACTCGATCTCTGGGATCGCGGCGGATTGTGTTCCTGCCTGCAGCGCAATGGCGTGAGCGCTATAGGCGATGGGGCTGACAATGTGATTGACCTGATGAGAGGAGGCGATAGGGTGAGTGTAAGCGGTGGCGGCGGCGAGGCCGGCGGCTCGAGCGGCGGCGGATGCTGCGGGATGGACGGTCTCTTTGGAAGCGGCCAGGGAGGCCCATGCGACTTGTCGAAGATGGGCGGTTCGAGGGCCGCCTTGGGCGAATATTCGAGTTGAGACGAGAGCCTCCTGGGGACGGAGATCGAGGGGGGATTCCGATTCGAAAATGGGGAGGGAACGTTCGGCGCAGGAGGCGGCCCAGTCAGCGAGGATTCTGAGCACGTCTAGCGTTAGCGGCGGTTTCCCTGGAGTCTGGGACATGTTGGGATCGATTGAGTTGGCGTGGGAGGTCCACGCCAACTCATCCTTCTGACGGCAATCCTCTAGAGTTGTTCCCTAGCTTCCGGCGGTTGCGCGCTTGTAGGTGGTCAAACCTCCCACTACCGGGAGGGTGATCTTGGTGGCGGCAAGGTCGACGGTGAGTTTGGCGCCGGGCGCGGGATAGAGCGTGAAGTCGTGATCGCTGGACAGAATCATCAGAGCGATCTTCTTTCCCGCGGGGATAATTTGGTCGTCGGGCTGAAGGTCGAAGGTCAAGCTGACGAACTCACCAGGCCTGAGGGGGGCGCCACGCTCCAACGAATGATAATCGCCGCCCTTGAGTTCCCTGGCATTTTGGGGATCGGCCCAACCTCGGGTGATGAGATTCGCGGTGCCGATGGGACCATCCGTCCATGGAAGTTGGACGAGATAGACCGATAGGTTGGCGGCGGGAACGCTTGATGCGAGCCTGAGGGTGATGCGAGCGGTCCCCGAGAGGTGGAGCGGCGCGCTGAGTTCGGGCGTGACGTAGATCAGACGATTCGGCGATTCATCGGCCTTGGCCAGAGTGGGCGCATCAATGTTTACGTCATCGGTGAGGGTTTCTTGGCCAGGATCGACGACCGGGGCGAGGTTAAGGGCTCCCGCCTTTTGGCCTCCTGGCGATAGGTAGAAGGCAATGGACTTGGCCTCTGGGTTCGGATAATCGGCGTAAGGGGTGGGGGCGATAGTGGTTCCGCGTGGGGTTCCCGGCTCGCGCTCTCGGACGATGTACGCTTTCGGTCCGCTTTCTACCCCGTTCTTCACCCTGTAGAGGAAGCGCGTGAACCATTTGTTCATGAGCTCGAATGGGGGCTCTCCACCGTGACCTCCCTGGTGGAAATACTGGACGAGGGGGACGCGACCTTTTACCGCTTCGCTGATGCGGACGCTATGTTCGGGGACCACGTTCCAATCGTTAAACGCGTGGGCCATGAGGACAGCGCACTTGATGTTTTTGGCGAATCGGAGGAGGTCGCGGTCTGCCCAGAACGCGTTATAGTCGCCGGTTTGGCGATCTTGGTTCTTCGCGAACTCGCCATCGCGGTACAGCTTGTTGCTCCGCTCTCGATTGGCGGGATTGCCGCTGTTGATGAAGTCATAGAGCGAATCGATGTCTTCGCCCAGCCAGCCGCCCGGATGCCGAACCAGGCCATTGGATCGGTAATAGTGATAGTAAGAGGTGTTGGGGGCGACCGGAATAATGCATTCAAGGCCCTTGACGCCGGTGGTGGCAGCGGCGACGGGGATCGTTCCGTTGTAGGAAGTGCCGGTCATTCCCACTTTGCCTGTACACCACTTGGCGTAGGTTTGAGTCGTTCCATCAGCGGTGGTGAATCCTTTGGCGCGACCATTCAGCCAATCGATGACGGCCTTGGGGGCTAGACGTTCCGGGGCGCCACCGACGGTGGGGCTACCGGTTGAGAGACCGGTACCAGGAGCTTCCGAATGGACGACGGCGAATCCTCGCGGGACCCATGCCATGACAAAGTCGTTCGAGATGAGGTTTCGGTTCGGATCGAATTCGATATTCGGATGGGTGGTGCGGGGCGGAGGCGTAGCGCCGAGTTCTTGATGGACATCCCAAAGGATCGAGCGGCCATCTCCGGTGCCAGCGAAGTAAGGGGAGGATTCGTAGATGACGGGGACTTTGAGACCTTCCGTTTCGGTTTGTTTCTGGCGCGTGACGTCTACATGGACGCGATCTTTCTTTCCGTCCTTATCGGAATCGAATTCGGTCTCGACCCAAAGACTCTGGCGAATCCAGTCGGCAGGAGTGTTGAAAGCATCGACAATCTGGGACTGGCCATCTTTGAAGACGGGCTTTGCGGGAGCAGCGGGATGGGAGAGCGCCAAGACGAAGGCGGCAACCGAAGCGGAGAGCGGCATGACGGTCTCATTATAGGGGACGGCGATTCCTCTGGTCTCACGTTTCTTTGGGTAGGTTGAGGATATGGATCGGCGGGAGTTCTTAGGATTGGTTGCTTGGGGCGCGACTTCGCTTGCTCTGGGCAAGCTGGATTACTCTTCTTTAAGCTCGGTACGTTCGCGATCCTATGCGGCAATGGAAGAACTGCCTCCCGGGTCGATTCGACCAGAAGGATGGCTTCGCGGCGAGCTGGAGAAGCAGGCGAAGGAACTGGGGTCACAGCTTCCGCACGTTTCCTGGCCCTTTAATGAACCCTATTGGAAGTCGAAAGAGCCGCCGACGGGTTTTTGGTGGCCGTGGGAACAGGTTGCCTACTGGGTTGACGGGGCAGTGCGGCTCGCGCTTGCCTTAGGCGACCAGGGCCTGATGCACCAGGTCAGGCAGGCGGTCGATCAAACGCTTTTGAGAATCGATTGGGATGGATACATCGGGCCATCCGCCTTTAAGGAACCAAAGGATGACTTTCATCGCTGGCCGCACGCCATTTTCTTCCGGGCCCTGACGGCCCTAGCGGATGCGGGTGCGGGGAAGGCTATTCCGGAGGCGTTGACAGAGCACTATCTTCTCGATCCGGCGGATTATGGTAAGCCAACTCGGAACGTTACAAACATCGAGTCGATATTGTGGTGTTTTGCGAAATCTGGCGACCCGCGGCTCTTGAGCAAAGCGGAAGAGGCTTGGAAAGAATACTTGACCGTCGCTAAAGACCCTGAACACGGAGACCTCTCAATGGAGAGAGTAGAAGGGATCACTCCGATTAATGCACACGGGGTGACTTATGTAGAAACGGCAAAGCAGCCTGCGATCCTCTACTCTTATACAGGCAAAAAGGAGTATCTGAAGTTTGCCTTGGATGCTCAGGAGCGGATCTTTAAGCATCATATGTTGATCGATGGAATCCCGTCTACGTCTGAATGGTATCGAGGCGTGGGAGCTTTGGATTCGCATGAGACCTGCGATATTTCAGATCACACCTGGAGTTGGGGATACCTTCTGATGGCAACCGGAGATGGTGTCTGGGCGGACCGGATCGAACGCGGGATCTTTAATGCAGGAATGGGAGCGATCAAGAAGGACTGGAAGGCCGTTCAGTATTTTTCTTGCCCCAATCAAGTGATTGCGACCCTTGATTCAGACCACAACGCGATGGCGCATGGCGGCAGGATGATGGCCTTTCAGCCGAATCCCGGGCAGCGGACAGCCTGCTGTGGCGGAAACGTCCACAGGATGCTCCCCAACTATGCGCTGAGGATGTGGATGCGAACCGCCGAGGGTGGTTTGGCAGCGACCTTGCTCGGACCGAGCACGGTTCAAACAAAGGTCGGGGAAAAGGGAACCCCGGTGACGATTCGTCAGAAAACCGACTATCCGTTTGAGGAGACGATTCGATTTGAGATTTCCGTCACGAGTCCGGTAGCGTTCGAGTTCCTGATCCGGGTGCCGAAGTGGTGTAAGTCACCTGAAATTCTGTTTAACAACGAAGTCATTTTTCCGTTGGTGCGCAACGGATTCGCCGTCTTAAATCGAGAATTCAAGGAAGGAGATGTCGTCGCCCTTCGGCTGCCGATGGCGCTCAAGGTTAGCGAATGGCCAGATCGCGGCGTGGGGGTCGAACATGGGCCCTTGGTGTACTCATTGCCGATCGAGGCAAAATGGACTTCGATCTCTGAATCACCCTATTCGACGGCGTCCTACCCGAGTTGGAACGCAACACCGGCTGGGCCTTGGAACTATGCCTTGGTGGATGCCTCTCTGGCAACGATTGAGCGGAAGAGTATGTCGAACGATCCTTGGGCTTCCCCTCCCGTGAGTTTGCATCTGCGGGGGAGGAGGATTGAAGGGTGGGAAATGGAGGTCAATTCGGCTCATCCCGAGCAGAGGTTTACGCCGAAGTTGCCGGCTGAAGGTGGAGAACTTGGGGCCGAGGAATCAATACGTCTTATCCCTTACGGGGCTACGCACTTAAGAGTGACGATTTTTCCGAGGGCCTAGGGAGGTATTCGGCGACGTCTAGAATTCTAGACGCCACCGAATGGCTTACTTGGCGTCGGCAGTGCTCTCGCCAATAGAGTCGGCCGGGCCCCCATTATTGGGTTGCCCGCCTTTCCCGGCTTCGCTTACATTGTCTGAAGCGCCGGAGAACTTCTGTCTCTCCTCGGGAGTGGTTTGAGGCGTCGATTCTGAACAACCCGCCATCGCGAGGGTGAGAACGGCTAGAAAGAGGATCGAGAGGAATCGCAACTTATTCACCCGCAGCGTACATCCTTGGGTAGTAGTAGGTTCCATCCGAGGCCTGCTGATAGCCGTAGCGGAAGTTGGCTCGCCAATCGACCGACTTGGCGGAACTATCGGTGGCAACATAGATTGTCATCCCGTCGGGGGTTAAACAAGATGCGCCCGCTCCGTTTCTGCCATCTTTCGGTCGCTTGATTGGAGAGGGGCCACGAAAGTGCCAGACGTCGCCAAACACGTTGTTGGTTGCTCCCGACCACTTCGAGCATCCCGTCATGGGCGTAGCGGTGGAGGCGGTCCAACGGAAGTCCCAACCAGCCACGGTCTCGGCTAGCATCATCATGTTCGATGGGCTTCCAATCTGGCTTGTTGTATACGACGGGCTGTCTGCGATGGCGCCCGAGAATAGAGGTGCAGAAGCCGGTGAGCCGGCGCCAGCGATGCCATCAAAGCGAACATCATGACCATCTACCGAGTAGGTGAAGTATCCGGTTGTGTTACCGCTCTTGGACGCGGCCCTTGGGATCAGTCCAAATTGCGAGTTCGCTTGATAGAACGTGGTAGGACGCGGCAATTTGATATGCCACGTGATCTCGTAGTTCTTCTTGTACGGATCGATAATCCACTGCCAAGTGGTAAAGGCCGTGGCGCTGGTGCGGGTTGAGTGAAGCGGAAATGCGTCGTCGAAGTCCGTCGAATACATGACCGTCGCGGTTCCCATCTGTTTAAGTTGAGACAGGACGACCGTATTTTTAGCGGCGTCTTTCGCTTGGGCAAACACGGGGAAAAGGATTGCTGCGAGAATTGCAATGATTGCGATGACGACAAGTAACTCAATAAGAGTAAATGCCTTTGATAGTTTCATAAGTGACTCCAGGGAGTTTTGAACTTTGGAGAGAAGTTGGGCAAAGAAGCTGAAGTGAGTCGACCGACAGACAAGCGGTCGTTGCCATACATACGAATCGAAGAATTTGTTTGTTACCAGAAAAACGAAAAATGTTTTTTATATAAATGTGTATCGTTTTTGGCAACAAATGGTACTTATATATTAAAATCATGTGGCCGTTGATAATTAACGCGGGTGGGGCCGATTAGTCTAGAGGCTGGATGTCGTTTGTCCCAAGGAACTGACGGTGAGGCGAGTTTCTTTGGGATTGCGATACTGTGATGTTGGCGGAAGTCAATTTCGAGCAGTTCCGGCGAGCATATGAAGGCGGGGAAATGGCGGATTGAATCGGCTGGGTGCGCAGAATGTGCAAAAGTCATAGCATGCGATTCTTAACGTTTGTTTCTCTCGCGTTCGCGGCGGGGTGCCAGTCCATTTGCGCGCAGACGGTAACGCTCGATGCGATTCAGGATGGCAAGAAGGTTGGTACCGTTTCCTTTACCCGGACGATCTCGGGAGCCAAGCAGAGTTCGGTTACGAAGTTAACCACCCTTCAGAATGGCGTAACCACGACCTTGGACTTGCGCGCTTCCTTTGAGAGCAAAGGGGTGGCACTCAGCCGGTCTGCGTCCATCAAGCAGGGAAAGAACTCCGCGAATCTTTCCGCGACATTCTCGGGTCGGAACGCATCGGTGGTGATCGATTCAAACGGCAAGAAGGTCACCCGTGTGATTCCTGCGCCAGAGGGGCAGCTTGGGGATCCGACGATGTGGTGGTTTGTGCGGGATAAGCCTAAGGTGGGGACCAAGGTGACGTATCTGACGTTTAACATCGTCAAACTGACCTGGACAAGCGTGAGTGCGACCTACGTTGGAAAGAAGTCGATCATGGTGGGAACCAAGAAGGTGTCGGCGAATCAGGTCAGCGAGTCGCGAGACGGGGGGACCTTTAACGCTTATCTGGATGACAAGGGCTTACCGTTGATCTTGGAGCAACCCAAGGTTCGGTTTGTGAGGAAGTGGTAAGGGGCGATTTGGAGCGCGCCTTACCGAAGGGCATCGAGCCGTCGTCGTTGCGTGTAAAGGCGACTTTGGCAAAGGCCTCCAGATCGTCGTAGTTGCCGACCCAGGTGGTGTACATCACGCCGACCACGCCTTGCACTTTGGCGGCTTCGGCGAGCCAGGGTTTGAAGTTCTCTGTGGGGGAATCGTAATAGCCGGCAAGGATTTGCCGGTTCCCACGATGGGCAAAAAACGAAAGAGAGTCTTTTGCCTTGCCGGAGTTCCAGTTGACGACAATCGCATCTTTTGAGAGGCCCTCCCATGATTTGGCGAGAGTTCCGTTGGTGAGATAGTAGTTGTCCACGGCGTTATGAAAGGGATCGAACATGTCAGACCAGACGTAGATTTCGGAACCTTTTTGAATTCGATTTTGGATTTGGGCGCCGAGGCGGGCGTTGGCGGCGAGGATTCCGCCTGGGGTTAAACCTGTCTTTAGGCAGGCGGCGCACCAGCCACCAACCCGAATTTCGTCGTGGCTCCAAAAGAAGCCTTTGGGATGGAAGAGGTCGGCGACTCTTTGGAGTTCATCTCGCATGACCTCGGCGGTTTTGGGCTCGCTTAGACAGATGGCAGCTTGATTGTTTGGACCGGTTTTGGCATGAAAGAAGCTAACCAGAAGGCGCTGGCCGTTCTTGATTCGCGAGTTGGGGAGGATGCGCAGGGAAGGGGATTGGTGCTCGGCTTCGTATTCTCCGGCCCAAGGGGTGGCGCCAAGTTTGGGGTCCTCGATCCGGGCATAGTCTTTGCCTTCGGTAAAGGTTTCTCCCTTGTCGGAGGCCACTTCCACGGGACAACCGGCGCGACGGAGGACATTGAGAAGTCCGCCATCTTGGAGTTTGACATCGTCCCACCAGATGCGGCCTGCCTTTCCTCCCCAAACACCGATATAGAGTCTTACTTGGCGATTTTGGAGAGAATTGAACGACATTTGGATTTGGCTCCAGTCGCGGGTGCCGGTTAAGGGAAGATCGTTAATGGTTAGGCTTCTTCCGGTCTCGTCCAAGGCGGTGACTTGGACATAGCCTCGGAGGTCTTGGGTCTTCACCCAGGCAGAGATTCGGTATTGGCGATGGGGTCGTACGGGGACGGTCCAGACAAGGCGAGCGTTTCCGGCCTCATTGCCCTGATGGAAGTTTTCCATCCTGATTGATTGGGCGCCTTCGTGCTTGACTTGAGGATCGGGGATGGAACTGACGCCGGGGCCGTCCTGCATTGAGAGGCCCGCGAGTTTGCCTTGGGCGGTTTGTTCCAGCCCACCATTGGCAAGTAAGTTAGATTCATCTTCGGGTCGCGCCTCGGAACCATGGACGACAAAGGGAGCTTTCTGAACCGGCATCCCTTCGATGAGGTTGACATCATGCCCGAGCATGGCGCTGGCATACCCCATCGGCCAGATGGCTGGGATCAGGTCGATCTGATTCTCTTTAGCTTTGGCGAGGACTCGGCGAGCATTGGCGAAGTACCAGTCGGGGACGCTATCCAGCCGTTGAAGCTTGGTGTCGGCAAGCACGATGCCGTTGTAACCCGCGCGCTTGGCCCGGGGAATGAGCTCAATCAGCATATCGGCGTTTTTTGGTACCTGCAAGTTGGTTTGGACATAGACCCAGCGGTAGGGAAGGACAGAGGAGGCGATGCAAAAAGCGAGGATGGAGAGCATAGGGTTAGCCGTCGCCATGATAGGCTCAATTCTAATTTTTTGCGAGAATGGACCTCCTAAGTACCTGGGGGCTCGGCGCTTTGCGCGTCAGAATTGTGAGGATGTCGCGGAGTGCGCTTGGGACGGTGATGGTCTTGGTGTCTTCGCTGGCGTTTGGGACGCTGGCGCTCTTTGCTCACCGCTCTTATGAGGCGGGGTTTGGGCAGATTACGCTGTTGATGGTTCGTTTCGGGGTGGCAACGGCGCTTTTGGCGGCGCTTGCCGTTTGGAAGCGGCCCAAGTGGCCGGATAAGAGGCAGTTTAAGGGCTTGCTCTTGATGGGTGGGTTCTACGTTGGCCAATCTTTCACGTTCTTCGCTGCGCTCAAGTACATTCCGGCGAGCATGGTTTCGCTGTTGCTCTATTTGTATCCGGCCATCGTGACGCTGGGATCAATCGTGTTCTTCCATGAACGGATGAGCATGCCGAAGTGGCTGGCGTTGGGGTTGGCGTTTGGTGGTTCGGTCCTGATTGTTGGGGTTTCGACCGCGGGGAATGCGATTGGAATTGCTTTTGGAGTGGGGACGGCCCTTTTTTACTCGAGCTATCTGCTGCTGGGTTATCGAGTACTCAACGGGATCGATGCGATGGCGTCTTCGTTAGTGGTCTTGGGAACGGCAGCGGTCGCTTATCTGGTGATGGCGTTGGCCCAAGGTCTTCAGTGGCCGACGGAACCGGTTGGATGGATTTGGGCCGTTTTATTGGCGGTGGTGCCCACGTTTATCGCAATTAGCACGTTGCTCGCCGGGCTTGAGCGGGTAGGGCCGGTGGTGACTTCGACCTTGGCGGCAGTGGAGCCTTTGGCGACGGCGACGCTCTCGGTGATGTTCCTTGGGGAACGGATCGGGGTGGCGCAAGCGTTCGGGGGAATATGCATATTGTCGGCTGTGTTGATTCTGGCGAAAGCTTCGGCAAAGGCGAAGCTCACCCAGGCGGTATCATCTCCGACGACTTGAGCCTGCCGCATCTTTCCGTGGTCGTGCCTGCCTACAACGAAGAGGCGCGGATCCGCCCCTCTTTGGAGCGGCTTGCCGAGTATTACGCTGCCCAACCGTATCCTTGGGACGTTGCGATTGTGAGCGATGGCAGCAAGGACTCCACGAATCGACTTGTGGAGGAGTTTGTGGCTTCACATCCTAACTTTAAGCTGGTGGCCTATTCGCCCAATCGGGGCAAGGGGTACGCGGTTCGCAAGGGAATGCTGGAAGCGACGGGCGATCTGGTGCTTTTCTGCGACGCAGACCTCGCGACTCCCCAAGAAGAGACCGAAAAGCTCCTTAAGCACATGCAGGAAGGCGCGGACGTGGCGATTGGGAGTCGCCCCCTCAAGGACAGCAACCTGGAGATCCGCCAGCCTTGGTACCGCGAAATGCTGGGGCGAGCCTTTAACAAGGCGGTTCAAACCTTGGCGATTAAGGGAATCGACGACACGCAGTGCGGATTTAAGATGTTCACCCGGAAGGCGTCCCAAGACATTTTCAAGCGGTGCACGCTGGACGGGTTTTCGTTCGATTTTGAGGCATTGATGATTGCGCGCGATCTGGGATATCGAATTGACGAAGTACCGATTCGGTGGTCTCACCAGGAGGGGTCGAAGGTGGTTCTCCTTCGAGATGGGCCTCGGATGCTGCGCGATCTGGTGAAACTTCGCCTCCGGGGCAAGAAGGCACGACTGGGGAAGGAGTGAATCCAGAAGAGTATCGCCGCATGTATGACCTGGAGGACCACTATTGGTGGTTCGTTGGGCGGCGAAACTTGGCGATTGGATTGCTTCGGAAGTATGCGCCTTCGGCGCGGCGCGTTCTGGATTTGGGATGCGGAACTGGCGTGGTTCTGCGCGAGCTTTCAGGTTGGTCCGAACCGGTTGGCTTAGATATGAGTTCCTTGGCGCTGGGGTTTTGTTCCGAGCGAGGATTGAAGCGATTGATCCAAGGGGACGGGCAAGCGTTGCCTCTGGCTTCGAATTCGGTCGATGCCATTATCGGACTCGACATTTTTGAACACATCCCGGATGACAATCGCGCTTTTCAAGAGGCGCTTCGCGTTTTGAAACCTGGAGGCACCTTGGTATTGAGCGTGCCCGCGTTCATGTCTCTGTGGGGGCCACACGATGTGGCGTTGATGCATTTTCGCAGGTATCGACTGGGACAGCTTCGCTCTCAACTGCTGGGTTTGGGATTCCAGGGCGTTCGGTTTAGTTACTCGGTGTTCTTCTTGTTCCCGTTGGTGGTGATCGTTCGGTTCTTTGAGAAACGGCGAAAAGGGGATGCGAAAGCGAATCTGGTTCCTGTGCCGAAGTGGATGAATTCGATTCTGATCGGGCTGCAAAATATGGAGGCAGGGTTGATTAAGCTTCTTGGTTTACCGTGGGGGAGCAGTGTGATCGCGGTGGTCAGAAAGAAATAGCCTTCCTGGCGTTTCGTTGTGGGCGCAATTCTTGTCATACCGTTCGTATGATCTTCATGCGGTTTCGACACGTGGAGTTGTTTTGTCGGGACACCGATGTTTCGAAGCGGTTCTTCTCAGAGGGGCTTGGATTTGATATTGAGGAAGAGCAGCAAGGAGGATTTGTGTGGCTCCGATCCGGCGGCGTGGAGTTTCTCCTGAGACCGGGGATTCACTCGGATTCATCGGCGGACAGCTATCAAGACGCTTCTCAGGCGATAGTATTAGTTACGGACAATTTGGAGGAAACCTGTCGAAGGCTAGCCTCTCATGGCATTCCGATTCGAGGGCAGGATGGATCGCCCGATTGTCTAACCTTTTCCGGGCCTGACGGTCATTGGTTTCAACTCATCCAAGAAGACGCGTGAGTCTCCGGCTCTTGAACTCAGGCATGATGTCCGTGCGTCTTTAGCGCATGGATCTACCGCCTGATCCCCAAATTCGGCGATTCTGGATGGCCGTGCTCGCCTGCGTTGGACTGGCCGTCTTGGGGCATGAACTCGCCCGGGAGCTGGATCCGATTGGTGGTGAGTGGGAGCCTGATCTGCTGTCGGTTAACGGCAAATCGTGCGATCCCCTGCGTTCTCGCATTTATCTGAGAATGGGGGATGGGACGGCTACGGCGGCATCGACTTGGACGTGCGGGGTGCGGTACGAAACCTTCGCGGAGGGCGATGTACTGGCTGGCCCCGACCAACTGGAAATTGTGAATGCGGCTCAAGGCACGAAGACGCCCTTGCAGCGTTTGCCGGGGCGGCGTCTGCGGTTGGTGACTTCCGGTGAGGAAGGGCCGATGGTGGTGGAGTTCCATCGAGTTGAGAATCTGCAATCTTTTTTCGACTTGTTTGGATGGAAGTAATCGGAAGGGCTTTTGGCGTGCCAGAGTCGGGCGGGGCGTAGGTATCGTTAGAAGAGAAGATGACTCGATATACCGTTGGCTGTGTCTCCTATGTAAATGCGATTCCCCTCGTGGAGATGTTCGAGGAGATGGGAGCGGCCAGTCCGGTGCGAGTCCTTTACGACGTTCCCTCTCGATTGCCCGCACTCTTGGAATCGGGTGAGGCGGATGCGATTTTGGTTTCGAGTGTAGATGCGCTTCGGGTCGCGGATCGCCGGATGGCGGAAGGGGTGTGCATTGGATCTCGGGGAGCGGTGAAGAGCGTACGGCTCTTCTCGAAGGTTCCTCCGGCGGAGATCCAGAAGCTCGCCTTAGACCAGAGTTCGATGACGAGCAATCGGCTCGCGCAGATCATTTTAGGGGAGCGTTATGGCGTTCGACCGGAGACGGTGGAGTTGGCTCCGAATCTGGAGACGATGCTGGAACAAGCCGATGCCTGCGTCCTCATTGGCGATATTGGGATGATGACCGACGGCTCGGGACTTACGGTGCTGGACTTGGGGGCGGAGTGGGTCGCCTTGACCGGAAAGCCTTTTGTGTGGGCGGCGTGGATCGGCAATGAGAAGGTGACACCCGAGCTTGCATGGTGGCTGAATCGGGCGGCGGCTTGCGTGGGATCGAGCGACGGCGCGGAGCCGGAATACATTTGGCGGAATCGGAAGACGATGGTCGCCCGGGCCATGAGTCAGGCCAACTGGCCGGAAGAAACGGCGCGCGACTACTTTGAGAGCGTGATGGCCTATAAGATGGACGACTCGATGCTGGAGGGCCTGCGAGAATACCAGCGGCGGCTCCTGGCGAACGGATTTGAGGATGCGACGCACTTTCCAGAGCTTATCGGTGCTGCCGAAGGGGCCGTTGCATAGCGGCTTTGCCGCTATGCAGGCGTTAGGGTCGCTGACGCGGAGGCGTTAGGTTTTAGGGATTGTGACTTCGCTAAAGGCTTCACCGCGTTTCTTTCATTGGGATCGCTCAGGCGAAGTACGGAACTGTCGGGTTAGGTGCGTTAACCCTTCAATCGAATGACGTGGGTTTCGATTTGGATGATTCCTTCCTTGTAGAGCGCGCCGATGAGCTTTTTGAACGCGCCTTTGCTGAGGCCGAGGGCTCGGTGGATTTCTTCGGGAGTGGATCGGTCGGAGAGGGGGAGGAATCCGCCGTTTTTCTTGAGGGCGGCCAAGAGTTTTTCTCGTTCGCCGAGGACGGATTGGTAGCCGACGGGGCGAAGGGAGATGGCGACTTTTTGGTCTTGGGGGCGGATCGATTTGACGAACCCGTCTCGCACGTCGCCGACGCGTAAGTTCTCGTAAATCTCGTCGTTAAAGATGCTGGCCTTGATCTCGTTGTTGACGATGACGGTCGCCGCGTTCGGCGTGAATCCGGCGATCATGACTTTGACGGGTTGGCCGGGTTTCAGGTCCTCGCCGGTGGGGCGGAGGAACTTGTGAATCTTCGAGGTGCAGACGATGCGCTCCGAAGCTTGGTCAATGTAGATTCGAACTACGTAGCGCTGGCCCTCTTTCATGGGCACGATTTGCTCCTTGAAGGGGCAGAAGAGGTCTTTGTCGAGGCCCCAATCCAAGAACGCACCTGAATCGGCGACGGTCACCACTTTGAGGGCGGCGAAGTCACCGACCTTGCCATACGGCACCTTGGTGGTGGCGATGGGGCGATCTTCGGAGTCCGTCAGCACAAAGACGCGAATGGGCTCGCCGATGTGAGCGTGGGGCGGGCATTGGCGACGGGGAAGCAGGACCTCGTAGACGCCATCCGTCAAGTACAAACCTTGATTGGTGTCGCGAGCGATTTCGAGGGATTGGTAGTCGCCGAGGATCATTTGCGTTGCTTGAGCCTTTCAGATTCCAGAATGCATTGGGTTCGAGTTCAAAAGGAGTTCCTTATAATAGACAATCTCCCCTCCGTCTCGGGACCTGTGGCGATCTATCGATCCTAGGGAATTCTTTGGGAAGCTCGATGGGAATCGACCTTTTTGACAACGACTAAAAACGAGGAGTAATGAGTTTCCGCGAATTAAAGATTCGAGCAGGGTGTGCACCCTTTCGGAAGGGGGGAGTGCAGGTGATTTCACCATTCTCAAATTGCCAGAGAGTTTTCGGGTGTGAGTTTTCGGGGGCACCGGGGACTTGTTCGGACTCAAGTGGATCGCTTCTGCTTGCGGATTGCTCGCAATTGGCGGCGAGACGGGCCAAGGCAGTGGTTTTCGTACCTCGCGGTTCACTTCGTCCGGAGTGGGTTTCCGAGGGGCTAGACGTGGTCTTTTGTCATCACTCTTTGCAATTGCCACCTTCGGCATGGAAGGACATGCGAGGGCGGTTGCGCTGGGAAGGGGACCGAACGGTTTCCTTGCGAGATCTCGATATGGACGCCGAAGGCCCGGTTTGCTATCCGGAAGATCCGTCGGCGGATGTCATTGTTTTGGCGCAGCACGCCCGTACCTTGGTGTTTACAGGAAGCGAGGCGGCATTTGAGTGTTTGGCTCGACGGTATCGGTGGCTCTCCACTTGTCAGGACACGGGAGGGCATTTTCATTTGTTCGGAATGATGCGAGGTGGGGCTTTGGACGCTCGGAATGACCTGACAGCGATGTATGTGAGAAGTGAGGACTGGCAGTAGCAGTCATCTCAAACCAATTTCCTCTAAAAATGCCTTGGCGACGTCTTTCGGGCGTCTTTTGTCTCGGTCGACGGCGAGATTGAGTTGTTGCATCTTGGCTTCGTCCAGCTTGCCGCTGAGGTCGGCGAGGACTTCGGCGACTTCGGGGTGGGCGGTGAGGGTTTGTTGACGGATGACGATGCCGGCGTCGTAGGGTGGGAAGAAGTGGTCGTTGTCTTCCAGCAAGGCAAGGTCATAGGCGGCGATGCGACCGTCGGTGGAGAAGGCGGAGATGACGTCGACTTGAGACTCCTTGATGGCTTGGTACATCAGCGAAGGCTCCATGTCCACAGCTTTGCCGAACTTGAAGCCGTACTTCTTCGCAAGGCCAGGGTAACCGTCGTCTCGTTCACGGAACTCGGCGGTGAATCCGGCCTTGAGGTGAGCGGCGTCCGGTTGGAGATCGGTAATGGATTTCCAGCCGTGCCGCTCGGCGTCTTGGCTTCGGACGGCGAGGGCGTAGGTGTTGGCGAAGCCGAAGGGGGTGATCCAGTCGAGGTTGTATTGCTCCTGGTAGCCCTTCTTGGCCTCGTCCCAGGCGTCTTCTCCATTGGGCGGCGCGGGGACCTTGAGGACGCTGAGCAGGGCGGTGCCGGTGTACTCGGGATAGAGATCAATATCGCCGCTGAGGAGGGCTTGGTGGCAGACGGCCGTACCGGCGAGGTTGAGCTTGCGGACCACGTTTAGGTCGGTCTTGGCTTCGAGGGCTTGGGCGATGATCTCTGCGAGGATGAACTGCTCAGTGAAGTTCTTGGAACCGACCACGATGCGTCCGCCCTTCTTCTCCACGATTTGCGGTGAATAGCTTTTCGCATTGATGTAGAGCCAACCGAAGGCAAATACTCCGACGACGACGGCGCCGAAACCTTGAGCCATAAGGGGGCCGTTCTTGTGGCCGGGTTTGAGGCCATTTTCTAAGACGCCCAAAACCCAATCGGCATAGAGCGCCAGTAGGCCGGCGGGGACCGCGCCGAGGAGGACGAGGTCCATGTTATTGAGGGAGAGTCCTCGGTTGATGAACGCGCCCAATCCGCCCGCTCCCACAAAGGCGGAGAGGGTAGCGATGCCAATGCTCACGGTGGCGGCGGTGCGGACGCCCGCCATGATCATGGGGGCTGCGAACCGAGATTCGATCATCAGCAGGCGCTGAAACCTCGTCAAACCCAGCGCATCGGCCATTTCCAGCATCGCGGGAGGCGTGCCGGTCAGGCCGGTGTATGTGTTGCGCACGATGGGAAGGAGCGCATAGAGGACAAGGGCGATGATGGCCGGGGTTGCGCCGATGCCGAAGAACGGAAGCAAAAACGTCAGGAGGGCGAGACTGGGAACGGTTTGGAGGACGGAAGTCAGGCCCAGGAGGGCGCTTCTCGCCGGTTTCGATCGGAGCGCCAGAACCCCCATGGGCACCCCGACCGCAATGGCGATGAGCGTGGCGATCCCGGCCAGCTTGAGGTGTTCAAGGAGTCTTTCCAGCAGGTCGGGCGACCTGTTTTGGACCATTTGCCAGAAACCGGACATTTAGGCTCTCCCTCCCACTTTTAGGAGCTTGGCGGGCTTTTCGAAGAGCTCGCGGACGAAGTCGGTCGCGGGTTGGTGGAGCATCTCGTCCGCCGTGCCGATCTGTTCCATGTTCCCCTCGTGCATGACCACGATCCGGTCGGCCAGGGCAAGGGCTTCGAACAGATCGTGGGTGACGAAGACGATGGTGACGCCGAGTTTTTCTTTGAGACGAGCCACCTCGGCTTGAAGGGATTCGCGGGTGATGGCGTCCAGCGCGCCGAACGGCTCATCCATCAGCAGGATGTCCGTTCCGGTCACGAGCGCGCGGGCCACCCCCACACGCTGCTGCTGCCCGCCGGAGAGTTCCGAAGGGAGGCGGTCTTCCACACCCTCTGGGAGTTCCACCAGTCGTAACGCTTCGGTTGCCTTTCTCTTCCTTTCTTCGATTGGCAATCCGGCGAGGCGCAGCGGGAGGGCTACGTTTTCCCACACCCTCATGAAGGGAAACAGGGCGATGCCCTGGCTGACGTAGCCGATGGAACGGCGCATTTGCACCGATTGAAGCTGTTGTCCGGACCGATCACGCACGGTCACCGCACCGTGGCTAGGCGCGATCAGCCCATTGATCATTTTGAGAAGCGTGCTTTTGCCGCTTCCCGAGGACCCCAGCAGAACCAGGGTCTCTCCCTTTGCGATTTGGAACGAGACGTGGCGGACCGCAAACGATTGCCCTCCGTCATACGATTTGCCTACGTCCTCGAACCGAATCAGCGCGGAGCTCGCGATCTCAGCCATTCGCCACGTCAGTGGTCAGATTGCTTCGCTTTCTGCCGACGATTCCGTAGTAGTACAGCGGCTCTCCGTCAATGGAGTAGCGGTGTCGGTACCGAATCATGCGGTGCAGTTCCATTTTCTGCGAGAGTAGAACGGCGCGGATGAGAACGGAGAAACCGGTGTCGTCTTCCTGGCTTAAGAACGTATCCCGGATGTTAAAAGCCACCCAACCCCCCTTTTCGATGGCATTGTACGCATTGATGAAGGCCATGGTTGGGATGTCTCCAAATCCTAGAGCGGCGACGGTGGTGAGGCAGTCGAACTTCCATTCGCTAAGCTCCGTGAGTAGATCTGACTTGGACTGCGTTAAATCGCCAGCGAAGTAGGCATCGTAGAGTCCGGGGCGATCTCTTTCGGTGGCCATCTTTGCCTCGGGAAGAATGTCCACTCCAACGAGGCGCGCCACACCCTCTTTCGCCAGCGCCTGTCCCATCATGCCATTTCCCGCACCAAGGTCGAGCACCCTTAGAGATTGGGTTCGCTCGCCAGCGTCGTTCACGGCTTTACTCAGCCATTCTGCCATTCGGGTGGGTGATTCGCATTTCAGGCGATCATAAAAGAGCTGTTCGTATAATCCTGGGCGAAGATAGATTTCGTCGTAGTCGTGGAACCTAATCTTCTTCCGCTGGCCGTC
Organism: Armatimonadetes bacterium 55-13; assembly: GCA_001898035.1. Classification (GTDB taxonomy): domain Bacteria; phylum Armatimonadota; class Fimbriimonadia; order Fimbriimonadales; family Fimbriimonadaceae; genus 55-13. The sequence continues at coordinate 123,759 of MKRX01000001.1, forward strand.
TTCTTCCAAGAAGAAATAGGCTTCGTTTTGCGCCAACGCGCCGTTGGGCATTGGCAGCCGCACCGAATAGCGCGGATTCGACGCTGTACGCAGATAACGGTCATCTACGACGGCGGTCAGGCCGTTCTCGGTCTGCATTCATACCTCCCTAGGTAAGGGTCAGGGGAGAACTGGGCTCAGAAAAGATAAAGCCCCAGATCTCTCGGTTTGCCTACGGGGTTAGCTGACGGGCTCGGCATGAGAGCAGCCTACGCGGTTGCGATTCGCCCCACAAAGGAATGGGTCCCCCGTTTGAGTGGGTTGTCTCAATTCGGTTGAAGTAGAGGATACCAAATTTAGATTCAAAAATGTGGGACGGCGGCGGTTAAGGGGAGGTTGTTAATCTTATGGCATAGGTTTGTGTCAGGACAAAAATTCCATTTCTCCCCCTTTCGACGAAGAGGGAGAACCCTTCAAACGGCGAGAGAGAGGGATTGTGGAGCAGCGACTATTTCGCTGCGATTTGATCGAGGACTCTCTGTGACTCGGCGCGAAAGTTTTGGAGCTCGATGGTGATTCCGCCCATCGACTCGGCGATATGGTCGGACATCTTTTTGACTTCGGAAGCAACGACGGAGAACCCTCGCCCTGCTTCTCCCGCACGGGCGGCCTCAATGGTTGCGTTGAGTGCGAGGACGCGGGCTCCGTTCATGATCTCGTCAATGTTCTTTACGACTCTTTCAATTCGTTGAGCCGATTCTTCGACCATTCGATTGAGTTCATCGCAAATCTCAAGACGTTCTTGACGGGCAGTGGAGAGGATTTCTTCTTGCCTCGAGAGCTGGTTTGAGGCCTGGTTGATGATATCGGACCCACGCTTAAACGAACCTGGCATGCCTCGCGTGACAACTTTCCGGTAAAAGCGTTGATCGGCGGCAGCCTGAAGACTGGCTCCGGCTTCTCTGACGAAGGCGTCGGTGGTATCCAATAATGCGTTGATCGAGAGGGCAAGATCGGCGAATGCAGGATCGCTTGGTATGGCGTGAATGCGCGGTTCCAGATCTCCCCGGGAGGCTGATCGGCACACAGCGCGCGCTTCGTCGATCATCTCGCGGTTCCCAGCGATGGTCGAGTTAGATTCGAGTGTGGGAGAAGACGAGTTCATCGTAAGACTTTCCTTCATTGTTTAGGATATGGAGCAATTCTTGGTACGAAGCGTCCAAGCCAGCTCGGCGGTCGGTGTGCGTCTCCTCAATCGTGAGAAGCAGTCCGTACATTTTCTCGAAGAATTGAACGGCTTGCCGATCCGGAGAGCGACGATTAGAGTGATAGCCGACAGTTTTGCCCGCCCTGTCAAAGGTTGGAGTCACATGCGCCAAAACCCAATAGTGGTCCCCGTTCCGGCACATGTTCTTGATGTAGGCGAAGATCTCGCGCCCGTCTTGGATGGTGTCCCAAAGGAGTTTGAAGACGCACCTCGGCATCGACGGATGTCTGACGAGGACATGTGGGGCGCCGATCAACTCTTCTCTTGTGAATCCTGAGACACGACAGAACACCTCGTTGGCGTAAGTGATATGGCCTTGAAGGTTTGTTTTGCTGACGATAAATTCTTCTAGCCCAAAGACGTGTTCGACCTCGGTAGGCTGCACTTTGCGCTGTTCTTGAACAAGGGTGAGGGTCTGCTCCATGAACATCTTCCATGGAGGTTTTAGGTTCGAACACGGTTAACCCGCAGGCTAAGTTTGCTTGACAACTAAATTCTTGCGAAACTTGCCGAAATAAGGGCAAATAGAGTGCGTTACGCTATTCGTTACTATCATGGGTTGACCTCGGTTACTTCGTTGCAAGACACGGAGGCGATGTTGCTTCGGGGCACCCAAACGGTAGTTTTGACTTTTGGATTGGAAAAGGAGTTTTCGAGCTTCACCCAGTCGTCCGAGACCTCGACGATCTTGCCATAGCTTGAGGCGAGGCCTCCGGTGGCTTCTCGGTAGCTGATGGTGCAGTCGCGACCGGTGGGGGCAGAACCGCAACCGATAGTGAGGAGGGGAAGAAGAAGCATGAAGGATTTGCGCATCACTAGTTAGTACCCTTCAGGGTGGGTTTGGGTTTAGATTTCGACCAAGTCTCTGACCATCGTCAGAAAAGCCGTTTTGCGCTTGAAGCCGAATCGGTCGTTGATGGCGAGCATCGGCGCGTTTCGAGAATCGTTGTCGGTAAGGATCTTCTTCATTCCGATGTTTAGCGCCCAGCGGATTCCGGCGGCTTTGAGGGCGGTGGGGATTCCCTGACCGCGATGTTCACGACGGCAACCGGTGAGCCATTGTTCGACGGAGCCTTCGAACGGGGAGGCAAAGACGCCGGTGAAGGCGATGAGGCGACCGCTTGCGTCGAGGGCGAGCATGGTTCCTTCTTTCAGGAAGTCAGGATCTCCGAGAACTTGCTGATCGAAAAGTTCGAAGGCGAGGGGGGTGGGTGGCTCGGCTCGGGGAGTGTCTTTGCGAACTTCCTCGAAGATTTCGTGGAAGGCGCGTCGAATTTCGGGCGAGTCGATCTCAGCGAGGGGTTTGATGGTTACGCCTTGGGGGAGAGGGCGCGAGGCGACTTGGTCCAGGATGACGGGGTCGAAGGTGTCCAATTCTAACTCGGACTCAAAGTCTCGCTTCCGCTCAGTGAATCCTCGGTTAAGGCAGAAGGCGTTGGCGTCGGCGTCGTCCTCGAAGATGTTGGTGGTGAGGCGGATGGGGTCTTGAGGGGTTAGCCAGGTGAGGGCGGCATCGTAGAGGTGAGCGCCGAAACCTTTGCGACGATGTTCGGGGACAACGATGATGTTAATGGTCCATTTCTGAGGGTGGTACGAGCCGATATTACGGACGCACTCCGAAAAACCCACGAAGGTTCCTTCGATTTCGGCGACCTCGAAGCGAGATTGGTATTGAGGCTCCAACTCTTTGGCTTCTCGCGCAAGTTCCCCGGGGGTACGGGCGATGTGGGGCCATACGGCGTTCCAGGCACCACACAGGGCAGGAGCGTCTTTGTCTCGATAGCCTCGGATGGTGACCATTCGGCTAGCGTATCACGACCCAAATGCAGGATTGTGGGGGAACGGTGGCTTTTAGGGCGATGGAACCGTCGGGATCGATCTTAACCTCGCGCGGTTTGGATTCTCCTACCGACGCTTGGCATTTGGTTCGGAGGCCGGTGTAGTAGACGGGGATCTTAATCACCTGAGTCAATTCTTGATCGGTGGGGTTCCAGATCATGGCGAGCCCCTTTTCCTTGAGGTTGGGATTGACATGAAGGATGCAGTCGAGATTGTGGCCGTCCGCTCGACGGACATGGATGAGGTCGGATTCGAGGATGGCCCGGTATTTCTTGAACCAGGACACCCATTTGATGACGGCGGCTTTGGTCTCGGGGCTGTCGTAAAGCCGGGGGCCGCGGTAGCAGGCCTGTGCGCCATAGCCGAAGTTATTGGCAAGGTGCATTTCATAGTCGTGAAGGTGGTCTTTTAGGGGTTCGATGGTGGCAGCGGGACCGCCCCCTTGATATTCGACCAGGGGTACAAACATCCAGCCCATGCTCGGGGTTTTGGTCCAGGTTCCGTCGAAGAGATTTTGACGGGCGTGGATGTGCTGTTGCGCCCGGGGAAGGGACCAGTTGGTTTCGCGATATCCCATGCCGGTTTTGTTCGAGCCGGAAAGGAAGTAGTAATCGGGGACGTTTAGGTACACGCCTCGGCCTTGGCACCAACGGTAGAAGTCCGCGATCTGCTGGAATTGCGTCCACTGCGAATCCTCGAGACCTCGATGCCCCGGGTGAGTGGTTGAGGCGCAGACATCGCCGGGATAGCTGCCATCGTGCTCCAAGAGTTGGAAGCCGGTCTCTTCGATGAACTTCTTGACGTTTTGGAAGTAGCGTTCGCCCCATTGAGAGCCCAGGCAGGGCGAGTTACCGAAGATGGCGCCCCCGGTCTTGCCGGTTTTGGGGTTGATCACGTCGTTTTGATCGTCGATGCGGCGACTGGCGAGAAGGGAGTATCCGCCGAGGAGGAGACCCTTTGAATTGGCATATTCTCGGAAGGCTTTGAATCGCGCGATATTGGCGGGAGACGCGTCTTCCATGTTGAGTCCGCTGCCAAAGCTGAAAATGACCATCTCGAAACCCACTTCGGCCGCCTGGTCGATAGCGGTATGGACGACTTTGGGATCGGTGGAAGTCAGGTGGAGCATGATGGGGTTCTGGGTGCTCCAAGGGGCGAGGGTGCGATACATTTGGCGGATGGCGAGGCCCTGGCGTTCACGTTCGTAGGAGTCGTGGACAAGTTCGTAGGTGCGGAAGGTGGCGAGATCCTTCCCTGGGGCAATGTCTACGTCGGGGCCAAGAGGGGGGCGGACTTCTAGCAGGCAGGGAGTCTTTCGGTCGTAGTTGACCTGCGTTTGATATTCGGGGTCCTCAACCCAATAGGCGGTGCGGTTGGAGTTGGTTTGAGCCATTCCACCGAATGAGTAATCGGTGACCACGGTGAGATTGGGCTCTCGCCATTGATTGGTGGATTCGACGATGGATTCCGGCTCGACGACGGCCAACGTTTCGCTGATGAATTTGTTGAGTCGAACAGGCTCGGGGCCTTGGTTATGGATCGTGATCCACTTTCCGAGGACGGGCATGTTGTCGTACATCTCATAGTGAACTTGGACCTCTACTCCGGGCAGTTTGCCGGCAGGCGGAGCGAATTTGAGCGTCAGCGAGACGCCAGGCGCAGGATTGACTTGGTTGGAGGCGGGAAGGGATTGCTTCCAGGGGATGACGGCATGGGGCTGGCCGACTTCGTAGCCTTTGAACTGAAATGCGTTGGCTGGACTCTTCATCTGGTCGAGCCATTGGGGGAAGAGAAAGGCGTGGTCAGGTTGGCCGGTGAGTCCGCCAATGGGATAGGTTTGGCCGTTGAGGGTGATGAGGGCTTCCGGCTTGACGGCGCGGACGAACGATTCCCGATGGGTGAGTTCGTCCAGGGCCACGGTGGCGAGGTTGGGTTCGACTCGGAATTTTCTTGCGATCAGCCCGTTGGCGATGACAAGTTCTTTTTCTCCATTTCGAAAGACTCCGGCCTTTGCCTTGACATTGTGAAGCAACCAATCTCCGGCGGCTGGGTTGGGGTTCCAATCGGGAAGAGGTTGAAGAAGCATGATTCCCATCATCAGCGATAGCATCGTCTCGACCTTCTCAAGTTGCCCTAAACCTCCGCTAAAGCCTCATGTATAGGCTCGCCTTCCCATTCGCGGGCGGTGGGGAGACCGAGGATGTGGGCGATGGTGGGGCAGGTATCAAAGATTCGGACGGGCGACTGAATCTGGTGGGACGACTTGGCGGCCGGGCCGGAGAGGATCCAGGGGATGATCATGTCCTCGTCGCAATCGGTGCCGTGGGCTTGACCGTGGCCGCCGTGATCGCTTTGGAGAAGGACGGTGGGATTGGGGGCGGCGTGTAAGATTTGCCCCACGCAGCGATCGGCATCTTCGATGGCTTGCATGTACTCGGGACTCATCCAGCCGTGCATGTGGCCACACTCATCGGTCCAGCCGAGATAGACCATGGCGAAATCGAGACCGGCGAGGTGCTGGACGGTGGCATCGGCGACGCGTTGGTCGCCTTCGGGGCGGTGGGCGTCATGGACGTAATGGTCGATGGCGACGGATTCCGGCTCGTGGAGGTCTCGGAGGGGACCCCAGTTGTAGAAGAAACCGCAGTGGAGACCTTGGCGGTAGGCGACGTCGAAGAGGCTGGGGACGGGGCGGGCGAGGGGAGCGAAGGTGTTGGAGGTGATGCCGTGACGGGGGACATCGACTCCTCGGAGCATGGAGGTGTGGCAGGGAAGGGTCACGGAGGGCATGACGGTGCGGGCGGTCATGGTACTGGCGCCGGTGGCGATGAGGTGGTCGATGTTGGGGGTGTTCGCCGCTTGGAGGGCGTCGGGCCTCATGCCGTCGATGCTAAAGAGGAGGAACATGATTGATTTTAGATTTTGGATTTTCGATTTTAGGATTGCCAACAGCGAGAGCGGGGGAGATTTAACAGGGTAAGTTCAGGATTCGTTTAGCGCGATTTTACGACCGGCGCGATAACCTAGGGGCAAGATGCCGAGGAAAATCGACCGCCGAGAATTTATGATTGCTGCCGGCGCCGCCAGTGCTGCCCTCGCGACCGGCGCCCTAGCCATGGATCAGAAACCACAGTTGACTAAGCGCGCCCCCAAGGGTGCGAAATCTGTTGCCGGATTGGTGACGCCCAAACTCGATAAGGTTCGAGTTGGATTTATTGGAGTTGGAGCGCGCGGCTCTGGGCATGTTGCGCAGATGATGGCGATCGAAGGTGTCGAGGTTAAGGCGATTTGCGATAACCACGTGCCGAGCGCCGAGCGAAGCGCCAAGCGTGTGGTGGACAAGGGACTGCCCGCACCGACGCTTTATACCAAGGACGAGCACGACTACAAGCGGATGCTTGAGCGAGACGATATCGACATCGTCATCATTGCAACGCCTTGGGAGTGGCACGTGCCGATGGCAGTGGACGCCATGAAGGCAGGCAAGCATGCGTTCGTCGAAGTTCCTGCTTCACCCACGGTCGAAGGTTGTTGGGAGTTGGTGGATACCTCCGAAGTCACGCAGAAGCACTGCATGATGATGGAGAACGTCAACTACGGTCGAGAAGAGTTGATGGTATTGAACATGTGCCGGCTGGGCGTGTTTGGCGAGCTTCTTCACGGTGAGGCGGCTTACATTCACGACTTGCGCGGACAAATGTTCGAAATCGAGCATGGGACCGGGTCTTGGCGCACCTATGAGTACGCTCGACGCAACGGTAACCTGTATCCGACGCATGGATTGGGGCCGGTGGCTCAGTACATGAACATCAACCGGGGCGACCGACTGGACTACATGTCATCGGTGAGTTCGCCATCACGCGTTCGTGAGATCTATGCCCGGGAGCATTTCCCAGAGGGACACGAGCGACGGAATATCAAGTTTGTTTGTGGCGACATCAATACCTCGATCGTGAAATCCGTTAAGGGTAAGACGATCATGGTTCAGTGGGATGAGCAGCTTCCGCGACCTTACAGCCGATTGAACTTGATTCAGGGCACCAAAGGCGTTTGGGGTGGCTTCCCGGACCGGGTGGTGAGTGAAGGTAAGACCAAGGGCACGGAAGAGTGGGTAGAGGGCGACGGATTAGAAGCCTTCTACAAGGAATACGATCATCCGCTTTGGAAGCGCGTGGGTGAGGAAGCGAAGCGCATGGGGGGCCACGGGGGAATGGACTTCGTGATGCTATGGCGCATCGTTTACTGCCTCCGCAACGGATTGCCGCTGGATCAGGACGTTTACGATGCGGCGACTTGGTCGGTGATCGGTCCGCTTAGCGAGTGGTCGGTTAGGAATCGAAGCCAGTCGATCGATATTCCGGATTTCACCCGAGGCAAGTGGGAGAAGATGGAGCCTTTGGGAATCGTTAGCTAAAGTTTCCTTTGGAGAGGAAGAAGTGGGCCGGGCAACGCAGCACGGCCCACTTTTTTGTTTACTTGTTGGAGATGTGGTAGATGCCTTGTTTCATCTCCCACTTCGCCCCCACCTGGGTGAGAACGCTGTTGAGGGCGGTATCGAAGTTGACGTTCTTGAGATCGAGTCTAATCTTGCCTTCGATGTCCTCGTCAAGCGCATAGTTGCGACCGGTATTGCGGAACAGAGCCTTCATGACTTGTGAGAATTCTGCGCCATCTAAGGTCATCGTCACGTTGTCCGTCTTGGTTTGAGAACTGGGAAACGGGCGCGAGGATGGTGCGACCGGAGCCGAGGAAGCGAGTTGAATGAAATAGACCCCTTCCCTGATTTCAGCGGTTGTTCCGCTGGCTTTGAGGAGCGTGCTGAGAGCTACCTCAAAGGTGACGTTGCTGAGAACGCAGCTGACCGTTCCTTTCACATCCGTAGAAACAACGACGCTTTTACCAGTCTGCTTAAACAAGGCGCGAAATGCTTCGTTAGCTGAAATACCGTTGAATTCGATCGTGATTCCTTGGGGCCCAGGATGGAAATTCGCAGGCAGCACCAAGGTGGATACGCCTCTCTTTAGACTTTGTTGGGGCGAAGACGGAGTACGGGCGGGTTGAGATATTGGCGGGGTTGTAGAGGGGGCCATGACCGGGGGTTTGCTGGGAAGGCTGGCGATGGCCCGTTTTTCGCCAATAGGAACGGGGGCCGAGGGTGCGGCGAGCTTAGTCTGAGGTGCAGACGGCGATTTGGTCGGTTTTGAGATAGGTCTCGAGAGAGAAGGACGGCCTGGGGCAGGTGCAACCTTGAGCGTCTGATGCGAGGCAACCGGGGCGGATGGCCGCCGAGTGTTTTGAGTGGGCTTAGGTTGATCCGGAATCGAACGAAGAATGGCAGCCATCGGCAATGCTTGGGCAACCTGGTAGATCGGGAAAAGAGACAGCGTAAGAAGGACGAGGGCTCCGATGATGAGGCGGCGCGCAAACGTTGGTTTTGAGTTGAAGTGTTTCATGGCTTCTAATCTCCGGTGGATCGTGCGATAGGATTCGGCAATGGCGATGGATGCGCTACCGAGAGCGGCCGCGCGTTTGGCGCCTACGGTTGCTCGGATGAGCATCGCCGCATAGGCACGGATTGGAACCTTGGCAAGTCGAGACGCATACCAATCGGTAGCCGACTCATGGTCCAGACGAGAACTACGAGCGGCAATCCAAATGAAAGGATTGAAAAAGAAGACGATCTGGACGAGGGCGGTGAGGGCGAGCCACGGTAGGTCGCGTCTGGCAACATGCGCAACTTCGTGCGCCAACGTCATTCGGAGATCGTCACGTTCGTCGCGATCCAGCATCCTCTTTGGCACCACGATCACCGGGGAAGCTCCAGCCAAGAGCATGGCGCTGGGAAGATTTTCGGAAACGCGCAGGTGGATGGAGCGGACGAGTCCGGCGCGAGCGGTGAGAGTGTCCAGCAGTTCCACAACCTCGGGGTCGCTCACTGGCTCGGTGGAGCGAGCCTCTCGGTAGGTACGTGCGATTCCCCAAAGCCAATAGGCGGCGACGAGAGAGGCTCCGATTGTCCAAAGAACGATCCATGGATCGATTGTCGATTGAGGAGTGCTGGAGATGGGGTTGGCAAGCGGTGTCGCTGAGGTCAAGACTGGCGAGCTGAGTTGGATATCGATCTCTGGGGTGACTGGAGGTGGAGGCAGAATTCGCAAAGGAACCACGGACATGGGTAGAAGACCGAAGAGTGGCTTCAGAAAGGCGATTCTCCAGAGCCAGGCACGGGTGTTTGCCGGAACGGTAGGAAAAGCCTTCAGAAAAATCCAGAGCGCTGCCAGCAGGATCGTGCTTTGGAAAGTCGTGGTAAGCAGGACTTCACGCATCGGGGGCCTCCTCGTCGGGGAGCGATTCGACCAGTTTGAGCAGTTCGTGAACTTGGTTTTGGCTCAGGTCGGCGCGGCGACTTAAATAGACGACCAGGGGCATCACCGACCCTCCGAGCATGGTATCGACGAAGTCCTCGACAAAGCTCTCCAAGAGGTTGAGCTTGTCTTGTGCCGCGTAGTAGCGGTAGATCTTGCCCACCTTTCGGCGCTCAAGGAAGCCCTTCTTACGTAGGCGTTCCATCATTGTGAGGGCGGTATTGCGCGTTTGGCCCTTCGTCTCGGCGAGGTGATCACCCATCTCGCCGACGGTTGCGCCATCCCGATCGGCGATCCACCGAAGTACTTCGACCTCGGCACGTCCTATGCTCTTCTTTTTGTCCATGTTTTGCTGACACTTGTCGGTATTTGCACCGCATTATACGATGAATACCGACAAGTGTCAGCAAATTTTTAAGCTACGGAGGATTGATCTTTTATTTCGCTGGCTCTTTGGAGGATCCGATCTTTCAGCTGAGCCTTGCCATGCAAGGTCAAGGAGTATCCTTTTCCATAGCTTCCTTTTGCGCTATCGCTACTGGTGGTCCGCGGGCCGGGGCGCAATGTCCCTTTCATGACTAACGACCAAGCTGCGTCCATATAGAGCCTTTCCAGGGTCACGATTTCCGGGGCGCAGTCCTCATGTTGGATACGCTGATTTTCGATAATCTCCATGAGCCATGGCAAGTAGAGATCAAAATCTTGGGATTTGTCCGTCACCCGTCGGTCGTGCTGGGCGAGGTTCTCGACGATGAACTTCAGAATGTAGGCTTCCGCATCGTCGAGGCATTTCACCGTTCTTCCGCTTTTGTCTTCGAACATATCTTTTTATACGACTACAGGGAATCAAGCGCAAGTAAGGGCATCTGGAGGTAAATGTCAGATGTGTTCTGCTTTACCTGGGCCATTTCATACATTTTTCATGGAAATGGTCGTTTTTCTAAGAACTGAACAAATGCCGTAGCCCCTCGTATTGCTATATATGAATGGTCTCTTTGTGCATTTATGCGGGCCGGCTTACATCGATGGTGGTTCCGGCAGCATGCTCTTACAGATGGCTCTGGCGGGTGTTTTTGCGTCGCTGTATGCGATGAAGGGGTTTTGGTACAAGTTGCGTGGGAAAACGCTTGCGCCTCGCAAATCGAAAGATACAAATATTGGCGGCTAATGATCGAAGGGCGATTGCCTTCTTCCTTCCGCGATCCCAGCGGATTCGTCTTCGTTCATAACCAAACAATCTATCGACAAGTTAATCGCGTCTGCGAGAAAGACTGGAGGCAGTTTAGGGACTCAGGGTTGTCTGACGAGTTGGTGGGTGAGAAGCTCATTCTTTCCTACCAGGTCGTTTCTCCTGATCATGCCTTGACCTCGGAAGCCGTAGAGGTGATTCAGCCCGAGCGGGTGTCTCTGATCTCCTATCCATACGAATGGTGTTTCTCTCAACTGAAAGAAGCGGCGCTCTTGACATTGGAGATTATGCGGCGGTCTCTGGCTAAAGGAATGTGTCTGAAAGATGCGAGCGCCTATAACGTTCAGTTTCACGGCGGTGCTGCGATCCATGTCGATACGCTGTCATTTGAAGCTTATCGAGAAGGAGAACCTTGGCAGGCTTACGGGCAGTTTTGTCGACACTTCCTTGCGCCTTTAGCCTTGGCATCATTGGTTGACGTCCGACTATTGCGAGACCTTCGCCCTCATTTGGACGGTTTGCCTTTGGACTTGGCGGCGAAGCTCTTGCCGAAAAATTCGAAGTGGAATTTTGGATTGCTTACCCATCTCCATGCCCACGGAAAAGCGACTCGATCCGGCGCTTCGGGAGGTGCGTCGAAAGGTTCAATTCCCAAGACAGCTCTTCTGGGGATTATCGATAGCCTTGAGGGCACGATACGCAAGCTGATATGGGATCCTGGCAAGACGACTTGGGGCGATTACTACGACAACACGAACTATTCCGATCAGGCTTTCTTAGCAAAAGGGAAGCTGGTCGGCGAGTTTGTCGATTCAATTTCGCCTCGACCGACCACCGCATGGGATCTAGGCGCGAATACGGGGCACTTCAGCGAGATATTGGCCGGGCGTGGTCTCTCCGTATTCGCCTGGGATAGTGAGTACGAGGCAGTAGAGCGAGCCTATGCGAAATGGCGAAAAGAGGGGCAGACGGCATTGGTTCCGTTGGTTCAGGACTTTGCGAATCCATCACCTGCTCTTGGCTGGGCTCATCGAGAAAGAGAGTCCTTTGCGGAGCGTGGACCGGTCGACGTGGTGTTAGCGCTCGCGCTGATTCACCATCTGGCAATTGGGAACAATGTGCCCTTGACTCAGTTTGCCGCATGGCTTTCTCAGCTAGGCACGTGGGCGATCGTCGAGTTTGTTGCGAAGGACGACTCGCAAGTGCAGCGGATGCTGGCCACGAGAAAAGACGTCTTTGAAGGATACACGAGGGAGGGATTTGAAGCGGCCGTGGCCGATTTCTTCTCCGTAGCACGTCGTGAGGAGATTCCGGGTACGAGCCGGACGCTCTATCTCTTGCAAGCGAGATCAGCGTGAAGAAGCCATTTCCCTTTTACCCACCCTTCTTGGCGATCTTTCCCGTCTTGGGAGTCTATTTGGTCAATACGGGGATCTTCCCAATCGCCGATCTTTGGCGTCCGCTGGCGATAGCGTTTGGGGCAGGCGCGGCGCTTTGGCTTTTGTTGAGTGCACTGTTCCAAAGCTTGGAGAAGGGGGCTTTAGTGACGGCCGTATTGACTGCGGCGTTCTGGCTCTTCGGTGCGATCGCGGGACGACTTGCGTTTTTGGGTTCGCCAGGGCAGACGATTGTGTACGCGGGCCTGGCGCTTGGAGCTGGATGGTGGTTGACGCGACTGAGACCGCCTACGCAATTCCTTAATCGAGCCACGGTGTTCTTGATTCTCTTGAGCGGAGGGCAAATTGCTTGGCATTGGCTCAAGCCGGTGCATACGCACGTCACCGCAACTAGCGGTTCTGCGAAGAAGGTGGAGGGTCGCCCGCCGGATATCTTCTACATCATCTTGGATGGCTACGGTCGCGAAGACGAACTCAAAAAGAACTTGAACTTCGATAACGAGCCGTTTATCTCGAGACTGAGAAGTTTAGGGTTCTATGTCCCCACAGAGAATCATTCGAACTATTGTCAGACCGCGATCTCCCTGGCTTCTTCCCTGAACCTCGACTACATTTCCAATCTAGCGCCCGATCAAGGCAGGAATCAGAAAGATAGGGATGCACTCAACAATTTGGTGAACGATTCTCGATTGGAGCGGACCCTTAGGGAGAGAGGCTATACAACCTTTGCGATCACCACCGGCTTTCCCGCGTTCGTGTTTCCTCATGCCGGTGTCCGAATGGAAGGACCCCAATCTCAGACCTTGTTCGAAGCCACCCTTGCTCGTATGACTCCTCTGGCCGGTCAGTCGGGTGGAAATCAGTCTATGTTTGATTATCGGAGAAAAATGCTTCTCGCTGCATTTGAGGCTCTGGACACGATGCAAAAGCCGACCACCAGGCCCCGATTTGTGTTTGCTCACATTTTGGCTCCCCATCCACCGTTCGTCTTCACAGCGGATGGAACTCCTCGTAAGGGCAAGAAAGGGCCGTTTGGCTATTGGGACGGAAGCGACTTTATGACGTACGTGGGGACGCCGGAAGACTATCGAGAAGGCTACGTTGGGCAGATTCAATACTTGAACAAGCTGGTGACCGAGACGGCCCAGGCGCTTCTTTCAACGTCGGGGACCAAACCGATCATCGTTCTGCAGGGCGACCATGGCTCGAAGCTCCATCTGGATCAAAACGATATCTCCAAGACGAACTTGAACGAGTGCTTCTCTAACCTCTTAGCCATCCATGCGCCGGATTCGGTGAGAGAGAGACTGTATCCCCAGATAACGCCCGTCAATATCTTCCGAGTTATCCTTTCCGCCATCTTCGGAGACGATCTTCCGCAGCTTGAAGATCGCTCGTTCTACTCTCCTTTTGAATTTCCTTTCCGATTTGAAGAAGTTAAATTCCTTCCCGACGAACCGATAGCCAAGTCTGTTCCTAAAGGTAAGTAGCGGGAAGGTGCGGTGAAAACTGGTGGTCGACTGACGGCTGTCCAACTAGATGGGATTTGGGAGTTCTTTGCGGCAACATATACCAGAAGACGACCCTCAGGGGACAAATCTGAAAAGTGCGGATAGACTTGTCCTTTGAACCATTGTCCCTCTGTGAACTCATCCGTTTCGGTATTCCAGCGGATCATCTGAAATAGCTTTGAGGGCTCCCTGCGAAAAAAACACCCCGACAGGCACCTCTCTTGCGAGAAGGCAATGGAGGCGAGCGGGGGGATTTGGCTTCACGGTTCGTCTAGTTCTTTTTCTTCTTTTGAAGCGGTCGGGCTTCGACGCCTTCTTTGGTGATCTTGACGGGGCGGATGGAGCCGTCTTTTTCGAAGTAGAGGCGGTCGATGCAGATGGCGCGGTGGTTGGGGTGGGTTTCGTCGAGGGGGCGGCGGTGGTAGACGATGTAGTACTCCTCCTTGCCGGGAAGCTTGAGGATGGAGTGGTGGCCGGCGCCTTTGCCGACGCTCATGTCGCTCTCAAGAATCTTGGCTTCTCGAACGAAGGGGCCGGTGGGCGACTTGGAGCGAGCGTAGGCGACGCCGTAACTGGAGTCTCCCCAACTGCCTTCTGACCACATGTAGTAGTAGGTGCCGTTCCGCTTGAGCATGTAGGGACCTTCCACATAGTTGGCGGGGGTGATCTCTTTGAACTCGCCTTCGGTATGGAGCATGTCCTTTGAGAGCTTGACGACGATGGCGTGCCGCCAGCCGCCATAGTAGAGATAGGCTTGACCGTCGTCATCAATGAAGGCGTTGGCGTCGATTGGCTGGGCGCCGTGGTGGTATTCCTTGATGAGGGGCTTGCCGAGGGCGTCTTTGAAGGGGCCGGTTGGACTCTTAGAGGTGGCAACGCCGATGCCCGCACCGTCTCCGGCCGAGAAGTAATAGAAGTAAGTGCCATCGCGCTCGATGATGGTCGGCGCCCAGGCGGCGCGGTTGGTGCTCCAGGGAACGTCCTTGAAATCCAGGATGTGCCCTTCGCTCTTCCACGTGATGAGGTCATCCGACGAGAAGGCTTCGAAGAAGGTCTGCTTTTCGTAGGCGTCGCTGTAGGTGGGATAGATGTAGTAGCGACCGTTGAAGATGTGGACTTCGGGGTCGGCGTACCAGCCGGGGATGATGGGGTTGCCGGATGTTTTGGGGGCGCTGGGGGTCTGGGCGACCGAGATGAAGGTGGCGGCGACGGCGGCCGAGATGCCGATCCACCGGGACAGAATCGTAGGTTTCATGATGATTTCCGGGGCCCCTTCCTCGCGGCCGGTCTTTTGGATTAAACCCCGGATCGCCATTTTGGATCAGGTTAGGCTCTGTGGTATCTTGAAAGTCTCACGTGGGGATATAGCTCAGCTGGGAGAGCGCTGCAATCGCACTGCAGAGGTCGTGAGTTCGAATCTCATTATCTCCACCACTTACTTCTCAGTCGTTCATTTGAACCCGAATTGTCGCACTGAACCGCACTTTCCGCAACCGAAATGACAGTGTGAAATGTCAGTCTAACGACCGATATTGAACCTGAATTTACCAGTATCGAGCTTAAAGACGATGGCATAAGTGACACAGTTTTAGAATTACTCTCATAGTGGCCAAGTGAAATTACTGGACCAGAATCATAAACAAATGTTACGGAGAAGGGATTCGATCGCCGTTATCGAGAGTCACGCGGTGCGCTTCGTTCCGCGCCTTGAATCGACAGCGTTGAATTTGCTTTCATAGTCCGCGATCATTTCCTTGCTGACTCTGCGGTCGCTCCGTTCCCGGCGCGACCGCAGAGCGCAAATGTCCTTGAGCAATTAGCGATTCGACCGTTCTCGCGCTCAGCGAAAGACTGACCGCAACTTCCTGAACCGTGAAGAGTTCTTTCGGCACGATTTGTTGGTCGTCGCTTCTCAAACAGGCTTGCTCCACAGGTTGTTCATCAAGTCTAGAAGTTACTGAATGCTATCGTGGCGACATTCCGAAGGGACGAATTCTCCCTTCATTCTGCTACTGTCCGGCGTCTAGGATGAAAGGCCTTCCAATGCGTTGATCTACGTGTAAGCGTTATTGCTGATTGGTGGTTTGAATAGTACTCAAAATCAAACAAGGACCGGCATTTAATGCGAAAGTATCTAGTAAGGTAATCGTGTCGTATGTCAGTTGTAATAAAGACGCTGATCTTTGCTCTCTTCGCGATCCTCGTGGTCTCAGCTAGCCTTAAAGTGTCTTCCTTCACTCAGTTGGAGGACGTTATCTGGCGGTCAAACCTGATGCCGTATGCGCTCGTTCGAGTTGCAGCGGTGATTGTAGTCAGCATGGAGTTTGCGGTTGCCGCAGGGCTCCTCATTCCTCGCATTCGGCGCTTTGCGCTACTGACGGCGCAATATCTCTTCTTGTTCTTCTTTGCGTACTCGTTGTGGCGCGTTCAACAGAAGATCACCGCTCCCTGCAACTGTTTTGGGGCGATTTTCTTAATGCCCCCTTGGGCAACAGCATTGCTTGACTTGATACTCGCCTCGGCGTGCTTCTTCCTCAGCGACAAAGTGAACATGTCCCCCCGGTCAAATACTTTGTCAGTGCAATCAAATCCGATACAGGTGAAAGAATGAAAAAAACGAACTGGGTTGCGTCCACAGTTTGGGCGTTGATTTTGGTCAGCATGGCGATTCCCGCCTTTGCCGACGATACTGCCACTCCCGGAACTGGAACTGACCCAGGCACTTCAGGCAAGGGAACGTGCACGGGTGTGATGCAATGCACCGGCACAGATGTCATTGGCCCGAATGGGGTGTCATGGTCTACCCAATGGTGCCAGGGCACGACGCGCCGCGAATACATGACCGTTATCCATTGTCACTGGGATTCCAACTCTACAAGCCGGTGCTCTGAGTTCAAAAACACTTGCTATCTCGGTTCAACATTTTCGGGCCCGGGATGCACCGGCACGGAAACGCCGGACTCCACCGATCACGATATCGACGGGTGTCTTAACCTCGGTGATACCGCTGATCCGACCGATCCAGGTACCGGCGCTAATTAATGAAATCGGTGATCTGCACCGCAGCAATCGCAGTCCTCTGCCTCAGCCCTGTGTGGGGGCAGGCAGAGGATTTAAGAGACGTGCTTAGCGTTATGGAGCACGCAAAAGGTGCCATAGGAAAGGCAAAACTTCTTGTCGAGGCTAAGAGCAACTACACGAAGGAAGCGACGAAGCTCTTCAAGGAAGACCGCACGACTTGGAACAATCCGCACGAACTGACCTGGGCGTTCAACGGCTCAAAACTATTCAAAGAACAGACGGACTTTGCCAAGTCGCACAACAAAGCGCGTGTACACATGACCGTATTCGACGGGGAAAAAGAGGGAGCCATGTTGCACCCGCCTAATGTGTTTGATCCGCGCTATGTGCAGTCATACGTCGCCGACAAGAACGCCAAGTTGCCGAAAGAATTTGACCTCCTCAACCCCGGCTACAAGATCGAGGGAGATTGGGCCGTCAATGTCCTCAAAGGGGGGAATTTCACTGTCGAGCGCCAGGGAAGCGAATTCAAATTGACGGGAAGCCTTCCTAGTCGCCCCAAAGTCGTCCTTTTTGTTGACACCGAGAAAGGCATCATCACGGCTTACGAGGCAACACTTCCCGACAACACGGTGAACCTGGTCACGCCGAAGGACTTTCAATCCATCGGCGGCGCTTGGATTCCGGCCTCCGTACAGTCAGAAATGTACACACCGGACAAGAAGACGTTGATTTACGGCTGGGGCCTGCGAATGCTGAAGCAATTGGAAGACCCTACCGACAAGCTATTCGAGCTGCCCGGACACATTCCTACCACAACCGTTCTTGATCTCGACACTCACCGCCGATTCCTGGTCAACAAGGACGGCGTCATGGTCGAATCGCAGGAAGACCTCGACGCTCAGAGGAAGAAAATGATCAAAGGCTGGCTCTTTGTCATTGCCGTATTCGGAGCTTTGGTCACACTCGGGTTTTATTTGCGCAGACGCATGGCTTCTACATGATCTCACCTGGCCGCGTCACGGGTGTCCAAACCCAAATAGAAAATAGGCGGCCTTTGGTCGCCTATTCAATTTTCGCCAGTGGTCGAGTTAGCCGCTTCCTTGCGCGTGGCCAAACGAGACCGGCGATCCATGGCCACTCTCATTTCCACCGAACATGGCCGATGATCCGTGCCCGATATCAACCCCGAGGACTAGAGAGCGACCACCGCCGTCTTTGGGCCCTCGGTAGCCGTGGCCTTCGTGAGGGCCAAACCTCGGCTTGGAGCCGTATCTTCAGCTTAATAGTTTATGAAACCCAACCAGTCCTAAAGGACTTGATGGTTCGATGTGTTGACCTGGTTGTTCACTTCGAAGGTCCCCTCTTGGAGTTGCAAAACGCATCCAGGAATCTCCAACAATCTTTCCCACTTCTTTACTG
This sequence comes from Armatimonadetes bacterium 55-13, assembly GCA_001898035.1. Lineage (GTDB taxonomy): Bacteria > Armatimonadota > Fimbriimonadia > Fimbriimonadales > Fimbriimonadaceae > 55-13. The sequence continues at coordinate 141,749 of MKRX01000001.1, forward strand.
ACGATCAGACTGGAGTTCGTGAGTTGGGCGTTCCCTAACGTTCTTTCCATCCTTGACGGGTGACAATCGGAACGTAGCCTACTTCCAGACCTTTCGGTGGCTTGACGATTAGGTTGGGATCGATGCTGGCGAGTCGGCCCACTTTGTTGGCGGGGAGATAGGGGTGGTCTTTGGTCCAGGTGCGGTGGAGTTTTTCTACTCGTTTTTGAATTGCCTCCCGTTCGGTAGGGGATAGGTCGGCGTTTTGGAGGGCGGGTTGATCGGCGAAGCGGTACCAGGAGTAGGTGACGACGCTGCCGTCGCCTAGTGTTCGATTAAATGGCCCCGCGGCTGGTCCGGGTTTCTTCCACACTGAACTGGCTTCGTGTGGAGTTACATAGGGCTCGTTGGTGCGGTTTGGTTTTGGGAATTTGGCTTTGTGGAGGCCGGTTTCGGCGGGAACGTCGGCGGGACTCACCGCCAACCACTGATCTTTTCCATTTGCGTTT
>MKRX01000001.1:142281-249317 GCA_001898035.1 Armatimonadetes bacterium 55-13
TGAAGCGGAGATAGCGGTCCGGTTCCATCTGATTCCGTAGGTGTGGGGATCAAGCGCGATGGGGGTTGCGTAGGAGGACCAGTTCACCTCGGGCGCCTTGTCTCGATCGCCTCCGGGGAGGTAGATCTTCCAAGTGGAGTAGCCACCGCCTTTAAACGTGTGGACACTGGAAGCAACGGTGTCGATCGCTCCCTTTGACGGGGCGCCACCTTCAAACCACTGCTTTACTTGATCCCAGAGCGCAGCCTTGGAATAAGCGGTCATTTGGTGGATGAGAGGGGCGTCTCCGGACGATACATTGGGAAAATGCGTCGGGGCAACTCGTGCGTAAGTGACTCCGTTTTGGTCTTTGGCGACCATGGCAGGAATGTGCTGGGTCTCCATCTGTACCGCTCGGTTCGGCTCCGAGGGACGTGAATCAAGGAACAGTCCGGCAAGTTTGGGATCCTTCGCCGAAGCCTTTGACCAAAAATAGGGGGTGAAGACGGCGACCGGGCCTTTGAAATTGGCGGTGTTTAAGAAGAGCGTCCACCAATTGTTTCCGGTCGGAGCGTCTTTTTCGGCCGTTTGAAGCTTGGGTTCCGTGAGAGGGATGGGCAGGTAGCCGTAGCCGAAAAGTTCTCCGCGGGTTCCTTGTTTGAGATTGAGCCCATCGGGGGGCCAGATGAGCCATGGGCTCAGTTGGGCCACACCATACAAGCCAGTGGGATTCGCCCAGTCTCGGCCCTTGCCCGCGCCCGGTCCATTCGCCCACTCACTGAAGTTAAGCGCGACTCCGCCCATGATGAATTTGGGAGTCTCGGTTGCGAAACGGGTGTCTCTCCACCAGCCTAGGCCTCCTTCGATGTCGGAGTAGTGATCTTTAGGGGCTTGTCCTTCAAACTGCGGGAACATCCAAGTTCCGAACAAGCCGCTTTGAAAGTTAGAACCCGGATAGGACTCCAATAGCGGCCATGCGGAAACATACATGGAGAATCCGCCATTGTAGGTCTGCGGAACCCGGTCGTGAGGCACGATCAGATAGCCCGCCATCTCGGTGAGTTGAGGCTGACTTTGGGGGGTTAGGTCAGTCAGCGATAGGATGATGATCGGAGGAAACATCAGGGTTTCCTCTTAAGCAGGCCGAGCATCGCATGGCCCATGCCATCTCCGATCAGGTAGTAGGTCTCACCGTTGTTATTCCAGTGGTAACCCTGGTTGCCGGGTGACTGTTCGGCGGTGCGCCAGAACGAGCGCGTTCCCACGAACGCGACCGTATCTTTGAATTCCGGACGATCGGCGACGGCGGCTTGGGCCTTCATCAAGTCGAGGGCGCGGGTGTTCTTTTCTTCGAGCCCTCCCATTCCGGTTTCGGCAATCACGAAGGGAAGTCGAGGCTTGCCCAAGTCTTTGCGAATATCACGAATGAAGTTCGCCATGTTCTGCTCGTACTCGGCGACGAAATCGCCATTGATCCGATCGTTCCAGCCTTGGTGCCATGCGAACCCGACGAGGTCAATGGATCGGTTCTTCAGGTCGGGAAAGTTCGTGCCCACTTGGGCGATTGCTTCGCGGCTCAGCTGGATGAGATCTTGGTAAAACGGGCCGACGGTTCCACCCGAACTCGGGGGTCGAAAATCGACGGCGAGGCTTTTCCCGCCCCAAGCGATTTTGATGAGGAGCACGGGCTCTTTGAAGGAGTCTCCGATCACTTGGCCAAATCCGAGTTCTGGACCGATGCGATCTTGGCCAGCGCCGTAACCAACGTTGAGTTTGCCCTTGCGATCCAATAATTGGATCCAGACGTCGTCGCGCTCCTGCCACTTGCCGTCTTTATCCATCAACTTTTGGAACTTGCCCGCATGAACCGCCGCTTCGAGGCTGCCTTGGCCAGCGTTTCGTTTTGGATCGGCGGCATAGAATCCATGTCCGACCATGTTGGATTGGCCGGCGAGGATGAATGCCTTGACGGGAGGGGCCTTTCGCGGGCCCGCCGCGAGCATCGCAAAAATGAGCGACGTCACCATGAAGGGACTTTACCGGATGGCGAGTTCTTTAACTCTAGAAACTTGAACTTGCATGTTCTCGCCTTCAGGGTTGGAAGAGGCGAGGTTTCAGCGTGATAACTCAGGTCTTGTTTTGGATACTCCACCGATTCCCTTGCTTTCGTCCTGGCGGTAGATTGATCTTTACCAGGATCGTATAGTTGGTTGGCATAGACCGGTTTTGCCCACAAGCAGTTTGTTGAGGATTCGATGCCGCAAGATAGAAAACGCTTTTACATGATTGAGGATCCCCAAGGGAGGCGATGGGAAACATCGAGAGATCGCGAATGCACGGTGGTTGCGCTTCTTCTGCACTTTCCCGATCAAATTCTGCAATACACCAAGACTGCTCACCCTTGGGCTGAAAGCTATGAGGTCGTGTTTTTTGATGACCTGCCCATCACGCGCGGTGGTCCAGTGCGTAGTCCTGAAGAGCAGACGAATGACCTGATCGAAACCTTTTCTTCCAAGGGCCACCGGGGACCGGTCCCCGACCGATGGGAATTGATCCAAGTCCAACCGACAGACTCCCGCACCCACCCTCAGCGTTCGCACAGTTAATGGGGTCTTCCGGGCGCTTTTGTGGGCGCCCGGAAGTGAACTAGCGTTGGAACGCGTCGGGAAGGGATTCGTAGAGGGGTTCGCCGACGTTTCCGCTGGGGTACTCGATGCCGAGGAGGGTGGAGAGGGTGCTGGCGATGTCGTGGGTATAGACACGGCGACCGACCTTACGTGATTTTTGGCCACCCCAGTGAGTGAGGATGGGAACGTGGGTGTCATAGGCCCAGGCGGATCCGTGGGTGGTGCCGGTGGCGCCGGTTTCGACTTGATTGGGGGCATCTAGGACGACGACGTCGCCACCAACCAAGGGATTGAGGCCGTTCGTGATCCAAGTGCGGTAGGAGATGTCGGGGATTCGACCCTCGAGAATGTTGGTTCGGGTGAAGGCTCGGTAGACGCCCTTGATGGTCATGGCGGCGTCGGCGGCGGTTTGCTCGACCTCGCTGTGGTTGAGGTTCTTGGCGTCCATTACCGTACGGTCGAGGTAGATGTTGGAGCCGTTATAGTCCAACGCCCATTTGGCATCGCCGTACTTCTTATCCAGGGCGTCTTCGACGGCCTTTAGGATGGCGCTCCCACTGACTCGACCGGCTTCAATCTTGTAGACGTCGGAGAGTTCGCTGGGAATGCCGCACACACCGTGGTCGGCGGTGACGACGACGGCGACCTTATCGATTCCGCCAGGGACCTGCTTGTTGAGCATGTTGAAGAGGCGAGACATTCGGCGGTCGGTGACGGCGAAGACGTCAAGCACCTCGGGGCTGTTGGGGCCCCAGGCGTGGCCGACGTAGTCGTTGGACGCGAGGTTGAGAACGAGGATGTCGGGGGTTTCGTGCTGTCCTAGTTTCTCGGTTTGGATGGCTTTCTCGGCAAGGTCAAAGATGACGTTCTGTCCGTCGGCGCTCGCAACCACGCTGGAGTAATAGGAACTGGATTTATCCTTCGGGTGGGTGTGGGCGAACATCTTGGGGCCTTTCTCGTGGGGCGCGTTTCGGGCGTTCACATAGGCTGACTCGGGGAGGGATGGCTTCCAGGTCTTGCCGAGGTAGGCGTCGATGGCGCGGCTCTTGTTGTACTCCTCGGCCCAAGAGGGGAGGGTATTGGAGAAGTAGGTGCTGGTGACGAAGTTTCCGGCCTTGTAATCGAACCACACAACCTGGTCGGCGGCGTGACCGGCCATGAGGATGGAGGCGCGGTCCTTGAAGGAGATGCCAACGACCTTGCTACGACCGTTGGTGGCCATCTTGAGTTCATCGCCGACGGTGGTGACCTTGAGGGGGCGGGCGGATTGGGCGGTGCTATCGCCGCCGATGGTCTTGTAGAAATCGTCTTCGGTCGAGTAGTGACCTTTGCCCTTTTCACGATCCCACCAGTCGTTGCCCACGATGCCGGTGAGGGCGGGGATGGAGCCGGTCATGAGGATGGAGTGACCGACGGCAGTGAAGGTAGGGACGTGGTGGTGGTGGGCGTCGGTATAGCGCACGCCGGTCTCGCTGAGCCAGCGGATCCCGCCGAGAGTGCTGCCGGACTTGGGAGGAAGGCAGACATCGGAAAAGCGGTCGATGTAATCGGCGCGGCCCTGGTCAATCGAGATCAGGACCACAAGCTTGGGGGCATTCGCCGGCAATTTGGGTTGGGCGAGCGCGAGAAGGGCAAGACAGGCGGTCATTTGTTAAGATTACCAAGCCTGGAATGAGTGATTTGAATTAGGAGATGTTAAGAGATCGCCGAAGCAGCCCTCAGTTGAGGGGCTTGGCGCCAAAGACTTGCGATCTTAGCGCCAAGAGAAGCCCTTAGGTTGCCGGACAGGGTTGGGGATCGGCGACGACGTCTCCTTGATCGGCCCGCCAGCGTAGCAACCAAGCACCCAGGCCAGAGACGGCGCCGAGGACGGGGACGGCGTTCCAACCAAACTTGCCAATGAGAAGTCCGGCGGCACCCGATCCTGCGGACATTCCAACGAAGACGCCAAAGAGCAGGATCGCGTTGAGGCGGCTTCGAGATTGCGGGTCGATGGAGTAGATGATGGTCTGGTGAGCGATCAGAGCGGCTTGGACACCGAGGTCGAAGACCACGGTGAGGACCGCGAGGAACGCGAGTTGGAGGGGCAGACTGGGGAGGTGGATCAGCGCCATGAGGGCGAAGCTCACCGCAACGAGGCTGGAACCAAGCTTTGTAACAACGCCAGATCCGCGTCGGTCTGCGATGGAGCCCGCAAGGGGTGCGGCGAGCGCTCCGGCAGCTCCCGCCAAGCCAAATGCCCCGACCGTGGCGGTGCCGAGGTGATAGGGAGCGTTACCCAGCAGAATGGCAAGAGTCGACCAAAAGGCGCTGAAAGCGAGCGCGAGCAATCCCTGAGACATCGCGGCGTATCGAAGACGGCGGTGTTGTAACCAGAGTTGTCCAAGAGAGGCCATGAGTTTACGGTAGGGTAACTCGGTGGTCGAGACGAATTCGGGCACCTTGCGCCAGATAGCAAGAAGTACTCCAGACATGGCAACGGCGGCAAGAACGAACATGGATCGCCAACCCAAAGCTTCGGCAACTGCTCCGCTCACGACTCGGGAGAGCAGGATGCCCAGGAGCAAACCGGTCATGACTTTCCCGACGATTTTTCCTCGGCTGGCCTCGGGAGCAAGAGTAGCGGCGGCGGGGACTAAATCCTGCGCAACGGTGGCGGTTACTCCAACGAGAAAGCTGGCGACAAGCATCATTGCCGAGGATTGAGCGAGGGAAGCGAGCAAAAGCGCCAAGACCAGAAGAGAACCTTTCGTGAGGATGACTCTTTTTCGGTTGTGCCGGTCTCCCAAGGGCGCGAGGAGAAGGATTCCGGCTGCGTAGCCCATCTGGGTCAGTGTGGGAATAAGGGTCAAGGACGACGCTCTTTCATGAAGGGAACGGCCAATGACTTCCAAGAGGGGTTGACTGTAATAGATGGACGCGGCGGAAACACCCGTGGAGACAGCGAGCAAGGAGACAAGACCGCGACTCAAGGGTTCGTTGCCTTTGGGGGACGTACTGAGGCTGGGTTGGTCGATCAATATGCTCATGCATAGATTCTGCGTATATTCATGGTCCAACCGTATCGCTTATCGCAGTATGATGTGTATGCAGTGAATGTATGTTAGATGCCTTGCGATCAAGCGACCGGTTTGCTCTTTTAGAGAGTTTTGTAGCGATTGTGGAGTCAGGCAGTCTTTCCGCCGCAGCCTTGCAGCTTGGCACGACCCAGCCAACGGTAAGCCGAAGACTGCAAACGTTGGAGCAGGCGCTTAAGCTGCATCTTCTTCAGCGAAGCGCTCACGGTATGAAGATGACGGAGGACGGCGAACGGTGTTTCGAACGAGCCAAGGATCTACTTGCAGTTTGGAGCGCCTTTGAGACGGATTTGCAGTCATCCCATGCACAGGCGCGCGGCAACCTTCGGGTGCTCGTTCCGCACGCCTTTGGTCAACACCAGTTAGTAACTCTATTGGCGAAGTTTATCCGAGAAAATCCTGAGGTGACGGTCGATTGGAGTCTGCGAGATCATGTGGAGGATTTTTCAGGACTTGGATTCGACTGCGCGGTAAAGGTGGGGACTGCTCCCGATGGGAACGTGATTGCAGAAGAAGTGGCGGAAGTTCCGCGGATAGTGGTGGCATCTCCCACCGTGCTAGAGTCTCACGGCCAGGTCACTCACGCACGGGATTTGGCAGCGCTGCCTTGGTTAGCGCTCTCGACCTTTTATCGACACTCCATTACGCTCTCCTGTCGGTCCAGTGGGAAATCTGAGAGGTTGGCGATTCATCCGAGGATCAGTACGGACAGTCTCTACGCACTCAGGTCGGCGGCTCTAGAGGGCCTCGGTGTGTGCGTGGCGTCTACCTGGATTCTGGCCGATGATCTCGCATCCGGGCGTCTCGTCCACGTTCTGCCCGACTGGCAAGCGGAAGCACTGCCTGTTTACTTGGTCTATCCAGCGGCACCGTACTATCCGGCGAGACTGAAGCGGTTTGTCCAATTTATGCGTCAAGGCGTGGCCCATTCGTTAAATGATCTTGTGGCTTGGGTGCCGCTGGAAGGGGCTGATGTCTAACGGTATCGACAAAGCCTGACCCGTTGGACGCTCCGGCCATCGCCAAACTGAATGTGACGTCCCTGATGAGTTTGATTTCCGTTGAGCCAACGTCCATGACCTCCCTCTCGCTTTCCAGTTCCCCGTTGAAACCGAGGTAGGCGAGAGTCCAGCGATTCGACTCGCGCAAGAAAGTTGCCTTCTGGAAATGTGCTGAATTGCCTTGACTCGGCGGTATCTTCGATTTGTGAACGCTGCGCCCGCCGAAGAGTTGGGGCTTTCAACAGCGGAGGCCAATCGAAGACGCGATGTTTACGGGCCGAACGATCCGACGCCTCCGATGGCGCGCCACCGATTGGCCCTCTTCGCGGCGATGGTTCGCAATCCGCTGGTAGCGATCCTTTTGGCTTCTGCGGGCATCTCCTTCTTTACCGGCGATCGCGTGAATTCGACGATTATCGTCGTGATCGTGGCCATCAGCCTCGGGCTGGACGCCGTTCAGAACGCTCGCAGTCAGGCGGCCATGAAGCGACTTCAGAAGGAGGTTGCCTTACAGGTTCTGGCGCTTCGGGACGGGAACTGGCAAAAGGTCCCTCGATCGAACATTGTTCCCGGCGATCTCGTTCGGCTTTCGGCGGGCGATCTGATTCCCGCGGACGGGACGCTCATTGAGGAGCGGGATCTCCACGTACAGGAATCTGCGCTGACGGGAGAGTCGATCCCTGTCGAGAAGGAAGTCGGAGGGCTGGAGGAAGCTTCCAAGGTTTTTCTCGGGACGATTGCTGTGAGCGGAACGGCGACATTTCGGGTGGAGCGAACGGGAAGAGACACCAAGTTCGGCGAGATTGCCCAAGAGCTTCGAGAGGCGGCTCCGCCGACTGAGTTCCAAAGAGGGCTTCATGACTTTGGGGTTCTTATCATGCGGGCAGTCGTCTTATTGACCGCCTTTGTCTTCCTGGCACTGGTCACGGTTCGCCACTCGGTCGTGGAATCGCTTCTCTTTGCGGCGGCACTGGCGGTAGGGCTGACTCCGGAGTTTTTGCCCATGATCACAACGCTGACGCTGGCCAAAGGAGCGGTAAAGATGGCCAAACGAAAGGTGATCGTGAAGAACCTCGCTTCCATACAAAATTTTGGGAGCATAGAGATTCTGTGTTCCGACAAGACGGGAACGCTCACCACGGGAGAACTGACTCTCGAAGGCGCTTTTGACGATGAAGGACGCGAATCAACTTCGCCTCTTGAGTTGGCAAGGTTGAACGCTCTTTTCCAAACCGGATACTCAAATCCTCTCGATGCGGCGGTGTTAGCCAAGACAGGCGAGGAGCGCGGCGAGTATCAGAAGGTAGACGAAATCCCGTTTGATTTTGAGCGCCGTCGGGTTTCGGTCATCGTGGAGAAAGATGGCCATCGGCGGCTTGTAAGCAAAGGGGCGCCAGAGGGGATGCTGACCGCTTGTCAGGGAGGGGGAGATGCGATTCGAGCAAAGATCGCCGATCTCGAACAGAACGGATTTCGAGTGCTGGCTATTGCCTCAACGGAGGTCGGGCAGAAAGCGTCCTATGGTCCAGCCGACGAATCCGGACTGCAGCTAGAGGGGATTCTGGCTTTCGCAGATCCACCCATGCCGGATGCGCTGCAGGTCCTGAATCGACTCAAGCGAGATGGGATTCAAGTGAAGGTCATCACCGGCGATAACGAGGAGGTCGCACGGCATGTATGCGGTCAGGTTGGACTGGACCCGGGGGTCATCCTGTTGGGGAGTGAGATCGATGCTCTCGATGAAAGGACTCTGGGGGAGCGCGCAGAAACGACCACCGTCTTTGCGCGCGTGAATCCGACGCAAAAGAACAAGATCATCCTTTCCCTCAAGCGCAAGGGGCACGTGGTGGGCTACATGGGAGACGGCATCAACGACGCGCCCGCCCTGCACACAGCGGACATCGGAATTTCATTTTCCAGCGCAACGGAAGCTGCTAAGGATGCGGCGCAGGTCATTCTCACCGAGCGAAGCCTGGAGGTTCTGCATCGTGGCGTTCTGGAAGGGAGGATGGCCTTTGGAAATGTCATGAAGTACATCCTGATGGGGACGAGTTCGAACTTCGGGAATATGTTCAGCATGGCGGCAGCGGCGGTCTTTCTTCCGTTCTTACCGATGTTGCCGATTCAGATATTGCTCAATAATCTGTTGTACGATTTGGCTCAAGTTACGATTCCGACCGACCAGGTGGACCCCTCGTTTACCCATCGTCCTAAGCGGTGGGATCTAACGGCGATTCGAAACTTCATGCTGTGGGTCGGACCGGTCAGTTCCGCATTCGACTTCCTGACCTTCTACGTGCTCCTAAGGGTGTTCCAGGCCGACGCAAAGCTATTTCACTCGGGGTGGTTTGTGGAGTCTATCGCCACGCAAACTTTGGTGATCTTCGTCATTCGGACGCAGCGCTCACCGTGGCAAAGCAAACCAAGCCGGGCTCTCGCGATAAGCGTTATTGCAACGACGATCATTGGAACGACTCTGCCGTACTGGCCGATTGGGAAGGACTTGGGCTTTGTCCCCTTGCCGCCTCTGTATTTGGCTTTCGTGGCGGGCGCGACGGCTTGTTACTTGGCGCTGGTGGAATTCCTTAAGCAGAAGATCCTCGGGGCAGTTTGGAAGAGCGCCGAATAGTCGCTCCCCTAGGGGCGTGTCAATAATTCGCCCGGCGGTCGTTGCATCGCTCTCGAAGGAAGTAGATTATTTAGCTTGTGGATGAAAAGCAATTCGACATCGAGGCTTGGAGTTCTTAGATCCGCCTCAGGCCATAAGTCGTCGCCGAGGTCGTCCACAATCGTAGTTTCAGCGGTGCAGCCCGTTCGGGAATGTCAATTTTCACCGTCTAATTCGTCCTTTATCTGGGCAACGGAGCATTTGCATCGTTGCCCAGATAAAGCGTTCAATCCCGTTAAAAAGATGAGCCGGTCTTAGTCAGTGAGTCGGATTCGGAAGACTTCTTTGATGTCGAGTTGTCCTTCGCTGAAAGTGATCACCACCCGAGTTGGCGGTTCCGAACTGGTTCGCTTAAAACAGATTCGAAAGTTAACGGTCTCTCCTTTTTGCGCACTGGCATAGACGCCGCCATTCAGTTCGCTAGAGGTCATCGTTCTTTCTTGTTGCTTGCCGTCTTCAAATACCACCACGGCGGTTGGGAAGCCGTAGTCGCATTCCTTGCCGGCTTGAATTGTGCCCTCCACGTAGAAGAAGTCGGCATCGTCGGGATCATCGACGATGCGTTTGACCGTCACACGGCCAATCTTTCCGGTGACGGCAACTCCCATCGATCCCGTAAGACCTTCGCGTTGCGCTACTCCACTTACGGTCACGAGCTTTGCGGTCGAGCCACTTAGGGAGGCCTTGTAGTCGAACGGCTTGAGGATCTCGTCCACGGGGGCAAATAGCCTCCCATCGATCATCCTGCCCTCTTTACTCACAATTTTCTCGCCAAGTTTGATTTGCACCTTCCGGGTGGCTTGATAGCCAAATCCCAGGAGAAGGGGTGCCGCAGCGAGAATAAACCAATAGCGATTGGATCTCATTCACGAGCTTTTACCGGGAATTACTTCAAGGTGCACCAATCGTGATACAGATAAAGGATTTGTGATATCTGGACGCTCTAATGGTTTATAGATCACCGAACCCTAACTTCTCTGGTGGGAGTTTGACCATATTGCGGAGAGGCTCCCGAAAACCGTCTCGGACGCCGATGAAATCGAGTCGGTGAAGGCGTTCGTCTTTGCTCCAGCGCGTGGTGATTCGCTCGACGGATTGCTTCTCGGCGATGGTCATCAACTCGATGCCGCAGTCGGTGTAGATTCTCACTTCGATGGGAGCTTTTAGTTGGTCGATTCGCTGATCGACGAGCAGGATCAGTTTGGCGAGATTGGTGCCTTTTTGTTCCGTTCGGTATTCGACGGCGCGCTTCAGGATCTTAGCCGCCTCCTCGTTCGACTCGGGCGGAGGGCCGGAGTGGATTTCGGCGGGCTTGGCATCGAATCGGTAGACCACCGTTTCGTCTTCCATCGGTAGGGACATGAGACCGTCTAAGGTCGCCTTGTAGAAGGCGCCCTTCTTTCCAATGGCGGAGTCGGACGTATCGATGGCCACGACGACAGAGCCTTTGGGAGCGGCATCGCCGCCCCCGCAGCCCAAGAGCGCCAGACCGGCGAGAATGACGCTACTTGGAAATGACAGCCTTTTCATAGCCTCGGGAGATGCGGTCGGATTTCATCTTGGCTTCTTGCTCTTCGATGATCACGTTGAGCGAGTTGATACGGCCGATGTACTTGAGGAGGGCCTGGAAGTCGGCGGACTTTCGGTAGTTGTCCATTTCTTCCTTCTCGGCATCCATCCGGGTGAGTTGGTCTTGGTGTTGCGTGTTTAGAGCCTGCTTTTGCTCTTCCCATCGTCGGATCTCTTCGCGGTGCTGAGCTTGGCGACGCTCGTTTTCCTTTTCGTTTTGACGAGTCAGGAACTCGTATTCGCGTATCTCTTCGTCGTGCTCGCTGAGGGTCTCGGTGCCTTTGATGTATCCGGCAACGGCGGAGAGGAGTAGGGTGGCGGTGGAGATGGCAATCGCAAGGGGGAAGGCCGTGCCGAGTTGGAGCGCGTCCTTCTCGTCAAAGGCGACCCGATGCGAATAGATGACGAGAGCTTGAGCGCCGAGCCAGGCTTCGACCATCGTCAAGGCGAGCGTCAAGGCTCCAGAGAATAGCACTAAGCCCACAATGGGATGTCCCATTGCTTTCTCTTTGCCCACATGGCGCCAAAGTCGGTCAAACAAAAGCTTGAGGGCGAGAATGGCGGCGACACCGATGAGGCAGCCTGCCCACATGTAGATGGGCTGACGCTGGATGGGGAGTCCGGTCAGAGTAACGAGTCCGTAGCCGACAAAAATGCCGATGGGGATTGAAAGGACCCAACTGATCCCATCTAGCCATTTGGATGTCTTGCCATTGCCCTGGCGGACGACGTCCTTCATTCTGGGCGGGGGCGAAAGAGCGGGAGGGGCGGGCGGCTCGGGCATCGCCGGTTCTTCTGGCTGCTCAATCTCCGACGCGATGCGGTAGTAGTTGTTACCGACCGCGTCATAGACAAGGCCGATGGCGCCGGCATGGTCCGAAGCGTGCTTCATGCACTGCTCACGTTCCTCAATGTCCTGGGCCAGCTTGGCTTCGTGGGAGAGCCGGCGGGAGGCGGTCTCTTCATCGTAACGGTCGAGGATGGCCTTTTTACGCGAAAAGTCGTCTTCGGGCGGCAGTTTTGTATGAGTTCCGTTGAGTGACATGGTCAATTCCCTCCCCTGGTCAAAGCACTGTACAGGCGGTCTTGGGAATCAGCTTCAGGAAGCCATTTGAAATAGTCCAGAAGTCTCGGCAGGGGTCCTAAAAGGTCCTAGTGTCACCAATTCAGGAGTTTGTAGGGAGTTTCTATGGGTGGAGGCAGTTGCTCGCCGGGACGCATGGTGACGATCGCGAGAATCAGAGGGATTGGGGTCGTCGGCGTGATTTCGTAGGCCGGTTCGTAGCGATGGGGATGCGTGGCGTCGAAGCCGAGGGCGTCTCCCTCTTCGAGTCGACAAGGAACCTCGTCGACCGTGACGATCACCGATCCTCGAAGACAGTAAACGAATTCTTCTCCGTAGTGATTCGTTACCCAGCCACGTCCGTGTACCTCGATAATCGCGTGACTGGTGACTCCGCCGGTCAGTTCGCTGTCGAGGACTGCAGTGAAGGCAGGCTGAAACCCAAGGGCGCCCAGACGTCTTCGTTCGACAGGATCGTTAACATGTCGTGGGTCTTCGTCCTCGCGTAGTCGGCGGTACTCGGAAGGGGGGACAGCGACGCTCCAACGTGAGTCGCCGGATCGGTGAACTCGAAACGGAGCCGGATCAGCGGGGCGCAAGACTTGATCGGCGGCCATCGATAGGGCCCGGCGAAGCTTTTCAATGGTGGCAAGGTGACAGGGGTGCCCGGCCTCCAAGCGAACCAAGGTATTCCTGCTTATTCCGGCTTTCTCGGCAAGCTCTCGCGCCGAAAGTCCGAAGCGTCGGCGACGCTCGCGAATATTCCTTCCGATGTCCTTAAACTCGAACATGCTCATTTAGGGTTTCAACTGCTATTTTGCGCAGGAAGAACGCTTTTTGCCCTATCGGAATGTTGGTTTCTTTCGTCTCGCGTCGCATTCATTGCGGGGGCTGAAGCACAGTGACGCAGAAAGCAGTTTGTCCAGACGGCACCTGGACGACTGATCAAGGATATAAAACCGTTCACCCGTATTCCAGAAATTGCCCTCGCCATGGTCCTTTTGGGATCGTGGGTTTTCGCGAGTCCGTCTCATACACCCATGTCTAGCCCAACAGATATCACCGTCCTCGACCGACCTCCAGCCTCTGGTGTGAATTCGTTTTATCAATCCAATCGAGCGCCTCTCGTTTCTACTCCCCTCGTGAAGCTTCCTATCACAGCATTTGCGCCAGGTGGATGGCTTCGCAAAAATTTGGAGATGCAGAGAGATGGCTTGGCGGGCCATCTGGGAGAGATATCCGTTTGGCTCACGAAGCAGGACAATGCCTGGCTGAACAAGGATGGCGTCGGCAAATACGGTTGGGAAGAAGTGCCCTATTGGCTCCGCGGTTACGCCCGGATTGCCTATGCTCTCAACGATCCGAAGATGCTCGCGGAGACGAAGATTTGGATTGAAGGGACCTTGACGAGTCAACGCCCCAATGGCGACTTTGGCCCGATTCACAACCATGGCAAGGGCTTTCGCGACCTGTGGGCGCAGATGTTGATGTTGCAGGTGCTCCAGTCATGGTACGAGTACAGCGGCGATAACCGAGTGCTGCCGTTTATGACTCGATATTTCCACTGGCAGATGACGATTCCCGACGAACAGTTCTTGAAGGACTATTGGGAGAACAGCCGGGGTGGAGACAACCTTGCAAGCGTCTACTGGCTTTACAACCGAACGGGCGAAGCCTTTCTGCTGGAACTGGCGACAAAGATTGATCGGAACACCGCGAATTGGAGAACAGTGGGACACCTTCCGAACTGGCACGTGGTGAACATTGCCGAATGCTTCCGAGAGCCTGCAACCTACTATCAACAGAGTAAGAAAGAAGGGGATTTGGAGGCAAGTTATAGGGTGTTTGACTTTGTCCGTGAGAAGTATGGACAGGTTCCTGGCGGCATGTTTGGGGCGGATGAGAATGCCCGCCCTGGTCACGATGACCCCCATCAGGCGGCAGAAACGTGCAGCATGGTCGAGCAAATTATGTCGAATGCCTATTTAGTGGGCACTACAGGCGATCCCAAGTGGATTGCCAATACCGAGGATGTGTCATTTAACTCACTTCCCGCCGCACACCTTGCAGACTACCGTGCCCTCCGGTATTTGACCGCTCCAAACATGGTAACCAGTGACTCCAAAAACCATGCGCCAGGGTTTGCCAACGAAGGGCCTTTTCAACTCATGAATCCGTTCAGCAGTCGCTGCTGTCAGCACAATCACACCAGCGGATGGGTGAACTTCCTTGAGAGCACTTGGATGGCGACCCAAGACAATGGTTTGGCAGCGTTGGTGTTTAATGAAGGCGCCGTCCGGGCCAAGGTGGGCATAGACGGTGAAGTCTCGATTTCTACGAAGACGAAGTATCCATTTGATGGCGCAATTTTGATGAGGGTTTCCACCCACAAAGCGAGCAGATTTCCGCTTTACCTCTTGATTCCAAGTTGGGCGAATGGCTCGTCGGTTAAGGTCGGAGGGGAATCGATCAAGGCCGTGCCGGGCAAATATTTGAGGTTAGAGCGAGAGTGGATGGATGGCGATACGATTTCCGTGAACCTACCGATGAAGCCAAGTCTGAAGGTTTGGGATCAAATGAAGAACAGCGTGAGTGTGAACTATGGCCCCTTAACCTTTAGTCTGAAGATCGCAGAAGAATTCAAAAAGGTGGATGGGACGAAGACGGCCCAGTGGGACGCAGGGTGGCAACCGGGAGCGGACGCCTCCAAATGGCCGACTTTCGAGATCCTCCCCAAGTCGGCCTGGAATTTTGGACTGGTGCAAAAGCCAAGATTCAAGGTCATCCACAAGTCGTGGCCATCTGACGATGTGCCCTTTACCTTAGGGGGAACTCCCCTGGAAATCGAAACTACGGGCCGTGAAATCCCGGCATGGGGCTTGGACGAATTTGGCTTGGTCGGAATTCTTCCGAAGAGTCCTGTAGCCGTGACTACACCTTCTGTGAAACTCGAGTTGGTGCCAATGGGAGCGGCGCGTCTACGGATATCGTCCTTTCCCCAGGTGAAAGATTAACCACTGCCGTGACATGTTGAAGTCTTGAAACGGAATTGAAACGATAGGAGCAGAGAATGGCGACAGGTTGGTTACAACTCCAATCTGCGGTGGCTATGAAACATTTCTATCGATTTTCGATCTTTGTATGTGGGCTTTCCTGTGTCGGCTTCGCGAGCGCCTCAAGTCTTCTCAAGAACGGCGGCTTCGAAACAAATACTCGCAACACGGGCTTTCTCTATTGGTGGGGCGACGTGGCGGACGATTGGCGTCCGGTTTCCTCGCCCGATATGTGGGACGATACGGGTGTGGCAGGCAATGTGCCGGGCTATGACAGCGTTTCGATGGTGGGAGCGCATGCTCACAGCGGGAATCGATTCGCGGGAATGGCATCAAAGCAGTCGATCAATTTCTACGAAGGGCTCGTTGGCAATCTTAACCAGGTATTGACGGTGGGAGAGAGTTACACCCTTTCGCTCTGGCTCTACGCGGATACCGACTATTCATTCACTCCTGGATTTGCTCCAATAAGAGTTTCGTGGGCGAATACTGAGATCGGCTGGCTGGCTCAGAATACGGTGCGAAATGAATGGCAGTACCGTGAACTGGTTTTCACCGCGACCCAGGAAATGGCGGTACCCAACGGCCAAATCACGATGCAGGCTTTTGGAACCGGCAACGTTTATCTGGGACTGGACGATGTGGGCTTGGCGAAGACCCAACCCGTCCCTGAACCTATGACCTGCGCCGCGCTCGGACTTGGATTGTTGCCATTTGTTCGCCGTCGGTGGCGGGCTGGTCAGAGCGGGAAATAGAATAGCTTCATCGGGTCGATGAGCGAAACATTGGGTGGCGAATTCTTATATAGCTTGACCCTGTTCGGAAAGGTTGAGTTGGTGGGGCGATCGGGTGTGATTCGTCTGCGAACGCGGGCCACTCTAAGTCTTCTTGCCTTTCTGTTCATCGACCCTAAACGATGTCATTCTCGCGATGAGCTGGCCGATCGATTTTGGCCGGAAGACGATCCAGAATCCTCTCGCCAGAAATTGCGTTTGGCTCTTTTCTCGATCCGCAGCGAGATGGGTGATGTCATTCGAGCGGACCGTCAGTCGGTCTATGTTTCAGAATCCGCGGATGTGGTTTGTGACGTCGCCTTGTTTCGAACGATGATTCGAGAGGCGCGAAGGCGACCCGACGATGGCCCTACTTATCTGGAACAGGCGGCCAAGCTGTCCTCTGGCGAGTTTATGCCCGGGTATTACGACGATTGGGTTCAAGCCGAACGGTCTCAGATCGAGACGGAGTTGACTCGAGTTCATCAGGAACTGGTTCAGTTCTATTCGAATTCGGGGGCGTGGTTAGAAGCGATGCGCAGCGCCCAGCGCTTGATCTCGCTCGAACCTTACGAGCCACTCGGCCATGAGGTCTTGCTGCGGAGTCTGAGCGAGTTGGGCAGATCGGAAGCGGTTCGCAGACATTTGGATTGGGCCGATCAATTCTTTCATGAACTGGGTCTTGTGGTGCCGAAATCACTACGGCAATTCCTGGCGTCGTCCGATACAGCGCCCTTGCCGGAGAAGGTCCGGAGCCACATTTTCGGTCGAGACGACGACCTGTTACAGGTCTTGACTCTTCTCCAACGAAGTCCGCTCGTGACGCTTTGGGGTACCGCAGGGCTAGGAAAGACAAGGCTTGCTTGGGAAGTCTACGATGTGCTGATCGAGCGAGGAGAGCGCGTCCATTTCGTAAGTCTGGAAACCGCGACTCGCGACGACGAGGTTTCGGACGCATTACGGCAGGCATGGGCTGCTCCCGAGGATGCTGCATCCGAGGAGGGCTTTGAGAGCTATATTCAACAGCTTCCAACGACTTATGTCATCTTGGACAACTTTGAGCAAGTTTTAGGTGGAGGAGAGAACCTCGCCAAATGGCTTAAGCTCAACTCTAATCTGCGCATTTTGGTGACCTCGCAACGGGTTCTCCATCTCGATCAGGAGACGGTTTACGAATTGGGGCCACTCGTCGTGCCCGATTCAAGAGCTAGTTTGGCGACCTTGGCGGTCGCGCCGAGTATGCGGGTGTTGCTAGGGAAAGCGAGAGAGCAAGGGAGATCGACATTGCTCGATGAGGAGTCGGGGCCTGTGCTAGCGGACATATGTCGGAAGCTTGAGGGCAACCCGCTTGCGCTTGAATTAGCAGGAGAGTGGTTGGTCGCCCTTGGCCCGAAGGAGATTCTGGAGCGCCTCGATCAGGGAACGGGCTTTCTGAAGAGCCGACGGATTGATCGGAATCCTCGTCATCGGTCCCTCGACCTCGTGATCGCCTCAAGTTTGGCCCTTTTGCCCGGCAAACTGCGGGAACTTGCCACGCGTCTATCGGTCTTCGAAGGAGGATGGGATTTGAGAGGCGCCTCCGCAATGTCCGATCTTGCATACGTATCTTCTGCATTGGCAGATCTCGTCGACCGTGCCTTGGTCTGGGCTCAATTCGAACATGGCATGGGTAGATTTCGCTTTCCGGTGGCGGTGCGGGAGCATCTTCGCGAGTCAGCCAAGGTGGGGCAATGGCGGGAGATAGAGGAGCGGCACGCTAACCACTATGCCGAACGAGCGCTGGCAGACGAGTGGGATCATCGGGATGTCTTCACGAGGGATTCTAAGGACATTGCCAATGTTCGTCGAGCGGTGGACTGGAGCTTGGACCATGAAGAAGATGCAGGTCGGTTAACGGCCATCGTTTCGGCATACTGTCGCGGTCTGATCCAACGTGGCAGAGGCGCCGAACTCGAAGCGCTCTTAGTGAGAACTTTGGATCGGTTGCCATCGGGGGCGGCAACGGAAACGGCTCGGATGGTGAACTGGATGGGAGTGATTCATTTCCATCGCGGTGCGTTCGTCGAAGCGGAGCGGTGGTTTGAACGCAGAAAACGGATATTTGAAGCCCTTGGCGATCAGGACGGGATTCTCCTTTCCATAGGCAATCTCGCCTTAATTAAGGGCGCGCTGGGAGATTGGAAAGGGTCGGCGGAACTGACCGGCTATTCCGTGCGAGCGGGCAGAAATCTTCCCGTGAAGGAAAGACTCATTTTTACGCATAACCATGCGGAGGCCCTCTTTCATGCCGGCGAGGTTGAAGAGGCAATGTCAATCTTCCGGCAAACGGTCCAGGAGTGCGCAGAAGCGGATCTTCCGGCAATGGTGGCACTGAATTGTTGGCACCTGGGATGGAACGAATTCCTTTTGCGGAACTTCGAGGAAGCCGAGTTACTTTTAAGACGCAGCGTCGAACTCTTTCAGTCTCTTGGCGAGGAGCATCGGGTGATTCAAGCCATTGCCAATTTGGCGGTCGTTCTATCCGAATCTGGGAACCGGGAAGAAGCTTGCATGGCCCTAATAAAGGCGCTTGCCTGCTTAGAGAAGGCGCCTTCGGTCAACAGTTACTTTGCCTGCGCGCAGGCAGCAGCCTCTCTTGCCGACCATCCTGAAGGGGTGTGCTTTTGGCTGAACGTAAGCAGACAGTGCGTACGTAGGGGAGCAGCAAGGCCAGGACCTCGGCACGAAGCATTCTTGACCAGCTTGGAGGATCGTTTCGGAACGCTCGCGGATAAGGATCGACGAAGCGCGGAGCTGAGGGCTATGACGACACCTTTGTCGGAACTCTTGAACCTACTCCGGACTCTTTCCGATGAGTTAGTTGACAACTCTAACCATCGTTAGGGGCGTTCTCTAGGCAGCTGTTGCTAAGATTCAATTTATGATTGGATTGGTTGCTACTACTCTCTTGGTTCACGCCTACGCATCGCCTGCCGAAGTGAAACAAATAGCGGGCGGTCGGCATGCGATCGTGCTGTATCTTGACGGGCATATGGTCGGGTGGGGGCCAATTGACAATGGCCAGTTGGGACCTTACGATGAGAAGCTCTTTCTTCAAAACTGGGTGCGTCAACCCATTCCTATCAAATTGGATGGCAAGGTGGCGTCGTTAGCATGTGGTCCTAACACTTCCTATTTCTTGATGGAAGACGGTCACGTAAAGACATTTGAAAAAGGTCCGAAGTCAGCCGAGGGTAATCGAGTGGGAACCATTAGCTCCGTCCAGGTCCAAGGATTGGACGAAGTCACCCAGATAGGGGCGTATGGTGTCGGCGCGTGCGCACTCCGGAAGGATGGAACAGTATGGGCTTGGGGTTCGAACAATTCTCAAATGCTGGGTATGCCGCTCCCTGAACCCGGCGACGCAACTCAGACTTCCGCAATCCCCGTTCGAATCGCCGGACTGGAGGGAATCAAGGCAATCTCTTTAGGTTCTGGAAATGGTCTCGCGTTGACAAAAGAAGGAAAAGTGATGGCCTGGGGATGGGGTGAAAAAGGGCTTCTTGGAAATGGTCAAAAGTTGATCTCGACGGGCACTCCGGTTCTTGTGAAGAATCTGAGCAACGTCGTTGCAATCAGCGCTAGCGGCTACGCGTGCGCGGCCCTGAAGGCGGATGGTTCGGTGTGGATTTGGGGTTTCAATCGGTACGGCTGTTTGGGGAAGGGAAGCGTCGATGAGAGCATCGCATACGAACCGGAGAAGTTGGCGGGGTTACCTCCGATCAAGAAAATTGGGTGTGCGGACGGGGGATTCACGATCGCACTTTCGAAGACGGGAACGCTCTATGCTTGGGGAATGTCAGACGCGGGACAGAGTGGAACAGGCGTCGTTTACCAGAAGCTCGGGCGACCTAAAAAAGTGAATCTCAGCGGAGTTATCGACTTTTGGGTCTGCTCGAACAACACTTTCGCCAGGACTGCAACTTCCATATATTATTGGGGAGCGGGCTATTCGCAGACAAAGGGCTTTGAAAAGTTTCAGTCGTCGCCAAAGAAGCTCGGATTGTAGAAATTCCGAGGCGCTTGCCGCCTCGGAATAATCTCCCTAGTTGTTGTCCAGGATTCGGCGCCAGGAGACTTTGTCATAGCCGCCGGTGGTCGGAAAGAACGGCGGTGGATTGTCTGCCATTCGGGCGTCGTAATAGTAATCCTTGGCGTATCCCGTCGCAAGGTTGCTTCCAGAAAGGGTTCCCACCGCGCCGCGTGCCTTTTGGATAATTCCTCCCAAAACCTTGAGTGTCCCGGTTGGAGTCTTGGTGTTATAGTCGGCGACAGAGAAACTCCCGTCGCTTGTCGAGGAACTGCCAGCTAGGATGACGGCATCGATTTCCATGTTCTTTGGCGCACCGGAGGCGATGGTGACGTTTCGACCAATCAGACCGACGGTTCCGGAATAGAGATTCGCCGCGTCGTTGGGCGCCAAATCCGGGTTAAAGGCGGTCTTATGCTTAAGCGTACTGGTAAGCGTGATGTTCTTATTGTTGTTGACATCGGTGGCGATGGTGTAAGCCGATCTGGCGGCCACTGAAGCTGGGCTACCTGAGACGATGTTGTCGGCAATCGTTCCAGACAGGGAGGTGATGTTGCCCGTGGAGTAGACCATTCCATTGCCGCTACCGGGGATAGTGGTGGTGGCGCCCGAATTGACCTTCTGGTACATCACGTCATTTGCCTTGTCCACAGTCAATGTGGTGGTCTTTGTTCCCTGGACGATCACAAATTGTTGGCGTCCGTAGGCGTCTACTTGCATGGTTATGCTTGCGTCGCCTCGAATGTAGATTCCTCCACCGGAAGGCGTGTAAACGCCGTTTGTCGAAGGATAGGATCCGTTGGGTCCCCAGGCTGCCTGCTTCTGGGCATCGGAGGAATCCGGAAGAGGGATTTCATCAACGCCGAGTTCATACCCGCGGCTTCCGGCCCGGTAGATCTTGGCAAACTGCGACTCCGTTGAAGGGTTGCTCGGCGAGTAGGTAATGAAGTCTCCGACCGAAGTGACCGTATCCTCAAAGATGGGTGACGTGCTGGAACCCCAATTAACTTGGAACTCGCTTCCGTTCTTGTTGTTACTATGGGCGGGGCCACGGATGTGGTCTCCCCCATAAAACCAGATGCGCCCACCCGAAACAGAGGACGTCTCCTTGTCGGTGAAGTAGGCATACTTGCCGAACGAGGATTGTCGAATCACGAGCTGAATCTTCTCGGTCCTCCCATCGGCAACACCGGTCGAGACGATGATGAACTTCTTCAAGACGGCTCCCGCGTTGCCTGCATCGGGGTAAGCGACGACCGTGTATTTGCCTTCCGACGTGGTAACGGTGCCTCCAATGGGATAGAACTCGCTAGTGTAGGTTGGAGGGTAACCCAGTTCCTTGAACCAACGAGTGGCCCGATCGAGACCAGACTCGGCCAGATTGAATGCGTTGGTGCTCGCTTTGATGCGGCGGGTCTGCGAGAGCCCCTGCATGGTCAGCGAAAGCAGTGCGATCCCCATGGTCATCACGAACATGAGGGTGATAAGGGTGGTCAAAACGACTGAACCCTGCTGACGATTGCGTGCCTTTGCGAAGGCTCGACCGAAATTGGAATTCGTCTTGGTCATCAGTAATTCCTCAAGAAGATGGCGCGGTGGATCATTTCGCAATCGCGAGTCGAACCCGATTCCCCAAACTCGGTTTTGAGCGTCACGTCTACGCTGCTCTGGGTGAAGCTTCTGAATTCGAGCGTAGCGACCTTCTTGCAGATGATTCGAGCCTGACCGACGGAAGGCTTACGAATTAGGTAGGTGCCCTTCGAGTTTGCGCTGAAGTTGGAATTGCCAAGATAGAAGTCGACGTAGTTGGTCTCGTCAATGGCATTGCGGATGTAAATGCCATTAGCATCCTTTTGCAAATAGTTGATCCGCATCGATGTGGGCGAAAGAATGGTGACTTGCTTGGCTTCTTGCAGATTGCGGTTCAGTATCTGTAACGCAAGGCTCGCGCTCATGTCCGCGTCATATTGGTTGTTGGTGTAGGTGAAGCTGCGAATTGTCGTGGAGAAGAGGCCCAAGGTCGTCACCATAATCATGGCGATAACCGTGGCGGCAATGGTGACTTCGACTAAGCTAAATCCTCTACGTTTCATCATTTCACCCCTTTGCGATCAGTGCGGTAACCGTCATGGAGCCGCGCCCTTGACGCATCGTGCTTCCCGTCCAAACGAGCGAAACGGTGACTCGCTTGATTGTGGACGTGTAGTCAGAAATTTGAATGGTGGCAGTGGGAACCGAGTACATCGATTCCAATCCATCCACTCCTTTGAAGGAATAGGGTGGATTCGTTGGCGACGAGTCGATGATCCCTGCATCCCGTAACTCGGAATAGGTTAAGCGCCCATAACCAACGCCACGCATTTGGTCGACCTTGTGTTGGAGCAAACTTGAGGCTTGCTGGTAGCTGCCCACCATCTTTCCGGTTTTGAAAGACATGGGAAGGAGCGCAAAGAAGACTCCCGCCGCCGCCGCCATCACCATCATGGCGATCGTTGCCTCGACGAGCGTAAAAGCCGATCGTTTATTACGGGGGATTCTGCGCATAGGTTTAAAATTCCACTTCAAAGGTTGAATGAATCCCGGTAGAAGTGCGCTGATTCCTTGAGGCACGCAAATTTCCGGGTCAAGATTGAATATCGGAAGAATTTTTTAGAAGCCTAACGGGGCAGTTTCCGCATTTTGGGGGATTCGTCACCCCGCTTGAGGTCCAGGAATTGACGAATCGCCGAGCGTTTCGCAACCCATTGCCTATCGGAAGCGTTAACATAGTGAAATCTTCGACCCCTAAGACTGACCAATGTTGCTTGTCTATGCCGTTTCCGCCATCGTAGCCGGAGTTCTTGTGCTCCTAAGCCTGGTTGGGGCGGATCATGATACTGACGCTCACCTTGAGGTGGATACCGGCGGCGTGGATCATGAGATCGAAGGCGGATTCTGGCTTCCGTTTTTTAGCCTCCGCTTCTATACCTATTTCTTTGCTGGCTTTGGGCTGACCGGACTGCTCTTGCATTTCCTCACTCAGTCTTCGCCGGTGGCGGCCGCTTGGATTTCTGGTGCGGTTGGACTTGGGACGGGGTTAGCGGTGGCCCTTATCGTTCGTATTTTGCGAATTACGGAGACGAGCGGAAGTGCAAGCGACAAGGACTTGCTTGGCAAGGAAGGGACGGTGCTTGTCTCGATTCGCGGATCAAATCCGGGACGAATTCGATGCATTGTCAAAGGAGATATTATCGATTTCCTAGCCGTCAGCGAAGACTCCGAGCCGATCGAAGTTGGCCAGCCAGTCGTTGTAGTTGCCATGGAGAATGGGCGAGCGCAAGTGGTAAGGCGCGAATCCATCTTTGGCGATGACGCCCTACCTCAAAGGACGACACTCAATGGATCCTAATCAAGTCGACGTCTCGGTTATCAAGAGCGCCCTGGCCATCGCCGGTTTGCTGCTGGTTGCCTTCCTCGCCCTGGTGGGGTTTGTGAAGAGCATGCTTCACATCTGTCCCCCCAACGAGGTTCTCATCTTCTCAGGTCGGCGGCGAAAGTTGGCCGATGGAAGCTCACGCGGCTTCCGTACCGTTCTCGGTGGTCGAGGAATCCGCATACCCGTCATTGAAACGGTTTCACGCATGAGCGTGAATACGATGGAAGTTCCGATTGCCATTCGGGGCGCTTATTCTAAAGGTGGCATTGCGCTCAATGTGGATGCCATCGCAAACATAAAAATCAGCAGCGATCCCATGGTAATCGGAAACGCCATCGAACGATTTTTGGGGCGGAACCCGGATGAGATTCGGCGCGTGGCAAAAGAGACTTTGGAAGGTCACCTGCGGGGCGTTTTGGCGAAGTTGACGCCTGAGGAAATCAATGAGGACCGATTGAAGTTCGCCGATGAATTGTCTTCAGAGAGCGAGCAGGACCTAAAGAAGCTTGGCATTCACTTGGACACCTTTAAGATCCAACATGTGAGCGACGACAAGCATTATCTGGATTCCATCGGTCGCGAAGCGATTGCGAATGTGATTCGAGACGCTGAGATTGCCGAAAGCAATGCGACGCGATCCGCAGAACAGGCAGAAGCCGAGAATCGAAGCCGCAGCAATGTCATCAAAGCGAACGTAGACGCAAACATCTCCAAGATGATTAACGAGCTTCGAAAGGTTCAGGCTGAGCTTGACGCTCAAGTGAGGGCCGAGGAGGAGCGAACCCTTGCCGCCGCCCGCGAGGCCCGTGCGAAGGCGGAGCAGGAACTCCAGCAGGTGCGAACCGAGGTGGAGTCTCTGCGCCTTCAGGCGGATCAGGTCCTTCCCGCCGAGGCTGCGCAAAAAGCCCAGCAGTTCAAAGCAAAAGGCGATGCGGCGATCCTTCGAGAAAGTGGCTTGGCGGCTTCTCAATCGCTTGAACTGATGAGCGCTGCCTGGCGAGAGGCTGGCGACAGTGCGATGACAATCTATCTGATTGAGGACTTCGAAAAGATCCTCGCGAGTGCAGCGACCGGGGTGGCGAAGGTGAAGATTGGCAATCTCAATATGATTGACGGCGGCGACGGAAAGGTCCTGAGCAGCTACGTGTCGTCTTATCCGGCGATGCTGACCTCGATTTTTGATTCCGTCACGTTGTCCACGGGCATCGATATTCAGAAAGCGATCTCTGGGCGTAGCACGACAACCGCGAATGAAGAGGAGGTTCAGTCATGAGCCCGATCGTAGTTGCTCTAGGCGTATTCATTTTTCTGGTCCTCTTGGGTATCGGAGTGATCAAGCACCTCATCTATATTTGTGCGCCAAATGAGGTCTTAATCTTCTCCGGGAGCCGACGGACCGATAGCGGCAGGAGCTATGGATATCGCCTGATTAAAGGTGGTCGGGGAGTTCGAGTTCCGCTCATGGAGCGTGTTGATCGGATGGATCTGACCAACATGGCTATTGACATTCAAGCGGTGAATGCCTACTCAAAGGGCGGTATTCCATTGACGGTTCAGGGGGTGGCGAACGTGAAGATCGCCGGTCATGAGCCGTTGATTCACAACGCGATTGAGCGGTTCCTTGGCAAATCTCGGCAGGAGATCATGCAGATTGCGAAGGCGACGTTGGAAGGTTCACTCCGAGGGATCTTGGCGACGATGACGCCAGAGCAGGTCAACGAGGACAAGTTGATGTTCGCTGAGCGACTGGTTCAAGAGGTTGAGCAGGACATGACGGCGCTGGGCTTGGTTGTGGACACGATGAAGATCCAGAACGTTCAGGACGAGGTGAAGTACCTCGATTCCTTGGGCCGACGCCGAAACGCCGAGATCATTGCGAAAGCGAGAATCGCTGAAGCCACGGCTCATGCGGACTCTGAGATCCAAGCGGCGGAAAACCTGGAGAGACAGCGGAAAGCCCAACTCGAGGCCGATACGAATATTGCCCGGGCGGAGATGCAACGTCGTTTGACGGAAACCTTGACTCGACGCGATGCCTTGGTGGCCGAGGAGCAGTCTCAGGTTATCGCAGCGGTTGCTCAGTCTCGCGCCGAACTGGAAGTTCAAAAGGCGCGACTTGAACAGGTTCGTCGAAGGCTAGAGGCGGACGTGGTTGTCCCAGCGAAGGCAGACTCCGAGGCGGCAGAAGCGAAGGCGAAGGCTCAGACGGCTTCTATCTTGGAAGAAGGTCGAGCACGGGCCGATGCGATGCGGCGATTGGCAGCTACCTATGAGCAAGCTGGTCCGAGCGCGCGAGAAGTCTTGGTCACTCAGAAGTTGAGCAAGATCATTGAAGCGCTCGCCGATACGATTCCTCCGACCACAGTGGAGAAGGTTACGATGATCGACTCACGTTCCGGAGGTGGAAGCCTAGCGGGAAAAGCGATCCCGATGCTCGAACAGGTTAAGCAGGTGTTCGGCATCGACATCGTGGAGAAGCTCACCGGAATCGGTGGGAGTGAGAAGCCTAAGGAAGTTGAAGTTAAGGTAACGCCTGCCCCTCAACCTCCGAAGCCGCAGCCGATAGAAGCTCTAAGGGCCACAGTCAAGGAAGAACCGGTGGCGCCGGTGGTAGACGAAGGTCCAGTCTTCATCGTCAGAGACGGGGAGCCTCCAACGATCAAGAAGCCGCCGATTCAGAAGAAGAAAAAGACCGACGGGTCCTAGAATGGAAAGCCCTCTCCCTTAAGGAAGAGGGCTTTTTTTTAGTACTCGACTTGAATCTTTTGGGGTCGAGCCTGATTGGGGAAGCGGAGCCAGAGGAGGCCGTCTTCCTTTCGGTAAGTGTAGTCGCTTATCGACTGTCCATCTACCGTGATCTTTTTGGGCTGTCCCTTCGCTCTAAGAAGCAAGATACAGGGAGTATCGGCGATGCCTTCGACGGTCCCGGCCCACGTCTTCGCCGTATCACTAGCTTGGTGAACGCTTCCTGCGGCGGCTAGTACGGTCATCTTAGCCTTGCCGAGATCGACGAGGAAGTGGCGGGAGGACGGGGAGAGGGTGATGTCCTTTTGAACGGTCAATGACGGATCGAAGAGATCGACGAACTTGCCCTTGAGCGTTTTGACCGGCGAACTGCTCTCATCAAGACCGGCAGCAACCACGTAGGGGCCGCGGCGAAGGACTAGCGCGGCCGACTCCTTCCACTGGAAGTTAGGAACGGTGGTCTTCACCTTGTCGGCGAGCCACTTGGCGCCCTCAGCTTGGCGGGAGAGCTCGGACGGGCTCTTGGCGAGATAGACGACCCGTCCTCTACCGACCGCCGTGGATTCTTGAGTTGGCGTCTGCGGGATGCCCAACTTCTCGAAGAGGTGTTGGCGGGGAGTTGCAT
Source organism: Armatimonadetes bacterium 55-13 (assembly GCA_001898035.1). Classification (GTDB taxonomy): domain Bacteria; phylum Armatimonadota; class Fimbriimonadia; order Fimbriimonadales; family Fimbriimonadaceae; genus 55-13. The sequence goes on from MKRX01000001.1 coordinate 168,946, forward strand.
AGGCTTTGCCGTCGGTGTTCCACCACTCGCGCGCCTTTAAGAACGGATCCTTATCGTTATCGACGAAGATGAGAGAGCCGCCGTCCTTGACCCACTTGACGATGGCATCGTGAACATCGGGAGTGAGGGGTTTCATGCCTTCGTAGGTCATGAGGATGACTTGAAGCCCCTTGAGATAGCCGTCGAGGGTGACGTTCTCAAGCTGGACGGGCTGAACGGGCATGCCTCGCTTCACGAACGGCATGGCCAAGCCATAGAAGTGTCCGAAGTCACCATCACTGGCGGAAGGACCGCCGCGCTGGAACATGAGCGAGTCGCTGACCATGACGCCGATGCCGTGGGAACCGCTGTCCCAACTGTTGGACTTTTGGCTCATGTCCTTCAACGCATTGATGGCGGTTTGCACTTCTAGTTCGTAGGCGTCGGGGATGGGGACCCTTTGATTCTTGTTCGTTTCAGAAGGGTAGTTGCCGTTGAAAATGCGCTCGGGCCAAGGCATGACCTCGTACTGCGACACTTCTGGCTGAAGCAGGGAGGCGATAAGGGTGGATTCCCAGTTTCGGCGGTAGTCACCCCAGTCATGGTTGGCGTCGTCTTCAATCGGGTCGGCGAGGTACCAGACCTCGCGACCCGTGGACCGGACCAAATTTTGCATGGAGCCGTATTCGAGGAACGCCGTCTCGAAGGTTCGCTCTTTCTTGACTCCCTGGTAGATGTTTGGCGTGCGCGCAGTGCCCGTCCAAACTTGGGCGATGTAGCCATCGCAGCCGTTCAATCGAGCCAAACTCGACTCGGGGCTAACGAGGCCCCAGTGCGCGTAGTTGATTAGGCTGTGGGTGGGGACGTAGCAGCGGACGTGGGTCCCTTTTTCCTTGTTGTACTCCTGGATGGAGTCAAAAACCTGTTGCAAGGCGCGGCGGTACAGGTAGTACATGAGCTTAGCCGCGCGCCATCGAGCATCGGGAGAGCTTTGCGGATCTTGCCATTCCTCTCCATAGTAGTCCTTCCATTCGCGCTTGAAGCCTTCGCTGTAGCCGCTAAAGGTCCAGAATTCGGGCTCCTCCAGATGAACGGCTTCGACGCCGACGTCTAGCGCTCGGCGAACGCCTTCGGCGAGATACTTACCGTAGTTTTTGCCGGGGGACATGTAATACACGTCCTTACCGTGCCCCACTTTCTCGCCGTTCCGGCGGGTTTGGGCTTCGTCTTCATGGTTGACGCCATCCCATCGGCCGAAGTAGTAATCCTGATATTCGCCCCACGCCACGCCGGTCATGAGGTGAACGGTATAGCCTCGATCTCGCCACGCTTTGACGCGATCCGGCATGCCTTTATCAAAGCCATAGACGATGGCGACATCGGCGCGGATATTGATTCGGTCGGTATAGGTGCTGCTGGTTTGGAAGACGGTCCTCTCGGGACTTCGTTTTTGGGTTTGAGAGGATTGTGGGAGCATGGTCAGGGCGAGTAACGCCAGGGTGGCGATCATGGTGTTTCTGCCCCAGCAAGGAGGATTTCTAAGGTTTGCTGCATAGGAGTTTGATATTTGAGAGGGGGGATGGTCCCCCTCTGAGTTTAGTTAGCGATGAGCGCCCACGGGTTCGTTGAGACCGAGCCGTTCGCGCATCGCCTTTTCCTCTTCAGGCGTGTTTTGTTTAACCTGAGGATATTTGGCGGCTTCTATTTCTTCAGGCGTCTTGGGGGAGCACCCGGTTAAGATCATGCCAGCCATGGCGAATAAAATCAAGGTACATAGAGTCTTCATGGCGCAAAGGTTGTGGATGGTTTTTGAATCTTGAACTTGTAAAAGTCATTGCCGCGTACCTGGCCCCAACCGAGGGACTTGGCGCTACCATCAGCCATGGCGTAGTTCGCCTTTCCTGCATAGCCAGGGGTTGGATCAAATCCTGTGCTGTGCGTAATGGCATCGCAATTGTCACCTCCAGAAGGTAGACGATCACCTGGGGCTCCGCTGAGAGGGATTCTTCCCGCAAGCTTCCAGGCGTTACATCCCCAGAGAATTGGGTCAGAGACGGCGCCCACTCGGCCCCCTTCTCCATTAGGTGGCCAAACTTCGACGAAGGCAATGGTGTTTGACGGGTCCGAGAATTCCGTCATATTGCGAATCGGAAATCCACCGGTAATATCCCACCAACTGGGCGTGACGCCCGTGTTCCGGTCGAGCCAACCTCCCGCCTCGACGGTATCGATGTGACTGGCCATCTGGAATGATCTCCGAATGTACTTGCCTCGATACTTACCATCCCAAAGACATTCATCGGCATTCCAAAACGTCTGCATCGGATGGGTGTCGGCAGGAACCGACCATATTTCAGCGCTTTTGATATAGGGTTCCAGAATGGAGTCAAACGGCTTGAGGTGGTAGAAGCACGATCCGTTCTCTTCATTGGCGCCGGGGTTATTGATGCCAGGTTCGTTATAGATGGCGCATGGCACGTACATGTCGTCAAAGTCCGTCGCATAGATTTGCGCTCCGAGTGATATTTGTTTTGCTCCGCTGAGCGCAACAGACTTTTTCGCGGCGAGTTTCGCTTGGGCAAATACGGGGAAAAGGATGGCGGCCAGAATCGCAATGATTGCGATAACGACCAACAGTTCGATGAGGGTGAAAGCTCTCCTGAGGAAATACATCGTCGTTAACCTGCCTCGTAGATTTACTGAAGTCAACCGATGTGCTCGTTTGCTTCCTCGCCTTATCAAAGGGTCCTCCGATAATGAGGAGTCAATTAAACATCTGGTACAGCAATGTGAGCCAATCTGGGCGAACTGCATCGACGTCTTCAGCCTAAGTATTGTATGACTAAATTCATGAATTACGTAGAATTACTTTAAATTTCTCCAATTCATGGTCAATAATCGTGTGATCTGGTATATTCTCTATACCAGTATGCCGAAGCCCAACGACACTCTCCATCGGTATCAAGAAATTGCTCGTACTCTTCGACATCAAATACTTCGACGAGACTTTGGCAACGATGGGCGTTTGCCGGGTGAGCGGGTGCTGGGCGAGCAGTTTCAGGTTCAACGCAACACGATTCGTCAGGCGTTAGCAATTCTTGAGAAAGAGGGACACATCGTTCGCGATGAAAAGCGTGGTTCCTTCGTCCGACTTACGGGACCGAGGGTCGACCAAAACGTGTTTCTCCTCAGCATTCATCGGGAGTCGATGCCTGATCTGAACCACTTGGCGGAAGGTTTTTCGAAGGTGGTTGAGAAGGCTGGATACGTCGTTCGCCGACAGTACACGGACCCGCCGATCGGGGCGGCTATCGACATCGTTCCCGACGCTTCTACCCTTCCGAAGGAGGTTGCTGGCGTGCTCCTCTGGCCGCAGAATCCGAGCGACGTGGAATCGCTGAAACTACTCAACGCCGCCATCCCTTTGGTGCTAGTTGATCGCCGGGTGCTGGGTCTTTCCTCAGATTGTGTAAGGTTTGACGATGTGCATGGCGGCCAGATGGTTACCGAACATCTCCTTTCGCAAGGCCATAAACGGATTGCATTCTTGACGGATGAGGTCTTTGCCGAGACGGTTCAGCAACGGTGGCTGGGCTATGTGAAAGCGTTGGAATCTGCCCGCATACCGATAAATCCTGCCTACGGGCTATTCTTCCAAGGGATTCCGGAAGAGACGTTTCGCGTCAGTCTTCGGAATCTGCTGGGCCGTGGCGAAAAGAGTCCGACCGCCATCGTCTGTTCCAATGATCTTGTGGCGTTTATGCTCTTGAGGTTCTTGAGTGATGAGGGCATCCGAGTCCCCGACGACATCGCGGTGACGGGCTATGGAAACTCTTTGCCGGATTATTTAGACGCAATGACCCTGACTAGCGTGGAGCAGTCGTTCAACTTAATGGGGCAATCTGCCGCAGCCATCCTTTTGGATCGTGTGAACCAAACTAAGGAAGAGCGCTTGAAACGTTCCAGAGATACGCTGATTCCTGTTCGACTGATTCCCAGAGGGTCGAGCGCTCGACAAATTTTGGACTAACTCATTTCGGTGGACGCTGCCTCCATTTTGGAGAGGCAGCGTCCACACGCAATTAGAAGTTTGCCTTCTTTCCACCCAGCATGAGTTGGAGAGTGGTCTTGGTTTGGATTCGAGGCAGGGGTTGAGCCTTATCAAGCGCAGCGCCTGGGCCATAGCCCGCCATGGTCATCATGGCGAAATCGGCATTGGCAAAAATGCCCGCCGGAACCGTAACTGAAGTTCGATCACCTGCCATGAACATGTTCTTGGAGACGAAATCCTTGACCTGTGCCATTTGTAGGAATCCAGCGTCGCCCATCAACTCGTTCGCAAACACTTCGGAGGAACTCCAAAGAATCAAGGTGTTCTTTCCTTCCATACCCATGATCGTCGCGTTCTGCCCCAATGCGTTGGGAATCGATTTCCAATTGAAGGCGATGAACTTCTTGAGGTCCAACTTCTTGCCAAGATCGGGTGAGGTCATCTCGATCGGCGCCAGGAAGTCGACATTGCTAGGAGCTTCAATTTCGACATTGCCGGTGTAATTGGTAGTAAGGGCGTACTTGCCGACCAGGGAGGCGCCCATATCGATGTTGCCAGGCTGCTTAGAGGTGGGCCAATAACCGGTCGTCCAGCCAGCTTTGTAGAAGTAGGAATTGGTCGCGTTTGCTTCTCTCGCCTGACGCTTCATGGCCTCACGCTCGTCGACGCCTAGCGCGCCCCACTTGATGATTTTCGGTTGGCCGTCCTTTACCGTTTCGGACGAGCCCCAGTAGATCTTGATTGTGAACTCTGGGTTGCTGTCGGGATCAAATTCTTTGACTTTCTCAGACTGGGTTGCACTGGAATCCGGACGGTAGAGATCCAGATTAAGCTCAGCGCCCTGCTTCAGCCCAGACGGAGGAACGACGGTAGCTTTTGCTTCGCTAGGCGCGATGTTGGGTGACCACAGTCGCATGTTGAGGACACGAAGCGGCTTTCCGGCGAACATCATCGCTTGCGGCGGAAGTTTCATGCCAGGGGGCAGTTGGCTCAGGTCGATTGGGGGCATCCCCATCATGCGGCCAATTTTTGTCTCGGCGAGGATAGCGAAGTACGCCTGATCGTCGCTCACTTTCGGAGTAAAGAACCCTGCAGTCAGGGCAAGTAACATGGGTGTCAACACAGTTGCATCTCCAAATCAATCGTATTTGCCATCATGGCAATCGGTTGCGAGTATATCGCTCTTGACTTGGAGATGCTAGTAAGTCCTACCGCGAAGTCCCGCGTTGCTTCAGGCGGTCGAGGAGGACGGCGGCAAGAAGAATCGCGCCGCTGATGAGATATTGGTAGAACGTGGAGACCCCTTTTAGGTCCATGACGTTCTGCACAGTGCCCATGATCATGACGCCAACGATGACGTGGGCGATGGATCCGATACCGCCGGTAAGCGATACACCACCGAGAACGCAGGCGCTAATGACTCGGAGTTCCAATCCCTGCATCGTCTTGGGGTCGCCAATCTGCTGCTGAGCGGCGCTCACGATTCCGGCGAGTGCCGCGAGGAATGAGAGGAGGGCGAAGATGGTGATTTGAACCTTGCGCGTTGGAACGCCCGCCAGGTGAGCCGCTTCTCGATTTCCGCCAATCGCGAGGGAGTTGCGCCCATAGACCGTGCGGTGCAGGAGCAGACCGAAGATCACCAGGCAGAAGATGAACGTCCAGAGCGGGGTGGGAATGCCGAGGGGAACGCTATTGCCAAGAGCGGCGAAGCCAGCGTCTCCGATACCGATGGAATTTCCGTCGTTGATGATGTAAGCGAGTCCACGTACGATTTGCATGGTCGCCAAGGTGGTGATGAGGGCGTTAATGCCGCACACCGCGATGACAAAGCCGTTAATGGCTCCGATGAGAAGGCCGGCAAATAGGGCAAGGAAGACGGAAGGTACGACGCCCATTCCCTTTGAAAGGAGAATGGCGGCGAGCATGCCCGCGAAGGCGGCGACGGAGCCTACCGAGAGATCGAAGTCTCCGGCAGCGAGGGCGAACAGCATGCCGCACGCGACGATACCGGTGGTGGTCACGCTCAATCCAAGGGAGTAGATCAGGTTGCGGCCCGACATGAAGTTTGGAACCGTGACGCAAGCCACGATGAACAGCAAGACGAGAACAATGATCATTCCCGCGCGGTCCCAGATGGCGCGCAGTGGCGATTCGACAGTCGGAGTTTTTTCAGATGCGGTCATGACTTAGTGGGGAGGGCGAGTTCGAGAAGCTTTTCTTGAGTCGCTTGGCTATGGGGAAGTTCGCCCCGGAATCGGCCGCCTTCCATTACGAGGATGCGGTCGCAAAGGCCGAGTAATTCGGGCATTTCGCTTGATACGACGAGGACGGCAACGCCATTCTCGGCGAGCCCACGGACAATCTCGTGGACTTCAGCCTTGGCGCCGATATCGATGCCGCGAGTGGGTTCATCGAGCAGCAGGACACGCAGGTTGTGGCCGAGGACTCGACCCAAAATCGCCTTTTGCTGGTTTCCTCCGGATAGGTTGCCAATCTTTTGCTCAACGCTTGGGGTGCGGACACGGAGTTGCTCGACGCGGCTCTGGGCATACGTCCGCTCTGCCTTGGGGTGAACGATAAAGCTCTTTCGGACTCCGAGGTTGATATTGTCGCAGACACTGGCGATGGCGACGATGCCTTCCTTCTTTCGATCTTCCGGGCAAAGGCCAATGCCTTGCTTGAGAGCGGTTTTCGGATTGAGGCGCTTAAAACTGCGGTCGCCCACGGTGACGTGACCCGCGCGAGCCGTGGCAGTTCCGGCGATGAGATTGAGGGTCTCTGTTCGACCGGCGCCGACGAGGCCGAAGATGCCGACGATTTCGCCCTTCTTGACTTCGAAGTTGGCTGGCTCGGTAAGGCCGGGGCCCTCAAGATCTTGGACGCGGAGCATGGTGTCTCCGATCGGGCGATCTCGGTAGGCGTTGAGGGTATCGACTTCGCGTCCGACCATCGCTCGAACGAGGTCGTCCGAGGTGATTTCGGGAAGTGAGTTAAAGGTTTGGACGTGTTGCCCATCTCGAAGGACGGTGGCGGCATCACAAATCTCAAAGATCTCGTCCATGCGGTGCGAGACGTAGAGAACGATTCGGCCCTCTGCTTGGAGGTTTTTAATTACGGCGAAGAGTCGATCTACCTCACGTGAACTGAGGGAGGACGTCGGTTCATCGAATGCCAAGACCTTGGCGTTTCGGGAGAGCGCTTTGGCAATCTCCACCATCTGCCGTTGGGCGATGGGGAGGCGACCGATAGGCGTCTCGGGCCGGATATCTTCTCCCACAAGCTGAAGTAGCCGCTTTGCTTCGGCGTTCAGTTGCTTGGTATCGGTCCAACCCAGCTTGGTGGGCATGTGCCCGAGAAAAAGGTTCTCGGCAACCGAGAGTTGCGGAACAAGTTGAAGCTCTTGATAGATGACGGCAATGCCAGCATCAAGCGCGTCCTGGGTGTTTCGATAGCTGAGTGACTTGCCATCTAAGACAAGCGCGCCGCCATCGGGACGATAGGCGCCGCTCAGGATTTTGAGGAGGGTGCTTTTGCCAGCTCCGTTCTCGCCCATGAGGGCGTGAACCGAACCTTCCCGTGCCTCAAAAGAAACGCCCCCCAGCGCTCTCACGCCGGGGAACGACTTTTCAATTCCATCAAAAAGAAGGGGCATGGGGCGTTAGTCGGCCAAACCCTGTTCCTTCAGAACCGTCTTGTAGTTTTCACGAGTGATCAGAACACCGTCCGTGTAGGTGATCTTCTCTGGCTCTTTGCCATCCTTGATCCACTTGTACATCATGTCGGCGGTGTCAAACCCGTGGCGCTTGGCTTGGAGGAGAATCGAACCGAACAGGCCGGTTGGCTGAGCCTTCTTTAAGTCCTCAAGAGCTGCATCGCCGTTGATTCCGATGCCAATGACGTTCTCAGGCTTGATGTTGAAGGTCTCGGTGGCGCGGACGGCGCCCATGACGGCGGCATCGTTCATGCCACCGATCAGCCAGTGCTTGACGTTCGGGTGCTGGGTGAGGACAACGCTGGCAGCATCTCGACCGCCAGGGACGTCCGTGGTCTTTTGCGGAGCCTTGTAGATATTGGCGGCGGGGAAGCCCTTGCCGGTCAGTTCCTCGTAGATGCCTTCGGTTCGCTCTTTGGCGGTGTCCAATTCTTCTCGGGTCACCAGGATCAAGCCGGTCTCTTCGGGCTTCCATCCTCGCTTGGTCATCTCGTCATAGAGGCCATCGCCCACGCTGTTTCCGATCTTGCGGGCACTGATGCCGAGGTGGTGAACTTCTAAGGGCTTACCATTGGCGTCGATCAACTGGTCGTCGACGGACATCAGTTTCATGCCCGCTTGGTTGGCCTTGGCGACGATAGCGGTACCGAGTCGAACGTCAGGTGAGCAGATGATGAGGCCCTTCGCGCCCTGGGTGGCAGCGTTCTCGATCTTGGGCAATACTTGCTCGCCGTCCGTTGCGGCCAGCTTAATCAGTTCAAATCCGTCTTGCTTGGCGGCTTCCTCGGCAAACTTCCATTCCAATTGGAACCAGGGTTCTTCAGGCTGCTTGACGATGAAAGCGATCTTGATCTTCTCGCCCGAATCTCCACTTGCGCTGGGCGAGTCACCGGAGCCGGTCGACGACGATCCGGAGTTACAGCCCACGGCCAAGAGGGCTAATGAAAGACCGACAAAGGCCCCGAATAAGAGTCGTCCTCGACGCTTCGTATATTTATTTAACATTCTTTACTCCAATATCTAACGATCAATCTGTCACGGCGGAGAACTCGTTGTCAACGCTTAGTCGCGCAAGCAGTTCGGTAGCCATGGCGTGATTGGGGTCCAGTCGCAACACTGCGTCAAGTTGCCCACGGGCGGTTTCTCGATCTCCTCGTCCTGACGCGACCTGAGCCTGTAGGAATCGGGCCGTGTTTTCCTGCCGTTGCTGGAGATCGTCTTCGAAGAGTAGCATGGTGGGCAAGGACGTAGCGAAATAATCGATCTTCGCTTGAGTGTTTGCGAGATTTTGCGCGTAGGCCTCTAAATTATCCCGCAATTGGCGAGCTTCTTCGCTCTGCCCAAGCCGTTCCAAGGCGGCGGCGCGGAAGTAGGTGAGTTCGGAGTACAGTCGGACACTCATTTCCTGGAAGTCGCATTGGAAGTTTGCCGCTCGGCGCCAATGGCGTTCGGATGCTTCGGTTTCCCCTAGCTCATGAAGGGCGTCGCCCAGGGCAAGCCATACGTCAGAGGCGTTGGCGAGAAGGTGTCTGGCTTCGCTCAAGTTTTCTGGAGGATTGAGGGCCTTCTCGAAGTGAGATTTCGCCAGTGCGAAGTCCTTCTCGTCCATGGCCCGATGACCAAGATTGAGTTGGGTGCGGGTGTAAACGCCCAGGGCTTGTCCCTCCCCCCCTTCCCAAGGTTGAAAGCGGCGCGACGTGAGGATGGGTTCCGCTTCTTCGGGGCGTCCTACCGCGTTGAGCAAGTGACAGAACTCAATCGTCAAATCGTCTCGTTGCGCGACGAGATCCTGGCGCTTCCTGAGTTCAGCTAACCGGGATTCGGGATCGACGCCGATACGTTTCCACAGTTGGTCTTGCTCGTAGCGAAGCCGGGCATCGTCGGGAGCGGCGGCGATGGCGGCTTCATAGCAGGCTTTCGCCTTTTCGGCATCGTGGAGGATGTTGAAGGAGCCGATTCCCAGGTTTCGGAGGGCGATGGAATTTGAGGGCTCGAGACGGGCGGCTCGCTCCCACATGGCGATTCCCTCTTGATGTCGGCGGCGGTCATAGAACCAGTTGCCGAGATAGTAAGGGGCTCGGGCGTCTTCGGGAGATCGGCCAACGGCCCACTCGAGGACGATCAGGTCCTCCAAGCGGGCAGGGAAGCAGTAGTCCTTCGGGGCGGATTGGGCGGCGAGGAGCTCTTGACTCGGATCCAATCCGATGAGGGCTTGGACATACGCACGGTAGTAGTGAAGGAGCGGTGCGGTGCCATCAGTGGCGGTTGGATTAGCCCGGTCCAGCAAGGAGAGCGCCTCTTGGTTCAGCCCGGCACGGAGCATATCGATGGCGAGGTCGAATCGCACACCGTTATCGCAAACGATTTCCTCACCCAAGAGAAGTCTTGCCCAGAAATCGAGAGGATCGTGTTGGAGGACTTCTTTGATCACCGCCTCTGCCTCGTTATCTTTTCCAAGTTTTCGGAGGACAGCGGCTTTGAGATCGGCGGCTCGGAAGTTGTCGGCATCCTTGCGAAGCGCTCGATTGAGATAGTCGAGAGCAAGGGGCCAGTCGCCTTTCTTACAGGCCAGTTCCCCAAGGGCATGGTAGCCAGGCGCTTGCCAAGCGGCGTTCCAAACGGACTTGGCGAGGGCATCGAAGGCTTCCTTGTCCTGGCCCAAGAATCGAAGAGCTAGCCCGAGGTTGTAGTAAGGCTCTCCATCGTATGGGTTGGGATTTCGGGAGGTGGCACGGTCGATGGCGGCCTGAAAGTGGTCACGGGCGGTGGCGAACTCGCCTCTTCGAAATCGATAGAGGCCCATCGCGTTGTTGCACCGGACGTCACCCGGATCTCGGCGGAGGGCTTCTTGCCAATAGGAAGCGGCGTCACGGGTGGCGTGACGATATTGGTCGAGGTGTTGACCAATGACGAAAAGTTCGTCCGCAGTGGTGACCTCGGCGGGCATCGGCGGTTCGGTTGCGGGGGGCGATACCTTGGACGGTTCGGGGGTGGTGGTCTCGTATCGGGCCAACTCTTTCCCGTCGCTTGATTCGACGATGATAACTAGAGGGCCATCTAGTTCTGCTATGGATGCTTGGAACGGCTTGTCCGGCGCGATGTCAGTCTGCCAGTTTGCGATCTCTGTGTTCTGCCTGGTGACGGTTATCTTTGCGTTGGTCTGGACGCGGGTCGTGACGACACCAATCTTTGCTCCATTGATGCCAATCGCGGCTTCAACGTTTGCGGATTGGGCGATGCCAATGGCTTGGTAGGGGTACCAGAACTGGCTGAAGGTCTTGGTCTCGCCTGGGCCGATGAAGGAAAAGTCGGGCTGATTGTCCGTATAGACGCCCGCCATCAGCTCGATGTAGGGGCCATCCTTGTCCGTTAGGTTGCGATCCCACGCATAGCCGAATTCGTGGTTACCCCATGTCCACTGCTTCTTTCCGGGGGCGATGTGGTGGTCGGCGACGTGGAGCAGCCCGGCTTGCTTGAAGTAGTCGTAGCCACCCACGAAGTCTTCCTGGGTTCCCATGCACATGTAGGAAGTGGGGACGGGGATGTTTGCATACCAGGAAAGGTCGTTGGCGGCATAGTCGGGGCTCGTGCCGCCGCAGGACGGCGGGAGGAAGTGGGTTGGATACTCCTCCTGAGGAACGCCCACACGACCCCGAGCGCCGTAATCCACACCGTAGTAGTGGTCATCACAGAGGGGGTAGCGGCTGGTCGCGCGCTTGGCGTGGTCGGCAACGGTGTGAACGTCCGGTGGAAAGAACGAGCGGTACGCCTCATGGACGTGGGTGGCAATGTTGGTCCACCAGAGGAAGGTTTGGACGTAAGGAGTTCGGTTGTAGAGGCGGACTTTGAGTTCTACGACGCTTCGGTCCGGATACAGGCAAACGCCGTGCATCCCCTTCATCCGGTTCATCGGTTCGTGCTCACTGAGCCAAACGGTCATCGATCCGTCTTCCCCATGTTCGATGAAGACATCGGTGGGCATGAAGGTGGAAGGGCGGTGGTGCTGGGGCCAGTTGAATTCGACGCCGCCGGACGCCCAGGGACCGGCAAGACCCACGAGAGCGGGTTTGATGACATGCTGACGGTAGAAAAAGTCATAGCCGTTAGTCTTGTCTTGTCCTACATGGATGCGTCCGCCGATCTCTGGAAGCATCATCAGGGAAACGAAATCATTCTCGATGACGACGGCGTCCCAAGCGCGATCCGTGGGGGTTTCGGCGATGCGGTCGACAAAGGGAAGCGGGTAAACGCGACCGCTGCTGCCCTGATAAACCCTTTTTTCCAAAAACATTGGATTGGGGTCTGCGGGGGCAGGTTCGTAGGTGGGAAATACGACGGGCTCTCGTCGAACGCGAACTTCACCGTTCATTTTCAGATTTTTGCCATGCTTGATCAAATTTGACCATTGATCGAGCTGTCAAAAACCTATAAAATCTTGCTGCCCATGCTGAAGGACCGTATTGCCCTCGATTTGCCGTACTATGACGGGTTGCTGGCGGGGCACCATGTGAAGGAGCCCGGATATGCTTCGCGCCGTGCGGGCGGTACCGACGACTGGCTCTTGGTCTTCACATTGACGGGGCAGGGACGCTTTGGAAGTTCGCTGGGCGATCTGTTGGTCGATCCGGGGTCGATCACCTTGGTCTCACCAGGAACGCCTCATGACTACGGAACGGCGAAAGGCGCGGAGAGGTGGGAGATTCTTTGGGTTCACTTCCACCCTCCTGGTGAGTGGTTGGAGTATTTGCACTGGCCCTCGGAAGCCCCAGGCATCGCGACGTTTGAACCGAGCGAGCGGATGGCAAGGGAGATCGAATCCAGCTTTCGGGAAGTGTTTAGGCTCTGTTTTCAACCAGGCAAACGCCGGCTAGCCGTGGCAATGAACGCCTTGGAGCGTCTCCTCTTGCTTTGCGACGAGTGTGTTCCCGGCGGCGGGATCGCCTTGGATGAGCGCATTCGCCGAGTGGTGAGCTACATCGAAAATCACCTTCGCCAAGACCTCAGCCTAGAGGTCTTAAGTCGATTGATCCACCTTTCTGCCTCGCGGTTTGCCCACCTGTTTCGAACAGAGGCGGGCATGTCTCCTCTTCAGTATGTGAGTTTGCAGCGGATGAAGCGGGCGGCGACTTTGCTTGAGCGGACGACGCTGAGCGTTTCGGAGATTGCCTCGGAAATTGGCATGGAACCGTTTCATTTTTCTTCTCGCTTTAAAGCGCAGACAGGGCAGAACCCACGAAGCTACCGTGCAAGCAGAATGGCCCTGAATCGTCCAAGGAAACTCTCCTAGGCTTTTTAATACCTAGGGAAAATTGCTATCTCGGGATTTGAGTAGAATGCGCGCCATGAGCCCTTTTCTTGGACTCCTGCTGCTGCAGACTCAAGTTTTTGAGCTGCAAAAACTGGATCTGACGACCATGACGTGCGGCTGGTATCGGCCCCAGATCAATCGAAGCATCGAGAATAAACCGCTAACTTTAGGAGGCAAAACCTACGCGCGCGGAATAGGCACGCATGCGAATAGCGTTCTCAACCTCGGGTTAAATGAGGCGACGACGTTCGAGGCGGTAGTTGGGGTGGACGACGAGGCCCAAGATAAGGGCTCCGTGGAATTCCTCGTGATCGTGGATGGGGTAACCAGGTGGCGCAGCGGCAAGATGCGCGGTGGGGACAAACCGAAAACGGTGCGCATCGATCTGAAGGGGGCGAAAACCCTGTCTTTGCAAGCGACGGATGCCGGTGACGGCAGCTATTTCGATCATGCGGACTGGGCGGATGCCCGTATTACAACAAACGGCCCGGCGCCTATCCCCATGAGAGATCTCCGACCCATCCGCATAGAAACCGCTCACGCCAACTTGAGCCTTTACGTCGACGATGAAGGCCGGTTGTTCCAAAGGAAATTTGGGGCGAAGAACACCGATACCCAAGAGAGTCAGCTTGCGTTCCCCGTTTCAGGCGATGGGTGGGTTTACCTTCCGGCGTTGGAAGTTGTTCACGCCGATGGCAACACTTCGACCGATCTTCGGGTGGTGAAGTACGCGACTTCTGGCGACACGACCCATGTTGAATTGAAGGATCCTCAGTATCCGTTCTACGTCGATCTCTACTTCCGCGCCTATCCCGATCAGGATGTGATTGAGACCTGGAACGTGGTTCGGCACGAAGAAAAGGGAACGGTCGTTCTCAATCGATTTGCCTCCTCCACGGTCGATTTTGGTAAGGGCGAGCATTGGCTGACTCAGTTCCATGGCGCATGGTCGGACGAGGCGAACATGGCTTCTGAGAAGCTGAGCTACGGCACCAAGACGATTGATTCGAAACTTGGCGTTCGTGCCCATGAGTTCCGACATCCGTGGTTCCTCCTGTCAAACGGCGGACCGGTCAAGGAAGACGAGGGAGAGGTGTTTGGTGGATCGCTGGCCTATTCGGGAAGTTTTGCCTTCGACTTCGATGTCGATGCGACGGGGGGGATGCGGGCAATCTGTGGCATGAACCCCTTTGCTTCCGCGTACCACCTGAAGACAGGGGAGAAGTTCGAGACCCCGAAAATGGTTTGGGCTTGGAGCAACGCGGGGGCGGGGCAACTAAGTCGCAACCTGCAGCAATGGGTTCGCCACGACGTGATTCGGGTGGGCGACCGGCCCCGGTCCATCTTGTTGAACAACTGGGAAGCGACCTACTTCACCTTCGACGAGAAAAAACTGGTCTCGCTCTTCGAGGGTGCGAAGTCATTGGGTATGGAGTTGTTCCTGCTGGACGATGGCTGGTTTGGCCGCAAATATCCTCGCGACGATGACAGCCAGGGTTTGGGAGATTGGACGCCTGACCCTAAGAAGCTTCCCAATGGCATTAAGGCATTAACCGATGCGGCCAAGAAGATCGGTATTCGATTTGGGATTTGGCTCGAGCCGGAGATGGTCAATCCGCGAAGCGAGCTCTTCGAAAAGCATCCGGATTGGGCAATCCAACAGCCGAAACGCGAGTTGCAACTCCAGCGAAACCAGCTGGTCTTGGACCTGACTCGGCCCGAGGTCAAGGAGTATGTCTTCCAGGTTGCGGACAAGACGCTGAGTGAGAACCCGGGCATCTCGTACGTCAAGTGGGACTGCAATCGGTACCTCACTCAACCAGGATCACCTTTCCTTGGCGCAGATCGTCAGTCGCATCTCTGGATCGATTACACACGAGCGCTTTATGAGGTCTTCGATCGACTAGCGAAGAAGCATCCGAACGTGGAGATCATGATGTGCTCGGGTGGCGGTGGCCGCGTGGACTACGGAGCGATGAAGTTTGCCCACGAGTTCTGGCCGAGCGACCGAACCGATCCGACGAAGCGGATTTTCATTCAGTGGGGTTATTCCTACTTCTTCCCGGCGATCGCGACTTCGAACCACGTCACCAATGCGGGCGGGCATTCGCTGAAGTTCACCTTCGACGTTGCGATGAGCGGGCGACTGGGCATGGACATGGATGTCGATAAGCTGACCCCTGATGAACGCGCGTTCGTGAAGCAAGCGATAGAGACCTACAAGGGGATTCGTGACGTGGTTCAGCTCGGAGAGCAGTACCGATTGGAGTCTCCGTACGACGGGCCTCGCTCGGCGTTGATGTACCGAAACGGGCAGCGCTCGGTAGCGTTTGTTTATTCGCTCGGCGATTCCAAATCCGGGCCATTGAAGCTTAAGGGCTTGGATGAGGCGAAGAGCTATTCGATCAAGGAAATCAATCTTGAGGCCGGTAAGACTGGCTTCGCCGGCAAGGCAACGGGAGCTGACTTGATGCAGAAGGGTTTAGAGTTACCTGCCCTCAAGCCCAACAGCAGCATGACTCTCGAAATCACCGAGAGCTAACGAAGGACGCTCCATCATGGAGCGTCCTTTTTTGTCTCTTGTGCTAAAATGAACGCGCGTACAGTGGCTAATGTGAGGCTACCGACCGAATGACGATGTTGTCAGTGATTGCTCCGCTCTTGTTGAATTCTCTTCTCGGACAGACCGCCCCGGTGGTTCTGGAGAATAAGGCGATTCGGGTTTCGATTCAGGTCCAAGATGGAACCTACGATGTAACTTGGAAAGGGGCCGCTCTCAAATCGGTTTGGGGCGAGGCTCGGATAGTCGATGACACCATTCGGCGGACGATCTCTTACGGACGGCACCGGATCGACGGCTCGGTGCGAGACGTTCAAGACGCCTTGGGGAAGGGGAAGACGGTTGCGATTCGGCACTCCCAGGCCGGTCTTCCTGACCTTGTTCAGACTTTTTGGGTTTATGACGATCGCCCCGAGGTCATTATTAGGCTCGATGTAGCAGCCACGAAGTCCACGAAGAGCAACTACTTGGCTCCAGCAGTGTCCGAAGGCATTTCGTTTGAGAAGAGAGGGCCGCTTCAGGCTCTCTTCGTGCCTTGGGACAACGACATGTATTTTCGCTATCGCTCTGACGGTTGGGGTGAGGGTGCGGGAGACGGCGACGGCAGCTATGAGGTTGGCGCAGTCTACGACGATGAAAGTCGCAAAGGAATTGTGGTCGGTTCGCTTGACCACGAGCGATGGAAGTCGGCGATTCAGTTTCAACGGAATGCCGAAGGCGGGGTGAAGTCCCTACGCGCGTTTTCCGGAGTGACGAGCAAGTACACGCACGACATCGTCCCTCATGGTTCGGTAACCGGAAAGCTGGTTAGTTCGCCGCGGATGGTAATCGGTTACTATGCAGACTGGCGCGAAGGGATGGAGCGGTACGGGGATTTGAACGCCATGATCAAGCCTCCGCTGACATGGAAAAGCGAAGTTCCATTCGGATGGAACTCCTGGTCAGGATTCAAGACCAAGATCACGGCCGAAGGCGCCGATGCCGCGACGGAGTTTCTCAAGAACGATTTGCCTTGGTTCCGGTCGTTCGGAACGGCGTATGTGAATCTCGACTCCTTCTGGGACAATTTAACCAAAGATCAGCGTCGCCAGTTTGTGGTAAAGGCACATGCCGCCGGGCTGAAGGCGGGAATTTACTACACGCCCTTCACCGCATGGGGCGACCTTTCGAGCCCGGTGCGGGGAACGAACTTCCATTATCGCGACTTAGCGATCAAAGATGAGAAGGGCGAGCCTCTTTCCAAGCTGAGCGGCGGTTGGCCACTTGATCCTACCCATCCGGAGACAGTCGCCCGAATGAAGCGGCAACTCCAGGAGTTTGTGGACCTTGGCTTCGATTTCGTGAAGTTAGATTTCATGAGCCATGGCGCATTGGAAGGACAACACGCCGATCCCAAGATCGAGACGGGGGCAGAGGCCTATGCGTACGGGATGCAGCAGATCGTGGATTTCCTCGATCCCAAACGCATTGGACGTCCATTCTTTATCAGCCTGAGCATTGCTCCGATGTTCCCCCAAGGCTATGCCCATAGCCGACGCATCTCTTGCGACGTCTTTGCGAACATCGGCGCGACCGAGTATCTGTTGAACTCCACGAATTATGGGTGGTGGACCAATGGGCGGATCTATCGGTTCAATGATCCGGACAGCAGTTGCGTGTACCAACCCAAGGATGAAGAACCGGTTACGGAGGCCGAGGCGCGAAGCCGTCATACGGCCTCGGCAATTTCGGGGGGAATGATGATGGAAGGCGATGACTTAACGAAGCCTGAGGCTCGCAAGCGCGTGCTGGAAATCTATTCCAATCTCGACGTACTGTCGCTTGCTAAGCAAGCAGTCACCTTTCGCCCGGTCTTCGGGGACACCGCTACCAAGGGCGGGGACGCCTTTGTCTATCTCGAGCCTAACGGCAAAACCGCCTACGTTGCTCTCTTCAACTTCAGCAAGGACAAAAGCGTGGACCGAGAGGTTACCGCCGAGCGACTTGGATTTCCGACCGGGCAGTGGTCGGGGATCGACCTATGGTCGAAGAAAACAGTGGACGCGACCCACGGGATTCAGTTTAAGCTGGCTCCCATGGATTGCGCTCTCTTCAAACTCACCCGCAGCTAAGACCGTGTTACTCGAACGAGCTGAACCGGCCCCATCAGACCGGATGGCATCAAGGGACTCTCAGCGGTTAACTTGAGAATGTTGGTGCGCGTCAATCTCTCGGCAACCGGTTTGGAGGCGTCGCCGATGATTCGATTCGGCCAGAAATTGACGACCTTCACTTCCAGCCGATTGTCGGTTGGTTTCAGCAAGTGATCGACGCGAACGCGGAACGGCGGTTTCCAGACGATGCCAAGAGACTTGCCGTTGAGGGTGATTTCGGCCAACTCGCGGATTTCGCCAAGATCGAGGTACACGGACTCACCCGATCCGGTGTAGTCGAACCGCGTGGAATAGGTTGCGGCGCCGGAGTAGAACTTGATGCGTGGATCTTCGTTCTTAGACCAGTCGGTCAATTGGGTGAAGGTGGACTCGGCGGGGCCACCCCAGCGTGGATCGAAGTGCACTGTCCAAGGCTCGATGAGCGTTTGAACAGGGCTGATGGTTTCGAAATTGGTACCAGGAGTTGTCGGAGGGAGTCCGTCCTTTCGGAAAACGACAAAGAGAGAGTCGCATCGCTCCATGGGAAGCTCGATCTGAGTGCGCCCTTCCTTCACTTTCCAGCTTCGAAATGGTTGCGAGGTTCCAGTCGTCGGATCCCATCGTTCGGGGACCTTGCCGGTCACTCGGAAAGATAAGGTTGCCTTTCCGGTGGCATTTGCCCGGTTGGTGACGAAGTAGATCTCGCCGTCGGAGGTCTGTCGATGGATGTAGTTGATCGAAAGCTCCGGAGAGGCGCTTTCGACGTTGAAGTCGGGGGAGATCTTGCGGAACTCGAAATACTCCCGAACCGGGATGGTTACGACCCATCCTTTGCCGTAGGGGCGATAGGATTTGGGAGGCGTACCGCCCCACAGCTCTTGAGCGATATCTCTTACTTCCTGATCGGACTGGGGCATGCTGGCCAAGGTGGTCGGCTCGAAGGGGCGGGGACCGACAACGGTGGCGCCATCCTTGACGAGCGCTTTGATCTTTCGGAGCGCCTTCAGTGAGATAACCCGGCGATCCGGCAAGACAAGGGCGCGATAGGACATGCCATCGGGAAGAACCAGGCGACCATCTTTCACTTTAAGTCGGTTCAGGATGACTTCTTCGGTGGCGACGTCATAGTCGTAGCCGGGAAGGACGTGGGCCGGATCTGATTTTTGGAGCTGCGTGAAGTTCGGGACGTGGTCGCCGTAGTAGTAGAGCACGTCGGCTACAAATTTGCCCTGTTGCAGCATGAACTGACAGCGGTTCATGTAGTCAAAGAAGGGCTTAGACATTGGCCACCAGGTCACCTTTGGATTGAGGTGGGTGCCGGCGAAGTACTGCTGGCCGGGAATGCCGGTGGAATCGGGTGAGCAGACAAAGGCGTGCCAGACCAGGCGGTTGAGACCTTGGCAACTGGCTTCGTCGAAATTCGGCTTAAGGTTGTCCCACAGGGTTTCCTGCCAGTGGGGGCCAATGGTGGTGAAGCCCTCGGCAAGCACCAAATTGTGCCCGTAGGTGTGAGCGGCGGAGGCGGGCTGTTTGACGAAGAAGCGATCTTCGTCTTTGACGCGATGCATCCAGGAAGTCGCCCAGAACTCAGACATAGGAGCGTCATTCATCCCAAGGCATTGGAGGGAGTCGATAGGAACGGCATGGGGACCGCCGGACTCGGGATGGATGAGGAGTCCATGGCGATGGGCATTGTCTCGAAACGGCCGGAAGTGATTGTCGATCGCGAGATCACCAACGGTCCGGCGGAGGTCATTGAGGAATCGGTTGCTGACGGTGCGTCCATCGACGATTCGTCCCGCCATGACGGGAAGATAAGGCCACATGTCGTAGCCTCGGCGCTTCTTGAATTCGGATCGGAGCGTGGGCGTCCAGTTCGCGACTTCGACCTCCCAGCTATCGGTATGGAGGTATTTGAGCGTGTTTCCGGCGAGGGCGCCGGCATCTTTGATCAGGGGTTCCACAACCGCGTCCCAATACCGTTGGAAGGCGCCGCGGTCAAAGGGGTCGATCGCATAGCCATCCCAGCCATCGCTCTGTGTCGAAACTCGACAGTGATCGTTCAGGGTGTAGCCGATTCGAAGGATCTCCCAGCGTCCAGCGGGAGCCCTCCATCGGAGAACGCCATCTTTGCCCAGGTGCTTTGTGATGTCGAGGACACCCTTGGCAGTGGTCGCAGCATCGCCGGGGGCGTCGGGGAGATTGTCGAGCAGTTCCTCGGTGCGGGGGGCCGACCAGGAGAGACCCTTGGCCATAGCTTTGTGCTCCCAGTTCTTCAGGAGTTTGCGTCGGGCTGGATCGTAAGATTGGGCGACGGGATAAGCGATGACGGCGATATCGCGATACAGTTCGGGCGCGTGTTTTGGAATTTCGAGTTTGATCTCCACCTGGCCGCCAGAGAGGACGACTTCGCTCCACACCAGTTTCTTGGGGGCGTCTTCCGCCTTGACCATGGGGCCACCCAAGTTCCAGCCGCTCTGGATGTTCAAACTCATTTCGAGTCCGAGCCGATGAGCTTCGTTCAGGGTGAACTTGTAGAGTTCGCGCCACTCGGGACTGAAGAAGTCTGGACCGTGGGGAACTCGGCTGTTGCCAAATTGTTCCGCACCGTTGGCGTCGCAAATGAGGGCGCCGCCAAAGCCTTTGGCGGCCATCTCTTCTAAATCTCGCTTAATCGATTCGCGAGTAACGTTTCCATTAAGCCACCACCAGTAGGCCCGAATCTTTGCGGAAGAGGGAGGGTCGGAAAACCCTTTGTCCAGATTCGACTGACCCAGCGAGGGGAGAATTGACGTTGCTAAGACAGAAACAAGGCAAATGCACCGAAACACCATGGAGCTGACCTAGATTTCGACGTAGGCTCCACGAAGTCCTTTTCGCAGAGTTAGCTCTGCGCGGTCTCGGCGCCTTCCTCTTCTTCGGCCAGACGGAAAGACTCCCAGATACGGTGTTCAGGGACGAACTGGCGGTGGCCCTCTTTATTGCTAAGAATGAGAACCCAGGTTTGCGTCAGCTTGCCTTTTTCGTTCTCAACGTCCTTACCGCGCGTTCGGCGATCTACTCGCCATTCCATCTCGGTTTCTTTTTCGATCAACTTGGTGAGACTTTTTAACATGATTCGCCTATGAATAGTGTGCCATGCGAAGGGGCGTTAACGCAGCCAGCATGTTAAATGCGACGGCAACTTCCGCCAGCCAAACGCGATGCACCAGAATGATTTCCTCGCTCCGATAGAAGATTTCGAGCTCGTCTCCGACTGGGTTGAGCTCAATCGATCCATCGGCCAGATCAATGGTCAAGTTAGATCCCGCCAGCATTTCTGCCAAGGCAGAAGCGCTTAATGCGAACGTGGGTACACAATGTCCACAGTCGCCCGGCATCCGCCGGAAATCGAACGATACGCGCTCATCTCCAACTTGGCCGACCGTTAAGAAATGTTCCTTATGAGTCGTAACCGACGATGTTGGGTGAACTCGAACGTGGTTCATTGTTTTTCGACGAAACGCAAGGAATCCTTTTCGCAACCATTCCGCGAGGAAGGTGCATTACTTGCGGGGTAAGCGAGGAATATTTTCCGCTTGTAACCTATTGTACCTCAGACTCTATTTCGGACTCAGTTCAAGTGTGGCCGCGCCTTGAAACCAAGTAGGATGCTCGGCACGGCCTGCGGAGTGGTAAGTTGGGTAAATGCCTATTCTTGCCGCCCTAACCATTTGGACAACATTGTTTTCACCGACTCAAACATCCACATGGCCACAGACGCGAGCGGAAAGGACTAGATTCACCGAGACTTCTCATTACGAAGATGTGGTGCAATTCCTTAACGGGCTTCAGGAGATGGGCGCCCCCGTTACATTGAGTTGGATGGGAACGAGCGTAGAAGGCAAACCAATTCCCATGGTGGTCGCCTCGCGGCCGTTAGTTACAACTCCGACACAGGCGAAATCGAGCGGCAAGCCTATTGTCTATATCCAGGCTAACATTCACGCGGGCGAGGTGGAAGGAAAGGAAGCGGCCCTGGCTCTGCTGAGGAAGTACTGCCAGGAGAAATCGGGACTGTTGGACAAATTGATCCTGGTGATCGTCCCGATTTACAATATCGACGGTAACGAGAAGTTCGGACCGCTAGAGAAAAATCGGCCCGGACAAGAAGGCCCGGCTCTCGTAGGCGTCCGCCCAAACGGAGGAGGACTCGACCTCAATCGGGACTGCATGAAAGCAGAGTCGCCGGAAATGCAGGGGGTTCTGAAACACGTTTATTCATGGGATCCGGACGTCGTCATGGACTTGCATACCACTGACGGGACTCGTCACGGATACCAGTTGAC
Organism: Armatimonadetes bacterium 55-13; assembly: GCA_001898035.1. Classification (GTDB taxonomy): domain Bacteria; phylum Armatimonadota; class Fimbriimonadia; order Fimbriimonadales; family Fimbriimonadaceae; genus 55-13. Next base: position 191,016 of record MKRX01000001.1, read on the forward strand.
ATACTCACCGCCGCTCCATCCCAACACCGACCCCGAGGTGCTCAAGTACTCCAGGGATGAACTTTTGCCAACGATCCGAAAGTCGGTCGCCACGGGTGGGCTAAGGCTCTTTGACTATGGAAATGCCTCCCGGCGGGACGATAAGACGATTTGGGAAACGTTTGGTTATGAAGGTCGCTATGTCACGAACTATGCGGGGCTTCGGAATCGAATCGCCGTGCTCTCGGAGGCGATGACAAACGAGCCATTTAGTCGTCGCGTTGCAGATACGGAGACGTTTGTCGATGCCACCCTGCAGCAGATTGCAAGGCAGGCAAGGAAGGTCGTTGAGATGACGCGAAGAGCGGACGAACGAGTTGTTGCCTGGGGCACCGATCCAAGTAAGGCGCCTCAACTGGGCGTTCGATTCGAAATGGCCGACCGTGGCGAAGAGCCCGTGCTATTAGAGACCGCGGCCAGAGCCAAACGGATCGGGCCGATCACGGATTATGAGGCGGTCAAAATGAAAGTCTACGACCGCTTTAGGGCAACTAAACGCTCAAGATTCCCTTCCGCGTATCTCATTCCGACTGATCAGCAAAAGGTTATCGATCTTCTCGTACTTCATGGCGTGAAGGTTGAAAAACTCAATAAGGCTTGGAGTGGGCAAGGCGAGAAATTCCAGGTCAGCGAGGCGAAAATGGCGAGGTCGCCTTTCCAGGGGCATCGGATAATTTCCCTTGAGGGAACCTTTTCGGCTGGGTCGCTGATGGCGGAAAAGGGTTGGTATGTTGTGAGAACCGCGCAGCCCTTGGGTGTATTAGCGTTTGATCTCTTGGAGCCAGAGAGCTTGGATGGCGTATCGGCTTGGGGCTTTTTAGGTGATAGCATCAAGGCTGGCGAATTCTTCCCCATTTATAAGACCTACCTTCCCGTGAAAACGGCGACTGAGCGCGTTTAGACGAGATTTAGGCGTCGTGATATTCTGGCGGGGTGATACTCGCTTCGCTTTGTCTGTTGTCGGCGCCGTTGCCGGCTCTGATTCCCGCGCCTGAGCGGTATGTTCCTTTGGCGGGAACATTCGAACTCGACTCAAAAACCGTAATTGTTGCAACAGGAGATGCCAAACCCGTCGGCGATCGGCTTCGGGAATTTCTTCGTCCGGCAACCGGATTCGAGCTTCCCGTCACTGGGATTCCGAAGAACCGGGCGATCGAGCTTCGAATTGAGAACCAGGATGTCTCTTTGGGAGCGGAGGGTTATCGGCTAGTTTCGACTCCAGAAGGGATTACCATCACCGCTCCTAAACCAGCGGGCCTGTTTTACGGCGTGCAGTCTCTTCGGCAGCTTTTACCAACTCAAATTTTTGATAAGAAGAAGGACACGGGCCTCCACTGGACGGCACCGGCTTGCCAAATCATCGATAAGCCAAGTTTTGGTTGGAGAGGCATGCACCTGGATGTTAGTCGTCACTTCTACGACGTCAAGTTCATCAAGGAATACATCGACTGGCTGGCAGTTCACAAAATGAACACGTTTCATTGGCACTTGGTGGATGATGGCGGATGGCGAATTGAGATCAAGAAGTATCCCAAGCTCACGCAGATCGGCGCTTGGCGAGAGAAGCAGAAAGCAGAGTGGAGTTATTCCGGCCTGATATTTCCGGGCAAGGATTCCGGCAAAGATTTAGAGGGTGGGTTCTACACGCAGGATCAAGTCCGCGAAATCGTGAAGTACGCAGCCGACCGGTACATCACCGTTGTCCCGGAGATCGAGATGCCCGGACATAGCACCGAAACCCTGGCCTCTTACCCCGAACTGATGTGTTCACCTGCCAAGGACGTCTTGGATGCCTATATCAAACGAACGGGCAACGACTATCCCTCCATGGTTTGCGCGGGTAAAGAAAGCACCGTTGAGTTCTTCCAAAATGTGCTCACCGAGATATTGCAGTTATTTCCCTCGAAGTTCATTCACATCGGCGGAGACGAATGCCCCAAAGACCTGTGGGCGGTCTGCCCGGATTGTCAGGCACGGATGCAGAAGGAGGGGTTGAAGAACGAAGAAGAATTGCAGAGTTACTTCATTCATCGCATGGACTCCTGGCTGGCGAATAAGGGAAGAAGGCTCCTTGGGTGGGACGAGATCCTAGAGGGCGGCTTGGCTCCCGGAGCGACCGTGATGTCATGGCGAGGAATTGCCGGAGGGATTGCGGCGGCAAAGGCGGGGCATGACGTAGTGATGTCTCCCACCTCTCACTGCTACTTCGACTATCCTTACACTTCGATCTCGACCGAGGTGGTCTACGGATATGACCCAATCCCGGGAGAACTGACCGAGGAACAAGGCAAGCATGTGCTTGGGGCTCAAGCGAACATTTGGACGGAATGGATTTCCTCTCCAGAGGAAGTAGAAACCATGATGTTTCCCCGTGCCGCTGCCCTGGCAGAGGCAGTTTGGACGCCGTTCCAGCGAAAAGATTGGGCGGACTTTAGCGAGCGTCTCAAGACTCACTATGACCGACTGGACCGTTTGGGAATAGCCTACTATGTGACGGCGCCGACTCCCATCAGTGACGTTATTTTGCTCGGAGACGCAGCCGGCGTTGAGTTCAATAAACCCGATGTACCGAATAGCCTTGTTCGGTACACCATCGATGGATCTGAGCCTACCGCGAACTCTCCGGCATATTCCGGCGCGATTAGGCTGAGCAAGCCCGGAGTAGTGAGAGCCGCCACATTCCGGGCGAATGGGACCAAGAGCGCTACGATTTCAGTTCCGGTTATGTTGCTGAACGCCAACGATGAACCCAAAGTAAACGGTGTGATTCGGCGAGTCATCCAGGGCAAGTTTGACAAATGCCCAGAACCAGCGGCGTTTGCCAGCGCTTCTGCGCGAAACGTCACCGAAGTGAGTGTGACCGACTTGGCCGGCAAGGACGAGTTTGCCGTGATGTACGAAGGTTTCGTCCGGATTCCTGAAGACGGTGTTTACACCTTCTCTTTGGGGAGCGACGACGGCAGTAAGATGTGGCTTGGCGACTCTATCGCCATCGATAATGACGGTCCCCACGGATATGTGGAGAAGCGATTGCGGCTCCAACTCAAGAAGGGAGACTATCCTTTCCGGGTAGTGATGTTTGAGATCGATGGCGCCGAGAACCTTCGTCTTTTTGCCGAAGGGCCAGGGCTGACCAAAAGCCTGATTCCGGCATCGATGCTCTGGTCAAAGGAATAGTCGATTACTCCACCAACTTCTTGAGTTGGTCAATGGCATTGGCCCAAGCCGCGCGGAGGCCGTCTGCTTCCGCGCGGGTCTGAATACGGTCGTGATTGACTAACAGATAAGTTTTGCCATTTCCCTTGTCTTGGACCGACATATCCACCAGCGAATCGTCTCCTGCCTTCCAGGTGAAACGGAGGTCTTTGTTTTGGCGGATGCGTTTGAATTCTGCCTTGTTTCCGTCAGCGTTTTCGTAGGTACCGCCTTCGGTCAAATTGATTTTTGAACCTGCGCCCAGCCACTGATCCAAGTCGGCGCTGGTCGTCCAGGCAGCATAAATTCGCTCGACGGGTGCGGCAATCGTTTTGGTGCTGCAGATGAAGTAACCCTTTAGCTTGCCATCCTTCTCCGTTTTCTTGTGATGGGCTTCGTACTCAACTGAAATAGTTGTGCACCACCAAGGTTCAACTCCCGCTTTGACGAGATACTGGTTGCATTCTCGCCGTCCAATCTTGAGACCCTCCGCAGCATCAAGCTCGGCGAACCACTGATCAAGAGTCTTACCGGTTGCCTCTTTGGCGGCATCGTTGGTGACCGGGAAATCAGGTTGGAGGTTGACTTTCATGGGCTATTCCTCTGAAACGGTGAGGAAGAATATACGTGAAAGTCTCAGATCTGCCAAGCCCTTACCCTTCGACCATCTCCTCGATAGTTTTTGGCCAATCGTCCTTGAGAAGTCTGGAAAGAGCCCGATCCGCCAAGACCCGATCCTCGTTTTGGCATCGAGCACAATAATTAGTCTCGTTCTCGGCATGGACAATACGCTGAATTGGCATACCGCAGACTCGGCATGGTTGCCCATAGCGTCCGTGTACGTAGAAGTCGTCTCGAAATGCCGTGATCTGTCCCCTTCCTGGAAACTTGTTCTTGAATTCTTTCCGGAGAACTTCTGTCCAGTGCTCTAAAGTTTCGATTGCCGCGACGCGGAGACGCTCGATCTCCTCGTTGGTAAGAGCGCCACTGAGTCGGACGGGCGAAAGGCGAGCGGCAAACAGGATTTCGTCGGAGTAGGTATTTCCGATCCCGCTGAAAACCGAGGGGTTGGTCAGGATACGTTTGAGGGTCCGATTCTCCTTTACCAGCCCCTCTTTGAAACTCTGGAAATCGGCGGTAAGAGGATCCAACCCACCACGATCATGCTCCTTCAGAGGTTCGCGATCTTGGACCACGTGCAAGGATGCTCGTCTCTTGGTCCCCGCCTCTGTCATTACCAGCGAGCCGTGATCAAACTCAAAGACCGCCAATTCGGCCTTGCCTCCTTTTACGGCTTTGGTCGACCAAAGAAATCTTCCCGCGATCATGAGGTGAAACACCAAATGCAGGTCGCCTTCCAGACTCACGACGATGCGTTTACCTAGCCGAGACACCTCGACAACTTTCCGACCCTCGGTCTCTTTGATCGATGGAGAGAGACTCCGAACGAGAAACGGTTTAAGGACTCGGGCACGCTGCAGTTCATGCCCGAGTACGGTGCGTTCTAGCGCTTCGATATAGGCGGTAATGTCCGGGAGTTCCGGCATCCACCTACGTTACACTACTTAGGGCTCTTCTTAATCCAGTACACCGTGATGTTGTCATTAACCGTTGGCTCGAAATTCTGACGCTTCCAAACGAGCAGTTTGCCTATTCGCTCATACCCCGGAGAACTCAGCTTGGCGCTAAAGTCTTTGGCGACCGAGCCAAGATCGAAGGTGATTTTGGCATTGCCAATCGGGCCCTTCCACGGCGCACCTGTCGAGACAATGTACGTCACCTCGTGATAGCTCTTGTCCACATACGTTCCACCAGGCACCGTCTGATAACGATTGACGATCACCTTCGTCTCGCCTTTCTTGAAGGACACGTCTTTGACCCACCAGTAATGTTCGCCGTAATCTTCGGCGCTCTTCGGGGCAAGGGCCCGGCGTGAAACGGCGATGGGTTTGCCGTTTACGGTGGACTTAAACCACCTGAATCGCGTTTTTTGCCCCTTTTTCATTTCGGGCACGTTGTAGGATTCTTCGGGGAACCCCATCTGGATCTTGGTTTCTGGCCCTTCGTTCTTAAAAACGAATTTCGCCTCCACGATCGCCTCGGGCAGTTTGACGTATATCTCTTCCATTACCATTCGGATGGAAGGATTCGACTTTAGGGGGGTAACGGTTCCCCCGGAAGCCATCACAAATGAGTCGTTGGCCTCCGCCGAAATGGCGAAGACGAGAAATGCTAATGCAATTGTCCAAGTTTTCATTGATGCGGAGCGAACACCTCTTTGCTCCGATGCCAATGACGCGCCAGAAAACAACTCTATTCTATTATTTTTAAATTATCGTTTATGAGTAAGTCCTTTGGGTGATCTAGGCTCAGTCTCGGACCCACGCGGTCCCAAATGGATTGCTTTTCAGTTCCAGACATGCTTGTCCATCGTGCGATCTCATCAAGAGTTCGGTGACACCCAAGGCAGACCTCGTCCGGGCCGAGGCGGCAGACCTTTTGGCAGGGCGATGGAATTTCCTCAGGCGCGGGCACGAATATGGATACGCCCCAAGGCGTAGAATCGACTCATGATTCTGGTTGCAGCCATGGTGCTTCTCTATCACCAATCTTCTCCCGGTCAGCTTTATTTGACCGGTGGAGGGAAAGTTCCAGGCGAGCTCTATAACAAGTTCATCGAAGCCTGTGGGAATGGCTTGATCGTTGTCCTGCCCCAGACTCAAGCGCGGCCTGAAAAGACGGGAGATGCGATCGTTCGCGAATTGAAAGAGCATGGAGCAAAGGAAGTATCGGTCCTGGCCTCATCTAAACCGAGTGAGTTTGAATTGAGCACTTTTGCCGGAAGACTCGCTGCTGCAAAGGGGATTTGGGTTCCTTCGGGGGACCCCACTTTGTTCCTGGGGAGGTTCAGATCGGATTGGCTGCAAGTCAATCTTGTCGACTCCGTGAAGAAAGGCGCCCATTTTTTTGGCAGCGGCGGGGGCGCCATGTTGCCCGGCGCGTTTATGATCACGGGACAGAACTCGGGGGGGCTCGCAAACACGACGGCCGGACTGTCATTGACGCCGTGGGTGATTGACACCTATTTTCGCGAACGTAAGCGAGAAAAGCGACTGTCGAGCGCTTGCGAGATTGCTAAGTCCGCTGGAATCGGTCTGAGCGAAGCCGATTGGGTGGTTATCAAAGGAAACGAAGTGGTTGACCGAGGTGGCCAACCCGCGCTCGTTCCAAAGCCAAATTCTTAGGCCATCTTGCTCGGCGGGACGTCCATACTGAAGAACTCAAGAACGTCGTCCAAGCGATCGCTTTCTTTCACACAGGCTTCGTTCATGGTCTCCTGCTTCGCCTTTGCTTCCTCAATTGCCTTCTTTTTGTCGGCGATCTGTTGTTCCAGCGTCATGATCTCGATTTCTGCACGAGCGCAGTAGTCGGTCGCTTGTTTGGTAAAGCTCTCGTTATAGGCGGCCAACGCCGCGAGTTTACGGGAAGCATCCGCTACGATCTGCTCCGTGGTCACCCCAAGGGTCTTGGCCATGGCGCCGAGCGTGACCTTGATCGTCGCTCGCTTGCTGTCGATGGGTAGATCGGCGGGGAGCGAGGCAAAGAGTTCAAGGATTTGTTCCGCGGTGAACGGAGAGGTGGGTAGCTTGGCTAACGAGTAGATGGATTCGAAATTGATCGTGCCATCCGGCCGAACCACGGGCTCGGTGGGAGCGGTCGCTTCGGGAGCAGGCACGGGGGTTGCGACTTCTTCAGGAACCTTTATCTCATCAAGATTCGGTCCTGGCTGCTCTCGGACGATCTGCTCGATTGTCTTGGCTTTTGGAGCGGGCGCGGGTGCGGGACTGGGATCTTCCAGTGGGTCATAACCGGAAGTGGAAACCTTGTTTGGATCCTCTTCGAATTCAACAAATAGTCCAGCGGCTTTCTTCAGCGTTTCGCGAATCATGATTTATTTCTCGTTGGGAGCATTGTAGAGCTTTCGTGCGCCCGCTTCCAACGGCATCACGTCAAAGGGCGCCACATCAGCCAAGGTTTCGGTGAGGTTGTCCGTCTGGAAGACGACGTCATCAATATCGGCGAGAACCTGTTCGGGAGAGCGCGCTCGAATCTCATCGTTGATCAACCCGAACGTGTCTTCCATCAGGCTCAACTGGTGCCCTAGGTTGATGAGGATTTCGCCCATTCGGACGACGTACTGACTTCTTCGTTGAAGGACCTCTTTTCGCTTCTCAAGAACCGCTTGGTTGTGGAGATTAGCGTCCTTTTGGAGCAGTTCGTCGATGTTATTGATCTCGTCCGTGTACTTCTCACTGATCATTCCGACAGTGTCCTGAATCCACTCGTCCCGCTCCGTCATATCCTCGATTTGGAACACGATTTTCTTTCCGGGACGCTTCTGGACCGGCGGAGGGGTGATGGGGCCGTGCTTAACTTCATCTAACACGGATCGGAGATAGTTCTCAAATTGAGTCTCTTTGCTTGCGAATAGCAAGAACTTCTCAAGAAGGTAGTCGAGCTTTCGAAGGACTTCACGGAAGATCAGCCGACCGTCTAGGGTCTGGCCACCAATCTGGTTGCGGACGGTTTCCAGGCGGGAAAATCTCGCTTGCACGGATGCGCCAAGGGTGGGGAAGACCTGATCCCTTAGCTTGCGTCGGCGATCAATGACCTCTTGGTCATATTTGACGGCAAGGCGTTTTTCAAACCACTTGGAATCTGGAACGAACAGAAGGTATGCAGCTTCAACGACCAACGCGCCCAGAATCGGCAACGGGTTGAGAAGAGCAGCGGAAAGAGCGGCGGCTCCAGCGAGTCCAACCGTGTTGTAACCCTCCAGGAACGCCTCCTTCAGTTTGCTTGGTCTCTTCATCCTTGGTAGCCTAATTCGTGCATCATCCTACCCATTTGACTGTAGGCTCCATATCCTACAGTTTCGGATAGATCGCCCGGATTTCTTTCATGAGATCGATGAAAGCCGGATCTTCGGTGACGCCGTGCCGCCAGGCCAATCCAAGGTCGATGAGATTATAGTTCTTTTGAATACGTGCGCCGGGAATGATCTTGTCGTTTTCGTCACGGTCGCGGCCCAAAATCCAAACGGTATCGGCAACTTCCAGCGCAGCGGTAATGTCGTGAGTGACGATAATGAATGTCTTCATCTCGTCGGCCGCCGCCATCTCATTGATCATGGTGATCACCCTCTCGATGGCGTTCAGATCGAGGCCCGAGAATGGCTCGTCCATCAGCAGGAAGTGCTCACTGCACATGAACTGTTGGGCGATCGCCACGCGCTGCCGCTGACCTCCTGAAAGCTGCACGGGATATTTCCGAGCGTGTTCTTCAAGATTGAACTCGGAGAGAATCTTGTCCGCTTTCTCCTTCGCTGCGGAACTGTCTAGACCCGCTTGCTTTCCGGCAACGACCAAGTTACTGGCGACCGTTCGATGGCGGAAAAGGGGATAGTTCTGGGCAACGACACCGACTTCGCCCTTCACCACATATTTGGGCGGGTCACCGACCAAAACTTGGCCCGAATCGGGCTCATCAAGGCCAGCCAATATCCTAAAGAGGCGAGTTTTTCCAATGCCGGATGGGCCGAGGAGGGCCACCACTTGGCCTTGCTGCATCCCCGGTCGAACAATGTTTTTGACCTCGACATTGACGTCCCGAAGGATGAGCTTTCCGCCAAGAGTTAGGCTGACATTCTCAACCTTAAGGAGACACTCGCGAAGTTCGTAGTAAGCGGAGGCGCTCATGATCCTTGTCGCTCCAGGGTGAGGTCGGCGTAGGGGCACACGAGCCGACGAATCACGCCGATCACGTAGTCCTGAAGCAGGGCAACGAGGAGAATAACGATCTGGATCGCGTAGATGGCGTCCATCTTCAGATACTTCTGTTGAGTCAACAAGAGAACACCGAGGCCACCTTCAGAGCGGACGAACCCCTCCACCATCGTCAGCATCAGCCAGGCGATGGCGGCGTTTTGTCTCATGACTTCAAAGGCTTGGTCTGCCGTTCCAACGATGACGACTTCCCAAACCACTCGCCATTCGCTCATTCGAAGGGTTCGGGCATGATCGAACGATTCTTTGGGGATAGAGGCGACGACCGATGCCATCGATGTGATGAAAAAGACGGTCATGCCAAAGACCATCATGTAGAGTTTCAGGGCATATCCGCCAGCGCCCATGAGGGTGAAGACAAAGCTGAATCCAACTAAGCTCAAGTACCGCATCTTTGAGACGGCCTGAGCAATTGGTCGGAAGAAGGGCATGACGGTGAAATAGCTCAGCAGGAGAGCGATGCAAACGGTGATCAGCAGAGCGTGGAGCACCAGTTTGAAGCTGACCCAGAGGTCTGTCGCGAGTCCTCTTTCCTTCCACAAGATCACGAACGCGTGCCAGACATCGGCTGGTTTTGGAAGGACCTCATACGGAGACGCCATCCAAATCACGATCGCGGCCACGATTTGAATCACGATGATGACTCGAAGCGTGTTTGCCGAGAGCGCTTGGTTGGGGAGGAAAGCGGCGAAGAACGGATGGGTCCGTTTCTTTTTGGGAGGGGCAAGGGTTGCCCCCGGAAGGGGATTCCCTCCGGGGGTTTGAGTGACGTCCGCCATGTTTAGCCGCCCGAGCGGATGACGATCTCCACACGTCGGTTAATAGCCTTATTCTTGTCCGAGGTGTTCGGCACCAATGGATTCTGCTGACCGTGGGCGAAGACCGAGATACGGCCCTTGGGGAAGTTCAAAGGCAGTCTCTTTTCCAGCCAGCTCTTTACCGCGAACGCTCGCGATTCGGACAAATTCATGTTGCTGTCCGGACTCCCAACATTGTCGGTATGACCGTGAATTTCGACGGTTGTGTTACTGGCGATGACCAACTGTCGCTTCAGTTTCTCCAACTGCGAACCCGCCGCTGGCGAAAACTGAGCGGAACCCGTGTTGAATGGAATGTTCATCTTAAGGGTCGAGATCTTCTTGCCACCACCAGCTGGAGCCATGGTCGGGATATCGAGGCGAGTTACCGCTTCCTTCCGGGCACCGGCTTCCTTGTTCATGGCAAGCAAGCCCTTCAGGTAGCTCGTATCCAGAATTTCTCCTACCGCGTCATAGCGAGGGAAGTCGTGTGGATACTGCTGAACCAGGATGTCTCCGAACGCCGAGTAAGTTTCCGCGAACAGGTTTGCACCACCTTGGATCAATCCGAAGGTCAAGAGACCGTCGGTCAAGTCATTGACCGAGGAACCTCCAAGTTCAACCGCCAACCCTTGCTTATCCTTCTCGGTCGTACCCTTGAAGTACTTCGCCCAGTAGTCAGCGTCGGCATCCTTCTCGCCAAACACATCGGCGACGATTTCGGCGCCACGTCGGAAGGCCGCATCGCTGGACTTGATTGCTTTTCCACCTTCATAAAACGCAGCAAGCATCTCCTGGACATAGGGACGGTTATCTCGCATCCACTTGTCAATTCCGATAATGGTGCAAGGCATTTGGTAGTTGTATTCCTTGGTAGAAACAATGGAGACCAGTCCGCCTTTTTCTTGCGCCACCTGTACGTCACCCGGAGTCCAGGTAACCACGCCGTCGACGCGAATCTTTTTCATCTGACCCGTCGGCTTACCATTACGCACCACCGGTCGAGTCTCTTCGTAACCGGCGATGTACTTTTGGCAAGCATCGATATAGTCGTTGGCGGCAACCCAGTTCAAGGCATCGGGATCGTAGGTCTTCTCATCGGGATTGTTTTTCAGACCGTTGTCACCCAGCCATTTCATGGCGATGTTCCAGTCGCCGTCTCGGAGGTAGCCGGCCACCACGCCACCCTTGGACGCGCCGGGATTGGTCTTCCAAGACTCGGGACCCATGAACTTGTCCTCGCCACGGCTGTAGCCAATGCAGCCAATAACCTTGGCTTTATAGTCGGATCCAAGCTTTTTCAGCGATTCATTCACTGCGGTCAAGAACTGGGGGGCGCCATCGCCCATGATCGCGACGAAGTGAGCGCCGTTTGAGGGGTTCTTGCTTCCGCCTTTGAATTGGGTAGCGAAGGCAATCAGCGCCTCTTGCATCTTGGTGGCATCGTCTTGGCGAGTGAACTTCAGATTCACCCCGTGCTTGGCCATGATGCTGCCCTCGGTTGTCTCGCGACCGCCGTTGGAGAACATCGCGCCCATTTGAGCATTCCAAGCCCAGTGAAGGAATCGAATCTGCGGCTTGTTCGAATTGGCGAGGTCCGTTCCCGGCATCGAAACGTTGGTGCTGTTTCCGCCATCGGTTCGAACATCTCCGCCGTTGGGGAGATTAACCTTCGTTGGAACTGACGAGGCATCGGTGACATTGCCCGGGGCCAGGGCGCTTAGGCCACCACCTTTATATATCTTGTATCCGCCAAAAGCGGCGCCAATGATGAGAAGCAGAACCACTATCTTGCCCGAGGCTTTTAAACGCATGTTTTTATTTATCTCCCGGTCGCCGATCTCCGAGTCGATTAAGGTTCGAAAGATCGCTCCCGATAGTACCGGACTCAGTGTAACGAACCATAAAATATCCTGCAACTGACCTTAGATAGTTCGTATCGCCAAATCCGTCCAGAGGAGATTTACGTGGCGACTTACAAAGGGTTGCAGACTTTCGCTAATTGGAACGATCTGGCAAAAGTCGGTAATACTGGTCGAGTTCATGTCTAGCCCTCTTCCACCGATCATTGTTTGCGGCTATGGCCAGGTGGGTTACCGTGTTGCCACGTTGCTCTTGCGTGCTGATGAGAACTTCGTAGTGGTTACCGATCGGTCTCGGACTGAGTGGATGCGCCCCTTGCAAGAGAACGGCATTTTGGTGGTGTATGGGGACGCCCGTGACGAGCAGGTTCTGATTGAGGCAGGACTGATGGATGCGCGGGCGCTCATTGCTTGCACTTCGAATGACCTCACCAACATCGAGATCGCTCTGGATGCGAAGCGATACCGCCCCGATCTCCCCATCGTCGCCCGCCTCTTCGACCAGAACTTGGCGACTCAGCTTGAAGGAACGCTCGGAGTTCAGCAAGCGCTGGCCATGTCGATCGTAGCCGCGCCTGCTTTTGCGGCGGCGGCATTCGGGGATCATGTGGCGAGTGAATTCTCCATTGATGGAAAGCGCTTCGGCGTGTTTCGGATCAACGTGAGTCAGAAAGACGAATTTGTTGGCCAGAACCTCAAGCAATTTTGTGAATCGCTGGGCATGGTTTGTCTTTTGGCAAGAAGGGTTGAGGGAGAACTCGTCCTTAATCCACCTTCAGAATTCCTGATTCAGGATGGGGACATCTTGAAACTCTTAGGACCTGCCGAGGCGATTCATAAGCTGCGCCCGGAGGTTGCAAGGGGAACCAAGTTCTGGACGGAAACGGAGACCCTGCGTAAAAGTATCAGTCCGCTCTCATTCCTCAGGTTTTTTGCCGAGTTGTGGCGTAATGCTTCGCGCGAAATTCGAGCGGTCTTGATTTCAATCAATCTTCTGACGCTGCTGAGCGTGTTCGTCTTCAGCTTCGGGATGAATCTGAGCTTTGCGGACGCCCTCTACTTTGTGATCACGACGGTGACGACGACGGGCTATGGTGACATCTCACCCAAAGATGCCTCAGTTTGGTTGAAGGTGTACGCCTGCCTCATGATGGTTTTGGGCTCGGCCTCGGTGGCGGTGCTTTATTCGATCGTAACCGACTACATCGTGACCGCAAGGTTACAGCAGCTGGTAGGGCGGCAGAAGGTGCCAGAAAAGGATCATGTCATCGTGGCGGGGATCGGAGACGTCGGCTACCGAATCATCGAAGAATTGGAGCGGATGGGCGCGAAGGTCGTTGCGGTAGACCTTGACGGCGCGAGCAAATACTTTGGCACCTTGCGCAACCGCGTTCCGGTGCTGGTTGGCGATGCGCGCGACCGTGAAACCTTGAAGCGGGCGGGAGTGGAGAAGGCGGTCGCGATGATCGCCGCGACAGGTGACGATGCCGTGAATCTGAGCATTGGCCTGGCGAGTGAGAGTTTGAATCCGGCGTCTCGCTCCGTCCTTCGGCTCTTCGATGGCAACTTCGCTCAAAAGGTGGAATCGCTGTTGAATATTGACACCGCAATGAGCGCCTCCAGGATTGCGGCTCCAGCTTTCGTGTGTGGGGCGTTCTATCCGGGGTCTGTGGCGGCGTTTGTCTTACAAGACCACCTGTTCTGCGTGATCAAAGGGAATTGCCCCGATCCTTCAGACGAGTGGCAATCTTGGCCGCTGGTGATTTTGGCGAACGGCAAGGTGGAACGTGAAGGCGAAGGTATTGGGATTCGTATTGCCGCTCGGGGGCTGCGGGCGATTCAAACGAACTAAGGCAGCCGTACGACGATTAACTCCCGGGGGCCGTGGACTCCCCGAACCAAAACGCCTTCGATATCCGCGGTGCGACTGGTACCGGTGACAATGACCGAGGTGCGCGGCGTCATGCGATCAAGCGCGTCTTGAAGCGTGGGGACGATCTCTTTCACGAGACAAACATGAACGGGGGGCGCCAGGGAAGCCAAACGTGCCCGGCCCGAACCGGCGGAGATCACGATGCTGCCGGTTTCGGCAATCGCGAAATCAGCAAGGGTCACTCCAGCGTCTGCTTGCCAGACGTCTCCCGTGACTCCCGCCACTCGAATTCCCTTCGCGCTCGCGATGGCGTCTGCATCGTAAATACAAATCTTCTCGGAGAGATCGACCTCTTCCAACGATTTGTAAGTTCCGCCAAGGGCAACAAGCTTCTCCTCAAAGGAGCCCCAGATATCCGGTGTGGCGGATGTTTCCGGCAAAGGCGCCGAATCGTGGGGGGCATGTGCGGCGGGAGGCTCTTCGACGGTGGCTCGATGGTTCTTCCACCACGAGCGGAAGGACCGGCCCTGGCGATGTGGAAGCGAGTGGAATTCATTCCAACCGCTCTTCATCGGGTGGGGGGCGACCGCCGAGGCCATGGGAAGCATCTTCAATCCAACTTTCCACGCTGAAGGCATGTTCGCCCCAGTGGCAAAGAGGTTCCACTGAGCCGGGTCTTTGATCGCGCCTTTTCGGGTGGCTTCGTCACGGAGCTTAAGAAGGAGGTTAGGAATCGGAATCTTGACCGGACAGACTTCTTCGCACGCTCCACACAAAGTGGAAGCCTTGGCGAGATAGCCGAGCTTTTCAACCCCTTCCAACGCGGGAGCCAGAACTGCGCCCAGAGGGCCGGAGTAAACGTGTCCATAGGCGTGCCCGCTTGCTTGGCGGTACACGGGGCAAACGTTGAGACATGCGCCACAGCGAATGCATCGAAGGATCTCTTTGTAGGGACCTTCGAGCACGTTCGAGCGACCGTTATCCAGGAGCACCAGGTGAACTTCCAGAGGGCCGTCGAGTTCGTCTTCTCGCCGAGGGCCGGAAATTAGGTGGGTATAGCTGGTCAAGCTTTGACCAGTTGCGGACCCGGCAAGGAGCTTGAGAAAGAGGGGGAGATCCTTTTCTGCCGGGAGCATCTTTTCGATCCCCATGACGGCGATGTGGACATCGGGAGCGGTGGTCGAAAGCCGATTGTTGCCTTCGTTTTCTACCAGAACGATGCGACCGGACTCGGCGATGGCGAAGTTGACACCCGAAACCCCCACCTTTGCTTCCCTGAACTTTGCCCGAAGGTGGGCTCGGGCCTGCATGGCGAGTTCACTGGCATCTTCTGTGTACTCGCCGAGTCCTTCACGTGCAAAGGAGCGGGCGATTTCTCGGCGGTTCTTGTGGATGATCGGGGTGACGATGTGGCTGGGATGATCGTGATCGATCTGCACCACGTACTCGCCTAAGTCGGTTTCCACTGGTTCGTAGCCAGCTTTCTCCAGATATTCGTTGAGGTGGATCTCCTCAGTGGCCATAGATTTGGCCTTGGCGATAACCCCTCCTCCGGGGGCCGCCGCCTTGACGATATCGAGAATAATCCGGTTCGCTTCCTTACCATCCTTCGCTTGATGAACTCGGATGCCGTTCTCCTCGCATTTGGCAATCAACTGAATTTGGAGTTGACGGAGGTTATCCAGGACGTAGTCCTTGATGGCCGCGGCTTGAGTGCGGGCGGCCTCGGAATCTTCGAAGGAATTGGCGAGCGCGGTCAGTCGCGAGGCCGTCTTCTGGACGGACGCTGCCCGGACGCTGTCCGTCTTGGCTTGAGGAACGGTGCGGGCATATTTCTCAACCGGAGATCGTTTCATGCTGGGATCGCCTCCGCGAGAAGTTCGGCAAAGTGGCGAGTCACAATATTGAGCCCCTGCCTTTGGATCAAACCGCTCAAATGCATGAGGCAGCCCATATCTCCTGAAACGATGGTGTCCGCGCCGGATTCGATAATGTTGTGCAGCTTCTCCGATCCGATACCATCGCTCAGCTTGCCGTGGGTCGCGGCGAAAGCGCCACCGAATCCGCAGCACTGCTCCGATTGGGCAAACGGCACGATCTCGATTCCAGGCAAGGAGCGAACAAGTCGCTCTTGCTCATCCTTTAAGCCAATTCCTCGGCCATGACAGGCGCGGTGAAAGGCGACCTTACGACCAGAAAACGGTTTGGCCGAGCCATGAACCGGCCACGAATCGATCCCCAAGTTCTTGACCAAGAACTCACCGAGTTCAAAGCACTCCGGGTGCTCCAATTCCGGAAAGAGCATGGAGTAACCCTCGCGCATCATCGCAGTGCAAGAGCCGCTGGGAGCAATAACAGGGATTTCCTGGGTGGGTTGAAGAACTTCCAGATTGTGTTTCGCGATCTTTCGAGAAGCGGCCCAATCTCCGGCATTAAAAGGTGGCTGTCCACAACAGGTCTGCCGTTCTTCGAACTCGACTTCACATCCCGCATGCTCCAAGACTCGCACCGTGGCGATTCCGACCTCTCCGTAGAAAGCGTCGCAGAGGCAGGTGAGCATGAGTTTGATTTTCACTGGGGCCAATACTCCACCAGGTTACCGCTCCGAGAGATGACGGACTCCATCTCTTCCGAATCCTTAAAGTGTCCGGAGGCCATGAATTGCATTCCCAGGTTGCCGAGAACGGTGGCTTCGACAGGTCCAGCAGCGACGGGTAAGCCTGAAAGATCGGCAATCTTTTGGCAGAGCGCCGCGCTCTGAGATCCGCCACCTCCGATCCGAATCATGTTGGCGGCTTGTGCCCCAACTTTGGCGGCTTCAAGCGGCTGTTCGGCAATCGCACGGGCAAGGCTACCCAGCGCGAGTCCAGCCCATTCCGCATGACTCTCCGGACGATTGTCGACCTGATTGGCGCACGCTTCCACCATGGAATCGGGATTAAAGAACTCGGGGGCAAACAGGTCAGCATGCTCATGAGAAGCGGTTGCACTCGCCAGCCAATCGGGCACAGACTCGGTCACCCCAAGCTCTTCGTGAAGTCGGTTAACCACATAGAAGCCGGGGATGTTCTTTAGGAACCGGACGCGGCCATCCCCCATGCGCTCATTGGTGAAGTTGGCCGCTTCTGCTTCCGGAGTCGCGATGGGTTCGTCCCGTATCAACATTGCCAACGACCAGGTGCCGACATTCACGTAAAGCTGATTTTCCCGCTGCGCGCCAAAGCCTTGAAGAGCCGATGCGGTGTCATGGCTACCAACATGGGCGAGCCTGACTCCGGGAGCGATGTCTCCACCGAGCGTTCCCGCCTTTTGCGGTTGTCCTTCCGGGACGGGCCAGCCTGCGATTTCGAAGGCGCGGGGCGACCATCGGCAATCGAGACCCATCAATTGGGTTGTCGAAGCTTCCGTGAGTTCATGGTGAACTTCACCCGAGAGCAGGTAGCCAAGCAGATCGGGAAGGATCAGAAAACGAGCGCGGGACGGCAAGCTGGCATCTTCTTTTTTTCGAGCGTACAGCTGACAAATGGTGTTAAAGGGCTGATGTTGGATACCGGTCTGCGCATACAACTCGGCTCGATAGGGCGCTAACTCTTCGAACGCCGCGGCATGAGAGAGATCGCGATAGCAGACGGGTTGGTCGATCAAATTGCCGTTCTGATCAATAAGCCCATGGTCCACACCCCAGGAGTCGATGGCGAGAGTGGACTGGATGAAGTTGGCGGAGGCATAGTCGGAAGCGCGCTTGCAGAGCCCCAGGATGGAGTCGAGATCCCAAAAAAGCTTGCCGTTTCTTTCAAATGGAGCATGAGGGAATTGCTCGATGACCTCGAATCGAATTCGACCATCTTCGAGGTATCCCGCGGCGAACCTGCCCGAGGAAGCCCCCAAATCAACCGCAACGGCCCCAAAATCTCGCTTTGCCATGAATTGTGAATTATTCCCGCTTTCAATTATTTCTGACTAAAACGGAACCTGGGCGCGTCTAATAGGGGAACGCATGGGAAACGTGCTCCATTTCATTCAAGCCGGTGGGATCATCATGATCCCCTTATTGCTTATGTCGGTGGCCTCTGTGGCCATCATCGTTGAACGTTGGATGACGTTCAAACAGGATGGCGACCTAGCAGATGGACTCCTCAAAAGGGTGCTTCGATTGACCGAGGACGGAGCATTTGACGATGCCGTTCGGGCTTGCGACTCACGTTCAGGGCCGGTTGCGGCTTGCCTGGGGGCGGTGATGAGACACCGTCAACTGGGGGTCTCCAACGTTGAGCGAAAGGTTCAAGAAGTTGGCGAGAAGTACTTTCAACGACTTGAGCGTTTCCTTCCCGTTCTAGACACCACCACAACCATTTCACCTTTGCTCGGGCTATTGGGCACGTTGTTCGGAATGATTGGCACGTTCCAGGCGATTTCGGGTGCAAAAGATCAGAATGCGAATGACCGAATTCTCTCAGGAGTTGGAGAGGCACTCTACGCTACCGCCACGGGTCTCACGATCGCCGTTATATGTTTCGTGGCCTACAACTACTTTTCATCTCGTCGTCGGACGATTGTTCAAGAGACGGAACAATCGGTCACGACCTTGATCAACGCGCTTATCGCCCAGAATCAGATTGAAGAGCGAGAGAGTTTGAAGGCGTAGAAATAGGGATGCCAATGGACTCTGCACAGATCAATAAACTCTGGATCGCCTTAGGCGTGTCCGTCGGTGTCCATCTTTTCGTCGCGGTCATTGCAGAAGTTGGATCTTCCGGTGGACCGAACAAGAAAACCGAAGCGCCACCCGTTGAGATCTCGAGAGTGGCCTTGGATGGAACGTCTTTGCCTTCTGGAAAGGGAAATGCTGCGTTCAATTCTCCTGCCTCCGTCTCCAGCCCCGGTGCGGACGGATACGTGAGCCCCCTTCAGTCGCTTGAGGCGGGCGTGCCGATGAAGATCAAATTGCCTCCACCTACCGCCTCGCAGTTCCCTGACTCACCAACTTCCTCGGACTCGCGTCAGCAGCCCCCAACTCGAAGTGAAACGAACTCGTCTTCTATCCCAGAAAACCAGGCCCCTTCATCCCCTACAACGAACCAAGAACCAAACCGTACCAGTCCTCCTCGTCCTTCTGACTCCCAACCGGCTAGCCAGCCTTCTCGCCCCAGCACCGCCGGAAACCAGGGCCAAGTGCGTTCACGAGGGCCGAATCGGGCAGCGTTGCCGACGTTCACCGTCGAGCCAGCAGTCCCCCAGAGTCTGATGACCTCGGGGGTGACCAGTTGGGTTGAGGTTACAGTTCAGGTTGCGGCAAGCGGAACTCACACAGAGAGCATCGATAAAAGCTCGGGAAGCGCAGAGGTCGATCGGCTTGTTCTCGACGCCCTGCGGCAATGGGTTTGGGACCCGGCTGCTCGAAATGGCGAAACCATCGATTCTTCCCAAAGCTTTCAGTTCAAATTCAAGGCTCGGTAGCCAGTCAAATCAAAGTCCCGTTGAGCCTCGATCCACCGGTATGCTTTAGCTCTCTATGGGCGACAAGATTTTCCGTCTCTATGACACCATGTCGAAGCAGGTTAAGCCACTCGAAACTCGCGAGCCTGGACATCTCCGCTTCTACGCGTGTGGTCCGACGGTGTATTCCTATGCCCACATTGGCAACTTTCGTAGCTTCCTGACCGCCGACCTCATTGTTCGAACGGCGAAAGCATTAGATTGGAAGGTCACCTTCGTGAATAACATCACCGACGTCGGACACCTAACCGGTGACGACGTCGCCGATAGCGAAGGTGAGGACAAGCTTGAAAAGGCTCTGCGAAGCAAGGAAGGCGAGAGCTTCAATAACGTTTGGGAGTTGGCCGAGCACTACACCGCCGCTTTTGAGCAAGATTGGCAACGGCTTAATTTGCAGGAGCCAAATGTTCGGCCCAAGGCGACTCAACACGTACGCCAACAGATTCTCGCCGCCGAAGACCTGATCGAGAAAGGATTTGCCTATGAGACTCCAACCGGGGTGTATTACAGCGTCGAGAGCTTCCCTAAATACGGAAAGCTCAGTGGCAACACCCAGGAGAACCTCCGACAAGCGGTTCGGGAAGTGGTGGTCGATGACAATAAGCGAGCTCAAGCAGATTTTGCTCTTTGGAAGAAAGACGATCATCACCTGATGCAGTGGTATTCGCCCTTCGGTTGGGGGTTTCCCGGCTGGCATATCGAATGCTCGGTGATGGCGCGTGAATATCTGGGCGATACCATCGATTTGCACAGCGGCGGGGAAGACAACATGTTCCCGCATCATGAATGCGAGATTGCGCAGTCAGAAGCGCTGACCGGTAAGCCCTTCTGCAATCACTGGGTCCACACTCGCTTCTTACAGGTGAATGGTGAGAAGATGTCTAAGAGCCTGGGCAACTTCTACACGGTGAGAGATTTGATCGCGAAGGGCGCCGATCCACTGGCGATCCGATATGCGCTGATTTCCGGAATCTATGGCAAGCCCTTGAACTTCACCGACCAGGGCCTAAGAGATGCTCAAGCGAACATCGAGCGCTATCGAAAGGCGGACGAACTCGTCGCTAACGTGACCAAAGAGGGTGAAGACAAACTGGGGGCGACTCTCGAAGAACTTTACGATCAGGCGCTCGATGCGCTGGCGAACGATCTCAATACTCCCGTAGCACTTGCCAAAGCCTTGGAAGGCGCGCGTCTGATCTTGCGTGAAGGTGAAGACTTGACCATCCCCTCGGCGGCCAGCGGCAAAAGGTTTCTCGACCGAATCAATGACCTCCTGGGCATTGTTCGGTCAAGCTACGAGATGGCTGAAGCCCCAAAACCTGCCGCTCCGCAGGTCGACCCTCAACTCATTGAATCAAAAATTGCCGAAAGGGCGGAAGCAAAGAAATCCAAGGACTTTGCTCGGGCCGATGCGATTCGGACGGAGTTGGATGCTCTCGGCATTGAACTGCGTGATACGCCAACCGGTACCGAATGGGTGGCAAAAAGCAGTATTTAGACGGGTTTTTTAAACTTCCTAAAGTTGATAACGTAAATGCGGCTATTCCAGTTAAAGCAATTTGACGGGAATATTGACATTCGGAGGGGTTAACCAATGAGGATTAAATACATGGCGCTTGCCGCCACCCTGTCGGTCGTGCCAGCCGCGCACGCAACGGGATTTCTTGATACGTTTGATTCGATCGATCCAGCCTGGACGACGGATCGCTATGAGCCAGCCGGTTTCACGTCGGCTAACTTTGATGGCGACAATAGGCTCAAAATCGACATCAGCGCTGCTGAGTCGGCTATGAACCGACCGTCGGGACAACAGGGCGCCTTCTACAACACTCAAGGCCGTCAGCGGGCATCCGCGGTAGGTACTCAGTGGGAAGTGGCGGGCGATGTCTATATTTCGACCGACATGCTCTCGGGTGAGAATCTACGACGGACCGACCTGTGGACTCGAGACAATAATCCAGATGAAAATAGCGCGGCATACGCTATTTTTGGCGTGATTCGAAATGATGCTTCCGATGCGTTCAATCCGAGCGCTTCCGGTATCACCACTCGCTATCGTATCTGGGATGCGGACACGGCCAACGGTTGGGTTGACTTAGGCGCCGCCGTAACCGGTGGCTGGCACCATCTCTCTATTCTTTCCACGGGCACCGCGTTTGAGTACCGACTGGATGGCGGTTTGGTCTATACGGACAGCACCTATTCGGCTTCGGGTTTTGAAGATCTCCGAACAACGTTTGTTCAGGCTTACAACTTCGGCGATTCACAATTCACCGCCCAAAACTACTCGGTCTACTGGGATAACATTTCGGCCCAGCCCGTGCCGGAACCTGCGACGATGGCCGCTCTCGGCTTCGGTGCCCTGGCACTGCTTCGCCGACGAAAGAAGGGTTAATCGCCCTTAGTCATCGAGACAAAAAAGTGAGGCCCACGTCATGGACGTGGGCCTCACTTTTTGCGGACGAGAGAAACTAGAATGCCATGCCTTCGTAGTCTCGCAACAAGCCAACAATCTTTCCGATGATCGTTGCATCTTCTTGCTTGACGTCGATGGGTTGATAGGCGGGATTACTCGGCATTAACTTAACACCATCTTTAGCGTAATTGATTCGCTTGACGGTGGCCTCCTCTCCGAGAAGCACGGCAACAAGGTCGCCATGATTTGCGGTTCGTTGAGGCTTCACCATGACCAAATCTCGTGGCATGATGCCTTCGCCCGACATCGAATCACCCTTGACGCGCAACAGAAACGCTCCTTCAATACGGTGAACCATTTCGCTGGGTACGGGAATCAGATCTTCCACGTGCTCTTGAGCGTGAATAGGAACACCGGCAGCAATGGAGCCAACCAACGGAACCATGGCAACTCGATTCGACGCCTGGTACTGAGGATGCGTCACCTTGATCGAGCGAGGCGTGTTAGACCGGGAAATATATCCTTTCTTCTCCAACGCATCCAGGTGAACGGTAACGCCGCGAAGCGACCCAATATCGAAATGACTGCCAATCTCTCGAATCGACGGCGGATAGCCCTCACGCTGTACATAGTCGAGAACGTATTGGAGAATCATCTCCTGTCTTTTTGTGAGTCCCTTCGCCATTACTTACTCCTTTCGGCACGCAGTTTTCCACATTGTACAACGTTTTGTCTACGTGTCAAGCACCGTTCGACGGCTATTCACATGTCTAGGGGAACTCAACATGCCATACTAAACGTTCCCGATCTGTAGGTGAATAGGCGTTGTCGATAAGCAAAGTACAAGAGTTACTCCAGAACAAAGGCTGTGTCTGGACCGTTTCCATTTTGATGGTGGTCGGTGTTGTCGTTTCAAGTTTCGCGCAATGCGGAAGACAGCACGACGTCGAGCGCGCGGGCATGTCCGTCCCCGGTGCAGTAGTGGCCCAAGTTGGCGACTATCCCATCACCGAGCGTTCCATTTCTACTCAGAACAGCCAAATGGAAAGGATGTATGGCCAGTCCGTAGACAACTTTCCGCCTGAAATCCGCGTTCAGTTCAAGGCAGGAACTCTGAATAGCCTGATTGGCAACGCATTCACGCTGGAACTGGCCAAGAAATATGGTGTGGAGCCTTCAGACGAAGACATCTTGGCTCAGGCAGAGAAGGCAACTGACGATCAGATCCAAAGCTATAAGACCCAGCTGATTCAGATGAAGAAGCTGAAAGAAGGCGCCACCGAACAAGAGTTCCAAACCGCCTTCAAGTCGGAGACCGGAAAGACCGTGGCTGAAGTTAAGCAGCAGGTAGAGGACGAGCTCAAACAGAATCTCCAAAGCCCGGATCTGCGCGTCATCATGGCTGCCCAGTCGATCAGCGTTCCCCTGCTGGAGGCTGTAAAGAAGACGGTTCAAATTTCGGACGACGAACTGAAGAAGTCTTACGACAAGTACGTCTTCAAGAAAATTACGATTTCCAAAGGCGATACCGAGGAAGTTGCGAAGAAAGCTCTTGCCGAAATCAAGGGCGGATTAAGCTTCGAGTCGGCGATTGACCGATATTCCAACGATCAGCCCGAAGCAAAGAAGAAGTTGAGCGAGTCCACCACCGAAATGGTTCGAGCAACCATGGACGGCGTTCCTTTCTATGCTCCATTAAAGGACCTTAAAGTGGGTGAGGTCAGCGATCTCATTCGGTCGGGCAGCACGGTTTCCATTTACAAGCTCGTTTCCATCAAGAGCGATCTGCCGAAGGATTTCGACAAAAAGAAAGATGAGTACCGGCAAACGGCGCTTGCATCGCGAGCCGCAAACAAATTACAAACCGAACTGAAAGACCTGCAGAAGAATGGCAAGGTTATCTGGAAGAGCGACGGCTGGAAGGCGCTGTACGATTATGCGCAGCTCAGTACGGAGCAACTGGATGGTGCAAAGAGAAAAGAAAAGCTCGAAGACATCTTGAAGCAGGCTCAAGCAGCGGCTGAATCTTCAGGCGTTGATAGCTCTCGCACGGCCAATCTGTTGGCGTACGTTGTCTTCAATCAAATTTACGAACAGGCTTCTCCGGCCGAGAAAACGAAACTGGCCGACAAGAGAATCGAGGTTCTCGAAGGATTTCTTCGAGACTCGGAGGATGTGCGAGTGCGGCTTGAGCTCGTTAAGCTTTACTTTGACAAGAAAGACGCTCAGAACTTCACCGACGAACTGATGCGCGCCGCCGACGCAAATGCAAGCCACACCGACGCCAGCGGACAGAGTAACTTCAATGAGATCAACAAGTATCTCAAACAGGGCGAAGACGCCAAACTGATCAAGGACGAGGACAAGAAGATCATTGAAGAGTCTCAACGAAGCTGGGTTGAGACAAAGAAAGAGAACGATAAGTACGAGGAAGAAGCTCGAAAGCAAGCCGCGGAAGATGCCAAGAAGGCTGCCGAGGAAGCCAAGAAGAGCTCAGAAAAGAAGCCGGATGACGTCAAAACTCGCGAAGAGTTCAACCAATCGAAGAATGGGACGACCGAAGGCAAAGGTAAGTAAGGAATGTCTGAGAGTGGCAAGCTTGTATTGATTGCCACGCCGATCGGCAATTTGTCCGACCTCTCGCCCCGAGCCATTGAAGCGCTCGGGGCGGCTTCATTTTGGGTTGTGGAAGATACGCGTATCAGCGGGAAGCTTCAGTCTCATCTTGGGTTCAAAAAGCCAATGAAAATCCTGAATGACCATACCGGCGACAACGCGGTAGCGAAATACCTCGAGGAGATTGAAGAGGGCGCAGTTGTGGCCCTGATAACGGACGGAGGCGCTCCCGTTATCAGTGATCCCGGATCTCGTCTTTGTGATGCCTGTCTGGATGCTGAAATCGAGGTTGAGGCGATCCCCGGGCCCAGTGCCGTGACCACGGCGCTCATGCTCAGTGGCTTTTTCGCCCAAAGATTTGCTTTTTTGGGCTTTTTGGGAAGAAAGCCAGGGGCCATTCGTGGAGAACTCGAACCTTTTAAGGATTCACCCCTAACACTTGTACTTTTCGAATCTCCATTTCGCTTTGAGGCACTACTCAACGTTGCTTTCGAAGTATTTGGAGAACGCAGATTCACCATTTGTCGGGAGATGACCAAGCTGCACGAGCAAGTTTATCGCGGCAAATTGCCGATAATTCCCGATGAAAAGCTTGTTCCTCGTAAAGGTGAAGTTACAATAGTGATCGAAGGAGTCCGACGTGCTCGTGTGGAAGAGTGATGCCAAGGTAGGTACACTACGCGAGTTCAACTAAAAGGGGCAAGCAACGGAGAGCTAATGACAATGAGGGCGATAACCAGATTTGCCATAGGGATACTGACGCTTATGGTGTTGTTCGTTACAGCGAACGCGCAGAACGATCAGTACACCCTTCGGCCCGAGGATGTTCTTCGGATTGCGATCTATAACGAACCGCAGGTGAATGCGGAAGTGCCGATCGGAACCGATGGATCCATGACCGCGCCCTTCTTGGAACCGATCCAAGTCGCCGGAATGACCATTGGCGAACTTCAGAAGAAGTTGACCGCCGAATACATCAAGACTCTCCGTCTTCGTGATCCCAAGGTTTCAGTCGTCGTCGTTCGCTACCGACCCGTTCGGGCTTCTGTAGGGGGATTTGTGAATCGACCCGGAGTCTATGATCTCCGCCCTGGAGACACAATTCTGACCCTCTTGAATTTCGGTGGAGGCGTGGTCACAGATCGCGCCGATCTGAGAAGAGCGACCCTTCGAAAGGCAGGAACCAACGAACTAATTCCGTTAGACCTGTTTGCAATCCTCAATCGTGCTGACACGACCCAGAATTACGTCGTCGAGGATGGCGATATCTTGAACGTGCCAGAGTCTAACAATCGAGTGATTGTCATCGGTCAAGTGCCTCGCCCGAACTCCTACTTCTACAAAGAGCCTATGACCGTTCAGGATGTTCTGGCTCAGGCCGGAGGCGAAATTCCCACGCGATCCTGGTTGAGCCGAACGTTGGTCATCCGTGAGCGACCCGGTATGCCGGGAGTCTATGACCGCATTCAGTGCGACATCGTTCGGTTCATCCGAAATGGAGATTCGGCCCAGAACATTCAGCTTCAGCCTGGTGATATCGTATACGTGCCGGAGACCAAGACGCCCGATCTTGACCGAATCGGTCGATTCCTAAGTTCGGCTGCCTTCTTTAACAACGTCTTCCGAGGCGGACTCTTCGGGTTCCGTATCTAGTTGTTCACGAATGAAGAGGGCCGAAGACGATCGTCTTCGGCCCTCTTCATTTGTCTTGTCGCCGCCGCCTAAACGATTTCCCAGTTGCTCTCAATCTTCGGCCCCTGTCGCAACGTAGCGATGACGGAACAGTATTTCTCATCGCTGAGTTGAACCGCTCGCTCGATGGCCGTTGGATCAAGGTCTTCTCCCGTTAGCCGATGACGGATAACAATAGATGTGAAGGGTCGAGGCCATGTGCCTTCGCCAACTCGTTCACCCTCAATCAGGATCTGATAACCCGTCACTTTCTGCTGCTTTTTGCGAAGGATGGAGATGACATCCATGGCGCTACAGGCGGCAATCGATGAGAGGAGTGCCTCTACGGGCGTCGGTCCGCGATTCTCGCCACCTACGCCAGGGTAGGCGTCCATGGTAAAGCCGTTTCCACTCGGGACCTCTGAAGTAAAGGCCATCATTCCGTTCCAGTTGACCGTAACCACATTTTGCATTATGCCAGTTATCCGTCTAAACGACTTCAAATGCGGCTACCGTGTTGGAATACGAACCCGCATACACCCTATTTCCTTCGGCTGCTGGAGACGCCAAGAAGTGTCCTAAAGGCAATCTCGTTTGCGCAACGATCTTTCCGTCTTCTTTGTCAAGAATCGATAAGAGCGATCCAACAGAGCCGATGGCGACGAAGTTCTCGCCAATGGCCGGCGAAGAATCGTAGATGATCGAGCCGGTTCCAGACACCCAAAGCGTCTCCCCGGTTTCTGCCGAGTGACAACGCACTTCTCCCAAATCACCCAGGCCACCCACATAGATGCGCCCGTTCTCGATTCGTGGCGACGAGTGCCCAAATTTGTCGGTCTTGCTGGAAACCAACCAGCGCTGATCGCCAGACTTCGCGTCGAAACAGAAAAGCCCATTTCCATTTGCCGGTACGTAGACTCGGCCATCCGCATAGCAGGGGCCCCCAATGGCCGGGGACCAAGCAAAGGTCCGTTCGAAACAAGGCTTTCGCCAGATCATGGAGCCCGTCTTGACGTCGATCGCATAGACATGGCTATCCCAAGCGCCGATGAAGAACCGATCGCCGTCCGTGGTGGCGTGGGTCTGAGCAAATGCTGTATTACTCTTGGGCATCTCGTAAACCCAAAGCTTCTGGCCAGACTTCCGATCCAATCCGTAGAAATGTCCATCGCCACTGACGATGCAAACGACTCCTTGTGCTACTGCCGCCGAGGCGTAGACCGGTCCCTCAGTTTGAAGTCGCCACAGCTCTTTTCCAGAGTGAACGTCCAGAGCATAGAAGTTGGCATCTGCGCTTCCTACAAAGAGCTGGTCACCGTCGATCACCGGCGATGAATGACAGTAAGCGCCAGTCTTGGCTCGCCATACTTGCCGGCCATTGGTTTTGTTGAGGCAGCTAACGGAGCCATCCATGGCTGAGACATAGATCCGATCTCCGACGATCTTGACGTGAGACATCACCCCGCCGGTGAGCTTGGACTGCCAAATCTTTCTTAGCCGAGAGGGAGGCGGCGTATCGACAAGATAAGTGCTCTGCAATCCACTCTTGGGATCCCTTATCTCAACGATCTGTTGCCCAGCAGCTCTCCCAAGCAACATGGCAAGGGAGGGGACGTTCTCGATATCTTCCCAAGCTCGATAGCAAACGCGTATTTGCCCACTTCTCGCTGCATCGTAGGCGGCGGTGAGGGGAAGCGATCCCGTGGCCCAGACGGCTCGTTTGCCTCTATCGGCGGCCAGAGGAACGGTCGAAAGTAGGTGTTGCTTGGGCCGTTGCGTGGTCCGTCGCGACATCCGAATTTCGCTCTTGGCACGGTCGACTTCGACAAACTCCCATGAGCCTTGGTAGAGACCCTTGTTCATCGTGTTAACGATCCCATCCCAATTCCAAAGAAGATCGCTGTGGCCGTGACCGTTGAACAAGATCTTGACGTTGTAGGGCTCCAGGATTTTTCGGAGCTCCTCCTCATTGTCGATCATCACCTGATCCCGACCAACCCAGTGGTGGGTTACGACGAACACGGGTGCGCTACGGCCAATCTTTTTGAGCGTTTCCGCGAGCCAGCGGAGTTGTTCTGCCTCATAGTGTCCCCAGTGCGACAGAGGAACGGTGCTGTCGAGCAAAAGGAAATGGACCCCTTTATGCTCGAAATAACTATGGGGTGCGTTGAGTCGTTCACGAAAGATCTTAACGCCTTGAGGCGACCAACGGACATCGTGGTTTCCCGCTGTGTGATAAACGGGAAGCCCGAAGTCCTTGAGGATCGCTTGGTAATTATCGTATTCTCCCGCCCAACCATAGTCAGTTACATCTCCACCGTTGATCGCAAAGTCGATAGGACGGGTCTTCATTTCGGCGAACATTTCGCCGCACTCTTTGATGTTGTTCTTGAGCCCGACGTGGGTATCGCTAAAGAAGGAGAAGTTGAAGCTGTCGTCCTTTGCGATGAAAGCGTCTGCGTAACGGGTGATGGGGGCGAGGCTGGCGGCCGCGCCCAACTTTAAGACGTCTCGACGTGAAAAATTGCTCATGCTCGGGCTCCGTGGTGGGCAGGCGTGCCTGCCTTCGAAAGAGATATTGGACTGTTCGTTCCCGAGCCTAACCGGCTGAACTCAATGCGCAGTTTACACAAGATCGCTGGCGAACGCGTCCGTTGGCATTGCCGCCGGGCGCTCAACCTTATGTGTGAGTTTTACGTACTGGCTCTGTTCGCTGGAGGCCAAGAATGCGTGCATCGTTTCCAGAACGTGGAGAGCAAGTTCGCCACTGGCTCGGTGCGGGCGCCCTTCTTGGATTGCATGTGCCATATCTAAGACGCCTACGCCTCGGCTGTTTTGGGCAAATCCATGCGTAAGCGGCACTTCATGCCAATCAGAGTCTGATTTTCCGCGAATCTGGACGCGATCGCCAAAAGAATTGGGATCTCCTACCAACATCGAGCCCTCCGTGCCATGGAGGATGATTGGCGCCACGTTGCCGTGCCAGACATCAAAGCTCTGAACGATTACGCCAATCGCGCCGGTAGAAAACTGAACGGAGCCCGTGATGTGGGTGGGAGTTTCGACATCAATCCCGACGCCGCGTTTGGGCTCACTGGTGATGGTACGCATGGGAAAGGTAACACGAGCGATTCCCGCCACTCGATCAATGCTGCCCATAAGGTTAATGAGGGCGGTCAGGTAGTACGGACCCATGTCCATCATGGGTCCTCCACCCACTTGATAATAAAACTCAGGAGATGGGTGCCAACTTTCATGACCGTGGCATTGCATGTGTGCCTCACAGGCAATGACCTCTCCAATAGCACCTTCGTCAATGAGTTTGCGGCAAGTCTGGATACCCCCTCCCAAAAACGTATCGGGCGCGCATCCCACTCTAACCCCTTTTGAGTCAGCCTTTTCTACGAGCTGTGCACCGTCCTCCAATGAGATGGTCAGCGGCTTTTCGTTGTAGACATGTTTGCCCGCTTCAACTGCGGCTAATGCCACGCTCGCATGTGCATTGGGAATCGTAAGATTCAAGACGAGATCAATATCCGGGTGTTTAAGCAGGTCCACCGTCGGAAGGGCAAGGGGAACATTGTAGCGTGCCGCCGCCGCTTCAGCTCGAGCGATGTCGATGTCAGCGCAAGCCACTACCTCGGTCGACTTGTACTTGCTCAGATTCTCAAAGTAGATGCCGCTGATGTTTCCACAGCCGACGATGCCGATCCGAAGGGGACTGCTCATTGCCGCCGGATTTTACAATTTCCTTGTCAATGATTGGCAAGCAGGCTACCGAATCATCGTAAGGGACCGGTCCAGGAGGTCGATAAAAAGGTCGATCTCATCGCCGGTAACGCTCAAGTTTGGCCGTGTGCGGATGGATCGCTTACCGGCGCCCAAGAGCAGCAACCCGTACTCTTCCCGCGCGACTCGAACGAGTTCGCTCTTTCGCTCCGGCGAATCGAGCGAGAACCCTTGATAAAGTCCGAGCCCACGAACGTTTGAGGCGACCGGTGCGAATTTTTTGACCAATTGGGTCAGTCCAGAAGCCAGCCGCTCGCCATTGATGGCGGCTCTTCGAACCAGGTCTTCCTGCTCCACGATTTTGACTTCCTGTACCACGCGAACCATATCCGCCAAAGTGCCGCCCCAGGTCGAATCGAGAACGCCGATATCATCGAGTGGCTCCAACATATAGACCACCCCCGATCCGAACTTCTTGCCGGTAGCGATTGCCATCGGCGCGTGGGGGAGATCGAAATGGTCAATGCCCCACATCTTGCCGGTGGCACCCAGCCCCGTTTGGACTTCATCGAATCCGAGGTAGACGTCGTATTTGTGCGCGAGCTCACTAAGGCCCTGGAAGAATTCTTTGAGGGCGACGCGGTGACCTCCCGCACCTTGAATTGGCTCAACGATGATCCCTACAATTTCATCTGCCATTTGAGTAAGGACCGCCTCAACTTGCTCAAGCGCCCGCAAGGCATTCCGCATATTTTCGGCATGAGAATTCTCGCTCGCGTAAGCAGGGAAAGGAAGCTTGATGTTTCCCATGGCAGATAGCCCCTGGAAGTCTTTCGTCGCCACGGGATCGATCGTCTGGGTGACGCCGAGGGCGAATACGGTTCGACCATGGAACGCCTTATCAAAATAGAGAAAGCGACGATTGGAACCTACTTTGCCCTCGCGGAATCGCTTCTGGTTGAACTTGGCCACCAGGTATTTCATCATGTTCTCGACGGCTTCTGCGCCGGAGTTCACCGCGTAAACCTCCAGAGAGCCTCTCGCCTTCATCGACTCGGGAGCCAAACGATGAAGCATCCGATAGAACGCAAGACACTCTTCGGTCAGAAAGTCTGGGTTAGCCACTTTGTTGTTCGCCGCGCGAACCAGTCGCTCAACATAATCGGACTCGTAAAGGCCGGGGTGGTTATGACCGATGAGTTTGGAACCGTAGTAACCCGCCCAGTCAAAGAGTCGCTGCCCGTCCACCGTTTCTAGCCACATGCCCTTGCATTTCGCTAAGTCGATGGCAAATGGATAAGGAGTTGCAATGACGTATTTTCCAAGTTCTTCCAGCATCTGCGTAGATACCGGACCGGGAAATTGCGTTGTCGAAGGCATAGTCGTAGACATCATCGGCACCAGGGGAGTCCCAATTATGACAGTGCGGGGGAGATCTTCGGGACGTAAGGGAGGCCGAGCCTCCCTGTCCTCTCCCCTGCTTATCGCCGACGTCGTCGGATAAGCGCGGCGCCCCCCATCGCAAGGGCGGCCAAGGTTGCCGGTTCAGGTACGGGAGCAGCGGTAGGTACACCGGGAGTCTCGCCCGAGGAATCGAGGGGAGTAAAACTCCAACCGTCCCATGAGCCATCGGCGAGGGGGCGATCGCTCGGGCCGGCAGAGGCATAGCCCCATATGGGGAAATCGGTGCGGGGTCCGCCAATATAGTAAGACCAGTAGCCTTCTTCACCCGGATAGCCAAATCCGGACTTGTAGTGGTCGTTCGCGCCCGTGAAGTTTCCATCAAGGTCGGCATCGTAGCCGAAGCCCTTTACGGCGGTTCCAAAGCTAAATGTTTCGGTTTCGACAACCAAGTGGGGATCGATCGCATCGATTGCCGCGAGAAGGTCTAACCCAGTTGCGGAGCCGTCAAAAAGAAAACCCCAGGCTGTGGATTCATTCGTTTTTCCGTCGTTCCAGTCCACAACCAAGGCGGATCGGTTGGCTCCGGCGCCTGCCCAGAGCTGAATGTCGCCTAGGTCAAAGCTGAATGCGGCGCTAGTCGAGAGAGTAAGGAGGGTAATTGCTGTGATTTTTTTCATAGTTGCTTCTTTCAGTTCAAATCGAAGAGTTCGTCGGTAGAGAAATTGCCATCGTCGTCAATGTCGCCCAGGTGGGCCGGTGTGAAATCTGCGGCATGGAACCCGAACCCAAAGTCTCCGCTGCGGAGAATTGGCTTGCGAGACTTGGCGTGTCCATCCGCCCAAGCAATATTGCCCACCCCGTTGTGGCGGCCCTGGAATCCTGGGTAGTTCTGGCTAGGTGGATCTAGGTAAGGATTCGCTTCGAGGGTTGGCTTGGGGTATTCGAAGTTGTTGATTCGAGCCGAGGTAGCGAAAGTGACCGTGCTGGCTGGTTCAGCCATCGCTCCGTAATTCACGGACTTGGTGTATCCCAAATACAGATAGTTGTAACCGTAGCCTGTAAAGCCGACTTTCGTTCGAAGTCGATTGGGGAACGATGGGTCCGCTTGAATTCCCTTACCGTGAGTGTACGGATAGAGTGGCCCCTCTTCCTCCTTCAATGTCGATGTCGCTGGATACCACATGCCCCACCACCAGCTTGTTTTGCCCCCGGAGGCCGGCGTCATCACCAGAAGCATCTGATCGTCGTAGTCGTTTGCATACATGAGCCATGCAATGTCGATCTGCTTGAGGTTGCTCAGGGATTGGGTCTTCTTTGCCGCCTCCTTCGCCTGGGCAAAAACAGGGAAGAGAATGGCGGCAAGAATGGCAATGATGGCAATAACCACCAAGAGTTCGATCAAAGTGAATCCTTGATCCTGGATGACTTTTCTAGCGGACGTTCTCAACTTTCCCCTTGCGGCGACTAAGAACAGGGGAAAGGAGCGCCAAAGATGGCTCTGCCTGACCACCTATGCTCGTAGGCGACGACTCCATATGTTTTGTAGAGCGGGCATTCGGGCTTGGAGCGCTTAGCTCACCACCGTTGCGGCACAGCGCCGGATTCTCACCGGACTTTCCCCGTATCCACCAGTCACGACGACGGGTCTCTACGATGTTTTCCGAGAGTATAGCTGGCCGAGCGTCCCCCCCATACTCGCAATTCGGAAAGGCTTTCGAATCTTTCGCAAGATGAAGACTCCGCCTACTTTCCGTACGCGTCCTTCCAAGCGCGGTCCCATTTTGTGTGAACGTACCGATTCACGGCAAAGAGCGAGGACGAGAGTTCTGCGGGAGCTTGTTCCTCGCTAAATGCCATTGCATAGCCAGCTTGCTTCGCGGCTTGAAGGGAGTCGGCGTTGAATCTGCCGTTGGGGTAGGCGAGAAATCGAATAGGATGCCCAAGGTGCTTCTGAAGGCTTGCCTTTGAGTCTGCCATCTCCTTTAGTTGAGTCACGCGGGACAATGTCCGCAGGTCCTCTGGATGGGTGACAGTTTGCGATGCTAAGGTCACCAGTCCCTCCCTGTCCAACTCTATGAGTTGCGCCCAAGACATCTTCGGCCTGCCTACCTGACTCCCCACAAAACCCGTGTGGACAAACATGACGGTAGGAATCTTTCGCGCACGCAGGATAGGGAGCGCGTAACGATAGAAGCCAAGGTAATTGTCGGCAAAGGTGATCGCGACGGCCCTTGGAGGAAGAGGCGTGCCTTTCGTCAGATGGAGATACAGGTCTTCGACCGATACAAAACGCGCCCTTCGTTCGGCGAGTCGATTAAGGATGGATGTGAACTCGGAGACGGAGCAATCAAACCACAGAGACTTTTGGGTCCTATGAGGAATAACGTCGTGAAAAGTCAAAACCGGCGTCTTTGTGCCTAAGCGAACAAGATGCTGGCTGGCAAGCAGCATCGCGGCGACTGGGATCACTCTTTTAGTGCCGCCACCACGCCTGCCGTTAAGGCGTCGGCCATCGCCGATCGTCCCTTGGAAGAAGCGATAAAAGCTTCATCCTTTGGATTGGTAAGAACGACCATTTCAACGAGCACCACGGGGACTTTGGAAAAGATGGATCCGCTCAGAGCTCCCTGCTTGCCACCTATCGCCGTTTTTAAGTCGGACTTCAAGCCATTGTCGGAAAGCTTGCCTTTAAGTTTCGCGGCGAACTCCATGTGGAACCGCTCCGCCATGGGCTTGATTTGTGCAATCAGTTCCTTACTTGGCCCCTTCGTTCCTAGCACCGTGCCTTGCTGGGTGGGATAGTAAGACGCAAATCCGCGATTGTTGGCGGCATCGCAATGGAGCCGTAACATGAAATCTGCCTTCGCCTCATTGGCGATTTCTGCACGCCGCTTGTTACGCACCAACTCGTTCTCCGATGACTTGGTAAGAACAACCTTTGCTCCCATCTTTTCAAGCCGTTCCTTAACGAGCTGAGCTTGGATCCATGCCACATGCAACTCAGTCAGCTTCTTCCCCTGTGTTCCTCGACCGACTTCGCTTGGATGACCAGGGTCGATGCATATGACCTTCCCTGCCAACTGAGCCGAGCTCAGGGCGGCGAGGGCGAGCAAACCGGCAACAAATGCGGGACGAAACACAATGTCACGGTACCAGACCTAAGAGGAGCGCGCGGGGACTGGTAGCTTTTAGGAATCGGAATGAGACGCGGAACCTATTCCAGCAACCCCGAGCACGAAAAACTCGTTAAACCTACTTGGTCTTCCATTCGCCGACTTGTCGGTCTGGCCGCTCCCTACAAGTGGTATCTGGCCGCGGGCGGAGCCTTGACTCTCCTCTCCAGCGCCACTAATCTGAGCCTTCCCTGGATCATGCGATTTGCCATCAATCGCATTGTCGAAGAGAAATCGGTTGCGCTCCTTGACCGCTTCGCTCTTATCGTGATCGGCGTGGTCATGATCTCGGCCCTGATCGGCTTCGGTCAGTACGTCCTAATTTCCTACGCCGGAAACCGAATCGTGACAGATGTGAGAGCTCGTCTCTTTTCCCACCTCTTGCGCCTTCCCGTCACCTTCTTTGATCGAACTCGCTCTGGAGACTTAACATCCCATCTATCTAACGACGTGAGCTTGATGCAGCAATCGTTGGGCAGCGATTTGGTAACGATTTTTGGGCAGTCGCTGATGTTGATTGGTTGTATTTTCACCGCCGTTTACATGAATGCGCGACTCACGGCGGTTGTCGTCGGCCTGCTTTTGGTGGTGATGTTAGGGTTCGTCATTTCGGGACGGCGACTCAGGAAACTCACCCGGTCGGCGCTCGATGCGCTATCAGAAACGATGGGAACCATGACCGAAGCCCTGGCCAACATCCGTTTGGTCAAAGCCTTTGTTCGGGAACCTTATGAGGGCGGAAGAGCGGATGAGCGATTGGAGAAGGTCTTTAAGCTGAACATGAAGGCTTCGATCTCGGAAGGGATCATGGGCACTGTCGCCTTCGCCGGTTTTATCACGTTGATTCTGGGCGTCCTTTGGTTCGGAGGACGGAGCATTATGAGCGGTCACCTCACATGGGGAGATCTCGCCGCGTTTCTTGTCACCATCATGTTTATGAGTGGGCCGATGAGCCAACTCGCTTCGCTTTACACGCGACTTCAGCGCGCCGTAGGAGCATCGGATCGCGTCTTCGCTATCCTGGATGACGAACCAGAGATTCCAGATCCCCGCAACCCCGTGGCCTTCCCCATTCGAGAAGGAACCGTTACGTTCCAAAAGATCGAATTCCGCTACGTGCCAGAGACCCCCGTCTTGAATGGTTTGGCGTTGGAACTGCCCGCCGGCAAGGTAACGGCCCTGGTTGGCGCGAGTGGTGGAGGCAAAACAACCATCGCATCGTTGCTATACCGTTTCTATGAGCCTCAGTCCGGTCAAATTTCGATCGATGATGTACCCATCGTCCAAATCAGACGCGACGAATTGCGTGAGCACATCGGCCTCGTCCCTCAAGACACGATTCTGTTTAACGGAACCATCCGGGAGAACATCCGCTATGGCCGGTTGGGTGCGACCGAACAAGAAGTAGAGGAAGCGGCGAAAGCAGCGAACGTCCACGAGTTCGTACAGGGCTTTGCGGACGGATATGACACCGTTGTCGGGGAACGAGGTGTCACGCTGTCGGGCGGCCAAAGGCAGAGGGTTGCAATTGCTCGCGCTCTTCTGAAGAATCCTCGAATTCTGATCCTGGACGAAGCAACGTCGGCGCTAGACGCCAAGTCGGAAGCCCTTGTCCGAGAAGCTCTTGATCGACTCATGAAAGGGAGGACAACCTTAGTGATCGCTCATCGATTGACCACGATTCAAAACGCCGACCAAATCGCGGTGCTGGAGGGTGGCCAAGTCGTTGAACTTGGTACTCACCGTCAACTTCTCGAGAGAGGCGGACGCTACTCGGATCTGCACCTGTTAGGGATTGAGAACACCTCCGTCTCCCCGTAGAGATACCAGGACTTTTTACTTGGACGTGGATCATTTGGCGTGAACATGGGGTCGTACGCCCATGCAATCGGGAAAGGGAGAGAAGGAAACAAAGTTTCAAGTAGTGGTCACCGCCATCATGGGAGGCCCCTTTGAACTCCGAAAAGGGCAAGTTCTGACGAAACGAGAACTCGGAATTTGGAAAGAGTCCCTGTTACGTCACTGCGCAATTGTCCAGATTGAGTCTGAAGAAGAATGGGAAGTAACTTCTCAAAATCGCATAATGAGTTCGGAGAGCGACGCACTCAATGAACCCCGAACTCTCAAGGATTCAGCAAAGCGATAGCCCATCCTCCGCATGGAGGGAATGGGGACCTTATCTAAGCGAACGTCAATGGGGAACTGTTCGTGAAGACTATTCTCCAGATGGTGCGGCCTGGGACTATCTCACTCACGAAGACTCTCGGTCCCGAGCATATCGGTGGGGAGAAGATGGGATATTTGGCTGGAGTGATTTAGACCAATTTCTCTGTTTTAGTATCGCGCTTTGGAACCATCGGGATCCAATCCTAAAGGAACGTCTATTCGGTCTGACCAATGATCAGGGCAACCATGGAGAGGACGTAAAGG
This sequence comes from Armatimonadetes bacterium 55-13, assembly GCA_001898035.1. GTDB lineage: Bacteria > Armatimonadota > Fimbriimonadia > Fimbriimonadales > Fimbriimonadaceae > 55-13. The sequence continues at coordinate 227,563 of MKRX01000001.1, forward strand.
AGTGCTACCACTATTTAGCCGGAACCCCAACTCACTCTTATCAGCGGGCCCTCTACAAATATCCCCAACGCCCATTTCCGTATCAGGACTTAATCGACGAAAGCGCGCGGCGAAGAAAGGACCAGCCGGAGTATGAGCTTGTGGATACCGGGGTATTTGAAGATGATCGCTATTTCGACCTGTTTGTCGAATATGCAAAGTCAACTCCTCAAGACACGGCTATCCGCCTAACGGTATGCAACCGAGGTCCAGAGGTGGCGGAATTAGTCCTCCTTCCTCAGCTGTGGTGTCGAAATCGATGGGCTTGGAAGCCAGGATTTGAGCGACCTCTCATCCGGGCCAGCGAAGGCGTCTTGCTTGTGGAAAGTGCGCGCCCGGGGAATTTCCAGTTGTCGTACCAAGGTGAACCCCAAATCCTGTTTACCGAGAACGAAACCAATGAGGCGAGACTTTTTGGCGCCAAAAACCCGACGCCCTTTGTCAAGGACGCCTTTCACGAAGTAATCGTTAATGGCAAGTTGGATGCAGTCAACCCGAAAGGGATCGGCACCAAAGCCGGTCTTCGCTATGATCTAACTCTCGCCGCTGGAGAGACCCAAACGATCTTACTAAGACTATCTTCGGCCAACACGGCGAAAGTGCCGTGGGAAACGGTAGAAGAAACCCTCCACGCGCGGCGAGCAGAGTGCGAGCAATTCTATCGCGAATTGAGTCCAGGTCTCCCTCCAGAGGAGGCGGAAATTCACAACCAAGCCTTGGCGGGGTTGCTCTGGTCGAAGCAGTATTACCACTACAACGTTGCCGATTGGCTGGATGGAGATCCGTTGCAGCCCCCGCCCCCCGAGGACCGAAAGAAAGGGAGGAATCGCCATTGGAGGCACTTCCATGCCGCTGAAGTTCTCTCCATGCCAGATTCGTGGGAGTACCCTTGGTTTGCTGCCTGGGATCTCGCTTTCCATTGCATTCCTCTTGCTCTTGTCGATCCCGCTTTAGCAAAAAACCAACTCTTGCTTCTTTTGAGAGAGTGGTATATGCATCCAAACGGCCAAATACCCGCCTACGAATGGTCCTTCGACGACGTAAATCCTCCGGTTCACGCATGGGCGGCTTGGCGTGTTTACACCATCGAACGTCGTGCGACGGGCAAAGCAGATAGAGCCTTCCTGGAAAGGGTATTTCACAAGCTTCTGATGAACTTCACCTGGTGGGTGAATCGTAAAGATCCGCAGGGAAATAATGTCTTTGAAGGAGGCTTTCTCGGCCTCGACAACATCGGGGTTTTTGATCGAAGCGCTCCGCTCCCCGATGGTTCCTACATCGAACAGTCAGACGGCACAAGCTGGATGGCAATGTTCTCGTTGAACATGTTGACAATTGCCCTTGAGTTAGCCAGGGAAGAGCCAGCCTATGAAGATGTAGCGTCTAAATTTCTTGAGCACTTCTTCTATATTGCCGAAGCCATGAACGATATTGGCGAAGATGGTGTTCAACTCTGGGACGAGGATGATGGATTCTACTACGATGTCCTCTACCGGAAGGATGAGCCTCCCATTAAGTTGAGGGTTCGATCTGTGGTCGGCCTTATTCCTCTCTTCGCGGTGACGAACCTGGATCCTGACGTCGCCGAGAGGTTTCCAGCGTTCTGGTCGAGAATGGACTGGTTCTTGAGACATCGGCCGGAGATGATGAACAATGTGGCGTCCGTTATGGAGCCAGGAGTTGGGGAAAGAAAGGTGCTGTCCTTGGTTACCAAGGATAGACTGAGGCGAATTCTCCTCCGGATGCTGGACCCGGAGGAGTTCCTCTCTCCCTATGGTCTCCGATCCCTGTCGAGAAAACATCAAGATCAACCCTATAACGTTCGGTTGGATGGACATTCTTTCACCGTCGATTACGAACCCGGGGAGTCTCGCACGGGATCGTTTGGCGGCAATTCCAACTGGCGGGGACCTATCTGGTTCCCGGTGAACTACCTCATGATCGAATCGCTCCAGCGTCTCGATTTCTACTACGGCGCGGATTTGAAGGTGGAAATGCCTACGGGGTCTGGGAATGAAATGACATTGAAAGAAGTTGCCGCTAAACTCGAGTTCTGTTTGCTGGACCTATTCAAACATGACGGACAATCGCGTCCCAATGTAGCGGATAGTTGCCCGGGCGACACCCATGAGACACCCCTGCTGCTCTTTCATGAGTACTTCGATGGCGATAGCGGACGGGGTTTGGGAGCCAGTCACCAAACCGGCTGGACGGCCCTCATTGCTAAGGTTATCCAGCAAGTTTTTGTCACGGCTCCTGTAGACGTTTAGCTCAGGAAGAGTGCGCAAGCGGGATTGTCGGTCTCCTCAATACACTCGTAGCCGGTGCTTTGAATGAAACGCTGAAAAGCGTCTTCATCGCGTTCAGGAACCTGTATTCCTACCAGAACGTGCCCAAAATCCGAGCCGTGATTACGGTAGTGGAAGAGACTGATATTCCAGTTGGCACTCATCTTTTCCAGGAACTGAAGCAGGGCCCCCGCCCTCTCGGGGAAGCTCACTTGAAAGAGGCGCTCATGAGACGCCCCTGGCGCTCTGCCTCCAACCATGTGGCGGATATGCAGCTTGGCAAGCTCGTTTTGCGTAAGATCAAGAACGTCGTAACCTTGCTCGCGCAGTTCTGCGACGAGACGCCCCGACTCATCTAGATTGGCGATTTTCACCCCGACAAAGACATGGGCGGCCGATTCGCTTTCGTAACGGTAATTGAATTCGGTGACGTTCCTGTCTCCGATGGCTCGACAGAATTGAAGAAAACTCCCTGGCCTCTCCGGAATCGTCACCGCCAGAATCGCTTCCCGATGTTCGCCGATTTCGGCCCGCTCACTCACGTGGCGAAGGCTATCGAAGTTGATGTTGGCTCCGCAAGCGATCGCAACCAATTCTTTGTCCTTCCAGCCGTGATGTGAGATATGCCGCTTGAGTCCTGCATAGGCAAGCGCTCCCGAAGGCTCCAAAATGCAGCGACGATCCTCGAAAATGTCCTTCATCGCAGCGCAGATCTCGTCGTTTGAGACAACCACAATCTCATCGATGACTTCTTTCGCGATCTCAAAGGTCTGTTGACCGACGCGGCGAACGGCGACACCATCGGCAAACCGTCCCACTCGGTCCAACGTTACAATCTCGCCGGCCCGGAGCGATCTGGCCATTGCATCGGCGTCTTCAGGCTCAACCCCAATGATTCGCACTTCCGGCATCAACTCTTTGATGCACGCGCCAATCCCCGAGATGAGCCCGCCGCCTCCCACTGCCACATAGATCGCATCGATCTTTCCTGGGTGCTGGCGAAGGATTTCAATGGCGATGGTGCCCTGTCCTGCAATTACCGCTGGATCGTCGTAAGGATGGATGAACGTCAGCCCTTCTTCCGCCTCGACTTCCCGAGCCTTTGCATAGGCCGCATCGTAATCGTCCCCACAAAGGATTACTTCCGCACCAAACGACCGAACGGCCTCCACCTTGATGGCAGGTGTTGGCGTCGGCATCACGATCACCGCTCGGCATCCCAGCCTTTGGGCCGACAGTGCGACACCTTGCGCATGATTTCCGGCACTAGAAGCCACAACTCCTCTCTTGAGAAATTCGGAGTCCAAAGACGCCATTTTGTTGTAAGCGCCTCTAATCTTAAAACTAAATACTGGTTGCTCGTCCTCCCGCTTGAGCCAGACCTGATTGCCAGTTCTCTGACTAAGGGTACGAGCGTGGTCGAGCGAGGTTTCCTTGGCGACGTCATACACGCGCGACAAGAGCGCCGCCTTCAAAACCGCGTCCTTCATGTACTCAAAGGTTACCTTTAGAGGGCTAGTCGGCTAATCCTTCCGAATTCGTGACGATGGCGTGATCGGAGAGAGTTAATGGTGTATTTAACTCTATAATGTGGGCCGTGGATACTAGGTTTTGGGCTTCTGAATCTTGATGAGATTCCGAAGCCTGTTCTAACCTGATTTCTGGTTCCTGGGCGAGATCCGGGAAGATCCTGAGCACAGTAATTATTCTAGAGTACACAGCACTGTAGGTACAGCGGTAAACATGTTCATTTGGGCGCAATAATTCAAGCATGCAGACCTTAAAGGGCTTGAATTCTCTCGCGCGCAGTGATTGAGAAAGTTAGTGGGCCATCCGCTATGGGAAGCCTGTCAAATGAAGACGGCGGTTAGTCTTCGTATTTCAAGATCATTCGGCAAACGGTATCGATGATCTCCGGAACCGTAACCTTACCTTCGCGAATCTCGATTTCGAATTCGCAGTAACGCATCAATCCGATGATAGATCGAACAACGACAAAGGTAGAGAGACCCTTGCCTAGCACCCTCGCTTTGCTCGCATCCTCAACGAACTGACTGATGAGCGCGGCATTGCGAGTTTCCTTTTCCTTGTAGGGGCTCTGACTCTTTAGAGTCTGCACAATCTCTGGAATAGCTTCAATAAACCGGGCGCCCCCCGGGCCAAATCGCAGTCCGATTAGCTTCTCGATCAACTGCTTGAGACGTTCATCGGCGGGCAAATCCGGGTCAATTGCCGCGATCTGCTCATACGCCCGGTCCAGACCCCGTACCGCCACATTGACCGCCAAATCCCCTTTGGACGGGAAGTGCTGATATAAGGTCGCTTTGGAGATTCCCACTTCGTTCGCTACATCGTCCATCGTCATCGCCGTAAATCCCTTCGTGTCCATGAGGGTGGCCGCGCCATCGAGGATGGCGTCTTCGCGAAGCTTCCTCTGGCGCTCTTTCAAGCTCGGGCGAACAATGTCGATCATGAGAATTCAAATATATTGACGTTCAACTTCTACGTCAAGAGTCTTAATTATATCCTCCTTGGGTCATTTTGCTTATTGTTTGTTTATTTTTTAAACTCTGGAGTTTTCTTTTTGGATTTTGTGTGCATAATTTTAAATGCGGAGTCTGGATGGAATTGCCGTCCCAGCTCCAGGAGGTCCAAAATGGTTGCTGTCGCAAGTCATGCGTCACAGAATGAGGCTCGAAACCAGATTCGGTTCGAGAAACTCGTAGATGGAGTCCGAAAGAAGGCCCTGAGCTTTGCTCTTAGCCTTACGCGGAATCGCGCCGATGCGGAAGACCTCCTCCAATTCTCGTTAGTCAAAGCTTGGACTCACTTTGAGAGCTATCAAGAAGATCGGCCATTCCAGAACTGGCTGCTCAAAATCATCGTCCGCTCTCACCTTGACGCCGTTCGAACCTTATCTCGACGGCCCAAAGTCCACTCTTTGGATGCGTTGGTCACTCTGGAAGATGGCCTGGGGCACAGCTACGAACCGGAAGATCCGAGCCCGTTGCCCGATGAACCCTACAACCAGACTGTGATTCAGGAGAAGGTCGAACGCGCGTTGGCCGAATTGCCCGAAAGTCATCGCCGAATCATCCACATGTGCGACGTGGAAGATCTGTCATATGCGGAAATTGCAGAAGCGGAGGGCCTTACGGTCGCCACCGTAAGATCGCGTCTGCACCGCGCTCGCAAGGTCGCTCGAAAGGCCTTGCGCTCTTAGTCCACCGACCGAAGATAGGGTCCGTTCGCCATGAGAGCGGACCTAATCGACGGAAAGGCTCAATCAAAAAATCTACAAAAGTAGTTCGCGGTAGTTCTAACAAGCTCAAAAAAGAGGGCGGTAATCTCGCTCTACTGCCATGAACGCTCTCGCTTTCCTTGTGCTCTTTACGTCATCCGAGGCGGCGCCCAAGTGGTACGGCCCGGAGACGGTAACGTTCCGCACCATCTCGGCGGGAAACCCTTACGACTTTGAAAAGAATGATATGGTCGTTCGATTTGTGGATGGAAAGGGAAACCAAATTAATCGTATTGCCTATTACGATGAGGATGAGGCAGGCTGGAAGGCTACGCTCTTGGCAGATACGCCCGGCAAATTCCGACCCATTCTCGTGAGAAATGGCGTTGAGGTAGACGCCAAGCCAGAGCCAGAATTCGTGAACCTGAAGCCGTCGAAGGGCAAGGGATTTGTCCGACGAGACCCGGCGCTCAAACACCGATTCCGGTTTGACGACGAGACCCCCTACATGCCTCTCGGATTCAACCTGGGGTGGCAAAGCCCAGATATGCCTGATCTTCCCGATATGATCCGCAAAATGGGAAAACATGGGGTGAATTGGTCGCGAATCTGGGCCTGCAACTGGGACGGAAAGAACCCATGGTGGCCGAACAAGGACGGGGTTCTGGAGCCCAATTCAGAGCGTATGTGGTTTGGCGCATTCCGCCGATGGGATCAGATCGTGAAGGCGGCAGAAGATGCCAATGTGAACTTTCAGTTCGTGATGTTCAATCACGGATCGTTTAGCACAAAGGTGAATCCGAACTGGCAGGATCATCCTTGGAATGCGAAGAACGGAGGATTCCTCAAAAATGCCGCCGATTTCTTTACCGACCCTGAAGCCAAGAAGCGAGCCAAGATGTGGCTTCGCTACGCCGTCGCCAGATACGGTCACTCGCCCAACGTTCTTGCCTGGGAGCTGTTCAACGAAGTCGAATGGGTGGACGCCAGGTATTCCGACCGGTGGAAAGATGTGGTCGCTTGGCATAAGGAGATGGCCGAATACGTTCGCTCCATCGATCCCTATCACCATTTGATCACCACCAGTTCGACCTTCGAACTCCCCAACCTCTATGATGCGGTGGACTACTACCAGCCACATACTTATCCCGCCGATATCCGAACCGCGATATCCTACCAAGAGCAACCCGCAGACAAACCTCTTTTCTTTGGCGAATTTGGGCCGAACCAACTGGAAATGAAGGGCCAGCGTTGGGCTGTCCGCGACGGTATCTGGGCAGGTCTCCTGTCCGGTCAGGCAGGCGGGGGTTGTTTCTGGACTTGGGAAGTCGTTGAGCGAGAGAATCTTTATACGGAGTACGAAAAGGCGTCGCGGATTTTGGAGGCTTCCGGGTTAAAGTCGCATCCGGCGGCTCGTCCTATTCGAGTCAAACTCGCAACTGCAGGTCTAGCTGATCTGAAATTTGCTCCTGGAGCAGGATGGACCAGCGCAACCAAGACGACTTTTGAGGTAAACCCGGGAGAAATCCCGGAAGGATTGGGCAGCTTACCGTCCTTCCTCCAAGGCCCAAACCACCGAGAGATGTTCCCGAAGCCCCTCGTCTTCAAATTCGAGGCGCCGAAAGCGGGCAAATTCACTTTGGCCTTAGCCCAAGCCGCAAAGGCTGGCGCTCGAGTCAAGATCACTCTGAACGGAAAGGAGAAGATCGACCAGCGATTTGAACCGGCTGAGAAGGATCGCCCCATTCGAGAGCCGCTCGTGATTGACTACGCCGCGGGCCACAATGAGATATCAATTGAAAACACTGAAGGCGATTGGGTGACCATCCGATCCTTCAGTCTCACTGGCTTGGGACTTCAAGCCTCTGCTCAGGCAATAGGACAGGTGGATTGGTTAATGGTTCGTCTAACCGCCGCTGAGGGGGCCTCGCCCGAGTCAGTCACCCTATCCAGCCTAGGGCTTGCGCCCGGAAAATATGAGGTCGCGACGTATTCTCTTGAGGATGACTCGGTTCAAAGCAAGACCGTTCAATTCTCAGGAATTGAAGCAAAGGAAATCGTGGCGATGCCTACCAAGGACCAGATTGTGGTATTCCGTTCGGTGAAGTAAGAGGAGCGGCTTGCCCCTCTTACTGGCTAAAACTCGTATTGGTCGATATGGCGATGCATCGTCTCGATTCGACGAATGGTTCCATTGGTTGATCGCATGACGATCGACTCGGTGAGTGCATACCCTCGGCGATATCGAACCCCTTTTAAGAGATCGCCTGAAGTAATGCCTGTTGCCGAGAACATCACGTGACCGTCGGCCAGATCCTTGGTTGTGAACACTCGTTCTACGTCCCCGCCTACCATGGCTTGCGCGCGCGCTCGCTGTTCATCGTTGGTGAAGACCAACCTGGCTTGCATCTCCCCGCCGTAACAGAGGACCGCCGCCGCCGTAATGACTCCTTCCGGTGCACCACCAATTCCCATCAAAGCGTCGATGTCCGAATCGGGATCAAGCGCGGCAATCGCGACGGAAAGATCCCCGTCGGGAATCAAATGAACGCGTGCACCTACATCGCGGATTTCCGCGATCAGGTCATCGTGTCGGGGCCGATCGAGGATGCCAATAATCAGTTCGTCAACGTCTTTACCAAGGGCCTTCGACATCAGCCGAATGTTTACTCGGGGTGGCAAGGTGATATCGACGACTCCCGCCGCTTCCGCACCAACGACCAACTTGTTCATATAGCAGTCGGGTGCATGCATCAGCTTCCCTTCACCCTCGATAGCCGCCGCGAGAACGGAGATGGCATTCGGGGTGCCATTCGCGCACAGATTGGTGCCTTCAAGGGGATCGACGGCAATCTGGATATTGGGTCCAGATCCCGAACCCAAAACTTCACCAATGTAAAGCATCGGCGCCTCGTCTCGTTCGCCTTCGCCAATCACGATGGTTCCGCACATATCCAGCTCGTTGAGCGTAATGCGCATGCCTTCACAGGCGGCTTGGTCGGCTTCGTTTCTCTTTCCTTTTCCAACCCATCGAGCCGAAGAAAGGGCGGCGGCTTCGGTTACCCGAAGAAAATCCAAATGATGATTTCGGTTCATAGCAGCAGCAGTGGTGCTCTGAGGCTTCGTTGCCATTAGGGCTGAAGTTTACATCAGCCACTGACCTCTCTCTAGGCTCTTGCAAGAGAGAGGCCAAACGAATGGAATTGCGCTATTTGTATTCGGTCACGTTGCGACAGTCGATGCGAGCTTGATCGACCCAAGAGGGAGGAACTCCATTGGCTGCCCATTCGAATGAGTAATCCTCTGGTGGCTCTTGACCCCAACTCCAAGTCTTGCTTCCTAGCAAGGAGCAGGGCTTGACTCCTCTGGCATGGGTATCCAGGTAGGAGACGTTGGCAAATCCATTGAAGACGTTCCAGTCACCTTTGTTTCCAAGCCAGCCTCCTGTCCAGCCCAGTGTCCAAGGGCCAAGATCAGGATAGAAGTCGCGAGAAGGAACGATCAGCAGAATATTTGCGGGCCGGGGACTCGCAGTATTGTTCATCGGAGATCCGTGAGGATTGGTGAGACTGGAATTGGAGTACTTCCACGCCCAAGCGATGTTTCCCGCATAGGATCGTTTGATCTTTGCGCCGAACTCCAGCGTATCGGTAGTAGGCAGTGGTACCAGGCCTTCAGACGACCAAAAACACTGGCTATTCCAAATCGGCTCATTGACAAACGGATTGGAAGGGGAGGCCATCAGATCTACGCTCTTCATGTAGGGTTGAACGTTCCATCTCCAGCTATAACAGGAATTCTGTCCACCCGTCGTCTGAGCCGGCGACCAACCTGGCTGGGGTAGGTAGTCGTCGTAATCGGTCGAATACATCTGAATCGCCGTACTAATCTGCTTGACGTTGCTCAGGTCGGCGGTTTTCTTCGCGGCCTCCTTTGCCCGAGCAAAGACGGGGAACAAGATTGCTGCCAAGATCGCGATGATCGCGATGACGACCAGCAACTCTATAAGCGTGAATGCGTTTCTCTCTCTTAATTTCATGGTAATAAACCTCGTCGTTGAAGTTCAGCTCCCGACGTAACCCGGGGGCGTCACAATTCGGTAATCCCTTGCTTCTTGCATCACCTTTCGATCTGCATCCGTCATCCGAGAAGGATCTCCCTGAGTTCGCGTGACGATCTCGTTCGTCTTCTTGGACAGGTCCGAATACTTTGGATCGGGGCCGGAAGAATTGGCGCAAGACATCGCCACAACGCTCGTCGCCAGATATGCGGAACACTGAGCGGCCCATTTGAGGTGAACTTTCACGTTTTAATTTTGTTGTCGATCTTGTTCATATATTCCTATCGAAAGTTAGTTTCGAAAAGGAGATTGGATAGACCTGGTTCCATGTCAATTTCATGCGCCGGGGCCTAATAACTTGCAAGCCAAAAACCAATAAGGTAATATCGCTAACCGAGTTGCCGCATAGCTCAGTCGGTAGAGCAGCTGACTGTTAATCAGCGGGTCACAGGTTCGAGTCCTGTTGCGGCAGCCACCTTTTTGAAAATGGCCCTTTCCAAGGGCCGTTTTTTCTTTTACTGGATCCTTATTCCCTAACCCCGTACTTTTTGTAGTAACGCTGATTCGCCTGCGGAGTAAGGTCATCGGCAAGTTTCAGAGCAATTATTGCGGTGACTTGGTAACTCGTCGTTGTTTATGACAAAACTGCTCTCAACGGGAACCTAACCTGTTCTCTAATCGCGAGGTATCAATCTTTTGTTCAAGCTATTCCGGGGTCGAGATGAGGTTTACGATGAGCCTTACAGAAAGCAAGAGCAGGCAGCAAGAGAAAATCCGCTCTTTGCCGCTAGCGATCTGGGCGACTTTGGGGACGCTCTACCAAACGGCTACGGTCCCTTCGGATCAATCACCAATCCTGTTCCGGTCAATGGAGTAGTTGGAGAGGTCGTCTACCTGAATCGCCTCGCTACAGTGGAGGGAAGTCGCTTCCTTTTCCATCGGCCCGGATGCTTCAAGACAGATGTCAGCGAATATCCCGTTGATGGATTCGAACTTGTGTCGTTTGATGGGAAATGCAAACTAAATCTCTGGTTGTCTCCTTATCACAAACGGCGCTCCAAACTTTCTCCCGAGGGATGCCGTCTCAATCCGTTTCCAAAGGATAAGCTCGAACAAATCATGGTCAAGCTGCCTGGGTACGGAACAACCGGGCGTGTCGAAGGGTTCCCGTTTGGCCTTCCCGATTCAGATGAATATCGGCGGCGGCTGGATGCGCTGATGCCCGATCTGTCCACTCCTATGGCCGAGTCAACGAGGCGAGTCTTGGACGAATTGACCGGGGTCACTCCCTTTGAGCGAACGATCTCGCAGGTGGGCCTTGGAGCTCAGGAAGCAGAAGGAGGAGACATCGTCTTCCTGTGTGACGAAGACGAAAGGATCTTCGATGTCGGAATCATTGGTCACCGCCACACCATGGTAGAGGTGGAATCCATTCTTCGAGAAGCGGAAGAAGAAGGCCTTCAAGCCCTGATGATGGTGGCCATGCTGGACGAAAGGAATCTCAGTTCGGAGGAGAGAGAATATCTCGCGAGCCACTTTGGTGTGGCGCCTCTGATTGGTTCGGAGTTTTCCATGCACTTTGCCTTCAGGTGGCTTCAACATGAGCTTCAAGATCGACCAGTGGAAGATGGTACATATGGCTCGAAGACACTCACAAGAAGGCTTGTGCATTGGGCAGATCTCCCAGTGCCCGAGGTGCCTATGTCCAGGAAGTGTCGGCGCATTTTGAATTCACTGGTCGCTAGGCGCAGCTGATCTGTCAGGCTGGTAGCATTCGGCCATGGTCTTGGTGTGGGACGAGAACGGCGTTCATGTGCCTTTGAGTACGCATCCACTGGGAGTCAGGGGGACTGTCGCCGAAGCTCTGATGGATGCCGGGGTTAGTCATGAGATCCATCACCTAGATGAACCCGAAGCGGGGCTCCCAGATGAGGTCTTGGACCGAGCCAACGTCCTCATCTGGTGGGGCCACGCCCGTCATCATGAACTTCCCGATGACCGCGCCGAAGCCATCGTCGCCCGAATCAATTCCGGGAACCTAGCCCTGCTTGTTCTCCACTCGGGGCACCAGTCCAAGGTGGTCGAAAAACTCTTCGGTGCGAAGGTCTATTCCAAGGGCGGTTACGATGAAGACTCGCAGACAGAGTTAGTCACCGTCTGCGCTCCCCAACACCCCATTTGCCAAGGGATCGAACCCTTTGAGATTGATGATGAAGAGTTCTACGGCGCTCCCGCGACCTTCCCTCAAGCCGAGACGGTTCTCCTTCAGAGCTTCTTCCCCAAGTACGGCCGCTATTACCCTTCGGGGCTCACCTGGACAGTAGGAGAAGGGAAGCACCCCATCGAGAGATCAGGGGCTGGAAAGGGCCAAGGAGAAGGCGAAGGCGCCGGACGCGTGGCTTACCTCCGGTTTGGTCACGAAACAAGCCGTTCACTCGCTCACGCCATGGTCCAAAAGCTCATCGTCAACGCCGTTCGATGGTTAGGGAAGGAGACTTGAGAGCCGAACCGTGTCGTAGTGGATCGCCCCCTTCGAGAGCCTTAGCGTCAGCGTGTTCTTGCCCGGTTGGAGCCGGGTACTCGGAAACGTCAGCCGCTTGACTTCGTAATAACTGCTGCCCAAGATCGCGCTCCTATACTGAGCACTGCTATTTCCCGCCGTCGTAACCTGTCCGATAGAGACGCCATTGAGCAGCACTTCCAGTCGAGGGTCGTTGGTTTGCCCGGCAATTCCCAGAGTCAACATCAGTTCGCCAGACACCGCAACCGGTCGGTCAAACTCCACATTCCAGTCTCCGGCCTTGGCTTGGCAGTAATACCAATCCTGGTCCGGTCGACTAGATCCGATGCGGTAGGTGAGCGAAGCCGGAACCTTCTGCTCAAGGCCGTATTGTCGCGGTTGATCGCTCAGCCGGAATCCCCGAGCGGTCCGGTCAATTTCTCCGATCTGCCATAGCGCGCGGTCATGAATCGAAGGGGAATACTCCAGCCTGCCCAGTTTCACGTTGCCAGACTCTCCGACCGTGACGGTCTCTTTCTGAAACTCCTCCGTCTCCCCCGGAATCACGGCATGGAGAGAGTAGGTACCTGGTCGCACCGCAGGCAGTTCGAATCGCCCCTGACGATCCGTATGGACGCTGTAGTTGTAGTCCAAGATCTGGGTCTGCCAGTCCGATCCGGGAGTCGTCATCACGATGAGAGCATCGGCAATATCCGAGCCTCCAGACTTCACCAATTGTCCCGAAACGGAAGCGCGGCGGACCGGATATTGAGGGTCTTGCACCCACCCATAGGGCCATTGCCGTCTCTCTTGCTCGGCCCGACGTTTAGCGTCGGCCCACATTGCCTGAGGGGTATCCCCCCGGTTCAAGTAGATAAACCACGGACCACAGAACTTGGTCCATTTATCCGGCAGCGCCGGATGAGCCAATCCCCGGGGCATAAAGTGTCCGGAATTCAAGAACCGGTGAATGATCGGACCCGAATGCACGGTGATGTACTGCTTGGTAGGGGCGCCTAAATACTCGTTACTCCCCATCACCACAAAGGCGCCATAACTCCCCGGCTTTTGACCGGTGATCCCATGAACGTAATGGCCATCCACGTAATCGACCAAATTGTACTTCGTATAGACCGCTCCATCCTTGGTCCGATACGTGGCGTCCTGAACTTTCTCTGCTCCCGTCAGGTCCGGAATGATGCCGTGCTCATCGTCATTTGACCATTCGTAAGTGAACAGATTCGGGTTGAGATAGAAGGACCATCTCACTTGCCCAAAGTTCTCCGGCGAGAGTCCGGCCGGCCGAGCCATCTTCACGAAGACGTAGAATCCCGGCTCCCCCTTTTTGACCACATAGTGCTGATCAAACAAACACCCACCAACCGGCGCCTCCGTCGCCACTTCCACCAACTCCGGTGTGTTCCGAATCACTCGGAAACGACCATTCTTGATATCCCAACCGTCTTTACCCCCCGAGTTTGCGACGGCGAAGTAACCCCCTTTTCCGGCCAGATTCGGGCTGTTGCCAAGTCTTAGGTCGGGAATCGTCGCCGTTGCCTTATCGATCGTCACCGACATGAGGTCGTTCGAAAGCACCACCGTCGCGCCTCGATCATCCAGTTTGACGGAGGGGGACGTCGTCAAAAGAACCAGTGCGGCAATGATCATCGGTCCTCCCATAGTAGGGCAAGTTCAAAGGCATTCAGCCGTAACCGATCGGAAGGTTCACCCTCGGACAACTTCCAAACGTCCAGTTTTCGAAACGGTCTTGGCAGGGCAAGCTCCAAAGAATCAGATCCCTCGTTGTGGACCATCGCCACTTCCACCCCATTCTTCATCACCCTGCGAACGCGCAGATCGGGATGAGACTCGACATCTAACGTCCTCACGCCGAGTTCGCTCAACCGGGAGAGCAACTGATCCTTGTCCTCCCATACAACTGCGCCCGGAACATCGGCAACTCCCTCCGAAATGAGGACTCGATACCGGCTTCGCCAGGAATCCACCTCCGAAGCGGCCAGATAGACGAAATCGATTTGGTTTTGAAGGCAAACCTTCGCCGCCTTCCAGGGAAGTCGATCCTCCGGCCCGACAATCGCCACTTCGCAATCGTGCTCACAATCGGTGTTGAGCCATGAGAGCCGCGAGACATACTTCGCGAGCTCGCCAAAACCTGCCCACCAGGGACTGTTTGGCCCCACATCCGGCGGCCGCTCATCCTTTCGTGGTCCTCGGACCGAGTAGTAAAACGCGTGGGGGAAGAACATATTCGTCCCCCGAACCAAACACCAATCAAACAGCCACTTCAATTCCCAGAAGGTCAATTCGTGACCATAGGCGCCGGCGCACTCGTTAGAATTCCGCCGCTTCCCCTGGTGAACCATCGCCGAGGCGGCATTCTTCGCCTGGGTGGATTGTGGACCCTCTACTGCGGATGCCCCCGGCAAAACCCACCGCCACACCAAATCCTGTCCCGGGACATCAAAGTAGCAAAGGGTGGCCAGATCGTCTGCGTGCTCGGGGTGTCCCATGAGAGCGATCCCGTGAGCTTGGCACCAGTCGGAAAGGGGGCGATAGTACGTCTCGTGGAGCCGTCGTTGAAGCGCCCGGTCATAGATCGCCCGTTCTTCCGATTCCGGCTCCCAGAGCCTGTCCAATCGGTCGCTCAAGTCCTCGCCTGTAAGTCTCGTTACATGACTCAGAATATCCGTGGTTCCGGGAATCAAATCAGGTTCATTGGGGCGTCCTAACAGGGCAGGCTCGTCGGTAAAGATTCCCTTGATCGTCGTGCCAAAGTAGTCGCCCAATGCGGAGAAGTAGCGTTCGTACACCTTCTCAAGAAAGCACCGCACCGCGTCCGGATTGAGAAGATCGGCGGCGGGAGGGGTGTCTTCTTCCGGCCCTTCGCCAACATAGTGCAACCCTCGAATCACCGAGTCGATGGAGCGGTCGATGACCTCCCACCCATCCCCCTGGGCCAAAAGAAACTCTCCTTCATGGAGAGGACGAGGGATCCTCTTTTCAAGTCCCCGGCACTTGTACAACGGATTGGTTGCCACTACCTGGCCCGAAGAAGATCCGGAGGGATACATCCCCTCGTCATAGAGCACGACCCACATGTCGCGCTTGGCCGCTTCTTCCACCACAAAGCGCAACAATTCCAACATCCGGTCGGACATCCAGCCGATTTCGCGAGGCAGTCCAACTCGCGGATGAATCACAAATGCGTGAACGGCATGCGCCTGGAAATCCTCCATCTGTCGGAGCAACTCAGACTCGGTGAGATCATCGTTCCAAAACCAGAAGGGGCAAAGGCTGAACTCGCGTGGAGGCTCCAAAATCCCTGGCCCCAGCGCATGCCAACCATCCTTAGCCAAGCAACTCCTCCAGCAGCTGGGACGAGGCCGGCTTAGGCTCCCAGTCTGGCCAATCACCGTGGTCCACGAACCGCTCTAGCTCTTTCTCAAGCCCGGCGACCACCACCTGTCTTGTTTCTTTTACAGAAATGACTCGCTCAGGTGCAAAAGACTCAACCTTGCCAGCAGACAGAAAGGTCAAGTTGTTCAGCGCTACGAAGGAGCGGCTATCTTCCAGTGTCGTGATCGGGCGGTCCCGTTCTCCTCTGAGATAAGCGAAGTATTCGCCAATGTTATAGCCGGGAGTCCCCGGCGCCTCCGTCAAGCTCGATTCCAATTCCTCGATATCGCCACTTTGGTGTTCGATTCGGCAATGGTGCCACCGGTCAAACGTGATCATTGCCCGTGAACAAAAGATCTGCTCACGATCTAATTGGGCATCTGCCCCGGCGTGAGTCACCCCGATCCGAAGCCACGCCCCACCATCAAGTTCCGCACGAACGAACGCCGTATCAAAACTCTCGATCGGATGAGCGTGAAAGAGCCTCGCCTGGACCGATTGAATCTCGGCAATACCATCACCGCACCAAAACAGAAGATCTTGGATGTTGTGGGCCAGAGCATTGCCGATGCAGGAATCTCTCACCGGGTGACCATTTACCTCCATTCTCCCCGCCCAGTTGTTCCTTTGGTAGTAGGCAAGGTCGCGCGGCCAGATTGCCAGGAAGGTCGCTCCTTCTACTTTTCCAAACTCGCCTGCTAAGATCCGACGTTTGATCTCCAACCGAAGCGGATCACCCACAAAGTTGAATCCGACTTGCGTGGCGAAACGAGCCTTTGCCTCCGCCTCCATCATCGCCAAAAACTCTGGCCACCATAGAGTGGGAGGTTTCTCAAGATAGACTCCCAGCCCCCTTTCAACCGCCAGTCGATGCTGTTGAGCATGGAGGGGAATAGGGGTCGGCAGAAGCACGGCATCCAAAGCCTCGTCCAGCATCTGTTCGTAAGTTCCCAGGAGCCGAACCCCGCGCTCAATGAGGCCAAATTTGGAGATGGCATCACGTTGACCCTCTAGATCAGGATCGCAGGTGGCGATTAACTGACAAACCCCCTGCTCCTCCAAGTACCGAACGGCTCCATGATGGACCCCGGCATATCCACCCAGCCCGGCAATTCCTACGCGCAAGACGTCCATTAGGGAAGGAGATACCCTTTCAAGCCGCAGCCCGCCAGTGACCGAATGCCTTCAACTACTTTCCCCGCGTTCATTTCCGCGCCCTTTCGGTTCGTGTGAGTGAAGTCGGCAGAAGTGAAGTACTTTTCTTTAAGTGCTTCGGGCGTTTCTTGAACGTAAGAATCCCAGATGAGGCGGTAGAGATCGATATAAAACACCTTCTCTCTCGCCGCTACTTGTTGCGCCCAAAGTCGATAGCTGCTGGGTTCAGGGTGCTTCTCCACTTTGTCTCCCGGACGCGGGCAACGGGGCACATAGGAACAGATGATCGCGGTGGCTCCGTGCTCTTTGGCTTCTCGCACGTATTTGCTCATGTACCAACCAAAGGTGTGGACCGTTTCGTGCATTTTGGTCAGGAGATTGTCGATCTCTGCAGTCTCATCTCCAATGCCACGGATCGAGCCTCGCGCACGTGAATCGTCATTAATCGCTCCGGGATCGTTGTGCCCGAACTGCATCATCACAAAGTCGCCCGGTCGGAGTTCCGACAGAATAGTCTCCCACCGGCCCTCGGTCAAAAACGTTCGACTGCTTCGCCCACCAATTGCTCGGTTTACGACCTTGAGCTTCTCTGAATCAAAGAACTTTCCAAGGCAGTCGCCCCAACCCCACTGATCTCCATCCCCTTTTCCTTGTCCATTGCGGACCGTGGAATCTCCAATGAGCCAAAGCGTGGGGGGTAACTGGCTCAAGGCGACGGTGGCAAGAGCAAAGAGGCTGAGCATGACTCTTCCAGCATAGTGGTTCAATGCAGATGTTGCAAGAATAACTATTCAGGATAGGGAATCCTAAGCGCAATGAGAAACGTTTGTCCAACCGCCTAAACTGTCGACCATCGTCAGTCCTTCGTAAGCCATTCCAAATCCGGCATAATAAAGGTAATGGCGATTGAATCGACAGTGCGGTTCCCGCACCTTCGCCAATCTGAAACCAGACGTCGACGGCTCCACCAGGCCCAACGCAGATTTGTCTTACTTGCTGCGTGCTTGGTCGGTGTGGCTGCCGGTCTTGTTGCCGTTCTCTATCAGATCGCCGTCAATTGGGCGGGGGGACTCGGCAAGTATGTTGCTAACGTATTCACCGGAATAGGTTTCGGCGGCTGGCTTCTTTTGGCATTAATGGGCGCCCTTTTAGGCGCGGCAGCAGGCTGGATCACGGAGCGCTTTGCTCCTGAAGCCGGGGGTAGCGGTATCCCCCACGTAAAGGCTGTCCTTATGAATATGCGCCGAATCCGAGCGGCGGTATTGATTCCGGTTAAGGTGGTTGGCGGCCTGCTTTCCCTTGGCGCCGGCATGTCCTTGGGAAGAGAAGGGCCTACCATTCAGATTGGCGCAAGCATGGGCCAGGTGGTTGCCAAACTCGGTCGAGCGCCCCGCCGTTCGTTCCCAACTTTAATCGCTTCGGGCGCAGGCGCCGGACTCGCCGCCGCCTTTAACGCTCCGCTTGCCGGCTTCCTCTTCGTCATGGAAGAACTCAAGCGCGAGATGTCTCCCATGACCTACGGAGCCGCTCTGATTGCCTCCGTGTCTTCGGTTTTCGTGAGCCGAACGCTCATGGGGCAGACCACGGCTTTCGCTCTTTCCAACCCCCAGCCCATCCCACTGAGAGCCCTTCCATTTGTGATGCTCTTGGGAGTGGTATGCGCCTTCGTTGGAATTGGATTCAACAAGCTCACCCTTGGACTCATTCAGATTCGTGAGAAACTAAAGGCACCGCGGTGGATCGCAGGCGCAATCGTGGGAGCTTTTGCCGCAATCTTTCTAAAGTCCATGCCGGAACTCACCGGTGGTGGCCACGGCATCGCGGAGTCAATCTTGGGCGGAGAAATGGACTACCGCGCCGGCTTGTGGCTCATCTTTGCGATGCTGGTCGGAAAGCTAGTGATGACCTCCGCAAGCTTCTCCACTGGCGTGCCGGGTGGAATCTTCGCGCCTATTCTTGTTATGGGAGCTCTCACCGGCTACCTGCTTGGTTCGATTGCAACGATCTGGTTCCCAAGTTTCGGAATTTCGCCGCACGTCTTTGCCACCATCGGCATGGCGGCTGTCCTTTCTGCATCGGTTAGGGCGCCCCTGACGGGCGTGGTCTTGATCGTCGAGATGACTCAGCAATACTCGCTCCTCTATGCACTGCTGCTCGGAGCCTTTATCAGTTACATCCTCGCGGACGTCCTCAAAGATGAGCCGATCTACGAAGCTCTTTTGGAGCGCGATCTCCATAAGACCGGCGACGCGAATCAGCTTCCCGACGCGGCAACGCCGCTGGATCTTCCCGTCGAGCCCGATTCATATATGGACGGTCGCCGTATCCGCGACTTGAAACTTCCGCCTGGTGCTCTGGTCGTCACCATCGAGCGAGAAGGCGGGATCATCGTTCCCAATGGATCGACGCGGATTCGATATGGAGATCACGTGACGGTTCTTCTCGCTGGAGACCAGTCCGAAGCGGCGACCCTCGCCCTTCACGATGCCGCCCGCGCGCCCATGCCCTACCAAGCCGAGTAGGGCGTCCCATCCAAGCCATTTCCACTGGCCGATGAGGAAACTTTGCCGACCGACCCGGCGGAAACGGAGTAGTTAAATGCACTCTTGGACACCGGGTCGACGTCGACGGAAGGCACATAAGGTCCCTACCAGTCGGATGCAGTGATTGATTTATTAACGCCGGTAGAATCTTTTCCTAATGCAGGGGCGGCTAACGCGGAGAGATCGGCAAGCTGAGCCGGATAGACGCCGGTATCGGACCGAAACATTTCCACCGCCGAACGGTAAAGTTTGAGATCGGTCTTAAGGGCCGTCTCCTTTCCTTTTGTTCCCGCCCGAACAAGGTTGGGAACCGCCAGCGACGCCAAGATGCCGATGATCAGCACGACCATCATGACTTCTGCCAACGTAAACGCTTTTCTTCGAATCATGGATGCACCTTAGAAGTTGTCTGCTATCGAGAAAATCGGAACGACGATTGCCAAGGTGACAAACCCCACCGCCACCCCCATCGCGACCACAATGATGGGCTCAATGATCGAGGTAAGCGCCCTTAGCTGAGAGTCTGCTTCCTCCTCCATGGCCAGAGCGACGGGATGAAGCATCTGGGACAACTTGCCCGTCCGTTCTCCCGCCACCACCATCTGAGTCAGAACCTTCGGAAAGACGGGAGACTTGAGCAACGCCTCGGACAGGGATGATCCCTGTTCCACTCCGTCTTTAGCCGCCAAGAGTCCGCTGCTGACCACATAGTTTCCTGCGACTCGAGCGCCATGATCAAGTGCGTGAATAAGGGAAACGTTGCTCGAAATTAGAGCGGAGATCGATTGAAGCGCCCTTGAAATCGAGAGCTTCTTCACCAATTCGCCGATCACAGGAATCTTTAAGAGCGTCCTCGAATAGACCTGAGAGCCAACCTCCGTGTGAATGTAGCGCTTGATTCCAAACCACCCCGCTGCGAACAGTCCAAGAAACAAGAAGAAGTTGTCGTGCATAAACGTCCCCGTCGCCATCAACACCTTTGTTGATGTGGGAAGCTCCACGGACATCTGAATGAAGATATCGTTGAAGTTGGGCAAAATCAGGATGACCAAAATCGCCACCGTCAAAAAGGCGATAAACGCCATGATCGAAGGATAGAGCAGGGCATTCATGATCTTCCGCCTAAGATTGGCCACGCGCTCTAGATAAGTCGCCGCTCCCCCCAGAGCCGTCGCAAGTTGCCCTCCGTCTTCCGCCACTCGGGCCATGTCGCAGACAAGCGAAGGGAAGAGCCCGGTCTCGGATCTCAAGGCGCTGGAGAGGCTCTTTCCTCCCACGATATCGGCTCGAACTCGACTCAGTTTCTCCTTAATCTCATCGTTTCGAATGGAATCGATCACGCCGTCTAGTGCATCCACCAAAGTCACTCCGTTCTCCGTCATGACGGCTAGGTTACGCAGGATGATCGCTGCGTCCATCGTCTTAACGGGGCGATGAGAACTCTTGGGAAGATTGAGTCTGAGCCGAGGTCGAGAAACGACCGTCTCCTGACCGCCGCCTCCTTCAATGGAAAGAAGAATGACCGACCGAGACTCCAATATCTCTTCCGCATGAGACGATGACGTAGCAGAGAGTTCGCCGGTGATGCGTCGGCCCGTCGTGTCGAATCCTACGTACTTGTAGACTTGCATCAGTCTTGCTCCGCCGTGACCCGAAGCACTTCTTCTACGGTTGTTTCTTGATCGAGGACGCGTCGGCAGGCGTCCGCCCGTAGCGATTCCGCCCCCAAACTGGACGCAACCCGACGAATGTCATCGATCTTTGCCCCCGAAGAGATCATGCGCCGAATATCGGGGGTGGTCCGTACCACTTCAAAGATCCCAACCCGTCCTCTAAAGCCTGTACGCGTGCAGTGCTCACACCCCGTTCCTTGGACGTACTCTCTCGATGGCGGCAGCCCCAGCTTTTCCAGCAGAGCGGGGTCGGGAAAGTAGATATCTGAGCACTTTGGGCAATTCCGCCTTACCAAGCGCTGAGCGACGCTACAGGTCAGGCTCGAACCGAGCAAATAAGATTCGATTCCAATATCGACGAGTCGAGTGACGGCCGAACATGCATCGTTTGCGTGCATGCTGGTGAGCACTAGGTGTCCGGTCAGAGCGGCTTCTACCGCTGTCGTCGCCGTTTCGTGATCTCTCACTTCGCCGACGAAGATCACATCGGGATCTTGACGAAGAATGGACCTCAGGCCAACGGCGAAGGTGATGCCTGCTCGCGGATTGACATTTCCTTGGGTGATCCCCTCAAGCTGATACTCCACCGGGTCTTCGATCGTCACGATGCTTCTCGTGGTTGCGTTCAGGTGTCGCAACGCCGCATAAAGGGTCGTCGTCTTTCCCGATCCAGTGGGTCCGCTCACGATGACCAAACCCTGCGGCTCGTTTAGAGTTGATACAAACCCATCGAATGCCTTCTGGGGCATGCCGAGCGAAAGCAAACTTACGGAAGCCGAATTCTTGTTCAAGACGCGAATCACGATCTTCTCTCCAAAAACACTCGGAAAGGTCGATAT
>MKRX01000001.1:249343-344161 GCA_001898035.1 Armatimonadetes bacterium 55-13
ATGCGTCGCTCCGCGATGTCCAAGCCCGCCATCACTTTGATGCGGGAAATGAGGGGATGCTGCAAATCCCGCGGAATCGTCATCGTCTCCTGCAAAAGGCCATCGATCCGCAGCCGAACCCGAACTTTTCTTTGTTGCGGCTCTATGTGAATATCGCTTGCTCGGGCATTGATCGCGCGAAGGAGAAGGGCGTTTGCCAGTTTAATAATCGGCGCGCCATCCATTCCTTTCGCGAGGTCGATGACGTTAACGCCTTCGTTCTCCTCGAGGGTGACAACATGGACCTCTTCCACGTCGGAGTCCTGCGCGGCCTCCCCAACGATTTCGCTCAGTTCGTCGTAGACGCCGTAGACACGGAAGATCGCGTTTCGAACGTCTTCTTCCGTTGCCAACATTGGGTCCACTTCAACCCCCAACGCTTCCGATATCTCATCGATTGCATGGATGTCCGTTGGCCGAACCATTGCTACCGTGGCCGCCACTTCCGTCCGTTCCACCGGAATGGCCAAACATCGACAGGCAATGGCGTGCGGCAAGGTCTTAACGACCGCGGAATCCAACTCAATGTGCGAAAGGTCAACGAAAGGAACTCCCATTTGAAGGCCCACGCACTTCAGCTTCTGCTTCTCGGTGATGATCTTCTTGCGCTCAAGAAGGTCTCCAACCGACACCGTGGAATCCTCACGACCCTCAAGTATCTGCTCAAGCTGATCTGAAGTAACGTAGCCCTCGTCGATCAAGATCTCGGCCAGAGTTCGGTCGTGAATCATGGCGCCTTGCCCTCCATCACAATCGGCGTGATTGTGATCACGAGTTGGGTGCCCGTCTTGCTCTTTTTGCGCAGCTTGAAGAGTTCGCCCAGCAACGGAATATCACCCAAGATAGGAACCTTTTCCGTTCGCTCTACTTGGTCGTCTCGCAAGAGTCCCGCCATCACCACGGTCTCCCCCGACTTAAGTCGAATCGTAGTTTGCGCTTCTCTTGTCGAAATCTGTGGATAGCTCGCGCCGTTGACGTTAAGGAAACCCGTGATCGTGGAGACCTGAGGATAGAGACTCAGCGTGATGTCCTTGTCCGTCGCTATGTTTGCCGCAACTTGCAAGTAGATTCCCACCCGATCCTCTCTCACATCGAATACCGGCGTATTCGCCTGAGAAAACGTCGTCACAACCGGATATTTGATGCGATCACCAATGAGAACGTATCCGCGCTCTCCGTCAAGAACCGAGACGGTAGGCGAGGCAAGCAACCGAGCCTTGTTGGCGGTTTCTAGCGCTTTGATCGTGGCGGAGGCGCTCAAGGGATCGAAAGCTCCGCCGTTATCCACCGTCGTCGAACCTCCCCCGCCGGAACCGGTCGAAACACGTCGATCTCGGATTACCAGGTTGGAGAAATTCCAGCCGAGACCAAGCTCCTTGACCGCTTCATTTGTGACCTCATGAACGGTCACTGCGATCGAGACCTGGGGTCTTGCGATGTCGAATTTTTTGACGGCGGACAACGCAGATTCAACCACGTCTTTGGCCCCGCGCAACAGAATCGTCTTTGCCGTCGATTCTGTCTCGGATCGTCCGGCTTCCACACCACCGCTGCTATTGTTTCCTCCCAGCATCGTCGCCTCTCCGCCGCCTACTGTGACCTTCTGGTCCTCCAAGGAAGGGGATTTTTGCTCGGGGCCCACGATGACCGAAAGCATATCGGCCGGATACATCTTCGCCAGTGCAGCGGCAACTTGTCCCGCTTTCACGTATTTCAGTTCGAGGGTTTCCGTGATCGTTTCCGGCTTTGGTTCAGCCTTAACGGGGTGTTTCGACGCCCACTCTTCGGGATATCCGGATTTCAAAAGGTCTTCCGTGGCGATAACATAGGTATCGTCCACATCCAACATTGAGAGGCCCGATAGGGCGCAAATGTGACGCAACATCGTTGGAAGCGTCACGTTGTCGAGCCGAATGGTGAGCCGAGCATCCTGCTTGGCCATCAGGATAATGTTGGTTTCTGTCTGATCGGCCAAGATTCGCACGATCTTGGCCAGGTCCATATCCGGCACGTTTAAAGAACAAACCTTCGCCACTCGCGGGGTATCCACTCCTCGTGTGGGCTGTGGCTCGTCGGACTCGACCACCGGTGAAGGAGACGAATCGGGCAGGCACGTTGCCATCTCGTTCGGTACGAGAGCGCTGGGCTCATATGAGTCCGAAGTCGATGAATTGGCTTGGGCCACGACGCAGAGCGCCACTAAACTGGTTACGTTCATATCTCCACCTGCTGTCCCGCTGTCAGAACAATCTGCCGATTCGAGATCCGCACCGTCGCCTGGTCCATCCGGATCTCCACAATCGTTACTTCTGGGCATGGCTTCTGCCCCACCCCATACGGCGTCGGGTCCTCGCTGTTCATCGAGAGGATGATCTTCGGCGTTTGGGCTGCGAGGAAGCCGCAAACGCTCAACACTTTTTTTGGTTTGAGTTTTTCGGGGCTCAGCGTCGCGACTTCGTTCTTCTGCGCTCTCGGTCTGAGGTCGGGAAGAGCGGTGACGTCGGGATGAATTGGCGGAACCCACATGGAATTTGTCGAACTTGCCGCTGGCAAGGACATGGATGTGGGGGGGCGATAGCTTGTCGCCAATGTAGTCGGCTTGCGAAGATCCTTCGCTAACGCCGGATGCCAGAACACGTCGCGAACGACAACGGGTTCAGCGACTTTCTCATCGACTCCTCGCGAAGCAACCGCCGGCCGTTGAGGCAGAAGCTTAGGCTTCATCGAAGACTTGCCACCTCCCAGTTGAAGCCCGATGAGCAGCGCCATGAGGGCGGCGAGCCCGATAATGATAGCTTTGTTCTTCTGATCCTTTTTCACGAGGTTGTCCCTCCTGGAACCTCACCAACGACTCTGATTGCGGCCGTTGCGATAACATCGACTCCGTCCTCACGGATCTTTCCGCGCCGAAACGAAAGCGAATCGAACTCAAATGGAACTTCACCGGTCCCCACTTGTCGGATCGCCGCAATAACGTCGAGTGTCCTGCCGGAAATCTCAAACCTCACGCTTCCCTGCGTAAGGTGGGTGGTCGAGGCGATCTTAGATCCCTGATCGGCGTATGCTGTTGGCTCGCCTGCCACCTGAAATGTGGTAACCGTGCAGCCACGATAAGAAACCGCTTGCGAAAGTTCCTTCTGAAGGTCCTGGATTCGCTCATAGGCAGTTCGCACGGGATGGTTCTTCACCTGATTGGCCGACTCGACCTGACTCTGGATATTCTCCAGTTGAGGTCTTAAGGCAGCTAGCTCGCCTTGCAAGCCCGCCGACTTGGAACGGTAGGCTGCCGCTCCTCCACCGAGAACCAAAATGAACGCTCCCAGAACGAAGACTCCTATTCGAGTCCAGCGGTGAATTTGAGACTCAAATTGCCGGTATTGAGCCATTGGCAGGTTGTTCACGGCTTCACCTCCGAAATCTTCACAAATTCGAAACGGATTCCGTTGGAGAACACATTCTCCTCTTTCGTCTGATTGGTCGTGAATGCGGCTAAGACTCGAGGCCCCCTTGAAGCCTGGGCCTCAAACAGGCTTTTCTGATCGGAATTCGGGGCATCGGCAAGGATGCGCATGGTGAGCTTGCCTTGACTCACTGCTCCCGAAACAGAACTGAGAACGACTTGGTTCGGAGTCGCTGCGACTACACCCAAAACTGAATTCATCACTTGGATCGATCGATTCTCGATTCCTTCATAAAGTTGCGCTCGCTCAATCTTGGGTTGGGCAGACTCCATTCTTGCCTGGTCGACCTTCAGGTCGCGCTTGACCCGGGCTAGCATCGCTTCGGATCGCAATGCGCTATCGTGTTCGCTCTTGAAGAGCCAGATCACCATCGGTAACGCGATGATCGCCACTCCTGCGAAGCAGAGACTCCAAATTGAAGTCTTCACGAGCTTGACTCTCACTTCGTTTCTGGTTTTTAGCCAGCCGCGAAGCATATTGACGTGAGCAAATCCGCTACTAGGCAGCGTGTTGCTGCTGGTTCCGCCTTCCATGGTCCATTCCTCCTGTTTGTTCCGCCTCTTCAATCCCTAGAAGAAGGCACCCCGTCGCCACCGGGAATTTGGCTTCGTTTGAATGAATAAAGTCGCGAGCTTTCGCATGAACGCCCATGTTCACTTCGTACAGGGGGCGCAATAGTTCTGCTCTGAAGCCGAGTTCGCCGGCGAAGTAGTCCAAGAATCCGGGCGTAGAACACATTTCGCCGCACGCCAGCATCGTGTCGAGCAGGCCGCGATAGCTGCGCTCGGGATGCATCGACTTGAAGTACCGTAACAGCCGACTAATTTCTTTGCTGAGCCGTCCGAGTTCGTCCCGAACGAGACATTGACAGTGCCTTCCTTCAAACTCGAACTCCAGCACACCCTCCTCCGTGAGTCGAGTCGTCGATTGACTGAAAACTTCCGAGAGATCAATCGATTCTCGACCTGTTGCCGTGAGGAGAGGAGCGCGAATATCGTCAACCCCGAATCGAACGGTGCGCATAAACTGCAGTTTCCGTTCCCGAATCACATACATCGAAGTCGTTTGGCCCCCAACTTCTACTACCGTCAAACTCGAATCTCGCTCCAGTGAGTCCAGCCGGCTGGCACGACGATGGATGACGCGAAGTATCGAATGAGCCTCCGTTTCTGCGGCGATCGGCTGTAAACCGGCAAAGGCAAGCATGTCGGCGCGAGAGTCGATGATGCCCTTAGGCGTAGCCATCGCCAAAACAGAGACATTGGAGTCGCCTGAGGGACCCAGCGTCACGGTCTCGATATAGGCATCTTCAATTCGGAAGGGAAGAGACTTCTTGAGCCTGAATTTGGCCGCTTCCAATATCTCATCTGATGCCATCGCCGGCAGGGCGAACTCCGCCGCAACGGTATACGCGGCAGGCAAAGAAAATGCGCATGCTTTCGCATCCACGCCATTCACCAGTAATCGGTCGCGGATAAGACCGGCCACTTGGCGAGGAAATCGAATGATTCCTTCATTGAGGGTCCCCTTCGGAAGGGGGATCTCTAGGGCATGCGTCACTTTAGCCAAGTCGGTCCGTCCCGCGGCTTGTAAGACCCGAATGACGTCGCTGCGGACATCGATTCCCAGCGAAGAACCGCCTTCGAATGCGGTGATTTCGATTGAACTCATGCCGCGTGCTCTCCTACGGCGTTTGCCGCCGTTCCATAAAGGGCGATAAGCCATGGCTCGCCGAGCGATTCTTTGAGCTTCTCCACCACAACAGGATCAAATTGAGTACCAGCGTTCCGCGTAAGCTCGGCGATGACGCGATTCATTTCCATTGGGTCTCGATAGGCGCGGCGAGAGCACATCGCGTCGAATGAGTCGGCAACCGCCGCTATGCGCATGTACAGGGTCAGGTCCGAACCCGAAAGTCCATCTGGATACCCCGTCCCATCGAGATTCTCATGATGGTTCCGAACCACCTTAAGTACGCACTCGGGAAGCTGTACCGGACGGCACATCTCGTATCCGATTTCCGGGTGTTTTTTGATGACTTCGTAGTCTTCGGCGGATAGTTTTCCGGGCTTGTTTAGGATGTTTTCGGGGATAGCGATCTTGCCGATGTCGTGGAGGAGCGTTCCTAATCTCAAGTCCTCAAGCGACTCGTACCCCAGCCCAAGCTTGCGCCCCAAATTGACGGCGATTTCGCTAACCCGCTTGGAGTGTCCTTCCGAGTACTCGCAACGCCCTTCGAATACGTTCACCAGCATCTCCAGGGTTCGGGCGAGAGTCTGGTGAACTTGCCTTCGCTGTGTATTGGGCGCCACGGTAAGTGCAGCGACTTGCGTAAAGTCCTCAATGCTCTCTTCCAATTCCTTGTCGATCTTTGTAGGATCGTCAAACAGGAGAACCACGGCTCCCACGCATTGTGCTTCGCCTCGGCGGATGTAGACCGTCAAAGGAAAGCCGACCAAGGAGCCTCTTTCTAACTCAAATTGCCCATCCAATATCGGTTGCCCGGGGGAGGCGTGCCATACAATTCGATTACCTCCCTGAATGATTTCGCGGTGTAGGGAACTGTGAACGCCAACGGAAGCCGGGATCTCAAACCCGTCTGTCACGCTGAACTGACACAGACCTTTAAGGCCGCGATCGCAATCGTCCGATCGGAGAAGAATCGCGCCGGAGTGAGCGCCTAGCCGACGAATTGCCGTCTTCAAGAGCTTCATCGGCAAGTCGATGGGTTCTCCGCCGGATACCAACGCTCGGGCAATCTCTTCCATCAGAACCGAGTGGCGACTCCGGTTCTCCCTTTTTCGCCTGGGCGTTGAGGCTGGCAGCGCCGCGATCGCCGTGACGATGATTGCCACGATTGCCGCTCCCAAGGGCCCAGGCAGAAATCGCGAAAGCGCGATGCCAATAAACGTGATGGCTGTGCAAGGCAGCAGCCAGCGGGCATATCGCCCGCAATCGAAGTGGGTCATCATGGCCAGTACCCCGGTAGCTTCAGGCGATAACCTTCCGATGGATCTTGCCAAATTGCGGGATCGTGGTTCAGGGTGACCGGAGCCTGAATCGAAACGGCATTGGCTACGACCGAACCGGTGTCCAGCAGCTTGGCACTGGATGCCTGAAACGTAATCGTTCCTCCTGCATACAAGTGGCCGACGAGGTGAGTAACACTGCCCGCGACCGTAATGTTGCCGTACGCGATAATCGCGATTCGTGAGTTCGAATCGCCATAAAACATGTCGCCGACGACTGTAACGTCGCCAGGAAAGTAGATCGTCCCTTTGCCGGTGAACGTTCCCTTAATCTGCGTCGCCAGGAGAGCGTAAGCCAGCGGGTATCCACTTCCCAAATTGAGCCCATCGATAAGAAGTCCGGGAAGCTGAAGAATCGCCTCAATCAGATAAGGGTTCAGGGCAGGGATCAAGATATAGGGAAGTTTCGTGAACGGAACCGCCGATACACCCTGCAATTTGCTTCCGGTAACGCTCAACGTAGCCGGATTGATAGCGCCGGTTGCCTCAACATCTCCATTAATCTGGGTTGAGGGGTTGCTCAAGGTTAGGTTGCCATTGATCGACACGTCACCGGCCCAACTTGGTCCGTTTGTCACCACCGCCTGTGTTGAACTGAGAGACGAATTTGAAAAGAGCACGTAGAAAAACGGATTCGGCGTCCCCTTTCGACCAATGATTCGCGATTGTCGATAAGTGAGCCCACCCACCGTCATCGTTCCTTCGACCAGATAGGAACCAGCAACGGCTCCGCCATTGTCGGTAACCGTAACGCTGCCCCCCACTGGATCTAACGCGATCGGACGAGTGCTGGGAACGGTGAGGACGCCAGCCGCGCTATCGGACAAAACTTGATCGACCATTCCATCAAATGCGGCTCCCGCCATCGCTTTGCGCTCGTCGCGTACCTCGGCGTTATGTCCGGAGGCGGCCAAATTGATCGTGGCCATCACGATGGCGCTCGTGGCAAGCGTCATCATGAGAACGTAGAGAAGGGCGCTTGCACGACGCTTCATGGAAGATTCCTCCAGCCGCGAACTCCCTTAAATCGGGCCCCTTGCCGATCTTCATTCGCCGATGGCGCAGAGTTCGTGCGAATCGATTGCTCGAACTGGATGGAGTAGGCAACGGTTCGATTACTTGCGTTGACGGAAAAGGTGCAAGATGAAACGGGACCCCGGCTAGGTTGGGTCGAGCCTGACAAATAGCTCCAGCCGGTATCGATGTCTCCCAATGTCGGGTTGTTATCGTCATTTCTGACCGCTCTGAAGAAGTAGTTGCCACTATTGCCAAAGGCGCCCTGAGAGTCGCTAAGGTAGAACCAAACTCTCTGTCCTTTGCCATAATGGACGACTCCTCTTTTGCTAATTCGAGTGGGAGTGAATTGATCCAGAGCGCCGTCAGAGTTGGAATCGACGCCGTTCAAGGGCATCGTGCAAACTAAGGCATCGCTGGAGCCGTTCGATACTTTTGAACAACTCACCGCCTGAGAAATCGTCTCCTCAACGCCTGACAGAGTCTGAGATCCGTCTCGAAGTGAAGCAAATCGAGCAATTCCGTGGAGATTCCTCTTCACGACAAATCCAAAGGCGGTGGTTGCTCCGGCCACAATGAGAACGAGCAGTGTCGTTGCGATCATGACCTCAATGAGAGTGAAGGCTCTTTTAGACATTGGGAGCCCTCACGAGAGACTTGAGACTCAGAGACTGGCTCTTAGCATCTTCGTACCAAGTGGCGACTAGGCTAACCGAATAGAGATCGGAATAGCCTGCGACGAGGGAAACGGCTTGCTTGGCCGAGACCAAGTCGGAAGATGAGGGAAGTTCGATAGAAAATTCCGAACTTCCCTGGACCAACGATGCCGAGTCAGCTGTTGATCGAATCTCTGCCAGGCGAGATTGGAGGGCGGTGAGTACCGCGTTCCTTCGACCTGCCATTCCTGCCCGACGATTGGACTGGGAAACTCCTGTAAGGATCGCCAATATCACTGCCGCCAAGAAGGTCAGCGATACCAGGACCTCCACGAGTGTAGTGCCCACCACCTCATAGCTCCGCACCCGAAACATAGTGCTAATATCGGCAAGAACTCACTGGGTATTAGTTCTTTTTACGCCATCACTCGCAATAAACTACATGTTAGTACTCTTATCATTGAACTTGAATTGAACCTGCCGAGGGTCGCTGCGAATGCGTGGATAATGGACTTTAAACTAGCAAAATTACGGATAGAGCGACTGTCGAGATTCTACTCGCTATTCTGAATTGTCAATATTTTGCGAGTGTAGTGATATTTTTCGATGATCTGGTGCCGTGACAGACAGAGTATTGCAATAAAGCGCGTCAATGAATTTCGCTGATTTGGGAATACGATGAGGGTGGGCGTTGAGAATCCCTGCCGACGACAACAAAGTTCTTAATGTATAAATAGGGTACGTTTGGGTTTCAAGAAAAGTACTTTTAGTTCGAATATTAAGAGTGCTGGCAATTGATACATATTTCATACCTGCGATTAACAGGTTCTTTTGATAATTGGTTTTGTGTCATACCATTTGCTATACACTCCTTCCCAATGGAGTTAATCGCCACGGATTTGGCAAAAACTGAAGGAGAATTGCATGATTAAACGCAATCTATTTGCTGTCATGCTTGCAGTCGGAGCGACAGGAGTCGCAAGCGCTTATGATTTTGATGGCGCCGACTGGAAGTACAACTTTAGCGGCCACTATAGCATCGCTAATGTGGACGCCAACAACAATGGCCTGATTGGTAACGTGTTGGGTGTAGTATTCAACTTGTCTGCCCAGCTCAATCTCATTAACGGGACAACGTCTGCTACTAACTACGGTACGACGATTAATCAGTCGGCACTGACCAACTTCTCCGTGAACGACCTTCATATGTCGGCCACGAACGGAGGCGGTCTTCTTCCCAGTCTCGGCAACTTCGTCTACAACCTGCTGGACTTCTCAAACGGAGTCTACATGGGAACGGAGGGCAGCGGCAACGTCACGCTAACCCGAGGATCGCTCCTCTCAGCTGACCTCTTCGCCCTGGTCGACACCCGTGTCATTGGAACGGGCGTCGTTCTTGACCTGCGAGCTGCAATTCCAACCTCGACCCTCACCGGTACAGTAACCGGCGTAGACGGTGGACCTTCGGGACCTTACGGCGGAGGAAGAGCGAACTACATCACGGGTGACAGTGGCCTGATGGACACGATCGCGATTCAAGCGCGAGCACGAGCCTATGTTGCGAATATCGCAACTCTTGACACGGGTTATCTCAACGTCGGTGCGATTGAGAACCGAGCGGATATGTGGAGTCTTTCCCGATCGCCGCAAGCGGTACCAGAGCCCGCCAGCCTTTTGGGTATCGGCGCGGGAATCGTGGGATTTGTCCGACGACGACGAAAGAACAAGGCCATCTAAAGAGATCGGCTAACCAGGGTTCCTGGCTAGAGATCAGGACCTTGGAAGTGAAAACAAAATAGCGTACGTCCTCTGACCGAGGCCCGAACTCTTTGGAGATTCGATCAATGACCTGGCGAGGGCGTAGCACGGAAATTTCGTCCTTTTGTGTCTACTGCACCCGACGAAACTTACTTCCCTAGAGACCCTCTAAGACTTCAATCGCTTCTTGCAAACGCTTTACGGGACGTACCAGCCGCGAAAAGACGATCGAACGCTTTTCGAACTCATCCGCCAAACTCTGCAAATACCAAAGAGAGTCCTCTTTGCTGGCCCTAAATCGATTCCAGTGTGCGTCGCCTAGCTCCCTCTGATCCTGAACAAGGGAATTCGCATTGTGGATCTTGTCGGATAACGACACAAGACACGCCGACTCACTCTTGTGAGATACGGCCGCTATGTAGCCTTCTTTCCGGATCCGCCAAGCGGGCTTGGGCGTCTCAAACGTATCCGAATTCTCCTCTACGATTCGCGCCACCGACTCCCCGAATTCTTCTCGAATCAATCGAAGAGTCTCAAAGCCACCCTGGTCTTCTGCCGCATCGTGAAGCAAAGCGCCAATCGCCTCATCCTCATTGCCACCAAACTCCAAGGTCAGTGATGCCACTGCCAAGAGATGGCTGAGATAGGGCACTTCAGTGCCTTTCCGAACTTGATTAGTGTGAATCTTTCGCGCAAAAGCGCAGGCTTGATCGAATCGGTTTGTGAGCGTCAAGGCGTCTTCACCTCGCTCAGAATTTACCCCTGCTCCGTCGCCGATTCAACGGCGCCCACTTCACGAACTAAAGCCGTCAGCCGGTCGACTGCGCCTTGATCGACGGGCGGTTGTTTCTCTCGACGCATCTGCTCGATCATGCGCGTCAAGTTATCAAGAAACTTTTTGCAGCCAGAGCAGTGAGCGGCATGAGCCAACGCGTACCATCGGGCTAAGCCCTTGGAACTGCCATCGGCGGCGCGGTTCAGAAGACCTTCCATGTGAGGGCAAGGTTCTCCTTCGTGATGACGGTGAAAGAAGAATCTCATTCTGCACCTAACTGAATTGTTGCAAGCCGTTGACGAAGGAGCCTTCGTCCTCTAAAAAGTCGTGACTTTACGGTTCCGGTAGGAATTCCCATCGCTTCGCCCGCCTCTTCGTAACTTAATTCTTCGACATCGCACAGAGAGACGGCAAGTCGATATTCCTCTGGCAGTTTGTCCAATTCCTCATAAATATGAGCCTCGATAATTCGACCAGACAATTCCTGCCAGAGATCTTCTCCCTGGGCGTCGTGATCTTCGATCGCAACCTCCTTTGGGCGACGGTTCGCTCTTCGAACGTCATGCCGATAGGCGTTCTGCAGAATCCGAATGAGCCAACTTCTGGGGAACTGGCCGTCAAAAGACTCCCAAGCCTTCGCCGCTTGCAGGAGTGTTTGTCCAACCAAGTCCTCCGCCCATGCGTCGTTAAGGGTCAGCCTTCGGGCAACTCGGTAGAGAACTGGTATCTCGGCCACGGCGACCGCCTCAAAACTTGCCTTGCGATAGATGCCCATGGGCTTTACAAGTGTATCGACGATAGGATTTCCTCCGGCCACTAACTCGTGGCTGCAAGAGGAAATCCCAAGCTATGGGCAAAGGTTCCAGAAGAAAGGAAAAGTCCCGTCTAGCGATGATAAAATCGCCAGGAAGGCTTCAAATCAGGTGCCAGTTTTCGATTCTCCATCAGGTCGCGGAGCGTCTCGATAGGCATCTGGTTCTCATGCAGAATGCGATCATGAAAGTCCTTCTCCTTCATCTTGCCGCTATCCACCAGTTCATGCCGTAGCGAGTAGATCTGGAGGGCTCCCAACATATAGGCCGCCTGATAAAGTGGGGGATAGTCTCCCGCAAAAGATCGCCGTACTTCGCCTTCTGCCGTTGAGCGCTCGTGCCCAACCTTCTCAACCAGCATGTCGATGCACTCCTGAGGAGTCATCTGCCCCAGATGGAACTTGAGTGAGAAGATGATGCGGGCGCAACGGTGCATGCGCCAAAACAGCATTCCGATTCGGTTTTCCGGCGTTTTGGGAAAGCCCTTGTCCCAAAGGACCATCTCCCAATAAAGAGCCCAGCCCTCGATCCAAAAGGGCGTGCCAAAGAGACCCCGGTAGGGTCGATAGCGGGCATTCATGAAGCCCTGCAAGTGATGTCCGGGAATGAGCTCATGATGAACCGTCGCCCGGGCAAAGTGGATGTTGTTTCCGCGCATGCTCATGAGCTTCGCTTCATAGTCCATGGTGTCGGTCGGAAAGGAAACGATGATCGAGTCTCCACCCAGAAAGAACGGATTTACCTTTTGCCGCTCCGGAGACATCATAAACATCCTCCAGGTTTCCTCCGCCAACGGTGGAACCGTCACTAGATCGTTGTCTTTGACGTAGTTGATGGCTTCGAGCGCCAAGTCGCGAATCAGCTTGGGTTGCTGACCAGGTTCCACGTGTAGTGTCTTCACATGTTCCAGAGCCTTGCGCCAGTCGTCGCCGTATCCCAGTTCTCGAGACGCCTTCTTCATCTCGTTTTCGCACCAGGCGTACTCTTTCTCCCCTATTTCGATCAACTCTTCTGGGGTGTAGGCAATTCGCTCCGCCGCCAAGTCCGCCATCAAGCCTTCGCGACCGATCGGCTCGCCAATAATCGCGTCTTTATCGCCCGGCTTGACGCCAACAAGCTTTTCGCGAATCACTGGTGCGAGTTCGTCCAGCGCTTTGTTGACCCTGGCATACGGTTCGGAAACCCACCAAGTGAACATCGGATCGTAGCCCTTGAAGAAGCCAAACCATTCGGCAAGGTGGGACTTTAATCGATCGATCGTGCGTGCCGCTCGAAACGCGCTTGACTTGTCGATCTTGATCTTGCTGCTCTCAATCTTCGATCGAGTGTCCGCAATCTGCTGCTCGACCTCATGGATATCCTTCGCCGCCTTCTCCCCCTCCATCGGCTTCATCTGCTGACGATCCTCGCAAAGCTGAACGATGATCGAAGCGAAAGGAAGAAGCGCCTCGGTCTTCTGGTCCTTGACCGCGTCCAATTCCAATTGCCTCTTGTTCCTTTCCAAGTAGTTCTGAAGCAGAAGGAAGTCGGTCTTACCTTCCTGATCCAGCGATTCGAAAGGCGCCTTCCTCAGGTCGGTGAGCTGATCTTCGTAGTATTTGCGCAGCCGCTCTGAGCGATGCGGAGATACGTCGATATTGTAAAAGTGCTCAAGGTTATCCAGGTCTTCGCGGACTCGTTCAATTCGTTGCTGCATGGTTTCAATAGGAGCGGCCGGGGTGGAGGTCGATAAAAAGGATACTAAGCCGATCGCGGCAAGGCAGGCAGAGTACATGCTCAGAGTTTGTCCTAATTCGGTTCAGAAAGAATAAAAGATGCCGCCGAGGTTCGATCCTCGGCGGCATCGGATGACTTAGTGGCCCGCCGGCGGAGGCGGAGGCTTGGGAGCCTTGACGTTTTCATTCATCGGATCGCTGGGACCAGATGAGCATCCAACCACGAGGAGAGCCAATAAAAGGAGGGCTAGTTGCTTCACTGAGTGCCGCTCCTGTCGCTGCCCCAGAACTTAATCCAGGGACTGTCCGGCACTGCTAGAGCATCCGTCCAATCGGTGTAGGTTCCGTCATACTTAAACACCCGACCTCCCTTAACCGTCTTGGAGTGCCCGTCGGCAAAGCCAACGACCAAGTTATCCGCGTGATTTTTGGTGGAGACCCAAGCGGTGTTGTTGTACCAATAGGCGCCATCGGTGGCATGCGTCGGGCTCGGTGTAGCTGCCAGATAGTTGGTGAACATGAACATGCCCCACTCCGGCGAAGTTGGATCGCGGTTGGTCATGATCGCCGCTCGCTCCGCAATGTTCTCCTGAGCAGAGAGGACGCGACTGTTGTGCCAATTCCAATTCGAACCATCCCAATCCCACCAGCCAAACAATCCGCGCTCGTTGGCGCCGATCGACGTATAGCCGGTCCAATTAAATGCGCCGACGCCGGGAGATGTCGGGTTGTAGGGAATGGAGGTCGCAGCGTCGTGATAGATCCCTGTGTTCTTTACATAAGGGTGGGTAACGGTGACCCAAGTGAAAAAGTCCGTCCAATCTCCATACCAGGTTCCGTAGTAAATGGGTGGAGTGCCGTCGTCATAGTCGTTGGAATACATTTGGACGGCAAGAGCAAGCTGTTTCGTATTCGAAAGAGTTGAAGCGGTCTTCGCCGCTCGTTTGGCCTGGGCAAATACAGGAAAAAGAATGGCTGCCAAGATTGCGATGATCGCAATGACTACAAGAAGCTCGATGAGCGTAAATGCGCTGCGTCGCATGATAAGAACTTCCTCCTCTAGGGGATTTCTAGTGCACCGTGTTAACGGTTAAACCATATTAACACGTATCGTTCAATGTTTAATGAACTTTCTGCGCAATGAGAGGCAAGCGACGTATCTTCGCCCAAAAAGGTCTAGTAAGCGGCAGAAGGCGTCCGTCCCTTCTTTTTCGGCTTGTCCGCTTCTTCGGACCGACCATAGCAAAGGGGTTCGGCAGGGGAGGGATAAAGCTCTTCCAGTAATTCAGTGAGTTGATTCAGGCTCTTATCGGACAAGGCCGACATCACGCCCCGAATTCGGTCCAGGTGCGGACCATATACGCGGTCGAAAATCTGTTCGCCTTCAGGCGTGAGCTTGACAAAAACAATTCGCCGATCTTCCGTATCGCGAATCCGAACGACCAGATTGCGATGCTCCAGATTGTCCACCACCACGGTGATATTGCCGCCCGTTTTGACCAGATAGTTGGCGATATCGCGTTGCGCGAGAGGACCGCGAAGCCGAAGGACTTTGAGGGCGCTGAACTGGCTCGCCGTCAAACCTTCGCTCGCTAATCCGCGACTCACTTCTGCATGGAGAGCCTCCGCGGAGCGGATCAGTTTCACGTAAGCGGCAATCGGCAAGTCCTGAATTTGTTGCTGGTCCTTCGTCGTTTCCATAGGCATCCCTCGAAATCCATTCAACTTTGAACGACCTCGATTATACTTCTATTCTCTTGCGGTAGCCGAGCATGGGTTGCGTTTAAGCCCCCAACCTGCTAGTTCGAGTAGGCGAAGTCCCCAGAGTCCACTCCCCAGTCATTCCCGAAATATCCTGCCGCCGAGATCCCAGCGGTGCCCTTTTCAAGCATGCTAGGGGAGAAAAACAGTAAGTCCGGAATCGCCGATCCAGAGGTGAAAATGGGTACTCGGTCGGTCAGGCGGCAACCCGTCAAATCGGTCCCTCCTATCACGGCTACGGTTGCAATCTGACTCCCTGGTCGCGGTCTGACGAACAGGCATGCCGTAGAAGTGTTGGAGACGTATCGACCCGCTACGCTGGCGTTTCCTGGAGCAACCCGGACGGGGCCATCTCCAATCAATGAGTGCCAAGCGGCATTGGTTGTTTCGTTGCCGTACAGGACCACGTTTCGATCTGGATCCTTCTTCGCATCAAAGTCCTTGTCCGCTACAACCTCAACCGATCCATTTCCACGGTACCAAAAAGTCTCCGCATCGTAACGAGCTTTAGCTTTAGCCCAGGCACGATCTTCGATCGACCCCCGCGTGCCATATACGAATACGAATTCGTTTCGAAATACGTCCTTGAATCCACCATATCGGAGCGGACTCTTCTCGGATAAGTCGATCGCCGCCGCCACTTCCCACACCCCCGATTGCTTTTTCAGTCGAAGATAGCCGTCCCGTGGCCAGGCGATAGAAGTCAATTTCTGCCCGTCGATATCCAAGTTGATCGACCCACTGGGAATCAGCGCGGAAGTGTCAAGACTCATCCGGGCGACGTTTTGCGTCGTGCCAGAAAACTTACGGGAAACTGGATCGGCTCGTAATTGAACTCGACTTAACTCGAAAGGATGTTCTTGTTGCTCAAGTAAGAGCCAGCGCAGTTTGGACGATATTCCTGGCGATACCGTCGAAAAATCGACGAACCGAGTTTCCTCTGCGTACGGCAGCCGGTGGTGGGAGAACATGTCGAAGATTGGCGCCCAATCCACCGCATCCGCCCCCGCCTCGTCCGAAGCGTCCCACCAGTGATTTGCGCCGGGCTGTTCATGCCATGAGAAGTCTTTATGGAACGATTCAAGCTCTCTGCGCATGGCGCGCGCTTGATCGACCGGCACATTATCGTCAGCGTCCCCGTGCAAGATGTAAATCCCCTCGCTTGCATAGTTGTATTTCAGTTGAAGCGTATCGCTGGGAGAGCCCGCACGTTGCAACATCTTTTCCACCGGTGACGGATTCTCGTAAGTCACGCCTCCTGCGTAGCTCGCAAAACTAATCCAACCAGCGCTAGGTGCGATCGCTGCAAAAAGATCGGGAAAGTGCGCGCCCATTTGCCATGTACCGTGTCCGCCCATCGAGTGGCCCGTCAAGTAAGTTTTCGCCTGAGCGGTCTGAAACATCTCCTTAGCAAGTTCTAGAACTTCCAGAGCGTCCAAACGCCCCACCTCTTCCCAGTCGAATCCATAAGGTCTCCGATTAGTAGGAGCTACTAAGAATCCCCATTGTTTAGGAGAGTACGCCTCGGCTTGACCAATTGCTTCAACGCTCGCTCCATGCAAAGAAAGAAAGAGTGCCTGCCCACTGCCTTTTCGCGTCGAAGGATTAACGGCGAAGTACTGGACGCTACCGTCGATCTTGCTAACAAAGGTGCGCTTATACGGTTGTCCTGGTTGCCTGACTCTGAGCTCCAGCGAGCCTTCGTCGACGCGTTTACCTTTATTGACCAATCGTATCTTGAGCTTCCCGGTAGGGGTGAGGGGCGCCTTGAAGCCCACCTTTCGCACCGCCATCTCCATCACATCGGGGCATTCCGTGGTAACCGTCTTGCCATCCCCAGAAGCCTCGATCTTGAGGCCCCTCAAGGTGGAGTTGGTGGCGTTCCGAATGACGACTGCGGCCCATGCTTCACCTTTCTCGCCCTTGATGATGTCCGGAGTGGTCGCGTCTCGAACGTCCAGAGAAATGGGGGCTTTGGGATCGATAAGCTTGGCCGCTAAGCGACCTCGGCCGCATAGAAAAAGAAACTCATTGACGCCCGCTTTTAGCTCAATAGGCAAGGATACATACCCATAGCTGTAGGGATCGCCGGTACGAGGGACGCCATTGACGTACACCATGGTATGACCAGAAGCCTCAAGGATAACGGTCCTGGCCGTTGGCGATTGAACCGTTGTATAAACGTAGCCGCCTCCGAGTGGACGCCCACTAAAAACCCCGTCGCTGCCTGCCTCGATCTTGGTCCAGCCGTCAAGCCCGGCCTGAGGTTCCTGCCACGTGCCTTTCACCAGAGACAGTTCAATCGGATCGATATGAACAACGGATCGACGCGCCGGTGGAATCGTGCGGACCAATCCGCTCCGAATTACAATTTCCTCCGCCTGCGCGGTGACTGCCAGGACGCCAAGTAAGAGAATGCCGCAGGGTTTCATGCTCAAGGCGAGATTAGCACGAAGCGGCTAGTCGCCGTCGTGAACGCTCGCCGGGCGAGTTCGAATCGACGCCCATTCCCGCAACTCTTGAATGTCCTCTCGCATCATCACGCTCAACGGCACCACCGCTTCCGCTTCCGCCACCAAGTCTTTCTGGTTCAAGTCGCGGCCAGCATCGAAAGCCACATAGAGAGCCCCCACGATAACCTGTTCGATCTCGGCTCCGCTAAAACCTTCAGTCAACTTGGCTAAGGCCTCCGTCTTAAACTTCTTGAGATCGCGCCCACGCTTCTTGAGGTGAATTTCAAAGATCTGCTTCCGCTCGGCTTTGTCGGGAAGATCGACGAAGAAGATTTCATCGAATCGCCCCTTCCGCAGCATCTCAGGAGGAAGCTGTGATACGTTGTTGGCAGTTGCGATCAAAAAGACCGGCGCTGTCTTTTCCTGCATCCAAGTCAAAAACGTTGCAAAGACACGTGCCGTCGTTCCACTGTCGCTAACGCTGGCGCCAGAGGCTCCCGCAAATCCCTTCTCAATCTCATCGGCCCACAAGATACAAGGCGCAACGGATTCTGCCACCTTGATTGCTTTTCGAATGTTCTCCTCGCTTTGACCCACTAAGGAACCAAAAATCCGACCGACATCTAGCTTGAGCATGGGCAGAGCCCAGTGCGCGGCGATCGCCTTCGCGATCAACGATTTGCCGCAGCCCTGAACGCCCAGAATGAGAACGCCTTTCGGAGCAGGAATGCCAAACTCTCTCGCTTTGTCGGTAAAGCTATTGGTTCGCTTCTCCAACCACTCCTTCAGTAACTCCATGCCGCCTACGTCAGACATTTGGTTTTGGGCGGGGTAGTACTCCAGCAGACCGCTTTTGCGAATGATCTGTTTCTTTTCCTCAAGCACGATCTCAACGTCGAACTTCTTTTTCTCAACCAAGCTTCGTGCGAAGACTGACTCGATTTCGTCCATCGTCAGCCCTTGAGCCGATTTCACGATCACTTCACGGGTATGGGGATCAAGCTTGGTATCGACATTCGGATTTCCTTTGACGGCCTCTATCACTTCGTCGAGCTTCTTTTCGATCTCGCCGGATTCCGGCAACGCAAAGTCCACCACGGTAACATCCTTTTCCAAATCGGTAGGCAGGCTCAAGGATGGCCCCATAATGACCAGCGTCTGCGCCTTTCCGCGAAGCCGCAATGCCAAATCTCGGAGCAAGCGGACGACCCGGTTATCACGCATGTAAGGATGGAAGTCCTTCAGCAGGAACACCGTGAAGTCGCTCGACTCATGAACGAGCGCCAAAGCCTCCAATTCGCCGGGAAGCGAGGTTGGCTTAACGGGGCCGGAGGTGCGATTGACCGCGGGCCGCATGCCTTGCGTAATCGACCACGTGTGGAGCGTTCGATTCAAACCCTTGCAAACGTTCTGGAGGGTGGACTCGACACGACTCTCCTCCCAACTCACGATGTAGAGAATCGGGTACTTCGCCCGGATCAGAATCTCGATCTCTTGCGCCGCGTTCATCGGCGTGATGCTACCGCAGGTCTGTTGCTTTCTAGGTGAGAACGAGCCAAACGACCTTTCCCGCGCGCGTATCGGCGCATTCAGTCCGAAAGCTAGAGAGGAAAAACAGTGACATTTCCAAAAATCTGTGCGGGGCAGTTTGGTCCCGTAAAGCCAAAAACTTCAATGCGGAACACGGTTTAGTAACCGATCTTTCGTCGCCCTTGCTGTGGGATCGGCCAGGGTATTGAAAACCCCTGATATGACGGTTGTGGGGTTGTCCGGGGATACAGCACCAATGAAGTTTCTATCGAATTTTTCGCTCGCAATGAAGTTCTGGCTTATTGTCGGGCTTTTCAGTGTCGGCATTGGAATCGTTGCGTGGAGCGGACTGCTGAGTGCAGCCCGATTGGGTCAGAACATGACGCAGGTTTCCAAGGGACAAGTTCCACGGCTACAGGTGATCGCCGAAATCGGTGTTCAGGCCCGAACCATGCGAACGCGTCACTTCCAGTTCTTGGCCGCGACGGCGCCCGACCGAAGAGCAAAACTTTGGGGAGAAATCCAGGAGTCCGACGAGAGCACCGAAAAGGCCATTCAAGACTACGCGAAACTCGCGACTGATCCCGCCGACAAAGAAAACGCGAAGCAACTTGAGATATTTTGGCGATCCTATGCGGATGGAGCCAAACCGCTTCAGTCAGTATTGGAAAAGCAAGGCGAAACCGCCGCATTCACGATCGTCGATAAGACGATTCGTCCCCGCTTCGTGGACGACTTTATCCCGCTTCTTGAAAAGATGGGATCATGGAACAAGGCGGAAGCCGCGAGGTTAGACAAGGAAGGGAATGAACTCCAGACGAAGGCACGCACGCTGATCGGCGGCATGATGTTCGTCTGTATTGCCATCGGCATTGCTTTGGCTGCCATCACGGTTCGGGCGATTGTGCGCAGTGCAAATGTTCTGATGTCGAGTTTGGATGGACTGCAAAAGAACGAAATGCAGGGTCTCACCGATGCCATGGGCGCACTGGAGAACGCGGATCTAACCCTCAGCGTTCATTCCAATTCAAAGCCCATCGAGGTCGAGGGCAAAGACGAGTTTGCCAAGATGTCGACCGTCTTTAATCAACTTCAAAGTCAAGTCCGAGACGCCGTCATTTCTTACGACGCCGCCCGTCGGGCTATGTCTGCCCTTGTATCTGACGTACGCGAAAATGCCGACGAGGTGTCCAATGCGAGCCGAGTCGTCGCCGATACTACGGATCAAAGCGGCCGGTCGGCAACGGATATCGCCACGGGCAGTGAGCGATTGGCTCGCTCGGCGACCGAGGCGGCCGAGGCGATGGAGCGATTCCGGCAGGCGATCGACGAAATCGAGATGGTCAGCCAAGATCAGGCGGCTGTGGTCGAACAGGCAGACGCCAGCCTGATGACCGCGCGAGGTGCGCTCGACCTCGTCGCCACTGCCTCCACCAAGATGGCTGAAGTTGCTCAACAGGGCGGTCAAGCCGTCAGTGAAACGATCGGTTCGATGGAGTCGATCCGAGACCAAGTTGAAGCGACCGCGGATCGGGTCCGCGATCTGGATGAGAAAGGTCAACAAATCGGACAAATCGTTTCCACCATCGAAGCGATTGCCGCTCAAACAAATCTTCTTGCCTTGAACGCCGCCATCGAAGCCGCCCGAGCGGGCGATCACGGACGAGGATTTGCCGTCGTCGCTGATGAAGTCCGTCAACTCGCTGAGCAATCGGGAGCGGCCACCAAGGAAATCGGAGCCCTCATCGAAAGTGTTAGAGAGACCGTGTCGAAAACGGTTAAAGCTATCGAATTGGCTCAGGAGTGCGTGGAAATCGGAACCGGTCAGAGCCAGACTGCTGGCGGGTCTCTATCGGAGATCGTGACGTCCGCCGAAGCCGTTGCAAGTCAATTGAGCGATATGACGACTGCGTCATCCGAACTTGAGGCGGCCATGCGAAGGGTGAGCGAGTCGACGACTCGAACCGCTAACTTGTCCGCCACCGTGGCGCGCGATACCCAGTCGATCTCCGAAGCGATCGAATCCGTCGCCTCCATCAGCCAAGAAGCGGCGGCTGGCGCCGAAGAAATGAGCGCATCAACGGAAGAAGTTGCGGCTTCCGCATCAGAGCTAAACACCTTGGCTTCGAAACTAAGGGGAATGGTGACCTCTTTTGAAGTTGAAGAGCGCAACGAAGTAAGGCTGAAAGTCGCCTAGTTTTTACACTCGACACCACCACCAAAGCCCCTCCCAGGAGGGGCTCCAATTTATTGAGACGAATAGAGAATTTGTAATTTCATATTGTGCTATGGGCGGTAAGTACTTAGTGAAAGTAGCAGCTATCGGAATTTGATCGTCCGTTCTTTAGGTTGAAAAAAGTGAGAATTTCTACACAAAAAAACACCGGGTCTCGGGCGCGTTCAACCGACATGAAAATGGAACGATCTGTACAAGGAAGTAAGGTCATAGAGGGACTATAAATGCCAATCTTTTTTGCGCTCCCGGCTCAGGCCGACTGGAGCATTAAACCAATCTTCGATCTTAGAGAGAGATTCGAGCGTCGTCTGGATAAGGATTTTTCGGAAGAGCATCAGGACAACAAGTCTGATCTTCTTTCTCGCTGGCGCGCTGGAATCGCATTTAGCTACAAAAAGCAATTCTCGGGTCAAATCGTCTACCAGTACGCCCACGATCTTTTCTGGACTGCCGCCAGCAACGGATCTGAGGAGCGAAGCGATCTACTCCTAGGCTATGTCGATTTCAAGGCCATGGATGGCAAAGTTCGACTCGGACGTCAACAGTTGGTTAAAGGTAGTCAGCGGCTTGTCGGACCTGGTGAGTGGGGGAACACCGCTCGGTCATGGGACATGGCTCGCTATTCTGTCGGCCGATGGGATGCCTTCTTCGGCAAACTCGCCGTGAACTCCGCTCCAAGTCGAGACGCACTTCTTGGCGGTTTCTCTTACGGCAGCAAGTACGGCGAAACCATGATGCTTTATCGGCACGATAAGCACAGTGGAACTCAAGACGATATTTACACTTTGGATCACACCTATAAGTACAAAGTTGGAAAGTTCTCAGCCGATCTTGAAGTCGCCGGACAAGCTGGACGAACCGCTGACAGCAAACTTGAGGCATGGGCTTCCAGCCTCCGTGTGAATTATCAGCACGACGCCAAAACCAAGTTCTATGTCGAAGGCAACGCCGCCAGCGGCGGAACGCGAGGAGATACGAGCCTCACGTTCGACCAGTTTTATGCCACCAACCACACCAAGTACGGAATCTTGGACGCGCAGGGTTGGCGAAACATGAAAGGGCTCACCTTAGGCGTCAACTACAAACCTACTAAGGCTCTGTCGTTGAATGCCGAATACCACCGCTTTGGACTTTGGGCCGCCGATGACGCTTGGTACAGCGATGGCGGAAAGCCCAATAAGGGCGATGGATTTACGTTTAAAGATGCTACGGGAAGCAAAGGAACCGATGTTGGCGGGGAAATTGACTTCTGGGGATCTTACGAACTGGATAAGCACAGCGCGTTTGAAGCCGGTATCAGCTGGTTCAAGCCAGGCGCCTTTATTAAAGCGTTTGCCGGTGCCGGAAACCAGGATCAGGTCTACGGATACGTTCAGTATCGAATCAAGTTCTAACGGGAGGAACTACTAGGGATGAATTTCTTGAACAAGATTTCGTTGGCGAAGAAGCTTTGGCTGGTTGTTGGGATGCTTCTCGTCTGTATCGCACTTAATGCGTTCGGCGGCATGGTCAGCACAGCGAAGCTTAGTTCGAACTTTGATCGAGTCACAGACGGGGCGGTTCCTCGCCTCGTCTCCCTCGGCAAAATCAGCATCGCCGCAAGACAGGCTCGTACGAGGCAATATCGCACTCTCGTTGCAAAAAATGAAGAGAAACGAGAAGGACTCGTCAAAGATGTGGACGAGAACTTGGGCCAAGCCACTTCCGAGATTGAAAACTATA
This sequence comes from Armatimonadetes bacterium 55-13, assembly GCA_001898035.1. GTDB lineage: Bacteria > Armatimonadota > Fimbriimonadia > Fimbriimonadales > Fimbriimonadaceae > 55-13. The sequence continues at coordinate 272,305 of MKRX01000001.1, forward strand.
TCAAACTCGCGGCAGATGGCAAGGATGAGCAGAATGCAAAGAAGCTGAAAGATCTTTGGTCCCAATACGCTTCCTTGAGCCAGAACCTGTTGCCCATCTACAAAAAAGAAGGCAATAAGGGCGTAGCCGAGTTGTTGGAAAAGACCTCCCGAAGCGTTTTCGTGGAAGAGTTTATTCCTCTTCTCGAGAGCATGGGTGACTGGAATGCGGAAAGAGCGTCGACTCTCAACGCGGAAGGCAAACAACTCCGCAAGCAGAGCGAAACGCTGGCCTGGTCGCTATTAGTCTTTGCCGCCGTATTGGGCCTCGGGCTATCCTATATCATCATCCGAGCGATCATCACTTCGATCGCCGACCTACGGCGAGCCGCCGAAAAACTCCAGTACGAGCAAATGGCGCGTCTCGGAGAAGCAATGGATGCCCTCGGAAATGCCGACCTGACTAAGGATGTTGTCTGCGAACTCGATCCGCTTCCCGTTCGCGGCACGGACGAACTCGCCAAAATGGCCGAGAGCTTCAATAGCCTTCAGCTGCAGGCTTCAGGCGCAATCGAATCGTACCAAACTGCACGCCACTCTCTGGCGAATCTAGTCGCTGAAGTTCGACTCTATGCCGACCGCGTCGCCTACGCTAGCCGAGTGCTGGCCGAAGCGACCGACCAGAGCGGCCAATCCGCGACGGAAATCGCCGCGGGAAGCGAAAAGCTCGCGAACTCTGCCACCAGCGCTGCCGAAGCAATGGAGCGGTTCCGAAGCGCGATTCAAGAGATCGAAGCCGAGAGTTCTCAGCAGATCGCCTCGGTGAGTAACGCTCATGAGAACCTTGGAACGGCAAAGGGCGCGGTGGACATGGTTTCCATGGCCGCAAGCCAGATGGCTGAGGTTGCTCAAGGGGGTGGCTTGGCTGTCCAGGAAACCGTCGCGTCGATGGAATCCATCAGCGAGCAAGTGTCCATGACCGCCGAAAAGATTCGCGATCTCGATCAAATGGGTCAGCAGATTGGCCAGATTGTTTCGACAATCGAGGCTATCGCAGAGCAAACCAACCTCCTGGCGCTCAACGCTGCAATCGAAGCTGCGCGTGCCGGTGAACACGGTCGTGGATTTGCGGTAGTTGCCGATGAAGTTCGAAAGCTGGCCGAACAGTCCAGTTCGTCTACCAAAGAAATCGCCAGTCTTATCGAGCGTGTTCGTGACACGGTGAGCGGTACCGTGCAAGCGATTGAGGCAACTCAATCACGCGTTCAGCAGGGAACTGAGCATAGTCAGCTTGCGGGAACGTCTCTCCACGAAATCGTGGGTTCGACTTCTTCCGTAGCCGACCAGCTTCAGCAAGTGGTGGACGCCGCCGCAGATCTTGAGCGAGCGATGTCGGAAGTCCAGAACGCTACCGAGCGAACCGCCCAACTGACCTCCACCGTCTCCAGCGACGCAATCGCTGTATCTGGAGCCATCGAGGAAGTCGCTGCCATCAGCGAAGAGACGGCGGCAGGTTCGGAAGAAATGAGCGCCTCGACCGAAGAGGTCGCCGCCTCAGCCTCTGAATTGAGGGGCCTGGCCGATAAGCTGCGGAATTCGGTTGCTTCCTTCCAAGTGGAGGATATGCCAGAATCGAGCAAGCCTGTACTGAAAGCCGCCTAGTCGGCAACGGTAAGCCCGTCAAAAGGCGCCTCCTTCCTAGAGGAAGGGGGCGCCATTCTATTTGAGCAATTCAAGACAAGCAAGACCATAGGGAACTACCGTACATTGCATATCATCGATGCAGATGAAAGCTCAGATTGACTATGTGGACATCATTGACCAGACCGTTTTGGAAATCCAAAGACGACTGGATGATCCGCCCGGGTTTAGGGAACTCGCAGAGCGAGCGTTTCTGTCGCCATACCATTTCCACCGGATATTCGGGGCCATGGTTGGTGAGTCGCCTGCCGAGATGATCCGACGTCTGAGGTTGGAGCGGGCCGCAATTCAGATTAAAGCAACTGATGAGTCGATCACATCGATCGCTTTCGATGCCGGATATGCGACTCACGAAGCGTTTACGAAAGCGTTTCAAGCCGAGTTTGAGATGTCTCCATCGGCATTCAGAACAAGTGATCGAAACTGTATGGGAAAGTTAGCCCCCAGCCGTGTTCACTACACGGAGAGCGGTAGCTTTACCCGCTTCCATTTGATCGAGAGGAGAGAACTAGAAATGAACTTGAGCGTCGTAGAATTTCCATCGAAGAGATTGGCCGTCATTCATCATAAGGGACCGTACCAAGACATCGGCGCGGCTTTCCAAAGACTTGCGCAAACGGCGGGGCCCATGGGCTTGTTCGCAAAGCCTGATGCAATGGGGGTGGCCGTATATTTTGACGATCCCGAATCCGTACCCCCTGCCGATCTACATTCGGTGGCTGGAGTTGTTGTCTCAGAAAGCGAGGCAATCGGTGACTTGACAGAAGAGCACCTGGAAGGCGGCAAATTTCTAAGAGCCGAATACACAGGGCCGTACTCAGGGCTTGGCCAAGCTTGGTCCACGCTTTACGGAAAAGACATCCCGAGCGGCGGGTACCAAATGAGGGATGGCGCCTGCTTTGAGGTCTATCTCAACGACTGCTCAAACACGCCTGCGGAAGAGTTGCGAACCGACATTTACGTTCCAATCCAATAGAAATTAGGGGAGCCCGTAAGGCTCCCCGACCACGACCTAGGCACGAATGGGCAAAGGCAATTCCCGGCCCACCGCGCTTGCTACCATCGCTAGCTCAGGCATGAGCTTTTCGAACTGTTGGATCGTAATGCTCTGAGCGCCATCCTTAATCGCTTTGTCCGGATTCGGATGCACTTCGACGAGAAGGCCGTCCGCTCCGCATGCCACGGCTGCCTTGGTCATCGGTCCCACCAAATCGCGTCGCCCTGTTCCTTGGGAAGGATCGACGATCACGGGAAGGTGGGTTAAGGAGTTCAGCGAAGGAATCGCGGAAAGGTCAAGCGTATTGCGGGTGTAGGGCTCGAACGTTCGAATGCCTCGCTCGCACAGAATGATGTTCTCATTGCCCGCACTGGCGATATATTCTGCCGCCAACAACCATTCTTCCAACTTGGCGTTCATTCCACGCTTGAGAACAACGGGATGGCGTGTCATACCAACTTCACGCAGAAGGTCGTAATTCTGCATGTTACGCGTTCCTACTTGTAAAATGTCCGCGTACTCACAGACCTCTTCCACTTTCCTAACGTGCATCACTTCCGTGATCACCTTCAGTCCAAACTTCTGACTCGCTTCTTTGAGCAGTTGCAAACCGGGAAGCCCCATGCCCTGGAAGGAGTAGGGAGAAGTCGAAGGCTTATAGGCGCCGCCACGCAAGATCTTCGCCCCTGCCCGAGAGACTGCTTCGGCGGTCTGGAAGAGTTGCTTTTCCGATTCAACCGTGCAGGGGCCGGCCATCATGATGATCTCGTCCCCACCGATCTTAACGCCCCCCACGTCGACGATTGTCTTGTTGGGGCGGAACTCGCGAGCCACGAACTTGTACGGCTTAGAAACGAAGATCACTTCTTCGACACCGCTAAGGCCCTGGATTTGGTCGGCTGCCTCCAACTTGTCGTATTCCGGCACTCCAACTGCGCCGATAATTGTCTTCTCAACCCCAAATATGGGGTTGATATCGTAGCCCATATCCTTGAGCCGATCAGAAACGGTTTGTACTTCTTCGGGTGTACATCCGCGACGCATCAGAATGATCATCGCGCACCTACCCCCGCCATTACTTCAGTCAACGCTTTCACGAAAATATCGATCTCCTCTTCGGTTCCCACGCTAACCCGCAGACAGTTAGGGGCACCGAGTACATCGCCAGGGCGAACGATCACACCACGCTCCAACAGGGCCTGGAACACCGGTCGGGCGGGCTGTCCAAGGTCGGCGAACACGAAGTTCGCAAAGCTCGGATACGGCTTCGCACCGATGGTCTCAAAAGCGCCGGCGAGGGTTTGCAATCCTCGCCGGTTGTTCTCCACCGTCCGTTGCACGTGCGCTTCATCGTCCAGCGCGGCGATCCCAGCGACTTGCGCCAAGGAGTTCACGTTGAAAGGCTCGCGTGCGCGATTGATCGCATCGGCGATCTTCGCGGGCGCAAAGCCGTAGCCCAGCCGAATCCCGGCCAGACCATAGGTCTTGCTCAGCGTTCGAAGGCCGACGACGTTGCGTCCCTCCAAGACGTAGTCAACTGAGCATGGAAAATCGGATTCGTTCGCGGCGAACTCGTAGTACGCCTCATCCAAAATCACGGTGACATGCTCGGGAAGGTCGCGAAGCATGGCGTCCACTTCCGCTTTCGTCACGAGCGTTCCGGTGGGATTGTTCGGGTTGGCAACGAAGAGGAGTTTCGTATTCTCCGAGACCGCCTTCACCATCGCCGGAAGATCGTGGCGATAGTCGGAATCAAGCGGAACTTGAACAACCTTGGCATTCGCGAGATGAGCGGCCGCATCGTATCGAACAAATGATGGGTAGCCAACAATGATCTCGTCGTCTGCCGAATCTAGGAAGATCAGACCCAGCAGATGAATCAGTTCGTCGCTTCCATTGCCAACGATGACGCTCTCATAGGGAACGCCAAACCGCTCCGCCGCCGCGCTTCGAAAGTCGTGCGCTGCGCCATCCGGATAGATGTGGGCTTCTTCTGCCGCTTTCTTCAGGGCTTCAACCGCCTTCGGAGACGGCCCCAGCGGATTCTCATTGCTCGCCAGCTTTACCACACGCTCCAGCCCTAATTCTCGCTTCACTTCGGCAATCGGCTTGCCAGGCGAGTAAGGAGTCATCTTGAGCACATTCGGGCGAATCTGAGGATCCATTGCTATCTATTTTGTCCGATGCTTCTCTCGTCGGCTGGGTATGTCTGACTCAGACCTAACAGAACGACTTGCTTAGGTCTCCGTGAACGTCGGTTGATCGGTCAATTGCTCCGCCACGCCTACGATTTGTTTGACCCGTCCGTTTTCATCCCGACGGAACACGCTTTCTCGACCATGCATCCACTTCCAGGAGCCATCGGCGGCCAAAATTCGATATTGAAAGTCGATCATCGTCTTGTCGTCAAGCGCCCTCACCCTTTCAAGGTGCGCATCGATAATCTCTTCGTCATCGGGGTGAAACAGTTTTCGGATGGAGGCGCTTTCTCCGGCTTTCAGATTATCCGGCGAGTACCCCCAAATCTTTGCGACGGCGCTGTTTACATAAATCGTTCGACGTTCGAGGATGTCGTAAATGTAGACCATGTCGAAGTTGGCCTCGAGAACCTTTTCGATGAATCGCCTTTGCTCCTCTAGTTCGCCCTGGACAGCTTTTATCGCGGAGATATCCCGAATGACTGTCGACAGATAGGCGATTTCACCCTGAGCGTTCCGATGGGCAAGGATCGCCTGAGAAGTCGGCACTTCCTCTCCATTGAAATTCACGATCGCCGATTCACCGGTCCAACTTCCTGTGCTGAGAGCGGTGGGAATCCCCTCTTCTTTGATCTTCTGGAGAGCCCAGTCGGGGTGAACTTTGCCAATCGTCAGCGAACCAAATCCTTCGCCCTCCGCTACGCCGAACAACTTGCGTCCCGCCGCGTTAAGCGCGATGACTTTGAGGTCGAGGTCGCTTGCGCCAATAATATCTGGCGTCGCATCGATGATCCCCAGCAACCGATCGCGCTCCGCCTCCGCCTGCTTACGTTCGGTGATGTTCTCGACGACGCCAACATAGCCATGCGTCTCTTCATCGAGCTGGATCGCTGCCGCCTGCGCATAGACCCAACGAATTTCCCCGTCCGGCAGAAGAAAGCGAGTGCTTTCACGAAAGTTTGTTGCACGACCGGCCGAATCAAGCCAGTGATTGATCAACCGATCCCTATCTTCAGGATGCAGCGCCTTAACCCAGCCAAACCCCAAAGCTTCCTCCGCCTTTAGGCCGGTCATCGCCTGATACGTCGCGTTGGTGTAAAGAGTCTGACCGGACGAATCGGTCACAAAAACGCCGAGCGGGGAAGATTCCGTCATGGTTCGGAATTGCTGTTCGCTCAATCTGAGAGCCCGGTTCGCTTCCTCCAACTGCGTCACGTCCTGCGCCGTTCCGATGAGTCGATCGGGCTTTCCGTCCTTGTATTTCACCATCGCACGGGAATGGAGATACCGAATATCGCCCGTTGGCCTTTGAATTCGATACCGAACGTCGACTGCGGTTTGATCTTTGACCGCTGCCCAAATCTCACTCTGTACCCTCTCCAAATCTTCCGGAACGATCATCTTGATCCAAACATCCGCATCGAACCATCCATGCCTTTCGGGAATGCTGAAAATTGCGAACAAGTTCGTTGACCACCGGCAAAGACTCGTAACAAAGTCAAATTCGTAGGAGCCAATGTCGGCCGCCGCCTGAGCCTGTTCCAGCATCGCTTGGCTGGTTTCCAGCTCTTCCCGGACCTTCTTGATGTCATGAATATCAGTCAGGGTTCCGTACCACCGCGTAGCCTGACCATGCTCGTCCAGATAGGCAGCGGCGCGGTTGATGTGCCACCGGTAAGCGCCATCGAATCGGCGCAGCCGAACCTCCATCTCCATCGGCTCAGCTGTGATGAGGCAGGACTGAATCCTGAGGTGCATGTCCGACAGATCTTCTGGATGCACGTATTCCAGAATCCAATCCGCCGGTGACCGGTCCTTGGAGGCGCCGGTGTACTCGTAGAACCGCGCATTGAGATGAAAAATCTTGCCGTCGCCATCCGCCGCAAAAACGATCTGGGGCATCGAATCTGCCAGCCTGCGCCATTCGATTTCGCTCGCTCGTAACGCTCGCTCGATGGACTTTCGATGGGCGATCTCCTGCCTGAGTTGATCCTTTTCGCTTTCGACCACTTCAAGCGCCGCCGCCGCTTGCTTATCGCCAAGGGTCGCCACAATCTCCGCTCGCGTCGCCGCTCCCACCTTTTGGCGAATCCGCTGCCAATAGGTGCGCACGGTATCCGTGCTAAGTTGAAGCTGCTGCGCTATCTGCTTGTCGCCAAGCCCCTGTCGAGCGAGATTGAGAACCCGCTCTTCTTGGGCTGAAAGCGATTTGATACGCGACATAGCAGCTTGGACTGAAGGCCTGGAGATTTTGTTTTCGTTGGAGTGGGAAGAGAAATTTGTTAACTTAACACCCGGCCACCACTCCGGAAGCTAAATGAAAACCATAGGTTAGTAACATATCTTACAGCCGTTCTGATTTACCGACAACCGACTCTAGATAGGTTTTAACCTGAGGGACGGTATTCCTTGCGGGATCGATACGGAAAGCATGCCAACCAAGTGCCTTTGCCGCTTCCACATTCATGGTCGAATCATCGAAAAAGGCCACTTCGTTACCGGTAACGCCCATGGCCTTCTCAAATGCTTGGAAAATCTCTGGCTGGGGCTTTAGGAGGCCCATTTCATGGGATGCAAATCGATGTCCGAGGGCAAGATGTGCAGGAAATCTTCCTGATTCGCTCATCTCTCGCCAATGCGGTTCATTGGTATTAGATAGACACGCGGTCGAATAACCCGCATCGTTAAAATCTCGAATCATGGCTTCCACTTCTGGATAGGGTTCAACCAAAATATGTCGATGAACACGCTCTGCCTCCAGCGTAGTGGCCAACCCTAAAAAATCTCGAAGCTGTTCGTAAAAATCTTCGTGAGAGATTTCTCCGCGTTGATAGGCCGGGAAAAACGGCGCTGAGTCAAGCTCTGTGTGCGCTTCAAAACGGCTCGGAAGTTCAATCCCTGCCACGCGCGCTGCCTCGGACCAAAGAGGAGTGATGCGGATCAATACCCCTCCGATGTCGAAACACAAGACTCTTACCACGTTCTTACAGTATGACCTTTTGTGATCATACTGAGATGGAATGAGCCAAGAACGACCAATTCGCTTACACGCCGGGCCATGGAGTCTGGAGTTCGAACGCTGGACGGGATGGCTTCGCAATATTTGCCTTGGCGACGACTTGGTTTTACGGGCCGCCTACGTCGCCGCCCGTGGCGAGGACTGGCGAACCTTTCGATTCCACACGATCACCCATCATGTTTGCCAAGAGCAAAATGGTTTCCAGGCAAGCTGGACCTCCGAGTGCGAAGAATTGGGATTCCGCTGGACGATGGAGTGTCGCGCCGATAGCCAGTCACTCAATATCGTCTACCAAGGTCGCGGAACTCGGGAGTTTAAAACCAGAAGGACGGGCATGTGCTTGCTTCACCCACATGAGCAGCAAGGACAGCCCATTCGCATTCTTCATCCGGATGGCTCCCACCGAGACGCCACCTTCCCATCCACCATCGCTCCCGATCACCCGTTCACCGAGATTGTCGGCTTTCAACTTCCCCTCAAGAGCGGAATCGAGGTGACGGCCAAGCTCGACGGAGAAATCTTCGAAACGGAAGATCAGCGCAATTGGACTGACGCCTCATTCAAAACCTATTGCCGTCCCCAAAACCGTCCGGCGCCTTACGAAGTCCAACCTGAGCAGGTCATTCAGCACGCGGTCAGTCTCGACTATCGCGGAGACGTTGTAACGTCAACCCCTGCCACCACGACGCATCTCTCACTGAAAGACACCGCCTGGAAGATCCCCATGTTGGGAACTCAGCATGACAGCGAGGTCGATGGCTTTGACTTCGTACTTTGCCAGGATCCCGACTCCAAGGTCTGGCGCACCATTGGCGGCCATCCCGATACCGTCTTTTCGCTAGACAGGTCTTCTCTGGATTTCATTCGAGGCCAGTTCTATTACGGTCTCGGTGAAAATTTCGTCAATGTCAATACCCGCCAACCGGACATGGAGCAATTTGATGGAATTGGCTTTGGGGTGAACCCACAAATTCACGCGTTTGACGATCGATCCGTCATGGAAAACATCCACGCACAATCCGACGTCGTCAAATCTGCCTTGGAGATATCCCAAACCAAGCCCGTCTTTGTGGGACCCATCCATCTCGATGATGATCGCTTGAGCCAACCGATCGGCATGGCATGGTTCGCCGCCTCATTCGCTACACTCGCCTCCTCTGGCGCGAATGCGCTCTCATTCTTTGAAGCACGACATTTCAACGGCCCGCTCGACGAACTCTATCAGTCCCTGCGAGAGTTTCGCGAAGAAGAGATCACGTTGATGACTTCAACTGATCCTTACCGTGCCATAGGATTCCGATTGCACAGTGCGGAAAGGCAACAAGACTTCTTTGTCAACATGACTCCCTACTTAGAGGAGATTGCCTTTGAAGGACAACGTTTAACGCTCGACCCGTATGAAGTGAAAATCATGTCCATGAGCGAGCGAACAAAACAATAAGACACAATCTTTAAGATATCTAAATATATGAGCATAGGAGCTCATCACCCCCAAGGAACCCTTAAATGACCCTCCGAGAATCTGTCTGCTGGGCCAACCGCGCCCTCCGAACTGAAGGACTTGTCACCATGCACAGTGGCAATGTAAGCGCCTATGATCCCGAGACCGATACGGTCTACATTAAGCCGAGCGGCGTCGACTACGACACGATGATTCCTGAAATGATGGTGGCGGTCTCGCTCACAACTGGAGAAGCCGAAGGAAAAATGCGTCCCAGTGTGGATCTTCCGCACCACTTGTTCCTGTACCGAAACGATCCCAAGATCCGAAGCGTCATCCATACCCACAGCAACTACGCCACCGCGTTCGCTGCCGTGCAAAAGCCCATTCCCCTGGTCCTGACCGCGATCGCCGATGAGTTCGGCGGGGAGATCCCGTGCGCCCCGTACATTGACAATGAGGGCGACCACATCGGACAAGGAATTCTGAAGTATCGAACCCAAGCCCCCGCCATCTTGCTAGGCAATCACGGAGTCTTCGCCTGGGGCGCCACTCCCAAGGACGCGCTCAAGGCCGCCATCATGGTGGAGGACGTGGCAAAAACCGTCCATCTCGCCCATCAACTCGGCGACCCCATCCACCTCGATCCGGCCGAAGCCGCCAAGTGGTGGGACCGTTACCACAACCGCTACGGCCAAGGCTAACGCCCGCCCAAGCCACTCAGGTTGATTCCCTTCATAAAGTAGCGCTGAGCGCAGAAGAAGAGAACAATGGTGGGAAGGATATGAATCAGCGAGGCCGCCATCAACTGATTCATATCGCTTCCGTAGCTGTCCTGGAACATGCGCAGTCCCACCGAGACCGTGTACTTTTCTGGCGAGTTCAAGTAGATCAAGGGCCCGTTGAATTCGTCCCAGTGGCTAATGAAACTCATAACCGCTACCGTGGCCAGCACCGGCCCTGAAAGCGGCAAGAGCACTCGCCACCAAATCTTGAAGTGACTCGCCCCGTCCAGCATTGCCGCTTCGTCGAACTCGCGTGGGATCGTCAGGAAGAACTGGCGCATCAAAAAGATATTGAACGCGCCTCCGCCAAAAAACGACGGAATGATCAGCGGATAAAACGTGTCGATCGCACCCAACCAACGCCAGATCATGAAGACGGGGATCATCGTGACCTGCCCCGGCAGCATCATCGTCGCCAGCATCGTGTAGAACATGGCATTCCGGCCCTTAAACTTGAACCGTGAAAAGCCATAAGCCACCAGCGAACTCGTCAAGACCGCGGCGGTCGTGGTGATCACCGTGATGAACAGGGTGTTCAAGACCCAGTTCGTAAACGGCAACGCCGTCCAAGCTTTCGGGAAGTTCTCCCAATGCGGGGGCTTGGGAATCCACTCCGGCGGAAACTTGAAGACGTCTTGATTGTCATGCAGCGCCGTGGAGACCGTCCACAGGAATGGCACCAAGAAAAGAGAACTGAAAGCAATCAGCACCACGTAGGTCGGCAAGTCCCGCAGTTTCTTCACGACTTCGCCTCCCCTTCGTAGTAGACCCAGCGTTTCGAGCCCCAGAATTGAACGGCGGTGATGATCAGGAGTATCACAAACAGCACCCACGCCATCGCGCTCGCTTTGCCCAGCTTGAAGTACTCAAAGGCATTCCGGAAGATCGACAATGCATAGAACAAGGTCGCGTTGTTCGGACCACCACCCGTCATGATGTAAGCGGTCGTAAAGACCTGAAACGCTCCGATAATCCCCAAAATCAGATTGAAGAAAATCACCGGCGAAAGCTGGGGAATCGTAATAAACCGAAACTGCTGCCAATGCGATGCCCCGTCCAGACGTGCCGCTTCATAGTAGGTATCCGAGATTCCCTGGAGACCCGCCAAGAAGATAATCATCCTGCCGCCACCCGCACCCCACAGGGACATGACGATGAATGCCCCCAGCGTGTACTTCTCGTCCATCAACCACTCGGCGCCCCCAATCCCAAACAAGCTTAAGGCGTAGTTGAGCAAGCCATAGTCCGGATTGAAAATCCAGATCCACAAGAGCGAGGAGGCAACCGCCGGAACAAGGGATGGCAGATAGAACAGCGTGCGAAAAACCCGTTGTCCGCGCACCTTTTGGTTGAGCAAAATGGCAAGGCCAAGGGAAGCTGAGATTCCAAGCGGTACCGAAAAGATTGCGTAGGTGATCGTGACTTGAAGCGACTTCCAAAACAGCGGCTCTTCATAAAAGAGGCGATGGTAATTCTTGGTCCCGACAAACTGAATGGTGTTCAGGTCGTACTTGGTGAAGCTCAGGTAAAGAGAAGTGAGCATCGGCCCCGCGGTAAATACCAGAAACCCAAGGAGCCAGGGCAACACGAACAGGAATCCCCAATAAGAGGGCTTATCGACCAAGCGACGCTTCGTCAAAATCCAGGCTCCTCGCCCAAGAGTTTGTTCACCGCTGCCGTCGTCGATTTCATGGATTCCGCGGCGTTTTTCTCACGCCCGGCAAACAAATTGTCCAACTCAGAACCCGCTACCTGCATCACTTCCGGCCACCTCGGACCGATCGGGAGCTTGGTCCCTTCCTTGACGGTCATCGAAACGGACTCCATATTAAACGGTGGCGTCTTGGGATGCAAATAAGCATCGGAGAATGCCAGCGCAATTCTCGACGGAGACTGCCTTCTCTCCCTCACATACAAAACCTGTTCCGCCTCTGGACCAGTCAGGAACTTCATGAGCCGCCAAGCCTCCTTGGGATGCTGCGTCTCCTTGTACATGATCAATTGGTTGCCTTTAACAAAGAGAGAGTTGCCCTTCGGTCCGTCCGGCAGGGGACAGATATCCCACTCGAATTTGGTGATCATCTGCCGGTAACGTGCCGAGGCGCCGACATAGTTGAATTCCAACGCCAGCTTTCCCGTCTCAAACGCGAAGGCCGAGTTTGCACCCTGGGCTGGCGTTGGACAGCATTTGTCCTTCCAGCGCAAGTCCGAGAGGAACTGCATCGCCTCAATCGCCTCCGGAGAGTCCAGCAGGCACTTGTCCAAAGTCTCGTTGAGAAACCGACCCCCAAACGCCTGGATAGTCGCGAAGTAAAACGGCATGGTCGCCATATTCACACCAAACTGCTGGGCGCGACCGCTCTTGTCATACTTGGTCGTCTTGATCGCGTACTCACGCATCTTGGCGTAAGTCCACTCCCCTTTCTTATAGAGCTCGAAAGGGTCGTCTAGACCCGCCTCGTTCAGCAACTTCTTGTTGTAGAACATGATCCCGCCCCCGAACAGCACGTTCAGGCCCTGCATCTTCCCATTCACTTTGCATTCCTCAACGGCGGCGGGAAAAAAGTCGCTCAGCTTGAACTCGAGATCGCCTTGAATGAACTCGTCAAGCTCGTGAAAGTAATTCCGCTCGGCGAGTTGGGGAAAGTCGTAGTGATCGACTCGAACCACGTCCGGCGATGTTCGCGAGGCGAACATCAAAATCATCTTGTTCTTGTAAGCCGATTGCGGGACTTTGAACAACTCCACGTGCAAATCGGGATTCTGTCGATTGAACGAATCCACCAACTGTTGCTCAAGAGCAAGTTGCTCCACATTGCCCCACGCCATATAGCGCAAGTGCACCTTCCCGTCATCAGGCGATTTACACCCAACCAGGATGGCCAGTCCCATCAACGCGAGTCCCCAGCGAATCACAGCTCCCCGTAGCATACAACCTGCGCTAAACCGTTGCTTTAGAAACCAAGCATAATCTCCAATCTATGCGTATCTGGGCTGGGGCATCATTACTGCTCTTATCCGTCGCCGCTCATGCCGACCTGGCAGGAGAAAAAGCGACTCGTGGTCTCATTGACCGAATCATTCCAAAGCACTCAAAGCAAATCGTGCTGGAGTCCATCCCAAAGGATCCTAAGGGCGATGTCTTCGAGGTCGATTCTCGCGACGGCAAAGTGGTACTTCGTGGCAACAACGGCGTATCTCTCGCTTCCGCGTTGAACTGGTATCTCAAATACACCTGCAATTGCCAGCTCTCGTGGGGCGGCGATCAATTGGTGCTACCGGCGACTCTGCCCCCACCCCAGAAAGAGCGGCGAGTTGGCCCGTACAACTTCCGCTACAACTTCAACTACTGCACGTTCAACTACAGCATGTCGTGGTGGGATTGGAAGCGGTGGGAGCGAGAGATCGACTTCATGGCGCTTAACGGCATCAACATGCCCCTCGCCATCACCGGACAAGAGGCCGTCTGGCAGCGCGTTTATAGAAAGATGGGCTTCACCGATGCCGAACTCTCCAAGTTCTTCTGCGGCCCTGCTTATTTCGCGTGGTTCTGGATGGGCAACCTTGACGCTTGGGGCGGTCCGCTTCCGCAGAGTTGGTTTGATTCCCATGCCAAGCTCCAACAGCAGATTCTGAAGCGAGAGCGCGAATTCGGCATGACCCCGGTTCTTCCCGCTTTTACCGGCCATGTCCCGCCCACCTTTGCGAACAAGTACCCGGCCGCTAAGACGAAGAAGATCAATTGGGGATTGGACTTTGCCGATACCCTCGTGCTCGACCCCACCGATCCACTCTTCCCGAAGATCGGTGAGGCGTTCCTGAAAGAGCAAGAGGCCATGTACGGCTCCGATCACTACTACTCGGCCGATACCTTCAACGAGAATCGCCCTCCCACCACCGACCCGGTCTACCTCGGCCAAGTCTCCAAGGGAATCTATGACACCATGGCTAAGATCGATCCTAAGGCCGTCTGGGTCATGCAGGGATGGATCTTCTTCAATGACCAAGCCTATTGGAAAGACCCCCAGATCGAAGCCCTCCTCACCGCCGTCCCTCAGGGCCGACTGATCGTCCTTGATCTATTCTCCGACGTTTCCCCTCAGTGGAAGCGCACCAAGTCCTATCACGGCCAACCCTGGATCTGGTGTTTCCTCCACAATTTTGGCGGCCGAATGAATCTGTTCGGCTCCTTGGAAAACACTGCGAAGGCGCCAACCGAAACCCGACTCGACCCGACTAGCGGCAACCTCCAAGGCATCGGCTTCACCCCCGAAGCCATCGAAAATAATCCCGTCATTTACGAATTGATGGGTGAGAACGCATGGCGATCCGAACCCGTCGATGTCCAAGACTGGATCAAGGGCTATGCCCATCGCCGATACGGCAAAGTCGATCCTCGCACCGAGCGCGCCTGGGAACTCCTCGCCGAGAAGGTCTATAACGACCGCTCCGGCGCCGATAACGCTGAAACCTCCATCGTCGCGTCCCGCCCCACCCTCAGCGCCAGTGGCCACTGGGTAGGCACCAGCCGAAACTATGACCCCAAGGACATGCTCGAGATCTGGCGACTGATGGTCGAGGCTGCCCCCTCATTCAAGGGTGTCGACACCTTTGAGTACGATCTTGTCGACATCACTCGACAAGCTCTTGCCGATATCGCCAACGCCAAGCAGCAAGAGTTCATGGACTATGTGGAGGACAAGGATCTTCCCAAGATCAAACTCGCTCGAAAAGACTTCCTCGGTCTCATTGCCGACTGGGACAAGGTCATGGGGACTCGCAAAGAGTTCCTGCTCGGAAAATGGATCGCCGATGCCCGAAAATGGGGCACGAACACCTCCGAGAAGAACCTCATGGAGCAAAACGCTCGCGACCTCCTCACTCTCTGGGGTGGCCGAGATAGCGGTCTGACCGAGTATTCCACTCGCCTTTGGTCCGGCCTTCTCAATGGCTACTACGCCATGCGATGGGGCATGTTCTTTGATCGGCTCGAATCCGACCTTGCTGCCGGCAAGCCAGTGGATGCCGCCCGATTTGCAAAGGAAGTCAGAGATCGCGAATGGGAATGGGTCAACAAGATCGGCTCGTATCCTTCAAAGACTTCTGGCAATTCAATTGACGAGGCAACCAAGGCTTACAAGAAGTACTCCCCCAGCGCCGCCGCCCTCTTCCCAACACCACCGCCCCTCGGCCTGGAACAAGGCGCCAAAGCCACGTCAAGTTCCGTCCAAGCTGGCCACGGCCCGGAGGCGGTCATCGACGGTAGCGTCACCCTTGGCAGCGCTTGGTGGGGAAGCCCCTATCCCCAATGGGTTCAGCTCGAACTCAAGCAAGTGGAGACCATTAAGGTCGTCCACATCTGGCCCTATTGGGGTGGAGGTCGCTACTACCAATACACCGTCCAGGTGTCTGAAGACGGACAAACCTGGAAGACGGTGGTCGATCGCTCCACCAACCAAAAACTGGCCCGCCCTAAAGGCGACCGAGTAGAAATCCCCGCCACCAAAGCAAAGTTCGTCCGAGTCAACATGCTCAAGAACTCCGCCAACGAAGGCGTCCACCTCGTAGAGATTCGACTCTACTAAAGATAGAGGTAGGGCCAAAGCAACCCGCCACGGCCCTATCTCCACAATTCTCCCAGAAACGCCCAACGCCCAACGCCCCTCCCGAAGGGAGCCTAACACCTAGAGCGCGAAGCGCCCTAATACCTAACACCTGCCGCCCTAGCGAAGCGCCTCAACCGAAACAAACTGCAGCCCGTTCGCCGTCGGAATCAGTGCCCATCGGCCGTTCTCACTCAGCCAAGGTCGAGCGCTCTTCTGAGCGCCCAGGCTCGCTCCGGTTACGGCATCCAGAAGCTCCACTGTTCCACCCTGAGCCTCTGACCAAGCCATCAGCTTGCGGCTGTCCCCCACAAACCCGATCGCCACGTGCTTGTTAGAAGCGAATCGCAGCTTCCCATTGTTAGCCTGGAATACTTTCAGTCCTTTTTGGGTTTGGGTCGCGCCATTTCGACGTCCTGAGTTAAGAGCGACCACGTCGCCGTCCGGCGAGAAGTAGAGGTGCTGGCCGACATTGCTGTCGCTAATCGGAATCCGCTGCTGGTCATCTCGATTCGCACCGCGCATCAACAGAAGATTTGTCTCAATCCCTGCCGCCACAGCATCGCGGAAGACCGCCACGCTTTGACCATCCGCCGAAACTGTCGCCCCTTGTAGCTTCCCGCCGATCGCAAATGCGTCCGACTTGCCCGTGGCAAGGTTGACGATGGCGATAGAAGCCCCGTCCGGAGACTGACCGCAGAGCACCAAGACTCCATTCTGAGCGACCGCATAGTTCACGGCGGTGGCCGAACCCAGGGGAGCGGCAAAGCCTCGCCCCGACTTAGGATTATCGAAGTCTTGAGCAAGCACCGAGGCGTAGCTGCGTCCCTGGCTAAAGTACACGGAGATAAAGATCAAGCTCTTCCAATCGGAGCTCAACCGGACAAATTGGGACTCCGATTCCTTAACCGCACGAATTTCCGTTCCGGTCGCCGAATCGAAGATGTGGATGGTGTTGTCCCGATCCGTCAGCGCAAGCTTGGATCCGTCCGGACTAAACTGAACGTTGACCGGTGTTCCGTTAAACGCCAACTTGGACCGAACTCCAAATCGAACCCCCGCCGAAACGGGTGGTACCACCACCGCGTTCTTCTTCAGTTTGAAGGCTAGCGTTCCTGGCTGATTTGGATCAAGCGTCCCCGTCTGCTCTTCCGACTGGTATCCCGTCAGCGCCACTTTCACCGCCAGCGTGGAGACCCCAACGATCTCCTTTTCAACTGTGTAAGGCGTCTTTCCAACCTCGATGCCATCCACAAACACTCGGGCTCCCGTAGGTTCACTCGTGATGGTCAGGGTCGCCTTTCTCGGCTTCTCGGGCTCTTTCACCAGATCGAAATGAAGAGTCGACTCTTTGGTCGGAACGACTTCCACATCTTTCGTCTGAGGCTCAAATCCGGCCAATTCGAGGCGAACCGAGAGCTTACGTTTATCGTTCCCCTCGTAAGTGCCACTAAAAGGAGTCGTCCCCGCCTCGTCACCATTCACAAAGACCTTGGCCCCGCTCGGGAAACTGGTGACCTTAAGGAAGGCCTGCTTCGGCTTCTCGGGCTCCTTTTTCTTCTTGAGCTTGAAGTCAACTTTCGCCTCTTTCTTCGGCTTAAGATCGACTTGCTTCTCCATCGGTTCGTAGCCATCCATTTCGGCCCGAACCTTGACCTTCTTGTTCTTTTCTAAGTCGAATTCGTGGCTGAGCGGAGCCGTACCAATCTCCTCGCCATCAACCAAGATCGTCGCCCCTTGCGGATCACATTTCACCGTCAACTTGGCGGGATTGGTCTTGACCGGCGGCTTGTCATCGGGAGGTTTCGGAGCCACGACGGGCTTGTTGCCACTCGCAAAGAACAGCATCTGTCCTTCAGTAAAGAATGGGCTGTACTGAGGAATCTGCCGTCCTTTGGACATGCGCACCACCGGATCTTGGATCGACGCAAACAGGTCGATCATCGAGAACACCCGCTGTTTATCCTTCGCCCGGTTTCGCAACTCATTCAGCAGGTTGTAGGTGAAGACGCCGTGCTTGTATTCGTCCGTCTCCCAAGTCTTTTGCCCACGTCCGCCCGCACTAATCGCCTGACGAGCCGACATCGTTAAGTAGGCAGAAAGAGACTCGTCGGCATCCAAAGCGCGAGGACGGGTGAGGAGTCCGCTGAAACAAGCGTCCGCAATGACCGCTATGTGCTTCGCTGGGCTTGGATCGAGACGATTCCAAACTTCCTGCATGGGCAGACAGGTTTGCTCGTAGGGAGTGATGTCGGAAGGGTCCTCTAATTTCACCCTCCCATCGCTCGGAATCAAAAATCCTCGGTCATTGCCAGACTTATCGCGTACTGTCTGCCCATGTCCGGAGAAGTAGACCAGGATTCGGTCATCGGACTTTACGGACTCTCGACTCGCGAGCTGATCCAAGGCGGTGCGAATGTTTGCCAGAGTTGCCTTGTCGTCCAGCAAAATAATGACGTCTGACTCGGCGAACCCATAGTAGTCCACCAAGACGTCGCGCATCTCTTTCGCATCGTTGACCGCATACTTAAGCTGAACTTCTTTCGGCAGGTTGGGATATTTGTTGATACCCACAATCAGCGCGTGCGAGCCGGTGTAAACGGGAAGCCCGGGGGTCTCTACCGACCGAGCCATCACCAAGTCTTTCGACTGCTGGGCGTCGCCCACCGCTACGAACAGCGAAAGGCTCAACAGCAAGACGCGAAGGAAGGCGGTCAACCCAAATTGCTTCACCCGAACCTCCTTCGCGCGTTTCATTTACGACAGCTTCTTGAGCTTGGCGCTCAGTGTCGCCTTCTGGTCGGCAGACATTTCTTCCACCGCTAATCCTTGTTTCAGAATCTCCTGAGCGGCGACCTTATCACCCTTTGAGGCATACAGGTCCGCTAATCGAACATACGGAACGGCATAGGTCGGATCGTTCCCAATCGCTGATTTATACTTCTCTTCGGCCTTGGCCTTCGAAGTCGCGTAGAGCGCGTCTCCTTCTTGCCGAAGATCGACCGCCGCCACGTGCATCTCTTCCGGAGAGAAGTCTCGTCCTCCGAACGACTCGGATTTCTCGGGATCGAGCGAAGATCGAATTTTTAGGATCAACTGTTTGGCAAGTTGAGAAGGAGTCAGCCCCCATTCTTTGGCAAATGCGGTATCGGCCGTAATCACGAAATTGGAACCGCCCGTCCCGACGACGTATTGTCCTTTGACTTGCGAAACCTTCAACATCGCCCACCAAAGCCGATTCGACTTCGAAAGTGCTTGCATGCGGTCGGCCACCACTTTGGCGCGCCGCTGAACGTCCAGTTTCGAGGTCCCTGAAAGGACTTCGACCACTGTCTTGGACCGTCCACCAATCGAAAGCATGACCGCGCCAATCGGCTTGCCACCAGGAGCCGTCCGAGACACCGCGCTAAACGTAGCCTTGGCGTGAATACCCGGGATCTTATGCTTGACCGTCACCTTAGGAGGTGTCGGCGGCTTCACGGGAGGCTTATTGCCGCTCGTTTTCTTGGGCGGAGTCGGAGCTGGTTTTGCGGGCGCGCCAAGCAAGGACTCGAACTTGCGCATTTTGTCCATCGATCCACCTCGTCCGCCTAAGTCGTCGTCGGAAGGCATGGTGTCCAAAAACGCCACCGCGATCTCTTCCTCGCTCGCCCGAAGCGAGTCCGGCTCGTTGAAATAGCGACGCAAAATAGCTTCCAAAGCCGGCACGTCTTTCTTCACCGTCGGGTCCATGGACGGCTGAACTTTCTTCAGCCACGCTAACGCTTCCGACAACGTGTGCTGACCACCCTGAGCAAATCCTGCCGAGAGGCTGCCACCCAAAACTAATACTGCTGCCGCAAACCGAATCCAACGAGCTCTCATCATCTCAATCTACCGTCCATTGTAACGTCGTGTCTTTTATCGCACGCGAATATTAATCGTCTTTGCCGTCCAGGGAAGTTGATTCTTCTCAAGCGCCTCCACTACCGTTCGAAGTTGCCGAATGAGGGAAGCCCGAAACTTGACCGGATCCTTCATGTCGACATCCGGAATCCTAGGACCACCTTTCGTCGGAACCACGATTGCCCGAAGCATCAGTCGGCCCGTAGAAGTATCGTTCTCAATGCGTCCCCCCATTTGAAGGGAACCGTTCAGTTTCTGGGCGAACGGAGCTCCTGGCTGAGGGAACGCAAATTGGAGAACCCCGTCCGCATCGTCCCGATTCAAGACAAAGAGCATCGCCTCTTCTGGACTCGTCAGACCAAGGATAAAATCATCGCCTCGGGAAACCGCAATCTTGTCCGATTGCATCCGGAACTCGTTCTTCCAAGTCGGCTGCTCCGTGGCTGTGATTCGATACAACCGCATCACCAGCGCCCGAAGGTCAAGAAACGCCCCCAAACCCGCATCCAACGTCTTGCCAAGATCCTTGCCCGAAAAGGTCTGCACACGTTCCTTATCGAGATCGTCACCTTTAACCGAGGCATCGAAACCTTTCTCGGTTTTCTTCAGATGAACGATCACATCGGGGGGCGCCCCCGTCGGCGCGAATTCGGCGTTGGGAATCTTCGATTTTAAATAAGCCGTCATGTCCGCTGCCGCCTTGTCGTAAAGCGCCGGATCTTCAACCTCGACCGCCACTCGCAATCGCTTTTCCCGCTCGACCCGCAACCGCTCCATCGCCGCAATCGCAACTTTGCTATCCGCCGGAAGCGCCGCCAAATCCAAGCCTCCGAAAACAGGTTGCCCGTATCCTGACTGGTCGTTGAGTAACGCCTCCATGTCAGGTTGAGGAGCCAGTCCCGGCATGTAATCGGCCCGAACTTTGTCCTTAAAGTAAGCCTGCACCTCTCGCATCGCGTCCACGTAGGAGGGATTCTCGCCGCGGTTCAATCCTGCGACCACGCTGTTGACCAACTGATCGGTAAACGCGCCCGACCACCGGCCCTGGGCGGAGTTTTGAAGCCACTCATAGGCCGCGCCCCTGGAGGGAGCCGCACTCAAGAAGATTCCCGGGCCGTCATAAATCTTGTCCCGAACCTCACCCGCCGCTGTCGAGGGCCGCTGAAATGATCGGGGGATGGGATGGTACTGTCGCCCAAACTCGGCTCGCGTTAGACTCTGGAAGCTGCAGTCCAAAATGATGGTGACGTGAACTCCGCGAATGTCCAGTTGCTTCGCCCAATCTTCAATCCGTCGCATGCGAATGTCGGGATCAAGCGCCGTCGCGCTGGCATCGAACGGGGCGAGCACCGGTTCAAAGTCGGTCTTGTTGTTGGGCGCCTCGACGTTCGGCTGAATCGTTCCCCGACCGCTGAAATAGAACACGGCTTCGTCGCCTGATTTCGCAGCTTTGCTCAGCAAACTCATCTCTTCCACGATTCGTTTGCGGGTCGCATCGCTACGGAGCAAGACGGTTGACTTGAATCCGTACAGGTCCAACATCCGCTTCATCAGGTTGGTGTCCGTTTCCGCGCCTTGTAGCTGCCGCGTCGGCTCCGTGATAAAGCTGTACTTGTCCACCCCCACCAGAACCGCGAACCGATCTGCTGACGCCGCAGAACTCAAAGCCAGGGCCAAGAGCAGTCCGTACCGTCTCATTTGCCACTCCGGACGCTAAAGCGATAGATGTTCCAATAATAGCGACTCGTCAAACTTCCCACCGTCACCCCACGACTGGAAGACGCGTGAGCAAAAGCAAAGGGAATCTCCCCAAACTTCTGCCGCCACTTGGCGGGCACCCTTCCCAAGTAGATCCCGGTGTGTCGAGAACCTGAAGCGTCGGTGTTGCCCCGCTGGAAGATGATTCGATCACCCGGTCTAAGCTTCTTGATATCGGTCGTGCCCAACTTGTACTTCACCGGGTTCGGTAGCACAATCGTCTGTCCCGAACGCCGCGCCGTTCCCGGCTTACAGTGAACCAAGTCACCAATCGTCTCCTGGATCACCACCGGCGGAGAAGGGCTCTTCCAACCAATTCGGCTGAAAATTTGAGCCACATAGTGAGAGCAGTCGATTCCCTGCGTCAGACTGTTTCCGCCCCACAAGTAAGGCGTGCCCACGTATTTCAAAGCCTCGCGAGCCACGATATCGTCGTTCGCATCGGGGCCGTCCGCAATCGTGACATCGCGCAATCGCAAGCCTGACCCCGGCACAAAGCCCATCAAGGCGTCAAATCGAACTCGGTACGAGTCCGTAGCTTCAACCTTGCCCAAAACTTCAATAAAGCGGTTCTTCGGAATCCGACCGAGGATCGGCGAATCCGGCCGAGACGTTTCGTGAACGTCCACCTCGTCCAGAGTTACCGCCGTTCCCGAGAGGGAAGTGTTTTCTTGATCGGCAGGCTTAACATCCGGCGCCGTCGTCTGCTTACCATCCTTCGAGGCAATGATATTGAGAAGGTCGCCAGGCATCGGATCGCCCCCCGGTGGGACTACTACGTTGGTCGCATAGATATCGTCAGGCGAGACGCTCCATGCATCCGCTAACGCCTTCGTCGTGTCGCCAACTTGAACCTCGTAGAGCCCTTTGAACTCATAGCGTGACTTCTGGTTCTGCGCGATCATCTCCTCGCTCATTCCCACCATCACACATAGCTTAGTGCCCGGAGCCACGTTGGCCCCCTGTCGCAAGCCATTGAGAACCCTAACGATAGAGGGGGAGTTCCTATTCCTTTCGGAGAACGACGCCACGTCCTCGCCTGGGTTCACGGGCCGGTTTTCAAAGACCACCGGCATGTCGTTTACCCGCTGTCGAATCCCAACGATAGACCACTCGTCGTCTTTCAACTCGCCCGCATTGATCGCCTTGACCGGGTCGCGATCTCCTAGATTCTTTGTCGTGACCACCGCTACAAACGACACCGTCTTCCCAACCGAGCTTCCGTAGTTGTAAGTCTCAAACCGCAGCGGCTGTTGACCCGTCGCCTGCCGAGCCTTTGGCGTGTCTCCCGGTGTAATGACCTCAATCGGATCGCCTAACGCATTCACGCCCACAATGGGATCGATCTTTCCGTCGCTTAACCGGTACGCCTGGGCATAACTCGTCTTCGCCGGTCGAACCCACCCCAAAATCGTTCGAGCAGGGGGTGAGATTCCGAACTCGGGAAGATTCTCCAAGTTCTGTAGCACCCGATCGCCGACCCTGTTCGCGGAGATACCCACCTGCCTGCACCAGTACTCTGGCGTCAGCATAGACATCTTCGCCCCGTTGATATCAAACGACACGCCAAGTGCTGAACAAAGCAGTTCCGCATCGATGAACGAGGTCGGAACGCCTCCCTTGGGCGTGATCTCGTATGGGTAGCTTTCTATGTCGAGCAGTTTGGTTGACCTCGGCGGTCCCTCTTTACCGAAGACCTCCACCTGCTTGCCCACCTTCGTGGAAATGGGAATGCGAACCCGGACCTGGTCGTGAATCAAGATATCGAACGAAGTCCCAGGCAGCACCCGCAGCTTGCCCTCGCCTTTCGTCAGCACCCTCACCGTCTCCCGCAGGGGAACCAGATAGGTGTTTAGCTCCAGCATCACCGGCTTCAATTCCACCGTCTCGCCGTCCAGGTCCACCACCAAGTTCGGCAACGGCTGCTGTGCGATTGCCCCGGCCGTAAGGCCAAGCAACGCTACCAGCCCGAGAAATCTATTTCTTTTCCGCGTCATCGGCATTCACCTCGTTCGGGAAGAGTTGAGCGAGAATCGAGCGGTTGAGCGCAATCAGCGCATCGCCACTCGGTGGCTTCTTCACCTTGCCCATCACGTCCTTGCTGAGCTTGACTCCCTTGAAAGCGGGCTCGTCGTAAAGCAAACCGGCTTGCATCGCCAGGTTCAGCAACGTCATAAACGTCTCTCGGTCGGAGAGTTCGGGCTTCTGCGTAGGATCGAAACTGACCACCCAGTTGTCGCCCTTCGGATATCCGGTGCAAGCCAGACGCAGCTTGGAGGCCAAGAACTTGGAGATCTCATCTTCTTGCTTCATCACCTTGACGAGCAAGCCGTCCAAGTCCTTCAGTCGAAGCCCGCCTACCAGCGAGTCGCCAACCGCAATCGATAGCCGCGAGGTAAATGCCGGCTCGCTCACCGCTCTCGCCAGCACCAAATCTCTTGCTTTCCCTTGCGATTCCATGAGAGCGTCCATCACCCCCGCCGCTTCTTCCGCCGTCGAGAACAGCATCGCCTTCAGGTGGTCCGCTCCGAACGAGTCAAAGAACAAGCGATCACGGCCGGTAGGGAAGTTGATCGTGCCTTTGGAAACCTTGGCGTCCTCAGCTTTCTCGCTGGCGGGGAAGAACTGATAGATTCGATCACCGACTTGTCCCAAGATCACCAAGTAACCGTCCTGTCCAACCTTGACTTCCAGACCGATCTCCTTGCCCACATCCTGCACATCCCGATCCGGTTTGATCTTCAAACCAATCTTTCCCGGATTAGGATTGTCCGCATTCCAGATGTCCAACAGCGTTTTGCCCGGAGGTGGCTTAGGAGCGCCCTTCAGGATGTTGTCCATCGCCGGAGTCGGCATGTAAGCCGTGGAGATCATGGGATTCTGCTGTCGACCGGAATTCTCCAACCGCTTGGTCATCTGCTTCTTGATGTCGTTGTGAACTTCGCTCCACAGCTTCCCATTGCGAAGGTTCTTGATGAGCCCGTAGGTGAAAAGGCCATGTCGCTTCCCATCGTCCATCGTCGCTTCTAACGCCTGCTCGCTGTCCAGGGAAGCCGCGTAGTAGCAAATGCCCGGCGCCGTCTCCAGCTTTTCGGGGGTGTCCTTATTGCTCGCCGAGGTCTTGACTGGACCAAACGTAACGCTTCGAGCCTGCTCGGGGTCGAAGTAGCGAGCCTTAAAGTCATCCAGTCCACGAGACATTTCACCCGCCGCCATACCACCGGAGAAGCAGGAGTCGAGCAAAACCGTCCTCGACCGTGCCTGAACCTTCAGGATGGCGGCGTTCAATTCCTTCGGCTCGATGTCGTTCCCACTGATCGTGGCATCGCTTGGCATCAACGCAAACCGGGGGCTCCGCCGACCGTGACCGGCAAAGTAGAACACAAACCGTTCGTCTTTCTTCGTCTTTTCGGCAATCTGCGCAATCGAACCCAGGATCCCCTGTTTGGTCGCCTTTTCATTGAGAAGGAGCGTGACCACAAACCCCTGCTCCTTCAACACTTCCGCGACGCCGTTGGCGTCATTCATACAGCCCTTTAAGGTGCTGGCCGCCACCAAAGGCGAATACTCCTGAATCCCAACCACCAGGGCTTGGTCTGCTCGCGCTGCTGGCAAAACTGCCAGGATGCCGAGCGTCAGGACGGTTCGTATTCGCATCATTTTTTCCTTAGGCCTTCACTATCCGACGTCTCAATTTCGTGAGCGGCTCCTTTAGCCGCCCACTTGTTTCAGCATTCGATTGATCGCGGTGCGTTCTGCCGCCGTCGGGCCCTTCTTCAGGGCATCCTGTAGAATCACTTTCGCTTCGAACTTGCTGTTTTGCGACATCTTGAATCGGGCGATGACAATGTCCTTGAACACAAAGCCAGGGGCAACCTTGTCCACCTCGCCGTCCGCTTGGGCGTAGCCCGCCACCGCATTCGCCGGATTCGCGTTCTCAATTGCCTTGGAGAACGCCAGCATACAGAGCGCCACATCGTTCCCCGAATCTCGATCGCCCATCGCCTGCGTCGCCTTGTTGATCGCCGTCCGGGCTTCATCAACCCGGTTCAGAGCCGCCAACGCGTAGGCGCGAACGGCAAGCGAGCCAGGATCCTTCGCCGAGCGTGTGTTGTTAGCTGCTTTCACGTAGTCGGCTCGATTATCAGACAACAGCAACTGGTAGGAGGACGTCGGAAGGGCTCCCGTCGAGCCCGTGGGCCGCGTACCTCCACCCGAGGTCGAACCACTCGTTCCAGACCCGCCACCAGTTGCTCCCGTGGTCCCACCAGAGCCGCCGCCGGAAGTCCCTCCACTGCCGCCACTCGTCGAGCCCGTGGTGTCAGGGATCGAGCCCGTTGAACCATCCGTCGTCTCGTCCGGCGGCATGGATACGTCTTTGACCATGCAAATGTTCGGATTCAAAGTGACCACCTGGTTATCGGCCGAGTACGCCGCCACCGAGAACGAATCGCCCGGCACGATCGTGTTCGGGACCTTGACCTGAACCGTCTCGTCCGCCCAGCTAACGACCTTCGCTGGCTTCCCATTGATCAAAACCCGGCCCTGTTGGTCGCCAAAGTTCTGCCCGCCAATTGTCAGCGTGCCGTTCATATCGACCGAGGCGGGAATCGTTCCCGAAGGCGCTCCCTTGGGTTTATCGGGAGCCTTTCCAATCTGAACTGAGGTTGGATCTTTCGTGACTGGCAAGAAGCGTCCAAGAATGGTGAGTGTTCCCAACCGCTGGGCGCCCACGATGACCTTCTTGCCATCCAAATCCTTGTCCGTAATCGTCGCCACCACGTACTCCAACGTTCCGTGCGATTCAACTTTCGGAGTGATCGGCTCGCCAAGCTGTTGCTTGGTTACCGGATCGAACAAAAGGATCTGAGCTCCAATCAGGTTCTTTCCCCGAATACGGAAGGGTTCGCCAATCTTAACGCTCGAACGTGTCACGCGTACTTCCATGATGTTTTTGAAGTACAGCTCGTAAGCGTAAACCGCCACCTGGAATGCCACAAAGGCGCCCACAATCGCAAAGAAAAACCCCTTGGCATTGCGAACGATTGCTTCGATAAACGCCGTAAACGTGTCCGGGATCGGCGGGCAGTAGACCAGCTTCGCCGGAGTCTCTGGCACGCCCGTTTCATTGGTATCGTTAGCTGTCACCGCTGCGCCAAGATTGGCGCTCGAAGGTCCATAGGTCGCTTCTTCCGGCAACGGCGGCACCGTGGGTGCATCCAGTCGCTGAATCTGAAGTGGCAAAGGCGTCGGGGTGTGCGATCCCCGAATCATCTTTAACCGGCTGATCGCCCGAATCGGCACCGTTCGGACCGAATCGCCGCCCGGTTCGGGCGGCGGAATCGCAATCCTCGACACCGGAGTGTCCACCAAGACGTTCTGCGGTCGCGGCAGTTTCAGATCGCAGTAAAGCCAGTCGTTCCCCTGGTTATCGATCGCCAACTCGTACGAAGAACCACGTCGCAAGATGCCCACGCGTCGAATCTCTGGCGAGAAATTGACCTGCCACTTATAGAACGGTCGGACGATGATCGAAACCGGAATCTCGGTGATGCGTTCTTGACGCGCCAACTGGGGATCGTCGCTGACGATGCGAGTCTCGACAATCACTTTCGCCCGATAAACCCCTGCCCGGCACTCCGATTTCTCCGGCACAAAGAAGCTCAACAACACATCGCGAGCCCCTCCATCCTTGATGAAGACGGTCAGCGATTGATTGCGAGGTCCGGCTTGATCGGGCTTGCCCGAAGGCGGCGCATTCTCAGGACCACCTGCCGGTGGAAGCGCCGCCACCGTGTACCAGGCATCCTGCCAGTAGGCGTCTTCGCACTTCAGCTTGATCGTATAAGAGTTCTGCCGTGGGGTCGTATTGATCAGCCGAAGGGTCGCCACGCCCGTGCCCACAAACCCCTCGGGGAGGGGCTGCTTCTGCGGTTTTCGACCTGGGACGACATCGACTTCGCTTTGAAGTAACTTCATTCGCCCGCCACCTTCAACTTAATTCTAAGGAGCTGCATCTTCCCATCCGTGGTCAGGAGTTCCCATGTCGATTCACCATCGGTCGGCAGGTTCTCGGCATCCGTTACCGAAATCTTCGCGGTAACCGCCGCGTTCGGGTTGATCACCTGGTTGTCCCCTTGCTTCACCAAAAAGTCGGTGATCTTAAATCCTTGCGGAGTGCGAATTGTCCAAGCCACGATGGTCTGGCCATTCACCCGACCTGCTCCCGTCAAATTCCTAAAGGTCAACGGCACAATTCCAGACCTGGGAACGATGATCGTGACGTCTCGAACGGTGATCGGTACCTTGTCCTCTCCTATTGCCTCCTTGCTATCGCTCCCCTGCAGAACCGCGTTCGGCCCACTCAATAACAGATCAAGCATCCCGTTAGTTCGGATTGGTACAAACCGGACATCCGTCTTGAGCCCGCCTCCGAAAAACTTCGAGGCTAATTCATAGGTCACCTTTTGGGCTTGGGCGTAATCCACGATCTGCGCGCTATCGTTCGCCGCGTGTCCTTCCATCTTCATCGGCTCTGCGCGCTGGCCCTCGAACTTGCTCAGTTTCAACATTGCATAGCTCGGCGCACTCCATTTCAAATGAACGTCGAGTTTGGACTGATTAGGCTCGGAGCCCACGACATAGAATGCACCGCCATCGCCTTGAATCGCGTTCGTGACTCTCAGGCTGTCCCCGTTGCTGCCCAGCAGAACCAGGGCGATCAGGAAGAGCGGAATCATGATGAACATCGGAAGCGGGAAAACTCTCCAACGCGATCCGGTTAGCGTAACGGAGTTTCCGGTCTTGGCTCCGTTTCCCGCATCCGTTACCGGCATCGCCGTAACCTTGACCGTGTGTTTCTCCCGCCAACCCAGCCACCAAGTGCCCTTTCGCTGAAGTGTGAACTTGTGCGGCACCGGAACTGGCGGCCTTCCCGCGCTCGGAGAAACCAAGTTCTCGACTTCCTTATCGAAAAGATAAGTCCAATGCGGGGTTTCGTACATTGGCGCGGGTTCCTGAGGCGATCCATCCGCCGCTGGCGACTCGTCCATAACCGCAATTCGATAGGCGGTATCTGCATTGCCTCCGCTTTCCACTTCCAACTCAAAGGGAATTGCTTTGGAGAGAGGTCCGACTTTCGCGCTGTTCTTCTTCGCCGTCAAGGCGACGGCAGGCGCCGCTTGTACGGTCAGGGTCAAGAAGCAATTGCTGAGCGGCTTACCAAGAATCCCAAAGGAAACCGCGAACGGGTAACTCGCCGGTTCCGCATGGATCGGTGGCTTCAGCAAAAATGCCACATCGCCGGAGCCTCCAGGGGTGATATTCACCTGATCGCGAACCAAACTGATCCACTCGGAAGGCAGCGAGCGGTCTTCTTGTAACACATAGGTGCGGACCCCCGACTGGTCGTTGTTGACGCCAAACCTAACCAGAATCGTCTCACCCGGGCGGGCATAGAGCGTTGTCCCTTCTTTCGGATTGCTCACGACATGGTCGGCGGGGTAGGCCGCCGCCACGTCCTCGATCTCTTCAGGCTCCTCCTCCGGAATCCCAAAGTCCACCACCTTGGGAGTTGGCGGTTCAACCGGCTTGGGTGGCTCCGGAATTGGAACGGGTATGGGTTCGGGTTCAGGCGTTGGTTCGGGTTCCGGATCCGGTTCTGGCTCAGGAATTGGATCAGGCTCCGGCGGCGTTAGATCGATGATCTTCGGACCTGCTGGAGGAGGAGTCTGAACCTTGGGTTCTTCGGGCGTCCGCGGCGGTTCGGAAACGACGGGCATGGTCGCAACCTCAATCTCCTTAACGGGTTCCGCCTCGACCGCCTGTTCTTCAAGCGAAACTTCTTCGAGAACAGGTGCTTCCACCGCCACGGGAGTCTCCACCGGAATAACCGGCGCAACCTCCTCTTTGACTTTCTTAGGGCGTTCTTTCTTCGGCTTAACCGGCGGCTCTTCCGGTGGCGTTTCTTTCTTGGGTGGTTGGCTAGCTTTCTCTGGCTTCGATTCCGGTTCGGGCTTGGCTCCAATGACGGGCTCTGGCGCCGGCGGCGTCGGAGGCTCGGGCGTCTTGGCTGCGGCCAACAGGCGCATCACCAGTTGGATAACTCCATTCGGCTCAACTGGATCGCCATTTAGAAAGAGCTTAACGGTAAACGGATAGTCGCCCGCTTCTGCCCCCTCGGTACTCTGTACCGGCACTAAAATCGAACTTGACTCGAACGGGACCACCGGCAGCTTGGGTTCCTTCTGAGGTCCCCAAGGTCCGAGCCCGTCCACCTCTGCCGTAAACGTAACCACCTTGTCGGCGGAGTTCTGGCAGGTGAACAAGAGTTCCAGCGGCTCCCCCGCGGGAACCGTAATGACCGAACCCGGTGCCGGGTCTTGCCAAGTTTTTTGATACGAGACGTTTGCCAAACCTTAAACTTTTGTTAGCTCGGCCCGACGCTTCCTCCGCGCCGCGAACGCTGTCACGTTCAAACCGAACTCGACCGCCCTCCTAATGCGATCTCGACTACCTTCGTCGTCTGGCTTTGGAACATTGCCTTGCCAGGCTCCGCCGTAGTCGTGTGTGCTGAGAAGAATCCCTTTCTCTAAATCTCCCGTCAATGTTCCCTTATCGGCTCCTCCCGGAGGTGCCGAAGCAAACAAATGGTGCGCTCGCAGAACCGGCGAATCTTTGGCGATTGGCTTCATCGTCGCGCCAACTCCCTTCGCAATTTCCGCAAACGACTTCACAAATCCATCGCTCCCTTTGCTGGCTTCCGCAAACAGCGTCCCCCCATTCTCAAGGTATCTGCGCAGACCATCAAGTTGATCCTTGTTGATCGCCTGAAAATCCCCTTCGCAGGAGACATACAGCAAGAGAGGATCGGTTGCCTCACCGGCTGCCCGCAGGTTAAACAAGCCATCGAAGAACAAGTGGAACCCCAGGCCGTTCGCCTCGCGGATCATGTTGTAAAGCCCCGCGCGGTTTGGCTTCCAAGCCCCCGGATCGGCCGTTGGCAAGAAGCAAAGCTCACCCACCCCGCCGTCGGCATAGCAATGGGGGAACGCAAGCACTCGGTAAAGCTGATTAAGCTCATCCTCCGCCGGATCGAACGGATTCTTCGCATCCTTGATCGGCTTGTCCTTGCCAGAACGGTCGACTCGCGCCAATTCCAAATGCGGCGTCTTGGGCAACTCTTTGGTCGCCACGACCTGACGGCCTTCCACCAGCCGGAAATACTTCTTACCGCCGCCCACCGTCACCGCCGAGCGGCTGTCGTAGTTGTCTTCGTAGGCAATGGTGATGTAGGTCTGTCCCTTTTCCTCCAAAACGAAGGAGGCAGGCTCCGATAAGAGTAGGGTGCGCCCCTCTTGGTCGATGCCCACGCCCGGAGCCACCACCAAGGTGCGCTCCTGCTTTGGCGAAACGAACACCTCCAGCCCATAAACGATGCCCGGACGGTGAGAGCCTGCCGCATGCAGGAACCGGTGGGTCGTGTGCTGAGCGTGCGCCTCCCGCCACACATCCGCGTCGATCGGAAGCTCGTTAAACGGCTCAATTCCCGATATCCGTCGTGCAATCAGTTCTTCGATTGGCATGTTACGCGCTGGTTCTCCTCAAAATGCGAAGGGAATACGCCGTATGCGCCGGCTTCTCCCAAGTAATAATGTCGTGCACCACTTGCTCGTTGATCTTTGAAGGATCTGTCAGAGCGATGCTGACCACAAAGGTATGCGCGGGCACGTCGCCCAGCTTCGTTTCGGGCGCGCCCATCTTCGTCTCCGGTCCCAAGCGCATGCCCCGAACCGGAAGATCGTTGATTTCAGGCTTCACGCCGGTGTAAATCTCCAAGTATCGAGAAAGCCCACGATGAGTCCCCCGCCATCGATACAATTCGACGGCTTCTCGGATCAAGTGCCGCCGCTGCATTTCCGACCAGTTTTCGTCAAGCGGAATGCAGACCCAAGCCCCTAGCCAAATTAGAAACTCCGAAGGAGCCGAAAATGGCCCAAACAGCGAATCCATCCGATCCAAGGTCCGCTGCAAGGGACGCAAACTGTCTTCAAATCCCAGCAGGAATCGCTCAAAGAAGGGCGTGTCTCCATTCTCTTCTTCCCGAAGCTTGTCCATCTCTTCGAGATAGACCGAAGGAAGCATATTCAGCAGGCGACTTTGCGGGTGGGTTAACGTGAGAAATCCCGGTCGTCGGATCTCACCACCTTCCTGATCTCGAACCACGACGTCGAAACCGTACGTCCCTGGTACAACTCCGTCATCCAACTTGGCCCTCAGTTCCAAGCTGAACATGCGAGTCTCACCCGCCAAGATCATCGCCGTCAGCGTCTGCCCATCGCCGCTGACTTCGTCCTGAGCATCCAAAGCGTCGCCACCCTGAAGTTCACGGGCCTTTCTTTGTAAGTAGGTCCATCCCGCCCAAGACTTCCGCCAAGCCCCATGATCCGGCTCGATGGTCAAGGTCACCTTGACCGCCCGATCTGCCGGAGCGGTGACCGTAACCATGGCCGATCGTTTCGGCTCCGCCTTGTGCCACAGCGCCTCGTACCGATCAAGCGCTAGTTCCGGATTCTGCGGAATAAGTTCAAGCGTGACGAAGTCGGGTCGAAGGTCGACATCCAACCCCGCGATCTCCTTAGCCGCTTGAATCGCCTGCGCCACCTAGACCCCGCTCCCGTTTAACGGGGTGTACTCGTCATTGCCCACCGAAGTGATCGGAACTACCCGAATCGTATGTTGACGGGTGCAGAACAACTCGCCTTCACCCAACCGCACGCCTTGCTCGTTCGATGCCTGCTCCTCGGGGCCAAGAAGGCCTTCGTCCCGGTTCACCAACCGAGAGACAAAGATCTTAGCGTCGAGCAGGAAAGCCACACCTCGGACGGAGCCAATCTGGGCATAGATATCGGCCAAGGTCAAGGAACGACGGAACGGCCACCCTTCGCCCGCCGGGCCTCCGTAGAGAGGGTGAAGGAAGTAGTTCAAACGCTCCCGCACCCGGGCCGAGACCTCTTCTGCATTCGCTCGTGGGTCCGCCACCAACCGAATGTCAAGCGACACAAAAACGTACTCCGGCTCGGCCACTTCTACAATGGTTGTCAAGAGTCGGTGCTGATCGAGGTAAGCCAAAACTTCTTCGATGGTCTTCTCGCTCACCTGAAGATGTTCGGGACGTGGGACCTCGATATTGCGGCCCAACGCCGGAACGATCAGCATCCGCACCGTGCCCGGATTCGGTAAATTCTGACGACTGTCGGCCGGATGTTGGAGTGGCTGAATACATCTCGCCCGCCCCACGCTGCCCGATGCTTTCTGGGCCAAGAACTCGAAATCGTCTGAAGTCACCGCCCGATTTCGGATCTTCAGGATCTCTTTGGCCCGCATGATCGCGTGATCCAGTGTCTCTTGGTCGCGTCCTCCAATCGCCGGGCGAGGATTCGAAACGCCTGAAATGTACGGATAGGAACCTTTGAGCACCGTCACCTTGTTCTCCCGAACGTTCCCATGGACGCCTCCGCCCGTTCGGTAGGAGGACATTCCCACGATCAAACCCTGCTCGGGGATCGCCCCATACTGAGTCGTTGTTCCATCCGGGTTGCGCAACACTGGACCGAACGCGATTGCCCCGGTCAACTCGTCGTAAGTAAAATGCCGGTCCCCCGCCGCACTCTCCGAAAAGTCTTGGACCCGCTTCCAGGGAATCCAACCATCCATGTCGTCGGGCGCATCCCCCAGAGCGCCTACCAAAACGGTATCCGCTTCTCTCAAGGCAAGCGTCGGCGGATACTTGACAGTGAATGTCTGCCCCGGAATCCCATCGCTAATTCCCAACGGCTCGTTCCGAACAACGGAGCACTGCGTTGAAGAGACGGTTCCTCCCACCGTTCGCGCCGCCAAATAGGTAACTTCCGGCGGTTTCTGATAAGGGTCCGGCCCTTTCTGTTCCGGTCCACGCGGAGGAAGGTCGGCGGCCAAAGTCGTATACCGAACGCGAAGCCAATAGGCCTTGACGCCCGCAACCTGCGAATCCACCATCCCATCCGGCATCGCCAACTCCACGTATCCGGTACGGTTGAAACCATAGGTTCGATCCTCGGTGACTTCCAAAGGACGCCAACTTGCCGATGCTCCGTGCCAAATCTCCCAAATCTGCGCAGGATAGCTCTCGTTCAATCCCGTCGCGGCCGCCGTGAGACACTCGGCATATATCTGGACGACGTTGCCCGACACATCGTTTTCAAAACCCAGATAAAAGCAGTCGCCCTGCCCGGGAGTGGCGCTGAAGACGGGAAAAGCGATGTTAGATTCGCTCGGCTCTGAGGGTAAATCGAACGTACGGGCATCCGCCGCTTCACGTTCTCCGGTCCCTGCTTCGCGGCGGGGCAACGCAAACGCATGGCGCAGCTTGGGTCTGACCATCCGCAAGTCCCGATCTGTCACAAATTCGATCGCATCTTCCGTCTCTGTGCGAACGGTGGCCGCCGCCGTCTGACCGCCCTTCAGTTGGACTTCGTTCTCTTCCGCACCTTCTTCGTCCTCAATCCATCGAGAAAGTCGGAATCGCAGGTCGGTGGTTGCCGCTTCTGCGGGCTCGAGCCTGACGCCCAACATGTCCAAAAACCGGATGTGATTCTTCTCCGGCACCTGGTTCATGCGGAAAAGCATCGTTTCCGTCAAATAGGCGAACAACTCAAGGAGAGTGATTCCGGGATCGGAAACGTTATGGTCCGTCCACTCCGGGCATCGCAGCCCGATCATCCGCTTGGTATCGTCTACCAGTGACTGAAAGCTGCGGTCGTCCAGATTCGGCGAGGGAAGTGGCACGTCTTACTCTTCCCCCGGAATCGTGTAGAAGGGAAACACAAGGTTCCGTTGAGAATTCGTCGCGATGATCTGATATCGAATGTCCAACACTAAGGCGCTCTCCCCACGTGGATTCGGCAGCGTCTTCACGTCCAACACGTCGATCCGAGGCTCCCACATTGAGAGCGCTTCGATCACATACCGGCGAGCCAAGCCGCTCGTCGCCGGATCGTTGGGTGCGAAGACAAGACTGTGAATCTCACAACCAAATTCCGGTCGCATGGGCCGTTCACCTTTGCGGGTCATCAGGATGAGCCGAATCGCTTCTTCCACGTCCTGCTCCTCATGAACGAGCTCAATGCGTCCCCGATTATCGAGCCGGGGCGGAAACTTCCACCCCGAGCCCAAAAAATTCTTCGTTGAATCCCTCATAAAACAAATGCACTCCCCTGGTCATTCTACAAGGATTGCAATTGTATTAACCACCGATTATCACGCTCATACAACCTGCGGCGATTGTATTGACGGATGTAACCTCCTGAATCGTATCTCCCATACGGCAAGCGGGCTTGCTATTGAACTGCACGGTGGCGCTGGGAGTCGTGTCGATTCCTGGGCCGTCTGGGATCAAGACCTTGACAATGGCGCACATATGAATACTTGCTCCCGTACTTCCAAAGGCGTTCGCCACGTTCGCGACCGATGACGCTGCCGTGGCCACCAAATTGGCGTCCGCCGCCCCTGATGCCGGAGTTCCTTTTGCCGCTGCGGAAGCTGCCGACGCTTGCGCAATATCTGACGCAGCCGCTGAAACCGCCGCCTGGATCGCCGCAAGTGCCGCCGCCGGACACCCAAGCCAAGCGGGCTGTCCGCCGATGATCACCGTCGGGCTGGGAGGCCCCGGCGCCAGTGGGTTTCCGTGCGCCGTCGGATCGCCCATTCGGGCCGCCGGTCCGGTCGGCATTAGTTAATCCTCACCATCTTGCCCTGAATGATCGTCTCTTCCGGGCTCTTCATTTCAATGCCCTCCTTTCCGGCCAACCGAAGGACTCCCCCTGCTTCTAAAGAGATGTCTCCCCCAGAAGTAATCCGAATCTGGTCGTTCGCCAAATCGATCACGATGCAAGACCCTCCGGTCTGCCGCTCCACCACCAACAGATCCTGCTCTGCATCGTAAGAAACCAAATTTCCTCCTCTTGTCTGAAAACTTTGAATGCTCATTTTTTGGGCGCCTTGTTCTTCATGTCCGACTTAGTATTAGGTTTGGAAGCCCCGCCTCCGCCACCGCTATTGATATTCACCATCGTTCCCGTAATATTCATCACTCCCGAGGAAGTGATGTTCAGAGCCATATTGCTCTTCAGCGTTATGGTCTGAGACTTGGAGTCGATGGAGATGATGTTTCCCATCTCATCTCCCATCGCAATCGACATATCCTTGTCGCTTGCCGCCAGGAACTTGCCCATCTGCGTGACCGCGACCACCCGGCCATCGTCCGTCACAAAGATCTCCTGCCCGGTCTTAGACTTCAGGCGAAGTCCCTTGCCGTCCTCAAGCAAGACTTCTTCCCCCTGGGCTGTCATCAAAACGATGTCGCCATCGTCGTCGAACTCCAACGTATGGCCATACCGTGTGGTAATTCGCCTTCGTCGTACCTTCGCGCTTGCTACCGTGTCGCCCGTGCTAATCGGAGGCGAATCTTTGCCGTTCCACAAACTGCCGATTACATAGGGACGATTCACGTCACCGTGCTCGAAGGCCACCAGGACCTCATCGTTGACTTCCGGTGTAAACAGAAAGCCGCGGTCCGGCCCTGCCATGGGTGCCGCCACCCGGGCCCAATCGCTCTGGTCTTGGTCGCTCAGCCACGGATACTTCACCTTCACCCGTCCCTGATTCAAGGGATCGTTGTTGTCCGTCACCAAGCCCACCACAATATTTCCCGCGTTAGGAGACCCCTTGGACGGAGAACTCGCCTGGGTGCCGCTCCCGCCACCGCCAACCCCGCCTAGAAGAGACAGTAGAGTCGCCGGATTCTTGCCGCTGATGACGAATTGAGTGGAAAGGCCCTCGGCGGCCGAAAGCGTATGGGTCGTGGCGGTAACGATGTACTTCCCGTTAAACCGTTGCCCGATGTTCGCCAACTGCACCGTCATCCCCGGCTTAAGGGTTGGCTGTTGGTAGCAAAGCCCATCCGCTTCGATAAACGAAGTCCCAATGTCGTCGATAATCGACTGCGCCATCGTGGTTGCCTCCGACTGCGAAGAAATGGGGCGGTCAACAACCACCATTTTCGCCGCTCCAAAGGCCTGTTTGGCCACGCTCCCACCGTCCCCCCGCTGACCGATTTGGGCGGCTCCCTCCGCGCGCTTTGCCGAACCGATGATGACCTGCTTCTTTGCTGGGTCCCAACCGCGAACCGTCACCTCGTCGACCTGGCGGGAACTGCTCGTGCGAATGCGGAACGACCGGAGCTCCTTGCCCCACTCCAGGCGAATCGTGGAAGGGGTTGAGTTCGAAACCTTTTTAAAGCATAGAGTCTCTTTGCCCTCCAGATAGAGCCGATACCCATTCCTTTGGGCCAGCATCGTCAAGAATTCCCAGTTGGTCTGATTGTTTTGAAGCACCCAAGGATGGATATGAGAAGTGGTATCCGCCTTAATCTGGAATCCACCTTCGGACCCCACCTTCTGAACGATATCGCTATCTTTCACATTCAGAAACGTCCGTCGCTCGCGGCCTCGGTGGAGTCGATGCGCCTTATCCATGCACCGAACCGTCAGCATCGGCACACCCATTCCTGCCAAGTCCAACTCAAGCGTAGATATCTCACCCTGAAAGATGGTCTGAACCGGTTTCTGCTCTTCGCTGACCAAGACTTCGACTTGTTTGCCTTCCTGAAACAAACTGTGATCGAGCCATTTAAAGTCCGAGTCGTGAATCCGAATCGCGCAGGCGTCCGGAAGATGCAAGCTGCTCTCAATGACTGTTTCCAAGACCGCCGTGGCCGCTTCCGGTGGAATTGCCGAACCGTTGATCTTGATGAGAATCTGAGGGATACCCGACTGAATTTCCATCTAGTTTAAGCTGGGGATTCCCAGGATTTGTCCAGGCTGAATGCTCAGCGGATCGTCGATTCGGTTCGCCTCTGCAATCTGTCGCCAAAGCGCCGAGTTGCCATACTCCTCGTAAGCGATCGCCGCCAGCGTGTCCCGTGGTTTCACCATCCGCCGTTTCATCCCCGGCTCGGCATAGCTCGTAGGATTCGTGCCCGGCTTGTCGTTTTCGTCGATCGCCTCCATCAACGTAATGCTCGCCAAAGCCCGTACCGGCACGCCGTTATGCCGGAAGAGCGTGAACCGGATCGATAAACTCGTAATTGCTGCCTTGAAGTGCCAGTTATCTCCCCACTCGAAGAGGATGTAAGGAGGTCGTGCCTTCTTCGTCGAAGTGTTCTGCTTACTCGGATCGGTCAAGAGCAGCTTCCACAGTTTGTCGGTATGGTTCCGAACATCCCCAAGAGGATCCTCGAAAACGTCGAAGAGCAATTCCACCGTCATACTTCGCGCGCCGCCGCCAGTGAACTCCATCTTCGGAACGTTTTTCCCCACAACCGGCTTTGCCTGCCAGTTGTTCGTCTTGGCGATGGTGTACTCCGTCGGGTTGAACAGGCAGGCGATTTTCTCCTTGTTGTTCAGGTTGGTGATAGTAGCTTTGGTTAGGCTCATGTCTCTCCGTATCCGTTAGCGACCCATGCGCTGTGCCTCATCGGACAGCCGTCGCTTCAATAAAATCCAAACTTCATTGGCCAGTAGATTGATTTCGCTCCCTGGCAATCCTTGCTCTCGCTTCTCCGCGACCTCCGCCGCCCGGCCCGTACCTGAATCCGTCGTAGTGCCGGTCGGAGTAGAAGTGGATGTCTGAACCGCCAACGATCCCGGCTCGGACGAAGGACCCTGAACCGGTTTATGAGGAGCAATCAACATCTGTGGCGGTCTCAAAGTCGAAGTCGGCGCAACGCTTGAGGGTTCCGGCCCCATTGACCGTTCCGTTTTCACCGAATCCATCTTCGGCTTGGCCATGACTTGCGGCGGAGAAATGGGGCGGGGCGTGATGGGCTGTGGCGAGAGGGAAGGCCGTGTTGGTTTTGGCCCTTCCATCGGCGGCTGAGAAACTGGCGTTGGTGAGGCCGCCGATTGCTTAGCCGGAGCCGAGGGTGCTCGAGAACTCGGCTTCTCTGGAGACACGGTGATCTGTGGTCTGATATGAATGTCGCCGCCCGGACTGAACGGCTTCGGCGCCGTTGCCCCTTGCGCTGCGGGAGCCGTCTCCATCTGGCTCATCGCTGGTATCGTTGGCCTGAAATTTGAAACCGGAGCTGTGGCTCGAGGCTGGTGACGAATAAACCGAGGAACGTCGGACTGCGCAATGTTGCCCACCGCAGGAGGGGGCATCGAAGGTGGAGTGAACGGGCTCACTTGCAGGGGAGCCCGGGCCGCTACGGCGGAGCCAGGAACTTTCGGCAGTGCCGCTGGTCCCAGTGCGCGCCCCATTGCACCCACCGCAGGAAGAGCCGCCGAGCGCGGAACCGCGGCCAAGGGAGAAGAGACGCCATCTCCCATTCCTCCCATACGCAAGCGATTCGACAGCAAGCCTGAAATCGATGACCCCGCGCGCTCGTAATCGGGCGAAGCCTGCCGCCAAACTCCCAACTCGGGCCGCGCTTCCACCCCATAGAACCCACCCAGCAAATTGCGTCGCAGGTTCGCAAACGACTGTGGCGACATCAGCGGAGCCCGAGGCATGAATTCGGTAGTAACACGAGCCCGCGTCTCTTGCTCGAGGTCGGGGCTGGTATTGAATTGAGGCGAAAGGTAGATGGGCAGCCCCAGATAGTCGATAAAACGCATCCGCCGCGAAGGATCTTCCGCCGGTCCAACCGTGTTCCCCTGAGGCAACTCGTCTGGAGACATGCCCACGCCTCGTCGCCCGGGTCTTGCTAGGGGCGTCAAGGTTCCAGGCAGCAAACCAACCGGAGGCGTGCCTCCATAGTAATCCGCCGCCATCCGCGCCGATTGCCTTGCGTTAATTCGTTCTGGTGTGCCATAGCCCTTCGCCACTAGGCCCTGGGCCACCCTCGGCTCAAGTCTCAAATTAACCGCGCCGCCCCGCAATTTGCGTGGATCGATCGCTGGATACAAAACCTGGGTGCCTTGCGGCAAGGTCTTCGCCAAGGTTGCCAGCGTGGGGAAGTCCACCTCGTCAGCGCCCTTCGCCATATCTTTCCAGTCAAAGGTCAACGCCGCCGCCGCGCCTTGTCCGACATTCGGGGACACCTGAATGGGAGGAGCAACCAACGTAATCTGCGCATAGAGAGGATCTGCCACCGGATCGGCGGAGCCAAACGCGGCGTCCTTAAGCGCAAACGTCGGCGCACTGAGAACTCCCGAAATATCTCGCCGTACCGGCTCGTTCCAAACTGGCCCACCTCCATCCGCCCTGTCTGCCACTGCCTGTCCAAACGCCTGAGTCGCCAGTCCCTGGGTGATATAGACCGGACGAATGACTTCCTCGGAGTCCGCAAGAGCCTGCAAAGGAGTCGCTTCACCCGCCGCCGGCAGAATCATCCCCGGCAAATAAGGCAAACCCGGGGAGCCGATCCCCGAATGGGTACGCGCGGCGGGTGATGACGCCAGCGTCAACGCTAAATTCGCCAGCAGGAAATTCCGGTTATATCCATGGGCGAATTGCCCGGCTCGATCCCCGACCGCAATGCCATTTCGTTCCGCCGCTTCCCGCCGACTCTTTTTCTTCTCCGGCTTAACGATCGTTCGCCAGAGCTTTTCTTCTCGAATCGCTTCTTCCGAGAGCGATTCGACTTCTCGCTGAATCTCTCGATCTCCTGCGTCCGAGCTCAACTCCTCGACCAAAACCTGAGTCGTCTTATCCTCCGGTTCTGCCTTCGGCTTCACAAAGCTTTGCTCGGGCCTCTTGTCTACCTCCGCATCCTTTGGCGGCATGACGAATCGGTCGATATGCAGCCAACCCAAGAATCCGTCTACGTGGTTAACCGAGATATCGTGCTGATCCCAAACGGCCCCGATGTCAACCGGCCCAACTAATTGCTGCCGAGCCCGAATATCCGCCAGAAAGCCCGCGATCTTCATGACCGAAGAGGGAGCTTTCAAACCGGCGATGTCCGAGCGAAGAGCCATCTAGCGATTTGACCTCGTCACTAATCCCTCGTGGGCAAACTCCAAACTCTCAATGGCAACCGCGCCCGTGCTGGCCTTTAACTCCGGCCCCGTCCACTTAACGGGATAGGCGTTCATGAGGTGATACTTCATCACTGGCTTCCTTGCTGGATCGTAGACCGTGATCGTCACGTTCTTCCGCTTATGGGCGCCGTTCGAACCCTGCGCATACCAGTCCATCGTGTCGCAGTACCATTTAAAAAGATCCTGTCCAGGGTCCAGTCCACGCTTGAGCGTAATGTTTGAATATTTCGTTCGAACCGGGAACTTGTGGGTATAGGTGTTCAGTCCCCCTTCGGCGTATTCATAGGTCTCCGTCTCCATGGTAATGGCCGAGCATTCGTCGAAGGATGCAACTTCCAATCCATCGATCTCGACCCAGAAGCTGAGCCCGATAAACGCGTCTTTACCTTTTCTTTCGTCCTGTCCCGCCATGCTCTCCTCTTACGGTTTAGCCGCTTCCTTCTTTGCAATCATGTGATTCTGCATCAATCTGTCTCGTGTTCCATCAAAACACTGGTCGTGAAGCTTCCTAGCCTCAGCTTGGTCGGTGGTCTCGGTGATCGCCGCCGTGTTGTAGAAGTTCACCGGCTTCCAGTGGCCGTCCGCCGCCACAAACCCTTCCACGGTATTTGTATAGTAGAACCCGTTTTCCCAGATTGAGTTGCGATAGTTGTCCAAATCAACGAAGGTCGTCTCAGTAATGTCCTTTGCCGCCGACATCATGAGCCGCTTGTTCAAGTCCCTCTGCTCGGGATCGGTGTCCCGATAGTAATCGTCCGCAAAGTCTCCCTTGACCTCATCCATAGCAAAGGCTATTTTCTTGTCGCCCATCTCCACCTTGCCGTAGACTTTCGGTCCTAGCCCTGTCTTTTCCGCCGCGATCGCTGCCGCCAACTGGCTCTCGAACTTTGATTTTTCGTCGATGGGGAAAATCGTGATCATCACATCGTGGCTCACCCCCGCAATGCGACCTCGAAACATGCCGATCTGCTGCATCGACTTCATCGTGCTGAAGCCCGCGCTCTGTACGGCATCCATGGGCGCCACGAATTTCGTGAGCCCTTTGCCTTTCTCCTTTTCCATCTTGTCCGCTTCTTTGGCGGCTTTGATGGCGGCAGCGGGTAGGGCAGCCGAGCTCCCACCACCCGGGGCGCCCGGAACGACCGGAGCTCCCCCCGCGGCAGGATTCGGTTTGGGGGTCGCACCTGGACCTTTGGGTTTCGGAGGCGCCGCTGGCGCTCCCGCCGCTGGCGGTCGCATGGGAATGTCCGGTTTCCAACCCCCCGCCGGATTTGCCTCGGCCGCCGCCTTGATTTTGGGAAGCGTCGATTCCACTTCCTGGCGGAACGAGTTGTACTGCGCCAGCAGAAACTCCGCGTCCACCGCCGATTCCAATGCCTCGTCGGCAGGAGTCACTCCCGGAAGATGCCCCGTCGACATATGCGCCGAGCGTGCCCGCTTGTAAATGTAAGCCGAGAGCCCTTCGAAGTAAGTAAGTCCCGGACTCTTGACTCCCGCCTTCTGTGCGGCCGCCGCATAGCGGTTCACATATTTGAAGAACTCGTACTCTCGGCAAACCGCCAAGATATCGCCTCCAGCGTCGTGAACCACATGCTTCATCATCTCGAGTTGCGAAAGCGCGGATTGGTACGCCTCTGCATTGGTCAATGGCGCCCCCTTGACCGCCGCCGGTCCGATATAAGCCTCCTTTGTCAAGAAGTTCGCTTCCATCTGGAGCATCGTCACCCGCTCCGCCTTCGCCACCCGCGCCGGATCGCCCGGCTTCATCGCGTTCAACTCGGCCAGTTCCTTGTCAATCGACTTCAACAACGCGTCGCGACCTTCCGCGTGAACCGTCTTGGCAATTTCTTTGAGGTGAGCGGTGTCGTATTTCACTCCCGCTGCAGCCATCAACTCTTCCACCTGCCGGATGGCATCTGGATCCTCTCCTGCGTGTTCCAGCATTTTGGCGAAGTTCAGCTCCTCGGCACGTTCGGTGACTCGCTTCAATATCTGAGCCTTCTTCTGAGGCGAGACCAGTTTCAGCGCTTGTTCCACCGAAAGAAGCTGACTCTTGTCCGTATAGAAGTTGATGTTCAGAGCCTCGCTCCAGTTCGGCCCAAACCGCCCCGCCATCTCCTTCTCGAAGTCCAAAACGGCCTGTCCGGCGTTCTCGCCCTTGACGTTCAAGTCGAAGTCCGAAACCAAATCGGTCGAAGCGTCTTCCAGTGGAGAGGCACCCCGTGCCTTAAGGTCTGCAATCACTTCGTTACGATATTTGCCGATGGCGGACGCCATCTTCTGACCATCTTCGCCACCGTTGGTCAAAGCGCCCATCAGGCCCTTCCAATTGCCATGCTCGGCCAAGATCGACTTGATCGCTCCTTCTTCGCCCTTGAGGATCCCGACCACGCGCGGGGAAGTGCCTTCAAGCAACTCGCGAATGACTTTTGCTTGAGAGACCGCTTCTTCCGCCCCCTTGACGCCCTTCTTTGCCGACTCCAAGAGGCGATTCACGAATGCGTCCTCCGTCATCGTCAGGCCTTTGGTTTCGCGGTACGCCTGCCGAGCCGTCTCCTCCAATTCCTTAAACGCCGCCCGGCTTTCCGCTGCCGTCTTCGCAATCTTGGCCAGCTTTCCGAACGCCCCCACCGCCGCGCCAACGTCCATACCCGCGCCGACTAATTCCAAGGCCAACCACAACATGCTCGGATCGTCTTTGGAAAGCAGTCGCGCCTGGTCCAGCGATGAATTAACCGCTGCCGATTTAAACATGTACTCGTCCGCCGATTTCGCCGCACCGTAAACGCTGAGCCCTGCCGCTCCCACCATCGCGACCGCCGCCAACCCGCCCGTCGCCACCATCGCGGTAATCGCTAAAGCGATGGAAGCCGCCGCCTGAATAACTCCCCACAGAGCGGCATCGTTCGCTTTGTCCTGCTGGACC
Source organism: Armatimonadetes bacterium 55-13 (assembly GCA_001898035.1). Taxonomy (GTDB): domain Bacteria; phylum Armatimonadota; class Fimbriimonadia; order Fimbriimonadales; family Fimbriimonadaceae; genus 55-13. The sequence continues at coordinate 315,678 of MKRX01000001.1, forward strand.
TTTTGAATAACCTGGTCGGAACCCTCGCCCCGCCGCACACCCATTTGCTGTTTGGTCATATTGACCATCGCGTGCAGTTCCCAGAACTTCTCGTCGTTGAGCTCGCCCTTGGCGTAACGGATGTCCTCTTCCACGTCCAAGAACTTCTTAAACAGGGACATCTCCAACTCTCCGTCGTTCGAAGCGTTGGTAATCATGGTGGGGTCAAAGTTGTAACCCAAGAAGATGACGTGAGTGTTGCCTTCGGCCTTACGAACCTTGTCGAAGGTCTTTTGGGTGCTGATGATGTTGTTCCAAATCTTCTCGTCCGGATAGATCCGCCCCTCGTTTACAGCGCTGGAAATCATCTCCGCCGAGTGGTCATAGTTCGAAGTGCTGACTGCCGGAAGAGACGGCGCATACGGAGGCAGGTTGGCTAAGAAGTCGTTCAAGGCGGCAATAAACGGTTCCAGCGCCGCCAGCACCTTCTTGCCCGATTCCTTGATCGTATTGATGGGAGCTTTTTTGTCGTTGGCCTGATTTGCCAGATACCGGCTTTTCTCCCGCAGAACCACTTCCAAGTTCTGATCCAGCAGGTAATGCGTTACATTGACTCCCTTTGCCTGGAACTTGGACACGAAATCGGTTTGGAGCTTTTCGAACTCCTCGATGGAATTGATATCGACGGTTTGAAGTTTCTCAATAACCCACTTCTCATCCGAGTCGACCGTCTGGTTGGGCATCCTGGGAGCCGGGAATCCGCCCTGTGGGGAGGGCGCGTACTGTCCCCAGCCCGCTTTTCGGAGCTTGACCGCAACGATGTATGGATCTACCTCCGGCTTGACCGTCAGCTGTCGCATCATCTCCCGCTCTTGCGCTGTCGCCGTAATCTTTGCGATGGCCGCTGCCGCTTCGGGGCTGATCTCAGGCGCCTTCACCACGGGATCGGTAGAAGGATCGCCCAACCTCATCTGTAGCAAATGCGTCGCTGCCTCTGGAGCGGCGTAAGGATCAAACGACTGGACCTCGGTCGCCCGGGTGGCTTCTACCGCCGACGCGATCGCCTCCGCCCACGCATCCACGATCTCCTGATCGCTCATCGAGTCCAGATCGAGTTCCAGGTCCACCGAAACCTGGTCCAGCCGCACCGGTTGGGGCCGAGCGCTTTGCGTCAGCAGTCGTCCGGCATTCCTCAGCGCAATGAGCGACAATCGGTCCAGTCGGGTCTGAACGCCCGTGGTAATAGGTTCGTCGTCCGCGGGTTCGTAGGTCCGAACGTAGCGGCCAACCCGCAGCATGGCGGAGTAAGAGAGATTCGTGGCAATTCTTTCGCCCACCTCTTGAGCCTCTTGCTCCATCGCGTCGCCGCCGGACTGAGTTGCGAAGCGCATGGGGCTGCCCAAAAGCCCAAACTGCTGCCCCACGTGGGTAACTTCGTGTCCAATGAGTCCTAACCCCTGTGGTGAACGGGGATCGAATTTACCTTCGGCAAAGAAAATGTCGGGCCCAATCGTAAAGGCGTCCGCGCTTAATGATTTCGCCGCCGCCTGCGCTGCCGGCCCGGTATGGAACCGGACCATCTTCGGATCGAATCCAACATGCTTGGCTAATTCCGAGCGCGTTGCGGCATCGGGAGTGTCTCCCTTTCCTCCCGCCTGTAAAAGGCGTTCCTGGAAAGTCTTAGGATCGGTAACCTCATCCCTCGCCGCCTTGCTGCGTTGGGGAACCAACCCCATCGCCTGCTTGACTCCTGCCGGTTTCGACTCCTTCGCCTTGTCCGCGATAGGAGGAACCTGCTTGGGATCGCTCATACTCAGCGCCTTCCCGGGCGTTGTCGTGGCCTTGGGGTTCGGCGTCGGCTTCTTCATCGGAGACTTCGGTCCCGAGGAAGTTGAGGTCGCCGTGGTTGTGCTCGTTGACGTAGATGTCTTAGGAGTCGGCACATGAGCCTCGCCCGGCTTCGCTCCTTTGGCGCCTTCGGGGAGCTTCGGCTTCTCTTTGTTCTCCACCTTCATCGAAGACACTTTCTGCCCCTCCGCAACTTTTGAGTGAGGCTTGATCGGCGCAGTCTTGCCCTTGTTCGGGCTCGAACTCGATGTGGTGCTAGTAGATGTCGAAGTCGAGGTTGAAGGAGAAGACGCTTCTGATGTCGGGGTGGATTTGGGCGGAGCGGACGTGTCCGTGGTTGATGTCGTTGCCGTCTCCGTCGAGGTACTCGAAACGGACTTTGTCTTCACGCCCTCTGGAGCCGTTGCCGATGCTCCAGGGGCCATTGCGACCTCTGGGCCAACCTTTACTTCATGCTTGGGATCCGCCGACTTGGGAGTCATCTTGGGCTTCTTCAGCCCCTGTGACTTTTCGGGCGAAGCTTTGACCGATTTGGCGGTTTCCGACTCCTGTGGCTTTTCTCGCTCACGGGGTTTCTGCGCTTCCGACTGAACGGGGGACTCTTCCCGAGCCGACGCCTCATCGTCTTCTGGAACCTCTGCGGGGGCGTCGTCGGACGGTAAGTCAATCTTCAGTCGTGCGTCGCGGTCTCTCGAACGAACCTGGACTTCGGCCGTCGCGTTCCGCTCCATATCTTCCGCGAGCGGTCGAACGTCACCTTCGACTTCACGCTTTACCTCCCGGATGCTCTTCTGAATCTCTCCCTTCGTCTGTCCTACTTCACCCGCCGTATCTGCAACCTGGTCGCGGGCCAGGTTAGCCGCGGTGTCCTCAATCGCCCGTCCATGCTGGACGACTCGCATCGCCGTCCGCGCCGCCTGTCCTTGCAGGAAGGATTGGAACTGGCTGGAGTTCTGCTTCATCGCTCGCATCCAAGCCGCGTTATTGCCCGTCTGCGTCTCGATCCAACTTCGCGCGGTTTGGATTTCTCGCCGAACTCCTTGGGCCAAATCCATCGCCTCTTGAACTCGTCCCTGAGCAAAAGAAGCGATCCTGCTCGGCCGTGAAGCAACATCCGCCTGAATCTCGCCCGCTAACGCATGCGCCTCTCCCGTCGAGCGGGTGGCCCACTCCTGTGCCGCCTGCAACGATCGCACGCGTCGGGCTTCCTCAACACGCGAGGTTCGAAAATCGTGAATTCTCTGCCGTTGCTCCTGGGCCCATTGAGAAGCGGAATGAATGCCATCGCGTGTCGAACTCGCAAGCCGCCGGGCCCGATCATGGTTCACCCGCGTCTGCTCTGCCAAGTTCAGACCAAAATTCTGCGCCTCCGTCACCGTTTGATCGTAGAGACGCTGCGTATCTTGAGCAGCTTGCTCTCCCACCCGCTGTGCCTCGTCGGCGTCCAGCATCATCTCTTCCTCTAGCTCGATCGAAATCTCTTCGATATGCCGCCTGACGACTCGAGGTAACTCATTCCGGCGCCGTCTAAACCGTTCGGCGTGCGCTCGAAGCGCACGGCGTCGCTCGATGGCGCGCTGACGGATGACATCCGCCTCGTCCAACAGCCGCATCGCTCGCCCGGGAATCGTCCCGACTTCGCGGGCGACTTCCGTCGCCAGATCCAGTTCGCGTTCCACCAGATCGTGGACCCGCTGGGTTGTTCCCTGAAGGAGATCCCCGGCAAACTCAAGGGTCCCTCCCACCGCCGATTCCACTCCCATCAACAGACTGTCGATGTGGGAAATGGCAAACTCCTGAACTCGACCGACGGTCTCTTCAACTCGCTGGGTCGCTCCCGTCAGTCCCGTGGCATCTGCCACCTTCCGAGCCATCCCCTCAGCGGCTCGACCAGCTGAATTGATCTCCTCCCCAATGCCTCGCACAATCCCAGTAAGACTCGGGAGTGAAGGGGGTGGTGGAGGAACGGGAGTTGACAAAGAAGCCTCCCTAATTCAATCCGCGCCGGTGGTAGTTGCGGACCTCTTCGAGCATCAGTTCGTAAACCCGATCAGCCACTTTGCGTGGATCGGCCCCTTGGCTGGAGATCGCCTTCTTCTCACCAATGCCAGAGCCTTTGCCTTCGGTCGCGGTCTGTGACGGAGGCGCGGAGGGACCCACGGGAGTGGGTTCGGAGTGCATATGCAAATAAGACGGCTTTGCGGGTCCCGCATCTTTCGCCGTCGGGGAAACTTGCTCCTTCTGCTTAACCGATACGCGGCATCGTAAGGTCTTAATAAACAGCATAACTGCCGAAAAAACTCAAGCCGAAAGCTCGCGGACTAATCGCCGCCCGAGAGCTTTCGGTTGATCTTAGAAATTTCCTCTACCCAATGGTGCCTCTCCTTGTGTTCCAAGTCGAGAATGTCTTCCAGTGGCCAGTGGAAATGGTAGGCAATGAACGCTACCTCCTCGTAGAGAGCCTCCGAGGGGTAGCGGACTATTCCCCCGGACTCCCATCCTCCCCTTCGCCAAATTCGTCCGGACTCAGTTCGTTGATCTTTCGATAAAATTCCTGGAGGAACGCCAAATCGGCAGAGAAGAGGTTCTCGACGACGCCGGTGTCAATGACTTCGACATCGCCGAGTTGAGTGATAACGCGTGCCAAGAGAATGATCACCAGATACGCCTGGTTTGCCTTGACGCGAGGGTCGCGCAGAGGCGCGATCTCGTCCATGGCCGTTGCCAGACGCATCCTGCCTTTGCGGTGAAGTGACCCATCGGGAGCCACAAATCCGCGAGGCAGGACGAAATCAAACTCCGTTTGCAGTCCGCTGCGTGGTCTAGCCATCTAGCTTACTGCTGGCGCTCCAAACCTTCGTGTGCGATCTCAAGCTCTTCGATCGCGATCTCGTTCTTGGATGCGTCCAAAGCCGGTCCCTTGAACTTGCAGGGCCAGCCTTTCTTAAACGTGTACCGAGCGACCGGCTCGTTCTTCGGATTGTAAAGAGTGATCGAGCCGTTCTTGCGGTTCTCCTCAATCAAGCCCTTCTCAATCTGAGCGCGCCAGTCATGCAGTCGTCGATCGTCCGTCACACCGCGTCGAAGCACGATGTTCGGCCACTTCAACGCGCCCGGAACCTTGTGGACGATCAAGTTGCCGCCCTTGCCCGTAACGCGATGCTCGATAACTTCCGTTTCCGAGTCCAGACCACTGACCTCACGGAAGTAGCCTTCCGTGATGCCGTCGATTTCTAAATAGAATCTTAGTGCGCCAATGCCTTCTGCCATAGCTTAAATCTCCTCTCTTATTGCTCCGATGTCTCGCCGCCGCCGGACCACTGTCCGATGCGGATAATCACGAACTCTGCCGGCTTCACCGGATTGACGCCGATCTCGACATACAGTCGACCCAGATCGATCATCTCCTGCGGGTTCGTTTCTCGGTCGCACTTGACGTAGAACGCTTCATCCGGAACCTGTCCGAAGAGCTTGCCTTCCTTCCACTCCGTAAAGAGGAATGCCGAGAGGTTGCGGCGAACGCGACCCCACAGGTCGTGATCGTTCGGTTCGAAGACCACCCACTGCATGCCGCGCTCCATCGATTTCTCGAGGTAGTTGAACAGTCGGCGAACGTTGACGTACTTCCAGCTCGGATTGCCAACCGTAGCCAGCGTGCGAGCGCCCCAGACACGAATGCCAGTGCCCGGGAAAGACCGAATGCAGTTGATGCCGTTCGGGTTAAGAATCTCTTGCTCAGGCTTGGTCACGTCGAACTCAAGCGCCACCGCGCCCATCAGCGCTTCATTGGCCGGAGCCTTGTGAACGCCGCGCTCCACGCCGACTCGCGCCCAAACGCCTGCGATGTGACCGCTCGGCGGGCAGAAGACCTGTCGCTTGCTCTGCGGGTTCACTCGATCCATCACCTTGATCCACGGATAGTAGATCGCGGCTTGACCATGGTCGCAGCTGAACGGAGCGCCGAGAACGGTCTCCTTCATATCCTGCGGAACCAAGCCAGGAATCGGGTCCAGAATCGCCATGCGATCGCCCATGCGCTCGCAATAGGAAATCAGCATGCTCTGCACGTCGATGATCTGCTGCTTGCGCTTCTCGGAGATGTTCAAAACCTCAACCGAGGAATCTCCGCCAACCAGCGTTTCGCGAGTCCAAACGCCAGCCATCAGGTCAGGCACCGCGATCATATTGATGTCGTCGATGACCGACAGCGCGCCCAAACCACTTCGACGAGCTTCATCGCCCACGAAGTCCTCGACCTGCACTTTGCTCAGTTCATTGGAGAGCGGGAGGTTAGCCAAGTTCGCCGGTTGCGTTGCTTCCAGACCACCCGTTAGCGAGAACGTGCCCGCACTCGGTCGTGTCTCGACTTCGGTTGCCGTGGTGACTTCCACGATCTTGGACTTGAATGCGCCCTTGAAGCTGGAAGGAGTCATCGGCTTGCTGTCGCCGAAAGACTCGGTCTTTCCGTCTCCGGTGACCTTTACCGAAAAACCGTCTTCGCCCTGGTGTTCGACCTCGACGGTAACGTTGTTACCCTTCGTACCGGCCTCGATCGCCTTGAAAGTGTAAGGTCCGATCGCCACCTGTGCGTTCTTCGCGGGTTCCGGCAAAGCTGCCTTGGACTCTTTCTTGAAAATGTCCAAGTCCTCTTCGCGAGCGACGCGAACGATGTAAGCGCGGGCTCCACCGTTATCGTAATAGCCGCGAACCGCATACGCCAGATAGCTGTCTTCCATAAACGGCTGAGGCGTCAACGAAATGTTGTACTTCTTAACGAACTCCGACCAAGAGGCAACTTTGCCATTGCTCGAACCGCCGGCTTTGTTCGTCGCCACCATCGAATTGATGCTGATCTGAGCAAACTCCAGAAGACCCTTACGAGAGGCACGCTTCGCGGAAAGAAGCTCTACCGGACTCTTATCAAGCTCGTTGGACAGTGCGGATAGAACCGTGCTGTCGTCTTCGCCGTAATATCGGCAGAAGTCGCTCCAACTGCTGATGAAAGTCGGCTTATTGAACTCTCCACTTTTCGCATAACCAATAAATGCGGCCGTATTGACTCCAACGCCTTCGATGGGCTTACTGCCACTGTCAATTTCTTCAACAAAAACGCCTGGTGCAAGATATTCAGGCATAAATCTCCTCCCTCGCTATGACTGAGCACAGCCTCAGTGCAAGTTCAAGGATACAGCAAAAGGACTAGGTTGCGACACCCATTTTAGGGGTGTTGTAAGGGAATCGCATTTACTTTTTTCCCAATTCGATGGTGGCCGTGTCTCTCGACACCGGTTTGGTGACCTCTCCTTCCCCAGGAATTTCCGCCACAATTTCCCGAATCGGACCCTGGAGATGGGTGAAGTGATAGACGCCATCTGCGTCTGTGACCGCAGTTCGAACGCCAATTCGAACCGGAATGTAAGCCGCCGGCGACCCGTCCGCAAATCGAAGCGTGCCAATCAATGTTGTCCCTGCTCGAATCTCCTCGGGGGACATCGTCGATTGCCGATCTTTATCCTCTGCCGTCTTCATCTGCACGTCTAGCAACTCCATCTCATTGCCTCGACCTGGGGGAGGTGTCACCGCCTTCAGCGTCTGGCTGAGATATCCCGCTTTGGAAAAGGTGATTTCGTGCGCTCCCGTCGGCAGGTTACGGAAAAAATAAACCCCGGTTGCATCCGTCAGTGTGGATTCGGGCCGACCATTAATGCTTACCTTCACATCCGGCATCGCCTCGCCCGTCGCGGCCTGAGTCACCATGCCTGCCGCCCCCACGCGGACTCGATGAACCTCCATCTGACGTTGTTCGCCTTCCGGATGCGTATGCTGAGCCAGCGAGAAGAGGGCTTCCCGGACTCGTCGAACCACCCGTGTCTCGAAGGGATCGAACATCGCCGCCACCACCAATCCAACAAACGGCCTTAACGGCAACCCCGTCGCTTGCCAAACTTTTGCCCCGTCCCCGTGCGCAAAGTGATCTCGCTGGGCGATCGAGAGCTTCATCGCGTCTTCCTCAAACGGAATCAACGAACCAACTAGATGTTGCTTGGCCACAAACGGATGTCGCATCAAAACCGCCAACGTTTCCCCGAGCAATCGGTGTTCTGTAGCGGCATCCTCGGCATGCGCAGTAATCACATAGGAAACGTTCAAATGGGTCGGCTTGAGACTCTTGCCAACCTCCCACTCGTTGGATGTCGGCTTGTTTTCAAAGGCGAAGTTTCGAAAATTCGGACTTTCATGCACGTCATGGAGAAATAGATTCAGCCATGGCTTCTTAGGCTTCGCATCTTCGGTTGAGGGTGCTCCCACAACGATCTGATCTTCACCCGTGATCAACGGCTGCTCCAGCCGTTTAAACTCGGCGACCAGCATGTTCTTCAGTGATTGATCGACGTCGTGTAGCATTCCAATCCTCTCCCCAAACCAAGCAACGAAACGATTATACGATTACAACGCTATGGCGATGGCTAAAGCAGACTTCCAATAATCTCCGGCTGACTTCCACAATCGGAATGGGTCGAAGCATCGCATTCGTATCCCGCCTCCCCCATATCCTGTGACCAAACAAGGGCCTTAGATTTTCCACCTGGCCCCCGTGGACCAATGCTTTGAACGTAGCCACGCAACCGCTGAACCACTCCCACCCCGGAGTAAGGGTCACGGCCATTCACACCATCGTAATATCGCTGCATCCCGATGAGCGGAGTGTCCGCTTCGTCTTCAAACGCCCCTGAAACCATGTAGAGCAGGGAACCGATATACAAATTCCCAACTCCCGCCACCAAGGCAGATTGTTTGATGGCGTCGGGAATGTGGGGATTCTCCGCGATCATATCCACCACTGGCTTCAACAGCGGCTCCGCATGTTCGCGACTTTCACCCATTCCGAACGATTTGAAGCTGCCAATCATCGGCCCGCAGAGGTCAAGCGTTTGCGCAACTAAATCCATTCGCGCCGCTCCCGCCAAAAATCGAAGGTCGAATTTGTGTTGGATACCCATCTTCTGCGCCGCTTGCAAGAGTTCGCAGATATAGATGGCGCCGGTACTGTGACCGACCAGAATCACTCGCCGACCCGCGTGTTCAGCCAGATGCGCCTGAAGTCTCACCAGAAAAGCGTGTCCACCATAGACCGCCGGATCGGTCTTGAACGAAGACTTGGTGTCCTCCTTCATTTCGTCCCAAACCAATTTGCCCAGGCCAAATCCCCGCATCACCTCTTCGATAATCGTTTGCGAGACGCCATGATCCCGATGCTGCCAAAACCGTTTGATCGTTTCTTGAGCCAATTGAGCGGCCTTCAGTGCCGCCCGAATTTTCATGCTCACGGGATCAAACAGCGTCATGGGAACCAGCCCCACCGCGTGCGATCCCTGTGCCAAGTGCTTGGCTATCAAAGCATCCGCATATTCTTCCGGTGAGAGCATCTTCGGATTTGGCTCTGCCGCCGCCAATGCAAACGACTGAAGTTCGGGCCGCGCTGCCATTGCATTTACATAGGCGTCCACGTCTGGGTCAGTGTCGACCCAACCAATCAATTGCGCCAGTTCATCGTCGCTAAAGGGCGTGGCGTCGACGATCTCCACATCCGGTCCCAGTTCCACATCCATTGCCACAAGCCCCAGCCCAAACCGGGAAAGAACCAAGCGCTTGAGATTGGAGATAATCGCGCTGGTAAGTTGTTGGGCCAGAAAGTGAACGATCGCCCGCGGCAGCATCGTGCCGATCCCAGATTCCCAAATGAAAAAGGCAGGGACCGATCGATCCTGGAGCATGGGGCCAACCAAATTCGCCCCGGCTTCCCCATGAGCGGTATCCACCAGCCCGCCGTGAAACCAGATCACCAACGGCAAATCCGGGTTCTGATCCGCCAACGCAAAATAGCGATCCAAGACGTCTGCCCCATCAGGCTTGACGAACTTGCCCCCTTTCAAATAGATGCCTTGATCCAAAAGATTGAATGCCGCCGACACGTGATAACTCCTCTTGCAGTCAGATTGCGCTAATATTATAGATTGCCGGGTAACTTTGGTCCCTGGCGTTTTTGCGATGTCGGATTCGAAACCTGCCCCCATGAAATCGAGATCGCGGCCCCTGGCGCCGCCCATTCCGCCCTATCGAAAACTGCGTGTCTACAGCGTAGACCCCGGGTTGGCGACGAGCCTGAAATCTCGAGAGATCCGGGAAACGACCCTCAAGATCGAATGGGAAGAAAACCTCGGGCTCGGCCCAACCGGCGAATACCTCGAGGTCATTGATGTAGACCCCGCATCCGGCCTGTTCTATCCGCCCGTCAATCTAAATGACGCCTACATCTTGGCGATGGACGGCCTGTCCGTGAGCGAAGGTAATCCTCAGTTTCACCAGCAAATGGTCTATGCCGTATCGATGAACACGATCGAGATATTTGAAAGAGCTTTGGGAAGAGCGTCCCTATGGTCCCCCATCGACTTCCGAACCCTAAAAAAGCTAAGAACCTCAGAAGAGCCCAAAAACTGGAAAGATCGGGCGCATTGGTATCTAGAAGCTCCCGCCCAAGAACTCGGATACGTTCAACGACTCAGAATCCACCCTCACGCTCTGCGCCAGCCAAACGCATTCTATAGTCCAGAAAAGAAGGCCCTTCTCTTTGGTTACTTCCAAGCCACCGATAAGGATCCAGAGAACATCATGCCCGACAGCATGACCTTTGGATGTCTCTCATTCGATGTCATCGCCCACGAAACGACGCACGCGTTGCTAGATGGACTGCACCGCCGCTACACAGAACCCACGAACGAAGACAGCCTCGCCTTCCATGAAGCGTTCGCAGATATCGTCGCTCTCTTTCAACATTTCAGCCTTCAAGACGTCGTCCGATCACAAATCGCAAAAACTCGGGGCGACCTCAAGACCAATAATCTTTTGGGCCAGTTGGCCGTTCAGTTTGGTCAAGCATCCGGCCACTACGGCGCCTTGCGCAATTACATCACCACCCAGGAAGGAGAAGAGAAGTGGGTGCTGCTGCAAAAGACTACTGAAGTTCACGACCGGGGGGCGATCCTCGTCGCCGCCGTCTTTGACGCCTTCCTGAATATTTACGCGCACCGAACAGCGGATCTCGTCAGGATCGCCTCCGAAGGCTCGGGAATCCTGAGGCCCGGCGAACTCCATCCCGACTTGGTCAATCGCCTTGCCGATGAGGCTTCCAAAGCGGCTGGTCACGTTCTTAACATCTGCATCCGTGCCCTGGACTATTGCCCGCCCATTGACATAACCTTCGGCGAATACCTCCAGGCTATCATCACCGCCGACTGCGACCTCGTCCCGGATGACCCCATGGGTTACCGAGCCGCGTTCATCGAAGCCTTCCGTCGTCGCGGCATCTATCCGCGAGGTATCAGAACCCTTTCCGAAGAATCCCTCCGCTGGTCTCAACCGCTTCCCCGCCACGTCGAGTTGCTCCAACCCGCATTGTTGAAGTGCATCGAAGTCTTTGGCGAGAGCATGACCAACCTCGCCCGGGGCAATGCGGAAATGCCCATTCGAGAAAAACTCTTCCGGTCAAGCAAGGTCGTTCAATGCATGTTGCACAAAATTATCGAGGATCTTGCCAAGAGCTTCGATAAGCCAGACGCCAACCCAGATGGCTTCCTTTGCTTGAAACAAGTTTTGGGAATTGATCTTGCCCCGGACGCATCTGGAAAGGTCCCCAAATTTGAAGTCCATTCTGCACGTGCCCTTCATCGAGTGGGCCCGGACGGCCAAGTCAAGCGAGATATCGTTCTCGAAATAACGCAGCAAACGCTCTATGAACGTCTGTCGGACGGTCAATTCGTTCCAACGGAATACGACGACGGCCCCGAGCCGGCGCCGAATACTCCTGCCTACTACTCGAAGTTGCTTAAAATGAGCCGCCGCATGATCTTCCGCGGTGGTGCAACCTTGCTCGTGGACATGGAAACCGGGAAGGTCCGCTACAGCGTCATCAAGTCCATCCCCAGTGGTCTCCGCTTGAAGCGGCAAGCCGAGTTCATCTTTGGCGATCACAAAGGGCGATCCAACAACTATTTCTGGAGCGAAGAGGATGAGCCGTTCGCGCTGATCCATTCGGTGGAGTGACATGCCAATACCCGTGACCCCACTCCAACCAAAAGACGGCCGCCCTGCCATCCGCATGTTTTGCCATGCCCTAGGAGATTGCTTCTTAATTGGCCTACCCCACGGACAAGAGATCGTCTACCTCGCCATCGACTGCGGAGCCATCATCGGCACGCCAGATTCCTCCGCTCGCATTCAAGAAGCCGCCCAAGGGTTGTTAGATTCCTGTCAAGGCAAGCTAAACCATCTTGCTGTCACTCACGAACACTGGGATCACGTATCCGGCTTCTTGGATGCGGAAGAGATATGGAAGAAGATCGCCATAGAAACTCTCCACTATGCTTGGACGGAGGACGAGACGGACGAACTTGCCAACAGCATCAGAGATCAACGAGACCGTAGTGCCGAGGTCGCCCTCACTGCCCTTCAAAAGATGACTGAGGACCAAAAGGGCCGCACCCTCGGACTGCTCGGCTTTCTCGGCGTAGCCGAGGAAGGGGAGAAGATCGGAAAGACGCGCCAGGGATTGATCAAGCCCCGAGAGTGGGTCAAAAAGGATAACGTCAAATATTGGCATCCGGGACAAACCTTTCAAATCTCCGAGAACATCCGCCTCGCGTTTCTTGGCCCTCCGCATGACGAAAAGGCCCTGAAGAAGACAAGCAAGAAGAACCAGCAATACGCCCTCGCCATGAACGAAATGTTGCTCGGTGGGATGGAGATGATGTTCGGAATGAACTCTAAGGGCGTCGATCCGGACACCTCGGCCCCCGCTGGACTCCCGTTTCTTCGAGAAGGCATTCCGTTCGAAGATGTCCCCAAGGAGTTCGAGGGAGACGAGAAAATCCTTGCCATTTACAAGTCCTACACGGACGCACAATATCGAAGGATTGATCACGATTGGCTCAAGTCGGTCGAAAGCCTTGCCCTTGCCATGGACTCGGCGACGAATAACACCAGCCTCGCCTTCGCCCTCCATCTGGAGGACACGGATGAGTATCTGCTTTTCGTTGCCGATGCTCAAGCTGGCAACTGGCTCTCATGGGGAAATCAGACGTACAAAGTGAAAGTGGATGGAGTCGAAAAAGACGTCACGATTGACGAGATATTCGCCAAAACCATCTTCTACAAAGTCGGCCACCATGGCAGTCACAACGCCACCATGAGCCACGAGGGCTTGGAGAAAATGACGAACGACAAACTCGCCGCCATGATTCCCGTCGATACCTTCATCGCTCACGAAAAGAAGGGCTGGACGGAGATGCCACTGGAAGCGCTCGTAGACCGCCTTCGTCAGAAAACGCAGGGGCGTTTGATGCTTTTGGACGATTCGGCTGACTCATGTCCCCCAGGATTTGTGCGCGGTCCAAAATCGGACCTCCTGAACCGCCAGATCTACCTCGACTATTACAGCTAAACTAACCTCTGGCACAAAACCGCGTTTTAGTGTACGTTGAACTGATCCAACTACAAAACGGAAAGCCATGCTTAAACCAGTACTTCTGATTGCGTCTCTTGCATCCGCCACGTTCCTCGCCCAAGACACCGTGACCGTCCGGGTCTCCGGTGGCTCTCGTCCTATTCCTGGCTACATCGTCAACGGAAAAACCATGGTCGATGTCGAAGATATCTCGCAAGTTCTCGGCGCTAAGGTCTCAAACTCCAAAGACGCCACCGGAAAGCGAGAAGTGATCTGGACTAATCCCTCAAACACCGCCAAGACGTTCGACGACAGTCCAGACACCCAGATCATCGTCGATGGCGACAATTCCACCTGGCAGAGCGTCGCCAACTCGAAGGCCTCTATCCGTATCCGAGATTTCACCTTCGACAACTACTCCGCAAATGGCGAAATGGATATCTTGCCGCAAAGCATCATGGTCGAGGGTCGAGAGCCTCGCGAGCGCCTCGAACTCACCTTCTACGTGATATTCAAAGATGCCGAACAAAAGACTCTCGGTCGCCGCCTGGTAAAGGTCGATAGCATCAGCTTCGACGGAGGTCGTTATCCAATCTCGTTCAGTTGGTATCAAATCAGCAACCAAAAGCCCCGCACGATCCTCGTAAGATTCAACTCAGCTCGGGAAATGGAAGCTCGTTAACCCAAGAGCCCTGTGAGCTGGGCGTACTGAATCAACATAATCGTCTTCGCGTCCTGGATCGTCCCCTCGGAGATCATCGAAGCCGCCTCCGCTAAAGGAACCTCCAGGACCTCGATATCCTCTCCCTCGTGCTCCTTACCGCCCCCGTCGGATACTTGCTCCTCCGGATCGTAAGGAGCGACAAAGAAGTGCAGTTTCTCTGTCACGGAGCCAGGGCTCATGTACGCCTCGAACACCTTCTTGACCTCGCCAATCCGGTAGCCCGTCTCCTCCTCGCTTTCACGCCGGATCGCCGTCTCTGGATCGTCGTTGTCCAGGAGTCCCGCGCAAGCTTCAATCATCATCCCGTCCACTACATCGTTCACGTAGGCGGGAAAACGAAACTGCCGCGTCAAGATGATCGTGCCCTTTTCCCGGTTATAAAGCAAGATGGCCGCGCCATTACCCCGGTCGTAAGTCTCACGCATTTGGGTTTGCCAAGTACCGTCGTTCCGAAGATAATCGAAGGTTGTCTTTTTGAGGATGTACCAGTTGTCGGAAAGGATTTCGACGCTCTTAATCTTCACTCGATCATTCATGGCTCACTCCCATTCTGCTTACCCTCGAACGGATACGCCATCGTTTTTGCGAATAGTCCCGCCCGAAAGGATTCTGAGATAAACCCCTGCGATGGCCCTCAACATAGTTCCCGGGGCCTCTGTATAACTGGGGGCGGAGTGGTGCAGCGCAACCGTCCGCAAAATCTGCGGGTCACGTGGTAACTCTCCCAGTGCCAGCGTCGTGACGATACACCGCACGCTGGGGTCGAAGACGAACGTCTCCACCGAACCGACGCACAAAGTCTTGCCAAGCCAAGCATCCTCCACAAAGCCGATATCGTCAGTGGCGATCAGCACGTTCGGCCGAAAACGGCTCGCCGCAAAATCGCCCGCCGGATACAATTCCCGAAACCGCTTAAGCGTCCCGGTGGTGATGACGTGAATCGGCGCGAAGTCCACAAAACTCCCCGGAGGAGTCGCCCTTCCCATCGTTTCTTCCCGAATGTCCTCTTCTCCCGGCGATGCTTCGGGCGAGGCTCGGTTCGCCTCCCGAACATGGCGTCCCTCTGAAGCCCTCACCAAGCGCACCTCCCGACCGATGGCTTCAGAAATTTGCCGGTTGATATCGGGATCGTCGCTGTGGACCATTCTCCCGCTGGGCAGTGTAATCTCGATCGTCCCCTGATCGAACGAAGGCAAATACCTGGCCGAACATTCGAAAACTCTCTCCCACTTTCGAGGATGCTTCGCGCTCACAATAAAGCCCGTCTCGACCTCCTGGAGCGCGTAGACCCGGTCTCCCGCTAGACCAACCTCGACTAACTCCCCCGCTTCAATCTCCTCTCCCTGCATGGATTTGACTGGATATCGGTAAATCCCCGCAACGGTGCCCACACTGGGATTATTCCCAAAGGAGAGCGTCCAAAATCATTCAAATTAAAACGATCTCATGTTATCCTGATGATCGGAGTAGCCAACTATGTGTCTTCTTGCATGCGTCTCAATCTTCTCTCTAGCGGTTTTGCAAGGTCCAAAGACCACTGCCCTTGCAGACCCGATTGGCCCGCCGCCCAAACAATTAAGCTATGACGGCTTTTATAAGAAGTGCGTTTATTTCCGGGGGCTCCCGATTCTCGGTTCCGAGAAAGTAGAGGACCGAGCTTTCAGAGTAATCCTCGACACCTTCGACAAGATGCTCGCTAAAGTCCCTGATGAAACCATGGCCGCCCTCGTAAAGGCGGGCAGCCACTACTCCATCATTGCGGAAGAAGAAGGTCAAACCGACCTGCCCGAGTACCGCTATCTAAAAGGCGATCCCAAAACGGATTGGGACAAGCGCGCCCGTGGTCTTGGCGGACTTGAAACGAGCGGTGGGGAAGAGAACATCTTGGAGTACCCAACGGACCGCTATCATGGCGAGAGCATCTTCATCCACGAGTTCGCCCACACATTAGCTGATTACGCCTTTGCCAAAGTCGATAAAAACTTCCGAAAAAATCTAAAGACCACGTTCGACCAAGCGATCAAGGATGGCCTCTGGAAGAACACCTACGCCGCGACAAACCCTGCGGAATATTGGGCCGAAGGCGTTCAAGACTATTTCGACTGCAACCGTAGCGCCAGTCCCTCGAATGGCATCCACAACGAAATCTGTACCCGGGAGCAACTTGAAAAATACGATCCCAGGCTCTTCAAATTAATCGATGAAAAGTTCGGCCACAACCCTTGGCGATATGAAGGTAAATACGCCACCACCAAGAAGTCGTAGCCAAAGCAACTAGCCCATTTCGAAAGCCACCGCAAAGGCGAAAAGTCTTCTATTCCCACTTGTCGCGTCGTTGATGTTCAGCAACAGGTGCGAACCAACCGCTGAGTCGTCCGTCTGGCGAGTTAACTCGCCAGGACTAACGCTTCGTACCTCGTCCAGATTCGACCAATTGTTGTGTCGTCGCGATCCAATTCAGAGATCTCCATACCTGTTATCGACAGGATGAGTTTCTCAAATGAAAGTCCAATGAATGGTTGACCCGGTTAAGTCCCAGGACGACGCTAGCAAACCTAAATGAAAATCGTCTGAAAAGATAGGAGACTGTAATGAGACGCACAATAAGAAATCTGGCATTGTTGGCGCTCACCACGTTAGCGATGGCGGGCCTCAGTTCAACATCGGATGCCCAAGTCAAACGGCTGTCCATCCCCCAAGGTCCTTCCTATCACATCCCAGGAACGGGAATAACCATGTACCCAGCTCCACGGTATGGCTATCAGATCGGAGGAACCCGCATCTATCCCGGGCGATATAGCAACCGAGGTTGGTGGAACTGGAACTCAAGCTACCAATCGAATCCCTGGAGTTACGGATATCCGAGTGGTTACACCTGGCCCTACCGCACTAGCGTCAATTCATGGCCCTACGGCCGATCCCGTTTTTGATCTGATCCTCCTTACCCTCAACCACGAGAGCCGCCTAAAGGCGGCTCTCGTGTTCAAGACGGGAGGAGAAGATCGGCCTAATTTGCTTGTTCGCGAATCTCCATTTGCCGAATCATCCTTCGGCAGATTTCGAGAGGAACGATTCCGACCACGCCAAACGGACAATCTAAGAGTCGCCATCCAAAGGGTATTCCCCGAACTTCACCGCATATAAGCGCAAGCGGGATGACCGACGCGCAAGCGATCATTCCCCAATGGATCACCCACACATTTCGAACAGGGTCGCGATAGGGGCCAATAAAGAGCACGGCAATCGCCAAATGCGCAAAGGCCAGCCAGTCCGTCCCGTAAAACAAGAAAGGGTACGCGTGATCTGCATGAGTAACCCCTTCTCGGACTCGCAGAATCCATTTCAGAGTTCCGCTGGGCTCGCCGGATGAACGACCCAGCATCCAATCCGCCAACGAGTTAAGCTCCTGTGGAAGCGGAAAAGCCGTAACCCCGCTGACGACTAGGCCGATCATAAACCCAAGGAGAAGGATCCTCACGCGGCGCTTTGGATCTGTCACGCCCTCATTTTCCTCGGTCGAAAGTCCAAGCGGAAGTATTTTGGGACCCGATGTCGCCATAATTTTTCGCTGGAGAACATATGAAACTTTATGGTTTTATTGGCTTTATTGCCATCTTGAGTGGAATCGTCGCGTCTGGCTGTGGTGGAGGAGGCGGAAGTTCTAGCTCGGGCATCGGCGGCCGAATCTACATCGCCGATGGTAACGATCGAATCGTTCGCGTTGATGACATGACCGGCAAGAATTGGAAGACGTTCGGCTCGACTGGATCGGGAGTCAACCAGTTCAGTTTTCCCTCTGATGTCGCCTTTGATTCTCAAGGCAGAATCTACGTTTCAGACTGGTCGAACGATCGAATCGTGCGTTTTGACAATATGAACGGAGACGGGTGGACGACTTTCGGAACGGGAGGAACGGGCGTAGGACAGTTCAACCACCCGTACAAACTCGCATTCGACGATCAAGACCGAATCTACATCTTGGACTCGGACAATTCACGCGTTGTCAGAATCGACGACATGAGTGGCGCAAATTGGGTTGAATTTGGCTCCGCCGGAACCGGCGCACTCCAGTTTCAAGGCATGGCTTCTCTTGCTGTCGATAGTCAAAATCGCATCTATGTCGGTGACTATGCTCTCGACAGGATCGCAAGGGTGGATGACATGACCGGCGCCAACTGGACGACTTTCGGATCGAACGGAGTCGGCGTCGGCCAGTTCGAGTCACCCGGCGACATCGTGTTTGATGCCAACGACAACATGCTCATTGCCGACCGAGGTGGCCGAGTGATTTACACGTCGAACATGTCCACCACTGGCTGGGCCTCCTTCAATCTGTCCTATGCCCAATCGGCTTGCTTTGATAAGTCAGGGAAGATCTACGTCGTGGATCAGGATGCGGAAATCTTGAGCCGCGTGGATGGAATCTCGGGCGCGGGCCTTGTAACCTTGGGAACGAGTGGTTCGGGAGTAAATCAATTTGACAGCCCTTCTGCCGTTCGAATTGCCAAATAGGTCCGGCCCAATAACGATCCCTCCCACGGGGAGGGATCGTTATCTAGGCAACCTGCCCTTCAGCGTTTCCGGAGTGAACGGCCCGGCTTCAGCAATCAATTCCGTCGCCGCTGGCACCTGGTCCCAAACGTTCCAGAGCAGCACGCCCCGCACTCGCCCTTCCCTCAGGTAGTAAACGACCCCTTCACGGAACGGTTCTGTCCAGTCTGCAAAGGTCTCAAGGCGTGAGTCCACATCGCCCACCGCTTCGTAACCTAATTCGAAAAGGTCTGAGTAGAAGAACGGCAGATGGGTAAACGTCGCCACCTCTCCCGCCATGACTCGGCCCACAAACTCACCCATCGAGTTCGCATTATCTTCATGCTCGACCCGCCGCCATTCCTGTAAGGTCGGATCGAAGAAAGTGGCCACGTCTCCTGCCGCATAGATATTCGGATCGCTGGTCTGAAGAGAGCTGTTGACCTTCACACCCTGATCGAAATCCAAACCCGCTTCTTGGGCCAGGGTTCCGTTTAAAACCGTACCGACTCCCGCAACCACGCCGTCAACCAACTCCTCTCGTTCGGAATCTGCTCCTTTGATCGTAACCAAGAACTGTTCGCCCCTTCGGCTGCAGGAAACGACCTGAGAATGCGGAAGGACTACCACGCCCTTCTCCTCGTAGTACGCATTCAGATTTCTCGCCAGGTCGGCAGGAAACAAATTTCCTCCAATGCCCTCTCCCGGAAAGACTAAGATGGCCTGTTTGTCGTTCATGGTCAGCGCGGCTGCGATCTCAGATCCAATGAACCCCCCGCCAATCACCACAAACCGATTTCCCGTTTCCGTCAACTCCCGCAGCCGTCGGTAGTCCTCGAACGTCCGGTAATAGATAATCCCATCGTCGCCCAAGTCCAATCGCCGCGGAGAGACGCCGGTTGCCAACAGGAGCTTTTCGTAACTGTGGGTGTCGCCATTGGAATCGCTCGCCGTTTTCGAGGAAGGATCGATTGACTCGATTCCGACTCCCAAATGAAGCTCCACTCCGTCGTAGGGAGTCTTCCGCCATACGGTCTCTTCGGAATCTCCCTTCCAAAGCGCCTTCGAAAGAGGTGGACGGTCATAGGCGGCATGGCTTTCTAGCCCAAACATCCCGATTGACCCTTCGGCGTCTCGGGATCGAATGCCCTTCACCGCCGAATCGGCGGTCATACCAGCTCCAACGATCAAGTATCGATAATGCGCCATCTTCAATCCCTCTCCTCCAATTGTACTTACGACGCTTCCTACCGTTGCGGCTCGATCCCTCCATAGGGCAGCTTGGGCGCGTCGTTTTCTTTCACTCGTACCACTTGAGTGGGGAAGGCAAACTCAACCTCCATTTCATCCGCGATGCGGATGATCTGAAGCAAAATCTCATTCCGAATTTCAAGCTCCTCTTGCCAGTTCGTTGCCATGATAAAGCAATAGACTAGGATGTTCAGTGAACTCGCTGCGAAGTCGTTAAAGTAAACCAAGCGCTTCTCGTTCCAAATATGTGGATGGGAGAAGAGCATCTCGCGGATTCGGTTCGTAAACTGGTCCAACTTGTCCGGTGGCGTATCGTAGGTCACCCCAATCGTGGTCCTTAGTCGCCGATAGCGGCGCATCCCAAAATTCTCGATTCCCTTGGTGAGCAATATGCTGTTCGGAAGCACAATGACCGAGTCCTCAAACGTGCGAATCCGGGTCGAGCGAAGTCGAATCTCCTCCACCTCTCCATCGACATCCGCCACGCGAATCCAATCGCCAATCTTGAATGGCTTCTCGACGAGTACCATCACAGAGCCAAACAGGTTTTCGACGCTATCCTTTGCCGCAAACGCCAGCACCAAACCGCCAACGCCTAGGGTCGCCACGAATCCGGTTACGTTGATCCCAACGCTACTCAATAGCGTCAGCCCGGCAATGATCACAATCGTCGCCTTCCCAAGTCGGGAAAGCATCGGTGCAATGAGATTTTCTGCCTGATCGGACTTATCCGCTGATCGCCAAACGTAAAAGTGAACGAGCCCATCCCAAAGCGAAAACGCCAGAAGGGTGAACCCAATCAGAACGCCTGTCCTTGAAGCGATATTGATGATCCCTGAAATCACGCCGGGAAGTACGAGGAATCGATAACCTCCAAAGACCAATCCGCTCAAAACGATGAGCAAGATCGAGTTTCCCGCCAAATGAATGCCCTTGTAGGCAGCGTCCTGCTTGTTGAGTTTGAAGATCTTTCTGACGAGGAGCAGGGTCGTTCCGCGAATGGCCAAACCGGCAACCGCCCCCAAGAGCAACAGGATGATGAGATAGAACCACTTCCACTTCGCCACGCCCAAAACGTTGGTCTTGATCGACTCCGGCATCTGGTTCTCTGCCCATCGTGCCGGGTTAAATTGCTCCTCGTCTGGATCTTCTAGTCCGTGGACCACCGGCTTGTCCTGCACGCGATCCCACAATCCATCCAATGCGGCCAGCGTTGCCGGAGTAAACCGGTACGCCCCATCGCTCGATTTGTCGATGACAATCTTGCCAATCTCTTTACCTTGTAGTGTAATCGGCAGTTGAAAAGCAGGTGCATCGCTCGTATCGGAAACGCGATCTAGATCGACATATGCTTCTCGATTCAGAATGGCAAAGAGTTGATAAGCCAGTTGAGGTCCCCGCTCGGCGCGTTCCAACGGGTTGACACCCTGCAGGTCAAGGGTGGTCACCGCAACGGCGATGTTGGCGCCGTTCATTCCGTCGAAGTAAGTGGAGAGAGTCGCCCTCGGGGAAGCAAGGCTCTTGGGAATCGTGGGTATCGTGGGTTGAGCCCCGAAGCTCGGAACCTGAGCCAACGCCGGGGAAACTAATGCGGCTATTAGGCTTAGAATGATCGCCGCAAAGAGACGCCCGAACATCGCGGGAGATTACCTTAGGCCCTAAATCCAGGAACCATCAAGGAGTCAACACATGAACAACGAAGTCCGTCCACTAGCCCCTGTCGTCAGAGCCGGAATGCTCATCCGGCGAACTCCTGAAGAGGTCTTCCAAGCCTTCGCCGATCCGGAGATAACCACGAAGTTCTGGTTCACGAAAGGAAGCGGGTTCCTCGTCGCGGGAAGCAAAGTGCAGTGGGACTGGGAAATGTACGATGTATCTGCCGAAATCGACGTGATAGAACTGATTCCTAACGAACGAATCGTTTTCGAATGGCCCGGCGCCCACGGCACAACTCAGGTTCGTTGGAAATTTATCCCCCTGGATAACATCGGCACCTTTGTCAGCGTCGAAAACGACGGTTTTGCCGGAACCGATGCCGAAGTCGTCGAAGAGGCAATGGGGGCGACTCAAGGATTCACCATCGTCCTCTGTGCCGCCAAAATCTACCTGGAGCAAGGCGTTGAACCCAATTTTGTGCTCGATCGATTCCCCAAAGGAATCACGGGAGGATAACGTGAACCAACAGAGCCTCCGCCAAGACTTGCTCGCCGCCTGGGAATGCACTTACCTTCACGACGATGGGGTCACACCGCTACATGAAACACTGGGCGAATTGAAAGCGGTACAAGCGCTCACGCGGAGAAAGGAAGGCGAACCAAACATCTGGGAGATTTCTGCATCTTGCCATCTGGAACGTGAACATCGTCGAGCGAATTCAAAACTGGCCAAAACTCACACCCGGAAGAGCGTGGCCGGACCTCCCCGATGATCCCTCTGAACCAGCCTGGCAAGCCGCCCCAAAAAGCCCGTGGTAATCCCTCGAACGCGTGAAGCAGACACTCGCCGAAGAGCCCTTTTTAAAAGTTAGAAGGGAGCCAATACGGGCTCCCAGATTCTGATTTGCCGCTTCATCCACGTGGGCTACCACATCGGACAAATCACCAAGTTGCGAGACTAATTTTTCGACTCGAACATGATTCGGCTGAAGGTCTTGACAAACATCTGGAGCGGCATCGAAAACACGCCGTCTTCAATCAGATAGCCATTCTCTGGCCCTTCGTCGCCTTTGGGCTTGAAGTCGTTGCCATGCGGATTCCAAATCGTAATCCGATCGGTCTTCGCGTCATAGCCGAAGATGGCGTAAGCGTGGTTCGGTGAGATGCTCTTCGGCATGTCCTTCTTTGAAGTCCCCGCCACGATCAAACGTTTGTCCGCTGTTGCCTTGGGAATCTCCGTGCGAAGTTGCTTCATCTTCTCGTCAAGCTTCTCCTGAGAGACTTCCTTCTTGAAGTCTCCAATGAGCGAGACGGAACTGAACTTATTTCCGGTGAACGCCTTCCCGGCCGTTCCGCTGCTTCCGCCCCTCATGCTATCTGTTGCCACCTTCTCGTCTCCCTCGGAGAGCTTCCGGCTGCCGTAAGCCTTCTCGACGATCCGAATCCAGTAACCCGCCTTCGTGGAAGAACCGCCCAGCGCCAGTTCGCCATCCGTCAAGGCATTGACCTTAACCTCCTGTCCGTCGCCAAACTTCACGCG
Source organism: Armatimonadetes bacterium 55-13 (assembly GCA_001898035.1). Lineage (GTDB taxonomy): Bacteria > Armatimonadota > Fimbriimonadia > Fimbriimonadales > Fimbriimonadaceae > 55-13. Next base: position 338,705 of record MKRX01000001.1, read on the forward strand.
GAAGCCATTTCCCTCGGGCTTCACCATATTCCGCACGTCGTCTGGGTTCCGGTGAACCAACGCGCCCAATGGAGCCAACATATAACAGTCTCCTAAAGCTCCTTGTCGAATGTCCGGCAAGTTAGGGCCATCCGCGTCGAAGAGGACATTGTCCCCTTTTCGATTGAGCCGCTTCAGACTTGCCGTAAAGGTGCTTTGAAGCGAACCGGGCGTACCCGCATAAGCCTTCCTTGCTTTCTTGGCTTCGTCGCGTGAAGTCCCCTTGGCAATCGTAAAACGCACCGGCTTATAGTTCATAAACCAAGCCCGATCAAGGTCCGGAAGGGGATCGGAAGTGGAACTCATCCAAACGTGCATCGCCGCCAACGCCGCCGCGTCGGTATCGTGAAAATTAGGATTGAGGAGATTGCTATCGATCTCGGTCTGAGTTAATTTCCCATCTCGATTCAAATCCCAAGTCGCAAAATTCTTGAGAACCGTCTGAGGCAGAGAAGGCGCGGGCGCCTGAACCTGCGACAACGCAAGAATGGTGAGCAAGCGAATAACCACGAAAGGCTACAACGTGCAAGACCCGCAGGAAGTTCACCATTCATCAAATCAATCCGAACCCGCATCGAACATCGTGCAATTACAATAAGTTGTGACGACACTTGACGATATCCGCCAAATCTGCGCCAAACTTCCCGGCGCCGTCGAAGGAGAGGGTCGCTTTGGTTTCTCTGTCGAAGTCAAAGGAAAAGCGAAAGGTTTTCTCTGGTCATGGTTAGAAAGGGTTGAACCCAAGAAAGCGCGCGTCGTGAACGAAGGCGTCATCGCCATCGTCGTGCCCAACCTCACCGCCAAAGAGCTGATCAAGGAATCCAATCCCCCTTACTGGGTCGAGGATCCCCACTACAACGGCTACCCGGCCATCATTGTCCGCCTATCTCACATCAAGCCAGAAGAAATCGAGGATCTAATCATCGAGGGCTGGCGCGCAAAAGCCTCCAAGCAACTCCTGGCTCAGTGGGTTGAGAACTAGAAAGGGAACCTTCCGGGCCTATTTCGGCGACTAGTAATCCAACGAAAGGGAAAGCAAAATGAAAATTCAAAGCATTGCTAAACTCGCCGCTGCGACCATCCTCGCCCCCATGACTCTGGCCGTCGCCAACGCTCAAGATCAAGCGTTCAAGATCCCCGCGAGCCTTTCCTACGCCCGCTCCAGTCCCCGAGACACCTGGAACACCGTGCTCGTCGTTTCCGCGGGTGTCCTCATCATCGGTTTGATTCAGGACGACAGCACGCTGACCATTCTCGGTGGCGCGGGCACACTTGTTTCCTTGGTTCAACTCAACCAAACCCATTTCCGCCCCCAATACTCGCCGCGAGGAATCAACCTCCTCTCATCGGGGCCTGTCAGCTTCGGCGTCACTCCCTTCGGCAGCATGAACGCTCAGCAAGGTTTCCGAGATTTCCGCCCCGGCGCCTATATCGCCGCCAACTTTAAGTTCTAAACCTGGAGAGGGAAGTGGCCCCCGGGCTACTTCCCACACAAGACGCGTGTCCAGCTTCTACTCTCACCGTCCGCTGGTAACGTAACCAAATGGAATTGAGGACGGTGCCTTACTCCCCGGAAAGAATCCCCCAAGATCAAGTCGTCGAGCGTCTCACTCAAGACTTTGAGGTCGCCAGTGCCCGGCGCACCGTTCGTGCCTTCTCCTCAGACCCCGTCCCCCAAGAAGCGATCCAAACCGCCATCCGAATTGCGGGTACCGCCCCCAGCGGCGCCCATCGCCAACCATGGACCTTCGTCGCCATTTCTGACCCCGAGGTCAAACGACAGATTCGCGAAAAGGCGGAAGAAGAAGAAAAGGACTTCTACGAACGCCGAGCGCCCCAGGATTGGCTAGACGCCCTCGCTCCCCTCGGGACTGATTTCCACAAGTCGCACCTCACCGATGCTCCATGGCTCATCGTCGTCTTCCGTCATGACTACGAACTTGGGCCGAACAAGGAGCGAATCAAGAATTACTACATGACGGAGTCCGTCGGCATCGCTGTAGGCTTTCTCATCCAAGCGCTTCACCGCGCCGGTCTCGCCACCCTCACCCACACTCCGGCGCCCATGACGTTTCTGCGTGAGATCTGCCAACGACCGGAAAACGAAAAGCCGTTTGTCCTGCTCCCCGTGGGCTACCCCGCGCCCGATTGCCACGTCCCCGATCTCCAACGAAAGCCACTGGAGGAAATCGCCGTCTTCCTCTAAGCGGAAAGATCCAGCCGAGCCCCCACTCCCGAAGCCTCCGCCTGTTCCACTTTGGACTTCTCGCTCGCTTCTAGCGAAGATTTGACCGAATCTAACTGGACTTCCAACTTCGCCACGATCTGCTTTTTGACCTGGGGATCCGTTGTCTTACAGTCCTGCCAATCCTTGATCTTGGATTGCAGGGTCTGGACCTGCGGGTCCTGGTCCACTCGCGAAGAGCCACCGGAAACTGCCGAAACCGACATGTTCTCTGTAAAGATCGGTTCGCCACCCCCAACCATTGCACCGCAATTCTGCCGGGACATGTAGGTCAGGACCAGAAACTAATGCGAACTCGCCAAGATCATCGATTCCTCTGGCGTGACAAAGAATCCCCGAGTCCACGCCTGATGGCTGTCCTGCATCGTGCTCTCCTCGCTATACCGTGACTTCGTCGGATCAGCCGTTCCGTCCTCCTTAACCACGTAGCAGATAAAGGATCCAATCGCCCCGACTTCAATGTATGCCGCGTAAGGACGTCTGGCTGAAAGCATCTTTCTAAACTCCGCGTTTCGCCCTGCGAAGCCCTTCTCGGAGATCTCAAACCAAGCCGCCAGGGTTCCTGCCGCCGGCTTTCCACCAGATTTCTGTTCCTTCATCCGGTATTGCCAAAGACGCTTCGCTTTCCCATCCACCTTCCGCCAAGCCGTCAGGTACCGCCCAGTTTCCAGCCCCATATCAAACACCACCTCATCGCCACGACCCGCGGGCCAGAGCATCAGGGTGTGCTCCACCATCGTCATCGACTTGTATCCAGAGTAGGGAAGGTCTTCATCCTCGTGCTTGTCGGATGCTTCAAAAATCGCCGAAAGAAAATCCGACCGCTCCTTCCCCAACCGAATCTCCGCCTCCGAAACATTTCGAGTCGGTCCATAGATTGCCAAGTTCCGAGCGAGCGCCTGTTCAGGATTAGCCAAGACGTTAGCCAGCGTTTCGAAGTAGTAGCCAGTCGGTGAGCGCTTGGTGTAAGGAACAATCTTCCATTCCCCGTCCACCTTCTGCAAAGGCACCTTCTCCCCCTTTGTCCCCCCGCCATCGCCGTCGGGCTCGGAATACTTGTAATCGATCACCACCGTCGCCTTGTCTCCGTCCAGGGAAACGCTCTTAACCGTCACCTCAAAGCGCTTGTACACCCGGTCCCACTCACTATCGTCTTCACGAATCTTCGCAAAGTCAAAATCCGGCTTGCCACCCACCACCAGTCGAGCCATCGCCGAAAAGTCCTTTGCCAACAGCGCCTTGGAAAACAGCCGAACCGTATCCTCTGGGGACCCGCCGAGTCCTGCCCGTCCATACAGAAGACCGCTGGCAAACAACGCCAGACCCAACAACAACACCATCCGCCGCAGAGCCATGTACCAAAAGACGCATGACCCCCTCCCCAGTTGTTGCTAATCTTAAGAAAACCCACCCGCGATCACCGCATGGAACCCATCGAAGCCTATAACGCCGCCCTCGACCGCCGACACGCGCTCCAGCGCCAAGCCCGCAACGCCGGGATCTCCGAGGAATACATTGACCTCCTCGTCGAGTCGTTCTACGAAAAGGTCCGCGCCCACCCCGAACTCGGCCCTGTCTTCAACGAGGTCATCCAAGACCGCTGGCCAGAGCACCTCGCCAAGATGAAACTCTTCTGGACCTCCGTCGCCCTCCGCACCGGAGACTACAAAGGCAGCCCCGTCCCCGTCCACCGATCCCTCACCAACGCCACCGCCGACCACTTCCCAACCTGGCTCTTCCTCTTCTACCAAACCCTAGAAGAAACCGCCCCGAGTCCCGAAGCCGCCAAGATCTTCCAAACCTTCGCCCAATCGATCGCCGCCCGGCTTCAGCAAGTGATGTTCTCAACGAACTAACCACCCTGGGCAAACTTCAACCTCGGATTCGACAGATCTAACTTGTAGAAGATCTGGTTGTAGTTGTAACGCGGTGTCTTGTCCTCATTGCCACTGAACTCCGCCGTGTACGTCCCTTCAAAGTAAATCGTCCGCCCCCCATCTCGATCTAAGAACGCATAGTGGACCGGGTTATAGAACGTGTACTTGTCGTGGGTGATGATCTTCACCGCTCTCAGATACGGTCCCGTCGGCGCCGATGCTTCGCTGTAGTAGATCTCTCCCAGCGCCGAGTCCTTCCCCCCGAACCGCGTGAAGATCATCACCCACCGCTTCCGATAAGGGTTCCACTGCACGCTCCCTCCGTGCGGCAAGATCGTGTCTCCCTGGGCATCGCGGGGAAGAAAGTGCGCTTCCTCCCGTTTCAAATCTCCCTTTTGAACCAGCTGCTGCTCAGCCCGGGCATCCAGCGGACCCGCCGACTTCTGCCAAACATAATCCGCCTTCCCATTCACGCGCCGGACATTGCCCTCCGCATCCAACGGAGTAAACGCCTCATACGCCGAGGCATCCTGCATCGCCCCCCAATCCGCCTTCACCCGAACGTTTGGCGGCAAGTTCCCCATCAACCGCCCTTCGTCATTCACCAGGTGACCATCCAGATACCGCCAGCCTCGATCCTTCGCAAAGGTCTGGGCAATGTCAAATCGCTCCGCTTGGTCGTTCCACTTGAGGTACCCGCTCGAAGCCACCTCCCCCAACCGTCGCATCTGGGCGTAATACGCGTGCAGGGATTCGTCCTTCCCCTTGCCCAGCACCGTCAACCCGCTGATCCAGATCGGCATGGATTCCTTCGAATCCACCATCGGCCGAACAAACCCGTCCTGTCCCGTGAAGTAGTGGTAATCAAACCCAAAGTCCACTCCGCCCTGGGCAAAGGTCGCCACCGCCCCTGTGGTGTGAAAATTCCCCAGCGGGTACCCCGTCCGGTCCGTGTCGCCCCAGAACCACAGCATCCGCCCCCGGTAAATCACCGCCTGAGCGGTGTCCTGTCCCACAACACCACCCGCCAAAACCGGCTGCTTCAAGGGAGTCTTTTCCCCCAACAGCACGCTGTCCCGATAGATCCCCTGGCCGGTCAACCGGCAAAGCCGCTCCGCGATGTTCAAGCGAGTCATCCGCACCGTCGCCGATTTCCCCGCCTCCGCCTGCAGCCGAACCCCTCGGTACCCAAACCCATCCGCCGGAACCTCGTACCCATGGCTCCGAACAAAAAAGAAAACCTCCCGCCCCATCAACCCCGGCTCATCAAACGCCACCACCCCCGCCGAGTCCGTC
>MKRX01000001.1:344174-347774 GCA_001898035.1 Armatimonadetes bacterium 55-13
ATCCGAAAATAAGGAACCGCCACCACCAGCAACCCCAAGAGCCCAACCATGCCTAAGTATAAGACCCCCACCCACCAGGCCCCGTTGACAACCACCCACCCCGTACGCCAAAATAGAACTCCTTCTATAAGGGCGGTTAGCTCAGTGGTAGAGCACTACAATGACACTGTAGGGGTCACAGGTTCAAATCCTGTACCGCCCACCATCTTCAGTCTTGTATGTTCCGGACAGATCGGTAACACAACGGTCCGGACACATAGGTTACGGCTCTACGCCATTCGTGGGGGCAGCCTCCATTAACTGACAAATACTGTTACGATTGCGTCTACGCCCACGAAAACTCACACGCTAATGATCGAAACATTTCTTGTCCAGCCACAGGGATTGGTGCCCCCATTTACCCCGGCGGTTACAAAAAGGAGTGTGCTGGATTTTCGGCGGAAGTAAACTGTTATCTGCTAAAAATGATCTTTGGATGTCGTTCTGAGCCGAATCGTAAAAAGTGTCAGGGAAAATGCTAGATCTTATTCAGACAGCTTGTGGGATGGCCTTGCGCGATCCGACAGCTCTCTGCCCGGTCAGTTCACTCCCCAAAATTTGTGAAAGGTACCAAACGAAGTAAAAATGACACTAATCTCAGTCGCCTTAATAAGTGCTTTCGCGCATCCATTGTTTAGAAATGAGGAGACTGCAAGTATGCGAGCCCTTGCATCAAGTTTAAGAATTATTGCTAAAAAACTTGAGTTTCCGTCTATCTTTTCCTACTCTCAAACCCTAAGAGAATCAGGATATGTAATTACATTCGAGGTTGAAGCGAAATCGAAACGGTGGCAGTTGACCACAAAGCACGATAAGAGTGGTTTCATCTTTTCTAAGAAGTTCTCTGGTGCAGCTCCAAACCAGGAATCAAAATCAAACCCTGATTCTCTACTTGCAGCGTTTCGAGAGGTTACTCGAAATGGAACCAATCTCTCTGCACTTACATGTAAAACAATTTGTGAAGAGGATGAAAAATTGTGGTTTGTGTTTACCCCGCCAAAATGGAGAAATGGCCCAGGTATTACGCTTTTGGTAGATAAAGGGAAGATCGTAGAAAAGTTCTACCGTCGATAGCTAGTCGTATGGATGAAGCGACGCAATACTTCACCAATCTATATCAGAGGGAACAAAAAACTAATGGCGATGTCTGCGGTGTACACGAACTTTGGTGGGATTCTGGTCTGCGAAGAACGGAACGGTGTTGAGCGCCAATATGTCTCTGATACTCTGGGCTCTCTGAATGGAGAGCTTGATGAGAATGAGAATCTCACCTACACCGCTGAGTATTGGCCTTATGGAGAGCTAAGGACATCGACAGGAACCAGACGTTCCTGTTGGGGCTTTGTTGGGCTCCTAGGCTATTTTGCTGACTTGGCATCTCTACTGTATGTGAGAGCAAGGCACTGTCTCACGCAGACAGCTAGATGGCTAACCGTAGATCCACTATGGCCGAACGAAGACTCTTATCAATATGCCTATGATAGTCCGATTGACTTCGTCGACGAATCCGGAGAGGGGCCAACTAAGAGAAAGACAGCAAGTGGTGGATGCGGACCTGATTATGATCCACGTATTTACAATGCAAGCGGAGTCATTCTTAGAAATAATTGCTTTGCTTATGCATGTTCAATGCTAAATATGCAGACGAGTTCCGATCCAGATAGGATTAGGAGTCAGATGGGAGCTTGGCCGGATCCGGGTGGGCCGGGATGCTGGGTGCCTCCATTCAGTTGAAGTAAATTAATGCAATGTTTTAAAAGGCATAAGGTTATTCCACTGCCAGCTTCAGGAAAATGCCTTCAGGGTCATTGCAATGTGGCAGGTTATTGGAAAGGACATACCGACCCATCCAACTATCATTTTGTCCGGCAAGACAGCAACGGTAAATGGTCTTGCAAGTTCGGAGAGGGCGAGGTTAGCGCGCAATACCTCAATCCTGACCTTGCTGCAAATTCAAACCCTGTATCATCTGGATACAGTCGGTGTTTCCTAGCCTGTTTTCCATGCGGAATACAGCTTATACAGGGGTAGATGTGAACAACCTAAAATACTTCAGTAAGCACCTCACTGTTCTATTGCTCATTGTTAACGTTGGGGTAGTATGTACTTTTTCCAAGTCGGCGATAGGTCAATCAAAGTCCACGAAGGAGTTGAAAGAATCTTGTAGCCTTACTGTCGCGGATTCCATTGACTTAGTTAAGAAATTTTATGGGAAATTCTATATCGTGTGTAGCGTCACTAAGCATAAGATTCACGACATTGATGTAGTAGTTGTTCAGGGCGTTAACTCTCCTGGTGTGGTTATTTCTGATGTCTTCATTTATATAAAGATTGCAGGTGAATTTCGACTATATTCGACGTTTTGGCATAGGTTCGGTCTCCCTCAAATAAGCATAGACAGTAAGCAAGATACGATTCAGGTAAATTACTCAAAATCAGGTTTTGTTGACAGAGTTAAGATTGATTTTAAGTGGGTAAATTAGGAGTTCGGTATCCTTTGTATGGTTTTCGAATGGTTATGATATTGGGCTGTGGATACTTAAGCTGACTTGACCTGCCCCCATTGTGAGGATCGTTTGAATTAGTAGAGTCTCCAGTTAAGGAGGCTCATGAAAAAATCCAGGTTCAGCGAGGAGCAGATTGTTCGCATCCTCCAAGAAGCATCTTCTGGCCAGATCAGCCAGGCTGAGCTTTGCCGCAAGCACGGTATCAGCCAGAATGCGTTCTACTTGTGGAAGCGCAAGTATTCTGGAATGGAGACGGACGACGGGACCGATCTGTCAAAGCCTCCAGTCCGCAATCCTTGTAACGCTCAAAGATCTTGTAACCCGTTTTCCTGGAGATTCCGAACTCACGACATAACAAGCTCATCTCTTCGCCCTCAAGCAGGCGAACAATGAAACGCATACGTTCTTCTATCACCGAACACTCCTTCCAGGGCACGATTTCTTCCCATCAACTCAAAGGTCCATGAGAAAGGTGTAACCCATGTGTCCGGAACAATCTGTTACCTATCTGTCGGAACGCTCAGAACTCAAATTGGTGGACCCCATCCACTGTGGTCGATTGCGGCGTGGACACCATTTGTGATCCCCATTCGCCGAAAGTTGGTTTTGACGGTGTCGTGAGCGGGAACTGGGAACTTGCCCCTTCAACTTGCTGCTTGGGCTCTTGCATGTGCTGACCGATGTGCTTGGTAAATTGATCCATCGCGGCTTCCTTTACGACGCTTCTGGCACGAGCGTAATACTTCTTCGTTGTGCGGAAATCTGCGTGCTGGCTAATTCTTGAACTGAGACAACATCGCTACCAGACTCAATCAATTGCGAGACAAACGTGCCTCTCAGATCGTGGAATCTGAGCCGAGTAGGCAATCCCACCTCAACCTTCCAAGCAGCGAACCGCTTGCTTAGAGTGTTAGGATGTAAGTATTGACCGTTGCCGTCACAAAAAATATATAGAGATAATGTGCCGTCCTTCCTATGCGTCTTGGGTCTGAGCTGCCCCCCATTATGAGGATCGTTTGAAATAGTAGAGTCTCCAGTTAAGGAGACTTATGAA
>MKRX01000002.1:0-64919 GCA_001898035.1 Armatimonadetes bacterium 55-13
TGTTCTGTTTCAGAGCGCCCTGTTTTGCCGCGCGCGTACGACGGTAGGACCGTCGGCTACATTTCGCTTTGTTTGCATGGTTGGAAAGTGATTTTTGGGCGCGGTGTTGCGGTCAGTTTCCTTGATCGGTGCAATCTCGATCAACTCGACGGCGATCTTCGGTGTGGAAGCTACTGCGACGGGGTGTGGCGCTCTTTTTAGCGACGGGTCTATCTGGACAACGTGCAAGTCACGAAACATGTGGTTCCGGCACCGCAATCCGCTCCGCTAAAATGCGAGGGCCCGGCCCGGGTGCAACGTCGCACGAAGGTGGCTTAGCTCGTATCGATCACGTGGTCCGAAGGTGCACGTTCGGATACCAAAATTGGCATCTCGACCCAACTTTGGACCGCGAAGGTCCCCATTTTTTGGGTAGGCCCAGGGAGTGGGCCTAAGTGTCTTGTTGGGCTAAAGATGGCCCGGTATCACTTGTCTACCGCGCTCAACGAAGGGCGGTTTGGTTAGATAAGGAGTGAGCAATGAAATTTGCATTTACATCGACGATTTTGGCGGCGGCTTGCTTTGCGGGCGCTCAATCCCTTTCGACAGGATTTGAAGGCCCTTCCTATGGACTTGGCAACACCCTGACAGGGACCAACGGTTGGGACTCCATTTCTGGAGCAAACGTGGGCGTTATTGTCAACGATCCGGTTAAGGAAGGGACGCAGGCGGTGAAGTTGGTTCGCTCCGGTTCGGACGCGGCGACCTATGGCGCTTATCTGACCCATAGTGGTTGGATCACAGACCCGGCCCATCCCATTGTAACGATTGAATGGGATATGAACCTTTTAGACGGTTTAGTAAAGAGCGAAATGTGGGGCATGAGCGCGATGTGGGGCACCAGCAACGAGCGATTCACATTGGGCGTCAACGCATCAAACAAGCTGACCGTTCGTAACGCGTGGATCGGAACAGTTCAAACGAATATTGCGGTAGCCCGAGGAGTTTGGAACCACTACCGGATGGACCTTAACTATGAAACGGACTGGGCAGGCGTTTATCTGAACAATAACTACGTTGGCGAGTGGAAGATGCTGCCGGGGCTGAACGAACTTTCCAATACGGCTCTGTTCAATCGGGGCTTCGATGCCAATGATGGAGCCATTTACGATGGGCTCTCGATTCGAGGTGGAATTTCGGTTGAGCAACCGGTACCTGAGCCCGCGTCCATGGCTGCTTTGGGGCTTGGCGCGATGGCGTTGATCCGACGGCGACGAGCGGCGAAACGCTAGGCTCGGGAAGACTTGCGGTACTGGCGAGGGGTCTGAGTGGTTTCGCTCTTAAACTCTCTTCCAAATGCGCTCAAGTCCTTGAATCCCACTTCGAGAGCGATCTCCGTTACGGTGAGATCGCTCTCTTTCAGTTTCTGTTTCGCGACCTCGATCCTTCGCTTTCCGAGAAACTGGTGGGGAGTCACTCCAAAGAGCTCGTGGAAGTTACGTATGAAATGGTGGAGGGAAAGACCAGCTTCCATAGCCGCCTGACAAATGCTACTTTCCTCTAGCGGAGCCGTCTCCAGATAAGTTTGGGCGGCTTTCAATTGATGATAGAGATCGATTCGGGTTAGCCACTTCTTTGCCGGGACGCCAAGGGCGGCTAACGCGTTTGGGCAGGGGCGCATGGGGGGAACGTCACGCGTCATTTCTCTTTCCGGCCAAGGATTTTGAGGCTTTTAGGAAGCCGATGAGCAGGGCGATATCGCTGGGGCGGACACCGGGGATCCGGCTGGCTTGGCCGACGGTTGTTGGTTTGATGCGTCCAAGTTTTTCTAGGCTTTCATAGCTTATTCCCTTTAGTGTCTGATATTCGAAATGGGATGGGATTTTCATTTCATCGAGTTTCTTCGCTCGATCCGCCTGGCGTGTTTGCTGCTTGAGATAGCCGTCGTACATCGCGTTTAACTCCAACTGTTCTCGGGCCTTTGAATCGGCGGGGAGCCAAAGGGTTTGGTTGGTGATTTGGGCAATCTCTTCGAGTTTGGCGAGGTCCACGGATGGTCGTTTCATCAGGTCGAAGAAGGAAGCCTTCTGTCGGACGGCGTCTTGGCCGATCTGCGCTAGCTTTTCGTTGTGACTCTCGTTGACATAGGTGTTTTCGAGAGATGCGAATCCTCGTGCGATTTGTTCCTGTTTATCGCAGAATCTTGCCCATCTTAAATCGTCGACGAGCCCAATCTCTCGGCCGAGGGTGGTAAGGCGTTGGTCGGCGTTGTCGTGACGGAGCATCAAGCGATGTTCGGCACGGGCGGTGAGCATGCGATAGGGATCTTCCACGCCCTTGGTGACAAGGTCGTCCACCATGACACCGATGAAGCTGGTGTGGCGGGGGAAGTCGATCGGGGATTCGTTTTGGGCAAATCGGGCGGCGTTGATTCCGGCGACAATGCCTTGGCCAGCGGCTTCTTCGTATCCACTGGTGCCGTTGAGTTGACCGGCGAGGAATAGGCCATCGACTAGCTTGCTCATCAGGTGAGGCGTGAGTTGAAGGGGATCGGCCATGTCGTACTCCACGGCGTAGCCGGGGCGCATCATGTCCACGTTTTCGAGGCCGGGGATGGTGCGAAGGAGGGCGATCTGGACTTCGGCGGAGAGGCTGGTGCTTACGCCTTGAACATAGATTTCTTCACCGTTCCACGTTTCTTGCTCAAGGAATACCGGGTGACTGTCCTTCCCTGAGAAACGAACAACTTTATCCTCGATACTTGGGCAATATCGAGGTCCAACCCCTTCGATTTGGCCGGAATACATGGCGCTCTCTTGGAGATTGTCGCCGATGATTTGGTGGGTTTCGGCGGTGGTTCTGGTTTGCCAGCAGGGCAGGAGTTCGGCACGGGCGAAGGTTTGGTCGTGGAGAAAGCTGAAGGGACCGGCGTCCGGCTCACTGTCCAGCGCGGGGGCCTTAGTGAAATCGATGCTGGACTTGCGGATTCGTGGGGTGGTGCCAGTTTTGAATCTACGGAGGTTTACGCCGAGGTCCAGGAGCCAGTCGCTGAGCGAGATGGACGGTTGGTCACCGTGACGCGCGGCGCTAGTCTTCTTCTTTCCCTCGTGGCACAGGCCATTGAGAAAGGTGCCGGTGGTGAGGATGACGGATGTGCAGGGGATGAAGGTGTTAGGTGTTAGGTGATAGGTGTTAGGGGAGGAAAGGTAAACGCCGGTTACCTTTCCGTTGGCGGTCTCGATGTGGGTGACCATGGCCTCGATGAGGGTGAGGTTGGGTTGGGAGCGCATGGTTTGTTGCATGAGCTCGGGGTAGAGGTCTTTGCAAACGTGGGCGCGGACGGTTTGGACGGCGGGGCCTTTGCTGGTTCCTACTCTTCGGATATGGGTGAGGGCGTAGTCGGTGGTGACGCCCATCTGTCCCCCGAGGGCGTCGACTTCGCGGGCCATGTGGCCCTTAGCGGGGCCCCCAATGGAGCAGTTGCAGGGCAGGTGACCGATACGATCGAGGCGCATGGTGACGCAGGCGGTTTTCAGGCCCATGCGGGCGGACGAAAGGGCCGCTTCAATACCGGCGTGACCGGCTCCCACTACAACGACATCGAATCTCTCCACTCATGAAGAGTTTACTGGACGTAGACTTATACGTATGACTTTCGAGGTCAAGCTCTTTGCGTATCTCCGGGAAGAACACGGGGATTCCGTCGTGGTGGATAGCTCGCCGACGGCGGAGGCGTTGTTGGAACGCCTTTATTCGATGGGGATCGACACTTCGGCCTGCCGACTGGCGGTCAACCAGGAATTTGTGGAGCCTTCCTTTGCGATCAAGGAGGGTGATGAGTTGGCGGTGATTCCTCCGGTGAGTGGGGGGTAACGCGAATTTAGATTTTCGAATTTTGATTGTTGATTCGGCGGCGACGTTACCAGCGGGCGGCTAGGTGGGTGGCTAGGGACTCTAGGAATTGTTCGTCGGACTTATCGAAGGCGCCTACGGTGTGGCCGTCGATATCGATTTGGCCGAGGATTTGGTCTTCTTTTCGGATGAGGACTACGATTTCGCTGCGGGTTTGGATGGAGCAGGAGAGGTAGTTGGAGAGGTTTCGGACGTCTTCGATGAGCTGGTTGGCGTTTTCGGCGACGGCGGTTCCGCAGACGCCTACGCCGACTTTAATTCGGGTGTGATCGGTGGCGGCGCCGACGTATTCGTCGAGTTGTAGCTCGTCGCCCTCAAGGCGATAGATTCCCGACCAGTTGTATTCGGGCAGGGTGTCGAGCAATTCCATCGCCTCCTTACGGAGCGCGGCGCCGGTGTTGGCGGAAGCTTCGATCTGGGCGAGAATGGCGGCGGATTGTTCGGGCGTGATCATGGTCGATTTGAGGACTTAGTCTACGGGGTTTTGGGCGTTGCGGTGGCATGGGTTAGGACCCTCGGGAGAGGGCGGAGAGGGTTGGTGTGCCATAATCTGGCATCGGTGTCTCTTTGGGAGCCCGATTTTCTTATGTGAGCCCCTTCCTCAACTCGTGTTTTTAAGATCCACCCACCGTCGGGACTGGAATCGAGTTGAGACGTTCACTCCCTTTTGAAGTCGTGCAATTTGGCGCGGTTTCCAAGGCTGAATTCCTCAGAACCTATGTCCACTAAAGCTAACCTCCGACAGGAGTGGTTCGGCAATGTGCGTGGCGACCTGCTTTCGGGCACGGTTGTGGCGCTTGCGCTGATTCCTGAAGCCATTGCCTTTTCCCTTATCGCGGGCGTCGATCCGAAGTTAGGGCTTTACGCTTCGTTCGTGATTGCGGTCGTGATCTCGTTTGTCGGTGGTCGTCCGGCGATGATTTCGGCGGCGACGGGCGCGATGGCGCTTTTGATGGTTTCGCTGGTGAAGGACCACGGGATTCAATATCTGTTTGCGGCGGGAATCTTGGCAGGGGCGATCCAGATCGTGCTCGGGCTTTTGAAGCTAGGACGGCTGATGCGATTTGTGCCTCGGCCAGTGATGACGGGGTTCGTGAATGCGCTGGCGATTCTGATCTTCATGGCCCAGCTTCCTCAGTTTGAGGGAGCAGGACCGGCGATGTACTTGATGGTGGCGGCCTCGCTAGCGATTATCTACGGACTTCCGAAGATCACCAAGATCATTCCTTCGCCGTTGGTGGCGATTGCGACGATGACGGCGGTGGCGATCATCTTTAAGATCGACGTGAGAAGGGTTGGCGATATGGGCGCGTTGCCCACCGCATTTCCGAAGGTCGCGATTCCGAACGTGCCGTTGACGGCAGAGACGTTTTCGATCCTCCTCCCCTATTCCATTTCGCTCGCTTTGGTGGGATTGGTGGAATCTCTGTTGACGGCGAATTTGGTGGACGACATGACGGACACCCACAGCGACAAAAACCGAGAGATGCGAGGACAAGGGATCGCGAACATTGTCGCGGCGTTCTTCGGCGGCATGGCGGGATGCGCGATGATCGGCCAGACGGTTATCAATGTGAAGTCGGGCGGGCGGGGGCGGCTCTCGACGTTTGCGGCGGGCGTCTTGCTTCTTTTCTTTATCTTGGTGTTGGGACAGTGGGTTTGACAAATTCCTATGGCGGCCCTGGTGGCGGTGATGTTCATGGTGAGCTTCGGCACCTTTGAGTGGGCGAGCTTGCGGAACGTTCGAAATCTGCCGCTGGGCGAATCGGTGGTGATGGCGGCGACGGTGATCACGGTGATTCAAACTCACGACCTGGCCAAGGGCGTGCTGGTGGGCGTGCTTTTGAGCGCGTTCCTCTTCGTGCGGAAGTTGGCGAAGTTGGTGCAGATCCAGAGCGAGTTGGTGGACGGGGTCAGAACTTACCATGTCCACGGCGCTTTGTTTTTCGTGTCGGTCGGAGGATTCCTCGATGCTCTGAACTATCAGGAAAAGGTGGAACGAGTGGTTTTGGATCTGACGCATTCTCACGTGTGGGATCACTCGGCGGTGGCGGCGATCGATAAGGCGGTGGCACGGTTCCAGAAGCGGGGTGTAGAAGTGGATCTCCAAGGGATGAATGAAGCGAGCGCGGGGATCATTGGTCGGCTGGCGACATTCGATAAAGGCGGGATCGCCGAAAGCTCCCACTAAATTAGAATTGCCCTCATAATTCGGGCATGACCTACGTCGAACTTCTGGATACGCCGCTTGAGCCGGAGTCGCTTCGCCGTCGCTGCGAATCTCCGCTGAAGGGGGGCGTGGTGGTGTTCTGCGGCGAGGTTCGCTCGGTCACCGGCGATGAGACCACGGAGTTCCTTGAATACGAAGCCTACGTTGAGATGGCGGTCAAACAGATGGAGAAGATCGCCGAGGAAGCGGCCAGTCGCTGGGATGCCCATGTGGCGGTTTCTCATCGCACCGGGCGGTTGATTCCGGGAGAAGTCGCGGTGGTCTGTGTGGCCGCTTGCGCGCATCGGGCGGAGGCGTTCGAGTGCTGCCGGTTTTTGATCGACCGGGTGAAGGCGGATGTTCCGATTTGGAAGAAGTAGAGGACCATACAGTTCGGGTTTTCTGGGGGCCAAGTTTAAGATGCCCGGCGGAGAGGAACGCGGGCTGGCTGTGCCACTTCCTCTGCTTCTCCTTTGCCTCTTGTGAGTTTTGATTTTGGAGAAGGGTTGGGAGAACGTTTTTTTTGGGTTGGGATGTGCGGAGAGGAACACGGGCGGGCCGCCCGTGCCACTTCCTCTCCGCTTCTTTTCTTCTTGCTATTTCTTGTTCCTTGAGTTGTTGGCCGGTTTCGCAGCACGTTTAGAGTAATTGTTGCTGCTGTTGTTGTTGGTCCGATTGATCTTGGATTTGGATTTGGGCTAGGTGAGGGGATTTGGTGGGGGCTTCGGCGTAGACGGGGAGGCCGATTTGGCCGATTTCTTCTCGGAGGGCGACGATGGATTTGGGGGTGGGGCGGGTTCGGACTTCGGCGACGAGGGTTTCGCCCGCGTTGCCTCGGTAGATGCCTCGGTTGGGCGGGACGTCATCGTAGTGGCGGCCCACGGCCACGACGACGTAGTTTTCATTGGGAACGCAATTGTGAGTGGGATCGAAACCTACCCAGCCATGAGACGGAGAGTAGATCTCAATCCAGGCGTGGCTTTCGGAGACTTCGTGATCATCGCGCGTGATGTGGAGATAGCCGCTGACGTAGCGGCAGGGGATACCCAGGAGCCGGAGAATTCCGAGGCAGACTTGGGCGAAGTCTTGGCAGACGCCCGCCCTTTTCTCGATGGCCTCATCGGCGGTGGAGCGGTAGGTGGTGACGTTGGGTTGGTAGGTCAGTTCCTTGCCGAGGAGATCTCCGACGGCTTGCACCTTTCGGCCGATGGGCAGCGCGGAGAGGTCTGGGAGGAGCTTGGCGAACTTGAGGAGGGCCTTTGACTTTTGGATGGGGCCACCAAAGGCGAGAAAGTCTCGGACGGGGCCGAGTTCCTCGTTGGGATCGATGAAATCCCGAACGTTTTCGAGCGCGATGCCCGCAGGCTCGGTTTCGACCACGGACCTCGCCACGACTTCGATCTTGTCGTGATATTCGGCGATGCCGAAGTGGTGGACGACATTTCCGAGCCAGTCTCGATAGCGGAAGACCTGCGAGGGGGGGCCGACGGCGAGATAGAAGGAACTAACGGTTTGCCGCTCCGTCATTCGGGGCTCCATGATGAGTTCAATCCACGACTCGCTGATGTAGTCATCGTAGGAGAACTGGATTCGGTGTTCGATATCAAGGAGCATGGTTAGAACGGCTTGGTGGGGGCGGAGATGTATTCGTTGGCGGCGGTCAAAACGGTGAGGGCTTCATCCAGGAATGCGGTCAGGGCTCCGGTTCCCATGATCTCGTTATCTTCGTAGGCGAGCTTGGAATAGAGCCTGCCGAGGACCTTAGTGGCTTCCTTCAGACCGTGGGCAGTCGATGGCAGGCCATTGAGATAGAGGGTCATTCTTCTTACGCCACAGTTCACCGCCCGGGGGGTGCCGGGATCGAAAAGCATGAACCGGAGGACGTTATCCGGCTCGAATCGGGTGCCAAAGCGTTGGCGATAGTTCTCCAACGAGGCCAGGGAGCGCAGAAGGCTGGTCCAGGAGGCGAAGAAGAGCGCAGGGTCACAGGCGTCATCCATGGACTGGAGGTCGGGGAGCTTGGCCTTTAGGACGAAGAGGGTGCGCTGGGTGCGTTCCATCGCCTCGCCTACTTTGAGGTAGTTCCACCCTTGGTCGCGGGTGAGGGTGTGCTCGATGGCGCCGAGCATGGTGAGGATGGCACGGTGGGTTGCGGCGGCGATATCGCTGGCGCGCAGGGCGGATTGGACGCCTTTTTTCCGGTGGGCGGCAAGTTGGCTGTACGCCTCGTTGAGGTTGTATTGAACCTCTCGGGTTAGGGTTTCGCCGATAGAACGGGCGTTCTCCCGAGCGCGGGCGAGAGAACTGATGACGGAAACGGGATTCGACTCATCTAGCAGGTACGAGTTGAAGTAGTCGAGGGTCAGTTCAGGAATCGGCTTGGATTCGTCCCCGATGGGTACGGGAGTCGGGAGACCGGCGGAGACGCAGTTCCACTCGGCGCGAGCCCGGCGTTCGTCGAGATTTTCGAGTTCGAGGGAGAACTCATTGGCGACGTTGAGGAGGCGGGTGGTGTTTTCCGCGCGCTCAATGTATCGACCCATCCAGTAGAGCGAGTTGGCGACTCGCGTGAGCATCATGCCGGGCGATCCTCCAGGACCCATGTGTCTTTGCTTCCGCCGCCTTGGGATGAGTTGACGACGTAGCTGCCCTCGCGAAGGGCAACGCGAGTGAGTCCGCCGGGGAGGATGCGGATCTGTTCTCCGAAGAGGATGAAGGGGCGAAGGTCTACGCGGCGAGGCTGGTAAGAGCGGTCGATATAAGTGGGGTGAGACGAGAGCTCGATCAGCGGTTGAGCAATGAAGCTGGAGGGGTTTGCCTTGACCTTGCGGGCGTAAGCGGCAATTTCTTGCTTGGTCGCCATCGGTCCCATGAGCATGTCATAGCCTCCGGCTCCGCCGGTGGTTTTGACGACGAGCTTATCGAGGTTTTCGATCATGTACTCGTAGTCATCCTGCTTGAAGCCGGTGAAGGTGGTGACTTGCTGGAGGAGGGGCTCTTCGTCCAGATAAAAGCGAATGATCTCGGGGATGTACGCATAGACCGCCTTGTCATCGGCGACCCCGGCCCCGGGTGCATTCGCCAGTGCGACATTGCCCGAGCGATAAGCGTTAATGAGGCCAGGGACGCCGAGGATGCTGTGGCGGTCGAAGGTGAGTGGATCGAGGTAGTCGTCATCGAGTCTTCGATAGATGACGCCCACTCGTTGCTTGCCTTCGATGGTTTTGACAAAGACTTGGTTCTTCTCGACCACGAGGTCGGAGCCCTCGACGAGGGGAATGCCCATTTCTCGAGCGAGGAAGGAGTGCTCGAAGTAGGCAGAGTTGTAGCGGCCCGGGGTGAGGACGACGGGCATGCCGTCTTTGCCCCAACCGGGAGCGGCATGGCCCAAGGTTTTGAGCAGCATCTCCGGGTAGTTGCGAACGGGGCGGACGGCGTATTGGCTAAAGAGTTCCGGGAAGGTGCGCTGGAGGATGTTTCGGTTCTCGACGACGTAGCTGACGCCGCTGGGACAGCGGCAG
The DNA here is from genome assembly GCA_001898035.1 of Armatimonadetes bacterium 55-13. Taxonomy (GTDB): domain Bacteria; phylum Armatimonadota; class Fimbriimonadia; order Fimbriimonadales; family Fimbriimonadaceae; genus 55-13. The sequence goes on from MKRX01000002.1 coordinate 9,622, forward strand.
TTGTCTTCGAGCACGCGGAATGTGCCGTCGCCGTCACGGATGATGTCGGTCCCGACGATGTGGGTGTAGATCTGGCGCGGGGGAACGACGTTTCTGAGTTCTCGGCGATATTCCTTTCGGGAGAGGATGAGTTCCCAGGGGACGATGCCCTGATGGAGCACCTTTTGGTCGGTGTAGACATCCTGGAGGAAAAGGTTGATGGCGGTGACCCGCTGGATCAGACCCCGTTCGAGTTCTTTCCACTCCTCGGCGGTGATGATTCGGGGGACGAAGTCGAAGGGAAAGACCCGCTCTTCGCCGTCTTTGGCGCCGTAAACGTTGAAGGTGATTCCTTGATTCCTGAGGGAGATGTCTTGGAGCATTTCGCGGCGTTTGAGCTCGCGGGGATTCATGGCTCCGAGGCAGTCGACGATGGCGTTGTAGTGTCTTCGAGGGGAAGACGCGGAATCGAACGCTTCATCAAAACCGGAAGGGGAGTTACGCCAATGCATTGCCGGAAAGGAGAAATCGTGTCGGCGGCATCGACGATCCGATCAGTGAGATTAAGATAGCCGGAAGTTAGGGGAATTGCAAGGGTTGGAAGGGACTTCGCGGCTTTGCCGCAGGGACTTCGCACGTCGTGCAGGGACTCGCTTCGCTAGGGACGAGGGACGAGGGACAAGGGACAAGGGACAAGAGGCGAGAGAGGATTTGGGCGGAGATTCGGTAAGGAAGGGTTATGGAGTTTGGGCGGGGGATTCCTTCTGAGGGGTTGCGGGGGGTGGTGAAGCAGTATTTGGATATCTCGACGGAGGTTGAGTTTTCCAATTCTTTGCTGCCCGACACTCGGCTGACGGTGGCGTTTCGGTACCGGGGCCAGGGGTGGATGGGGGAGAGCGGGGTGGTTTTGGCGATGCCTCGGCTGGCGATCTCGGGGATTCGGGAAACGGCGCGGAAGGTGGTGCACTCTCCGGGAGGGCTTTTCATTACTCAATTCACGGAGTTAGGCGCGGCGGCGGTGTTTGGGCTTCCTTTGCATGAGCTTCGGGGATCGTTGGTGGGGTTCGATTCGGTCTTTGGGGCGGTCATCGGTCGGGAGTTGGAAGACCGGCTTTCGGAGGCAGATGGCGTTGGGGGAAGGATCCGGGCGATGGAAGGGTTTTTGGCTTCGCGGCTGGCGGGTTGGGATCAGGATGGGGAAGCGGCGTTAGCGGTGGAGAAGATTCAGGCGGCACGAGGGCAGTTGCGGGTTCGGGAATTGGCGCGGGAGATTGGGTTGAGTCAGAGCGCATTGGAGCGGCGGTTCCGGCAGGCGGTGGGGACCAGTCCCAAGCACTTTGCTTCTTTGGTGCGGATGCAGTACGTGATCGATCAGCACGACCGGGGAAAGAATCTGGGGGATTTGGCTCAGGAGGCGGGGTTTTATGACCAGGCGCATTTTGCCCACGCCTTCAAGGCATTCGCCGGGGAACCGGCAGAAAGTTACTTCCAATCGGCGCATCGCTGGTAGTTCGCCGAATTCTTACAAGCCTTGGCAGCGGGCGCGGCTTCACATTGAAGTCATGGTTTTCGGAACAAAGACTCGCGTTCTTGGGCTGACGCTTTTGGCAGTCCTCACCGTGTTGGCGGCGGCTCGGCAGGTCGCTTCAGCATTGCCGAACCAGAGGAGACACATGAATCAGTACGTTCTTATCTTTCGTCAGCGCCCGGGACAGATTTCGGAGGCCGACCTTGCGGAGCGGGGGAAACTCGTGACGGCTTGGGCCCAGAAGGAGATGGCGGCGGGCCGACAACTGGATCCGCGCATTTTAGATTCTGAGCGGGAAGTGGTGGGCGAGGCTGAAGAGGCAGCGCCGACGGCTTTGCTCTTCATCGATGCCAAGGATATGGCGGAAGCGGTTTCGGTGGCGAAGGCGCATCCGGGCGTGAAGTTCGGGGCTTCGGTGGAGGTTCGGGCTTGGACGTCTCCACTGGCGGCCAAGTAGTTGACGGTGACCCCTCGTTTCCGGTTGGGACGAGGGGTTCTTGTTTGTCATGGTTCTTTTCGGGAGCGGTTCGGTAAACTCTGCGCTTGGCCCTCGGGCCGGCTTCAGGAAGGAAGGATATAAGGATTGGCTAGCGCATATACACCCGGGCTCACCGTCAGCGGCGACATTACTGTGCGACGGGTTCGCCGACTGCCTATTAAGGGCGAAGTTTTGGTCAAGGTTGGAGACGCGGTAACGCCGGATCAGGTTGTTGCTCGTGCCATGCTTCCGGGACCGCTCCAAACGCTGAAGTTGGCGGAGAAGTTGGGCGTGGAGCCCAAAGACGTGTTGTCGATGACCAAGATTAAGGTCGGCGACGCGGTTCAGAAGGATGAGGTGGTTGCAGAGGGCAAAAAGCTCCTTGGCATTTTCAAAGCGCCGACGGCTATCTCCGATTACACCGGCACCATTGAATCGATTTCTGAGGTCACGGGCAACGCGTTGGTTCGTGAGCCGTCCATTCCCGTTGAGATTTCCGCTTACATCCAGGGGCACGTGGCCGATGTGATGGCGGAAGAAGGCGCGATCGTGGAGACACGATGCGCGATGGTCCAGGGCATTTTTGGAGTTGGTGGCGAGCGCAATGGCACGATTCGGGTGGCAGTTGCGGCTCCGACCGAGGTCTTGGACGCTTCTCACATCCAGGACAGCGACGCGGGCAAGATTTTGATTGGCGGCGCGGGGCTGACTTACGACGCGCTGGTGAAGGCGACGAAGGTTGGCGTAAAGGGATTGGTGGCAGGCGGCCTGAAAGATAGCGACCTGACGCAGTTCCTGGGCTACGACATCGGCGTTGCGATTACCGGACAAGAGAACATCTCGCTGACGGTGTTGGTCACGGAAGGCTTTGGCTTCTTGGCGATGGCGGCGCGGACGTTTGAGCTGTTGAAGACCTTGGAAGGCAAGATGGCGAGCATCAACGGGGCGACGCAAATTCGTGCGGGCGTTATTCGACCGGAGATCATCTGCCCGCTGGCCGCCGATGTGGTCGAAGGGACGGTTGCGAAGCAGGCGTTTGAGTTAACGGTCGGCACTCCAATTCGAGTTATTCGCGAGCCTTACTTCGGAAAGCTGGGAACGGTCACCGAGTTGCCGGCGCAGTTGATGGTGGTTGAATCGGGCACTGAGGTTCGTGTTTTGAAGGCGAAGATTGAGGGAGAGGGCGAGGTTCTAGTGCCGCGCGCGAACGTCGAAATCATTGCCACTGGGTCCTAGTTGAGCCTTTTGACGGGCTTGCCACGTAAGTTAATTGTATTAAGGCTAAGGTTTACAATCTCTTAACCTTTATCAGATAGAACTTCAACTAGTCGAGAAGTCCGCATGCGGTTTTCGAAGTAGGGATGGTTCGCCAGCCGTGGATTTTCGACTAGGAATTAGACATGGCGTTGGCTCAACAATTAAGAAGGGAAGGGGAAACCACCTCGATGAAACTGCTGATCGTCGATGATGAACCCACGATTTTAGAGACGGTCGAGACGAAGTTTCGAAAAGAGGGGTTCTCGACCTTCACCGCCGATTCGGCGGAGGAAGGAATGCGCCTGTTCCGACGGATTAAGCCGGACCTGGTGATTCTGGACATTATGCTTCCCCAGCGAAGCGGCTACGATTTCTGCCGGGCCGTCCGGCGCGACAGCCAGACGCCGATCATTTTCATCTCCGCGAAGGCCGATGAGGCGGACCGCATTAAGGGGCTGGAATTGGGGGCCGACGACTACGTGGTCAAACCCTTTAACCTGAGCGAGCTCTCGGCACGCGTGAAGGCGATTTTGCGCCGCGCGACGGGGGAGCCGGTCAAGGAAGTCATTGAGCGAGGCAACATCCGCATCGATCCGCGAAGCCATGAGGCTTGGCTGGATGGAAAGGCGCTGAACCTTTCGCCGAAGGAATTTGCTCTGCTTTATTTCTTGGCGCGGAACGCCGGACAAGTCTTCTCACGAGAGGCCCTTTTGGATCGCGTTTGGGGACGCGATGCCTTTGTTTCGGCCCGTACGGTTGACGTTCACGTCCGGTGGCTACGCACTCGAATTGAACCTGATGCGACCAATCCGACCCGTCTATTGACGGTCCGGGGTGTTGGCTACAAGTTCGTCGGCTAACCGGGTACAACATATCACGCTCATCGTGGAGCGCCCTACGAGGCAGTGGGATCAGAGATGAGCATGAATACGGTAGACGTCACGATTATTGGGGGCGGACCTTGTGGTCTGTTCGCCTCCTTCTATGCCGGGCTGCGCGGCATGTCCGTTCGCATTATCGACTCCCTTCCAGAACTAGGGGGACAGCTAACGGCTCTCTATCCTGAGAAATACGTTTTTGACATGCCGGGCTTTCCCAAGGTGTTGGCGAAAGACCTGGCTCGGGATTTGATTGAGCAGGGCACCCAATTTGAGCCGGAACTCGTTCTGGAAGAGACGGCTCAGTCGATTGAGCAAACCGAGAACGGGTATGTGATTACCACGGCGAGTGGCAAGAGGTTGCCCACCAAGACGGTGATCGTTTCGGCTGGAGCCGGCGCTTTTCAGCCGACGAAACTTGGCGTCGAGCGCGAAGATGAGATGGTGGGAGCGGGCATTCACTACGGAGTCCGCGACAAGTCGGTTTTCAAGGGTAAGCGGCTGGCGATCGTGGGTGGTGGAGACAGCGCCTTTGACTGGTGTCTTAACCTCATGGACACAGCGGATCATATGATGCTGATTCACCGACGAGACGTTTTCCGAGCGCACGAAGACAGCGTGGAAAAGGTCAAAGAGAGTCGAGTGGAAATGAAGCTGTGGTACGCGGTGAAGGAACTTCACGGAAACGGCAGCCTCACCGGGGTTACGGTGGAGAACACCCAGACGAAGGAGACTGAGCACCTGGAATGCGATCACTTGATTGTGAATATCGGGTTTAAGTCTTCGTTAGGTCCCCTAAAGGATTGGGGTTTTGAGATCGTCAAGAATCAGATCGTTGTGAACGATCGCTACGAGACCAACTTGCCGGGCGTGTTTGCGGTGGGCGACGTTTGTTCGTTCGACGGCAAGCTCAAGCTGATCGCCACGGGCGTTGGCGAGGCGGCGACGGCGGTTTGTTTTGCCAAGACTTACTTGGATCCGACGGCGAAACTGTTCCCGGGCCATAGTTCGGACATGGATCTATGATTGTTGGCGAGGATGGTTAATTGGAAGGGGGAGTGGGTGGTCCTACTCCTCTTTTTATTTTTGGTCGTTTTGGGTGGCTGTTGCGTCTGATTTAGCATGTCATCTCCGCGTGTCGCGGCCCTCATCGTCAACGGGAAGTCTCGGCGGGGTCGTGAATGGTTTCCTTTGGTTCGGCAAAAGCTCCTAGACGAAGGGTTTGAACTTGCTTTGACGCATCTCGCCAAGAAACCCCAGACCGTTGGTGGACAGGTGGATGTGGCGATCCGGAAAGGAATTCCTTTAGTTTGCGTGGGAGGTGGAGACGGAACGTTCAGCTCGGTCGCGGGGAAATTCGTCGACACGGATTCTGTGCTTGGAGTCCTGCCGTTGGGGACGGGGAATTCCCTGGCAAGGGATTTGGGGATTAAAGCGGATGTGGACGAGGCTTGTCAGGTGCTGATCGATGGCTTTGAGCAAGACATCGATTTGGGTCTGGTCAATGGACAGCACTTCGTCAATGTGGCGACGGTGGGTTTGACAACTCGAATTGCGGAAGGTTTAGACAACGACGCGAAGAAGCGGTTCGGCCGGGCGGCCTATTTGGTCGCGGTTTTCAAAGCGGTTATCAAGGCAAAGCCATTTCATACTCGCTTGGAATTTGGAGGGGAAGTTCGAGAGTCTGAGTCGATCCAGGTTGTGGTAGGCAGTGGACGATTTCATGCAGGGCCGTTTCCGGTCACTCCTGAGGCTGAGATCACCAGTGGGAAGTTGGCGGGCTACTCGGTGAATAGCGTGGATCGAGCGACTTTATTGCGATATGGTTTGCGATTGTGGGGCGGGCATCACGTGGATATGCCGGAGGTTGAGGAGTTCACGGCGACCCAAGTTAAGCTCTCGACGACTCCGCTGATGAGAATTACGGTGGATGGGGAGACAGGCATGAGGACGCCGGCGACATTCGAGTGTTTGCCCCAGGCGGTGAGAGTCTTGGCAAACCGTTCGGCCAAGCAAGTCTTAGGTATTCAGATTTAGATTGTTAGGGTCACTAATGATTGTTGGATTTTGGGGGCGTCGTACATAATGAGAGCAGGCCCTAGTCTCACTTAGCGCCTCCTAACTTCCATGAAGCCGGTCATTGGTATCTCCGTCGATTGCAAACAGGCCCCCGAAGATATTCGGAGCGGGGGGAAATTGACTTTGAATTGGAACTATGCGCGGGCGGTGGCCGAGGCAGGCGGGGTTCCGATTTTGATTCCTCCAACCGCAGATATGGCCGTGGTGGCAGAACTCATCGATGGTTGGTTGATTCCGGGTGGGGACGATATCGACGCGGCGCGATTTGGCGAGCCTAACCATCCGAAGGCGGAATTGCAGGATCCGGCGAGGTTTGACGGTGAGGAGCGGCTTTTTCGAGCGGTGGATGCGGACCTGCCGGTTTTCGGAATCTGTTACGGTTGCCAGTTTCTGAATGTGGTTCAGGGTGGAACTTTAATTCAACATTTGCCGGACGTGGTGGGGCATGAGAGTCATAGTGGGGGGACGATGCAAACCTACACTTTGGACGGCGATTCTAAGCTTGAAGCGATGGTTGGGGACGCCTCCATCGACGGAAAAAGTTACCATCATCAGGCGGTGAAAGACTTGGGTGCGGGTCTTCGGATAGTAGCCAGGGGCGAGGATGGCACGGTGGAGGCATTGGAGAGCACTGAGCGGCCCTGGTTGGTGGGAGTTCAATGGCATCCTGAGCGGACGTTGGGCGACACGAAGACTCGACGCCTATTTGAGGAATTCATTGCCGCCGCTCGAACCTACAAGGAAAAGAAGTTAGCAACGCCAGTTCTTTCATGAAGTACATCGTTAACGGCAGTGAAGCCGAATTGAAGTCGTCGGACGCGATCGTTAGGAGAGTTAACGATTACTTGATGGTTTCTGGGGCAGACGGGACTCATTCGGCTTTGGCCGTTCGCAAGGGAGATATCACCTACGTTTCCTATCGTGGGCGGCAGTATTTGGTGGAACCGTTCAAGGCGGCGCGAGAGACGTTGGGCGCGGCGCAATCAGGTGAGATCAGAAGTCCTATGCCGGGTCAAGTGGTCGACGTTCATGTTGGTGAGGGCGACGACGTGAAGCATGGGGAGAAGATGTTGGTTTTGGAGGCGATGAAGACGCAACAGACGTTTGTTGCGCCTTTTGACGGCAGAATCGCCAAGTTAACCGTCTCTAAAGGTGAACAGGTGGACGAGGGCTTGGTCATGGTGCTCGTCGAGCCGGTGAAGGAACGGTCTATTGAGTAAGCATGTACGGGGATCCGATTTTCTGCTCGTGATGCAGCAGTGGACGCGTGTGTTCATGCCGATTGTTGGGCGCGAGCAGGATGCGTGGGAAGAGGATTGGGTTCTGGCGTTGGATGAGATGCCGTACTTGCGGTTGATCCGGAAGGAACGAAGTTTCGTTCTCGATAAGTTGATCGGGCTGCGGGTGCAGATGAATTACATCGGCGGGAATATGCAGATGGTGCGTAACGATATGGAGCGCGTGTGGAGCGAGGGTCTTTCCAAGGATATGGAATCCTATCACACGTTCAATACCACCGAGGACGGATTCGAGTTTCTTTTTGCCGCCCTGCCGAAAAAATCCGAGTACATCACGGGCACGATTCAAGTGCTTGAGAAGCGGACGCGATGAAGATCCGGATTGTGGAGGTCGGTCCTCGAGACGGGCTTCAAAACGAGGCGGTTGCCATTCCCACGAGCGTCAAGATCGCCATTATTCAGGCTCTCCTGAATGCCGGATTGAATGAAATTGAAGCGACGAGCTTTGTTTCGCCGAAATGGGTACCTCAGCTTGGCGATGCCGCCGAACTTTGGCCGGAATTACCGGCGGGAGGGATCTATTCTGCCTTGGTGCCAAATATGAAGGGGCTCGAGCGGGCGATTTCGGTGGGGGTCGAGCGGATCGCCTTGTTTACGGCTGCTTCCGACGCGTTTACACAGAAGAACATCAATATGACGGTTGATGAATCTTTGGAAGTCTTCGGCGAGGTGGCGAAAGTTTTCCGGCAGGCACGTCCCCATGGATTTATTCGAGGCTATGTGAGTACAGCGTTTGAGTGCCCCTACGCGGGCAAGATTGCTCCAGAGCGCGTTATGGACGTCGCCGAGAAGCTCTTGCGCTTGGGAGTCGATGAAATCAGCTTGGGGGACACGATTGGGGTGGCTTCCCCGAACGAGGTCACGACACTGACCAAGATGGCTCTGGGATCAATCGCGCCTGAGCGAGTGGTGTATCACTTCCACGACACTTATGGGACGGCGATCGCCAACGTGGCAGCGGCGCTGGAACTAGGAGTTACGGCCTTTGACAGCAGCGCGGCGGGATTGGGAGGATGTCCCTATGCTCCGGGAGCAGCGGGGAATTTGGCAACCGACGATCTGGTCTACTTTATGGAACGACAGGGGCTGGAGACGGGGATTGACCGGACGAAGTTGGCGAAGGCGAGTCTGCCGATTTTGGAGTTTCTTGGCCGGGCGCCGGGCTCGAAGGCCCAGCTTGCCCTTCTCGGATCACTTCCACCGGCTGTGGGCGCGTGATTCCGTAGATTAGGCCGGCAATGCTCAATGCGGCGACGACGGCCGTGGATACCCATTCGTCCTTGGTGAGCTTGAACAGCTTGAAATTTACGATGAGGACGGTAAGAGCGATCGGTGGGAGTAAAGGGATGCTTCCGAAGAAGGCGCTCAGCACAAGGTAAGCGAGGACGGTGGGGACGAGCACCATCAGGGTCTTTCGCGTCTCCATGCCAAACCGGAAGAGGGCGATGAAGAACATGCCCATGAAGACGAAGTCTGCGGGACCAATGGTGGCAAATTGGCCGACGGGGGCGGCAGTGACGGTGGTCTGAATCTTCGGGATTGAAGCGCCCACTGATGGCAGGACTTGGGGAGCCTTTTCCATGATGATCCGCGTGAAGCCGACGGGGGCGAAGATGAGGAAGGCGTCAAAGACGGCGAGAAAAATGGTGATGGGGATGAGGAGATTTCGATCCTTGAGGAGGGTGGCTAACAGCGCACCTAGACCCACGCACCAACAAAAGAGCGCGACCTGGGCCGCGGACATGGCGAGCAAGGCGGGGAACCCCAGCAATGCGGTTTTGGCCAGCAATGTGAGACCCAGTTGAACGGGGACGCCGATGGCGATAAAAAGGGTGGCAACCTTGGGAGTCCATGGGTAGGCGGCGCCGTAGAAAACGGCGAAGATGGGGGTAGCCACGAAGACGATGGTAGTGGCAATCGTGAGCGCCGGAACGAGGGCCAAGGGAAAGGCGGTCAACCCGATGGCGATTCGAAGGACCTGAAGGATCACCAGGACGATCAGGAATATCTGAAGGGCATATTTCTTACTTGACTCGTTCAAGAGGCTTGGCTCCATCGGCGGAATTGGGATGGATGGCTTGACGATAGACTTCGACTACGCGATCGCACATGGCATCCGTTCCTTGTCGCCTGACGGACTTTACCGCGCCATCGGAGAGGCGCGCATGGAGATTTTCCTGACCTAGCACGTGTAGGACCTCCTCGGCAAAAGCAGCGGCATCGTTTCGGACGATGAATCCGTTTTCGCCTTCCACGATTCCCTCGCTGGCGCCGCCTCCGGTGACGGCCACGGCGGGAAGGCCGTAGTTCATAGCCTCTTGGACAACTAAACCTTGGGTTTCGGTAATGGAGGCGAATACGAAGAGATCGGCAGCGGCATAGTAGCGGTCCACCTCGGCGCGGGGGATGAAGCCAACGAATTTGACACGATCTCCAATACCGAGCTCTCGAGTCATGCGAACGCACTCGGTTCGGTAGGGGCCGTCTCCCACCAGCCAAAGGCGGAGGCTAGGATCGGATTGAAACGCAATGGCAGCCATCTCCAGAAGCGTGGACATGTTCTTTTCTTTGGCAAGACGTCCGACGTAGAGCAGGATCTTATGATCCGATGGGATACCGAGTTTGAGTCGGATTTCGCTTCGATCGAAGAACTGCTTGGGCAGGGCGGCGGTGGGAATGACGGTGACAGGCGTGGTCACAGAGTGACGGCGGAGCCACTTAAGGGAAGCCTCACTGGGGGTAATGACGTGGCTGACCTTGTTGTAATAGAAGTTGGTGTGCTTGGCCAGCTTGAATCGGAGATAGCGGCGGGGGATGAACGGGATGTAATGCACATACCGGTCATAGAGAGTGTGGTACGTCGCGACGATGGGGATGCCGTGCGATTCTGCCCATCTGAGTCCGACGAAACCAAGGGTGAACGGCGTGTGGGTGTGGATAACGTCAAATTCATGCCGACGGAACTTTCGCAGCATGCGATAGAAAGGGGGGAACGCGAGGGGATAGTCCTTGGTCCATGGAGTTTCGATTGCCCGGAAGCGGTAAGTATGGGGCTCTATTTCCGAGACTTTGGGATGGCGGGCCGTGAAGAGGTGGACGGAATGTCCTCGATTTCGTAACTCGGTGATGAGCGAATCGATGGAAATGCTCACGCCGTTCAGGACGGGAAGGGCGCTATCCGAGAAGATGGCAATGCGCAGTCGACCTTGATTACGGTTACTTGCGGCCATCTCCATCCCCTCCTCCTTTGGATTCATACGTGCCAAACGAAGGGGCGTGACGCACCTTGACCGAGAAAGTGCAAATCGTCTCTCCTTTTTCAGAAGGAGAGACGACGAAGGCCTTACTGGCCCTCGGGGAATCGACCGTGAGTTTCAACAAACTTAACGATGTCGCTCAACCGGAACCGTCGCTGACCGCCGGGGGTTCGGTGGTGGGTCAGCCACTTTCGGTTGGTGTAGCGACGAACGGTTGCGGGGCAGACGCCGAGGAGGCGACTGGTTTCTTCCAGCGTCAACTCGGGATCCAGCAGTCGTCGGATAAGGTCTTGGCGCGACTCTTTGAACTCGCCTCGGTAGTAGTTGGCGGTAACGGAGTCGTCATAGAAGCTACAGAGGAACTCAATGTTCTTCGGCAGCGCCTCCCAGACCACTTGGAGTTGAGGATCAATCGATCGCTCGGTGGGCATTTTGCGCGCTCGTCGAGGACGGGGTGCGCTCATGACTGTCTTTCGGAATTTGGGCTTTCCGGCGTCTTCGCCCGGAGCAGGCTCCGAGGAATCGATGCCTAGATACTCCTTGATCGTTGGGACGGCGACCTTCACTGAGCCGTCTTTTTCCGGAGTCTCTTTGTTGTCTAAGAAGCCACTTTCGATGTATGCCAGGGGATCAAAATCGTTCGTTCTCAATTACGGTCAACCTCTATTGCCCGAGGGCATTGTACTCATTCTGTTTCGTCCGTGCCCGCCATCAAAGACGCAGTATTGGCATAACTTGACTCTATAAAATCAACATTGAGTCGCCAAAGCTGAGAAACCGGTAACGATACCGGATCGCATGCTCATACGCCTCAAAGATCTTTTCACGACCCGCAAGGGCACTAATCATCATCAACATCGTGGTTTTAGGCATGTGAAAATTCGTAAACATGCCATCCACGACACGGAAACCATAACCGGGGCGGATGAAGATGGACGTGCTCTTGGAGCCTGACTCAACTCTTCGATCTCCGATCGCAAAGGACTCAAGCGTCCTTACGGTGGTGGTTCCCACCGCTACGATTCTTCCCGATGCTTTATTAATCTTATCCGCTGTGGACGGCGAAACGGCACATGTCTCGCCGTGCATTTTGTGTTCGTCCAGAATATTCGCGACAACAGGGCGAAAAGTATCAAGACTAACGTCGAGAGTTACGTGAGCGATATCGATACCTTTTTGAGTTAGGCGCTTAAATATTTCTTCCGTGAAGTGAAGTCCGGCAGTTGGAGCGGCGGCGCTTCCGCCCGATGTCGCGTAAACGGTCTGGTAGCGCTCGGGGTTCTGCAAGTTTGTATGAATATAAGGCGGAAGGGGAACTTTGCCAAACGAATGGAGGCGCTCATGGAGGTTGACGGTCTCATCGAATTTTATTCGCTTGAGTGGCTCATTCAGGTCTTCCATAACGGTGGCGGCAAGATCCTCGGCAAATTCAATTCGGGCGCCAGGTTTGAGTCTCTTGCCGGGCTTTAGCATGGCTTCAAAGGTGGCGGGGGCAATTTCTTTGAGCAAGAGAGCTTCTACAGCCCCACCCGTGGGTTTGCGTCCGAGGAGTCGAAGCGCAGTGACACGGGTGTTATTCAAAACCAGGAGATCGCCGGGGCGGAGTATCTCGATGACATCCCCGAAGGCTCTGTCTTCGATCTTTCCATTCGATTTATGTAAGTACAGGAGCTTTGAGTTGGATCGATTTTCAAGAGGGGATTGAGCGATGAGCTCTTCAGGAAGGTGATAATCGTAGTCGGTCAGGAGTTCCACGAAAGCACCTCGGCGATTTGGCGCAAATCATTGATCACCGGTTCGCTAGGAAGTAAGACCGAACGATCAATGAGCGCGGCTCTCATGCCAACGGCCAAGGCGCCTTCCAGATCGTCAATGGGGTTGTCTCCGATATGAAGGATTTCTTCTGGCGCAACTTGAAAGTGATCGATGACTACTTGAAACAATCGGGGATCGGGTTTTTCGACGCCGTACTCGAGAGACGCCACAACAATCTCGAAGTCTTCGTATATTCCGGCGCCCTTGAGCGACTTGTGCAGCGAGTAATCCCAGTTGGAGAGGACGCCAATTCTGATCCCCTCTTCCTGAAGGTGTTGGAGGGTGGGCGCTACATCGTCATAGATCTTAAAGAGTCTGGATTCGGGGCCAAAACCGATGCGCTCAGACGCAGACTTCAGGTCGGAGGCTCTCTCTGGTGCGAGGCCCATCGATGTGAGCCAGTCTTCACCGAGCTTTAGCCACCAACGGTCACAGGCTTCGTGGTCGCGGGTCATGTTGACGGCGACGTATTCGGCAAGGCGCTCCGCGTACATCGATTCGTAGAGCGCGGGGCCTTCCAGGGGAATTTCCAGCGAAATTTCCTCCGCGCAGTCCGCAATGTATCGCCGGATCGACCAGTCGACTTCGAGGAGGGTCTGGGCACAATCAAACGTAACGACTTTTGGGGACATGGGCGATGAATTTGCGGCGACGCTAACGACAGTTTGACTGATGGCCGCAACGGAGTCTCTCCAAAATCAGTACAAGGTCATAAGGCCCCGGGAGTTTCTGTCTTAATACTGGGCTAGTACAATTCCGTGGAGTCGAGGTTTACCAAATGAATAAAAGATTCAATAAGGCCACCGTTGGCCTCTTTGTCGCGGCCCTTTCGGTTGCCGCACTCGCCGTTCAAGATGCGGTGACTCTGAAGCGCGATGCAAAAGTCGGAGAAACGATCAAGCTGAAGCTTCGTGCTGACCTTGTGGTGATGGACCAAGATGCCACCTTCGAGGGGCTTGTTACGGAAAAGGTCACCAAGGTCGAGCCCAATGGCAACTACACCGTGGAGTCCACGCAAAGCGAGGGCAAGATTTCTGTTGGCGGACAAGAAATGCCAGCCGACCTCCAATCTCAAACCTTCGTTTACAAGGCAAACGGCGAACTGGTAGAGATCAAGGCCGATCAAGTTGGCAGCGAGATCTATCGCATGGCAAACCTTCAGGCGGTAATTCTCCCGTCCAAACCCGTTAAGGTCGGCGACGACTGGACCTACGAGTTTAAGAAGGACGATAAGACGGGCGCCGTGGCCGGGAAGGCTACCTATAAGGTGATAGCGATGGAAAAGATCGGCGACTACGATTGCTTGAAGATCCTGGTTTCGGCCAAGGAGTCTGACGGTGGGGACATGGCAGCGTCGATCGATGGCAACATTTGGTTGAGCGCTAAGGATGCGACAACGGTTAAGTTCCAAGGAGATTGGAAGAACGTACCGATTCCCAACGCCGGTCCGGTCAACGCCAAGTTCGTGATGACTCGACAATAAGGATCGAACATTCGTTTGGACGTGGCCGCCGGGATCGATTCCGGCGGCCACTTTGATTTATGATGAGAGTCAATTCATGAAAGCCGTTTTGACTTGTCTGTTTCTGCTCACCGTTCAGTCTTACGATCTGATCTGGCACCCTCATTCGGGGCAAGAGCTTCGATACGATTTGAAGATCAAAGCGGACATTGGCGGCAAGCCCTTCGAATTCCGATCCGAGGTTGAACTGAAGGTGAAGAGCGTTTCCCCCAATGGGGACTATGAACTTGGAACTCAATTTAAGAACGGGGTAACGAGTTTCGACGGTCAAGAAGAAAAAGTGGAGGAAGAGGCAGAAGACGTCCAGAGATACAACCGAAGAGGCGAACCCCTGGACGCTAGCGAGGACGTAGAAGATGCGACCAGCGAACTGCTCGGACAGGTCTCCGACTTCGTGCCACCGGACAAGCCCGTTCGCATGTATCAGAACTGGACCAAGGAAATTCCGGCTCGGAAGGGGCTGGAGCTACCGGCGGCTTCCGCCACCTACACCCTGGTTGCCGCCGCCAAGAAGGACGGGCGCGACGTACTTCGGGTGGACTATAGCTATGCCCAGAAATCGGGTTCAAATCCTGTCAGGGCCAAGGGGACATTTTTGTTGGCTACGGAAGACAACTCCATCGTCTCCGTGGAGGCAAAGGTCGAGAACTTCTCCGCGGGGGAAGGAGCGCCGCCCGCAAAGGCCACACTTTCGATGGTCAAAAAGAAAAGCTAGGTCTTCTTTTTCTTGGGAGGATTTCCGCGAAGTTTGAAGCAGTTTCGACAGCGAGCTTCATAGCTTTCCGTGGCGCCGATGAGAATGATGGGATCGTCTCGATGGGCTGGCTTGCCATCGATCTGTCGATAGGTATGGCTGGCGGGAGCGCCACAATTCATGCAGATCGCCCGAAGTTTTACGACTTCATCGGCAACGGCGAGGAGGCGAGGCATGGGGCCAAAAGGTTCTCGACGGAAGTCTTGATCCAGCCCCGCGCAAATGACTTCCTTGCCTTTATCCGCTAACTCAACGGCAAGATCGACGATGGAGTCGTCAAAGAACTGAACTTCCTCAATGAGAACGATTTGAGTGTTTCGCTCGATTTTTGCACTCAGGTCGGCGACATTTTTTACCGGCAGCGCTTCATGTTTTACGCCCATATGGGTAACCACCATCGATTCATCGTATCGGTTATCGATCTGGGGTTTGAAGACCTGAACCTTTTTCTTGGCGTACAGGGCTCTTCGAGCGCGACGGATGAGTTCTTCGGATTTTCCGGCGAACATCGATCCACAAACGACGACAATTGCGCCGAGCGGCTTATTCAGTTGAGGTCTTGAGGCTGCCATGGAGGATATGATCTCGTTATGCCTGTTTTTGAATTCAGGTGCGAAGATTGTAACAAGAAGTTCAGCGCATTGATTGGGATGGTGTCCGAACCAGACGACGAGCGATGCCCGAACTGCGGCAGTTCTAAGACCAAGCGACTGGTCAGCCGTTTTGCACGCTATCGGAACGAAGACGATCGAGTAGACGCCATGGCGGATCAACTCGATTTGATGGGAGAGCCAGACAGCCCTTCGGCGATGCGCGAGATGGTGCGTGAAATGGGAAAGGCGATGGATGAGGACATGTCGGACGAAATGGAAGAGTATTTCGAGGCCGACATGGAAGGAAAGTTAGAGGACGACGACTGACACGATAGGCGTCGCCCTCCAGTTATTACGCTCGCGTCTTGCGACGGCGGGCGAATACGCCAGCAGCACCCAGCCCGAGGGCGAGCAAGGAGGCAGGCTCCGGCACGCATTTGGTTTTGATTTCTAGCGCCATGAGAGAAGGGGGTGCGGTCGATCCCGCAAAGATCGGGGCGCACGACCAATCTTCCCAGGAGGGATTGGGTCGAATGATAATGATCTTCCAAAGTTCAAGGAACTGCTGACTCGAACCCGAGCTCTGAAAGGCTCGTTCCCCATCCTCGGTTGTGTAGTTAGGGCCTGCGTCGGCAGTGACCCATGGATTCGTCATGTCTTCTGGGTTGAAGCTGGAGTTCTGACGATTCAGGATGAGGTGAATCCAGAAGATCTTGTAGGGGTTGTTCCGGTTCACATTGATCATGTGGCCCGTTTTGGTTGTGGGGTCGAACGTGTTTTCTGGGCTACTGGTTTGATCGACAATGAATTCGTTATCGGCCATGTGCCCGGCAAAATAGTGATCGGGGTCGGCGGGAGGTGGAATTAGATCCTGGGCCAATACCTGACCCGCTACCAGCACTCCCAGCATCACGAAGATGTATTTAACCGAGTGACGCGTCATCCAACGCTTCCTCCTTCAAATCATGGGCTCCAAGTTGTGCCCGATGTCATGCGGCTAGGAAGGGATGAATGGCCCCACATTTCAGGCGAGTTTCCCTTCGTGAACCGGCTTTAGAGTGGATTAACGAAATAAAAATGCAAAGAGGCGATTTTAGAGGACATGTTTTGTATGACAGAGGGATGTCTAGTGAATTAGATAGTCCGGTTTAGATTGGTAGGATTTGGGGGTGGATGTTCGGGTTTGTTTTTCGGCAATGGAATGGGAGTCGATCGGGACAGGGGCTCGCGGGAAGCGGGTTGAGATTGGCGGGAAGACGTTACGCCTTTTGGAGTTCACCGACGGATTTGTAGAGCCGGAGTGGTGCTTACGAGGGCATTGGGGAATGGTGCTAGAAGGGGAATTGCGCTTGAGAGTGGATGGTGCGGAGGTGGTTTATTCGCAAGGAGACGGGATTGCGCTTCCGGGAGGGCAAGCGACCCGGCATCGGCACCTTTCGGCTCACTCGCCGACGTTGCTCTTCTTAGTGGAGGAGATCGATCGTTAAGCTTTTTGCCCATTTTCGACGAGTTATTGTCTTCCGGGACGCGTGGCATTACTTTGAGGCATAGTTTTGGTAAACTGCGAGCGGCGTTCGCCAGATCGGAGCGGATCTTTTTTTGACCTGTCTCGCGGAGATCTGAAGTGAGCGACTTTAATCGAATTCACTGGCCTGGGGCCAGGCAACATCAACGAATTTAGAACCTAATGGCATCAAACCAAGGCAGAGGTCGGCGACCTACTTCTCGTCGATCCGTTCGAAAAACCGCCCCGAGCGCGGCGAACGGAGCTCGCAACGTCGAAATCATCGTCAACGTGTCCAACCGCGAAACTCGAATCGCGATGTTGGAAGATGGTCAGCTTATGGAGTACCGCGTTGAGCGGGAAGAGCGGGTCGTCGGTTCCATTTTTAAAGGCATTGTGCAGAACGTGCTTCCAGGTATGGATGCTGCCTTTGTGGACATTGGACTTGAGCGCAATGCGTTTCTCTACGTTGCGGACATTATTCCGGACGAGGGGATTGGGGACAACAGTCCAGCCTCTTTGAAACGTAGTGAATTGCGGCGCCGAAAGATCAAGGATCTATTGAAGTCGGGGCAGCAGGTGATGGTTCAGGTCACTAAGGGCCCCCGGGGAACGAAAGGCGCTCGCGTCTCGACTCGAATTGCGCTTCCTGGTCGCTACGTAGTGCTCTTGCCGGAAGCAAATAATGTTGGAGTGAGCCGCAAGATCGAGGATCGGTCTGAGCGGGAGCGACTTCGCAAGTTGGGCGACAAGATCGTTCCGGATGGGTTTGGCTTGATTCTGCGAACGGAGTGCGAGGGCCGCACGGAAGGGGAACTTCGAGCCGATATCACCTACATTCAGGGATTGTGGGCCGACGTGATGAAGACGGCAAAGCGGTTGCGGGCGCCTGCCTGTGTTCACAAAGATCAGACGCTCCTATTCCGAACCGTGCGCGATATGTTTGGTGAGGAGATCAACCGCATGGTGATCGACGATCCGGATGAGTACGAAAAAGTTCACTTGATGGCGGGCATGGTGGCGCCCGCGATGCGCGAGAAGATCTACCTTTACGATCAAGACGTTCCGATCTTCGACCACTTTGGGATCGAGAAAGAACTCGATCGATTGCTGCAACATAAGGTGCCGCTTAAGTCGGGCGGTTCGTTGGTTATCGACGAGATGGAAGCTTTGACGGCCATCGACGTCAATACCGGTAAGCACGTGGGGACGACGTCGCTCAACGAAACGATTCTGAAATCGAACCTAGAAGCGGCTGACGAAGCGCTCCGTCAGCTTCGGCTTCGAGACATGGGCGGCATTATCGTCGTGGACTTTATCGACATGGAGTCGGCCGAGGACAAGAAAAAGGTTTTGACTCACTTCTCGGATGGACTGGCTCGCGACCGCGCTCGGACACGAGTTGGACGAATCTCTTCGCTGGGCCTGGTTGAGATTACGAGAAAGCGAACGGGTGAGTCCGTTACGCAGGAGATCACCGAGATCTGCCCGATGTGCGAAGGCGTGGGACGTATTTCTTCCAAGGAGACGGTTAGCCTCTGGATTGAGCGAGATATGTGGCGCAAGATTGGCGACCCGGGGAATGCGTTCTTGGTGGAGTGTCATCCTTCGGTCGTCGAGGCGCTTATTGGCTTGGATGGCGAGAACGTAGAGGAACTCGAGCACGAGATGCGTCGCGGCGTCTACATTCGGGCGAATTTCGACATGGAGTACGAGGAATACGAGATCACCTCGGGGACCATCGAAGAGTTTGATCGCGAGTATATGGGTTTCCGACGCGCCCAGGTATTGGAGTGCAACGTCCGACGGTCTGCATTCGAGAATGCGACGAAGATTGTGGGATGGACGGATGGCGGCTATTACATCGAATTGATTGATGGGGCCGACTTCATCGGGCATCGCGCCAAGGTTTGTCTGCAGGACATTCGAAGGTCTTACGCAGTGGCCGACGTTATTTTGCCGGGTGTGCCCACCACCTCGCGCTCCCTCACTTAGGGGTTTGGCGGTATTAGGTGAAAAGGGACAGCCGGTGGTTGTCCCTTTTTCTTATTATTTGGAAACTTGTCGGCGCTGAAATTACGTCATCATGGCAATTGTCATGAACGCGCGTAAGGAAGGGCAAATCGCGACGCTGTTGATGTTAGGGGTCGGGGCCATCATTGTTGGGGTTCTGGTCTTTATGTTTGCGATCGTCATTGGAATGAGGGTTAGTGGCAGCGGAGGCATGATTCTAATGGCGCTGGGGCCGATTTTGGTGGTTGCCGGCGTGGTGATGGCGGGAATTGGGGTGGCCTCAGGACACTCGGTTAATCGCGCGGCAACGAACGCTGCGGTCGTCAATTTGGAGAACTGCTATGTCGTAGCCAGATTTGGGATCAATGAAACGGGGGAGATGCTGTTTAACGACTACGACTGGGATCTGCCTCGCATGCGCTATTACGTTCGGCTGAAGATGCCTAATGGGTTGGATGAAGAGTTCGAATGCTCCTACGAACTTCTTTCTCAAGTTGGGGAGGGAATGGTAGGAAACGTTCAGGTTAAGGGCCGTTGGTTGGGCTCATTTACGCCCGTTCCGCGGGTTTAGGTTTCTATCTCGGGTGAACGAGGGGTAAACAGTCCTGCACCTATGGACATTGTTGCGATTGGGGGTGGGAGCGTTTCCCTCGGCGAAACGGCAGAAATTGACCGCGTTTTGATCGGTCTGGCGGGGAAAGAGCGGCCGCGAGTTCTCTTTGTGCCAACGGCTAGCGGGGACGATCCAGATTATGTAAGGGACTTTTCTCGGGCCTACGAGGGTTTGGGATGCGAGGTGGATTCGCTCTGTCTTTATTCAGGCGACGATCCTCAGAAGATTTTGGCGGCGGACGCGATCTACGTTGGCGGAGGGAATACGAAGCGGATGATTGCGACTTGGAAGGAACTTGGGGTGGATAGGCTACTTCGCGATCATCTGAATCAAGGCAAACCGGCTGGGGGCCTGAGCGCGGGCTCAATTTGCTGGTTTCGAGTGGGAAATAGCGATTGGCCGATTCACGAAGGGGTTGAGGGGGTTAATACGGCACGGTTGGATGCCTTGGGGTTCGTCGATCTGGTCCTTTGCCCTCATACCAAGAACGAGGAGTTTCGCTTGAGTGAGTTTCGCGAAATGATGAAGGGAGAATTGGGGGCAGGAATTGGCTTGGACGATGGCTGCGCGATTTGGGTAAAGGACGATACCTATCGTATCCTTGCTTCTCTCCCTGGCTCGGTGGCGCATCACATCGAGTGGATCGATGGTGATCTTCATGAGCGGGTTTTAGAGCCGCATGAGGATTTTCGGCCGTTGACCGAGGTGATGGGCGTCCGATAACTGGTTTTAGGTTTTTGGGAGAAATTGGGTTGGTTCTTAACTTGGGGAGAAATATGGCTTTGAGGGAGTCTATAATCGCGTAGCATGGCGGACGTCGCTGAGATCTGGGCTAAGTCGCTTCCTGTAATCAAGCAGGGGGTGACGGGTGTGGGTATTTGGACGGCCCTCAACACTTGCAAACCTTTGCTTGTCGAAAACGGCATGTTCGTGCTGGGGTTGCCCCATGAAGACAGCGAGCTTGCCGGTCACTTAAAGCTTGCGTCTACCAAGCGATTGATCGAGCAGACGATCGCGCCCTACTTCGACGGGCCAATGACGCTTCGCGTTATCGAGGGTACGACTCTTGCCGACTGGGACCTAGAGAAGCGTCGCGATGCAGAAAAGCAGCGACTCAATCAGCAGTCGATGGAGAAGCTCCGGGCGGAGTTACAGGCTCGGTCCAGTTGGGATCAGATTTACGATCAACTGAGTCGTAAGTATGCGGCGGTATCAAACAAGTCCCTGCCTCAGAATCGGGCTCGATTCTTCGAAGAGGGAGTCGAGCTGATTGCGGAAGCTCGGAAGGGGCAGACAAGCTTCGACGACCTGGGCGAGCGTAATTTTGCCAGGTGTCTGGAGCGGTTGGCCCAGTACGCTGAGATCCCCAGCGCGTTGGTCGCTCGCGAAGTATTGCAAAGGGCCGGCGAGATTTAATGCCGACGGCGGTGGTCCTTGGCTCGGGCACCAGTAACGGGGTGCCGATGCTGGGGGTGAAGTATCCACCGGAGTATTTGGCGGAACCCAAGAATCATCGAACGCGGGCTTCGATCATCTTGTTGGGGGATGGCGCCAATTTCCTTGTCGATTGTGCCCCAGAACTTCGGCTGCAAATGACGCGCGAGGGCCTTTACGAAATTGATGGCGTGCTTATCACGCATACCCACGCCGATCACGTGATGGGGATGGACGACTTGCGGTCCATTTGCATTCGGACGCGTCGTCCGATGCCGGTTTATGCCTATGAGCAGTACCAGGCGGACATCAAGCGCATTTTTCCCTATGCGTTTATGGAGTTTCCTCCCGGGGTGGAAGTGCCGCGTTTCCATTTAGCGGATGTCCCGGATGAGATGGAAATAGGAGGCATGCGCATTCAGTTCATGGAGGTCCGGCACGGAAAGATTCCGGTGACTTCATTGAGGGTAAACGACTTTGCCTACGTGACGGACGTCAGCGAGATCCCTTCGTCGGCATGGGGCAAGCTTCAGGGCCTGGAGACTTTGGTGCTGGACGCTGTCCGCTATGAGCCACACCCCAACCATTTTCATTTCGCCCGCGCCTTGGAAGTGGTGCAGGAACTTCGACCTAAGCAGGCCTATTTTACGCACCTTAGTCACGACTATGACCATTACAAAACGAGCGCGGAATTGCCAGCGGGAGTGGCACTGGCTTATGACGGGCTCAGGATTGAATTTTAGTCGCGAGAGCAGCGGGCGGGGCAAAATTAGTGACTTTCGCACACTGTTTTAGGTTTACACGCTCAAAAACCTCGCAAAAAACACGAAGATTGTCTAAGAACTTTCATTATTTCGACCACCATATAGGGTGGGCCTAAGGGCTAGGAGGATTACGGGCTGTATGCCATTTGTCGTCGGTGGAATTGCTGCAATGGTTGCACTGGCGGGAGGTGTGCTTGCGCACGTTGACCCTGTCACCAGTGTGACGCGAGCGTTGCTGGCATTTTTACTGGGATGGATAGGTGGTCAAGTGTGGCACGTAGTTCTTACGGTTGTGGGCCAAAGCAGTCGAGAGGAAAGCGAAAGCGAAGAATCCGAGCAGGCTTTGGACGAACATCAACCGGCGGCCTAATTAAATCGAGGGAAGGGCTCAGAAGGAAATCTAATGCCGCTGTCACCAGAGCAATTGAACCGAGCGTGGAGAGAGTTCAAAGTAGAAGGACATCCAACCGCGCGCGTTGAGTTGATAAATCACTATTCATATCTCGTTAAGATCACAGCGGGAAGGCTTGTCACCAGTTTGCCTGGCGGCCTCGATCGAGAAGATCTCGTAGGCGCAGGCGTCATTGGATTGATCAAGAGCGTCGATCAATTCGATCCAAGCCGAGACGTTAAGTTTGAGACCTATGCGATCGCGTTGATTCGCGGCGCTATCTTGGAAATGCTGCGGGATGAGGACTGGGTGCCTCGTTCTATTCGCGAAAAGCTCAAGGCTTTGGACAAAGCGATGTCAGCATTAGAGACCCGAATGGGGCGTCCGGCCAATGAAACGGAAGTGGCCGAGTTCATGGGGATATCGACCGCCGAAGTCAGCGAGTTGATGGTCCGCATGGGACGCACGAACATCTACTCTCTAGACGATATTTTGGGTACCGGAGACAGCGACGATCAGATTTCCTTTGTCGACATCTTGGTCGATGAGAATTCCAGTCCTAGTGGCGAGGTTGAAGGCAAAGAAATTCGCCGAATTCTGGCGTCGGGCGTCGACAAGCTTCCAGATCGCGAGCGCTTGGTCGTTGCGCTGTATTACTTTGAGGGTTTGACTTTTAAGGAGATTGGTCGCGTGCTTGGCGTTTCTGAGTCGCGCGTTTACCAACTTCATACTCAGGCGATGACTCGTCTACGCAATTTCATGAAGCAGGAGGGGGCGGTCCCGGCACGATAAAGGACGCCTTTTGGGGCGATGGGCGAAGTCGATCGAATCCATCCCGTCACACCTGCTGCATTACAGCCGCACCTGGGGGCAAACGTCCAGATGCGGAAGGAGGGCCAGCACCAGCAGCACGAGCACGAGCGTGAGCGGAGCGATGTGTTGGAACTCCATACCAACGAGGAAGAGGACGCGACGCCTCTTCAAGAAGTCCACCTCACCGTGGATGACGAACCAGAGCATGGGCTGGATTTAACGGCCTAGTCTGGCACGATTCTTGAGTCTCCGTTGTTCTTAAAGAATCGAGGAACCTACTTTTGGCTACGGTATCCTCTCTTTACGGCAATTAAGGAGACAATTTGATTAGAAAATCCCTATTTGGACTTGGCTTGGCGGCACTGGCCGTCACGGGATGCAGCCGCGGTTCCGACGACGTATTAGCCGTCGTCGATGGCGAGAGCATTCCGATGAGCACCTACCATAAGAAGCTTGAAATGAAGAATTCTGTGGTGGCTCTGGTCGATCCTTCCCGACTTAACGTCGATCCGGCAAGCGGTCAGATTATGCGGCAGCTCACCGAAGTGTCCATCGATCCAAGCTATCGACTGGGTGTGCAAGCTCTTCGCGACTGTATCAACGAAGTCATTGCGCGACATGTGGCCAAGGACGAGGGAGTCTATCCGACGAAGGATCAGATCGAAGCAGAAATTAAGTTCCAGCAGAGCCGCAAGCCCAAGTACGTTCAAGACCTTTCGGACGCGGGTCTTTCGACGGAAGATATTCGCGACATGTTAGGGCTTCAGATGGCAACGATGAACCTTTGGAGCAAAGGCGTTAACGTATCGAAGGAAGAAGTCGATCAATTCATCAAAGAGAACCCGGATCGATTCCGAGAGCCAGAACAAGCCGCCCTCCTTATGATTGAGGTAGACGATCCGAAGAAGAAGGATCTGGCGGACAAAGAATTGAAGGAAGGCCAGTTCTTTAAGACCGTTGCGCAGCACTATAGCGTTCAGCGCGATGGAAAGTCGAACGACTTTCGATTCCCAGAGACGGTGGTGGACCGATTCCCACCGGCGTTGAAGGCGTTGATTGCGAAGACCAACGAGTTTGGGACGACCGACTGGCAGTTCGATAAGCCCTCCAACCACTGGGTGAAGTTCTACGTGGAGCGAAAGGTTAAGTCCAAGATGATCAACATCGACGACTACGTTCGCGAAATGATTCGACGAGACCTCTTGCTCAACAAGGGCATGAAGTCGAACGATGTGAACAAGCGCTTGGCGGATAAGCTGAAGGGCAGCAAGATCGAAGTTAAGGTCAAGTACCTGGAAGGACCGTGGAAGAAGCTGTACGATTCGCTTACGGCCAAGAACCCGGGGTCGAATCCGGCGGCAACGCCCGATACCGGCGCTCCAGCGACGAAGTAGTCATCCACGAAAAAGCTCCCGAGCAAATGCTCGGGGGCTTTTTCGTTTTTGTGAAGTTCAAAGGCAACAAAAAGCCCCCGAGAGATCATCTCTCGGGGGCTAGAATTCGGTTCAAGTTTAGACGCTGACTTTGTACATCTGGTGCAGACGTTCACTGAGCATTTTGCATTGCTCTTCTGTGAATTCGTCGGTGAGGATGTATTGCTTCATGTCCTCTTCGATATTCTCAAAGCGGGGCGAAGCCCAGCAACCGAGCGGAGGCTTGCTTGAGTCGAGTTTGGTAAGGGTGAGACGAATCTCGTTCCCAGCGTCGACGCCTGCGAGTCCGTGCTTGACGAGATCCTGAATCGAGGTGTAAACGCCCGTGACCTGGGAATGCCCGGTCTGAGCTACCTCTTCCACGACCCAGTAGAGTCTTCGAAACATCATTGTTTATAAGGTCTCCTAGCTTTGTCGCCGAGTCCCATTGCTGAGGCTAGACGCATCACTGAAATACAGTTTTGCACTTTTTGGACGGCATAGACCGTGCCAGTAGTTCCTTTTAACCTAAGAAACGCAAGGAATCACGCCTTTAGGCCGTCCACACAAACGGTTCCTTGTCGGTCAAAACGCGAGCGGTGTTCTTCTTGGCCTCCAGCAAATAGTCGGGAAGCGTAAAAATCGCCTGGTGGAATCGAGGCGTGTAGTAGCGGGTTTGGACGCCACGCTCTGCGAATCGCTTGGCGATTTCTTCTTGAGCCAGGGCAAGCGGGTCGTATTTCTTGCTGGCAAGAACAAACCCCCAAGGCTGGAAGAAGGTGGTGACGATTCCGAAGTAGCCAGCTACATAGGGGAATGTCTCC
Organism: Armatimonadetes bacterium 55-13; assembly: GCA_001898035.1. Classification (GTDB taxonomy): domain Bacteria; phylum Armatimonadota; class Fimbriimonadia; order Fimbriimonadales; family Fimbriimonadaceae; genus 55-13. The sequence continues at coordinate 34,828 of MKRX01000002.1, forward strand.
TTCATGCTCTCCAGCGTTTCGATACAGCTGACCATGCACTCGGGGTAGTTCTCGTTTGCACTGCCGGCCTGCATAGCGAAGACTCCGTCTTCGCTCATGGCATCGGCGGCGATTTGGAAATACTCCTTGGTAAACAGGAACTGACCGGGGCCGTCTTCATGGGGGTTGGGAAGGTCGCTAAGAATCACGTCGAAGCCGTAGCCTTTGTGATCCACGAGCCATTGGCGAGCATCGGTGTGCAGCAGGGTCGTTCGGGGATCTTCGAAAGCGCCTTGGTGCCATTCCGGCATGTGGACCTTGACCATGTCCACGAGTTCTTCGTCGATGTCAACCATGACGGCATCTTCGACGGTGTTGTGTTTGAGCGCTTCTCGAAGCGTTGCCCCTTCACCGCCGCCGCAGACACAGACCTTCTTGGGGTTGGGGTGGAGGGTCATGGCCGGCTGGCTCATGCACTCGTGGAAGACGTACTCGTCCATGATGGACGTCTGGATGTTGTAGTCCAAGAAGAGGCTTCGACCAAAGCGTGGGACGTCGGCAATCTGGTAGGTCTGATATTTGGTCTTGCCTTCGAGAATCATCTTCTCTACGCGATATTGCCAAATCGCGGCAGAAGTATGAGTCTCATTGATGAACATTCCGGTGGCTTCGCTGGACATTTTCGTAAACAGACCGGACCCCGTCCGGCGAGGCAGATTATGGCATGTCCAGGGAGTCGGGTGGGTCTTGCGAAGCGATCCTTAACCCACCCGACGGATTGTTTAGGGAAGTTTAACGCGGTTTTGAGCGATCATATTCGCCACTACGCCGCAGGGGTTCGGATAACCGTAGCCACTGGTGCGCTCCTGCACGGCGTCGACATCGTAGCAATACTTCTTGATATCGTTTCCGTTGGCGGGCATGATGTCAAACGCGTCGCCATCGGCAAAGAAGGAATATCGCTCCATCTTGATCGTTCGCGCATGGCCGTCAACATAAGTGAAGGGATATTGACCGCCGTGGCGCAATGCTCCGGCACCAGTTCCATCTCCGGTTTGGAAATAGAACGCCAGGGTGTACATGTTGGTGTCGTTGGTGGCGCCGAGCATTACGGTATCAGAAGGGTGAGCAAACTCACTCATGTTTCGACCGCGCCAAATGGAATCGCCGCCGGGGCGTGGATCTGCTTCTCGCTGATGGAAGAGTCCTGTGCCGTTCTGGTAGGAGTAGATTCCGAAGTTGGGAGCAAAGCCTACGCAGCGTCCCTTGGGGTCGATGGAGGTATCGCAGCCAGTTCGCGTTCGGGCGGGATCGTAGACGATTTCTCGGTTCTTGATGTAGGGCTGGAGTAGATACTGAAATTCACCTTTGTCATTCAGATCGTCGGAGTTGTTCTGAGTGAGAAAGGTGTCATCGTAGTCGCCGTTGTACATGATGAAAGCGACGCCGAACTGCTTACAGTTGCTGAGAGCGGCGGTCTTCTTGGCGGCGGCTTTGGCTTGAGCAAAGACGGGGAAGAGAATGGCAGCGAGGATCGCGATGATCGCGATGACGACGAGGAGTTCGATAAGTGTGAAGCCTTTATGAGTACGCATCATTGCTGTTCCTTAACAATCGGGGCTTATTCAACCCATCATATGTCAAGGAACTGTTAAATGCAATCAATGATTTTGGGGCCTTTTACCAGGCCCCAAAATAGTTAGGCTCGGACTATTTGCTGGAGCCCTCTCCGCTTCCGGGAGCTCCATTATTTGGATTTGCCGATGCCCACTCTTCTATGGTTTTGGCGTTCTTGCCCTTTTCGAGATCGGCGGCGGGCTGGGCCTGGACCTTGCTAAGGTCCGGACCCTGAGGCTCTCCGCAGCCGACGAGGCCAACTCCCAAGCCGACGAGACAAAACGCAAGAGCGAGTTTCATTAGCTGGGCGACCACGTGGTGGTGGTGGTGAAAGGAATATTGACAAAGTCTTGGCAAGCGATCGAACCGAGGCCAAACTTGCTTCCATCGAGCATCTCAGATGGATTTGCACAATAAGCCGTTCGGTCCTTTTCTGCCGCAGGAACGTATACGTAACCGACGCCGGTCGTGAGTCCGCCTCGATACTGTACGTTCTTTGCATGACCGTCGGCATAGCTCATGTTAAAGCGGCCGCCCCATCGGAAGCTGCTTTGACGAGTCGAAGCGGTCACCGGGAAAGTATCGAGAATCCATGCCTTGCCACCAGCGGAGTTGGGGTACATACCGATCGTGGGGCGCGGTGTATCGTACGTGTCTCCGAAGACAAAGAGATTAGCTGGTTCGGAGAACGAGGTCAGTGATCGGCCCGGCTGATAGGAGCCTCCACCTGGGAAACTCTGCTCCTTGTCAAGCACGCCACCGCCGGCGTAGATTTGCGGTCCCCAGTTGTAACCGTAGCCCAAACAACGGCCCTTTGGATTTAAGTTATAGATGGCCAAACCGTAGGGAGTGCCCGTTCGCTCGGGCTCGTTGTGATAGTAGCATCCTGTTTCGGTTCGCTCAGAACTGAAGAAGAGGTCAACATTCTTGACGTAGGGCTGCATGACGACCCAGAAGTCGGTTCGGTACGCGCTGTTGCCGGGGCCGCCGCTGCTTACGCAAACAGCCATGTCGTCATAGTCTGCGGCGTACATCTGCCATCCGGTGCCAATTTGCTTGACCGAGGAGAGCGCAGCCGATTTCTTGGCGGCAGCTTTAGCCTGGGCAAAGACCGGGAAGAGAATGGCGGCGAGGATGGCAATGATCGCGATAACGACGAGGAGCTCGATAAGGGTGAATGCTCGATGAGATCTCATGGTTGTTCCTCCAAGAACGGAGGAATTGTAGAAAAGAGCTATTAAGGGATTGTTGCAATAGAGTTAAGGGAACGTTATTTACACTGTTAAGAATCTGGCGAGTGGGGAAGTCCACAAACGACAAAACCCTGGAGCGTCGTCGGGAACCCCAGGGTTTTGCGGACGGTGAGCGCGGTGTTTAGCGCTCGACTTCGCTTTGGAGCCCTCGTCGAACGACGAGGAACTTGATTCGTTCCGGTTGGAATCGCTCTTTGAGAGCGTCAACTGCCTTGTGAACCGCAACGGCGCCGCCGCAGTAGAACAGGTCTACAGCTGCGTAACCGTGCTCGGGCCATGTGTGAATGGTGTAGTGCGATTCCTGAATAATGACCGCACCCGAAACGCCATAGGGCTTGAACTCGTGGAAGGACTCGGCCACGATGGTGGCTTCGCTATCCACAGCGGCCTGGTGCATAGCACTGGCCACCGTCTTTTCGAGTTCGAGCGACTTCTGGTCGCATCCGAATAGCTCGATGAGTAGATGTGAGCCCAGCGACGGCTCTTCTTCGAGGCCGAAGGGGAGGCCCCTTTCGTCTCGGTTGAGCCAAACGCCGAATGACTCCGGATCGTCGCATTTGATCAGCGTCCAGCCTTCGTCGCGGGTAACAACCGGCGCGGCGGCGGCTTTGGAAACTTGATCTTCGGCCTTTACGCCCAGAAGGCGCTTAAGCCAGGAGAATCTGCCAGAAGCAGGGACAGCGATAGCGGCGCCCAGAGCCGAAAGGGATAGGGCCGAGCTAACAAGGATGAAGGTGTTTGCCAATCACATAGACCTCACTTGAAATACCGTGCGCAGACACAAGATTGCTCTTGCGCGAGAAACCCGACGATCTTTTGCTCGACAGTCATTTGTGTGGGAAGATCGCAGTAGGAGCACTGCGTTTTATGCATGTTTCGACCAGCGTTTATTACTCTTTCCATCGATCTGCCGAGACAGGATCTCTCCTAAGGTAGACAGTCACTACCTAAGCCGCCTCACGGTCATCCCGTGACGCAAGGCGCATAATACCAGACCCCCATATGCAAGTCAATGTTTTCCACCGATAGCCTTACGGGTCTTATTGACTACGACTAGAATGTTTGCCTGGTTTCCTTCATGTTGGTAGGTCGTCCTCGGAAATTTAGTCTTCGATGAGGACGCCATCGTTCAGATGGACAATTCGGTCGGCCTGTTCGAGCATGGTTGGGTCATGGGTGACCATAACGAGGGAACCTTCGCCTCGGTTCTGGTTCAACAGATTCACCACCTGGGCTCCGTTGGTGTGATCGAGGGCAGCGGTTGGCTCATCGGCGAAGATGACTTTGGGGCGCCCGAGGAGGGCGCGAGCCACGCAAACTCGCTGTCTTTCACCACCGCTCAGTTCGTGGGGAAGGCGATGGGTCTTTGTGCCGAGTCCTAGCTTCTCCAAAAGATCCCTCGCTTCTTCACGCAGGCTTTGATCGGGCAGGGCCACCATTACGTTCTCTAGCGCCGTCAGGTAGCCGAGAAGGTAAGGCTGCTGGAAGACAAAGCCGAAATTGTGAAGTCGGAGACGTGAGCGCTGGTCTTCCGGCAGGGTCTTGAGGCTCTGATCTTCGAAGAAGACATCGCCTCCCGTGGGGATTTTGAGCCCGCTGAGGAGATAGAGGAGGGACGATTTCCCGGAACCGGAGGGGCCAAGGATGCCGAGGAACTCATTCGTTCGGATCGTGAGGTCGACCTGGCGGCAAGCGAACACTTGACGTCCGTGATCGCTGTACTCAAGGCTTGCTCCAACGGACCTGATCACGCGAGCCTCCTCTCGACGATGCTCACAGGATCGAAGCGTCGGAATTTCAGGATCACCGTCAGAGTGGCGACAATCAGAATAGATACCGGGATAGGAATGGTGTAGACGAAGGCAGTAGGATCAAAAATGTTGAGCGCAAACGCTTTAGGGTCCATGAGGACTGCCTTCGTCAGCCGAAGCAGAAAGTAGGCGGCGACGACGCCAAAGAACCACCCAAAAATGACGACGGACACAGTCTCTCTGAGGACGCGACCCAAGAGTTGGCGTTTGGTGTAACCCAAGGCTTGAAGGAGTCCGAATTCGACCAGTCTTTGCGTCTGGTAGATGTTGATGAGCATGCCCATCATAAAGGTAATCACGAGCACCAGGGTGCCGATGACTACATTTAGGATTTTATAGAGAATATTGAACATTTCGTTCGTTTGCTTCTCTAGCTGGTAGTAGGCGAATATTTGAGCGCGTTCACCTTTAAATGCATTGCCCGCCCACTTGTCTAGCTTTTCCTGATCCTTGAGGTTATGAGCAAAGGCGAGGACGGCGTCAACATCGGGAAAGTGATTGGCCTTGATGTACTCGTAGCTGGTGAGCATGAGCCAGTTATCGCAATTGGCGATGCCAACTACTTTCACGGGATACGGTGAGTAGCTCTCATTTTGATCCGGACCGAGGAGATCTGAACCGAGCTTGAGATTGAGGTTTCTGGCGACAGGAGCGCTAATTAATGCCTCTGCCTTGCCCGCTTGTGGCAGACGTCCATCGATCGACCGGACATTCTGGCGATCAAGCCAGAACTTCATGTCTTCCTGCTTGAGACCGAGAACGGCAAAGGGCCACTTGCCCACGATGCTCATGACCTGGGAGCCAGCCGCGCGGGCTGTCACCATCCGCTCGATGGGGACAGGACTTCCTTCCTTGATACGCTCCATCAATTTGGGAGTCTGGGAAGCATCCCCCCGGGGGGTGATCGCCAGGGTTTGCTGGGTGTAGCGATAGATGGTGCGAATGGAAAAAGGAATTGAGTTGATCAGAGAGACGATGCCGCAAACCAGAAGCACGGCGAGCGTGATGACGCCGATGAGAGGAATGGTCTTCCCGGAGTTTCGGAGGAGGTAAGTGGTGGCGGCCATCGGACGCAAGATGGCTCGCCGGCTGGACTTTTGCTTGGGGGCGGCCGGGGTTGCTTCCATTAAGAGGACCACCTTCGACGGTATCGGAGGAAGACCTCATCTTGTACGGCATGGTGCTCTACGAGTTCGTAGTTTTGAAGGTGCTCTTTGGGCAGCGGGTCGCCCCCGGCGTACGTGGGCAATCCTCTTCCGAGTTTGATTTTGGGGGCGAGGGTCAGGAAGAGTTCGTCCACGAGGTCATGGGACAAAAAGAGAGCATTGATTTCGCTTCCCCCAAGGATGTGAAGCGACTCGACTCCCAATTCATTTCTGAGGTAGTTGGAAAGCCACCTTGGATCAACCGCATCCTTACCGGCGATAATTCTTGCGATGGGCTCGGGAGGGTAGCAAGAGGATTGCTGGGGACAGGCGATATAGGGCTGAGCTTCTGGAGCGGCGAAGAAGGCAGCGTCAAAGGGGACGTCGCCACTCTTGGTGACGGCGATACGTACGGGGGCTTTCGGGTTCCAACGCGGGCTGGTAGATCTGAGCGTCTGGGCGCCAATGAGAATGGCTTGGCTTGCGGACTCGATACGATCCATGAGTTCATGGTCGACCTTTGAGCCCAGGTCAACGACATTATCGTTTCGATCCCCGCTGACGGTCTTGCCGTCAATGGTCGACACCATGTTAATAAAGGTGTAGGGCCGATCTTGGGGAGCGGACGGGAAGGTTAGGTCTTGGTAGATGGTCAAGTTGGAACTTGGGTCTCCGCGATCGCTCTTTGAAGCGTTCGATAGGGTTGCTCGGCGTATCTTTCATTGCCGATGTAAAACGTTGGAACATTGTAGACTCCGACCGTAAAGGCGGGGGCGTCGAACTTGGTGATTTTGTCGTCGAACTCTTCCGACTCGATGGACTTTCTCATGGCGGTGGGATCTAAACCGAACTGTTCGCCGGTGCGCGTTAGGAATTCGATTTCATTAATGTATTCTCCACGTTGCCAAAGGGCGAGATAGAGTTCTTTGACGAACTCCCAACCCTTCCCATTCGCTTTTGCATATTCGGCAGCGAGATGGGCGAGGTGGGATCGCATCTTTCGCGGACGCTCGACTTTTGGCAGTTCCATCTCTTCGCAGGCGAGCAGCAACTCAAAGCGGGTTAAGGTCCGAGGACGATTTGCGGGCTCCGGGCGGGCAGGGGTATCAAGCCACTCCATTTCATTGGGATAGAGCTCAAAGGCGAGCCAATCGATTTCGATACCAAATTCTTGCTTGAGCCGTTCTGCTTGGAAGAGACCGACGTAGCACCAACCACAAATGAAGTCGTGGGCTACTGGTATTGTTTTGCTCATGATTCGATTCTGGCCTACGGTGGGAATCGGGTGTCTGTTAGCAGGGTTCGTCTCGCTTGTATTGTACGGAGCCTGCAACGCCGCACAGGGACAGATGATCGATGTGAGTGGGCAATGGCTGGGCGCCTTGCCGCTGGAAGGGGGCAACGACTGTAGGATCAAGGTGCTCCCGACCGGGTATTTCGACTTTGAGTGCCGAGGGCAGACGACCTATGCCGCGAAGGGCCAATGGCGTCGATATGGGAACACACTAGAATTCGATTTCGAATTCTTTTCTCGCGATGGTCGGGCAGTGGCAGAATTGCCTGAACCTTGGCGGCTCCAGACCGATGGCGTCCGAAACGTGTTGTTCGTGGGGCTCCCCTCGGATCAAGGCGAGCCGTATAGGTGGCGAAGAGCCTTTTAGATTGCGACCGGTTGAGCGGCCCTTACGCTTTGGTATCCAGCGATGGCGACGCGAGCTGCCTGAAGACCAGCGTGGAGATCGATTGGGCTGGGGGTGTCGTCAATTACGCACCGTATGAAGTCTTCGACGAGCATGGCATCTAGATCGCTTCCGTATCCGGCGTTTGTATGCGTGGTTCCTTCCAACGAATAGACATCAACGGCCGGGCCGAACATATCGAGCTCGATGACTCCGTTCTCGCCGACAACATTCATGGTTACGTCTCCCCAGGTCTTGTAAGTGGCGGGGCGGGACCAACTCGAGTCGAGTGTGGCGAAGATGCCGCTGGGGAACTCGATAGTGACCATGGCGGTGTCGTCCCATTCGTTGCCGTATACGTTATTGCCAATTTGGGCTTGAACACGGGCTGGCTCTTCTTGGAGGAGAACTCGAAGGAGGTCGGTAACGTGAACGACGTGGTCGATCATGGCTCCGCCCCCGGACTTCTCGGGTTCGACAAACCAGCCGAAGGGGCATCGACCGCGGTTGGTGGCGCAGATGGCCCTGATTTTTCCGATTTCTCCGGCCTTGACGCGGTCAATAAGGCGTTGGAAGGCGGGGGAATACCGGCAGGGGAAAGCGGTCATGAGCTTGATGCCGGACCTTTCGACGGCTTCCATCATGATCTTCGCTTCGTCTTCGTTCGTCACGAGCGGTTTTTCGCAGAGGACGTGCTTACCCTTGGCGGCGGCCTTGGCAGTTAATTCGGCGTGGCGCTTGTTCTCGCTGACGATAGCAACGGCGTCCACTTGGTTGAGGAGTGCGTCGAGGTCATCGACGAACGGGAGTTCGGTCTTCGCGGCGAATTCCTTTCCTCGAGCTTCGTCATGATCCCAAACGCCGACTAATTCCGTTTCGGGGTGCTTTCGGAATCCGTGGATATAGCTCCAGACATGGAGGTGGGCGGCGGTGACGATTCCGACTCGAAGCGGCATGTCGTTGAGTTTAGCAGGACTGTGGAGGGGTTAGGGTGACTTGGCGAGCAGAAGGATCTTCGGCATCGAATTCGATGCGAAGGTGGAAGACCTCTTCGTCAGTCAGAAGCCCTTCCATTCTTTCCGGCCACTCGATCAGGCAAAGATGGGAATCAAGATAGTCTTCAACACCAATGCCTTCCCAGGACGCGACTCGGTAGAGGTCGGCGTGAAGGACGGGAGGATGCGTGGGATAGTCCTGGAGGAGGTTGAACGTAGGGCTACGGACTTCACCCATCCAACCGAGTCCAGCGAGGAGTCCGCGGGCGAAAGTCGTCTTGCCTGCTCCAAGATTGCCGTGAAGGTAAATAACGTCGCCCTGTTTAAACTCGCTTGCCATTTGAGCGCCAAGAAGCCGCATGGCGGCTTCGTCGGGGATGGTCCAACTTTGGGCTTCGATCACGGAAATAGGGTACCGGGATATTAGGCTTGGAGTTCGGCTTTGGACTTGCCGGGTTGGATCGCTTGGAGCCGATTTCCATCGGGATCGTGGAAGTCCATGATGGCGCCGGCCGGAGTGTCATGAAAGTCTCCCACGCTTACCTGGGCTTCGATGAGGGCTTGGCGAAGAGAGAGAATGTCGTCCGTCTCCAGTCCGCATATCCAGCCGCCGCCACGAATTTCAGAGGTTCTTTCAAAGGCTGGGTGCAGTCCGAGCCGGGTTGTTCCCAGTTGAATGCTCGACCAGTGCGAGCTTTGGTAAGTTACGGTTAAGCCTAGAATGTCTCGATAAAAAGCGATGGAGCGATCCATATCGGAGACTTCGCAGAGCAGGGTGTGCAGGCCTTTAACTTCCATCTTCAATTCCTGTACCCATGATACGGCCAAGTTCCGCAGTAAACTCGGAATGAGATGGAACGCAGTTGGGATTACGTCGTCAAGTCGCCAACGGGCATCGCGCTCACGATTGGGGCTACGATCCTCTTGATCCTCTTTATCATTGCGGGAGGCATCTTTATGCGACTCGAAATGATGAGGCAGCGAGATCGAGCTGAGGCCGCCAGGGCCAATCAAACTGAGCCCAAAGCTTAAGATTTCTTCATTCTTCGCACCCAACATAGGTTCGTTTGCGTATGATCTTACGCATCCGGATTGGGAGTTCTTGTGAAGAAAGTATTCGCTCTATCGATCATCTCGCTTGTCGTCGTGGCCTGTAGTAAAGGGCCAGTTCCCACAGTTAAGAGTGCCGCGCCGGCCCAACTGGGCCAGGGTTGGGATCTGGCGGAGAGCAGCGACAAGACGGTTTCTCTGGGGATTGCCCCCGGCTGGAAACGAGGCGGAGCGAACTCCATGAACATGATGGAGTTTGCAACGAGTGGAATGGGCACCGAAGGGATGACCCAAGAGGCTCTGGCCCAACTGGAACAAGAACAACAGAAGAACGATGCCGAGGTGGCGGCGGAGCTTGAGAAAAAAGGCATCGTCATTTCCTGCATCGATTCTTCCAAGCCCATTCCCGGAGAAGAGCGAACTCGTTACACCGTGAAACGCGAGAAGAAAGGGCCGATGACATTGGAAGCGGCGGCAGAGGCGGCCAAAGAAGATTTGATCGACGAGAAAGGGCCGACGATGGTCGATCTTCCAATCGGTAAGGCGGCTCGATTCGATTCCAAATCGACTTTGCGCGATGGCGGCGTGGTCACGAAAGTCGTCTATATCCTTTGCAATGGCGACGACGTTTATACGGTCTCGTTTATCACCGAAAACGACGCTAACTCGATCTTGCAGGTTGTGGATCCGGTGATCCAAACGCTAAGGATTAAGCCCGCCGGGGCCTAAAGGCATTAGGGTTCGGTTTTGGGGCGGTGGTCTTGGTCTAGGTGCTTTTCTGGGGGGAAAAGTTGGGCGTTGTGAGGATGGGGGTTGGTTAGTTCCCAGTAGACCTCGTGGCTCTCAAACTTTCCGTCTGGGAAGAGGTCTACGATCAGGAAGACCGGGGCGAAGTGCTGGTAATCGCCTTCCCACCAACCGGCGGATACAGCCCCGCCGCAGATGTAGGTGACTCGGTCTATACGGCAGAAATCCACCATGTGGTTGTGGCCGCTTAGGGCGAGTTTGACTTGGGGGAATCGATAGAAAAAGGAGCGGAAGTCTCGACCTCCGACGCCCCCACCATCCACGGTGATCGTTAGGCCCATGAGCGGGGCGTGGCTGACAATGCAGACGGGTTCCTTGTCTTCCGGTTTGGAGAGCTCTTGTTCTAACCATGCCCACTGCTGGTCATCGATGCCTCCCTGCTTGGTGAATACATCCAGCATGACGAACTTCCAGTCGCTCATTTTCCACGTGTAGTAGTTGGCAGGCATTTGGAAAGTTTCCCGGGCGAGGGCGCGGTTATCGTCGGGCGCGGATGTCCAAATGTCGTGGTTTCCAATGACGCTGTGGTGGGAGACTCGGACGTTCTTGTCGACGACTTTCTTCCAGTTATCGCATTGCGCGTGCGCATTTTCAGGGGTGTTGTCTTGGTCGAGGGCAAAGACGTTATCTCCTCCGAACACGAACGCGTGGGGCTGAAATGAGTTGGCTTTGTCGAAGGCGTGTTGAACTCGTTCCTGGTGATGGAGGCGATCGTTCGGCAGGCGGTCTGGATGGGTGTTCGGCCCCGGGAGATGGGCGTCGGTGAAGAAGCAGATTCGGAGGGCGTTCTTCTTCGGTTTTGAAGATTGCCCCAGTGCAGGCGTCACGAGGAGCCCGGCGGCGCAGGCGGCGGAAGTGGCGAGGAATTCTCGGCGGCTACTTCTCATCGTTGGTCTGAGATAAGGCTAGATCGTCCTAACCTCTTCTTGACAAAGAGTTTGCCTGGTTGAATGAAATCAAACAAAAAAAGCGGGAGACCCTGCATGGATCTCCCGCCTTTTGTCTTGGAGTTTAGCTTCCGCCTTGGAGTCGCTTTTCGAGCTCTTCAAGCTGTTTATCGGCTTCCGACTGAAGTTTTTGCTCTTCGGCAGGGGATACGGGTTGACCGTTTCCGGCGGAGACGCTGACGGTCTGAGATTCTTCAGCGGCAACCGGGGCCTGTTTCATACCGAGGCGCTGCTCTAGCTTTTCCAACTCGGCTTCGGCTTCGTAATCCATGGCTTTGTCTTGCATGGTCATGAGCTTGCCTTGGATCGAATCGGAGTGCATTTCTTGTCTTGCATCGGCTTCGCTCTGCATCATCTTGATGCGTTCGCTGGCGGCGCCGAAGGACTCGAATTCGTTCTCAAACGTCAGACCATCTAGAGCCTTGGTAATGGAGTTCTGAATTTGGGCTTGCTTCCACTGCGCTTTGAGGGCAAGGGCTTCGGCGGTCTTCTTGCGAACTTCTTCTTCTTGGCGCTTGATGGCCACCTTAACCGAGTCCACAACGGCGGCGGCTTTGTTGTAGCTTTCCTGTAGTTGGACGATGACGGCGTCGTTCGTCATCTTCTCGCGCATGAAGGATTGAGCGAGTTCACGGTTGCCTTGCTTGAGGGCGACAACAGCATTCGATTCGAGGGTCGTCGACTTCTTATTCGCCTCTTCGAGCATGCCCTGCAGTCGGTTCTTTTGAGTGATGGCTTGGACAGCCTTTTCTCGGTTGGCAACGAGGGCCTGCTGCATGTCTCGACGGGCCTGATCGAGCATGATTTCAGGGTCCTCGACCTTGTCCATCGTTCGGTTGAAGAGCGCCTTGAGCCAGTTAAAAAATCGCTTCATAAGAGATGTCGTCGTCCCGCGCGTTCGAGTACGCCGTATTATACACGCGCGTAAGTTCAAGGCGGTTGCATTGGGGTCTTCAGGCGTCAGCTGAATTCGAGGCTTGTGATGTTTATTTGAAATCTCAAAACCTACCGACTTAAGGATTCCGTCATAGAAAGTACTTATGCGGCGCGTTCTCCTTCTAACTGCCCTGGGGTTGACCGCTCTAGCTGGCGCGTGCATGTGGGATATGGACACGGCGGCGGAGGAGTCCAAGGGCAAGATCAGTGAGATCGAAGTGATTCTGGGTCGGTTTGATCGGAACTCGGCTTTGTACTATCGAATGCGATTGGAGCGAGTGGCCAAGGAACTGGCAAAGGATGCTTCAAGGTTCGATCTCTACGACGATGCCGCGGTTGCTTCGGACAGGCTCGGCGATCATGATGGGGCGATCTTGTGGATGGCCCGTAAGAAGAAGGCGATGGGGCCAGGTTCTTCCGGGAAACAAACCGGTTGGTATCGCTACTACGCCAATCTTGGAACGTTCGAAGCTCATGGTTGGCTGGCTAAGGGGGGAAGCGTGGAAACGATTCAGCAACTCGACTCGGCAATTCGGCATATCGAAGAGGCGATCGAGATGAATGCGGACGCCCACTTTGGCAGGGAGATATACCAGCTAGAGACCCTTAAATGGATTCGTGCGGTCAAGACCGGGCAGACGGTTCAGCCCTTGGGAGAGTGGGTAGTCCGTCGAATCCAAGATCCGAGGCCGGGTAGCCAGAAGATGAGCACGCAGAAGGCGGTGACTGGCTTTTTGGGCTTGGTGAAATTGGGTAACGCCTGGGAAAGCGTGGATGTGTTTTATGCCTTGAGGGACTTTCTCTCTCGACGCCGAGACGGCCAACTCGCGCACTTTGCATCGCTGCGAGCAAAAGAGCTCGAAGGCGAGGGCAAGGTGACGCTTCTAGGGCATTTCGAAGATGGTTATGCCACCGAGTACCCCGGCTTCCGGCCCGAGGTCCAGCAGACATTCTTTAACGAACAGGAGTTCAAGAGGCTGCGAAGAGATGCCGACGCCGGACAGGCTCATCGACAGAGTTTCATGGCGATGAAATTAACCGACGGAATGCACCCCGATACCGATGAGACCTTCTGGGATGGCTACGAGGAGTATGCCTACTCCGACATAAGGTCTCCCAACATATTTATGTTGGGTCGGACGCAAATGGCCCTTATGGTTGGGACGGTCCTCGCGCTTTTGGTTGGTGGAATTACTACGCTTGTATTTATCGTGCGTTGGGCGGTTCGAAGACGGCGCATGCGGGTGACAAGGTAAAGAGTCCTAGCGGCAAATACGTGGTTTCAGCGGGGTAGTTCTGACAGCGGATGGCAGGGGTATAATCGGCGCCTAAGGGCAAGCCAGACTTGCCGAAACATTTTCGAACCGCCTCGGAGGAAATCATTTAGCATGCCTGGCACCGGCAAAGTCATCCAAGTTATGGGTCCCGTTGTGGACTGCCGATTCGCAACCGACTCGCTGCCCGCGATCTACAACGCTGTCACCATCAAGGACGCGGCACGCGGCATCGACCTCACCTGCGAAGTCGCGCAGCACCTAGGCGACGATACCGTTCGAACGATTGCGTTGAGCACCACCGATGGTTTGGTGCGCGGCATGGAAGTCGTCGACTCGGGCGCTCCGATTTCCGTTCCAGTTGGCGATGTCACGCTGGGGCGAGTCTTTAACCTTCTCGGCGAACCCATCGATAACGGTGGAGCAATTCCGGCAAGCAATCAGCGGCTTCCTATCCACCGACAGCCACCGGCTTTCGAAGATCAATCCACGAAGGTTGAGCTTCTTCAGACAGGTCTTAAAGTTATCGACCTGATGATTCCCTTCAACAAGGGTGGAAAGATCGGTTTGTTTGGTGGTGCCGGTCTGGGCAAGACGGTTTTGATCCAGGAGCTCATCCGAAACATCGCGGTTGAAGCTTCGGGCGTATCGATGTTTGCTGGTGTGGGTGAGCGAACTCGCGAAGGAAATGACCTTTGGCTGGAAATGCAGCACGCCAAGTTCACTGATAAGGACGGCGTTGAGAAGTCGGTTCTCGACAAGACGGCCATGGTGTTCGGTCAGATGAACGAGCCACCCGGAGCCCGTCTCCGAGTCGCCTTGACCGCACTTACGATGGCGGAGTACTTCCGCGACGAAGTCGGAAGCGACGTTTTGATCTTCGTTGACAACATTTTCCGATTCGTTCAGGCAGGTTCTGAGGTATCGGCGCTTCTGGGACGAATGCCGAGCGCGGTGGGATACCAGCCAACGCTGGCTACGGAAATGGGCTTCCTTCAGGAGCGAATTACTTCGACGAACAAGGGCTCGGTTACCTCAGTTCAGGCGGTTTACGTTCCTGCGGACGACCCCACTGACCCGGCGCCGGCCACGACCTTCGCTCACCTTGACGCTTACGTTTACCTTGAGCGATCGATTGCTTCGAAGGGTCTGTACCCGGCGGTCGACCCGTTGGCTTCGACGTCGAAGAACCTCGACCCTCGTATTGTGGGTCAGGAGCACTATGATGTTGCTCGCCGAGTTCAGCAAACGCTTCAGCGATACAAGGAACTGCAGGACATCATCGCAATTCTGGGTATCGACGAGCTTTCGGACGATGACAAACTGCTGGTCAGCCGCGCTCGAAAGATCGAGCGATTCCTTTCGCAACCGAACTTCGTTGCCGAGCAGTTCACCGGTAATCCTGGTCGATACGTCTCGGTCGATGAGACGGTCTCCGCATTTAAGGAATTGGTCGACGGTAATCTCGACGAAGTTCCAGAGCAGGCATTCCTTTACTGCGGCGGTCTGGACGACGTCCGCGAGAAGGCGAAGAAGCTCCAGGCGGTGGGCGCCTAAGAAGTCTGTCAGACGTGAATGGTAGGTCGGCAATCCCTCTTACTATTCACGACTACGATTCACTCAAAAAGCGATGCCAAGAGAATTTCATCTATCGGTTGTAGCCCCGGATCGGTCAGTGGTTGAGGAGACGGTTACTGCCGTCGTCGCACCGGGCCAAGAAGGTTACTTCGGCATCATGGCGGGGCACGAGCCGTTGATCGCAGCGCTCCGACCGGGCATCATGGAGTTTGTCGATATGACGAACAACCGGCACTATGTTTATACGGGTGGTGGGTTCGTCGAAGTGACGGCGGCCAAGGTCACGGTTTTGGCCGACGAGGCGCAACGAGCAACCGAGATCGACGTGGCTCACGCGGAAACGATGCTGGAGAGCTCCAAGCGCGCCTTGCGTGGCGAAGAGTCTTCCATGACCACGGACGATGCGGTGGTGGAAGTCGAGCGAGCTATCAATCGATTGAAGGCTGCTCGCTTGATCCGTTAGCCATCAATCAAGAATTGAGGGCCTCATCTCTAAAAAGAGACGGGGCCCTTTCTGTTTTTAGTCCTGGTTCGCCGGACGAGCGAGGGCGTCTCTGAGGAGGCGCTCTACGCGTGGGCTGGAGTCGATTCCGATTACTTGAGCCCAGAGTCGATCTTGACGAATGGCTTCTCGCACCCCGAGCCCGTATCCGATGGCGGCAATGAGTGCGAAGGCAGGAATGGACGCCTGGAGCTGCTTCATGGCGTCAGTAAGGCTTTGTTTGGCGAGAGACATCAGATAAGCGAGGAAGAGAGGAACCCAAGCGGAGAGAAGCGCGGCGAGGGTTGAGCTTGTTTGGGGAAGGTTCTCCCAGAAGTTCATGGGTCTTCTAGAGAGCCCTTGGTAAATGAACCAGAAGGTCACCGCCAAGAAGGCTACGCAGAGAACTTGTATCGACCACTTTGGAATCGATGGTTTGATCCACTTGGCGATCAGATAAGGCGGGACCCAGAAAAGGACGAAAACGCTTGGTAGGCCGCTGGTCACTCCGAAGAGAATCGGGATAACGGCACAGAGTGCGCCGAGGGTGAGGGCGAACCAAGCGGATTTGGTGCGGCCAGGGAGTCTGAACAGAAGAAATGCCAGGAAGAACAGGCTAGAGGCGGCCAGGATGAGCGCCATAGAGGCTTTGCGCTCGACACTGAACGAGGCGAGAAATTGGATGCCGATGAGGATGCCGCAGACGTTCACCAGGTTTCGACTGGAGGGATCGATTTGTGATCCCAGCCAGAGACTGGCTCCCAGGATGCCAATGAGCGCGAGAACGAAGAGCGAGTGAACTCCAAGCATTGGTTCGTCAGGTATCGCGGATTCAAACTCTTTCGGGACCTGTGGAGGTTGGTAGTTCGGCCTTTGATATGGTTCGAAGGATCTCCAGCCAGAGACCTGCAGCGAATTCGCTTTCTGAATGACGAATGCGATTTGCTTGGGGAAGTCCTCCTTCCGCGGTTTCTCGCCGACGAGGCTGGCCACACTACCGGTGATCAAGGCCGTTCCTACCAGCCGAGTGATCATATTGTCTTGGTAGCCTTCCATGAGCTTGCCTGCATGGGCGAGTCCCAGACCGGCTTGGAAGCGAGCCACTTCGGTGGGGAGCTGAGGCAGGATTCTGATAAGAGATTTGAAGTTTGCCAGGTGTGGAAAGAAGATGGAGGCGGATTCACGGCCAAGATCGGCGGGGAGGAGGACATCCAGTCTTGTATGAATCGTCTCGACTCGGCGCTTGATTTCATCGAACACATAGTCGTCGTATTTGGTCTGAGACTGTGCTTGGATGAGAACCGGGGTGATCTCATCCCATCGTTCCAGCTTGCAGAGCGCAGTGCACTTGGCGAGGCTGAAAAAGGCGTTCTTGGGATCAAGGGCTGCTCCCTGCTCGGCGGCGTTCAATTCTATTTGGGCAAGCGCCTGTTTACGGATCTCGTCGGTATTCACCGGCTCAACGGGGCGAATCTCAAGCCGACCCTGCGATGCGGTTGGGTGGGCCATCGTTGTCTCCGCCCCTTCTGGCTTATCTGGGACAGTACGGGTGGAGGTCTGTCGAATAACATGCGCCCAGAGTGCGGGATCTCTCCGCGTGGCAGCGAAGCCCGAGATCTCCATGGCTCGAGTCTCGAGCGGGATTTGATAGCGGTTTGCGAGTAGCTCAGCAAGGCGGGCGTCTGAGATTAGACCTGAGATATTTGGCTCAGGCTTTTCGCTATATCCAACGCGTCGCTGATATTCGCCGGACAGCGTCCAGAATTGACGAACAGACTGGGTATGCGTCCCCGGCCAGAGCCAAAGGACAAGGATGATAAGGATCGACGCGAGCGAGCAGGTGAGTCTTAAATTGAGTCTTGCCACGGGTTCTCCAGTTCGGTCGGAACTGAAGACGGACCCTCAAGACGTGCCTTTTCAATGCTTCGAGCGGTGCTTTGAACCTCTTGCCGAGATACGCTGGGGCTGATCACGCCAAAAATAATGGCGGCAGCTGCAGGGAGCGCCTTTCTGACTCCGGCCACGACAGGGGTTAGATCCACGTCTTGGCACTCTTCTGAAAGCGCCCGATGGACCTGCTCGCCAAACGTTCGGTCAGATTCGACCGATTGAAGGGCGAAGTAGCTCTCTAGCGCATCCATGGGGTCTCGGTTCATTGCAGTTCCTCCCAAGCTTTTCGAAACGCAGACTTGGCGGCGTGGACACGCGAGGCGACGGTTCCCATGGGAATATCCAAGTTCTCCGCCAACTCTTTATAGCTCCATCCTTCACCCACGATGAGACTAAGAATCACTCGTTGGTCAGGGGGCAGCGTAGCGAGGACGGATTGAACGAGAATGGTTTCCTGGTGGCTCGGAGTAGGAGCCTCCACATCATGGATGGGTGAGAACCGATCTTGGCGTTCCAAAGCGGTCAGGGCGCATCTCACAACGATACGCTTCACCCACGCCACCTGGCTATCGGCCTGGGCCATGCGATCCCAACTCTTAAAGGCACGGATGAGGGCTTCTTGCGCCACGTCCTCGGCGGCGTCAACGCTTCCCATAATTCGCATCGCGATTCGGAAAGCGGTATCACGATACCGATTCAGGAAGTCTTCGACAAAGTCGACCTCACGCGACAGGGCGCGGGAGGCGACGATCGATTTGGGGCGGAAGGCGTCATTCATGTTTCGACTTATTTCCTAGACCCAGGAAGCGTATATTTTCTTCACTCGATTATTTGGAAACGACAAATGCGCGCGTGATTCGATCTCCGCGCTGAATTTTTCCGATCACATCCATGCCTTTGGTGACCATTCCTACGACGGCATAACTACGGTAGAGTCGCAGAGCGTCTTGTTTCAGGACAAAGAGTTGAGAATCGCCGGGAAGTTGGAGTCCTTCGGATGCAATTCCGACCATGCCGCGAACAAAGTCAACATTTGGCGCCTCTTCAAACCTCTCGATGTTCCTGCCCGATCCTCCATCTCCGACTTTGGGATTCAGTTCGAGTTTGCCTTCCGCGTTCTTGATGTCAAGAGGTTCCATTTTGGATGCAGGAGCGCTCCATTGAGTCACCCAGCTTTCGACTCGGTGAACACGCTGGCGATCATAGAACCCCGATTTGACGAGTTTGAGGATGTGCGCCACGGTGTTTGGCGAGGTCTTGGGGTCAGTGGTGATCACAAAAGAACCGCCGCTGGCCATCTCGAAAACGACCTTGGGTCCTGTGGGATGATAGGCCGATTGGAAAAGGAGAAGACTGGCGACGAGAATCATGCCGACACAATAGCATGTTCAGATCAAGCGCGCAAAGTGGGACAAATAATGTGTTTGGCGGCTAACTCTGACAGGCCACTTTATGTTTTCCCGGCAAACCTAAAGTGATGCTTGAGCATTGTAGATTCGACGAAAAATATTTCAGAAAAGACCTGTAAATCTTCATTGGAATATGGAAGGGGCAAACCGAGAATCTTCTTGTCGGAAGCGCGATTATGGATGTCGCGCCAACACGGAGGATTCATTCGATGCCGCTGTTTGCATACACAGCCATAGACCCCTCGGGGCGCACAGTTCGATCCACGATGGATGCGGACAACGAGCAATTGGTTTTAGCGAAACTTCGCGACCAATCGCTGCATTGCACCGAGATCAAGCGAACCAACAAAGCCGCCAAGACGGGGGCTACGTTTGGCCGCAAGAAACTCAAACCGAAGAGCGTCGTGGTCTTTTCGCGACAGTTCGCAACGATGATCGATGCGGGTATTCCCATCCTGCGCTGTCTAGACATTCTGGGCACGCAGATGAAGGATCCGGCGATGCGGGAAGCGGTGGTTGCCGTGACCCAAGACGTCAAGAGCGGTATGACGTTGAACGAGGCGATGATGAAGCATCCGCACGTGTTCAACAAGCTCTACGTCAACATGATACGAGCCGCCGAAATCGGTGGCATTTTGGACAAGATTTTGGACCGCTTGGCAGGCTTTTTGGAGTACGAAGCGGAGATCAAAGGAAAGATCAAGGGCGCGATGATGTACCCGATCTTGGTCTTGATCTTTTCGCAGTTGATGCTCTTTGTGCTCTTCAGCTTCGTTCTGCCCAAGTTCAAAGAGATTTTCAACGGGATGGATGTGGAGATGCCTCCCGTTACGGCCGCGCTCTTTAAGATCGGCGACTTTATGCAGGGACACTGGTGGATGATCCTCCTGTTCCTTGGTGGAGTCATCTTCGGAATTAAGAGCTGGGGCAAGACGCCCAAGGGCCGATATCAGCTTGACTATCTCAAGTTGAAGATTCCGATCGTGGGAGAGTTGTCGCTCAAGATGAGCATCGCTCGCTTCTCGCGAACGTTCGGTACCCTCATTAATTCGGGTGTTCCGATGCTGCGTAGCCTGGAAATCGTAGGCGAGACGTTGGGCAACGCAGTTCTTACGAATGCAATCGAGCAGACTCGAACGAGCATTCGCGAAGGTCAGAAGCTTTCGCAACCCTTCTTTCAATCGGGTTTGTTCCCGAACATGGTCACCACGATGATCGACATTGGCGAAGAGTCAGGACGACTCTCGGAGATGCTTGTGAAGATTGGCGACTTTTACGATCAAGAAGTGGAAGCGACGGTTAAAGGATTGACCTCAATGATCGAGCCGTTGCTGATCATCTTCTTGGGCGTCGTCGTCGGATTCATCGCGATTTCGATCATGACACCGATCTTCAAACTGGTCAACAGCGTGAAGTAAACGAAAATTTGGGTCGGATTGCGGGCCTTGCGTAGATTCAAATTCGCAAAACCTAGCAATCCGACAAGCTGAAATTTGTCTTAGAAAGACCCGAGTTCAAGGATGGATAAGGGTAGCCGGAAGGGATGACCGGCATTTGGATATCACGGAGTGAGGAATGTCTGAATCTTTAGGATTGCATCAGGACGCAGAAGGCTTAGTTCTTCGATATTTGAAGGACCCGAAGCCGGACCTAAAAGACCTGATCATGGTTCAATATGCGAATTTGGTGGAGCGAATCGCCCGCCGGTTCAGCGGTATCGAGCCTTTTGAGGATCTGGTCCAAGTTGGGTTCATTGGCCTGCTGAATGCCCTGTCTAAATTTGACCCGGATGCGGGCGTACGGTTTAACACTTACGCCACCTATCTGGTGGCTGGTGAGATCAAGCACTATCTGCGAGATCGTTCGCAGACGATCCGCCACCCAGCTTGGCTGCAAGAACTGCGGCACAAGGTGAACCGGACGTCGGGCGTGCTTCAACAGTCGCTGGGGCGAATGCCTTCGAACCGCGAAGTCGCCGACGAATTGGGTGTGAGCGAAACCGCCGTTCAGGAAGTTTTTCAAACCCAGGAAATGCTGCGGGTGGCCTCTTTGGACTCCGCTGCCCAGGGCGAGGACGATGGTTCGACCGAAAGCGAGAAGCTGGACGCTGCGGCATTTTGCCCCGAGCAACTGAGTGTTGAAGATCGAGTCGTGCTCGAACATGCCATGCGACAGCTGCGGGATTTGGAGCGCGAGGTGTTGCTCCACTTCCACTTTGACGCGATGAATCAGACCGAGATCGCGAACAAGCTTGGTATTTCGTGCAACTACGTTTCGCACATCCTTCGACAGTCGTTGGCTAAGCTGCGTAAGATCTTGTCGGCGGAAGAGGAGAAGGATCGGCTGCTGCGACGTCAGGCTGAAGTCATCGATTACGACGTGATCGACGCGACGACAGGCGCTTACACGGAGGGCTACTTCCGAACTCGACTCGAGGAAGAACTTCATCGAGCTTCCGCGAGCGACATGACGACGTCGGTCGTGGCGGTTAATTTCAAGGGGCTAGACACGATGCGTCAGTTTTACGGAGAGGCATCGGTTACAGACTTCTTGGCGGATGCTTCCGAGTTTTTGAAGAGCAACGTCCGACGACTGGATGTGGTGGCCCGAATGGGAATGACCGGATTTGCGGTGATTCTGCCTTCCACCGGTCACAACGCCAATGTGGTTCGACAGCGGTTGATCGATAAGGCTTCGAGCTGGATGATGGGTCGCTTTGCCGTCAATGGTCCAGTTTCCGTGGAGATAGGTCAAGTTACGGCCCCGACGGACGGACGAAACGGAATCGAACTGATGAAGTCGTTGGTCATGAAGCCCGTAGGCGAAGGCGAGCGACGCAGACAGGCGGCCTAAGGTTCTGAAGGTGTCCAGGTGGCCAGAGGCGTCCACCTGGAAGTTTCGTACAACCAGGCGCGTTTAGGCGCTTTGAAAGGTGACCAGACAACCAAACCGAGGTTGGTCCTCCTCATGGCAACGGAGCTCAGAAGAGTGGTTTCTGCACCGGTATCCACGTTTCGAATGATCGTGTCGTCACCATGGTTGATGAGGGCGAAGAGGGGTTGCTGATTGTCCACGAAACGCATGGTCCCCTTTGCTTCGATGAGGTTTCGCCTCGTAAGCGAAACGAGGTCCACTCTGCCCCCTACGTGGGTGTTGTAGACGGTCTTTTCTACAAATGCACCGAGTCGGTTGGATAACTCCGTATAAGATTCCAGGCCGGTTCCAATCTCTTTGAATTCAAACTGCTTGCTCCCGATCTCGTAGGTCGCAAGCCCCCAATCGTTCTTTTGTCTCGCCACGATACTCATTTGGTTTCCTAACAATATGAGCTTATCGTCGATGGGTTTGTCCGCGAGGCTTAGCCCGGGAAGTCGGGCGAGGAGTGTTGGATGAAAGGTGGGCTTGGCAAGATCTACGGAAACAAGGGACTCCATCCACGGCTTTCCCGCTGAGTCCTCCCACCGGAGGAGGAAGTAGACGGTGGTTCCTATTCTTCGAGCGCCAGATAGCGAGGCGGCTTTCTTTGAGCGCTTCTTGGCTTTGATGAGCCCTGCGGTCTCTCGAATTTCATCGGCGGTGAATATCTTTGGAGTGACGGCGATTTCTTCCAGACGGGTGCTTTTGGCGGTCTTGCCAATTCGGATGGTGAGTCCGCGATCATCCCAGACGGCGTAAGTTTGGTTCTTACGGAAGCTCACCGAGAGGGCGGGCTTCTCGCGAGGAAGCTGGATGGGAACATCGGCCTTTTGGGCTCCCAGGCGCACCACGAAGCTGTCCTGGAACAGGCGTAGGTTTGGCGTGTCTACCTTTTTCTGATAAAATGACAGACAAAGCAAGAGCATTGGCCCGGTCATTGTATCGCTTCTCCGAGTGTCTTATGTATTGTCGAGACTGTAACCGTTGGAACTCCGAGGACTCTAAGTGTTTGGACGGAAAGGTGAATCCTCATAATTGGGAGACGGCTGTATCGGTCGTTCAGGTGCTAGGAATTCGCTCGGTTTGCCCATTTAATGACTTTCGGGAACGTTTGATCGCCTGTCGAATGGGTCCAGCTGTACGGGCGATGGTGGACGGAAAGACGACAAAGTAGAACCATGTACGTCCCCCGGCACTTTCGAGTGAAAGACCGCGATGAGGCTTTTCGGCTCGTTCGGCAGAACAGCTTCGGATTGCTGGTAACCAGTGGACCGGAGCTTCCGGCCATCACCCACCTGCCGATGCTCCTCTCCGAGGACCAAGAGTTTCTTTTTGGCCATGTTGCGCTTGCTAATCCTCATTGGGAATCGTTCGGTTGCCTATCGACCGCAGTATTTACGGGCCCTCACGATTTTGTTTCTACGGCCAACTATGAAATTCACCCGAGCGTGGCGACTTGGAACTACACGGCCGTTCACTTACATGGGCGCACGGAGAAACTGGACGGTGACGAACTGATCCATTTACTCAGAAGACTGACACTTGCCTACGATCCCGAAATCGAGGAAATGCACCCGGAGGATTTAAAGTCCGAATTTTTGGCGCATCACGCTCAAGGAGTAGTCGGGTTCAAGATGAGGATCGAGGGGATGGATGCAAAGTACAAATTGAGTCAAAACAAACAATCTGCCGACCGCCATCGGGTCATGGAGGCGGTTACACCCGACTTGGCCGAGATGATGCGAGCTAGTGAAGAGTCTCAACCGGTTCGCTGAGTAGGACGGCGTAGCCATCAGGATCGGCGACGAGGAATGTGCGTTCGCCAACGGCCGCCATGTCCAATTCCTGAAGAACCGGGACCTTTTTGCCCTTGAGGGTTTTGGCGACGGTAGGGAGGTCTTTGACGCGGAATTTGATGACGAGTCCGCGTGAACGTTCCATTCCCGGATCTTGTTCATGCCGAGGCTGTTGCAGCAAGAGGATTTCGGTTTGGCCGGTGGTGAGATAGGCCAGATGATGACCATCGACCGACTGACGGCAGCGAACGGGAAGATCCAATAACGATTGATAGAAGGCCAACGAACGGTCGAGGTCCTCCACATCCAATATTAAGTTTGAGAAGACGCTTCCCATCTTGCCACTCCTTTGGAGCAGATCATTCGCCAGAACTTCTCGCGATTCCTTCTCTCTTCATCGGGCCATAATCAAACCATGGCTTCGGCTGAACTACGACGTCTCTGGAAGCTTCACCTGATCGACGTCGCTATCTACGAAATTCGTGCCCGCGCTGCCAGTCTCGATCCCGGCAAGAAGATTCTTGCTGAGATTGAAGCGTTAAAGAAGACTCTGGAGGACAAGGGAGGACGAGCGAAGACCCTGAGCGCTGAACTGCAGGATTTGGAACTGCAGCAGAAGTCCGCCGACGACAAGATCGCCAAGATCGACAAGGAACTCTACAGTGGCAAAGTAGTCAACCCTCGCGAAGTCGAAAACTACGAAAAAGAGCTTGAGAGTCTGCGCAAGAACCGTGGCAGTCACGACGAGCGTATTCTGGAACTGTGGGAGTTAGTCCCACCTGCGAAGGCGGAGGCGGAGAAAATCGAGAAGGCTCTCGAAGCCAAGAGGGCGGAGTTGGCCGAGCACCAGAAGAAAGCGGTAGCCCTCAAAAATCAGCTGGAGTCGAGCTTCAAGCAACGGATGGCAGAGCGTCCCGCGGCGGCCAAGGAAGTGGACGCAAATCTCCTGGCTAAATATGAGGCGATTCGGAAGAAGCTAGACGGCGTAGGAATGGCCGAGGTGATCAAACGGAGCCAGTGTGGGGCGTGTGGAACTTTGTTACCGGAGCGAACCCTGCAAGCTTGTTTGGACGACAAAGTAGTGACATGCGAATCCTGTCATCGAATTCTTTACTACACCGAAGGTGTTATTTGAAGTCTCTTTGGGCACTGGCGTTGTCCGGGCTGATGGTTGCAGGGTGCGCAAAGACTCCCGCTAATGGAGTCGGCGCCAATACACGGATTCACATCACCATGACGGTCGCGGGGCAGATTAAGCCCAATTACGTCTACATTGTGGCGATTCGGTGGGCGAAGTCCAACCCTCCTTTCGATCAGGAGCGTGGGCCGATTCCGGTTATTGCCTCGCCGTGGGGGAATGGATTTGTCGCGGGAAGGGCCAATGTGTTCATGCGCTGGGATTCTTTCCAAGCGCAGCCCTATCAGATGTTTCGGTTTACCAACCCGATCCCCGACGACCAAGTTCCTCAGGATGAGCCTTATTTGACCAACTGGGTGCAAGAAGCAGATCCCATCAACTACGTGGATGTGACCGACGGGGGCAGCACTCTAGATTTTGAGCTTGATTTAAGTCAGATTGCGCCTTCCGGGGAAGTCGCGAGTATGAAGGCGCTTCAAATCAATTTTCTCACGATGGATCGAGTTCCTACCGGTGGCGATAGTGGAGGCAAGTACTACGACGGTTTAGGCGACACTCGCACGCCAAGTGGAATCAACAAATTTCTGACGATTCCTCTCGATCGGAACTATACGTATACGCGTACCGACAATCCAGAGTTTATCGAGGAGCCGACGGGCGACGTTTCGGACCCCGATCTCGACATCAAGGACTGGTCGGTTAAAGTCACTTTGCCGTAGGTCGAGACCATGCCTCGCGTCTCCATCCTTCTAACCTGCTACAACCACCTCCCTTACCTTCAAAGGGCGGTGGACGCGATCTTGGCACAGACGTACACCGACTACGAGATTGTTGCCTTGGACGACGGCTCAAAGGATGGCTCGCGGGAGTGGCTTAAGGAGCGCGAGGCCGAAGGCATGCTCCGTTGTGTTTTCAATCAAGAGAATCTTGGAACCTATGCCACGCTTAACGTGGGGCTTCAGGAGGCGCGGGGGGAGTACATTGCCATCCTGAACGACGACGACCTGTGGGCGCCGACCAAGTTGGAGCGGCAGGTCGCGATGCTGGACGAACATCCCAAGATTGGCTTGGTTCACACCGGAGGCTGGTTCATCGGGGCAAACGACGAGCGATTGGCAGACCCAAAACCGCTCGGTTTCAGCTACCCTTCCACCCCCACCGGAGACGTGTTGGCCCTGTTGATTTATCACAACCGAATCATCACTAGCTCGGCGCTGGTGCGGAGAACTTGCTTTGAGAGGTGCGGACCGTTCGAGCCAAGTTTTTTTGGTTCTGGAGACTGGCAAATGTGGCTCCGGGTGGCTCGAGAATTTCATGTTGGGCATGTTCCCGAAGACCTGACCTTCTACCGCGTTCACGATGCCAACGCCAGTCACCAAAAGGAGAAGATCAACGAAGACGACGCGCGGATTCGCGAGTGGATTTGCACGTGGCAATCTGACTTTGCAGCGAGGACCCAGTCCGAACCGGATCTCTATCGGGCGTTCGCTCACAACTTAGCGTGTCTTGGCACGGAGAGGGCATGGGCGGGGAAGCCTGCCGAGGCGCGCCGCGCCTATTCGGCTTCATTGAAGATGGCGCCTACGCGTTGGAAGACCTACCTCCGATGGGTCGCGACCTTCTTGCCCAAGAGCGTCTTCCGTAAACTGTCTTAGAGCATGTCTCGCATCTACCTGGATCACGCCGCCACGACCCCGCTCCTACCTGCAGCGTTCGATGCGATGCGCCCATGGTTGTCTCAGGAATACGGAAACCCGTCTAGCTTGCACGCCGAAGGGCGTCGGGCAAAAGACGCCATCGACGAGGCGCGAGAAGTGGTAAGCAGCGCCTTGGGGAGTCTCTTCGCGGAGGTTTTGTTTACCAGCGGCGGTACTGAGGCGGCGAATATGGCGATTTTAGGGGTGTCCCTGAATAACTCCGACCCACGTCGTACCCGAGTGATTTTGGGGGCGGCTGAGCATCATTGCGTTCTTCATACTCGTGAGACCTTAGAGCGGCTCGGATATCGAGTCGATTTGGCGGGGGTAGATCGGATTGGAAGAGTAGATCTCGATTCGCTGGAAGACTCGCTAGGTGACGATGTTCTTCTTGTCAGTTCAATGCATGCGAATAACGAACTTGGCACGATTCAACCTGCACGCGAGGTCGCGGATTTGGCCCACCGGTGGGGAGCGCTTTACCACTGCGATGCCGTTCAGACATTTCTCAATCCCGTGGGTGGGTCGCAATGGAAGGTTGCGGATCTGGACGCAGATGTCTTGACGATCTCCGCTCATAAGGTGAACGGTCCCAAGGGAACGGGGGCCATATACATTCGCGCTGGAGTCAAGCTGAAGCCTTTGGTATCGGGAGGCGGTCAGGAGCGGGAGATGCGTGGGGGGACAGAGAACACGGCGGGAATTGTGGGTTTTGCCGAGGCGGTGCGGCTTCGAGCAAAGGACAAAATATCCGGAAAGGCCGAGGCTAGGGATCGATTTTTGGAATGTCTCGATCTCAACGGGGTCGTGCTATCGGCGCCAGATCGGAGAGAGACACTTGCTGGTCACCTTCACTTACGCTGTCCTGGAATCGATGCCGAAACGATGTTGATTCTTCTCGACCGAATGGGGGTGAGCGCGAGCAGCGGGGCGGCGTGTTCTTCGGGATCGATTGAACCGAGCCATGTTCTGATAGCTTGTGGCTACAGCCCGGAGGAATCGAAGGAAGGGTTGCGATTTACTTTCGGTTGGGATACGCGGCAAGACGAGGCCGAGGAAGCCGCTGGTCGCGTGAATGAGGCGAAGTCCCAAATCCTTACGACACGAGCCAAGCAGGGCTAGGTATCGTCAAGGCAAGATATGACGCTTCCAATTGAGGACCTAACTCCGCGGCAGATCGTCGCCGAACTCGACAAATACATCGTGGGGCAGAATGCCGCAAAACGAGCGGTGGCGGTGGCGCTCCGCAACCGGTATCGGCGACAGCAACTACCGGAGGCGGAACGAGACGATGTGCTCCCCAAGAACATCCTGATGATCGGGCCAACCGGTGTTGGAAAGACCGAAATCGCACGACGGTTGGCGCAGATGGCACGCGCTCCATTTGTGAAAGTCGAGGCGACCAAGTTTACAGAGGTTGGCTATGTAGGGCGCGATGTTGAGTCGATGGTTCGCGATCTGGTAGCAGCGGCGGTTCGCCTTGTTGAGAAGGAGCGAATGGAAGCGGTTTGGCCGGAAGCCGAGGCGCGCGCGGTGGATCGTTTGGTTGAACTCATCGACGAGGAAGAACCGACTCGGTATCGACATGCTCCCCACATTCCCGGTCATCCCTTGTTCAGCCAAGTCTTCGATTCGTTTGGCCAGTCCGGCGAAGAGGTTGAGGAAGAAGAACCGTACGACTACGAGGCGGAAGAACGGAAGACTCAGGAACGTAGGAGCAAGATTCGGGAAGAACTGCTTGCAGGAACCCTAGGTTCGAAAAGCGTGGAAGTCGAAACTGAAGAGTCCTCCAATCCATTTGTTCAGGTGTTTACGCCGCAGGGAATGGAGGAGATGGGGATCGATGGCAACCAACTCGGCGGGGCCTTTGGGAGCAAGCGAACCTCACGACGCGTTTCCACCTCGGAGGCGATGGAAATTTTGATCGGAGAAGAAGCGAAGAAACTTGTCGATCAGACTGCCATTCGGCGAGATGCAGTCAATCGCGCGGAGCAGACCGGCATCATCTTCTTGGACGAGATCGACAAGGTGGCGAGTAAGAGTTCGGGCGGGAGCGGGCCAGATGTGTCTCGCGAGGGCGTTCAGCGAGATCTGTTGCCCATTATCGAGGGGTCGACAGTGGCCAGTAAGTTCGGTCCCGTGCGGACCGATCACATCTTGTTTGTCGCGGCAGGCGCCTTTCACATGGCGAAGCCGAGCGATTTAATCCCCGAGTTACAAGGAAGGCTTCCCATTCGAGTTGAATTGGAAGCGCTCACCGAGACGGATTTCCGGAAGATTCTTTTGGAGCCGAAGAATGCTCTGACCAAGCAATATGTGAAGCTGTTAGCAACCGAGGGCGTCGAATTGAGTTTCTCAGACGACGCGCTGGACGAGATCGCCAAGATTGCGGCCGATGTAAACGCCAAGACGGAGAACATCGGCGCGCGACGGCTGCATACGGTGATGGAACGGCTTCTCGAAGAGATTCTCTTCGAAGCTCCGGAAGTTGCGACGAAGAAGGTCCACTTCACTCGGAAGGAAGTTCAAGAGTCCTTGGCCAAGGTGGCCAAGGATGTAAACCAGAGTCGCCTGGTCCTCTAAGGAGAACCAGGCCTCTTGGGATGATCTTCCCAAGAGTTTGGCCAGGGGAGAAGGTCTCTCACGTTCTTTGCATGAGATTCAACGAATTTTCGAATCCTGGCAATGGCTTTGTCCCGGGATGCTTGGGGCCAGTAAGGCTTGAACGCAGGTGCTCCTTCGAGTTTGCTCAGCGAATCAGCCACGCGATCACCGAATCTTATCGGTATTTGAGTTCCTACCTTTGGCATCTGCGGGTCCGATTCACCGTTGAGGCCGTACGACTGCGAGTAAGAAATGGTGTTGGTCTGGATCCGTACAAGGTTCTTTTCAATGGAAGCCGTTCCAACGATCGAGCTATCGCTGAGCCTTTCCAGAACCGTGTTTCGGACGGCATTGAGGACGAGGGCCGGGCTCAGGGTTAGGGCATCGATCGGCGGTTGGCCCTCGCCTTTCTTCCAAGGTTGATTGAGATTCCAAGCTGAATTGGGAGACAGAAACAAGTCGTTTGCCAATCGCTGAACTTCGGGATCGATGGGCCGATTCACGAAAGGCAAGAACAGTCGGTCCGCATCGAATCCGATCCCTCGTACGTGCACGCTGCTGAGCCAGTCTTTGTACTGCTTCAGAGCGCCCTGGTCGCCCAGAGAAACGCGCCCCTCCATGGCTTCGCCCAGTAACCTGGGATAGGCAAGCACAAGGTGCTCGCCATTTCTATGAGAAGCCGCCTGCATGAGGGCATTCGTTGCAAGTCGAAGGGAATCCAACGACGAGGGGCGATCCCATTTATAGAGACTGAGGGCGAGCTCAAGCCCGTATTGGAGTTGAAATTGCTGGGGAATATCTCCAGGAGATGCGGGAGCAATGGAATCAGCTGTGCGCTTGGCCAAAAGTTCTGAAATAGAGGGGCTTTGGCCGGTTCTCAATGATTCGCCTTTCATTGGGCTCGATTGCTTTTCGGTCCCCACCAATGTGGTCATTCCGACTCTGACCATTCCTTCGGGAGAGGTCAGTTCTCTCGCGGCATCGACCCATTTTTGAG
Source organism: Armatimonadetes bacterium 55-13 (assembly GCA_001898035.1). Lineage (GTDB taxonomy): Bacteria > Armatimonadota > Fimbriimonadia > Fimbriimonadales > Fimbriimonadaceae > 55-13. The sequence goes on from MKRX01000002.1 coordinate 64,827, forward strand.
GTGTCGCTTGGTCGTCGGTCAGAGTCATTACCCATCGCTTTGCGGGAGAAAACTTCCCGCGCTCCTTCCAATAGGCTCTAATGGCGGGAACAT
>MKRX01000002.1:64929-74734 GCA_001898035.1 Armatimonadetes bacterium 55-13
GTAGGCGGCTTCTCTGACGGTGATTAAGTGTCTTGACGGAAAGAAGTCTCGGCCAAACGAAACGCTGCGGGTCAGACGGCGATCATTCTCGATTGTATCGATGAGTGGCTGGACGGCCTCGTCGCCCTCTTCGACCAGAGCTTTGACGATCGGGTCCATATAAAGGCTCACGCCGCCTGGTTGTCCCCATTGCCGGGCACTGACTTGGTCCAATGCCGTAATGAGTTCTTGAATGCGCTTTTGCTGCGGGAGCGATTTAAGGCTTGAGAAGTCAATCGGCTTGGGCGTCCCCTCCATCAACCGTCGCTTGGAGTCGGCCACTAAATCATCGATCGGAGCGAGGAACTGAAAGGCATCTCCGCTTTGAACCTGGCCAGGAATGGCCTTGCCCTGCTTCCTTTGCTCATCGATGAAGGCCTGTCGATTCAATTGCAGATCTGTTGCCTGGTCCAACGCAAGTTGATCGTCTCCGCGCATGTGCGCTGAAACGGCTTGATGAAATTTGTTGACGAGATACAAGTTGGCAAGCGCTTCAAAGGGAGCTTTGAGGTCTCCGGACTTTTCCACCAACGACGTTTCTCCTGCCACCAAAAGCAAGCAGGGCAAGAGGGAGAGCTTTCCTTCGCGTATCGAAAGATCTCGGTGTGAGTACTCTTGAGAAGTCGGCGGTTTGTCGACAAGCGCATCTTTGACATCTGCAGGGCCGATGACTTGGAGGGGGCGATAGACGAGGCCGTCGGTGCCAATGAGCCGTTCGGGATTCCCACCTTCTTTGGGAATGAGCCACCCCAATATTTCGGCTTCACCGCCGCCGTCCCATGAACTTGCGATGATGACTTTCGCTGAGACGAACTTGCCGCCCCGAGGATCTCCCAGCCCGTGAGCCAGGAGAAACTGGGTGTTCTCGACAAATTCCGGCGGAAAATTTGACTTGGGTGGGGTCCAAGGTTTTGCCGGTGTGAGCTGAGCTTGTACATCAGGGTTAACGATGGGTCTTGGTTGCGCACGCACGTCTTTTGAGGATTCGCAACTCACCACAAATCCCGTTGCCACGAGACTCAATACCAAAAGCCGCGACAAGTTCATGCATTTATAGTGACCTTGGTTTGCGATTTTGTTTTAGTCGGTGGTCAAATTCATTGCGAATTTAACGCAATACATCGACTTCTCCTTTCCTTTGAGGGAGTAAAGGTGGATTTACGGGGAAAGTTCTTGTAAAGTTCTAGAAGTTGCGCCAAGGATTGGCGCTCAGGGTGCGCAAGATGCTGATTCCAATGCTGGCCTGCGGGGCAATAATCACGGCGGTTCAACAACCGCAACTGTTTAGCGACGACGATAAGCGCGTCACGATGACCTATTGGTCCGATCCTCAACGGTATCGGATCGTTCCGCCAACGGACTTTCGAGCAAAGGGTCTTTGGCAGGTTCGGCTGACGGTGGAAGGTTCCACTTGGCTTTGGAATTTCAACCGCGCGCGTGGGGTCTCCATGAAACCCACTTCGGACTCCGAAGGCCATGAGGAGCGCGATAAGGTTTGGGATGCCTGGATAGACGCCAAGGTGAATTACGATCGCTGGGTAGCTGGCCAGGTGGCGGCTGGAGCGAATGCCATTGTTGTGGGCAACCCGCCGACGGTCGCAGATACCTCCGTTCCGGTCGATAGGCCCCAGATTCCTGGACCGATGCCTGCCGACATGCTGGCATTCGTTCAGCAATCTTGGACTTCGACGGTTGGGCTGAACCAAACCATCAATCCACCCCCTGGTCCTCCTCCCATCTTTGCCGAAGCGGTGGTGCCGATGGAATACCGTATCAAATTTGAAGACGCGGAGATTTCCTATCAGGACAACTGCATGAGGCGGGCGAAGTATCCGTACTACCGATTCGATGAGGGAGTGCTGTCGGCGGGGAAGGCGGTTCGGACGATGCCGGAAAAGGACCTCGACAAGTTGATTCAGATGGCAGGAGTTAGCCCGAGCGAGGCTAGGGTCATGAAGGCAGTCTCGATTTTGGAAGGAGGGTTTGACTCGGTCAACACCTACGATACGGGTTATGTTTCTGTCGGTTTTATCCAGTTCGCCACGCTCAAGGATGGCGCAGGGTCGTTGGGGCAATTGCTATTGAACTATAAGCAAACGAATCCGGACGAATTCCAAAGAGATTTCCGAAAATACGGGATCGATGTCACTCCGCTTGGCGTTTTATCTTGTCTGGATTGGCAAACGGGGGCCGAAGTCCAGGGGGGCGATGCGAATAAGCAAATCATTAAAGACAAGCGTCTCATCGCCGTCTTTCAACGAGCCGGGCAAAAGAGTTCGCTTTTCAATGCTGCTCAAATTCGGATTGCCAAAAACCAATACTATCCGGCCAACGACACCATCAACATTGGACTCGCCGGAGTTTCATTCACCGGAAAGGTCACCGACTTTATCAAGAGTGAGGCGGGAATGGCAACATTGATGGATCGGAAGGTCAACACGGGCAAGATCGATGTCTTGATTCCGGTCCTTCAGAAAACGGCTTTGACTCACTCGGTCAAGTCATTCGCAGATTTCGCTAAATACGAGCGGCAGATCATTGAGGCCGTGAAGTATCGAAGGGATTACCTGAAAGACCAGACTCTCAGCCAACCCTCGTAGGACCCATTCTAGAGCCCCGCTCGCATGTGGAGTGAGCGGGGCAACCTTCTTTTACCGGCCGAATATTTCGTGGAAGAATGCCAACATGGCTGCCCATGAGCGACGGTCAGCATCAGCGTCATAGCTTGGGCCGCCGACAACGGTGAATGGATGGACGTTCAAGTTGTAGAGGACGATCTGATAGTCAACCTTGGCATCTCTCATTTCATCCAAAAACTTGTCGAAGACCTCGCGCGATGTCGACGGATCTTGGGCCGCATGTACCACCATCACCTTGCCTCTTATGTCTCCCGGCTTGGCGGGTAGAGGGGTGGGGTAGGAACCGTGAAAGCTCACCACGCCGGCCACGTCGGCCCCGCTACGAGCCAGTTCCAGCACTCCCCCTCCGCCGAAGCAGTACCCAATGGCGGCGACCTTCTTGGGATCGACATCCTTTTGTTTCTTGAGTTCGTCGAGCCCAGCCTGAAGGCGCGCCCGGAAAAGGGGAATATCCCCCCGATACTTGCCGGCCTGTGCCCCCGACTCTTGATTGTTGCTGGGTCTGATTCCTTTGCCATAGATGTCGACGGAGAATGCAATGTAGCCCAGTTCGGCGAGCTGGCGTGCGCGAGACTCTTCATAGCCATCGAGTCCATTCCAGTCGTGAACGATCATGACGCCCGGCCGTAATCCGGATTTCGAATCGTCGTAAGCAAGGTAGCCCTCTAGGATGGCGTCACCTTGCTTGTACTCCACTTTCTTGGTGACGATCGAAGCTTGCACCGCGCTGGTGATCAACCCAAGCGCCCCAACTACGCAGATTGCCGAAAGTATGTTCATCCGATTCCTTCTCCTCGCCTCGATTCTACGTCACGTCATCGGCTTCAGTCCGCGTGATTGGCAAATAGGCTACAGGCCACATGTAGGAAGAATCCGATTGCCGTGTCGTTTTGGGCGGGGTCAAATGGGGAAGTTTAAGGTGAGGGGCGCAAGTCGGTGACGAGGCGCCATTGCCGAGTCCTCGGCCGATTCTTAAGCTGTGAACCATGAGAAGGCGCGCCATCCCTTCGTGACACAAGGTGGCTTAACCGGTAAAGGAAGAATTAATGGTCTCACTTTAATAAAGCGTTAATCATCGAGACTATTTCGAAACCACGATGAATGTTCATTCGCGATATTCTTGAAATTGAATGAAAGCAATCGCCATCGAGCTGAAGGCGTTTATTCAAATTTAACCGAAATCAAGTTAACTTTTGAAAAAAAATAGGGCCCCGTTCGGGACCCTTCATAAATAGCTCTTGGTCGTTATTGCTGCCTAATTCTTTCTTCTTGATCGCTTGTATCTCGAATAGTAAGGTCTTTGCCTCTTTCAGGTCAGCTATGCCTATATGTCGGTTTGAGACCAAGAATTCGTTCGGTGATTTCCTAAAGTTCCACTAAATCTTTCATGAAATTCTTCTTCGTCTCCATTTCGAGGTTACATCAAAAAATGATGTATAATCGAAATAGAGGTACGCATGAAATTCAAGAGCAGTTTGGATGCGCTCATCCTTGGGTGCCTGAGAGAAGGTGAGATGCATGGTTATGCAATCGCTCGGGCGATTGAGCACAAGAGCGTTGGCGCGCTCAAAGCAGGGGAGAATCAACTTTATCCGACCCTGCATCGACTAGAGGAACGTGGGTTCGTGGTAGCGGAGTGGCAAGAGCAGGAAAATAAGCCGCCGAGAAAGGTCTACAAATTGACGGAGGGGGGAATGAAGGAGCTCGAACGGTATCGAAAGAGCTGGGAGGAGTTTGCCACCGGGGTTGGCGCGATTCTCGCGGCGCCGAAGCAGACGGCGGGGGAAGGCCATGCGAATTAGTTGCTATATTGACGAACTGCGAAGGCGTCTGAAGGGGCGAATCCCCACGGTTGATCTTCAAGAAATTCTCGTCGAGTCCGAGGAGCATTTAAATGAATTGGGATCAAGCTTTGGCGCTGAGCGGCAACTCGATGCTGAAGAGTTGGCAATCCAGCGCTTTGGTTCGGCCAAGCGGTATGCCTTTCGAATCTTGCAGGCTCGAAATCAACCGGCGCCTCTGTGGCGGGCGGCTCGGTGGCCGCTGATCGTCGCAAGCATCACGTGGGCACTCGGGTTCGTTTGGGCCTTTACTATCAATCGCCACGTCGGGCCTTACTCGCCGCCACCTTGGGTCAGTAACTGGATTCCGATGTCTTATGAATGGTTGTCGGTGGCCTTCCTAGTCGCTTGCTTGAGAGCCCGGAGGCTTTTAATCGGTCCGCTTGCTCTTGCTTGCGCGGGGTTCTGTTTGGCCGCGCTGGTCGTCGTCTCGATCACCTCGGTGGCGGTCCCCGGGCAAGGGGGGAGTTTTATCGAATTAAATAAGGGCGACGTGGCTGAATTTGTGAGTCAGACTCCGCAGCGTATACATGTCCTAGAGACAAAACTAAGTCGGTTACAAGAAGGGAAGAGAATTTTCGCGGGGAGGGAAAGGGAGGTTCCCGTATACTTCGGCGCCCCTGGCTGGTATCAAAATCCCGAGTCCGTTTCTGGATTCAATTTGGATGGCCCAAGAATGCTCATGGTCCCTCGAACACCTTGGTTTATTCAGCACGAAACGGTCAGGGATAACGGGGGCGGGTGGTCAAAGACGGCAAGGGATTGGAAGGATGTCGATCGTTATATTGCTCACGTTCAAGGAGCCCTCGCCCTAGAGAAGAAGGAAACGGCGCTCGTCCAAGAGGCACAAAACGGAGGAATGTTGCTGACCGCGGTGCGGGCAGCGCCTCGTCAGTTCTGGCTGTCGGTTTCGTGTTTCCTTGTGTTGGCCTACATGAATGCGGTGGCGTGGCTAGCGAGCCTGGTTTGGTCAAGGATTGTTTGGCCTCGCCGCCGGTACGCTTGACGAACGGGCGGCAATCTGGCGATGATTTGTCATGCCGGAATTTGCCGCCCTTACCGTTCTGACCGATGAAGTTTTCGGAACCGTCTCGCCCCGGTTGTACGGCCACTTTGCCGAACACCTGGGGCGTTGTTGTTACGATGGGATTTGGGTTGGGCGCGGTTCCCCCATTCCCAACTGGAACGGTTTTCGTCTCGACGTACTGAACGCCCTGAAGGCGATGCCGACCCCGCTTCTGCGCTGGCCAGGTGGGTGCTATGCGGATCACTACCATTGGCGCGATGGGATTGGGCCGTCTCGACCGGTGCGGTTGGGAATGTCCTGCGGTCTCCAGGTGGAAGACGACAACGGGCTGGGCACCCATGAGTTTCTCGACTACTGCAAGCAGATCGGTGCGGAAGCCTATCTCGCCGGAAACATGGGGAGCGGCTCGGTCCAGGAGATGTGCGACTGGTTGGAGTACTGCAACGCGTCCGTCCAGACCGAACTGGTGAAAGAACGGACGAGCAATGGTCATGCGGAACCGTACGGTGTGAAGCTGTGGGGAGTGGGTAACGAGAACTGGGGTTGCGGGGGACATTACGACGCAGACTCTTACGGCCTGGAGTATCGACGGTATGCGACGATGCTTCAACACGTTGATCCAAACGCTGAGTTAGTGACGTGCGGACACAACAAGGAGTGGAACGAGCGGCTGATGGACAAGCTCCGCCACCATGCGTTTCTGGTGGACCACTTCTCGATCCACCGCTATTGGGTGACCGGAGGGTCGGGGACAGCGTTCTCCGACGAGCAGTACTACAAGCTCTTGCGGGAAGCGGACGAGACGGAGGATTTCGTCAAGGAGACCCGTGCGATCATTCAGGACGCGGTGGGAGACAAGAAGAAGATCGGGATCGCCCTCGACGAGTGGGGTGTATGGCATCCCGAGGTCCGGCAATGGGGCGAGGACGCGGTGGGGGGAGACCTCAATAACTACGAACAGGCTTGCACCTTGCGAGATGCACTTGCGGCATGCGCTGCCTTCGAAGGCTTCCACCGGCAGGCGGATTCTCTTTCGATGGCGAACATTGCTCAGATCGTGAATGTGCTCCAAGCGCCGATTCGGACGGAAGGAGATGCGATGTGGTTGACACCTACCTACCACGCCTTTGCCATGCATGAGCCCCATTTGGGCGGTCAAGCGGTACGGGTGTTGGTGGAGGGCGGCCTGAGCCTGCCAGACGGCTCTCCTGCCGTGACAGCAACCGCAACCACCAAAGATTCAAGGAAGGCGGTCACGGTCATGAATCGACATCTGCATGAGGGGGCCACCGTTCGAATTCCCGTAGAAGGATCGGCCAAGCTTCTTGCCTCGGATCGGGCATCCGATGAAAATGGCCCAGACTCCCCTGACCGGGTGGTTCTTCGCGAAGTTGGCCTCACCCCTGATGGCAACGGATGGGTGTTGGAGTTGCCGCCGCACTCGGTGGCAACCATTGCTTAGTTTGAGTCAATCACCCTCATGAACAAGAGGGTGATTGACTTCTCGGGTTAGCTGGTCTTGGGGCTCCAACTCTTCCAGTAGTCCTCATCTTCGATATTCAGGGCGTTTTGCGTGAGCTTGAAGGGGTGGAAAGTGTCCACCATCACAGCGAGTTCTTCGGTTCGTTTGGCGCCGAGCGATGCCTCTACCGCCCCAGGCTGCGGGCCGTGGGGGATGCCGAGGGGATGGACGGTGATGGAACCTTCCTCGATGCCCTTTCGCGAACCGAATTTATCGTTGCAGTAGTACAACACCTCGTCGGAATCGACGTTGGAGTGGTTGTACGGCACCGCGATGGCTTCTGGGTGATAGTCCAGCATTCTCGGGCAGAAACTGCAGATGACGAAGTTGTGCCCGGCGAAGGTCTGGTGGATGGGCGGCGGCATGTGAATGGCGCCGGTGATGGGTTGGAAGTCGTTGATGTTGAACGCGTAGGGGAACACGTAACCATCCCAACCGACAACATCCAGCGGGTGATACGGATGAGTGTAAAGCGTATGCCGGCCACGGGCGCGAATCATCACTTGGGTGGGGGTGCGCTCTGAGTGGACCGGAAGTTCGCTCGGGACACGGATGTCCCTTTCCTTAAAGGGAGCATGTTCCAGAAGCTGGCCGTATTCGTTGCGATAGCGGCGGGGAATCTCAATGGGACCGTAGCTGATGATGGCGAGCATACGGACCGGTAACGAGTTGAAGTGGAGCTTGTAGATGGTTCCGCGAGGGATGACGAGGTAATCGCCCTTCTTAAAATGGACGGTGCCAAAGAGGGAGTCCATGTGGCCTTCGCCATCGTGGATGAAGAGGCACTCGTCGCCATCGGCGTTCTTGTAGAAGTGCTCCATCTGCTCGTCCACCCACAGCTGATGCCACTCCAGGTCCTGGTTGCCCATGAGGGGAATTCGACCGGAGATCGCATCTCCCGATGGCTTCATGCGGGCGGTTTTTAGATGGCGATGACGGAGAGGTTCATCGTCCAAATAGACTGGTTTGACGCTCCCACGATCTTCCCAAGAAGACACTTCCGTTGGAAGGTTGTGGTGGTAGAGGGTCGACATTGGCCCGCTAAAGCCACGGGTGCTGAACAACTGTTCGGCGTAGAGAGAGCCATCTGGCTTTCTAAATTGAATGTGGTGTTTTTTCGGGAGCTCTCCCAGTTGTACGTATCTTGGCATCGTCGCCTCCAGTTGATTTCTTAGACTCGATTTTACTTGCCGAAAGAGAGGATTTACGAATGTTGCGGCAAGGACCTTGGTCAAAGGCCACCGAACCGTGTATCCTTGCCAACCATGGGCGTTGAGTCGTTGGCGGGCGCAATCAAGCAACAGGTAGGCAAGGCGATTGCCGGACAGGAAAAGGTCATGGAGCAAGTTCTGGTGGCAATCTTGGCCAATGGACACGTGCTGTTGGAAGGCGTGCCGGGAGTCGCCAAGACCCTTTTGGTTCGCTCCTTATCGCGCACGTTAAGCCTGGAGTACGGTCGCGTTCAGTTCACCCCAGACCTGATGCCGAGCGACGTGATTGGCACCACCATCTTCGATCCGAAGACTTCCGACTTTAAGGTCCGAACCGGTCCGATTTTTGTGAATGTGCTGTTAGCCGACGAAATCAACCGAACGCCTCCGAAGACTCAGGCATCCCTCTTGGAAGCAATGGAAGAGCGGCATGCGACCATCGATGGCACCCGCTATCCGCTTCCTCCCCCCTTCATCGTCTTTGCGACGCAGAACCCCATCGACTTCGAGGGCACTTATCCGCTACCCGAAGCTCAGCAAGACCGCTTCCTCCTGAAGGTCATCGTGGACTACCCCGCCCCCGACGCGGAGATAGATGTTTTAAAGCGGCATCACGCGGGCTTCCGGCCTCAGAAGTTGGAGGAGTTTGGAATCGAACCCGTCATCACTGCGGATTCCCTGCGGGAGATGCAAGAAGAGGTGGCCCGAGTCACCGTCGAGGACAAGGTGTTCAGCTACATCTACGACATGGTGAAGGCGACCCGAAACTCGAACGATGTCATGGTCGGAGGCTCGCCTCGTGCGGGCATCGCGTTGCTGAACTGTTCGAAGGCGGTGGCTGCGCTCCGGGGGCGAGACTACGTGATTCCCGACGATGTGAAGGAACTCGCGCTACCGGTGCTTCGGCACCGCGTGTTGCTGCGGCCGGAAGCCGAAGTCGAGGGCCTCAGCTCTGATCGTGTCCTTCGCGCGATCATTGACGCTCAAATCGTGCCTCGGTAAACGGTTATCGTCGGATAGACTCTTGCGCTATGCGCCTCCGGATGTGGATGTATGACATTGCGCGCGAGCAGTCTCCGACGCTCGGCGACCTTCGACGCTTTTGCGATTTGACCCATGAGAGTGGGTTCAACGCGATTGGGTTGTACTTCGAGCACCGGTTCGCCTATCCATCGACCCCATGGTCGCATGGCAAGGGATGCGTCACCCCCGAGTCGATCGACATCTTGCAGCAGGAATACAAAGACCTGCAGATCATTCCCTTCATCAATCTTCTTGGGCACTTCGAGGGAATGCTCTACACCGAGCATGGTAAGCGGTACCGAGAGGAACTGTTTAAGGGAATGCAAGCTGACCCGACGAATTCCGAGTTCGTTGCATTGGCCCACACCTTGGTCGATGACACCCTGAATATCTTCAACTCGGAGATCATCCATATCGGCGGTGACGAGACGCAGCAACTTGGCGCGGGCGCTCGATCCAAGGCGAAAGTGGCGGAGTTTGAGCAGACCGAGGGTGTTGATGGG
>MKRX01000002.1:74771-175618 GCA_001898035.1 Armatimonadetes bacterium 55-13
GGAGCATCCCCAAGCGTTGGACCTGATGCCCAAGGAGACCTTGATCTTCGATTGGCAGTACTTCAAGAACCCAATCGAAACGAGCAGAGGTTTTGCCCAGAAGGGATTTGAGGTCGTGACCTGCCCGGCCATCCATACCTACAACGCCACCTGGTGCCATCTCCCGCAAAGCGAGCAAAACGTTCGCGATTGTCTCTCCGCCGCTCACGAATTGGACGCCTATGGCGTTTGTGTGACGACCTGGGAGTGTGGGCTGTTCGGCAACTACGAGACGCTGATCCCCGCGATACGCGCTTGCGGTGGGTTGCTATCGCAAGAGGCGGAACAGGGCGCAGGGGGCAGGGAACAGGGGACAGAGAAGGTTGCGGCGTCTGGCAAAAAGTCGCCTATCACTTACTTGCCAACCCTTCAGGACCCCGAGCCTAACGTCAACGACATATCAGTCGCATTTGCCATATGTGACTCGATCTTGATAAACGCGCTGAAGGGAGGGGCCGAAGAGATCGTCCTCTTTGTTCAAGAGGATCAGATTTTTATCCAGAATGACGGCAAACCTGGTGGAAGCCTTCCAATGGAGCAGGAATCGGGCGTTTTGAACCGATTTAAGGCGCTCTCCAACATCGACATGATTGGCAAACTGCCCGTTTATCATGGTCGGTTGGCAGGTACCTATCGAGAACCTTTTGCGTTCCAAGTGGAGTTTGTCAATGGACCGACTTGGAAACTAACTCTTGGATTGGAGGGCAAGCCGAAGGCTTCTGTAGCGCAGGTCGAATACAAAGAACTAACCGACGCTCCTGCCTTCCTCGCCGAATACCAGAAGGAATCGGAGGCTTACGGCGAGTGGGCGCGGTTGATGGGGTGTGAACTCCAATCGGCGGGGGGAACGTTCGCGTTTGGCGGGATTCGGTCTTCGATCAAGGTTCGATTGCTCTTGAATGCCAATCCTTTCCTTTGCTGGATGCACCATCAGGAAGAACTGACCGGTGAAGTAGGAGACAAGGCGTTGGCCATCTTGGATCATGCCTTGGCGATGGGAGAAGATTCTTCCACGCGAGGAGTGGCGGAGTTTGGGAAGCTCGCTATCCAATTCGTTCGCTACGTCGATCAGGCTCGTCAAGCCTATGCTCAAGGCTTGCCAGGGGTGGCGGTCGCCAGCTTGACCCCCTGCCGTCAGATATTCGATCAACTCGAAAAGATCGCTACCGCAACGAACCTCAACGTGGGGGGATCGCTGGCGGACATCGAGCGTTGTAAGATCGCCCGTGAACATGTGGACCGAGTGATTCGGCGAATTCGCGACTATGGTGACGGGGCGCTGGGGTACCTGCCCGCGTTTGAGTACCTGTGCCATCCCAAGTTTGTGCCGCACGATCAAGCGGCGTGGTGGTTGATAAACAAATGGGCCAACGAATAGCGAATTGCTATTTGTTGGCCTAAAAAGGACCAAACGCAGTGTTCTAGCGTTGAATCCTATATACTAGGTCGAGGTTGCCAAGGATCGGCAGCTGAGGAAGGAACAACAAGGATGAAGGTTTCTACGCGGACGCCCGTGGCGGGCAAGCGTAAAGCGGTGGTTGAGGCCTCGCACCGTCGAGGCGATATTGCAGGCGTGCTGTTGATCACGCTGGGCATCATCACGCTGATCTCACTTTTGATTGCCGACAACGGTGTGCTTGGAGCTGCCCTCAGTGGGTTCTTCAAGGTCATCTTCGGCAAAGCCGCCTGGACGATGCCCTTCTTCCTCATCGTTCTGGGGGCGGGCTATATCTCCGGCAAGAAGGCGCTCGGCCTCTCCCATTTGACCTGGGGGCTGACGCTCATTTTTCTGGCCATCGTCGGAGTCCTTGCCCGACCGGTCGGAACCGACTACTTTGATCCTTCAGCGATCTCCATTTCGGGTGGCTACGTCGGCGCGTTTGTGGGCTGGATGTTCCACGCTCTCCTCGGCCAAGCGATGTTAGTAGGATTGGGCGCACTCGGTATGGTCGGCTTGATCCTCTGCGTAGATACGCCGATTCGCACCATGCTCGAGTCCGCGAAGACGCAGGCAGTGAACGTCAAGAACAAGACGATCACCCGGGGATCGGGAAGCCGTGAGACCAAGATTGCCAAGAAGGCCCTGGTCCAGATGGAATCGGACTATCAAGCCTCGCAGGTTGGAGCGAAACGACCGGTGATTGCCGATGAACCCGATGACGCTCCGGCGGCCGCGGCGGCGGTTGCTGAGCCCGCGAAGCAAGAGAAGCTTCGAAAGATGCCGGTCTTCCGTGACAACAACCAGACTCAGGCACCCTCCGAGAATCTCACGCTTTCGACGACGACCCAAAAGGAAGGGTATCAACTTCCTCCGCTGAACCTCTTGGCTGAGGTGCCGGTGAAGACCAAGCGCAGCCAGCAGGAGATGCAGCGCAACATCGAGACTCTGGAAGGAACGCTGGAGCAGTTCGGCATTGACGCCAACGTGGTTGAAGTTGCCACCGGTCCAACGGTTACCCGGTACGAAATCCAACTTGGCCCCGGCATTCGCGTGGCGCGGATCACCTCCTTGGCGGACAACATCGCCATGAATCTGGCGGCATCGCACGTTCGTGTTGAGGCGCCCATCCCCGGCAAGTCTGCCATCGGCGTCGAGGTTCCCAACGCGGTCACGACCCCGGTGACGATCCGTGAACTGGTGGAGACCAAGGAGTTTATGGACAACCCGTCGCGACTGGTGGTTGCCCTGGGCCAGGACGTGAGTGGCACTAACAAGTATGCGGACCTGACCAAAATGCCGCACCTGCTGATCTGCGGCGCGACCAACTCGGGTAAGTCGATTGGTCTGGCGACCTTGATCACCTCGCTCTTGGTGCGCAATACCCCGAAGGATCTGCGCTTGGTCATGATTGACCCGAAGCGCGTGGAATTGACGCTTTTCGACCGCATCCCGCACCTCATGTGCCCGGTGATCAAGGACGTTAAGGAAGCTCCGGGTGTGCTTCGCGCCGTCTGGCGAGAAATGGACCGGCGGTACGACATGCTGAGCGAGAAGGGCGTGCGAAACATTGCCGGTTGGAATGAGCAAGCGACCTTCCAAGACCGGTTGCCCTACATCGTGGTCATCATCGACGAGTTGGCGGACCTGATGATTCAGGCGGCGGCGGAGGTGGAGACATCCATCGTTCGGTTGGCCCAGCTCGCCCGTGCCGTGGGTATCCACTTGGTCATCGCTACTCAGCGACCTTCGGTCGACGTTATTACCGGAACGATCAAGGCAAACATTCCTTCGCGAATCGCTTTCGCCGTCTCCTCACAAATCGACTCTCGAACGATCCTCGACCAGAAAGGCGCGGAAGACCTCATCGGTAAGGGCGACATGCTGTTTATGCCCATCGATGCCTCCAAGCCTCTGCGTGTTCAGGGCTGCTATGTCAGTGAGAAAGAGATCGACGAGGTCTGTAAGTTCTGGCGCGAGCAAGAGCAGCCGACCTTTACCATCGACCCCACCGCCGAGACAGCCCACGATCCGAAAAAGGAATCGGGCGACTTCGGCAACGAAGACGCCGATCCGTTCTGGGAAGAGGCGGTGCGATTTGTGGTGGAACGTGGTCAAGCCTCGACCTCGATGCTCCAGCGTCGGTTCTCCATTGGCTTCCAACGGGCTTCACGACTGCTCGACACGATGGAAGAGCGGGGAATTGTGGGGCAACGAGACGGACCACGCCCGCGAGAGGTCTTGGTTGGTTTGGCCGATGTCGATTCGCTCTTTGGGAAGGGCGAGCAATATGAAGACACCGGCTGGCTCGGCGACGAATAGCTTGCCATCAGGGCAACCTGATCATCTCCATGTTGTTTCCAAAGCTCAACCAACTGCAGGAAGCGGGATACAAGGCGCTGGAAAACCGGCAGTTCGAGCGCGCGCTGAGGATTGCGCGGCGCATCCACAAGAAGCGTAATACGTCGGCATTTGAAATTGAGGGGCGTGCCTACTGGGGTCTCGGTCGAACCGATGAGGCGATTGCCGCTCTGGAGGCCGGGGCAGCAGCGGCGCCATCGGTCTATCTCTTCTGGTCGTATCTGGGGCACTACTATTCGGACCTGGGGAATTATGAAAAGGCGATCGAGTGCCTCAACCGGGGAATGTTCCTCGACGCTCCTGAGGGCGAATTTGAATACAACCTTGCGGTGGTTCACGGCCGCAACGGAAATCCTGAGATGGCGCTCCTTTATTTGGAGCGTTTCAACTGGCAGGATTCAGCGTTCAATCAAGCTTTGGTGCGTGCTTCACGCGCCTATTGGCTTGCCCGAGTGGATCGAGCTGAGGAAGCGCTCCAAGAATGTGATCAGGCTTCGCTTCATATCAACGAGGAAACCGATGCCGATAGTCGGTCAAGGATCGTCTCCACTCGAGCTTACGCCTATCATCTGCTAGGCAGACCAAGTGAGTCAGTGAGGCGATTAGCGCACGAGGCTTTGCAGATTCTGAAGACGGACGAGGCGGCAAGGTGGCTGTTGCGAGAGGTCGATGGGAAGCCCTCGGCATCGGCGAGAAAGGGTGTGCTGACGATTGAAGGCCGACGCTCTCACCCAACCACGGGAAAGATAGAAGCGTACACGACGGTGTTCGCCGTTTTGGCCGAGACCGAAAAACAGGCTTTGGAGATGGTTCGTCCGTTTGAGCCCTTAGAGTCTCAGAGCACGTTGAGGGTAGTGAAGATCGATTGGCTGGACCCGTACCCCGATGTGCCGATGGGGGTCTACGACGTCGAACTAGAAAAGCAGTAAGACCGAGGGACCCTTGCCTTCATGCGTCGTTAACTTCATCCCAGTCATAATATTGCATGGTCTGGAGGGGATTGATCGCGGCTTTTGGCGATCGCATGAACATATCCAAGGCGGTACCGCCCGTCACGCTTTTTGAAGGGAATACCCCTCTCATCCCCGCCCCTCGCCTCGGCGCTTCTTTGGGCGTGGACCTCTTTCTCAAATACGAAGGACTGAATCCGACCGGATCTTTTAAGGACCGGGGAATGACCACTGCGATCACGCAAGCTGCCGCCGAAGGGGCGGAGACCGTCATTTGTGCCTCGACAGGCAATACAGCGGCTTCCGCAGCGGCGTATGCGTCACGAGCAGGGATGCAGTGCGTGGTGCTTATTCCGGACGGAAAGATTGCCCTGGGCAAGCTTGCGGGTGCCCTCGCCTACGGAGCGCGGGTTATCGCGATCTCCGGCTCGTTTGACGATGGATTGCGAATGGTTCGCGAGGCGTCCGACAAGGCGCCCATCGCCCTGGTGAACTCGGTCAATCCCGCCCGACTGGAAGGGCAAAAGACAGCGGCCTGGGAAGTGACGGAGCAGCTTGGCTCGGTTCCGGATTGGTTGTGTTTGCCGGTTGGCAACGCGGGAAACATCAGCGCGTATTGGTTGGGATTCACCGAGTCGGGCGGAGATCGCCCTCGGCTCCTTGGCGCTCAAGCAGCGGGAGCGGCGCCCATTGTCCTGGGGCATGTGGTGGACCAGCCAGAGACGATGGCGACGGCCATCCGCATCGGCAACCCTGCCCGGTGGAAGCAGGCAGAGGCGGCTTTGCAGGAGTCGAACGGGAACATCTTAGCGGTAACCGATGAAGAAATATTCGCCGCTTACCGACGTTTAGCCACAGAAGAGGGCGTTTTCTGTGAGCCTTCCTCGGCGGCGGGAGTCGCCGGCTTGATCAAGCGCATCAACGAAGATCGCACGGCCTATGAGGGCCGCAAGATTGTTTGTGTACTGACAGGGCACGGATTGAAGGATCCAGACTCGGCGGTACGAGGCATTCCCGCGCCGGAAACGATTCCGGCGGATGTGGACGTGCTCCTGAAATCGATAGGGATGTGATGCGATGATTCGAGTGCGAATACCGGCAACAACGGCGAACCTGGGACCCGGCTATGACTGTATGGGCTTGGCCCTGGACTTGTGGAATACCTTTGAACTCCACCTTGGCGACTTTGGCGGTGAGATCGTTGTCGAATCCCACGGCGAGGGCGCTTCCAAGCTTCCGAGCGACCGGTCGAACCTGATCGTCGAAACGATGCTGAGCGAGCTCTCACTGAACGGGATCGCTAAGACTCGCAACGTCCGCATCGTCTGCCACAACACCATCCCCTGTGCCAGCGGACTGGGGTCGAGTTCCACCGCAGTCTTGGCCGGGGTTCTCTTCGCCCATTCCTTCATTGCCGAGCGAAACCATAGCGATCCCGCCGCCATCGACCGCGCCAAGGTTTTGGAGCGGGCCGTAGCGATTGAAGGGCATGGCGACAACGTGGCTCCGGCGCTCCTTGGAGGGTTTGTGATCGTCGTTCCTGAAAATGGATCGGTCATTACCCAGCGAGTCCCTCACGTGCCGATGAAGACCGTGGTCTGCGTGCCGGACTTTCTCTATCTCACCAGCCAAGCCCGCGCTGCCTTGCCGAATGAATACAGCAAGGAAGAAGCCATCTACAACATCGGTCGGGCGATGTTGGTGGCCGAAGCTCTACGAGGCGGAGATGATGAACTGCTGAGTCGAGCGATGAATGACCGAATTCACGAGCCTTATCGAATCAAAGACATTCCTGGCGCCACAGCGGCCCGCGTGGCCGCGAAGGAAGCCGGGGCGCTATGCGTGAGCCTGAGCGGTGCAGGCCCAGGAATCATCGCGTTTGCGCGGCAGAACTATGACCGAATTGGACGGGCGATGAAGGAATCGTTCGCCGAAGCGGGACTGGAGGCTCGTTACTGGATTTTGGACGCAACTGACCAAGGCGTCCATGTGGGCCGGTTGCCCGTTTAATCTCAAGGTTCCCAATCCGGGCCGGTTCTTGTAGGCTAGTGATATGCTTCCGCTTATCGCCATGACCGTTGCTACCCAAACCGTCCTGACTCCCGTTGACTTAGCCAAACAAATCGACCCCAAGCGGATGCAGGCGACGGTCGAGAAGTTAGCCAGTTGGAACGACCGAAATACCAACAATCCCACTTGCACCGAAGCGGCGGAATGGATCGCCGGGCAATACCGCCAGATTCCGGGGCTGGAGGTCGAGATCATGAAGTATCGACTTCCGAAGATGGCGCGGGTGCCGGAGGAGAAGGAAGTCGTTCAGGTCGTCGCAACCTTGAAGGGGCAGACGGATCGGCGAATCCTTGTGGGTGGGCACTTCGATACGATCAACATGGTGGATCGTGAAAACGGGCTGAGGGCCCGAGCGCCGGGGGCAAATGACGACGCCAGCGGAACCGCTCTCGCCTTGGAACTCGCCCGGGTCATGAGTCAGCGGAAGTGGAAGAACACGTTGGTCTTCGTGGCGTTCAGCGGGGAAGAGCAAGGGCTTTATGGCTCGAAGGCGTTGGCCGAACGTGCGGTCAAGGAAGGCTGGAAGATCGATGGCGTGTTCAGCAACGATATGGTGGGGAACAGCGCGAATAAGAACGGGCAGAAGGACGATAAGCATGTGCGCGTCTTTAGCGCCGATTCCGCTGAGCCCGGCGAAGCCGAACGCACTCAGTCTTCGCGTGAACTCGCCCGATTGATTGAGTTTCTCAGCCGAGGCACCTTTGGCGTGAAGCTCGTGTTTCGCAATGATCGCTTTGGACGTGGCGGTGACCACACGCCGTTTATGCAGGCGGGCTACTCGGCGGTCCGATTTACCGAAGTGTACGAGGAATACACCCGGCAGCACACCGGCGACGATCTGCCTCAATCCGTGGACTTCAAGTACGCCGCCAATGCGGCGAAGGTGAACTTGATCGCGATGGGAGCGATGGCCGATGCGGAGGAACCCCCCACCCGAGTGCGAATCGATCGAACCCAGGGCCACGACACGACGGTGAATTGGAAAGGGCAGCCCGGGGTGATCTACACGGTCTATTGGCGTGAGACGACTTCGCCAGTTTGGACGGGATCAGTGGATGTGGGGCCGTATGAAACCTACACGGCCAAGAAGCTCAGTAAGGACGACTACGTCTTTGCGGTGGGAGCCCACGGGGGCATTCCTGTCGAAGCCCGATAAGGGAGTCTGAATGCTACCGGGCCGTACCTTCTTCAAATGATCGGCAATTATAACAAATCAGTTCTTTATTCAAAAATTGTTACCGAATCAATCCAGGGCCTCATTGGATCGAGGCTCATGCTCTTTAACCGAATCGGCGCCACCGATGAAACTCAGCCTTAGGAGTGATTGGGCTTTCAAAAGGCTGAGTCGATTCACTGTCTTACAGGACAGCAAGCTTCACTACGCTTAGTGAGTTGACTTTGAGAGACTCTTCATCATGGTTTTGACATGCTCAAGTCGAATCGAGCCTAGCATGCCGCTATCAGGTTTCTGACTGTAATCCCGTAATGAGGCAAGCGCTTTATCATTCATGCTCATGAACCGATAAGCTTGAGCTTGGATCAGACTCATGCAGGGAATATGATGGCCATTCCTTTGAATACCTCTTAGGATATCTAGCGCTTTCTGCGGATTCTTTATTCGATTTTCGTCAATGATGTACCTCTTCGTTGCCGGATCCCAAGCCGCAATTCCCGGGGTAACGGTTTTTGGTCGCTTGAGTGTTCCCAGCAACATCGATTGGGCGTTAAGCAGTTCAAGTTGCCAAAGGTTAGGCAATTCAGTCTGACTTTTTCGAAGTAGCTTTCTGGCCAAAGCACCATTGCCCCACCGAAGGCAGAAGTCTGCCATCACCACGTTGAGCAGAGGTGTTGAAATGCCGACACTAATCGGGAGTAATACTCCCTTTGACGCTTCGGAAACAAACGTCTCTTTGTCAAGATCTAAGTCGGAGGCCATGCCCGGAGTTAATGGTTTAGAGGTTTGTATGTCGAACAATGCCGCGCAACCATAGTCGAATTTGCTTCCTATTGAACTCCCTCTAGGAGGATTTTTCGAGAGATAACTCTGGAAACTTTGTGAAGCTCCTCCTGCTGAAGCCAGAAGACTTCTTACAATGCGAAGGTCGACATTATTGACATCCTTCCTAATCGCTTCATTTAGGAGAGTCCAAGTCTCTTTGTTAATTGAGTTTCTGAATATTGGCTCTAATTTATGTCTCAATTCAACAGATAGGCAGGAGTCTATATCGATTGTCTTCAGGGAATCTATCTTAATGGTTGAGTGGCTAACGGTTGAGGAACCGATAGCCATTATCAATATAATGATTTTGTTTCTCATTATGTAAGTCCTAATACTGCGCGAGCAAGTTTCCAGCGATATCGTAAAACTTGACTCCTGCTCTTAGAGCTGAATTGTCGGCTAAATGCTGCATGGAGGTTACGTCGCGCTCAACCAATCCTCCCTCGTCGTACTTATCAATTAGACCACCGTCCCATACTTGTGATCCACTAGCTTTTTTGTATATGTTCCACTTCCAACTACTGCTGTGTAGCTAGTGCCGAATAAAAAGTAAGGTGCCCATCCTTCCTCACCTTCTGGATCCCATAGAGCCAATTCTGGATAGGGATATGTTTAGGATGATATGCCATTTCCGACTGAAAAGGCGGTGTGGCCAACCTTTTCGACAGTAATGTTCCAATGATTCTGGGCGGAAGTGATGTGCATGTCAAAGCTACTGACCGATTCCGCTGCTGCCCGCGTTGATGATCACCGGCGGTTCCTTGTGGCCCAGCTTATCTACCTGGGCTCGCTTGCGTCGGACTTCGGCAAGGTAGGAAACACTTGCGTGGGGAGGCGTTCGGGGGTCGTTGGCAAAGGCCTGGGCAAACACCTGCCACATCGGCTCGATATCGTGCGAGAGGTCGAAGACCATCACGCCCTGGCTCGCCCCGCAGGCGCCCTGGAGTGCCGCACGGAGTCCGTCCGGATTCCCCTTGAACTGGCTGAGGGCGATTCCGGCATAAGTCCAAGATTGATCTCTGACGATGCGGTTCGCCATCTGTGCGGCTCCTTCGACGCTGTTACCAATGGGGACGCCTTGGCTCAGCGCATCGTAGATGGTCGAGGTGGGGTAGTAGCATCCGGCGATGAAGAAATCGCAAAGGGGGGCGAGGCCGGTTTGGGCGTACTCGGGGGTTAGGAACCAGAAACCTGCTTCCAAGTCTGGCGAGCCCCAGTTGCTTCCCAGGCGGGGATACTCGCCATACCAAGACCCAGCGTAAAGCCCAAATTGCGTTCGGGGGCGAGTCGCCTTGACAGCCTTGCGAATGCGAAGCATGTAGTTCCGCAGGGTTTGGGCTCGGAATGTCATCCACGCCTCGTAATAGGGGCCGGGAATAACGCCTCGATTCAGCGCAGGACTAATGGTGAACTTAAAGACATCGTCGGGCCAAGTAATCCTTCTTCCAACGTACTTTTCGAATTGCTGTTGGGTGATCGGGCTAAAGTCGGCGTTGATACCGGCATAGCGAAGGCGATCGTCGTAGATCACTCCGTCCACATCGTAATTGGTCAAGACCTCTTTCATCAGACTCTCTTCATAGTCTTGGACTTCGGGGTTGTTGGGATTGACCATCAGCGGAACTTGCTGATCGGGTCGCTCGCTGATCTTTACAAACTTCGGAACGGAACTGAACCTGAGCTTCGAATTGATGGGTGCTTGGTTCTTGAGGAATGTTCCTGCCCCTCCTTTTCCGATGAGGACGCTGCCTTGGACCGGCACCCGGGCGGCAGGAACGTTCGACGCTTGGTAGCTGGCGGTTACGGTTCCAAACCGATCGAGCGCCACCGCATACATGTCGGGCGTGCCTTGATCCGGCATCGCATTGCGATCGTTGTACGCACTTATCTGATCTGCACCCACGGAATTCGGGTTAAAGATGGGGTTGACGGGATAGTTGTCGTTGTAGATCGAGTACGCCGAGATGAGAGGTTCGTAAAGGGTGGTCTGCCAATCGGTCTTGGCGTAACCTGGGCCGACCTTGAAGTCTCGGTGACCCTCGCTAAACGCGTTGAGCGAAACCGCCAAGAAAAGTCCCGCATTTTTGCACTCGGAGACCATGGCGGCTAGCGGATCGAAGTCGGCAGGGAGGACCTTACCCTTCCACTCGGCTAGCCGGGGAGCGATTTTGCTGGGATACATCGTCTGACCGCTGATCGGCTTGATGTCGAAGACGACCGTGTTGAATCCCGACAGGCGGATCATCTTGACCAAGGTGGCGACCTTTTCTGAGGTATTGACCTTATCGATATTAGCGGTCGCGTCGATCCAGAGAATCCTGGCCTGGAGGCCCTGACTTCGCGCGGTTTGCTGGGCGAGACCGTAGCTATTGCCAACCCAATCCATCATCACTCCATTAAGGCTGGGAAGGGGGGATTGAAGGCTAAACCGGCTGGCGGGCGGCGGCACATGAAGTACGGCGTCCGGAGACGGAGTGGGAAGCTTTTGAGGGGTGGTGGGATCGCCGGAATCAGCCATGATGACGGTTGCGAGACACGCGGCCAGGATGCTCATAGCTTCTGGTTGTACCTGCTAAGCTTGAACGAATGACGCGAATCGACCTGATCCCGCCCGGTAGCAACGACGTAATCGAGCGGTTTGAAGAGGCTTGCCGGGAGTTGGGGTTGAGGATTCACCGGGGATCGTTGGAAAAATATCCAGAATCGATGCACTGGCATCTGACGATTCCCAAGCAAAAAGGAACGCTTGAGGCGACCTGGTGGCCGACGAACCACGCCCTATGGATGGAAGTAAGAAAGAACCGGCAAGCGGATTGGATGCTGCCGGTTGTCGAAGCGTTGATGCTGAAGTTTGGCTAACGATCGTCTTTACCGGGGGCCGCTTTGGTAGGTTGGTCGGGCCGACGGACATCGCTGAAGATGTTCAGATTGACGGGGCAGACCAGTTGATTGACATAGGAGGTCCGGATCGGATGCTCAACTTCGAACGAGGCATAGCCAATAAAGCGACGGCCCTTTTCCGTGCCTTTGTCGCAGGGCAAAGCGTCATCCACAATCCAGATCGGCACCCTGAGTAAGAATTTTTCTGGAATCTGGATATCTTTGCCAAAGTCGGCGTATTCCCCTACCAATTTCATGCCTTCCCAGGTGGGTGCCCGGAAAACGAACTTGTCATTCCAGAATCCTCCATCCATGATAGGAGCGCCGTAGGGCCGGCCGGGAGTTAGGCCTTCGATCTGCAAACATTGAGGATCGCGCTCGATTCTGCCTTCGCCACCGGTAGTGATAGCCATGACTCCATTACGGTGGTCTACGATGACCGCTCGAAGCGTAATGGGGATGCCATTCACCGTCGTTTTCTGCGTTGCATTGCGGACAACGTCCTTGAGCACGCGTCGCTGCTGAGGTAGATCATAGAGGGGAATCCCTTTGGGCAGGGAAAAGTCGAAGATCTTCGAATCGGGCTTCGGGTATCTCCAGCGATAGGCATTCTGAGGAAACCCGTCCGTTTTAGCCTGCTCGTAGAGTGGACGATCTGAGCCTGACTCGGCATAAAGGGTGACATCCGAATGAAGAGTTTGGCCCAGGGCATCCTTTCCGTTGGATGAGATTCGATATTGATCGACCTTCTTGCCTTCCCAAAGAATGTTTCTTTGAATATCAATGTGAGGATTGGTGTGTCCCGCGAGTAAGCGCTTGATACTTGGGCTGGAATCTTTGGGTTTGTCCGTTCCAATGTAGTCTTCGGCCCCTTCTACGATGGCATAGCCTCGGTCGGTGAAATAGGTGAGCTGTCCACCCGGCCAACTCACAACATCCATGTGGGATGAAGGAATCTTGACCCTCCACTTTTTGCCTTGGACATACCTCTCCATGAGGACCTGAAATGAGCCGTCCTTGGCCTGCGTGTAAGCGATTTCGTGCCGAAAGAGGTTATCGTTGGCAGCTTGAAGTACGCGATCCAGGATCGCGGCGGAAGACTCGCGGGGCCAGACGGCGACGGCGGCGGCAATCAGCCCGGCAGTAACCAGTCCGTAGCGCAAAAGGGGAGTGCGGATTTTTACGGCGGGATTCTGACTCTTCGTTAAGGCTTGTATGAGCGACTCCGGCGTATCTTGAACCGCCGTTTCGCGTAGTTCGGAGACCATGCGGTCGATCCGTCGATCAGCGGCATTCAATGGCTTTTTCTCCATGGACGAAGTTCTCCTCAGCGGACTCTAGGATTTGTCGAAGATGGGTTCGGGCATGATGAAGACGTGACTTCACGGTGCCTTTGGGAATACGCAGGACCTGGGCCGTTTCTTCCAGACTGAGTTGCTGGACCTCAAAGAGGAGAAAGGCCTCTCGGAGCTTAGGCGGAACTTTATGCAAGGCATTGAGCAAGACCAAACCGTCTTCGCAGGTTTGGAAGCCCTCTTCCTTGACCGCCCGTTCGGTAAGCCTTAGGCTCGGTCGTTGGCGACGTCTCCAGTGGGTGTATTCGTGAAAGACAAACCGGTGAAGCCATGTTCGGAGAGTCGACTGGCCGCGAAAGCCGGCGATCGAGGCGCGGGCTTTGATGAACGCTTGTTGCGTAAGGTCCTCTGCGTCTTCCACGTTCCGAGTTAGGTGCGTGGCGAATCGCAGGACGGACGGGTAGTGTTCGGAAACAAATTCGCGAATGGCGAATTCGTTTCCTGCGGCTATACTTTGGGCTCTCTCGAAATCATTCAATGGCTGACCACCTTCTTCGGTAGCCATAGAGCCATCTCCTGTCTCGGAGGTTCAGAAGAAATCTAGAGCGCGGTTTGCACTCGGGCGGCAGGGTGGAGCACTACGCTCCGAAGGATGAGACCGTCGGTCGTCTCGACGAGACCAGAATCCATGAAGACCTTGCCAATGAATGCTTGCCATCGACCTTGTTTTTCGTAGCTCACCACAAAGAGGTCGTCGAGCTCAGGTGTGTCCAAACCCTCGGCGAGAATCGTAGCGGAACCTTCGTTGGAATCTACGATCCGCCCGTAATATTCGATAGTGTCTGATACACGTAACATCCGAGCCGTTGGCTGGTCGGCGAATGCTTTGGCGCTATTCATGGAACTCATACCCAACTCCTATGTTGTCCGGGGTCGAAATTGAATCTAGAGAGGCGGCTGGATCAACTCGACCCGGACGATTTTGAACCGGGGGAACGGTTCGGGGGATGCTAGTGGAGGACATCCTTGAAATAGTTGATCGGTCCCTATTTTCAAAAGTACATATTGACCAGGAAAGATTGCGGTAAGTGCATCAAAATGTCCAATGTTTGGGCCTGATTTACGGATAGAATCGCATCCCCGGGACTTCGTCTAGGATGTTAGAGAGGCGATCTGTCAAAATCCCCTCTTGTGAGTAAAGACTTTGGGATAACACCTCGCGGCGAGAATTACGCCGACTGGTACAACGAATTGGTCATCAAGGCCGACTTGGCCGACTATTCCGCCGTTCGCGGCTGCATGGTCATCAAGCCTCATGGGTACGCCATGTGGGAACTGATGCAGGGCGCGCTCGATGGACTCTTTAAGGCCACCGGCCACGTAAACGCCTACTTCCCGTTGTTTATCCCCAAGTCGTTCTTCGAGAAAGAAGCTGAGCACGTGGACGGATTTGCCAAAGAATGCGCGGTTGTTACTCACCACCGCCTGAAGGCAAATCCAGATGGCCCCGGATTGATCCCAGATCCGGCGGCTGAACTGGAAGAGCCGCTCATCGTCCGCCCGACCAGCGAGACGATCATCTGGAACACGTACAAGAAGTGGATCCAAAGCTACCGCGACCTTCCCCTGTTGGTGAACCAGTGGGCGAACGTCGTGCGATGGGAGATGCGAACGCGCCTTTTCCTACGTACGGCTGAGTTCCTTTGGCAAGAAGGACACACCGCCCACGCCACGTACGATGAGGCCGAACAGGAAGCGCTGACGATTTTACATCAGTGCTACGGTCGCTTTGTAGAAGAGTGGATGGCGGTGCCGGTGATCAAGGGTGTCAAGTCGGAGGGAGAGAAATTCCCGGGAGCGGACCACACTTACACGATGGAAGCCTTGACTCAAGACGTTCGCTCGATCCAAGCCGGTACATCTCACCACTTAGGTCAAAACTTTGCTAAGGCCTTCGATGTGACCTATCAGTCCGCAGAAGGAAAGCTGGAGCATGTCTACGCAACGTCTTGGGGCGTTTCGACACGTTTGGTCGGAACTCTGATCATGGCCCATAGCGACGACAAGGGCCTCGTTGCGCCACCTCGACTCGCGCCGATTCAGGTGGTTATTGTTCCGATGGGCCGCGATGAAGAGACTCGGACGAAGACTCACGGAGCAAGCGATACCCTTGCCCAGCAGTTGAGAGAGATGTCCTACGGCGGTTTACCGATTCGCGTCCATATCGATAAGCGCGAGAAAGAAAGCCCGGGCTTTAAATACAACCATTGGGAGATGCGTGGCGTCTGTGTGCGCGTGGAGATCGGACCACGAGACCTGGAAGCGGGGGCCGTGGTCGTCGCTCGGCGAGACACGGGCGACAAACAAACGTTGACGCTGGATGAGACCACCGCGGCTAAGATTGCCGATCTTCTTCCGGAAATTCAACAGGCCCTCTACGACCGTGCCCTTGCATTCCGCGAGGCAAATACCCACCGAGTCGATACTTGGGAGGAGTTTGCAAAGGCGTTCGAGGGGGA
Organism: Armatimonadetes bacterium 55-13; assembly: GCA_001898035.1. Lineage (GTDB taxonomy): Bacteria > Armatimonadota > Fimbriimonadia > Fimbriimonadales > Fimbriimonadaceae > 55-13. The sequence continues at coordinate 90,323 of MKRX01000002.1, forward strand.
AGGGGGCGGCGGTTTTGTTGTCGCCCACTGGGATGGCACTCAAGAAACAGAGGACGCCATTGCCGAAAAGACGAAGGCGACCATTCGGTGCATTCCGCTCGAACCACTTCGATCTGAAGACGCTCAGCCCGGCGTCTGTGTGTACTCGGGCAAGCCTAGCAAGCGGCGAGTCGTTTTCGCTAAGGCGTACTAAATCAATTCGGGGGATCTACGCAAACAGATCTCCCGAATGACACAAATTTCAAATTTCCTTGTAAAATTTGTCTACAGCATTAGACAACTTGTGATAGAGTGACTACTGCTGTAGACAAATTGCCATGGGAAAAGAAGAAAAGACACGGCTAGGTGAGCAAGAGTTGGAACTCTTGCGGTTTGTTACGGATAGGGCGCCCGTCACGGCGCGGGATGCAGTCGCGGAGTTTGGCCAGTCCAAAGGCTTGGCGAGAACGACCGTCCTTACCATGTTGGAACGCCTCCGTAAGAAAGGATTCTTACTTCGTGAAGACGAGAATCCGCCCGCCAAGTACCGGCCGGCCCAAGCGAAGTCAGAGGTCATTCAGGGAATGATTGCGGACTTTGTCGAAAGGACGCTCGGAGGCTCCCCGGTTCCGTTCGTGGCTTATCTGGTGCAATCCAAATCGATAAAAGCAGAGGAGGCCGAGCAATTGCGTGCTCTGCTCAATGAACTGGAGCGAGAAGATGCCGACTAGCGCGTTGTGGCAAGCGTGCTGGCAAGGCACCCTGCTGGCGTTGGGAGTGTGGTTAGTCTGTCGGCTATTTCCAAAACTTCCGGCGTCAGCAAGGGCAACGCTCTGGTGGCTCGTCTCGCTGAAGCTCCTGGTTTGTTTCATTCCGCTGCCCAACATCGGAATCCCGTTACTCCCCGAGGAGAGCGTTTCGTCAGGGTTTGGTCCGACCGGAGGAATGGCGGCCCCGGTCACGAGATTGTCTGAGTCAACTCAGGCCGTTCAGTCGCTGGTCGTTTCGGCGCCGGAAATGAGGTCGTCGAACTGGTTGCCCTCAATCCTGGTTGCCCTGTGGATGCTTGGAATCCTCGTCCTCGTCATTCGATATGCGCGTCACTTTGTTGAGTTTCGACAAATGGTTCGCCAATCTCATGCCGTCGAAGACCCCTGGATCCTTCAGACCGTTCTTCAAATGTCTCTCGCACTCGGTTTGAGACGAGCCCCCCGTGCGAGAATCGCAGCGACGGCCCAATCGCCCATGCTCGTGGGATTTTGGAAACCTATCGTCCTCATGCCCCGGGACATCGCAACTTTGGGCGACCGAAGGGAGGTTGATATGCTGATCGCCCATGAATTGGCCCATGTCAAGCGCCGTGATACGCTTGCCGCATGGGTGCCCTGGTTCGCCAACCTGATCTTCTTTTTCCTTCCTACTGTCTGGATTGCCAATCGAGAGTGGGATACGGAACGGGAAGCTGCCTGCGATGCCCTTGCGCTTGAGGTCTCGGGAGCCTCTCGCGCGGACTACGGCAGGCTTTTGATGCGATTGGCGTCGGCATCCGACGCCCGAGACCCTTCCATGGCAATGGGTGCTACAGCGCAATTCCACACCTTGAGGAAGAGGCTCATCATGATCAAGAAGAAACCGTCAAGTAATCCGCGCTTGCGCGCTATCGCCATCGGGCTAATCGCTATTACATCGCTCATGGTCATTCCCTGGCAGGTTACGGCCGCCGCTCAAACACAGGAAATAGCGGTCGCTATCAAGACGTATGCGGACCAAAAGCCAGGTTACTGGAAGTTGGACGTAAAGATTCCTCTGTTCACGGACAACGGAAAAGTCGCCGCCCTGGCCAATGCCGATGCCGAAAATTTGACCAAAGAATACGATGGCTTTCTAAAGGCAGCCAAAGAGCGCGTTGCCAAGTACGATGTCAAGTACGGCTTTAGCCTGACTCGCCGGGCCGAAGTTACAGTCGCGCGAAAGAATCTCATCAGTTACTACTGGGTCTACGAAATGTGCCCTGACTACCTTCATCCGGTGCAGTATCAGCGAGCGGGAACCTACGGGATCGTGGCCGGAAAAGCCAAGAAACTAACGATCAACGATTTGTTCAAGCCCGGAGTCGATGGAGATTATCAGGTCAGTAAGGTCGTCTATGAGCGTCTAAAGGACATCTTTCCGCGACAATACACGAAGGATAGTACGATGCCTGACAATATGATCGATCGCCATATCCAGTTTTCACTGGCAAGCGACCATCTCATGGTGCATTACCAGAAAGAAGGCATGAAGGCGGCAGGAAGAACGTCAGATGGTCTGCCATTAGCCGACAAATACTCAACGACCTATTCGCTTAAAGTTCCCTACAGCGACCTTGAAGGACTCGATCCAAAAGGACCCTTGGCAGAACTCCTTCGCTAGACGAGTCGCGTTGGCCCGGCCATGGGGTTGGGCCAACCCCCTAAATCCATTTCTTCCAACGGAAGAGCCACAGGATGCCTAGACCCGAAACAACCATAAGGATGATGGCAAAGGGGTAACCCCACCACCAATTTAATTCCGGCATTTCCTTAAAGTTCATGCCGTAAACGCCGGCAATGAGGGCAGCGCTCATGAGGACCGTCGAGATCACGGTCATCTTCTTCATCACGTTGTTTAGATTGTTGCTGACCGTGGATAAATGAACGTCCAGGAGCGAAGTGAGCGTATCGCGGTTGACGTCCGCGATCTCAGCAATACGCAGGGTGTGATCGTAAATGTCTTGGAAATAGAGCTTGGTTGCCGGGGGTACTAGGCCAGAATTGTGTCGGAGAAGCCCGTTGAGAATGTCGCGGGTCGGAGTAATGTGCCTCCGCATTTCCATCAGCCGTTTCTTGAGGATTAGGATATCGCTGATTCGACTTGTGTCGCCTTGGTAGATCTCATCAGCAAGCCCGTCCACCTCGTCCTCAAGCACATCGATTGCGACGAAGTACTCGTCAACAATATGATCCAAGATCGAGTGCATGAGAAACGGAGCGGCTTCATCGAAGGGATGGGGGTGCTTTTCGAACCTTCTAAACCATTCATCCAGAAGAGGAATAGGTTCTCGAACCACCGTGACGAGGCCGTTCTTGCAAAGAAAGAGACCGATCTCGGTGTAGCTTTCCCGTTCACCCTTTGTGGTCATGACCTTTGAACCAGCCACAAAAAGATGGCTGTCGAATTCTTGAAGCGCGGGCCGCTCGTTGTCGCTGAGCGAGTCTTCCACGGCCAATTCATGGAACCCCATCTGGTTTTGAAGCAGGTCTCTGGCCGCTTCTACGTCCTTGACCACAACATTAAGCCAAATCAGCCTCTTCTCGTCGTGAAGCGCTTCTGCCGCCTGCTCGTCGCTGATGTCACAGAAAGTGCCATCGCTTTGCAGACAGGAGAGGCAAAGGGTATAGCCTGGCTTCTCGACGACTCTCATCTGACTAAATGGACGCAAACCATGGGACGTTAGCCGCGAGGTTCCTTGACAAAGATAAGGCGATCGATCCAAATCGATCGAATCGTCTTGTTGTCAACGGGGGCGGCCCACACCATCGAGTCGGAGTTCGAATCGATCACTCCCAGATCGAAGGACTTGTAATTCGGTTGTGAACCGCCACTGACCGTGGCGGAAAGTGGCTTTCGAGCTTTGCTATCCCAAATTCCGGCGGTGAATGCTTGGGCAATATCGCCAGCCGTCTCGGTTCGAGCGCAGATGTAGACCCGCCATGCGCCGGTTTGCACTTCTTTCGGCAAGGATGCGAATGGAATCTGAAATGCCCACTCGTGGTGAGTCCCGGGCATCCAACAAGCAATTCCATCCGAAGCGAGGGGATCTGGACGAAGTTCGGCGCCTTCACCCTCCCTCCAGAGTCGCGCGAGATTGTCCTGAACGATGATGGTTTGAGCGCCGGGAGGAACTTGGATGTCCTTAGGCAGGGAAGTCGTCTTGGGACGCTTGGGCAGTTCGAATATCACCGGATCGGTGGGGTCCACGGCAAACTGGGCGACAAATGCTTGGGGCGTCAAGCCGCTTTCGCTGAGGTGAGTCATCGGGGACCAGCCTTGGGGGCCGGGACCTGTAGCAACGGCAAACCATTGGTCCGAGACTTGACGTCGAGAAACCGGCATCGGCCAATGATCCTTGGCCCTCAGTGCGGCACGCCGGAACTCCTGCCAGCGGCTCAACCATACAAATCGTATGGGAAGATGCCCCACCCTAACTCTCCAAAGTAGGTCGGGTTGGTCCCTTACCAATGCCTCAGCCGATTGCCAAAGCTCCTCCGCCTTTTTCATAACGGGATAGGAAAGGCATGCCGATCCAGTATCCGACCAAATGGTCATGTTTTCTTTGGCGGCTTCCCGAGCCATCATATCCAGATATTGCCGGATCGGCTTTGAAGCCGATCCGTAATAGCCTTTGAGAAATTCATCGACGAGCTTCATTTCGTCTTGCTGTGGATTCCAAAGAAGCTGAGCCAAAACCCAGGCTCGCAATTCGGCCATCTCGGAGCCAAAGGATTGATAGGCGCCTTGCTCAAATACTCCTTTCACTCCATTGGCCTGAAAGAACCGCAGATTGTCCCCGAGCACGAAGTAATTGGGGAAAGGCTGAACATAGTGGGGGAAATTAGTGGTGTAGTCCCAAATGTAGAGGCGGTCGGTTAGCCGGCTCCAATCCCGATTGTCGGTGGCAAAGGAAGCATTCGAGGGATCGGTCAAGGCTTTGGCAAAGTTGCACTCAATACTGCAGAGCCGCACGATGACGTTGGGTCGTGGCTTCAGAGTTTTGGGCGCCTTCCGGGTGTACTGATAAGCAAGGGTGTCGATGGCGACCTTGGGATAGTCCTTTTCAATTCGCTCCGCCACATAGTTTGCCAGGGCCAACACCGGGGCGGACTCCGATCCTTCCGCTTTGGCCAGCGCTTGGCATCGCTCGCATTGACAAGGGTTGTACCAATCGTTCTGAGAGACTGACACAATATTCACGTTCGGATTCTCTTTAAGCCAGTCTCTGACCCTTGCCACTACGTAATCGCGAAGCTCAGGATTGGTCGTGCAAAGCTGTGCGTACTGGGTTGTCCGCTTACCGTTAATGAGACTGAACCACTCCGGATGTTCGCCAAAGAGGCTTGGGGTAACCAGTTCGTAAAAGGTGTGGACGAATCCTCGGTATCGGAGTTTGCCGCCATAGCTTTCGTCGAGTCGGGTTGACTGGCCGTTAGAAAAGTTATGGGCCGCCCATTGGGCATCGAAGGCATGGAACCAGAACGGATCGCGGGACTCAAAAGCTGGCTTTTCGCGCTGGTTGATCTTTGGGATGACAAGTCGACGATTCTTAGGAATGAGTGTTGCCCACGGAGTCCACCAGCGAACGCCGCACCGTTCCTGGAGGAGACGGTAAACCCCATACAGAACACCCCTCGGACGTCCTCCAAGAACGTAGAGTCTATTGCCGATTGTTCTTTGAAGGAACTCCTCTTCGCCAAATGTGACCGAAGATAAGTCGCTCGGGAGCCATGGACCAGAACCCACTGCAATCGAATTCTCGGGGAGACGATCAAGGTCGTTGCGCACTCTAATGTCAACTCCGGTTATATCGGAAAGCGTTGTCGCCAAGTCTTTAGCGGCTCGATTCTCCGCGGCGGTCGCCGTGGGCGAAATCGCGATGACGGTGGCCGAACCCACGCGAACTTGAGCCGAATTCATAGCGGCAAGCGCAAATAGACAAGTCAGAGTGGCAAGCAACCGCCGTTGGTCCATGGGCCTAGTCTATCTCCGGGACTCTTGCAGTTTTCGTGACCTTCGGCACGAATGTTTCTTAACCGGCGTCTATAATCCTGCAGGGCCCGCAATGGCGGGCTAATTTTATGCTCCCCTCACCTGAAACAACAAACGATTTCGCCTGCCTGAAGCTTGACGAACGAATTCTTAAACAATTGAGCAAGCTTGGCTTCCAAACACCGACTCCTATTCAGGCGGAGTCGATCCCTCATGCCCTGGAAGGGCAAGACATCATTGGCATCGCCCAGACCGGAACCGGAAAGACTCTCGCGTTCGGTCTCCCGATGCTGCAAAAGCTTTTAGACATCGATGGAACTGGACTTGTCCTTGCTCCAACGAGAGAGCTCGCCATCCAAATAGACGAGGAACTTCGTAAGGTTGGTCATGCATTCGGCCTGAAGACCGCCATCCTCATCGGTGGCGCGCCCATGAATAAGCAGATCGCCGAGCTCAGAAGACGCCCAAACATCATCGTCGCGACTCCTGGACGACTGATGGACCATCTGAATCAACGTACCGCGACGTTGAAGTTCGTTTCGATGGTCGTGCTAGATGAAGCGGACCGAATGTTCGATATGGGCTTTGCCCCCATCGTTCGTCGAATCCTGGATCAAACTCCCAAGGACCGACAGACGATGCTGTTTTCGGCAACGATGGCCCCGGAAGTGACCGACGTGGCGAATAGCTACCTGGTCAATCCGATCCGAGTGGAAATCGCTCGCCAGGGCACGCCAGCCGAACTGATCGACCAAGAGCTTCACGTGATCGAAAAGGATCAGAAGAACGAGTTCTTGGGCAACCTCCTTGATGCCAACCAAGGCACTATTCTCGTTTTCTCGCGAACCCGCCACGGTGCTCGAAAGGTCGCCCGAACGGTGCGCGCCATGGGCCACACGGCTGCCGAATTGCATTCAGATCGCACGTTGGCTCAACGCCGAACCGCGCTTCAAGGATTCAAGAGCGGCGAATATCGTGTGCTGGTGGCAACCGATATCGCGGCCCGTGGAATCGACGTCAAAGACATCGAACTGGTCATCAATTACGATCTGCCTGATCAGATTGAAGACTATATTCACCGCATAGGTCGCACTGGCCGTGCCGGAAGTTCGGGAAGAGCCGTCACATTCGCGTTACCAGACCAGTACAAGGATGTTCGGCAAATCGAGAGGCTGCTTGGACGAGAGATTCCGGTGATGACCGGAACGCTTCCGGTTCATCACGTGCCGAAGCACAATTCTCGCCCCAAGCCCCAAGCTGGACCACGACCTGAGCGAAAGCCTCGACGAGATTCCGAGCCGCGATCTTTCGAAGGCCGTCGTCCTCAGGCGCCTCGACCGTTCGAGAACCGAGAATCAAGGCCGTGGCAAGACCGAGGTCGCGATGACCGACCCCAAGGGAACAACCGGGAAGAGCGCCCAGAGAGACGACCCTCCGGTGATCGCCCTGCCCCGCAGCCAGGACGTCCTCCTTTCAAGCCGCAAGGTCGTGATTTCGACCGAGGCTCGCGCCCGTTCAAACGAGACGAGCGACCAAGTGGCCGCCCCTTTAATCGCGAAGATCGACCGTTCCAACGTGAAGATAGGCCCTATAACCGTGATGAGCGACCAGGTGGACGTCCTTTCAATCGAGATGACCGCCCCTTCAATCGCGAGAATCGACCTTTCAATCGTGAGGATAAGCCGTTCCGTGGAGGCGATCGACCCTATGGGCGCGATGAGCGACCCGGCGGGCGACCATTCAACCGAGAAGATCGGCCGTTTAACCCCGGAGATCGCCCGTTCAAACCGAACGACCGATTCAATCGCGATGACCGACCCTATCAACCTCGCGAGAACCGAGACGAGCGGCCGCGATGGGAAGAGCGTCGCGACGACGGCCCTCGCCCTATTCACTCCAATAAGCCTCAACCCCCGTTCGGCGGCGGAAAGCCGAAGCCCTACGGAGCGAAGCCTCCGTTTGGCAGCAAGCCGAGCGGTCCCAAGTCTGGACCGAAAGAGTTCGGTCCTAAGCCGTTCAAAAAGAACGGTCGGTAAGTAAAGAAATGGACCCGCTTTGAGCGGGGCCATTTTGTTTATCTTCGAGTTCGCTTGAGGCGGCGTTTATCCTGTCCCAGTCGGCCATCGCTGGTGCCAAGCAACTTGCGTAGTGCCTGGATTTCATCGCGCACCTGGGCTGCTTTTTCGAATTCCATCGACTTGGCCAGATCCTTCATGTCCTTCTCTAGAGAAGCGACCAGCACGGGAATGTCTTCGATCCGAATCGGATTTCCATCCTTGCCAATCTTGTCCAAGGTTTCCGAATTGTATTGGGCCATCACTTCGGCCACCGCATCGTTGGATCGAACGGTCTCTCGAACCTGCTTCATGACCGTCTGCGGCGCGGTCCCGTGTTCCTCGTTGTATCGGAGCTGAATCTGACGGCGGCGGTTGGTTTCGTCGATCGCGCGCTGCATGGAGCCCGTGATCGTGTCCGCATACATGATGACGCGACCATTCACGTTTCGGGCAGCACGACCAATGGTCTGCACCATCGAGGTCTCGGAGCGAAGGAATCCTTCCTTGTCCGCATCGAGAATCGCAACGAGCGTGACCTCAGGAAGGTCCAAGCCTTCTCGCAGGAGGTTGACCCCGACCACAACGTCATAGACGCCCAGCCGCAAATCCCGAAGGATTTCTGGACGGTCCAGAGAGTGAACGTTCGAGTGAATGTACTGAACCTTGACGTTGAGATCCTGGAGGTAGCCGGTGAGGTCTTCGGCCATCTTCTTGGTCAAGGTCGTGACCAAGGTTCTCTGGCCCAACTCCACTCGCTTCTGGATTTCGTTGATCAAGTCATCGATCTGGCCCTTGGTCGGACGGATATCGATTTCAGGATCAACGATGTAAGTCGGACGAATGATCTGCTCGACGACTTGGTTCTGAACCTCGTTCTCAAACGGTCCCGGTGTGGCGCTCACGAAGACCACTTGCGGAACGCGCTCTAAGAACTCGTCGAACTTCAACGGCCGGTTATCCAACGCGGAGGGAAGTCGGAACCCGTAATCGACCAATACCGACTTGCGCTGCCGGTCGCCATTGAACATTGCTCTTACCTGCGGCAAGGTCACGTGGCTCTCGTCGACAAAGACGATGGCATCGCTCGGTAAGAAGTCCAGCAACGTGTAAGGCGCGGTGCCGGGGTGGCGACCATCGAAGTATCTCGAATAGTTTTCGATGCCGTTGCAGTATCCGACCTCTTTCATCATCTCAAGGTCAAACTCGGTGCGTTGTCGCAAGCGCTGAGCCTCCAAGAGCTTGCCTTGCGAAACGAAGAGCGCGGTCTGGGCTTCCATCTCCGCCCGGATCTGCTCAATCACATCATCCATGCGCTCGAGGGGCGTAACGTAGTGAGTGGCGGGGAAGACGCTGATCTTGGTGGGCTCATCCAAGACTTCTTGGGTCAGTGGGTCGAAGAGCCGAATTCGCTCCACCGTATCGCCAAAGAACTCAATGCGCGTCACAACTTCTTCGTCTTTGGGCTGAATTTCCAAGGTGTCGCCACGCACCCGAAAGGTCCCTCGCTCCAGCACGGTGTTGTTCCGGGTGAACTGCATCTGAATCAACTTCTGCAGAGCTTCGTCTAAATCGAAGGTTTTGCCCGATTCGAAGGTTACGACTGCCTCGGCATACTCGGTTGGCGATCCAAGGCCGTAGATGCAGGAAACTGAAGCGACGATCACCACATCGCGTCGCTCCAAAAGCGCGTGGGTAGCGGCGTGGCGCAGACGTTCGATTTCGTCATTGACGCTTGAGTCCTTCTCGATGTACAGATCCTGGCCGGGAACGTACGCTTCTGGTTGGTAATAGTCGTAGTAACTGATGAAGTACTGAACGGAGTTCTCGGGAAAGAAAGCGCGGAACTCTTGGCACAACTGCGCGGCCAATGTCTTGTTATGGGCCAAGATCAGCGCCGGTCGTTGAGTGCGCTCGATGACCGAGGCCATCGTAAAAGTCTTACCCGTACCGGTAGCGCCGAGCAAGGTCTGATAACGGTAGCCCGACTCCAGTCCATCGACCAAACCGGCGATAGCAGTGCCCTGATCTCCTTTCGGTTCAAAGTCGCCGGAAAGGCGCAAATCGTTCTCGTACGCGACGATAGACATCTATCTACATATTACTACGCTCGAACTCTTGTCGTTTTCGCCGCAGGGACATGAGTCTTACGAATCAAATCCCGAACCGGATTTAACCGTGTCACGTCGAATTGTTGACGCATCAATTACTGAACTTATAAAAATGAATCGCATCGAACGTGGATTAAGGCATTGGCATGAAGAGAATCCCATGGCTTGCGGGCTTGCCCTCAGCACGGCCTGCCTTGTCATGCTCGCCGCCGCAAACACGTTCTTTCCCACGTTCCCGGCTCTTCGCGCTCTGTATATCTTTCCGATCTGGATTGCCACTCGGTTGGGAAGGCGGTCGGTGGGTTTGGTTTCAGTCGGCCTTGCGAGCATTGCGAATGTCTTCCTCGATCAAAAGGCGGGCAACAACGTTCAAGGCGTCTTCAGTGGGCTGATCTGGTTTGGCGTTTTTGGGGTGGTGATGCTTCTGGTCGCTCAAGTTGAAGATACGCTTCAAAAGAGCGAGCGGATGGCGCATCAAGACCCATTGACGGGTCTGTACAATCGACGCGGCCTTGAGCTTGAGGGGCATCGCCTGGTCGGTCGCGCCGCCGGTGAAAAACGTGACCTGACGGTTGTGGTGATCGATTGCGACCGATTCAAAAAAATCAACGACGATTATGGCCACAAGGCGGGCGATGAGACTCTGCGTTTTCTCGCAAGGACATTGGAGGTCAACACTCGAGAGTCAGATATCGTGGCTCGACTGGGCGGCGATGAATTTGTACTGATCTTGGCCGATACCGGCGAGTCCGAAGCGGAGAGGATAACGGCGCGAATCCAAGAAGCCTTTGGTCGAGGGATGGCGGAGCGTGGATTCAATGCCACCCTTTCGATTGGAACCGCCGAGATCACGGGAGATATTGCCGACTTGAGAACGCTCGTAACCAAGGCGGATATCGCCATGTACCAGCGCAAAGAGCAGAAGAGCCACGCGGCAGAAGCGTAATTTTTCCGCTAAGATGCGTACATGTTGTGCGCGCTTGCATGTGTCCTCCTTTACGGGAACGGCTCCCTGGCGAGGGAGACGAGTCTGACGGTGCTCGCCGCCGCTTCGCTCAAGAAGCCGCTGACCGAGATTGAAACCGCGTTTGAGAAAAGTCATCCCGAAGTGGCGGTAGAAATAAGCTACGCAGGGTCGCAACAGCTAGCCAGTCAATTGAGCCTCGGTGCTCCCGGCGATCTTTTTCTCAGCGCCGATCGGGCTCAGATGGATGTCGTTATCAAGGCCAAGAGAACTGGTGGGCGAGACGTAAAGGCGTTCGCCGGGAACAGCCTTTGCTTACTTGTCGCGAACTCAGCGAAGAATCGAATCAAAGTTTTGGCCGACTTGACGCAACCGGGAGTGAGATTATGTCTTGCTGGCGAGAGAGTGCCGGTGGGCGCCTACACGGTTGAAATGCTCAAAAAAGCGGGGAAGAAGTATGGTCCGACTTGGGCAGATCAGGTTCGCCAACGCGTCGTCTCGTTCGAGTCGAACGTTACCGCGGTGGCAACGCGAGTAGATCTTGGAGAGGTAGATGCGGGGATCGTTTACGAGACGGACGCTCGCCAGGTTCGTAGTGCGGTCGGCTATGTGATTCCAAAGGAATTCAACGTTAAGGCTCTTTACTATTTAGCCCCGATTAAAGACAGTCCAAACCGAGAACTCGCCAATCGATTTGCTTCGCTGGTCATGAGCAAAGACGGGCAAGCGGTTTTGGCCAAGTACGGTTTTAGTTCGCCTAAGTGAGACGCCGAGAAAGCTGGCTTTGGGGATTGGCAGGGCTCCCTGCTTTGCTTTTCATCCTCGTACCACTTGCCGCTTTGGCAGGACATACCACGGCTGAGGAACTCAGGCATTCTCTCGCGCAGCCGGAGACCCTAAAAGCGATCCTCTTGAGCTCACGCACCACGATTCTCTCCCTGGTGGTCGTGGTGATCCTTGGTCTTCCTCTCGCCTATTTTTCGGCTCGCTGGAAATCGCGGCTTTCACCGCTAATCGACGCGATTGCCGATCTTCCCATCGTCCTTCCTCCGGCCGCCGCTGGCATCGCCCTGCTGGCCGCCTTTGGCCGCATGGGATGGATCGGTGGGCCCCTATACTCTCTTGGCGTACAAATCACTTTCACCACGACCGCTGTCGTCATTGCCCAAGTGTTCGTCTCGCTGCCCTATTTTGTCCGGAGCGCGGCGGAGGGCATTCGTGCTGTCGCATCCGAGGAAATCTCCGCCGCCTCTCTCGACGGTGCAGGATCGCTGCGGATCGCCTGGTCGGTTATCCTGCCGCAATGTCGAAGTGCGCTGCTAGCGGGAACCCTCTTAGCGTGGGCAAGGTCGCTGGGCGAATTTGGCGCAACGTTGATGTTCGCTGGGAACTTCGTGGGGCGGACCCAGACCATTCCGTTGGCCATCTATGCCGGATTCGAAGGAGACTTGTCTCAAGCGGTGGCGCTATCGATCGTTTTGCTTGTACTGGCGATTCTCGTTCTGTTCGTGGCGAGAGTCGTAGCCCGCAACGAACGTCGTTAGGAATTCAGATCGACCTAAGATGTCTGGCATTTCGCGTACCGTAAACTAAGCTATGCCCGAAACGCTCTCGGAAATCAAAAGTCGGGGCTACGCCCGTCCTGAAGCCCTCGTCAGCACTGACTGGGTCGTGGAGCACTTGAACGATCCGAACATACGCCTCATTGAGTCGAACGAAGATCCGCTTTTGTTTGCCAGTGGACATATTCCCGGCGCGGTGGAGGTGGACTGGACGCGCGACCTCAATGATCCCGTGCGACGCGACTACCTCCAGAAAGAAGCGTTTGAAGCGCTCTGTTCGCGGATTGGAATGACTCCCGATACGACGGTCGTTTTTTATGGCGATAAGAACAACTGGTGGGCGGCTTATGCACTTTGGGTGTTTCAACTCTTCGGCCACGAGAACACGAAAATCATGGATGGAGGAAGGTTGAAGTGGCAAAAGGAGGGGAAGCCTCTCGTTCGAGAGAGTGTCGAGTATCCGGCCACGACCTATCAAGCGCACGAGCGCGATGACCATTCGGAGCGTGCATTCCGCGAAGATGTCTTAGCACATCTGCAGAAGAACGGAAAGTTCATCGACGTTCGCTCACCGGAAGAGTTCTCCGGAGCGAGACTTCACATGGAGGCTTATCCCAACGAGGGCGCTCTGCGTGGGGGACATATCCCTGGTGCGCGAAGCATGCCTTGGGCGAAGGCAATCAATCCCGAGACCGGCGAATTCAAAACCGCCGATGACCTGCGAACCCTGTACGAATGGGAAGCCAATCTCACCGCTGCCGACGACGTCATCGTCTACTGTCGCATCGGAGAGCGCTCCTCCCATACCTGGTTCGCCCTCAAGTACCTCCTGGGCTATGCCAACGTTCGAAACTACGATGGCTCCTGGACCGAATGGGGAAATCTCGTCGGCGTTCCGATCGAGCGCTAGTCGCCCTTCTTAACCGCTTCGGCTTTGACCATCCGCACCATGTTGGTCAAGCCGAGGCTCTTTCCCATTGAAAGCTCTCTTCCGAAGATTTCGTACACGACATCTTCGGAAACCTGGGCCACCTCGTCGGCAGGCTCGCCGGAGAGCGATTCGTCCAGAATCTGCGCTAACGCCATCGCCGAGATCCCCTGCGGATTGTCGACTCCAAAGAGAAACTTCTTGCCGCGTCCCTCTGGCGTCGAGGAGATATAGACTTCGGATTCGCATCCTGGCACCCGGGTCACCGCATTGCGCTCAAGCTCATCCGGTCCCCGATTTACGAACTTTTGACCGATGGAAATCAATGCATCGATGCGCTCCGCGCGGTCGGTGAAAAACGAGAGATCGTCAAGAAGCGATTGAAGTTTTGGCGGGTAGTCGGCCATATCTCCATTCTGACGCGGCCAAGAGAATAAGAATTCCGAAAGCACCTGCAACCGTTGTACTTGGCGATACGTCCTACTCCCTTAAATGGACTTATTTAGCTGGCTGAGCGACCCGAGCGCGTGGGTCGCTCTTTTGACGTTAACGGTTCTTGAGATCGTCTTGGGAATCGACAATATCGTCTTTATCTCCATCCTCTCCGGCAAGCTCAAACCGGAAGAACAAGGCAAGGCGCGCCAACTCGGGTTGCTCTTGGCGTTGGTCTCGCGCATCCTCCTCTTGCTCTCCATCAACTGGGTGAAGAGCGCCACCGCCACCGTCTTCACTTTACCGATCCCGTTCCTCCCGGCCGACGGGCAAAACTTCTCTTGGCGAGACATCATTTTGGGCATCGGCGGTCTCTTCCTGATCTGGAAGTCGGTGAAGGAGATTCACGCCAAGCTTGAAGGTGAGGAAGGACATGGCGAAGCTAAGACGATGCCGTCTTTAGCCGCAGTCCTGGCTCAGATCATGGTCCTGGACGTCGTCTTCTCCCTCGACTCGGTCATCACTGCCGTCGGAATGGCCGACCAAATTGGCGTCATGATCATGGCTGTCGTGATCGCGGTCGGATTCATGCTCGTCTTCTCCGGGGTCATTTCCAAGTTTGTGGAGCGGCACCCCACGGTGAAGATCCTGGCTCTCTCCTTCCTGATCTTGATCGGCGTCAACCTCGTCGCTGAATCAACCGGCGCCCATATTCCCAAGGGATACACCTACTTCGCCATGGCGTTCGCGGTCTTGGTGGAGATGTTGAACTTGAAAGTGAGAAAGAACTCGGAGGAGCCGGTCAAGCTCCACGAGTCCTTTCCTGACAAATAACCCGACTAAGTAAGTCCAACCCAATCGGGCTCGCTGACTTCTTTCCAGCGGGCCCGAATGGCGTCAATCTCTTCCAGCGGGAGCGATCCCTGGGCCACCACCGCCGCATTCTGTGACCAGCGGTCAGGATTCGTCGTCCCAACGATCATCGTGCAGACCCCAGGCTGGGACAGTGTGAATCGTAACGCCTTCCCGGCAGTCTCGGAGAGTGAGCCCTTCAGAATATCGAGCTTCAGCTTTTGGAGTCGATCCCAATAGGCGTTGCCGTACGATCGACTAGGAGGATTGTCACCGTTGTGCCACGCAATGTTAGCGACCGGCCGCTTGGCAATGACTCCTATCCCGTGCTGGACGCAGTAAGGAAGGAGGAGATCGATCGACTGCTGATCGGCGATGTTTACCGAAGTCTGGAGGGAATCAAATACTCCAAGTTCAAGGGCGTATCGGGCGGCGGCGCCATCACCGCTATAGCCAATAAATCGCGTCTTGCCCGCCTCCTTAGCCTTCACCAATTCACTCACCACATCGCCCTGCTGAAGAACTTCTAGGGAACAGGAGTGAAGGTGAACCAAGTCCACCCGATCCGTCTGGAGCTTCCGTAGACTGTTCTCGATGGAACGCCCGACGATGTCCTTGTGCCAGTCCGGAAGATCCACTCCTGAATGCGAAGCGTGTCCGCACTTGGTAAAGAGATAGAAGTCGTCTCTTCGGCCACTTACCGCTTTCCCGATCTTTATCTCGGAGTCCATGTAGCATTCGGCGGTGTCAATGACGCTTAAGCCAGCGTCAAGCGCACGATTGAGGAGTGTCTCCACCGTGCTTTGATCGGTCTCCATAAAACCGATTTCCGATCCGCCGAATCCGAGAACGCTCGTTTGCATCCCCGTTTTCCCATAGGCCCGTCTCTCCACTACTTCTTAGCCTCGGTCAAATAGACGAAATCGCCAATTCCCTTGGCGACCGAAGATTGACCCGCTGCCTGTCCCATGGCGACCGTAATTCCCGATTGCCCCGTGCGCCGTTTGATGCGGTAGTTGATGCCTTGCCCGTACATGACGTGCCCCACCCCCGCAACCACCACAAAAACGGTTTTGTCGTCCTTGGGAATGCGATCCAGCCACTTGATGGCGGTGTCCGCCATCCCTTCATCCCATAGCACCTGGGCGGCGTAGATGTTGTTCCCTTGAGTCCCCGTCATCGGGTGCCCGCCCATCAGGCCCTCAAAGACCTTCTTGTGATCCGCGTTGCCCAAAAAGAGGTCGGCGGGCAGCTGGAGCTTCTGCTCGTTGGTCAGACCGGCAAATCCCCTCTGACCCACTCGTCGAACCCAATCGCGAGGAACATTGAGAGCCACCATCGGGATTTGCTTGGACTTCGCCACCTCAAACAACGGTCGATAGAAATCGTAGGAAAAGCCCCACTGAGTCTTCCACTCGCTTTTCTCCAAGAACTCTTCTTCGGAGAGGGACCCGGCGCTCCACTGGTCCAGCCAATCCTGTTTAGGACGGGTGTACATTTCGAGCCCAACGATGACTTTCCGCCCCCGAGCCTCAAGTGCCGCCACCATATCGGCTTCCAGTTGCTGATGCTCTTTGGTCGCATGATTCTCACCCAAAAAGACAAACCGCTTGCCGTCGGCAGCCTTTGCGATGTCATCGACGGTCACCGTTTTGCCCGTCCGGGTCGAATAGATCGAGCCCAATGAAACTTCAATTTCGCCTTTGGTTCCGATGGGTAATCGGAGTGGGTTCACCTCACCCTGTATCCAGCCCAACATGAACGCAGTAACCGCTAGGGACATGGTTCGATTCTACGCGGAATACGAGGTACATTGCGCAAGCATGAAGAGAACGCTGACCCCCTGGCTGTTGGTTTTGATCGCGCTGGGCGGCTGTAGTTCCAAACCACCGGAATCGACGGTCTCGGATGGCACAAAGTCTCCCGTTGAAGAGCAAAAGACTCCGCAAGAGACCTTGCACGAGCAACTGCGAAGCGGCATTTTTCAACTGGGCGCGGGCTTGGACTCAATCGAATCGGCCCTGAACGAGGCTCATAAAACCAAGGCAACGAGTCAGGAAATCAAGGAGGCGTTGGCCGACCTGGAAGACGCCATCAACGACGCGGGCGGCACCTTGGCCGAAGAAGATGACGACGCCCCTACGCTCGAAAGAGTCACCGCCGATATGCCTACCTACGAGGCCCGGCGAAAGAAGCTTTGCGACCTCATCAATGACTCGCTCCATTCCCTGAACGATGCTCGAGGCATTGTGGATGGGTTGGCGCCTTCGGACGATCAAGAGAGCCCACTGGAACCGGTAGGGCAGAAGATCGACGTCGCCATGGACGATCTGCGAGGAGCGCTGGAAGCGCTTGGCGGTCAAGAAGAGACCGACGAATAAGTGGTGCCGGGGGCGGGACTCGAACCCGCACTGGTTTAACCCAAGTGGTGTTTGAGACCACCGCGTCTACCATTCCGCCACCCCGGCGCGGAAGGATAGGATACCACGCGCATCTGCGCGTTGCGCGGGTCCTAGAAGGTCTTAGAAAATTAAGACCCTCTCCGGTGTCCTTCTGCCATTAAGATGCACTGTTCGGTCGGAACAAGAGCCGGTCGGATATCCACAGGAGGTTTGTTATGAACAAGCTCAAAGCGGTCCTGCTCGGACTCGCTCTCTTCCTACCTATCTTCCTCTACGGCTGTGACCCTGTTCACGCCGCCGCCGCGTCTGCCGTCAAGGTGACGTCGGTGAAGGTTGAGGAGTGGAAGAACCCCAAAGATGGCGAAACCTACCTCGTCGCGCTTCCCACGTGGAAGAACGATGGAGAAGTAGCCGTTCGCCAAGTCATGTTCGTTGCTGGATTGAAGGGCGGTCAGGAGGGATCGTTCACTACGGAGCAGCCAAAGGAACCCCAGTTCTATGGCGCGATTGTGGAGCCCGGCACCACGATCACTCCCCAGCGCGTGCCGGAAGACGGCGTGATCCTCGGGAACAAGAAAGACCTGGAGGAAAAGTACGGCAAGATCGATTCCGATCGTGTCGAAGTTGAAGGTATCGGCTCGCCTGACGAGTTCGTGCCAGAACATAAATCTAACGCCTGATGACGGACTGCCCTCAATGGCGAGGGCAGCATCCTTTCGTTAGGGAACGGCTAAGTCCCCTGCTTCTCCCTCTCCGCTAAGATAAACTTCAGGGTCATGAAAGTTTTGGTGGCGGATAAGTTTGAGCAAAGTGGCCTGGACGGCCTCACGGGTTTGGGAGTGGAGGTCGTTTACAGTCCTGACCTCGCCGATAGCTCTCTTTCCGATGCCCTCAAGGAGACTCAGGCCGATGTCCTCGTCGTTCGTTCCACGAAGGTGACGGAGCCCATGATGGATGGCTCCAAGCTGGGCGTCATCATTCGCGCGGGTGCGGGCTACAACACCATCGACGTCGCCGCCGCTAGTGATCGCGGCATCTTGGTCACCAACTGCCCGGGTAAGAACTCCCAGGCCGTAGCTGAACTCGCTTTTGGCCTGATCCTCGCCTTGGACCGCCACATCGCGGACAACGTCATCGAACTCCGCGCCGGCAAGTGGAACAAGAAGAAATACTCCAAGGCAAAGGGCGTGTATGGTCGCACTCTCGGTCTTATCGGTATGGGCAAGATCAGCCAGGAAATGATCCCCCGCGCCAAGGCCTTCGGCATGAATGTCGTCGCCTTCTCGCGCTGGATGACCCCCGACATCGCCGCCGCCCTCGGCATCGGCCGAGCGGGCACCCTAGAAGAACTGGCCGCGATGAGCGACGTCGTCTCGATCCACGTCAGCCTCAATGCCGCGACGAAGGGAATGCTCGGCGAGTCGTTCTTCAGCGCGATGAAGAAGGGCGCGATGT
Organism: Armatimonadetes bacterium 55-13; assembly: GCA_001898035.1. Taxonomy (GTDB): domain Bacteria; phylum Armatimonadota; class Fimbriimonadia; order Fimbriimonadales; family Fimbriimonadaceae; genus 55-13. The sequence goes on from MKRX01000002.1 coordinate 108,846, forward strand.
TCGTCAATACCAGTCGAGGCGAAGTCGTCGATCAATCCGCCCTCCTCAAGGCCATTGAAGAGAAGGGAATTCTCGCCGGTCTCGACGTCTTCGAGAACGAACCCACCGGCGGCGAAGGCGAGTACGATGGCCCGCTGAAGGACAATGCCAACGTCTACTGCACTCACCACATCGGCGCCAGCACCGATCAAGCCCAAGAGGCGGTCGCGGCAGAGGCGGTTCGCATCGTTAGAGAGTACAAGAACACCGGCGTCGTGCCGAACGTGGTCAACGTCAAGCGCGCCGACAACGCTACGCATCTGCTGGTCGTTCGGCACTTGGACCGAGTCGGCGTCCTCGCCCACGTTCTCAGCGTCCTCAAGGACGAGGGAGTCAACGTTCAGGAGATGGAGAACATCGTGCTCGGTGGTGCAAAATCGGCTATCGCGCAGATCTCCCTGGACAAGGAACCCACCGCCAACGCTCTGCTCAAGGTCAAGATGAACGAGAACGTCTTCGACGCGAGCGTTTTCCCCATCGAGCGAGACTAAGCTCGATTACCGCGCTCGTCGGCCACTTTCCGACGAGCGCGACATTTGTGCCAGCTTCGTGGCCAACTCGTGATGCATCTGGTCGATCGTCACGAATCGATACCCCTTCTGGCGAAGCGCCTTAATCATGCCCGGCAACACGTCCAACGTCTGTTGGATTCCGTCATGAAGCAAGATGATCGCGCCGTTATGACCGCAGTGCATTAAGCGCTTTTGAATCACTCCATCGCCGGGCTTGGCATAGTCGCCCGGGTCTTCCGTCCATAGAACGGTGGTCAGTCCCAACTTCTCGGTGGTCTGAATCACGTCGTGGTCATATTGCCCACCCGGAGGTCGGCAATAGCTCATGTGCCGTCCCGTGATGCGATGGATGGCCTCATCGCACATTCGATATTCCGAAGCCACCTCGTTGGCAGGAATGTTGGTCAGATTCACGTGGTGGTAGGTGTGATTAGCCAGTTGGTGACCATCCGCCAATTCTTGCCGAATCAGATTCGGATACCGCTCCGCCATCTTTCCAACGACAAAGAAAGTCGCCCGAACGTGATTCGCGCGAAGGAGGTTGAGAAGCTGCTTGGTCCAGTGTTGATGCGGCCCATCGTCAAACGTAAGCGCAATCTCCTTGGAGGTCGGATCACCCTTGATGAGCTTCAGATACTTCATTCCCTGCCGCAGCTCCGCCTCGTCTTGGGCCTTGAGTTCGCCGGGAGAGCGATAGATCTCTTTCTCCGCTCGCTTTTCAAACCCTTCCTCTCTTTGCGCGAGAGAGGGGTGTTGGCGAGAGAGAGCGACCGGGGCAAGGCAGAGAACAAGGCCGGAGAGCAGAATGAATCGAGTGCGATGCAACATGGTGGGGGCTCTTAACGGACGGTCAATCACTACAACGGAACGTCTCTGGAACTTGGTTCCGGTCCCGCACGAAAGCCTCTTCGCCAAGTAGAATCTTGGATTGTGCTGCTCAACGTCGCCAACGTCACCAAGGCGTTCGGACCGGACGATATTCTCACCGGTGTCACCTTCCGAATCGATTCCCGCGAAAAGGTCGCGCTCGTGGGTCGTAACGGCACGGGGAAGACCACGCTCCTCAAGATCCTGACGGGGCAATACGAGCCCGATACCGGTTCCGTCGCTCTCGCCCGAGGCGCTCGAATTGGCTACCTAAGGCAAGAAGCCGCGATCACCGGCGATCTCACCGTGCTTGAGGAAGCGCAAAGCGCCATCGCTCACCAGATCGAACTCAAGAAACGCTTGGAAGAGATCGAAGCCCGACTTGAAGATGGCGCAACCGAAGAGGACCTAGAAGAGTACGCCGTCCTCCACGAACACTTTCTAGAAGCCGAGGGCTATTCCGTCGAGAGCGACGTCAAAGTGGTTCTTCAGAAGATGGGGTTCACCGAGGACGAATTCAACAAAAAGACCTCCAAACTGAGCGGCGGAGAAAAGACGCGCCTGGCGGTGGCGAAGCTTCTTCTTGAAGAGCCAGATCTCCTGATCCTCGACGAACCTACCAACCACATGGACCTCCAAGCCACCGAATGGCTGGAAGGTTGGATTCGGGGTTATCACGGGGCGGTATTACTTGTTTCTCACGACCGCGCCTTCTTGGACAGCACTGCCGAGCGCGTCATCGAGATGAAGGGCGGATCGGTCAAGACTTACCCAGGGCCGTTTCCTAAATTCCTCCAGCTTCGCGCCGAAGAAGATGCTCGACTGGCGGAAGTCGCCCGCCGACAAGATCAAGAAATCGCCAAGCTTGACGAATATGTCCGGCGCTTCATGAACTCCCAGCGCACGGCCCAGGCCCGCGGGCGACTCAAGATGATGAATCGTCTGATCGAGGGCAAAGTGGATGCGCCGAAGTCGGACAAGGGCATTAAGGGAGGATTTGGCGATTCCAAACGCTCGGGCGATCTGGTGATCGAGTGTGAAAAGCTGGGCATCGGCTTCCCGGATGCCGATCTCTTCCACGGTTTGAACTGGACCGTTCGCAATGGCGAGCGGTGGGGCGTCGTCGGCGAAAATGGAGCCGGAAAATCCACCCTGATCAAAGTCGTACTGGGACTCCTGGAAGCAAAGGAGGGCCGAGCGCGTCTGGGCTCCAATGTCGTCGCGGGCTATTTCAGCCAAGACGTCAGCGACATTGACGTGGAACTGTCCCCGCTAGACTTCATGGTCTATGAGTGCGACATGCTTCCCGCCGACGCCCGAAACTTGCTGGGCCGGTTCCTCTTCCATGGCGACGATGTTTACCGCCCGATCAAGACCTTCAGCGGTGGCGAAAAGAACAAACTTGCCCTTGCCCGTCTGACCAACCTCAATCCCAACCTCTTGGTCCTGGACGAGCCCACCAACCACCTCGACATGGCTTCCCGAGAAGCCCTCGCCGAGATTCTGAAAGAGTACAAGGGAACCCTGGTGCTCATCAGTCACGACCGCTGGCTTCTGGGGCAAGTAACCGACCACATCCTGGACGTCAAAAAGTCCGGTCCCATCGGCTATCCGGGCTCCTACGACGAGTATCGGTCCGGCAAGAAACCGGCAGAGTCCGCCCCAAAGCAGAAGTCGAAAACCCCCGTTCAGGAAGAACCGGAAAAACCGGCGATGACGCCTCGTGAACTCAGCAAAGAGATTCAGCGGGTCGAGCGACTGATCGCAAGTTTGGAAGACGACGTCGCCTCGGCAGAGGAAGACATTAAGTTGATTGAGGAAAAACTGGCGAATGTCGATCCCACCGCCGATATCCTATCTCTGACCAAGGAACACGCCCAAGCCCAAGAGCATTTAGCGGGCATCATGTCGGCTTGGGAAGAAAATAGCCTGAAGCTGGAAGAGCTTCAGGCGATGAGGGGTTAAGCTTGGCTCAGGCTTTGAGCTTGAATAGGTTGGCGTCCAGCTTGGGATTCAGCTCGAACTTGGTCACCTTGTGATCCTGAAGAATCTCGGTGGTGTCTTCCAAGTTGTAAACCACCGTTCGAACGATGTACTTGGTCGCCGGGTCGATGAAATAGCGCACGAAGACTTTGCTGCGCTCTGCCTTCTCTTCCAGCACCATGTAGTCCTTGTCTTTCCAAGTCTCCTTCTTGAGAAGGCGGAGCTTGCTGTCGTGCATATTCATGCCCGCCGCCGTCGAAAGTTGGCGCTTATAGTCCCAGAAGCAGAGGGATTCTAGATTGAGCGGCACGGCTACTTCGTCGGCATCGAACTTCTTGGTGCTTGACTTCCCATCGGGAGTTCGAACGAGCGCCTGCTTGCTATCGGTCACGTAGAGCAAGTAGCTGCCAGGCATTGTTGGACCCTTCGCCACGATTCGAACCGAGCCAGGTCCCTTGTAGCTCATGACGGAGTTCAACGAGATGTCGCTCCCGGACTCTGGGTCGGCAATCACCGAGGTTACTTCGAGTCGGGCGGTCTTCACCTTCTGGTAATTCTCGCGGAGGGTCTTTAAGATGGCCTCAACATCTTTGTCGGCGGCATGCGCGCCGGATGCCACTACGGCGAGCAACGAAAGCGATAAGACACGAAATCTCATGAACCTACATACGAATAGAAACGTTGGTAAAGTACCGTGAATTCAATGTTTGCGTCGATTTGTATGTTCGCGCTTCTCGCCGCGCCTCCGTTAGCCCCGGTTGGCGCGGCGGAAAAAATCTTGGCGGGCGCCAAGATTCAGGCCCGGGAAGGCGCGATGTATACCGTGGGTTATTTCAAGATCGGCTACCCCAACGGCGATCTTCCTCGAGATCAAGGCGTCTGCACGGATGTGGTGATTCGCTCGCTTCGCCGCGCCGGGTTTGACCTTCAAAAGCTCATCCATGAGGACATGAAGACGCGGTTCAAAACCTATCCTCGTCGAGAGAAACGTCCCGATTCAAACATTGATCACCGCCGATGCCCAAATCAAATCTGGTTCTTCAAAACCTACGGAAAGACCCTCACCACCACGGTCAAGTCGCAGACCTTGAGCCAGTGGAAGCCGGGCGATATCGTGTATTGGAAGCTGGACAACGGGCTAGATCACACCGGAATCGTCTCAGATCGGCTTAACGCCAAGGGCGAGCCCTATGTCATTCACAACATCAGCCAGTGCAAAGAGGAAGATGTCCTGACCACCTGGAAGATCGTTGGGCACTACCGGTACCCAAAGAGTTAGGGCTGTGTCGCAATCGCGAAGTGGGTGATCCCGGCATTTCGCGCCTCATCGATGCACTTCACGACATAGCCGTGAGAGACGGCGGTGTCCGCATTGATGATGATCGAGACGTCTTCTAGCTTCTGACCCGTTGCCGCCACCTGGCTATTAAGTTGATTCGCCAAGCTCGCAAATCCCGTTTCGTCCTTGTTCAAAAAGATTCGTTGATCTTTGTCGATGGTCAGCGTGAGCTTGTTCGAATCCTGGCTGGGGGCGCTCCCCGCCGGCGGCAGATTGACAGGCAGCCCCATCATCTTCGTGAGGGCCAGGGAAGAGAGCATGAAGAACACGAGGAGGAAGAACATCGTGTCGATCATCGGAATGATCTCGATCTTCGTACGCTTGAGCTCGGAACTGCTCTTGAACTTCACAAAGAGTTAGACCGCACCAATTCCCAAAAGGGTGCGGTCCTTTTTAGCCAACCTCGAATTCGAACTTGAACCGTTGGGTTGATTTCACCGGTTCGCCATCCTTGAGTGCCGCTTTCCATTTCCATTTCTTCAGAGCATCCAAGACTCGCCTATCCACTTCCTGATTCCCAGAACTGGTGCGAAGGGTGACCTCAAACGAGCCATCCGCATCAATCTCCACCACCACGCGAACGAACGATTTAAAGTCCTGGTTCTTCAGGCTGTCCGGAATCTCGGGCAAGACCTGCTTCATGGGCTCTGCATCCTTGGAAGGCCCCTTCGGTTTGGGAGGATCTGCCGGAGGTTTCGCCGGTGGCTCTACTGGCGGATCGTTCTTGGGAGGATCTTGCTTGGGCGGGTCCTGTTTCGGAGGCTCCTGCTTGGGAGGTTCTTGCTTCGGCGGATCTTGTTTAGGGGGATCAGGCGGATTCACCTTCGCATCGCGGGAGTTTTGCCCGGTGGTGGGCTTCCCAACATCCGCGTTACCACCGCCCAAAGCCGTAAAGTCGTGGGGATTCGGCTTTTGTCCGTCGTTGGTCGGAGGAGCGGTAATGACTTTGTTGTGCGCTCCCTGGGGCGGTGGTGGTGTTGCCTCGGTTTTGGGTTGGGGTTTCGAATGCTGAGGGGGTGGAACCGTCTCTTTCTTTTCGGGTTCCTTTGGCTTGGGAGGGACGATCTTCTTCTCCTCCACCAGCTTCTTGATCTTCTGCTCGATTTCTTTGGGTTTGACGATCTTCTCGACCTTCTTCCCCGAGTTGTCGATCTCGACCCGGCGAACCTCGACGGTGTGATAATCGGGCGTCTTTGCAATCTGGCTCGCGCCCAGGGACATCAAGAAGAACAGCCCCCCGTTCACGGCGATCGATCCTATCGCCGCCAACCCAAAGTTTCGGGAGAAGTTCTCTTTCATCCTTACTGCACCGCCGCGTCGGGAGTGGTGGCAATCGCAAAGTGGCTCACGCCAACGCTGCGGGCTTCATCGATACATTTCACCACCAACCCATGAGGAACGGCCAAATCGGCATTGATCACCACCGAGACTTCATCTAGCTTTGCGTCCGGCCCACCCGCTTTCGCCAGAAGTTGGGGCGCCAGGTCGGTCAGGCTCACTTCGTTCTTGTTGAGAAAGACTTTCTGATCCTTGTCGATCGTCACCGTGAGGTCGGTGGCGTTCTGCTTCGGCGCCGTGCTGGCCTTGGGCAGATTCACGGGCAGGCCCATCATCTTGGTGAGGGCCAGGGAAGAGAGCATGAAGAACACGAGGAGAAAGAACATCGTGTCGATCATCGGGATGATCTCGATCTTCGTCTTCTTAAGCTCTCGTCGCCGCTTAAACGTCATGGCTAGGCGACCCCTACCGTTTCCTTTCGAGGAGACTGAGCTCGCAGAAGATTAATCAGCTTGGTGGCCGACTGTTCCATCTCCGCGGTGGCGCGCCGTTGCCGGGCGTTGAAGTAGTTGTAGGCGACAAAACAAACGACGGCGATGGTCAGACCCGTCGCGGTGGCATAGAGCGCTTCGCCGACGCCGGAAAGAATCGAATCGTTCGCGCCCGAGTTCTTGGCCGCAGCGATCGCCTGGAAGGTTCCGATCATGCCGAACAAGGTTCCGAGCAGTCCCAAGAGGGGAGAGATCGTGGTGGTCGTGTCCAGCAGCGGCAGGTACTTCTCCAACTTAATGAAGTAGTCCTCACCCACTTCCTGCACGTTTCGCTCGATATCCTCCACCGGCATTTGTCGATGCTGAATCACCGTCGCAAGACAGGCGGCCACCGGGCCGGGCTGCCCAATGCACATCTTGTGAGCCTCTTCGAATCGTCCCTGATCAACCAGTTGAGAAACTTGAGTGAGGAGCCGGGGGGCGACGTGAGCCAAGGTTCGGTAGGAAAGGGCGCGTTCAATGATGACCGCGATGGAGGCGAGGGAGAGGGCCAAAAGCGGCCACATCACCCAGCCACCGGCTTGAAAATAATGCTTGATACTATCCATACGGGGGTAGGGCACCTTGGCCCCTTCTTGTTATAGCGCAAAAAGGGGCCGGTTTGGTTCCTAGAACTTGCCATTCAGGGAAAGCAGAATTCTTCGGCCCTGCTGGAAGCGGGTGCCGCTGAACGCTGACTGGAAGTTCATCAGAGCGCGTTGATCGAAGAGATTCTCGACTTCGAGAGAGAGGCCCACATTGCCAAAGAGGTTCGCCTTTGCAACCCGGAAGTTGACCTGAGTTCGCGAAGATCGCTTGCCCGAGTCTTCGTCCAAAACGCTGGATGCGAATCCGCTGCCGTAGTAAACGCTCAGACCGGTCGTCCAATCGTTGTCAAAGGTGTAGTTGAGTCCACCAGAGATCGTATTGAGTTGATCGTGGTCGTTGTAAGCATCGTCCACTTCCTCCCCGGTGTTCGTCGTACCACTCGGCTTGGCTAAGGCGTTCGCCCACGTTGCATAAGCGCTGAACCCGCGATTGTTCTTCGGCGCGAGCTCGTAGGTGAACTCTAAACCGCGAACCTGACCTTTGCCCAGTGAGACCGACGTGTAAGCACCGATCTGAGTGCCTTCAACCAAAAGACCGGTATCGATCTGATCTTCGATGTCCTTGTAGTAGGCGGCCGCTTTCAGGGTCTGTCGAGACCCGATCTGGTGCTCGACGCTGAAGTCGAACTGATGCAATCGCTCGGGCTTGATCTGAGATCCCAGGAACGAGCCCTGAGCCAATGGGGGCTGAATGAACAACCGGTTGTAGGAAGCCCGAACGACCGTCTTGGGAGTCAGCGCATACGCCATGTTCAATCGCGGAGAGAGTTGGCTCTCGTTGACGCTAGAGTCCTCGTTCGATCCATCGGTCGCCTTGGCGTTTTGATCCTGTTTGAAAGTATCGAACCGAAGGCCGTAGTTCACCGTGAGCTTGGGCGTTGCCTTCCAAGTGTCCTGAATGTAGCTGGCGAAGTAGTAGCCCTCTCGCTTCATTTTCAGGGTGGCTGGCGTGTCGCCGTCAGGGACCAATCGCGGGTCGAGCTCCATCAGGGCATCGAGGGCTGCTTGGCTGGCAGGAATCAGTTGGTAACTCTCGTTGCCGGTTTGGTTGTCATAAACGAACCCAAACTTGAGGTTGTGGCCATTGATCGAGTGGCTAACCGACCCCTGGATCTCAGAGTTGTGAGCGTTTCGAATGATCGTCGGATTGAACTCGATGGAGCTGTTCTCCGGAAGGTCGTTCAGATCCACATCTGGGTTGTTGTTCGTAATGTCGAGGCCGGAGTGGACGACGCCAAAGGAGAGGAAAGAACTGGTGTTGGGACCAAGATTGCGCCGCCAACTCAGGACTCCCATCGAGTTCCGGTCTTCCTGCTCAATGTCCTGCCCCGCGTCTTGTTGAGAGACAATTCCTAAAAGATCTGCCTCTTCCTTTGAGAGCGTGCCTCCATAACCGTAGCCCTGCCCATAGGCCGCGTATCTGCTCGGCAAACCAGTTCGGTTGGCCACCTGAGTCTTCGCAGGGTTGGTGCTCAACATGAGCCCAAAGGTGTCTTGGGAGGTTGCTTCGTATTCCAGATTAGAAAACCCGGTGAAAGATCGGCCTTGGTTATGGGCCATCTGATCGTCCGGCTGTGGCGGCTCCAACTGGTTGTCGGTCCGGCGGGCGCTGAAATCAAAAAGGTAGCGCAGCCGTCGAGCCGAGCGTCCGTTGGCGTCGGGCGCGCCGAGCGCCTCTCCCGTCTGTCCGCCAAAGGTGAGACCACCATAGAAGGTCCCATACCCGCCACCTTGGACGTCGTAGCTGGCAAACGGCGCCATCGGCCCACTCTTGAGCTTTACATTCAAAATCGCTGCCGTCTCGCTGCCGTACTCAGGGGCATAGCCACCGGTCAAAAGATCGAGGCTCTCAATAGCTCCAGGAGCTAAGACCTGTCCGGCTCTTCCCTGAAACGCGCCGGGAAGCTGAAAACCGTTGATATAGATGGTCGTCGAAGAGTGCTCGCCGCGAGGATGGACCTGGCCGTTCGAGTCTTCCGCCAGTCCGGGGTTGGATCGCAAGAACTTAGACAGGCTTTGCGGGTTTCCGGCGGTCGCGGGGAAGCGCTTGACGAAGTCCTGGTCTCGGCGGACTCCGGTCGAGGGATCGGTAACTTTGATCAAGATCTTATCGCCTTTGATCTTGATAACCTTTTCGTTTTGCGGCTCCAGAAGGACTTCGATGTCGCTGGTGGTGTCGGCCACGACCGTAAAGTCGCGCTCATCTTTGTCGAAAGCATCCATCGTGACCGTCACCTTCCAGGCTCGCGCCTCCAGGGGACCGGTGTTGACGATGCCATTTGCATCCGAGGTGAGGGTGATATCGGCCTTAACGCTTGCCGAGTCGTGCAGTACGACCTTGGCCCCCGCAACCGGCTTTTCGTCGTCCGCGTTCTTCACCACGATCTTGAGTCGCCCAAATACATCAGCGTGGGCGACGGAAGCGATGGCGAAGAGCCCGACCGCAAGCGCAGCGTGGCGGCTCCATCGATTGAATAATCCGTTCATGATTTCGTCCTTCGGGAATGTGCCTTACCCTGGGAGGGTATAAAAGCAAAATCTACTATACCCATGCACGGTATCTTGTCAACTGCGCCCATCACAAAAAACGTCCTGGCATTTTCGCGGGATCGCTGTCTGCCAAACGGGCTAAAGGTCTGCCTACCAACTGCCGATAAAAACACCGGGTATGAGCGACGCAATTCTTGTGGAGGACCTGCAGGTCCGCTATCGCTCCAAAAAGGGTCGATGGATAGAAGCCGTTAAAGGCCTTAGCTTTCAGGTTGCGCCTGGCGAGGTCGTAGGCTTTCTTGGCCCAAATGGAGCGGGTAAGAGCAGCACACTAAAAGCCCTCATGGGCTTCGTAGCGCCTAATTCAGGGCGATGCGAGATCTTTGGTATTTCAGCCGGAACCCTCGCCGCCAAAAGCCGAATCGGCTACCTGCCGGAAGTGGCGATGTACTACCCTTATCTCAACCCCGTTGAGACCCTCATGCTCTATGGCGAATTACAGGGTTTGGGAGGAAAAAAACTCAAAGAAGAAACGCACCACTTGCTAGAGGTCGTCGGTCTCAAAGACGCCAAGAAGAAGCTCAATAAGAGTCTAAGCAAGGGGATGTTGCAGCGGGTAGGGATCGCTCAATCGCTCTTGGGAGACCCAGATTTGTTGATTCTCGACGAAGTCACCAGCGGACTCGATCCAGTCGGACGCAAGGAACTTCGACACCTCCTTCTTGAGCGCAAGAATGCGGGAGCAACGCTGTTTTTTTCAAGCCACGAGCTGTCTGAGGTCGATATGCTTTGCGACCGAATTCTGCTGATCAATCAAGGAAAAATGGTCGAAGAACGACTGATGGCGCCACTGAAAGACGAATTGCGAAACTATTCCATCGCGTTCCGAGGTCAAGCACCCTTGCACGATCTCACCCAAGACTTAGACGCTCAGGGCGAAATTCACCGCGCTCGATTCCAAACCAAAGATGCCCTCATGCAGGCCGTTGCCCGCGTTCAAGCTGCGGGCGGGGAACTGGTTGATATCGTATCGCAAGAGGGATCGCTGGAAGACTATTTCATCAACACCATCGAGAGGGCTGCGTAGATGTTTGCCCGAGTAAAAACATACAAAGCTCTGGCCCGTGGCGTTGTTTTGGAATCCATTCGCAGAAAAGACCTTTGGGTGGTGGCCATTTTGGGCTTCCTTATCCTCATTGGCTCCGGTGCTCTAGGCTTCTTTGGCGTAGACGGAATGCAGGTTTTCGTGAAGGACCTGGCGGTAACCGTACTTGGCGCATTTTCGACGATCGTCGCCGTCATGACGTCCACCCGATTACTGCCGGAAGAAATCAAACAAAGAACGTTGTATCCGCTCCTTGCACGACCGATCAGTCGGTTAGATCTCTTGATCGGTAAATTGGCGGGGGCCATCGCCGTTACCTGGCTCGCCTTTTTCTTGCTCGCGTCCCTCACCTCGGTCGCTTTGCTGAGCTTCCACGTTAGGTTCGAGGCGATCATGGTGCAATACATGGTGGCCAAGATGATGGGGCTCGCGCTGATGTGCGCCTTTGGCGTCATGCTCAGCGTCTACATGACCCCTTCCGCCGCCGCCACGACTGCTTTTGTTTTTACATTCGGGTCTTCGATCTTGATTCGAGCGATGACTTCCGCCTACGAGGTGGCGAGCCCCGGTATGCAGTTCGTGTTCAAATTCATCAACGCGATCTTGCCTCAATTCACGTTGTTCGACATGGGAGGGCGCGCCGCCAATGTCGGATGGGACCCTGTTCCCATGTGGGTAATGGCGTTTCTCCTGGTCTATCTCGTCATTTACGGCTCGGGTTTGGTTACCATTGCCTGGACCCGGTTTAACCGGAGAGCGCTGTGAAGATTTGGTACGCGCCATTTGCCGCCGTCAGTTTAATGGCGGCCATTGGGTGGAGCACCGACGAAGTGACGCCGAAGGTGAATCCGCCGATTCGTCGCGAGCGCTCGGATGCAGGCGACTCGTCTTTGGGGAGCCAAATCCAAACCAGCGCATCGGGATGGTTGTGGGCATATACCGAGGTCTATCTGGCAAATGGAATCAAAATGCGTCGGATGACCCAAAAGGAAGCCGCCGAAAACGGCTTTAACGATGGTCGCGACCACGGCACTACCGTGATTCCGCCTCCCGCAAAGGACTTCCGGGGAATCTTTGGCGATGTCGACCGCTCTGTCAACGCCTGGAATGCGGTTCAAAGGTTTAAGCAAAACGATCCCAGACAGTGCCTTCCTCTGTTTCGGCTCATGACCTGGTTGGACCCCAATTTCGTCGAAGCCTGGACTAACGGCGCCATGGTAATCGCTATGGATCGAACGGAAAAGGCCAACCAAATGGCGATGGAATTCCTCAGAGAAGGCTACAAGCGCAATCCCGACTGCGTGGATATCCCCACCACCTTTGGAATGCTCGAAATCACTCGCCACCGTGACTTCGATAAGTCGATCGGCTTCTTCCAAAAGGCGGTTGAGAACGGTCAGAGGAGATTTGATGCGCTGAGCGAGAATGAGAAGCAGGCGTTCTTGAGCGCATACCGATGGCTAACGCTTGCCTATCGAAACACCGGCCGCTTGAAGCAGATGAATCAGGCGATTCGAGAGGGGCTAACCTATTTCCCGGACGACCAAGTGATGCCCGGCACTGGGCGACCTAGCATCGTTCCTCCCGCCAGCTATCAGCCTCCCATAGGCGTAACGACCCGAGCCCTCTAACGGATTCGATTCTGAGTTTGTATGCTAGTCGCATGCGAAAGCGTCTTGCGTTTCTTTGGCTTTTGACAATCTTGGCGACAACGGTGTTTGCCGACCCCGTCACCTTCGATCTTTCTCAAGGTGGCGCGAAGATTGGCCAAAACACTTATGAGCGCAAAGCCGACGGCTCTTTCACCTCTGTTACCAACATCAGCGTAAGCGGTGTGACGATCGACAGCAAGTTGTCGGGCAAGTTCGTCGACAATAAGCTCACCGAATTCACCCTCATCCAGGAGGCTCGAGGAACAAAGGTCTCCATGTCTTTCAAATCGGGGAAATTGATGGTCTCGGTGAATGGAAAGGACCAACCCGAAGCGACAATATCGCTGCAACCATCGCTTTACTCCAACTACCATCCCGGCATCGCCTCGTCCATCCTCGCCAATCTCGATACCAGCGTTCAGGGCACTCGTCCGATCAAAGTATCTGTCGTCGATAACGGTGGAGTTCCCATCGATGCCACGGTCACGCCCAAGAGCCCACGCAAGATCAAGGTCGAGGGCAAAGAAGTCACTCTTCGCCCCTTCGTACTTAATCTTTCCGGAATTGATATCGAATTCGTGGCTGACCCTCAAGGCGAGATCAAGGGCGAGAACGTGGCCATACAAAAGGCCCTGTTCATCCCAAAGGGATATGAAGACGCTTTCGAGGATCCGGTCGCCAAATACAAGGAACTGAGTCAACCCACGCACGAGGTCAAGACATTGACCGCTCAAAAGGTCAAGATGCGAGATGGCGTCGAACTCGTTTGCGATATCGCGATGCCTGCGGAGGACGGCAAGTATCCTGCCATCCTGGTCCGGACCCCCTATGGCCGGGCAGGGCAGATGTTAGGTGCAAATTGGTGGGCTAAACGAGGTTATGTGTATATGGTGCAGGACTGCCGAGGTCGCCAAGACAGCGGCGGCGCCTGGGATCCATTCGTCCCTGAGCGGAAGGATGGAAAGGACACCATCGACTGGATGGCAAAGCAGCCCTGGTCGAACGGAAAAGTCGGGATGATCGGCGCCAGCTACGGAGGCTACGTCCAGTGGGCGGCCGCGGTGGAACGGCCCGCGGCACTCAAATGCATCATCCCTCAAGTGTCGCCGCCCGACGCCATGCGGAATATTCCTTACGAAAACGGCGTCTTCACCCTTCTTCCCAATCTCTGGTGGACCAACATCGTTCGAGATAAGCAAACGCACCTGGAGAGAGCAACCCAACCGCTGCCCAATGGGGATAAGCTCAAAACCCTCCCGCTCTCCAAACTAGACGATGTCATTTTTGGTGAGAATGTACCTTTCTGGGACAACTGGCTCAAACGGGAAGGAATGGCTAAATGGGCCAAGGGCTACGACACCATTTCCGATATGCCGAAAGTTACGATCCCTGCTCTGCACATTAGTGGTTGGTGGGATGGAGACGGCATTGGCACCAAAACCAACTGGGCCACCATGCGCGCCGCCGGTCGAACGAATCAGTGGTTGATTTATGGTCCCTGGCCCCATGCCTTTAACACCTCAACCCAATTTGGCGATGTTGATTACGGTCCGAAGTCCGTGTTAGAACTCGATTCCGTCTATCTTCGCTGGTTTGATACGTGGCTCAAAGGCAAACCGGTCGGGTTTGACAAAATTCCGCACGTCCAGGCCTTTCTGACCGGAGCAAACAAGTGGCTAAACCTGAGCGACTGGCCACTCAAGTCTTCTCCCGTGAAGCGACTCTATTTCCAAGACGCCAAATCATTGACCGAAAAACCGGTCAAGAATGGCAAGCAGGCGCGATATACCTACGATCCCGCCGCCGTTCAAATTCCACCGCAACTGAAGGGCAACCTTATGGCCCAATCCACCACAAAAGCTCCGATCGGCAAATCGAACGGCAAGCAGTTGGTCTATCGCTCGGCCCCCCTCAAGTCGGACATGGCTCTGGGTGGGCCGATTTCAGTGGAGTTGTATTTCTCAACCAACGTCGTCTCGACCGACTTTTATGCCCTTCTCCTCGATGAAGACGAAAAGGGAGACACCCGCATCGTCTGCTTGCCTGGAAAACTGGACGTCCGATACCTTCAAGGGCTCGACAAACCCCGATTGATCACTCCTGGCAAGACGTATAAGGCAACGATTAACCTTTGGGACACTGCTCACCTCTTCAAGAAGGGGCACCGCGTCACAGTGGCCATTACGTCGGATATGTTCCCTGGGACCGCCCGTAACTTGAACACTGGAGAACCCCTTTTCAGTGCGACCAAGATGAAGGTGGCCAAGCAGGTGATCTACCAAGACGCAAAACGGCCAAGCTGTCTTACCTTCCGCTTGCTGCCCGTCAAATAAAGAAAAGCCCGGCGAGTTAACTCCGCCGGGCTATCAAGGAACGATTACCAGCGAGTTTCGTTCGTTCCGAACTCTCGAATCACCCAATCCCGGCCTTCTTGCTCAAGTCGGAAGTAGTGATAAACCGAGGTTCGGCGTCCCCACGGATCTTCGTAGTCATGACGAGCCCAGACGGCGGCTCCGTCTCGACTTGTCTTGATGTCCATGATCCGGTAATCGCGTGTTCGAGTGTTGTAAACGGCATCCATGAACGTGTCATAGAAGTCGTCTGCATTCATGCTATAAGCGTATCGATCTTCGATGATGATCGCAACGCGACCATTTCGTGGGACCAGACGGCTTACCGCTCGACGATCGTTGTCCTCAAACGCATGAACGATATCGTCGATCGCATAGTCGAGGTCGCTGTACCGTCGATCTCCCCAATAGCTGCGGCTGGGCGCGCTCCACGTATAGGAGATTCCTACAAACGGGCTCCATACATAGGTGCCCACGTAGCAGCGGGTAGCCGAGTAGTAGGGAGGAAGCTGGGGATAGAAATACCACGGCGAACACACGCTGGCCCGGGCATAGGGGTCAAACGCGTAATACGGGTAGTAGAAGTAGTCGTCGCACCATCGGGAGTCGTAGTGGGTATAGCCAAATCGAATCTTGCTGCCGCCAACCCGAATCTCGTCCGCACGACGTACTTGATTTCCAAGCGTTCCGCGAACGATGTCGACGGGCGCGCGACCGATCACAACCGGGCCGCCGTTTCTATCTCGATTGCTGTTGGTGCCGTAACGCGTCGTGCCACTACGTCCGTTGCCTTGCTTGCGGAGACCGCTATCTCCGTCACCCCGGCTGGCGGGAGTGTAGATGGTGCTGCCACCGCTACGGGTAACCGTAACGTCGCCTCCTCCTCCACCACGTCGGTCGGGCCACGTCGGTCCGCCATTCGTGGTGCTTCCGCCACCGCCTCCGCGAGATCCGCCGCCGGATGAACTGCCGCCGGACGAGGAGCCTCCACCACGGGAACCTCCGCCGGAAGAGGAGCCACCTCGTCCGCCTTCGTTGCCTCCGCCGCCACGCTTAGGAGGGTCGCCGCGCTGGACATCGGGACCACCGCCGCCTCCGCGTTGGCCGCCACCAGAGGAACCTCCTCCGCTATTGCCGCCACCGCCGGAACCGCCGCCTCCTCGCTGGCCGCCACCGGATCCTCCCCCGCCTTTCTTACCTGGTGGGTCGTCGCCTAATGCAGTGGTGAGCGCGAGACCCATACAAGCGGCAAGCGCTAGGAAAGAGAATAAATGCTTGCGTGTGGTCATGATTGCATTCTACGACGGATGTCTTTCATCGGCGTTTCATATCTTTAGGTCTTTCCAAGGATGACAATAAAAAGCCAACATTACTAATAGATGAGTAAGCGAAAAATTGCCCTAATCCCTGGCGATGGTATCGGACCCGAGATCACCGCCGCCGTTCTCAGAGTCTTGGACGCCACCGGATTCGAGGCGGAGTGGGTCTATCTGGAGGGCGGTTTGGGCGCCATCGAAAAAGGCCTGCCGGCCATGCCTGAGTCCACGATCGAAGCGATTCGAGAGATTGGCATTGCTCTGAAAGGTCCCACCACGACCCCCATTGGCGGTGGCCATGTCAGTGCGAACGTCGCCCTCCGCAAGGCATTGGACCTCTACGCTAACGTCCGACCCGCCAAAACCCTGCCCGGCGTCAAGGGCCATTTCGCGAATACGAACATCGATGTCATCATCGTTCGGGAGAACACGGAAGACCTCTATGCGGGAATCGAGTTCATGCCCCACCCGGACATGGCCCAGGCCATTAAGGTCATCACCCGTCCCGGCTGTAAACGCCTCTGCGAGTTCGCCTTCGACATGGCACGTAAGCAAGGCCGAAAGCGCGTGACCGCTATTCACAAGGCCAACATCATGAAGCTTGCCGACGGTCTCTTCCTGGAAGAGTTCCGCAAAGCCGCCGTCAAGTATCCCGATATCCAAGCCGACGACATCATCGTCGATAACTGCTGTATGCAGTTGGTGACCAAGCCGGAGCAGTTCGACGTCATGGTCACGGAGAACCTCTATGGGGACATCGTGAGCGACCTGTGCGCTGGCCTCGTCGGTGGACTCGGTCTTGCCCCTGGCGCCAATATCGGAGAGCATGGTGCGGTATTCGAAGCCGTGCACGGCTCGGCTCCCGACATTGCGGGAATGGGAATCGCGAACCCAACCGCGCTTCTTTCCAGCGCGGTGATGATGCTGCGCCACCTGGGTGAATACGACAAGGCGGATCGAATCGCCGCCGCCATCCTCAAAGTATGCGGAGAAGGCAAGACCGTCACCGGGGACCTCGGAGGAACTGCAACAACCGATCAATACACCGACGCCATTATCAAAGAGGTTGTCGGATGAAATTGAAGCGAGAAGACGCGGTCTATTACGTCCAGAATCTGGACGCGGCCATCGCCTTCTATGAGCAAAAGCTCGGCTTCAAACTGAAATTCAAAGAAGATTGGGGCTTCGCCCTGATCGAAGTAAGCGAGGACGACTATATCGGCCTGATGACCGTGGCGAACTACCAAAAGGAGTTTCCCGAACATGCTGACGACCTTCGTCCTCGCACAGTTTTTCGGGCCGAAGACCTTGATTACGAGGTAGAGCGGTTGAAATCGAACGGCGTGCGCGTGAGCAACGTTTTCGGAGAATCGGGCGGCCCGCGCTCGGCGCTCTTCTGGGATCTGGATAACAATCCATACTTCATGTATTCGCTTCCTGATTGAAAGCCATGAAGGTCCTCGTGCTTGGTGCTTCGGGAATGCTCGGTACGGATTTGGTTCAGGAGCTGAAAGCCTCCGGACATGAAGTTCTAACGCCTACCTCGAAAGAGCTAGATATCGTAGATCCTGGTTCGGTTGCGCAGATGGCCGATATGTCTGGACTGGACTGGGCTATCAATTGCGCCGCCTACACGGCGGTTGACAAAGCGGAAGAAGAGGTCCAACCGGCCACCGAGCTAAATGCCCTTGCGCCTGGCTATTTGGCCCGTGTCTGTGCGATGTCCAGCATCAATTTCGCTCACATCAGCACGGACTTCGTGTTTGATGGTGAGGCGACCGAACCGTACTCAGAAGATGCGCCCACCCATCCCCAAAGCGTCTACGGTCGCACCAAAAGAGAGGGCGAGGAAGCGGTAATCGCGGCAAATCCCATGTCCCTCGTCTTCAGAACGGCTTGGCTGTATGGCGCTCAGGGAAAGAGCTTCCCCCGGACCCTCATTAACGCTTGGTTGGCAGGAAAAAACCTGCGCGTAGTGGCGGACCAGGTAGGTAGCCCGACTTGTACCATCGACCTGGCGAAGTCCATTCGTCTCTCAATTGAAAAGGACATCTTTCCCGGTATCTATCACGCCACCGGACCCGATCAAATGAGTTGGTACGCATTCGCCCACCTCGCGATCGAGGTCTATCGCGAATATAAGGGTATGGATAAGTCCATAGAAATGGAACCAATTAGAACCCAAGACTGGCCCACCCCCGCCAAGCGTCCCAAATTCAGTGTGCTTTCCAATCAAAAACTCCAACAAGCGGGAGTGCCCTCTATGAGACCGACCGCTGCATGCCTTGCCGAATTTGTGCGAAATCTAGTCTAAGCGTGTTCGGGACAAACGGGCCCAAGAAGGCAAAACGGGTACCCTGACGCTGTGGCGAGCGATCTACTTGGCCGGACGAACCGAGCGTTTCCGCATGTATGGCTGAGCTTATCCACGCCTTACGATTCATGGTCGGAAACCTGGCCCAAGGAGTTGGTCGAAGCCGCCATCGCCGCCAATACGGTCATTGATATCTCCGGGAATCCGGGACTCTTCGGCGGGCAAATGCGAGGGACCGACGCGTGCCTTATGGCCAAGGGAACTCTCGACATTGAACGTGCATCCGATCAAAACCACGCCTGCGACCTCGTTCAAGCTCATTTGATTCAAACACTCAGTGCGATCGGCCGAGAGAATATCGACTTCTACTTCCTTCGGGTAAGAAAGCCGCTTCAAGAGTTTCAAATTCAGGGTGCGTTGGAAGCAATGGAAAGCGCAAAACAAGACGGTCACATCGGTTTTGTCGGCCTAAGCTCAGAGGGAGCGCCATTAACCACGCTGGGGCTCTGGCAGTTTCATGACGCATTCGAAGTTATCCTCACGCCGCGAAACCACTACAGCGACGAATCCTACCGAACGCTTCAGCCCATGGCCGCCGAACGCCGAGTGGGCGTGATTACTTCTCAACCGCTGAATTGGGGTTACGGTCTACCTTTCGTCCAGATTCCTGACCTCTGGCGTCTTCGTAATCTGACCCAGTCTTTTTATGGCCTCACCCTGGCGCAGGCTGCCATCGCCGACCTTGCGAAGGATCATCCAGTACTCGTCGGAGTTCGCAACCTGGCCGAGATTCAGGCCGCCATTGAAGCTCCGTCAAGAAATCTGCCGAATGGGCTCGACGCGATGCTAGAGCCATTCAGAGAGACCTTTGACGACGACGAATTTTGGACCGGCCTTCTGGATTCGGTTCGACCTGAACTAAAGCAAGCTGCCGAGCGCCGACGGGCCGACATTCTTACCGGGAGCGCCTCTTGACCCAGGACGAGTTCAATATTTTTCTCCTCTCATCGGCTATTCTCTGCTTCGTGCTGGCCGCCGTCAATCTCTTACGCAGAAAGTCGCGCGGCTCGGGTGCGCATTGGCTGAGTGCGGCGTGCGCAGTCCTCGGAGGGGCAATCCTAGCCGTTCGTCAGAACCTCCCGATGCCAATGATTGTGGCCCTCGGCGTGGTGGTGTTCGTCTTGCTGGTCATTGATTTTGCGGTCCGAGCCAGAGATCGTCATCCTGGGAGTAAATCTTGACGGTCGGTGTCGTAGGACTGGGAATCGCCGGTCTGAGGACTGCCATGTTGCTGGCCCGCAAGGGCTTTGACGTCAAACTCTTCGAGGCTCGCGGACGACCTGGCGGTCGTCTCCACACCAGTGACGAAGGCGAGGGCGCGCTTTATGAAGCGGGCGGAGAGTGGATCGATTCCGATCACTTTCGCATCATCGATCTCCTCAAAGAGTTCGGAATGGAGCCAGAAGGAAGGCCCACTTGGCCGCGCCGGGTCGTTTTTCGAGGCAAAACCACCACTGAAGACGAACTTTGGAACGACGCCCTGGAAGACGACCTGCGAGTGGAGGCTGCGGCTCGCGAACTCTGCCGGGATCTCGTCAACCCCGCGTGGCTAAACAAAAACCACGGCGATCTGGACCGCCGAACCCTTGGTGACTTCCTTCGTGAGCACACACAGAGCGACGCAGGGCTGTGGTGGGTGACATCCAACTATCGAAGCGACGAAGGAGATGACCCTGATCGTATTGGTCTCCTCGGCTGGCTAACCGGATACATGCATTACTTGGAACGTGATGGCGATGTTATGAGCGCTTACCGCGTGCCGGGAGGATTCCGAAGCCTTTGCGAAAAGATGCTCGGTTCCATTACCGTTGCTCCCTATTTTGGAGCGGTCCTTCAAAAAGTGTCCCAAGACGATTCTGGGGTCTGGCTCCATTTCGAGCGCTCGAAAGAAAGAGTCGATCACGTCGTCCTCACCCTTCCCCCGCCCGCCCTAGAACGAGTCGTATTTGAGCCTGCGCTCGACGTCACCAAGAGGTGCGCCATTGAAGCCTGCGGCATGAGCCGGGCCATCAAAATCTGTTGGCAGTTCGACAAGGACTGGTGGCATGAGGAAGGCTGGGGTGGTTCCATGCATTGCGATGGCCCTCTTCAGCAAACGTGGGATGGCTCTCTAGGAGAGGCTCCCATTCTCACCGCTTATGTTTGCGGTGAACAGGCCGCCGACTGGATCAAATTAGGTGATCCGGTCAAGGCCGGCCTTTATGAACTTACTCAGATTTGCCCGCAAGCTTCCGAACATTTTGCGAGGGGGTGGTGGCATGACTGGATCTCCGACCGTTACGCCCTGGGAGCATTCTCCCACCTAGCGCCGGGATACGTTCTGGAGCACATGGAATACGCATCGACCCCTGAATCGCGGATTCACTTCGCTGGAGAACACACGGCAACCTGGATCGGATTCATCGAAGGTGCGTTAGAAAGCGCCGAACGTGTAGTCGCCGAAATAGAAAAAACCGAGTCGTGATCAAACTCTACAGAGATTTTATCTGGTGGCGAACCGGCGAGCGACAGTCGATGCTCGTGGAAGGTGATCGCGTCATTTGGCGGGGACATGGAGAGGCTCCGCACGCCGAGGTCGTCGATCTTAGCGGAAAAACCCTCTACCCAGCTTTTATTGATAACCACTGCCATATCCTTCCTACTGGGCTTGACCTCCAGAAACTCCACCTAGGCGCTTGCCAGACTCATCAAGACGTCCTTGACGCGGTCCGAGATCGCCTCGCCGAAACTACGCCCGGCAAATGGCTATTGGCCGTCCACTACGACCAAACCCGTTATGAAGGGGGGCGACATCTCACTCGATTTGAGTTAGACCAGGTGAGTCCAAGCGTCCCCATCCTGCTTCGCCATGTGAACGGCCACGCCAGTGTGGCAAACTCGGCCGCCCTCCAAGCCGCTGGGATACCGGAGGATGTTGAAAATCCCGCTGGAGGAACGTTTGATCGCGATTCTAGCAGTCGGCTTTCTGGCGTACTTCTGGAAAGCGCTCATGAACTGGTCACCCACAAAGCCTCGATGCCGAGCCTGGATGAAATGGTCGATGCCATTCTAACCGCCGGAAATCACATGGCGAGCCTGGGGATATCTGGCGCCAGCGACATGATGACCGGACGCTTCGATCTTCTGAAGGAATTAAGAGCCTACGATCTCGCTGCGCAACGAGGCTGCCGAATTAGAACGCGCCTTTATCTCCAGTGGGGTGAAGTATTTCGAAAGGATGGAAATTGGCGCTCCCCCGAGGTTCAATCGGCCATTGAATCATATGGTGACAAGATCGATTGTCGGATTGCGGGCATCAAAATCTTCGCCGATGGAGCGATCGGATCCGCTACCGCCGCTATTTACGGTCATTACTCCGGCGCCGAGCCCGCTGGACACGCCATCAGCCACCACGCTCGAGATGCTTCTCAACACGCTCCCGAGGGGAAATTCACCAGCGGGCAATTGATCTATTCGCCTGAACGACTGAAAGAAATGGTGCGAATTGCCGATCAAGCGGGATTCTCCATTGCGATTCACTCCATAGGCGACTACTCAACCGATTTGGTGATGGATGCCTTTGAAAGTTTGCCAGATCCCCGAAAACACCGGATCGAGCACGCCATGTTGTTGAGCGACGCCCAAATCGAAAGGCTCGGCAAACTTGGATGTTTCTGCACGATGCAACCGGAATTCCTGATGCGCTTCGGTCACAGCTACCTTCGGCAGCTTGGTCCAGTAAGAGCCTCAAAACTTGAACGATTCCGCTCGGTGAAAGACGCGGGAATTCCGTTAAGTCTAAGTTCGGACCGCCCTATCGTTGCCGGGGACCCTCGGGATGGCGTGAAGATGGCTCACCAACGGCCAGAGGCATTTGATTCTTCGGAGAATTTGACGCTTGAAGAAGCTATCGATGGCTACACGACACGCGCCGCCGAGCCAACGAACGATTCGGCTTTGATGGGTGGCCTAAATCCCGGTCAACTCGCTGAATTTCGAGTCGAGTGAGCAAAAAGGTCCTCCCAACTGGCACTTAAACGGACCTATAATCGTTTTGGTATCCAACGGTGAAGCTCAGAGTCCTTGCATCCATCGCGGCTAAATTGACTCTCGCCATGCTCGTCATGGTGGCGGCCTCCGTTGCTTCCGCCGGTTCGATCCGCTGTTATCTCGGCCTGCCGATGAAGGATTGCTTCATGACACCGGTTGGCACAAAGACGCCCGTTGTCCAACCTGCGCCAGAAGCGGATTCCTGTTGCCATCCCAAGGCGACTATCGTCAAGCAGGCGCCCAAGCCCAACGAATGCTGTTGCATCGAAGCGATGAAGCAGCCCCATACAAACGGTATCCAAGCGGCGGCTCCCGAGTTCCGACTTGACTTCGCGATCATTTTGGTCGCGCCACTTGAGGTTCCGGTCTGCCATACCGAGCCAGCCGTTACGCAAATTCGGTGGCCCGAAATTCACGGCCCGCCCGGCATTGAACGTACGCCCGATTCTCCTCGGGCGCCTCCTGTGATCTGATTCGCCGACCCTCCAGAGGGCAGGACTTGTCCTGTCGGCGTCGGTTATCTCGCCCTTGCATCGAACAAGCTTCGATGCCCGGCCATTTCACAGGAATCATCAATGTTTTTAACCGCAATTGCAATGCTCGTCGTGGGTCAGGCGACCCCTATGTCTTGCCCCGTAATGGGAAATCCTCTTCACGGCGAGGGGGGCGAAAAGCTCACCTATAAGGGAGCCGAGTACACCACCTGTTGCGCCGGATGTGGCGCCAAGTTCCAAGCCGAGCCGGAGAAGTACCTCAAGACCCAGGCTAAAGAGGGCCATGTAGTTGGAACCTTCCTCTTTGATCCCACAACCGGCCTGCGAATCGAATCCAAAAACGCCAAGGCTAGTTCTGACTTTGGCGGCCTTCGCTACTACTTCGCCTCCGAATCCTCCAAGAAGACCTTCGACGCGAATCCTAAGAAGTTTGTAGTCACTCCTGCGAAAGAGGCTCTCTTCTGCCCCGTCTCGAAAGAAGCGGTGAAGGACTACGCCGCCGCTTCCGGGTACGGAGACTACAAGGGCGTTCGCTATTTCTTCTGCTGCGGCGGTTGTGAGAAGCCCTTCTCCGAGAACCCTGCCAAGTACGCGCCAAACGCCGCCAAGGCCGTCCATGCTCCTAAGGTCGTCATGCAGACCTCCGAGAAAATGGCCGACATGGCGTTCAACTGCAAGCACTGTGGTCGAAAGATGACGGTGAAGGCGGGCGAGATGGCCGAGAAGTGCAGCGTGTGCAAGTGCGGACAAGCTAACTCTGCCTGCAAGCCGGCAGGAACCAAGTAAATGCGTACCTGGGCGCTCACCTTGGGCGCCCTACTCGCCCTTTCGGGGACGGCGAGTTGGGCGCAAGACAATCCCACGGTCAAGGCGGGCAAATACGTCGTTGAATTCCGAGTACCGGAAGAAGGCGTCTTTGCCCAAGAGGAAATCGATATCGAATTCCGCCTGATGGACTCGACCATGAACGACGAGATTCTCGGCATGGCCGGAGTCCCAAACGCTGCGGTCAAGGCCACCACCACCATGCCGGAAATGCCCGGAATGCCGGAGGCAAAACCACCGATCCACACGGAAGGAGTTCCGGGTGACTACGGAGTCACCTTCTTCTTCCCCCATGGCGGGAAGTATCAAGTCGACCTGAAAATCACCCCTCCCGGGGGCCAAGAGTTTCTCGCGAAGTTTGACCTGAACGTCAAAGATGAACGAGCGACCAAGGGCGGTAAGCGGGTCCTCCCGTACCGTCTGGACCTGAACAACGGTTCAACGGCGAAAGTGGGCCAGCCATTCCCCCTCAAACTCCAGATCAAGGACTCTAAATCGGGAGAGACCGTAAAAGCCTTCGATATCGCGCACGAGAAGTACTTCCATCTTCTCATTGCCAGCAAGGACTTCGAATGGTTCCTGCACGAGCATCCCGTGATGGAGCCAGACGGAACCTGGGTGATCAATGTCGCCTTTCCGGCGGAAGGCGAATACCTTGTCTACGGCGATGTTGCTCCGGTCGGCAAAGGCTCCATGATCTTGATGAACAAGCTCAAGGTCTCGGGAGAGAAGCCGACTTGGAAGGTCAATTGGACCGCAAACAAGGGCCCGGTCACTGATGGAACCATCACCGCCACATTGGGTGGAGATATCCAAATTGGACGCATGTCTCAATTGGTCTTCGACCTCAAGGACGCGACCACGGGCCAGCCGGTGACTCAGCTAGAGCAATACCTTGGCGCCCATGGTCACCTCATGATCTTTAGCCAAGACGGCATGTCCACCGTCCATAGCCACCCCGCCAGCGGAAAGGCCACCGATGATCTCCTTGCTCAAGGGAAGGTCGCGTTTAACGCGCGTATCCCCAAAGCCGGCAAATATCGAGCCTTTGCGCAGTTCCAGCGGGACGGCAAGATCATGACCTTTAAGTTCACCTTGGACGTGAAGTAATGGAAGTCGCCGTCGTGGTTGGGGTCATCTCTATCAGCGCAATTCTCCTGGTTTGGAGATTGGCGCGGAAGGCCGGAATCGGCCTAGATCGTCCCGACTGCGGCTGCGGACACTGCGCGGAGAAGCGCAAGGAATCGATTTGAAACGAATCCCTATCCTAATGCTGATGGCATTGCTGTTCGCAGCCCTCGCCTCGGCTCACCCTATCACCAAATTCAAATTCCCCAGTAAAGCGGCCAAACAACTCCTCGCTGCCTCAAAGGAACTGGAAGCCTACAAGTCGGATCTCGATAAAGCAGGGAAATACTCCTGCTGTATGAAAGCTCCCACCGGGAGCCGAGTCGACGGCTGTAACATGTGCGCCGTCCAAAACGGTTCATGCTCCTGCGGCGCAAACCTTGCCCAAGGCAAAGGCGTTTGCGGCGAGTGCAAAGGCGCATGGCTCAACGGCAAGGGGGGCATGAATCTGAAGGAAGTGGGCATCGCCAATGCAGAAGCGATCCCCGTCTTGCCCAGTCAGCACCAATCGATGGCCGACGTCAAGCAGGACGAATCCAATCCTCACCTCAAGAAGTACCGCGAGCTGATCCTGTCCTCAAAGAAGGTTCTCGTCACCGAAAAGCGATTCAATTGCTGCGTTGGAAAGGGCGGGTGCGATGAGTGTGCCCTGGAGCAATACTGCGGATGCGCCGTTAACCTCAACGAAGACCTCAAGAAGAAAGACGGCGAGAAGAAGGACGGTATCTGCGCCCAATGCCTAGATGGTCAGCACGCCGGCCATGGACGTATCCCAGGTGTGGACCCAAATAAAGTCGCCGTGATGTCCATGGACATGAACATGAAAGGCGCGATTGGAACCGACATGTCCCAAGAGGGAAGCGGCACCACTTGGCTCCCGGCAAACTCCCCCATGTACATGAAGAACCTCGGCGTGTTCGGCGGCTACGACGTCAACTTCATGGGCCTCGGCACCGTCAACTTTGCCGACTCCGGCGGCAAGCGCGGTGAAAGTCAGTGGTTCTCCAATTCCATGCTGATGTTCATGGCTCAAAAGGAGATCGGTGAAGACACCCTCGCCTTCCGATTCATGGGCTCGCTCGATCCCTTTGCCGATGGTAAGAAGGGCTATCCCAATCTCTTCCAAACGGGAGAGACCGCCTTTGGCGAACCCCTAAAGGATCGGCAGCATCCGCACGATCTCATCATGGAACTCGCCGCAACCTACTCCAAACCCCTATCGGAGAACGTTCGCGGATTCCTCTACCTCGCCCCGGTCGGAGAGCCCGCCCTCGGAACCAGCGCTTTCCAACATCGCCCAAGTTCATGGGAGATGCCCGAGGCTCCGATCAACCACCACTGGAATGACGGCACTCATATCAGTTCAGGCGTCGTGACCGCCGGAGTCAACATCGGCGAAACCTGGAAGATCGATGCGTCCCTCTTCACCGGACGAGAGCCCGATGAAAACCGCTACGACATCGATCCAATCAAACTCGATTCCGCCTCCGGAAGAATCACTTTCAACCCAACTCGGAACTGGTCGCTTAGCGCCTCCTACGGATTCCTCAATGATCCCGAATCGCTTGAACCCGGCGTCGATGTTCACCGAATCGTCCTGAGCGCCCTTCATCAGCGTGGCGATCTCTCGCTCGGTGCGGTCTGGGCCAGAAACATCAAGCATGGCGAGAACTCGGATGCCTTCTCACTAGAAGGCACTTATGCAAACGCCGGCGGAAGCCTCTTTGCTCGTTTCGAGCATGTGGACAAGGATGAATTGGTAGATGTCCCCGAAGGAATCTACAAGATCAACAAGTTCACCCTTGGCGGAGTGAAAAACTTTGCCCGTTCCGGCGGTTTCGAATACGGTGTCGGCGCCTATCTCGCCCTCTACTCTTTCCCGTCCAGCTTGAACGACTACTACGGAAAGAACCCCGTCTCATTTGGCATCTTCCTCCGGGTTCGCCCCGAGAAGATGTAGATCGACCTAGGCCCTCCGGTCCCTCCGGAGGGCGAATCGTCATCACCTGGAACGAATTGATACCCCATGGGGTATAAGAAGGTGTGAGCGCACAAGACACCAAAAACATCGATCGGCGGCTGGCTCGGGTAGAGGGACAGATCCGAGGGATCCGGCGCATGGTCGATGAAGGAGAATACTGCTGCGATATCTTGACTCAGTTAACGGCCGTTAAGTCCGCTGTCGAGCAAATATCCGCCGCCGTCGCTTCGTCGCACATCAAGCACTGCATCGTGGATCATGGCCAAGGTAAGGGCCACGCGAAGGCGGAAGCGATGTCGAAAGACGAACTCCTGGACGAACTAGACGAGGTTCTTGGGCGCTTGATGCGATGAGATACCCATAGGAGTATTTTGAAAATGACAACCAAACTGACTGTAACCGGCATGACCTGCCAAAACTGCGTCAAGCACGTAACCGAAGCCCTTGCCGCCCTCCCGGACGTTCAAAGCGTTCAGGTCTCCCTAGAAGGAGAATCCGCCGTCGTTGAGCACAGCGAAGACACCAACATCGAAACGCTGATTCACGCGGTGGAAGAGGAGGGCTACGAAGCCAAGGAGGCATAAATGGCCACCGCACCCCACGACCACCATCCCGCCGAACACGAAACTCAACTCCAGATCCAGGGAATGACTTGTGCATCCTGCGTGAGGAGGGTTGAAAAGGCGCTCACGAAGACCCCTGGGGTCGCCAGCGCAAACGTGAACTTTGCCACCCACGAGGCGACGGTCACCCACGAAGCCCCCATCGATGCGAACCTCCTCGTCAAGGCGGTCACCGACGCGGGTTATGAAGCCAGGCCGATCGAGGCCGACGTTCACGCTCACCACACCCCGAGCGAACACGCCGAGCACCTGCGACAAGAGTCCGCCTCAGAGATGAGGAAGATCCAGATCAACCTTTGGATCGCCGCCATCCTGACGCTGCCAGTCTTCGTACTCTCGATGGCTTGGCACCCACGCCCGGAGTGGGCGAACTGGATGCTCTTCGTGCTGGCCACCCCCATCATCTTTGGATCGGGACGACAGTTCTTCGTCGTTGCCGCCAAGGCCGCGCGGCACTTCAGTGCAACCATGGACACCCTTGTCGCCATGGGCGCGGGAGCCGCCTGGCTCTACAGCACCTATTCGCTGTTCGCCAACCGGGGTAACTCGCACCTGCAAAGCGAGCATATTTACTTCGAGACGGGCGCCGTCATCGTGACGCTCATCCTGTTTGGCCGATACCTGGAAGCCAAAGCCAAGTCGCGAATGTCCGACGCGATCCGCAAACTCATGGACCTCTCCCCCAAGAAGGCGACCAAGGTTGTTGACGGGAAGGATATTGAAGTCTCCGTTGACCAAATCAAAGTTGGAGACCAAATCCGAGTTCGACCGGGTGAAAGAATCGCCGTAGACGGAAGCGTCACTGAGGGCGAGTCCTTTGTGGACGAGTCCATGATCACTGGCGAACCTATTCCCGTCTCCAAACAGGCTGGAGATTCGGTCACCGGTGGAACCGTCAATGATCGCGGCTCGCTCATCTTCCGAGCCGAACGCGTCGGATCGGAAACAACGCTTGCCCAGATTGCTAAGATGGTCAGTCATGCGCAGGGTTCCAAGGCGCCCATGCAGAGCCTTGCCGACAAGGTCTCATCCGTCTTTGTCCCCGTGGTTATCGCAATCGCACTGGTCACTGCTATCGTCTACTTTGTGCTTGGGAACTCCTGGGATCAGGCCCTGATGCCCGCCGTCGCCGTCCTCGTCATCGCCTGCCCTTGCGCGCTAGGACTCGCCACCCCCACCGCCCTCATGGTCAGTACCGGTCGCGGGGCTGAACTCGGAATCCTGGTGAAGAACGGCGAGGCGCTCGAACGTGCCGGAGCCGTCAAGACCGTCTTACTCGATAAGACCGGAACCCTGACGGAAGGAAAGCCAAGGCTGACCGACGTCAAAGTGTTCGGCGACTGGTCAGAAGAAGAAGCCCTCGCCGTCTCCGCTGCCGTAGAGTCTCAAAGCGAACACCCCATCGGCCAAGCGGTCGTCAAGGGCGCTGGCGAACGAAATCTGCAAGTTCCCCCGGTCACCGCCTTTGAATCCGAGCGTGGTCTTGGCGTGAAGGGAACGGTCGCAGACCGCCTCATCAAGATCGGCCGCCTTCGCTATCTGCCTGAATCCGCTCAGCAACTCTCCGAGCCAATGGCCAACCTGGAAGCCGAAGGGAAGACGGTCTTTGGCGTCTACCGTGAAGATGGCGCAATGGCCATCCTCGCCGTTTCCGATGTCGTCGGAGAACATAGTGCCGAAGCCATCCAATTGCTGAAAGAACTGGAGATCCGCCCGGTGATGGTTACCGGCGACAATCAACGCACCGCCGAAGCGGTTGCTAGGAGCGTCGGCATCGACCAAGTCGAGGCCCAGGTCCTTCCCGCCGATAAGGCAAACATCGTTCGCCGCTACCAGGAGCAATCACCGGCGGCGATGGTGGGAGATGGCGTGAACGATGCCCCCGCCCTGGCTCAAGCCGATCTCGGTATTGCCATGGGCACCGGAACGGATGTCGCCATGGAAACCGCCGGGGTGACCCTGCTGCGGTCGGACCTTCGTGGCGTCCCCACTGCGATCAACCTTGCGAGAAAAACCCTTGCCACCATCCGCCAGAACCTTTTCTGGGCGTTTGTCTATAACGTGGTCATGATCCCGCTCGCCGCCTTCGGCATCATGAGCCCCATGCTCGCCGCCGGCGCCATGGCCTTCTCCAGCGTCTCCGTCATCCTCAATTCACTCCGACTCAAGCGGTTCCATTGAGGCTGACTCATGCGCTGGGGCCAGATGCTTCACTTTGGTTGGAGAGTCGGTTGGTGGAGCAAGCCCCCTACGCCCTCTTCGGCCTCTGCCCCTGGGACCCTACATCACCGCCATTGGCGTTTCGATATTCAGAAAGAAGTCAAAGGGAAATTGCAAGATGCTCCAGTCCAGAAGTCGCCCAGAAGATGCCGGTCACCCATGAGGTTTAGGCGTCCAAAAGAGTGAACAAGCGGTGGTATTTATGAAGTTGTTCCTTTACACTGGAGCAATGCTTTTCGCGACGATGGCACTGCCGCTTTCCTCCGGATTGGACCAAATTCTCGCTCCTGAAGCCAAGGTTGAACGAGTCCTTACCGGCTACAAGTTCACCGAAGGCCCCGCTTGGACTCACAAAGGAACGTTGATCTTCAGCGATATCAACGGGAACCAGCTTCTGGAGATGAAGGGTGACAAGGCGACGGTCTACCGAGAGCCTTCGGGCAACGCCAACGGAAACACCATCGGTCCAGACGGATTTCTTTACACGGCGGGTCATGGCGCGCGCGTCGTGACCAAAACGGATGCCAACGGCCATATTCATGTCGTCGCGGACCTGTTCGAAGGCAAAAAGTTTAATAGCCCGAACGACCTCGCGTTTCGTAAGAACGGCGATCTTTACTTCACCGATCCGGCCTACGGCCTGGGCGGCGGAAAAGCGGAACTCGCTTTCAAAGGCGTCTTTCGCCTTGCGAAGGACGGAAAACTGTCTTGCCTGGGCAAAGACTTCCAGACCCCCAACGGCATTGTGTTCTCGCCCGACGAAAAGCTCTGCTACGTCGCGGATACCGAGCGTCACCACGTCCGGGTCTTCGACGTCGCTCCCGATGGCGGATTCGCCAACGGTCGTGTGTTTGCCAAAGATATCGAGGGTTATCCAGACGGGATGCGAGTCGATGTCGAAGGCAACCTTTACGTCGCCGCCGGGGGCGGGATTCATGTATTCACGCCGAAAGGCGAAGCGCTCGGCGTGATCCCGGTACCGGAAACCCCCACCAACTGCGCCTGGGGTGAGGATGACGCCAAGACGCTCTACGTCACCGCCCAGTCCTCCGTATACAAGGTGCGTTGCCGAATCAAAGGCGTGCGCTTCTAGTCCGGGACGTTTCCGCAAAAGGGGTATTCTTTGGACTCGTATGAAGCTTCACGAATACCAGTCCAAAGAGCTCCTTTCTAAGTACGGTGTGCCCGTTCCCCAGGGCGACGTAACCAGCGATCCGGCAGAGGCGCGCGCGATCGCCGAAAAGCTCGGCGGAAAGGTCGTGGTCAAAGCCCAAGTCCTCATGGGTGGCCGCGGTAAGGCCGGTGGCGTTAAGCTGTTCGAAACCGCCGCCGATGCCGCGAACTTCGCCAAGGACCTGATCGGCAAGCGCCTGGTCAGCAACCAGAACCCCCAGGGAATGATCGTCGACAAGGTCTTGATTGCCGAGACCGTCGATATCGCTAAAGAATTCTATGTCGCCGTCCTTCTGGACCGAGCCACCCAAAAACTCCTGGTGATGCTCAGCGTCGAAGGCGGAATGGAAATTGAAGAAGTCGCCGAGAAGAATCCGGACGCCATCGTGAAGCTCAACGTGGATCCGGCTTGGGGCCTCTGCGATTTTGAACTCCGAAAGGCGGTCAAGGACGCCAACCTTCCCAAGGAAGCCCACAGCCAAATGGTTTCCATGATCAAGCAGCTCGTGAAGGCGTACATCGAGTCCGACGCCGACATGATCGAGATCAACCCCTGCGCACTGACGCCGGAAGGTCGCTTGATCGCTGCCGACGCCAAAGTTTCCATCGATGACAACGCGCTCTTCCGACACAAGGAATACGCGGGCACCACCAGCGACAGCGCTGAGCACCCGATCGAGGCCGAAGCCGTCAAGCGCGGCATCGCCTACGTCAATCTCGGCGGAGAAGTCGGAATCATGGGCAACGGCGCGGGCCTTGTCATGCAGTCGCTCGACGAGATCAACGCCGCTGGCGGAAAGCCTGCTAACTTCCTCGACGTAGGAGGCGGAGCCCAAGCCGAGCGCGTAAAGGCTTGCGTGGAACTGGTCATGATGGACCAGAACGTCAAGGGCCTGTTCATCAACATCTTCGGTGGTATCACTCGATGCGACGAAGTGGCCAAGGGCGTTCTTCAGGCGTTCGATGAACTCGACGTCAAGATCCCCGTCGTCGCCCGAATCGAAGGCACCGCCGCCGAGGAAGGTCGAAAGATCCTGGAAGGCAGCCGAGTCATCCCGGCCGCGACCGTTCAGGCCGCCGCTGCTAAGATCGTCGAACTCGCCTACGCCTAAGCGCGCTAGAGCCAGAAAAATAGCCCGGCAAGTCTTTGCCGGGCTATTTTTGTTTTAGAGCCTTTAGCTACGGTAGGAAACATGCTTGTTTCCATCGTCGCCGCCGCCGTATTGGGAATTCCCGCCAAGCGACCCCCCAACATCGTCTTTATCCTGATCGATGACATGGGCTGGAAAGACATCGGCGCGAATGGAAGCAAGTTCTATCGCACTCCAAACATCGACGCCCTGGCAAAGGAAAGCGCTCGCTTGACGAACGGCTACGCCTCTTGCGCCGTCTGCTCCCCCACCCGCGCCGCCATCATGACCGGCAAAAACCCCCAGCGGTTACACATCACCGACTGGATTGAAGGCGAAGGGGCTCCGAAAGACGCCGTTCACAAGATTCCCAAGTGGCAAATGAGTCTCCCAATGTCCGAGACGACCCTCCCTCAAGTCTTGCGGGAAAAAGGCTACGTCACCGCGGCCATCGGAAAATGGCACCTGGGTGGAGACGATGCCGACAAAATGGGGCCGAAGGCGCACGGTTTTGACATTAACATCGCTGGAGGGCACATGGGTCATCCCGCCTCCTACTTCTGGCCCTACGGCAAAGAAGGGAACGACCACCGGGTTCCCGGCCTCGCCGAATCCGGCGGCGCCGAGGGCGAGTACCTAACCGATCGACTGACCGACGAAGCCATCAAGTTTATCGACGCGGAGAAAGCAAAACCATTTTTCCTCTACTTGGCCCACTATGCGGTTCATGCCCCCATCATGGGCAAGCAAGTGGACATTGACGCCTTCCAGGACGCCATGCCCGACGGCGGCCAAAAGAGCCCCATCTATGCGGCGATGGTGAAGTCGGTAGACGATGGCGTGGGACGTATCAATACCGAGATCAAGCGGCTTGGCCTGGAGAACGACACCATCGTGATCTTCACTTCTGACAACGGCGGCGCCACTCACTTCGCCAACAGCACCAGCAACGCTCCTCTCCGTGCCCAAAAAGGCTTTCCCTACGAAGGCGGAATTCGAGTGCCCTTGATCGTCAAGATCCCCGGCATCACTAAGCCTGGTTCCGTTTCCGATCAACCCATCGTTTCCACCGACTTCTTTCCAACCCTGGCCCATTTGGCGGGCGCACGAGTTCCTCAGGGTCTAGATGGCATCGACATCAAATCCGCCTTTGCCAACCGAAAGATCAAACGAGCCCCAATGGTCTGGCACTACCCCCACTATTGGGCTGGCGGCGTCATTAGCCCGTATAGCGTCTATCGGGAAGGGAAGTGGAAATTAGTCCGGTGGTGGGACTACAACTCGCAGGAACTCTACAACCTGGAGAAAGACCCCTACGAACGAACCGACCTCGCCGTTCAAGAACCTAACCGAGTGAGATATTTAGCCAAAAGGCTAGACCAGGACCTTCAGAAAGAAGGCGCGCAATTGCCCATCACCTTCAGCCCACCGAGGCCCTTCAAAGACCCTGCCACTAACCCGGCCCACGCCGCTCGCTTCCGCTAAGTCATAATAAAGACCAGAGAACCGCCCGCAGGGGGAGCCGCATGGCTGAGAGTTTCGATTGAGATATCGAAAGACCCCTTGAACCTGATCCGGTTAGTACCGGTGTAGGGATTGTGGAAGCCGGCCTCCGATGCAGGAGCCCCCTTCGCAATCGCGATTGGTGGCGCTCACATATCAAATCGGAGGCATCCATGCAATCCAGCAATCCAGCAATCCAGCAATCCAGCAATCGCCGCGCTGCATTTACGCTCATCGAGCTCCTCGTCGTCATCGCGATCATCGCGATTCTCGCCGCCATCCTCTTCCCGGTCTTCGCTCAAGCCAAGCAAGCTGCCAAGCAGACCGCCTGCCTCAGCAACGCCAAGCAGATCGGCACCTGCCAGAAGATGTACATGGGGGACTACGATGACACCGCGCCCATCTTCTACGCGTACAACACCCAAGATCCCGGCGGAAATCCTGCCTACGCGGGCCTAACAAACCACAAGGGCACTGAGGTCCTCCTCCTCCCCTATTCCAAGAACAAGGAGATCTTCAAGAGCCCGCTTGATAACGGTGGTCCCTATCTGGCTTCCGATCCCGGCCTCGCCGGGGTAACCAAGAACAGCTATTGGGCAGCCTATGGCACGTCCTATCGATTCGATAAGTGCATGTTCACTGTCGCCGCCGGAGAGTCCAGCGGCAACAACAGCCTGTACACCACTTCGTGGACGGTTACCGACACCCAGAGCGAAGACCCCGCCAATACCCGCATCATTCGGCTCGAGATGATGCAGTTCTTTGAGAAGAAGAACGACCCCGACTGCACCCGCTATGGCTACGACTGCGGCTATTTCCAACACTGGGATTCCCAGGGCGGCGCGGTGATCTACTCAGACTCGCATGCCAAGCGAGTCGTCTCCGCAGGCCAGTTCGACAAAACCAAGGTAGACCCCCTGGGCCACATGTCGGGCGAAGCCACCGGGTCCGGCGCCGCGTACGACGACACTTGGTATTGGCGCTGCGACTGACCCTTACTTCAGAAGCCGAGAGGGCGTGACCTTGTTCAAGAAAACAAGGCCCCGAAACAGCTCTCTCGGCTTGAGCGGTTCGTAAAATCTTTCCGCTTGTGTTGGGTAATAACTTGATCCAATATTTCGCCAAGGGTGACTTAGACTGAGCCATCGCTTCGTTTCTTCATTCGCCTTGTCGAAGTTCAAGAATCCGACTTCCTTGCCAGCTTGAGAAAGGGCCAAATCAAAAGATCCTTCCTTGGGTGGACCAACTTCAAAGGACTCGATAGTTCCTTGACTCCCTACGGCGTTAAAGCCACCCGAGCCGAAAGCGATGCCGATGGGGAAGTACTTGCTTCCCCAATCTTCCTTCAGATACGCCCCCAGCATGAGCGGCTTTCCTGAATCATACGTCGTCCCAATGTGGCTATTGTGTGCCCAAATCATCGCCTTCTGTCCGGGTAAGTAAGTCTTAAGAGCCCACCTGGTATTCGCCGCCATCGCCGGCTCTCGGGGGATCTTCGGCAAGGTGGACAGTTCAAGATTGATCGCGAACAATTGGAGAAGGGACACGGCCAGCGCGTGTTCTCCCCCCTTGGACTCAAGTTCCTTGGCGGTCACCCGCAAGTCCTTCGAAGAGAAAGTGGGCTTTCCCGAGCCTTGGAGGGCCATCAACGCCTTGATCACGCTTCGACTTTCTGCGGACAAGTCCTTGATTTCCATCGCTCCTTGGAGAGCCTTCGAAAGACTCTCTGAATCTCCTTTGAGAGCGACCATCAGGTTGTCTCGGTCTTCGCGGAGGTATTCGGGCTCGATGATGCTCCAAAACTGCGCATAGCTGTTCCCAACCTGCCGGGCCATCGCCAGCCGTTCTCGGCTCAGCTTGGGTGCCGCTTCATCAATCGTCTTTGACATCAAATCGATCAGAGGTTGACGACTATAGAGTCGACCGGACGGTCCTGCTTCCTCCAACTTGCGGAGATAGGTGAACTTCCACGTTGGATCGTTCAATGGGGGATACTCCTTCAACCCCGCCTCTTTGAACGCTTCAACCAGGTGACTAAAAATCGCCATTTCGTTTTGGCAGTCCACCCCCACCACCCTCAACTTCCGCGTATGCTTCGGATCAAGGTTGTACTGCCGCATCCAAACCAGAAGATCACGTAGCTCCTCCGTCGACCAGGTCCAGAATCCTTGACCCTTGACCACATCCTCGACCTTCCCCTTGCCCTGAGTCACGTACTCGTCCATCGGAATCGTTGCGGGCAAACTGGACTCCATCAAGAGGACCGTAAAGCCCCGCTTCTCGACAAGAAAGCGAAAGATTCGGTCTTTCATTTGAAAGATTTCCCGGCTCCCGTGAGTCGCTTCCCCCACGCCAACCAGTTGGACCTCTTTCGGAATCGACAGCAGAGGGGACAGATCCTTGGAAATGTCCTCCATGGGGCCGAGATTTGAAGGGGTTTGGAGAACCCAAAGGGCGAGACCGACGGCAAACATCACCGCATACTTTAAACGATCTCTCGCCAACTCACAAACAAAAAACCCCGCCGAGTGCAATTGCGCTCGGCGGGGCGAGAGTTGACGCTTACTGACCGACGGCCAGGAAGACGAATCCGGTGATCTTCGCGCCCTTGGCCTCTTCCGCCAAGTACTGGGCTACGGTCTTGCTCGGATCGATGTAGAAAGGCTGCTCCAAAAGAACGACCTTCTTCACGAATTCCTTGTTGACGCGGCCCTGAGCGATGTTTCGAGCAATCTTTTCATCCTTGCCCTCTTCAATCGCGCGCTTGGTCTCAAGCTCAAGCTCGGATTCCAGCTTCTCTTGAGAGAGTTGATCCTTCGAAACCACTTCCGGCGGGAACGCGGCGGCATGGACGGCGACCTTTCGGACGGCCTCGGTACCGGCATTATCACCCTCAGAGGTGATCGCAGTTCCTACGGTCTTGTTGTGGTGAACGTAGGATACGATCGGGGAATCGCTCTTGATCAGAACGGCCTTGGTGATCTGAACGTTCTCGCGGAACTTGGCGATGATGTTGTCGGCCAGTTCCTTGAACTTCGGATCGTCCATCGGGTTACCCTCAGGAGCGCCATTCGCCAGAACGTAGTCGGCGACTTCCTGAGCCATTCGGACGAACTCTTCGTTGTTGGAAACGAAGTCGGTCTCCGACTCAACCACCGCGCCCGCAAGGGTCTTGCCATCCGGCGAAGTCGCGAATGCGACAACACCAGCGCTGGTTGCGCGGCCCGCCTTCTTGCCTGCAGCGGCCTTGCCCTTCTCGCGAAGGATTTCCTTAGCTCGCTCGTAATCGCCGCCTGCCTCTTCAAGAGCGGCTTTGCACTCCATCATCGGGGCGTCCGTCTCCTCTCGGAGTCGCTTAACGTCGGCTGCTGTATAACCTGCCATTTTTCTTTTAAACCTTTCCTTGTGAAATCCTATTTGACGTAGGATTGTTAGCGCCCGGTTAAAGTAGAGACTGGGCGCTTTCAGACTTCTGAATTAGACGGTGACTTCTTCGTCTTCGCCGAAGGCGCGGAGAAGCTCTTCTTCAACGGCACCAAACTGTACGCCACCCTGTGCGTCTTCATCCAAGTCGGCGTTATCCATGATCGTGCCTTCCGTCAGCGCTTCGTCCAGCGGGCGAGCCTCAAGGATCGTCTCGCAGACCTTGGTCGTGACCAGCTTGATCGCGCGGATCGCGTCGTCGTTGCCCGGAATGACCACGTCGACCAGATCCGGGTCGCAGTTGGTGTCAACGATGGCGACGATCGGAATACCAAGCTTTCGAGCTTCGGCCACGGCGATCGATTCCTTGTTGAGGTCCACGACGAACATACAAGCCGGGAGCTGGTTCATGTTGCGGATGCCTTCCAGGAACCGGTTCAGCTCGTCTCGCTCTTCGCGTCGCTTCAAACCTTCTTTCTTGGTCAGTCGCTCGAAGTAGCCGTCGGCTTCCATTCGGTCGAGTTCCTTCAGTCGGTTAATTCGAAGGGAAATCGTCTTCCAGTTGGTAAGGGTGCCGCCGAGCCATCGCTCGCTAACCCAATACTGACCCGACTTCTGTGCGGCTTCCTTAACGGCGGCCTGAGCCTGCTTCTTGGTGCCGACGAACAGAATCGTTCCGCCATCTTCGACGATCTTCTTGATGTAGTTAAGAGCGTCTTCGAAAAGCTTGATCGTCTGGTGAAGATCGATGATGTAGATGCCGTTGCGCGCGCCATAGATGAATCGCTTCATCTTCGGATTCCAACGACGAGTTTGGTGGCCGAAGTGAACACCGGCCTCCAGCAGCTCTTTCATGCTGAGCTGGACCATAATAAACCTCCAGGTTTGCCTCCGAGCGGGTTAGATTTTTGCGCTGACAACCCACATGGGGACCTGGCCGCGCAACCACACTCGTGCGAGATAAACTCGATTTTACCTAGTTTCGGATTTAAGGTGGGTATAAGGGGGAAGAAGATTCGAGTAACTTTTGCGACTTGACCCGTCTACCTTTCACAGGGTCGAGTGACGTGATCCCCTCTGGCTCAATTCTTGAGCCTTTGGTAGAATGTCAGGATTAGGGAAGGACTCGGCCCTGGGAGCAACTATGGTTTCCTGTAAGCAGTGCAACACACTGAACAGCCTCGATAGCACTTTTTGCAAGAAGTGCGGCGGCTCACTCGCACAAGAAGATATTGCGGAAGCAACCGAAAAGCTGACCGCCATGATCGCCGATGGTAACAAACTGTTTGCCGATGGGCGAACCGACGAAGCGATGATGGTCGCCGAAACCGCGGTCAACAATAACCCATCGTCGGCCGCCGCGGTGTCTCTCAAGGGCATGTGCCACGAGCGAAAGGGCCAGATTGCCGAAGCGCTTGAGTGCTTCGAAAGGGTCGTCGCTCTCAATCCAGACTCAATGTTGGACAAGATCAAGGTCAACGATCTTCGAAATCTGATGGTTGCCGATAAGCTGGAAGTTCCCCGCACGGATCGACGCGTTCCCATCGTCGCCGCCGTAGCCGCGTCCGTTCTGGTCATCGCGGGTGGCGCTATCGCTGCCAAGGCCATGAGCAAACCTCAAGCTCCCCAGCTTGTTGCGTCCAGTTCTGGTTCCGCCAATGAGGCGATGCGGTACGGCGATATCCTGGGAGCGACCCAAAATCAGCCTCAGACGCCCCAAAACCAGGTCCCATCGCAACCGAATAATGTCCAGCAGGACCCAACGGTGCCTCCAGCGATAACGAATCAAAACTCCCCAGGAAATACGACCCCTCGAAGAGATATCAATCTCCCCGAGTGGGGAAGAAATGACAATCGACTTCCGGGGCCAAATGAAGGCGCCGTCTATGGCGGAAATACCCCTATCATTCTCAAACCGGAGGGGAACATTGGTGGTCCAGCCACCAATCCAAATCCGCCCAAAGAGAATACGACGGAACCCGATGGAGGAAACGACCCCGCGCCCACCCCATTAGGCAACGGCAAATCCGGTGACCCAGTAAAGTCAGCCAGCGAACCCAAAGACGATCCCGGCATCATTGAAATCTCGGTCGCTCGAGGCGGCAGCAAGCCTTCCCGAAACAGTGGGTCGGTTTCGCCAAACGGACGCGAAGCCTTGATGCAGGCCGCGCGTAGCCAGTACCAAACGAAGAACTACGCCGCCGCCGCGAGCACCTATGAAAGGGCGCTTCGAGAAGGTGGAGACCCCGCAACGATCAACCAAAGTCTTGGTCGTTGCTATGAGAACCTCGGCCGAAATAGCGATGCCATCATGGCCTATCA
This sequence comes from Armatimonadetes bacterium 55-13, assembly GCA_001898035.1. Taxonomy (GTDB): domain Bacteria; phylum Armatimonadota; class Fimbriimonadia; order Fimbriimonadales; family Fimbriimonadaceae; genus 55-13. Next base: position 148,141 of record MKRX01000002.1, read on the forward strand.
GCGCGCCGCCAACGCCATCGAACAGGCCCTTGCTGCTGGTGGAGACAAGGCTTCCCTGCAAAGCAAACTCGATAGTTGCCGACAGGCAATCAAGGTTCTGGGCGGTTAATTGCGACTGCGAAGAGTCCTTCCCGTTTTGGTCGCCGCCGCCATTGCTTCGGCGGCCAACGCGCTTTCCGGCGTCCTCATCGTTCAGGAGATGGTGCCCAATGATGAACTGGGCGATCCCAACATCGCCGTCACAAACATGCTGGCCGGGCAGTTTGAAAAGGAGGGAATTCTCGCCCCCGTGGCCTGGAGCAATGCCGATCCCATTTTTCGTGCCGCCATCAATGAAGGCATTGTAAAAAAGCCGAGCGAAGTCCCAAGCATTGCGGCCGCATCGGACGTGGCCAAAAAACTCAAACTCGAATACGTCATCTTCATTCGGACCTACCAGCGCGGCGGCAATGTTCTGGGGCGCATTCAGTTATTCAAGAACGGCAAACTCGTTTGGAAGGACCCGGAGAAGGCCACTGAAGTCTTGAAGTCGGACCAAGATATAAAGCCGACTGTCACCAAGGACAAAAAGGGAAACGTCACCAAAGTCTTTAAGCCCGAAACGACGAAACTTGAAGACCGGATGATCGCCATCAATGGCCCCGATGGATTGATGCTGGACGACTGTGCCGCGTCCCTCATTCGAACCTGGACCGAATTTCTCAAGACCGGCCCGCTGAAAGGACAGACCTTTAGCCCTCGCATCAATACCCCCAATGCCTCGCCTGGGCTACAGCCGGATGTCCCCTCAGAAGCCACGACGATCAAAGCGCCTCAAGTCGACAACAAGCAACTTCTCCAGGACCTTGACGTTTTGATTAAGTCGGGACAGGGAATACAAGCTGTACTGATTCTTCGCGACGCGGTCGATGTCGCTCCCCAAGATCTAGAGCGACGAATGGCTCTTGTCCGAACGTTACTTCTGGTCGGCGAACCGGAACTGGCTGCCAAGGAAGCGCGCCGTGCCGCCGAACTACTGCCTGACAAAGTCGAACTGCGCGCCATGGCTGCCCGCGCTTGGATGCAGGCGGGTCGAGAGGACGAGGCTATGGCAGATCTCAACGAGGCTGTTGCACGCGACCCCAATAGTCGCGAGACCCGAATGCTTCTCGCGGAGGTGAACTTGGCTAAAGGGCGACCACAGCAGGCTCTGGAGCATCTCGATGCCCTCATTAAAGACAAACCCACCGCAGATGCATGGTTCCGTCATGCCCTCTGCAATGCGCTCCTCGGTCAAAAAGACGCCGTCCTTGCCGATCTCGCCAAAGCGACCGAACTGGGCTTGGCAACCGCGCCCCAAGACGCCGCCGCCAGGTACACCGACGTCGTTGAGGTTTTGGACCGTAAGGTCACCGTACTTGGAAACGATTTAAGAACGCTTCATCAGCGCGCAAGAGTGCGAAGAACTGATCCAGAAGTCAAACAAATAGCCGATGATCTAAAGGCAGTCGTCAATGCTTGCCTTGCGATGGTCTCGAACGTTCAAGCCCCAAGAATTCACCAGTCTTCTCATGAAAGACGGATTCTGGCCCTTAACTTGCTTATCCAATCCCTGACTGATCTGAGTGGCTTCATCGCCACGAACGACGAGGATGCCCTCGCCGAAGCTCAGATCAACCTTGGTGAAGCGCTAAAGCATTATGCTAACGCGCAATCTGCCTTCAAGGAAGAGATTGGAGGTACAGCAAAAAGTGTCGGAACAGAGTGATTTCATCCTAAGAACGGCGGGCCTTTTCGCCGGATCGACCCTTGGCGGCTTCGGACTCATGAAACTCTTTACTCGAAAGAAACCACCCGTACCGGAGATCAATGCCGTATTGAGAATCGTCACTTCGGGAGCCGCGTACCGCTCGCATTTCGTGGGCGTAACCCCTGAAGGATGGACCTTTACGCCCCCTCTCCAGCGGGACAACTACGTCCCTCTCAAAGTAGGGGAGCCAATGATCGTCGAAACGGTAATGGCGGGGGGCGTCATGATCTTTCAGACCTTTCTGAAGGCCCGACATGAGCGTCCTTCCATCCTCGTGGCGGCTGTACCCAAAACTTGGCGATTGGAGGACCGACGAGATGCTCTCCGGATAGGCGAAGTCGGACACCTCCAAACCAAGCTCGATGGGGATCGGGTCGGCCTCATCGATATCTCGGCTTGTGGCGCCCGGATAAGGTCGCAAGCCGCTCGAACCCCCGGTGATCGAGTCAAGCTCGAAATAGCCGGAATGGCCGAAGCCATCTATGCCTGGGTCCTGGACACGACGCGTAAAGGCGATCGCTACGTCGTGCGATTGCGGTTCGAAGAAGCCGCAGATCTCCAGGGGCTGATGGCCTAAAAAAAGGAAAGGGCCCCTGAGGGAAGGGGCCCTTTGTGGTGGTTCTGGAGAAGAGGGGAAGTCTTCTACCAGAGGGAAGGAGGATATGCGTCAATTATCGAGACGTTTACTCCCAGGTCAGAGTTTCCGAGAATAGGTCGAATGGCGGATTTGTGCAAGTTATGCGCAAGAAAGTCGAAGGTTTCCGCCTAACCACGCTTGTCCTCATAGGTTGCCTGATTGCCGTCGCCGTCCACAACCGTGATTCGATAGTTGCCCTTGCCTCCGATTCTATTTCGCAACCAATTAAGGGACCAAGAGGCTTGCTTGGGCGCATCCTTTTCCATAAATTGCCGCCAAACTGCGGGCAGGCTATCGCTCTCCGCGCCAATCACTCGAATTCCCTGCGATGCCGTAAAGATAACCTTGTCGCCATCGACCCGTATTCTAGGCCCGGGCGTATCCTTGGTGTCCGTTCGATCAGGCTGAAACCACTTGCTCCAATTCAACCGAGCCGCAAAGTGAGGATCCCAATATGCCATCTCAGTCGGCCCAAATTGCATCGGCTCGGCATGGTGCTTGCTAGGCGGTTCGACGATGACGAACCGCCGATTAAAGAAGTCGAACCCACGCGACATAATGCCGTATCGATCAGCAGTATGGGGCAATCCGAACGTGTGCCCCAATTCGTGCAAAAACGCGCCGTAAGCCGTCGAAACGTTGGCCCAAACGGTACTCCGCCCCGCGCTGTCCTCAAACCGTGAACCTGACTCGATCACGGTCCCGTCGGCCCAGACCTTCGGCAATTCACCTAATGTGGCGGGCCAGTAGTCCATGCTCCCTGCTCCGAAACAAGCCAAAGCGCCACCGCCCAAAGCGAAGTGCGAAAGGTTCTTCTTCGTCGCAGGATCGAATGAAGTGGCCGAGAGCAATGCCGCCCACTTGGTCGTCGCTTCCGGTAGCTGGGTCTTGATCGTATCGTAAGCCAGCGACCAAATCTGCCCGTCTTCCATCGCATGAAGCTCAGCCGTTGTCTTGGGAAGCCGGACCTGCCTCACTTTGACCATACCTTTGCCGTCAAAATCCAATGAAAAGGTCTTGCGGCCATAACCTGCATCGTTCATCGCCTCGGCGGAAAAGGACTGCATCATCTTCAAAGCAAGGTCGAACTTCTCAAACTTTTTCTGATCGCGACCGGGAAAAGTGGTGTAGTACGAACCGTCGCCATCTTTGGAAACTAACCAAATCGGTTCGACACGGTACTTGGTCGTGGCTGGTTTATAAGCCAACTTGATCGCGCCCACCGAGGATCCGGCAAGGAGTTTGACATCGTTTTTCCCCGGCTTTAGTTCGACTAGCGCGCGATACTTTCCATCGACGACTGGAAATTCCAATCCGTTGACCTTAATGGTCGAGCCCGAGGCCGAACCTTTGAGAAGAACGAGAGGATAACGAATTTCCGTCCCATCGGAGATGTTATCGACGGAGATAGCTGGCGCCGCAAGCGCGAGAAGAGCCGCAAACATCCCTCAAGGATGACCAATCAGCGAATCAGAATGTCGATCAAAGCGAAAACAAACACCCCGATCGATACAAATCCATTGAGCGTGAAGAACGCTAGGTTCACGCGACTCAAGTCGTCGGGCTTCACCAGGCTCTGTTCGTAGATCAAAAGTGCAGCGGCAAAGGCGACTCCTCCGTAGTAAACGGGACCCGCGTGAACAAGGTAGCCACCCAATGCCAAGAGCCCAACCGCTAACAAATGGCAAACTCGGCTCAATCGCAGTGCCCCAACCTTGCCAATCGTCTCCGGCATTGACCTCAGCCCATTCTCTCGGTCGAAGTCCTCGTCCTGCAGGGCGTAGATCAGATCGAAGCCCGCTGTCCAAAACAGAACTCCAAACGTGATCGGGACGATCGCCCAGTGAAGGGTTCCCGTAGCTCCAATCCACGCCGCCGCCGGGGCAATTCCCAGTGAAAGACCTAGCACAAAATGACAAAGAGGCGTAAACCGCTTCGTCACCGAGTAAAACAAAGTCGTCCCGAGGGCGATCGGGCTGAGATAGAAGGCCAGAGGATTCAGAAGAAACGCCGCCAAAAAGAAGATGAGGCAGCTTCCGTAAAAGAATATAGAAGACTGGCGAAGGGTCAGCAAGCCGGCTGGAATCGCGCGCATCTTGGTTCGCGGATTTCGAGCGTCAATTTCCCGATCGGCGATTCGATTCCAAGCCATCGCCGCACTTCGGCAACTCACCATCGCCACTACGATAAGTAGAAACTTCTCGACACCCGGCCAAGCCGATCCGTGGAGGGTAAGTGAGCCCCACATCATGCCGATCATCGCGAAGGGAAGGGCGAAGATGGAGTGTTCGAACTTGATCATCTCCAGGTAGACCCGCAAGGCGGATGTACCTCGAGCGTGCGCGGTGGCCATCGGGGCTAGTTTACTTCGTTAAGGTCATCCCCGACCGGAAGAGCCGGGGATGACAAGGAGAACTACCGAACTCCCGCCAGAGCTTCATGATGCTCGTAATGCTCACTGGCGGCTTGCGTCAGGGTCGTAAAATGCGCACCCCGGTCGCGGAAGTACCGAATCGTTTTTTGCAGGTCCTCGACCGAGTCGTGATAGTCGCGTAGCCCCAGACAAATCACTCCACAATCTTTGTTCGCCTCAAAAAGTGGCTCTAGACTTGCGAAACCGGAGTCCAAATAGCCGTGTTGACCGTTATGGGTTGCTACGGGAATGTGCAGAACGCGATTGTTACCCTCCTTCTTCAGATCGCTTTTGTCGCTGTGGTAAGGCTCATGGGGTGCCCCATGCCAATCGACAAACATCTTGTAATCGGCATCGGGAATCACCGAACTGTCCACCACAATCCCAATCTCTTCGAGGTAGGGAATATCGCTGGGTAAGAGTGCAAAGGCGCCTGCTCGGAACGCAGTCACTTTGATCATGTGTGATTTCAGGGTGTCTTTTGCGAGCCAGATGATGTTGGCGCGCTCTTTCGGATCCTCCACGTAACCGCGCTCGTTCTCAAAATTCACCTTCATTCCCATTTCATGCCAACTGGGAATCTTGTGCACGAACTCGTGATAGTACAAATTCGTATTCGCGCTGGGGTCCTTGAGAGAAACGTGTACAAGCCACGTCGCCGGTACAAATTCCGCCTCGAAAACCTTAATGTAATCAGGCGTGTAGCAACGATCGTGATGTGCACCTTCGCAATCTATCGTGAAAACAACATTGGGCATGAGCCTGTTCTCCTTGTAAGTGGATTCATGACGTCGGCATGCGGAGCGTCATGGGGGTCGGAGCATTGTCGAGAAGTCGCGAGCAATTCGCGATTCTCGGTGTTCGGGAGGTTTGGTTTAAGTGTCAACCAGGATGCTCCGAGAAGCGATTTCACCCTGTCAGGGCAAATCCTCCTTAGTAGTGTAAACGAAAAAAACACCCTTGGTGGTTCTTTATTTGTCCTGATTTACGTTGACTTCGCTTCCTGCTATCTGAAACGTGTAACTCCTCCCGAGAATGTGAATCCCGCGCAGGGTCAGTTTCTTCCAATCGGATGGCAGATGCGGAGCAACGCTCAACACATATCCCGCCTTCAATGGAGTTGACCACTTCGCGCCCGGGGCTTTCCTGGTATCGATCCGAATACCCGCGAATCCATAGAGGACGGTTTGGAGGCACCCGCCCGCCCCGGTGGTGAAATAGGTGCGACTGGAACTTCGCTTCTCGCTGAACAGCAGAAAAGGCTCTCGCATAAACGGTTTCCAACTCTCGTGCCAAGTTGCATATGCTTTTTCGGCCTCACTCAATCGGGCCCAGATCAATGCATGAACCGAGTCGGTCATCGCCGGACCATTTTTGATCACTTTGTCCGCAAACCGATCCATCATCGTTTTCGCCTGTGCCTCCGCAGGCGGGTACTGAAGCGGATAGATGCTCAGCACCGCCGCGGCTTGTTTATAGCTCTTCAGACGGTCGTTGTCGTAGGTGAGAAAGGTCTGGTCGTCTTTGGGGAGTTTGAATGTCGGTTTTTCCGGCCATTTGCCCTCATTGATAGACCACATAGCCAGCAGGTTCGTGTAGAGATCGTTGTCGCCCGTATGATGCTCGTCTGGAGACACCGTCGCTCTTATTTCCCGAAGGCCATTTGCGTCGGCCACCGCTCGGGTTGCGTAGTAACTGCCCACCTGAAAGACGGGAGACTTTGAAATGAGTCCCAGGGCCTCCGACTGCTTCAAGGAAAAGACTACCGAGCCAGAGATATGCTCTTCGAACTGGCTCGGACCGGGGACCGTTTCCTTTCCAGAGACGCTGGACTCCCATGGATACTTCTCACCAGTCAGAAGCCCGTCAAGTGTAACCGGCCCCATTTTTCCACTGGCCGTTGGTCGTTCGGCAGATACCCAACCTTGAAAATTTGCGCTTGCCTGGTTCCCCCGATCCAGGCGGTACCTGGAAATCGCTGCTGCCCGCTCGGGGTCGGTGAGCGCCAGCGCGGGAAAGACCCATATGTCGGCGTCCCAAAAGACGTGCCCAAAGTAGATGTCGCTGCTGAGCCCCATCGGACTGACGGACATTTCCCCATAAGGGCTTATGGCGCCGCGCAAGTAATAGACAAATGATCGAATCGCCTGCTGATCCTCCACCGGACCATCGATCTCAATGTCCGTTTTCCATTCGGCGGCAAACTGCTTCAGGTGATCCTCTAGAACCGACCCAAAAGGTTCGGATTTAACAATCCGTGCTTTGAATTCGTCAGATTTAACCTCCCCGAGGGAGATGGCGCTTTTTGAACTCAATTCCCGACCTACGAAGAGAGTTCGAGTGAAGGTCAAAGGTTTGCCTTTGTCCGCTGCCGCCGAAACAAAGATTCCATTGCTGGCCATCCAAGGCAGGGCTCCTTTGGCGGCCGCCACATGAGCATCACCCACAAGCGAATCGTGTTCCGAGACCTTGCGCTGACCTGGCAAATACCAGTCGGCCAGAAACATCTTGCTGCTCGAATTGTCGATCGTGGTTTGGGCAGGTGCGGGGCAGTCGTAAGCCAACTCTATGAACCCGTCCGAGTTGATGGTCCACCGTTGGGCCACGACTCGCATCGTCGCATGCACCAGACTCTCAACTTTGACCTTCACCCCCTTGCTGTCTACCTGCTGAGACCAAGACGTGGTGAGGACTCCCGTCTTCATATCCAATACCTGGGAGTAGTCGGTCGCTCCCACCGGAGAAAGCGTCGTCTTCGCCGTCCCCGCTTTCCAGGTGGCCGCAAGCAAATTGGGCTGGGGCAAGATCTTCTCCTCACCCGCTGCCTCGTAGGCGTCGATGAGGAACATCGAGCCCGCTCCCGTACCATCCGCTCCAATGCGCAACCCAATTTGACCGTTCCAAAGGAGAGCCGGGGTCTCCGCCTTAGTGTCATGACTGGTCATCGTCCAAGGATCGGCGGGCGCTAAAGCCGGGGTCGATGTGACCGGCGAAGAGGAGTGCGATCCGCAGCCCGCCAAGATCAGAAGGAGCGAGAAAAGGGCAGTGCGACGCATGGCTAACATTCTAGTGACTTCAAACCAGCAAACTGTTCGCCACAGTTTCCGCATTACCGAAAATGCCACTTTTTGCGTGGCACAATGAAAGGGATATGAGCTTGACCATAGCCGTGCTTGCCCTCAGTTGTGCAAGCGGAATGAACGTCGTGCAATCAGATCTCCCCCCGCTACCTACATTCAAGAGAGAGTTCCGTGCCGTTTGGGTCGCCACCGTCGATAACATCGACTGGCCCAGTAAGCGCGGCATTCCCACCGCTCAGGCAAAGTCCGAGTTGCTCAAGATCTTGGATAAGGCGAAAGAAATGAATCTGAACGCCGTGATCTTCCAAGTCCGCCCCAGCGCGGACGCCCTCTACGATTCCAAATTGGAGCCGTGGTCGGAATATCTGACCGGAGCCCAGGGCCAGGCGCCGAAGCCATACTGGGATCCCCTTCAATTTGCCGTAGAAGAAGCCCATAAGCGAGGCATTGAACTCCATTGCTGGTTCAACCCTTACCGTGCCTTACACCCCGCCCAAAAGGGACCTGTCGCGGCAAATCACATTAGTAGGACCAATCCATCTGTGGTGAAGTCTTACGGCAAGTATCTCTGGATGGATCCAGGTGAGCCTGCCGTTCAAAAGCGTTCCCTCGATGTGATGCTCGACGTAGTCAAGCGATACGACGTCGACGGTGTGCATATCGACGACTACTTTTATCCTTATAAAGAGAAGGGGCCGGATGGAAAGCTAATGGAATTTCCTGATGAGCCCAGTTTCAGCCGCCTCTCTCGCAAGGGTTCTTCCACCTCCCGAGGTGACTGGCGACGCCACAATGTCGACTCGTTCATTGAGGCGCTCTACAAAGAGATCAAGCAAACCAAACGTTGGGTGAAGTTCGGGATCAGTCCCTTCGGAATCTATCGACCGGGCTATCCCGAAGGCATTAAAGCCGGAGTCGACCAATACGCCGATCTGTATGCCGATGCGCTCAAGTGGTACCAAAAAGGCTGGTGCGACTACTTCACACCCCAACTCTACTGGCCCATCAAGCAAACTGCCCAGGCTTATCCCACCCTTCTGAACTGGTGGGTGAAGGAGAACACCGCCAAGAGACACCTTTGGCCCGGTAACTTCACGGGGCGAACCAGTCCCAGCGAGGGCAACTGGCCCGCTCAGGAAGTGGTTGATCAAGTTGAAATCACTCGAGATACTCCCGGCGCGACTGGAAATGTCCACTTCAGCATGAAGGCGTTTATGGGAGACTTTAACGGCGTTGCCACGGCCCTAGAGAAAGGGCCATACAAAGACCTCGCCCTGATTCCCGCTTCGCCTTGGCTTGGTGACAAGAAGCCAGGCAAGCCTTCGCTCGTAAAGACGGCAGTGGACAACGGTTGGACCGTGCAATGGAAAGCCTCGAAGGACGCCCAGTTCTATGCCGTTTCCGTGTTCGATGGCAAGACTTGGCAACTTCAATCCGTCACTCCCGCCACGGCGGTTACCACAACCGGACCCGTCGCCGTGGCCATTACACCGGTCTCCCACACGGGCATCACCGGCGACTCGCTGATTCTGGAACGGCCCTAGGGCATTCCAGAATCAGATTCGGGCTCGACCACGTTTCCAACCGGAAGCTTCACAACGAAGGTCGAGCCCTTATTGAGAGTGGACTCCACGGAAACCTTCCCACCGTGCGATTCCACAATGTGTTTCACGATAGAAAGCCCCAAACCCGTGCCCCCGGTTGCGCGTGAACGAGCTTTGTCGATCCGATAGAACCGTTCGAAAATGCGAGGAAGGTGCTCGCTGGAAATCCCAAGACCGGTATCGATCACGTCGATCTCCACCAAAGTTCCTTCATCTTTCAAGTTGACCTTCACGGAACCTTGCGGGGTGTAATTGATGGCATTGTCAATCAGATTGATTGCCACCTGAGTCATCTGTGCCGTATTCGCCTCGATAAAGAATTGCTTCGGGCCCTGGTAGATCAAGTCGAGGCCCTTGTCGGAAGCCTTCTTGGTCAACTGATCCAGGACGGATCGGAAGGTCTCCGCAATATCGCAATTGTGTTTGCGCACGGGATTAGATTCCGCTGCACTCAGGATCAGCAGATCGTTAGAGATAGTCGAGAGTCGATCTACTTCCGAGATCACCTTGGGCAGATATTTCTTGGAAAGCTCGGGATCGGGCGGATCGTCGTCCAGCAAAGTCTCCGCCATGGTTCGAATAATTGTGAGCGGCGTTCTTAACTCATGGGAAACGTTGGATACAAAGTCTTGCCGCACCCGCTCAAGTCGCCGTAGATCGGTGATCTCGTAGATGCTCAAATAGACGTGTTCGGAATCCTCGTCGCTCGGCCAAGCTTTTGCCAATCCCACGCGCTCGACCGGATACGAAAAGTTCAGCTCCGAATGCTTGGCCTCCTTCAACCGGAACGTTTCCAGCACGAGTTGCTCGAGGTCGTAGCTCAACGTAATCGCCAAAATGGATCGCCCGACCGCGTTCTCAATGCGAAACAACTCCATCGCGCGACGGTTGGCATACCGAATCCCCGCGCGCCCATCGCAGATAAAGATCGCCACATCCAGCCCGTCCCCCAGCGCATCCACCGCCGTCCGCTGTCTCTCAAGCTGAGTCCGCGCCAAATCTGCGTCACTGAGCGCCCGCTTCGCTGCTTCGGCCTGGGCCCGCATCGCCGTCTGAGCATTTACCCCCGCCCCGGCTAACAACAGCCCCGCCAAGATCAAAGCCCAACTAAGCCCCGGATCCCCCGCCAGTCCCACAAACCCCAAGACCGCCAAAAGAGCCACCAAAGCCGCCCCACCATAGCAAAGCAAAGTCGTGATCAAAAACGCGCGATTATTCACCCGTACTAAGGACGTACCGCAAAGCGGTTTAGGACTTAACATAGGTAGCAAACCCTTTAGCGGAATGTTAAGAACTGGGATGGCTCCATAAAGTTCCGTGCGAAACTAAGTAAGACGGAATGCCAATCCATGAACGAGGATCAACTTAAAGAAAGAACAAAACAACTCGCAATCAAATCGATTCAGGTCGTGCAAGATCTTCCTTCCGATTCCACCGTTCAGGTTCTGGGGCGCCAACTTGTAAGAAGCGCAACCTCAGTGGGAGCTAACTATCGGGCTGCCTGCCGCGCCAGATCCGGTCCTGAGATGTTAGCCAAACTTGGTTTGGTGGTCGAGGAAGCTGATGAGTCCCAATATTGGTTAGAACTTCTTGCGGAGGTTTTGAATGACAGAAGTGACGATTTTGCGCCTCTGCACCGTGAATTTAATGAGATTGTCGCTATATGTGTTGCCTCAAGAAAGTCGCTGCACCGAAGACTGTCCGAGACTAGAGGGGAGAGGGAATAAACAATAGCCTGTCTTTGGCAAAGCAGCTGATTCTGGGTGCTCAACAAACAATGGGTAAGAATCCAATCTAAAATCAAAATTCAAAAACCAAAAATGAAAAGAATCGAAGCCTACATCCGAGTCAACAAACTCGACGACGTCAAGCAAGCGTTAGAAGACGCCGGTATTCATGGTCTGAGTTGTGAGCAAGTAAGAGGCTACGGCCGCCAACTCGGGCGCACCGACAAATACCGGGGTAGCACCTACGCCGTCAACTTGCTCCCGAAACTCAAAGTCGACGTCGTAGTGAAGGACGACGATCTGGATACCGCCCTCGAAACCATCATCGGTGCCACCCAAACCGGTGAAATTGGCGACGGAAAGATCTTCGTCAGCGAAGTCCTCGAAGCCGTTCGCATTCGAACGGGAGAACGCGGAGACGACGCGCTGAGTTAAGATGCCGAAATCCTGGTCGGAAAAGCTCCATTCAAAGAGTCTGGCGAAAGTGGAAACGCTGGACAAACCCATGATGGGCTTGCCCGCCGGGACACGTCTCTATATCGCCACGCCCCTCATCGTCCAGCAACTCATCGCCGATATCCCCAAAGGGCAAACCCGCACCATCGCCCAGATCAGAGAGAGCCTTGCACAGGAGAACGGCGCCGACGCCACCTGCCCACTCACCACTGGCATCTTTGTTCGAATCGTCGCCGAGGAGTCCTACGAGAGGATGCAAGAGGGCGCCCCTGACTCTGAAGTGGCCCCGTTCTGGCGCGTCATCGAACCCAAGAGCCCGCTCGCCAAGAAGTTCTCTGGCGGTCCAGACGTCATCAAGGCCCTACGAGCGAAAGAAGGGATCGCCTAACAACCAGGAACGGCTTCGCGGTTGAAGGAAATCTCGATCAACTTGCCGCCTTTGAAGGTGTAGGTGTTCGTCCACTCCCACCCCTCGCCGTTCTTGACGTCCCGCCAAAAGTAGGTCATCTCGTCAAACTGCTTCCGACTCCCCGTCTTCTGCGTTTTGGTCGCTGCCCCGAGCAACGTACGAACGCGTTGCGGAGAGTCTCCAATCTTGATGCCCTTGCCGGTGCTCAAGGTCGAAAGCGGTTTCTCTTTGAGTGTCAGGTACCGCTCAATCCCGTCGACCGGTTTGTATCCAGGGATTCGGTAACCCTCATCGGAGACGATCTTCCGGTCTCGGGTCAGCGTCACTCGCAGATGCGCGCCATCGCACTCCACGCCGCGAACCAAGTAAAAGCCGGACTTCGCATCGTGAACCCCGATCATCGGATTCTGATCATCGAACTTCAAGGCGTATCCCGCCACCTTCAAGTCCAACCACGTCGGGGCTTTGCCCGAGCCTGATCCCATCAAACTGCCAACAATAAGGGCCGAAATCAACATCGCATTTGCCATTCTATTTCGATAATCCCCGCCTCTAGGCACTTAGCCCAAGGAAGCGTCTATCATCTTTCTCGGAATGCGGTGGAACAACTTCTCGATCTGGCGCGGACGACTTCCGCACTGGCGAGCCGACGATGTGAACTACTTAGTCACCTTCCGCCACCGACGAGACCTTGACGAGTCCGAACGGCAACTGCTCCTGCGAGCCTTGCTCAAGCCAGAAGGGAAAAAATGGAACCTCGTGATCGTCTGCGTTCTACCGGGGGAGACCAACCTTATCTTCTCCGTAAACGAGGCTCCCAGTGGAGAACCCTACGAACTGGCGGAGATCGTAGAGAGGGCCAAAACGAAAACCGGAAAGGCGATTGTTAAAAAATCCGGCGAACGCTGGCCCCCCTTCTACAACGAGAGCTTCGATCGCATTGTTCGGGACGACGACGAGCTTGAACAGCGCTGGCAAGAGATCCTCGATTCTCCCGTGAACCACGAACTCGCCGAGGACCCCGAGGAATATGAATTTCTCTGGGTCGCTGGCGCTCCGGCCTAATTGCCCGGCCAGGTCCTAAATTTCTGGAACCCATTTGGTACAATAAACGTTAACTACAGTATTGAGTCTCAGGCACTCAAGTGATTTGAGCAAAGAGTTTAACAAATGGGAAAGACAGTAGGAATTGACCTTGGAACGACGAACTCGGTCGTCGCCGTGATGGAGGCCGGAGAACCGGTCGTCATCGCAAATGCCGAGGGCGGGCGAACAACGCCTAGCATCGTAGGATTTAAGCAAAATGGGGAGCGACTCGTCGGCGTCACCGCCAAGCGGCAAGCTGTCGTCAACCCCGAGAACACCATCAGTTCGATCAAGCGATTCATGGGCCACACCTTGGGCGAAGTCAAGGACGAGGCCGGGCGCATCAGCTACAAAGTAAAGACTGGCAAGAATGGCCAAGCCGTAGCTCACGTTCCCGCGCTTGACAAGGACATGACCCCGGAAGAGGTCAGCGCCATGATCCTCCAGAAGCTCAAGGCCGACGCCGAGGCTTACCTGGGTGAAACCGTGGACCAGGCCGTCATCACGGTCCCCGCTTACTTCAATGATAGTCAGCGAAAGGCCACCAAGGACGCAGGCGAGATCGCCGGTCTGAAGGTTCTCCGAATCATCAACGAGCCCACCGCTGCGTCGCTCGCCTATGGCCTCGATAAGAAGGCCAACGAAACCATCCTCGTCTTCGACCTGGGTGGCGGTACGTTCGACGTCTCCATCCTCGACGTCGGGGAAGGCGTTTTCGAAGTCAAGTCCACCGCTGGTGACAGCCACCTGGGCGGCGACGACTTCGACAACAAAATCGTGGAATGGCTCATCGCCGAATTCAAGAAGGATCAGGGCGTAGACCTGAGCAAGGACAAGGCCGCCGTGCAGCGACTTCGAGAAGCCGCCGAGCGCGCCAAGATCGAGCTCTCCAGCCAGCTCAGCACGCAGATCAACCTGCCGTACATCACGTCGGTTGACAACGTGCCGCAGCACATGGACTACAACCTCACCCGCGCCAAGTTTGAAGAGCTGACCGCGGACCTGATGGAGCGTGTCAAGAAGCCGTTCCAGACCGCGCTGGACGACGCCAAGATGAAGGCGGGCGATATCGATGAGATCATCCTCGTCGGTGGTTCCTCTCGAATGCCGCAGGTTCAAGACCTCGTCAAGAAGCTCACCGGCAAGGAGCCCAACCGCTCGGTCAACCCGGATGAAGTCGTCGCGATCGGAGCCGCCATCCAGGCGGGCGTTCTCGGCGGCGAAGTCAAGAACATCGTCCTCCTCGACGTCACCCCGCTCAGCATGGGCGTGGAGACTCAGGGCGGCATCTTTGACAAGCTCATCGACCGCAACACCACCATCCCGACCAAGAAGAGCCGCGTCTACACCACCGCCGCCGACAACCAGCCGGAAGTGGAAATCCACATCCTGCAGGGTGAGCGACCGATGGCGCGAGACAACAAGTCGCTCGGCCGCTTCCACCTCGCGGGAATCCCGCCGGCTCCGGCTCGCGTTCCGCAGATCGAAGTGACCTTCGACATCGACGCCAACGGCATCTTGAACGTCACCGCTCAAGAGAAGGGCACCGGCGCCAAGCAGTCGATCACCATCACCGGTTCGGGCAACCTGAACAAGGATGAGATCGAGCGCATGGTCCAAGAGGCCGAGATGAACGCTGAGTCCGACCGACAGGCTCAAGAACTCATCGAGGTCAAGAACAAGTCCGAGCAGCTCATCTACTCCACCGAGAAGACGCTGCGAGAGGCTGGCGACAAGATCGAGGAGTCTCAGCGACAGTCCGCGACCGAGAAGGTCGAGGAACTCCGCAAGGCGCTCCAAGGCGACAGCAAGGAAGATATCGATGCCGCGTTCTCCGCGCTCGAAACCGAAAGCCATGCCATCGCAGAGGTCCTCTACAAGGCCGCCAGCGAGGCCGCCGACGCCAGCGAACAACCCACTGCGGGAGTTGGCGCGGACAAGGGTGGCGATGAAGTCATCGACGCCGAGTTCAAAGAAGAGAAGTAAACCCTTCTAACAAAAAGAGCGCCCCCAGGAAATCCCGGGGGCGCTCAGACTCATCCCGGTCTACCAGGCGTAGAGTTCGTAGTTCTCCTTGGTCTCTTGCTGGGCCTTTTCTTTTGTCACAACCACGGTGCGCTCAAGCAAAACGTGCCCCCGGTCGATCTTCACCACGCGGGTCGCCTCGTCAAGCTGGTCGCCTTCCTTCAACATGGCAGGCCATTCGCCGCCCTTGTCAAAAATCGCAAGGTCATCCCCCTTACCACAAACCGTGCCCATCAGACGGTAGGCAGGCTTCTCAGGCTCGGGTTTAGGCTCTTCCTTCTGTGGAACTTTGACAGGATCTTCAACGGGTGCATTCGGATCGGCGGGTTTAGCCTCTCCTTCTCCCTGAACTGGAGCCGCTGAACCCGGATTCTCAGAATCTGCGAGCTTCATATCCTGATTCCGAGCCTCTGCCTTATCCTCAAGTCCCTTGAGAATGTCAGCCTGATGCTTGGTTACGAACGGAGTTGCTGCCGCCGCATCAATCTTCTTGTCTGTCTTTTGCCGCTCTGCGCTTTTCACCGGAGCATGGGCGTTTTGCTGAGCAAACGCCGGGAAAATGCCTGCGATCAATGCAAGCGCAGCCAAAGAAAGAGTCCACCGAGTCTTCATTGCGTCGTCACCTATAGACTCCATTGGCAAGAACGACGTGGAACCCAACGTCTGAAAACCGAATCTCGCCCAATTACCGGGATCGGCTCAACGTGATATGATCCTAGCCTGACGATGACGACCGAACCTGCCGCCCAGCAGTCTCCCGAATCCCCCAAGTTCAATCCCTGGCTCTTTGTGCCCCTGCTCTATTTCATGCAGGCGATCCCGGTGACGATCGTCCAAGAGGTCGCCACGGTTTTCTACAAGGACCTCGGAATTGCCAACGAACCCATTACCCGCTGGACTTCGCTAATCTCGCTGCCTTGGTCCATGCAGTTGCTTTTGGGGCCGCTCGTTGACCTCAACTCCACCAAGCGGAAGTGGATTCTCGGTGGCCAGTTTCTGATCGCCATCGGCCTGGCCGCCACCGCGTTCGCCTTGGCGGTGCCGTATGCGTTCGAGATCACGCTCGTCATCTTGGCCACCACCGCGATCACCTCGGCCCTCTGCAATATCGCCACCGATGGCTTCTACATCATTTCGATGTCGAAAGACCTTCAGGCGAAATTCGTCGGCATCCAAAGCACCTGCTACCGACTCGGGCGTCTCTTCTGTACGGGAATCCTCCTCCTCTTCGTCGGTCTCATGACCCGCGTGCCCTCACTTCCGGTCACCACGCAGACCGGCTCGTTCGTGCTGAAGAAAGACGGTGCGCTCTCGCTGTCAAAGGAAGTCCACCTCACTGCCAAGGACGGTTGCATCACCGACCAGGGAGGAGGTGTCCTCCAGCCCGAAATCAAGACCCCTAACGGAGTCTATGGAATCTCGGTGACCACGGACGGAAAGGTGATGACCAAGACCGTCACCGGAGACCAAGAAACCGGTCAACTCATGGTGACTACCAGCCAAGGATCTCCCTCCGAAATGCCAGCGGTAACTGCGGCCTCCGTGAGTGCCCAAGAAGGCGTCCAGGGCATGAACCCCGTCCTCGCCTGGACCATCGTGCTCGCCGCCGCCGCCGGGATTTATCTCTTGGGGCACCTTGCCAACCGAGTGACCCTTCCGCGCCCCGCCGAGGACGAATCGGCCGTCCAAGAACCTGGCGAGAGCCGTCGAAACCTCCACCGCACCTTCGTGCTCATCGCCCTCGGCATGGGCGGCTACTTCTTCCTCAATTCCATCGTTCGCCTCACCGCCCACGCCATCTGGAGTTTCAAAGATGGAACGATCCCGACGGGTGACAAGATGGAAGGGCTCCAAGGGTGGATGCTCCGAGGGGAAGGGAAGTTTGTTGGCTTCGAAACCGGACTCACTGCCTTCCAAGCCGAACTGGTTCAACTCGTGGTCTGTGCCATCGTCATCGCCGTCGCCTTGAACCTCACCAAGCGCCTCATCCGAGGAACGCAAATGGCCGATGCCATGATCTCTTACGTCCGCCAAGACGGCTTCCCGGCCATCCTCGGGTTCATCCTGTTCTACCGGTTTGGAGAAGCGATGGTCTCCAAGATGTCCCCACTCTTCTTGAAGGACGCCATCGACAAGGGTGGACTCGCCATTGCCAATGATCAACTGGGACTCATTAAGGGTGTCGCGGGCGTGATCGGTATCGTCGTCGGCGGACTGGCGGGAGGCTACGTCGTGTCGAAGCTGGGCCTCCGCCGCGCCTTCTGGCCCCTTGCCTTCGCCATGCACGTCCCCAACCTCCTCTACGTCTGGGCCTCCGCCGGGGTGAGACCTCCCATGTGGTCGCTCTACGTCATCGACTTCGTGGACCAATTCGGCTACGGATTCGGCTTCGCCGGATACATGGTCTATCTCATGTGGGTTGCCCAACGAGGCCACTTCAAAACCACCCACTACGCCATCGGAACCGGGATGGGTGCGCTCTGTATCGCCGTGGCTGGTATCGTCAGCGGCATCGTTCAGAGTAACTTTGGATACCATAAATTCTTCATAAGTGTCATCTTCATGACCATCCCTGGAATGCTCATGCTCCTCTTCATTCCGCTTGACGAAACCCACAAAAAGATTAAGGCCACCGTCGAATAGCCTGACAATCGGCGGTTTTACCTACACTCGAATGGAATCGAGGGAGGTAAAACCGCTGCTATGGATTTTAAAGCCGTCGACACTCTCGTCGAGCAGGGGATCAAGGATGGGATCTTTCCTGGCGCGGCCTATGCAGTTGGTCATAAGGGCAAAGTCATTCACCAGAACGCCAAGGGGCGTCACACCTATTGCCCAGACTCCCAAGCAACCACGGTAGATGGTCTATGGGACCTTGCTTCCGTCTCTAAAGTTGTTGGCACCACCACCGGAGCAATGATCCTGTTTGACCAAGGAAAGTTGCACTTTGATCAACCGGTCGCCGAGATCATTCCCGACTTCGCTCAGAACGATAAAGGAAAGATTACCCTCCGAAACTTGCTTCTTCACGACTCAGGACTGGCGGCATTTCACGGTTACCAGCTCACGCTCACCACGCCCGAAGAATGTATCGCCGCAATCTACGCGGACAAGCTCGCTTACCCAACCGGAACGAAGATGGTTTATAGCGATCTCGGCATGATCACCTTCGGAAAGCTGATCGAAACCATCTCTGGACGCACCTTCACCGCCTTCCTAAATGAAAAGGTCTTCCAACCTTTGGGCATGTCTTCCACGACTTACAACCCAGTGATACAAATGCGAGAGCGCGCCGCCCCCGTGGAAGCCGTGGAGCCGTGGCGCGCAAAGCTGCGCAAACTGCGCGGAACGGATACAGAGGAAGTGCGACAATTGGAAAAGGAACCAGACGGCACAAGCTGGGTTCGTGGAGAAGTTCATGACCCGAACGCGATGCTCTTGGGGGGCGTCGCCGGCCATGCTGGACTCTTTTCAACCGTCGGTGATCTGTGCAAGTTTATGTCGATGATGCTCAAAAAAGGTGACGGCATAATCAAATCTGACACCGTAGAAATGTTCACCAAGCGTCAAACTGAAGAAAGTAGCCGTGGCCTTGGGTGGGATACCAAGAGTGAAGGGTCAAGCTCAGGCCATCTGTTCTCTAACAAAAGCTTCGGACACACCGGATACACCGGAACGTGTGTCTGGGGAGACCCGGAGAACGATACCTTCGCAATTCTGCTGACGAACCGGGTGCACCCGAGCAGTGAGAATACGAAGATCATCGGGTTCCGACCCAAATTCCATGACGCGGTCTTTCACGCGATCCATGGGTGAATTTAGAAATACAAAGATAGATTGTTTAGGGGGAGACAATGAATCAACCTGACTTAGAAGTCGGGCTGTCGGAGCGTGAAAAGGAGGTCCTGTTCCTAGCCGGGGAAGGACTGACCGACAAGGAGATCGCGCTCCGTTTGGAGATCGGACAAAAGACCGTCCGGACCTATTGGGATCGCATGCGCGCCAAACTTGGCGCCGCCAGCCGAACCGAAGTCTTGGCCAAGGCGGTCCACACCGCTTTTGACGCCGTCGCTGCCAGCGAGCAGCGCCTGAGAATGTTCGTCGAGAACATGCCCGTCATGTTCAACGCGTTTGACGAGAATCGAAATGTCATGCTCGTCAACGAAGAGTGCGAGCGCGTCACTGGCTACACCGCCGAGATGTTCTATGACGGGTCCGCTTACGAGCGCGGTATTCCCGACGATGAATACCGCGCGGAAGTGCTCAACTACATCCGCGAGCAACAGGGCGACTACCGTGACGAAGAGATCGAAGTCACCTGCGCTGACGGAACCAAGAAAGTCCTCGCCTGGTCCTCCCGAGCCCAAGAAGCCCCTATTGAAGGTTGGGCAAGCTGGTCTATTGGCATTGACGTCACCGAACGCGTCAAGGCCCAACGCTCGCTTGAACAGAGCGAAGCGAACTTCCGCCGCCTCCTCGAAAACTCCTCGCAGGGCGTCTGGATCGTAGACACCCAGCACCGCACCATCTTCGCCAACCAAAGCCTTGCCGATATGTTTGCCTCCACGGTTGAGGAGATCACAAGCAATGACGAAGCGTTCTTTCTCGATAACGAAGCGCGCCAACTCATGCGCGATCTCATCGCCACCGGACCCATCAGCGGCAGTCGAACCCGCTTTACCTTTCGCTTCAAAAGAAAAGACGGCGTCGATCTCTGGGCCTACGTAGACGTTGCCCCCATCACTGACCTTGACGGAGACCTCCAGGGCCACGCCGCCATCCTGACCGACATCAGTCGTAGCAAGGCGCTAGAGCAATCGGCAACCCACCTCCGGCGACTCTATGAGACGGTCCTCGAAGGCTCCGGCGTCTCCTTCATCCGCTTTGATCGCCAAATGTCCGTCATCGAAGCGAATTCTCCGAAAATGCAGCCCTTCATCGGTCAAGCTGGCGATGAGCTTGAATCGGTTCTTCATCCCTTCGACCGTTGGAGCAAAGCATTCCATAGCGCCTTTCACGATATGGAGAAGGTGGAGTTCGAAGGCGGCATCGGTCTCGAAAAAGATATCGCTTCCTGTCGAGTGACCCTTCTCCCAGAGCCCACCGCTCAGCAACGTGTCGGATACGTCGTGGCCCTGCTAAATCTCAAAGTCTAGAAGGGCCACTTCAAGTATCGGGCGCCGGGTTGCACCAGATAGTCCATCCCCGTCGCGTACAGGTCCTTCCAACTGCCGGGTTCGAAGGACGCTTCAAGCTCTAAAGCGGGGCGCAGCTTCTTCAAATGCGCCGCGACCAAACTCGCAAACTCGCCTTCAGCCCGAACCACCGCCACCGCCGGTTGCTCCGTGCCTTTCATCAGGGTCTTCACTGATGCGATCATGGAACTGATCGCGTCGGCGCCCAAGGCGTTCGCTTCCCAGCCCTCCGGCTTACCCGGTAAATGCAGGTGAAGGATTTGGGCCAAACATTCCGCTAGGCTCATCCCGCTTAGCAACGCAAATCGAAGCTCCAACAACTCTGGCTGAAGCACGATGACGTTCGTTCCTTCTGCATCCTTTCGCTCGGTGAGCAAGATCTCCGTCGAATCCACACTCAGCGTCAGCGGACCATATTTGCCCCAGGGAGCGAGACGCTGGTCCGCCTCAAAGTCGTCTGGATAGGGTTCCTCTAGCCCTCGCTCAAGCAAATTACGGAACGTGATAGTCGATCGCTCGGAAGGATCGGTCACGATCAGATCAGGTAACGTCGCTGGCTCGGTACCGGCCTCGTACGGGTTGTTGACGCCATCCGTCAAGGGCCGAGGTTCGGCCAAGTGTCCGCGGGCAGGCTGGCCCAAGAGGTGCTGGGCAAAGAATGCGTACATCGCCTCACGCATCCGGCGGTTGTAATCGTGCTTGCCCTCCACCAACTCCAACCGAACGTTTGACTCTGCCTTGTGAAGCCGATAGATGCCCTTGAGTTTTTCCAGAGTCTTCTGGTGTCCCTCGGCCGGAAACTCTGGATCGTCGCTTGCCCCCACCAGCATCACCGGAGCCGGTGCCCGCATTGCCAAAACGTCGGCCCGGTCGCCTATTCCCAAAATCCCTGGGACGTGATTGCAAAAGCACCCGTAGCGGGCATTCGTTTCAAAACTCACGCACTGGCAAACCGGAACCGCCGCCGAGATTCGCTCATCGAACGCAAACGCCAGCATCGCTGCTTGCCCACCGCCGCTGGCGCCCGTAATTCCCACTCGCTTCGTGTCCAAGTCCGAGCGGGATTCGCAGTAGTCCAGCCCTCGCACCAGATCCCACACGTATTGCCCCGCCACCGGCGCCCCCATTCCTAACCAGGGATCGTTGTGGGAGCCCATCGCCTTTCGCTCGTTCTGCTCGTTGTCGTCCCAACTCACACCAGGAGAGTCGACGATCAAGCAAGCAAAACCTAGGCAAGCCAACCCAATGCCTCGCGCCTGGACGACCGGGGTGGACTTCTTGAATTCAAAGTGCCCGTGCGGACTCAAGATCAACGGAAACGGACCCTCTCCCTCTGGAAGGTACAGGTGAGCCGTAACCAAGACCCCGGGGCGTGACTCGTATCGAACCTTCTCGATTCGGTACCCATCTCGATCCAGCGTGCCGGTAACGGCGGCATGAAGCTCCGTTCGAGGAGGAGCCGGAAAGAGCCCGAGGGCTTTTGCCAACCCATCGCGCTGACTCGTCAGGCGTTCGGTGTGTTCGGCTTGGTTGCGGGGCAGGCGTCGCGCGGCCATGTCTTTCACCCGCGCCTCCAGCATTCGGTTCAGCGCCTCGTGGTCCATCCACCAGAGCTTACTTGGCCCACCGCTTACGAAGAGAGGGGAAGTAAAATAAACCGTGAACAAGATCATTCTCGCTGCCCCGCGAGGGTTCTGTGCCGGAGTTGCCTACGCCATTGAAGTGGTCGATTTGGCGCTCAAAATTCACGGTGCTCCCATTTACGTCCGTCACGCCATCGTACACAACGAGTGGGTCGTCCGGTCGTTCGAGGAGCGAGGCGTCATCTTTGTTGAGGACATCGCCGATATCCCCAATGGCTCGGTCGTCGTCTATTCCGCCCACGGTGTATCTCCCGCCGTTCGACAAGAGTCTCGCGAGAGAAACCTCACCATCATCGATGCCACCTGCCCGCTGGTAACCAAGGTTCACAACGAGGCCAAGCACTTCGCCCTGAAGGATTACTTCATGATCTACATCGGCCATGAGGGGCACGTAGAGGCCGAAGGCACGATGGGTGAAGCCCCAGATCGAATGGTTCTCGTCGAGACCCCCGAGGACGCCGAAGCCTTGGAGATACCGCACTACGACAAACTCGCAGTTCTCACTCAAACCACCCTCAGTGTGGAAGAAGTCCGAGCCACCATGGCCGTTCTAGAACGCCGATTCCCTCACCTCCACAAGCCGCCGAAGGAAGATATCTGCTACGCCACCACCAACCGCCAAGGCGCCATCCGAGAGATGGCCAAACTCTGCGATCTGGTTCTCGTCGTCGGCTCAACCACTTCCTCAAATTCCAACCGACTCCGAGAAGTCGCCGAGTCGCTCGGCTGCGAAGCTCACCTGCTTATGTCGCCCGAGGAGATTGAGCCGCACTGGAAGACCGATTACCCGGTCGTCGGCATCTCGTCGGGAGCTTCCACTCCAGAACAATTGGTTGAAGACGTCATCGGCGCCCTGCTAGAGGGCCAGAGCCAAGTACCGGTCGAAGTGCTCGAAACGGTGCGGGAGGACGTGACGTTCAAACCATCTCGGGACTTAATTCAGCTTGCTATGGCTAATTCCTAGTCTTTCTAGTGAATTGGTCCCAAATGGACGAAGCGAGGTTCGGGGCATGCGCGTCATCTCAGCGTGCGCTCAATAGCAGCTTCTCTTCTCCTTTGTTTTTGCGCGGTCTCCATGGCCGACGACGCCAACTGGATGTCAGTGGGTGGTGCTGGTAACTTCTCCAAGAATCCATGGGTCTCCATGGACCGCGAGCATGTCCAGATCGCCGTGAAGGACGCCTCAATCCATGTGAAGGCAACCTTCTGGTTCAAAAATCATGGCCCTGCCACCAAGTTAACCATGGCCTTTCCCGACGAGACGACGGTCAATAACGTCAACGACGAGGGCCCCTCCCCCTCGGTCATTTCGCACATGACTTCCAGTGTCGACGGATTTCCCGTTCCCATCGCCAAAAAGACCTTGAAGCCAGCGAACGACATGCAGCTCAGAGCGGTCTGGTTGAAGGAGGTTTCGTTTGCGAGAGGTCAATCTCGTACGGTGATCGTTGAATATGAAGCCGATAACGGATTCGCCGGCAATGGCTGGGTGTTGAACTCCTACATCCTCACCTCAGGCGCAACTTGGCGGGGGAAGATTGGCCAATGCCGAATTGACGTGGATTGGCGTGAACTGAACGATCTAAGTAAGCCAGCCATGGACTTTGTCTCCACGGAGGGGAAGGCGGTCCCTGCGGCCAACTGGAGATTCCCTGGCTATCGCCGTGCCACCATCACACTCTATAACATCGAGCCAACTTACGATCTCGATCTCTCGATGATTTCCGGCTTTTGGAACTTCACTCTAAATGGAAGGAAGCGACCGCAAAACCTCGGCGCAACGACGACCGATAGCGGCGTCGCATTGGAAGGGAAGCCGAAGGACATCCAAATCGCCGTAGAAAACCTCGGCCAGTTCTTCGGCGAATACACCGACCAATGCCACGACATGGCCAGTCCCGAAGCGGCAAAGTTCGGTCGCGAGCTTTCGCTAGATGGCGAGCGCATCTTAGTGACCGGAAAGGGCAAAAGACTGAGACTCTGTCGTCCGGCAATCGAAAAAACGTATCGGAACGGTGAATCTCACACCTTTGTCTATCTCCGGGACGTCATCCAAGCTCTCGGCGGAAAGTGGCGATTCATCGGTCCTGAAGAGAGGATCGTGATCACCATGCCGAGGTCGAAAGCTAAGAGGCGCTAACGGATGGGAATCTGCCACTGGTCAGAAGGATTCTCATAAGTCTCGAACGGATCCGGCATCTCGATAAAGTGGTGCCGATCCGTCGCCACCCCATTCCAATCAAAAAGGTAGAAGGCCGGATTGCGTTTCTTCAAGAGCTTCTCCACCTGCATGGACCTACCCTTAGCGCGAGTGTTTTGAGGCGGATCGGTCATCGCCGTAACCACATCCATATCTTCAAGCGTCCTTTGCGTCTCCCCCATTTCCTGGAGGGCGTAAAACAGTGACTTCTCGGGATCGATGTTGTGATATTCCAGGTCGACCGAGTGAAGCGCGTCGTCCGACCAGTCCAAGCCTTCTTCGGAGATGTACTGTTCCACAACCTTCTTCTTCGCCACCCAGTCCAGCCGATCTCCCATTACCATGGGATCCTTTTCTAGACCGTCAAGGGTCGACTCCCATTCCCGCAAGATCCAATCGGTCTGCTCGTCGCCTCCTTTATATCGCTGAGCCAGCTTCAAATACTCGCGCTGCAAATCAATCGCCGAAAGCGTCGTCCCATCCACAAGTGTCACCAGCCAACGGAACGTCATGTCTCGGCTAACCTGTCGTAACGCCAATAGAGGCTGGGCAAGTTGCAGTCGCTCCGGCACCAAGTTGTCCTCTAAGAGTCGAAGCACCAAGAGCGTCGTCCCAATCTTCAAGGTGTACGCATACTCGTTCTGATTCCCTTCGCCAAAGAGAAGGTGAAGGCGCGTCATGCCATCGTGCGAGTAATAGTGCTCCCACTTAGGATTGATCAAGGCTCGATTAAAGCGAACGCGACTCGCGATGGTCTTGATGATGTGATCAGCCCGTTGGCTCAACTGGAACTGCACCGAATCATCCGGCGAGACCCCATAGACGTGGGAAACCCAAATGTAGTCGATGGGGTTGTCCATCACCTGTTGATAGTTGGGTTGGGAACCGCCCGTCAGAATGTGCCCTCCAACTCTTCCCACCCCGGCAAAGATCTGCCGCGTTACCAAGAACGGATAGAACAGATGGACTGTCGAACTCAAAAACTCGTCATCGGCTCGAACCAGGTAGTTCTCATGACACCCAAAGGTGTGTCCACCAAAGTGGTCCACCGAGTTGTTGTAGACGCTAACCTCGTCCTGAAATCCTAGCTCCTTGATCGCCCTAACAATCTGCCGTTGCCCCGCTCGATCATTGGCCACCAAGTCCTTCAAACTCCGGCACTCTGCCGTCGCGTACTCCAGGTGAGAGCCCACCGCGTCAATGTAAAGGCGCGCCCCATTCATCAGAAATCCGCCAGATGCCGCTGGTTCGAAAACATCATCGCGAGCGTGGAGGTCGATCAGCCCCAAGCGCATCTCATAAAAGATGTAGTCCTTGATGTGCTCCACGATCTCGTCAGGGGTTCCAAGATCGTGATCGGATACTAAACATCCAAATTCGGTCTCGACGCCAACAATACGTTCACCAGGGAGCTTGGGCATACGGTTATGTTCTACGCCATGAAAGGCCGATCAGACATAGAAAAGGCGGCCTCCGGGCCGCCTTTTTTCTTACTTCGCCCAAGGAAGGGGCTTCTGCGGAGGGAACGTCTTATGCATATTGTCGATGCGTTCCTGCATGTTCTTGATTCGGTTCTTGTCATCAGGGTGATCGCTTAGCCATTCCGGCGGTTTGCTGCCCCCCGAAACCTTGGAAAGCATCTCAAAAACCTGCTTCATTCCTGTCGGGTTGTAGCCCGCCTTCACCATCATGTCCAAACCCTGCTCATCTGCCTCCTTCTCATGCTTACGCGAGAAGGGAAGATTGAAGAGAAGGTCATTTCCAATTGAAGCGATGTTGCCAACCGTGCTGCTTGCCTTTGTAAAGATCAGAAGCAGATTGATGCCGAGCGCCCGTTTCTGGTTATCCGCATACGCATAGGCCCAGTGCTCACGCCGCACGTGAGTCAACTCGTGCGCCAAAACACCGGCAAGCTGGTCTTCGGTCGAAAGCTTGTCCAGAAGACCAGTGAAGAAGAAGGTCGGTCCACCAGGAAGGGCGAATGCGTTCACCTCTTTGCTATCGATAACGTCGAACGAGTATTCCCAAGGGTCTTTCCCGTCGTCGATAACCGAGAGCAAGCAGCTGGCCACTTTGCGGAGCACCTTCACGCGCTCGTCGGTACTTGGCAATATCTTCGTCTTGTCCTGCTTGCGCAGATCCTCTGCCGCCCTCTTACCCAGCTTCACCTGGTCCGCCTTACTCGGCTTGAACGCGTCCGCCTGAACGGTCGTCGCGCTCGCTCCCGCCAAAGCGAAAGCCAGTGCTAGGGGTACGGCTCGCATCGGTCTCATAGTTCTTTGGACGCCTCCTGAAGGCGCAAGGTTTTCTTGGGCCTACGCCCAGTGTACGCCCTCCTAGACTCAAATGTCGTCAGAACGCCTTTTGCCAGCGCTGAATCTTGACCTTGTGACTGGTGGGGATCGAACTTTCCAGCGCGTCCATATTGGCCCAGGTCACGAGACTGAGGATCTCTTCGTTCAATGTAACGTTGTTTCCCCAATAGGAGCCCAAATAGCCGGGAATGTAAGAGAGCTCGCTCAGAACCTCGTCTGTGTCCAGTTCCAACTCTTCCTGCTGCCCCGGATCGGAAACCCGAACTGCCAAAGAAAGAAGTGAACCCACGGGAATTTCCTCAAACGTCTTGCCCTTGTTACTCTTGGGCGCCATCAAAATCACGTCGGGCGGATCGATCGAAAGAGAGGCCACCATGGGGCCCGCATTGGAAGACACCAAGGCCTCCAGAGCTTCTTCTGCCACTGCGCTATCCACATATCGCATGATGGTCATCACACCGCCATCCGGCTCCAAAGAGCGCCAAGTCGAGGCGCCCAGCAAGCCCCGCTTGTTCGGCTCCAAAGAGACGACTTCGTCCCGATACGCCTTGAGCTGTAAGTCAGTCGCCATAACCCGAAGACGCGCGATAACGGAAATTTCTGACATTTTGCCTATTCTTGCATAGAGCGAATGAGTTTGTCCGCCCAGAAGTCACGTTGGAACCCAACCCGCTGTCGAAGACAGATTCAAGATACTAAGGACAAGTAAAATTACCTGTGAAGCCAACGGCTCGGCTGTGGAAACCCAATTGTGAACGGGAAAGCCCGTACGCACTTGGAGGAGAACCAAACGCATGAACCGAATTCGAAAGACGAAGGGTTTTACCCTTGTCGAAATCATGATCGTCGTCCTGATCATTGGCATCTTGATGGCAATCGCTGTACCTAACTTCATCAAG
>MKRX01000002.1:175809-175886 GCA_001898035.1 Armatimonadetes bacterium 55-13
TGACTGGTGGAAAGACACGGCTAACGGCGGTCTCTAAACAAAATCAAGATACGGCGCGGATCGCTTAACTGGGATCC
>MKRX01000002.1:175900-258590 GCA_001898035.1 Armatimonadetes bacterium 55-13
TGAGAAAGCCATGGGGAGCTGGCCAAAAAACTCGTTCGCCACGATCTAGCAATTAGGCGGAGGTAGCGCGAGGGCGCGTGTGGAACGAAATCAAAAAGAACTGCGCGCGGCGCAAGGGGCACAAAGCAACTATGTACGGAACCAGAAAGAGAACAGGTTTTACGCTGGTGGAGATCATGATCGTCGTCTTGATCATCGGAATCTTGATGGCCATCGCCGTTCCCCAGTTCATCAAGGCCAGATCGGGAAGTCGCCAGAAAACCGTCATATCGAATTTGCGACAGATCGATGGCGCCAAAGAGCGCTGGGCTATGGAAAAAGGGAAGACATCGGGAGATGCGGTTGCGTCCACCGACCTGACCCCGGACTACATAAAGACTTACCCCGATAACACTCCGGTTACCGGCACCTACCTCCCGAATACTGTCGGGACCAACCCGTCTTTCCAGGGCAAAGATCAATATCAGTGGGCAGGCGACGCAACGGGTCTTTAGTGACTTCGACCCACCGAAGAACCTGACCACGCTCCTTCAAAGGAGGCATCCCCCGGGACGCCTCCTTTTTCTTGCGTTCTTCCAAGCTAAATTCGCGATCAAATCATGTTCTCGCCGAAAAGTTGCTGCAATTCCCCGTAAGGATGCGGGCTTGGCTGTCCGATTTGTATGGAACTGATCAATCAGTTAAGACCGCATCCGCCGTGGGAGGCGGAGGAGAACCAAACGCATGAACCGAATTCGAAAGACAAAAGGCTTTACCCTCGTCGAAATCATGATCGTCGTCCTGATCATTGGCATCTTGATGGCAATCGCTGTACCTAACTTCATCAAGGCTCGCTCGAACAGCCGACGCCAGACGATCCTTGCTAACCTGAAGCAGATCGACGGTGCGAAGGAGCAGTGGGCGATGGAGGGTGGTCACACCACCGGCGACGCCTGCGCCGCCGCTGACCTCAGCCAGTACATCAAGGTTTGGCCGGTCGATACCCCTGTTACCGGTACCTATGCTCCTGAAGTCATGGGCACCAACCCCAGCTTCCAGTCTCACGACTCTGACTGGTGGAAAGACACGGCTAACGGCGGTCTCTAAACAAAACGATTCGACGGGGAGGTTCTCCCTCCCCGGTTCTTTTCGACTCGCGTAAGCGAGTGGCTTAGCCAAGAAAAGACTGGTTCGGTAGGAATCCCTACCCACCAAGTGCGACCAAAAAAACTCAGTTCTCGTCTCTTTTGCATGGGTCACCTTGCGGAAGGGGCGAGAATTGTTTTTGGGGATCGGAGAAATTGGCGATACATCCTGATCCCTTGGATTTGGTCGCTGGCCATCCTACTTGGAATCATGGTCCTCGGCTACGCCCTGCTGGTTCCCTGGCTCTTGGGCTGGATCAACGAGCGCTTTCAAACTCAAACCGGGGCGCTGTTTGCCAACCTGATCTACATTCTCTTTTGGATCTTCGCCGCAGGATTTGTTTTCATCACCATAACGTCGTTCACAAGCTCGTTCCTTTGGGATGATCTCTCTCAAAAAGTGGAGGAAAAACTGACGGGACGCCCGGCGCCTCAGAGTTCTCTGAAAACATCCCGCGTCGTCTCAGATTCTTTATCCCGAGGTGCGTTTGCCATCGCCATGACTTTCGCCTCGCTCTTTTGCGGTTGGCTCATACCCATTGTCGGTCCCGTTCTAATTGCCGGTTGGCTAGGTGTCCTGGATTACACTTCGCCCACCTTTATTCGCTACAACCGCACGGTCGGCCAACAGTGGCCGGTTGCCACGCGCATGAAGGGCTGGTTCGGCTTCCAACTCCTGGCCGGCGCTCTAACGTTGCTTCCCGTGGTGAACGTACTTCTGCTCCCTGTGATGGTTGCTGGCGGAACCGTCATGGCCGTCCGGTCAAAGATCCTCGAAGCCGGTACCCAGAACTCAGCCGAATTCAAAGCGTAGAATAAAGAATCCATGCTTACTCGTCCCGATGCTAAAGGGCGCTTTGGCGACTATGGCGGTCGCTTTGTGCCTGAAACCTTAATGCCTGCCCTCGAACAATTATCGGAAGAGTTCGACCGAGCATGGGCGGACTCCGCGTTCAAAGACGAGTTCAATCGATACCTTGCCGAATTCGTAGGGCGTCCCACTCCCATCACCGAAGCCCGCCGCCTCAGCGACCATCTGGGCCTGCACGTGGTCATCAAAAGGGAAGACCTCAATCACACCGGCGCTCATAAGATCAATAACGCCCTTGGTCAAGCCCTCCTCGCCCTCAGAATGGGCAAGAAAAGAATCATCGCGGAGACCGGCGCTGGTCAGCACGGTGTCGCCACCGCCACCGTTTGCGCTCTCTTTGGACTCAAGTGCGAAGTCTATATGGGTGAAGAAGACTGCGCTCGCCAAGAGTTGAATGTCTTCCGAATGAAACTCTTGGGCGCCAAAGTCCATCCCGTTTCCAGCGGCACCAAAACCCTCAAAGACGCGCTCAATGAGGCGATGCGTGACTGGGTCACCAACGTCGCCGATACCCACTACATCATCGGTACCGCGGCTGGCCCCCATCCCTATCCCTATATGGTCCGGGAATTCCAACGTATCATTGGCGACGAGGCGCGACAGCAATATCTCGACCGGTATGGTCGACTTCCCGAAGTCGGCGTCGCATGCGTAGGCGGAGGTTCTAATGCCATCGGGTTCTTCGCCGGTTTCCTAGACGATTCTGAAGTCAGATTGGTCGGTGTCGAAGCTGGCGGGCATGGACTGGAGACGGGTCAGCACGCCGCTCCCCTCACCGTTGGCTCTCCCGGCGTCCTTCACGGCTCCTACAGCTATTTGATGCAAGACGAGAGTGGTCAGGTTCTCGGCACCCACTCAGTATCCGCCGGTTTGGACTATCCAGGTGTCGGTGCGGAGCACAGCTACCTCAAAGACATCGGCCGCGCCATATACACTGCTGCCACGGACGAGGAAGCGCTCAAGGCCTTCCGAATGCTTGCCGAAATGGAGGGCCTCATCCCTGCCTTCGAATCGTCCCATGCCTTCGCCGCCCTCACGAACAGAGAACTTTTCCCTCAGGGAACACGCGTCTTAGTGAACATGAGCGGTCGCGGAGATAAGGACATGGAATCCGCCGCCCGCATTCTGGAGTTGTAAGCCGAATTGATCGGGACGCAGTAATACAAGGAATGAGCGCAATCCATCTTGCCATCTTGGGAGCCGGTTCCATCAGGTGTACGGTGCCGGTCCTGGCCGCCCTCGCCACCTATTTTGGTGAGCGACCCATGGAGATAACCCTGTACGACGCCGACGAAGAGAGACTCGATCTCTTTGATCGATTGGGACGAGTCTGCTTTTTCTCCGCCAAGTCCACTCACCTCCTCAAATCAACTACCGACTATAAAGAGGCTCTCGAAGGCGTGGACCTCGTGGTTGTCCAAATCGGTGAGAATTGCGCCCGGAAATATCTGAAAGAAAACCGTCGCCAAGGATTCGCAGAACTCGGACGAGCGTCCCTGATCGAGCAAGCCGTAGATGATCTTTTACGGGACATCAATCCCACCATCCCGGTGATGAGCCTCATTTCAGATGACGTCTTTTACCCCCGAGAGGTCTATCAAATCGAGGACTGGCCCCCGCAGCTCTCCGATGAAGAACGCTTGGCGGTTCCTCACCAGGTGTTACGCTGGGTTCGCGCCGACGATTACGTCTACAAAATCCTGGACGCCAACGAGCACGCCCCATTGAAGACGTGGTTGAACGATCCCACTTCTTTTCCGCTAATCAACCGCTGAAAACTTCGGCCGTTCGGAGCCGTCGGATAACTGAGTCAAGTCCCGCCGGGTCATCGAGAAAATAGACGCCTGTTGCGCCAACTTGCCCGCAATCTCTTTGAATGACTCGGCTTGAGGTCGGTGCGGTGCCGAAATGATCGCCGGCACTCCCTTGTCTCCTGCATCGCTCACCGAAGGATCGAGAGGCACCGAGCCAAGATAGGGAACCTTCAATTGCTGGGAAAGTTCCTCTCCCGTCATCCCTGAGAAGATACGAGAAACTTCGCCGCAGTTCGGGCAAACGAATCCCGCCATGTTCTCCACGACCCCAATAATCGGCGCGTTCAAGCGTCGGAACAGATGCACACTTTTCCCTGCGATATTCGCTGCCACATGGTGAGGTGTGGTTACAATAACGACTCCGGTTAAAGGCGCCAACTGGGCCAAACTCATGGGAGCGTCTCCCGTTCCCGGCGGCAAGTCCACCAAGAGATAATCCAACTCGCCCCAGTCCACGTCTTCCAAGAGTTGCTTAACCGTTCCCGCTACCATAGGTCCGCGCCACAAGACCGCCTGTCCCTCTTCCAGTAGGGAACCTAACGACATTGTGCGGAGACCGTAGCGTTCGATCGGGATGATCTTGTTGCCCTGAGTGTAGGGCCTTTCGGACTCTGCGCCTAACATCAGGGGGATCGACGGGCCATAAACATCCGCGTCCATCAAACCAACCCGTGCGCCAGTCTGGGCCAGAGCCACTGCTAAATTTACGGTTACCGTGCTCTTTCCAACGCCGCCCTTGCCACTTGCAATGGCGATGCAGTGCTTAACGCCAGGAATCAAGTCCTGAGGCGCAGTTTGCCTCTGACGAACTTGAGCCGTCATCTCTACGGAGACCGAAGAGACGCCCTCCAAGGCCGACACCCGTTCCTCGCACTCTTGTTTGAGTTGATCCTTAACGGGGCATGCGGGGGTCGTAAGCTCGACGATAAAGGAGACATGATCCCCCTCAATCTGAACATTCTTGACGAATCCCAGAGTAACGATATCGCGACGGAGATCTGGGTCGATGACGCTTCGCAGCGCCTCCAGGACGTTGGCTTCGGAGACGGCCATTGCCCAGAATTCTACCTATCAAAGCCTTTTTGCACTGGGTCTGAAAGAAGTTAGGTTTCCAAATGAAAGACAGGGTGCCTCATAAACGAAAGAAACTCCGGTGGGAGAACCCGGAGTCTCGGGGACCTTTCGGTCCGTTGACGCAACCTCTAAAAGCGACTTTCTATCTACCCTGTTGCCATCGTCAAATCTTGCTTGAGTAAGCCTCTGGCTCGAAAGAGCCAACTTTTGATCGTGCCTTCGGGTTTTTGAAGCTCAATGGCAATCTCGTTGATATCCATATGCCGGAAGTGACGCAGAAAGATGATCTTTCTATACTTCTCGGGCAGTCGGGATATCGCTTCGATCACCTGAGTGCGCGCCATGTTCGCGCCCGCTTGGTCTTCTAAGCTGCTCGACTCGTCGCACAGCATATATTCATGCTGATCGATCGAATCGCCCTCGTACTTTCGGCTTCGCACCATATCGATACAAACGTTAGTGCAGATCCGGCAGAGCCACGGCTTAATCGGACGATTCGGGTCAAAGTCCCTAATCGCTCGATATGCCTTAACCAAGCTTTCCTGTACTGCATCATTTGCATCATCTGCGTTGCGCAAAATGCGCATTGCGAGGTTCAGAAGAATGGGTCGGTAGAGATCCGATATGAGTTCGAAGGCGACCGACTCGCCTCGCGACGCTCGCTGGATGAGATGTCCCTCCCAGCAGAGGATCTTTCCGGTTTTCATCTAATTTTTCTTGTCTTCACCTCTCCCACATTCATTCTATGATGGTTTTGCTGGGGAACCATGGTCCGTCTCAATCGTTAGGCGGATAGTCCCATATGCCTTCGATTCTTCTGCGACCAAAGCCAGCAAAAGCACTAGGTGCAAGAACGGTGCAAAGCCCTTGGGAAGTGCATATTTCGTGCCGAAAATTGCCTTTACCATGGAAGCCAAAAAGCTTCTCTACAGTTTTCTGGTAGTAGCTCCAGTTTTAGCCCTCGCCGGGATCGGCCTACATAGCCGCACCTATGTAGATCCCTTTGAATGGCCACAAACGGGGGGAGATCAGCTAAGGATTAACTCCTATCTCGATGTCGTTCGAGACACCGACGAACAAGTGCAGAACGATCGGGTCACCAGTCCCGATGAATTGAGAAGGATCGCACGTCGCTGGATAAAAGGTGCTGGCGAAGGTGAATTAAAGCCTTTGGTGCCGGTGTCCTACGATGACATGATCGTGGGCGGGGTCAAGTCCCAGATTTTTAACTCCATGGTCGCCGTAGAACGCGGCCTCATGCGTCAAGCCGATGGTGAGGTAGGAAACGGAGACTTCCGCCAGGCAACAAACGACCTCTTAATGGCGGTTCACGTTGCGGAAACCTTGAAGTACTCCAACTTCCTCATGGTCTATCGATGTTCGATGATGCAGCACATGGCGCTGAACCGACTAGACGACATGGTTCCTTATCTGGATTCTGAGCAAAAGTCGGTCCTGAGAAAATCCTTAAAGAAGATCTGCCGAGGAACCGAGCCGCTGAACAGGATCGCTCATCAAGCCAAGATGGTCTACACGACCGCGGTTCGACTGCACGAGAACACCGAAGAGGCGATCAGGATGGCGGAAAAGATGGTGCCATCGCGGAGCTTCTTTGAGCAACCCGCGTTGGCTAAGTCCAATCCGGCTGGTGAGGCCGCCACGCCCGTCACGGAAACCCTGATGTTTAGCGATCTTAACAACGATGCTGTGCGTGCGTTGACTATCACAAAAGAATTGGAGGATAAGATCGCAAAGATCTTATCCTCCAATTAGTGATCGGTTCGCTTAGCTTTCTCTAATTATCGCTGATCGAAAGCACCCCGGTCTCTCGCATGTCGGCGCTAAACGCCAGACCCGAAAGAGACTTCGCAGCCTCAGAAGGAGCGTCGCCGTTGCCGAAGTTCCAAGAAACTTCCGTTTCTGGATTCGCGACCTTCAAAATCACCGGGACGTGGTATCGATTGGCAACCGCTTTCGCCAGATCGACGATCGAGCCTTGACCGGTCACTACCTTGCTTCGTTGGGTCCCCGGCACCACCACGATTGACTCAGGCGTGTCGCCCTGAATCTGAACTTTAAAGATTGCCGCACTGGGTTGAGCGTTAGTTAACTCGTTAACCCAACCGTTGCGACCCACTTGAACGGATTCGTCGCCATCGCTGCCGCCACGGATCGTAACCTTGTGACTTTCGCTCGGCCTGTACTTCATCTCGATGCCCTGGTCGGTCGGGCTGTACTGAATCTGCTCGCTGCTCGATGCGATCGTTCCCACCGATGCCATCGAAGTAGATCCGTTGGCCATCTTTACGGTGAAATACGCGCCAAAGATAGCGGCCGCCGCCAATCCGCCAAATGCCAGATTGCGCAACCAAGTAGTCCAACCCGGACTCGCCGCTCGCTTCTTGTCGTAAATGCTCTTATCGATCGCTGCTGAAATTCGGTCGTTCAAATCGAACGGAACTTCAATCTCTTCGAACCGCAGGGAGTTCAGTTCTTCCAGAGTGGATTGAAACTGTTCGTATTCGGCCTTAAGCGTGCCATCGGCCTTCAGCTTGGCCTCAAATGACTGCGCGAGCCCTGGCTCCAGGGTTCCTTCTGCATATGCCGAGAAATACTCTCTTGCTTTGTCGTTATTCATCCTTCACACCTCCCAACGGGAGGGAATCATCTCATTTGTAAGTTTCGAGAGCCGGCTCCCCATCCTGGACCTTCTCGAATCTAGAAAGTGTGACTTGGCTAGATTCGGAAAAGTTCCTCATCTTTTTGCAGCATTTCCCGCAACGTCAGTCGAGCCCGGTTCAAACGGCTCTTGACAGTCCCAATGGGTAGGTCTAAAGCCGCAGCTATTTCCTCGTAAGACATCATCTCGGCGTGATACATCATGATCATCGCTCGCTGATATTCCGGTAGTCGAGCCACCGCCTTTTCAAATCGTCGCTCGCGCTCACCCTTCTCTGTCAGTTCATGCGGCGAGGCGCCAGTATCTTCCACCTGAAGCTCTACGTCCCCTTCGTTGGTTACCAGCGCAGACTCGATACTGAGAGCGGACCGATTTTTTTCCTTCTTGCGAATGTCCAAGAAGCAGTTCGTCATGATTCGGTACAGCCAGGTTGTAAAGGCGCTTTGACCCTTGAAGTTATGGAGAGCGTTAAAGACGCGAACAAAGCCCTCGGCGACCACATCGGATGCTTCTTCCGGATTCCTCGTCAATCGAAACGCATATTGGTAGGCTCGCGCACTGTGCTTGGAGATCAGCGCGTCGAAGGCGGATCGATCTCCACCTTGAGCGCGGCGGATGAGGAGTTCGTCGTCGAGATAGGCTTCGCTCATCGTGATGTGTTAGTGCGAGACGATGGACTTGGGTCCGGGTTTCACTGCATCCTGAATCGCTCGCTGCTCTTCCTGAGAAAGGTTTCGCTCGGAACGACCGCCCACCAAAGGCTTGCAGTAAACGCGACAGTCGGCGCGTCCAATTAAACTGGTGATTAAGGCTCCATCTCCCCGATCGTCGTAGAGCGCCATCGCGAAGCTCTGGGAGCCGCCGACATCCTCAAACGCATCGTATCGGACGAGTCCAAGGTGTCGCTTGGTTCCCAGCATTTTGTCTTCCAGCACCTGAATCTGCTCTCCCAGCCCGTCCATCCGAGCCTGAACCTGCATCCGCTCACGCAGATGGTCATAGAGCATTCGCTCTAAATTATCTCCGCTCGCGCCGTCCATCAACTCCTTCCATCGCAGATTCATACGGCGTACCTTTCTGGACAGGTTGATCGTCCATACCGCGAAGACGACGAAGAGAATTGCCAGGACCAAGAAGGCCTCGGAAACATGATTTGAGAGCGAGTGAAGGATGCTTTCCATAGGCGCAGGGGGAAGACCGCCTTATGAGTATAGCGGACCGAAACCCGCCAGAACCCGCTAAAATGAATCCCGATGAGGAAGAGCAGGAAGCGAGCGATCACCGGATTTGGCGGCACCTTACTCGTGTTGCTGGCATTCGCCATCTACTTCCATCTAACCTTCACCACAGTTGTCGTCTCGGGTGAATCGATGTTGCCGACGCTCACCAATGGCCAGCGCGTGCTGACAAGTCGAGCCTATTGGCTCGTCGGCCCCATCCGCGACAAAGACGTGGTGGTGATTAAGGATGATGGACCGACTGGCTATATCATTAAGCGCGTCTATAAGATGGCGGGAGAAATCGTTGATTGGTACAACGTCCCGGATAACGTAGATTTTAGAGACGGAGAATATAAAGTTCCCCTGGGTCACGTCTACGTTCTTGGAGACAATCGAGAAGTGTCCGAAGACAGTCGGCGCTTCGGACCCGTCAAGGTGGACGATATTATCGGAAAGGTTGTTATTCGACAGTGAAAAGATTTCCCACGGGGTCGTTTGGTCGCCAACGGCTTCAGTTTTTCCCCGCCCCATTTAAGGCGCCCCTTCGGACCTTTGCGGTTCTGGTGTTTGCCTGGGCGGGCGACCGCGTGGTGATTTGTGATATCGAAGATCGAGGATGGTGCATTCCTAGCGGCCGAGTGGAACCCGATGAGAACTCCATGGAAGCTGCGCGGCGAGAGTCCATTGAGGAAGCGGGCGTCCACCTGGATTGCGTCCAGTACATCGGCTGCTACCACATCAGCGAAAGAAGGGAAGTTCGCTGGGCCGACTGCTACGCCGCCAAAGTCGCCAAAGTAGGCGAGATCGAGATGGCCGAAGAGTCCAAAGGAATGAAGATGGTCACGATCGAAGAACTACCCAACCTCTACCACCTCTGGAACCCCCTCACCGAAGCCGTGTTCAACTACAGCTACGAAGTCGTCCAAAGACTCTCCGACCCTCGTTGCAGGGGATGAGGATCTCGTCCCCCGCGCGGCGAGGGACTCTTCCTTTAAGCAAACGAGTCGATAGGTTGTCCAGTATTCAGAATGAGTTCGGCGATCTGCACCGCGTTCAACGCCGCTCCCTTTAAGAGCTGATCCCCCGCAATGAACATCGAAATGGCGTTCGGATGAGACAGATCCTTCCGAATGCGACCGACTAAGACGTCGCCTTGACCACTCGCGGTAATCGGCATCGGGAAGGCGTTCGCCTCTCGGTCATCCACCAATTGAACTCCCGGAGCTTTAGCTAAGACTTCCCGAATCTGAGCCTCACTGGGAGCCTCGCCCGCGAATTCGATCGTCACCGATTCGCTGTGAGCTCGAATGACCGGGACGCGTACGCAAGTGACATTTACCCTTAGCTCCGGCTGGTCCAGGATCTTTCGCGATTCCTGGATAACTTTCCACTCTTCGTCGTTATAGCCGTGTTCGTTAATGGGA
Organism: Armatimonadetes bacterium 55-13; assembly: GCA_001898035.1. GTDB lineage: Bacteria > Armatimonadota > Fimbriimonadia > Fimbriimonadales > Fimbriimonadaceae > 55-13. The sequence continues at coordinate 186,108 of MKRX01000002.1, forward strand.
GTGTTATGACTAAAGAGGTTGAAGGCGTAAGGATGGGGGAGAACCTTCTCTCGACCGGATCCGTCTCCCGGAACGCCTCGGAGTGCGCTCACCGCCTGTTCGGTCTCGTAAATCAGCTCATCCATGACCTTCGCGCCACCACCGCTTGCGCTCTGGTAGGTACTCACAATCAACCGGTCGATCTTGCCCAGCGCTTGTAACGGGTTCACGGCCACGAGCAAAATGATCGCCGTGCAGTTAGGCACCGCCACCAATCGCGTGTTTGGCGTGAGGGCAAAAGGATTAACCTCAGGGACCACCAACGGCACCGCCGGATCCATCCGGAAAGCGCTGGAGTTATCGATCACCACCGCTCCCGCTTCCACCGCCGCCGGGGCCAATTCGCGAGAACGAGAGGCGCCTGCACTAAAAAATGCAAAATCTATTCCGTCGAAAGATTCCTTGGTCGCTTCCTCGATGGTCAGCGTTTCCCCACGGAATTGCATCTGTTTACCAACCGATCTGGCGCTCGCCAAAAGTTTCAAGTTTCGAATCGGGAAATTACGCTCTTCGAACAGTCTGAGAAACTCGTTACCGACGGCGCCGGTGGCTCCGACAACCGCTACATTAAATCCGTTGGACACACGCAATTGATACCTGATCCTATCCCCTAAAGGGGGCCATCTGGCGAATTACCCCTGGCGGTCAATTGCGCGGTGTTGTACACTCGATGACAGCAAAGAAGGAGTGCACATTGCGATCCCCGGCCAACGACTCCGCCTTCGATTTGAATTTCGATTGCGGTCAACCTGCCGTAAAAAGATCTGATAACCCGGGACTAGGACAACTAAAACTAGAGTCCATAGGAATCTCGGTTTCACGATCTACGTCAGGGACGATCGGCTTGCCTGCGGGCACACACGTTCTGGGCATTAACTATGAGGGGGCCATCATCGCTCGCTCCGTTAACCAGAGCCGAGTCATCATCGTGCCTCCCCGTAGCGTCTTCTATGTTCGTGGCCCCATTCGCTTGAACTCCCTGGTTGCCCGCGGAGACCACAAACTTCAAATGCTGTCATGGAATGCCGCCATGCTCCCGGCTCTCGATCAGTGGATCCAAAATACAGGCCCGGTCCGTCAGTCTAAGGGCCAATACCGATTCGTAGGCTGCAAACCCATTGACCCGAACTTTTCGGAGCCCCTGCGCCGCTTTGAAGAAGCGCGAAAGCAGCAAAGCGAACTCGCCGAGCCCCTCTTTATGTCGTTCATCTATGAGGCAGTCGGGCGCATCATGGTGGGCGGAGATGAAATGCAGCTCTCGCCACTCCCCGCAGACCTCCCCGAACCCATCCAGCGACTGACCGAAGCGGTGCGCCAAAACCCCGCTCGCTCCTGGTCCCTGAAGGAGGCCTCGGATATGGCCAGCTATTCGCCGTTCCACTTCTCGCGTGTCTTTAAGCAACTCGTCAGCTACGGTTTCCACGAGTACGTGGATCGTTGCCGAACCGAAATGGCCGTCGGCCTGCTCGTATCGAGCGATAAAGCGGTGGATATCGTAGCCGCACAGAGTGGTTTTGGCACCACCCAGGGCCTCAGAGAATCCGTTCGGGAATATCTGGGCCTCGTCCCCTCCGAGTTCCGATCGCTTCCCGAGGGCTACGAGACCGTAGGATCTTAACCTCACCCCACCCACTCCAAACCGTGGGTAATCTACGCCCTCCACATGGATGATTTCGGCATTGATCGCCCCGAACTGACCGGCACTCTGATTTCGATGGAATTTGGCCCTGGCGGGCGCATCGGACAAATGTGGGTTGCCAATCCAAACCTTCCCGACGAAAATGAGGAGTTTCAGTTCGTGCTCTCCCCGATCAATATCGGGGATGAAATTGCCGAAGACTATTTCCCCGGAACCATCCTCCTCGGGGCTCGAACCCACCCTGACGATCCATGGATCGTCAGCCGAAACGCCCGCGCCCACCAGGTTGAGGATGACGAAGACCCCAGTAAGGTCACTTTCGAATATGAGTTCTCGTTCCTAGAAGAAATCGAAGCCGTCGGGCGGTTCAGCGAAAAGCCCGGCATCGTGCCCCAAATCTGCTGGGACCTCACCCTGACCAACAACGGACGCACCACCGTTGAGATCGGCGAACTGGGATTTCCCTTCGCCATGAACAACTTGCTTGAGGGATTCGCCGCTAACGACTCTGGGGCGGCGGAGATGTACAAAGATCGCGTTCATATCCACAAGTACATCGGAGGGGCTGCCAGCTACCTCTTTGCCCAACGTCTCAACGCAGAAGCCCCTGGCCTCCTCATCTTCCCGGGCGCGGACACGAAATGGGAGTTCTTCAATCACGTCCGCGCATCGCTGAACACCCCCTTCCGCTGGGACGGTATTCCCGTCGTTTATATCCACAGTCGTGCCGCCATCGAAAGGGAAGAGTGGCCAACCTGGTTCAACGATCACAGCACGCTAATCCTTGAGCCAGGAGAGTCCCGAACCTACCAGACTTGCTTCGTCCCGACCGAGAGAGACCGGTTCGATAGCGTCAATCCCATTCTCGCCGCTTGCGGCCAACCCGCCGTTCGCCTTTTGCCTGGCGCTGTCGTGCCCGCCGACGTCGGGATCGCAGTCGAAGTTGCCGGAGCCACTCCCACTCGCTTCTTCACCGATGGGGAGTCCGAGCTCGAAACCGATTCGGACGAAGAAGGCGGATTCTGTTTTGTCAAACCAGATAAGCCCGGTGCTCTGATGCTCTCATTCGAGGACACGAAAGGCAGAGAGTCCAGCGCCCACCTCCTCTTTACTGAGCCGATCGACAAACTCATCCGGGCAAGGGCCAAATGGATTGTAGAGCACCAGATTCACGAGGATCCTAACTCCAACCTCCATCACGCCATTCTCCCCACGGATATCCACTCCAACGAACGAATCACCGCCCCCGATGAATTCCTCGGCGCGTTCGGCGTCGAGAGTTCTCTGGCCGATGCCCTGTTCCTGGCCGAAAAGAACACCCTCTATCCAGAATCGAACGAGATCCTGACTCTGGAGCGATTTGTCGAAGACTTCCTCCTGGACGATCTCCAAAACCCGGCTGACGGTCACATCGGAAGCACCTTCGCCGACGACAAATCCGTAGCGATGAACTTTGGCCGCCCCCAGGTCTATGCCCTGGCCATGAACCTCTTCCTGTCGCTTGCTCGCCTCGTTGATCTCGGGCTAACCCCCGACAAGAACTACCGCGGCTTGGCCAAGATGACGTGGGAATCGCTGCATCGGGCCACCAATGTCGAAAGAACTGGCTATCGGGAGGTCCTGCTCCTAACCGATGCCATGCGAAGGATGGAAGCCGACGGCGTTGAACTCGATCCAGAGCCTCTGACCAATTGGCTCGATGCCGAAACCTTCCCCTATTACGGCGATTCCCCATGGTCCACTCGAAGCTTTAGAGAGGTTTTTGCCGCCTCGGAAGACGCGGCCGGGCTTGGCAATCGCCGGGAAGAATCGCTTCGCCTCGCCTACGCCGCTCGATCCCTCAGCCCAAGCTGGTGGTGGTACGCCAGCGACAAACGATGGCTGGATGAAATTGAAGTCCCACACCCCGCCATGGCTGACAAAGGTGAAATGTGCCTGGGCTCCACCACCGCCGCCAACTCCCTCATGTTCTTCGACCTGCTGGACCGAGACTACACCACGCTGCCGGACAGCTATCTGCGACTCGCCTTCGGTGGGCTCCTCGCCCCCTGGGCTCTCGTCCGCTCAGATGGCGCCGGTTCTATGGGATTCTGTCCAGATGCCGCCTCCAAGCAATTCGGAATGAGCTCTTTGACGGGAGATCTGGGAATTAGTTTATTCGCCTACCTAACGAATATCGCGAGCTACGTTTTGCCCACCCGGAACGCGGGCGTCATCACGTTCGGATGTCACTTTGAGATGTCCAACGACCAAGGCAAAGATGTCTTCAGCGTCCGCCCCTGGGATGGCGTGGGCCGCCGAGTGGTTGTCCGTCAGATAGGGTTGGAGGTCGAAGCCTCCTTCGGAATGATCAAAGAAGTTAAGTTTGATTCCCGCAAACGCTGGGTGCGCGTCACCATCCACAATCCTGCCGCCAAGGGCATGAATTCGACCATCGTCGTCAGAGGGATGTGGGGAACTCGAATCGAAACCGAAAATCAACACGTGGACCCCGTAAACGGCCAGGTAGAGTTTTCGCCGGTATTATTGCCAGACGAAACGAGGGAAATTGAGTTTAGGGTGACTTCATGAACGGAATGCCGACTTATTGGATTGTCTTTTCAACGATCTTCTTCGCGATGAATACGCTGTTGTTTATCGCGATGGCGGTCATGCTCTTCAAATTGGGCAAGACCGTACAAGAGCTCAAGCCAAAGGTCGAAAGCCTGATCGACAAGGTAGAAGGCGTCACCGTCAAGGTCGACGGTCTCACGACCACGCTTCATCACACCGTTCAGAGCATCGGCTCAAAGGCAGAGGGAGTAGCCGGTTCCGCTTCCGCATTGGCCAGCACCACCACTCGAGTGTTCGAGAAGTACGCCCCCATCATCGCCGCCGTCTCAACCGGTCTCAAGATCATCGCCGCCCTAAAAGAAGCCCGCGCCGCCCGAAAGTCGCTTCCGACCCAAGAACAAGATCACTAAATTCAGTAGGTCCTTGACATTCAATCAGTTCGAGCAGTATCATATTCAACTGCACCGCGGGATGGAGCAGTCTGGTAGCTCGTCGGGCTCATAACCCGGAGGTCGTAGGTTCAAATCCTACTCCCGCACCCAAATTTCCAAAAGGGTTCTAGCTTCGGCTGGGACCCTTTTTCTTTTGATTGTTTAGGTTTTGTTAACCCGTTAACACGACGGGTAGCCTGAAACCCTATGCGTCTTTCCCGAATTGCGCTCGCGGTCGCTCTCGCCTCCGCCGCGGTCGCCCAGGCCGCACCGGCAAAACCGCGTCTCGTCGTCGTCATCAGTATCGACCAATTTCGCGCGGACCTCATGCGCCGCTTCGAGCCCTGGTTCCTACCTGCCAAGTCCAACAAGGGCATCGGCGGCTTCGAGTGGCTAAAAGACACCGGAGCCTACTACGTAGACGCCCACCACACCCACATCCCAACCGCCACCGGTCCTGGCCACGCCAGCATCCTGAGTGGTTCCGATCCTATTAGCAACGGCATCGTCGGAAACGACTGGTACGACCGGAAATCGGGCAAGGAAATGTACTGCACCGATGACCCCAGCGTCGAGACTGTCGGCGGCAAAAGCGGTCCCATGAGCCCCAAGAACATGCTCTCCACCACCGTTGGCGATGAACTCAAGATGGCCACCAACGGCAAAGCAAAGGTCGTCGGCGTTTCCTTCAAGGACCGAGCCGCCATCCTCATGGCCGGCCACGCCGCCGATACCGTCATCTGGCTGGATGGCGGCAACGGAAAGTGGGTCAGCAGCTCCTTCTATTTCCCCAACAAGCAGCTTCCCAAGTGGGTGGAAGACATCAACCGCCAAGACGTTATCGCCAAGGCGAAAGACAAGGCTTGGGAGCCTCTCCTGGCCGATAAGGAATACTGGCCCGCTCGCCGAGCCCCCGCGGAAAAGGCTCCCGCGAACGGAAAAGCCTTCAGCCATGCCACTAACAGCATCGGCAACTTCACCCGAAGCGGTCAGGGCCAGGACTATCTCTTCGACACCGCCAAGAAAGCGATTGCCAACGAGCAGCTCGGCCAAGATGAGATCCCAGACGTCATCGCCATTAACCTCGCCACCAACGACTATGTCGGCCATGCCTACGGTCCGAATAGCCCCGAGGTGATGGACATCAGCATCCGCACCGACCGACTCCTGAGCGACCTCTTCAACTACCTCAACAAACAGGTCCCCGGTGGCATCGACAATGTCCTCATCGCCCTCACCGGCGACCACGGCGTCGTCCCCATCCCCGAGGAGTCTGCTAACGTCTACAAGACCGGCGTCAAGCGTGGCCCCGCCACCGGCGAGAACCCCAAGACCACCATCAACGCTGCCCTCACTGCCAAGTACGGTGCGGGAGATTGGGTGCTCTGGTCAGGCGAACCGAATCTGTATCTCAACGAAGAACTCGTTACCCAGAAGAAGCTCGACATCGCCGAGGTCGAAAAGACCGCTGCTGATGCCGTCATCAAGATGGAGAGCCAGTACTACGCGTTCACTCGAACCGACATCATGGCTGGCCGACTCCCGCAATGGCTCTGGACCCCCATGGTCTATAACGGCTTCCACCCGAAGATCTGCGGCAACTTGCTTCTCATCGATAACCCGGGTTGGTACAACGGCGGCGGTACCGGCACCGGCCACGGCACCCCGTGGCAATACGATAGCCACGTCCCCGTCGTCCTCCGCGGCCCCGGTATCACCAAGGGCTGGTACTCCCGAACTGTCGGCGTCACCGACATTGCCCCCACCATCAGCCAAATCCTGGGTATCGAATATCCCACGGGCTGCGTGGGACACCCACTCCGAGAAGCCATCGACAAGAAGTAAAAAAAACGTGGGGGCTTCGGCCCCCACAATCAGTGGGAACAAGGATTCGATTGAGAGCATTTCCTAACCTGTGAAATGGTCCCTTGGCTTCCTCCTCCTCACCGCCAGCGTCGTCTCAACGGTCGCATGGCAGGCACAATCAAATGCGAAAAAGGCCCCCGTCCTTTCCGGTAATCAGTGGTTCAACCTAAGCTCAAGCCGCAAAGCGCCCAGCCCACAGACTTCCGGCAAGGTCACGCTTGTTCACTTCTGGACGTTCGCCTGCAGCAACTGCCAAGCCAACCTCCCCATTTACAACCGTCTTTTCGACCGTTATAAGGGCCAGGGCCTGGATTTTGTCGGCGTCCACACCCCGGAGCTAAGTTTCGAAAAGAATGTCGAAAACGTCCAAAAGGCCATCGCCAAAGAAAAGATCGGATGGCCAGTACTGATCGATAACGAGGGGGCGAATTGGAATCGTTGGGGCTTGCATTACTGGCCCACGGTATTCCTCGTAAACGCAAAGGGTGCCATTGTGTTCAAGTGGGAAGGCGAACTGAACTGGAATGGACAAAATGGCGAATGGCAGCTAGATGCCGCCATTCGTCGGGCTTTGGGTCTCTAGCTACTTCTTGGACAAGGTCTGGGAATGGGAGTACCAGCCCTTATCCAAGGAGAGCTTGGTGAGCTTGTCGTTAAGTTTCGCCTGCACGGAAATAGACCTCACCGCTGTGGTGGCCGGGAGCACTACCGTCCAGGTCTTTTCTTTAACTTTTGCCGGAAACGTTTTTTTCCCGACCATCGCCGTCACCTTTGCTCCTGGAAGCGTCTCCCCGCTCAACACACCTTTGGCGTAACCGGTAATGAACAGAAACGGCTCTTTGGCGATGAGAGAGCGATGGAATGCGGCCTGAGCCAAGAGGGCGTCCTTTTCGAGCGGACTCTGCCCCGGACCCTCGGCCATATCGGTGATCTCCTGCAAGAGCCAAGCGTCGTCCTTACCTTTTCCGAGTTCCGGGCTGTAGTTTGCCCCGTTCTCCCCGTGGCACCGTTGACAGTGGTCCTCGAAGTACAACATCGGCGAGTCGTACTTGGGCAGAGGCTTTTGAGGCTGATTCTGGGCGGCAATGACCGCGACTACGCTCGGGACGACCAGAACCAGCCACTTCATTACGAACCTGCCTTGGAAATGCGATAGATCTTTCCACCGTGATCGTCGCTAAAGAAGACCGATCCATCGGGGGCTTCCACACAGTCCACCGGCCTTCCAAGGACGTCTCCGCTCTTGCTGAGCGTCCCCACGAGCATTTGGCTGCCATAGGGCTTTCCGGTCACCTTGTCAAAGCACACCCGCTCCACTTGGTAGCCCACCTTCTTGAGGCTGTTCCAAGAGCCGTGATGCGCCACCAAGGCGTCGCCCACGAGGTCTGTGCCAAGGCCATTCTTGCTCATGAAGCAAAATCCGTTCGGCGCGTAATGCCCGCCAAAGCTCCAAGCCGGGACGATCGTCTTGTCCGCCAGATCGATGATGTCGGGTCGGTTCTGAAACTCGATGCGCGGCACCTTGTTACCCGTGATGAACGGGTGGCCATAGAACCCGCCCTCCACATAAAGATTGAACTCGCACGGCGGGTTCAGGTCGGTTACCGGCTGCTTACCGTTGGCATCGCCAATCGGCTTGCCGAACCAGTCACTTCCGTGATCCGCGCCATAAAGCTCCGTCGTTCCCGGGCGGTAGCGGTACTTCTCGGTATTTCTCAAACCGCTTGCCCACAGCTTACGGGTCTTGCCATCCAGGCTGTAGAACCAAACTTTCTGACGGTCGGTATTCGTCTCGTCGTTGATATTGCCGCTATCGCCGATGCTCGTAAAGAAGCCGTTCGGCGTCACAAAGATCGGTCGCCACCAGTGACCGCCCTTGGGCAAGTTATCCAGAACCGTCACCGTCTCATCGGCTTTACCGTCGCCGTTCGTGTCGCGACCCTTGAAAATCGCTCCCGATTCCGTAAACCATAGCCAACCGTTATAGAAGTGCATGCCATGGACGGTCCGGTGTCCCGTCGTGAATTCGCCAATCTTGGTGTACTTGCCGCCCTGGTTCTTAAAGGTGCTAATGGTTCCCAGGTCAGGCTGGCTCACGTACAGAGTCCCCTTGTCGTCGAACTCCATAAATCGGGCGTTCCGCAACTCGGCCACCAGGCTCACCTTGAAACCCGGGCGAATCCAGAAATCGGGAACCCCTTCCCCTCGCTGACCCACCGCCGTCGAGGGATGAGCCGCCGGTTCACCCTCAGAGGAGCGCGGAGAGCAGAAGACAGCCGTAGAGATTCCGGCAACGACGAACGAGCTAACGATCAATTTTCGGGTCATGGTCGTAAGAATGCGGCCTATTTGCGTAACGGATTATGCCGAATCAAGTTCCATATACGAATCGGAGTTCGGTAGAGTCAGCCGATGACTCTGGTTTCTGCGACTTTTCTAATCAACCCCGGCGATACCGCCGCTTTCGAAGCCGCCGCCGCGGACATGGTCCGCCTCACGAACCAAGAGCCCGGCTGCCTCCGCTACGCCGTCCACCAGAACCCCAATCAGCCCGGTCAATATCTCTTCTTCGAAGAATGGGAATCGCGCCCCCACCTAGAAGCCCACTTCAACACCGAGCACTTCCTCAAGTTCAAAGCCCTCACCCCCGCCCTCTCCCAGGAGCCCGCAAAGGTCAGAGTCTACGAAGTACAAACCTTCGAAGACCTCTAACCTCCCACCCTAACACCTAACACCTAATACCTAATACCTACCCCAACTCCGACGCCACGCAAGTCCGCACCACGCGGTACCGGCTCGGATCGAACTTCTCCAGCAGCGCCTCGGCGACCTTACTGCTGGAGTGGGCCAGGTGCTCTCGCAACATCTCTCGGACCTCCGCCGTCTCGGAATCGTTGAGTTCGCTCGCCTTGACGTAGTCCTTGTTAAGCTTGGATTCGTCGCAATCCAGCAGATAGACTCGCCCACCTGTCATGCCCGAGCCAAGGTTCGTCCCGACCGTTCCCAGCACGAGGGCCACGCCCCCGGTCATGTACTGGAATGCGTTCGCCGCCACGCCCTCCACGACAATCGAGGGACCGCCGCCTTCCGCGTTCTTTCGCAAGCAGATACCAAACCGGTTCCCGCCTCGTCCCGCGATGAACGCTCGGCCACCGCGAGCCCCATATCCGAACGCGTTGCCGACGATCGTCAAACTGCCATCCCCGTTCGGTGGCACGATGACCAGCGTCCCGCCATAACTGGCGGTAAAGCAAGAGTCCGCCGCCACTCCCCGCAGTCGGAAGTGCATCCCGTGAACGGAATACGCCGCGTAGAAGTGACCTGCCGCGCCCTTATTATCGAAGTTGATCGAGCCGTCTCGGAGTCCGCCATCGCCAAATCGCCGCGCGATCTCGCCCGCCGCTCCAACGCCAACGCATCGATCCTCGTTGGTCAGGTGCTCGCAAAGAATCGAAGGATCGCCCGCAATCGCCCGCTTGGCGATGCCGCGCTCCTGCTCGCGAAGATGAGGCATGTGGGAGGCCGTCTGGCCCTTGTAGTCTCGCTTCGGAATGCTGTCGTGGGGGGCATTGAGGATCTTGCTCAAGTCGATCTTTGCCGCCTTGCCCTCCAGCCCCTTGCGCCGCTCTAGCAAGTCGCGGCGACCGATCACGTCGTCCAGCCGTCGAATTCCATGCTCGGCCATCATCTCGCGAATCTCGCGCGCCACAAAAAGCAAATAGCGGCAAATGTGCTTACTCTTGCCGCTAAACCGGGCCACATGCAGTGGATCTTGAGTGGCTACACCCGGCGTACAGCCCAATCGTCGCTTGCCCGTCGGATCCGCCGGATCTGGACCTGCCAGGTGACATTTGCGGAGCATCGAACACCCAATCGCGATCAGCAGGGAAGTGCCAAAGCCAACTCGGTCGGCCCCGAGGAGGAACAGCTTAAACGCTTGCTCACCGTTCTGAACGCCGCCATCCACGCTCAGTTCGATTCGGTGTCGAACCCCTTCCTCCAGCAGCATGTCCTGCACCGTCGGCAAGACCGCCGCTACCGGAATTCCCGCGTGCTTTTGGTCGACGCGCTTTGCCGCGCCGGTGCCGCCGCACCCGTCGCTCAAGTGAAGTCGATTTGCGCCCGCATGGACGCCACCGATCGCCACCATCTCCACCCCGTGAGTGGCTACGTACTTCAGAGCGCAATTCACTTCGGGGTTAAGGTGTCGCCAGCTTTCCAACATCAGCTTCACGTCCTCGATGGAGTAGAGGTTATGGTTGATGGGTGGGGAAACCAATTCGTAGCCGGGTTCGCAGCCGCGTCGACGGGCGACTTCAGGGCTCACCTTCTTGCCTGGCAGCTGACCACCCTTTCCAGGCTTCGCACCCTGGGCAAACTTCACCTCCGCCTCTCGCGCTCTGGCCGCCGTCATCGGCGTGATCGTAAATCGGCCACCGGCGTACTGAACGCTGGTATTGCCATCCTTACGCCCGATGCGTTCCTTGTCGAAGCCGCCTTCACCGGAATTCGCGAATGGCCCCATCCCAATCAGCCGCATCGCGTCGTTCTCTCGCAGCTTCATGCGGCAGTAGCGATTGAGCACGTTCATCGCCTGGGCAATCGTTCGGTGGGCTGGCTCAGAGAGCGCGCCTTCGCTCATCCCGGGAGCCATAAATCTCCACGCGATCGCCTCTTCCGATTCCACTTCTTCAATCGGAATCGACTTGCCCTTCTTAACCTTCAACAGGTCCAAAATCGTGATCGGATTTCGGTCGGAAACCAGCGAGGAGTAGTCCTTGTAAGCGTCATACGTTCCCGGCTGAGATTGGTGAATCTTCTTGGTGTATCCACTCGCGCTATGCAGGAGCCGAACGATTTCTGCATTGTTCGCATGGGCTCGACCCTCCTTGGAGTGTCGGAATTCGCCCGCGTCCACCAGGGCCACCGCCGTCCCCGTCGCCGCCGTCTGCTTGGCGGCTCCTGCCACGGCGCCAACCAGCGCAACTTCGGCTTCGCTCCCCGCTTCGGATTCTCCGAAGGCTGTCTGCCAAAACGAGAACCATTCCTGATTGAGAATCTCCGGTCCAATGCCTCCCAGATGACTCGGAACGCCGGGGAACTCTTCCTGAACGAACTTCGAATCGAGACCAATCGACTCGACCAGGGCCGCTCCCGAATAAGCCGACGAGGGAGTAACCCCCATCATCGACATCACTTCGGTAAACCCGGATCGCAGACCCTTCAGGTACTTCGCTTCGGATTCCCCGGCGGAGAGACAGCCAAGCCAAGGACAAACGGCGTCGGCGCCCATCGCTACCAAAAGAGCAACCTGATGAATGTCCCAGGCGCCGGTATCGACGACGATTCCAACCTTATGTCGGATCCCCAGTCGCACCAGCGCCTGATGCAAGCGACTCACCGCCCGTAATGCGGGAAGCGGCGCCCTCTCCTCTCCAATTGCCCTGTCGGACAAAACCAGCACGGTTCTGGTGGAAGCCAGTTCGATGCCTTCATCTACGACCTGCAGCAGCCGAGATTCTGTTCCTTGAAAATCGGCTTTCGCGTCGAATGTTAAGTCGATCAGCGCCGAATCGCTTCGATCCTTCAACCAAGCGACCTCGCGCGTGTTCAATATTCGGTTTGAAAACGTATAGGCGGACCGCTTGGTCTTGGCAAACAGGCCCGACCGGTCACCCAATGTCACCGAAAGATCGAACACCCAAGAGTCGCGGATCGGGTCGATTGGCGGACTCGTCTCCTGCGCGAACCGGAGAGCAAAGTGATCCTCAATTCGTCGGGGAAGTCGGTCGAGCATTGCCGCAGGAGAAGTGTCGTCTCCCATCGAGCCCACAGCGGGCTTGCCCGTCTCCATGAGAGGCGTCAGCAGAACGTCAACGTCCTCCTTCGTCATGCCAAATCCAGCCTGCACACGCGTCAAATCGCCCGGTGTTTCGCCGCCCTCAACCGCTTCTTCTCCCAAAATAACACGGTCGCCAAGCGCGGGAAAATTCTCTCTCGCCAATTCTTGCTGAACGTCTTCATTCAGCAAGACCGTGCCGTTCGCCAACTTCACTCGCACCGTCTCCCCCGGACCAAGCAACCGCTGAATCTCAAAGTCTCCGTCGGGAAAAGTCCCCGTCATCTCGCTGGCCGCCAAGGCGTAGTCCTTGGTCGCCGCAAACCAAAGCGGGCGCAATCCGTTACGATCAAGGTGAGCGACCGCGTCGTCTCCGTCACAGGCCACCAGCGCCGCCGGACCGTCGCATGCGCCAAGGTAAACCCCCATCGCTCGGTAGAAGTCCGCCAACTGCGAATTGGGATCGATGATCGACTGAGACTCCGGAAGAAGGGCCAAGAGAGACTGCGTCACGCTCATGCCGCCCGCCAACAGCGCGATCAGCATGTCGTCCAAATTCGCCGTGTCCGATCCGCCCGAACAGACGACCGACTGCACCTTCGCCGCCAGCGGAGCCAGGTTCGGGTACTTCTCCGTCAGCGACCGAAGCAGGTCGCGTCCAATCGCCTCAAACCACGCGACGTTGCCCCGGATCGTATTGATCTCGCCGTTGTGCGCCAATGCCCAGAAGGGCTGAGCTCGCCTCCAAGCCGTCGTCGTGTTCGTACAGTAGCGGCTGTGGAAGAGAAGGAACCGGGACGCAAAGTGCTCGTCCTGAAGGTCGGGATAAAACTCGGCAATGCGAGAAAGCTCAAAGAGGCCCTTATAAACAACGGTTCGGTTAGAAAGGCTGACCACCGAGAAGTCGTCCCCCGCAATGGCCCCCAAAGAATCGTCAATCGCCAAGCGGAGCAGGTAGCGACAGGAGAACCACGCTTCCTCGCTCATCCCATCCGGCCGCTTCAAGAGTGCTTGTCGGACGATAGGCATCGTGCGAATCGCGGAAGCGTAGGGATCGAGCGCGCCCGCATTAACCGGTACGTTCGCCCACTGTAAAATCTGAACGCCCGCCAAGGCCGCTAACTCTTCTACTTGCTCAACGCACTTGCGCCGAAGGGCCGCGTCAAAGGGAAGGAAGAACATGCCGAGGGCCACGTCTCGCTGAGCGATGTCTTTAACGTGTTCCGGGAATCGATCCAGAAGCAGGGGCCAAGGAATATCAACCTGCACACCGGCGCCATGTCCTGGCGCTCCACGGTGATCGAAACGTTTGCAAAGTTCTAGTCCCTGTGCTACGACCTCCCGGTCGGCAACGCCCTTACGGCTAGCTACGAAACCAATGCCACAAGCGTCGGCTTCCAGAATCTGACGAGAACCTTTATTTACCCAGTACATAGCGCGAACTCATTCCGAATCCGCGCCTTAGCGGCATCCCAACCAGCGCCCTTACCGGAGGGGACACCTAATATACGCCAAAGTGCTTGAAAACTGAATAAAACCGAAGAATTCTTTAACTAAACACAACTTTGTTGGAAGTGTCAGATGCATCCATACCGTCCTTCGTATCAAACTTCCAATTGAATACCTAGTGAGTTCTCTGGAGATTTTCGATGAGATTGCGTTGTTCACTATTAATCGTTTCGCTTGCCCTCGCCTCGGTCGCCTGTGCCGATGACGGTTGGTGGCTGTCAAGCGGCGCTGCGGGCGTCTTCGGAAAATCTCACCCTGCCATCGAAATGGCGGATGAAGTGATCTCCATTGACATGGGCCCGACGAACGCCGTTGTGGACGTCGTGTTTACATTCCGCAATCACGGCCCCGCCACCAAAGTAACCATGGCCTTCCCAGAAGAGACGGAAAACGAAAATGGAAAGGCCATTCAGGCATTCAAGTCTTGGGTGGATGGCCAGCCCACGCGAGTCACCAGAAAAGACCTTCCCACCGACCAATCCAGCGAAGCAAACACGAAGGCCGTCTGGTTGAAGACCGTTTCGTTCGCCAGAAATGCCTCGCGAAAGGTTAGGGTTCACTACATAGCCGGCTACGCGGGTAATACCGCCGGAGAGCGAATGCTCGCTTACACCCTCACCACTGGCGCCACCTGGAAAGGCGCCATCGGGAAATGTGTGATCGAAGTCGATTGGAAACGCATGACCGGCCTCAGCCGCCCCGAAATCAGCCTGGGAGATCGCAAGCTTGCTTGGACCTATGCCAACGGTCATCGAGCCAGCGCCGTCCTTCACAATTACGAACCGAAGGAAGAGCTGGCCATCAACATGCTTCCCGGATTCTGGTACTTCACCATCAATGGAAAACCGGTATCGCAAATGGGACGCGGACTTTACGCCAAGCCCATGGAAGGAATGCCCTCCGATCCGATGATCCACGTAGAGAACATTGGTTACTTCTTCGGAGCGGTGACCGACGATGAAGACCGATACACGCCCTGGAAGAATCCCATCTCGAAACGTTGGGGCGGTTCCTTTGATGTCAGGCTCGGAGCCATTGTCTTCGGGAACGGCAAGATGGTGAATCTAAAAAGAGGCTTTAAAATGATGAAATCAGGTTTTTCGCAGGAGCCAATCGAGTTTGTTTATGTCAAGGATTTGATCGAAGCTCTGGGAGGAACCGCTCGATTCGATGCCCAATTTCAGCGGATGGATATCAAATTTCCATAGGGGCTTAATCGCCCCCGCCCCCGCAGCTACTGCCACAACTGCTGCCGCATCCTGAACCCCCATCGCTACCGCAGCCATTGCCTCCGTCCCCATGGCTGCCGCAGCCTGAGTGCCCATGTCCATCGCCGCCATGATCGCTTCCATGGCTGTGACCATGGCTATGAGAATGTCCATCGCCCCATGTGCTGGAACAACTTGTCGTCGTGCTGCATGAAGTCGAACAACCTTGGCGCGGACCCTTGCGGACCGCGCTGACGATCACAACGATCACGAAGGCAAATATCGCCACCACCAGAATCGGTACGAAAAGAGGTCTTGAGCTACTGGCGGAGGCGCCGCATCCGACCAAGAGCGCCGCCGTCAACCCCGCCACGCCCAACGAGTGCCGCCAGCCCCAACGGGGCTTCCGAATCACCCAATGATCCGCCATGTCGATCTTCCGAATGTCTTTCGGTGCAAAGCGATCTTCTGAAACCGGCCAGATATCGACCGGAGGCTCTTCGCCAAAGAACCGTCGGTAACTGTCCAACGTCTTCGCATACCAATCCGTAAACTTGTCGCTCTCCGACTTCCCGCCCTTCGTCGGACCATGGTGGAGCGGCTTGGGCAAAACCTCTTTGCAAAGGCGATTCCAATACGAATCCGTGTACAGCATGTGCAAATGCCACACTTCATCGACCTGCTCAGAGGGCGTCACCGGATGCCCCGCCTCCGCCGCCAAGAAGAGAAACCGCCGGTACTCCCGAAGTGCGCGCTCGGTATAGGCGCTCGACCAGTTGTTTTCTCGCGCCAATCGACGCGCAAAGGGAAAAGCGACCGGTCCGCCATCGATGTCGAACGAAACGATGCTATCGAAGAGCGATTGTTGTTGAGGCGTCATATTGATCCCTCCAAACAAGCTTACGGACAACTCCCAGGAGGGGTTGATCGGAGCTAACTAAATGTTAACAATTTGCAGAAATTCCGTCTAGGAAGATTTGGGTCGCACCACGATATTGAGCGCTTCCGCCCGCTCTCGCACCGTGGTCAGCGTCAGTCGATCCTTGTACTCCACATCGTCCGGAATCGTCCCCAAAGGTTCTTCAGAGACCATCGCCTGTCGGACCATCTCAAACCCCACCGGCGCCGTCACAGTAAAGTAACCGCGAGGGAGAACAAGGCGCTGAAGACTGTTTGGCATCACTTCCCAGGTGCCTCCGTTCTTGACAGTCGCGCCACTTGCATCACGCACTTGCGTAACCATCAAAGGCACATCCGCCCCCTGAACCCGACACAACACCAACATCCGATTGGCAAACAACGCATCCGTATCCGCCCAGATCTCCGATCCATCCTGAACCAACTTAGGATTGATCGCGGTAGCTTTCATCGGCTTATCGAACACCTTCGCCAAGTCGATCGAGATCGTTCCTCCCAGCGTCGCAGAGAGCGTGTCGTCCTTGGTGTTAATGAGTTGGGCGCCCACCGAAAAAATAAATGGTCCGATAGAAAGGGAAGGCCCAAGATAGAGTCCGCTGTTGGACTTGGGAACAAACGCATAGGCAAATCCTAAGTTCCCGTCCGTTCGGTCGGTAAAGATGTAATTCATTCCATACACCGTCACCGGCTTCCCCTGCCCAATCAACCCTCCCGTAAAGAGCTTGGCTTCAGAGTTGTTAGAGATGAGCGGACCCAGCAACCCCCTGCTAGAAGCGTCCGCAAAGACGTCCAAAGCCGTTGCCCCCACGCTGGGGGAAAGCGTCGACTCGACTTCCTGTAGCTTGTTCGCCCCCGGAGGCGTCCCCGTCGCAATCTCGGTCCCGTCCTTTGCTAAGCTGACTTTGGCCATCCGGTAGATCTTTCGCTTCGTAACTGGCTCCTCGTCTTCTTTCAGTAATCCCACCGTGACCGCAATCCTCGGTTTATCGGATCCGGGCGTCTGCTCGGTGCCATGAAATAGCTTGGAAATCGTCTTGGACTGAATAGAAACGGAGAAACGGTAAAGGGGCGAGCCGGTCGTCGTCGGAAGAGGGAACACCCGAATTTTCCAGACCAACCCGTTACTGAGCAAAAGGGGATTTTCGCCTCGCGGCTGTGGCGTGAATTCCACCACCGCTCCCGCGCCCTTTGAGTCCGCCAACAGCGCCCGCATTGAAAAGAAGTCGCGCTTTGCAGAGATATAGTTCGCCCACGGCACCGTCGCGTTCCCGTTCCCGGTCTCCGCGAAACCCAGTCCCGTAAACAGACTCTTATCCCAAAAACCCATCCCCGACTGAATCGCATCCGCAAGGGAAGCCGGGTTCCGCAAAGTCCCACCCGAGAGCGCCAGTGCCAACGTTTCGCGATCCTTCAACCCCGCAAACCACTTCTCCAGTCGCTCAGGATCGCGCAAAGCCTCATTAGGCAGCGAATACTCATGCTCCCAACCCAGTTTGCCCTTGCCGTCGAAGGTAAAGACATTAAGAAACTGATCTTTCAGCCCCTTGGATTCCGGAAGGTAGTCCCACTTCAGGGAAAACGTCGCTTGCCGCCCGCTTTTGACCTCTTGGATCAGAACATTGGTGAGAGCCAGCCGCGCCTCTTCCACTTCTGTTCGCGGGCTCCCCTCCTGAGCCCATGCCGCCCCCATCAGCCCCAAGGCAACTATTGTCAATCCCTTCATTTCAACCCCAAGAGGCTTAAGATTTGTGGCGTCACCACCCGGCTCAGAGGAACCGCATATCCCTTCTTCGTATCCTCATCGATATCCACCACGACGCCATATTCGTCGATCCCTGTTCCCCCGAACATCCGAGCCACGCTGCCCTCGTCTTCCCGGCTCGGCAAACTCCCCGGCGTTGCGGCTAAGAACTTCGATTCGGTGACCTCCGTCAAAACCAATGTCGGTTTCAGCGAATACCCTTTGTCCGCAGGCCCCCCGGTCGTTTCCCACATAATCTTGAACTTATCCGGCACGTTCACGGTTAACGAGCCATCCGCCGTGCGAACCACTTCCAAACATTCGCGTCGCATCCCCGCCGTCACCCGCTTCGGGTGAATCCATACAAAGGAAGAGATCTGTCCTGGGAGCGCGATATCCGGATATTCGACAATCATTCCGCTCCACCCATTGCCGCTCACAAGTCGGCTGGAAAGCGGAATTTCAAACGGCCCTCCCTTGGTCAGCAACTGCAATGTGCCAACCACCATCGAGCCCGTAGGCGTGGTCAAAATCACCTGCGGATTTGCTCGAACGATCTCAAAATCGTCCCCGTCGACGCGACTGACAAACATGCTGAACCCAGCATAATTGCCGTACTGGCCCAAAGTCAACTAACTTTCGACTTGCCGTAAATCCGAAAGATCCGCCTTGCTTCCGCCACCGAGTCGCCCTGGGGGGTGGTGGGATAAAGTTCGTGACCTTTTGTCCAAGGAATCTCCCAGGCAAACCAGTCGATTTCGGCGGGAGTCTCTCCCCCCAGTTCCTTCTTACGATCCTCAATCCACCGTGCCCACCGGGGTCGATAGAAACTTCTCAACAGCCCAGACCACTCCTTGTTGGCATAGTCTCGAAGGTCCGCCGAGTCCCCACCCCGCGCCCACACCGTGATCTGGGTCCGCGCGTTCCATTCCAGCCAATCCCGATCCTCTTTCGTCTTGCCCAAGGCCCGCGCACTGGAGAGCCAAGTTCCCAACATGAACTCCGTCCGCGTCGAAAGCAGCTTGTCCATGTCGTCCAATATCTGCAAAAACTTCGTCGATTCCCGCTCGAACCCCGCCGTACCTCTTTTCCTAAACGCTGCCGCCATCCGCCAATGTTGAACTTGGGCAATGTCGGAGAGCGCCTGCCGAGTCACATCCACCAAGTCGTATCGAAACGCCTGCGATCCACCCAACGTGCGCGCCGCCTCGACCAACTTCGCCCACCCGGTCAGGAATTCTGCGACATCGTAGCTTCGCCGTGTTGTCCCCCAAGTCGAAGTCGAACGAATGTCCAGGGCCGGCCGTGCGCAGAGAACCGACTCCGGTTGCCCCTGCGCTCCCGTCGCTTTTGGAAGTGAGTAAACGGTCCGAGCAAAAATCCGCCAAGCCTCTTCCGCTTCGGGACATTCACGTCCGTACCGCCGCCGCGCATAGTTTGCGCACCAATCCTCGATGTCCGGCGCCCTATCTCGCCAGACCAAATCGAACAACATCTGGAAGACCGCTGTGTTCACCTCGGTCCCTTCCATCATCGCGCCGATCCCCCTCATGCCCGGCGCGGAGAGCGCCCGAAATGAACCCTGCGCGTTCTCCGGCATCCAGCCACTAAAGTGGTTCTTCCCCCCGTATCCGCTGATCGTACAAAGCAGCCAGGGCCGACCGCCGAATGCGTTCCGCTTCTCATACTGCCCGCCGGCCTCACCTCGCAGGTCCAAAATGAGCGTTCGATTGGGGGTAGTGCCCGCCAGCATTTCGTCGTGAGGGTTGTTGCCCCAGGCTTGAAGCACCCAAGTGGCTCCCGCCCGAGCCTCTTGCATCGCTCGCTCAATCGCCCCACCCGTTGCCTTCAGATCCACCTTCGCCACGCCGCCTTCGTGGAAAGGGTCTCCCGCGAAGTACTTTGCATCCCCAAAAAGGTTTCTCTGCTCTTCGTAAAACGTCGCCGCGACCTTCGCAAACAGCGGATCGTTCGGCAAGATCATATCGGGCCGCTCGTACCCAAACCACTTGCCCGTCGAGACGAACTGTGACTCGGGATAGTGACCCTTCAACGTCGAGGGAACATTTCCATAAAACGCCGCCATGACCGGCTCAATCCCAAGTTCCCGCATTCGCTTGAGAATCTTCTTCTCAAGTTCCACTTGGCGAGAAATCCACCATGCCGGAGTCGGCCCACCCCACCCTTGCAGATTTCCCATCATCCACCAAGCGCCAAAGCAGGGACCGGGTAAGAATTGCCGAATCTCCTCATCCGTTTGCCCCAGCCGCGTCATCGTCCGCTGCCAGACTGCCTCTTGACCTATCTGCCCCGCCAGCGCCAGATTCACCCCGTTGAGCGCCATCCAATCCAGTTCCTTTTCCCACCGCCGCCAATCCCAAAAGGACATCGTGTAATTAAAGGTGCAAAAGTTTAGGTAGTACCGCTGGTCGAAAAGCGTGGCCCGTCGCACCAGGGAAGCGGGTTTGGGCAACACCTTCGGCAAAGCTACTTGGGAACCCGTCCAACTCACGTCGCAAAGTCCAAAGTCTTTGAGGTACTCGAACAGTCCCGATGCCTGCGAGACAGGAGTGTTGCCGCGAATGACGATCTTGTCTCCCACCGCTTCAATCTCGAAACTGTCTTTGTCCCCCGCGGTCAGAGTCTCGAATCGAAAGTCTCTTGCTCGCTCTTTGAGCACCCGGCGCGCCAACGCCTCTATTGCCGTCTCGCCCTTCGCTATCCCCGGAGCAACTCCAAGGGCAATTCCCAATAAAAATACGGTGAAACGCATTGGAGCCCTACAGCATACAACTCCCCCGCAATCGACCTATCCCCGCGCGTCTTATCGCCACAAAAAGGTAACTGTAAGACTTACTGTTTACATTTAATGGGTAGAGGAAATTCAATGGCGGAAGCTTTTACAGTTCTTGAGACGAATATCTTGAAATCAAAGGGTCTATCGGATGACCAAATTGCAGCCTTTTCAAATGTCGGCATCAACTCGCGAGACGACTTCAAAACCGTGGGTGATGTGGCCACCCTCCGCGGGCTGATCCCCGACTTGGAGGAAGGAACCGCCCAAACCGTCCTCGAATGGGCCCTCGGCCACTCCCTTGGCAGCCCCACTAACGGAACTGCCAAGGTTGTCGTGGAATCCCCAGATGCCGTTTACTGCATTCACTGCGGAACCAAGCAGCCCAAAGACTACGAAAGCGGCGACCTCTGTATCTCCTGTGGCAAGCAGGCCGAGCCCATCCTGTCCTGCTATTGGTGCGGCGCCAGCGGCCCCGGCCGGTTCTGTCGAAACTGTGGCGCGCAGTTCGTCCCCATGGGCGAGCTCGATCTGGCAATCCACCTCAAACGAGAAGGCATTGCAAAGGATCAAATCCCTTCGCGGCTCGCTGCCATGTCGGAAGCCGAGAAAGAAGATCTCTGGGGTCGCGTCCGGCGACTGCGCTAAGCGATGCGCGCCGTCTGCGAAGAATGTAGTCTCCCGCAACCTCCAGACTGGAAAGCGGGAGACCTCTGCGTCCATTGCGGCAAGGTTGTTCGGCGCGACCTTCGCTGCTTTTGGTGCGCAAAAGGGACGCCGGAAGGGAAGTTTTGCCGCCATTGCGGAGCGGAAACCGTCGCCGATGAACTCTACGGCGCCGCCCGTATGCTCAAAGACGCGGGTATGGATCGTTTCAGCGTTCCTTCCAAATTGAAAGAAATCGATCCCGAGCAGGTCGCCAACTTCACCAACATCTATCAACGGCACGCCGCTCTTCTTGCGCGTCATGTCGATGAAGTCATCGCGCTTCAACGCCACCTACACTTTCAACATTGGGCGGAAGAGGTAGAGGAAGAGATGATCGGCCAACTCCCTTGGACAGAAGGGGAACTTGCCCGATACTCAACGCCACCGACTCCCGTAGGAAATGATCTGACCGTTGCGAACGCCGTCCGAGAGAGAAGTCCGATCCCTAAATCCAGACTCCTCGCCGCGCTCGTATGCGTCCTCTTGGGGGACGATCGCGCCATTTCGGATGCTCGGGAAGCCTTCCACTCCCAAGACCCCAACCTCCGTGCCGAGGCGGCCGTGATCCTCTCTCACTGGCGACTGCTCTTCACCCGAGAACTTCCTGAGAGCCGGTGGGACCTGATAAAGGCTTTGCAAGAATGTCCCGAGAAACTCGAAAGACTCGCCCGCGCTCGCCGCGCTCTCCTCGGAGATCAAGTCGAATCTGCCACCGATCTCCTCGATGACCGAGATCCGGACACCGCCTTTACCGCCGCCCTTGCCATCGGTGATGTACCCAGGTTAGAGGCCGCCCTCAAAAGAGATCCTGCGATGCGAGTCGTAGCGGCCTTAAGGCTCGCGAACCTCGGCCAGCTCTCCGCTCTGTCTTCAGCGATTGAGGAGGCAAACCCGGAGGATCGTCTGGAGATCCTTCGCGCCATCAACCAAAACAAGAAGCGTCCGCCCGCCAAGCATCTCCAAAAGCAATTGATGCGGATTCTTGAGGAAGACCCGGACCACGCTACCCGCCGGACCGCCGCTTTCATTCTTGCAAAAGATGGTCGAGCCGAGGACGCCCTGCGGATTGCCCAACTTGCCCAGGGAGATACATCCATCTATCAAGCCATCCTCCAGTCCCCAAACTTGGATGGTCGTACTCTCACGGAAGTGTGTGACTACTTGATCCATGAAGGACGATTCACCATGAGTCAGTTCGGTATGGAGGACGTCGCCCAAAGTGGCAAACTTCCCCCCGATTTTGTTCCTCAGCGCCTTCACCAAGCCGACGATCAATCCGCCTGTGAACTCTTGCGCTTTGCCGAAGCTCAACTAAAGGCGAACGGTGACGTGGATCTCCATCGATTCATGATTCAAACCACCCTCGGCCCTTACAGCCCAGAGGTCCGTACGGAGGCTTGGGTTTGTCTCAATCGATGGTACGCCCAAGAGAGTTTCGGAAATACCGGGCCGTTCCTTCTCGCCGCTCAGCCCGTGAAGGACTTCTTCGGCCGACCTGAGCGACTCATCGAGCGCCTACTCTTCGTGCTGGACGATGTGGACGGACTCAATCAAGTGATGTACCGCGATTACATCACTCTCCTCTTCCGATATCCCGAAGACGACATCGTTCCTTATTTCCTAGAAGAACCCCGCTGGACTCAGCGACTGCGAGACAAACTCGTCGAGGTCATGAAGAATGATCAAGTCAATTTTGATGTGAGAGGGGCCGCTGTCAACTTCGTTGCCACCCTCGCCCTCCACGAAGAATGGCTGGTGGATATCGGTCGAATCTTCAAGGAGTTCGAGGGCACAGACCTTCAGGCCACCGTTTCTTACGCCTATGACCGTATCTGCCGAGAATATGAAGACTTGGGTGAAGGCGAGAGAGAACCCGACGTCCCGAATATTGACTGGGACTGATATATAAGTCTATCCGTAGGTCGGATGCCCCGTTTGATAAGAAAGCGATAAGAATCGACTTCGTAAGTCCAATTTAAGGAACCCCCTTTGCGAGCCTCGTAGTCAATGTGTTCATAAGGCGAAACTTTTCAGTCTCGCCGAACAAGGAGGAAAAATGAACTGGGATACCGTACAAGGAAACTGGCTTCAGATGAAGGGCAAAGTCAAGGAAAAGTGGGGCGATCTAACCGATGATGACTTGCAAATGCTTGACGGAAAGAAAGATCAACTTGCCGGAAAACTCCAAGAAAGATATGGCATGGCACGAGACGAGGCCGAACGGCAAATTGATCAATGGGCCGACGGATTGAAAGAAACGCTTAAGCATTAACAAGCAGGAGGTAACCAGATGCTTCACTACGCGCTAGTATTTTTTGTCATCGCAATTATCGCCGCTATCTTCGGGTTCGGCGGTATTGCCGGAGCCGCAACGGGAATCGCTCAGATTCTCTTCGTAGGCTTCCTCATCTTAGCCGCTCTATCGCTCATCTTCGGACGACGAAGCTCGGTTTAACCAATATCGGAGTCGATCTATCCTTCGGATGGATCGGCTCTGTTGTGCTTTGAACGTAGCGCTGGTAGGGGAGCACTAAGCGCCCGCAAGGAAATCTTGCCCAATTCCAAGAGGTAGCTCCCGGTAGCCATTGCCCAGCGGGAATAGCTGAGGATCGAAGGGCCGTCAAGAACTGGAGAGTTCGACAGAATGATGGCCCAAAATCACGTCAACCTTGAGAATGGCTAAAGACAGGGCAAGGAGGGAAGCGAGACTGATCTCAGCAAGCGCGAAGGTGTCAGCGACCGGAAATTGTATACGAACCAGTAAGGAATTTCGTCACGATTCGACTACCCAATTCGAGTCTGATTGAGAAAGTTTCACGCGTTATCTAAGGTCCATGGACCTCACGAAGTTGGATGTGCAAACCGTCCAAAGCGTCTCGGGTGCTTCCAGATACTCTTCACAAGGATGAAACTCCGCCCCGCGCGCTAACCGAAGTGGAGAGGGGATCCAAAACCACCGCATCTTGCAACTCAAGACTCTTTTGCCGCCATTCGCCCCGCATCCGGCCCAGAGTCCGAAACCCAATCTTAGCGGCGTAATAGCAGACCGAACCGGGAATGGCGAGCATCACAAGGGCAACGAGTACCGAAATGGCTTCTCCCCGAGTGAATTGCATCGCGGTGTAGAACGCTAGCAACGTCGCTGCCAACCCCCCGATACCAAAAAGCGCGCTGACAAGAAGAGCCCAGCGCCGCCGATCATAGAGACCTACAAGGTGCATGACAATAGCGTTGGGAATAATCCACGAAAGAGCCGTGCTGTTACGAGTAACGATGCAATCGGCCAAGATACAGGCTACGATTGCGAACTCAAAGATCGCAAGAATGATCGTTCCGACCCACTGGGATCCGAAAAAATCCTCCTGAACTCGCAGCGACCGCCACGCCTTACGTAACCCTTCCACACTCCTAGTATCCGAGAAGGGGCCTGGAAAACCAAAAAACGGCCCAAGGACGGGTCCTCGGGCCGTTTTGAAGTGAACGCCTAGAGCGTTCCGCGAATCGCCTGCTCGCGCTCAATCGACTCGAACAACGCCTTGAAATTGCCCTTGCCGAAGCTCTTCGCGCCTTTGCGGTGGATGATTTCGTAGAACAAGGTCGGTCGGTCGGTGGTTGGCTTTGTGAAGATCTGGAGAAGATATCCCTCGTCGTCTCGGTCGACCAAAATGCCCAACTCGGCGAGCTCGTCGATGCTCTCATCGATCTCGCCGACGCGGTCCGGCAACATTTCGTAATAGGTCTTCGGCACACTCAAGAACTCTACGCCCCGTGCCTGAAGCCGCGAAACCGTATGCACAATATCGTCGGTGCGCAAAGCCACATGTTGAACGCCGGCTCCGCCAAAGAACTCCAGATATTCGTCGATTTGACTCTTCTTTTTGCCTTCGGCTGGCTCGTTAATCGGGAACTTCACGCGGCCGTTTCCATTGGACATCACCTTGGACATGAGCGCCGTGTATTCCGTCGAAATATCTTTGTCGTCGAAGCTGATGAGATTGTGAAAGCCCAGGACTTCTTCGTACCAGTTCACCCACTGATTCATGCGGCCCAGTTCAACGTTGCCGACGCAGTGATCGATCTCCATAATCCCAATCGGATCGCCGGGATCGTTCCGAGTCTGGAAGTGAGGCAGGAAGTGTCCCTTGAAGTTATCGCGATTAATAAACGTATGGAGCGTGTCCCCATACGTGTGGATCGAAGCGATCCTTACATAACCGTTATCGTCGCTCAGCGAGTACGGCTCGTGGGCTGGTTGTGCTCCTCGGCGGACCGCCTCGTTGTATGCCCAGTCCACATCGTCCACTTCAAAGGCGATGTCCTGAACGAAGTCGCCGTGCTGGGCAATCTTGTCCGCCATCGGATGCCCGGGGCGAATGGGCGCCGTGAACAGCAACTTGACGTCGTTCTGCTCTAACAGATAGTCGACCTCATGCTTCTGACCGGTCTCTAAGCCATGGAAACCCGTAACGCTGAATCCAAAGACGTGCTGATAGTAGTAAGCCGATTGGCGAGCGTTGCCCACGTAGTGGCGAATATGGTCAACCTTGCGAATCGGAAAGTTATCCTGCGACATTGCTTGTAATTCTCCTTACCCTAATTATATTTGAGTTAAGGGCTCCAATGCCGTCTGGCATCCGTCTTGCTAAACAGGCTAGACATGCGGAAATCAATCATCCTCATCGGACTCGCCCTCGGCGCCTCGGCACACGGAAGCGTCTATCATGTCGAATCGGCGTTCCCCACGGACCAGGCTGGCAATGCCATCACCCCGTCCCTCGGGCAACCGTTTTGGATGACTGTCAACTATCGAACCGACCGGTCCACAGCTGGCGCCATGGTCGTCTCTGCCCCTTGGCTCCGCTTGGCCAGTGCCTCCTTCGCGGTTGGGTATGGCGCCTATCGCGCAACTTACGGACCGATCACACCCCTCTTTGATGGCTCGTTCCCGGTCCAGGTCTCCATCGGAGACGCCACCACTACGGTGACCGTCACTCCTCGCAGTGCCGACTCCGCCATTGAGTATTACGATCCCATGTCCTGGCAGGCATCCTTCCGGTCGAACCTTACCTTCCGGGCCGGATCTAAACCCTCCGTCACTTGGCTCGTCCCTCGCCCCGAATCTTTTGGCTTTCAACAAGTAAACGTCGCCTATTCGCTGCCCAGTTACGCGATCTCGAATAACGTCTACCAACAGAGCAATCCTGATCAGTCCGGTCTTGACTTCTGGGCCACCTCTTCCGCCGTCCGAATTAATGCAAATCGACTTCGAGCCGCGTCCTTTAGCGACCTCAAGAAGATTCCGAGCGACGTCAAGCCCTACACCAAATCCGAGGCTCTCATTGAGTCGGGTGACAAGAACGTGAAGAACTTGGTCGCATCCACCCTGCCGAAGAAATTCGACAAGACGATGACGGTCTACGATGCCGCCCAGGCGCTCTTCCAAGCCACTGTCGCCCGCCTGACCTACGTGGATAACCCAGGCCGACAACCGAGCGCCGCCTCGGCTCTCCGCTACGGAAACGGCGATTGCGGATTCTTTGCCTCTGTCTTCGTCGCATCCTGCCGACAGGCCGGTATCCCCGCTCGCCCCATCACCGGATTCCTTGAGGGCCAGAACGAATGGCATGTCTGGGCTGAATTCTACGTCCCCAACGCTGGCTGGGTCCCCGTAGATCCCACCTTTGCCGACACCCTGGACCCCAACGGAGACACTCCCCTCTACTTCGGTGTCATCCCCGACCTCAATCGTCGAGTCGCCACCTCAATCGGATTTGATCACACCGTCAAGAAGTACAAGGCCCCAATTCTCCAATCCCCCATGGCCTTCACCACCGCCTCAAAGGTCTCCTCCATCTCCACGACCTGCCGCCTCACCCCTGCCAGCAATAACTGACGAATAGAAGCCTAGCGCCAATAAGGGGGCCGCTTGCTCTCAAACAAGCGGCCCCCTTATCGACAGGGTCGATCGCCAACTACTTCGTGCGAGTTCTCCGTCGCCGCCAGAGCCCTATGAGGCCGGGAGCTAGGGCAAGACATGAGGCTGGCTCAGGTGTGACATGAACGTCGCCTGAAACGGCTTCCGTCTGGCCATGATGAACGGAAAGGTCGTTCACTCTAAACCATAGCCACCCATCCACAGATCCATTATTGAACTGGAAATACTGGTAGTTATTGTCGAAATCGATCGTCACGCCGCCGTCCGGGATGCTAGAAACCTGCCCCGTGATACTCGCCGCAAGGGTCCCGCCGTTCATGGCTGGCGAGGTGAAGTCCACCTTTAGAGTAAACGTGTTGCCGGTGTAGCTCTGAGGATTGCTCAATAACGTAAACGAACCCCAGTTGTTAAAATTGTTCGGGGGACCGGAGACGAAAGCATCTTGATCGTTTCCGCCAAAGGCGATAAATCCATCGGTTGTGTCCCCGGAGAAAGTTGCCCGCTTATATCCCAATCCAAAGATTGAACGAATGTCGTCTCCTGACGCACTAGATGTGAACGCTTGAGCATTAAACGCTCCTTCGGCGGCTCCATTGACCCAAACCGTCTGAGCGTGAACTATGGAAACAGAAGCAAACGCCAAACTAACGACAAGTGTTTTCTCCAAGTTTCTCATCGAGAATCCTCCCAAATCAAAGCGATCCAGCCAAACTCAGTTGGTTTCTTGGCTCGCGCTTAATAGGTTAGTAGGTGAGGATAAGTGATGGCTGTCGTGGTTAAAACGTCATCCTTTTCGCCGTCATCGGAACAGCCCTCCGTTTGCACTGGATGAAAGTCGGTGTCAGCGAAAACTAGGACGCAAAATTGGCGTCTTTTCGCACGTAGAAATACAAGGGAAACTGGGTAGAGAGCGAGATCCGAAATGAAATTAGCGCAGATTATGAACCAGCCGGTCTTGAGCATTGAACCAGATGTAACGTTGTCGGATGCGATTCGGGTCATGGAAGAAAGCGGCAGAGGATTTTTGCCCGTGGTCCAAGATGGCTCGGTGGTGGGCGTCGTGACTGGTCGAGACATCGTCACTAAAGGCATAGGTCACGGAATGAACCCCGATGAATCTCGGGTGGTGAACGTGATGACTGCTCCTGCTCGAACGGTCTCCTGCGATCTTGAGGCCGAAGACGCCGCCATTCTCATGCGTCTCCACCGTATCCGCCGCCTCGTCGCCATCGGGCAAAAGGGCGAGCCGGTAGGCGTCATTGCCCTCGCTGATTTGGCTGGGTCCATGGCAAACGAAGAACTCTCTGAAACCCTCCACCTCTTCGCCGTCCCCGCCGGAACCTACGAAATCCACTCGAAACAAATTCCCGGTCTCTACACAGGCTAACTGCCGATTCGTCCCCGGAAAGTGAGATTGAAAACGTCTATTTGGGCCAGACTCGGATTCGGTCCGAAGTCCGGTGAAGGAGATGGTCTGTCTCATCGTGCACCCGCACCGGAAGGCTGGTCTCGGCGATGGCAAACGTCTTCCGAAACAGATAGGTCGCGGCGTATCACAAGACTCCATGTGGAGCCAGAGAGATAGGTTGGCTTCGAGAAACTGCCTGCCCTTCCAGAAGCGACGATCAATCGACAAAGAAGTCGTTCTCCGAAAGAACCGGCTTCCCTCGCTCATCCACAAACCTGACTCTGACATCGCCACAGGAAAATCTGGTTGAGTCGAATATGAGGGGAAGGGAACGTGTCGGTTAGGGAAAACGACCATCCAAACTAATCCTGATGTCATCGCTCGGAGATGTCGTCTCGAGGATGATGATCTAGTCGGGTCGAGACATCGCGGGTTGCTTGGAAGCTGATCGCTTCAGATCCTTCATGCCAGCCAAAACTAGCCAAGTTCCCGAAAGGCCAATCGAAACGCATAAACGAATCATCTCGCCTCCGTTGCGTCTCCAGCCAGGACAATCACCAACGCGAAACGATCACCTGATTCCCAAGGCTCAACGCCCAACGCCTAACCCACCCGAAAAAACCTCCCCTAACACCCGCAAAAATTCGTGTTACTCTGGAGATAGGACTTAGTAAGGATTCCTAAGTCCAGGTTCTTTCAAAGGAGAAGTACGACCGATGCGAAAACATGCTTTTACGCTCATCGAGTTGTTGGTGGTCATCGCGATCATTGCGATCCTTGCCGCCATCCTGTTCCCCGTGTTTGCCCAGGCGAAGCGAGCCGCCAAAGACTCCGCCGCCTTGTCTAACCTCAAACAAACCGCAACTGCGCTCAATATCTACACCGCAGATTACGACGACATGATCATCCTCTGGGAGACGAACGACCCGTGGTATGCGTGGCCGATTCTCATCCAGCCGTACATGAAAAACACGCAACTCGTGTTCGACCCTTCACGTCCCATCACCGTCGCCATCGGGCCCCAGCCATGGACGTCCAGTCCCAACATCAACTGGGGATGGCAGACCCACATGGCCATCAATCGATATGGATTCGCCACAACCACCGGTTGGCACCAGCGATCCATGACCAGTCTGGAATACATGAACGAGCGAATCGCCTTCGCTTTTACAGAAGTGCAGCATTCCTCGTTGCAGCTATCTCAGCATTGGTTCGATGCCCAAAGGTCAGCTTGTCCTGCCATCACGCAGACGGCCAACAACTGGGGAGAAGGTCAATACAATCCCATCGCGAAAGAAGCCGTCAAGTACCACGGAGAAGGACTCATCGCCTCCTTTGCCGACTCGCACGCGCGTAAATACAACTACAAGAAGTGGACAAAGGCAAACGCCACCTTCGGAGACTCCGCCACATGTGAAATAACCAACTTCTACGGTCCTGACGGAAACTACGACACCGCCGACGACAACGACACCGACCTCACTCGTTTCTGGGGCAGATGGTGGTCTACAGGCTACTAGGGGGCCGAGCCATACTCAATGAAAAGCGATCTTCCGAAACCTCTTATCCTTGGTGTAGTGGCGCTCGCCGTCGTCGCGGTTGGCCTACTCTTTTGGCAATTCACCAAGCCTCCGGAGCCCGATGTCAAACTGCCCGACGCGAGCAATTTGACCAGGGACCAAATTGCCAAGATGAAAGAAACGGACCACGCCCCTGACGGCGGTCGACGATAACAAGAAACGTAAGGTCAACGGAGCCCTTGCGTTTCACCAACCGCCCTCTACAAACTACTTTTCATGACCCGACCACTCATCATCGGCATCGCCGGAGGATCAGGTTGTGGAAAGACCCACCTTGCTCGCCAAATCGCTGAGGAAGCTGGAGACGGCTACGTGTCTGTACTCAGCATGGACCAATACTTTCTAACCGAGCACGAGGGCCCTCCTGATCAAATCAATTTCGATCATCCGTCTCATCTCGACTTCGACCGCATGATTCGGGAAGTCAATGAACTCAAGCAAGGCAAGTCCGTAGTCACCCCCGCCTACGACTTCACAACGATGCTGAGACTCCCGCAAGGTATTACAATCACCCCAAATCGAGTCGTAATCCTAGAAGGACTCTTTGTTCTCGCCGAACCCCTTGTCAGCCTCTGCGACCTCACCTGTTTCCTAGATGTCGCCACAGACGAACGCCTCCTTGGCCGAATCCTCCGTGACACCCGAGAGAGAAACGCTACCATCGAACAAGTCGTCGATCGTTATCAAAGATTCGTCCGCCCCAGCTACCAGATCTTCGTCAAGCCGACGATGCAGAATGCCGACGTCGTCGTTGACTTCACCCACCGACGTTCCTTCTTCACGCAACTCTTGATTCACTTCATTCGGGATAGCGTCCAAGATCTCATCGATCCCGAAGCATTCATCGCCACCCTAAAGAGGGAGTCTTATGCTATCGGCGCAAACATGGAACGCGGCTACATGCCATTGGCGGTGAACATCCTAGACCTCGCCAAAGCCTATCCAGAGATCACCAACCCCATGCCATCCCCCGCGCTGACCGCTTTTCAACGCGGACGCGTCCCTAAAACCGGAAAGTCGAACTAAAATTAAGAACGCAAATGACCTCAATCCTAACCTCAGCCGAGATCGATCGCTTCCTTTCACAACAACGCTTCGGTCGCCTGGGGGTCCATGCCGATGGACGCACCTACGTCGTGCCCATCAGCTTCGTCGTAACGGCCGAGAATCGCCTGATCGGTCAAACCAAAGCTGGCATGAAAGTTGACATGATGCGCGCCAACCCCGAAGTCTGCATCGAAACCGACGAGATCAAAGGCATCGCCGATTGGACAAGTGTCATCGTTTGGGGAACATACAAAGAGCTCAAAGGCGCCGAAGCCAATGCGGCCATGGGCGCACTGATCGACCACCTGGCGCCGCTTGTCGAAGAAACCGGTGGCGGACGTAGCCCCCGAGATGTGACTCCTCGAGAACCTGAAGGCGGTCCTCAAGTAGACATCGTCTATGAAGTCCTCATTACGGAAAAAACCGGTCGCTCGGAACGTCCCTAACTCCGGGTTGCCTGGGCCAAGGGCGGAGGTTCATTCGTCATGACCCAGTAGATTCCTAGTCGGGCCACGGTCTCAACAAATTCTCCAAACGCCAAGGGCTTTCTTACAAAACTGTTCGCCCCATCCAGATAACTCGTCAATCGATCCTGGTCGTCATCGGACGAAGTCAAAATCGCCACCGGTAAGAGTTGAGTCTTGGGATTTGCCCGCAATCGCCGCAACACCTCCAGGCCCGAGATTCTTGGCAAACTGATATCCAGCAGCACCACCGTCGGCAAATCCTGATTCTTCCGATCCGCAAACTCACCCTCCTGGAAGAGATAATCCAAGGCCTGCTGCCCGTCCCGAACCACATCCACCTGGTTGGCCAAATTGACTTTTCTCAATGCACGCAAGATCAGCATCTCGTCTTGCTCATTGTCCTCGACTAACAGAATCGTCTGATTCATCCCTTAATCCCCTGCCTCCAAAGTAAACGAAAACTGAGCCCCTTTTCCCGGCTCTCCATGTGCGATGAGTTGGCCCCCATGCCGCCGAACGATCCGTTCCACCGTCGCCAATCCAATCCCAATCCCCACAAACTCATCCTGCCGATGCAAGCGCTGAAATGGCTTGAAAAGCCGATCCGTATGCGCCATGTCGAACCCCGCGCCATTGTCTGCCACCACAAAGTGGCAAGTGTCCCCGAGCTTCTCGCTATACACCCGAATCCTCGCGCCTTCCATGTGACTCGTATATTTCCAAGCGTTCCCCATGAGATTGCGCAAAACGGTCGCGATCATGCGCGCGTCACCCACCGCAGACATCCCGCTCTGAATCTCCCAGTTCACGCCCCTCTCATCGTTGCCCCGGACCACTTCATCCCGTATCTCCAGCGCCAGCGCGGAGACATCCACCAGTTCCCGCTTCACCGCCCCCTGCGTACTCCGAGATAAAGTCAACAGACCGTCGATCAACTCACCCATCTTGACGCTCGCCTTGGATATCTCACGCAGATAGCGTCGAGTCTCGGAGTCCAATCGATCGTCCAAGTCCTCTTCCAAAGCCAAGCTGAACCCGCTCATTGCGCGCAAAGGAGCCCGCAGGTCATGCGCCACCGCGTAAGTAAAGGCTTCTAGCTCATGGTTGGCCGCCTGCAGAGCCGCCTCCGTCTGTTTCAAATCCGTGATGTCATGAACGATCGAATAGAAACCCCGCACCTCCCCTTCATGAACATCGGGAATGTGATAAACCTGACAATGGCGAGACTGCCCATCTGGTCGGAGCACCACGCGTTGAAAAATCTGCGCCTCTCCCGCCAGTGCCGAATCGATCAAATGGCGAGACTTGGCCAACCTTTCCTCCGGCACCAACTCAGACATCGCCCGCCCTTCTAGCGACCCATCTTCCACGCCAAACCACTGCAAATGCGCCCGGTTGGCAAACCGATTCCGCAGGTCGGCGTCCCAGTAACTCACCATCAGCGGAATGCTGTCCAATATCTGCTGCATATGCCGACGCGCCGCTTCGGATTCTGCCGTCCGATCAGAGACCTGCTGCTCCAAGTTCGTATTAAGCTGTTGAAGCAAGAGCTCGGCCTCTTTCTGCGCCGTAATGTCCTGGATCGCCCCTCCCACGCTCACCACCTGGCCGTTCTGCATCACCGGAATCCCCTGGGTTCGAACCCACTTCTTCTGACCGGTCGCCGTGGTCATCTCCACCTCAAGATCGTAGGGAAGACCCTCCTCCACCGCCAACTGAACCGCCTTCGAAATCTTCTCGAGATGCTCGCCTTGATAGAAGCTGAGGCCCATTTCCACCGTAGACTCGTCCGAGGGATCAAGGTCGTGAATCCGCGCCACCTCGTCCGTCCAAGATCCTTTCCCGGTTCGTGCGTCAAATTGCCACCCGCCCACCTTGGCATGGCGACTCATCACATCGAACAACGCCTGAGAATGCTTCCGCTCGGTAATGTCCGCCACGTTGCAAACCACAAACCCCGTCTCTGGATCCAATCCCGGCAGCGTCATGGAGAACAGAACGTGAATCGGCTCGCCGTCCACTCGGTTCAGTTGGGTCTCACCCTGAAAGACCCTCTCCCCCCGCGCCGCCGCTAAGATCGCCGCCAAAAACTTCCGCCGGACGTCCTCTGGCGCCAGCACCGTGGGAAGGGAGGCGAATAACTCTTCCTTCGAACTCGCGCCTAACATACACGCCGTCCGCTCATTGGCGTCCAAGATCGCAAACCGCGAAAACAACTCGGTCACCGCTTGCGGATTCTCCTCAAAATGCCGATCCAAATCGCAAACGCCCTGTGCCATCAGGGCCCGTATCGAGGCCATGACCGCCGACCAATCCTGAAGAAAAATCCCATGAGGCGAGGTCGAATAGATATCCGCGAACCGCTGCTCGCTATGACGAAGCGCCTCTCGTAACGAATGTGTTTCGTGAGTTTCCGTCGCGCAGGCCAGCCACCTCCCCCCACCCTCCATCGCCTGGGCCCGGACCTCGTGCCACTCAAATCCACCTGCCCGATTCCGTAACCGCAGATCGATCCGCAA
Source organism: Armatimonadetes bacterium 55-13 (assembly GCA_001898035.1). Taxonomy (GTDB): domain Bacteria; phylum Armatimonadota; class Fimbriimonadia; order Fimbriimonadales; family Fimbriimonadaceae; genus 55-13. The sequence continues at coordinate 220,309 of MKRX01000002.1, forward strand.
CGCCTGGCCCGCGCGAGCCGCAAACGCCAAAGCCTGTGCTGCCCCTTCCCGGTCCTCCGGATGCAAAAAATCCGTCCAAGAACAAACTGATCGACCTAAAAAGTCGTGCAACCGCCCACCGGCTTCCACCATCTGCCCCGAAGGAGAAAACACCCAAGCTAAGTAGGGAAGGGAATCCAGCAACGCCCGGTTGCTAAACGACTCGTAGGAAGGCGTCGCCGTACTCATCTGTACCGCCGCTCGCTGATGGACCTGGGATGAAGTTTTTTCACGCGGATGGCTGCGTCTCGACATCGATGTTCTCTAATCTCGCCACTCCCCCAAACGGCACAGCTTTACTCTACATTACCTTCGTGCCAGACTCGCCCAAACTTGGACGGATACACCACTTATTGGCATGAATGACGAGAAAAGTGCGGGTCTAAGCGCAAAAAAGTGTTAAAGAGACCGTAGCCAAGTGTCCGTTTCACGTTGAGAACGTAGCCGAATCACCTGGTACCGCCCTTGCTCGCGCTCAAACTGCTCGATCGTCGCCCGCTTCTTCTTGTAAGAACGAAAATGCCATACCAAGATCGAATCGCGGGACAGCATTTGCCGCAGATTCTCCACGTTCCCGTTACAAATCGGCCGCTTGTCCACCACCCGAGCCACCGTTCGCCGAAACAGCCGCCATAAAGAGAACCAGCGCGGGTAGTCCAATCCCACGATCAAATCCACCCGCGCCAGCGGAATGTCCAGCCATTTCCGATACGCCGTATCCAGCACCCAAGCCTCCTGCTCGCAGATCGCCGAGATCCGCTCCCGCTGAACCTCCTCGCTCGCCGGCGTCCAATCCGCCTCCCAGGTCAGGTCGTCCACGCTGTGCCACGGCAGCCCCGTCGCTTCTCCTATCATCCGGGCCAAGGTCGTCTTCCCAGACCCCGTCACCCCGTAAACCATGATTCTCTTCGGCGCAGTTTCCATCGTCGTCGTTAATGAATATTAGCCATGGCGAAAGATCGAGACAAGCAAAAAACCGGCTTTCAAGAACTCATCGAAACCCGCGGCGCCGTCAACCCAGACGTCGCCGAGATTATCCACAAAAATATCGAGACCCTCCGCGAACATCAAAAGGCCAAGCGTCAGGCTCGCCCCGCCTCCCAAAAGTTCGCCGACGCCGTCACCGCCATGTCCGGCAGCATGCCCTTCGTCACCTTCCACGCCATTCTCTTTACGTTCTGGATCCTCGCCAACGCCCACCTCTTCGGCCTCAAACCCTTCGACCCTTTCCCCTACGGCCTCCTCACCACCATCGTCTCCCTAGAGGCCATCTTCCTCTCCATCTTCGTCCTCATCTCCCAAAACCATATGCAGGCTGAAAGCGACAAACGCGCCGAACTCGACCTCCAAATCAACCTTCTCACCGAATACGAAGTCACCCGCCTCCTCCGCCTCCTAGACCCCATCGCCCAAAAACTAGGCATAGACCCCCAAACCGACCCCGAACTAAAAACCCTAGAACAAGAAACCAACCCCGAACAAGTCGTCCAAGAACTAGAAACCGACAAAAAATAGCCGGAATTCGAGCGCTCTGAAAAACCAAAACCCGCAGGGTTTGTATCCGAAGGTTCCGTGCCTTCGCCTGAGCAAGCCCCCACCCAACGCCCTCGTCGCGAAGCGCCCCTAACACCTAGCGCGAAGCGCCCTAATACCTAACACCTGCGGCATAGCCGCCCCCAGCCACCGGCAGGTGTAGCCGCGGGAGGGGTCCCGCGCTGAGCGCGAAGAATCAAAGAGCGCAACCGCCCCAAGAAGAACCGAAGAGGAATATAACGTGACATGACCGTCTCGGTCATGGTTTCCACAGACGTCCCGCCCGTGACGCCCACCCAACGCCCTCGTCGTGAAGCGACCCTAACACCTTGCGCCAAGCGCCCTAACACCAGTGGCAAAGCCGCCCCCGGCCACCGGCAGGTGTAGGCGCCGGTCCCCCGGCGTGAGCGCGAACAATTACAAGGCGCTAACCACAAAAAAAGACCAACAAAAAAGCACCCAGCACAACGTACTGAGCGCTCGAAAATTCCTGGAGCCGATGACGGGACTCGAACCTGCGACCTGCTGTTTACGAAACAGCTGCTCTACCACTGAGCTACATCGGCATGCCTAGAAGCGACAACAATATTACCTCACTGTCCGATCTTGTGCTACATTCCAGACCAACCACGAAGGCGCCTACTTCTCGCCCAAATCCCCTGCAATCAAGGCAAATTGCTCCAAGGCGGCTTGCAGGTCTTCCATGATCTCCGCCGCGATCACGTCTGGCTCCGGCAGGTTGGCCCCATCCTCCAAACTCTCGTCGCGCAGCCACATCAGGTCTAAATTCGCCTTGTCTCGTGAGACGATCTCCTCATAGGAATAGGCCCGCCATCGTCCCTGCGGATTTTCCTCTGACCAAGTCGCTCTCCGTTCGTGCCGTTTCCCGGGCTTGAACGCCTCCACAAACTCATCCAGATCCTCTCGTTTGAGCGTTCGAGTCTTGAGGGTGAAGTCCTTGTTGGTGCGGAAATCGTAATACCAAACCTCTCGGGTCCACGGTGTTTCGCTGGCCGGCTTTCGGTCAAAGAAGATCACATTCGCCTTGACCCCCTGCGCGTAAAAGATCCCGGTCGGGAGCCGCAAGACCGTGTGTAGATCTGCTTGAGCCATCAATCGACGGCGAACCGTCTCTCCCGCCCCGCCTTCAAACAGGACATTGTCCGGGACCACGACTGCCGCCCGTCCGTGCTGCTCGAGGATCGTAAACACATGCTGGACGAAATTAAGTTGTTTGTTACTCGTCGTCGCCCAAAAATCGCTTCGTTCTAGGGTCAAACTTTCTTTCTGAGTATCGCCATCCGCCCCCACGATCGTGACGCTGCTCTTGCGGCCAAACGGAGGATTGGTGAGCACCATGGAGTACTCCCCGTGCTTGTCCATCAAGGCGTCTCGGCTCGTAAGCGGCAGGTTTCCATCCGCGTCTCCCCCCACGCCATGAAGCATCAGGTTCATCGCGCACAGACGGCTCACGCCGTCTACCAACTCCACGCCATAAACCGTCTTCGTTTTAAGTTGCCGCAGTTGGTCCAGGTCTAATCCCTTGTCTTCGGCAATGTGGTCGTGCGCGGCTAACAGGAATCCGCCCGTACCGCAAGCCGGATCACAAATCGTGTCCCCAATCTTCGGGTCCATGCATTCCACAATCGCCTGAATCAAGGGGCGAGGCGTAAAGTATTGACCGGCGCCCCCCTTCACGTCCGCCGCGTTCTTTTCCAAGAGCCCTTCGTAGGCGTCTCCTTTGACGTCGGAGGCCATCGCCGTCCAATTCTCTTTGTCGATCAGGTCAACGATTAGTCGTTGAAGTTTCGCCGGGTCCTGAATCTTGTTTTGGGCCTTCCGGAAAATCAAACCCAAAAGCCCGCCCTGCTTGGCCAATGCCTCCAGGGTGTGCCGGTACTGATTCTCTAAATCGTCTCCGGCTAGTTTGACCAGGGCGGGCCAAGAGTATTCGGCGGGAATGGCGCTGGGCACGTTATAGGGAGCCAAAGACTTCTCGTGCGCCATTTTCAGAAACAGCAGGTAGGTTAGCTGTTCAACATAGTCGCCGTAAGAAAGACCATCGTCCCGCAGAACGTTGCAGTAGTTCCACAGCTTTTGAACCAAAACTTGAGGTGAACTCATATCGTCCACGACCAAGTGATCAGCGCCGTCGCTGCCAATCGGCGAGAGCGTTCTCGAACCGCTTCGAGATTCCAAGTGGAGTCGTGAGCCTTCAACTCTCTCACGAGGGCTGTAACGTCCGAGTAGCTTTCAATTTTTGACACAAAAGGATTCTGTCCCGCATGGCTATTCGCCGGGGCGCTTAAAAGGCAGAGATTTCCGATGCTGTTCACGTAAGTATCCAGGCGCTGGTCGTTAACGTCGTCTCCTAAATAGGCTTGCCAGTGATCGTCTAGGGACTGAGGAATAATGTGCTCAATGGTGTTGGTTGTCGAATAGTCCGGGAACTGTCCATGAGTTTGCAGTTTCCGGTCAATCTCCGCCAGCACCATCCGGGTAAAGGCCAGGTCGCGGCTTCGGTAGAGCGTTCGGTGGACTAGCGCCTCCTCAAATTCCTGGTCAGACACCCACACCCCATTGCGTCGGAACTGTTCCTGCAAGGCCTTCACCGGGTCCGGCTCGTTGGCAACCAAGCCAAACAGCCGGGGGAACATCGTATCGTACATCGTCGTCGGTTGCTCGGTCATCTTGCGCCGAACCAGCAAGGTCAACAACTCGTTGAGCAAAGCAAGCGCCTGCGCGGTTTGCAGGCTCCCTTGCGCGTGGGTTCGGAGCAAACCCAAAACGAACGGGGTGCAACTGTCCATTCGCGTGTGGGAGATCGCTCCCAACACCTTGCGAATCGCCGGGTCGGGGTGCATCTTTTCTTCCGGATTCACCACGTACCCATACAGCTTCGCGCACTCATGAATCTCGCTCAGCCGGTGCCGTGCGGAAGTCGCGTTCAGGTGCCGGTACTTGTTCTTGAAGTAAACATAGATCTTTCGGTGCTTGCCCACCATCTTTTTCTCGCCAATCGAGAAGAGGTTGCGCAGATATTCCTCAAACTGCTCTCGCTTGGGAAAGAGCCTTATCGCCTGTAACCAGTGCATGTTGTGTAGCTGCTCAAAGTCGCTGACTCCCTGTAAGGGGCGGAAAAGGTGGCTACAGATAAGCTCACTGGCCGAGAGCGGCATCCCTTTATCGTTCAAACTCTCGAAAATCGCCTGGGGGTCGTCCTTCCGGTCATCTAGGGGAATCCAGACAACCTTCAAGCTTTTCAGGAGCACGGTCGCCAGTTGCCAAAGCGAAGGGACGTCGTTGAACTGGTGTTTGAACTTCCTTTCGACGTACGTCGTGAATTCATCCACCTGGTTGTGGCCCGGTCGATAGATCTGAACGTCCGTCAGATAGTGCGGAGAAACCGGGTTATGTTCTGAACCAAAGACCGCCCGATACGTCGGGAGCCGGTCGCCCTTGGTGGAGAGAAGTTTCAGGCGTTGGTAGTCGTCGTCGGAGGTCTGCGTGTTGGTCAGGAGCGTTCTCAATTGCAACGCGAACCCCAGCGCATCTCCCGCTTTATGTTGCAGACGTTCTAACCGCTGCATGATATGAGCCAACAGCAGGTAGACGGTGGTGATGCGTTGCTGCCCGTCGATGACCACAAAGTGCCGCCCTTCTCCCTCGGAGAATGCCTTTTCGAGCACCACGATCGGCCCAAAGAAGTGCTCCGCCTCCTCAACTGAAGAACCATCGTTTAGGTCGGGCAGGATTTCCTCGGAAATGTCCTCGAAGAGTTGGTCCCACTGCTTCTTCTCCCAGGCATAGCCGCGCTGAAAGAACGGAATTTCGTAGCGGACATCGCCCTCGAAGATCTCTTGAAAGGTGCGATTGCGTACGTTGTCTTGGGGCATCTAGCTGGCGCCTCCAAAGGCTTTTTGGAGGATGGCTTGGCGAAGATGATTTGCTCGCGTGAGGTTTGTTGCGATTAGCGATTCCATTTGCTTTACAAGAGACATTCTGCGCTCTAATTCTGTAACGATTCGACACTGTTCTTTAAGTGGCGGAAGCGGAACCACAATACTTGTTAACTGCGGTTGGGCTATTTTATAGATTCCCGCTGTTGTCTTTACACGGTCTTCAATTTGCCTTCGGATAAATTTAGAGGGCCAAATTGTGGCAATCCAATTACTTACACTTAGGTCGCTAGAAAAACGCAGGCGAATCATGGTGTCCGGATAAATTGTGGGTTCCAATGGTGCCTGTGCCGTGGTACCACGCCCTACAAGGTGTAAACTGCCATTCCCGCGCGATACAAAGAAGTCACCTTCCTTAATCCAAACGTCTTTTGGTAGACCTGAATCAAATGAGAGATATCGAACGTCGGAATAATCAAAACCATTTTCCAAGAATGCACTTAGACGAAGTGCCCTTATGCCAGGAGGATAGTCTTTCCCTTTTTGCGAAATCCCGTTGCACGGTGGAGCAGTGATAACCTGGGCAATTGAAACACAAGCCCAGCCCGTGGGTAAGTCAACACCAGCGAAGGCAGGTGTTACTGGCTCGAAATATTTACCCCTGCCCGCCCAAGCCTTTCGCCGCTCTTCTAAAATACGCTGAAGCAGTTGCTCCCCGGTCTCAAAGGAATCCATCGGGAGTGAGGGTTGAGGGCCTGAACCGCCCGCATCTTCGGAGCGGCTGTTTTGTAAACAGCGGGTCGCCAATTCATACTCCGTAGGCACCAACCGCCCCTCACAAGCCGCCTTGAGCACCGAAGCCCGGTAACGCTTAAGATTAGCCTGGGCTCGCTTGAGTGCGGAAACAGCAATATCTAGACGAGATATCTGGGCATCCAAAAACGAAACGATTTCGTCCTGAGTTTCAACATCTGGAATGCAAACACAGAATGCTTTTGCTTCTGGGAAATAAATAGTGGTGTGAGCTACACCCTCGGAGATACTATGCAAAAATCTCTTTTCGGATTGGAATATACATTGCAGAAATCTCGGGCGAAGAAGCGGTGAGCAGATCCAGTTCACAAATCCTTGGCTGGTAGCCATCTCGCTGCCTAATATAACGGCATATCCGATGGAACCTGTCCTACTTAAACAGACAGTCCAGGGGGGAAGGACAACTGCTGCGGAATTTGAAATCCCTAGAGGGTTTGTAGTTTCGCTGGTTTCGTAAATTACCCGTCCATCATGGGCACGGGCATCAGATACATTCATCCATGGAATGTCGCCGCCCCAATATTCTGGATGTCTTCTGCTAGGCGTATGTCCTGACATCATTGTGGCGACGCTGTTGAGAAAAACCCAGCGCCATCCTACTGGTGCCGTCTTGGAAGGTATTCCAACCGAAAGAGCACCATTTCCCGGTCTAATATCGGTGGTTGCTGCTCTACCGCTCACGCAGCCAAAACCTCATTCAATTCCTTCAACAAGCCTGAAAACTCCTCACCAAACACTAAAAACGCCTTCCCCAATCCGCCTTTTTGCTGAAACGGCTTATAGTCAAACGCCTCCGCGTCGATCGATAAACTCGCCGCGATGTGATCCTTGATCATCGTTAGCCATTCCACCTGCTCGGTAGAGAACCGAGCGCTCCCCTGTTCGCTCAACCACCGCTGGAACCGGTCGTCTACCGTCTCTGCAAACGGCGCCAAAACCGTTTCATGCTCCAGCGCGAACCGAATGAGTGAAACCAGGTCGGTAACCATACCTCGCGTATGTCCCTTCACCCGCGATGCCTCCAAGATTTCATAGGCTTGCCAAAGCCGTTCCGGCGTCCAACTTCGGGGCGGCGTCTCGATCGCGGTGGCCAGTTCCTTGAGTTGCCGAAACGTCGGCGCTAGTCCCTTGCGTCGGCTATACAGAAGTTGAATCGCCGAAATCTCGTCTTTGTTCTCGTCCAAATACTGCCGGAAACTCTGAATCGTCGTTCGCGCCTTCTCGGTCGCTTCGGCGCTCACCCCTGCGTACAGAACTTCGTCTTTGCTCGTGGTGTCGATGGTCTGTTCCGCATCCTGCTGAGCGAGCAGAATCACGTTTCGGAGTTCTGGGTTCAGGAAGGGTTCCAGAGCCGCTTCGCGTCGTTCCAACCCCACCGTCTCCACATCCCGGTGGGTTGCTGCCGCCTCCAATTCCACTTGATCTGGATCTAAACTGGCCACCAACTGGTGAATCAGGGTGTGCAGCGGCGCCCCGCCAAGCTGTTCGATCTGCTTAAGTTGTCCGTCGCCAATGATATTGCTAAGCCGAGAGAGCCGACTCGCCAGTGTGCTCACCACTTCCGGCTCTGTGCTTCCCGCCCCCACTGCTTGCAGAACCACCTTGAGCGGAACGCTCGGCTGGCGTTCGAGCGGAGGTGAGTCGGACTTGATATGCTCCGTAACCCCTACCGCGTCCACAATCACGTAACGTGTTTTGTTCTTGGCATCGGGGGTCACGTTGCGAAAATCGGTGGGAGAAATCGTCCGGCAACCGCGCCCCTTCATCTGCTCGAAGTAGTTGCTGCTCTTGACATCCCGCATGAAGAACACCACCTCCAACGGCTTGATGTCGGTGCCCGTCGCAATCATATCCACCGTCACCGCGATGCGAGGCATTGGCGAGTTCTGGAAAGAGGACAGCAGGTTCTCCGCCTTGATGTTCGTATTCTTGTAAGTTACTTCTTGAGTCTCGGGGTCCACAATCCGGGCCGTCGAGCTTCGGTAGGTGATCTTCTCGCAGAACTCATTCCCCTTCCCAAAGACCTCGCGCACAATACGAACGATATCCTCCGCGTGACTGTCGTCTTTCGCAAAGATCAAGGTCTTGGGAACCCACGTGCGCTCTGGAAAGACCTCAGGCAGAAACTTCTCTTTGAACGTCTTGATCACCGTTCGAATCTGATCAACCGCCACCACCGCGCGATCGAGTTCATTCGGCGCGTACTCCAAATCCTCGTCAAGCTCCTCCCATCGGAGCTTTCGCGTCCGCCGATCGCGCTTGTCGACGATGGTCCCTGCCTCCGCCAGCCCCCCTTCGGAGCTGATCTTGGTCTGAATTCGGTAAACGTCAAAGTCTACGTTCACCTGGTCCGCCACCGCCTGCGCGTGTCCGTACTCCATCACCAGGTTCTGTTCAAAAAATCCCAAAGTCTGCTTGCTGGGGGTCGCCGTAAGTCCAACCAGATGAGCGTCGAAATATTCCAGAACCTGTCGCCAAAGGTTGTAGATGCTCCGGTGGCATTCGTCGGTAAATACGAAGTCAAATGTCTCGATAGGAATCTGAGGGTTGTAAACCACCGGCAACGGTTCTTTTCGAAACCGCGCAAAGGCGCTCGCTGCCGACTCTTCTTCGTCGTATGAACTCTCGGCTTCGCCTTTGAGAATGCTGTAGAGCCTCTGGATCGTGGTAATGACCACCTTGCAGACCGGATCGATCTTGTTGTGCTGCAGGTACTGCACGTTGTAGAGGTCGGTGAAATTCCGGTTTCCATCCGGGGTCTTGTACTTCTGAAACTCCGCCAGCGTCTGACGTCCCAGGTTGCCCCGGTCCACCAAGAACAGAATCCGCCTCGCCCCGCCATACTTAATCAGCCGGTACGCTTGGGCGACTGCCGTATACGTCTTCCCACTCCCCGTCTGCATCTGGATCAGCGCCCGCCGTCGGTCTTCCCCTAAGGATTGCTCCAGATTCTGAATCGCCTGAACCTGGCACTCCCGCATACCCTTGGCATCCAGCCGGGGCATGTTCTTTAGCCTGTGGAGAGTATTGCTGGCGTCGTACGCGCTGACCCGCTCTCGCACCACCCCCGGAACCAATTCAAACGGCTCGCCCAGTGTCTTGGGCTGGTGAAAGGTAAACAGATCTCGACTCTTGGGATCGGGATCGGTCGTGTTCGTAAACTTCGTCTCAATTCCCGTCGAAAGATAGATGTAGGGAAGGGGCTTTCGATGAAAGGGCAGGTTGTCCGGCAGGCCACGGCTATACCGTTCGGCCTGAACCTCCACCCCGGTCAAGGGCTCTCCCTCCTTCTTCGCCTCGATGACGCCCACCGCGCGTTTGTTCACATAAAGCAGGTAATCAACCTTGCCGTGTCCGCGCTTCAGAGGAAACTCGCGTACCGCGATCCCCGGCCCCGCCGCAAGATTAAGCTTATCGTGGTCCTGCACCACCCACCCCGCAAGCTCAAGCATCGCATCGATCCTCTCCCTCGCTCTATCTTCCGGACCCACTGGCACTAACCATGATTATAGTCCCTCCAACCTCCGACGGGAAGCCCCAAAGCTGGCAATCCAAGTTGACTTGCCTACTTGAAAAAGCGCCTCGATACTGCCTGCCTCATCCATGAGGCTGATCAAGGGCCAAACGTGGCATGACCGTCCCGGTCATGGTTTCCACGGGCGTCTCGCCCGTGGCGCGTCTCGGAACTCAAAAAGCGCCCCCGTACCCGGCAATGCGGAGACATGACCACCGGAGCTTGGAACTTCACCACCTACCACGGAGACCGAGTCTCCGTCCTCTTCCTAGACGCCCACGTAAAACACATGACCATCACCGACAAATAACCCGTTCCCCCTAACACCTAATACCTATCACCTAACACCTTTGGAGGGGCGTTTTACGCCCCGTAAAACCCCCCTCCATAGGTATCCCTTCGATCATAGGGTATCCAATCGATCAAGCCAAAAGGTCTTTCACCACGAACCCATGAACGTCCGTCAACCGGAAGTCCCGACCCGCATACCGATAGGTCAGTTTCGTATGGTCCACCCCAAGCTGATGCAGGATCGTCGCGTTCAAATCATGAACATGCACCGCCCCCGGAGTAAATGAGTCCGGAGTCGGATTCAAAACCTGCCCATCCTTGTCCACGATGTTGTAGCTAAAGTCGTCCGTGTTGCCATAAACAATCCCCGGCTTCACGCCACCCCCCGCCATCCACATAGTGAAGCACCGAGGATGGTGGTCCCGACCATAGTTCTCCTTGGTCAACGGCCCCTGACAATAAACCGTCCGCCCAAACTCACCCCCCCAAACAATCAAGGTGTCATCCAGCATCCCCCGCCGCTTCAAGTCCATCACCAAGGCCGCACAAGCCTGGTCGATGTCCTTACACTGCAACGGCAAATCTCCCCCCAAGTTGCCATGCTGATCCCAACCCCGGTGGAAGATCTGAATAAACCGAACCCCCCGCTCCGCCATCCGCCGAGCCAACAAACAGTTCGCCGAAAACGTCCCCGGCTTCCGAGCCTCCTCTCCATAAAGCTCAAACGTCTCGTCCGACTCCTTAGAAAGGTCCATCAAGTCCGGCACACTCGTCTGCAACCGGTAAGCCATCTCATACTGCGAGATCCGCGCCGCAATCTCAGGATCGCCAAAGTGGTTCAGCTGCATATTGTTCAGCTTCGCCAAACTGTCCAGCATCCGCCGCCGAGACATCGCGTCCACCCCATCCGGATTGTCCAGATAAAGCACCGGATCCCCCTTACTCCGCAGCGCCACCCCCTGATGCTCGCCCGGCAAGAACCCCGCCCCCCAAAGTCGAGTAAACACCGCCTGAGCATCCGCCTTAGAACTCCATGAGGAGTGAAGCACGATGTAAGTCGGCAGATCCTGGTTCATGGTGCCCAGCCCATAACTGACCCAAGCCCCAATACTCGGCCGCCCCGGCAACTGGCTCCCCGTCTGAATAAACGTCACCGCCGGATCATGGTTAATCGCCTCCGTATACATCGACTTGATGACACAAAGATCTTTCACCACCTTGGAAGTGTAGGGAAGCAGTTCACTCACCCAAACCCCATCCTCGTTGTTGTCGTACTTGTCGAACTTGTACTTAGAAGGCGCCACCGGGAACCGAGCCTGGCCACTTGTCATCGTGGTGATTCTTTGTCCCATCCGAATGTCGTTCGGCAGATCCTGATCAAAGTGGTCTGGCAACTTGGCCTTGTAGTCCCACATATCGATCTGACTCGGCCCCCCGTTCATCGTCAGATAGATCACCCGCTTGGCCTTGGGCGCAAAATTCGGCATCCCCGGCAATCCGCCGTGAGCGTTCGGCTGCTGAGGAGAAGCCAGCGCCTCAACATTCAAAATGCTTGCCAAAGCCGCCGTACCCACCCCAAGCGCCGCCTTTCCAAAAAGCTGTCGCCGAGTGTAAAGAAGTTCGTGTTCGCGTCGAGGATCCATAGTTTCTAGTGCTGAGTCAGCGACTCATCGGTGTTCAAAATCATGTTGCAAATAATCATCCAAGCCGCATGCTCAGCCGGATCAAGGCTCTCATCGCGAGGAGACTCGCCAACTTTCAAAGCCTTCAAAGCGTCGCCGGGCCGAGCGCGATAGACTTCTCTTTCCGAGTTCAAAAGCTTCATCACCACGCCCTGCTCCTCTTTGGTCGGCCTGCGACCAAGGACCAGCCGGAAGGCATAGTCCAACCGAGAAGCATCATCCCGCTTTGTCTGCAGAACTCGCTGCGCATACATACGCGCCGCCTCGAAGAACCCCGTCTCGTTCATCGTTGCCAATGCCTGAGTCGGTGTATTAGTCGCCGAGCGCCGTACCACGCAAGCTTCTCGCATGGGCGCATCAAACAGCAGCATCGTCGGTGGCGGACTCGTTCGCTTCCAGAAGAGGTAAACGCTTCGCCGATAGAGCGCATCACCATGATCCTGCATGTACTTCGCGGTGTCACTACTCGGATAGGCGATCGCCTCCCAAAGCCCAGAGGGTTGATAAGGCTTATCCCCATGCCCACCAGGACGTTCCACCAGGAGACCAGAAACAAAGAGGGAAGTATCCCGAATAACCTCCGCATCCAACCGGAATCGAGGCGCCCTAGACAGCAGCTTGTTCTCCGGATCTTTAGCCACTTTCGCTTTATCCGCAACTGCAGATTGCCTAAAGGTCGCGCTAGTCACGATCATTCGGTGCAGCTTCTTCAAACTCCACCCGTCCTTTACAAACTTCACCGCTAGGTAATCCAAAAGCTCAGGATTCGAGGGCCAGTCCCCACGATTCCCAAAGTCTTCACTGGACTTCACAATGCCCGTTCCAAAGTGCTGCTGCCAGACTCGATTGACAAACACTCTCGCGACAAGCGGATTCTTGGGATCAGTAATCCACTCAGCCAGGCCGAGGCGATTCTTCGGCAACTTGGTGGACATCGATCCAAACGCCTTTGGCACCATTCTAGGCGTGACATCGCCCAAGAGGTTGTACTCTCCGCGCTTGAGTAAGTGTGCCACCCTCGGCTTAGGCATTTCTTGGGCGATGTAAGTGTAAGGAATTTGATCGTCCAGTGCCTTTCGCTCAATCGTCGCCTTCTTATATTGCTCGGAGGCCGCTGTTGAAGGTCCGAGTGCCAAATAGCTCGCTGCGACTTCTCGCGATTGCTGAGAAGTTAAAGTCGCTTGGCTCACAAGCTCTCGGGCCCTTGAAAGTCTGCGAACGTTTGCGTCACCGAGCCCAACAAACACACCATCTTCGCCGCCTCCGTTCACGATCTTAATCAGGAGTGAGTTGGCGCCAGGATTGAGTTTGATCTTGACAAGGTCAGAGTCCGGGAGTGCTCCACGGGCGATCTTGTTGTCGTGGACCAAGGCTCCATTCACCCATACCCGAATGCCATCGTCGCTGCCGAGCCTGAGCGTTAGTTTCTGAGCCTTCTCAGCGATGAGAGTGGTCTTGAGATAACCAGAAGCATTTTCTTCCCCAACGACCCCGGGCACGACCTTGTCTAGTTCGACCTTAAAGGCCCGCCACTTGGTGTCCGGTTTGGATGCCTCGGGGCCGAAGTCCGTCGTGAACGCCGATTCAAAGTCCTTTGCCGCAAAAGGACCAGCGACTTGCCAATCGCCAACCTTGGGCTGAAGCGGTGCATTGGCTAAGAACCATTGCTTTGCTGCGGGTATCGAAACCGAGTCTTCAAGTCCTTTAATGAGTTTGTCGAATGCGTTCAGACGTTCTTCCTGCTCAGGCGTTGGCGCTTTCATGACGGGAGCATGGAGGCGGGCATTGCCGTCTAGAGGAGTATCAACCGTGCTGTTAAAGAAGGCGTACATTCCGTAGTACTCCTTCGCCGAGATCGGATCGTATTTGTGATCGTGACACTTGGCGCAGCCCATGGTTACGCCAAGGAAAACTGTGGCGGTTGTGTCCACCCGATCCATTGTGTTCTTCGCCAAGAACTCTGCTTCAATGACTCCACCTTCATTCGTGGTGGGATTCATGCGGATGTAGCCGGTAGCGATCAGTTGCTCAATCGTCGGTTTAGGCAACATGTCGCCAGCCAACTGCCAGAGGGCAAACTTATCAAAGGGGAGATCTTCGTTGTAAGCACGAATGACCCAGTCACGGTAGGGATAAACCGCTCGCTCGTTATCAATGTGCAGTCCATGAGTGTCGGCATATCGCACTGCGTCCAACCAAAACCGAGCTTGGTTCTCGCCATAGCGAGGACTTGCCAGCAAGCGATCGACGACTCGATCATAGGCGTCCGGGCGAGTGTCGGCCAAGAATGCATTCACTTCGGCCGGAGTAGGCGGCAGTCCGGTGAGTGTTAAAGTCACTCGACGAATCTGGGTGACGCGATCAGCTTGAGGAGCCGGCTTTAGCTTTGCCGCATCCAAGCCCGCCATGATGAATCGATCGATATCATTCTTGACCCAAGCAGGATTGGAGACCTTCGGAATCTCTGGCATGTTCGGCGGGATAAATGCCCAGTGCTTTTCATAGCCCGCACCTTCGGCTATCCACTGTTTCAGGATCGCTTTTTCTTCCGTGGTCAGCGGTTTTGCATCTGAGTCCACCGGAGGCATGCGCATCTCCGGGATGTCAGCGGTGACGCGAGAGAGCAATATAGACTTTTCTGGATCACCAGGGACGATAGCCCGGTAACCACCGCGGTCCGCAGTGGCTCCTTCAAAGGAATCGAGGCGCATATTGCCTGTTCGCTTGTTCGCCTCCTTGTCCGCTCCGTGGCAGGTGAAGCAGTGCTCAGCCAAAATTGGCCTGACATCTCGATTGAATTCGATCTTCTTGCGCTTTTCGGACTTCGGGGAAGCTGTCTTTTTAGGACTTGCTTGGCCGCCGGTTGCGAGTACGGAATACCCGAGGAATGCGCAGCTTGTAATTAGTAGGCAGGAACTTAGCGGTCTCATCGTTGTCGCGAAAGCTCACCCATCGTCGGAGAGCCCTCGGACATGATAGGTCCTGTACTGCCTGAAATCAAGGACCGTTCGGGCCACTTTTTTGACGAATCGGGTCATCCCAATTTGCCTGGGATGACCCGAAACCGTGGGAAACTAGAAATTGTATTTGTCGATGTTGGACTTGTCGAAAGTGACCAGCGGACCGGCACTCAAAACATTGTTCTTGCCAAAAGCGACTTTCCCAAGCTTTGGATCCTCGAATTCAGCGCCTTCTTTCGGAGTCACCTCGCCTTTTTTGATTGCAATCCCAAGATTGCAGGCTAAGACGCCCATATCATAGGGACTCCACAGTTGGAAACCCTTGACGACTCCGTCTTGAACAAACTTCTTGAGTTGGTTTGGCGTGCTCAGTCCTGTCAGCATCAGGCCAGGGCCATTTGCTTTTGCGCCGCCCGGATAGGCTTCTGCCGTTGCGAGAGCTTGAGCAGCGGCGGCAAGACCGACGCTGGTGGGAGAGACAACGCCTCTAAGGGTTGGATGCTTTGCCAAGAGAGCTTCAAATTCGGTCGTGCTCTTTTGGGGCTCGTCATCGCCGTAAACGGTTTCAACCAGCTTCATCTTTGCGTATTTCGGTTGCTTGAGCGTCTCGTTCATTCCCTCAATCCATGAGTTTTGGTTGGGGGCGTCTCTGGTCGCACTTAAGATTGCGATTTCTCCTTCGTAGTTAATCTGCGATCCAAGCAACTCGATTTGGCTCTCTCCCACCTTGGTGAAGTCGGTCGGGACGACGGCGGCATCCCGGTGAGACTCGTTACCGACGAGGTCTGAATCAACTGTGATGACTGCGATTCCCGCCGCTTTGGCTTCATCCAGAACCACATTCAATGCGTCGGGGCTGTTCGCAGAGATAGCAATCACATCCACTCTCCTCTGAATCTGGGCCTTGATGAGATCAATTTGAGACGTTGCTTCTGCCGTAGCGGGCGCAGTAGTGGTGAAATCTGCACCGGCTGCCTTCGCCGCTTCCTCAAATCCTCGGACGACTTCATTGAAGTAGGGATTTCCGGAGTTCTTGGGGATGTAAACGATCTTGAGTTGACCGCCAGAACTCGTGGTCGATCCCGAAGACGCCCCGTCGGTGGAGCGCTGGCATCCGACGAGGGCCATTGCGGCCAACGAGAGAATGAGCAGTGAATTACGCATGTGATTTACCTTTTCGACGAATGAGTCCAGATTCCTTTATCTGGCGCTAAGCTTTTCGTGGAGCAGACAGTCGAGTGGCGACTCCGGTGATTGCCACCGCTACGATGAGAAGAGTGCCGGTTACCGTCAATTGAACTTCGCTTGTGATGTTCGCAAGGATCATCTGGGTCTTCAAGACGGCGATCAGAAGAAGGGCCAGAAGCGATCCGATCATTGAGCCTCGACCTCCGGTGATGCTTACGCCTCCAAGGACAACGGCGGTGATTGCCTCTAGTTCCAGTCCTCTGGCGTGATCAAATCGGGCCACTCCGAGCCTCGAGTCGATAAGGACCCCGGCAAGACCGGCCAATAACCCGGCCAGCACAAAAATCCGGAACTTAACGGCAGGAGTGGGGACCGAGGCGAAGAATGCGGCCTCCTCGTTTGTGCCAACGGCGAAAGTCCATCGTCCGAAGATGGTGCGATGGAGGGTCAAACCAAGAACGACGACAAAGACGATCATGATGCCGAAAGGTAGTGGCACGCCTAGTAGCGGAAGATCAAGGCGGTCGGCGCCCACAAATGAACTCGGAACTTGAACCGATGCCGAGCCCATTAGCGCTTGCGCCATTCCACGAAACAGGGCGAGCGTGCCTAGGGTGACAAGAAAGGAGGGCAGTTTTGCGTAGGCAACTAACGCCCCATTGAATGCTCCGAGAAGACCTCCGATGAGCACCCCAATTGTCGCGGCGGCTGGCATGGGAAGGCCAATTTGAGCAAGTTTGGCGGTTGCGCAGGCGACAAATGCGAGATTAGAGGCAACGGAGAGGTCTATGTTGCCGCTGATGATCACGAAAGTGAGGCCTATAACGAGGAGACCCGTTTCTGCATAAGGTCCGGTGCTGTCAAGGAGATACCTGACATCCAGGAAGTAGGGAGATTGAATGGTTCCTGCGATGAAGGCGAGGATGAGGAGGACGGCGGGCACGAATTCTGGCCGGGTAAGGATCTTTCTCATGCTGCCACCTCCTTGGCTTGGCGTCGGCTCGCAAAGGCGTCCAGCCCCAAGGCGATGAGGATGACCGATCCGTAGACGAGGACTTGCCAATCGGCAGCGACCCCAAGAACGGCGAGCGCCACATTCACGACGCCGAGCAAGATGCAACCTAGCAGTACTCCACCTACGCTGCCTGACCCGCCTTTGACATCACATCCACCGATCACGGTGGCGGCGATGACGGTGAGTTCCATGCCCGACCCGGCGGTTGCGGGGTTCACGAAGCCATAGCGGGAGGCATAAAGCAGTCCGGCGAAGCCGGCGAGGGCTCCGCAGATGACGTAGCAGGCGAATACGGACTTTCCGACGGGGACTCCTCGCAGATGGGCGGCTTCGGGGCGGCTTCCGATGGCGTAGAGGTTTCTTCCGAGAACGGTCTTGTTCGTCAGGAAATAGCCTAGACCCACGGCGAGGAGGGCGAAAACGAGGAGCCAGGGGAGGGTGACACCACCGATCGTTACCGGGCCGCGGAGGGACCACTCGGTAAGGGCGGACGGGATGTTGTTGGAATCGATTTGGTGACCGCCGCTGACGATGAAGGTTAGACCGCGGTAGACGCTGAGGGTGCCGAGGGTGGTGATGATCGGCGGAATCTTCGCCCAGGCGATGAGTCCGCCGTTGATTAAACCAAGAACGGCGCCGATTCCCAGACTTGCTCCTGCGCCAAGGGCGAGGTTGAGGTCGGGATGGGCACGGAACAGCATTCCCGTGAGCATTCCCGAGAGACCAAGCATCGAGCCTACCGATACGTCGATTCCTCGGGTGACGATCACAAGCATCTGACCGACCGCCATGACGGTGAGGAGGGGAATCCAAAGTAGGATGCTGCTGATGGATGAGGCGGACAGGAGTCGGGGCTCTTTGAAAGCGGCGATGGCGAAGACTAGAATCACCAAGATGAGAGTTCGCATCTCCCGGCTTTTGGCGACCTTAGCTAGCATGGGCGGCTTCTCCGGCGGCATCAAACATGATGGATTCTTGGGTGGCTTGATCTCGTTCGTATTCGGCCACTAGTTTGCCAGCCCGCATGACGAGAATTCGGTCGGAGACGGCTAAGACTTCGGGAAGGTCGGATGAGATCATGAGGACGGCGAGACCCTCGGAGGCGAGTTCTCGGATAAGGCGGTGAACTTCTGATTTGGCGCCGACATCGACACCTCGGGTGGGTTCATCGACGATGAGAACCTTTGGTTTGGTGAGAACGGCTTTGGCGAGGACGACTTTTTGTTGATTGCCACCGCTTAGGCTTCCTACGGGCTGCATTGGACCGACGCACGCGACACGGAGGCGATCAATCCACTCTTTTGAAATGCTGACCTGTTCGGAACCCTTGACCCAGAACTTGAAGAGGTTCTCGAGGATGGGGAGGGTGGCGTTTTCGGCGATGGAGAGGGGGAGGAGGAGGCCGTGGTGTTGGCGATCTTCGGGGACGAGGGCGAGGCCCTTCTTTTGGGCGTCCAGCGGCGTCTTTATTTCGACCGTCGCACCATCGATTTGAACGGTTCCCGACGACATTTTGGTAGCACCGACGAGGGCGTGGGCGATGTCGGTTCTTCCGGCACCCACGAGTCCGGCGAGAGCGACGACTTCTCCGGGTTTGACGTCAAAACTGACATTGTGAACTCGGCCGGGGACCGAAAGGTTTTGGATGGAAAGTCTCGGGGCTTGGTCTTTGTGGTGGCGGGTGACGGCGGTGGCTTCGATGTCCCTTCCGACCATGTGGCGGATGACTTCGGCGGGGGAGGAATCTTGGGTGGTGAGTTCGGCGACTTTGCTTCCGTCGCGAAGGACGGTGATGCGGTCGCAGATCTCGAAGACTTCTTCTAGCTTATGGCTGACGAATGCAAGGGCGCGGCCTTCGGCTTTGAGCCTCCGGACGATTTCGAATAGTTCTTCGACTTCCTTAGGAGTTAGGGAGGCGGTGGTTTCGTCGAGGATGAGGACTTGGGCGTTGTGGGTGAGGGCGGAGGCGACTTCGATCATTTGCTGATCGGCGACGGACAAGCCCTTGACGGGAGCATCTGGGGAGAGGCGGAGGCCGAGGTTGGCCATGGTGGTGGCGGCTTCTTCTCGGAGGGTCTTCCAATCTACGAGGCGGGCTTTGGTTCGGGGGTGATTTCCGGCGTAGATGTTCTCGGCGACGGTGAGGTCGGGGAAGGTGAGGGGTTCTTGGTGGATGAGGGAGATGCCTTTGGCGGCGGCGTCTTTGGGATTGGCAAGGCGAGTTGGTTGGCCGTTGAGGACCAGCTCCCCGGCGGTGGGGCGGTGGACGCCGGCGATGATCTTGGCGAGGGTGGATTTCCCGGCGCCGTTTTCGCCGGTGATGGCGTGGACTTCACCGGGGTAGAGATTGAGGTCGACTCCATGGAGTACCTCGACGCCGCCAAAGGACATTTTGATTTGGCGAGCGGAGATGAGGGGTTCCTTCATGGAATTTGGCGCCTCCCTGCGCTGGAAAACATGGGGTTCAGATTACTTTGTTTTTTGATCGATTGGATACCTATGAAGAAGGGATACCCATAGAGGTAGATTTAGAGGTCTCCGTTTGATTTATTTAAGAAATTGAATTAAATGGGGAGTGGAAGCGAGGGTTGAACCTCGAATAAACTGAACCAGCTAATGAAACAATATTCCATTGGTTTCGACTACGGCACGAATAGCGTGCGCGCTCTGCTTGTGGACTGTGCGGACGGTCGCGAGGTTGCGACGAGTGTTTTCAACTATCCGAGCGGGGAGCAGGGCGTGATTCTTGACCCGAAGGATCCGAATTTGGCGCGGCAGCATCCGGGCGACTACTTTGCGGGGGCGACGGCGACGATTCGGGAGGTCTTGGCAGAGGCGGCGAAGACGGAAAGCGGCTTCTCGGTGGACCAGATCGTGGGCATTGGCGTGGACACGACGGGGTCGAGTCCTTTGCCGTTGCGGGCAGATGGATTGCCGCTGGGGATGGACCCGGCTTATTGCGAGAATCCGCATGCACAGTGCTGGCTGTGGAAGGATCACACCTCCTATGCCGAGGCGGCGGAGATTACGGAAAAGGCGCAGGGGTATCCGTACCTGAGCAAGATTGGTGGAACTTACTCTTCGGAATGGTTCTGGTCGAAGATTTTGAGGTGCGCACGAGTGGCGCCGGACGTATTCGAGGCGGCGCATTCATGGTGCGAGCTACAGGATCTGATTCCGGCATGGTTGACGGGAAACATTAACCCTCGGACGATGTCTCGAGGCGTCTGTGCAGCGGGGCACAAGGGAATGTACAGCGCCCAATGGGGCGGTTTGCCTTCCGAAGAGTTTCTGGAGACGCTCGATCCTCGGTTGGCGGCGCTTCGCGGTCGGCTTTACGACCATGCGGAGACGGCGGACCAGCCCGCAGGTCGTCTCTCGGCGGAGCGAGCAGCCTCGCTAGGATTGCCGGAATCGGTGGTGGTCTCCGTGGGGGCGATGGACGCTCACTTGGGGGCGGTCGGCAGCAGCGTAAAGCCAGGGACCCTGGTCAAGATCATGGGGACGAGCACTTGCGACATCATGGTCGGAGATAGTTCGACGCCGGATATTCCGGGAGTCTGCGGCATTGTCGATGGAAGCGTGATTCCGGGGATGCTTGGGATTGAGGCGGGGCAGAGCGCGGTGGGCGATCTGTTCAACTGGTGTGCCTCGAAGCTGGCACCGGGATCCTCTCATGAGGAACTGACGCGAGAGGCGTTGAAGCTCAAGCCGGGCGAGAGTGGACTCTTGGCGCTGGACTGGAACAATGGGAACCGGACGATCCTGGTCGATCCGCGACTCACCGGGCTGTTGGTTGGTCAAACGCTTTACACGACGGCAGCGGAAATCTATCGGACGTTGATCGAGGCGACCGCGTATGGAGCGTTGACGATTATCCGCCGGATCGAGGAATACGGCGTTAAAATCGACGAGATCGTGTGCTGTGGCGGCATCGCGGAGAAGAGCGCGTTGGCGATGCAGATCTACGCCGACGTTTGTAACCGACCGATCAAGATCAGCCGCTCGGCGCAGACTTGCGCCTTGGGATCGGCGATCATGGCGAGCGTCGCCGGGGGCGCGCATGGCTCCGTTTTGGAAGCGATTCACGCGATGGCGGGCGTGAAGGAGATTGTTTACACCCCCAATCCCTCGGCGGTCTCGGTTTACGCGCGGCTGTTCGCGCTTTATGGCGATCTGCACGATTCGTTCGGCAAAGTCAATCGTCAGCCGGATTTGCATGGGTTGATGAAGGAGTTGCTGGATATTCGGGATGAAGCGCTGAGCGCTTGATCAGGGGGCAGGGATCAGGGGGCAGGGATCAGGGGACAGGGGGCAGGGATCAGGGGACAGTGGGCAGGGGCGGTCGTACTTGTAGATTGTTCCGACGATTTCGGAGCATTGCACCGGGGGTGAAATGCGTTTTTGGGGGGCGGAGTATTATTTAGGTGGACGTGGTTTCGCGGCTCCTGTTGGCGTTGACTCTGCTTGGTGTCGTCTTCGGTCAAGTACCGACGGTGGTGACGGTGTGCCTTTGCACCGGTCAGGTTGGGGTGCAGGGCGTTTTGGAATCGGACGTGTGTTCCAAGCACGCAGCTCCCCTGTGCAGTCAGTGTCCCGCCGCGAAGGCTCGCAAGGGATGTTTTCTCACCAAGGGGCAGACGCCTCCGCCGGCTAGCCCGACCACCACATCCTTGCCCGATTTACCGGGGCTCTTATTTGCCCCCTTAGAAGCGCCGACGGCGCGATGGGAGCCCGTTTTGGTCTTGCGACCTCATTTGGTGCTGCCCCGGATTCGCGAACCCGATCGGCGTGAGCCCTCTCTACGCGCCCCACCCAGCCTCGCTTAATTCGGCATTTGCCCGTTCGATCGCACCTCGATGCGATCATCGAGCCAAGACGAATCGCGAGGTTTTCTTTTGTCTCAAGCATTCAATCACATTCGAAAACACTGGCTTACGCTGCTCCTTCTTGTTGGCAGCTTGGTAGCGGTGAACTGGATCGTTACTCATAAGAGAGCCCCGGGGGCGGTTACCGTCATCGAGGCGCAGGGAATGGACATGACGGCGATGAGGGCGCCAGTAGGGACTCAGCCGGTCTCTATCGATCTCGCCCAACCAGGAACTCTGGGAGGGGGAACAACGCTTCCGGCCACGGTCGAGGCGTTCTCCGACGAAGACGTTGTCGCCCGTGTACCGGGGCGGGTGAGCAAAGTCTTGGTTTATCCGGGCGACAAGGTTTCGGCAGGACAGGTCCTGGCCCTTCTCGATGCGCCCGAATATGCGGCGGAGCGAGAAAAGATGTCGGCAATGTCTGGAGCGAAGGAGGCAGAAGTTCTTTCGGCAGACCGGGAGATTGCTCATCACCGAAACATTTTAAGTAAGGCGCAGGCAACCGTTCGGGAAGCAACCCTTGCGCGTGACCGTGCGCGAACCGATGCAGACGCGGCCGCCCTTGAATTGAGAAGGGCAAGAGAAGAGGTCGCGACGAAGGAATCGGCCATTCGAGAACAGGAAGCTCTACTCAGCTACGCGGAAAAGAATGCGGCCAGAAAGATGGCTCTGTATAAGCAAGGGGCAGTTTCGCAGGATGAATCGCAGAGCGCAGAGCGGGATCGGGATGCGGCACAAGCGAGGGTGAGAGGAGCGCAATCGGAGCGAGCCAGCGCGGAGCAGGCGGTCCTCATTGCAGAAAAGCGCTTCACTTCGGCCAAGCAAATGGTGTCAGAAGCGGATGCGGCGATCGAAGGGGCGAAGGCAGAGCAGGGGCAAGCGGAGGAAGGCATTGCTCAGGCTCACGCCGATGCAAGCGCACGCAAGTTTGAAGCGCAAGCGGCGAAGGCGGAGGTTGCAAGCGCCTCCGCGTTTGCAGATTACCGAGAACTCCGAGCGTTGGGGCGAGGCATTGTCTCGGAGCGAGTGGTCAGCCCTGGAACCCCGGTGATGGCCGGTCAGGTGGTTTTGAGACTGACCACGGTCAATAGAGTTCGCGTGCAGGCCGATGTTCCAGAAAGCTTGGCGAACTCCGTTCAGGATGGAAATTTGGTCGAGATCTCAAGTGGGGCGAAAAGGGGGAAGGCAAAGATCACGAGCGTCTTTCCCAGGGTTGACCCCGCGGCTCGCACCTTTCGGGTGGAGTCAATTGTGAACAACGAAGATGGTCACCTGAAGGCCGGAATGTTCGTTCGAATGACCATCGGTGGAGGAGAGTCGGCGCTCTCTGTCCGAAGCAAAGCAGTCCAGTTGGATGACAGCGGCAGTTTCGTTTGGGTCGTAAGGCAGAAGACGGGAACCGGCGAGTCCGATTGGACCTGTACGATGCACCCTGAGATCAGCTTGCCGGGGCCAGGAAAGTGTCCCAAGTGCGGAATGGATTTGACGCAGAGGCAGAAAGGCGGGAGCCTGTTTGCCCACCGACAACCGGTTGAAACGGGGCGGCAAGGCGCTAGCCGGACCGAGATCAAGAGCGGGCTGCACGAAGGCGACCAGGTCATTTGGAAAGGGCTGGACGACCTGATTGAAGGAACTCCGGTGCGGGTGGAAGAAACGAGCAAGCCAGATGCAGAGCCTGCCTCGATAAGCGATATGAGTGCGATGCCAGAGATGGCGGCACACGAAAAGAAGAGAGTTCCGGCCTCGAGCCACAAGACGACTCCCAAGGTGGACTACACGTGTCCCATGCACCCAGAAGTTCACTCCGATAAGCCGGGCAAATGTCCAAAGTGCGGGATGGATCTTGTGAAGGATGAGAAGTCCTCATGAGCGGGGAGAACACTGATTCGGAAGGCAAGGAGGGATTCAATATCGTTCGGTGGTCGGTCGATCACCCGTACGTGGTGATCTCGTTCTTCCTGGCGATGCTCCTTTTGGGATATCTGGCGATCAGCTCTTATATGCCGCGTCGGTTTATGCCGTATGTGGAGAGCCCGATGTTAGGGATTGTGACGGAGTCTCCGGGGCTGAGCGCAGAGGAGATGGAGACTTATTTCTCGTCCCCCATCGAGCAGCGCATGGTGAATGTGCCGCAGGTGCGCTACATCCGGTCCATCAGTCAGGACGGGTTTAGCATGGTGGTCTTGGAGTATCCGTTTGGGACGGATATGCAGAAGGCCCAGGTGGACGTGCAGAGTCTGCTTAGCGTGGTTCAGGCGGACCTGCCCACGACGGGGAGCAATCTGAAACCCTCATGGATTCTCCGAGTGGATCCTCTCAACCTTCCGGTGCTCTCCATGAGTTTGACCGGCGATCAGGACAAGGGCTGGACGCTTTCGCGACTTCGCGATTTGGCGGATAACGAACTGATCAATCGGTTCAAGACAGCTCATCGAAACATCTATACGGTGTCTTCCTTTGGCGGGTATCGGCGGCAGATGCAGGTGAACGTGGACCGAGAGAAGCTGAAGACCTTCGGGCTTTCCATTCTTGACGTGCGGAACATGCTGGATCAGTACAACGTGGCGAAGTCGGCGGGTTTGCTGACCAACGAGACGGAAGAACCGATCTTGCGGGTTGATTCTTTGGCTTCCTCCGCGGCTCAGGTGGGCCGTTATCCGGTGAAGACGATCGGCAATAAGATTGTCCGCATTCAGGATGTGGCAACGGTGAAGGACACGGTCATCGAGCCCCGATCCGCCTACCACCACCTTCACGGGGAGACGGTGGACAAGGCGATCTTGGTCAACGTTCTTCAGAATCCCGATGCAAGTTCGCCGGTGACTATTGACGCTGTGATGAAGCTGGCGAAAGAACTGGAGAAAGAGTTTCCAGGGATTCACTTGCGAGTCGCCTATAACAACGCAGGCTTTGTGGATGTTTTGTTCGACAACATGCGGCACGAGCTGATTGCGGCGGTGATTCTGACTGGAGTTTGCGTGCTGTTCTTTTTGGGGGAGTGGCGGGGAACGCTCATTGCGCTCACGGCGATCCCGGTTTCCCTGGCGATGTCACTTTTGGCGATGGCTCCCTTGGGGATGAGTCTGAACTCCAGCACGTTGATTGGGCTCTTGATCGCCATTGGACGGCTGGTGGATGACGCGATTATCGACATTCACGCGGTCGAGCGGCATCTGAGGATGGGGAAAGACCGTCGTCAGGCGACGATCGATGGGATCACGGAGGTCAGGCGGTCCGTCTTGGCGGCAACCATCGTTCTGATCGTGGCGTTGATTCCGCTGATGCTGAGCGGAGGTCTGACTCAGCTAATGTTCGTGGGGCTGGGGTGGCCGATTATCTTCGGGCTCATCTTTAGCTTCATCGTTTCGATGACCTTGACGGCGGTGCTCTGCTCTCGGTTTATGACGTTGCCCGAGTCACGCCCCAAGACGTGGTTTAGCCGGTTGTTTTTGGCGCCTTTCGAGCGAAAGCTCGAGGCGCTGGAGAGAGGGTACGAGCGGCTGATTCGCTGGCTGCTTCACCACCGGTTTGCGAACTTCGTTCGTATTGGGATTACGGTGATCGTCGGCTTTTCCCTTTACTACTTCATTGGATCAGAGATGATGCCTTTGGGCGACGTTGGGCAGGCAAGTCTTCAGATGGAGATGCAACCGGGAACTTCTTTCGCAAAGACGGAGAAGGCGACGAAGCAGTTGGAACAGATCCTGATCGAAGAAGGAGGGCGTCAGGGATGGATTCGCGACGCGAGCTTAGAGCTTGGCGCGGAAGGAGGTCCGGGGATGACCACCGGAGGCGCCTACTTCACGGGATATCAAATGAGTCAGGTGAGCGGCGTTTCTGGCATGTTGTCTTTGACCGACAAGGATTCTGGGCGACCGGATATATGGACCTTGGCCGACAAGATCTACGACCGGGCGATGAAGGAGATTCCGGGGATTCGACGGATCCAGATCAAGGAGATGGGTTCGGACGTGATGGCGACCTCCTTGGCACCGGTGGCTCTGCTGATTTACGGAAAGAACCTCACCCTCATCGACAAGTTGGGGCATGAGGTGTTCAATATCGCCAAGACCAAGGCCCTGAATCCGGCGACCGGGAAATCAGACTTAGCCCAGCCGTTTTTGAGTTGGGAAATGACCAAGCCATCCTATACGGTGGTGGTGGATGAGGACAAGGCGGCGGCCCATGGGCTTTCGCCCGCGGCGATCTCTGAGCAGGCGTATTACGCCTTGCGAGGAGGGTTTCCGATGGAGTTCTACCGAACACCCAACAAGCGTCCGACGACGATTCTGGTCCGGTACGAGGAGTCTCAACGCGAGGACCTTTCGAACCTCCAGGGGATGTTTCTCACTGGGAAAGACGGAGAGCAGATCCCGCTTTTGGAGTTGGTCCGATTAGAAAAACGGATGGCTCCCAGCGCCATTGAACACGACCAATTGAGGCGAGTGGTGAGCTTTAACGGCTACTACCGAAAGGGAGGACGGCCGAGTATGGACGTGACGATGGACGTTCAGATGAGGGCCCTGGCCGATCTGAACTGGCCCCCGGGGTATGGCTTGGAAGCGCGCGGGGACATGACTCAGATGATGGACAGTTTCCGTGTGATGCTTTCCGGGTTGGCGGTGGCTCTGGTGCTGATGTACTTGATCCTTGTGGCGCAGTTTGGTGGGTTCCTTCAACCGCTCCAGATGATGTTCAGCCTGCCTTTGGAACTGAGCGGAGTCTTTTTCATGCTCTGGATCATGCATCAGGCGTTCTCTACGGTCTCGTTGTTGGGAGTGATCGTTCTGAGCGGCATGGACATTGTGACGGCGATCCTGATGATCGACTTGATCCTCCAGTATCGAAAGGCGGGCGTTCCCCGGAATGAGGCGGTGGCCACGGCGAGTCCGCAGCGGCTCCGGCCGATCTTGATGACGGCGCTGATCACGATCTTTGTGATGGCGCAAGTGGCATTTGTGCCGAAGTCGGGATTGGACGCCTACCAACCGCTGGGGACGGTGATCATCGGAGGATTGATTGTGGGGACGGTCTTGTCCCTCTTGGACATTCCGATCATGCATACCGTGGTGGACGACATGGTTCGCTGGGTGCAAGTTCGGGTGTTCAAGGTCGATCCGGAGAGCTTGCCGCCGGTGGAGTAGCTGTCACCCCCCTCTCTCGACTGGGGGCGAGGAGAGGGGGAACTCGCTTGCCGTTTAGAGCCAGCGAGGGTTAGTCGTTTGGCCCGACGTCTCGGTCCTTGCGATCATGGATGGTTAGTTTTTCTTCTTCCGGCGGGTCTGTTTGCTCGGTTCGGTCGGCGAGGGTTGGGTCGTCTTCGAGGACCTCGTCGGAATAGAACTCGGTAAGGGCGGTTCGGTCAGGGCCCTCTAGGGGCTGCTCTGATTTCTTGAGGAGTGGGTCTACTTCGTTGGGAAGGCCGGTTTTCTCGCCCGGGTTTTTGAGTTGATCGGGGTCGTTGACGGCTTTTCGGAGACCTGGAACTCCGGGGTGAGTTTCGCTGCTGGTTCCGGCGAGGGAAGGTTCGGTTTTGTTCGGCATCGTGTTTCTATTGACGACACTTGGGGGAAGTGGGGCGTCGGGAGGTTATTGCCCGACGGCTGCCGGGCAACAATCTGAGTGCGAGGTGCTGAGTGCGCTTGGATTTGTTTGAACCTCAACGCGCCAAAGGGTGGGCTCCACGGGCGGGACGCCCGTGGAAACCTTGACCGGGACGGTCAAGCCACACCGGTCAAGCCACGTTTATTTGCCCATGAGTTGGTGGATGGCTTGCCATTTGGGGGTGTTGGTTTGGGTGATGTCTTCGGAGAGGCCCCACATGCCGTAGCGGGACGAGGCGCTGGTGAGGGTGAAGTACATGAAGAGGTCTCCGCCGAGGTCGAACCAGTTGGTTTTGAGGTCTCGGTAGACGAGTTCTTTCATTCTCGGGTCGCGGTGGGCGCGGATTCGGTTGGCGACGTTGGTGGGATCTCCGCCGCCGGAGTCGGGGCCGCCTTCGTAGGCGTAGCACTTGAGTCCGTAGGATTTGGCGAGGTCGATGAGGGTTTTTCGGCCGGGGACCCAGGCGTCGGTGGCACGGCGGAGGGTGGCGAGGAGTTGGTCGGGGCTGGCGGTTTTGGGCGCTTCGTGGGGGTTGAAATAAGGAGCTCCGGCGATAGCGACGAAGTACTTGTTGGGAGCGCCGTAGGTTCGCTTGACCCATTCGAGCATGTCCTTGTACTGGTCGGGGGCGATGACCCACCAGGCCATGACGGGGCGAATGCGCTTTCCGAAGGAGTCTTTGCCGAAGGCGTTGAGGAAGATCTGGCCGATCTCGAGGGATCGGCGGGCGTGGCGGCGGCGGCGCCAGACATCCCAGTTCTTCTCGCCATCGTTATTGAGGTTGGAGTTGCCCGCTTTGACTTCGGCCTCAGCGGCCATGCGATTGTAGGTGGATTGGAGGAATCCCCAGTTCCAGACCTCGTTGTTGTATTCGAGGTAGATGGCGGATTGGGGATTGAGATCCCGCTTCATGAGGGCGGCGAGGTTCTTGATGTAGTCATCCGAGGCGGCGACGGGGATGTTGATCCAGACGTCTTTCTTCGCCTCGTTGGCGAGGGCGATGATGGTTTCCCAGGGCACTCCGAACTTACGGCCCTGACGGGTGTAGGTGGCATCGGTGGGGAGGTGTCGGTCGCTCCACTCGGTGGTGTTCTTGGCGTCTCCGTAGAAGGGATTGGTTCCGTTGGAGTCGAGCCAGTCCATGAAGCGGAGGACGGGGAAGGGCTGAATGGCTTTGAGGAACGGAGTGGTGAAGACCTGCTTGGACGCTCGGGAGTAACCCGGGCGGAGGAGATGGATATCCTTGACCGCGCCGCCCGTGTTTTGGAAGGTGACGACCATGAGCGCCTTACCCTTCGGGCAGATGAGGTCGGCGGTAGTGAGGTTTTGGGCGGGGTCGTACTTCTTGTTGGCGATTTTGAAATCGGGGGAATCACCGGCGATGGTGAGGTCGGCTTTGCCCTTGAAGCTAAGTGAGTAGCTTCCGCTGACGTCCATTTGATAGCCCTCGGGGTCATCCATGGGGGGCGCCCAGGCCATGACGGGTCGCATGTCAAAGGCGACGAGTTTGAAGTCTTCTAAGGGCCAGCCGTTGGCGTCGATTTTGGCGGGGCCGCCGGAGGGCTTTTCCAGCGGTCGGGTGGTCTTCATGACGTCCACGAACTCGAGCCCTCGGCTGCCGATGCCTTCCAGCCCGACGCCGATCTTGTCTCGGTAGGAGGTTTGGGGTGGGAAGGCGAGGAGGGCGAGGGCGACAAGTAACGGCATGGTAGATGCAATATATCGCGAACTAGGAGTTCGGATATGGATTTAGGGAATTCGCGATTGGGAAGGAGAGGGCGATGGCCTAGCTAAAGCTCGCTTGGGCTGCTTGAATGCAGCAGATTGATACCTTTAGGGGTGGAGGCAGATCTCAAGTTGGCAGGCATTTAACGACGGCTAGCATGCCGAGGGCAAGCTAGCCATCGCCGACAGGAAGTTAACTTCGAATCATCGCCAGGATTTGTTCTGGCTCAAAAGATTGCCATTTCTTTATTAATGTTTGCCACTCTTGGGGAACTTCTATGCCGGAAACAGGCGGCACTTCTAAGTCGCTTCGATGAGTCATTTGCGCTAACCGACTTAGGATAAAACTTGTCATCGACTTATTGGGAGTTGAAAGCAATCGCTGGTAAGTTTGAACCCCCGACACGGTGGTCAATGGAAGTGGGCTTCTCTTGAGGATCAAGAGTTTCTTACTCACCCCCTTTGCTTGCTCCGCGAGGGCCGCTACTTGATCGGCGGTAACTTTTGATTCTTCGAAAATGACTCGTTGGAGAGCGGTTTCAACTCCTTCGGGAAGCACTTGTAAACTCGCGACCCATTTTTGTAACGCCTGGAATAGGTGTTGGCTTGAGTTAGGGAGATCAAGATATCTTTCGAGGGCCGTAACTCCCACCAGGCTGGCGATATCAGCTGGCCGACGCGAATCTTGACTTAGTTTTTGCTTGAGCAGCTCAGGTGAGATTTGGCGGCGATTCAAGGCCAATACGAAGTAGGCAGCGTCTTGGCCAGCGGCGTCGCCCATGATTGCCATCGAACTTAATCGGGTGTTTCTGAAAACCTCAGAAGGGGTGTTACCTGGGGCTAGTTCAGACGCATCGGTGGGGACGACCAATTCGGGAGTGAATTCATCAGGGGCAAATTGGACGTTTCCCTTGGTTCCGAGTAGAAGGTATTTGCGACGCTCAAAGCAGATAGAAGCATTCTGGGAAGCCCTTCCTGAAGAATGCTTGGTCAGAACGTTGATCGTGGGCAGATTTGTCCAGGAGTTATTTCCCAACACATTGAAGCTCACGGATTCAAAATCTGAATCCCTCTTGGAGTCACCTCCAACAAGCTTTCTAGATACTACGGTGGACTCTGAAATCGGTGAGACGATTCCTACGAATGTCGCTTTGTCACTGTTGAACTTCGTGAAGTGACTTGAAGCAAGGGTGAGTGAGATAACAGCCGCGATCATCATTTTTTCTCTTAACTAGTGCTCTTTAGCGAGAGATCATTGCCAATGTTCGACGGGTCAGGCCGACCCTGAAAAGTCTAGAAGTGCTTAGTTGATGCTACACCAGTCCGTACCTTTCTGTTGATATTTATTTAAGAAGGATAAAAATACTGTCGGTTCTTGGGCTGATTCTGACTCATTGCTGAATCATCCAAGTTCCGCTATTCCTATTCTCCGTTGGGCAATTTGGGAGGGTGATTTCGGCGGTGGTGTTGGGGGGGATGGTGAAGGTGTAGTGGGTGGTTTCGCCTTCTCTTTTCCAGGCGCTTTCGATGCGTCCGTACGGGGTTTCTAAGGAGCCTTGGGCTTGGGTGAGGCCGCCGCCGGGTTGGGGAGCGAGGCGGAATTTTTTGTAGCCGGGCTCGATGAGGTCGATGCCGAGGATGGTGCGGTACATCCAGTCGCCGATGGCCCCGTAGGCGTAGTGATTGAACGAGTTCATGCCGGGATCTTGGAAGCCGTTTTCTTCGGTCCAGCCGTCCCAGCGTTCCCAGATGGTGGTGGCGCCTTTGGTGACGGGGTAGAGCCAGGAGGGCCAGCGTTTTTGGTTGAGGAGGCGATAGGCGACATCTGTTCGGCCACCGGCGGTGAGGACGTGGCAGAGGTAGGGGGTGCCGACGAAGCCGGTGGAGAGGCGGTCGCCTCTTCGCTCAATATCCAGGACGAGCTCTTGGACGGCGATGGGGGCTTGGCCGTCTCGGACGAGGCCGAAGTGGAGGGCGAGGACGTAGGCGGTTTGGGTGCCGCTGGCGACGAGGCCATCCGGGGTGATGAAGTGATCCTGGAAAGTTTGGCGGATCTCTTGGTAGCGGGCCTGATAGTTGGCCTGATCGGCGGAGTGGCCAAGGACTCCGGCGATGCGGGACATGAGGTCGGCGGCGTGAGCAAAGAAGGCGGTACCGATGATCTCAATGGGGGTGTTTGCTTCGTGGCTTAGCCAGTCGCCGAAGCCCTTGAAGCCTTCGTAATCCGGGTAGCAGCGGCGGTTGTCTCGGCTGGTGTTTTCGAGGAATTGGAAGTAGCGCTGGAAGGCGGGATAGTGGCGGGAGAGGATCTCTTGGTCGCCGTAGGTTTGGTAGATCTCCCACGGGCAGATGAGGAAAGCATCTGCCCAGGCGGGGCCGCCTTCGTGGTCGATGATGTTGTTGGAGGGGGCGACGCAGGGGATGGCGCCGGATTCGAATTGGGCGTCTTCCATGTCTTGGACGTACTTCCGGAAGAAGAGGTTGACGTCACGGTTGTAGGCGGCGGTGCGGACGAAGACTTGGGCATCTCCGGTCCAGCCGAGGCGTTCGTCTCGCTGGGGGCAGTCGGTGGGAACATCGACGAAATTGCCGCGTTGGCCCCAGTCGATGTTTTGCTGGAGTTGGTTGATGAGGGGATCTGAGCACTCGAATTCGCCGGTTTTGGCGATGTCCGAGTGGAGGACGAGACCGGTGAGGGTTTCTTCGGTGGGTGGGGTGTTGAGGCCGCCGATTTCGACATAGCGGAAGCCGTGGAAGGTGAAGACGGGCTCCCAGATTTCTTCGCCACCCTTGCAAGTGTAGTAGTCAGTTTGTTTGGCGCTGCGTAGGTTCTCCGTGTAGATCTTGCCGTTTTTGTCGAGGACTTCCACGTAGCGGAGGGTGATGGTTTGGCCGGGCTGGCCGGTGAGTTTGAGGCGGATTCGGCCGACCATGTTTTGGCCGAGGTCGAAGAGCCAGCGGGAGGCGGGCCACTGGGGGATTTCTTTGATTTCGATGGGGATGATTTCTTGGGTGATGCGGACCGGAGGCTCTTGGCTGGGGACGACTTGGACGGTCTCTTCAAAGGTGAGGACGGGTTGCCAGTGGTCGTAACTTTGGCGGGCGTCTTCGGCTTGGCCCATGAGGATGTCGGATTCGAGATTGGGGCCGTAGGCGTGGAGCCAGGTTTCGTCGGTTGAGATGATCTCGGTTTGGCCGTCGGCGTACTCGATTTCGAGTTGGGCGAGGAGTTTGGGGCGGTCTCCGTAGAGTTCCCGGCCCCGCCAGGCGATGTGGCCGGAGTACCAGCCATCGGCGAGGGTGAATTCGAGGTGATTGGCGTCCTTCAGTTGGTCGGTGACATCGAAGGTCTGGAAGCGGACGCGCTTTTTGTATTCGGTCCAGCCGGGGGCGAGTTCGTGGTCGCCGACTTTTTGGCCGTTGAGGGTGGCTTGGTAGATGCCGAGGGCGGTGGCGTAGAGGCGAGCGCGGGCGATGGGTTTTTTTGTTTGAAACTCTTTCTTGAAGGCGGGGCAGGGGGCGGCAGTGCGGGGACCCCCGGCGAGGGTTCCGCCGATCCACTGGGCTTGCCAGGATTCGAGAGCGGTTTCGAAGTTAGCGGGCTCGCTCCAGTCGGATTCGGAATCGGTGGTCCAGGCGCGGACTCGCCAGAAGGCGGTTTGTCGTTCTTGGAGGGGGACGCCCTGGTAGGTCACCCAGACGGACTCGGAGGACTCGGTGCGTTGGGAATCCCAGAGGTCGGGCTGGTTTTGGGCGAGGAGGTCAGGTGAGGTGGCGACTTGGACTTGGTAGGCGATCTGTTGGCCGGATTCGAGTCGCCAGGACAGGGTGGGCGGATGAACGGGGATGCCAAGGGGGTTGGTTAGGCGGTTCGTTCGGAGGTCCAACAGCATTTGGGGATTTTAACCCTTGGAAGTCGGTGATGGGATTGGCGGATTGAAATTGGGAAATGCCGCGTAACGATCGAAATGCTGGTTAGTCTGTAGTACTGGTAAGTCGAGCATGATGTGACTATGGACAGATTGTCCTGATGCTCCAAAGTGCTCGGGTGGCAAACTTGACGATGAAATACAGCTTGATTCCAGTATCGATTCTCTTCTTCGGTGTAGCTATCGCATCAGCTCAGTCAGGAGTGGGGGCCATGGGCCCTCGAATTCTTCCTTCAAGTGGCATTCGGGCCGCTGAGATGGATCGTTTGATTAAGCTAGGGGATATCGCAGATGAGAAAGGCGAACTAAACGATGCCGAAAAATACTACCGACAGGCTCTTGAGCAAATCGACATGTACTATGTTCGATTCAAACTCACCAAGATCCTTGTTCGGAAGAACTTGCGGTCAGAGGCCCTGGATCAACTTCGCTTGATCACCGATGAGAAGAAGCAAGATCTTCCGGCGACTGATCCGATTACCCTCGCCTTCTATGGAGAAGTAGCTCTTTCGGCCGGCAAAAAGGAAGAGGCCCGAAACGCCTACTTGCGGGCAATTGAGCACGGCCGGGAGTCGGTAGGTGATGGCTTCCCATCAACGACCGGATTGGTCCAGGCCGGAGATATTCGAGCGGCCGCGCTATT
The DNA here is from genome assembly GCA_001898035.1 of Armatimonadetes bacterium 55-13. GTDB lineage: Bacteria > Armatimonadota > Fimbriimonadia > Fimbriimonadales > Fimbriimonadaceae > 55-13. The sequence goes on from MKRX01000002.1 coordinate 254,015, forward strand.
GGCGGCGGGGATTAAGCAAACGCTGACGGGGCAGAACGAGAATGCTCTGGAATCCTTCGGACTGGCGTTGAAGGTCTCGCCTAAATCCGACGTTGCGCGATTCTACTATGCCTCATTGTTGGCTAAGGTGGGCCGCGGTCGGGAGTCGGTCAGTGAGTTTGAGAAGATCTCCAACAGCACAGATCCTATCGTGAAACGAGAGGCATCTAAGCGAATCGGTTGATTCTTGTTTGACACGGCCTCTGGAGAGATTTCTCCGGAGGCTTTTTGATTTAGGCCCGGTCCGGCCCGGAAGCGTTCTAGTACTCTCTAGGAGCAATGGCGGATACCTATCAATTCGGCATGGTCGGGCTTGGAACGATGGGGCGAAATTTGGCGCTCAACGTGGCCGACCACGGGTTCTCGGTGCTTGGACTCGCGACAAGCGAGGAGAAGGCAAAGGCTTTTTCTGATTTAGCGGAGGGGCGGAAACTCTCGGCGGTTTGCGGGCCGGAGTCGTTCATCGCTCAGCTAGAGAAGCCGAGAATCGTGATGATTTTGGTGCCGGCTGGTGATCCTGTGGACTCGGTCATTGCCGAGTTGAGTCCCTACATGGAGCCGGGCGACTTTTTTATCGAGGGTGGAAACTCTCACTACACAGATACCGAGCGGCGGAGCAAGACGCTTTCCGAGAAAGGGCTCGGGTTTATCGGGGTTGGCGTTTCGGGCGGCGAAAATGGCGCTCGACGTGGGCCGAGCATGATGGCGGGCGGCACGGAGGCGAGTTACCAGCGCGTGCAGCCGATTTTGGAAGCGGTGGCGGCGAAGTTTGACGGCGAGCCTTGTGTGGGCTTGCTGGGCAAGGGCGGCGCGGGCCACTACGTGAAGATGGTCCACAACGGCATCGAGTACGGGATCATGCAGATGCTGGCCGAGGCTTACGATTACATGCATCGCGGGTTGGGAATGACCAATGCGGCGATGGCAGACGAGTTTGAGAAGTGGAACAACGGTCCGTTTGGCGGTTACCTGACGGCAATCAGCATGGATGTGCTGCGGGTGCAAGATCCGGACACCGGCAATGAGTTGGTGGACATGATTTTGGACAAGGCGAAGCAGAAGGGGACGGGTAAGTGGACCTCTCAGGACGCCTTCGATCTTGGCATTCCGATTCCGACGATCGACGCGGCGGTTTCGGCGCGTGAACTCTCCGGCATGAAGGAAGAGCGCGTGGAGGCGGAGGGGTATTTCTCGCCCAACAACTTCACGCCCAATGCCTCGTCGGCAAGTTCGCCGCAGGATGTTAGCGAACTGGGTGAGGCGCTTCACTTGGCGATGCTACTGACTTACGCGCAGGGGATTTCTCTTCTGGATGCGGCGAGCGCGGAGCACGAGATGGATATCGACATCGCTCAATCGACCAAGGTTTGGCGAGCAGGCTGCATTATCCGATCCAAGATGCTGGACCCGCTGTATCGGGCGGTGAAGGAGAAGCCGGAAGGGAAGAGTGTGCTTTTGGCGCCATCGTTCCGGGAATTGATTCTGGAACTTGGCTACCCGCTGCGGGCGGTGGTTGGGAAGATGATTGCGAAGGGGATTCCGGCTCCTTGTTTAGGCGCGAGCTTGGCTTACTTCGATGGATACCGAACGGGTCGATTGCCGGCGAACTTTATCCAGGGACTTCGAGACTACTTTGGCGCGCACACGTATGAACGAATAGACAAGCCCGGTTCCTTCCATACGCACTGGGGAGATCAATGAACGGACGACCCGAACCTGTACTCATCACCATTTTTGGGGCCAACGGCGACCTCGCGAAGCGCAAGCTCATTCCTGCACTCTTTAATCTCTATCACGAGAAGATGCTGCCGGAGTCTTTTCGCATCATCGGCGTCGGGCGACGCGGGGATCGGGACTCTTGGGTGGCGGACATGCGAGAGGGCGTGGACAAGTTTTCTCGTCGTGGAAAGCCGGACGAGGAAGAGTGGAAGACCTTTAGCGATCGGATGCAATTCCTGTTTGGGAACCTCGAAGATCCGGCGCTTTATAAGGCTGTCTCCAAAGTGGTTGCCGACGATGAGAAGGAATTGGGGCGAAATATCAACCGCATCTACTACCTTTCTATTCCGCCAGGGCTGATCAGCCAGGCGGTGAAGGGGCTGGATGGGGCTGGACTTTCGAAGAATCGCCAGCATGACCGCGTGGTTATCGAGAAGCCGTTTGGACGAGATTTGGAAAGCGCCGAGGACCTGAACAAGCAGGTGATGGAGGCGTTTGAAGAGTGCCAGGTTTATCGAATTGACCACTATTTGGGCAAGGAAACGGTTCAGAACCTGTTGGCATTCCGGTTCGGGAACGCACTGTTTGAGCCGATTTGGGATCGACGTTACATCGACCATGTCCAGATTACGGTCGCCGAGGATGTAGGCGTCGAGAAGCGCGGGGCGTTTTATGAGACGGCGGGCGCGTTGCGGGACATGATTCAGAACCACTTGCTTCAAGTGATGTGCATGATTGCGATGGAGCCGCCGGTGTCCTTTGAAGCCGATGAAGTTCGGAACAAAAAGGTGGACGTATTGCGCGCGGTGCGATCAATTCCGCACGGCGAATTGTATAAGTATGCGGTTCGTGGTCAGTATGGCGCGGGATATAGCTGTGGCGAGGTGGCGAAGGCTTATCGACAAGAAGAAGGGGTTGATCCTCAATCTTCAACGGAAACTTACGCGGCCTTGAAGCTCTATGTCGATAATTGGCGATGGCAGGACGTGCCGTTCTATTTGAGGACGGGTAAACGGTTGCCCCACAAGGTATCGCAGGTGAGCATTGAGTTCAAGCCGGTGCCGCACCAGATCTTCCCGGGAACGGCGGGGGATCATTGGGAGCCTAATCGGTTAATCATCAACATTCAGCCGAAGGAAGGGATTGTCCTTCGGTTCCAGGCGAAGCAGCCGGGCAAGGGGATGCGCTTGCAGACGGTCAATATGGACTTCTATTACGACGAGGCGTTTCACGTGGAGCCGCCGGAAGCATATGAGACGTTGCTTTATGATGTGATGCAGGGGGATTCGACCTTGTTCATGCGCGCGGACCAGGAGCATGTGGCTTGGTCGTTGATCGATCCGATCCTGCAGGCGTGGACGAACACTCCTTCGGCGGACTTCCCGAACTACCCGGCGGGTACGTGGGGACCAGAGGCGGGTGAGGCGCTAATCGCTCGCGATGGTCGAAGCTGGCATTCGATGCCGGTGGATACTCACTAAATGTCGTTGATTAAGGTCTTCTCCGACAAAGAGGCTTTGAGTGAGGCGTTTGCGCATCACCTCTTGGCTCGGGCGGAGAAGTCAGAATCCGTGTTTCGGGTGGCCCTCTCGGGAGGGTCTACTCCGAAGCGGGCATTTGAGATCATGGCGGGATCGGACTTGGAGCGGTCTAAGTTGGAGATCTACATGGTCGATGAGCGGTATGTGCCGCCGACCGATGAGCGCAGTAACGAGCGGATGATGCGCGAAGCATTTGGCGCAAAGTTCACCTTCTTTCCGATGTATCGGGAGGGGGGTGTGGACGTTGCGGCGGCCGCCTATGATGAGTTAGTCCGATCTCGGGTGACTCAGTTTGATTTGGTTCTGCTCGGGATGGGAGACGACGGGCACACGGCATCGATCTTTCCCAGGTTGCAGCCGGTCGTTTCGGATGGCGTTTGGTGCGTCGCTTCGGAAGCGCCGGTGGTCTGTTCCGAGCGCGTGACGTTGACGCCAGCGCCTCTTTGCGAGGCGGGCGAGACGATCTTTATGGCGGCCGGGGAATCTAAGGCCGAGATGGTCAAGCGTGTGTTGGAGGGGCCGGAGGATTTTGAGGCGCTTCCTTCGCAGATGGTGACTCGGCAGGCGGCGAATTGTCAGTGGTGGTTGGACGAAGGGGCGGCTTCGCTTTTGAGTTCGAAGTCGTAGGCTTCTTTAAAAGTTGGACCAGCCCAGATCCTGTCATCCCAGCTCCGGCAAAGGCGACCATGAAGGCTAGGAATGCGTTGTTGAGGGAGCCATCGAATGTGACAGCAGGAAATTGCTCTTCAGGGACGCGGACAATCTGGATGTAGGAGCCTCGATCTGTGAATTGGCGCGTGACATCTATGCTTGTTTTGGGGCCTGATTCGGTGTCATAGCGAAAGGTGATGACGTGGGGTTCACCCCTTCGGATCTCCTCGGGTTGATCAACGACGGTGGCGATACCGCCGATTCCATATCGATAAAAGATGTAGCCTTTGTACAGCCCTTGAATTCCGAAATTGAGCAGGGTTAGGCCGACGACCGCGAGAAGGATTTGCTTGAGGGGTTTGATCACCTTTTTCGGGTTTTACGGAAGACCTGGGGGAGGGGCTGCGGGTGTGGGCATTTTGCCTTTGGGGGTTACTTAACCGGGTGCGCTCGATTTGCGAGTGCGTCGGACTCGACCGGAGATTTGAGTGTGTTCTGGTTCAGAGCGCTCTGTTTGGGCCGCGCGCGTACGACGGTAGGACCTCGGCTACATTGCGCTCGGTGATTGATTGCGCGTTGTGGAGGCCGAGCGAGATGTAGGCGTCAGTCCTTCTGACGTGGGCGTG
>MKRX01000002.1:258635-274221 GCA_001898035.1 Armatimonadetes bacterium 55-13
GCACCGGGCGAGATGTGGGCGTCAGTTCTGCTGACGTGGGCGCGTTCTGTTTTCAGAGCGCTCTGTTTGGGCATGGCGCGTACGACGGGAGGACCGTCGGCTACATTGCCCTCGGTGATGGGTTGCGCGTTGTAGACACAGGGCGGGATGTGGGCGTCAGTCTTTCTGACGTGGGTGTGTTCTGGTTCAGGGCGTTCTGTTTGGGCAGCGCGCGTACGACGGTAGGACCGTCGGCTACATTGCGCTCGGTGATGGGTTGCGCGTTGTGGACACAGGGCGGGATGTAGGCGTCAGTTCTGCTGACGTGGGTGTGTGCTGGTTTAGAGCGCTCTGTTTGGGCCGCGCGCGTACGACGGTAGGACCGTCGGAATACATGCTTGAGGCGAGTTGGCGGTACTCCGGTGGTTTGGTTGGAAATGGGACGCTCGTGGTTTTGGGCCACGAGCGTCTTTTGGATTTATTTGGCGAGATTGGGGTTGGCTTTGGTGTAGGCGTCGGCAGTTTCTTTGGTGACGATCTCGGTGGGGAGGACGATCTTTTTGTCTTTGGGCGGGTTGCCTTTGATGATCTCGGCGGCGATCTCGATTCCCTTGGCGCCGGGGGTTGGGTATTTGAAGGTGGCGTCGAGTTTGCCTTCCTTGATCATGTCCACGACTTCTTGTTGGCAGCCGTCGATGCCGACGAAGATGGGGGCGGGGCCGGACGGGTTGCTGGCATCCCAGGCGAGGCGGGCTCCGATGGCCATTTCGTCGTTGTGGGCGTAGACGCAATCGATCTTTTCACCCTTGAGGAGGAAGGTCTCCATGTAGCTGCGGGCTTTTTGGCGTTGGTAACCGCAGTCGTCTCCCTCGATAATCTTGATGTCGGGGTACTTCTTCATGACTTCCAAGAAGCCGCCCTTGCGATCTTTGGTGGGGGTGGCTTGGGCAATGCCTTGGATCATGAGGACCGTGCCTTTGCCGTTCAGGCGTTTGGCGACATATTCGGCGGCTTCGCGTCCGATCTCGGTATTGTCGCCTCCGATCAGGGTGGTGTACTTCTCGCTGTCGATTCCGCGGTCGAGGAGAATGACGGAGATTCCTTCATCAAAGGCCTTCTCGATGGAACCCTGCACTGAGGTTTCTGTGGGAGAAACGAGGAGCACCTTGGGTTTTCGCACGACGAAGGTGTCGATGATATTGTTTTGCTTGGCAGGATCGCCCCCGGCGTCTTGGGAGTCGTACTGCATCACATCGCTGAGTTTCTCGGCCGCTGCCTTGGTTTCGGCATCAAAGACTTTTCGCCAAGGATCTTGAGAGTTTGCCTGCGAGAAAACGACGAGAGGCTTGGCGCCATCGGACGACGCGCTCTTGCCCGCGCCACCATTGGCGTTGTCGGATCCGGTTGAGCCGCTATCTCCTCCTGAACATCCGACAATGAGAAGGGCCGCCATTAGCCCGATAAAGAATTTCATGCGTTTATGATCTCCTGCCTAAGTTTTGCAAATACACCGCAACGAGGATTATTATGCCTTTCCAACCCATTCCAACGTAAGTGTTAACGCCCTTAAGTATAAGCAATACATTCAAACAGACAATAAAAAGAGCCCCGATAAACGTGCCAAGGACTCCGCCGTAGCCTCCGAGGAGGGAACAGCCACCGACGACAACGGCGGTAATGGCGTCCAACTCGTAAGCCGTTCCGGCACTGGGATCACCGTTCATGTTTCGCGCCGTATAGATGAGGGCGGCGAGGGCAACGCAAAGACCATTGGCGGCATATGCGCCGATACGAACCTTGGCGATCGGGAGACCGGCATAGCGGGCAGCGTCTTCATTGCCGCCCACCGCATAGACGTTCCGCCCGAAAACCGTGCCCCAAAGCAGGACGGCGGCGATGGCCGTGATGGTCAACATGATCCAGGCGCTGAGCGGGATTCCGGCGACGGGCTTAATCAGGAATTCGAGGGATTTACCCAATCCGCTTACGGTTCCGTTGTTGGTGTAGACGTAGGCCAAACCGCGAAGACTTACCATGCCAGCAAGGGTGACTACAAACGGCTGTAGTTTGGTGACACCCACCAGGAATCCAAGGATTGCTCCCACGAGGGTTCCGATGAAGAGGGTGTAGAGTATGGTGGGACCGACGCCCGCGCCGCTCACCAGCCAGGTGGCAGCGATGCAGTTCAAGAGACCGAGGAGGGATCCGACGCTGAGGTCGATCCCGCCCGTAAGAATCACAAAAGTCATTCCAACCGCAAGAATCCCCGGCACGGCGAGCTGATTCAAAACATTTGAAAAATTTCCGCCGGTGTAGAAGTGTTCTCGGTCTAGGAATAGAGCGACCGCAAGGAGAAGAAGGAGACCGACCAAGCCTTGATATCGCTGGAGTAATTGCAGCCAGTGTTTGTTTGCCGGCGCTTTCATTGTCGTCATTGGGGATAATACTGGCCAAGGTTAAAGCAACTTTGCTACCTTTGGAGGGAAAGAATTTGATTCGTAGAACCTGTTTGACTCTGACCTGCCTTGCTTTTGGTGGGCTGGCCGTGGGACAGACTATAACCACTTCCGGGCTTTTGAAGCAAATGACGGATTTGGATTGGTTAACCCATCGCCCCAAGCCTTACTTTAAAATGACGCAGGCCAGCAGTTACGACCGAGCGGCAACGACGCCCGCCGACCCCAAAACGTGGTTTGCGAACGGCGATGCCGGAAATTATCTGCGCATAGAAAACCGAGATGGCCGAAAAGAATATGTGATGGCAGATCTTAAGGGGCCGGGCGCCGTCGTCCGACTTTGGTCCGCCAATCCAGCGGGCGTTTTGCGCTTCTATTTCGACGGAGAGACAACACCCCGATTTCAGGCGGTGACCGCAGACTTGCTGAACGGCAAGATGCCTCCGTTCACGTATCCGTTTTCCTACGATAAATCCACGGCGGCCAACGGAACCAATCTTTACTTTCCTTTCCCGTATGCCAAGAGCCTCAAGATCACCGCGGACGATTCCGGGGGCGATGGGGCCAAACACATGTATTACGAGGTGGGCTACCGAACCTACGAGTCGGGCACCCAAGTTGAGACATTCGAACCTGGTTCGCTGCCTTCACTCACCGCAACCATGAGGGCCACTGGCGCACGATTGGCGGACTCACCCCTGGTGACCGCTAGCGAGCGCGATTCAGCCGTCGTCAAGCGAGGTGTGACGGGGCAGCCGCTTAAGAAGACGCTGACCGCCTCTAACGGCGGTGTTGTTCGGAAGTTCGAAGTCAAGATTCCATTTCCCTTGGTACAGAACATTCGAGCGATGGACTGGGACGACGCGTATCAGCCGCATAACGTTCTGAGAAACTCCATCCTCACCATCACGTGCGATGGCGAAGTGTGTATCAAGGCACCGCTAGGAGACTTCTTTGCCACTGTGCCCGGGCCCACTCCCTATCACAGTTATCCGATGACGGTGACAAAGGACGGGACGCTAACGAGCTACTTCCCGATGCCTTTCAAGAAGCGGATGGACATTTCCATTCAGCCGCCGAAAGGCATCAGCGTGCCGATGACGGTGAACTTGGCGTGGGACAAGCGAGCGTTCGACGAGAACACTTACTATTTCCGCGCACACTGGAATATCGACATTTCCTCCACTCGGCCTTTCAAGGACATGGAGTTTTTGAATACCACGGGAGAAGGGTTGTGGGTTGGAACGCATCTTCACGTGACCAATCCGAGCCCCAAGTGGTGGGGTGAAGGAGACGAGAAGGTGTATGTGGACGGTGAAAGCTTCCCGAGCACCTTTGGAACCGGGAGTGAAGACTATTTCGGTTACGCATGGTCGTCCTACCTCCTGTTCGATCGGCCCTACCACGGACAGGCGCACTGCGATGGTCCGGGCACGTTTGGGCACATCAGCGTCCATCGCTGGCAGACCTTCGATCCGATTTCTTTTGAGAAGTCCCTTCGGTTTGACATGGAGATGTGGCACTGGGATACGGTAGACGCTCGGTTTGCCCGAATGAGCTACTGGTATGCCAAACCAGGCGCGAAAACAGTGGAGAAGCCTTACGGAAGTCGCGAACTCGAATTGCTGGAAATGAAACCTCCGCAACCGGTGAAAGGTGCGATTGAAGTCGAGGGATTGAAGCACGAAATCACGGGCGGTAAGACGTCTCAGCAGGAAGGATTCTTCGAACTTTCAGCTGGGAAGCAGCTTTGGTGGGTTGAGGCAAATGAGGGCGACACGCTCAAGATTCACGTGCCGGTCAAGGCGGCGGGTCGATACGAAATCGTGGGGCATCTCTGTCATGCAAGAGACTACGGCATTCACTCCATCCGCTTCACGACTACGAGTGGGAAAGAGTTGAGCGCACCGAAGACATTTGATTTCTTCGGCGATGGCGTGAGTTGGAAGAAACTAACGCTGGCTACGGCCGACTTGCCTGCCGGAGAGGTCATCTTGGAAGTGACTTGCAAGGGGCATCGCAAGGAGGCGATTCCGAGCAATATGTTCGGCCTCGACTATCTGATGCTGAACCGCAAGTAGGTTCTTTTGGGGGGCGTGTCCGCGGCAACGTGGGAGCGCCCTCTCGGTTTCAATTCGGTCAACCCAAGTAGACTGAAACGGTGAATCCGCTCTGGGAATTCGATCAAACGCTATTCCGGGCGATCCATCACGACCTTCATCGGGATTGGCTGGATCCGGTGTTCTGGGTGATAACCTCAACCGGTTTGGGGTGGGTCCAGATTGCGCTTATCTTGATTGTGCCTTTGGTCATCGAGCTTAGACATGAGCTTAGGCGAATGTCCCTGGGAAAGGCGGTTCTTTCATGTTGGTCGCGTCCTGCCTTTATGGTAACGCCCCTGATCGTTACCGTGGCCGTTTCAGGGCTTTTCTTTGCCCAAGGGGTTAAGCGCTTGATTGCGGATCGGGATCGGCCGAGTGTCTTAGACTACGCGGTTCCGCAAGAGCATATTTTTACCGCAAGCTTTCCCAGCGGGCACACGTCGACATCCTTCGCGATTGCCTTCATGCTTTTTTTCCTGACCTGGAAAACGGATCGAGCGTGGATTGGTAGGTACGGGCTACTGTGGGCCGTATTGGTCGGGATCAGCAGAATTTATCGTGGAGTCCATTGGCCGACGGACGTGCTGGCGGGTTTGTGCGCCGGGCTGCTATCCAGTTGCATCGTTTTCCTTTTGGGAAAAAGATTCGGCTGGATTCCAGAACCTGTAAACGAACCCTTTACACCAGATTCGAAACCTAGTAATTTATCGCTATGACTTCTAAGTGGTTCTTTTTCTCGGCTGCCTCTCTGTCGGCAGTGGTTGCAGTGGCCGTGACGCGAGACGTTGACAACTCGTTGCTTAAGAGCCACACCGATGCGCTTCAAAAAGCCCCGTCCATTTCAATCGCCTTTACGGTGAACCGCTTGGGATCGGAAATACAGGATGAGAAGCTGGTCATTTCGAAGCCAGGCTTGGTCCGATGGGAGACGCCGGCGAAGATTGTGATTGCCAATGGAACGACAATTTCCGAGGTAGATCGGAAGTCGAATTCCTATACGGAAACGGATCAAACGCCGGAATCTCTGAAGGCCGTATTTGGCGACGACGTCATTTGGGCTTGGTCTGCGATGGTGGATGCCCAATTCACCAAGCCAATCACCGACGCCAAGACGGGCGCCAGCCGCAATGTGAAAGGGGCGGCAGTCAAGGAACTTACCACCGCCCGAAAGGACCGGCTTGTGACGCTCTACATCGACAATAAACTGGGATTTGCTCGAGGGGTGACGTTCGAGTCAGAGAGCGGAGGGCAAAAGGTAACCAATGTGGTTTTGGCCTCTGAGATCGAGGTTGGCAAAGAGCCCTTGATGGCAAGCAGTACGGCATTCACCTTGCCGGCTGGAGCGAAGAAAATGGAAAAGGCGGCAGGTTTGACCTTCGCCAGCGTTAGGCCCATTCTTCAGGCCAGTTGTGGTTGTCACATGGGCGGGCCGAAGGGCGGTTTAAGTCTTTCCAGCTACGCGAATGTGATGAAAGGCGGACGGAGCGGCCCCGCCGTAAATCCCGGAAATGCCGACGAGAGTATTTTGATTCAGGTCATTACGGGGCAGCGAGCACCGAAAATGCCGCCGAACGGCGCGGTGCCGACCGATAAATTAGCGACTCTGAAGCAGTGGATCAACGACGGGGCGAAAGAGTAACGCTCTCGATCTCAAACCAAATCGGGTCCGGACTTCCGGACCCGATTTGGTTTGTCATGATCGCTCGCTTTTGTTAGTACAGAGATTTAACTATTATTAGCATGTTATTGCATAAATTAATTATATATACTGTTATTTAGTACTGGGCAATTGTGCTTGGTGCAATATCTATGAAGGAGAGGCTAATGAAGAAGCTAACTCTTTTTGCCGCTATGGCGATTAGCGCCATTTCACTTGGAAAGGGGTACATCCAGGATTGGACACCCAAACTGCCACCTTGGGCATCGATCGTTTACTCATGCGATAAGCCGGTACCTTACCGACTCGTTGCGGCAGACGATTTCACGCTGGACTTTGAACTCCCGGTTACCAACATCAACTGGTGGGGGGTGGTGACCACGAAAGAACAACTCTCTCGTCCCTATTACATTGCCATCTATAAAGAGAACGGCAATTGTCAGCCCGCATGGACCAGCATTATTTGGTCGGATTGCGTCAAGCCTTATCAGGCGGAGCTGGCGGGGGAGGACTGTAAGGGGAATCGAGTCTGGAAGTTTTACAGCAACGTTCCCATTTTCAATCCGCTGACGCTGGGGCCAGGTCACTACTGGCTTCAAATTTCAGAGAGCGATAAGGACAGCTATAAGCCTGGAGCCGTGGACTTCTGGTGGTCTTCCCACCAGCAGTTCGTAAAATGTCCCGCCTTGCAGATGGACAGCCTGGGCAACATCTTCCAGCCGCTGATCGATCCTTGCAATCAGAAGATCGACGACCTTGCGTTTGAGATCTACTAGCGATCCATGGCACGAGCTTGGCGGGTTGTCCGCCAAGCTTGTGCCAACAGGTTAGGCGACCTCGAAGATTCCCATTTTTCGGAACTTTTCGTACCGTTCGTTCTTGATCTCGCCGGGAGCGAGAGGGGTGAGTTCTGCCAGGTGGCGTGTGATAGCGGACTTAACGATTTGGGAGGCCTCCAGAGGATCGCGATGAGCGCCGCCTTTGGGTTCCTTTACGATTTCGTCGATGATGCCTAATTGCAGGGCATGTTCGGCGGTGAGTTTAAGCGCGGTAGCGGCATCGGCGCCTCGTTCCGGCATCCGCCAAAGAATCGCGGCACAGCCCTCCGGGGGGATAACTGAATAGACCGAGTGTTCCAACATGAGCACGCGGTTGGATGCGGCGATTCCGATCGCGCCACCACTCCCGCCTTCGCCGATGACGATGGCGACGGTGGGAACCGTGAGTTCGAACATCTTGAACATCCCGGCGGCGATGGCTTCGCTGATTCCTCGGGATTCACTTTCCACGCCGGGATCTGCGGCGGGGGTATCGACAAAGGAGATCACGGGCATCCGGAATCGCTCGGCCATGTCGAAGAGTCGAATGGCTTTCCGATAGCCCTCCGGCTTCGCCATGCCGAAGTTTCGGAACTGACGTTCTTGAATATTTCGACCTTTTTGGTGGCCAACGACCATGACCGGTTTGCCATCTAGCATGGCGGGGCCGCCGATGATAGCGTTGTCCGTAAATCCTCTTCGGTCTCCTTGGAGTTCTACAAAATCCGTGAAGATGGCGCTGATGTAGTCAAGGGTGTAGGGGCGCTTGGGTGCGCGGGCGACGAGCACCTTTTCCCAGGGACCGAGGCGTTGGAACATGACCTCGATGTAGTTGTCTCGGCGCTTTTCGAGTTCATCGATTTTGGATTCAAGATCGGTTTTTTTCGCGGGATTGGTTTCCTTTTTCGCGAAGTCCTTTAACTTATCGATGCCGTCTTCGAGCTCTTTGAGCGGTCGATTCCATTCGTCGAAGTTCTTAGCCATGGGGGACATCCTCCTTGATCAGTTCCGTTCGGAGATTGCCGCCCAGGGTTTTCACGAGCGTGGAGAGGGTGGAGCGCATTTCTTTTCGGGGGACGATACGGTCAAGCATTCCGTGTTTGAAGACGAATTCGGCGGTTTGGAAATCGTCCGGGACCTTGCTGACGCCGGCCTGTTTGGCTACGCGCGCCCCTGCGAAGCCGACGAGCGCTTTGGGCTCGGCGATAATGATGTCGGCGATGGAAGCGTAGCTGGCGAGCACGCCCGCCATTGTGGGATCCGTGAAGACGGCGATGTAGGGTACGCCGACCTCGGCGCATCGGGCGGCGGCGGCGGTGGTCTTGGCCATCTGCATGAGCGAGAGGAGGCCCTCCTGCATTCGCGCTCCACCAGAGGCGCAGAAGACGATAGCTGGCATGCCATGCTCGGCAGCCCTTTCTAGCGTGCGAGTGATTTTCTCTCCAGCCACGGAGCCCATCGATCCACCCATGAAGGTGAAGTCGGCGACGGCAATGCTTACCGGATTATCATCGATTCGGGCAGAGCCGGAGATGATGGAGTCAAACGTTCCGGTTTTAGCTTCGGCGCCCTTTCGCTTTTCCTCATATTCGGGGAAGCTGAGGGGGTCAATCGATCGGAGATCGGTGTCTAGCTCTTGGAAGCTGCCTTCATCGAAAGTGAGATCGATTCGAAGCTTGGCGGGAAGCCGGTGGTGGTGACCACAGTGGGGGCAAACCCGAAGGTTCTGTTCGAACTCGATTGAGAACAGGATTTTCTTGCAGTTTGCGCACTGTAAGAATGCCTGCGACTTATCCATCGTTCGCGTGCTCAAGGCTCTTGAGGATACCACCTGGCTGGTGGGTTAGGGCGAAATTGAGACCTGGAGACGCAACAAAGTCCCAGGCTTCCGCTTGAATGGCCTGGGACTAGTGGAGTTAGTTATTCGGGATGAACCAGAGCGAGTTATCGTTTGGGTTCACCAGGAATTTGCCATCGTCGAACAGGCCCTGGGTTCCTTGGGTGGTTTGGGGAGGCATACCCATGAGGGCGAGGATCGTAGAGATTTCAGGAGAAATGATCTTTTGTCCTTCCAGCATCGCTTTGATGGCCCACGGGTCGGCATGTCGAACCTTCAGTTGAACGGGTTGACGCCGAACGGTTGGTTTCGCGCCTTGGGCGAATGCGGCCGAGAAGATGGTTGCGGCAAGAGCGAGTACGGCGAGTGGCCTCATGGATTTTAAGACGCTCGTTCAGGAAATGCGTTTCTGGAGTTCTTAACGGACCCAGTGGATATCGACGATTCGGGCGTCCCGGAAAAGGAACATACAAGAGAGGCGTGGTTTGCTGAGAGTGATTTCGCGTGCCTCCTCGAACGTCTTTGAGACGACTTCTCCACTCAGTCCGGCGAGGAGACTCATGTAAGTCGTGGCTTCATCGGGATCGGGAAAGGTGGCAAGACCGTCGATCGATTGGCCGTCCGGGAGCGATGCGTTGTTAGCGGCGTACTTATCTCCCCCGACGCCGATAAGATAAAGCCGATCCGGAAATCCTCCGAATCCGCCGAGCATCGACTCTTCGAGGGTTGTTCCGAGTGGGTTATCGAGTAGATCAGGCATTAGATACGGGCGGGGGTGACGACGTTGCCGGTTTTGGCGCTCTCAACGGCGGCGAGGGCGATGCTAACCGCCATGGCGCCGTCGTAACCACTGACAACCGGATCTGTACCATTCTTTACCGCGGTGAGAAAGGCGGAAAGTTGAAGGAAATAGGGGTCGTCTTGGGGGGCGAGGGCGTTGTCCGTGACCGTCTTGCCGTCGAAGGTTGTTTTGAGGGCGGCGTTGGTTCGGGAGTCATGCTGGATGAGGCCCTTGTTTCCGGCGACCTCGAAGGTGGTTCGGTAGCCGTTGGGGTCCATCCATGTGGCTTCCACGTGGGCGACGCAGCCACTTTCGAAGGTCAGCGTGGTGAGCGCGTAGTCAGGACCGGAGCCGGTTTGGATGCCGATGGACCGAGAGTAGAGGTGCTTGACCTCGCCAAGAGTCCAGCGGAGCCAATCGAAGTCGTGAACGGCGAGATCAAGGAGCACACCTCCGGAGCGGGCGTGATCTTGGAACCAACCTCGGCTGCCGAGGGGGGCGAGTCCCCCGCGTCGGGTGCGAGCGGCGGCAGGAGTCCCGACGGCGCCATTTTTGACGAGCCGATTCCCGGTTTTGAATTCGGCGAAGAACCGGACGACTTGACCCACACTTAGGGGCACATTTGCCTTCGTTGCGGCTTCGATGAGAGTTGCGCATTCCTCGACCGTCTTGGCCATGGGTTTCTCCATGAAGACGGCGCGGCCGGCGGCGATGGCCTTGAGCCCGGCTTCCAGGTGCATATCGGTCGGGAGGCATACATCAACGACGTCACACCTCTGAATCACCTCTTCAGGCGAACCGAGGGGGGTGGCGTGCCATTGCTTGGCAAACGCTTCGCTTTTGTCGGTTAACGGGTCGAAGAAGTAAATCTCGACATCGGACATCTTGCGATAGTGGCGGGCGTGGACATTGCCCATGCCACCCGCGCCGAGGATCCCAACCTTGATCATCGACCGAATTATAGCCAGACTGTCGGCGCTATTGCGGGATAGTTCCTCTTGATTCCTCACTCCAAGCTATGAATCTTTCGACGCTGTCGAGCTCGACGACGGCGCATGATTTTGCGATTGGGTCGTGCAGACCCTCGCAACAACCTTCGACAATGCCGCATTGCTCACATCGATAGTGAGCTCGTTCTTCTCGTGTGGCGCGACCACATCTTGGACAACGAGTTTCGGAAACTCTTAGCATGTCTAACCCCCTTAGACGCACTCGTTATTACGAGTTACCCTCCCTAAAAGTATCGCCAGGGTTTACCGGTTTTGTTAGTCATTTTTTAGATGACGATCCAAATATTTTTACTAGCGGACCTTACACCATTGGATTTACTGGGGTTTTTCGGAGTCGGAATTGGATGAGTTCGTGTGGATGAGCGTGCGAATGGGAAACGGAATATCGATGCCTTCCGCTTTGAATCGCCGATGCATTTCTTTGATGCAGTAGTGGTTGGCCCGGTATTGAGCAGTGGCCTCATCGACTCGCATGAATACTCGGAAGACGATCGCGGAGTCTCCGAAGGAGCGCCATCGAACGTAGGGTTCGAACTCAGTTTCTCGGTCGTTGGCAGCGTCTTGGGCAGCTTTGGCGGCGGCGATGGCGACCCGCTCAACGTGATCCAAATCTGAATCGTAGGCGATGCCGCATTCGACGTGGGTGTTGAGAGCAGTATCGGGGCGATTGAAATTAATGAAGGTGCTCTGGCCAAACTTATTGTTTGGGATCATGAGGAGGCTATCGTTCCAGAGGCGGACTTTGGTGTAGCGCCAGCCCACTTCTTCCACAAATCCCTCTCGGTCTTGATCGAGCTTCAGGAGGTCGCCCACCTTGATGGGTCGGTCCATGTTGAGGAACAGACCGGCGAAGACATTACTGAGGCTGTCTTGGAGGGCGAGACCAATGATGACGCCTCCCACGGCGCCACCTGCCAACAACGGGCTGATATCAATACCCCCGATGCGAAGGATAAAGAGGGCTCCGAAGACAATGATGGCGCCGGTGGCAAGCTTCTGGCTGGTGGTGGTTCGGTTACGATACTCTCCATCGGCGTTCGCTTTCTGGGCCTGGTATTGGAAGGCTCCGGCAACGAGGCGGGTGGTGAAGTAGATGGCAAGGACGACCCACGCAATGGTAATGCCACGTGTGACCCATTCGCTGAGGGTGGGACGCTTGAGCGCGAATTCGAGGCTTTGATAGGCAAGATTAAGGCCTCCGAGGATGAGTCCCCAACTGACCATGGCGCGCACCGGGCGGATCAAAAGGGCAATTTTCGGATTGCTGGACTTATTGATCCATGGCCCGAGAATTTGCTTCCAGAAGATTCGGAAGAGAGCGGCGGGGATCCAGAAGGCGGCAAGGATAAAACCTGCCTCTACCCAGTCTTGGGCTTCAGGGCTCAGACTGCCTAGCATAGATGTAGGGTACCGGACTTGGCGCAGCGGGGTCCTAAGCAAAGCAAGGAGGGCCGCGAACTTGACGCTCACAGCCCCCTTATTTGTAAGGTCAATTAAGACCTTGCGGAACAAACCTTTCGGAGTTCCGTAGCGAGGACATCTTCGCTTTCGCTCGGAGCCTCAATGGTGTTCCTTTCGGAGCACATCAATACTCTACTACGGGATTTTGAAATGGCGAGAGCAATGTGGAAAAGAATTGTATTTTGTGGAAAAATTTTTGTCCGAGTCGTTGTACTTATCGTGTCGGGAGTTTGGGCGTCCCGGGTTAACGGAGCGTTAGGAGATACCATTAGTGACTATGTCTGACACTCATATTCTCGACCGACTGGATTCGGCACTGGCCAACTTGCGAGTGTGGATTGAGGGTGGCGAGTGGGTTCAGGAGTATGCGAACTGGGTGGTCAAATTCTTTAGCCTGCTGGATCAATTGACTGGCAAGAGTTTGAACGAGGTTTCCGAGTCGGTCCGTCCCGAACTGATGGAGCGAGCTCTTTGGGCTTGTTTCGAAGACTTTTTAACTTTGAAAGACGAGGCCGGGAAATCGATTGTGGACATCTATTTGGAATCGCATCCCGATCTTGATTCCAGCACCGTAGAGTCGCTTTTGGCGGCGAAGAGATCTCGCGTGGGGCTCTTTGAAGTGGTCGAGGTATTGGAAGGCGATGTGGCCGTGCTGCGCGATATCTTGAACAGGGGCGAACTGTTTCGGGTTGAGGGGATATCGGGGGCGTTGGTTGGACAAAGCGTCGCGGTCCGAGTTGTGCGCATTGGGGATGTGGGAGTGGCTACTCAGACGGTGTTTCCCATGGAATCCGAGGATCGAGATCGGTTCATTCAGGGATACGAGCAGGCATACCGGCAGGTTCTTAAGGATGTGCCCAAATATCTGCGAAAAGACTCGCGGCAGATCGATCGAGCGCGAGACGTAGCGCTGGAGTATGGCGCGGAGTTGGCTACCGTTTACTGGCTGCGACAAGTACTTAAGTCAAGCTAGATTTGACTCCTTGGGGCGTTCGATTCATTTGATCAGGACGGCAACGTTTGGTTCGGTCGGAATTCCTTGAGCTCGAAAGACATGTCTGAATTAGTGGAAGGATTGGATCTGCTAAGTTCGACGGGAACTAAGTGAGTAGTGATGAAGTGGAGCAAAGAGCCGGTGGTGATTCCGTCGGGTGGAGTGGATCCGAAACCGGTTTCAACATTCTCCAAGAGCAAATAGCGGCCTATCCGCCGCCTCTCCTTGGCCGTCCTCCCTTTGTTGGGGGCGGCCACTTTGTTAGAAGTTGATGGTCATGGGGAGACCGGTGGAATCTTGTTCGGGAGGGTTGGGGCAGCAGTCGTGGATGTTCTTGAAGATGCGCTCGGCGCTCCAGAGAGCGGCGAAGGCATCGAGAATGTCGTCATCGGCTAATTGTTTCTTGAAATGAGTCCTTCGGTACTCGAAAAAGGGATTTGAGCCGTAGACTTGATCTACCAGAGACAGCCGGGCTTGATGACCGGAGAGGGATTTCTTGGGATGGAGGATTGTTTGGTGATTGTTCCAAGCACGGAAGGAGAGTTCGGGATGGATTTCGAAGATCGAACTCCTCAGGTGTGGGTGAGTTTGAAGGAGGATATCGACTTCTTCGACCTTTCGGTAGATACCGAAGGCTTGGGCGGCGACGCCTTTGCCTTGGATAGCGCGGCTGATGGAATCGGCGTCATTGCGAGTTCGGGCGCTCAGAGCGGGGCGGATGGGAGCGGAGAAGACACACGAACTGCGGGTTTGCAGGAGCTTTCGGGCTTGGACGTCGCATTTCCTTGGGCCGGAATCGGTGAGACCGATGGGGATGTCGATGGCGACAATCTGTGGACTGGTTCGGACGATAAAGTCGGTGAGGTTGTGGACGATCTCGGCGTTGAGGTCGCGAGTTTCGGTGTTTAGGGTGATGGCGAACCAGCCGCCGGGGCAGCCGTCGATTCCGATGAGTTTGGGCATTGGTTAGGGGGCGCTGGGCGGAGGTGTTAGGTGATAGGTAACAGGGCGCTTCGCACGAGGTAGGTGATGAGCCAAATTGCTCTGCCTAATGCCTGCCAAGTCGATCGAAGTTTAGCTACCATCATTGTTACCGGTAGATAAACGAGAGAATGAGGAGGAGGACGGCGAGGGGGAGCAAAATCCGAATCCTTCTCCATGAACGTTCTTGCTGTTGGGTCAAACTCTCGATCTCGGCCTCGATGGCCGATAGTTGCCCGCGAACGTATGCGGGCCTCTCCTGCTCAGGAAGCGAGTTGAACGCTTCCAAGTCGGGAGCGAGGTGAGAATAGTCGATGGGGGTGAAGGCCTGTTTTAGGGAGCGTTTGAGTAAATAGCCCAGGCCGATGCTTCCCAATAGCCACTTCGCCGAGACGAGCCAGGCGGTCGTCGATCCAGATCCAAGGGCGATGACGCCAAAGGTAAGGCCGAAGCCAAGGGCGAGACCGAGGAGATTGGTGAGGGCCAGGACTCCGAGGGCATTTTGGCGACCTCTCGAAGCGAGGAGCGCGAGAACGAGGAGGAACACGGCGGCATAAATGAGGTAGGAACCCGGAACCTGCCCCTCGGTCAAGCTTCTCATCAGAGGGGCAAAGAGCCCCAAAAACAAACTCGCTACCCCCAGCACCACGATCACTCCCTTCTCGGGCGGAAGATGGGGTTCGTCCTCTTCAGCGAACAACTTGGGGAGTGTCATTGGGCGAGAGTGAAGGCGGCGAGGGCGGCGGCGAGGAGACCGGTGACGATGGAAATGGTGGCTCTGAACTTCAGCCGGTCAAACTCTTCAACCGTTTTGCTTCTTTCGCTGACCAGAAGCTGGATCCGTTTTTCAGTCGAGATTTCAGACATGTTTGTCTTCATCTCATCGACGAACTTCTCGGAAGGGTCTCCGTTTCGGGAGACGCAGTAGAAGCGGATGGCCTGAGCCGAGTAGACGAGCCCGACAGCGCTGTAGCAGGCGACGATCTTCCAGTTAATGGGGAGGTGGACTCGAAAATCCCAGGCGAGGAGCCCGGTGGCGCCGCCCCAACCGATCCCAGCAATAGCGACACAGATGGCGAGGAAGGCGGAGGCGTAGGCTCGCTCAAGCCCAGCGACGAGGGCGAACATGACGACGATGGTCGAACCTACAAGCCAACAGGCGAGGTTGGGACCGCCCTGGATGCAGGGGCAGCATTGGCTAACGAACCCTAGCGAGAGCGCCGCAAGCCAGCCCAGGGTGAGGGTTAGGCGGCAGGGCTTGGGGATAGCTCGGTCCATGGTCCATGTCTATTTTGCACACCAAAGTTGTGCAGATGGAAGCGACTTGCTCCATGTAGTGGGCTTTTTTGTACTTTGCTGAAACAGGAGTCATGGAGGAATAAGGGCGTTTTAGGAGATGAGTTGGGGAAGGGCGGTTTCGGCGGGCGCGGACCAGCAGGTAATTCCGGGGGCTTGTTCGGGATCGGGGTTGATGCGGAGGACGGGAATGCCGAGGTTGGCGGCGGTTTCG
>MKRX01000002.1:274254-283940 GCA_001898035.1 Armatimonadetes bacterium 55-13
ACTTTGGACGACTTCGATGGCTTCCGCCCAGGGGTACTCGCCGAACCAGACGACGTTTGGGCGTTGGAGACCGCCGCAGCCGCAGCGAAAGAGGCTCTCTTCGTCTACGGATTCGGGGAGGTCCGCTGGGAGCACCTCTTCGGTGGAATGGCAATCAACGCATCGGCGTTGGTGGATGCGACCGTGAAGGTGGAAGACCCTGCGGGAGCCGGCTTGCTCGTGAAGTTCGTCCACATTTGACGTGACGAGGCTGAACCGTTGAGCCCTTGTTTCCATTTCTGCAAGGGCGAAGTGGGCGGAGTTGGGTCTGGCGTTTTTGGCATTGTGGATTCGCATGAGGTACCAGTTCCAAACGGTTACCGGTTGGCGAAAGAACGCTTCGGCGGTGGCGAGATCGTAAGGATTGAGACCCTCGTATAGTCCATCTTTTCCGCGAAAAGGTGCAACTCCGCTGGCAACCGATATGCCGGCACCGGTGAATACGAGGACCTTCTTGTTGATTAGCTCTTTAAACAATTCCATGAAAATTCTTATTTAGTAAATAGGGAGCAATCCTAAACGAATCCTTGGGCAGCCTTGTACATATCAAAATTCAGCAAAAATTGCCAATTAGTTGATTTGTTTAAGTATTCGTCTAAACTTGACCCGGTAAAATTGCCTACGATGGCGCGCAATGTATTAGGAGGGGAATTGATCTCTTGCTCCTCCGTCCCCCTGACAGGGTTTTACCGGACTGGCTGCTGCGATACGGGTCCAGAAGATCATGGGGTTCATACCATTTGCGTCATCGTCAATCTTGAGTTTTTGGCTTTTTCTAAAGGCGCGGGGAACGATTTGACGACTCCCCGGCCCGAGTTGGAATTTACTGGACTCAAACCAGGAGACCAGTGGTGCATTTGCGCTCTCCGATGGCAGGAGGCGCTGGAAGCGGGTTATGCGCCGCCCGTCATTCTGGAGGCCACCCACGAGTTCTCCCTAGAGTTTGTCTCACTTGAAGATCTGACAAAGCATGCGTTCGCCATTTAGTCGTAACCAATTAACTAGTACGTTCTGACCTATCTTATAATGACCTGATGGTCACCCTTTTTGGGCGCCAGTTGGGAGGAGAGATGAATCGTTCGTTGCTTCGTTCTTTCGCCGGGTCTGCGTTTCTTATCGTTTGCGTCGCCACGCAAGCGATCGTCTACCGCCATGACCGCACCGATGCTCAGATGCTGGCCTTTGGCGCAGAGTCTCAATTCTTAGGAGTCGGCCAGCTCTGGGTGGGGGGTGGGTTTGGCACCGGGACGTTTATTGGTTATGGAAACGGCTCGGCTTGGCTCTTGACGGCCAAACATGTCATCGACACAGGAGACACCGGCACCTTTGCTTTTGCAAACGGGGATTCCTTTGCCGTTACGGATGCGTTTGGACTTGCCGGGGTAGATATTTCGGTAGCGAAGATCTCCGGGTGGACTCTCAATGTCTTTGCGCCAACCCTCAACATGGATCCGATCACGGGAGGCACTTTCGTGCGTTCGGCCGGATATGGTGGGAGCGGAAGAGCGGGGACCCAACCGCCCGGGGGGTGGGTCTATGACGATCAGCGGCGGGGCATGGAGACAAAGATCGCCGGGCTGTATCCTAGCGGCGAGATTCATGACATTTTCGATTCCCCTACTTCGCCCGATGTGACGAATATGGAAGGATTTGGGGCGCCTGGGGATAGTGGTAGCGCTCTGGTGACCAGTGCAGGAGTCGCACTAGGCGTTCTGACCGGCGGACAGTTCGAGGCTTACGGGAATTCCAACTGGTATGCGACTTTGACGGCGGAGCAGAGCCGCATCATTTATGCCCACACGGGAATTGACCCGAATCCCGTGCCAGAGCCCGCTTCGATGGTTGCGCTTTCCTTGGGGGCGCTGGCCGTTTTGCGTCGACGCAAGCGCGCCTCATCTTGACGATGTAGCCCCTGCCCTCTTGTTACTGCGGGCGGGGGCACCTCTTTCGGCTTGACGGAGTATCTTTCGTGAATTGTGTCTCCGCTCCTTCGCCTCGCTACCCTTGACGACCTTGCGCCTCTCGAACCGTTGATGAAGGCGTCCATTCGGACGCTGAGCGAGGGGTTTTATGACGAGGTTCAGGCGGAGGCGGCGGAGCAGTTCATTGCGGTTCCTGATCCAGACGTGATTGTGGACGGCACCTACTTTGTGGTGGAAGCAGAAGGGAAGTTGGTGGCTTGTGGAGGGTGGAGTCGACTTCAGAAGCTGTTTACCGGCACCACCGACCAGGAAGATTTACCGGGTGGAAAACTGGACCCGGCGGTGGATTCCGCACGGATCCGGGCGATGTTCGTCCACCCTGATTTCGCTCGGCTCGGGTTCGGGAAGCTGATTTATGAGGCTTGCGAGCGTGCGGCTCGAGAATGTGGATTTCTTTCTTTGGAACTGATGGCTACTTTGCCTGGCGTGCCGTTTTACCGCCGCCTCGGCTTCCTAGATGTGGAAAAAGCGGACCTGATTTTGCCGAACGGCGTGGTCCTCCCGTGCCTGAAAATGCGTAAGGTCCTGGGCTAGCGAAGTTTTCCACCGCTCAGTCTGAATTGTCCCCAAACCCGGAAAATTTGCCGGTGCCTAACTTGTTGATAAAATGTGCGCAAAAAATGGTTGTTATCACAAGGGGTTGTGGTTGTACAATGTCTGAGCCACAACATCTTGTGGCAAGGCTGTTAAGAAGATGAAATGTCCCTACTGCGGTTTCGAAGAGCAAAAAGTTCTCGATTCGAGACCGGCCCGCGAAGGGGAGGCGATTCGCCGAAGACGCGAATGCGTAGCCTGCAGCCGAAGATTCACGACGTTTGAAGAGCCGGAAAGGCCGCGACTTTTTGTCGTAAAAAGAGATGGCACCCGGGAGGAGTTCTCCCGAGACAAGTGCTTGAACTCGATGTTGATCGCTTGCCGCAAGCGGGGCGTCGGCGTGGATATCCTTCGCGAGACCGTAGAAAGAATCGAGCGCGACCTTTTTCAAGAATATGAGGATGAGGTCACCTCGCAATGTATTGGCGACCGGGTTCTTCAACAGCTTTTCGCCATCGACTCCGTTGCTTATGTGCGCTTTGCTAGCGTGTACAAGGAGTTCGAAACGGTCGGGGATTTCAAGCAAGTTATTGAAACCATGGTTCAGGATCCTGGCGTTGGGCGTCAGGCGTTGGGTGTTGGGGAGAGCGCTCTATGAGCCATCAACCCATGGAAGAAACTGACCTATTTAGGGTTTTTAACGACCTCGCTAAAGAAGCCTGGGATTTGACGTTGGCATGGCCAGCGCTTGCGCAGGACATTCTCGGAAAACAATTTGTTCGCGCCATCGATTCCGTTGGCGCCAATCTCGTAGGAGGAGATGGGCGGTACTCCGACGCTGAAGCCCTCCACTTCTTTGAATTTGCCCGTGGCTCCGCCCGGGAATCGGCTTTCTGGATTCGCCAAGCGGTTCAGAGGTCCCTCATCGTTCCTCAGCAGGCCGACCAGATGCTCAAGCGCATCGAAAGTGGCCAGAAGATGCTGAACTCACTCATCAACTACCGAAGGCGAACAAAGAATAAGGGAATTGTCCGGGAGACAGTCTCCATTTATCGCCTCGGCACGCTTAGTCATCTTGCCCCCAGCGCCCCACGCCTTGCGCCCGGCGCCAGTTTCCAGATTTCTCACGGAGGAGATCTTTAGTTATGAATGTCAGCCGCTATTTCACCAAGTCCGGTCAGAGTCCTTATGAGGGGATTCCGTTTGAACCGCGAACCAGCACGATCCGAAATCCTGACGGGTCAACCGTGTTTAACATGGAGAACGTCATGGTGCCCGCGCACTGGTCTCAGGTGGCCACGGACATCTTGGCTCAGAAGTATTTCCGCAAGGCGGGGCTCTCGAAGGGGGACAAGTCCAAACGGCACTTGACGCAGTGGACCAAGCCGGACGCGGATTGTGAGACGGACTCTCGCGAGGTCTTCCATCGGTTGGCGGGATGCTGGCGACATTGGGGCGAAGAGAACGGCTACTTTGAGACGGCCGAAGACGCCCAGGCTTTTTACGACGAGCTCTGCCACATGCTGGCTCTGCAGATTGCCGCTCCGAACAGCCCTCAATGGTTCAACACCGGCCTGCACTACGCGTACGGAATCGAGGGAGTGCCGCAGGGTCACTACTATGTAGATCCGAAGACCAACGAACTGACGCGATCGAAAAACGCCTACGAGCGACCTCAGCCCCACGCCTGCTTCATTCTCAGCGTTAAGGACGACCTGGTGAATGAGGGCGGCATCATGGATCTGTGGACCCGCGAGGCGCGCATCTTTAAGTACGGCTCCGGGGTGGGCACGAACTTCTCGAAGATTCGCGGCGAGAACGAGAAGCTCTCGGGCGGCGGACGCTCGAGCGGGTTGATGAGTTTCCTGCGGGTGGGGGACCGAAGCGCGGGCGCGATCAAGTCCGGCGGCACCACTCGGCGTGCGGCAAAGATGGTGTGTCTGGACATGGACCACCCGGACATTCAGGACTTCATCACCTGGAAGGTGAAGGAAGAGCAGAAGGTGGCGGCGCTGGTGACTGGTTCTGTGCTGAACCAGAAGCACCTGAACCAGATCATCGATGCTTGCTGGAATCCGGAAGGCGGCGCGGTGAGCACCCCGGCCTGCAACCCCCGCAGCAACAAGAAGCTGACCCTGGCGATTGCCGAGGCGAAGGCGGCTTCGATTCCGTTGAACTACATTCAGCGCGCCATTCAACTGGCGGAGAACGGGGCGAAGGAGCTTTACTTCCCGGTCTTCGATACTGGCTATGAGTCGGAGGCGTACATTACGGTTTCCGGTCAGAACTCCAACAACTCGGTCCGCGTGCCGAACGAGTTCTTCCACGCCGTTGAGAAAGATTTGGAGTGGAACATGACTTCCCGAACCGACGGGAAGGTGGTCAAGTCGATCAAGGCTCGCGAGCTTTGGGACGACATTTGCGAAGCGGCTTGGCAGAGCGCCGACCCGGGTTTGCAGTACGACACCACGATCAACGAGTGGCACACCTGCCCAGCGGATGGCCGCATTAACGCCAGCAACCCTTGCTCCGAGTACATGTTCTTGGACGATACAGCCTGCAACCTGGCCTCGATTAACCTGACCAAGTTCTACAACCTGGATACCGGCGTCTTTGACCTGAAGGGTTATGAGCACGCGATTCGGCTGTGGACGATGGTATTGGAAATCAGCGTCTTGATGGCGCAGTTCCCGTCACGCGAGATTGCTCAGCTGAGTTACGACTTCCGCACGTTGGGTCTGGGTTACGCCAATCTGGGCGCGCTGCTGATGCAGATGGGCATTCCATACGACAGCCCGCAGGGCTTCGCGATCTCCGGCGCGCTTACCGCCATTTTGGGGGGCGAGAGCTACGCGACGAGCGCGGAGATGGCGAAGGAGCAGGGGCCGTTCCCGCGCTATCAGCCGAACGCTGAGCATATGCTGCGCGTCATTCGCAACCACCGCCGCGCGGCTTACAACGCTTCGGGCGACCAGTACGAGGGATTGAGTGTGTTGCCGGTCGGAATCGATCCGGACGAGTGCCCGCAGGACATGCTGGCTTCGGCGCGACGGTCTTGGGACAAGGCGTTGGAACTGGGCGAGCAGCACGGCTTCCGCAACGCACAGGTCACAGTTATTGCCCCGACGGGAACGATCGGTCTGATCATGGACTGCGACACGACGGGAATTGAGCCGGACTTCGCGCTGGTGAAGTTCAAGAAGCTCTCCGGTGGCGGTTACTTCAAGATCATTAACCAGTCCATTCCGCCCGCTCTGGACAAGCTCGGTTACACCGGTCAGCAGATCGACGACATCGTTCGATACACGGTGGGTTACAAGACGCTGAAGGGCGCACCGGCGATCAATCACGACACCTTGGCGGAGCGCGGCTTTACGCCAGAGGCTTTGGCCAGCATCGAGTCCGGGCTGGAGAACGCGTTTGAGCTGAAGTTTGCGTTCAACCGGTACTCGCTGGGTGACGATTTCTGCCGTAACGTGCTTGGTTTTACGGACGAGCAGTTGAACGACTGGTCGTTCGACATGCTGGGCGCGCTTGGGTTCACGAAGGCGGAGATCGAGGCGGCGAACGAGTATGTTTGCGGCACCATGACCATTGAGGGCGCGCCGCATCTGAAGGCGGAGCACCTGCCGGTTTTCGACTGTGCGAACAAGTGCGGCAAGAAGGGCCAGCGCTATATCTTGGCGGGCGGCCACATTCGGATGATGGCGGCGGCCCAGCCATTCCTCTCCGGTGCGATCAGCAAGACGATCAACCTGCCTTCCCACGCGACGGTGAAGGAAGTGGCGGACGCGTATTGGCTGTCTTGGACGCTGGGCTTGAAGGCGAACGCGCTCTATCGAGACGGTTCCAAGCTGAGCCAGCCGTTGAACGCCAGCGCGGACGATGCGGCGGCGGCGATTCTGGAGGCTTCGATCGAGGAAGAGTTCTCGGTGACGGAAGAGCTTCCGCTGGAAGTTTCCCAGGCGGCGGCGATCGAAGAGGCGGCGGCGAAGCTGGTGTATCGGTACATCGCGAAGCGACGCACGATGCCTGCTCGACGCAAGGGCTACACGCAGAAGGCCCGCGTGGGCGGTCACAAGGTTTACATCCGCACCGGCGAGTTCGAGGATGGACAGCTGGGTGAGATCTTCATCGACATGCACAAGGAAGGGGCCGCGTTCCGGTCCTTGATGAACTGCTTCTCGATTGCGATCTCGCTGGGCTTGCAGTACGGCGTGCCGCTGGAAGAGTTTGTGGAAGCGTACGTGTTCACGCGGTTCGAGCCGAGCGGTTCGGTCCAGGGCCACGAGAACATCAAGATGGCGACCTCGATCATCGACTACATCTTCCGCGAGTTGGCTCTGAGCTACCTGGGCCGCACGGATCTGGTGCAGGTGAAGCCAGAAGACCTTCGGGGCGACTCGGTGGGCAAGCCGATCCAGACGCCGGAATACGAAGACGAAGAAGAGCAGGGCGACTACAAGGGCCACGTTCCCGGCGCCGCCTACGAGGACCACGCCAGCGAAGGCTACGTCAAGGCCGCCGCCCAGGCGACCTTGCCGTTCGATGGTAATTCCAGCGCGGTGGGCTCTCCGACGTACACCCTGGAGCAAGAGCAGAAGGCGAAGGCGGGCAAGGGCTCGGCGATCGTGCTCGGGGTTGCGCCCAAGGTCGCGGCGCCGAAGTCGGCGACGGCCACGGCGGTTCGGCCGGTGGCGGGGCCCACGGTTGAGTTGGCGGAGAAGATTCGGCAGGCTCGGCTGAAGGGCTACGAGGGTGATCCTTGTACGAACTGCGGGTCGTTTACGATGGTTCGCAACGGGGTCTGTCTGAAGTGCGACACGTGCGGGGAGACGAGCGGGTGTAGTTAAATAGGATGAGCAATCCTGCATTAATCATAAGTTGGGCAGCCCTGTTTGGGCAGAAAGCACCTTTTGCAGACATAGTGAGTGTGCTTTCAAAGTTGAAAGCTACAAATGCCATTCGCGTTCTAACGCGAATGGCATTTTCTATGCAACGCTTAGGGGCGGGCGACGAATATCAATTAAGGTTCGCTGGTGACCTTTTGAACCAAGAGGTAAGAATTCAAATTGATCAATTCGTGAAGGAAAGAAGATCGGGTGATCCAAAATTTCGCGAAATAATCTTTACCCGAACTCAACTTCTTGCTGCAATTAAACTAATTATGCTGGTTTGTCCTCGTGATAGAGGAGTGACGCTAGAAGAAGCAAATGTTCGTCTGGAGTTTGGCGAGGCCCTTCTGAAGCTTAACGACTACTTACTAGATCCATCCGGAGATAGATGGAGTGAACCAGTGAACTTATTGACTTCAGAAAGCCGAGTATTGCGAGCGCTTATAAATTCCTTCGCGCTTGAACACTCACATGACCCTCTTGCATACGTAGGTAGATTCTATTGGATATTGATTCGATATTTACCAGAAATATATGAGGCTCATCCAAGAAACAGCTACCAAGAAATCGATGCGGCATTTTTCAGATGCTTCGAAACCACAATTGCGGATGTATTTCTGGTCTGCTTTTGTATTCATATAGCGAACACAAATATCCAACTAAATGATTTTGGTAAGAAACAGCCAGCCTTTAAGAGGGACGAGTTTTTTGCTAAATTTGAATGGGAGAAAAGTCGTCTAAGTAAAGTGCTTGCTTGCATCTCAAAGGAACTGTCGGACTTTGACTTGTCAATTCTCGCCGAGCAATCGACGACTTTTGCATATGATTTAGGAGCATTTCGTAATTCTCCAATATGCCAGTTTGAGGATGAATATTTTTTAATTGATAGGCAACTAATTCTTGAACAACTGGGTCACCAATTGTACTATCGCATTAATAGATCACTTTCGCCAGACCGCCAGCAAGCATTGTGCCGTTCGATGGGTGCGGCTATAGAAAAATATATAGGAACACTGATTGAAGGGCATTGCCAAAGGAATAATTTAATATTATCGAAATGCGAGGGTCTTTTTGACAATAAGCAAAAAGGAAAAAGTAAACATGCCGATTTTAAAATCAGTGCGAGTCACTGGAGCACAGTTTTTGAGGTGACGACTGCGATCCAGAAAGAATCTGAGCGGTTTTCAGGAAGCCAAGCTTCTATCAAAACCTATTTCGATAGGCTAACGCCCGAATTAGTACAAATTGTTTATTCTCATATCGAAACAGCGACTAAATCGTCAAGTGTGAAAAGAAACTATGGAGTATTGATCGGACTTGACAACGTCCTTTCCTTCTGGAAAGTTCAATCCACACTTGAGCCGTTATATCGTCAAGAACTAGTGAAAGTGTTTGGCGAACGTGGCAGGGATACAATACTGTTTCCGCGTCTTATCGTATTTTCGGTTGCGGATTTTGAAGAAATACTCCTAGTCGCCCAAGGTGGAATAGAATTGAGGGATATTTTTGACGCAATTTTAGCGGAAGATCCAAATGGCGAAGAGAATATTCAAGCCGTGATGTATAAACGAGGATGGCGCGCAGTGGGCATCCTGCCAGAAATATCAGAATCTATTGATGAGATAAAGGGACTGTTGAAAAATACATGTTTTATTAATGATTTAAATTCGCCAGAAATGTCGCTTGCATGATGTGATTCAATCGGGATTGTGCAGTAAATAACAACTATTTGTGCGATTGAGTTCGATGCTAGATTTACCGATAAGTGGTGGTTATTTCTACGGCCTCAGGATCACATTGAATACATGGTCATATTGGGCCGATTTTGTTCAGTCAAGATCAAAACGGCATACAAGTGCATCCCGCTTTTACACGCTATCCTCCGGACTGTGATGGGCTGCAATTGGTATTAGTTGGCGCGGATGCCTCAGGGTGAAGTGGGTATGAGGTCTCGGTCCTTTTGAGGATTAGCCCTGAGGCTATTTCTGGGCGCTCTGATTTAGCCTCAGGGCTTTGCGCTCTATGATCGATGGCTTTGTTATTGGTGTCACCCTGAGGCATCTGGGTTTGGGTTATTCGGCTTTGCTGAAACGCTCTGTTTTAGCCTCAGGGCTTTGCGCTCTACAGTCGAAGGCTTTGTTATTGGCATCACGCTGAGGCATCTCGGCTGGGGATATTAGGCTTTGCTCATGCACTCTGTTTTAGCCTCAGGGCTTTGCGCTCTTTGGTCGATGGC
>MKRX01000002.1:283963-349977 GCA_001898035.1 Armatimonadetes bacterium 55-13
CCTCAGGGCTTTGCGCTCTTTGGTCGATGGCTTTGTTATTGGCGTCACCCTGAGGCATCTCGGCTTGAGTCATTCGGCTTTGGTGAAACGCTCTGTTTTAGCCTCAGGGCTTGGCGCTCTTTGGTCAAAGGCTTTGTTATTGGCGTCACCCTGAGGCATCTAGGTTTGGGTTATTCGGCTTTGCTGATACGCTCTGTTTTAGCCTCAGGGCTTTGCGCTCTTTGGTCGATGGCTTTGTTTTTGGCGTCACCCTGAGGCATCTAGGTTTGGGATATTCGGCTTTGTTGAAACGCTCTGTTTAGCCTCCGAGCTTTGCGCTCTAAGGGCTGGATTTCGCCTTCGGCTTCATCCTGAGGCATCGGGGTTCTTGTTTCGTGATACATAAGTACATAATCTTGAAGTGGTTCGGCAGCGGCATTGGGTGAATAGGGGCGGGGGTGGGGAGTGTGTGTTTATCACCGCCACCGTGCTTGATTTTGTGCATGCCTTTGCTCGGGAAGAACCTCGGGATGCGTTGGTTTCGGTGATTAAAGGCGAGTGTCGCCGGACTGGTTCGAGACTCCATGCTTACGTGGTGATGCCTCACCACCTTCATATGGTTCTGAATTTGCCAGAGAAGTTGGACCAGAGGAAGTTCATGGCAGGGTTCAAGCCGCGATCTTCGGCAAGGATCAAACCCTTGCTCACCCAAGACGAGCGGGACGCGTTTTCTGAGCAGACCGGGCTCAACCGAAATACGTTTTGGCAGCGGTCTTTTCGCGGTTTAGTCATCGAGACTCCAGCGTTCTTTTGGCAGAAGGTTAAGTACGTCCACGAGAATCCGAGAAGGGCGGGATATGTGGAGAATCCGGCGGAATACCGTTGGTCAAGTGCCCATGAGTGGGAAGCTGGTAGGTGGGACGAAGCGGAGGGGCTGTCTATCTAGACGTTTCACCTTGCACCGAGAGTTTGAGGCGCAACGACGCGAACGAATGCTGTTTTTGAACGGTCAAACCGGTGTGAAGATGGAGGAGAGGGTTCAGAAGCTGTGGGCGGAGATGGGGGATCTTGAGGAGGCTTTGATGCTCAAGGTGTCCTTTGGGAATCTGCTGAAAACAGTCACGGTGACGGTGCTGCCTCGGGAGATGGCAGTGGAGAGTTTGAAGGGGGCGGCGGTGAAGGGGTTGCACTTTGAGCGGGTGCATCGGCTGGAGTTTCTTCACCGAGGGGTCTCTTTGGCACTTACGGATTCGAACTGGAGTTGGGTGGAGTTCGCGGTGACTGAGCTGACGGCATCGGGCCATGGGTTCTTGATGCGGTTTCGTTGGGAAGGGGGTGGTCGGGTGCTGGAGATTGAGTGCGAGGACCTTTGGGTTTCGGATGAGATCTGGACCGAGGATGCCGATTTTCCGTTTCTGGATAGCACCTATGTGACGGAAGAGGATTGGGCGGATTTCGTTTAGGAGGTTCTGCAATGGCTCTACTTGGCTTTGCGGTGGCTCTGCTTGGCTTGGCGATGGCATTGCATTGTGGCGACTTTTGTGCGCTCTAAATGTGGCATCCCCTCACCGGCGGAGGCATGGCGTTGGGCTACCGCTTTATGCCTCCGCCTCTTGAGGTGGAGGCTATCCGGGAGCGCTCGGTGGGATCGCCTCCACCGCGAGCGGCGGAGGCATGGCGTTTGTTCTGCATTGGGCTACCGCTGTTGTTGGTGGCACCCGGCGAAGGCAGGGAACCTTCGGCTAAACGACCTGCGGTCGTATTGGGGGCCTTGCGGTGGCTCTGCTTGGCTTGGCGACGGCTTTGCATTGTGGAGAGTTTTGTGCGCTCTAAATGTCGCTTCCCCTGAGCGGTGGCGGCATGGCTCATTAGCGCTTGGTAGCGATCCACGCTGCCAGTTGGCGGGCTTCGGCGAGGAATTGGTCGTACCTCTTCTCTTTGAGGCGTCCTTTGGCGGTGAGGACGAGGTGGGGGCCGGCGAGGGAGAAGTCGTGGGTGAGGCCCTGGGTGATGGTAGTTTCTAGGTCGTTGGGGAGTTCGTTTTGGAGGAGGCCCCAAGCGTCGGCGTAGACGTAGAACGCCTTGTCGAGCGCAGGGTGGCCGGTGACGATATCGTCCTTGGGGAGGCCGTCGAGGAAGCCTCGGCGGCGGAAAGCAGTGTGGCCTTTGTTGGCATCGTATTCGAAGGCGATGGTGGTGTAGTGGTGTTCCTGGGTGTATTTGCCACTGCCGGTGAAGTAGTGCCACTCGAAGACTCGGGCGGGGAGATCGTCGATGGTTCCTTCCAAGATGTGCATGGCGGAGGCGCCGGCAAATTGGAAGAGACTGACATAGGGGTAGTTGGAGAGGGTCTGCGATCCGGCGTCCGATTCGGTCTTCATTAACCCCCGAGAGTTCTTGTCCTGATCGATCAGAACGAGGCCATGTTTGCGGCCCCAGGCTTCTCGACGCCTTCTCCGGCGGCGGTGGGTGGAGCGGCCGAGGACCACCATGACCAAGAGCAGGAGGAGGCCGCCAAAGATGGCGATGCCCAAGAAGTAGGCCACCGCGGCCCAGTCTCCGTACTTGTGCATGACGTCGTCAGGCGACCACAGAGCCAACTCCATTCCAAGACACCTCAATACGAGTCTCGGAAGTATACAGGTTGTTGCGTTTAGCGGCCAACCCTTAGAAATTTACGCTCCAGCAACGCTGAAGCGACCACCCCCAGGAGCCCGGCACAGGCGAGACATGCGGACGGCTCGGGATGACTCCAAACCAATGCGGCGGAGAAGACCCATGCGGACCACGCCAATAACCTAGCGACTTGAGCGAAATCTTGGTATTTGCGCGCTTTGTCGACGCGATTTCCCGCGCACCATTGGCGAGTGGGCCAGTCCGATGCTCGGAGATAGTCCCAGGCGACCGCGGCGAGGAATCCCGCGGACCAGATAAAACGAATCCACCAATCCATACGTGTCATGTCTCCTTCCTTGACTAACCAGGTCCCTGTGGCCACCCCCGCAATGGGAACCGGTCAGAGAGGACCAAAAGAACGTCAAAGCGGTCTTCGGGATCGGTTCTGAATATCCGTTTAACGACACGGCGGACATTTTCAACCCCGTCCAGAATTTCATCGCCCACGTCCGGCAATACCGCCGCGCAATATGAACCACCGCTTCGATAGAACCCCGGCTTGGCAGGGTCTGGAATCGACGTTTCAACCCGCACGTCTGGCCCTCACATTTGTTTAAGCGGGTGGGGGACGGCGAAGTTGACAGTTGGTTTTTTAAAAAGGTGTTAGGTGTTAGGTGTTAGGGTGCTTCGCACTAGGGACGAGGTGATAGGTATTAGGGTCGCTTCGCGACGAGGGGGTGGGTAGAGTTTGGGGATCTTATTGGAGGTCTTGGACCATGGAAAACTCTTACGAATACGAACTTCTTCACTTTGCCGACCTCGATAGCTTCTGCTTTTGAGGTGACGCGAAAGCGTCGCAAGGGTTATCCCTCGGAGACGAATGTTGGACGCGGCGTTCGGGTGGTGCGAGGGGAGAAGGTGCTTACGGAGAAACTTGGCCGGCGCGACCCATGTCCTTGCGGATCTGGGAGGCGTTTTTAGCCGGTGCTGCATGCTTTCGGGGCAGTTCGATGGGGCGCTTCGGAACGACTACATGCGGGAGTAGGCAGGCTCCCTGTTCTTTAGTAATTAGGGTTCCTAATGGGTTTATTGATTACGTTTGGAGGATCGACCGAACGTAGTCGGCCCTTAGGCGGCCGGCTTTTTCGTCGTCGTTGCTGGCGTGGAGTTCGAGGTGGGTGAGTTGGGCGTCGACTTCTCGGGGGTGCATGGCGAAGCCTTCGATTTCGGCGAGGGCGGCCCAGCGGGTCCAGGCGAAGACACGGAGGGCATCGGCGAGGGAAAGCGTGCGGGCGGAGATGGCGAAGTCTCGGACCTGAAGCGTTTTTTGGATCAATGTGGGGCGGGGAAGGGAGGTGCGGGCGAGGCGCTCTTCGCGCATGAGGTATTCGCACGCTCCGGTGAATTCGGTTTTGCTGCCGCTGACGATGCTGACTTGGACGAACGCGCCGACGGCCCGGCTGCTTTCGCCGAAGAGCCCCCTCGCGACGATGCCTTGTTGGGCGAGGGCGCGGAGGACGGCAGGGAGTCGTTTGGTCTGGGCGAGGCCGATGAGGTGGCACATGGCGGAGAGGCGTTGACCTCGGCCCGCGTTGTAGGGGGAGGCGGCGAGGTAGCCGAAATCCGATGAGAAGGCGAACTCCATGTGCTCTCCCAGTTGGCGAACACAAGCACCAGACAGGGCTTGGGCGGTTTCGGCGGACCATCCGGCGGTGAGAGCTTGGATGCGGAGATGGTCCTCCTCGTTCACCATGACGCTGAGAGAGCGGTGTTCATTGAGCATGAGCGCCCGACCGGGTTTGCTCCACTCGAAGTCGGGGGAGGCGAGGCGGCAGCCGACAAGGTATTCGCGCTCGGCGTTGGAGATGTGGCGGTGGATGGAGAAATCCAGGTTCGATTCACGCACCGATCCGATGACCGTTTTGAGAATGAGTTGGAGCTCTTCCGAGTCGGCGATGTGAGGGAAGCGATGTTCGCGGAGGTTGCGAAGCAGTCGGGACCGGGTGCTGAGGACGACGTCCGCGTGCGGAGCGTCTCGATTCAGCCACGCGGGCTTGGGCATCGAGCGGAGCACGAGGCGTTTCCAGGCTTCCGCATCGCTCGCCGTCTGCGTCATACGACGGCTATTTTACTGCTTTCATCTTCCGCATTCGCTTGAGGGTCTTGTAGACGTAGGCCAAGACTTCGGCGACCGGTTGGAAGAGTTCCTTGGGAACGGCGTCCCCGATCTCGCACTTCTTGTAGAGGGCGCGAGCGAGGGGAGGATTGGGAACCAGTGGAATCTTGTTCTCAGAAGCGAGTTCTCGAATCTTGGCGGCAAGAATATCGGCGCCCTTTGCCACCACGACGGGAGCGGCGTGTTTTTCTGGATCGTAGGCGATGGCGACGGCGTAGTGGGTCGGGTTCGTCACGACAACGTCGGCGGCTTTCATGGCCTGTTGCATGCTGGCGCGGCTGAGCTGGCGACGACGGCGGTGCTGAGCGGCCTTGAGTTCGGGAGACGTTTCCGAGTCCTTCATCTCTTGCTTCAGTTCTTCTTTGGTCATCTTGAGCTGCTTATCGACCTGTTTACGCTGGAAGAAATAGTCGAGCGCGGCAAGGACGATCCAGCAAATGCCGACTTTGAGCGCGATGGATTTGAGCAAGAGGCCCACCGTTACCATTGCCATTTTGGGGGTTAGCCAAGACAGGCCCATGAGATTGCCCCAGTTCGAGGAGATGGCCGACCAGACGATGTATCCAAAGAGTCCGGCCTTGACAGCGGCTTTGGCGCCGTCAAAGAGGGCTCGAGAGGAAAACAGTCGCTTGAAACCTTCGAACGGGTTGATCTTGGCGAAGCTGGGCATGAGAGCCTCGCCACTGAGCACGAACCCGACTTGGGCGAAATTCGAGGCGACCCCGACGACCATGATGGTGAAAACGAGGATGGCAAGACCAGGGAGCGATGGCTGGAGCGTTCGCCAAGCGAAGTTGCCCATGGTGCCGAAGCTCAGTTCGTGAGGAAGGTGCTCCAGGCTCGATCGCATTCCCGCGAGGAATCCGCCGCCCATGGTTCCTATGGCGCTAGGCATGACCATGATGGCGGCCATGAGCGCGAGCGAGCCGGTGAGGTCTACAGATTTGGCAACCGTGCCCTTCCGACGGGCGTCACGTTTACGCTTAGGTGTTGCCTCCTCTGTTCTTTCCTGACCACCTTCTGCCATTTACATCCCCTTCAGGGTGCGGAGCAACCCTTCAAGTGCGACGCCCACGCCGGAATTGACGCCGGAAACGAGAGCGGGGAGGCCAACGCTGAGCGCGATGAGGCCGATTACGATCTTGGCGGGGAGGCCGATGACAACCACCTGCATTTGAGGAACCGCCTTGTTTACGATACCGAGAGCGGCATCGACAACCAGACTCACGCCGAGAACCGGCGCGGCCATTTGAAGGGAGAGGACACTGAGCGTCCCCATCAGTCCGACTAGGTTGTTCTTCATTTGCGGAAGGTGTTCCATGGTCATGCCGGGCATCGACCCGTAGCTATCCGCGAACGCTTTGAGCATCAGGTGGTGACCATTCACACTGAGGAAAATAACCACGGCCAGCATGAACTTAAACTGGGAGATAACCGTGCTGGAAACGCCGTTGATGGGGTTGAGCACTTGGCTCATGCTGAGACCCATCTGGGTGTCTACGAGGGTGCCCGCCATCTGGGCGGCCTGAAGAACAAAGCTCATGAATGTGCCAATCAGCAGACCCGCAAGCACCTCATGCGCAATGGCCATGACGAACAAATACATGTTCGCCGGAGGGGGACCTATGTTTGTTCCAAGTGCGGCGGTGAGCGCTCCGGCGATGGCTAGAGTCGTGAAGATCCGCACCATGATCGGCGTGTTTTGAGCCGAGAATACGGGCGATGAAATGAACATGGCCGAGCACCGCACGAAGACGCAAAGGAATGAGTAGAGGAGGGTGGCGTCCATGTCTTCAGGGGTCAGGGGTCAGGGGTCAGTGGTCAGGGGTCAGGGTGCAGGGTGCCGAAATTGTCTAAGCGCCGAGCATGGAGGCTCTTTCGAAGCAGAGGTGCATGAACTGGACGAGAGTGGTTAGCATCCAGTTGCCCATGAAGGCGAGGATGATGGCCACTCCAACGAGCTTGGGCACGAAGGTGAGCGTCATTTCTTGGACCTGGGTGACGGCTTGGAACACGCTGACCAGGAGGCCCAAAAAGAGGGTTACGGCGAGGATGGGAAGCGAGACCATGAGGGCGACTTCTACGCCCTGACGGCCCAAATCGAGAACGCTGCCCTGATTCATTTAGCGATACCCCTGGATGATGGCGGTGACGAGGGTCCCCCATCCATCAGCCAAGACGAAGACAAGGAGCTTGGCGGGAAGGGCGACGACAGTGGGAGGCATCATCATCATGCCCATGCTCATGAGAGCGCTGGCGACAATGAGGTCGATGATGAGAAATGGGATGAAGATGTAAAAGCCGATGATGAAAGCCGTCTTCAGTTCGCTGATGATAAAGGCGGGAATGAGCGTGGTGAGATTGACATCCTTAGCTGACTTCGCGGTCTCGTGTCGCATGTTCATGAACAGCGTCAGGTCTTTCTCATACGTGTTCTTGAGCATGAACTCTCGAATTGGCTCTTGGGCGAGTTCGATAGCTTGTTTCTGATCGATCTGGTGAGTTAATAGCGGTTGAAGCGCGCGATCATTGATCTTCTGATAGGTTGGACCCATGATAAAGAAGGTCAAGAAGAGGCTAAGTCCGACAACCACCTGATTGGGCGGAATAGTGGGCGTGCCGATGGCCTGCCGGACAAAACTGAAGATGATCACGATACGCGTGAACGCGGTCGTGAGGATCATGATTGCCGGGGCAAGGCTCAGGATCGTGAGGAGGGCGAGAATCTGCAGGGACGTGCTGACCTCTTCACCCTTTTTAGGCGCGGCGCCTCCCATGTTCACGGAGATGTTTGGGATGGGCAGCGTGGCATTACCGGCTTGTTGCGCAAAGGCGGCCACGCCGAAGAGGCAGAGCGCGAGGATCAGGATGACGCGCAGGTTTCGACCTTGGGTAAGAAACTTCATTTTGGATTAACCGGTCAGCCTGGAAAGTCGCTCAAGGGCGGTTTCGATGACGGCACTGTTGGCGGCAGCAACGGGAGCAGGCGCAGGATCAAGGGATTCGTCTACTTCGGGAAGCTCTTCGCCCGGGGCCATGTTGAACATGTCTTCGAAATCGGGCTCGGTTTTGACTTCTGGTTCGGTAACGTCGGCCAGGCAATTCACGCCTTGGGTCGAAACGCTGAGGAGCAGGGTCTTGCTGCGTGCGCGCACGATGTAGAGCGTGCCTCCAGCAAAGGTGGCGGACTCTTCAATTTTCAAGGAGCTGTTCACACCCGTGACCAGCTTCTTGTTCATCTTGCCCATCACTTTGGGGAGGACGAACTTGAGCAAGAGCATGACGATACCAAGGGCAAAAGCCATTTGGAGCATGGGCATCACTCCCAGGCCGCCTTGACCGGCGGGGGTGGTGACGGCATCTCCCTTGGTTCCTAGGACGCCGTCATCGGCCAGAGCGGCTCCGGCCAGGCACAATATGGTCAAAGACGCGTGCGCGCGCACGTTAGGCGACCTCTCCCAGTTTCTGCAGTCTTTCTTGGGGATTGAGGATCTCAGTGAGTCGGACGCCGAAGTTATCTTCGATGACGACGACTTCTCCCCGGGCAACCAGTCGGCCATTAACCATGACGTCCACAGGTTCACCAGCGGCCTTGTCGATTTCGACGATCGATCCGGTGCCGAGTTCGACGACATCTTTGACGAGCATCTTGACCCGTCCGAGTTCCACGCTGATTTCCAGCGGGATATCCATCAGGAGGTCGAGGCCGTTGTTCTCTTCGGGGCCAGCGGGGCGGGCTCCGCCAAATCCGCCGGAGGCAGCGTTGACCTGTTGGAAAGGCATGGCGTCTGGCTCTTCCATGGTCACGCCGGTCACGAAGTGAGCGGTCTCTGAATCCATGAGCCAGATGACGGTGCCGTTCAGGTCATCGCCGGTCATGGCGATTTGAGTCCGAAGAATCTCTTCTGACTTTTGCAGGTTTGGTGGGAAGCTGAAAATCTGGAATCGGATGCTTAGGCCGCTGGCGACGATGGTTTCGTTCTTGATATTGCCGACGGCAAGGCAGATGCCTTGAACGATGCCTTCGAGGCTGTTTCGAAGTTCGGCGACCAGGTTCTCATCGATCTCTTGAACGGGCTCAGGAAGAACCAGGTTGGCGAGATCGGTTACCGTCTCCTGCGGGAGCAGCACGACTTGGGAGTTCTCCGGCATGTTGGCGAAGGAGAACTGGACGACCATCATCGGTGCGCCGAATTCGGCGTAGAGATCACTTGTCTTCGCGCCCACAGTGAGGGGAGAAGAGAAGTTGATCGCCTGGCCGCAGGCCTCGCTGACCGACATGGAGGCGGTCTGCCAGATCTGGTTCTGGCTGCTCGCCAGTTTGTTGGTGACTTCGACAGGAATGTTCGACATATGTGCTACTCGGTGATGGCGTCGGTGACGGAAAAGACGAGCTTCTTACCCTGAAGCGCGGGCTTGCCTACGAACTTGGGAACTTGGCTCACGAGGAGGCGAAGGTCCTGTTCGGTCTTCTGATCCAAGCGAACGACGTCGCCAGGGCGCAGGGCAAGGAAATCTCGAATGTTGATGCGGGTCCCGCCGAGGCGTACGGAGCAATCCACGGTCGAGTTGTTGACCTGGTAGGAGAGCATTCGTCGGCTGGCGGCGCTGTGGCGTCGGTTCGAGCCAGCGAACCACTTTTGGGCGCTGAGCTTGGTAGTAATGGGTTTGAGGACGAGATAAGGAATGCAGAGGCTCATAGCGCTCCGCTGATTTCCGATCTTAACCTCGAAGAGGATGGTGACAACGATATCGTTGGGCGGGGCGATTTGAACGAATTGGGAGCTCGTTTCCATGCCTTCAATGCCGGGATTGACGATGACGACGCCTTCCCAGGCACTCTTAAGAGCCAGGAACATTCGCTCGATAATCTGCTTGATTAGGGGGCGTTCGATGTCAGTGAGAACGTTTCGGGCGATGCCTTTACCGGGGCCGCCGAGCATTCGGTCGATCATGCTAAAGACGAGGCCGAATTCGATCTCCAATACCGCTTGTCCCGTTAGCGGGGGCAGAGACATGATGGTGAAGACTGACTGGTTAATGCTTCTCAGATACTCTTCGTAGGGGACTTGCTCCAGTGAGATCAGATCAATGTTCACTTGGGAGCGGAGGTAAGCGGAGAGTCCCGAACCAGCCAGGCGCGCAAAGGTTTCGTGAAGCATCTGGAGGGTTCGAAGTTGGTCCTTGCTAAATTTGTCCGGGCGACGGAAGTCGTAGACTTCGTAAGCGACGGCGGCTTTCGATCCTGGGCGCGTGGCGGGGGCAAACGAGCCTAGGGGGGCGGAGGCCGCAGGGCGGGGTGCGGCGGCCATGGACCCAGCGCCGCCTCCACCGTCACTTTCTGGAGTGAGCGAGTTGAGTAGCGCTTCGATTTCGGATTGAGACAGGATCTCGGACAACTTCTTGACCTACCTGATAACCTTGCGGGGGCGGTTCTTGCGATCCGCTTTCCGGGCCATCAGTATCATGTATCGGTGATTACCGGGGTTTCTTTAGCCTTGTCCCTTCAAAAACTTAAAGTTAATTGTCAGGCTTGGCGAGGGCCGTCTTCGACGTCTGACGACAAGAATTGTTCCAGCGAAGAAGTCGCTTCATGTAGTCTGAAATCAACATAATTCAGTTAGTTTTTAACTAATTCGAACGAAATGGCATTTTCAGACCGTTTAAAGGGTGTCCTTGGAAGGACAATTATGGACTGAGCCGCAACGAGAGACCGTTTTGACGGTCCAAAGAAGGTTCATGACACCGGCGATGGGGGGCGGGGCCGGATCGCGCGGGCGCCCGCGCGCTCACTTCTTCACTGCACCGACCCTCATCCCAGTATTTTTAACGGGGATGTGGTGCAGATATGGATTCAATAACCAAGAATTATTTAGCAGAGCCCTTGGGCGTCGTGGCGTTCGTGGCTCAGGCTAAGTAAATCGTTTGAAACTGAAAGTTCTGTTTGCGTATGGCGATCTAGCGGAACGGGCCAGTGTCGAATTCTTCGCGCGAGATTTGTGCATCGAACTGATTCGAAACGGGCACGAGGTCGTCATTCTTTCGTCTCATCCCGGTGCGATCCTTCCCGAGTTGGAAGGTATCGGTGTTCGCTTGGTGGCACATATCGACGAAGTCGGATCTGCTCCCGACGTCATTCAAACGAGTCGTCGCTATGACGCCATTTTGACGTCCCTGCGGTTTCCCCAAACTCCACTTGTTTGGTTCCTTCATGGGGGGGCGCCTTGGATAGAGAGTCCACCTCGTCTGCCTTCCGTTCGCCAGCACGTGGTCTGCGACTATGCCTGGCAAGAGCCGGTGGCGCGCGACTTGGGCGCGGACGAGAACGATGTGGTGGTCTTGCCTCTGTTCTTCGATCCCGAGCGGTGCGCGTCTCGTTTACCGCTCCCTGAAAAGCCAGAGCGCGCGGTCCTGATCGACGGAAACCGCCAAGGCACTCATATCCCATTTGTCCGCGAGGCTTGTCGACGGCATGGCGTCGATCTTGATGTGTTTGAGGAGCATTCGGACACGGTGTCTTACCGAATCCCCGATATTGTTTCCAAGTATGACTTGGTGTTTGCGCGTGGACAAGTTGCTCTTGAAGCGATTGCGGTTGGTTGTGCGGTTGTGCCCTGCGATGAAGCGGGGTGTGGTGAACTGGTGACCAAGAGCAACGTTCTTGAAATGTGGACTTCTGGATTTGGGCGCAGGATTATGACCGAGCCCTTGATGCCGCGCACCTTGGAGAGAATACTGAGCACCTACGACGCCAAGGCAATCGAGGCGTGCTCACAGTTTGTGCAGGCCTATTGTTCGACGGAAGCAGTTACCCCACAGGTGACGGATCTGTATGAAAACGTGATCACGTCAGTACGGGAGCATCCGAACGACACGGCGGCGTTGTGCATTGCCGCGGCGAAGGAACTGGCGAGCATCGGGGAATATGGCGATTCGATCCGTCCCTCAACGCTTCGAGATGAGGACCGCGCCGGAGGTCTTAAGACCGTGGGACAGAAGTTCAAGAGTCTGTTTAAGGGCTCAACCGCTTCAAAAGAGTAAAGGCTGCTCTGCCCTTATGTGAGCCAACGCGAGGCGAAGTACTTTTCTCTGGGGCGCTGGAAGAGCAACGCTTTCCAGTTCGGACAGTGTAAGCCACCGAAGTTCGGGCAGTTGATTAGTTAGATAGGCTAACGAAATAACTAACTTTATTTTATGCTTGGTGACCATGTGCTTAATGACCCCGACCTCGTGGATTTCGGCGGACTGGAGCCAGTGCGGTTGGGGGCAAGAGTTGGTAACGCGTGGGAACTCCCACATGCCAGCCCACCACTCCCCAGTGGTGATTTGGCGAATACCAAAACGGTCGTTATGGATGGGAACCCAGCAGAGGTGGGTAAGTTCTACGGCCTGTTCTTTCTTGCCGCCGATGGGAAGCTCATTTTGAACGCCTTGCCGATGGGCTTCGCACTTCTTGATGAGGGGGCACGCACCGCAGAGGGGGGCTCCCGGTTTGCACACCGTGGCGCCAAGCTCCATGAGGGCCTGGTTCCAATCGCCGGGGCGTTTGTGCGGTGTCACGCCCTCTGCCCATGTCCAGGCGGATTTTTTGAGCTGAGGACCGGAATCGCGGCAAGCGGTCAATCGGGAAAACACCCGTTCTACGTTGCCATCGACCAAGGGAGTGGGTTGATTGAAAGCGATCGAGGTGATGGCTCCGGCGGTGTAGGGACCGACGCCGGGAACTTTGCGCCATTCTTCGGCGGACTGGGGCCAATCGTTCTTCTCGGCGACAAAGCGCGCGCCTTCGAGAAGGAGGCGACAGCGGCGATAGTAGCCGAGACCTTGCCATTGGGCAAGTACATCTTGATCGTCAGCTTCGGCGAGGGCTTGGACGGTGGGGAAGCGAGCGAGCCAGCGATGATAGTAGGGAATCACGGTGGCGACCTGCGTTTGCTGGAGCATGATCTCGCTAACCCAGATCGCATAAGGATCGTGGGTGTGTCGCCAAGGAAGGTCGCGCTTTTCGTCGTCATACCATGCGAGAAGCGCACGGTGCATTTCCTTTACATCGTCCATGAAACAAAACAAGAGGACGAGTCCGAAGACCCGTCCTGCTAGTGGAGGCAGGCTGTGAGGAGCCTTGCCTCACTTGAATTCTACGCCAATCCGAGACTCTCGAGTCCTAACGATTCCAGAGCCTTCTCCGGATCTTCACATTGAGTAAGG
This sequence comes from Armatimonadetes bacterium 55-13, assembly GCA_001898035.1. Classification (GTDB taxonomy): domain Bacteria; phylum Armatimonadota; class Fimbriimonadia; order Fimbriimonadales; family Fimbriimonadaceae; genus 55-13. Next base: position 296,943 of record MKRX01000002.1, read on the forward strand.
GTGCGACCGATGACGAGATAGTTCGCGCCATCCATCAGGACTTGGCTGGCTTCGCCGGTTCGTTTTTGATCGTGAAGTTCGGCATTGGGGAGTCGGATGCCTGGCGTAACGATGACGCCGTGCTGTCCGATGGCTTTTCGGATGGCCTTCACCTCGTGGGGTGAGCAGACCACACCATCAAGATCGACGTTCATGGCGAGTTCGGAGAGATAGACCATGTGTTCTTCGATCGTCCGGTTTACGCCGAGGTGATCGGTGAGGACGTGCTGATCGAGAGAGGTGAGAACAGAGACGCCAACGAGGAGTGGCCCGTTGCCTTCTGTCCAGGCTCTTGCTTCAGCGACGGAGGCGGCAAGCATGGCAGGCCCTCCCGCGATGTGAAGCGTGATCATCCAGACTCCTCGTCGTGCAGCTTCGCCTACGGCGAGGGCAACCGAGTTTGGGATGTCGTGGAACTTAAGGTCGAGAAAGATCCGGTTTGCGCCGGCATCTTGGAGTCGATCGATGACGTCAAGACCGTGAGGCAGCGTTAGCCCGTGACCGATCTTGAAAGCGCCAACGTAGGGCGAAAGCCGCTTGGTCATACGGATCGCTTCGTCCAGGTCGTGCGTGTCGAGCGCGCAGATAACTTTTCGGTTCACGTGTTTTTAACCCCGCAAGTAGATACGATTATTGTCCCCTTTTCCAGCGCCCAAAAACCGAAATTAATTTGAAAATTAAGTGTTCAGCGAACTTTTTGCAATTACGAACCCGTCTCGCGCGGAACGATTGAGGCTTGTTTTTGGAGTTCGCGACTTAATTTAGACGCGCGTTTGGGATCGAGGCTACTCAGAAATTCTGCTACTTTTGCGGTGTCCATTCGCACCAGTATGCCTGCGAGGTCCTTTTCGTTCCAGTCCTTGGTGATACCGGAAAGGGTTGTGGGTTCCATTTCGTTCCAGAGCTTTGCGAGCTTCTTTTGACCGACCTCGGGCTTGTTTTCGAAGGCGTCGACCACAACTTTGGGAGGGGTCTTCTTGTCATCCTTCTTGGGGGTTTCTTTCTTCGGCGGTTCATTTTTGGCGACGGCAGTTGATTTGCCGTCTTTAGCGCCGGTGGGAGCTTTGCCGTCCTTGTCTGCGGTGTAAAGACTGTTTGCCTTATCCGCAGCATAGAGATCGTTCGCCTTTTGCTTGGGACCCAAATTAACACCCGGGATTTTCACCTTTCCGGTAAAGACTAAGAAGCCGCCGACGCCAAGAAGGACTAAGGGAAGAAGGAAAATGATTGCCTTTTTCACGGCCTAACCCCTCGATAGCGCTCAAGAATTCGGCGCACGTAGTTCTTGGTTTCTTCGTAGTTCGGTACGCCTCCCGCCTTTTCAACGGCGCCGGGGCCAGCATTGTAAGCGGCAAGGGCCTTTTCCAAGTCGCCGTCGAATCGAGTAATCATCATGGAGAGATACTTGGCGCCGCCCTGGAGGCTCTGTGCCGGGTCTAAGGGGTTGGTGACTCCCAGACTTCGGGCCGTGTCGGGCATCAATTGGGTCAGACCGGCGGCTCGTTTGCTGGAGATTGCGCTGGGATTGTAGTCGCTTTCTGCGGCAACCAGGGCGTCAAGGAGCGCAGGGTCGACATTGTTGTCGTTTGCCGCTTTATCGATGAGCGCTTTGAGTTGGGCGGGTGCGATGGATGGTTGCACTTGAGCGCCGGAGCCAAACGGATTAAATGGGGCGAACTCATTCTTTGTTCCGCCTGGAGAAATCTGACCGGAAAGTCCGCTCTGTCCGTTGGCCGCATTCATCTGCTGTTGAAACGCGGGGGCGAAAGATTCAGGTTCAAGGCCATTACTGCGCCGAAACTCCGCCAACTTTTCCTGCATGGCCTGCATACCTAGGGGCCTGAGCGTCATGCGGCCCTCCGGGTCACGGACCACTCGTCGAGTTCTTTCTGTTCCTCCAATCCTTCTTCTTTCCGATACTCCTCGATCGCCTTTTCGTGGAGTTTAACGAGTACCTCGTACTCCTTCTTCGCGTTCTGCCAGTGTTGGAGGGCTTGGGCCTCCTCCTCTTGAAGGACCGAGATGACGGTGTATTGCGCGCGAACTTCGTCGTCCAGGCGCACCATCATGCCTTCAATCGCTTGGTGTGCGTCGATCGTGGTGCAAGGTTCGCGAAGCATTTCCAAGCGTCGGCTTTCGATGGAGGAGATGACGGCTTCCGCTTCGAGTCGTTGGGCGCGGGCGTCAAGGTAAGCATCTTTCGCGAGGGATTCCATGGCTTCGCGGAAATCCATCACCTTTTGGAGTCGGAACTTAAACTTCTTCATGGACTAGTGCCTCCATTTCAGAGAGAGTCGTGTCGAGCGGAGAACCGTCGGCTTTGTCTTGGCGGAGAAACTTATTGATGGGGTCCCACTTCTTCAGAGCGCGATCCGCAATGGGCTTGGAACCTTCTTTGTAAGCGCCAATGCTGACCAGATCCTCAATATCCGAATAGGCGGCCATGAGCTCTCGGATCTCTCGTGCCTGTTGCACCTGATCCGGGGTCACGACAAAAGGCATGGTTCGGCTCAGGCTTTGAAGCACGTCGATCGGCGGATAGTGACCTCGACCGGTCAGACGACGGGAGAGAACGACGTGTCCGTCCAGGATGGATCGGGCGGCGTCGGCGATCGGTTCGTTCGTGTCGTCGCCGTCGACGAGGACGGTGTAGAGGGCAGTGATGGCGCCTTTAGCGCCGTTGCCGGCTCTTTCCATCAGTTTGGGAAGGAGGGCGAAAACGCTGGGGGTGTAGCCCTTGGTGCTGGGCGGTTCGCCTACAGCAAGTCCGACTTCTCGCTGGGCCATGGCGAATCGAGTCACGGAGTCCATCATCAGGAGGACGCTTTTGCCCTGATCGCGATAGTATTCGGCGATGGCAGTGGCGGTGAGGGCGGCCTTTATGCGGACCATGGCGGGCTGCTCTGAAGTGGCGCAGACGATGACGCTCTTTCGGAGTCCTTCCTCGCCCAAATCGTGCTCGATGAATTCTTTAACTTCTCGCCCGCGCTCTCCGACGAGAGCGATGACGTTGACGTCGGCCTCGCAGTTTCGAGCGATCATCCCGAGCAGTGTGCTCTTACCGACGCCAGAACCGGCGAAGATGCCCATGCGCTGGCCTTGACCAAGCGTCAACATGCCATCGATGGCGCGCACGCCGGTGGCCAACGGCTGGGTGATCATCTGGCGCTCAAGGGGATTGGGCGGAAGGGCGATGACGGGATAGCGTTTGTTGCACCGAAGCGGTCCCAGACCATCCATGGGTTCGCCGAGGCCGTCCAGGGCGCGACCGAGGAGTTCGGGGCCTACGGGGACGCGGAGGCAATGACCAGTGGCTTCAACCAAGCATCCCGCTCGGACGCCAGAGAGTTCGCCGAGAGGCATTAGGAGGACGCGATCACCTCGAAAGCCCACGACTTCCGATTGAACCACGCCATCGTTTTCGGTGTGGATCAGGCAGATGTCACCTACCCGGGCATTGGGGCCGTTGGACTCGATAACGAGTCCTACGACCTCGGCGACGCGACCGGTCACTTTGATCCAGTTGGTTCGTTCCAGAGCGGCTTTGACGGAGGCGAATTCGGGGGCGGTCGTCACGCGGCGTCTCCCAGTTCTTCTCGGAATTGATTCAGCTTGCCTTCGATGGTGGCGTCAATGATGCCGCCGTCCGTTTCGATCACACAACCGCCCGCAATGGCTTCGTCTTCCACGAGTTCGAGCTTTCGGATCGATTTAGCCGCGGCGATGATCGCAGCTTTGTTTTCGTTCAGGATCTCGGAGTCGAGAGGATTGATTCTAATTCGGGCGAATTCAGAATGGGTCGCCTCGGCGATGGCATGCTTGACGATGGCGAGGATCGATTCCCGGCTTGTGCCAAGCTCGGTCTGGAGAACTTGCTCGGCGATGTGGCTGACGATCGCGGTGAGATCGGTTTCCGCGCTACGGGTCCAGTTTTCGAGCGCATCGAAGACACTCTGAACGGTGCCTTGGAGGTCGGCGGCGAAGCGGTCGAGCATTGCGCGGGAGATTTCGTCGGCTTCGGCTTTAGCTTTTGCATAGGCGTCTGCGTATGCCTGATCGTAGCCTTCCGCGGTTCCGGCTTCTACTCCTCGGGAATAGCCTTCGTCGTACGCCTCGTTCATGATGGTCTGGCGGAGTTGCTCCAATTGATTCGCGGTACGGCCACCTCGACCTTCTCGACTGACCGCCGCCTGAATAGCGGAAGGGACCACGGTGGGAAGCATCGTTGCAAACGCTTGCACTTTCGGCGCGGAGGCGGCCTTGAGGATGGACGGGTTAGACAAGGATGTCCTCCTCTCCCGACCGACCGATCACAACCTCTCCGGTCTCTTCCAGCTTTCGGATGATGCCGACGACTTTTTGCTGCGACTCTTCTACAACGCGCAATCGAACCGGTCCCATGAATTCCATGTCTTCCTTGAGCATTGCAACGGCGCGTTCGGACATGTTCTTGAAGATCTTTTCTTGGACCTCTTGAGCCGTGCCCTTGAGCGCGGTGGCGAGTTCCTTCATGTCGACTTCCTTCATGATCGCTTGGATGGCGCGGTCGTCCAGATGAACGACGTCCTCGAAGACGAACATCATGTTCTTCACGGTATCGGCCAGTTCCGGATTGGATTCGCTGAGAGAGTCCATGATCAGACGCTCAGTGGATCGGTCGACACGGTTCAAGAGATCGACCAGGGCCTTCGGGCCGCCCGCCTGAGTCATCTCTTGTGAGATCAGGCTGGAGACTTTCTTTTCCAACACCTGCTCGACTCGGCGGATGACTTCGGGTGGCGTTTGCTCCATCATCGCGATGCGGCCAGCTACGTCCGCCCGAAGCTCGCTGGAAAGCTTCGAGATGATGAGAGCCGCATTGTTAATGGGCATGTAGGCCAAGATGAGCGCAATGGTTTGGGGATGCTCATCCTGGATGAAGCTGAGGACTTGGCTGGGATCGGCTTTCTTTAGGAATTCAAAGGGCACGACCTGCATTGCGGCGATGATTCGTTTAACGACCTCATCGGCGCGCTCTTCGCCAAAGGCTTCCTCAAGCATCTTTCGGGCGTGTTCCACACCGCCCTCCGCGATGAAGTCTTGGGCGATGGCGACTTCATAGAATTCGTTGATGACCTGCTCGCGTTGCTCCGGGGTGACCTTGTCCAGTCGGGCAAGTTCTAAGGAGAGAACTTCAATTTGATCTTCGTCCAGGTGGCGCACCACATTGCCAGCAGATTGAGGGCCGAGTACCATGAGCATGACGGCGGCTTTCTGGCGCATGCTCAGTTCTTCTTGACGCTTTCTCATCGGCGGATGCCCTCCTCGAGAAGCCAGCTCTTGAGGAGCATTGCAACGACGTCGGGTCTGTCTTGACTCATTTTCTTAATCTGTTCGAGAGGTACGTTAATCTTGTTGCCGATCGATGGGATGTCGACATCGTCCGCACCCACATGCTTTTGAGCTTCGGCAAGAGCGGCGGCGAGGTTATCGTCGACGACTCCAGATTCGAGCGCTTTTTGAACGGCTTCGTGGGGGATTGAAAGCGATTGAGCTGCCAACTCGGTTGCGCTCATCGACATGGGCAGAGATGGTCCACCGGCTCCGGCCAATACCAGTTGCTGAGTTGTTGCGGTCTTGCCCATTTTTCCGAGGGATCTCATGACCAGGAAGGCGACGATGACGAGGGCGGCGATGGGAAGCATCGAGAGGATCTGCTGCATTCGAGCGGAACTCTTGGCGGCGGCATCAGCCTTGGCGCTTTCCACTTGCGCGGTGTTGTCGAACTTGTAGGCGATGACTTTCGCAGTGAAATTCGCGGTGTCGGCAACTCGGGGTCCAAGCTTGCCGTTTGCCAACTCCTGGATCTTGTCGATGTCGGCTTGTTCGGTCACCTTCTCGCTGTTGACGAGGATCGTGATTCCCATCGATTTGATTTCGCCGGGAGCTTGTTCCGTGGTCTTTACCATGTTGCTCACGCCGCGCTCAATCCGCTCTTGCTGGACTTTGTAAGCGCTTGAGTCGGCGCTGGAGGGAGTGGATGGGGCGGTCTGACCGTTGAGCCCGGAGACTCCACCGGGAGTTGAGGCGCCACCACCCTCCATCGTTTCCTTCACGCTTTCTTTGGTGATGGGATCTTCCGTGGGAGTAGTGATGTTTTCCGTCTTGCTAATCTTATCCAGATCCAGCGTGACGTCGACGGTGGCGAGGGCGTTGCCTGCTCCGACAATTCGATTCAGTTGCTCTTGGAGATCATCGCGTATGTCTCGTCCGGTCTGATTCTCCATTTCCAGTTTGGTTACCGCGCGGCCATTGGAACCGCTGACTTCCTCACCATCCCAAATGGCGCGGCCGTCCCGGCTGAAGATCGTGACTTTGCTGGGATCGAGTCCAGAAACCGAACTGGCCACGAGCATGGCCATGGCGCGTCCTTGGTCGGGAGTGACGCCCATTCCCACTTTCTCGGCGATCGTTACGTTGGCGGTGGACTCGTGCCGTTGGTCAAGAAGCGGTGAATCGTTCCCCTTCGTGACGTGAACCTGGGCGGAATCCACGCCGGTAAACATCTCGATCGACTCTGCGAGTTCACCTTCGGTGATTGCGAGGAGGCGCTCTTCTTCGACCCGGGGAGGAGACATGACGGGCATATTTCCCAGGTCCTTCTTGGTCATATGGTTGGAAGGACGAGGCAGCTTGCCGTTCATGGCGAGCGTGGCGCGAATTTGAGGCAATTTGTCGGCAGGAGCGGAAATGTTGCCGGCCGCATCGTAATCCACCGGAATTCCCATACCTTGAATCTCGGCGACGACCATGCCGGTATCGGCCGGCGAAAGCCCGGCGAAGGCGATGACCATCTTTGGCTTCGTCGCGAAGACGAAGATGCCCGCGAGAAGAAGCGTTAAGAGGGCGATGCCACCGATGGAAATCAGTTTCTGATTTCGATCTGCGGTATCCCACCAAGATTTGAGTTTTATTACCAATCCACCCATGGCGATTCAATGCTGTCCATGGGGTCCAATTACTACGACGAGACTAAATCTGCATTCGGCTGATCTCTTGGTACGCTTCGAGAAGCTTGTTTCTTACTTGCATCGTAAGATTCATCGAAACACTCGCGCGCTCCATAGCGATCATCAAGTCGTGATAATCGACCCCTTGTCGACCCGTCATGAAGTCTTCTCCGACTTGTTTAGCCTTCATTTGGCTGTCGTTTACTTCTTCTAAGACGTCCATCAACTGCTGCGCGAAGTCATCACCGCCAGCCTTGGCACTACCCGCATTACCGCCACCCTGAGAAGCGAGCTTCTCAATGGCTGGGTTCTGGATATTGTTCAGGCCGCCGATGTTCATGTTCGTTAGGTGTTAGGTGTTAGGTGTTAGGTGTTAGGTGTTAGGTGTTAAACCTTGCCGATTTGGAGGGCGGCTTTTACCATTCCTTTGGCTGAATTGAAAGCTTGGATATTGGCCTCATATGCCCGGCTAGCGGACATCATGTTGACCATCTCAGAGAGCGGGTCTACGTTCGAGTACCGGACGATTCCTTTCTCATCCGCGTAGGGATTGTTTGGTTCATGCTTTTCGATGTACTCGTCAGGGTTGGATGTGGTCCCGACGATTCGTACGCCGTCTTCGTCGCCCGCGAGGATGACATCCTGTCGGTGCCAAGCATCTTTGCCGGGCATCTTGACGGTATTCGCGTTGGCAATGTTGGTCGAGATGGTGTCCATTCGATATCGCTCGGCGGCGAGACCGGAGGAGCTAATTCGCATTGCGGAGTTCAAGTTCATGGTGATTTTCGATCCCGTCTAGGGTTTAGCGACCTTCCCGAATGACATTCTTCAGACCGGAGAAGTAGCTCGCAGTCATATCGGTGAGGGCTTGGTAGCGAAGTTCGGTTTCAGCCAGAGACATGACTTCTCGTTCCATGTCGACGTTGCTGCCGTCGAGACGGATACTGCTGCGATCCGAGCGCATTTGAGCCTGCCGGTCTCGCATTTCCTGCATTCGAACGTCGGACGGATGCAGTTCCGCATCCAGGACGATGTTAAAGTCCATGTCCTTTCGCTTGTAGCCGGGGGTGTTCGCGTTCGCGAGATTTCCGGTCAGCATAGCTTGCCGCTCGGTGGTCCGCCCCATGGCGTTTTGCAGGTTATTCAGTTGTTGTGAAAAAAGCTGATCTAGAATTCGCACGGTCGGTTCTCCGCCGCGCATCCCTTCGCTGTGTGCCGAATCCGATCCTTGGATTCGCAGACCTGACTAGGCCCATCAGTCTTATCGGCATCGACGCAGGGATCTTGAGGGGAAAGGACCGTATTTTTTAGGGGGCGTTCGAATCTGGGCCAGGAAGGGGAACGTATTGCCTCGGACTAAGCTCGTCGTCGCTTGCGAATAAGGAAGAGAGCAGGTGTGAGGACAAGGAGGGTGGTGGGCTCAGGGACCGGGGGCAAAGCCGAAACAAACTTGAAATTCCCTGCGCCATATTGAGCCACGTTAAAGTCGATGGTGGTGGGGAACGTGCCAAAGGCTCCGTTGCGACTCTTTCCCGTAAACTGAATCAGACCGCCGCCCGTTTCAAGGCTGGTGGCGTAAGTGCTGGAAGGATTGAAAGAGTTTCCGTTCCTTTCGAGGATGCCGTAGCCCTGGGCCACGATGGTGGCGTGAAATCCGGCAGGAAGATACACAGGCGTGGCCAGATCGAGAAAGTTGGAGGAGCCATCGCCAATGCCCATGTTCGATGGTGAAAAGGCTTTGCTGGCAACCGCGGCTTTTGTATCGCGGTTATACAGGATGCAGTCGATATTGTTCTTGATGCCGTCCTGAGCGCTATCGAAGATGCCGAGGGCAGTGATCTTGATGGGCACGATCACGTCGAAGTCCATTCCCAACGCGCCGCCGTATGCCTGGTTTCCGGTGACCTTGGGGTACTTGTAGGCCACAAACTGCGCCGAGGCGAGATTGACCGCAAGCAGCGAGGCGAGGCAAAGAAAGGGTCGGCAATTCATACAGGCGAGAGTGAGTGTAGCGACCTCCCGGCGCCAATCCCAAGGAGGTCTTAAAAACCCAGCAGGAGTGCGGGGATTATTTGGCTCGTTTATAGAAGCGTTTGCTGACGATGGTTCCGGGCTCCATCTTTCCTCGAACCTCAATTTCGCAGGGAGTGTTGAGGGCGATTGAGCTATCGATGAAGGCGAAGGCGATTCCGCAATCGAGAGTCGGGCTGTAAACACCGCTCGATACCTCTCCAACTTCCTTGCCCTCCACAAAGACCTTCATCTCCGGGGTGATGAGGCGTTTGGATTGGAGCTTTATGCCTTGAAGCTTGCGCGGGGTGCCATTGGCCCGTGCTTCGTTGATGAGGTCCGAGCCGATAAACGATTTGGTTTTGGAGATCACCCAGCCGAGACCGGCGGCCATGGGGCTGAGGTCCTCGTTTAATTCGTGACCGTAGAGCGGCAAGCCAGCTTCCACGCGCAGAGCGTCTCTTGATGCCAGTCCACAGGGCGCGATTCCCATACCCAGAAGGGCTTGCCAGAGCTCAGCGGCTTCCTCGGCGTGGCAAATCAATTCGTAGCCGTCTTCTCCGGTGTAACCAGATCGGGCACAGAAGCAGTCAATGCCTCCAATCTGGGCTTGAACAACGCCGAAAGCGGGAGCGTTTACCAGGGAATCGTGGCTATCCGAGTGCTCGGCCAGAAGGGGCACGGCACGTGGGCCCTGCACGGCGATCATTGCGGTGTCTTTGGTTTCGTCCTTGATTTCGACATCATAGGTGTTCTGCTTGAGCAGCCAAGCCAGATCTTTCTCGTGATTGGCGGCGTTCACGACCATGGCATATTTGTGCGGTTCAAGCCGGTAAACGATGATGTCGTCCACGCAGCCGCCCTGATCGTTGGGAAGCAGAGAGTATTGTCCGGTGTCATCGGTCAGTTTGCTCACATCGTTGGCGGTGATGTGCTCAAGATATTCGAGCACTCGTTCGCCCTTGAGAGCGAGCCGGACCATGTGGCTCACATCGAACATTCCGGCGCCTTCTCGGACGGCTTTCCCTTCGGCAATGACGCTGGCGTACTGGACAGGCATCTCCCATCCGGCAAAGGGAACCATACGGCCTCCGGCTTCGACATGGCAGTCGTAAAGAGGCGTGCGCAAGAGCGATTCGGACATAGGATTGATTGTACCGAGCGAGCGAGTTAGGCTTGATGGATAGTGGGAAAGCCGGAGAGATTGCATCGTCACCGGCGAGAGAGCCATCACTTCGGAATCTGACACAGGGGTGCTCTCCGAACGTGGCTATCCTTCGGAATCTTAACCGCGACTTTCCGGTTACAAATTGTAAGATGACGACTTTTGCCATGCTGTGCGCCGTAGCCGGCCTGCAGGTTCAAAAAATCGACTTCGAAGTTCGAGCTACGACCGTCGCGAATGCCCTAGGGAAGTTGAGTCGAATTTCAGGTCAGGTCTATAAGCCGGAAGACAAGTTGGCGAGCGAAATCATCTGCGCTCGGGCAAAGCAAGTATCGGCAGATGAGTTTGCGGACAAGCTTGCCGAGGCAATGCAGTGCGAATGGCGGACTACCGACCAGGGAAAAATTCTATTCCGTTCGGAAGAAAAAACTCGGGAACTCGAAGAGTCAAGGATTCAGGCGCAAATGAAATACCTGGACAAGCTTTTTGAACCGAAGCGACGCGAGCTAGAGAAGATCGGAACGCCTTACGATCAGGCCCTGAAGTTGACCAAGGCAATCAAAGACTTAGAAGATAGGATCGCGGAGAAGCCGAAAGGAATGAGCCTGGACGGTCCACGGTTGGCAGCGCCGTCCAGCACGCTGACGACGCAACTGATGCTTGGCATTCCCTTGAGAACCCTGGCGTCTTTGCCAGAGGGAAGGATGACGGTGTTTGCGAATGAACCCAATCGAGCTCAACTGCCTTTGGGAAAAGAAGCGGGCGCCCAGATCAATAATTTCGAATTGGCGGAGTCGCAGGCGGCGGGACTCTTGCCGCAGAAGCGACCTGAAGGCATAGCAGCGGGACTTCTCGACGATATTTACGCTTCCGTCACGAACCCGGATGGGGTGGGGAAAGTGCTGTTCACCGCACGTCGTCAGGGGCGGTTCATGACGTTTAACACGTCCATTTATTCTGGCAAGGGGAAATTGCGCAGCTGGGGGTTCACGAGTACCTACCAGTTGGGTGACGACAGTTTTTCGGCGGAGCGTCAGGCAGGCGCTCAGGTTCGGCCAGCGTGGGTGAAGTTAAGCCCGGGAAGCGTTGCATTTTTGGAAATCGCTAACCTTGAGCCAGATGTAAGTCAGTTCGAGCACGAGGTCAAGGACAAGCAAGAAGGTCCTTCCGATGCGGGGATGAAGATTTTGCTTCACCCCGACGAAATCGATCCCCTTTCCTTGGCAACAACCGATGGCTGCAACGCCCTTGCGGATCGAGAAGGGAAGCCGTATGTGGCCTATCTAAGCGACTCTAGCGAGCGGGCGGGAAGATTGGCGGCAGAAGATGGGAAGCTGAACCTTTCGCGATTCGAAGCTTTGTTAAAAAACTCCGGTCACCGCATCTCGACGAAAGACGGATGGCTGACGATCGCGAATACAAGCCCATTGTTTTGCCAAATTTATCGGTTGCCAAGGGCCCCGCTGGGCCGATTCTTGAGATTGGCGGCGCAGGCAGGCGCGATCGATTTGGAACCTTTGTGCCGATTTCATTACGAAGCGGGCTTTCCGGCGATGTCCAGTTCGCTCGAACGGCTCTATCGCAAATCCTTGACCGACGCGGGAGTGATGCCGCTGGGCGGGCAGGAATCGCATTCTCACGATAGTTTTGCCGCCCTCGGCGCGCTCACTCCCAACCAATGGCAAGAGCTTCGGCGAGGGGGCGCGATTCGGTTGGGTCAGACTCCCGCCCGAATTAGAAAGTTTGAGGACGATTGGCTGCTTCAGGGAACGCTTTGGTTGCGGGCGAACCCGTCTGAGCCTATTCCCGATCTTTATCAGCAGGCCACGGAGTTTGCGCCGGGAGGAATGCCCGCAGGGGCAATGCTCAGATTGAAGCTTTCCGATATTGCCGCTTTGAACCCGATAAACCAGATGAAATTGCTGGATGGACGTACCATCGTCGGCTATTCGGGTGATGGACGGGGATATTCGCTGCAGCAGACGGCGAAAGGATACGCAACTGGCGGATATTACAAGTCTTGGAATGAGTGTTTGGATTCGATGCGACGTGGCCGATTCCAGATCTTTCGGCGGACGGACTACGAGTTTATTCTCGACGCACTTCCCACCCACCGCTTCACGGAGACCTTCAGCGGCGCGGCGAAGGACGTGGCAATCAAGTCGTTCGACGACTGGCCGGCGAACTTTCGACGAGAGTTTGAGGAGATATTTAAACGGGAGTTCAAGGGTGGAGGTGACTAAGGAACGGTTTTCGTAGGAAGGCGAGTCCGAGTAACAGTGAGGTGAATCACGATGCCACGAGGCGACAAGAGCAAGTACACGGACAAGCAGAAACGACAGGCTGAACACATCGAAGAGAGCTACGAAGACCGTGGACTTTCGGAGAAAGAAGCCGAGCGACGTGCTTGGGCAACGGTGAATAAGGCGACGGGCGGCGGGAAGAAGGCTGGTGGGAGCGGTCGAGGGAAGAAAGACGACTACGAATCCATCAGCGAGAGCCGAAAGGAACGGAAGGCAAAGCGAAGCGCGGCGGCGAAGAAGGGATGGGAAACCAGGCGGCGCAACGCGAAGAAGAGTTAAACTCGCGCCCATGAGTCGCTCATTTTTGGTTCCCGATGCGCTGGGAGACTACATCGAAGCAACGTGGCTTCGCGAGCCCGAAGTTCTTCGAGAGCTTCGTGAAGAGACGGCGAAGATGGAGAATGCCAGCATGCAAATCGGTCCGGACCAGGGCCAGTTTATGGCGTTCTTGGTCCGGGCAATCGGCGCGAAGCGGTGTTTGGAAGTGGGTGTCTTCACCGGATACTCCTCCACCGTCGTCGCCTTGGCATTGCCTGAAGATGGCAAGATCGTGGCTTGTGACCTAAGCGAAGAATTCACCGCGAAGGCACGGGAATGCTGGTCGAGGGCGGGGGTCTCCGATAAGATTGAACTGAGGTTGGGACCTGGTCTCGAAACATTGGACAATCTGGTGGCGGAGGGGCAGGCTGGCTCCTTCGATTTCGTCTTCATCGATGCCGACAAGCCGAACTATATGGGCTACTACGAAGCCGCCCTGAACTTAGTGAGGAAAGGCGGCGTCATCGCTATCGACAACGTTCTATGGAGCGGCAAAGTTGCGGACAAGGAGGAGCTCGACGAATCGACAACGGCGATTCGCCAGCTAAACGAACATCTGCATCATGATGAGCGAATCGATCTTGCCCTGATTCCCATTGGTGACGGTCTAACTTTGGCTCTGAAGAAATAAATGCTGAGTTTGCTGGTGGGAATGGCAATGTTTCAAAGTCAGGGTCTGCCCGTACCCCCGCCGATGACCAAGCGGACGATTATGCCTCCAGCGGTGGCTCCGGCAGGGAAGCAAATCAAACTCTACGGCGATGACAAATATGTGCTTTTTGTGCCAGACGCTTGGAAACCGGTCAGCCATACGGGGATCACGCTTCACTTTCATGGAGCCATTTGGTTTGCCATCGATGAGCACTTGAGGCGAGGACTGAAGGAGCCTTTGATTGCGGTCTACGTTGGGGAGGGTTCAACGGTTTACCGGAACGCATTTGAAGATCCAGCGGCTTGGACAAGACTGCTGGCGGTTGCCTCGGCAGAATTGGGAGCGTCGATCAATCGGGTTGACGTTACGAGTTTTAGCGCTGGGTATGGCGCGGTGCGGGAACTGCTTCAGCAGCCCGATCCTTTTCGGTTGATTCGTCGGGTGGTGCTTGCGGATTCTATGTACGCCAGCTTCACCTCGGACGCGGATCATACGCCGCTTAAGACGCAGATCGATCCCTACGTCGCCTTCGCAGAGGCGGCCGTTCGGGGCGAGAAGGATTTTGTGGTGACCTTCAGTCAGGTGCCTACGGAGGCTTATGCCAATTCGGCGGCCTGCGCGGCGGCGTTGGTTGCCCGCGTAGGCGGTTCTCTGGTTCCGGTGGAAAAAGGCAGTTTGCCCGCGACGCAAGACGAGCATTTTCCGTTGCTAAGCCGGTTCGATCAAGGCAATTTTCACGTTTGGGGATATGGCGGAGTGGATGCGCAAGCGCACATGACTCATCCCCGCCACATCGCCGACGTGTGGAAAGCCGTCTTTTCGGACTAGCCCTTATAGATCGCGTAGGCGTTCCATTCTGAATTGCATCCCAGTCTTGCCAAGCAGACTTGTCCCACGTGATAGTAGTCATGGGCAATGATGTAGGCGTGAGCTTTCATGGCTCCATCCGGGCTTGAAAGCGTGGTCTCAACCGCTTTGCTTCGCAGTTCAGAAGCGATCTTCCAAAGACCTGGCCAGGAGGTATCGGGAGCGACGTAGGAGCCCCACTCGTGCTGGCGTCCCGCGGCATCTTCGATTACCGCGTAGTAGGCCTCGCTTAAGTGGACCAAGGTTTCTCGGGGCGTCATAGCATCCTTGGTGATCCGGTGGTCGAGAGTCGATTCGTCGATGCCTTCATACGCTTTCTCCAGTTGGTATCCGGCGTCCTCAAGCTGATTGATAAGTAACTCCTTTGCGGTCATCACAGGGAAATCATATCACGGAATGGTAGACGTGTGAACACGTTTTTTCTCATTCCAGCTAGTGATTAACCTGAGTTCAGCGGAGAAGATTGAGGTCGGCAAGAATCTCTTTCGTGATTCTTCTTGCTTCAGGTCCCCAAGCGGTTTTTCCGGTGATGTTGGTGGCAAAGACATAGCGTTTCCCACCGGTCTTTATCGATCCAACAAACCAGCCAAGGTCAATTCCGTTTGGTCCGTTACCGGAGCCGGTTTTGCCGCTAAATGTGTAGTGGCCAGGCTTGTCTTCGATGACCATGATCTTGCGCAAGATCGTTTGAGAGCGTTGGCTGAAAGGCACTTTGCCTGCGTAAATGCTTTGAAGCAGATCGACTTGTTGGCGCGCGGTGATCTTCATCGATGACATCAGCCAAAACTTATCGATCCCGCCTGAGATATCGCGGTTTCCATATCCAAGTCGGTCCACAAAGAACTGCATCCGCTTGGGGCCAACCGATCGAGCGATGCGCTGGTAGTACCAGAGCACGGAGTTCTCGAAGGCGGACGCGAGGGTGTGATCCTGGTTCCAAGCTTCTCGCCCCTTGTCCTTTCCGTCCCATTTGAAGAGGGTGTTCTCATCTTTCACCACGCCGGTTTCAAGACCAATCAGCGAGTTGGGAATCTTGAATGTGGAGCAGGGCGGGAAAGCTTGGTTCACGCGCTTGGCATTGTAGATCGTCTCCTTGCCCGTGCCGGTCTCGCGGAGGATGAAGCAGGCGTCGTAACCTTTAAACCAGGTGGCGAAGTCGGTCTGGGGGGCGAAGAGAAGCGGCAGTAGGTGGAGCATGGGTTGATAGGATCGCTGCGCGACGAGGGCGTTGGGACTAATTTAGGTGACGACTTCTGAGTAGTGGCAGCGAACTTCTTTGGCTTTGCCGGTTTCGTCGAGGATGTGGACTTCGTTGGCCAGCATTCCGTTGACACTTATGTAGTTAAGAACGATGCTTCCCAGGCCGACTCCAGTGCGGTGGAGTTGGAAGCGGACGTGGGGATAGGCTTCCATGCCTCGGGCGAGGTATTCGCGGAGGGCGGGCTTGCCCCTTACGACGCCTTGTTCCTCGTCATTGAGCTTCTTGACGAACGGGGAGTGGAAAACGACGTCTTCGGCATAGTGTTCCATCATGGCGTCGAGGTCGTGGTTGTTCCAGGCTTCGGTCCAGTTTTTGGCCATTTGTTCGGCTTGAGCAGGGTCCATAGGCATTAGGATAGCCGAGTCATAATCTTGGGCATGATCACAGTTGTCGGCGCCGGGTTCGCCGGAGTCGAAGCGGCGTGGGCATTGGCATCTCGGGGGGAGAAGGTTCGGTTGTACGAGATGCGTCCCCAGCGCATGACACCCGCCCACACAACCTCCTGGTTTGCCGAGCTGGTTTGTTCGAACTCGCTCAAGTCGAAGCTCCCCACCTCTCCCGCCGGACAGTTGAAGACCGAAATGGCGGCCCTGGGATCAATCGTTTTGCAGACGGCGTTGGAGCATGAAGTGCCGGCGGGCGAGGCGCTGGGGGTTGATCGCGAGGCGTTTGGGGAAGCGATTACGTGCAAGCTAGAAGAAAATCCACTGATCGAGATCGTGCGAGAGGAATTCACCCCAGCGCTGGCCGAGGAACTGCTTTCGGCTGGTCAAATCGTTATCTTGGCGACGGGACCGTTGACCTCGCCCGAGATGAGCGATTGGTTGGCGTCTCTCACCGGGCGGAAGCACTTGTACTTCTATGATGCGGTGAGCCCGACGGTGGAGGCATCGTCGCTGGATCGCTCGATCGTCTTTGCGCAGTCTCGTTACGACAAGGGCGAAGGGGACGACTATTTGAACTGTCCCTTTGGTAAGGAATCTTACGAGGCGTTTGTTGAGGCTCTGGTTTCGGCGGAGCGGGCTCCGATTCATGCGTTTGAAGCGGGCGGAGTTCGGGGGGAGACCTCGGTGGATGAGGGGTACCAACTTGGAGAGGCGCCAGTCGGGGGCGGGACGTTGGAAGAGCGATTCCTGGAGAAGATCAAGTACTTCGCGGGCTGTACGCCCATTGAGGCGATTGCGGAGAAAGGAGCGCGTTCATTGGCGTTCGGCAACTTTAAGCCTGTCGGTCTAACGGATCCCCGGACCGGGCGACGGCCCTGGGCGGCGTTGCAACTACGGCCTGAGAACAAGGAAAAGACGCTTTACTCGCTGGTGGCCTGTCAAACCCGGTTGAAGTGGGGGGAGCAGAAGAGGATTTTCCGGATGGTGCCGGGGATGGAGAACGCGGAGTTTGTCCGGTTCGGAGTGATCCATCGAAACACCTATCTGGAGGCGCCGAAGGCGCTTCATGAGACGCTTGAGCTAAGAGATCGGCCCGGGCTCTATGTAGCGGGGCAGTTGACGGGTGTGGAAGGATACGTCGAATCGGCGGCGATGGGAATCTATGCGGGGCTGAGTGTTTTGGCTCGGATTCGAGGGACCGAGTTCGCCGTTCCGGGACGGGCCTGCGCGTATGGCTCTTTGATTGGGCACCTTCAAGATGAGACGGAGCGGGAATTTGCGCCGATGAACGTGAACTGGGGGCTATTCCCGGATCCAGAGGAGCCGACACGCGACAAGGGCGTGAAGCGAGCCCGGAAGCTGGAAGCCGCGAAGCGGGATTTCGCAGAATGGACTTCCGCGCTTTCGAGCGGCGAGCTTTTGAGCGCAAGTACCAACTAGAATCGGATGTGCTAAGTCCGCAGCTTCAACTTGACTTACGTGAGCGTCCTGAAGGGCGCCGCGCAATGGTTCAGAAGTGGCGGGACCTGACGTTCCTTCACTATTCGGTTGAGCCGGAGGTTGTTCAGAGCAAGCTTCCCCCTGGTCTGACGGTGGACACGTTTGATGGGAAAGCCTGGGTGGCTTTGGTGCCGTTTTGGATGACGGGGATTCGGTTTCCGTGGTTGCCGGCGGTGCCAGGAACTCACACCTTTCCGGAGACGAACGTTCGGACCTACGTGCACCGAGACGGGAAGGAGCCGGGGGTGTGGTTCTTCAGCTTGGATGCGGCCAATAGCTTGGCCGTCCAGTTCGCGAGACGTTTTTACAATCTCCCGTATTTCCGCTCGGACATGAAAGTCACGGAAACGGGAATTGTCTCCTATGAAGCGGTGCGGCGTCGTTCGGGAGCCAAGCACTCGATTGAGACAGAGATTGGGGATTTGTTAGTCCTGCCCCAGCCCGGATCTTTGGAGTTCTTTTTGGTGGAGCGTTATTTGCTCTACTCAGAGAGAGGAGGACGCTTGTTTACCGGACGCGTTGCTCATCCGCCGTACGAGATACGGGAGGCAAGAGCGCTTCGATGTAAAGAAACGATGCTGGAAGCATCGGGGCTCCCATCTCTGCCCTGGGAGCACATCTGTTTTAGCCGGGGGGTTGATGTGGATGTCTTTTCAATCCGACCCGTTTAGGCGGCGTCCAAGCCCCAATCGTCTACTTCCATGCTCTTGGCTGGTTCGGCGTTAACGATATCCCAATTATCGCAGTCGAGGCGTCGGCAGTAAATCATGCGCTGATGGGTTCCCGCTTCCGTCTCAACGTCGGCGGTCTGAGCGAAGCGACATTCGAGACACAACTCGGGCTCCAACAAACGAACAATTTTTAACTGCTTACGTGCCATTCCTGCACCTATCCTTAGAGTTCTTCTGAGGTTCTGGTCCTTCCATAGACGACCTCCAACACAGAAGCGATTAACCAGATATTCGGTTTAAGGGTTGAGTATCCGGGTCGGAAAAATTGCTGGGTTGCGCAAAATAACAGGGTGCATCTCATCAATTGGAAAGAGCGCCACCGGCGTATGGATGCCGCGTTAGAGGAATCGTGGCGAGAAGGAGGCAAGGATGCTCACGATCCTGGGCTTAGAGAGCAATATCGCGATATCCCAAAGGCTCCAATCCGTTTGATCGTCATGCCTCTGGGTAAGGCTATTAATCAGGGAGGAATGACCCGGGTGGCGGACGCCTTTCGGCTTGAGCGCGTGGACTTCCAAAAGGAGCAAGACGGGGCGATCGACTTTGCGGGGCAGCGGGGAACCAAGGGTTGGCAGCCTTGGCGGTGGGTTCCCGTTGAACAAGCTCTGAAGGAAGCGAAAGCGGAAGGCTACACCCTGGCGGCGTTGACCCTTTCCGAGCGTTCCGTCGACATTGAAACGGCCCCTTGGAAGTTTCCTCTGGCGCTGGTGATCGGTGAGGAGCAGAATGGTATTCCAGAAGCGCTGGAGGCGCAGTGCGATCTCTCGGTAGCGATTCCGCTGTATGGATTGGTCACTTCACTTAATGTGGTGACAGCGACGGCGTTGGCAGTTCATTCGGCCGTTCGTGCCTACCGTCAAGAGTGCCCAGAGTTTGAACCGGTTCGGACAATGAGCCGTGGACTGATGGGACTCGATCCGCTGGAGTTTAGGGCGGACGAGTAGGCCGTTTTGATCGTTTTGCGAATGCGCGGTTTAGCCTAAGAAACTACGTCACCCTGCTCCTTCTCAGGTTCATTTGAACCTGGGAAGGTATTCTCTTAGGCCATGCCCCCTTCCGAGCCTACGGTTGAGCGAACGGTGACCTACGATCCTCTGATCGAATTCATGGCCCGTTTCGAGAACGTCAAGGCGACCTCATCGAGCGCCGATCCGTTTGAGGGACTCTCGATTGAGGACAGACTTAAGAAGCACATCGTCGATGGGATTAAGAAGAACCTAGATCGCGACGTGGCCGAGGCGTTGGAACAGTATTCGCCCCTGGACATCATCAACGAGATTTTGCTGGACGGAATGAAAACGGTCGGCGAATTGTTTGGTGCGGGAAAGATGCAACTCCCGTTCGTTTTGCAGAGCGCGGAGGTTATGAAGGCAGCGGTTCGTCAGCTAGAGCCGCTGATGGAGAAAGTAGAAGGGAGCGAGAAGGGTTCGATTTTGCTCGCGACGGTGGCAGGCGACGTTCATGACATTGGGAAAAACTTGGTGGACATCATCTTGTCCAACAATGGCTACCGGGTCGTTAACATTGGAATCAAGCAGCCCATTAACACCATTTTGGACGAGGCCAAGAAGAACAAAACTCAAGTGATTGGACTTAGTGGGCTTTTGGTGAAGAGCACTCTGATCATGCGTGACAACCTGCTTGAAATGAACGAGCGAGGGTTGCACGGCTTTCCAGTCATTTTGGGGGGAGCGGCGCTTACGCGTGGCTACGTCGAGGAGGACCTGCGCAGCCAATACAAAGGGCGCGTCTTCTACGCTCAGGATGCCTTTGAAGGGCTCAAGTTGATGGGCGATCTGTGCGGAGGCTCCGGAGATACGCCGCTTCCCATCGCCGCAGAGGCTGAAGAAGGCGAAACTGGATACCAACGAGTATCCAGTCATCGCGTGGGGGAAGTGGATCAAGACCTCTACGTCTTCGATGGCACAAAGTCCGATGTCGAGGCAGTAGCGACCTCGCCCGCCTTGCCTTTTTATGGGGCGCGGCGCTTTGAGAAGTTCGACATTTTCGAGGTCTACAAATACATCAATCCCATCGCCTTGGTAAGAGGTCAGTGGCAGTTCCGAAGGCCCGAGGGTATGGGGAACGTTGAGTTCACCGAGTGGTTGGAAGCCGAGTCGGGGCCGATCTTTGAGCGTCTCAAAAAAGAACTGGCAAGCGTGCTCAAGCCGAAAGTGAAGTGGGGATATTTCCCATGTGCGTCCGAGGGGAACGACCTCATCATTTATCGAGACGACGAGCGGACCGAATGGCTAAGGTTCACGTTCCCTCGTCAGCGTGACGGCAAGAGACTCTGCTTGAGCGATTTCTTCCGCAGTAAAGACGCAGACAAAAGAGACACGGTGGGATTTCACATCGTGACGGTGGGCGAAGACGTCTCCAAAGTGGAAAAGAAGCTCTTCGCCGATGGGAATTATCAAGACTATCTTTTCGTTCACGGAATGGGTGTAGAGACGGCAGAGGCGCTGGCCGAGTACTGGCACAAGCAGATCCGACAAGAGATGGGCATTGCCGATCAGGAGCCCGAGGAGATGCGCTTGCTGTTCAGCGCCAAGTATCACGGCGCCCGATATTCGTTTGGATACCCGGCGTGCCCCAACCTTGAAGATCAGGCAAAGTTGTTTGAATTGCTACAACCGCAAGATATAGGCATCGAACTGAGCGAGGAGTTTATGTTGGTTCCTGAGCAATCGACAAGTGCGATCATCGTTCACCATCCGGAAGCCAAGTACTTCAACATTCGCTAATTGAGCGAAGGCTCGTTCAGAATGGGAGCGATGAGTTTGCTCCGAAGTTTGCGTCGATTCGCACTCTGGCTCTACTTTGTTCGGAGCGTAGGGCCGAAGTGGGCCAAGCTACTTTCGCGATATTGGTTCACTCGGATTCCGGGGTGTACGGTTGATGGTGCGGGGGCACTGATCGTGCCCGGCCTTGGGTCGCCAATCCCCGAGCCGAATTTGGGGGCGGTTGCGATCCTTAAGGCGATCCGCACAGCGATCGAACTCCACTTACGAGCGGGGGCTTCGTTCGAGGTCCGTGAAAACGAGGTTCTCATTCGCGTCATGGGAATCCAAGGAATCGCGCTCTCCGAAGTTGACATCGGGGTTTTTGCGGAGGTCTTTCTTGAAAAACTTTACACGTTCGAGGAGCCTGGGAAATTCTTGGTTCTGGATGTGGGGGCGAATATTGGGGCGGCGACACTTTTCTTTGCCGAGAGGTACGAGGCCGAGGTGGAGTCCTTCGAACTGATGCCTAGCACGGCCGCAATCGCTCGCCGGAATGTTGCGTTGAATCCAGAATTGGCACCAAGAATCACGCTGCAAGAATGGGGACTTTCCGATCAGGACGGAGAGTTTGAGATACCGTCAAATCCTGACTACAGACCCAGCAACTCACTGTTCGTTCCCGTTCCTGCGGGTGCCGGAGGCATGGAGAAGGTTCAGGTTAAAGACATCGCGCCGGTGATCCGAGCGGCAATGGATCGGCTAGCTGGACGCAAACTCGTGGTGAAAATAGATGCGGAAGGGGCCGAGTACGAGATCATCGACCGGTTAGCAGAAACCCAATTGCTGGGCAAAATCGACCTCATCTTGCTGGAGTGGCATCAAAGAACCGGGAAGGATCCCGATTCGATTCGAACGGCGCTCCGGTCCAGCGGCTTTCGCTGGACCGAGCGGGAGCACCATGAGGCGCCGGTAGGATTTATCGGAGCCTATCGCTAGCGTTTATCTACGGTGACCCCGGGCCAAGCGTCGGTGCGGAAGGGCGAGGCGGGGAGTCCATATTTGTTGATGAGATTACAGGCAGGATTATCTGCCCAGGCGTAGCGAACCGCGACCGGTTTGGCGACTTGAGGGGACCAGACCACGACCGTATCTCCTTCGATCTTGGCTTGCGCCCAGGTGAACTTTCTGTCCTCGCCGGCAATGGCAAAGCCGATCAAGGGCTGTCCAGATAGGCTGGCGAGTCCGGTATCTGCATACTCGAACTTGATGCGAATTCGGCTGCCCTCTGCGGTCATCGACTTATAGAGCGGACCCGAGGGCGCCACATCTTTGTCATAGTCTTTGGCAAGCGCCCATTTGGCCAATCGCTCTCCCACCGCTTCCTTGTTGAGCGGATGAATGTCATTGGCTTCACCGACGTCGATGGCCACGGCCATACCGGTGTTCTTCAGGCGGAGCGTCATCGCTTGGGCTTCGCGAAGTTCAGCCCAGCTGCTCTCTGCTGGATCAACTTTGCGGGCCATATAGTTGGCAAGTTGGACGAAGTAGAAAGGAAAGTCACCCCGTCCCCACGCGTTGCGCCAGTCCTTTATCATGCCGGGGAACAGTGAGCGGTATTGATAGGCACGATCTGCGTTGGACTCTCCCTGGTACCAGATCACTCCCTTAATGGCGTAAGGAACCAGAGGATTCACCATGCCATTCCAGAGATTGCTAGGGGCAATGGCGCTGCCTGGGCCATAAGGTTGCTGGGGTTGGGTGTTGTAAAATCGCTGGTCCAGCGAAGGGCGGGCGGATTCGATGCCGTACTTCCAAGGACCATCGATCTTGACCGGACCGTTTGAAAGGTCGCTCACGGTAAGTCTCATCGGACCACCGACAAATCCTCCTCCTCCCATCCAGTCATAGACGCGCACGGCAATCGTCGCCTTACCGGCTTTAACCGCGCTTGCAGGAACGTGGTAAATACGCGGCACTTGCCAACTGTTGGGAGTGGTGATGGGTGTCTGGCCGATTTCAACTCCATTCCAGTAGGTGATATCGGCATCGTCGATGGGCCCGAGTTCGAGGGTTACGTCTCGTCCCGCCCAGTCGGCGGGAATGTTTACCTCCTTGCGAAACCAGACGATCCCGTCAATATCCAAGTCTTTCTTGCCAGAGGATTCCCAAGCGGAGGGTAAAGCGACAGTGGGCCATGTGGAGTCGTTGAAATTGGCGTCGGCCCAACCTTTTTCGACTCCCGCATTGCCGGAATCCTTAAAATAAGCTTTCTCGTTCCACTCGGCCAGCTTCTGCTGGTACTCGGCCATGGTGCCCTCATAGTCGCTACTGATCGCGCGGTAGTGATCCACCATGACTTTGCAGTCATCCAGGGTCTCGAGTGTGGAAAGTCGAGTCCAGGCTTCGGCGGGAGTGCCTCCCCAGTACGTGCCTATGACTCCCAGCGGAATTTGGGTTTCTTCGAAGATGCGGCGAGCGAAGAAGAACGAGACCAACGAGAAGCTCTTCATGGTCTCGGCATCGCACACCACCCACTTTCCTTTGAGGTCCGTCTCGGGGATGCCGGTGGCTTTTCTTTCAACCTGGAAGAAGCGGACTTCTGGGAAGTCGGCCTTGCCAACGGGATGGCGGCGATTGGCGGAAAAACTATTCCAGGTCCACTCCATGTTGGATTGTCCGCTGGCGATCCAGACATCGCCAACGAGAACGTTCTGGAATGTGAGCGTCTTCTTCCCCTTAATCGTCATGACGTATGGGCCACCGAGAGGAAGGTTTCGGAACTCGACCTGCCAGGAACCATCGCGACCGGCATAGACCAACCGGTGCTGCCCTGCGATATCGACATCGATTCTCTCATTGGGATCGGCCTTTCCCCAAACAGGTACGCGACCAGCTTGCTGGAGCACCATGTTATCGCCAAAGATAGCGGGGACATTTGGGTCGGCGTGGGCGATGGGAGTGAGAGCCAAAGGAAGGTAGGAGATGAGCTTTTTCATAGGCAAACTTGAGGGCTGAGACTAGACTACCGAATCGATCTCCACGCGGCGACCGCCTTCCCGGGCGCTTTGGTAAATCGCGAGAATGATCTTCAGCGGTTCCAGGGAGTCCCGGCCGGTAAGGAAGGGGGCTCGGTCTTCTTGCACCGCACGTACGAAGTCCTCGAGTTGTAGCCGATGCTGCTCTCCCCAAACGCATGACGGATCTACCTGCGATGATTCAATAATTGCTGCTTCATTAGAATCGGCAACATGCTGACTGGGAGTCGGTTGCATCATGACCCCCCCGCCATAGAGACCCTCGGCCGCCGCGATGGGATCAGCTTTCCAAAACTTCACGCGGTCGCCTTCAAGAATGACGGTGCCGTGTCTTCCATGGACTTCCAGTCGCTCCGCCATTCCTGGATAGAAGGAAGTGGAACCATAGATAATGCCGATGGCGCCGTTCTTGTACTCGACCAGGGCTTGAGCAATGTCTTCGACTTCAATGGAATGCGCGGCCGTTCGGGTTTGGGCTTGAACGGCATGGACGCCACCCATGATCCACTGAATCATATCGATCATGTGGACCCCCTGGTTCATCAGGCAGCCTCCGCCGTCCATGACGAGGGTGCCTCGCCAGTCTCCACTATCGTAATATGCTTGGGTGCGATACCACTTGATATAGGCATCGCCGGCCAAGAGAGTTCCGAGTTCTCCACCTTGCGCCGCCTCGCGAAGTCGCTGGACGGGGGCGGCGAATCGATGTTGGCTGATGGTGGCGAGTTTGACTCCCGCGCGTTCGCAAGTTTCGACAAGGGCGCAGGCTTTTGGGTAGGTCACGTCGATCGGTTTCTCGACGATGACGTGCTTACCACGGCTGGCAGCGACCAGGCCAATATCGGCATGGCTACCGCTGGGAGTGCAGATGACGACGACGTCGGATTCGGCGAAGAGGTCATCTAAGGATTCGACGGCGAGACAATTGAACTTTTCCGCGGCCTCGAGGGTCGTCCGGGGACCGAGGTCAAAGACTGCTTGAAGTTTGGCCCCATTGATGTTCTGGAGGGCCGTTGCGTGGACAGGGAAGATGGCGCCGCAACCCACTATTCCGAACCGAACGCTCAAGCTTCGGCTCCGACTTCCTTCACTACGCCGCGTAACGCGACAACCGCCGCTTCAAAGAGTTGGTCGCCTGAGAAACCGCCGAACTTGCCAGCGCTGGCCAGATGCGGTTCGATTGTGAGGGGGCCACTCCAGTTTTGGGAGATAAGCCAACGCAGAGTTTCCACCATCTGGCCGTCCCCTTCACCGGCAGGTACCACCTTGTGATCAGACTCAATGGCGTCCTTAATGTGCAAAGTATGGAGGTGAGGGAGGAGCCAAGGGAACCAGTCATTCATGGCCCTAAAACCGATAAGGACGGTATTTGCGAAGTCAAAGGCGGCACGGAAGTTTGGGCATCCCAACTCGCCAAAGAGTCGCCGGGCGTTTTCGGGATAGGCGCCATAAAACTTGGCGTCGTTTTCGTGCAAGAGGACGATGCCGTGTTCACCCGCCTCCTCAATTTGCTCCTGCATCCATTCTTTCACTCCGGGCCAAGCCGACTCCGCTTGAGACTCATCAACTTCAGGCGAAAAAATTCGGATTTTGTCGGTGTTGGTGCGCTTGGCGGCGTGGATGGCTCTACGGAGCTTTTCGAGCTCTTGGGGGCGGTTTTCGGAGGTGAACCGTACTTTATTGACGGGAGAACCGATCGCTTGAACGTGAAGACCGTTGGCATCGCATTGTTCCGCGACCTCATCGAGTTGAGCATCGGTGAGGCTGAGGACATTAACGTTTTCAACGCTACGAAGATCTAGCCCCGTGACATCCAGGCGTTTCAGCGTGGCGATCTGAGTGTCCAGATTGGGACTGATTTCATCAGCGAAAGCAGAGAGGGCGAACCGCATCGCCTGAACGTTACCTGGAAGCTAAAAGGTAAATGGTCAGTGGCTTAAAACGAATCGTCGCAATTCTTCGATGGGCGAAGGATTATCGTAAAGCACATGGCAGTTCTGGAGGATTCTCTTGGAGAGTTCGGCGTGCCAATCTCGATCGTTTGCCAACCTCAAAGCGAGCTCGACAAAGTGATCTGGATCTCTGGCAATGAGATCATCGATCCCCATCATTCGATATTGGGCTAGGGTGATTCGACCACGCAGCAATTGACCGGGCCAGGTTACGATGGGGGTTCCGGCGGAGAAGGCTTCCAGACTCGTATTGCCGCCGCCAAAGTAGAAGGTGTCCAAGACGGC
This sequence comes from Armatimonadetes bacterium 55-13, assembly GCA_001898035.1. Classification (GTDB taxonomy): domain Bacteria; phylum Armatimonadota; class Fimbriimonadia; order Fimbriimonadales; family Fimbriimonadaceae; genus 55-13. The sequence goes on from MKRX01000002.1 coordinate 323,162, forward strand.
GTCGGCGAGGGAGTTGAGGGCGATGAAGTTCTCGGTGGAGAGCTTTTCGACAAAGACGATTCGATGCGCCACCTCGGGCATAAGGGATTGAAATCGTTGTTTAAGAAGTCGATCCCAGTGGCTTTCCAATCCCTGAATGAGAACGATTTGAGCTTCGGGGTCTTGGCGAAGAATCTTGGCGAAGACTTGATCGAAGTCGGGATGGAGCTTGAATGACGTCTGAGGACAAACATAAATCCGCTTGTCCTCAGGCAAACCCAAGTCTGCTCGCGTGGCCGTTGGAAGTTCGGGGCGCGTGAAAACAGTCATCAGATTTTTGAACTTCACCAGCTTCTCCGAATAGTCGTCTTCGGAATGTTCGCGCTCCAAGTCGTCGCTTGAAAGGAAGTAGTCCATGTAAGGAAGCGCGGTTGAAGAAGGATGACCCCACGTCGTCATTTGAACTGGGGCGAGGCGGCTAAACGCCAAGTAATACGTGAGCTTGTCCATTCCCAGATCGGGATAGAAAAGGACGTCGAGCTTCTGATCGGCGATTAGCTGGCGAGAGGCAAAGAGGTCTCCAGTGAGCAGGTAAGAGCGATCGGCGCCATCGATCACCTCTTTGGTCCAATCATCTGTACGGCTGGACGCATCGAAGAAAACGACTTCAATATCGTCTGACCGGAGCCCAATAATGAGTCGCCGAAAAAGTTTGCCAATGGTGTGACGGTTCAAGTTCGCCGAGCAAACGCCAACTCTCGTTTTGGCGTTTCGCCCCTTCACTTCACAGCAATGGGGAGCGATCCAGGCGAGATCGGGACAAGACCGCTGGTATGCCTCGACGGCGGCGCGCTGCATGGTCAGATCCCCTTCTGAATGGTAGGCCCAGTAGAAGTTGGTCTGACCGACCTCGCGGTAGGGGTCGGCAATGGGGAAGGGCTCGGCGGCAATCGATTCTAGTTCTCGTATGACCCTCTGTCGATGCGTTTCCATCTCTTCGATCGACTGCGGAATCACCGGAACGAGGAGCGCGTGGAGGAATCTTCGGGCAGGAGAGGGCGCCTGCTCCAGGAGGGTGAGCGCGGCATCGATCTGCCCCGTCTGATGGAGGCAGGAAGCCAGGGCAATAGTGGTTCGGTCGGTAGGCGACAGATCATAGGCTTTCTGTAAGGATGCGATCGCGTTTTCGTTTTGGCGAAAGCTCCGATAGAGAATCCCCAGAAGGAGGTGATGATCAGGAGTTCTGGGACTCAAATCGACCGCGGTCTTGGCGGCTCGAATGGCGCTTTCTCTTTGTCCCAGACCACTCAGGGCAGACGCCAGACTGTGGTAAGCATTGGCGGTGGGGCGAATGGCGATCGAGCGTCTGAGGACCTGCTCGGCTTCCGCAGGTTTGCGCATTTCGACGAGGGCGCTGCCCCAATTTCCGAGAGCTTCATGGTCGTTGGGACGGTAGGTGAGGACCCTCTGAAATGCCTGAGCGGCGCCAGCAAAGTCTAGCTCAGCATGTAACGAGTTGCCGAGGTTGAACCATGCGTCCGGGAAGTTTTGGGCTAGGTCCAGGGCATGACGAAAGCTTGTCATGGCTTCGCCATGACGTTCAAGCTGTTGGAGAACGAAGCCCCTCTTGTTGAGCAGCTCCGGATTGCTGGGCATAAGAGCGATTGCCCGTTCGAGAGTGAACAGAGCGCTGGTGTAGTCGCCATCCTCGGTCTGCACAACCGCGAGATTTGAAAGAGCTTCGACGTGGTTGGGGTCGATGGAGAGGGCTTGCCGAAGCAAGTCGGCGCCTTCTGCGCGACGGTTGGTCTGAAAGCAGAGAACGCCGAGGAGTTGCAGGACCGTCGGATTGTCCTTCGGCAAGATGCGGTAGATAGCCTCGGCATCGGCGAGTCGCCCGCCTTGATGCAGGGCAATGGCCCTTTCAAGGGCTTCCTCCGGTTTAAAAGGGGTGGCGTGGCGATGCTTCTTTCCCACGGGCGGAAGTTAACCTGATTGGGCAGGTTACTTGCCGCCGGTGGTGGAAATGCCCTGGATAAACGTTTTCTGAGCGAAGAAGAATAGGATGATGATGGGTATCGTAAAGATCGTGCTCGCCGCCATAAGCTGAGCGTGTTTGCCGCCGTAGAGTGTGACGAACTGTTGAAGTCCATAGGCCAAGGGGTACTTCGCGGGGTCGTTAATGTAAAGCAACGGACCGAGAAAGTCGTTCCAGGTTCCGATGAACTGGAACAGGGCGCAGGTGGCTAGCGCGGGCTTGGAAAGCGGCAAGATGAGACGGGTGAAGATCGTCCATTCTCCCGCGCCATCGACTCGAGCCGCCTCCGACATTTCGTTTGGAATGGTGCGGAAGAACTGCGTCATCAAGAAGACGTAGTAAGCGGACGCAGTAAATGCCGGGACAATGATGGGGAGATAGGTGCCATACCAACCCAGCGAGCGGTAAAGACTAAAAACCGGAATCATGGTGACCTGACCGGGAAGGGCCATGGTCGCGATCATCAGCATAAACAGTGTGTTCTTTCCCGTGAAATTGACCTTGGCGAATCCGTAGGCGACGACGGCACTGGAAACCACCGCGCCAAGGACCGTGCAGATGCATAGGAACAACGTGTTGCGCAGATAGACCAAAAAGGGAAGGGTATTTAATGCGTCAGGGTAGTTCTCCGGGTGCAGTGGGGACGGAACCAGAGTCGAGAGCGAAAGTCCGTGATCGGTGGCGTTATAGATCTGCGTATCGCCCTTGAGCGAGGTTGAAATCATCCAGACCAAAGGGAGCAACGCAGGAAGACAGAGCAGTGTTAACACCACGTAGGTGGCGACCTTCGATCCGAGGTTGAGCTTGGGGCCATCAGTTGTCATAGCCGAGCGCCCTCCTTCGGTCGAGTTCTTTCTTGTAGTTGGCTTCGAGCTCTTCGAGCGCTTGCTTCGGCGTGACGGTTCCACGTACCGCCTGGTCTTCTGCGCGCGAGATTTGATCGTTCAGAAATTGGAGATTTGCGATGGCGGGCATCGGTTTGCAGTTCGGACTGGCGAGGATCTGGAGGAATGCCTTGAATTGGGGGTTTTCTTTCAGCCATGCCTGGAAGTTGGGCGAATTGGTGACAGCAGGAGATAAGGGCAGCCAGCCGCCGAGATTGTAGAATTTTGCGGCTCGATTCGGATCGTCCAGACCGGACCAGAACTTGATGAACTCCCATGCTCCTTCCTTCTGTTTTGCGGAGGAGGGAACGATCATGAAGTTTCCGCTGATCGTTCCGGCAAGGGGTTTGCCATTTTGAGCGGGGGGCGGGACCGGATAGACGCGGTATTCCAGATCGGGGCGGAACTTGCGAAGTTCTTCGACACGCCATTGGCCGTCGAAGGTGATTGAGAGATCGCCGGTCATGAAGGGCCAAGCAGCGGCTCCCGCAGAGTTCTTGAGACCCGCGTTAAACCGCAGTACCTTTTCAAATCCCAGCTTCTTGCGCTCGTCGACGATGCGTTGGAGAGCGCGGAGGTTCTGCGGCGTGTTCAAATCGTAGGTGCCGTCTGGATGGACGTAAAATCCGCCGCCGAACAGGTAGGCGATGTAGTCGAGACTGCTTAGAACAAAGCCGAGGCGCGTGAGATTTCCGTTCTTATCGTATTGATTGAGTTTGTCGCCCCAGCGCTCCAACTCTTCAAGCGTAGTGGGGAAATGGTCGGGATCTAAGCCTGCTTCACGACATTGCTTGACATTGACATAGAGGGCGTAAAGATCGGAACCGATAGTGATTCCGTACACTCTTCCTTTATACATGCCGCTATCTCTGATGACCGGATAGCTGTCGTTAAAGTACGCCTTCTTTTCTTCTGGCGACATGAGCGTTTCCAGAGGGGTCAAGAAGCCGTTATCCGCCATGTTAGGGATGGCGCCATTCCACATTGACATGACGTCGGGGGGATCGCCGCCGATGACGCCCATGATGAACTTAGAGTCTGCCCCGGACGCGGGTGTGCTGAGGGCAATGACCTCGTATTTGTCCTGACTCTCGTTGAAAGCGTCCACGATCTTCTGGACCTGCTTTTCCCAATCGCCTTGCCATCGGTGCCAAAAACGCACCGGAATTCTGGCGGGGTATCTGCGAGGCGTGGATTGGTTCGTGGCGAACACCACGACGGTAACAATCGCTACAAACGCGATGCTGAACCACTTTTTGATCTGCTTACCCACCGTAGTGCACCCACTTCTTCTGAGTTCGGAATACCAACCCCGTCAGGACGATGACGACGAGGAAGAGAATCCACGCCATGGCGCTGGCATAGCCCATATCCAGATACTTCCAAGCTCGGTTGTAGAGGTAAAGCGAGTAGAAATAGGTGCTGTCCTCGGGCCCCCCATTGGGGGTCATCACGAATGCTTGCGTGAAGTACTGGAAGGCGCTGATGATTCCCATAACCAGGTTGAAGAAGATCACCGGGGTCATCATCGGAAGGGTGACATAGCGAAGCTTCTTGACACTGCTTGCTCCATCCAGAGTCGCAGCCTCGTAAAGATGAACCGGGATGTCCTTCAGACCAGCCAAGTAGATGACCATGCTGCCACCTACACCCCACAGCGCCATCATGATCAGGCTGTTAAAGGCCCAAGGGGACGTGCTGAGCCAAGCAGGGCCCTGAACGCCGACTACGGCGAGGATGCGATTTACGAGTCCAATGTTGGGGTTCAGAAGCCACATGAATACAACCGATGTGGCGACCGTCGGAACGATAGATGGTAGGTAAAAAATGGTGCGGAAGACCGACATCCCCTTCACGTTGATATTCAGCAACAAGGCCAAGGCAACTCCGGCGACGATTCCGAGGGGAACGGCTACGATTGCATATTTGATCGTGACCCATGCCGACTTATAGAAAAGTTCGTCCTGGGTCAGGAGCATCTTGTAGTTCGCCAACCCCACCCACTTTGGTTCGGTCACGATGTTATAGCGGGTAAAGGAAAGGTAGATGCTACGGATAAAGGGCCAAAACGTAAAGGCGATGAACCCAATCAGCCAGGGGCTGATGAATAGGTAACCCACCAAGTTTTGCTTTGCCTTGTCTCGATTTCCGCGCGGCATTGGGTGCTATCTTAACGGTTCTCCTAAACCTTGGCTAAAGCCTAGCTCAATTGGTGCGAACATCTCGCAACCATTTTGCATGGGTGTCTAGGAAGAGCCGATTTCGGCCACCTGAATGCGAGGTCTTTCCCCGTAGCTCGACCGGCGTAGTGGGAATCGTTCTTGGGAAGTAAGGATCAACTGCCAGCTCGACGTCTGCTACGCCTTCGGGCATTCCGACTTGAGCGTTATTGGCGGCGCGAAGGTCCTCAACCGACTGATCAGGCGACTTTCCCCAAAGATTGTCGAGGGGTATCGGATCGTCCAGGTGGTCAAACCGCCAGAGCCAGTAAGTGGTCTGGACAGAGTTTGGTTGACTGGACGTGGCCTGTCTTACTTGAACCGCGTTCGCAAAGATTCCTTGTGAACTGGGACAGACCCATATCTGATCGTTCTTTGTGTAAGGTTGGAGGACGACCGATGCCCAGCCCCCACGAGGGTCTGAGGGCGGCCAGGTGGTCCAAGGTCGGAACCCTCCTGGGAGGCTTGACTTCAAGTCTCGACGATCGGGCAAGCGGTCATCGTAGTCGTTTCCGTACATCGCAAACGCCATACCGATTTGGCGGAGGTTGCTTAAGCAAACACTCTTCTTGGCCGCCTCCTTTGCCTGGCTAAAGACCGGGAAGAGAATCGCCGCCAGAATCGCGATGATCGCGATCACCACGAGGAGTTCGATTAGGGTAAATCCCCGGGCTTTGGGGGTCATGCCCTATTCTTCCCGATCTTAGTAGTCCATCGCGATGCGTTCGGTATTGACGAGGCTAAACGGGACTTCCAATGCGCTTGGATCGATGACGGCAAACGTCTCCTTTCGGCCCTTAGCCGCCAAATAGAGGCTAACCATGCTTTCCAAATTCTCGAGATAGCTGATGGGCAGCAAGAAGAGGAAGCGAGAGTTGGGCAGTCCTTGTTCCTGTCCGACCAGCCGACGGAGGTGAGTAATGACCGGCTTGCGCTGCTCTCCCAACTTGTCTATAGTCGCCTTCGTGGGAGCGATGAACGCTTCGTAATTGTTCGGGAACGACTCGCGGAGCACGATTATTCGTTGCAATAGGCTGTGCATCGCTCGGAGAACATCTATGGGAGTGCTCTCAAGTTTCTCACCGTTTGGAAGGACGGGGCGTACCTCAGAATGGAGAAACTCCTTAGAAAAGCGCATGCCTTTCGAAAGCAGTTCCCGCTGGACGGGAGTTAATTCCGTGCTGTCCAAGAGCCATGCGGGGAGAAGCTGTTTGATGACGCTCAAGAAATTGTATTCGGGCAGGACTTCGGCCCTTGAGGCTTCCACGACGATACGCTCTTCGTTGATATCCAAGTCCGCTTTGTAGTTCTTCACGAACATGTTCCGGAGAGTCGACGCAGGAAGGGACGGCAAGATTCGGCATCCAAGCTCCTTGGGCATGGAAACCGTGCCGAAGTGCAGGGGTTCGACTTTGCCGCCACCAAAAAAGGTTTTGCAGATGCCTTGAGCGACCACGAAGCTGCCCGATTTGGGTTCGAGATATGACTTTGTGAACGGTTCGACGTCGATATTGAACATCGACCAGCGAGCGGCACAGTCAAACTTCCAGTTGAGCTTTCCGCGCAACTCGTCGTAGCCGATCCAGCTCGCCTTGCCGCAGCGTTCGCATTCAATGTGAACCTCAGTTTCATTCGCGGACGCCACATGCGTGCAGTCGATGTACCCGCAAGTGGGGCAGACCGGCCAGTAGAGCTTTTCTGGATGATAGCCAGCGAACGTGTCTTCCAGATATTTTATTATCGTATCTTTGTTTAAAAGTACTTCTCTCACATATGGCGTGTACATGCCACGTGAATAGAGACTGGAAGTGCGAATTAGCGTGGGGTGACAATCAAGCGAAGATAGCCGATTAAGAAACTGATTTTCGAAGTGTTTTGCCCAGGTTAATTTATCATCGAACGGTGATCGGATATCGCTAATGGGCTTGCCGCAAAATGGCTCAAATTGATCGATGATCGATTGATCTTTGTTAACCGCGACCCGCAATTGTCGATAATTGAGAGGGTCCATATCATCGTCAAACAATAAGAAATGGACGATGTGTCCTTCATTTCGAAGGGCTTTTACTAATTCATCGGCGACGAGGTATTCCCGAAGGTTCCTCTCGTCGCCGAGAAATGCGCAGGTGATGCCAGCGGCTATCGTTACTGATGCGCGATCCTTAAACCGTTCGACCCAGTCGTTTCCAAAGACCTGATTGCTCACTGGCCCTCAGTATCGTACATGACGCCAAAAATTGGAATAGCGTCCTTAGGCACTTCTCACGGTTTTGCGCCATATCCAACAATAATCCTAGGCCGCTTTTCGTACCGGGATGTCGGTGACTTCGGCCAGAAGACCGCGTTTATTACAGGCGTTAATAAATGCATCGGCCATGGTCGGATCGAATTGTGTACCCATTCCCGCTCGGATCTCTCCAATTGCTACGGAGAAGTCCATCCCTTTTCGATAGGGTCTATCGGTAGTCATTGCGCTAAATGCGTCGGCTACTGCCAATAGTCTCCCCATAAAGGGAATTTGTTCCCCAGCAAGTTGATCAGGATAACCCTGTCCGTCCCAGCGTTCATGGTGAGAACGAACCGCATCAATAATCGACTCCATTCCCGGGATTCCACCGACGATGAGCTCTCCCAATCGAGGGTGGCGCTTCATGATCTCGTATTCTTCCGGAGTAAGTCGTCCTGGCTTGCGAAGGATATCGTCTGGTACGCCGATCTTGCCAACGTCGTGAAGGAGGCCGCCGATGCGAATGGTTCGCATCGTCTCCTCGGACAAACCGAGTTCCTCGGCCGTCCAAAGCGCGTACTCGGTCACATCTTCGGAGTGCTTTCGCGTGTAGCGGTCTTTGTTGTCGACGGCGGTAATCAGAGCGTCCAGGACTTCGAAGGACGCCTCGGCTCTTAACTCGCGATTTGCGCGCTGAGAATCACTCGTCCAGGCTATTCCGGTGTCCGTGTTCTTGGCGGAGTATAGATTCGAGTCCGCGATGGTCAGTAGTTCGTGTCGGCTTTCCCCGTCGTCCGGGAAGCACGCAATGCCGAAGCTGAGAGAAATCGGAATCGTTCGTTCGTCGGTGGATCGGCAGAAGCCTTCGCTTTGCAAACGAGTCCGGATTCCGGTTGCCATGACGTGAGCTTTTTCTGCGGATGCTCCGGGGATGATGATGATGAATTCGTCGCCACCGTAGCGGGCCGCCAGCGCGCCATCGCCAACTTCTTCAGTCAATACCTTGGCAACGGTCTTGAGAACTTGGTCACCGATGACGTGTCCATAAGTGTCGTTGAACAGTTTGAAGTTATTGAGGTCCACCATCATGATCGCCAGCGATTGTTCCTCTTGCTTGGCGGCCTTGAACATCCGCTCAAGACGCTGGTGAACGGCTCGGTGATTCAGAAGGTTGGTGACCGAATCTCGGTCGGCGGCGGCCAACGCGTTCGAGTGCTCGCGAGCATGTTCGAGCGCGGTACCGATTTCGAGTCCAATACTTTCCAGCAGATCTTCATCCGCATGGCTGAACGTATTGTTTTCTCGAAGCACGCCGATCATGCCGATTTGCCGGTGTTGCCATGTTAAGGGCGCACGGAGGCAGTTCCAGGTCTCATCGGAGGTAGATCTGAGGATAAGCGACTCTACGGTTGGTCGCAGAGGCATATCTTCCAGTTGCAATCGGAAGGGAATATCTGCCGGGAGTCCTTCGGCCGTATGGAGTTTGACCTTCATCGGTTGTCCAGATTCGCCCTCTTCATTGAGCCACACCACTACGCCGCCGGCATTCAAGGCGATCTTGGAGTGGCGAAGCGACTCGCTCAGCACTTCTTCGAATTTGAGCGTATTGTTGACGGCTCGAGTGAGCTTTTGAATGGCGGTGAGCTGGCTCGTTCGCTGTTCGACCAGGCTTTCAAGATTTTCATTGAGAGCCGACATCTGTCGGGAGAGTGATACGTTCTCCGCGAGCATGAAGACTTGACGTAGCATCACGAGCGTAAAGACGATGATGGCTTCCGTATACACCGAGGTCGAAATCTGTCGATCCCGGATGAAGTCGTCTACGATGACGATTCCGAGGGCGACGATAACCAAGATGTAGGGAGCAACCACTCGAACCATGTTCGCCGCGTTTCGCAGGCGTTGGTTGATATGTCGCTGCTGATGAGCCGAGTCTGACTTGGGCCACCAGTGTGCGGTAATGGCGCCGAATCCAATCGCCAAGAAGCCAAACGACCAACCCCAATCCGCCCAGGAACCCGTCTCGTAGGTCTCCTTGAGGTTCATGTACTGAAAGTTGCCGTCGGCCAAAGAAATCATGGCTAAGCCCGTTGCGATGAAGGCAATGGAACGTCGCAAGGAACTGGATCGTGCACAGCCCTTCAGGATGACCGTGGCCATGAAGATGGCGGCAAAGTCTCCGATGGGGTAGGCGGCGCTAATGATCTTATTCAAGAGCGAATCGTCGCTTCCCACCCACATCTTCTCAATCAGGAAGTACCACATCAGGATTGCCAAACTGGCAACGGTGATGGTGCTATCCAGGAAGAGGCGTGCCCGGCTGGCCACGTGTTGGCTGTATAGAAGCATACAGACGCCCACGAGCAAGAACGGATATGAACCCAGATAACCGACATCGGGCCAACCTGGGAACGGCACCTCTTGACCCATGAAGGTCTCGATCACCGTCCAAGTGGTTTGCCCCGCCGTAAACGAGAGACACCCAAGTCCAATCAGCCACCAAGCCGCCTTTTGCGATTTAGTCTCGTGCTTAGGACTTCGAGCGTAGACGAAGCAGGCAAAGCTCGCCCAAAGCGGAGCGAGAATTTGGTAAATATTCTGAAATCCGTGATAGAAGTCTTTGCTTCCGGGCCTCACGGTTAGCATAAAGACGAACAGAGCCATGTATCCCAGTGACATGACCAGCGTAATCTTCTGCAGTCGCGAGCACTTCTTCCAGAAGGCGTAACTTCGTTTAATCCCTCGACCCATGTGAACCCATCCAGAGAGGCATAGGAATACTTCTCAATGGGCTGATTCCATGTTCTTGCTGTTCTTTCACACATATTTGCGAGGAATTGACGATTTTTCGGCGTATCTGGCGGGATAAGATGCCAGCCTATTAGGCGACATGGGAGTCGTTTTTGGATTAGCGGCGGCAATCTGCTGGGGTGTGGGGGACTTTGTCATCACTACTCTCGCACGATATATGGGCAGCACGAAAAGCTTGCTGTACATTCAAATATTCAGCTTGCTCTCTTGGTTAGTGTTGATTCCAGTATTTCCACACGACTCCAAGGGTGGCCCGAATATCTGGGCCATCGCCGTTGCCGCGGGCGTCTTTCACGTCGGCGGTCTAGTCTTGACTTACAAAGCCTTCGAGATCGGAACTCTATCTCTGGTCTCCCCTATTGCGTCCAGTTTTGCCATTGTGACAGCATTCCTGACCCTTGTCTTTGGTCCCCAGCCGCCAGCAATGGCATTGGCAGGAACGGTGCTACTGGTGGCAGGTGTGGCCGTCGTAAGTCGCTCAACGGGTTCGGAAGGGCCGGTCTCCATCAAGGGAGTCCCTCAAGCGGTGGGCAGCGCCATCGCGTTTGGCGTGATGTTTTGGATCATCGACTTCTACGTTCAGAAACCGCTTGGTTACGTATATCCCTTGATCGTCCTGAAGATCATGGCCTCTTCCTACGCCTTTCTTATGGCGGGGCTGGCCAGGCGCCGGGGTGTTGAGGAAGAGGTTCAGCCAACCAAGCGAAACGTTTGGGGATTGGCAGTATTGGCGGCGCTTCTGGATTCGGGAGCGTGGGTGGCCTGGTTGTTCGGGAACAGGGAGGCGAATACGGCGGTCGTAACAGCGTTAGCCTCCCTGTTTAGTGCGGTGACCGTGGTAATGGCATGGATCTTTCTCAAAGAACGGCTGAACCGATTCCAGTGGGTTGGCGTTGCGGTCATCCTCGCCGGGATCTTGTTGGTCAGCCTTCCATGAATGAACTTAGAATCGACAAACCGAGCTTAATTTGGGGACAGCCATCTGGCGAAGGGGAGCCTATATCCACGGTCTCTCCTCTAGGGACTACCGTCACAACGTTCAAGGGACTCTCCGAGGAGGAGTTGGATGCGTTGTTTCAACAACGGCACCCGCGCGAGGAATGTAATGTAGAAGCGTTTGCGGAAGCACTCGCAGATCGATTGAAGCAGCGTAGAGTCGAATTTGCCGATGCGATGCGGATCGGCACGGGCTTTAACCGGGGCGACTGCGGAGAAATGGTCGATGGCGCGGTTGAACTCCTGCGGACGTGGGACAATGCAACATCCCCACTGTGCCAACCGATTTCCTATCCCGGACGTGTGATGGAATTGCACCGAGCGCCTTGGGGGACGGTGAGCGTGATTTTGCCCCAGAACGCTTTTCTGCTTATCGGTCTTACGAGTCTCCTATCGGCGCTTTCCACCGGAAACCGCATCGTGCTTCGTGCGCCTTCGTCAGAGGCTCAATCGGCGGTTTTGCTTGGTGAAGCCTTAAAGGAAGTCGGCCTTAGTTCAGACTTGTATAGCCTTGTGCTTTGCGATGCTCGGGACTTTATTCGGATGGCGATTTCTTCCCCAATCCATCCCCTGATTCACCTGCTGGGTAGCTCTCGACATGGAATCGACCTGGTGGCTCGCGGTCTAGAAGAAGGATGCGCTACATTGGTCGATGGCGACGGCAACACTTGGGTCTATGTAGACAAAGATTGGGAGCCAAGGGAAGCGGCGAATTTGCTTTGGCAAGGCGCGATTCGGTATTCGGGACAGACGTGTACCTCGATTAACGGCGCAGTGATTCATCCAGATGTTTACCCTCAGGTGCGGGATCACCTCAGGCAGTTCACACAATCGACAAAGTTTGGCTTTGGAGACGAGCCGGTGGGCCCCCTTTTCAGTGAAGGACAGGCCAAGGCCGCCGAGGAGCGCATTTGCGAGAGCAAGGGAGCGATGGGAAGAGTCGGCAATAGTCGAGGCAATCTGGTTCCGCCAACTTTGGTGGAAGATCCGGATTGGGATTCTCGATTGGTCACGGAAGGTGTTTTCGCCCCCGCGCTTTGGATCCGAAGCGGGGACTTTAAAGCATTTGCCGATAAGTGGCCCACGAACAAATACCCTCTTTCGGTCGGCGTTTGTTCGCATCGACTAGATGGTGCTCACATCCTTTCCCAGCTTAGCGGGGCCGCCCGCGTAATGTTAAATGGCGATCCAAGTCTGGAGCACGTTCGGGAGCCATGGGGCGGTTATCCGGCCAGCGGAAACAACCCGGTGAGTCCTTGGATCGATAAGTACACCCGGGTCGTTCAACTGGATCGTCCCAGTTAGCTTCGGCTTAGGACAATGCCGTTTTTGACGGACAAAGATTGGCCGTCCGCGGAAAGGGTTAAGGATTCGGGTTGCTTTTCTACGGCGGAGTCCGGAGCTTCTCCATCGAATTCCTCCGCAACGAGCTTGAGTTTATCTCCCTCAAGGATCACCTTTCCTTTGGCGGTATGGCTCTCCGTTCGCGTTTGACCCGCATCGGTAAAGCTGACGGTTCCGGTGGCAATGAACTTGCCGACTTCGTCGATGGTGATTTGGTAGCTCTTGTTATCCTTCTTTCCCGTCCAGTCTCCGACGACGGATGCAAAGGGGCCAGCTGGCTTAGGGGGTGCGGGCTCGACGGTCTTAGAGGGGCCACATCCTAAGGTTAAACCCAAGGAGAGCACCGCGAGGATCGTTGGCAGGTACCTCATGGAGCTATTTTGGCAGGTTTTGAAAAGGGGGCTTCCTGGTCCCAGACTGTGTAGGCTGCCGGGGCCCAATCTTGCGCATATCGGCGCATTACCTACACCCTGTCTAATTAGGCTCAAATCAACTCCGATAACGAAAGCATGAACGAAGCACGGGAGGAGGAATTGAAGGTGATCGATGACAGTCACTCCACCGTGTCGGAGCTACCCGTCTTCCAACGGGCGCAACTGGAGACGACATCGGGAGGAGATCGACAGTTTGCCGATCAAGTACTTCGCGTGTTTGTCTCGGAGATTCCCAGCAGAATTCGCTCGATTCGTCGAGCGGTAGAGTCCGGGGAGTACCGTAACCTTCGCTACCATGCAAGGGCGGCGAAGTGTGGGAGCCAAGCGGTAGGCGCCATCCGGTTGGCAGAAGTTTGTTCCGAACTTGAGGAACGAGCTCAAGGCGGCGACGTTCTACCGGTCATTAGCTCTCTCGTGAAAGAAGCCCGAAGGTTTCGGACGCACGTGAATCAGCAAAACGTCTTCTAAGTTTTCTTCTCCTTCATTGCCTCTCCCAGCACCCAGGCCCCTCCTCTCGATTCCCAGCGAGAGAGGGGCCCCACCATTTTCAGGCGGCCATCCTTTGTCGCGCAAAGGGTTCCATCACTCGGATGACGTTCTGGTATTGGCAACTCGTGGCAAGGACGAGGTGCGAGTCGGCTACGATCAGGTCGGCTCGAGCTTGGCCCGCTGCGCAGACCTTTGTCTCTTCGCCTGACTTGGGATCAATCATCACCACACGTCCTACCGGTTTGCCGTTGTCGCAAGTCAGGGCAAACAATAAACTCTGCGAACCGTGGTGAATCCCTATAAATCGGCGTAGCGCGGTCACGCCTTGGAAACACGTCTCGGAAGTGGCCGACATCTTCTTGAGGTTGATCGTAAAAAGCCGCCCCCCGATTGTGTCGGCGATATATAGCTTGTGCCCGATGAGGACAGGATCAATGGCGATGGTTTCGACTTCGAGCTCAATCATCTTTTCCGCACCGCCGAAGTGAATGCAGAGGACCCCGGGCTGTAAAGCGAACAAAGCGAGAGGGCGCCCCTGGTGCAGGCAGAGATGCAACAAACGTGATCCCTCGGGCCCCGAAGCATATTCATCCAGTCCATTTTCAGAAACTTCCAGAATCTTTCCGTTTGATAGCCCAGCAAACACGTGCTTCGCATCGCCGCAGAGTTTGAGGCCCTCAACCGGACTCCCAAGACGGACGGGATCCCCCAGGAGCTGTCCGCGATGGTTCCTAAACTCGAGCAGGGCGTTCCCATCGTCTTTTACGCCGATCCACTGATGCGGGGTGACCAGTTGATCGACATATTCGCCCGCGAACTGCTCCATGGCGTACCAACCGTGCGTATTGACGATTCGAACCCGATTTCTCTGAGCGATGAAGAGGTTCTGGCCGTGGGTGGCCAGACGCCACGCCTCAAGCGCGATCGGTTCGTCCAGACCAAAGCTACGGTCGTCTTTACCTGGCCAGAAGCCATGCAGTGTCGGTCCACAGGTGTAGATGACTCGTCCACCCGCGTAGAGGACGGCCCCAATCTCGTTCCCAATTGGCGCCGTGCCGATCGGGGTCATTGGTTTGAGATCATTCTCAAAGGCAACCAAGTCGAGGGGAAGAGGACTGTGGACGCTCCAAGTCTTTGCCGAGGATGCTCCCAACCCTTCCCAAGATTGCGCATCCATTGAAATGGGTTCGGCATCCACTTCTTCCACATCGTCAACTTTGGATATCTCAGGTTCGGTCTGATTTGCGATCAGGTCCTGAAGGACCTCAGATACGGCGTCGTCGGAGATCTCAGCGCTACTGTCTTTGGGGGCGTGGAAGACGGACAGAGTGCTATTTGCCTCACCGTCTTCGAACGTCTCCAAGTGATCTGGAAGCGGATCGAGATGGAAAGTCATGGTAGGAACGAAGTTGGATTCTTCCTCGGCTACCGGTTCGGGAATATTGGAGAGCCGGGCGACTTCGTTCGCAAAGTGAAATTCGGGAATTTCTACAATTTGGACCGTTCCAGGTTCCGGTTCTGGTTCGACTTCCGTCTCCAGTGTGGCTTCTCCTTCAGGTTCCGGTTCCGGCTCGACCGCATCGAGATCCTCAAGGGTCTGTTGCTCGATTGAAGGCTCGTCTGCCGCGAGATCCTCTGTCTCAGCTGACTCGGGAGCTTCCCAGTGAGATTCTTGTTCGTGGTCCGTAGAGGCTTCCTGCTCGATATCGGGTTCAGTCGGAAGTATCACGACCTCGGGCGCCTGGGATTCGGCAACCGCTTCTTCAAGGACTTCTTCGGGTAAATCCGATTGGTCTTCATCGGGTGCGCTGATCTCATCGTGGATGTATTCCGTGAATTCAGGCACCTCGGGCTCGACCTCAATGACTTGGGCGTTCTCGGCTTCGTCGTCGGACTGAGGAGCCTCATTCTCCGGTGCAATCTTCGCTTCCGCTACGGCTACGGTCTCGTCCCCGTCCTTTTCCCCATCAATGACTTCCAATACAGGAGGATCACTTTCGACGACTTCCTCGGGTTCGGCTGGTGGGGCAAAGCTGTGCGCCGCAATCAACTCCGCCAACTCGCTATGTCGTTCGGCGCTTGAGCCCGTTAGGCCGCTGATTTGGGTCAGGATGTTCTCGTGGATGCGTCCAATTTCCTCGGTGAGCCCATCGATCCGCTCGGGCATTGCCTCCAGATTAGTTTTGATCTCAGACAAAGGAGTCAGACTTTCTTCAATCGACTCAAGACGGTCTAGCTTAGAATCCAAGACATCGAAATGGCCTAGCTTGTCCTCGATAGAACTCAGGCGGTCTAGCTTGACTTCAACGGCATCCAGATTCGGCAATGAGGCGCGTACCGATTCAATGGCAGCGGGAATAGCGGAGACGCTTGTGCCGACGGCTTCCAGTTGAGACGGCATGGACTCCAACGAAAGTTGACTCTTTCGCAGTTCCGCGATTTCGGCTCGAAGATGCTCGGATTGAGCGCGAGCCTGTTGCTCTGCTTGGGACACACTAGCTTCCGCCTCGGCCAACTGGGCCTCCATCTTTGCCAGCCTTTCCGCTAGTTGGTCGGCTTTCGCCTGAATCGAAGGCAAAGCAGCGAGATCCTCTTTAATGGCGATTTGCATTTTTGCAAACTGATCGAGATGGCTCTTAACGGCTTCAATATCGCGAGCCAACAGGGTATGCCCTTGGGCAAGCTCAGTCCGGTTTGATTCTAATTTCGAGAGCAGGGCCGCTTGGCGTTCGCTACCCAACTGGACTTCAGCGGCGGCTTTAGCCAAAGTCTCGCCCGATTCCTTATCCTGCTTCTCCATGCGAGTGAGACGAGCTTCGAAGCCTTCAATTTGAGCACGGAACGTGCGGACCACTGGAGGATTCTTCACGAGGCTGTGTTGACTATTCTCAATTTTCTCCAGCCGGTCGACGATGCTCTTGACGGTCTCTAGGTAAAGACTCTTGGCTTCTTTCGACATGCTGGTCGTGAATGCCTGAGAGCGACGATTCATCAGGAACATTGCGGCCAGAATCACGCCAAAGCCAATACCGATGTACATCCAGGGAAGGTTGTAAACCTGATGGATGATGGGCTGTACGAGCGAACTCAACTTTCCCTTTTCCGATCCAGTAGCCGCAGGGACATCGACGGTGATCGAGGCAGGAATAACCTTCTTTGTCGGCCTCGCCCCGGCGGCAAGAACCTTGCCCCCATACACCTGAATGTCCGGCCCGAGGGCGACCTGTGTGGACGCTCCGGTCGTATCAAGGCTGACGACACAGTTTGCGTCGATCGCCTCGCCCGCCGAGAAGGTGATCGACGTGATGCGATCCTCCTTCGAAAGCCGCAGGTTCGCTCCATAAAGCACCAATGCCGGAGCCTGGCGAACGTTATGGTCGTCAGTGGCGACCACAAGGCGGTAGTCGGTAGCAAGGACCGTGACAACGGTGGCCAAAAAGAGGCATAAGAGCGTGCCAAAGCGCAGCATAGCAAGTAAATTCCGCTATTGAGCCTAGGCTGATTCTAGAAAAAATACGGGGTCGAATCAAATCTTGATTCGACCCCTCTTTGGTCCTCAACACCTTGGTTAGAGCATAGCTTCGATAAAGGCCTGACTCTTTTCGTCGAGCGACTTTGTATCGACAATCTCGAAACGGTTTCCATCGACATCGATGAGCATGAGGTGAGTGGGACCGAGCCATTGAGCATTTTCCTGGAGGCTTTGGGTGACAAAGTCTCGCTCGCCACGATCGGTAACCACGTGCCAATAGGTCGAGCCAAACTCGCCTTTTGCGTGAGTGACGCGGTGGACGGTCGCCGTGAGATACCGACGACGCAGTTCCTCTTCGACCGCGGTTCGAGAGTCATCCGGGAGTTCCTTTGGATCGACGATGGTAGCGATTTCTTCTCCCTTGCCATTGAGAAGCGCCAAGTACTTGCCAGGCCGACTGAGAGGCGCTGACCAGGCAGGCTTGACGGTGGGATAGGACCGATCGTTCGGAACGGTCATTCGGAGTCGATCTTTCGGGTGATAGAAGATCTGTAACTCCTTGGGTTGAATTGCGGTTTCGTTCAAGAGGGTCTTCTCCATTCAAAGTCAAATTGCCCTGGTTTTGGCTGGTAGCCGAACTTGGCGTTGATGCCCAGCATGGGCGCGTTATCCGAGTCGTTGTTGGTCCGAATCACGGTTCCGCCCTTTTGTTTTACGTAGCGAAGAGCGAGCGCCTTGAGTGCGGTGGCGATGCCTCGGCCCCGATACTCGCGATAAACCCCGGCGTGTTGGTTGTAATACTCTCCGGGTGAGATCTCGGCAATGCCACTGACGGCTACCCACCGCTCTCCGTCGAGCGCGACGAATTCTCCGGCAGGATCGAACCAGGACGCGGTGAAGAGGCTATCTCGGGTGTCTTCCCACGAGGGGATCTCATCGGCGTCGAGGTTAGGGATGTCACGGTCGGTGACCGCTTCTATCTCCCAGAGTTTGTAGCGGTTTTCTTCGGTATCGCCGAGCTCGGCTAGCGTCGTCAACCGAATCCCTTGCTCTTCGACTCTTTGAATCGCCCCCTGCCATTGATCGAAGTCAAAATCGGCGAGGGCCAGCGTGGATTCGAACATGTGATTCCTGACCACAAATCCCCGGTCCTCGGCGAATCGGCGGGCTGTGGGATGCGTTTCGCTAGTTGAGACAAAGATTTTGTTGGAGTCTTGCCACAACTCGTTCGATAGCATCTCCTGATAAAGCGCCGCACCGATGCGTTGCCCTTGAGCTTCCGGGTTCACCGAGAGTCGCAAGTAGGCGCATCCCGGGGCGCCAGACTCGACCAGTTCGATCCATCCGACAACTTGTCCTTCGCGTTCGGCTACCCTCTCAAACCGGCGTTTGCGGGCATACCGTCCGCGGCGCTCGGCCAGCGTAGATTCGTTGTATTTCACCACGTTCACCTGATTCAACAGGCTAACGATGGCGGTTTCGTCCTCTGGACAATTTGGCCTTACTAGGGCCGTTTCCAATCCTGGTTGATGCGTGAGCAGATCACGTGATCCTCCCATTTCCCGTTCACCTCCAGTGAACTGCGCAAGAGTCCTTCTCGGACAAAGTGTAAAGACTGTAAGAGCCGCTCTGACCGCACGTTATTGGGCATGTAGCACGCTTCGATTCGCCGGAGATTGAGGTCGTTGAATCCAAACTCAATGACCGAGGCGACGGCTTCGCGCATGAGACCCAACCCCTGGTAACGATGGTCGAGCGAGTAGCCGAGGGTGGCGTTCCAGCAGGCAAGGTAGGCGATGTCTCGCAGACTGATCGTCCCGATAAAATCGTCCGTTCCTTGGCGAAGCAGGAGTCGAAATCGAAAGGCGATTCGACTGCGGGCTTCTTGCTGATCCCGCTCAGGTGCGCCGATCCAAGAGGCATCGTGGAAATACGAGTCCTCTCGGTACGGCTCCCAAGGCTGCAAGTGGTCGCGATTCGCGCGCAGGTAACCCACGATCTTGCTCAACTCATCGTCTGCCGCCACACGGAGGACCATCCTGGAAGTTTCCAGGATGGGCAGTCCGTTTTCCCAACGGGAAGAGTAGGTAGGAGAGTTGAGTTGGGCCATGGTTAGGCTCCGGCCCCGATTCCGATAATCTCGTTCAACGCGGTCTGAGACTGCACCAGCTTGTAGAAGTGTCCTTCCTTGGCCATCAGTTCTTCGTGCGTACCGATCTCTGCGATCTCTCCCTTTTCGAGGACGATCAATCGGGACGCATTGCGAAGAGTTGAGAGTCGGTGCGCGATCGCAAACGTGGTTCGACCCTTGATGAGGCGACCAATCGCTTCCTGAATCTGGCGTTCTGTCTCCACGTCGACCGAGGAGGTAGCTTCGTCCAAGATCAGGATCTTCGGGTCGTGCAGGATGGCGCGAGCGATGGAGACGCGCTGGCGCTCTCCACCCGAGAGCTTGCCGCCCTTTTCGCCGACCATCGTGTCGTAACCATCCGCCTTTCCCAGGATGAAGCTGTGAGCGTTTGCGGCCTTCGCCGCCTCGATGATCTCCTCGAAGGTGGCATCCGGCTTTCCGTAAGCGATGTTCTCCGCAATGGTGCCATTGAAGAGGAACGGCTCTTGGAGCACGATTCCGATCTGGTTTCGCAGGTCTTGCAGCGAGATGTCTCGGTAGTCTTGGCCATCGATTCGAATCGCTCCGGCGTCCGGTTCATAGAATCGGCAGATCAGGTTAATCGTGGTCGATTTCCCGGCACCGGATTTTCCGACCAGACCGATCATTTCTCCCGGCGCGGCGGTGAAGTCGATGCCCTTCAGGACCGGATTCGATTTGTCGTATCCGAACCGAACGTTCTCAAACTGGACCTCTCCCGCAATCTGGACCTTCTTGCCGGGATCGCCATAGGATTCCGGAGTCATGTCCATGATCTCGAAGATTCGGTCGGCGCCTGCCATGGCGCGGCTGAACCAGTTGTTCACGGCGGCGAACCATTGAAGCGGGCCGTAGACCAAGCTCAGGTACGCCTGGATCATCCAGAACTGACTGAGCGTGAGCTTGCCGTTGACGACGAGGTATCCGCCGACCGCCCAACAGAGCAACGTACCCATGGTGGTGCAGAAGATCATCGCGCCGAAGATGGTGAACCAGCGCGCATCGGCGTTCTTGCCCGCGTCGCGGAGTTCGTGATTTCGGTTACGGAACTTGTCGTATTCGGTGTCTTCCTTGGCGAACGCTTTGACGACACGGATGCCGTGGAGCGACTCGTTGAGGTGGACATGGAATCGAGCCCATTTCTGTCCCACTCGGTGGAACATTTGGGACATCGGCTTCCAGAACCGAACTCCGATTCCGACAACCATGGGGATGGGTAGCAGGATCACTCCCGCCATGAGCGGGTTGATGTAGATGAGGAAGCCCACCACGCCGAAGAGCATGAGCCCGTTCAGCATGAAGTAGGGAACACCCTCTACCAAGAATCCCCAAACGCGGTCCGTGTCACTGGTGACGCGGCTGGCAATGGCTCCCACCTGTTTCTTATCGAAGAAAGTGAGCTGCAAGAACTCCACGGCCCGGTAGACCGCGGCGCGAAGATCCGCGGCAATGTGACCCGCCAAACGCGCGACCATTCGATCTCGCGTGATGTTGACGACGGTCGCCACGAGAGCGATGCCCAACCAGCCCAAGACGAACTGATAGAGCATGCCCAAGTTGGATCTCTTCTCGAAGACTTCGCCGATGATTCGACCCTGCAGATACGGCGGGGCAAGATTGAGCAGAGTGGTGGTCAAGGAAAGGGTGCCGAGCAGTACCGCTTGCTTCTTGTATGGGCGCATGAACTGCGCCACGCGGAGCAGAGTCTTTCCGCGATTAACACAAGCCGGGCAGATGCCGTCCTTTTCCGGCAGGAGCCGATTGCACTTGGGACAGCGCAATAACTCTTGCTTAAGATTGATCATGAGAGGCTCGCCCTTGGCAAGCTGCTCAACACCTCGCGCCGCTTCGCTGAACTTTGCGGCGAGCGTGAGGCTATAGGAAATAATGGGGACGATTTCGCCAGTGGTCGTCACGACCTCCAAGCGTCCTCCTCCTACTAGTGGCTCATTGCGAGCGCTTTTGATCTCGGCAATCGGGATCTGGAATGAGGCAGCCCCATTGGTTTCGACCACCTTTACATGGGTGGGCGTCACTTCCAAGATTCTCTTGCCAAATTGACCGTCTTCACCGAAGTCGGCCTCAAGCTGGATGAGCGTACTCTCGGCTACAACAACTGCCGAGGCGTCACCGGGCTCGTCCTTTACGTGAATCGACATGTGTCCCTCCGGGAGACATGACAGGGCCTGTATGGTTGCCAGCCATCAGGGCGCGTACGAGATGTAGAGCTACGACCCCTTATTGTAAGAGGGAACTCGTCAGTACTTCGAAGATTCTTCAGCGATGCCCAATTCAAAAGCCGGGCGCGGTCAGCAAGCAACGCTGAGGACGACATGTTACACCGTTGAAATAGAGGTGTCAAGAAGGACTAGGACCAGATTTGTTAAAAGACGGGCGGCTTAGGTATGTGTCTTTGGAAGGGATGGGACTGAGCCGCCCAAATGCAGGTCTCTTTCGTTTGCGCGCCTTTAGCGCTGCAGGGATATTTTAGACGGCTAATGCACCGAAGACAACCAAAAATCCCAATTTGTACGCAAATTTCACGACAAATTTAAACGCTTAACTGGGTCGAGGCCGAAGTTTAAGCTGATTGAACGTTAATTTTAACAATTTACTCGAGGGATGGGTCTAGGACATTTGGTGGTTTGCTAAGCTTCCACTAGATGCAGGATCGCGACCAAATATTAAGCAAACTCAATGCATTTGAGGTTGAAACACCGAGTTGGGGCTACGCCGATACGGGCACGCGCTTTGGAAAATTCTTCCAAGATGCGGCCGCAATTACCATCGAAGACAAGCTTCAGGATGCGGGCACGGTTCATCGATTCACCGGATGCTGCCCAAGCGTCGCCGTTCACGTTCTCTGGGACTTCGCAGAAGGAACTGACCCTGGGCAAGTAGGGAAACTGGCAGAGGCACAGGGAGTGCGGATCGGCTCCATCAATCCCAACCTATTTCAGGACCAAACCTATAAGTTTGGTTCAGTGTGCAGCCCGAATCCCGACGCCCGAGCGGCGGCCGACGAGCACGTTCGGCGTTGCATCGAAATCGGGAAGGCAACGGGCTCGGGGCTTCTGAGTCTTTGGTTTGCCGATGGCACGAACTATCCCGGGCAAGACGACCTCATCAGCCGGAAGCGGTTGATGCAGGACGCACTTCGGCGTTGGCACTCGTGGATGCCGGATGACATGACGATGTTGGTGGAGTACAAGCCTTTCGAGCCGGCGTTCTATCACACGGATATTGCCGACTGGGGCATGTCATACGCCTTCTCCAAGTTTGCTGGGCCGCAGGCCAAGGTGCTCGTCGATACGGGGCATCACTTCCAGGGCGTCAATATCGAACACATCGTTTCGTTTCTCCTTGATGAAGGCATGTTAGGCGGGTTCCACTTCAATGATCGGAAGTACGCCGACGACGATTTGACGACGGGTTCCATCGATCCCTATGCGGTCTTCCGGATCTTTTTAGCGATTCGTCTTGCCGAGGAGCGACATGGATTGGACGCTTCTGGAATCGCTTACATGGTCGATCAATCGCACAATCTCAAGCCAAAGATCGAGGCGATGATTCAGACGGTGACGACGGCACAAGAGATGTTCCTGAAGGCTCAGATGGTGGACTTGGACGGACTTGCCGCCGCCCAAGCTTCGATGAACATCGTGGATGCGGAGAACTATCTTCGAGAAGGCTTTGAGGAAGACGTTCGGCCCCTCTTGCGCGAGTGGCGTTCCTTTAAGGGAATGGCGGCAGAACCGTTGCTTGCGTTCCGAGAGAGTGGCTATGAGGCCAAAGTTGGCGCAGAGCGGAAGGCACGGCGGGGCGATGCCGCACCGGCCTCCAGCTACGCCTAAGCTATTGAGCTTCGATGGTGGCGACGACAGGAAGGTGATCGGATATCCAGAATCCCTTCACCTTCGTGGTCAATATCTCGGCGCTTAGGACTTTAAATCCCGAATTGACCCAAACGTAGTCGATCTTGTCCGCGCCTCGGTCTTTCCACCCATTGAAGGTTCCTACCGTCTTCTCGTCTGGATGGAGCACTCGGAAGGAGTCCAAAAGTCCGCCTTGCTTGAGAATGGTCGCAACGGGATTGTCTTCTCCCACATTGAAATCGCCGGTGACGATCACGGGGTCTTGAGTGCTGCGGGTCTTGATCCGATCCAAGATCATGGCCGCGCTCTTTTCTCGGCTGGGCTGGGATTGATGGTCCAGGTGGGTGTTGTAGTGATAGAAGTATTTCTTGGTGTTCAAATCCTGGAAGTAAGCCCACGTGCAGATTCGGGTGATCTGGTTGCCCCAGTTGGTGGAGTTGGGAACATTTGGAGTGTCGGAGTACCAGAACGTATCGGAACGAAGCAATCGAAATCGTTTGGCATCGTAAACGATGGCCGAGTACTCGCCTTGGGCTTTGCCGTCCTCTCGACCCACGCCAACCGCTTGGTATCCGGGAAGGGCATCGCGAACTTGTTCGACCTGGAAACTCAGAGCTTCTTGTAAGCCGATGATGGCGGGGTGGCGCTTTTTGAGGGCCTCAAGGGTGCGTGGACGCCGCACCTCCCACCGGTTATCTCCGTCGTTGGCGGTGCCGTACCGGATGTTGAAGGTCATGACTTCGAAACTGGGTGCGGGAGCGGGGATGGGGAAGCTGAGAACGGTCATCAGCGCAAGAGCGATCATGGGTTGAGGGTACCTGTCTGCTCAGTTCGACAAGGTTAACGTTAAAGGCGGGAATAGCACTAGATCGGTATCTGGGCGGACGGTCATAATTCGACACTTACCATGATCCTAGAAATCAGTACAACGCATGTGCCAGCGACGGATCTGGGTTATTTGCTCCACAAGAACCCGGATCGGATTCATACCGCAGAAATGACCTTTGGCGAAGCCAAAGTGTTTTTCCCAGAAGCGAGTCCCGAACGTTGCACCGCGGAACTGATGATTGAGGTGGACCCGGTCAAATTGGTCCGGGGACGATCTGGACCTTCTGGAGAAGGCGGGCTCTTGGAGCAGTATGTCAACGACCGACCCTATGTGGCGTCGTCATTTCTGAGCAGCGCCATTGGAGAGTTCTTCTCGACCGCCATGGGAGGAAGGAGTAAGGAGCGCCCAGAGCTTGCGGCGATGCCGATTCCTCTTGCGATTAGAATCCCCGTGTTAGCATGTCGGGGTGGTGAGTCGCTGTTTCGGCGATTCTTCGAGCCCTTGGGCTACGAGATCGAGGCCAAGGGCATCGAGTTAGACGAAACCTTTCCTGACTGGGGAGCTAGTCACTACTTGGATGTCACCTTGCGAATCACTGCGCTGATCAAGGACGTCTTGGCGCACCTCTATGTGCTAATTCCCGTGCTGGATAACAACAAGCACTATTGGGTGGGCGAAGACGAGGTTCAGAAGCTGCTCCGCCGAGGCAAAGGCTGGCTTGAGTCGCACCCTGAAAAGGAGTTGATCTCCAAGCGGTACTTGGCTCATCAACGTAACCTGACTCGCCTCGCTCTTGCGCATCTCTCCGAAGCGGAGGGTGATCCAGATCCCGACGCTCAGGTTGAAGAGAAGAATGCCGAAGAAGAAAAGGTTGAGCGAAAGCTCAGCCTTCACGAGCAGCGTCTCTCGACGGTGTTTGCCGCCCTCAAGGCCTCCGGCGCGCACCGGGTCATCGATCTCGGGTGTGGGGAAGGAAAGCTGCTCACCTTGTTGCTCAAAGACAAGCAGTTCACTGAGATCGTGGGCGTGGACGTGGTGTTCAGTGTGTTGGAAAGGGCGAAATCATGGCTCCGGCTGGACCGTCTGCCGAGTAAGCAGCTTAAGCGAATCAAACTCATTCACGGTTCTTTGATGTACCGAGACAACAGATTGGCGGGTTACGACGCGGCGGCGGTGGTGGAAGTCATCGAGCACTTGGATGAGCCCAGACTGGCCTCGTTTGAGCGAACCGTGTTCGAGTTTGCCCGTCCGGGAACCGTGGTGATCACCACGCCTAACCAGGAGTACAACGCGCTTTTTGAGGGAATGGCGGAGGGCGCCATGAGGCACCGAGACCACCGTTTCGAGTGGACCCGTGCCCAGTTTCAAGACTGGGCGAATGGTGTGGCCGAAAAGCACGGTTACACCGTGAGGTTTGCGCCGATTGGTCCAGAGGACGCGGAGAAGGGCGCGCCGAGCCAAATGGGGGTGTTCACTCGTGGAGCTTAAGGTCCCCGATTTCGGAATGATTCTGTTGGTTGGGGCATCGGGCTGCGGGAAGTCCTCGTTCGCCCGGAAGCACTTCTTGCCGACGGAGATCTTGTCGAGCGATACCTGCCGTGGGTGGGTTTCCGACGATGAGACGTCGCTGGACGCCACCGACGACGCGTTCAAGATCCTGCATGAACTGCTGCGGATTCGATTGAAGAATCGAAAACTGACGGTCATCGACGCCACCAATGTCCAGGCACATGCTCGCAAGGCGTTGATTCGCATTGCCGGCGAGTACCACGCCTTGACCAGCGCCATCGTGTTCAACATCGACGAGCGGATCTGTCAGGAGCGAAACAAGCTGCGTCCGGATCGGCAATTCGGTGAGCATGTGGTGAGAAACCACACTAAGGACATGCGGCGGTCGCTACGTACCATGGATCGCGAAGAGGGCATCCGAAACCTGCACGTCCTGCGCACAGTCGAGGAGATCGACGCGGCGGAGATCGTACGAGAGCGACTGTGGACCGATCGTCGAACGGAGCAAGGCCCGTTCGATATCGTCGGAGACATTCACGGCTGTTTCGATGAGTTGTTCGAATTGATGACCAACCTGGGTTATCAGTTGGACGAGCAAGCCGTCGAGCCATTGGCCGAGGGGCAGTCTCCGCGCTATTGGGAAGCCATGAATTGGTTCAAGGTCACAACGCCAGAAGGGCGACGGGCTATCTTCTTGGGCGACCTCGTTGACCGGGGACCAGACTCGCCTCGGGTCCTGAAACTGGTCATGTCCATGGTGGGGGCGGGGCAGGCGCTGATTGTGCCGGGGAACCATGACGACAAACTTGCGCGAAAGCTGAACGGTCGAGACGTGAAACTCACCCACGGCTTGGCGGAGACGATGCAACAACTCGATGGCGAGTCGGACGAGTTCCGTGGGCAGGTCAAGCGCTTCGTGAGCAATCTGGTGAGCCATTACTGGCTGGACGACGGCAAACTGCTGGTCGCCCATGCGGGCATGAAGGAGGAGATGCAAGGCCGATCCTCTGGACGAGCGCGTGACTTTGCCCTCTATGGAGAGACGACGGGCGAGATCGACGAATTTGGACTGCCAGTTCGCTACAACTGGGCCTCAGAATACAGGGGCAGAGCCAGAGTGGTTTATGGCCACACGCCCATTCCCGAACCGGAATGGCTCAACCGGACGATCAACATCGACACCGGCTGCGTTTTTGGTGGGCGGCTCACGGCCCTGCGTTACCCAGAAATGGAATTAGTTTCCGTTCCGGCGAGGATGGCCTATGCCGAATCCAAGCGACCGTTCCTGGAAAAGCCCGCATTGGCCGCCCAACACGAATACGACGATCTTCTGGATCTCTCGGAAGTCACCGGGAGACGGTTCGTACAGACCGCGCTGAAGGGCAACGTGACGATTCGTGAAGAGAACTCTATCGCGGCTTTGGAGGCGATGAGCCGATTTGCGGCGAATCCGAAATGGCTGGTCTACCTCCCGCCGACGATGTCCCCCAGCGAGACATCAACCAAGGAAGGGTTCCTTGAGTATCCAGAAGAGGGCTTCCAGTTCTACCGAAACGAAGGC
>MKRX01000003.1:0-20225 GCA_001898035.1 Armatimonadetes bacterium 55-13
CGCCTACATCGCGCTCGGTGATTATTCGCGCGTTACGAACTACAGAGCGCAATGTAGCCGACGGTCCTACCGTCGTACGTGCGCTGCCCAACCAGAGCGCCCTGAACCAAAAACTCGCTCCAAGAGAACGCGCCAATCAAGAAGCAAAAAAGCAATTTCCGCAGAGTTTGGCGACGTCGCTGCCCTCTAAACTAAACACCGCAACCGCAAGGAGATAACAAATGGCCTACAAAGTCTGTCACATCGAGTGGCTGGTCACTGACTTAAATCAAGCTCAGAAGTTCTATGGCACGCTTTTTGATTGGGAGTTTAAAGCGTTTGGTGAAGAGATGATCGTCTTCGGGACCGGAAGCGAACACATCGGAGGTTTCATGAAAGCCGATGAAGTCGTTCCGGGAAATTCACCCTCCGTCTGGCTGGAATGCGCAAGCATCGACGAGGTCATGGCCAAAGTCGAACCTGCTGGCGGTCAGATTTCGGTTCCGAAGGCGCCGCTCCCCGGGGTCGGATTTTCCGCCGCCATAAAAGATCCCGAAGGCAATCCCATCGGTTTGGTGGAATTCGCCCGCTAGGAGAACCATCCCTCGCCGCCAAACGAGTAGGATGACGGTCAGGGATGGTCTTAGGATTAATCGCATGGGTTTCGACCCAAGTTTTGGTAGTAGATGGAGTCGCGCTCGCCGCGCTGACTTCGAACGGTTGGGAGTCGATTGAGGACGTAAAGCCCTTACCCACCCTCAATATTCGAGAAGTGGGCGTCGGGCGACTAAAAGACCGTCGTCTCGAAACATCCTTTGTTCAAGGAACGGATGGTGAATGTCAGATATCCTCCAACCCCACCCACGGTGTCTTCTTTTCAGGCGTACCGCTCGTCACCTCTAAGGTCTCCTACGCTCTGGATAATCGTCAGTCCATCCTGCGGCAAGTCGTCGCCGAAGCCGGAACGAGACTCGGTCTCCCAACCCGCGGCTACCTGACCAACGTATGGCAAACGAATCTCAATAACTCAACGGATCGAGAAGAATTGGTGGAAGCCGTATCACGCCCGCAAGTTCTAAAAGGCGATGCGGCGTTGGGAGATTGGTCGGCAGTGATCCTGCGCTGGACACAGAACGGCAAACCCTGCACCGCCGTCCTGAATTGGTCTCAAGCTGCCGCTACCACGCCGCTCCAACGGTGCCAAGTAAGGGCCGTCGCCGATTTTGATGGCGACGGCAAAATGGAGATCGTCACGACCTCGGAAAGCAAAACCGCTTGGTGTGCCACGCTCTGGTCATTCGCTAACGGCAAACCCTATCCAATTGCCGACATCACCCGAGCCCAAACCCCCTAAAGCCCGCAATCAAGCAATCAAGCAATCAAGCAATCAAGCAATCAAGCAATGGAAAGGATACTGCTGATCGTCTCAACCTTTCCTCGAATCGCGTTCAAGAACTCCGCCGCTCCCACACCGTTCATGATGCGGTGGTCAAAGGTGAGCGCCAGATTCGCGTAGCGGCAGAGCTTGAACTCGTCGATCCCTTGATCGATCCCATTGTAAGCCTCTCCCAAGAAGAGAGTCGCAACGGCTGGGGGGACAACCACCGGCACGGCGTCGCGTAGGCCAAAGCTCTGCATGTTCGTAAGGGAAATCGTGACTCCTTCGTGAGCCTGATCCTGGCCACTTCGCGCAAGCTCGATCTGATCCCGCATCTTCTGAGCAAACTCGGGCCACGTCATGGTGTCGGCCTGGTCAACCACGGCCAACACAAGCTCGTCGCCGGGCAGTCCCACCGCAATCCCAAGCGAGACATGCTCATACGTCCGTAGCGTATCGTCGGTCACTAGAGTCGATCGAAACGCGGGGTAGTCCTTCAACACCTGGGCGACTGCATAGGCGAACATCGTGAAAGCAGATGGTTGAAAATCGCTGGCGCTTGCCTTGACCTGTGCGCGCATCCTCTCGATCGCGCCCCACTTGGCGGCGACCGACATCGTTCCCGGCACAACAAGTTGGCTGCCCCGAACCATGCGTGAGGCAAGCAGCCTCTGCTTCTGCGGAACGGCGGCCTCGCGATAGGTGCCCCCACGGGATTCGCCTTTCTTGGTCGCCGCTGAGGTCGCGCCCGACAAGTAGGCGTCAATATCGCTTGGCATCAACTTCCCGGAAGCCGAGGGAACATTGGCAAGGTCCTCATCGCTGAGCCCCTTTTCCTTGGCATAAGCACGAGTACGCGGTGGAATCGCTGCGTTGCGAGTCTCCGTGCGCTCGTTTGTCCCGGTGGTGAGAGCCTCTTCAGCCGCGGTTGGCGCCGGACCATGCCCGCCCGCTCCTATTTCGGTCACGCCTTCGGCGACTTCCATCTTCGCGACCGCGCCTCCAATCGGAAGGATCGTATCGACTTCGGCAAGCCATTCGGCGAGAACTCCCTCGTAAGGAGACTCTACGTCCATGACGGCCTTGTCCGTCTCCATTTGGTAGATCGGTTCGTCACGCTTCACGTGGTCGCCAGGCTGCTTGAGCACTCCGACCAAACGCGCTTCTTGAAGGCCTTCGCCAATTTGAGGAATATGAACGGAAACTAGTGGCATGTTGGGGTGGTAAACGCTCCTTTGCGAAACTCAAGGTGAGTTTGACACAAGAAAAAGGGCGGCTTGGTTAACCAAGCCGCCCTTTGCATTTCTTAGCTCAAAGGCTACTTACTTCTTGGCCGACTTGCGTCGTCGAAGAAGAGCAGCTGCGCCGAGGGCGAGGGTCGCCATCGTCGCGGGCTCCGGAACGGCTCGAGCGCCACCAATGAAGACGCCGAGGTCGTTATAGTCCTTATCGATTACGTTGTTCAGGGAATCTTCCCAAGAAACAACGACGCCGGTTGCGTAGCCACTCGGAACCGGAAGCGCGTTGATCGTCGCAGCGTGGTCCTTAACCGTGGGGTTGCTGTCCGGATTTCGGAAGGTCTGGGAGTAGAAAATCGTGCCTGCGCCATCGCCTGCGTAGAACGCCAGACCGAACGTGGTGTTGATGTTGATCGGAGCGCTCGTCGTAACGAGGTCGGTGCTACCGTTGTCGTCGAGGTCGCCAAGAACCCAAGTGATGTCGCTTGCGTTGATGACGGCGTCGCCGATGTTCGTGTAGTAACCCAGTCGATGCTTGTTGGCGAATCCGGCATTCTGCCACTTGATCTGCCAAATGGCGTCGCTCTGTGTCAAACCGTAGGTCTCGAAGTCAACCTGATCGCCGTAGTCGGGAATCGAAGTACCGACGCTGGAACCCGTGAATCCCTTAGCAATCAGCAGGCTCTGAACGTCGAGTCCGCCGCCGTCAGACGAAGTCTGAAGCTTCGCCGGGTCGATGAGAATCGCGTTAGCGGCTCCGATGACGCCAAGTGCGCTCCCCAAAGCCAAAGAACGAATCAAAATATTAGATGCACCCATTTTTTTTACTGCCTCTCAAATAAACTAGCCCCGAAATGTCGGGACAACTCACTTTGACAACGCTTGCATCTTACTTTCATGAAGCGGGCCACCGGAACCGCAATTGAGCCAAATCCCAAAAAAGCAAGTAATTTTACTAGCTAACTTTTGATAGGGAACGGCCTATAAAGGTTAGCTTTCCTGGAAGAATTACCGGGGAAATTCCATGAGTCCCGGATTGAATTGGCCCTTCGGGTACAATTTCTGACCGCGTCGTTAAGCTTCCCTCTAGCGACGAATCCAACCAGTTGTAAGAGAAAAGTCATGGCAAAGAAGATCACGGGAAACATCAAGCTTAACATTCCCGCCGGAAAAGGAACCCCCGCTCCCCCTGTCGGCCCTGCCCTCGGTCAGGCCGGCATCAACATGATGGAGTTCCTCAAGAAGTTTAACGAAATGACCGCCCCGCAGATGGGATTCGTTCTGCCGGTCGAAATCACCGTTTACGAGGATCGATCCTACGCGTTCGTCGTCAAGCAACCGCTGACGAGCGACCTCATCAAGCGAGCCGCCGGAATCGAAAAGGGTGCTTCGAACCCTAAAACCGACAAGGCTGGCACGCTGACGAAGGATAAACTCCGAGACGTCGCAAAGCAGAAGATGAAGGACCTCAACACCGAGGACGAAGAAATGGCGATGCGAATTGTCGCCGGTGCCGCTCGTTCCATGGGCGTCCGCGTCGAAGGCTAAGTCTTCGATCGAAACGACGAGAAGTCTCCGTGTTGTCGCACGGAGACTTTTTTGTTAATTTCTCGCCTAGTTCCAAGGTCCCATTGGCTATCCTCAAACCCAAGGAACAATCCGCAAAATTATAGATATAAAGAAACCGTCGCTCTTTTCGGAGGTCTAACCTTCCGAATAGTAAACATAGATCGGTCACTAATTTCGAATGAAGGTCTTCGCGCTCTCCCTACTGGTAATGCTGATGACGTTCGCTTTTGCGGACGATCCTGAGCATGGCGCTTTCCTCCCCGCCCAGGCGGCGGCCGACGTGCTGAAAGACTATGCGGGGGCAGATGGCGCATTCTTGGGCGCAGGACTCATTAAGAAAACCTATGTCGCTGACGATCTTTCTACCCTTCTTCAGTATCCAACCGATGAATTGGTTATCGTCAAGCTCAACGGCGCGCAGATCAAACAGGCTCTCGAACGATCCTTGTCCCTCTATCCCGAAGCGAACTCAAGCTTCCTTCAACTTTCCGGGTTCGACGTCGTTTTTGCTAAAGTAAGCAACAACGGCCAACACATCGTCCAAGTAAAGTGTAACGGTTCCGATTTGGATGAGTCTAAGAACTACCAGATCGCGATGCCGTCCTCGCTCGGACGAGGCGGCCTGGGATACTTCAAAATATGGGACAAGGCCAAGATCACCAAAACGTTCTCCGGAGTCACCGTGGAAACCGTCCTCAAAGGAAAACGCTACGTAGAAACCTCGCCACGCTGGGTTGCCTCGGGCTCCTAGCCAGCTTCGTCTACGCCCACCAGATATCGCGACCCACCCAAACCGTGGCCGCCGATTGGAAGTTCGATAAGTCCCTCGCTTGGAAGCACCTCACCAAGCAATGCTCGTTTGGCCCACGCAACCCAGGAAGTAAGGGCTACAACGAGTGTAAGAAGTATCTGACCGATGAGGTCAAGAAGTACTGCGACGATGTCAAAACCGTCGACTTCAAGCACATCTGGAGCGTCACGAATCGCTACGTCGAGATGACCAATATCATCGGCGAACAAAACTGGAAACGTGCCAAAACCCGCATCCTCCTCATCGCCCACTGGGATACCCGCCCAACCTCGGACATGGACCCCGACGATGATAAGACTGGCCTGCCCATCATCGGCGCAAACGATGGCGCCAGCGGCGTCGCCGTTCTCCTAGAACTCATGCGGGTCATGAAAGATCGCCTACCAAAGGATATCGGCGTCCAATACCTCCTGACCGATGGCGAGGATCTCGGTCCCGACTTGTCCGAGATGTTCCTGGGTGCCGTAAACTATTCGAAAAATCTGCCCGATCCCAAGCCCAACTACGGCATCCTGCTCGACATGATTGGCGACAAGGACCTTCGAGTCCCGATGGAGCCCAACAGCCTGAGATTTGCCGGCCCGTTGGTCAAAGCCTTTTACCAGAACGCGGGAAAGATTGGTCTCAGCGATACCTTCCCCCTCGTCTATGGTCCAACCATTGAAGACGATCACATCTGTATCAATGAGGCAGGAATCCCAACCATCGACTTGATCGACTTTGACTATGCTCCCTGGCATACCCAAGCGGATACGGTCGACAAATGCTCCGCCGAGTCGCTCCATAAAATTGGTATCGCTCTTGAATCCTGGCTGCTCGTTAGGCCCGCATTCAAGATTTCTAAGTGAATCCTGCGTAGTATAGGGAGACATGATCACGCCCTACGATTGGCAGGAAGGCATCGGCAACCGCGCTCAATACATTGAAGGAAAACTTAAGCTCGGTTCGCCGGTGCTGGCCGTCTCGATCGAAGCGGGCATCGTTGCCTTCACCATGCGACGCCAAACCCGCAAGATCTTCGAAGTTTATGACCGTCTTCTCTTTTCGGCGGTCGGTCAACAGTCGGACGTGGAAGCCATCCGGTCCGCCGCCGTCGAATTTGCCCACCAAGAAGGCTACAACCGAAGCGAACAAGACGTCACGATTCAACGGGTCGTCACCGCGCTCAGCGCATCAGTGAAAAAGGCCTTCTCGGATTTCTCCACGGCCCCCCTCGTCGCCCGTTCACTCTTCGCGGAAGTTGCCGAACACCCCGATAAAGATCTGTTCTACGATCTGGACTACGATGGCGACTACTCGATATCCAACCGATTTGGACTGGCCATCGGTAATCGAGAACTAACCGAGACTGTTTCAGCCGAAATCGAAAAAATCCCGCTGGAATCCACTCCCGAAGAAGCGGTGCAAAACCTCAAATCGATCTGGCGACAGGCGATCTCAACGGAAGACGAGCCACTGGACGACCTGATCAAAGACCTGGTGCCCGAAGCGATGCTCCTAGAGCGCTCCAACGCCCGAGAAGACCGCTTCCGTCTATTGACCGTCTCGTAAAGGGTCGCTGATCGCCAATTCCCGAAGGGTCTTCGCCGTCACTTCGGGAAGGGTGTCGTTAATATAGGCGCCCGCCCCCGCTTCGCTTCCAGCAAGATACTTCAGTTTGTTCGCCGTTCGGTACGGTGGATAGAACTCCACGTGGAACCAGTTGAACTCGTACCCGTGGGTCGTCGGCTCCTGGTGGATGGACATGATGTACGGCAGAGAGAACCCGAATAGTTGATCGTACTTGCGAGTTACGATGAGAAGCATCTCCGCCAGATCGTCCAACTGCTTCGGTCCCATCTGCCCCATCGAACGCAGGTGTTGCTTGGAGGTCACCCAAACCTCATAGGGATAGCGGGCAAAGAACGGGATGACGGCAATGAACGTATCGTTCTCTGCCACCACTCGCTCGCCATGCGCCGTCTCTGTTGCCAACCAATCCTGCATCAGCGGCCGCCCATGGGCCTCGAAATGCTTACGCTCCGCATCCAATTCGGTCTTCAGAATCGGGGGAATGAAAGGATAGGCATAAATCTGACCGTGGGGGTGACTCAAGGTCACGCCAATCTCCTTCCCCTTGTTCTCAAACATGAAGACGTACTCCACCTCGGAACGAGACGCCAGGTCCTCATAACGATCCTTCCAAACTCGAGTGAGTTTCCTCACTTGACTCAACGGCATTGTCGCAAACGTCGAGTCGTGCTTGTCGGAATAGCAAACCACCTCGCAAACGCCGACGCTCGGCCGAACCGGCATCAAAGGCGTCCCTTCCACATCCGGGTGGAACGGCTTCTCTCTCAAAGAAGGAAACTTGTTCTCAAAGACGACGATGTCATAGGCCTCAAACGGAATCTCCGTCGGAAACCCTCCAGGCTTGGTCGGGCAAAGCGGACAATAGTCGGCGGGCGGATGAAAGGTTCGATCTTGACGGTGCGTGGCGGTAATGACCCACTGATCGAGAAAAGGGTGATAACGGAGTTCAGACATCGACTCCCTTCAGTTTAGACGTTTCGCCTGACTCCGGCGCAAAACCATCCCCCGTTAGCCTTAACAATCCATTGATTGACTCTTAACCTAACCCTGGCAGCCCCCGGAACTCTTCCGCGGAGGGTTTGTCGCGTCGTCGCGATCAAGGGCCCCAAACAACTCTATCTCGGCCAAGACCTCCTCGCATTCGACACAAAAAAGAATCGTGTGGACATCGGTCTGCGTTGACGATGATCTCGGCTACGTGTACCACTTGGATGAAACCGTGCTCAGAGATTTTTCGCCGCCCCCACGCCTACCTCCAACTCTCGATGTTCAACACTCAGGCTTCCAGGGCGATCACGAAGGCATCGCCATCTCTACCACCCGCAATGGTCATGGAACCCTCGTATACACGGACCAAATCGAAGGCGACTCCGTCTTCGATCGCATCTCCAATCGCCCCTTGGCTCGTTGAAAGGAAGGATTGACGAAACCGACGGCATCGAAATCTGCTCCAATGGCCCCGCTTCCCTACGGCGCTTTCATCCCAAAGAACAGCCAAGCCGAGAAACTTCGCAATTTTCGACGCCAGAGACATATTTGAACCGCAAAAGTAGGTCCTCCGGGACACATTCCCTGATTCCAGCGCTTGCGTTGAAATAGAATGGCAAGTATGAAACGCGTCTTCGTTCTGTTACTTTTACTTGCTGTGAGCCTGGTTTCCGCTCAATCCTGGCAAACCGTTTCCTCGGTGGATGGCAAATTCTCGGTCCAAATGCCGAACAAGCCTCAAACACAGACTCAAAACCAATCCGAGCAAGGCATTACTGTCAAAACCACACTCTACGTTGCGGGAAGCAACGGAACCAACTACGTCCTATCGGTGTCGGTCCTCCCTTCCAAGCAAGACGCAACCCTTGTGAAAAACATGATGGACGGAATCAAATCCGGCTTCGTCCGCCAAACCAGCGCCACCGTCAAGAGTGACAAGCCCTACACCGTCAATGGCTATGCCGGTCGCCTCATTACCTTCACCGTTCCCAGCGGCGCCTCTGGCAGCCTTTGGATGTGCAACAAAGTCGGACGCGTCTACACACTCACCGTCGCCAAAGCTTCGGGCGACTACACCGCCGAGCAAAAGAAGTTCCACTCCTCCTTCAAGATCAAAGGCTAATCACCCTAAACAGCAATAAAAAAGGCGGCTTGTTGGCCGCCTTTTTTATTCCCCTAACCCCTAACACCTGGACCCGGGTCCCAGTGCCTCCGGGACTCCCGCCCCGGTCAGACCTTCAGCCGAATCGAAATGATCTCAAACGGCTTGTAGTCGAACTGCACCGCGCCGTCGACCACTTCGAGCTGACTCAGCACGTTCTCTTCCAGATCGCAAAGCGCCGCGCCCTTGATCGGTACCGCGCAAGACAGTTCCGCCCGACCGCGTGCGTTGTGGCACTCGTACAGTCGAACGATCAGATCGCTGTCGTCCTCCGCCTTCTTCACCGCTTCGATCACGATGTTGCGATCGTCGCAATCCACCAGCGTCGGTAAGGTGCCATTCTCACCGCTCTTGGGCGAGAGAAACGCGTGTCGAACCGGTGCGTTAAGCGCATAGGCCGCATGAACGACGCCCGCATAGTTGTAGGGCCCGTAGTGCGGCATCAGCACGTAGCTGAACCGATGGCGGCCCATATCGCACTCGGGGTCCGGAGCCTTCGGCGCACGGAGCAGCGAAATGCGCATCACGTTACCATGCACGTCGTGTCCGTACTTGGAATCGTTCAAGAGCGCCACGCCTTGGTCGCCCTCGCTCAGGTCCACCCACTTCTGGGCGCAAACCTCGAATCGGGCCATGTCCCAGCTTGTGTTGTAGTGCGTCGGTCGCTCCACGTTGCCGAACTGAATCTCGTAAGTGGCTCGCGCCGCGTTCACGTTGACCGGGAACGCCACTTTTAGCATCTTGTCCTCTTCGTGCCAGTCGATCTCGGTATCGAATCGAATGCCCGGCGTTGGCCCCAAACTGATGCGCTGACGGATCGTCGAATTCCCGAACCGCTTGACCACTTCGGCCGCTACGCGGACGGGACCGCGCTCCACGATCTCGAACGACTCGCTCTTGACCAGATCCTGCATCGTCTCGTAGGAGAACACGTCCACGTCCCAAGCGCTCCAGAACAGAGGCTTGTCCTCCATCAACTGGAACATGTTCGCCAGCTTGCCCGGCTCGATAAATTCCGAACCGTCCTCAAGGCTCTCGATGCTCGTGATGTTGCCGTTCGCGTCGAACTTAACCGACCATTCGTGGTTCTCGATGCGCCGCGCCGAGGTCTTGAGCCGAGTTCGAGGCTTCGGCGAGCCGTCGCCCAGGTCGCCCACCGTAACCGTTCCCAGCGCCGTGTGCGGGGTCGGGAAGATCAGCTTTCGCTCGCCGAACTCCTCCACCAACTGAACCGGCAACGTCTCTTCGCTGGTTTCCAGCGAAGTCGGAGCCTCTTCTTCTGTCCACGGGATCTCGCCTTGGGTCGGAATCTGCGCATTCTGGAACAACGCCACCGGCTTCTTCATGCCCGCTGTGTCCAGTCGCGAACCGATCTTGGAAAGGCTGGAACTCACAATCTTATTGCCCATCTCCAGAATCTTCGCGTAGTCCGCGTCGGAGTCTCGATAGACTTCGTTCACCGAGGAGCCCGGAATGATGTCGTGGAACTGGTTCAAAAGAACAAGCTTCCAAGCCTCTTCGATCTCGTCCGCGGGGTAATCCTTAGGGAAGCCCGGGCTGAAGCAGGACAGCAACTCGGCGTCGCGCATCAGGAATTCGCTGACTCGGTTCCCCTTCTTATTGGCCGCTTGGCTGGTGTAAGTTCCGCGGTGCAGTTCGAGGTAGAGCTCGCCCACCCAAACCGCCAAGTCCTTCGATCGAGACTTCGCCTCTCGGAAGAAGTCGATCGCGCGTTTGCCGCCCAACATCTCAGGGTAGTTCGGCGCCAATCGGCCACGTCGGATGAACTCCAGGTGCCGCTCGGTTGGGCCGCCTCCGCCGTCACCGTGACCAAACACGTAGAGCGACTGATCCGCTCGCGCATGGTCCTTGTAGTTCTTGACCGAGTAGATCACTTCCTTCGGCTCGCCACTCGCGTTATACGTGTCGGCGGGCGGGAAGTGAGACCAGATCTTGGTTCCATCGATTCCCTGCCACCAGAACGTGTGGTGGGGGAACTTGTTGAACTGGTTCCACGAGATCTTCTGGGTCAAGAAGTAGCGGATATTGAACTTGTTGAGGATCTGGGGAAGCGCGGCCGAGTAGCCGAACACGTCCGGCAGCCACATGTCGTGGGTCTCGTAACCCAGTTTCTCCCGGAAGTAGCGGCGACCGTACAGGAACTGCCGCACCATCGATTCCGCTCCGGTGAGGTTACAGTCCGCCTCGACCCACATGGAACCAACCGGCTCCCACTGCCCACGCTTGATCGCTTCCTTCACGCGCTCGAACAGCTTCGGATATTCCTTCTCCAACCACTCGTACTGAGAGGCCTGGGAGTGTACGAAGACATACTCGGGATATCGTTCCAAAAGACCAAGCTGGGTGGCCGTCGTGTGGGCCATCTTCTTCTTGGTAATGTCCAGCGGCCAAAGCCAAGCTGTGTCGAGGTGAGCATGTCCTACCGGATAGAGGGTGTGCTTGATATCCCCGCTCAAACTGCCCATCGCGTCTCGAAGAATCTTACGGCAACGGCCAATCGTCTCGCGGTTCGATGCCGAGAACACGTTGGCAACTTCGTTCAACGCGCGAAGTAAGGTGGTGTACGAGGGATTTTCCTTCTCAATCGTATCCACCAGGCTGATGCAGAACGCCACGTCGTAGTAAAGGTCCTTGATCTCCCGGTCAACCACCACGATCTCCGCCTTCTTCACCTTCTCGACCAATGCCTCGCGCTTAGGCTCTCGTCCGTGGACCTTCACCTGCGGATTGCTGGTGTAAACCTGAACGTAAACTTCAAGTTGCTTTTCCTTGCCCGTCTTGCTCGAAGGGAACATGCTCCCATCCAGCCATCCCATATCGGTGTGAGCCCAGTCGATGCCGCACCAGGGAGAGTTGTCCTTCCAAACGGTTCGCTCGCCACCAATCTCCGCGACGATCGCGATCTCGCTATCCTGCATCGAGGTCGGTACCGGACCGGTGAGACGGAACCAAAACGTCGTGTAAGCCGGGCCATATTCAAAACCAGGTTGCACCTCGCGCCAGGTTCCTTTCTTGGCTTCGTTTTGCGTCGCGACCGGTTCTTCGTTGATCTCGATCTTCAGGGGGGCGGTTTCGCCGTGGATCCGGGGCTCTAACTCGGTGGTCAGAAATTGGCCGATACGGCGACGGGTGAGGTCAGGGTGCTTAAGCATGAGATTCCTTAGACAGCCGCGAAGTTTACACTCGATTTATCGATAGATGGGACTGGTAAACGGGTCGTTCCCGGTCCCCATTGCCCAATCTCGTCCATTTTTTGGTGCACAATCCAATCGCATCAAGGTACTATAGAAATAGATGTTACTAAAGAACCTCACCGAAGATTGGCGGCTCGTGCTTGCGGCGCTCTATCTTCCGGGTTCTCCCCATGGCCTCGCCCTCTCCAAAAAACTGTGGCCTGCCGTCTTGGGCTCTCTCCGCACGGCTGCCGCCTCCATCGTGGAGGCTGAATCCACTCTTCGCGCCAAGGGGCACTTTGCTGAGGCAGCGGTTCTCACCCATCCTCAAGCCCTCGCCTACGCCAAAGCCGCACTCGCCGAGGGTCGCGTTCTGACGGCCCTGGACGAGGGATATCCAGAGCGGTGGCGCACCGTTCTCGGCGCTTCTGCCCCTCCCGTCGTTTGGTGTCACGGCGTTCTCCCATCCGCAATTTCATGGTTCGGCATGGTAGGCAGCCGCTCGATCCCGGCGGATATCCATCGCTTCTGCGCCGCCACTGCCCGCCAAGTGGTGGCCCAAGGCTACGGCGTTGTTTCCGGCGGCGCCAGCGGCTGCGATGCCACCTCTGCTCAGGCCGCCCAGTCTCCCGTCCTGGTCATTCTGCCCTACGGGCTCAATCTCTTGGATTCGCGAGAGCCATATGCCTTCTTGAGCGTCTGCCCGCCGGATGAGCCTTTCTCCACCGCCCGCGCCATGGAGAGAAACCTTCTCATCTACGCCGCCGGGGCCTTCGCCTTTGTGGGCCATTCCCGCTATCGAGAAGGAGGAACCTGGAATGGGGCCACCCACGCCCTTCGTCGTCGGGTAACCCGCCTCATTGTCCGCCAAGACCGCCATGATCCCGCTCATCGTGCGCTCGCCGCCCTCGGCGCGTTAGAACTTGCCCATCCCGAAGATCTCCCTGCCCTCCTCCGTCGTCCTTCCGTTCAGCCAGATCTTTTCGGCTCAGATCCCATCGCCGTCGAAAACGTCATTCATATTGCCCCTCAGGAGCGCGCGGGCTAAACCCATCCCAAACCTCGTAAAAAACTGCCCCAAGGACAGGCTCTCAATGCCGGTACACTTTCTCCCCGGTGAAAGCGATCGCGAAAGTTCACCCCGCTCCCGGGGTCGAGATCATTGAGGCCCCCGAACCTTCCGTTCTGCCGGGCTACGTCAAAATTAAGTTGGAGGCCGCGTCCGTCTGCGGAACCGACCTCCACATCTACAGTTGGGACGCTTGGTCCGCCTCCCGCATCAAGACGCCCCGGATCATTGGCCATGAGTTCTGCGGAACCATCGTCGAAGTCGGCGAAGGCGTCACTGACCGGGAAGTCGGCCAATTCGTATCCAGCGAATCCCACATCGTCTGTGGTCGCTGCCGACAGTGTCAAAACGGCCAGGGGCATGTCTGTGTAAACACCCAAATTCTCGGCGTGGATATCGATGGCGGGTTTGCCAAATACGTTGTCATCCCCAAGGACAACGCACGCCCCACCGATCGA
The DNA here is from genome assembly GCA_001898035.1 of Armatimonadetes bacterium 55-13. Lineage (GTDB taxonomy): Bacteria > Armatimonadota > Fimbriimonadia > Fimbriimonadales > Fimbriimonadaceae > 55-13. Next base: position 13,418 of record MKRX01000003.1, read on the forward strand.
ACGGTCCCCGTAAAGATTGCCGCGTTCCAAGACGCCCTCGGCAACGCCGTGCATACCGCCATGGCGGGTCCGGTCAAGGATCAAAACATCCTCATCACCGGCATGGGCCCCATCGGCCTCTTTGCCGTCACCGTCTGTAAAGCCCTCGGCGCCGCCAAGGTGGTGGCCACCGAAGTCAGCCCCTTCCGCATTGATCTCGCCCGCCAGGTCGGCGTCGATGTCGTCCTCAACCCATCTCAGGTTGATGTCGCCAAAGAGCTCGATGTCCTCGTCCCCGGCGGATTCGATGGCACCCTGGAAATGTCCGGCCATCCGTCCTCCCTCGGACTCGCCATCGAGCACACTCGCCCCGGCGGACGCCTCTCCCTCCTCGGCGTGTACGGCCAAAACACCCAATCCATCGATATCAACGCCCTCATCTTCAAGGGCATCGATCTCCAGGGCATCGTCGGCCGTAAACTCTGGCAAACCTGGGATGATATGGCCGCCCTCTTGGCGACCGGCAAACTCAACCTCGATCCGGTGATCACCCACCAAATGCACTACACCGAATTTCAACGCGCCATGGAACTCATGAAGGCCGGAGAGGCGGGCAAAGTCGTCTTCACCCTCGAGTACTAATCTCATTTCCACAGGGCCAGGGATTCTGCCGGAGACGGCGGTACACTCTGGCCAATGAAAATCGCTGTTCTTCCCCTCATGCCCAGTCAGGGCACACCGGCGTACCTAGGCCGACAGTTCTCCGCCTTTCTCGGCGATCAGATCCGAGCCGCCACGGATGCCGATGTGAACAGCGTTACCTATCTCACCCAGGTCCAAGAAGAGGATGGCCCTCGCGTCGGCTTTATCAATTTCGCCGATATGGTCCTCGACCAGGAACAGGTTCAACAGATATTTGAACAGTCCGCCGTTGATCTGATTGTCGAAGGCGCGATCGCCTCGACCGACACCGGATTCGACGTCACCGTCCGATTCCACCGAAACGGCGAATCGACTCCTCGCCGTACCGAAGAATTCAAAGTTGCTCGCGACGAAGTCTTCAGCCTCCTTCATCGACTCATCAAACTCATCGCGGATGAAGCCAATCTCTCACTTCCCGAGCGCCTTGCCGGCGAAGAGATGCCCTACGGCACCGACAACGCTGAGGCCTTCCTCAAGTTCATGGAAGGATACGACGGGCTCGTTTACGTGCAACAGGCCGAAGGACACGTTGTCAGCGAATTTTCACCCCAGCCCGCCTTCGAAGCCCTCATCGCCGCCCTTGAACTTGATCCCGATTTTCTTGGCCCCTATGAGGTCCTTTGCGAGTTTGCCCGAATGTGCGCCCACTTCCGCATCGGCAACTTCGAGATCGTCAACAACGCCCTCCAAAAGGCGATCGAGATGGAACCCGATGAGTTTCGGGCCTACTTCGCCCTCGCCGAGCTCTTGGCAGGCGGTCAGCAGTTCGGTCCCGCCTCGGATAATTACGAAAAGGCGCTTGCCGCGCGCGAGCGAAAGCACAAGGCGCTGGCCGAAGAGGGCGATCTCGACGAAAGCTACAACGTCGACATGGCCGCTCTCCATGTCCGACTAGGTCTCGCCCAGTTCCAAGCCCAACTCCCCGTCAACGCCGAGCGAAACTTCCGCCGCGCCCTTGAGTTCGAAGGGGATGACAAGCAGAGCCTGGATTACCTCGCCATGGTGCTTCAGCAAACGGGACGAGAGCACGAGATTCCGCCGCTCTGGAAGGAAGTTCTCGATCAAAACCCGCAGAACGCGGAAGCTCACGTCAAGTACGCCGTGAGCCTTGCCCAAGTCGGGAAGCAAGAGGAAAGCGTCAAGGCGTTCGAGAATGCCCTTGAGACGGTCGAGGAGAACGTCGTCGTCAAGCGATTCTATGCGCCGCTTCTCGCCCAAATGGATGAGCTGGACCGAGCCATGGACTTCTTCGAAGACGCCCTCGATGCCAATCCTACCGATACCGAACTCCTCCTTCAATACGCCCAGACCTTGCAACGCGCGGGCCGAGATTTCGAAATCCCGAAGGTCCTTCGAGACGTCCTGAACACCAATCCGGATCCCAACACCCGCGCTCAAACGCTTGCTTGGCTCATCGAACTCGAACAGCCCAAACGTGCCGAATCGGTCGAAAACGCCCAAAAGCGAATGTCGGAAGAGGACTTCGAGGGCGCCGTCCGCGAGCTTCGACCCCTCCGAAACTGGCTCGCCGATTACTGGAAGATGTGGGCCCTGCTTAGCGCCGCTTACAACAAGCTCAACCAGTTTGAGGATGCCGAGGACGCCGCTCGCCGACTTCTCGAACTCTTCCCCGGCTGCGAACCCGCCTATGGCGAACTGAATGCCGCCCTCGCCGGTCTCGGCCGGACGGACGAGGCGTACAACATCATGCGCTACGCCGCCATGAACATGCCCCAATCCCTCGGCGTCCACCTAAATCTGGCCCTCGCCGCCAAGCGCGCCGGCCACGAAGACGAGGCCCGAAGCATCGCTCGTCAAATCCGAGAAGCGGTCGGAAAGAACGAAGAAATCGAGCCCGTACTCGCGGAAATCGAGAGATAACCTCGGTTTTCCTTGGGACGCCTGTGATGATGACGATCATAGGCGTCCTTTTCTCTATAATCTATAAACGCACTTATGGGTTCAAAGTCCGCCTCACCCAAGCCGACCAGAAACGCCCCCCTCTGGATCAAAGCATTCGTTGCGATGCACGTCGTAACGATTACGATGTGGACTCTGCCGCTCCCTAAAAAACCTTACCGCGAAGGAACGATCGGCTTCGGCGTAAAGACATCGAGCCCCGGCGAATTTGTTCACTCTTTCAGCAATACCGTCACCGAAGGCATCCTCTATTTCAACTGGAAATACATCAAATCTTCTCCTCTGATGTACTACGCGGGAACCGTCGGCTTCTGGCAGTACTGGGACATGTTTGCCCCCAACCCCGCCAGCACCGATCTCTATCTGACCGCCGAAGTCACCTTCAAGAACGGGCAAGTCAAACCTTTCAAATTTCCCCGTGTATACGATTTCTCGATTCCCGAGAAGTACGCTAAAGAGAGATATCGCAAGTTCTTCGAGAATGCGAACGGGGCCGACGAACGATTTGCCAGCCCTTACGTAGCCCAACGTATCGCCCTGGAAAGCTTCACTGATCCCGCAAACCCGCCGGTCACGGTGACGCTCACCCGAAATTTCTATCAAATCCAACCTCCCGGTCAACCGCAACCAACCGAGTACAGCCATTTCACGTACTACACCTACCAGGTGGACGAACAAAAACTGCGCAGGGACGCGGGAATCGAGCAATGAGCCAGGAACCGCAAAAGGGACTGCGGGCGGCCATCGGCCATCTTGATCGCTATTGGTTTGGGAAGGGCTCGCCAACCGCGATGGGAGTCATCCGGATCCTTGTCGGGGGCCTTGCCTTCGCCAATTTCTTGATGCTCCTCACGGATTTCGATGCCTGGTTTACCGAACGCGGTTACGTCCCCCAGGCGCTTGCCGTCCGCAAGATGCCGCTGATGCCGTCCACGATCAGCGTCTTCGGCCATGATTTTAGCGTTCTGAACCCAGTCCCCCGGATCAGTTTGTTGGATGGCGTGACCGATACTCGCATCACCGCCCTCGTCTTTGGAATAACGATCCTAGCCGCGTTCTTTACCATGCTCGGACTTTGGACGCGGATCAGTACGATTCTGCTCGCCATTGGCATCGTCAGTATCCACCACCGAAACGGATTCATCATTCACGGAGGCGATGGCGTCCTTCGGGTCATGTCCATTTACCTCGCCATGGCCCCATGCGGTCTTGCCTGCTCGTTGGACCGAGTTATTGGCCTGTGGAAGGGCAAGATCAAGGGACCACCGCTTAACGTCTCGCTTTGGCCCCAGCGGCTCATGGCGTACAACGTCGCGCTCGTCTACTTCACCACCTTCTGGCACAAAATGGGGGGCTCCTTGTGGCGCAACGGAACGGCGACTTGGTACCCGGCTCGATTGCACGAGTTTGACCGCTTTCCCGTGCCGCCATTCCTGAATGACGTGCCCATGATCTACCTCACCACCTATGGCACGCTCGCCGTGGAATTGGCGCTCGGCACCCTCGTCTTCTATCGTCCGCTTCGCAAATGGGTCCTTCTCTGTGGCTTGCTCATGCACGGCTTCATCGAGTACAGCATGAACATCCCCCTTTTCTCGTTCCTGATGTGCAGCACCTACATCGCCTTCTATGAAGGCGAGGAAGTTAACCGCTGGGCGAAACGACTTGGAGAGAGACTCCGGCGATACCGCTGCAAAGTCTTTTCGCCTGCCCGTACCCCCTTACGGCCAGGTCCGGCGGCGGCCCTGGAATCGTTAGATCCTTTTGGATTGGTCGAATACTCCATGGGCAAGACGGATGGCTGGGAAGCGAAAGACCATGACGACAAACCAATTTCGGCGGTTCGAGCGTCCTGGACGCGGTCTCTAGGCGCCTGGCCGCTAGCTTGGATTCCGGGACTGTGGGCCAGGGTCTTGAACAAAGCAACGTCGTCGGCAGAGAACGCAAAAGACGCCCGCCGCAAGCCGGAGGTGGCTGCCTCGTGAGACCATGGTCATTCGGTAAACCGAAAACCCCCGGCTTTGGGATTCAGCGGTCGTTCTATCTCACTATCCTCTCGTCTCGACCGGTCTGGCCGCCCATATTGACCGTGATCAACCCTAAAGGAGAGGGAGGCGCCGTCACCGGATTTGGCGCGCCCCTCGCGGATGCCGCATCCAAGGATGCGCTCGGCGCCCCCATGGAACGCGGAGCCTACGTGATCGCGTCGAAGGATCGCAAGACGGTTCTGGAAATGCTGGTCATGAGCAAAGAGGAAGCCGGGTTTGATCCCGAGCCGTTCCTAAGAAGCCAACTGGCTCAGGAGCTCGATCGCGAACTTCTCAACCGAATCCGTGCCACTTGGCTCATCGCCCAGCTCACCTTCAAGTCCCATGATCCCATGGTCTATCCAGCCGTGGATTTCCTTCTGGAGTTCTCCACCCGACTTGCCGACCTTACCGATGGCGTAGTCGCCGATCCCATCTCTCGGCGCTATCTTCTCCCCCCGCAGGTCCGCCAACCGATCCGCGCCGATGAAAAAATCGATGCTCGCGATGTGGTCGGAATATCGCATCGGGCCAAACCCGATGGCATCCACCTTTTCACCCTGGGCATGCAGAAATTCGCCATGCCGGAGTTCGAACTGTCCGGCCTCGAAATCACCGATCTTGGGCTAGGAGAGGCTCTCCTCCTCAGCCTCTGTCAGACATCTCTCATGGGCCGGAAGTCCGATAGCGGAGATCGCGTCGGCGCCGCTGGCTTCGAATTTGAAATTCGGGAGGGTGGATTCGATCGAGGACTGTGGGAAGGCATTCCCGTCTTTGAACTATTGCCCCCGCCGACCAAAACAGCGGGAGAATGCCTTCGGGCGTGGCAAGCCGCGCTTAAGAACGCTTGAGCGTCATATTCATCGAAAGCCAGTACAGGCCAAGCTGCCTCACCGCTTCGATAAATTCGTCGAAATCGACAGGCTTTCGGACATAGGAGTTCGCTCCGTATCGATAACAGTCTAAAATATCACGTTCTTCGTCTGAAGAAGTTAAAACGACGATCGGAAGACGCTGAGTGGCAGCCTCGCTCCGAATCCGCTGCAAAACCTCCAAGCCACTGATTTTGGGTAGCTTGAGGTCCATTAGAATAAGGTCTGGCAATTTGGCGTTTGAACCGTACAGAAAATCGAGAGCCTCCGCCCCGTCCCGCGCAACCCGAATAATATTCGGAATCTCGCTCTGGCGCATCGCGCGTAGCGTCAATTGCTCGTCGTCGGCGTTGTCCTCGATCAACAGGATAGTTTTAGGCTCCAATGCCAACTTAGTAGGTTCCTCAAATAGCAAGGTCGACATGTCCAAATTGCGAACGTCCTGTCGCCGCCCGATAAAGGCATCGGCATCCAAGAACATCGAACATTATAGGGTTGTTCGTCGAACTCAATGGTTGGATCAATTGCGCATCTCGCAACAAACTAACCTACGTTCAAAATAAAGATCGGTTCACGCGGACAAGACGTAGTACCGATCAGGCACTCATTTTATATCAGAATTAGTTAAAGGTTAATACATGGAAAGCGTATATCCATTTTTGTCCCAAGTCGCGTGTCCCACGGACCTGCACAAGTTCTCCGACAAGGAGTTGGCAGAAGTTGCCAAAGAGGTGCGACAGGCAATCCTGGATCACGTCAGCAAGACCGGCGGGCACTTCAGCTCCAATCTGGGCACCGTAGAGCTGACCGTCGCCATGTACGCCGCCTATAACATCCCGCCAGACAAGGTCGTTTGGGATACCGGTCACCAAGCCTATCCCCACAAAATGCTCACCGGGAGACTCGACCGTTTCGACACCTTGCGCAAACACAAAGGACTTAGCGGCTTCCTCAAACGAGACGAACACGAATTGGACGTCTTCGGCGCCGGTCATGCCGGAACCGCCGTCTCTGCCGCCCTCGGATTCGCCGTTGCCCGAGATCGCCTGGGGACCGATGAGAAAGTCGTCGCCGTCACCGGAGACGCCGCCATCGCGTCGGGAATGTCCTGGGAAGCCCTCAATCATGCCGGAGAACTCGGCACCGACCTCTGCGTCGTCCTCAACGACAACCGCATGTCCATCGCCCCGAACGTCGGCGCGTTGACGAATTACCTCGCCACCCTCCGATCTCGCACCTGGCTGCAAAACGCCGCTCACCGTGCCAAGAACGTGATCGAGAAAATGCCAGAACCGATCACCAAGGTCG
>MKRX01000003.1:20264-119260 GCA_001898035.1 Armatimonadetes bacterium 55-13
CCCATCCTCTTGGAAGTCTTCCGAAACGTCCGTGAGCTCAAAGGCCCCACGTTCGTTCATGCGATCACCGTCAAAGGGAAGGGATACGACGTAGCCGAGGAAGATTCCCGCAAGTGGCATGCCGCCGTCCCCTTCGACCTTGACGCGGGCGACATGGTGAAAGCCGCCGGCCCGGTGACCTTCACTCAGGCCTTTGGCGATGCCGCCGTCGAGTGCGCCGAGAACGATCCGAAAGTCGTCGCCATCACTGCCGCTATGCCCGACGGCACCGGACTCGCCAAGTTCAGTAAGGAATTCCCCGATCGCTACTACGATGTCGGCATCGCCGAGCAGCACGCGGTCACCTTTGCCGCCGGTCTCGCCGCCGGAGGCATCAAACCCTTCTGTGCGATCTATTCGACATTCCTTCAGCGAGGCTTCGACCAAGTCCTCCACGACGTCTGTATCCAAAAGCTGCCCGTCCGCTTCTTCATGGACCGCGCCGGACTCGTCGGCGACGATGGCCCCACCCACCACGGCGCCTTCGATATTTCCATGCTCTCCTTCATCCCGAACATCGTCCTCCTCGCTCCCCGGGACACCACCGAGTTGAGAGAGATGACGCGCTGGATGAAGGACTTCGACGCCCTCCCTTCCGCCGTCCGATACCCCCGCGGAGCAAGCGACGATCGACTCCCCGAGGGTCGCACCCCCATCGAACTCGGCAAGGCCGAAGTCCTCTCGGAAGGCGATGACCTCACCATTGCCGCCGTCGGCTCCATGACCAGTGTCGCCTGGGAGGCCGCCAAGCGCCTAGAAGAAGAAGGCATCCGCACCTGCGTAATCAACGCCCGATTCCTCAAGCCCATCGATGCCGAAACCATCCTCTCCCGAGCCCAAAAGTCCGGCAAACTCATCACCATCGAAGAAAACGCCCAAACCGGAGGATTCGGCGAAGCCGTCCGCGCCGCCATCCACGAGGCCAATCTCGATGGAAAGATCGAACACAAACTAAGGGCCCTCCCCGATCACTTCATCGAACACGGAGCCCAACCCATCATCCGCAACGAATGCGGCCTAAGCGCCGACTCACTGGTCGAAGACGCCCACAAGCTTTTGGCTGAGAAGAAAGGCGTTCAACGAAGGTAGCTACTAACCTTCAAGATGCGGTATCGATAGCCTCTCATGTCATTTATAGACATATCGAGAGGATATCGAGAGAGCTTAACATACGCCAATTTATAGCAAGAGTTGTTTGGTTCTTCTTGTCGAAAACCTGTGCAAATTGCGCAATTATGAAATTGTTAAATTTTAATGAACGATTCTCGTGCCGATCGTAGTCTTCCACTTGTCATTAGGGCTCGCGTATCTGATCTACACGTCTAATTGTCTGCGGGCTCCTAGTAATTTTGTTGCAGGCTATATGAATAGTCTGCCGATTGTTTGTGCCAATTTCGTTTGGAATAATTATAATGAAGAACCGATTCCAGAGTGCATTCACTCTTATCGAACTCCTCGTCGTTATCGCAATCATCGCGATTCTTGCAGCGATCCTCTTCCCCGTTTTCGCCCAAGCAAAAGCAGCAGCCAAAGACAGCGCGAACCTTAGCAATGTGAAGCAAACGGGTCTCGCATTCTTACAATACAGCGCTGACTATGACGACACCTTTCCTCTCGTAGTAATAGTAGGTGCTGGTTACCAAATTCCTTGGCAAGACTCAATTCAGCCTTACACAAAGAATCGAGATATTCTGGTTAATGCAAAGGGCCCCACTCCTGCCAAAGATGCCAACTATCAGATAAAGACTTGGCAATTCATGGGAGGCGTTCCACGATTCGGCATCACCGCCGGTTCCGCAACCGCCGGATATTGGGAAACCACTTCCGCTAACTTCCTAACCAACGGAAGAATCGGTCGATTCGACGGCATCCTCGGTGCAGGCGTCGACGGCGGTTCCTATGGTTCGATCACCTTGGCTGCCCCGTCGGCTGGTCAGACCCAGATCGAGAACATTTCCGACGTTGTGATGGTCGCTGAAGGAGGTCTTTACGACTTCGGTATGGCTGTTTGGGCAAGTGGCTCTGCACCCGGATTTGTCTGCGGAACCGTCAATCCAAGCCCATATGGGACAGGTGGCGTTCTTATGGGCTCTCCGTTTGCACAGAAGACTCCTACGGGATCCTGGCAAGGATACAAGTGCTCGGGAATTTCCAGTGGCAAAACGACTTATGTTGCTACCGACGGCTCTGCTAAGACCGCCGATCTCCGTGGCAGGATCTGGGAGACGGTCCAGGCTTCAGACGGCAATTACTATGTAAAGCGCTTCTATACGGGGTCCACTCAGTAAGTGAAAAAGTCTCAAATCCTACTCGTCCTCGTGGCTATGGTTGCCACCATCGTTGTAATGGGATGTGGTGCGCCAAGTGACGTATCCAATTCCAAGCCAGAAGATGTTGGCAATGCGGCTGCTCCGGCCGCTGCCCCCGGCGCCTCGGCTCCGGCTGCTGCTCCCGGTCAGTAAATCTGTTCTTTCAGAAAACGCCCAGAATCTCACGATTCTGGGCGTTTTCATTTACAATGAACCTCACGCACCCTTCAAAGCGTCTGGCGATTGTGGTGTAAGTTAATTGAATTAGCCAGGACAGAATCTCTCCAAACGATCCTGGGAGGCTTTCGTTGGCAAAATCCAAATCTGGTTTCACGCTCATTGAGCTCTTGGTAGTCATCGCGATCATCGCAATCCTGGCCGCCATCCTCTTCCCCGTCTTTGCGCAGGCAAAAGCCGCCGCCAAAGCCGCGGCCACCATCAGCAACATCAAACAGCAGAGTCTTGCCCACATCATGTACTCCGGCGACTATGACGACCTCGTTTGCCCTGCCCAAACCCAAAGCGCTCAACCCGGTTCATACGACCTCGGAGGAGGGCTTGTCTTCACCCCCTGGACCAAGCTCATCTATCCCTACATGAAGAACACCGAAATATTCGGAGATCCCCTCGGTCCAAATTTCGGCGCCGTCGCCGGCCTAACGATCGAAGATGTGAGATATCTCTTCCCTCGCTTCGGCTTGAACTGGAATGGACTCAACACCGCCACCTCCACCGGTCTCGCCGGAGTCAGCATGACCGCCGCCGCGAATCCCGCCGATACCGTCATGCTTACGACACGCTATGGAGTCAATGGCGATACGGCCTCCTACGAAATCGTAACCTACGTCCCGTCCAGTGGCCCCACCTATGACGTCTTCGGGGGGCTCCTTTCCTTCCCCCCTGCCGGAATTCAAGTTCCCGCCAATTGGGGAAAGGGCGGCGACTTCGATGACCCCGCATTCGGCCTCAATCCCGTCACCGGCCGCTACACCGCCGGAATCGCCCTCCGACATGCCGATAACATCATCGTCGCCTGGGTAGATGGCCACGCCAACAAGAAAAAGCCCGGACAACTCGGAGCGGGAACCGGCTTCCGGTTTGACAAGTCGGGCGCAAATACCTCCGCTGTCGGAGACATCGCCGTCCCCACCACCGACCCCGGACTTTCTCAATACCTATGGGATCTTCAATGAGGCGATTCTTCGTATTACTTGTGGTTTACGTCGTGGCCGGATGCTCGGCTCCTCCACAACCGCCTCTGGCCCCTCGGGAAGTCACCGCCTCCCCCTCCACGGGCCAAGGGGTGAACACGCAGGTCAGAAAGATCGGTCAAATCAAGAAGAATTAGGAATCGCAAGGATTCATATAAATATCCTTAGCTGAACCTAAATTCTTCGCAAAAGACAGCATCTATTTCCCCGAAATTCGTCGCTCAGAGAATATTCGGGGTCATAATGCCAAAGTGCGACATATTAACCGATTCACACTCATCGCGGCCGCTCTTGCGGGCAGCATCGTCGCTGCCAATGCCGCGGGCATCGGTCCGGGTTCGCCCGCACCTGCCCTAGACGTCAAGACTTGGTACAAGGGAACTCCCGTTAAGGAGTTCGCGAAGGACAAGATCTACGTGGTCGAGTTCTGGGCAACATGGTGCGGTCCCTGTAAGGTCAGCATCCCTCACCTCACGGAGCTTGCTCACAAGAACAAAGACGTAACCTTCATCGGCGTCAGCATTTGGGAAGACGATAACGGCACCAACGTTAAGCAATTCGTCGACCAGATGGGAGACAAGATGGACTACAACGTCGGCTACTCGGGAAACAAGACCGGAATGGCCGTCACTTGGATGCAAGCCGCCAGCCAAAATGGCATCCCCAGCGCATTCATTGTCAAGAATGGCCAAATCCAGTGGGTGGGTCACCCCATGACCATGGAGAAGCCCCTTGAAGAGATCAAGGCGGGCAGCTTTGACCTCAAAGCTTACAAGGCCGATTTCGACAAGAAGGCCGAAGAAACTCGACAGCAGATGGCCGCTCGCACTGAAATCGTCGCGATCAATAAACTGATCGACGACGGCAAGTTCGGTGATGCTTCCAAGAAGCTCGATGAAGTCCAGTCGAAGTATCCGGCCGTGGCGCCCCAGTTGAGAGGCATCCGCTTCAGCCTGCTCGCCAAAACGGATCCCACCGCATGGCAGAACGAGGCCAAGAAGATTGCCGCGTCAAACGACACCTCTCCTCTCTGGCAATTCGCGATGGATCAAACCGTCAAGAAGACCGGCGGAGATATGGCTAATGGCGCCATCGCCATGGACCTGGCCCTCAACGCCGCCAAAGAAGACGACCTCGTGGTCTTCTACTATGCAGCCACGTTCTTCTCAAAGGCGGAGGACTACAAGAAGGCCCTCGCCGCCGCCGATAAGGCGCTGGCCGCTCTTCCGAAGTCCGAATATAAGGACAACGCCCAGTTGAAGGCTCAAATCGAAAAGATGCGAACCGACCTCGCTGCCAAAGCGAACAACTAACCCAAGCACCAATACCTCCTGGGATCGAACCCAGGAGGTCCCTCCCAGGTAAAATAACGACCATGTCGACCTGGAAAGAGGGAGATCGCGTCCGCATCAAAACGCGTCCGGTCACCGAAGAAGACCGAAAGACCAACCGCTACTTCGACCATATGGCGGGCCTTGTCGGCACCGTTCAAAACATCTACAGCGAGACGGAAATCGCCGTCAAAATCGATGAAGGCTGCATGAGTCCCGTGACCGCGGAAGTCCAAGCCGAAGCCACCCGCCGCATGCGGGAAAAATTCATCGGCAGCGTCTCGGAAGAGCAACGCAAGCAGCTCACTAAAGAAGAGTTGGAGTTCAACGCCCACTACGTCCAACTCGTCGTCAGTGCCGACCTGGAGCCTGAATCCTAATGGCCGCATCCGAATTCTCGTTCGACATCGTTTCCCGCGTCAACCAGATGGAAGTCAAAAACGCCATCGATCAAGCGCAAAAGGAACTGTCCAACCGATACGATCTCAAGGGAACGAAGTGCGAAATCCTTTCCGAAAAGGACGACATCACCGTCATCGGCGATGACGAATTTCGACTCCAGCAAGTGCAAGACATCGTCTTCTCCAAACTCATCAAACGCGGAATCGATCCTCGTCAAGTCGAGTGGGCCAAACCAGAACCCGGCGCCGGTGTCTCCATGAAGTGCAAACTCACCTTCAAAGCGGGCATCCCTCAAGATCAGGCGAAGGCGCTCACCAAGCAGATTCGAGACAAGGGCCTCAAGGTCAACGCCCAAATTCAGGGCGAAGAAGTCCGAGTCAGCTCCAAGAGTAAAGATGACCTCCAAAAGGCCATCACCTTTGTCAAGGGACTCGACCTACCCTATCCCGTCGACTTCGTCAACTACCGATAAGCTCTCGGGCGTTTGCCATCGCGGTCTCCGTGATCTCCTCGCCCGCGAGCATCCTCGCGATCTCCGAAATCCGCTGATCCCGATCAAGCCCCACAACCTGGGTCACCACGCGGCCATCCACTTCGCCCTTCTCAATTCGGAAGTGAGAGGCCGCCGCCGCCGCGATCTGCGGCAAGTGGCTAATCACCACCACCTGATAGTGCTCGGCTAATTCGGCCAGCTTTCGCGAGACCACCGCCGCCGCGCGACCCCCAAGGCCCGTATCGACTTCGTCAAAGATCAACGTCGGCACGCCCGCCTTGCCCGCCAGCGCCGTCTTCACCGCCAGCATCATGCGAGAGATTTCGCCGCCACTCGCTATCTTGCTGAGGGGCCTGGCCGGCTCACCCGCGTTGGCGCTAAAGAAGAACTCAACGATCTCCGCGCCTGTGGCATCGGGCGGCTTGACTCGAAAATTAACTTCGAAAACTGCCCGCTCCAACGCCAAATCTCGCAGTTGTGCTTCAACCAGATCGGCAAATTCGGCTGCCTTCTCATGCCGGAGGGCGGCAAGTTCTGCGCAAAGCATCGCCAGCGCATCCTCAGACTCCTCCACCTGAATCATCAAGTCCTGCTCACTGGCCTCGGCATCGTCGAGCAAGTCAAGCTCCGTCTTGCATTTCTCCAGAAAGGTCAAGATCGCTGATTCATCGTCGCCATATTTGCGCCGTAGCCGATGCAAGGAATCGATCCGCGTCGCGATCTCGTCCAACCGGTTCGGATCGGACTCCAGAGTGTCCGCGTAGCCACGGAGCGCATGAATGCCTTCCTGCATGCTCACCAAGGCATCGCGCAAAGGCTTGACGACCGGCTCCAAGGAGCTATCGAGGCGCACCGCGTCTTCCAAAGAGCGAACGGCGCCCCCAAGCTTCTCGTCCGCGGATCCTTCTTGGTCCTGCAAGACCGCTAATGAACCAAAGGAAGCCGCCGCCAACTTCTCGACATTCCGCAAGCGAGCCAAGAGAACCTCGAGATCGTCGAGCTCGCCAACCTTGGGCGAGACCGCCTCGATCTCATTAATCTGGAAACGAAGCAGATCCAGCTTGTGCTCTCGGTCGCGCTGCCCCTGCCGAATTGCGGCCAGCTTATGTCGCAAAAGCTCGGTATTGTGATGAGTCGTGGAAACCTTGTTCAGCAGGTCATAGGCAGGCGCGCCAATCCAAGCGTCCAAGTATCCGACGTGCGTTTCAGGGTCCAGCAGACTCTGGTGGTCATGCTGTCCGTGTAAGTCCACCAGGAACTGACCAAGCTGCTTAAGCTGCCCCACCGGCGTCAGCTTCCCGCCAATCCTGCACTGCGACCGACCTTCGGCAAAAACCTCTCGATGAATATAAAGCGTCGTATCATCGAGGGGAATGCCTAAGTCTTGGCATACACGCACCAGCCCAGGACGATTGGAGAGGTCGAAAACGACCGAAACCGATGCTTTGGGGGCCCCCGCCCGAACAAGCTCCGCGTCGGCCCGCTCTCCCAACACAAGCTCAATCGCGTCGATCAGCAGTGACTTACCCGCTCCGGTCTCACCCGTTAGAACTGTATATCCCGGTCCAAGCGCCAGTTGAGCCTTCTCGATAATGGCGATATTTTCTACGGTAAGTTCAACGATCATTGCCCTGGGATGCCCTCTAATAAAGACGAAACGCCCGCCAGAATAGCGGCTCCGTAAACCCCGTTTTCCATCTCTACCCTGATATAAAACCCGTAAGGGAGCCGTGTTTGGTACAGAAACGGGACTATACAAACGAAAAGCCCGCCGCGCCTCATGACAAGGCGCGACGGGCTTTCAGAAATCGAAATCAGTCCTTATAACCTGGCAGGCGTCGACCCTTGTAGTAACCCTCGGGGCTGGCCATGTTCCGGAGCTTGAACGGCTCGCCGCCCACTTGCTTATTTTGCTCGATCTCGGGCAAAACGGCCTTGTAGTTGGTTCGGCGCAGAGCGGTTCGCTGGTGGCTAAATCGTCGTTTTGGATTAGGCATTTCAGTTCTTCCTTACTTCTTCTCTCGGTGCAGCGTGTGCTTGCGCAGGTTCGGGTTGTACTTCATCAATTCCAAGCGATCCGTAGTGTTTCGCTTGTTCTTGGTCGTGGTGTAATAATTCTTTCCGTCTTCCGTACACACGATCCGGATAATCTCACGGGCTTCCGATTTCTTTGCCATTGCGGTCCTCTGCTGGAGGACGAAGAAAAGAGGTGCCGTCCAGACAGCCTTGATATTATGCACGAACCATTCGTGCCATTTCAACCCAAGGTCGTGAGACCTACTTGGTATAATCTCTCCCACGCCCGCCCGGGTGGTGAAATGGTAGACACAGGGGACTTAAAATCCCTTGCTCGAAAGAGCGTGCGGGTTCGAGTCCCGCCCTGGGCACCACTTCATTCTCCACTTTGAGTCGCGGTAGGCGTAGTTCCACCCGTTTCACTCGGTCTCGGACCAGACCCACCTCCATGAGACTGAGGAGGCGCCGTCGTCTCTCCATCGACCGAGGTCGTTTCCGGCAGCTCCTTGAATGTCGGATCATCCACCGGAGCCGCCTCTGGCGCTATCTCGTGGAGGTATCCATTGTCCGTCGTCTCCTTCGTAAGCACGGTGCGCACATGCAGCTCGATAGGATCGCGACTGAGTCCTTTTAGCGTCGCCTCTAATGACTTGGTTTGGTCAGGTGTCACGGAATTAGGGGCTCGGACTACGGCCACTATGATCTGCAAGTCAGTCTCGGGAACAAAGCGCAATTCCACCAAGTAAGTCCCGCTAATCGGTCTCAGCCCCGCCTCCAGTTTGTCCTTGACGCTCTGCTCAAATCGCTCACGGGCGAGAGTGCTCGCCAGATTGATCCCCAGTACCACTGAGAGAACAAGCAAGATCCCCACGCTCGTAGCCAAACGACCGATGTATTTTGAATCGCCAATCGGCCGCCTCGTGATTCGGTGAAATCCATGCGCATACATCACGGCAGAAGAGGCGCACTGAATCGCAACCAAATTGGTGAGGAAGAGCAAAAAGCCGCCCGAGGCCAGTCCCATTTGCCCCCGCGCTAAGCAAATTCCGCAAGTTGTCAGGGGTGGCACCAAAGCGGTTGAGATCGCAACGCCTACCAATCCCACGCTTACCTTCGGCGAGACCACGGCGTAGGCACCCGCCGCGCCACCAGCAAGGGCAATAATCAGATCAAGCAGATTCGGCTTGGTCCGAGCAAGGATTTCCGCCGTCAGCGGCATATCTGCGTGAATCATCCCGATAAAGTAGGAAATGACCAAAACCAAGATCACTCCCGCTATCTCGGACCCCAGCGCCCATCGGAGCAGCCGAGTGTTCCCATCGACCAGAGCCAATGCTAACCCCGTGATCGGCCCCAAGAGCATCGCGATAATCATCGCTCCAATCACCACCGCCGTACTGTTGGCCAGCAGGCCGTAACCCGCCACGATGGTGGCGAGCGAGTTCATCACGATGTATGAAACGGTGAGTCGAGAACTCTCGGCGATCTGTCGACGAACCTCACTCCGAGCATCTCGCTCTTCCTCCGGTTCTTCATGTTCCTTGTCCCTAACAAGCCCAGCATCCAAGCCCGAACCCATGATCCCGGATTATAACGCCCCGCCCCTCAAAACACCCAAACATGCCTAAAACCTTTCTGTTCTCCTCTCTCTGATCCCTTGATCCTCTTCCATTTCCGCCAATAATAGGAAAAGCCTATGAGCAGCCGCACCCTCATCACCGGATTCGGACCCTTTCGAGACGTCAAAGAAAACCCTTCCGCCGAACTGGCCGGACTCTTCAACCGGGATCATGCGGTCCTGGAAGTTAGCTACAAGTACGTCTATGAGTTTTGGGACGCCCTGGAAAAGGAAGGGGGATACGACACAATCATTTGCCTCGGCCTATCGGCCAAAGCGCGAAGGATGAGACTCGAACTCTTTGCACGAAACAACGTGGGTACCACGCCTGACGTTCGAGGGGAAACCTGGTCGACGGACTTTATCGTATCGGAGGGCCCTCCCTGTCTCGGCGCCACCCTTATGCCCCCCGACCTTATCTTTGCCGCTTCGGAACTGCTGGATAACAAGGTTTTGGAACTCAGCACCAATCCTGGCGATTACCTCTGCAATTTCTTGTACTACTTACTGCTTGCCGGCCATCCCGGTCAAGTAGGCTTCGTCCACGTCCCACCCTTTGAGGTCGTCTCCATCGAAAAACAATACGAGACCCTCGCCAGACTCATCGTCTCCACCGAAGCCCTAAGCTCCTAACGCCCAACGCCCAACGCCCAACGCCCACGTCGCGAAGCGACCCTAACACCTAACACCTCGTCCCTGGTCCCTGGTCCCTAGTCCCTGCCGCGAAGCGGCGAAGTCCCTGCACGAAGTGCGAAGTCCCTGCGGCGAAGCCGCCAAGCGGCGCCTCAAAGATACTTCTTCGCGTTCTCAATCGAGCGCCGAACCGCGGTCAGGGGATCCTCATCCCCTTCATATTCCACGCTCAACCAACCATCAAACCCTGCGTCCTTGAGTTCCTTGATGCAGCGCTCGAGATCCACAGAACCCTCTCCGACGGCAGTACCAATAACTTTCTCGCCCTGAATGGTCGTATAGGCGAATCCGCCATATCCTTCAGGCTCCGGCTTGAAGTCCTTGAAATGAACCATATAGGCGAACTTCGCCACCTCGGCGATCGCCTCGTGGCTCTCTTGATGGACGATAAGGAAATTGCCAGTATCGGGATTTGCCCCTAGCGCGTCGTTCCCCGCCATCTTCCGAACGTCCTCGATGAGTCCACGCACCTGCTCGCCACGACCGGCAAGAGTTCCGTGGTTCTCAAGCGCTAGGCGCTTGCCTTTGGCGCTGGCATATTTGGAAGCTTCCGCCAACCCTTCAACGATCCAAGTACGTGCTTGATCGAAGGTAATCCCTTCTGCAACGTCTCCGGCAAAGACTCGAACGACATCGGATTGGTAAAGGACCGCTTCATCGACGCCGAACTTGATCCGATCGAGCTGAGCGCGACGCTCCTCCTCAGTCGGTTTCGCGAAGTTCTGGGAGACCGAAAAAATCGGGCAAGGAAGTCCGGTCTCTCGCAACGCTTGTAGCGCCGCCGCACGGTCCGCCACTACGTCTCGATAAAAAAAGTCAAGCAACTCGACGCCATCT
Organism: Armatimonadetes bacterium 55-13; assembly: GCA_001898035.1. Classification (GTDB taxonomy): domain Bacteria; phylum Armatimonadota; class Fimbriimonadia; order Fimbriimonadales; family Fimbriimonadaceae; genus 55-13. The sequence goes on from MKRX01000003.1 coordinate 31,214, forward strand.
GCGCCACTACGCTTGGCTTCATGAATAAATCCAGGAATGTCGAGCCGTCCGTCTTTAAATGCGCGGACATAACTCCACATACTCACGCCGATCTTCAAAACAAAATCCTCCTTGAAACACAGGAACGCCCCTGTAGGCCTGAAAAGATTGAGATCCAGTTACTTTGACTACCGAGTGCCGAACAACTGCATCAACGGCGAGAAGAAAATCGCCGCGCCAAAAATTCCAACCATGCAAATCACGCAAGCACTTTTCAGGCCATTGTTCATCGCAGAGTTTCGAACATACTCGCCTTCTTCGTCGACAACGAACATCGAGCGCAAAATACCCAAGTAGTAATACACGCTGATGATGGAATTCACCGCCAGGACGAAGGCCAATGGCGCCAGATCGGCTGCCATCGCATCTTTAAAGATCAGTAGCTTTCCAATAAACCCGGAGGTCGGCGGAATACCGATCAGAGAGGCCATGAACACGATCAGAGAGCCTGCCGCCAGGGGCGCACGGTGCCAAAGCCCCTGCACGTCTCCAAACTTGGTCCCTTCTTTACCGGCTCGAGCGGAAAGCGTGATAACTGCAAACGCCCCGATTGTCATCAGTGCGTAGCTCAACAAGTAGTAGCTAACGGTGTCTGAGCCAATCTTCATCGGCTCTCGAACGTGAGCAAGGATGCCCACCAAAATATAACCGGCGTGAGCGATCGAGGAATAACCCAACACGCGCTTCACGTCCTTTTGTCCAAGGGCGATCAAGTTGCCAACCGTCATCGTCAGGATGGCGATCCAAAACATCGCTGGCATCCAATACTGCTGCATCATTCCCATGGCATCCAGAACGCGCCACAAAGCCGCGATGGCTCCAATTTTGGACCCCGCCGCCATGAATGCCGTAACGTTGGTGGGCGCGCCCTGATAGACGTCGGGAGTCCACATATGGAAGGGAACGAGCGAACTCTTGAAACCAAGGCCGATGAGAACCAATCCTAAGCCAAACAAGAGCAACATATGGCTGCCCGAATTGCCCACTGCCCATGACTGGCGGATCGTATCCAGATGGATAGAACCGGAGCCGCCGTAGAGGAATGCGATGCCGTAAAGAAGAAATCCGCTGGCGAATGCTCCCAGCAAGAGATACTTCAGCGCCGACTCTTCGGACTTGTTCTCGCTTCTGCTCATTCCCGCCAAGACATAGAGCGAGATCGAGAGAACTTCGAGCCCAAGGAAGATCATCAGCAGATTCTGGGTCGCGACCATGACCATCGCTCCTACTGCCGACCAACAGAGAATTGGATAGAACTCGCCAAACGGAATTCGCTTCTCGCGGAGATAGCCCTCACTAAAGAGGACCGAAAGAAAGGCCGAAATCACAACCAATAGCTGCATGGTTAGCGAAAATCGATCTCGCGTCACCATGCCGGAAAGGGTCTCGCCAATCCGATAGCTGTCCATATCGAATTGGACCAAGATCGCGATGGCGGCAACCGCTAAACCAGCCAAAGTGAAGCCAACTATCAAATTGTTGTTCTTCTTCGGTCGCGCCATTTCGATGCAAAGCGCGATGATGCCCACCATCGCCACCAGTACCACCGGGGCGATCATGGACCAATCTATTGGCAGAATAACGGGCTTATACATGGCTTTCTTCGGTTCGAATACTCGATTCGAGCATTCGCGTCAAACAGGCGGTTCCCGGCTCTAACTGAATGTCGGACTCGGGATCGGTACTAACCAACGCGCCTTGGCGCATCGAGCGAACTTCGCTGACTGGAATCTTGGATTCGTCATAGTCCCAACCAAAGGCGTGGGCCGGAAGGTCACTCACAAAATCGAGATATACATCGTCTTCTCCGACGACGAAAATCATATTGAAAAGGGCATCCTGAACGCCGCTCAGCAACTCGCGGTCGCGTTCCAAGTAGAAGCCTCCATATTGCATCGGCGTGCAATGCCGCCCCCGGGCGCCATAGATCCGGTAGATAATTCCGTCGGCTCCCACTTCAAAGGCTTGATTGATATCTCTCTGCACTTCGTCGCAGAGGTCGCCCAATATCCGATTCCCTTGCTTCGGATCTTCCTTTAATTCCGTATTAAGATCGATCTCCCTTTGAAGTGCCAGCCCAAATGGGTTAGTAATTTCCACGAGGCTTAATTCTTCGGAACTGCCATCGATATGCTCGGGCAACGTTTCATGGTTGAAAAATCGAATATCCGAGGTCTCATCCCAATGAGGCCAATTGAAGACAGGCTTCCGATCCGGCTCGTCGCCGCGCGCCGTGACGAGAACGCGTTCTCGCGAGGTCATTCGTGTTCGCCCTCTTGCGGACGCTCCTGCGCACGCAATGTAGCCGTGGAACCCATTGCCCCTGCTTCCGGAACCTGAAACTCGCTCACAATCGGATAGTGCAGCTTTGCCGGAACGAGGATTTGACCGTTCGCAACAAGGTTCTGGTCCGCGTCGATCTCTTGAGTGGAATCTGCCCAACTCGGTCGCTGAGATTCCGGATTGACCGCCATCATCCTCGCCGCCCCCAAGCTAGCCTCCATCGGCTTCAAGAACGTATTCGGATAGAAACCGCCCCAGAAGATGAAGATCAGGAGAAGGCCGCACATCGCCATTTCACCCGGTTTGATGTCCTTCAACCGCTGATTTTCGGGGTTTTCATTCTTGCCGTAGAACACTTGCTGGAACATGTATAGCAAGTAGACCGCCGCCAGAACAACGCCAAACCCTGCCACCACGGCGTACCAAATATTCAGACCAAAGGCGCCTGCATAAGCCGATTCGAAGGCTCCCAGCATCGCCATGAACTCGCCAATAAATCCATTCGTACCGGGCAAACCCACGCTCGACAACATCACGATTAGGAAGATCGTCGAATAAATCGGCATCTGAGCCTTCAACCCACCAAAGTTCTTGAACATGCGCGTATGTCGCCGTTCATAGACCAGGCCGATCAAAAGGAACAAAGCGCCGGTGCTAATACCATGGTTAAGTTGCTGCATCGATCCCCCCAAGAGCCCCGTGTGGGTCAAAGAGAAGATCCCCAATAGCACGAAACCCATGTGAGAAACCGAGGAATAAGCCACCAACTTCTTCCAGTCCGGTTGAACCGCGGCCACAATCGCTCCGTAGATAATCCCAATCACCGCGAGCGCCATGATGATCGGCACCTGTTTCGCGATCGTATCCGGGAAAAGCGGCAAGCAGAACCTCAAGAATCCATAGGTCCCCATCTTCAGCAAGACGCCCGCCAAGATAACGGAACCGGCGGTAGGCGCTTCAACGTGAGCGTCGGGCAACCATGTGTGGAACGGAAATGCCGGACACTTCACCAAAAACGCCACTGCAAACGACCAGAAGATCCAAGGCTGAAGGTACATCGCCTTCGCCCACAGACTCCCATTCGCTACTGCATGCTGAATATCGATGATGCTAAAGCTCAGCTGCCCATTCGCCGTTCCCGCGTACAGATTGGCCAAGGTGATAATGCCAATCAACATGAAGATCGAGCCCGCAAAGGTGTAGATGAAGAACTTCAGACCCGCATAGGTCCTTCGCTCACCACCCCAAATGCTGATCAGTAGCCACATCGGCACCAACGAAGCCTCGAAGAACGTGTAGAACAGAATCATGTCCAGCGACACAAACACGCCCAACATCGCCGTCTCAAGGATCAGCAAACAAATAAAGTAAAGCTTGACCCGCTTATCGACATAGAAACTGAACCAGGTCGCGATGATGCTCAAGAACGTGGTGAGCAAGATCAACCAATAGCTAATCCCGTCGACCCCTATCTGGTAGTTGATCCCCAGGCTCTTAATCCAGGGCATAAACTCCACTAACTGGAAGTGAAACGTATCCCCGTTAAACTTGGTAATCAGTGCCAAAGAAGCAACAAAGGTGAGAATCGAAACCGCAAGCGCGACTCGCTTGTGAGTCAACTCCTGCTCCCGAGGAATCAGCATCATCACAATCGCCCCGAGAAGAGGCAAGAAGGTGATGAGCGAGAGTAATCCCAACCCAGTTGGCTCCACGGCTAGTTACCCCCCTGGGATCGCGTCACCGCCGGTCCACCCACCGGACCGCCCGGAGGCATCACTTTATATCCAGTTACCGACTTCCCGCCATCTCGACTGATGGCATAGCCAAGCGCGCCCAGAAGCAACACAACGCCTACTAGCATGACCAATGCATACATCCTTACAAAACCCGTCTGAAGCGAGCCAATAATCTTGCCCAGCGCCCCCGCGAACCAGCCAGAGCCATTCACCGGTCCATCCACCAGCTTTGCGTCCGCGCCTTTCCAAAGAGCAAGCCCTAAGTCGTCGCCTCCCTGCACCGCCGCGTTCACCATCAGCGCGTCATATCCAAACTGATCGCGAGCCAACTTGCGGAAGGGATTCCACTTACTCTCGTCCCAACCTTCTTTCGCCGACAATCCCTTGATATAGAAAATCGCGCCAATCAAGATGCCGCCCAACGCCGCAATCAACGAGTAACCCATCAAACTCAACCCGCCCGGCAGGTGATGAGGATGTTCCTCCAGTTTGAGCAACGTCGTGCCTTCTGGATAAAGCCAGTGCTCCAGCAATCCGTTATTCGCCAGAACAAAGCCCCCCACCGCCGAAAGAATCGCCAAAACCACCAACGGGAACCACATACTCGGCGGAACCTCATGAGGCTTGTGCGTCTCATCCAAGTCATGGTGATGCTCATGCTCATGAGGCATCGCCGCCAGTTCTTCATCGGTGTAGAAAAACCCGTGCTTATCCGGCCCGTGGTCGTGCCCTTCGTGATGCGCATGCCCATGATCGTGCCCGTGGTCATCGTGAGCATGATCGTCATGGTGCGCCGCCGCCGGAATCAACCGCCATCTCTCCTGGTTTCCAAAGAACGTCAAGAGCGTCATGCGGGTCATATAGAACGCCGTCAGCAACGCGGCGAACAGCGCCACCATACCGGCGTAGTAACCAAGATTCACCCCGTCAATCGACGCGTGATCGTTGGCCAAGGCATAACCCAAAATCGCTTCCTTGGAATAGAAGCCCGCCAAGAACGGAAACCCTGCAATAGCCAGGTAACCGATAAACATCGTCCAGCAGGTAATCGGCAGGTACTTCGCCAATTTCCCGTAGTTCCGCATGTCCTGGTTGTGCGCCATCGCGTGAATGACCGCACCCGAACCAAGGAACAACAGCGCCTTAAAGAACGCGTGCGTAGTCACGTGGAACATGCCCACCCAATACGCTCCCGCACCGCAGGCCACAAACATAAAGCCCAGCTGCGAGACCGTCGAGTAAGCCAAAACCTTCTTGATATCCGTCTGCCCAAACGCGATCAACGCCGCAAACAGCGCCGTAAACGCGCCAACGCAAGCAATCACCGCACTCGCCACCGGGCTCATCTCAAAGATGAAGTGCAGTCGGTTCAGCATGAACACGCCCGAGGTAACCATCGTCGCCGCGTGAATCAAAGCCGAAACCGGCGTCGGACCCGCCATGGCGTCCGGCAACCAGAGATAAAGCGGGAACTGAGCCGACTTACCGCAGGCGCCTACAAACAGCAAGAGCGCAATCGCCGTCGTCACTCCCGGCATCCCTTTCAACAGGGTCACCACGTTTGGCAGGATCACGTCGTAGCTCAGGAACCGGTTATCCGCTCCCGCTCCCAACTTGTCGGCGTTCGCCGCCATCACCACGAACAGCAAGAACATGCCCAGGGTCAAACCCCAGTCACCAATTCGGTTCACGATGAAAGCCTTGTTCGCCGCCTTCGAGTTGTTGACGTCCTTGTACCAAAAGCCGATCAGCAGATAAGAGCACAAGCCCACGCCTTCCCAGCCAATGAACATCAGCGCCAGGTTGTTCCCCAGCACCAAGATCAACATCGCCGCAATAAACAGGTTCAGGTAAGTGAAGAACCGCGTGTAGTCCTTTTCTTCACTCATGTACCCCGTCGCGTAAAGGTGAATGAGAGATCCGATTCCCGTGATGATCAACGTCATCATCATCGAAAGCGGGTCGATCGCCGCCTCGAACGGAATATTCAGCCCCGCAATCTTAATCCAGTCGAAGGCGTGAACCACCACATAGCGCTGGTCGGGCGCCGCCTGCGCCAATTGCATCGTCAAGTAAACGCCAATCGCAAACGAGACCGCGATAGGCAGAACCGCCAAGGCCCCCGCCACGCGCTTCCCGCCCCCGTTGCCCACGATGCGCTTGCCGAGCAAGGACTGAACCAGGAAGCCCAAGATAGGCATCCCGATTACCAACCAGATCAATCCAAAGTTTCCCGTCATCCTAACTCTTATCCGCGGAGCAGATTCATCTCATCGATGTCGATATCCTGTCGAAGCCGGAAGATCGCCATGATGATGCCAAGCCCAACGGCAACCTCCGCCGCCGCCACTGCCATCACAAAAATCACCATCATCTGGCCAGACATCGCCGCGTCAGCTAAAGGCGCCTTGCCAGGAATCGTCATCGTCGGCAAGAACTTCGCAAAGGCCAAGAAGGTCAAATTCACCGCGTTCAGCATCAATTCGATGCACATGAAGATCACGATTGGGTTACGACGAATCACAACCCCCACGACCCCAACACTGAATAGAAAGAGCCCAAGCGTCAGATACGCGATTAAAGGAACACCCTGCATCCTACTTCTGCCCTCCCTCAGGCTGCCGGAATCGCAAAGCGAACGCCGCGATCGCGATCAACAACAAAATCGGAATCAGCTTCATCGTCGCCCCTAAATTCTCCTCTTCGCCAGCAAGATCGAACCAACGATGCCGACCATCAACAAGATGCTCGCGATCTCAAACGGATACAAATAGCCAGAAAACAGCGAGTATCCCACCGCCTGAGGAGAACCAAATCCTTCCGGAGCCCGAGGCTCTTGAACGCCAACCAACGGCGCCAAGACCTGCGCCCCAATCATTCCCGCCAGCGCCAAACCCATCGCTCCGCCCACGATCATCTTGGGATCGCGCTGCTGAATCAAGGACTTCATCGGACCCAAATTCAAAAGCATGATCACAAACAAGAACAAAACCATGATCGCACCGGTGTAAACCACTATTTGGAGGATCCCCAACATCTCGGCGTTCAACGTGAAATACAAGAACGCCAACATGAAGAAGCAAACCACCAAACAAAGGGCGGAACGAACCGCGTTGTTGAGAACAACCACGCCTAGAGCCGCCAAGGCCGCCACTCCGCCAATCGTGGCAAAGATCGCGAGATTAGGAGTTAACCACTCGGGAAGGTTCATGAGTTATTCAGAAGCTCCATCGTAAAACTGCTTAAGATGCCGCCACTCCCTCTTTGGAAGGATCGACCAATGTCACCGAACGAGATTCCAGCACCGGCTCTCCGGACATCTTATTGAGAACCCGCCAGATCGAATAAACGAACACACCCGCAACGACCCAAAGGCCAACTCCCGCAATAGCGCCCATCATCTGATTGCTGGCGTTCTCCGCCACGATTCGCGAAACCAAAATCCAAGCGCCAACCACGATGAAGTTAACCGTTGCCAGCGGAAGCAAGGACTTCCAACCCAAAGACATAAGCTGGTCGTAGCGCAGGCGAGGGAGCGTAGCGCGAAGCCAAATGTAAACCGAGATCATGAAGGTGATCTTGCCCATGAACCACAGCGGCGCTAACCAGTAGTTCAACTTGCCCATGATGTCGGCCAAACCAGAGAAAACCGGAATCGTTGAGTGCTGAGCCACCCAGTCCCAATTGATCGGAAGCGCGTTCCACCCACCCAAAAATACCGTGGCCAAAACACCAGAGAAGATGAACATCGCCGCGTACTCTCCCATGAAGAACACCGCGAACTTCATTGAGGAATACTCCGTGTGATAACCGGCGATCAATTCGTTCTCTGCTTCCGGCAGGTCAAAGGGAGCACGGTTAGTCTCCGCAACCATACAGATCAAGAACACGACCATCGCCACAAAGCCGAAAGGCGTGAACACGTACCAGTTCTGAAGGAACGGCGCCAGCCCCCACAAAGGCTTCTCCTGCTCGTGAACCATGTCGGTCATTCGAAGGGAGCCGGTGGCCAAGACGATGCAGGCCAACGACATACTCATCGCCAACTCATAGCTGATCAGCTGGGCCGAAGCACGCAAACCACCCATCAACGAATACTTGTTGTTGCCTGAGTAACCCGCCAAGACGACTCCGTACACGCCCAAGGAAGAGATCGCGAGCATGTAAAGAACGCCAACATTCGCGTTTGAAATCGGAGTGAGCGAAGGATAAGGCCCCCAAGGCAAAGTCGCTCCTAGAGCAAATGCTGGAAAGAGCGCAATGCCCGGCGCGATGAAATAAATCACCTTATCGACCGCGGAAGGCGTGATGTCCTCTTTAAAGAAAAGCTTTACTCCGTCGGCAATTGGCTGCAGAAGCCCAAAGATGGAAGTTTTCTTGCCTCGCAAAAATGGAGGCACGAACTTACTCGTCTTGGACCACGTGATGGTAGCCACACGGTTCGGACCAATACGGTCCTGCATCCAACTCAAAAGCCGCCGTTCCCACCAAATTAACCCGGGAACGAGGGCTAGAATCGGGACGACCAGGAGCAAAACTCGAATGAGCGCCTGGATCGCGGGATGGAGATGGGAAAACCAATCGGCCATGGATTCGGTTCACAATTTACCAGCCTCAGCCGATTTTTCGCTCTCACCCAAACCTGTTTTAGACGTAACCAACGCCAACTCCGCTCCAATTCGGGAAAAAAGACCTCAAAATGCGCGAGAAGTCCTCAATTGTGCTAACCCGTTGAAAATACGGGCGTCTTGGATTACACTCACCGGTGACGCCCACATAGGAGGGCTACCAAGGAAGGTCAAGATGAATAAGATTCTTGCTACATTCGTAACGACCGTCGCAGTCGGATCGGCTGCGTTCGCGACCGGCAGCAAGCCTGCCCAAGGCAACATGCTCGCCAACGGAAAGTGGTCCATCCGAGTGTTCTACGGCTTCAACAGCGGGGACATTAAGGACGACGCCGACGTTGACGGCATCTTCGGCGGCGGCGTCGAATACACCCTCCCGAACATGGGCTCTGGGGAATTCGGCGGAAAGTTCCACCTCGGAGCGGAGTACAACACCTCTACCGAAGGAACCGGCAATCTCAAGATGGATAACTGGGGCATCTACGGCGGTCTCACGTTCCCCATCGGCCAAAACACCGTCAACGGTCTTGAGCTTCTCGGCAATGTTGGCTACTACAACACCAAGCTCCACGCAAGCGGCGCTTCTGATGACAAGTGGGGCTTCGGTTTCGATGCCGGCGTCCGCTACAACTTCGGAAAGGCTTCCGCGGAGCTCTTCTACCGAATGCGACCCGAAGTCAATAGCGTTAGCAATAGCGCCATCGTCATCGGTGTCAACTTCCCCCTCGGCAACTAATTTAACACTTAGAAGCGAAAGAAAAAGACCTCTAGGCTAACCCCCAGAGGTCTTTTTCATCTCATCTGCAAAGAGCATGAGCCGAGGGCTCCATGTCTGCCCCCGGAATCGCTAAATCGCCGTCACCCCAAACAAGCGCAGACCCGCATAATCGCTCCGGTTTTCCATTCGAATCCCTGTCACCGCCACGTCCTTCTTACCCAGCGGAATCCGAACTAAGCACACCCCCTTAGCCCGCTCCCCGCGCAAGACCGCGCGAGAATCGCCCGGAGTACGAATGTCGATCCCATACCGCAAATCGCGAGACACCGTTTGACCGTCCGAAGTCGTTACTAAGACGCGGGCCACCACTTCTCCTTCGTCTGCCTTTGCCAGTGTGTCAACTGCCAAATCCACTTCTTGAGCCCGAAAATGAGTATTGATCGATACTGAAGACCGAAGCGGTGCCTCCTCCTCCATGTTAGACCCCAACCCCACCGACTCGTTCATTAAGACCTTAAGCGGCCCAACCTCACGCACTCCGTCCAACTTCTCCCCGAACTGCAAAGAGAGTCCACCCTCGCCGCGGACAGATTGCTTCCTCTCATACATCAGCGACCGAAATCCCTCCGTTGGGTCGTAGCCAAGTTTCTCGGGCAGTTCCTCCCGACCGCTCGTCGCATAGTCTCCTGCCAAGACCATCGCGCTGAACTGCTCCGGCGCCGCCAGCATCCCTTCTTCACTACTCTCATAGCCTGCCCAAGTCGTTTGCAGGGTTCCAAATCCGTGGGCAGCCGCCGCCAAATTGAAGCCGTAGATATTCTCCGGCCGGAACCAGGCCGAGGCCACCGGCTGAAAGCCCTCACGCTCCCACAGCATCAAAGAAGACATGAACGGAGAGGGCTTGGGCTCCGCCTTATAATGCCAGTCCGCCACAAACGCCCCCTTGGGAATGACTGCCCGCCGCGCCGCCGCTTCCTCCGCGTTATCGCCCAGCGCCGCATCCACCGCTTCGCCGGGGGCCAACCCCTTGTCGCCCCACAGCATCATCTGCACTCCGTGCCGCTTCGCAATCTCGCCCAGCATCGGCACCTGAATCTTCCAAAGCTCCGTCACCAGCTTCGGATCATGCGGGAAGCCCAACATATCCACCTCGTCGAGTCCAAAGTGGATCGTCTTCGCTTTCGTCACCGAGATCACTTCGTCCCACAGCTTGTTGAACAGCTCCTTCACCCTGGGCTTGCGCGGGTCCACCGCATAGGGAACGTCCGGGTTGAAAACAATGTCCTGGTTCGCCTTCCCCGCAAACAGCCACTCCGCGTGGCCAAAGCTCTGAACCAAAGGAATTGGCTCAACCCCCACGCTCCGGTACCAATCGCAAAGCGCCGCCAGATCGGCCCGCTTCATCGTGATCCCGCCCCGAACGTTGGGCAGGCATTCCCACGCCGTCCGCTCGCACTGCAAAACCACCTTGTTAAATCCCATCGGCAGCAGCACGTTCGTCCAGAGCTTCTTGTGGAACGCCAATGCCTTCGGCCCCACAAATAGATGAACCCCGCGCCACGCCGTCGCCGGAATCTCTTCCAGCGTCCCCGTCGGTAAAACCAGCTTCCCATTCGCCACAAAGGCCAAGAGCGCCACTCGGCGCGCCACCCGCTCAACCGGCGTCATCGGCCCCAGCGCCACCTTGATCGCCGTCGAACTGATCGAAAGCCGATAGCTGTCCACCGGCGCGTCCTCCTGCCGCGTTACTAAGATCTTTAAAGGTCCCACTGCCACCGGCGTCTCATCGAACCGCCGCGCCAACCCCGCTAGCGCTTCCTTTCGAAACGCTGCCGCATCTCCTGCCCCGGAAGCCAACCCCACCAGTACCGGCTTCGTAAAGTCCAACGTGCTCGCCGTGGGTTTCGGAACCAGCGGCATCCTAGGTCCCCCCGCCGCCACCGCTCCCTTCAACGTCCGCGTGACCGAGCTCAACTCAAGATCCTGGGCGGGTGAAATCGGTTTCGGCGAAAGATCCAGTTCGAATCCCACCTTCGCCGTCGCCCCCGGCTGAATCTCAATCCCCATGGCCCCGAGCCACAGGTAATCCCGACCCTCCGCAAAGTCCTGGCTATACCCCCGGGCGTCGAACAACGCCAACTTGGTGTCCAAGCCCCGGATCCCCATCTTCCCAACCGGCGCCTCAAACTCAAAAGAAGAGGCATCGCCCCCATACCGCCGCTCCGCCATGTCCGACTTGGACCGATACACCCCCGGCGCTAACGACCGAACCTTCGCCCCCTCCACCTTCAAGGAGCCCTTCTCAAACGCCGGCGCCCAAATCAGCCCCGCCGTAAGTTCCACATTCGCCTGCTTCTCCCCCTTCCAAGTGAACTCGTAGCTGCAAACCAACCGAGTCCCCTCCCGATGAAAAACCCCCGATCCAAGGGCCCGACCATCGGCCCCCACAAATCGCATCCGAACCGTGTCCGCATCGGGCCGCTCGATGGTCTGAGTGGTGTAAGTGGAAGAGTAGTACCCCTTCGTCCAGCCCGGCTCATAAAACTGAAACATCGACTTCCGAACCACCGGAACCCCATTCATCGAAACCGAAAGCCCCGCCCCCGACTGGTAGTCAAAAGAAATTCCCGAGGCCCCCACTGCCCCCGAAACCAACCATCCCAACCATCCTGCCAGCACCATCCCAAGAGCTTACACTCCATCCGTAGCATGGTCGTCTCGACGGTGGCTCCCCTTGCGCACTCAGTACCAAGCATTGCCGCACGCAAACACCCAGCCCCCGGCAGGGGTAGTCGCGGTAGGCGTCCCGCCCGTGAAACCTTTCCGCACTCACGCCTTCTCCAATCGCCTATTCGTCTCCCGGCGCAAGCCGGGAGACGAATCTCCAAAATCTCCTCCCTTTGAAGGGAGGCCGGGAGGGATGATCGCAAACAGAGCGCCCTGGTTCCAGATCACAACGCCAATGACACGACTCAAGCCCATTCCGACCCGCGATCCCGACGGAGCGCACTCAGTACTTCGCACTCACGCACTCAAAAATCCGGGCCGCGGGAGGGGTCCCGCGCTGAGCGCAACCGCCCAAAGAGTGCCTTCACCAAAAACCGCAATCCCTCACCCACCGACGCGAAGCGTGTAGCCGGGACCAAACCGTCACGCAGTTCCTTTTCGCATTTCGCACTCCCAGAGCAAGAGAATCCCAACGGGATTCCGTAGGCGAGCGAAGGGTTGGAGGCGCAAAGCGACTCCTACCCTGGTAATCCAGGAATGCGCATACCCAACCCCAACGGGGTTGCGTCTTACACGCCTCGGCAAAAGCCAAACAATCTACTCGGCGGCCAATTCTAAACTGCCCCGATCCGACCACCCCAAAACCTCGCCCACCTCTCGCTTCCCCTCTCGCCCCGGGGGTGAGGGGCACGCTACCGACACCTCAAAAAAGCCTCCCGAATATCTCCAACCACCTCCCATCCATCCCCCAACGCCCCCATAAAATCCCTCTTCTGTCCCTCGTCGCCAAAGAAGAGCCGCGGCCAAGGGCTATCGAGGGTGGCAAGCTCCGAAACAATCAAAGCCGCCCATCCCGATTGAAAAGCTTCCCGACCAACCGAGACCACATGAGAATCAGGTGATCGACACTCATCCAACCCGAAAGTATCCTCGGCCAAGCCTCCGGGCCTCGGAATTTCCCTTTGTGTGGCCTTCGCAAAGAGCGCTCCTTGGAGAAACGGACCATCAGCAAAACGTTCAACTCCGTACCCATGTAAATCGTGAATGGATCGCCACACCTCTGGCGGCGTCCCAAGTAAGGACAACGCGAGTGGCCAGCCCACCGCCTCAAGGAAACGGGAGGTGACCCAAAATCCTTCGCGACTCCAAAATTTCTTCCCTTCCGCCGTCCAATCGCCTCCCGGATCAAACCCGATCAGAGTCAAGCAGAAAACATCCTCAATCTTGCGGTCAACCACAAAGCGCAGCATTTCTACACGTCCTGGGAAATCAACTTCCCACCCCTCGAATGATAATCGCGAACCTCCCCCAATCCGAGCCCCAAACAATCCCCTTCCAACCCACCAAATCCGGCGATAACCCGTTCAATATCACTCAGGACCTCCTATCTGCCACCAAACCATGCCCCATTCCTAGTCCCTCGTCTAGTCCCCTGTCCCTTGTCCCTTGTCCCTTGTCCCCTGCCCCCTGCCCCCTGTCCCCTGTCCCCTGCCCCCTGTCCCTAAAAGGGACAGTAACCCGCCTCCCCCTCAACCGTCCGACTCCCGTCGGAGGCATTCTATGAAGCATCGATTCGGACTCAGCGTGCTGGCTTGCACCTCAATCGTCGCCATCGCCGCTTTCTCCCTTGCCGGGGGACGTGTCGCCAAAACCACCGTCCACGGAATCGGATGGTTCAATTCGTTTGAGGACGCCAAGCAAGAAGCCAAGCGCACCGGGAAACCCATCCTGTTCCTCAGCATGTTCGGCAAGCTCGACGAACCCATGCCTTGCGCCAACGCGCGCACCCTCCGAGCCACGCTTTTCAAAGACCCCGAATTCAAAAAACTGGTGACCGACGAGGTTATTCCGGCCTGGGAGATGGTCCGCGCCGTCCCCCACATCACCATCGACTTCGGCGACGGCAAGAAGATCACCCGCACCGCCCGTGGCAACGCCTGCATGTACCTCTGCAATCCTGACGGCAAAGTCGTCGACGCCTACCCCGGCATCTATACCGCCAAAGACTTCATTCCGATGGTCGAAGAATCCGTCAAAGACTTGACCAAGGCAAATGCTGACGACGTCATCGCCTGGCACGGCAAACGAGGCAACTTCGTCCGAGCCGTCCCCTCAACCCTCAGCAAAATGGCCGTCGAGAGCCCGACCCTCAATGTCATGGGCGCCCGCCCGTCTGCCACCATCACCCCGCCAAAGGCCACGGGTGATCCAAGGCGGGATCTCTTCCTCCGCGCCGCGCGTGGCGTCAGCGACATGAGCCTCAACCCCATGTCTCCCGACCAAATCGCCGAGTTCGCAACGGGCGAACCCATTGCCGGACGATCCCCTGCCGATGTTGGCCAACTCATTCTCAAAGCCGACTCCCAGCAAAACGTAAATCGAATGCGCGCGGTCATCCACCTCTGGCTCGCCAGCGAAAAGACGCTTCTCACGCCCGCCGAGGCAAGGGATACCGTCCTGGAAACAATCCTGAAAATCCCCTACAAAGACCCATATTTCGGTCTGAAAGAGATCGAAGTTCCCGGAACCCCCAACTAGCTTGGGCCTTCGGTCCGATTGGGCTTGGCCCCCCGCCCAATCGGACTTACACTGATCGGCATGTCGTCGGATCAGACCTCGATTCAGCGCTTCCTCCAAAACCGCGCCACGCAAATCATCGTTACCTCCCAACTGCGGACCGGTAACGCATGGCAAATCGCCATCGGCATCGCATGTACGTTGATTGGTGCGGGCTTGCTGATCGCAGGACTGATTTCGGGTGTATTCGGCTTGAAGGTTGGCTCGATCGGTCCGCTCGTCGCTGGCGTGATCAATCTCGGCATAGGCATCGCTTTTCGACGGAGAAGTACGCCTGATCAAATTGAAGTCAAGCTTACGCCAGAGGCAAGGGGATTCCTTCAAGACCTCATGCGTCAAACCAATACCCAGTGGGGCTGTGGCACAAGCTGGGGAAGCCACCGAGCGTGGCAGCAAAGCAACTCGCCGCTCAAAACCTTTGCTGGTGAAAACTCGATCTTTCATCAGTTGGGCAAACACTGGGGCTTCATCCCCAAAACTCCCAAAGACGTCCTTCCGAAGCCTGTCCACGACATGCTGGATATCGCTTGCTTCCACTACAACCGCGTGTATGGCATTCTCGAATCTGGCAAAACCGATAGCGGCATCACCAAGGTAGCCAATACTGCCCGCGCCGGCGCCGATGAAGCGCTCTTTACCGTCCTGCACCACGCCGCCACCATGCACCGCTATCCCGAAACCACCGCATCCGCATCTCGCGATTGCGATGAAAAGATTCGCGCCCTGAAAGAAATGGCTGACGGCCTCGAAAAGATCAAGGTCCGCCCAACCTCCATCTCAGACCGCCTGGGCTATACCTCCGCCATGGACAGCGCCCTCGAAGAAATCCGCCTCGAGCAACTCGCAAGAGAAGAACTCCGCACCCATCGTTCGGACGATGAACAACACCTTCGAGACCGACTTTAACGATTCATTAAAAGGATGCCTCTATGGGTATCCCTTTGATCAAGGGGTATCCAATAGAAGCTTCGTTGAAGGCTGCGTCATAAAGAACGCCTGAGACTCGAAAACCGGCTCACTAGCCTTTTTCTTGACCTTGTGATAGTCCCCATTGGCGTCCAACCGCCAAGCCTTCACATTGTCCCGAAGACAGTTGTCCAAAATGTGCTCCCGAAGATGCCGCCGAAGGTCTTCCTGCTCAACCGGAACCAGCACCTCAATCCGACGATCCAAGTTCCGCCGCATCAAGTCCGCCGACCCGATCAACACATCAGGCTCCCCTCCGTTGTGGAAGTAGTAAATCCGACTGTGCTCTAGGAACCGCCCAACAATAGAGATGACCCGAATATTCTCACTCATCCCCACCACCCCCGGCCGCAGACAACAAACGCCCCGAACAATCAGATCCACCGGAACCCCCGCATTGCTCGCCTCATACAAGGCATCCACAACCTCCGGGTCTACCAGGGCATTGAGCTTAAACATAATCCGCCCCTGCCCCTTCTTCTTATGAATCTCAATCTCCCGCTCAATCCGAGAAAGAATCCCTTCCCGAAGATTGATCGGCGCCACCAGCAACTTCCGGTACTCAGTCTGCTTACTGAACCCCGTCAGATAATTGAACAACTCAGAGATGTCCTGAGTAATCGCCGGATCCTTGGTAAAGAGACCAAGATCGGTGTACAGCCGAGACGTGACCGGGTTATAGTTGCCGGTTCCAATGTGGGCATAACTCCGTATCCCCGCCCCTTCCCGCCTGACGATCAAACATAGCTTGCAGTGAGTCTTCATCTCCGCAAAGCCATAGGTAACATGTACCCCCGCCCGCTCCAACGTCCGCGCCCAAACCAAGTTGTTGCTCTCGTCAAACCGAGCCTTCAACTCCACCATCGCTGCAACCTGTTTGTCGTTCTCCGCCGCATCTAACAAGCTCTCCACAATCGGAGATTCACTGCCGACTCGATACAGGGTCTGCTTAATCCCAATAACATTCGAATCATGAGCCGCTGAGGCAACAAACCCTTCAACCGTTCGAAATGAATCGTACGGATGGTGAACCAAGATATCTCGACTGGCAATGGTCTCAAACAACTCTTCAGAGTTCGAAAGCTTCTCCGAGAGGTAGGCGGGAAAAGGATGAAATCGGAGAGCCGGACGGTCGATGCGGGAGAGCTGCCAAAAGACATCCATCCCAATCAACCCATCCACCACAAACACATCCTCATCGTCCAGCTTGAGGATGTTCATCAGCAGCTTGCGGATCCGCTTCGGCATCGTACTCGCGACTTCGACCAAAACTGGATCGCCAAATCGTCTGAGCTTAAGCGTCTCCTCAATCGTCGAGATCAAATCCGCGGCTTCTAGCTGCCGAATCTCAATATCCGCGTCTCGAATGACGCGAAAGATATGTGAAGCCACAACCTTGACCCCAGGAAACAGATACTTAAGGTTCTCCGCGATGATCTCCTCAAGCAAAACATATTCATGCTTCCGCCCCGGCAGCCGGACCGCGCGAGGGACGATGCTTGGGACCTTGACGCGAGCCAGTCTCAATTCCGTCGTTGCATCGCTTAACTCGATCACAAGATTCAGCGATCGATTGGAGATAAAGGGCACCGAGGGTGCGGGGTGCAGGATTAGGGGCGTGCAGAGCGGGAAAATCTCCTTCGTGAAGAACGCTTCAAGCTCTTTCTTCTGCTTGGCGTTCAACTCTGCATAGTGCCGAATCACAATCCCGCTTTTCGCCAATTGCGGTCGGAGGGTCTTCTCAAACACATCGCTCGCTCTCTGCCGAAGTGGCTGAGCCATGCGCGAGATCATTCCCAACTGTTCGTTGGGAGTCAGGCCATCGGGAGACTGCTCAAGAATTCCGCTTTCGAATTGCTCGATGAGCCCCGACACACGAACCATGTAGAACTCGTCAAGATTGGACTCGAAAATCGCCAGAAACTTGAGGCGCTCGAGAAGCGGATTGTGTTCGTTAATCGCCTCTTCCAACACGCGACGGTTGAACAGCAACCAACTAAGTTCGCGGTTGATATAGCGAGCGTAATCAGGCGGATTGGTGGGTTGAGGGGCCTTCACGGCTGTTGTCCCTTAATCTTGCCCTTCGCCATCTCCAAGATCGCGCCTTCCCGGACGCCGAACTCGCTGACGAATATCTCCCCCAATCCAAACTTATCCATCAATGCGTGATACACCATTGCGCCAGGAAGAAGGGTGGCGGCTCGCTTCGGCTTAACATTAAAGCGCTCGATAATCCTCTCTGTCGAAAGCCGCTCCGTTGCCCATATCAAATATTCGATCTCCTGGATAAAAATCCTCTTGTCACCATCCGGATGCAACGCTCTCCAAAGCCCGCGAGCCACTCCACCGCTGGCCAGCCCCTTGGGTTCAGCCACTTGCTTGACTTCACAATCTCGCAGAACCGAAGCAATGTAGTCTTGAGCACGTTTTTTCGCATCGGCATTGACGGGATTTTCAAGCCCAGACTCAGCGATCACTCGCCCGGTGCCCAGTCTTAGCGAAGTCTCTTCAATAATGGAATTCTTGTCGACCAGCGCAATCTGCGCACTACCGCCGCCGACTTCGAACATCAGGTCAGGCTCGATTTCTCTCGTATCCAGACGGACGCCGTAGAAGCTAAATTCAGCTTCTCGCTGAGGCGGAATGATATCGACGCTAACTCCCGTCTCCTGCTTGATTCGCTTGAGCACATCTTTGTGATTCTTCGCAGAACGCATAGCCTCGGTAGCAAAGACGTACAAGGCGTTCGCTTTTTTTCCACCGGCGACTTTTCGAAACTCTTTAACGGCACCGACCAACTGATCGATGTATTCCTTTGGGATTGTTCCCGCTTTCGCCACAACTTCTCCGAGGGGGATCCACTCGTTCATGTTGTCGATGCGCATTACGATGTCGCCGTCGGTAGCGCCAACCAATAAATGAGCGGTATTGCTCCCGATGTCGGCGGCTGCGAGAATCTTGGCCATTAGTTGATTGTAGATTGGTTGGCTCTAGTTCAACCGTCACGGAGTCAATTGCGAGGATTGACGGCTCTAAAATAAAGCATGAATCTTGACGATGCGATGGAGTTTGCAGCTAAAGCTCATCGGGGCCAGGTCCGAGATGGCGAGGCTCCTCTTCCCTACATCACCCACCCAGTCGAAGTCCTGATCAATCTTCGGTATGTCGGCGGGATTGAGAACCCAGACATGCAAACAGCGGCGCTCCTCCATGATGTGGTGGAGGAGTCTGGCACTACGTTTGAAGAGATTGAGAAACAGTTTGGGCCGCGAGTGCGGGATCTTGTGAAGGAACTTACACGAGAAGAGCCCACATCCGAACAGACAGCGGGGATGAGCAAAGACGAGATTTGGGAACTCCGTTCAGGGATGTTGCTGGGAGAGATATCGCAGATGAGTCCAACCGCGCAAACGATCAAATTGGCCGATCGCTTCTCGAACTTACGAGAAGCCCACCAAGTGAAATCGGGAAAGAAGTTAAAGCGTTACGCCAAGCAATCTGAGAAGATTCTGGAAATCATTCCCAAGGCGACTAACCCTGGCCTTTGGATGGCAATCAGACAGCTACTTGATGGCTAGTTGCCACAAAATCCGGCTCGATCTAATCGGCCATAAGGCCCATTGGTTAAGAAATGAAGAAGGCGAGTCGGCATGTTTTGAATCTAAATTAGTGTTATTTCATCTAGTTTTTAGAGGTTAGTACCGGAATCGACCGAAAACAATGCTAGGATGATAGACGTGGAGATGAACACGCCACCGGATAACCTTCGAACGGTCCAACGACCGCGGTTGTCGGTTGTTGGTCTCGTTCTTCTCGTCGTGCTAAGCATTATTCTCGGCCTACCGTAGCCGGGACAGGGTGCTAAGCACAGCAAGCCTTCCCGGACTCGAAAATCCGGGAAGGCTTTTTTGTTTGTAAAAACGAAAGGGCGCCGACAATGCAGTCGGAACCTGGCAGCTCCAAAGACGGGGCATAGCTACAGGAGGACTTAACGACGTGCGTTCAGGCGCAAAGATAGTAATGGAAGCTCTCGTCCGTGAGGGCATCGACACGATCTTCGGATATCCCGGAGGCGTTGTCCTGCCGCTTTACGACGAAATGCTGAATTGGCCCCAGGTGAAACACGTCCTGGTGCGACATGAACAATGTGCGGCCCACATGGCCGACGGCTATGCCCGAGCAACCAACAACGTGGGAGTTTGCCTTGCCACGAGTGGTCCCGGCGCGACGAATTTGGTGACTGGAATTGCCAACGCAATGATGGATTCGATTCCGATGGTCGCGATTACCGGCAACGTGAACACGTGGGCCATCGGAAAGGATGCGTTCCAAGAGACCGACATCCAAGGCATCACGATTCCAATCACGAAGCACAACTACCTCGTGACCAACGTTGACGACTTGCCCGGCGTATTGGCAGAAGCCTTCTATCTGGCGAACACCGGTCGTAAAGGTCCTGTGCTTGTCGACATTCCCAAGGATGTCTTTACAGCTATGACAGACAAGCCGTTCCCGGAAACGGTGACTCGGCGAGGCTACGAAATCCCCGGCGCTCCTGCCCAGGAACAGGTTGATGAAGTTGCCCGATTGATTGCGGAGGCTAATAAGCCAGTGATCATCGCGGGACAGGGCGTTCTCGCTTCTGGCTCAATGGACTTGCTTCGTGAGCTTGCTGAGAAGGCGCATATCCCCGTCATCAACTCGCTGTTGGGTCTGGGCAGTTTCCCGCGCAACCATGAATTGTCCCTTGGAATGATGGGAATGCATGGCGAAGCCACCGGCACGCTGGCGGTTCAAGACGCTGACCTCGTGATGGGAGTTGGCATTCGCTTTGATGACCGACTGACCGGCGATACCAATACCTTTGCAAAGAACGCCAAGATCGTTCACTTCGACTTGGACCCAAGCGAAGTCGGAAAGACGGTCACTCCGGTTGCATGGGTGATTGGCGATCTTAAATTGGGACTGGAAATGCTGGTCCCCATGGTTGAGCCCAAGCGACATGACGAGTGGGTAGCTCAGGTCAAGGGTTGGCAAGAGGCCTATCCGCTGGTGGTTCCGGAAGGCAAGTTCCTCTCCCGAACTGTCTTGCGCGCTCTGAATGAGCACACTAAGGGGCAAGCCATTGTTTCAACCGACGTCGGACAGCACCAAATGTGGACGGCTCAGTTCTACAAGGTCATGAAGCCGTATCACTTCATCTCTAGTGGTGGTCTCGGAACTATGGGCTTTGGATTCCCTTCCGCAATGGGCGCCAAGTTCGCTAAACCGGACTCTGAAGTTTGGTGCGTGGTGGGCGACGGCGGCTTCCAGATGACTCTGCAAGAACTCCAGACCGCAGTTGAATATGGCGTGAAGGTCAATATCTGTTTGCTGAACAATGGCTACCTGGGCATGGTTCGGCAGTGGCAGGAGTTGTTCTTCGACAACCGCTACAGCAGCGTCCAAATGGGTTCTCCAGACTATGGCAAGCTTGCGGACGCCTATGGAGTGAAGTTCTTCCGTTGCACGCGAGTTGAGGATCTCGATGAGACTCTCCGGCAGGCGCGCGAATTCGATGGACCCACCCTTTGCGAATTCGTCGTTGAAATGGAAGAGAACGTCTATCCGATGGTTCCGGCTGGAAAGGACAACAGCACGGTCATCATGGATCCCGATCTGCCTAAGCAACCGGCAGGAGCAACCAAGTGAGCCAGCAACACACCATCACCGCGCTCGTTCAGAACGAGGCGGGAACCATCAACCGATTGGTCTCGATGTTTCGTCGACGCGGTGTTTCTTTGGCTTCGTTCAATGCGGGGGATTGCGAGCAGGAAGGATATTCTCGACTCACACTCCTCGTCGACGGCGATGAATCCATGCTTCATCAAACGCTAAAGCAACTTGTGAAGCTCATCGATGTTGTAGAAGTTGAAGACTTGGCAGCGGATCACGGAATTCAGCGTGAGCTAGCGTTGATCCGAGTCGATCCAAATTCAAGCGAAGTCGAACACGTCAAGAATCTGGCCTCCGAGTTTGAAGCCAAGATTCCGAAGGAAACGGCGACGAGCGTCTTTGTTGAATTCACGGGGAATCCGAAAGACATCGAGAAGCTAATTGGGGCGCTAAAGCCGTACAATGTTGCGGAAGTTGTCCGAACGGGCCTAGTCGCGATGCGAACGGATTCGGTCTAGCCTTACGATGGGTTTGAATGTGGCTGGCGCACTCGTTACGGACTCAACCGTATACGGAAAAGCGGTTTCAAAGGAAAAACGAGTGCAGCCAGACCTCCTTGACGTTAGCGTTTCGCTCATCTGTGCGTCCCAGAGTATGGGAGGCACCGAACAGATCGTTCGGCTGCTCGCAGCAGGGCTTCATGAGAGGCGCGCAAACGTCAATCTTGTGACGATATCGTCATCCAACGCTCAGTGGCTATCCACAAGCGGAGTGGATGCAAAGCCTGAGCCTCTTCTTGAAAGCGGCGCGGGTATTCGAAAGCAGATCCTAGGATTAAGAAACACATTCAGGCCCCTTCGCAAGTCAGTCGTAAATATTCACTATCCGACATGCGACATCTACCGGAGTCATATCTTGGCACTAAGGCTCGCGGGATGTCGGCGCATCATTGTGTCGCTACATCACCCGAATCTGGAATTCGGTCATCGGACCGCTATGAACAGAAAGATTCTTGGTCTTTGCGAGCGCATCGTGGTTACCACTCGGGCAAATCGAGATTTTGTTGCTTCGAACGGAATTGCTTCCGACGACAAGATAACTATCGTGGCGCCCGGAGTACCTGATCAAACTCAACTCGATCAAAACGTTGCCCGAGAGAAACTAGACCTTCCCAAAGGAAAGTTTATCGTAGGAGTTTTGTGCCGTCTGGAACCGGAGAAGAGAGTGAGAGAGGTAGTCGAAGCCTGCCGCATTGCAAATGCCGGTGGAGACGAGGTCTTCCTTGTTATCGCAGGCCAAGGAACTCGATACGACTTTATTCGTGAACTGGCGACCAAGGCACTGGGCGATAAATTTAAGATGGTGGGCTGGGTTGAGGACGCCAACGTCTTCTACTCGGCCATTGACGCATACGTGATGCTTTCGGAGTTGGAGGGATTTGGTCTTGCCTATGCAGAAGCCGCGTTGCACGGGGTTCCGAGTATCGGTTGCCGCACAGGGGGTACACCCGATGCGATTGAGCACGGAGTTACCGGTTTTCTTGTAGACGTTGAAAATCCCAATTCTGCCGCCGGAGACTATCTTCGCTCTTGGATGAATTCAAGAGAGACGTTGAGGAAGATGGGCGACGCAGCCCGAACACGAGCTTTGGAACACTTTACAGCAAGTTCGCTGCTCAGCGGATACATGCAGCTTTACGACAAAAAACATAACAAATAACCGCCAGAAACAAAGAGGTTTGAGGCGAAGGAACAGCAATTAGAAATGGCAAAAATTTATTACGAGAAGGACGTCAATCCCGAACTCATCAAATCTCTCAAAGTAGTCATCATCGGCTATGGCAGTCAGGGACACGCCCACGCGCTGAATCTGCGCGATAGCGGAATCGACGTTCGAGTGGCACTTCACCCGGACAGTAAGTCGATTGAAAAAGCCAAGGAAGCAGGTCTGGAGGTCATGACTGTGCCCGAAGCAACCAAGTGGGCGGATGTCATGATGTTCTGCACCCCGGACGTTCCGATGAAAGGCATCTATGAAGAGGGAGTTGCGCCAAACCTGAGAGCCGGGCAAACCCTTCTCTTTGCTCATGGTTTCAACATTCACTACAAGCTGATTACCCCTCCCACCGATATCAATGTGGCAATGGTCGCACCCAAGGGTCCGGGACATCGGCTTCGCGCGGAGTTTGTGGGCGGAAACGGGATGCCCTGCTTGGTAGCCGTTCATCAAGACGCTACGGGCGATGCGAAAGATATTGCTCTGAGCTACGGTTGGGGAATAGGTGGCGCCAAGGCTGGAATCCTTGAGACGACGTTCAAGGAAGAGACCGAAACCGACCTGTTTGGCGAACAAGCCGTTCTTTGTGGTGGAATCTCCGCATTGATCAAAGCCGGTTTTGAGACACTTGTTGAGGCTGGGTATCAACCAGAAGCAGCCTACTTTGAGTGCCTGCACGAGACCAAGCTGATCGTGGATCTTCTTTACGAAGGCGGTTTGAACTACATGCGCTACTCCATCAGCGATACTGCCGAGTGGGGCGACTACACGGCAGGGCCACGAGTTATCAACGATCAGAGCAAGAAGGCGATGCGAGAGCTTCTCACCGAGATTCAAGACGGCACCTTTGCCAAGACTTGGATTGAGGAGAACGAGAATGGTCGTCCCCGCATGAACAAGTATCGCGAAGAGGAATCCCAGCACCCGGTTGAGAAGGTCGGTAAGGAACTCCGAGCGATGATGCCATTCATTAAGGCTAAGTAGCCTTACGATGGCAGAGCCCCTCGTACACTTTCAGGACGCGACGGTCATCCGAAATGGCCGGACCGCTCTCTCCGGCATCAATCTTAAAATCGATGCCGGAGAGTCGGTCGCGATCCTGGGCCCAAATGGGAGCGGCAAGTCCTCCATGGTCAAGGTCATGGCGGGCGACTTGCGAGTGTATGCGGGAAAGGGCGAAGTGACCATTCGGGGACTTCGCCGCTGGAATCTCTTTGAACTCCGATCGATATTAGGAATCGTTTCCAACGATCTTCAAACAGATTGTAAGGGCTCGACCAAGGGCTTGGATTTGGTTCTCTCGGGCTACTTCGGCTCCTATGGATCCATTCCTCTTGAAAAAGTCACGCAGGAAATGGTGGAGCATTCCAAGTCCTGCCTTGATATGGTCGAGGCAGGATATCTAGCGGATCGGAGTTTCGAAGAGATGTCCAGTGGCGAGATGCGAAGAGTGATGATTGCTCGAGCGCTTGTTCATGAGCCCCAAGCGCTTCTTCTGGACGAACCTACCACCAGTCTTGATATGCGAGCGTCGCATGAATTCCTAGAAACCGTTAGTTCCCTTGCCAGACGAGGGACGGCCGTGATTCTAGTGACGCACTACTTGGAGGACATCGTCCCCGAGATTGGCAGGGTCGTGTTGCTCAAAAACGGGAAAGTCTTCTGCGATGGTCGGCGAGACGAGGTGCTTTCAGAGAAGAATATATCGGAGCTTTTCGATATGCCCGTGAAATTGACAGGAAGCAATCGAGTCCACGCCACGATCTCTATAGGCGAGGGTGAGGATTGAAAAGCCGCCCTTTGCTTCTGGCAAAACTCTCGATGGTCAACTTGGCCATGCTCCTTACGGTGTTTCTTTGCGGCACATGGGTCGCTGAAAGAACCAGTCTGACCACGCTCATCGGCTACACGCCTCAAGCGCAGTGGCTACTCCCTTCTGCCCTCCTGATCCTCGTCTGTGGGTTTAAGAAGCAGAGGCGACTCCTCGCATTGAACATTCTGGGATTTCTGGTGCTTGGTTGGCTCCTTCTGGGCTTTACCGTTCCAACAGGAAGGGCCCGCGAAAACAGTCGGGCGTTTAGTCTGATGACTTACAACATTCACCATGGAGACGGGGGCTGGGATGAGATCCAAAACCTCATCAAGAAACGAAAACCAACGGTTTTCTGCCTTCAGGAAGCTAATGCAGTGGGCAGGTACGGTTGGCCGGTAACGGAGGTCTCTGGCTACCATTTGGTGCGAGCCGGGGGCCTGGTCATTGGCTCACGCTTGGCGATTCTGGACTCCAGAGTTGTCTCCCTTGCTCCTGGTACCGCCGACGCGTTGGAAGCGACCTTAGCCAATGGAATCACAGTCGTCACCGTTCAACTCAAATCGTTTGCCGTGGAAAGGGTTGCCAAAAAGAACCTTGGCAGCGTCCCCGGTCACTTGAATAACATTGCGCTTATCCACTCTCGACAAGCGGCCCGATTGGTCGAGAGCTATCAGCACAATCCAAACGTCGTGATTTGCGGTGACTTCAATGGACCTCCTCGAGGCAGCGTCTATCGAAGTCTTACAAAGTCATTCAACGATCTCTTTGCTCAATCTGGCTGGGGGCCTGGGTACACCTATCCCAGTTCGCTTCCCCTTCTGCGCATCGACTACGCATTCTCTTCGGGGTTGGCTCCCGTCAGCGCCGAAGTCATCGACTCGCAGCTCTCCGACCACCGACCGGTGATCTTTGAGCTCCAACCACGTTAATCATCATGTTCGATCCAAAACACAAATCAAGAGTCATCTCGGAAGGGGCCGATAAAACCGCCAACCGAGCCATGCTGAGAGCCATGGGCCTGGGGGACCAGGACATGCTTCAGCCTTGGGTGGGCGTTGCCACGGTATGGAGTGAGGCAACCCCCTGCAACGTCAATCTCGATGTCCAGGGCCTGGCAGTGGCAGAAGAGATTAAGAAGCACGGCGCGACCCCTCGACGCTTCAACACCATTTCCGTTAGCGACGGAATTGGTATGGGCCACGAAGGCATGAAGGCATCTCTGATCTCGCGCGAGGTTATTGCAGATTCGGTCGAGCTTATGATGCGCGCCCACTGCTACGACGGGCTGGTGGGAATTGCCGGTTGCGACAAGAGCCTTCCTGGAATGTTGATTGCCATGGCACGCTTGAATGTCCCGAGTGTCTTCCTTTATGGAGGCACGATCATGCCGGGCAAGTACAAAGGCAAGGACGTGACGATTCAGGACGCTTTCGAGGCGGCCGGCGCATACGCGGCGGGAACGATCACCGCCGAGGAATTGCACGACATCGAGTGCGCGGTTTGTCCGGGCGCAGGCGCCTGCGGTGGGCAGTACACGGCCAACACGATGGCCTGTGTGGCCGAGGCGCTTGGAATGGCAGTCTCGGGCTCCAGCGGTCCTCCTGCCGAATCTGAGGACCGAAATGGTTACCTCAAGCAAGTTGGGGAGACAATCGTCAATGCGCTCAAGAGTGGCATCTTGCCGCGAGACATTCTGACCAAAGAAGCGTTTGAGAACGCGATCGCGGTTGGCGCAGCTACGGGAGGATCGACCAACGTCGCGCTCCATATTCCAGCGATTGCGAATGAACTTGGAATCGAAATCACCCTAGATGACGTCCAACGAATTTCTGAGCGGACGCCTACGCTGGCTGACCTTCGACCCGGCGGACGATTCGTTATGCTCGACCTCTACAATGTCGGTGGCGTTCCTACGGTTCTGAAAGCGATGCTGGATGCCGGCTGCCTGCATGGCGACTGCATGACGGTCAATGGCAAGACTCTCGCCGAAAACTTAAAAGATGTGGTGATTCCGGCTGGTCAAGAGGTGGTTCGGACCAAAGACAACCCGGTCTCGCCAACCGGGGGCCTGGCAATCGTTCGAGGGAATCTGGCCACCGAGGGTGGCGTGATCAAAACGGCCGGCGTTAAGAAGCTGGCTCACACCGGTCCGGTACGCGTTTTTGATTGCGAAGACGACGCCATGGCTGCGGTTCAGCGACAAGAGATCAAGCGAGGCGACGTGGTGGCGATTCGTTACGAAGGCCCTAAGGGTGGCCCTGGCATGCGTGAGATGCTCGGCGTGACGGCGGCGATTGTAGGCCAGGGATTGGGCTACGATGTTGCGCTCCTGACCGATGGCCGCTTCTCTGGTGCAACTCGAGGTTTGATGGTCGGGCACGTTTGTCCAGAGGCGATGGATGGTGGCGCGATCGCTCTGCTTCAGGATGGCGACATTGTAACTGTGGACGCTGAGAAGGGCGTTCTGAGCGTCGATCTGAGCGAGGCTGAGTTGGAAGCTCGACGAGCGGCTTGGAAGCCGATTGAACCGCGGTACACGACCGGCGCGCTAGCGAAGTACGCAAGGTCGGTAGGTCCGGCCAGCAAGGGCGCGGTTACTCGATAAGGACCAGTCATCCACAAGCTACGGCACGTGGATGACTCTCACCTTGTCTTCGGCGAGGTATGGACGGAGCCTCTCGGCAAGTTTGGGCAGGTTGTGACTGGGCACCATCGGATAGAGATGGTGCTCCAAATGATAGGCGAGAGGTAGGAAGAGCTTTGGCAGAATACGTCCTCTGACCGTCCATGCATGGGTGATTTGGTCATCTTCGAAGTGCTTGTGCGGCAAGTGAACGGCAAACACCGGATAGAACCAACTGGCTATTCCCACCATGAGGACGTAGATCAGCACGGAATGGGTGAGTGGCCACACCAGCCACCCCAACACCAAGGCCAGGAAGGGTAACAAGGCTTCCGCAATAAGCCATCGCCTTTGAATGGGCATTCGTGCCGCCTTGTTCCAAGACCATAACCACAACTTGGGCAAGAACGTCGGTCCGCCAAGCAAGACCTTCCAGATGGGCTCATGGGCAGCTCTTCCCTCTAAGTCTTCGTGGCCTGGAAACAC
This sequence comes from Armatimonadetes bacterium 55-13, assembly GCA_001898035.1. GTDB lineage: Bacteria > Armatimonadota > Fimbriimonadia > Fimbriimonadales > Fimbriimonadaceae > 55-13. The sequence goes on from MKRX01000003.1 coordinate 59,241, forward strand.
CTTGTGGTGGAAGAGATGGGTCATGCGGTAGGCGTGACCGCTTTCGAGAATCGGCACCGCAAGAAAGAACAGGAGCCACTCCGTCATTCGACGACTCAGTCCCAGGCTTCCATGCAGGACGTCGTGCGTAGAGGTACTGGTGGCTGAAAACACCAGGACCAGGCTCAATCCCGCCAGCCAATAGCTGTTTAGATGAAGAGTTATTAAGCAAATAAGACCCCAGAAGGTGGGCATCACCACCGGTTGCCATCGTTGCCAGACATTCGTCTCCAGCAGATCGGCTCCGAGTTGATCAATCTTCGGCAGGTTTGAATTGCTCATACTCCCAAGTTTCAATAATAACTGAAATCATTGAAATACACAGAGACTTGGGCCTTTATTCGAGAAGATGTTTCAAAAGATAGTTGGATTGTCTAGAAACGAACGCGTGGTCTGCACGCGCTCTAATTCGTCCCACCTGCGCTGGCTAACTCCTTCTTCATCCAGCCAATAGGTCTGTGCATCCGGATAAGCAAGGAGGATCGGCGAATGGGTGGCGATGATGAACTGGCACCCGCTCTTGATAAGCCAGTGGATTTCCTTCATCGGACCAGAAGACGAGCCGGGATAGGGCCGCTTCGGGTTCATCCAAGATGAAGGGGCTTTTGTCGTGAAAGCGGTTTTGCACGAGGGCGAGGAGGGCCTCTCCGTGGGATACCTGGTGCAGGGATTTGCCGCCATAGCTAGCGTAGATTCTCGAGCTTTCTTTGGCGTGTTCGTCGATTTACCGTTGCCCATCCGAAAGCTCGGTGGCAACGAAGAGCTTTATTGGGGCGGCAAACTGACGAGGCGGCGGAGTTCGTTCACTTCTTGGACGCCCAAAAGCCGACACTCCCCTGGGCGCATGCCCTTGAGGCGCAGCGGGCCGATCCGAATCCGCTTTAAACTTTTGACGGGAAAGCCCACTAACTCACACATCAGACGAATCTGCCTTTTTCGCCCTTCATGGATCGTAATTCGCAACCCTGTCGTGTTGCTTCGCTCTTCGGCGTGTATGACTTCTATCTTGGCGGGCGCGGTCCGGCGGCCCTCGATAAAGACGCCACGACGCAAATCGTTCAGCGCTTTGTCCGTTGGAATTCCTTCGACGATGGCCTGGTATTCCTTCTCGATGCCAAAACTTGGATGCGCCAGCCGGTGGGCGAGGTCTCCATCGTTGGTACAGAGGAGGAGCCCCTCGGTATCCATGTCAAGACGACCAACGGGTTTCAGTTGGACTCCATAGTCGGGAAGAAATCGAACGATGGTGGGGCGCTTCTGGGGATCGTAGAGGGTGGTGACAACTCCGGTGGGTTTGTTCAGCAGGACGGTGTAGACCTTGGCTGGAGCGACCGGGATTCCATCAACTCGAACATCGTCGGTATCGGTGACCTTGACGCCCATTTCAACGACGAACTCGCCGTTGACGGTAACTCTTCCCTCCACAATGAGTTGCTCAGCCGCCCGTCGGCTGCAGAGGCCGGCGTGGGCGATGTAGACATGCAGACGCACCGCCTCATCTTTGGCAGGAGCGTTAGTCTTTCTTTCAGAAGTACGAGGAGCGCGAGGCATAGAATCGGGAGCGCTTGTTTTTGACTCGAAGCACGATGACTCCGGCCAGAAGGGCACCCCCAAGGATACCGAAACCGGCCTTAGTGGTCGTAGTCCCTGATGAGGCTGCCACGTAGGCAACGTCTGCGCCGGCGAGAAGTGGTGACTTCACCTCCCATCCAGTGCCGTCCGTCAACGTCACGGTTCCAATCTCTTGCCCAGAGGTTATGGGAGCCGTAAGATTGGGGACGTAATCCGTCTTGATAGCGACTGGTGGCTCAGTGCCCTTCCTCGCGATATGAAAGACCTCGTTCTTGATCTTAGCGGGAATTTCTTTTAGCGAGCCGCTTGCGATAGGCGCTTTCGCAATCGTGTCACCCTTCTTGGCATACAGCGTGCGGTCGTAGTTCTTGAACGCCCAGTTGAGCATGTTTTGGTGATCGACCTGCCAGTCCTCGCTCTTGAGGACGACGGTGATCACTCGGTAGCCATTTCGAGTGGCCGAGCCGACGTAGCAACGTCCGGCAGGGATGGTCCAACCCGTCTTGATCCCGTCTGCGGTTGCATCCTTTGCCAACCACTTGTTGTGGTTCGTCAACAAAAGATCTTTGGAATCGCTGCTTCGCTCAATCGTCACCTTCTGCGTTTTCACGACAGCCCGGAATTGGTCATATTTCATGGCTTGGCGGGCGATTGTCGCCAAGTCTCGAGCGGAAATGGTGTGCTTGGGGTCGTTGAGTCCGTTGGGATTATTGAAATTGGTATGGGTGCAGCCGAGTTCTTTCGCCCGATCGTTCATCAGCTTGGCGAAGGCCTGAACAGAACCGCTAATGTGCTCGGCGACCGCCACGCATCCGTCGTTTGCACTCCGCAACATCAGCGCGTAAAGCATGTCCTTTACGGAGATCTTTTCACCTGGCTTGAGATGTAGGCTGGCCTCTTTGACCTCTTCGATGTTCTTGGGAGCAACAATGACGTCGGTAGGTAGGCAACGCTCGATCAGGAGCATGGCCGTCATGATTTTGGTGGTGCTAGCGGGGTACCGGGGAGTATCGGCGTCTTTTTCCCAAAGCACCTTCCCACTATCCGCGTCGATGATGATCGCGCTTTTTGCGGACACATCGAATGCGGAGGCGCCGGCCGCAAGGGCGGTGGCGGCGAGGATCAGTAGATTCCGAATCGTCGTCATTTCAACCGGTCTAAGGGATCATACCGCCGTTGTCGGAGATGCGCAACCCAAACCCCGGAATAAATACGGGCTAATCGTCGAATAGAGTCTTTGCCACTATATCGGCAGCGTCATCTCGCTCGGGATCGATCTCGGGGAGATCTTTCAAATCGTTGATCTTGAATTGGTGAAGAAACTCCTGTGTCGTTCCGTACAAGACGGGACGCCCCGGAACGGGTTTCCGGCCAACCTCGGCGATGAGCTTTCGCTCGACAAGCGAGCGGACACTGTAGTCGCTTTGAACGCCTCTGACTTGTTCCAATTCGCTCAGCGTGATGGGCTGCTGGTACGCGACGATGGCCAGGACTTCCATCAAGCTCTTGGATAGCCGATGTCGCTGGGGTTTCAAGAATGCGGCGATGACGGCGGCAAATTCTGGTTTGGTGGCGAGTTGGTAGCCGCCAGCCAGTTTGGTCAGTCGCAAACTTCCCCGCTCTTCCAGGCGTGCTTCCAGAACTTCTAGCCCCTGCTCAACCTGACCTTCCGTCACCTGCATGGCCCCAGCTAACGATTTGATGGTAGCAGGCTGGTCGGCGACAAAGAGTAGCGCTTCCAGAGTGTCAACGATCTGAGACATCGGTTACTCCGCCGTCGCCGGAACGGGAGTACTGTTTCGAGAGGCTCGGGCAAAGACGACATCTTCGCCTTCAACTCGCACCGCGGCCTGCCCCAACCGAATGAGTTCGAGAAGTGCCAAGAACCAGTAGACCGCTTCATAACGCGTAAACGGTTCTTCGATCATGTCCTCAAGATGCCGCCAATCCTCCGACAACGTTTGAAGAACGATTCGCATCTGCTCCGAGAGTGACTTTCTCGGCTTGCCGAGTGGCTTGATGGACTCGGGCTTAGCTCGGCGAAGCAGCTTTTCGAGCGCCTTCGCCAAGTCGCCGGGCGAAACATTGTCAAGGCTAACCGGCAGTTCGTACGGATCTGGCCCGGCTTCTACCGATCGGAAGAAAATCTGAGATCGCTCTTCGTGCCAGATTCTCAGCGACTCAATCGCCGTCTCGTATTCGTGAGCGGTGGGCGTGGGCAGTTCAAGCGGCTCGTCCAGTTCAGGTTCAGGATCGGGAACAGGCAAGAGCATCCAGGCCTTTCGCTCAATCAGATAGGCGAGAGCAGTTAAGGCGGCGGCGGCTTCGTCGAGGTCCGCTTCATCCAGGTTCACAAGGTAGAAGAAGTAAGCCTCGCAGATGGGAAAGAGCGGCACATCAAGCAGATGGACCTTGTGGTCACGCACACACTGAAACAGCATCGCAAGCGAACCATCAAAGGTCGGTGTGGTGACGTGGATTGGCGGAGGCGCGATGACGCCCAGCGAGGAGATGCTATTGCGCTCAGCTAGCTGTTGGCGGGGAGCCATGTTCTCGGTAAAGACGAATCCCGACCCTCGGGTGATTCAAAGATCTTGGTCAAGCGATCAAATCTGAAGAGATTTGGAGGTGCCGGGCGGATTCGAACCGCCGAATAACGGTTTTGCAGACCGTCCCCTTAGGCCACTTGGGCACGGCACCTCATTCGAAGCGTTATGGTACCCGAGGGCAGCCTGCGGTCCCAAGGAGTTTTTTGTTAGGATTGGAGGCGCCGAGCGGAATCGAACCGCTGAATGAGGGTTTTGCAGACCCTTCCCTTAGCCACTTGGGTACGGCGCCCAAAGTGTGGTGTTTATTCGCGGCCTGCGGCTCGGGAATAAACGCCCTCAAATTGGCGGACCATTTCGCCAACGGTGAACTTCTGTTCCACGATCTTGCGGCCATTGGCGCCCATTTGTTCACGAACGTCGTCATTGGCAAGCAGGTAGCTCACCGCTTCTGCAATTTCGTCAGGGCGAAGGTCAACGAGGATGCCGGTTTGTCCATGTCGAACAACCTCAGGGAGTCCGCCGACTCGCGTCGCAACTACGGCCTTACTCCGGGCCATGGCTTCCAGCGCGGCGATTCCAAATGTCTCGATGTGCGACGGCATCGTGCTCATGGTCATCGAATCAAGCAATCGGGGAACATCGTGGCGGATTCCAGTAAGGGTTACACGATCTTCGATGCCAGCGCTTCGAATGGCATCGTCGAACTCTTCTGCAAAGGGCTCTTCGACTTTGCCGACAAACATGATGTGGGCCTCTGGGTGGTCCTTGCGAACGAGCTTCATCGCCTCCACCATTTCAAGGTGTCCCTTTTCTTTGCAGACCCTGCCTACGAGACCGATGAGTCGTCGGGAATGGGGGATCTTGAACTCATCCTTGACAGCAGCCGGATCAGAAAGCGCAAAGTCTACGAAGTCGGTCCCGTTGTAGACAGTATCGACATACCGGTCCGGAACACCTTTTCCGTGGAGCATGCCACGGACAAAGTTCGAAACGGCAACCAGACGATTGGTGCCTCGCGCCAGGCGCTTGTAAATCTGATCGTTGTTCGCGATATGGACGCTGGTAACGACCGGAGTCCTTGAGAGCAAGCTGGCCGCATGACCGATGTAGGCAGCACGGGTTAGGTGCGTGTGGATTACGTCGATCTTGTGCTTTCGCGACTGATGGATCAGGTACAGCATGGTGCGATACCAGCCCGTACCCTTCATCATAGAGATCTTTGAAGGGATTTCCGAGTCTTCCAGAACGGTCGGAAGCCAACCCTTTGAAGGGCAAACCACTTTTACGAAGTGCCCCTTCTCTTGAAGCTTGCGGGAGAGGTGGACCACATGCTTCTCCGCGCCAGACGTTGCAGAACTCGAAATTACCTGCAAAATCCTAAGCTGCGACGGAGTTACCAATTCAACCTCACGCTTCCTGCGTTATTCAAAAGTCTACCAGACACCAACCATAACGGACGGTTCGCCCTAGGCTATTCGTTTCACCGCAAGACGATGTGCCCTCTATAACTCGTATAACATATCTATACAGAATGATTAAAGGTTCCGCTGAAAATGAAGACGACGAACAGCGGCAAGAACAAGAAGACGGTTTACAGGTAGAAACGAATAAGTTAAAGCGAGTCTTTCGCCACCGAGATTTTCGCCTCCTGTGGACGGGGGCGTTTTTTTCGTTCATTGGCAGCTGGATCCAAAATATCGCTGAGGGCTACCTGGTCTATCAGCTCACTAAAAGTGAGTACCTGCTCGGCCTCGTTTCCTTCTTCGGAATGCTCCCCGTCACCCTATTTGGCCTCTTTGCGGGAAGCTTAACCGATACTCTTAACAAACGTGTTCTCCTCGTCATCACACAATCAGTGTTTGCACTGAGCGCCTGCTTTCTGGCGGCGGCTACTTACTTTGGATTTGTCCAATATTGGCACATTGTAGTTGTAGCTCTAATTGTTGGAACGATGGGGGCTCTGGACATGCCTACCCGGCAATCCATCATCAGCCGAGTCGTTCCCAAAGAAGATCTACCGGTCGCCATTCCCATCAACGCGCTTACCTTCAATATGGCGCGCCTAGTTGGTCCCGCCGTGGGCGGTGTTTTGCTGGCTCTCTTTGGGCCGGCGGTGTGTTATTTTGTCAACGGCTTGAGCTTCTTCGCATTGATCTTCGCGGGGCTGGCAATCCGAGCCGACCTCAAGGCTACGGCCCGTGAGCCACAGCCTCTTAAGGATCTGATCTTTGAAGGCTTTCTTTATACAATCCGAGAACTTAGGCTACGGACTATTTTTGTCCTGGAGGCTAGCGTGGCGATCTTTGGGCTCTTCTATCTCTCCCAAATCCCGGCCATCGCTGACAAGCTGTTTCATCTTCCCAAAACTGGGCTTTGGGTCTCCTATCTCTCGGTCGGGATAGGATCCGTATCGGCACTTGTGACCGTTACGACACTTGCTGAAAAGCCGGTAAAGGCAACCTTGCTTCGCCTGGCGATTTCGATCATTGCGTTATCCCTCCTTTCACTCTCCTTCACGCAAAATGTCGTGCTGGGATATGTCGTATTTGCATGCCTCGGATTTGCGTCAGTGATGGTGTTCAACACGTGCAACACTCTTTTTCAACTCCTATCCCCCGAGCGACTCAGAGGACGAGTGTTGTCCATGCACGTTTGGGCGGTCTCCGGTTTGGGACCTTTTGGAGTGTGGGGCTTTGGCTTCTTTGCCGAGAAATATGGTCTGCGAACCGCTTTTCAGTTAGCGGGAGGAATTCTCGTTCTAGCAGCGGCATTTGCTTGGGCTTATCGCAAGGGCCTTGCAGGAGTGAGATAGGGGAGGGCACTCTGCCCTCCCGGTAGGTTGCTAGTTATTCTCTAGCTTGCACTTCTTAGCCATAAGCACCGTCCCGTCCCAATGCCCTTCCACCTCAGCCAACCGACCCGAGAGTTCAGTGAGAGCTCCAAAGAACTGCTCAGCGGTAATGGAGTTGCCTCCAGTCTGCCCCCGATAGCTGGTGTCCTCGGTCACATGAACCTGAATTACCGTACCAGGAGCCACGTTTAGTCCGGAAAACTCCGTAGCGACAACATTAAACGTCCCCGCACCGAAGTTCGGAAGGGAAGTGGCTCCGGTGATTTCCGCATTGTCTTCATGTCCACCGCCGCCTTGGCCGTCCTCCTTTTCTATCTTCACTTTGGTCGCACTCAGCGTATTTGTTCCCGCGTCGTACTGCCCCTCGACTTCAACATAGCCTCCTTCTGTCAAGGCGACAAAGAACTCTTCCTCACTCACAATGGCTCCCGAATGAATTCGGAACGTGGCGCCCGACGTTGTTACGTGAACGGGATCGCCTGCTGGAACAAAATCGTCCGCCTCAATAATGGACAGGTCAAAATTTCCAGATCCGGAGTCGATGGCGCTTGCGGTTCCGAAGGCTTCATCGTGGGACCCAGGCGCCGCATTGCCGGTAATCTTCACGCGTTCGGCGTTCAATCGAGTTGTTGTTGGGTCGAATGCGCCCCTCACTACGACATGCTGGCCATTGGCCAGAACCGGGTTCCCGGTTCCACCTGAACGGTGAATTTGGGTATCGAGCGAACATTGGACAACAATGCTTCGGCCTTCTTTCGTTAGTTTAAATGACTGATTGGGCGCGACCCCAGACAGATCACTAACCGAACCCGGATAGTTCGATCTCTCATGCCGTGATTCGTCGTTCAGAGAATTGTCATCGAAGATTGAGCCGATGGATGCGGTGACTTCTGTTCCATTATCGGTCCAATTTGAGAGATCAAAGTCGATGACGAGATCGTCGGTTCCGCTCCCAAAAGTGCGGGCAGAGAAACTGCTTGTCAGGGTCTTCTGACCCGAACTTGCCCCGGCAAAGATCCGGTTGAGACCTGTCGTTGCGCCAGTGGGATAGAGAACCAAGTTCTCGTCCAAAGTTACGTTGATTGAATTGTATTGGCCACTCAACCCGTCGTCCATCGAGATGAACTGAAATCGACGGCCAGTTCCATCTCGAAGGGTTTTCAGGTCCACTACTTCCCCACTAGAACTTGTGAAGACAACGGAGTTTCCACCTCCAACCTTGCCAACCGAGATCGCCTTGATGGTTACCCACACATGGTCATAACCGTTATTCAGATCATCGGTGATGTAAATTGCTGCGCTGCTGGAGGATGTACTTCCACCTCCCCCACCTCCGCATCCAGCAAATGCCAAGGCAGCTACAACCAAGTAGGCAATTCTAAGTAAACACTTCATCATTCAATTCCCCAATTTGCCTGACCGCCTTCGAGAGGCTGGCCATGGTCCGCGCGTAGGCGCTTAACTGGTTAAATACTGCGTGTTTCGCTCGATTGTTCGCCTAATCGTCTTTGAAAAACGCCCAGCATCTCTCGCAGGCGATTGGTAAACTCCCACTATGCCGCGTCGCGACGTCGATGAATGGCTGTGGCAAGTTGGGAACGAGCTACAGCGGTTGAGTGAAGAAATGGTCCGAACCCGACCCGCGATGGCGAGCGGCAAGGGCTGGGAACCTCGGGTTGACGTACTGGAAGATGCCAGCCGAATCCTCGTGAAAGCCGAGATCGCCGGTGTACGTGGCGAAGACATTAGCCTGCTCTACATTCCCGAGCGACACAGTCTTTTGATCCGTGGACAGCGCAACGACGACCGAGACACCGTAGTAGATAGGACTGGCTTTTACCAGTTGGAGATTTACTACGGAGAGTTTCAACGCGAGGTCCGGCTACCCGATATCCCGGTCATTGTTGACCAAATGCGTGCGCAGTATCGAAATGGATTTCTGCTCGTCATGTTGCCCAAGCAAGAACGGGTTGTCGTCACAAAAACGATTACCATCAAGAAGTCTTAATGTCTGAAGTCAAATTACCTATCGAAGACGAAGAATGGATGGACGGGGAAGAAAGCGAACCCCAGATCCAAGACGAAGGCGATCCTGAGCATCGTCCAGACGTCCCTTCCGAACTTAGTATTCTTCCCCTTCGCGACAGCGTGATCTACCCCATGCTGATCGCTCCGCTCAGCGTGGCCCGAGAATCTTCGGTTCAATTAATCGATGAGAGCATTGTCGGAAACAACCGAATCATCGGCGTGATCGCCCAGCGTCGGCCAGGCGACGAAGCGCCAGGATTCGACGATGTTTACGAATATGGTTGCGCGGTAATCATCCGGACCTTGGTCAAAATGCCGGACGCCGTCCGATTGATCGTTCAGGGCGTTCAGCGTTTCAAAATCGTCGAGCGACTACAGGAAACTTCCTACCTTCGCGCGCGAATCGAAGTTATCGACGAACCGGTTGTTCCGGAGGAACGCGCCGAAGAATTCGAAGCGCTTCGACGATCCGTGTCCGCGCTCTTTGAACAGGCAATACGACTGTCGCCCCAGCTTCCTGACGAACTTCGTACGCTCACTCAAGCAGTTCAAGAGACGAATGTGATGTGTGACCTTGTCGCCGCTCATATGACGCTGAGCCTCGAAGACAAGCAAAGGGTTCTCGAAACTATTGACCTTCAAGAACGACTGCGCGCGCTCCTTGAGATGCTCGGCAAAGAGGTACGCGTCCTGGAACTCAGCAGCAAGGTTCAGAGCGAAGTTAACACCGAGCTAAGTAAATCTCAACGCGATTATTATCTTCGAGAGCAACTTAAGGCCATTCAACGCGAGTTAGGCGAATCAGACGAACGCGGCGAAGAACTCGACGAACTCCGCGACAAGATCGATGCCGCCAATATTCCCCAAGAAGCGCTGAAAGAAGTAAATCGAGAATACGATCGTTTGCGAAGGATGTCTCCGGGCGCGCCCGAGTACACCGTAGCTCGGACCTACATCGATTGGATGATCGCGCTGCCCTGGACAAATTCATCGGAAGATAATCTTGACCTTCAAGAGGTCAAGGCCGTCCTGGATAGAGATCACTCCGGGCTGGACAAGATCAAAGAGCGGATTATTGAGTTCTTGGCCGTGCGCAAGGTGAAGAAAGACGGTAAGGTTCGGCAGCCCATTCTCTGCTTCGCTGGCCCTCCCGGCGTGGGCAAGACCTCGCTGGGTCGATCAATAGCTCACGCCATGGGAAGAAAATTCATCCGCATTTCCCTCGGTGGTATGCGAGACGAAGCGGAGATCAGGGGTCATCGCCGTACGTATATCGGCGCGCTTCCTGGTCAGATTATCCAGGGTATTCGACGAGCGGAAACCAATAATCCCGTCTTCATGCTCGACGAGATTGATAAGCTTGGAAATGACTTTCGCGGCGATCCTTCTTCGGCCCTTCTCGAAGTCCTTGACCCGGAGCAGAATGCCACTTTCCGCGACCACTACATAGACGCTCACTTCGACTTGAGCAAGGTGTTCTTTGTGACGACGGCGAACCGCCTCGACACGATTCCAGCGCCCCTTCGAGATCGAATGGAAATAATTGAATTAGGTGGCTATACCGAGGAAGAGAAGTTCGATATCGCGACCGCGCACCTGATTCCAAAGCAGGTTGAAGAGCACGGACTGCGTCCCAGCCAAATCCAGTTCAAAGACGAATCCGTTCAAAGGCTTATTCGGTTCTACACTCGCGAAGCCGGTGTAAGAAACCTTGAGCGCGAAATTGGAAGCGTTGTGAGAAAGGCAACGCGACTTTTTGCCGAAGGTCGTACCTCAAAGGTCACCGTCAATCAGAAATTCTTGGAGTCGGCCCTGGGCGCGCCAAGATATCTGCAAGAAGAAGTGCTTGAACGCGAATTGACGCCGGGCACGGCCATTGGTCTTGCCTGGACTCCGGTTGGGGGGGATGTCCTATTTATTGAGACAGCCAAGATGCCCGGCACCAAGGGACTAATCGTCACCGGTCAGTTGGGCGACGTCATGAAGGAAAGCGTGACGGCGGCTCTAAGCTACATTCGCTCCCATGCAGAAAAGCTAAAGATTCCGGCCGATTTTTACGACAAATCCGAGATTCATGTGCACGTGCCTGCCGGCGCCGTTCCGAAGGACGGACCAAGCGCAGGCATCACCATGCTGACTGCGTTAGCTTCTCTTCTCACGGGAAGGAAAATTAAGTCTCGCCTGGCAATGACGGGAGAAGTGACCCTCAGTGGGCAAGTGTTGCCCGTGGGCGGAATTAAGGAGAAGGTCTTGGCCGCGCACCGAGCCGGAGTTGAAACGCTCATCCTGCCTCAGCAAAATCAAAAGGACTACTTGGAAGACGTTCCGGCGGAAATTCGGGAAAAACTTCAGGCTCACTTCGTCAAGAATGCCGATCAGGTTCTGAAGTTGGCGCTCGAGAAACTCGCCAAGTGACGAAATGGCCCTTGAAACGCCGCTAGGAGGACGTTTTCTAAAAGAGGGCCGGATCCTCTTCTTTGGCCCGCCGCCCTGGTACCTGCAATTGATGTGGGGCACTTTGGCGGTGGGTGGCGCTTCCATTCTTTGGGGAACAATCTCCGTAGCGCGCGGGACAGGAGATCCGGTCTATTTTGGCTGGGTGGGCTTGATGCTTCTCTTTGCCGGATGCTGGGCGTTCGGCTCGCTTCAGAGGATCACCTTTGATATGCGAACGAAAACGTATCGACGGTGGCACGGTCCGGGATTCCTACCTCGACTTTACACGGGGTCTCTGGAAAATCTCCATTCGATGACTCTCATGGCTGAGCAACGGATGATGCCTAATGGCCGGTATGTCACATACCGCCTCGTGCTGCACTGGAAGAATCCGCGGGAGCCTTTGATGGTAGTTCAACAAGTCACGGCGCCACTGCCCGCTGGCGCGCCTTTAAACGCATCCGTACAAGGAATTGGGGCGGCGGGATGGGAGTATGCCAAGGCACTGGGGATTGGTTGGCAGGACATTTCTCACACCCACCAACCATGCCCCGTCTCCGTTTTTGCCTAAGTTCCAAGATGGCCGAGCACATGCTTGGCGATTTCGAAGTAAATGATCAAGCCTGTGGCATCGACAAAGGTCGAGATGAACGGTGCGCTCATGACGGCCGGGTCCAAACCAAAGCGCTTGGCGGTGATGGGAAGGAGACTGCCAACGCTGGTCGACCAAATGATAATGGCGGGCAGAGCCGCCCCCACGACCAAACTCAGATCCAGCGGAGCTCCCCAACCTAAGATCGGAACATTTACGAATGCCCGTAAGAAGCCAACGACGCCCAAGATAGTGCCCGAAATGAGCGCAGTCGCGATCTCTCGGCGCGTGACTCTCCACCAGTCAGTTGGCCGCACCTCACCTAGGGCGAGGGCACGCGTGATCGTGGTGGTGACCTGCGAACCACTGTTTCCTCCCGCACCGATGAGAAGGGGGATGAAGAAAGCCAAGGGATTCATATGGAGGTCGTCTCCGCCCTGGCCATAGTAACGAAGCACATTTCCGGTGAGGCTCTCCGCAACAAAGAGGCCGAGCAGCCACGGGACACGTCGTTTCACCAACTGCCATACACTTAAGGAGAGATAGGCCTCGGCGTCGCCCGAAACGGCGCCCATCTTGAGGACGTCTTCCGTGTCCTCTTCTCGGATAACGGTTTGCGCGTCATCACCCGTGAAGAGGCCCACCATCCTTCCGCGCCTATCCAGAACGGGCAAGGCATAGAAGCCGTAGCGAGCCATGCGGCGGGCAGCTTCTTCTGCCAGTTCAAATGCTTCGCATGTGACTGGCTCCTGATTCATGAGCTCGCCAGCCTTCTGGTCCGGAAGCGCTCGAATCGCTCGACGCAAGCTAAATACACCCAGCAGGTGACTGTGCTGATCGAGCACATAGATATCGTTGACCGTCTCGTACTTCTCTTCCGAAGATAGGCGGATGTCCTTCAGGACTTCGGCCATGGTCGTGTCGGGACTGACTTCGAAGAACTGCTCGGTCATGATTCGACCAACAGCGTCTTCGGGATACTCCATCAATCGACGGATTTCGAGAGCGTCTTCGGCGGGAATGATCTCAAGGAGGGCATCGAAACGCTCGGGACCTAGTTCTTCTCGAAGGTCCAACGCGTCGTCCATCGGAAGGATGTCCAAGTAGTGGGCCAGAGTCGTATCGGGAAGTTCCCGAATATAGGCGCGCGCTGTTTCCGTTGGCAGTTCAACGAGGATGTATCCGGCTTGCTCTGCGTCCAATGACTTGAGGACGACGAGGCCCTCGTCCAGGTCCAAACGTACAAGCGCATCGGCCAGATCTTCCGGTCGTTCGTCCGAGAGCTGTTCGCGAATCAGCGCTCCGTTTTGTGAGCGCGAAAGCGACTCTAGCTGCTCGATGAATGTTTGATCATCGCTTCGCATGGCGGCAGTCTCCTTAGTGTTTCTAGGGCGCATCTTGCAGGGACCCTAGAGCCTTGCGCCGCCGCACGTCATGTGAGACGGCCCCTTAACGTTTGGGAATGTCCATCTTGTGTAGGTGGGATAGTTTCACGGGCAAGTCAACGCCGGGGAAACCACCCCTATTGTGATGGTCGGCGTCAAAGAATGTCAACAGCGGTCGTTTTTTGTCCCAAATTTGATTCAACTGCGGGAAAACCTGGCTCGAATCGAGCGATTTTCTGAACGGATTCGCATAAATCGCCGTTTTTCATTGAAAATCGTGCGTTATCTCGTTCAACGGTATCATCAACAGTGCATGTACGAGGCCTTTGTCGATCACCTCAACCAGTCTCAACTCATCCCAACCGGCGCTCGTGTTCTTGTGGGTTATAGCGGCGGGGCAGATTCGACCTGTCTGGTTCACCTCATGCATCGTGCCGGGTTAGATTTCGTCGCCGGTCATTTACACCACGGTCAACGCGAGGAGGCCGATAAAGAGCTGGCTCTCTGCGAAGCCTTTTGTCGAGATATCGACGTTCCTTTCGCCTCGGGTCGTGCCGACGTTCCTCGGATCGCGGCGGATCTCAAAATCGGATTAGAAGAGGCCGGTCGGCATGCTAGATACTCTTTCTTCAATCAGGTGTCATTTGGCCTGCACTGCAATCTCATCGCAACCGCCCACACGCGTACCGACAACGTTGAGACGACCATTCTCCATCTGGCGAGGGGTACTGGGATGAGCGGCTTGGCAGGCATTTCCTCCAAACGAGACAACATCGTTCGCCCGATTCTTCCGTTCAGTCGCGAGGAAACACGTGCATATTGCGATGAGCATGGCCTTTGGTATCACGATGATCCTGCCAACGAAGACTTTGCCTTCTCGCGCGCTCGGGTTCGGCATCGCATCCTTCCCGAGCTTCGATCGATCAATCCTGGTGTCGAACAGGCCATCGCAAGACTTTCCGAGATAATCGACGAAGAAGATCGATTTCTCAATGGCATGGCAGCTGCCGCGCTCGAACAAAGCGAACTTGACACCAACGGGGCTCTGAGTTTCTTGACCGAGGATTGCGAAGCTTCCTTTGACCGAAGTCGACTCGCTTCGTTGCCTCCGGTCCTTTTCCGCAGAGCCGTTCGGCTTGCCGTTCAGGCGTTGGGAGCCGGTTTGTCTCGCGAACAGACTCTCCTTGTTGAATCTGGCGTTATCTCGACAGAAAAAGGATCGCTAACGGCTGAAGGTGGCGAGGTGGTCGTCGAATGGAACCCGCAATCGATCACGGTTCGACAACTCCAGCCAACTGAACCCTTTCGATATTCACTCACCCTTCCTGGCGAAACCATCAGTGAGGAATTCGGATGGCAATTTACCGCTTTCGATGGAAGTGCCGAGGGAACGATCCAGAGGAGAAACTCTCTGGAAGTTTGTCTTCCCGCAGCAGCGGTTAAGGGATCTCTCTACTTCCGATCCGCCGTCCAAGGAGATACGATGCGGCCTCTTGGATTCGACGGCAGTCGTAAGCTTTCCGACCTATTTGGTGAAGCAAAGCTATCAGCCGCCGCGCGAGTACGATTGCCAATCGTATGTGACATGATAGGGCCTATCTGGGCCCCAGGAATTTGCTTGGACCAAAGAATGAAGCTAACTGGACTTGAGGAACGTGCGATTATTTTGAGGTTCGGTCAGGTTCGACAGGACCCAAGCCATAATATGGAAACGGGCGTGCGCGCGTGAACGTACCCTAAAGGACAGGGTCAGCAATGATCCGTCGGTGACAATTTGAGTAAAGCAGCAAGAACATTTCTCGCCTTGGTTGTAACGGTCGTTGTATTGATCGGCGCCATGCAGTTGTTCTCGGATCCTCGAGCGCTGTTGGGTCCGAGTGAACAGCCTGTCATGCTAAGCATGTCAGAGGTTATAGCGGACGCCCGCGAAGCAAAACTTGGCGACAGCACATGGTCGCAGGATGTGATTCGAGGAACGATCAAGGAGAACGGAAAGAAGTACGAGGCCAGGGTCGTTGATTCCGATGCACAGGCCGCACAAACGATTTGGGATGCTTTTGCCTCGCGTGGCATCAAGCTGGAAAAAGAGAAGCCGCCCGCAATCAATAACATCCTGAGCATTCTGTCGGTTATTGCGTTTCCGTTGATGATCGGTTTGATGATCTGGTTCTTGGTGTTGCGACCGGCTCAGATGGGCGGTAACCAAGCCCTGAACTTTGGACGTAGCAAAGCCAAGCGAGTCGGTGAGTCTGGACCTAAGATTACGTTTGACGATGTCGCAGGCATTGATGAAGCCAAACAAGAACTCTTCGAGATCGTTGATTTCTTGAAGAACACCAAGAAATATGCCGCTCTGGGGGCGAAGATTCCCAAAGGCATCCTGCTTACCGGCCCTCCCGGCGTAGGTAAGACCCACCTCGCTCGTGCGATTGCAGGTGAAGCTGGCGTCCCATTCTTCCACATTAGCGGTTCTGACTTCGTCGAAATGTTTGTGGGCGTCGGCGCGGCGCGCGTGCGCGATCTCTTTGAGACGGCAAAGGCGCATCGTCCTTCTTTGATCTTCATCGATGAAATCGATGCCGTCGGTCGTCAGCGAGGCGCAGGTCTCGGCGGCGGACACGATGAGCGAGAACAGACGTTGAACCAGATGCTCGTTGAGATGGACGGTTTCGACCCGAATTCCGGCGTCATCATGATCGCCGCGACCAACCGGCCCGACGTATTGGACCCAGCCCTGCTGCGTCCCGGTCGCTTCGACCGCCAGATCGTCGTCGATTCGCCCGATCAGCCTGGCCGACTCTCCATCTTGAAGATTCATGCCAAGGGCAAGCCCTTTGAGTCCAACATCAACATGGAGACGCTGGCGAAACGAACCCCTGGGTTCACGGGCGCCGACTTGGCGAATATGCTCAACGAGGGAGCGCTTCTTGCCGCTCGACGCGGACACGCAAAGATTCAGCAGGAAGACCTCGATGAAGCCCTTGATCGCGTGATTGCGGGTCCGCAGCGAAAAAGCCGCATCATGGATGGCAAAGAACGCGAAGTGATTGCCTATCACGAAGCCGGACACGCAGTCATTGGTGAGCTTTTGGAGAATTGCGATCCCGTCCACAAGGTCACGATTTTGCCTCGCGGTATGTCGCTTGGTTCCACTTGGCACGTACCTGAAGCTGATAAGTTCTTGGTGAGCCGCGAAGAGCTTGAGGACGACATCACCGCCCTCTTAGGAGGTCGCGTGGCCGAGGAATCGGTCTATAGCAAAGTCTGGACGGGTGCTTCGAACGACCTTGAGCGGGTCACCCGAATTGCAAGAGCGATGGTATGCGAATACGGTATGAGCGAGAAGCTCGGCACGCTGGCCCTTGGTCGACGCAGCCACAATCCGTTTCTGGGTCGCGACTATCACGATGAGCGTAACTACTCCGAAGACGTCGCCAAGATGATCGATGAGGAAGTGCGCGAGATCGTGGACCGATGTCACCGGCGAGCCACGGATATCTTGTTGGAGCATCGTCATCAATTGGATGCGGTTGTCCATGCGCTTCTTGAACGAGAGACGCTCACTCGAGAAGAGTTCCTTGCCGTCATGGAAGGAAAACCTTTGCCCGAAGTAGTGGAGAATCCGCCCAACGATGGGGGACACGCAGCCGACGATAAGGAGTCGGAAAAGTCTCGCAAACCTAACGTTGCTCCTCGATTCGAGCCAGCTTAAACGGTCTACGGATGTTGAATTGCCAGAACGTGTGATATACTCACCGCTCTGGCAATGATGCCAATTTGGTCTCCATGAACGAAGAAGAGATCTATCAAAAAGGATTCACCTATCGCTGCAACGGTCAATACCCCGAGGCGATGGCGGAATTTCAAAAGGTTCTCGCCCTGAATCCGAATCACGTCAATGCACGCCTCCAGATCGGGCTCGTGCACGGCTTCTTGGGCGATTTTGATGCCTCTCTCGCCGCCCTCCAGTCGCTCAGTACACAGCACCCCAATAATTTGGATGTTCGATACGAACTGGCGATGACGCAGATGATGTTGGGCATGTTTGAAGAAGGCTGCGCCAACATCCGCTACGTGCTGGCAATGGACCCAACGCACGAGAAGGCGCTTCAACAGGCCGCCTACTGTTAACTAGCGTTTGACTTCGGCGTAGGCTGCCTTGGCTCCAGGAGGAACATATCCCTCAGAAAGGTAGAGTCTATATCCTTGAATGAACTGGGCATCGGCCTGAGATTGCTTACCTAGGCGAGCATAGGCATGCCCTAATACATAAACCGCTAATGAGTTCTGAGGACAAATTCTGATTGCTTCACTCAGATACTTTGCTGAGGCCCTCAATCCAGCGTTTGTTTTGGGAGTTCCCAGAAATCCGCCGGGAGACCGTTCACCCCGATAAAAGTAGAACTGGGAGCGAAGAAAACTGCGATCCAAAGTTCTAATGGCCCGTGGCTTTGACTCATCGGTCGATTCGGCGGCAAGGTACGTCGTAATCTCAGATTGCGAGTTGTATCGAGGACGGGCAAAACGGTACCTCTGCGCCTCTACGACAAAGAGACCTTGGTGACGCATGAAGGGTGCGGGATCAGACGCATCGACCAAAAGATCATGCCCGTTGGAAAGCTTCAAGACGCTTACGGCATGCCCGTTATTGCTCTCACTTCCCTTCTCATTCTTCCAGACCATATACACGCCAGCATCGATGCCCATCGACTGGGCTAGGCCCGCGATGAGAACAGATTGGAGAAAACACTGCCTTTCTCCATACCTAACCGTGTTCGTAAATTCAAAGCCTCTATCAAGGCTAAATTTTGGGATTACCGTCTTGACCAAACGGTGCAACCAAACTCCCAGCCTTCGTTCCTCTGCAGTGCGTTTATTCAAGTCCTTGATGGAAGCGAGGAGCGTTCTTTGTCTGGCAAGTTCCTTGGCAAGAGTCGCTAAGCTGTGGGGATCAAGTTTTTTGTGAACCGAGGAATATGCTTTGTCCATCCAGGTGTAAAAAGGAGTGAGACTTTCACCCCTCGTCTCTCTTACGGAATCAGTCACGAATTGGGTGAACGATTGACCGTGATAGGGGTATGCCTCGTCCCCGTCTTTTCTTGGAGATATCTCGACATGGCGCTGCCCTCCTGCCGCGAACCCGTTATGCGGTGAGCAACCGCCCAGAACGAGCGACAAAGCGATGAGAGGCGAAATGTTCATGATCCAATGACTTCAACGCCCTCAGATCGCCTAGAGTTCGTCTCAGTCAGCCCACTCTTGGCTAACTTCAACTTGTATGCCGATCGTGGCAATCACGGAAGCCACTTCTTGGCATGTTTCCTGGCTCGCACGATGCACCACAGACTTGCCAAGATGATCGATTTCCCAGGTCTCGATGTAGGCTTCTTCCGCATTGCAATGGGTTGCGATCATGAGGATCAGGATGACTTCGTCGTAGGTATTGGTTTCGTTGTTGTAAACGGTAACCATCCAACCTTCACCGTGAGACGAATCTTGAACTTGTTCGTCCGGCCGCTCAATGATGCTTGGCAGTGAGTCTGCTATTCGGGCCACTCTAAACTCACCTCCGTCTTCACGCCGATTTGGCTAATTATTGCGGCGACAGATTCACACTCATCATGCCCGGCAAAATGAACTGAAGCTTTGCCGAACGTGTGAGCTTCCCACATTTCGATGTAGGCCTCCTGAATATCGCAGGCCGTCGCCTCCATGATCACGTTGACGACCTCGTCCGCCGAATTGTGATCGTTATTGAAAATAACGACCATCCAACGGCTACCTCCGGTGTCCGTATCTTGTATTTGAGGCTCTAGTGTGGTCTGACTCATAACTGACCAACCAATCAATGGTGGGAATACATAGTTTACTAGAGTGTGGACTCGACGAACTCGGAATTAATAAATAGATAAGTTTTTGAAGTTTTTTTACACTTCAGTCTTCCAAAGTGAAACCTGGTGGGCCAGAATGTCGGTCTTCATTCCTCCAGCCGGTACGCTATAGGCGATGTCCGTTCGCGTTCGTTTCGCACCTAGTCCAACCGGCCTGCTCCATGTTGGGGCGCTTCGCACTGTGCTTTTCGACTACCTCTTCGCACAGCATAACGGGGGTCAGAACATTCTGCGAATCGAAGACACTGACCGAACTCGATATAACGCCGACAGCGAGAAGGAATTTGTCGATACGTTGGCTTGGGTAGGAATTGAATTCGATGAAGGGCCGCATATCGGTGGTCCCCACGGTCCCTACCGCCAAAGCGAGAGAAAAGAGGCGGGCATCTATTCTCACTGGATCGAAAGGTTAATTGAGCTGGGGCATGCCTACATGGCCTTCGACACCCCAGAAGAGTTAAACGAAATGCGCGAGTATCAGCAGATCAACAAGATGCCCACCGGATACTTCGGTGGCGATTGGAGGGACGCTGACCCGAGTAAGGCTGCGGCGGCAATCGCCGAAGGTAAACCCTATGTTATTCGGCAGCGAATACCGCGAGACCGGACGGTGGTGGTCGAAGACGCCATAAGGGGCCGGGTGGAATTCGACACGAACACACTGCCAGACCCCGTTTTGATTAAGGGCGACGGGATGCCTACGTACCACTTTGCCGCCATGGTCGACGATCACCTCATGGAGATCACACATGTGCTACGAGGCGAAGAGTGGATCGCAACCTCTCCCATCCACTGGTTGTTGTTTGAAATGTTCGGATGGGATCGTCCGGTGTTCGTCCACTGCCCCGTCATCGTAGGGACAGACGGAAAGAAACTGTCCAAGCGACATGGTGCAACGAGAGTTTTGGACTACGCCGCGCAAGGATACGACAAAGAAGCGCTGAAGAACTTTATTGCCCTGATAGGCTGGTCGCCGGGCGACGACCGCGAGGTCATGTCTCAACAGGAACTCATCGCCGCATTCGATCTCAAGGGGCTTCAAGCTTCGCCTGGAAGATTCGACATTGAAAAACTCCGCTGGTTGAATGGGCATCGCATTCGACAAATGTCGACGGAGGAATTGCTGGACACAATCCTCGAGTATGTGAAGGCTCCGTATACGATGGAGTATTGGATGAATTTTGTGGACGAGAATCCAATGCCGAACAAGAAGCCCACTGACGGGCCGGAGGTCTGGAGGCGTTTAGTTCGACTTAAGGAAAAGGCTGAAACCAATCGCAGCTACGTCCTTGAGGCAGTCAGGCTCGAGCAGGAGCGGGTCCAAACCCTCGCAGATTTTGGCGAAGCATGTGAGTTCTTCCTGGTCGATGAGGTTTTCTTTGATGAGAAGGCAGTCGAAAAGTGGTTCGGACAAGAACATGTAGGAAAACTCCTTCGCTTCCTGCTTGAGCGGGTCAGTGAAGCTCAGACTGCTTCAGTTGAATGGTGCGAATCTCTTATTCGACAATTTGCTTCGGATCACGGATTTGACAAGCTTGGCCCCGTTGTCCATCCCACACGGGTGGCCTTAACCGGAAAGACGGTTGGCCCCGGCCTCTTTGAACTCATGAACGTTTTGGGACCGAGCCGCATGAAGGCCCGCCTAGAACGAGCTCTCGCAATGCTCAAATGATTCGCATTATCGACTGCCGAACCGAAGATCCTCTTAAATACCTGAACGCTCGGGGTGTACGCCATGACGAGGCGGTCATGCAAGTAGTGGCTTCAATTATCGAAGATGTGCGGACAAGAGGTGATGAGGCCCTTCTTGAGAGCGCAAAGAGATTTGACGCCCCCGATATCAAGAATCTTGTAGCGTCTCAAGAGGAAATCGATCGGGCCATGCCTTTGGTTGAGCAAACGTTTGCCATCGATCACGCCATCGAACGCGTGAAGTCATTTCACGAGAATCAATTAGGCTTCCTAATATCTGGATGGCAGGAAGAAGAGTACCAGTCGGCGGCAGAACGAAAAATCGAGGGGCAACCTCGACATCATGTCTCTAATCATCGGTGGACTTGGAATAGCGCGGGCATAAAGGGCGAGTGGCTAGGACAACGGTTATGTCCACTTAGCACCGCTGGCGTCTATGTTCCGGGTGGCAATGCAAACTACCCCAGTTCGGTGGTCATGAATGTGATTCCGGCTCAAGTGGCTGGGGTCAATCGGATTACGGTAACCACCCCGGCACGGCAAGATGGAACCCTTGCGCCGGCTGTGCTGTATGCCGCTCGTTACTGTGGAGTAGCCCAGATAGTGAAAGTGGGAGGAGCTGCCGCCATCGCCGCTCTTGCTCTGGGGACGGAAAGCGTTCAACGAGTGGACAAAGTAGTGGGTCCCGGTAACCGATATGTCAACGAAGCAAAGCGACAACTTTGGGGCGTGGTCGGGCTGGACGGATATGCAGGTCCTAGCGAAGTCGCGGTGCTGGTAGATGAAACTTCAAATGCAACTTTTGCTGCAGCAGATTTCCTCACCCAAATTGAGCACGCTTCCGACAATGCTGGATTCTTGGTCTCTACCGACGAGTCCAAGGCCAAGGAGGTGTTGGATGAGATCGAAAGACAATTGCATGGCGCCGCGCGAGAAAACACCATGCGAGAGGCCATGGCGCATGAAAGCGCCGTGCTGTTGGCACGAGATCTAAATGAGGCATGCGATCTCATCAACGCCATCGCGCCGGAGCACTTGAGTATCGCAACTAAGGATCCAGAGGCCACCGCATCGAAGATTCGCAACGCTGGCTGCATCCTGATGGGAGAATGGACCCCCGAGAGCGCAGGCGACTACTGCGCAGGACCGTCCCACACCCTTCCTACCGCTACCGCCGCAAGATTTGGATCACCGGTGAATGTTCAGGATTTTCTCAAATTCCAGAGCATGCTTCGATTTGACCGAACTTCCCTGGAAGAACTCACTCCGACCATCGAAGCATTTGGACTCATGGAGGGGTTTCCCGAACATGCAAAAGGCGCCTCTGTGAGACGCCTTAGCGAAAAAGGAAACTAAACTTTGCATTAGCGGCTCGTTCCCAACGACGACGAACTCACCGCTAATGGTGGCAACTAGAAATGATTCGAGGAGCGTGAAGGCTCTTTCGAAATCCCCAAAACCTCAAGAAGAGGCGATATAAACTTACATCAGATTTGGCATTTCTGGAAGATATTTTTGAGAATTTTTCCCTAGATGGGAACTTATCGTAATGCAATTGCTGTAGCGAGCGCAAAAATGCCAAGGGCCGCCAAAAGTGAGCAAAAACTCACTCTCGACGGCCCTTGCTTTTTGTGATTTAGTTACCAGGCGACCCAGGCTGGAATTTTCCAGATTTGGGTGCCCCGCCACCGGCCACGGGAGCAGGCAAATTCGGATTGGGGGCGGCTCCGCCCTTATCTGAATTCATCATCACCTCATTGCCAGCCGATTTCGTTTGATCAGGCCCTCCCCCGCTGCAGCCAATTGCCAAAATCAGCAAGGGGAGTGCGGCCAGAATCGGGCGAGTGAGTTTCATTTCAGGTCCCAGAGGAACGCATCGTTGTCTGTGATAACCGCGGTGGTTACGTTACAGCCCTTCGAAAGATCTCCGATGCGAAGACCCTTTGCGTGTCCATCTACGAAGTTGGAGTTAATGACCGTGCGGCCAGTAAAGAATGGAAATGCGTAGCCAAACTGCGTCGGGGAGTTCGGGTTATTGGGATCCCATTTGATTCCATTCGACGTAGAGAGCGCATAGAACGAATAAGTGGTAGGAACGGCATAGGACGCTCCACCGACTTCGATGTAGCAAGGAGCATTGACGGCCCAGTTGCCTCCGCCTTTAGGTGCTCCGCCCGATCGATCCCAAATACTGGTAACGGAGAACAACGTGGCCGCCGGCGAACCAACGGTTGTCGAACTCTGTGGATTGGGTTGTCCGTTCGGGACGCCACCAGACCCATAAACGGGAAGGCTCAGGTACATGAAGTTGTAGCCGTAGTTGCTTCTCCAGCCATAGCAAAGCCCTTTGTCCGTGGCCGTACAAGGACCCGAGTCATCTGGCATCAACCCATACACAGATTCTCCCGAGCTATCACCGGGAGACCGGTGGATTTGCCAGTTCTTCGAATAGGGTTGAAGGAGATACGGATAGGTCGTACATGCCGTCGTGCCGTAGATCGCGCTGCCCCAATCGCAGCCATTTACAGGGACCATGTAATCGTCATAGTCGGCTTGATACTGTAGTTCAGAAAGAATGACCTGCTTAGAATTGCTAAGACAACTGGTTTTCTTCGCGGCTTCTTTTGCTTGAGCAAATACAGGAAAAAGGATAGCGGCCAAGATTGCAATAATGGCGATAACGACGAGGAGCTCAATAAGCGTAAATGCACGCTTCATCTAGTCAACACCTCTATTAAAGATTAAAGATAGATTATCAATCTTTCTAGGATCTAACAATCGCAATTGCAGAAAATGCGTATAAAAATTTTTTTGTGCAATTATGAACAACTTTTGGCGACTGGTAACCTGGTGACAGCAAAATGCAATTAAGCGTAGGATTTGTTGGTCTTGGAGTTATGGGAGCGCCGATGGCGGTCCATCTGTTGCGATCAGGATGCGAAGTTAACGTTTGGAATCGGACCAAATCCAAGGCGGTAGCCGTGGCAAACGAAGGATGCAAGGTCTGTAAAGAATTGCCTGAACTAGGAGCAAGATCATCGATCGTATTTCTCTGCGTCAACCGCTCCGAGGATGTTTGGCAGTGCCTCGAAAAACTGACGGCCGCTTCTTCCCCAGGGACACTCTTCGTCGATCACTCGACGATTTCTCCCGCCGCCGCTTCGGCCTTTCACGAGACTCTCTCGAGCCAAGGCTTTCGGTTCATCGATGCTCCCATTACGGGGGGTAGCGTTGGCGCAAAGAACGGGACCCTCACCGTCTTCTGTGGAGGGAGCATCGATGACATTTCTGAGGTGACTCCACTGATCAGTTGCTATGCCAAAAAAGTCGCCAGGGTTGGGGGACCTGGCATGGGTCAGATGGCAAAAATGGCGAATCAGATCGCCGTGGGTGGGGCGCTCTTGGCGCTTTGCGAATCCCTTAGCTTCGCCCAAAAGGCCGGACTTGACCCTGCGCAAATCCGGGAATTAGTCGGCGGCGGAGCGGGTGGAAGCTGGGCCTTCGAGAACTACGGTCCTATGATTTTGGATAAGAATTGGGCACCTGGATTCAGCGTGAAGAATCAGCGCAAAGATTTCGGATATTGTTTTGAGGCCGCAGAGCTCGTGAATGCCGCAATCCCGGGTACACAACTCGTCGATCAATTGTTATCCTTGCTTGAAAAAGAGGGACACGGCGAATGGACAACGGCGGCTCTCTATGAAGTCATGCTAAGGATGGGCTCAAAGGGTTGAATTACGCGGTCGAAATGACCGGCATATCGAAGAGATTCGGAGCGGTTCAAGCTCTTGATTCTGTCGATCTTCACGTCAAGGCTGGCGCCATTCATGCTTTGGTCGGCGAGAATGGGGCAGGCAAGACGACGCTCATGAAGATCCTGTATGGCGCGCTTCACCCTGACAGCGGCCAACTATCGGTAAAAGGTTCATCCACCGAGTTTAGAAGTTCGGCGCAAGCGATTGCCGCAGGAGTCGGAATGGTGAGCCAACACTATGGGATCATTCCCGAGCTCAGTTGTCTTCAGAACTTGATGTTGGGCGCGGAAGACGGCCCAATTATTCGTTCGGAAGAGGCCCGCCAAAGAGCAGAGGAGTTGGCAAGGTCGATGGGTTTTCGTTTCGACTGGAATGCCGATGCGAGTTTGCTCAGTCCCGCTGCCGCCCAAAAGCTAGAGATCCTGAAGCTCCTTTGGCGAAAGGCTGAAATCATGATCTTGGACGAACCCACCGCGATGCTCTCACCTGCAGACGGAGACGCCTTGTTTCATAGTCTCCGAAAACTGACGGAAGATGGAGCCACAGTCATATTGGTTACCCATCGACTGCCCGAAGTCTTCGATCACTGTTCTCAAGTGACCGTATTGAGAGGTGGGAAACGAGTCGCGGAAAAGGCGGTTTTCGAGACCTCAAAGAATGAGTTGGCGGAACTCATTGTCGGCAAGGCCCTTGAATCAAACGAAGTAAGAAATCCTGAATTGGGATCGACTCGCCTTCAAATCACACGTCTTCAGGTTTTCAATGATCGGGGCGCAGAAGCACTCAAGAGTATCAATCTGGAAGTCAAGTCTGGCGAAATCGTGGGCATTGCCGGTGTTGATGGAAGCGGACAAAGAGAACTGGTGCAATCTTTGGTGGGGACGCGTCCCATCTCGCAAGGCACAATCACCTTCGACGATCTCCCCATTTCATCAGAATCTCCCGCCATGAGAATCGCCGCAGGATTAAGGTTGATTCCTGAGGATCGACACGAGGATGGAGTGATTGAGGAATGGTCCCTTGAGGAAAATGCAGCCCTGGGACTTCAACGCCTGTTTCCATTTTCCAAAAAGGGAAAGATCGATATCAGGCGACGGGCAGAGGAAGCGGCAAAGATCGCTCAAAGATTTTCGACTAAGCACGGCGGGCTGGCGCAACCAATGTCGAGTCTGAGTGGTGGGAATCAACAGCGATTCGTCGCCGCGCGGGCTCTAGATATCGAGCCAAAACTGATCGTCGCCTTCCAGCCGGCCCGCGGATTAGATCTGGCCGCAACGGCTGAGGTCTATCGAGGGATACGGGACGCCTGTAGCGCAGGGGCCTGCGCTCTGGTCGTAAGCTTCGATTTGGATGAGCTCCTTGAAAACTGTGATCGGGTCGTGGCCATGAATCGCGGTGAAGTTTTCGAACCGCCCCCGAACAAGGAATTAGATCGAGATGCCATCGGGCGTCTAATGGTGGGAGCGCAGTGAAGCGAAATATAGGCATCGCTATCCTTGCCCTCTGCGGAATTTGCCTTATTGTCTTCGCGATGATGGCAGCAGGAGCGAAGCCGATGGAGGCGTTCCAGGGACTAATTAAGGGAAGCTTGGGAAGTCCAGCAGCTATTGCGGGAACACTCCGTGAAACCACACCGCTCCTCATTGCGGGAATCGCGGTCTTCTTTGCGTTGAGAGCCGGACTATTCAATATTGGCGTCGAAGGTCAACTTACGGTCGGCGCCTGCGCGTGCGCCTTTGTCGTACTCAAGATTCCTGGTCCTTTCGGCATCGTCTTGGGGACGATTGCAGGCATGGTTGCCGGAGGGCTATGGGCGATGCCCGCAGGCTTGATCAAAGCCTATCGGGGAGGGCATGAGGTCATTACGACAATCATGCTGAACAATGTTGCTGGCCTCTTCACCCTTGCTCTGGTTTCGGGTCCGATGAAAGACCCAACTCAAGAGGGAACGACCACCGCCAACATTGCCGAATCATCTCATCTTCCAGCTGTCTATGATCAGAACTCGCTCACGATCAGCCTCGCTTTGGTCTTCGGTCTTGTTGGGGCCATCTATCTTGCGGGCTGGTTCAAACGCACGGTTGCCGGATATGAGGTCAGGGCCGTAGGTGCGAATCCGACCGCCGCGGCGGTGGCAGGGATTTCCGCGAAAAACGTCATCGTCCGGGCCATGACGACCTCGGGAATGATTGCCGGCTTTGCCGGTGCGATGCAGGTGCTAGCATTCGAGCATCGCTTTTATGGTGGTTTTTCTCCAGGATATGGATTTGACGCCTTGGGTGTCGCTTTGCTTGCGGGACAGTCCGCATTTGGTTTGATTCCGTCATCACTTCTCTTTGGAATTCTCGCCAAGGGTGGGACCGCCATCCAGATTTACGGAGTTCCTAAGGGAATCACCACCGTTATACTTGGCGTTCTCATCGTCGTTGCTGCGGCGATACGATATCGAAAGGCAAAGGCGGTGGAATCGTGATCGTCCTTACCATCCTGATCAGCACCATTACGCTCTCCGCGCCGCTCATCTTGGCGGCACTTGGGGGCTACACCAGCGAAAGAAGCGGGATCATCAACATTGGCTTAGAGGGAAAAATGCTGATGGCCGCCTGTGTCACTTCTCTCGCAGCCGCCGCGTTCAATAACGCCGTCATGGGCGCGTTGTGCGGCATTGGATCGGCAACGTTGTTAAGCCTGTTGCACTGGCTCCTCACTCAGAAATTTTCTCTCGATCACATCATCAGCGGGATGGCGATCAATGCGATCGCCATGGGAGGCACCAACTTCTTGGATCGAGCCTTTACGGATACCGAGCGTACAAGTGGCGTGCCCGTATTGCCTTCGCTTACCTTAAAGCTTGGAAGCGGGGCGACGTTTCCCATTTCTATCTATCTGATCTTGGCCTTTCTCCTACCAGGCCTCTTGGCGCTTTACATCCGAAGGTCTCGTGCAGGACTGAGGCTCCTCGCCGTCGGAAACGACCCCGATAAATCTCGTTTGATGGGTGTTCGGCCCCTCAGGGTTCGTCTCGTGGCGGCCCTGGCAACCGGCCTGTTTACGGGACTGGCGGGAGCCATGATCTTGTCGAATGTCGGAAGATTCACCAACGAGATGACGGCGGGTCGAGGATACATCGCGCTTGCAGCATTAATTCTTGGGGGATGGCGACCTCTTCAGGCAATGTTGGCATGCATCACGTTTGGACTGTTTGAAGCTATTCAAATTCAACTCCAGGGCACAAATGTGCTGGGCGCCAAAATTCCTTCAGAGGCTTGGTCTGCCCTTCCCTATTTGGTAACCGTTATCGCACTCGCGGGATTCATTGGCAAGAGCCGAGCCCCACTTGGATTGGGTAAGCCCTAGAGGTAGTATTTCATCACAGATGGTCGTCGGAATTGCATTCATCGCTCTGTCACAAGTCAAGCCCAGCGGCGCCGCGGCGGCTTTTTTTGCGAATGCAGAGACCAAAAAAATCGTTTCGGCTGCGCGCGCGGCCTATTCAAAGATGAAGACCGCTCGCTTCACGATTACCGCGGGCAAAGACATCAAACGCTATAGCTTTGCCACCGGTAAGATGTCTAGCGCCCAAGGTGGGTTGCAATGGACCTTCTCTAGTCGACGCCTGACGGTGATGAAGGATAACAAACTCTATCGAGGAGTTGTCAGTGCGCCAAATGTGAATGGTTGGCTGATCCGGGCTGGCTCGCCGCCTGAGCGGTTGCCAATCGAGCTTCTGAATGGAAGAAATCCCATCGATATTCTCTTGGCGCCAGGAAGCAGAGTACGTAAAGTCGGAACAATGAATCTTGGGAACGTCAACACCGACCTTGTTGAAATTAAGTCCCCGGGCCTACGGGTCAGTCTGGGCATACGGTCGGACAATCACTTGATTGTAGACATCAGCGCCGAAAATACGGACAAGAGGGGAAACGTCCTCTTTCGGTCATCGCGCTCGGTCAGTTGGACAAGCGTCAATAAACCTCTTCCTAGTTCGGCATTCACTTTGGGGACCGGAAAGGCTCCCTTGCCTCTTAAGACTCTCAGATAGAAAAGCCCCCTCAATCTTGGCTGGGATCAAGAGGGCTGACTTTAGCGATAGCTCTTACTTCGTGCCCGATGCTGCTTTATTAAGTTGCTGGACCGCCGATGCCCAGGCTGGATCAACTTTGCCCGGCATGATCTCCTGAGGAGTTTTCACCTCGACATCGGGAACGATTCCATTGTGCTCCAGGCGAATCCCCTTTGCCGAAACATAGTCGTTGATGGGGTACTGGACTTGGAATCCTCGGACAACTGGAACCATAACCGAAACCAGAACTGCTCCCGCGGATTTCGTACCGATCACTGGCGCGCCTAAAAGCTCTTTGAGCGCCTCGGCCGTGATCTCGGATGCTGAACCGGAGGCCCCATTGACGAGCACGGCGACTTTGCCCTTGAAAACCGGAACGTTTCGGTTGGCCGATGGACGGATCTTGCTGGTTTCACCAAATTCGGCAATCGCCTTCAAGTCGCTGGCATCTCCGCCCTTCTCCTTCACGTACTGGTCGACCAGTCTCTTGGAAACGAAGGTTCCAACAGGAGTATCGCTTGGGACAAGAAGACCAAGGAAGTGGATCATATTCATGACCGCACCGCCACCGTTATTCCGTAAATCGACGATGAGGTTTTTTGCCTTCGAGGCTTCCTTCATCAGGTTCTCGACGTTAGCACGATCGTAGCTAAGATCAAAGGTGTAAATGTTGATGGCCGCGGTGTCTTTATCGACCCACTTCAACTCCTCCGGACGAACGGTGGAGAACTTTCGCCGAGTTATCGTGTAGTCCTTGAACTTACCGTCTGTTTTCTTGACCGTCACCGTGACCTGCTCGCCTTCATCGCCTCGCAAGTCGGCAGGATCTTTGATTTGCTTGCCGTTGGCCTTGACCAAGACGTCTCCTGCAACGATGCCAGCTTCATCCGCAGGCGCCTTCGGAACGGCCCTTACGACGAGCAGGCCCTCAGGATCCGGCTGAATGTTGACGCCAATTCCAACGGTACTGCGATTGATTCTGGCTTGGACGTCGATGGGCTTCATCAACACGATGTGACTGAATCCAAACTGCTGGAGGGCGGTATTGACAGCGATCGCAAAATCATCCTCGGATTCCGCCTTGTCGATATTCGCCTTCTGCTCTTCAAGGAGGGTATTGACTTTATTGAAGTCAACTCCGGGCACGTAAGCGTTTTTGGTGATGAGATCGGTCATTCGCTCAAGCACTTCTTTCTTCGCCGCAGAATCCATCTTCGGCTTTTCTTGGGCCAGAGAGGAACTTGCGACGAGGGTGAATGCCAGGGCCGTTGCGAGAAGGTTGGATAGGGCTTTCATGGCTGTGTCTAGGTGTCACTACGCTAAATACGCGGCGTAACGATCCCTCAAGAGATAAAATCGGCAGGTGGACCCGCTTTCTCTCCTCCTCCGCGACGACAAGTGGTTTTTAGGAGGCGGAAAAGGCGCTCTTTACGCACCCGCATTTCCGAGACACCTCGAAGCACCCGGATTCTGGGACGAGTCGTTCTTTGCCGACATAAGGTTGACGCGTATTTTTACGGTTCTGTTCAATTCAACCGACGGCAAATGCGTCAAGTTCCGCGGCCAGGTTGAAAGTTGGAGACCTGACCGGCTTGTCCTGATCCATAGGTCGTCTATCGCGACGGTTCGAGAAACTCGCTGTGTGACCGAGTCGAACGCTTGGGTATCGGTTTTTGAACTGTTAGAAGGCGCAGAAGACCTGAATGCCTTTGTCTGGTCCTTACAAAACCTCGAACCAGCCGGTAACGGATCGCCGTGGCAATCGGTCCAGTCGGTCAAGGTTGAGTCGGAATGCATAAGTTGGCGGTGGCTAACTTCTTGGCCGGTTGAACTTGAACCGGATCGAACCGGAATTGAGGATGAGCGTACGCAGGCTCAAAGCGGACGAATGCTTCCCCCACTCCCCCTGTCGATCAAGCTTGGCGCATCTGGTCAGCGTCTTGGCTATACCGTGAATTTGGCGCAAAGGCATGACGATTCTCCCGCCTGGGAAACTTCCGTTCTTCCCCAAAAGCTGAAAGGAGGGAGGCTGCCAGGTGACTTCAAGTTTGAAGTCGGCACCGCGCCATCGGAAGGTTTGCTTCATATGCTTCAGCACTTCCGGTTGACCAAAGATCAGCCTCTGATTGTTGCCTGCGCGGTTGGATTGAACGACTTGTCCGCCACAGAGGGTCTTCGTTGCGGTCTTGCATCGGATGTGGTTGCACAGTCGGAACGCTCTTGGGTCGATTACTTCAATTCGGTGCCTCAATTCGAATCAAGTAATGCGCACCTAACCAACGCTTACTGGTATCGCTGGTACGGACTTCGACTCAATACGGTCGATCTGGATGGGCTTCCCATTGCCGGGACGAATCAGACGTTCGAACCCTTCATAACCGAGGGAATCGGATTTTTTCGAAATTTTGTGACCTACTCCGCCCAAGCACATCTTCGCGAGGTTGCCTGGATGCACTCTCCTCGATTGGGATTGGGGATTGTCAGCAATCTGCTCAAGTGCCAGAAGGCGGACGGTATGACGCCTGGGCACAACTATTCATGCCGCCCCTCTCGCGACTTTTATCACGCAGATTTCGCCACCGGAGCAGCGCTCTTGATGGACATCCACGGGGTTCGATTGGATAGACGATTCTTTACCAATTATTTGGACTTCCTAGTCAGGAAGCGAGGCTATCGATTCCCAGCGCCATCGCCTGGCCAACGCGTTTCTCCTCTTTTGATCTTGATCTTCGATCAGAACGAAACAGGTCAAGAGTACATGTCTCGATACCAGTTTGTGAGCGAGAACGCCGATAAGTGGGGTTCTTTCCAAGTTGCCGGGGTCGAATCTACGCTGTACGCCGAGAGGTTGACCAGCTTTCTCCTCAACCTGTCTCCCACTGCAGAAGAGTCTTCCGTGTTACACAGACTTTATGAAGAGCTTGTTTGCGGACTCGCCGAAGTCTCATTCGATCGCGGTACGAATTGGTTTTCTGACGTAAAGTTGGATGGGGCGAGATCTCCCGCGCGACCCTCCACTGGACTCTATCCTCTATTGGGTCCGGCTCACCTGCTGTGGCACAATTACAGAGTCGATTTGGGAGCCGTTTTCGATCGATGGCTGGTCAATGCGGAGGAGTTTTGGCTCAGGGCATTTCCCGCCACGGCGAAGTCCGATCCACTCTTCGACGGGGACGGCGAGTGGAAAGGCAAACGTCTGAACTGCTCGTGGAGTGGACGCAGTTGGCCGATGGCGAATTCGCATCTGGTAGATGCCGCGGCCCAGTGGGCAAGGGTACTGACAAGAGACAGGGAAGAAATGACCGAGAATCAGTCGATGGCTGCTCGGATAAGGGCCGGAAAGGCCCTGATGAAGACAATCTCTCTCATGTTTCATGGCGATGACCCTAACCGACCCAACTCATATGAGCATTACGATCCCGAGAGCGGAGTTCCCAGTCTTTATCGTGGTTACGACGATTACATGCATTCATGGATCGTTGACCTCATTCTCAGACACGCAGTTGGGATCAATCCAGGTTCGGAGACTCTTGACCCGTTACCCTTAGGAGTCGACTGGATTGAATGTCGAGAGATTCCATGCAAGCAAGGTCGACGGCACGTGCGAATCGAAAGGGACGTCGTGGTGAGAGACGAATACACGAGTTGCCCTTAGGGGGCGACAACTTTCCTGCTCTTGGCCCATCATAAGGCGTGCCCTTCATCCGCAAGCACTGGCCTGTTATCTTTCTCTTTTTGATCCCGTTGATTCCCTTGTGGAGGGCAATCTTCTTGGGAGAGTCTATCGGCCCGTTCGACCAGATTCGTCAGATGGCTCCGTGGTACGGCCCGAAGCCATCGCAACCATGGGATGTCTTGCAAGCAGACGGAGTGCTCCAGTTCTACGGATGGCGTGATCTCGTATTCCAATCATGGGCTCATGGCACGATCCCTTTTTGGAATCCGTTCGAGTTATGCGGCACACCCTTGCTAGCCAACTCTCAATCAGCCCCCCTATATCCCGGGCACATCCTCATGGGCTTACTCCACATCCCTACGAGCATCGCAGTTTCCTTGCTCGCCTGGTTTCATTTGTTTGTTGCAGGATGGGGAGTCGCAAAGCTATCGGAGCGGTTGGGAGCTAGCAAAACGGGCGGAGCCGTTGGCGGCTCCTCGTTCGCGCTTTCTGCTTTTATGCTGGGATGGACTGGACTCTCAAGCGTTATCACCACCGTTTGTTGGATTCCTTGGGTGCTATTGGGCATCGCATGCTTATTCCAAGGTGATCCATCCCGACGGGCCAAGGTTCGCGGCGTGGTACTGCTTGCCGTTGCAACGGCCCTTATGACCTTGGCCGGACACCTTCAGTTTGTCGCCTACGGCTATATGGCTGCCATCGCCTTTTTAGTCTGGTTCATGGGCCAGAAGAGCATTCCTAGTCGAGCCAAATCCCTTGGCTTCGCCATTTTGGCGATGGGATTGGGAGCGGCTATCGCCGCCCCCCAGCTACTGCCCGTACTTAAATTTGGCGAGTTCTCTCACAGAAAAGGCGCCCCTACCGAGGAGGGATATCAAGCGTACGTGGCGAGCGCCATCAAGCCATTTGAACTCGCCAATACAGGATACGCGATGGCCCTTGGTAACCCTCGAACGACCGCCGACGGTGATATAGGGGTTTCCACGTATTGGCCCGCTGTTGCCAAGCAGGGCGGAAACTTCACGGAATCGGCCGTTGCTTTGGGCCCGTTGATCCTGAGCCTGCTTTTCATGGCCCCATGGAAGAAAAAGGGACGACTGATGGGTGGTGTCGCTCTGGTTGGAAGTCTGGCCCTTTTGCTAGCTCTGGGCACCCTCGTTAACATCCTGCTTTACAACTACCTGCCCGGCTGGTCGTCCACAGGTTCGCCGGGGCGCGTTATCGGACTCTTCGTCATGTCGGCATGTGTGTTGGGAGGCATTGCCTTCTCAAACTTAGGGCCCCTGCCCGAGAAAGGAAGCGCTCGCTATATTCCCTTACTCTTGCCCGCCATACTCACGATTGGACTCATTAGCTTAGGCTCGCTGGCACAACCCCCCGAGCAACTGGCGGAAGCCGTGGGCGTCCTTCGATCACAGGCAATCCGCAATGCGGCCCCCGGCCTTCTGGCATCCGTGCTATTTGCAACCGCCGGCCTCCTCGTTACTCTTCATCCAGTCAAGGCGTACACGCGCATAATTCAACTATTGGCGCCGGTCGGCGTTGCATTGGCTTCGGGCTCATTAACGATCGTTCCAACTGGGCTTCCCCTGGCTTCGGTCGAAACTTCACATTCCAATGGGTCAGCCGCCTACGAGCGCTTTGCATTCGTGAATCAAGGCTGGGACCTCTTGGTGGCGGCGCCTGGAATGTTCCCGCCCAATACCGCCCTATCAAGCAGATTGCATGATGTTGCCGGTTATGATTCGCTTCTTCACCGAGATACCAAGGCCCTGCTGGATGACATCAATGGCCAAGATTCGGCTCCGCCAGCGAACGGCAACATGATGTTTATCAAACCAACTTTCGATGCGCAAAAACTCGCAGGCGCGGGGGTAACCGAAGTTTGGTCGCGAAAGCCACTGGAACAGATGGATGAGCCCTATGTCTATTCGGAAAATTGGGTTAAGTACAAACTCAGCGGTCCTGGTCGCGCCGACGTCGCCGGAAAACCAGCAGAGATCGAAAAAGAATCGGGTGGCTATCTTCAGATTTTGGCCGAGGGTCCCGGCGTTCTGACAATTCGAGAGCGCAACATGCCGGGCTGGCACGCCATGACCGAGGGGAGAGAATTGGAGATCAAGGGCGACCCTTGGATCGAGGTCGAGTTGCCTCCCGGAAAGCATTCTGTCGATTTGGCCTATATTGCTCCGGGATTCAAAACGGGCTTGTCACTCGCCATACCAGCATTCATCCTTCTAGGACTAATGATTCTCTTCATGCGAAGAGAATCTGGACAATCCGGGACATAGCTGGGCCCAAATTCCTCAAGTTCCCCCAAGTTCACGGAGTTTCTGTACAATGCTTTACGTTCCAGGGAAGCACCGTGGCAGATTGGTATTACATTGGACATTACGGACAACTCGGCCCACTTAGTCGAGAGCAACTCGATGAGTTGATCGATGGTGGAGTCATTTCACGCGAGACCTACATTTGGTCGACTGGAATGACGGAATGGCTGCCTGCAGAACGCGTAACCGAACTTAGATCGGTGTTCGCGACCAGCCAGCCCTATGCCACTCCACCACCTCCGCCAGCAATGCCTCGAATCCCTCATTCTCAAAACTCCCCGATTCGCCCGCCGATGGCCGATCCGCATTTTGGAGGCAGTGCCTACCAAAACGCTTATCCTGGGCTTCGAAGCGACCGGAATCGCACATTAGCCGGCATCTTGCAACTCATCTTGCCGGGAGTTGGAAGGATTTACTTAGGCTACGCCGCTTTTGGCGTCCTTCAGCTTATTTTCACCCTCTGCGGTGGGCTAGGCTACCTATGGTCCATTATCGATGGGATCATTATTCTCACCGGTGGCGTCAAACTGGACGGCTACGGACGTCAACTTGCCGAATAGTGAGAATTGAGGATTCGGCGACAAATCTCAAACGTCAGTAGAATAGATAGCGATGCGGTCGTTCTTGATCCTTCTTTCCATAGTTGTGCTGAGCGCTTTTGCGGGCGGTCAAACCTATTCTCCCCGACCTGGTGAGACGGTCATTAAGATCATCATCGAGGGTCGAGGCAATATTTTTATCAAGTTGCACACCAAAGAGGCACCTAAAACCACCTCTCACATTCTCGACCTCGTCAGCGAAAAATTCTATGACGGGCAAAAGGTGTTTCGCGCCGAGAAAACTCCACGTCCCTACGCGATCCAGCTTGGAGATCCGATCACCAAGACTAAGGACGTCAATGACGAGGCCGTTGGCAAAGGCGGCAGCGGAAAGAGTGTGCCCTACGAGGACAGCGGGTTCCCGAATGAAGAGGGAGCCGTCGGGCTCGCCGCGATCCAAGGCGATAAGAATTCCGGAGACAGTCAGTTTTATATCTTGATGAGTCCGGCTCGATTCTTGGACGGGGGCTATACCGTATTTGGCAAGGTTGTGGCGGGTATGGATGTTGTCAAACGCGTCGAGCGCGGAGACAAGGTGGTCTCAATTACCGTCGTTCACTAGACACCTCGGCAGAGTTGCCCACAGAGCTCGATAGTGTCATACTCTGAGTTCTGTGGAGCGCGCTATCGATTCTCAAAACGACGTACCGCGTACTCCGTCTCCCTGGCCCAGCATTCTCAGGGCAGTAGTCTTGCGACTGTTCTATGGCATCCTCAGCCTCATATTCATCTCGTTTGTTGTCTTTATTGCGGATGAACTAGCGCCAGGCGATGCCGCCAACGTTTTGGCCGGCGATAAAGCAACAGCGGCACAGTTAGAGTCTCTTCGCCACCAAATGGGTCTGGACCGACCGTGGCCGATCCGATACGTAGAGTTCCTCGGCAATGCGGCCAAATTCGATTTCGGCAAGAGCTATTTTGGAACAAAGCGTCCTGTGGGCGAGTTGTTGGCCGAGAAACTGCCGCTCACCGCATTGATCGCCCTCTGCGCGATTGTTGTGGCGTCCGCGGTTGGCATTGGTTTAGGCACCATCGCCGGGATCTATCGGACCCGCCCTCCCGATACGGCCATTCTCCTTGCCTCCACATTAGGCGTCACCATTCCAACCTTCGTGCTGGCGCCCATCATGGTTTACTATTTCTCGACCGTTAAGGACGTGTTGCCTGCGACGTGGGACCCTAACCCCACTGCGCCGATTTGGATGTATCTCTTAATGCCGGTGCTCATCCTTGCCGCCCGCCCTGCTGCCTTGCTTACGCGCTTGACGCGCGCCAGCATGATTGAGACGCTCCAGCAGGAGTTCATCCGCACTGCAATCGCAAAAGGAGTTCCTTTCCGACAACTCATTTTCCGGCACGCTTTACGGAATGCCATCCTGCCCGTGATAACCGTAATCGGAACGAGCTTTGGATTTCTACTCACTGGCTCGTTCGTCTTGGAAACGGTTTTCACCATTCCTGGGATCGGCCAAGATGGTATTGAAGCGATCCTGCAGGGCGATATGCCTCGTGTACAGGGCATTGTGATGGTCACGGGGGCGATGTTTGTGATCCTCAACTTGATCGTGGACATCTTAATGCCGTTACTGGATCCACGAATCAGGGAGGCCCAAGTTTGAAGAAAAGGAAGAATTGGCTCCTGTGGATTGGCGCTGCCTACCTTGTATCGCTTCTCATCTTTTCGTTCTTGGTACCGCCGCTGCGGACTGCTCAGCTTAGCCCTGCGGGATCGACATCGTTTGATGCAGTAACGATTGGTACGGCAAAACCGTTTCTCTCCGGCGGCGAGTATCCGCTGGGAACAGACGAGCAAGGTCGAGATGTCCTGGCCCGACTTGCCCAGGGAGGACGTACCTCGCTTATCATTGGGCTCACAGTACAGGCAATCGCCATTACTCTTGGTCTACTTGTGGGCGCAATCGGCGTTTACGCTCCGAAATGGATCCGCGAGCCGGTGATGAGATTCACCGATGCCATGTTCGCGTTTCCAGACATATTATTGGGGATCTTACTCATCGGTGCGTTCTCAAGTGCCGCAGTAGCCAATCCACTTCTCAAGAAGATCGTTGACCAGGGAACACTGCCCGTTATCGCGGCGCTTTCGGCGACCGCATGGCCCTCCGTGGCTCGCCTGGTCCGCAGCCAGATCGCCAGCTTAAAGGACCGAGAATACGTGATGGCAGCTCGTGCCAGCGGAGCGTCCACTTTTTACATCGTGACTCGCCACGTCCTCCCACAGATTTGGGGACTTCTGCTTGCAGTGAGCATGGTCGACCTGGCTGGAACGATTTTGGCCGAGGCGACGCTCAGTTTCCTCGGCATCGGAATTCGTCCGCCCAATCCTAGTTGGGGCGGCATGATCAATGCGGCACGCCAAAACATGCAGGCGCATCCAGAGATGCTCATTGCTCCTTGCGTCGCACTAAGCCTTACAATCTTTGCGCTGAACTTTGTGGGCGATGGTCTTCGTGCCGCTTTCGATCCCAAGAGCCGGTAATCCTAGGATTTACCAAGGATTACATCGATTGCCTTTTGTAGCTGAGGGTCCTTCTTGGGATCTCCAAACACTACGACCGCATCTTCATCGAAGGTGACGTTGTATTGCGGATGGAGACCTCCGCTTACATATAGGCCATCTTCATCCACCTTTCGTCCAATATCTTCTGCACTTGGGAGAAAGTATTTGGCGATCGTGATCTTCGCACTGGCCCCGTCAATCAGTTCTTTAACTTCTTGAACCGAAGACTTACCGTAGGAATGCGTTCCAACAAGGGTGACCTTTCGGTAATCTCGAAGCGCGCCCGCGAAGATTTCCGCGGCGCTGGCAGAGTCTTCATCGATGAGTACCACCACCGGGTAAGGCCAATCCCGGACAAAACCGTGGGGGGTCACAGCGCTCGAACGCTTCCCGTCGCGATCTTTCATCGTAACGACCACCTTGCCCTCAACAAATCTGGAGACCATTTCAACGGCGGTTTCTAAGAGACCACCAGGGTTACCGCGTAGGTCGATGACCAATCCTTTCAGGGGTTTATTGGAGAGCTTATCGATCGCTCGATCAAATTGTTCAGCGGTTGGTTCGGCGAAGCTGGTTACCGTGACGTGACCGATCTGGCTATCTGCAAGGTAATTTCCCGTCACCGTCGGCGTGATGATTTTTGCCCGTCTGACGTTAAAATTGGTCGCTTTGTTATCCCCGGCTTTGATCACTCCCAAACGAACGTTGGTCCCTTCTTTTCCGCGAATTTTGGAGACCATCAAGTCAACGTCCTTACCTACGTAGCTCACGCCATCGATGCTCGTGATCACATCGTTCATTTGGAGGCCCGCCTTATCGGCGGGACCGTCTTCAAAAACAACGGCGATTTTTGCTCCCAGGGGGTCTGTGCCTAATCGGGCGCCGATGCCAACAAAATTGGCTCGGGTCTCAAGCGCGAAATCCTCGGCAACCTTCGGGACCAGAAACATTGTATGAGGATCGCCGAGAGATGCCATCAGGCCTTCCATGCCGGCGTACTTCAATTCAAGGGTCTTGACGGGGCGAACGAAGTTATTGGAAATCCGGTTAAAAGCTTGTTTAAACAGCTGTTCTGGAGTCAGCGCCGCCTTTGCCGGGCCACCAAACGCCAGTGCCACGGCCCTCCCCGAAGGCGCCTGACCCTGTTGAATGTCTCGCCAAAAGAAACCGAACGCCCAAAGCACGACCAGCAACCCAAAAAATCCCAATGCCTTTAAGAATTTCACTTAGCCGTCACCTTGTATTCAGCCGTCGCCAATGTATATCCAGATCCGTCGGGAAGCGAATTATCTTCCACAACGATTCGATGTCCGCTCATTTCCGATCCCGACAGCTTGGCTATCTTAGAAGAGGAAAGAGCTAAGGCAAAAATCTCGGCGAGCCCTCGGGTGCTCTCATCCACCAAAAGAACGACTTTGGGCGGATTGGCGTTCCCACTCTCCGTCTTGAAAGGGATGGATGTCTTCGCCGTCTTAAGGGAGCCATAGACGCCACTGGGAGCTAACGCTTCGAGACATTGCTTCATCGAGCCGAAGTCTCCGACCGCGTTATTTTTTAGATCGATCACGATTGATGACTTTCCTTGAATGGCTTTCTTCAGCAAATTCGGAGCTTCGCTGTTAAAGGCAAGCCGCAGCGCCGGATCCTCTGGATTAGGCGTAGAGAACGCTGAAGCTTCCTTTTTGATTTCAGTGGTTCGAGCAACATCGCCGCGTCGCCAAACTATCTTGAGAGTTCCTGAAGTTCCCATGACCAGTTTGTCTTTCGCTTTGAGCGGCAAAAGCGTTTTCTTAGTTCGTTGTCTCAGTTCGACGCGTTCTTTGACAAGATCTTCCAACTTGGCTTTGCCTTGCTGGACTGCTTTTTCAAGCTTTCGAAATGAGATCACGGTAGCGGCGTTTGGCACCCAGTGGTCATCTATGTATTCGACCCAGTCTCCAACTTGGACTCCGGCTCGGTCGGCTGGACTGCCTGGAACGACGGTTACCACTGTCAGTTTGGGAATTCTCATGCCACCCAACAAAGCTTCGTCCGTATCCACTGGGTGCGCAGAACCTTTCGCTTGGACAGAAGGCTCATCGCTGTACTCCAACTCTACATAAACGCCTATCCCCTCGTACTTACCCGCCTTAGCGTTTTTGTAGACTCGATACTCGTCCTTGTCCATATACAAGCTGTCGGGGTCTCCTAAACTCGCCACCATGCCACGAATCGCGCCAAGAGCGAGCTTTTGTTCGTCGGTGATCGGTTCGACATACCTCTGCTTCAAGAGCTGGCTGATCTCGTAGAAATAGTCACCTTCGGGAACTTCCCGGCTATCCGTCGATGCAACGAGTCCGCTCAGAGGGGCCGGGTCGGCTGAAATGCCCCCGACGTCGACACGATCGCGCATCGAAATTCCGAGCAAAATCGAGGCAGCCGCACAGAGGACCGCTCCTCCGGCGAAAAGACTCTTGGTAGTTGTGTTCATTTTCTACTGGCGTCCATACATGGACAAAAGGGCGTCCCACCCACCTAGGGTCAGAGTGGGTCCTGAATTAAGATACGACGAGCCTTGTCCGATTCGTTCGCACGCAAACCTATTGCTGGCCAAGGGACTTAGTCACCAAGTTCCTTCGCCCTCTCGACAACCTTGGGATCGATGCTCGCTTTGAGCGAAGCGACGCATGTCGGCGGGAGTGCGATATTTTTGGCTTTTGCCAGGTCGAGGAGTGCCATTTGAACAATGGGAAACTTGTCTTCTAAAGTATTGGCGATCTCGTCTTGCCTTACATCCCCCAACTTTGCAAAAGCCAGCAATGCAGCAGCACG
This sequence comes from Armatimonadetes bacterium 55-13, assembly GCA_001898035.1. Classification (GTDB taxonomy): domain Bacteria; phylum Armatimonadota; class Fimbriimonadia; order Fimbriimonadales; family Fimbriimonadaceae; genus 55-13. The sequence continues at coordinate 100,028 of MKRX01000003.1, forward strand.
AACGCGAGGGGACAAATCAGTCACCGCCACTTGGAGCGCTTTGCGGTGCGTCTCGCTGGGCTTTGCCGCAAGGACCTCCAAGACGGCTAGTTTCGCTCCAACACTTTCGTCGCGAACTCCTTTATAGCCTTCTTCCGCGCTCTTTGGATCACCGCTAAAGATGAGCCGAAGATTGCTTGCGGCCCTTACCTCGTCACTTGGATCATTCACGGCGGACCACATCAGACGCTTGACTACAACGGGATTTTTGACATCGGCAAGACGAACAACTTCCAGACGGATCATCGGATCGATCTCTTGAAGGAACGTCATGAGAATGATTGGCGCTTCGTTTCCTGGAATTGTTGAGATCGCCTGGGCTCCTGCGAGGCGCGTCCATTTGCTCTTGCCGGCGAAAAGCCGACTTACGGCTCCCGCTAACTTGGCGTCATCCATGCGCCCGACTTCAAGAGCGGCAATCGCCTTCACCCGCTCGAACGGACTGGCATTTACCAGACGCAGGACCTCCGCCTTGGCTGTAGGTGTATTAAGCTTGATGAGTTGACGTATCGACGCCTCTGCGACTCGGGCGTTGACACTATGAGAAAGCTCGATGAGCGCCGTTTCGTCGGCTGCATTGAAAGGAGTCTCACGGTCAGTTAACCCGTTAATCTTCACGAAGTCCGACGAATCCTTGAGCAAGGCGCTGGCAGAGGCGCTTTTTGATGCCTTTGCTCTCAGTTCCACGTCGGAGGATTCCATCGAAGGGACACCCGCGGAAGGCGGCGGAGTGGCCGCCGTAAGACCGCTGGTGGTGAAATCATCAAACAGCCAATCCACCGTCGAGACCTCGACTTTCTCTTGTGACTGAGCCACTTTTCCCGGGGTCAGCCACATTCGTTCGATGTTCGTCAGCCCCGTCTTGCCTAGATCGATCACGATCTGATGCCACTGACCATCCGGCGTGAAGGCTACATCTCTTCCAAGGGCCACCTCCACCTGCTTGGCGCCATCGCTGAAAACGATCGACATGGCGTCGCGACTGGTGGTCTTTGCCCAAAAACCAAAGAATGGAGTTTGAGATACCGTTATCTGTGCAACCGGCAGGGCTAACCCCCCGAAGCGTGCTACGGACTTCTCCGAATATTTCAGGACCGATCCGCGGTCTGTGTCAGAAACAATCGACACGGTTACATTCGACGAAACGGGGGCGAGTCGATAAGGTTCGGCTCCCCCATCGATGGAAAAGTCGGATTGTGTCGTTGGACGCTTAAACAATGAAGAGAGTTGATCGAACGACAGGTCCTCAGGATTGGTGAGAGCCGCCCACTCTTGAGGCTGTACCCAATTCCGAAGCGATGGGACTCCCTGAATTAATGAAGACGCAGGCTCTCCTACCGATCGTCCGGCCGGAAGTCCAACTTGCTGCCGGCGATGCAACAGATCTGGAATGAGTTCACGGACGACCGCAAGATCGATTCCGGTTGAAGCTTTCTCGCTGCTTCCGGTCCAAAGCGAGAACAACGGGAGAGATGTGCACACAGTTCCATTCTCTGTGATGGAGACTGGCGTTGCCCCCAGACCCGGGTGGACAATGAAAACGGACTGATAGGGACCGCGAAAGACTTTGTCCTCTGCCTCATATGTGCCCCCATTGATCCGAGGCTTGACATAGAAGTCCATAAATGACTTTCCAAACGTCCCATCCTCGGCGTAGATCGGATCCGAATCCACGGTTACATCCAGCGAGAGGTTAGCCGCGCCTTGCGTGTCGGCTCTGAAGTAACCTGGAATGCGGGCAAGGCTTGCCAAAGTAGAATCGACCAATGTTGAATCGAGTCGGCTGCGGCTTTGTCGAAGCAAGCCATCGCTGCCTTTGGTCAGCACGTCGACATCGGTAAGGATAATGACCTTGACCTTCCAGGTTGGGGCGTCCTTTCCGGGAGTTGGATAATCCAGGGTGCGAGATCCAATGGGAGCCCAATCCCCTTCGGACAAGAAGATGCCGGGCCACTCGCGGCCGTTTGAAGCATAGACAAACCCATCCCAGTTCTTAATCTCGTCAGAAAACTGGCGAATGGGGGCGGAAGGGTAGTCGACCCTCACCACTCGATTGGCGAGGGCCATGTTTCCAAAGCCTTGCTGGCTGGGACCGCCCGTTTGGGATTGAATTAACGAAATTGCCAAGAGGGCGGTTAAAGAACTCATTTCACTCCAAAATCTCAAACATTCGAATATCGTCGGGGCTCACAGCGTGCCCATCCCCGCGACTAAACTGCAGCGCTTCTTTCGGTTGGACGACCGAGAGGTCTTCCGGTAACTTTCCGATCAGGTCCAATACCACCGCTTTGATCTTTTCTGAATTGGACTTAAAGACCTCAAGAACATCCGTTGCATTCACCGCTTCGGCGCCGGCATGAACGCCGCTGTCGTAGTCGGTAATTAACGAAATATTCACGACACCCATTCCCAATTCCCGGCATAGATAGGCCTCGGGATATTGGGTCATGTTGATCACTTCCCAACCCGCGTCATGGAACCATTTGCTCTCCGCCTTTGTGCTGAAGCGAGGACCCTGGATAACCACAACGGTGCCGCTCTCATGACAGACGATGCCATGCTCACGAATAGTCTCAATCGTCAGCCTTCGGAGAAGGGGATCATAGGTTTCGGCAGGCGAAATATGGGTAACGATGGGACCATCGTAAAAGGTGTCCTTTCGTCCGCTCGTTCGATCTACAAACTGGTCGCACACCACGAAGTGTCCGGGTTCAACGTGCTTTTGCAAGGAGCCTGCCGCACAGGGACTAATAATCGCCTTCACCCCTAAAGACCGCATCGCCCAGACGTTTGCCCGGAAGTTGATCATGTGCGGGGGAAGAGTGTGATGCCGTCCGTGTCGAGGCAAGAAGGCTACTTTTCTGCCCTTAACCGTTGCCAAAAACAGAGAATCGCTTGGAGCGCCATACGGCGTATCAACCTTAACCTCCCTTACATCTTCGAGGAGGCTATAAAAACCCGATCCACCAAATACTCCAATCTCTGCTTTTGACATTACTTAGTCTTCTCCTGAGCCATGTTAACGAGCGCGATATGAGTCTGCTTGATGTCTTTATCAACTCTGGAACCGCGCCGAATGACGATATCTTGCTCGAGTCCCCGAACGCTGCCAGTGGCAATCGCCTTGATCGACTTGAGTCGAGCATCTTGCATCAACGGATCCGGTTTGCCGGCCGTGATAATCATGTCCGGATTGAGCTGAACCAGCCGCTCGGCGTCAATTGGGACAAATCTGTCCGAATCTGGGCCAACGGCTTTGCCGCCGGCGATGTTTACGACATCTGCCGCAAAACTCTTCACTCCCGCGATCATGTGCTGTCCATTGGCGCCTGGCATGATGATCGCAACGGTGGGGGGATTCGGGAACGGCTGAGACTTTGCCGTTCCAATTTCGTTATAGATCTTGTCGACATAGCCGGAGATTTCGCTTTCCGTTCCCAGGAGCGCCCCCAGTTGGCTCAGCTCCTTTGTGAAACCCTCAACCGTATCTGACTTAAACTCAAAGGTGTCTATCCCCAAGGCATCGATTTGCTGGAGGTCTTGAGCGTTATAGATTGAACTATCCAGCACGATTAGGCCTGGGTTGGCAGCCTTGATTTTTTCGTAGTCCGGCTTAACCTGAGCAACGACCGGAACGGATGTTACGCTGACCGGATAATTGCAGGAGGCCGTTCGCCCAACCAATTTGACGGTATAGGCATACGACATCGCTAACTCCGTCGTGCTAGGGCTCAAACTCACCATTGAGGTGTACGTCTTTGGACGCGTTGGCCACTTCACGGCTTCTTGACCGTTGTTGCATCCAATCAGGGATGAGATGACAAGGAGGGAGAGCAAAATCGCTCGGCGCATAGAACCATTCTGTCCGATCCCAGGAGGTCAAAGCTACTTATTAAGGTTCAAAGGACCGGCCAGATTGATTGAGGCGCGACTTCTGGAGTATCATTTTGAGGTTCTCGCAGGGGTGTAGCTCAGTTGGTAGAGCGAAGGTCTCCAAAACCTTAGGTCGCGGGTTCGAATCCTGTCGCCCCTGCCATCTTCGACCCTGCCCAATTTTTGGGCGAGTTCGTTGTTACTCCAACTTCACACGCATAAGTTTGGGAGATTGACCAAACGCTCTTGGCCCATAGCGAACGCTTTCAGAGCATCACTGTTCGAGGGACCAGCCCGAAGTCTCTTGCGCACCCACGACGGGCACCCTTTTCGCGAGGTGGGTGGTCGAAGACGAGCAGCCGAGAATTTTCTAAAGTTGACGGCACAACGCGACCAGAATTGGGTTCGAGTGTCAGATCACCCGAGACATCCCGGTGATCATAGACAGTCGATGGAGAAAACGCAAAGGTTTGAGGTCGTCTCGGACCTCAAACCTTATGTTTTGTGGTAACTCGTGATTATCGCGTAGCCTGCATCGACTCGACCATGGTGCGAAGTTCGCCATAGCTTCTCTGCCCCATAATCAGGCAGATTACGCCTTTCTCATCCTTCCAGAAAAGAGCGTTCATGCCATCTACCTTTCCACACATAAATCTCTCGTCGCCTTCAAACTGCCAACCGCCTTCCACTCTTTGAACGTCAGGCATCACCATCACGGTAACTACGCCGAAAGAATCGCCCAGTTGGACGTATCCCACGCGATGCCCCGGAACATCGCTCCGACTCACCGACAATAGCCGCATCTGTTCCGGCTTGGATCGTAGAGCCTCGCCCACGGCATCTTTTACCCGAGGGTCCAGCTTCTCTTGTGACTCCGTTGGCGAAAGAGGAATCGCCGTCACACCCGCTACATATCCCGCAATTTCATTGGGTCGAACGCTCTTCCCGTTGACTCGGTTAAAGTAACCACCTACGGCAATAACCATGAAGAATAGGGCACAAATCCCCCAGGAGTACCGGCCAACAAAGGACTCGACTCGCTTAGTCTTGTCGACTTCATCTAGGCGCTCCTGACAACTCTTCCAAAGCGCTTCGTACTCAACTGGCTCCGTCCGGGTCCTCAAAAGATCCTTGACTCGCTGCATTGAATGAAACTCCGCAACAGAGGAAGGGTCTTTGTCCAATATCTCCTTTACTGCGTGCTCTTCGGCCGCGGATAACTCCCCGTCCAAATAAGAATGAAGGTCTTCTCGATCTATCATTCCTCGGCTCCGTTCTTGATAAATCCTTCTTTCATTGCAAATTCAATTAAAAGTCGCCTCAAGAGAGATCGCCCGCGCGCAATTCGACTGCGAACGGTACCTATGGGGACGTTGGTGGCGTCGGCGATTTCTTGATAGCTGAGTCCTTCGATATCGCTTAGAATGACAGCCGTGCGGAAATCCTCGGGTACTTGAGCCAGAGCGTTCTCGACTTCACTTCCCACGATGTTATCGAAAAGGATTCGATCGGGAATCTCTTCCTCGCTTCCCATCGGTTCCAAGACGCCATCCTCTTCAAGCGAACCAAGTTGGGGCCCTCTCTGCTTTTGGCGATATCGATTGATATAGAGATTGGTGACGATGCGGAGCATCCAAGCCTTAAAGTTGTTACCGTCGAAACGGTCAAAGGCTTCGTAAGCTCGGACCATGGCTTCCATGGCCAAGTCCTCAGCTTCTTCGCGAGATCGCGTCAGTCTGAGAGCTGTTCCTACAATTGATGGGAACACTTTCTCTGCCTGCCGTTCGAATGCCTCACGTTGATTTCGGCGTCCGAAGAGCATAGGTCGGGCGAGTGTACCTGTCAGTTTCCGGTAGGGGGCGCTCTCGCCCATCGTTCCAGTCATGGTCACATTTAGAGTAACAAATGAGCCCCTCAAGGCAGTTCCCGTCGCACAATAGCTCGTAACCTTGCCAGGCCCTTTGGCGAAGGTGTCCACATAGGACAAACTATGACCATGCGGTCTATCGACGAACTGATCGAGGTTGCGAAGGAGGTAAGGCTGCGCGCCTACGCACCTTACAGCGGCTACCTTGTCGGCGTTGGAATTGAGTCGGCTTCCGGCGAAGTATTCAAGGGCTGCAACGTTGAAAACATCAGCTACGGACTGACTATTTGCGCCGAACGCAACGCGATTTCCACGATGGTCGCAAACGATCAGCGCCTGATCCGACAAATTGCCCTCGTTACCATCGATGGCGGCTTGCCTTGCGGAATGTGCTTGCAGACAATCCGCGAATTTACGGACGATCCCTCCGAGCTTCGCATCCATATCGCCAACCTCGATGGGTTGCTTTTCAGTAAAACCTTGGCCGATCTTCTCCCGTTTGGTTTCCGATCCGACCAGGTTCACCGAACCTAAGTCCAGTGTTGGTTAGTCTATGAATCAGTGACGGCGCGTGGTAAAACCTCTCAACGCCGTTTGAGGCCATCAATTCAATGAAGTATCTCGGATTTCTCCTACTCGCACTTTTTGTATTCCTCCTCGGCTGTGGTGGCGGGGGCGGGGGTGGAGGTGGTAGCAGCGATGGCACGACCAATGGTTTCACCAACGGCGCCACCGATGCCAACCCAGGGTCCACCATTGTGGGTCAGATTGTCAGTCGCGACTCAAACCCGGTAACTCCCATCGCGGGGGTGACCGTTCGGTTTTATGACAGCGGCGGATCCCTGCTCGCCTCTGCGGTCAGCCGTGCAAATGGCTACTTCGATGCGAATATCGGAACCAACGCCGTTAAATGCGATGTCGACGGATCGACGGTTCCGAACGGCTATTACGCGATCTTCCGATATGGCTCAACACGGTATCAGGCGTCCTCCACTTCTCCGTCCGTGACTTGCAGAGTTCCCCTTCCCACCATTGTTCCGGGAGTGTTGACGGAAATGACGAATGGCGCATTCAAGTTCGTCTCTCTCGGTCCCCCCGATCCACCCGCTAACGGATGTTTGCCTTAAATAAGAAGCCGCCGACAAGGCGGCTTTTTATTTAATTCTCATTCAGTGGGGACCTCGGAGATACTCTGCGATGCCCTTGAGTTTTTCTTCCGCCATGTTCGGGAATCCCGGCATCGTCGATCCTGCTTTCTTGCTCTTGGGATCCTTGATAAACGCGATATACCATTCGGAGTCTGTATGGATCTTATAGGTGTTGTCCAATGCCGGCCCTCCTTGTGCCTTTTTGCCGTCGGTCCCGTGACAGCCACTACAGCCTTCGGCATTAAAGAAGTCGCGTCCCTTCGCCGCCAGAGCGGCGTCTATGGGCAGCGCACCAAGAGTCGTCTTCGGTTCTTCCCCCACAATCGGGTCTCGGGTACCCGTGAGGGGAGCGAATCTTCCACCAAAGAAAATGCCAACGAGAAGGAAGTAGAGCATAAAGGCTCCAAAAGTGATTCGGACTCCAGAGTCGGCAATCCGCTTCGATAAAAACGGCAAGATGACAAGAAATGCCGTAAACAAACCCGGAATAACCCCTGTACCAATCCACCCTAAATTGGAACCGATGGAGTTGAACGCTTGGAGTGAGCCATGAAGAGGCCACGTATACCAACTCACCAAGGCTCCGTATTGGTTGTAGTCCAACTCCGACGCTCGACTACCGAGAGGGCCGGGAATGAAAATGGCAAGGCTCACCGGAATGAGAATGGGCAAGATAGCCAATAGCCGGTTCTCCTTCACCTCGCGACGACTATATTGGATGAAGAACATGCCCACCGCGCCGAGAACGAAGGCAAACGGAAGCAGGAGGCGATGGGCCAAATACCAGTGACCCAACGTTTGCTCATTGAATGCCGCTTGCCCCCCTCCCATCAGAAACTCTGCGACCTGGGTGCCTAGTACTGGCATGCCCGCAGCGATGCCCCCTTCGATCGCCGCGCTCTGAACGCCATGTTTATCGAATGGCAGTAGGTTGCCGGTTACCTGAAAGAGATAAGCACAGCCAAACAACGCCAACGAACCGTACCAGCGCAAGTAGTGAGGAGGTCGATATCCACCCGCTAGGAGAAGACATACAACATGAAGGAAACTGTGGAGGATAAGAACTGCGCTGCCCCAATAGTGAAAGTTCGAGATAAACGCATGCGGCGTTCCCCCCTGAATCAGCTCCATCGTGCTATGCGCGTGATCTGGTGTGCCTATGTAGGCCCGACTCAGATACCAGCCCGCCGCGAACTGCAGCACGAATTGAATGAGGAGCGCCGTAGACGACGTTGCGAGCAGAGTTCCAATCCTCGATGCCTTCACGCCCCCAAGTATCGCGGATCGGCCCCGCCATGTCTACCTTCCTCCCACATTCGTTGGTCCCAATCCCAATATTTACAAAACGCCAACCTGGAAAGGCGGTAGTACAATCGCTTGAGAGGGTTTTTGGGGTTGCAGCACGGAAGCTTTAATGAACCTATAAGAAACGAGCTCACCGAAGACGGCGTTCAGCAAATGCTGGATCTTGCCGAGAGGTTAAGAGCCGCAAGTGGGGGCGAACTTGATGACGCCGCGATCCTTGCTGTATCCGAAGCCACCGGCGCACCGGTCGAATACGTGAGACTGGCCATCCGTCTCCGTCCGGAAGAAAAGAAAAAGAGCTTTGCCCATCGAGTGCGGTCTGAGTACCTGGGCCTCGATCCAGAGGTGCGCCGCTACGTGATCGGCGGTCTGATCGGAACCGGTATGGCCCTCATCAGCGTCTTGAGCACTCGGTTGTCCAGCGTGGGCTCACGTAGTTTTGACGGGGTCCTCGGAGTTTTGCAGATTGTGCTCGCAACCATAGCGATCTACTTTGCCTCAACCTCCAAGGACTCGCGCTCAGCGGCCATCGTAGGCGCCATTGCCTCCGGCGTTGGCTTTACGATGTTCACGATCTTCAAGGCCGTGGGACTTACGAACGCGGCAGTCGAGCCCACCTTGTTGATTCCCATCACCATTGCTGGAGCCTTGGCAGGACTCGTCGCAAACAAGCTTGTCGCACAAAATCGAAAGAAGTTGGGATTGAAGGATCCGCTGCAAGAACGCCACGAGCTCCTGAGACAACTTGTGGAGCTTCAGGACAAGCTTCGCTCTGGCGAGCAAGCGATCACGTTTTTGAGCTTGGATATCGTTGGCTCGACAAAGATGAAAGAGCATGCCGATCCTCTCAGCATCGAATACACCTTTAACGAGTATCACCAGTTCGTCGATCGAATCGCTCGAAAATACGGGGGACGCGTCCATTCCACCGCAGGTGATGGCGTGACCTGTGCGTTCGATACTCCGATGCAAGCCTTCGGCGCCGCCAAGAATGTTCAGGCCGGGATGCTGGAGCTGAATACGTTTGGCAACAAGACAGGAATACCGCTTTCCCTTCGCGCAGGGATCCACTCAGGCACCGTTGTGCCGCCTAAGCCTGGCGATATCGCTTCCCTCAACTTCGCTCATGTCATTGACATTGCGGCTCACTTACAGAAAGTCTCGCCCGTTGGCGGCATTGTCATTAGTGAAGTCGCCGCAAACACATTGCCTGGCGGCGCCCACACGGTTGGGATCGAGCGCATCGAAGCTCAAAACGTAACCGGAATCATCTGGCAATCGAAAGCAACCGGACCTGTAGCCGCCCCGAGCGAACCACCGCCATTTCCTGGAAACGAATAGCGCTTTCGGCGGTTAGAATAGATGTATGGATGCCATTCCGAGACTCAGTCGAGCCTTCTCGGACTCCGAGTGGAAGGAAGCTTGGCAGTTTGCCCCGAAGGTTCCTAAGCTGGTCAGGCAACTGGATAGCGGCCAACGTTGCTCCGTCCGAGAATCTCTTCACCGCGCGGCCTACTTCGTGGGAGGAAAGCTCCATGATGTTGGCTTCAGTGTCTTCAACAATGGGGGCCAACCCCTTTTGCGTCGAGATCGCGAAGGGTGGAGTGATGAGATCCTCTTTCACGCGCCCACTACCAGCATCGCCGGCGTCTATTGCCCAGCCTCGATCGAGATCCTGGTCCAACTTCACGCCCTGAGAGACATCCGTCAGAAGTATTCGCGTTCTTTCGCCATGGTTCCGGCATTCGTTGCGTCGGCCAACTTGGGACAATTCGAGACTCCGCCCTGCCGAATCCTCTGGAACTTGGAAGATCACGAAAATGTCGAGGTAATCGCCGACATGCTCTATCGTCAGGGCCTTGATTGGATCGAGGATCTCTGCGATCCGGTTCGTCTGGAAGATCGAGCGATGTCCCACCGTTTACCTCTCGTGGACGATGTTACTGCCCTAGAGATGGTCCTCTCTGTAGGAGGACGCCATGCCGCCGCCCGAGTGATGGAAGAGTGGCTCGATGAACCTGGCCTGGGTGACAGTCTTAGAGAGGAGTTGCGCCGACTGGCCAAGGTGGTGGGTCCCGTCTATCGAGGCGACTCTCCAGGGCAGAATTTGGCGGTCATCTGTGTGTGTTACGACCTCCTCAGATCATCACAACGGCGCTAATCAGAATACTTTTTTGAAAATTTCTTGCCAAAGACCTACACGCCATGCCTTCCCACTGTGCTAATATATGGCGACGCGTTTGTACGCGGATCTTAAAACGAAGAGGAGAATGTTCATGGTAATTACTCAGACACCAGCCGCCGCTGCCACCACCCTCTTCGGTTCGGCCATCTAGCCACTTCCGCTGGTTAGTCCGCCCTACCGAAGGGCGGTGGATTCCTTTCTAACAGTTTCAGGCGCTCTTGCGTCTGCCTGTCCTCCAAAAGGATCGTTACCAGCGTTGAATTCAACTCACAAAAAGGCCCTCAATGACCGTCTGGGCCAGATGACGGTTAAGCAGCGAAAAGAAGCACAGCGACAAGCCTCCGAAATGAGGCAAGCCGCTCAGAAGAACTCAAAGAAGCCCGCCGGCACCATCGACGACTTCCTTTATCGGCTCCTCTGCAATGAGCCCAAGGGGGTGGTCGGTCTGGTTGTCCGAGTGGAATCGACCCTTTGCCATGTGCAAATAGAAATGGAGGTGAAGCCGATGCTATTGAGCCGAGAAAGTAGGCCGGTCGTCGGCGACGAGGTTGAAGTCGACCTCGAGAAAAATCGAATAGTCCAGATCCTCCCTCGTCGAACCGAGCTTTCGCGACAGGATGATCGGAATCCAAGTTTGTCGCGCCCTGTTGTCGCGAACATTGACGTCGTAGCTGTGGTCGTGTCGGTCGGTACTCCGCCCCTGCACCCACGGTTGATCGACCGCTATCTGTTCGCAATCCATAAGGGCGGCGCTAAGCCAATCATTGTGGTCAACAAACTCGATCTTCTCGCGGAGATGGATGCAGTAAAGCAACTTGACCGACTGGAGCCGTATCGAGCGCTGGGAATCCCTTGCGTGAACGTATCGGCGGTGCACGGGAAGGGGCTGGAGGCGTTGCGAGCACAACTAGCTGGGAAGCGAGTTGTCTTCGTGGGTCATAGCGGCGTGGGCAAGAGTTCCCTGCTCAACGCCTTGCTAGACAACGCCATCGCGGAGACTGGATCGGTATCTGACAAATCCGGAAAAGGAACTCATACCACCACGTCTTCTTCCCTGTTCCGTCTCGACGATGGAACGGAGATCGTAGACACGCCAGGAGTGAGGTCCTTTGCCATCGACTTTGAACAGGAAGTCATCGAAGGATTTCCAGAGTTTCAATCGATTGCGACCGGATGTCGATACCGAGATTGTCGCCATATCGACGAGAACGGCTGCGCAGTTCGAGAAGCGGTCCAACAAGGAACAGTGCCTCGAACTCGATATGAGACCTACCGTCGGATGCTGGATGGCGAGGTTGCGACTGGGATGGGGTTCGTTTGCGTGAAATGCGGCGTGACCTCGACCACCAGTGGGGCCGGAACTCAGCACCGGAACCACTGTCCGCGGTGCCTGCACAGCGTCCACTTGGACGTCAAACCAGGAGACCGGGCGTCGAGTTGCGGCGGCATGATGGAGCCCGTTTCGGTTTGGGTACGACGAGACGGAGAATGGGCGATCATTCACCGATGCTCGGAGTGCGGAATGTTCAGTTCCAACCGAATCGCAGCAGATGACAATGGAATGCTATTGCTTTCGATAGCGGCAAAGCCGATGTCAAAGCCTCCATTCCCATTGGAATTCACAGAAGCAATTGAGGCGGGCGTTTAGCCCGCCTCAATTCAGTCCTATTCAGGAAATTGAAACGGATCTTGATAGCCTTTCCATCCTGAAGGGCTTTCTTCGAACTCCTCGTCTGTAAGGAGCGCTCCATCCAGCTTGGATCGGAGCCCATTGATGTCCATATCGATTCCAATCAACACGATCTCTTGCCTTCGATCCCCATACGGCTCCTGGAAGTGCGATCGTATCTTGTCACGAACGCCCGAGGACTCCGGCCAATCCCGCTCAGGACAGGTCGCCCACCACGTCCCCGCCAATTCATACTGGCAAGCGCCGCCAGCTTGGCTCCAACCCCCAATCCAATTCATACTGCTGGCCAGCCAAAAGAACCCCTTGGATCGGATCACTCCCTGCCATTCCTCTTGAATGACTTGCCAAAAGCGATGTGGATGAAATGGCTTTCTCGCCCGGTAAACAAAGGAACCGATGCCAAACTCTTCGCTCTCTGGAATATGCTCATTCATCAATTCACGTACCCATAAGGGAGAACGCTGCGCGGCCGCCAGGTCAAAGCGTCCGGTGTCCAGAATTCGGTCTAACGGCACTTCACCCTTTGCCATCGGGATGATCTCTGCGCCAGGATTGAGCTTCTTAAGCGTTGCGACCAATCGCTCCGTTTGCTCCTTTGCGATCAAATCAGTCTTGGAGACGAGGATGACATTGGCGAACTCAATCTGTTCGATGAGAAGATCGGAGATGGTTCTCTCATCCTCTTCTCCTACCGCCAGGCCTTGCTCCGAAAGCTCTTTTGCTTCACGATAGTCTTTCCAAAAGTTCAGGCCATCGACCACGGTCACCATGGTATCCAGGCGACTGACCGATTCCAGATGAACTCCGCGCTCATCGACGAATGTAAAGGTCATCGCCACAGGAGCCGGTTCGCTAATACCGGACGACTCGATCATTAGGTAATCGAATCGATTTTCTCGCGCGAGACGACCGACCTCTTGAAGAAGATCGTCGCGAAGCGTACAACAGATACAACCATTGGTCATCTCAACCAATTGCTCTTCCGTCCGATTGATTTGACCTTCTACAAGTTGGGCGTCAATGTTCACCTCGCTCATGTCATTGACGATGACTGCGACGCGCATGCCTTCCTTATTAGCAAGGATGTGATTCAAAACCGTCGTCTTCCCTGCGCCAAGAAAGCCAGAAAGGACGGTCACGGGAAGTCTCTTCATAGATATGGAGTGGCCGGAAGTCCGGCCACTATCTCCCTTTTGCTTAAGCCCTTCTCTTACGAATAAGGGCGAGAGTTCCGATCGCCAGGGCAGCCATGCTTGCGGGCTCCGGAACGGGTTCGGCGGAAGGATCGAATTGATCCCCCACGCCAAAGCGGTAAGTCACACTTTTCGTCAACATCGAGTCACCGACCATGCCACTTACATCAAACGTCAGGTCATAGACTCCCGCCGAGCTAAAGCCAAAGTTGGTGTGCTCATGGCCAGCGGTTTGCATCCAGAAGGCATCGGACGCATCGATCCCATCGGCAGTGGAAATCCAAACCGGATCAACCCCGGTCGTACCTGACCACACCGAAAAGTTTCCTCCATTTGTGGACGAAATGCCTGTTAGCTGCCACTTCACCCACTCGGCGGTATCCGCGCCATAAACGGCAATCGCTCTCGAATCGGATGTCGTGTAGGAATCTAACTTTCACAACTACACCTTCAACGCCTCATTGTAGGGCGCGTTTGAACCTATATCGACCCGCCAAAAACACGAAAACGCGTCAGGCGTGACGAAAACTGCATACAGAAATCGAAAACTGCATACAGAAACGTGGTAGGATGATGTCAGGTAGGAAATTGCATACAGTCGGTTCGATTGTGTTGCATTCCCGCCAAACCTGGTAGCAGAGGTACAAGACATTGGCACGTAAACGACGAGAAGCGGCGACGCCGCAACGAAAGCAGTGGGGTAAATCGACCGCCTCAGAGACGACGCGCAAGAGACCAGACGGTTCGACATACACGGTGTGGCGTTGCCAGTATTACGGGTTCGCACTCAGCGGCGAGACCATGACCCGAAAGGTCAGAGAGGGCGGCGAATGGGTGAGTCAAGAGTTTTGGGCATGGGAACTCGACCGCAAGCGTCTATACGCCCAAGGCGACACCAAAGAAGAAGCAGAGGCGAAGGCCGAACGACTCGGCAAACTTCACCTTGAGTACGAAGAATGGTGTTGGCAGTGTGAGCGCGACGGCAACCCGCCCAAACCAGGCGACACGTTCGAGAACTGGCTTGGCGACAAAGAGGCGCGTGAGAACAGGGACAAGCCGAAGGCGACGCCCGCACTCGCCAACATGGACGCCGCCGAGGATGAGACCGACCACGTTGCGCCCGCGAACTTCACCGCCGTCGCGCAAGAGTTCATGGCGACCAAGGGGCGATTCAACCGCACCAAGAAGTTCGAACCGCTGAAACCATCGACGCGGCGCACGAACAACAACTACGTCAAGCATGCCGCCGCCATATCGAACAAGCCGATGGACAAGTTGCGGTTGCCCGAAATCATGTCGTGGTTTCACGGCTACCTTTCGACACACGCCGAAGGCACCGCCGCCCGATACAAGTTCTGGTTGTGCGAGGTCGGGCGGTACGCGGTGAAGGCGCGGTACTGGAACGTCAACCTCTTTGAGTCGTTGCCCGAACTCAGCATTCGACCGAACATCGAGATTCGGCGCACTTGGACACTCGATGAAATCGACCGCATGTGGGACGCGGCGCACAGTCCGCAACAGAAGGCAATCATCGTGTTGTGCCGCCTTGGGTTGCGGTTCGGAGAGGCGACGGGTCTGACCGAAGCTGACCTTCTCGACGATGAGACCATACGCGTTCAATATGCGCAAACACGTGTCAACGTCGGCACCGACGACAAACAGAAGTTGATACCGTTTCTCGGCGACCCGAAGACCAGCGCGAGTGCCGCGAAAGTGCGAGTGCCGAAGGCATGGATGAAGATACTTCGCGAGTCTCTTGAGAAGGCAGAACCGCAACTGATTCGCGCATACAACGACGACCCTGACCAGGGCGCACGTCTTCACCGATTCGTTGTGCCGAACCAACTTGGCGAGATATGGCAGGAGTCAACCGCGACATATGCGTTCGAAAGGCTGATGTCGAGGGCGGGCGTCGAGTTCCGCACCGAGGAAATGGGCGACGTTAAGACCCGCGAGACGGTATGGCATAGTTGGCGATACACGTATTGCAGCGAACTCGTTGTTCTCGGCGCTGGTGACGTTGAGTTGATGTTCTGTATGAGGCACACCGACGCGAACCTTTCGAAGAAGACGTATGCGCAAGCGCGGTTCGAAGACCGCACCAAGTACGAACCATACAAGGCAATCATCAAGACGCCGTACGACTACAACAACGCGATATGCAAGTTCGACACCGACCGCCGAGAGGCGCGGGCGAAGCGGTCTCGACCGAGAGTTACCGAGACGCCCGATGAGCGGCGAAAGGCGATGCTTGAACAGGTCGCCGCACAACTCTAAACGTTCAACGACAACAACAAACGGCGCGGGCATATAACCCGCGCCGTTTTCGTTTGCAACACGTGTTTCGCGTCTTATGGTGTTGGAATCGCGTATTATCATGCAATGGCGCGTTCAAACCAAAACCTCACACCATTAAGCAATCAAGAACTCTTGTCGTTGCGCAAGGGCGCAAAGACCGTTGACCGTATATCGGTGCGCATCGGCGGCAAGCGTTACGACCTACCAGTTGAGGCGCACGTACTCACAACCGACGATGAGAAGGGATTGTTCACGTTCATATCGTTGCCCGCGACGAACGCAATTCTCGGCGTCACAAGCGACGGTCATGAAGTCATCAAAGAAGGCGAGAAGGGCGCGGCAATGGGCGCACTCCGAACGACAATCGCGAGGGCGAAGAAGGCCAACGAACCGAAGGGTGCCGACACGCCCGCACTCGGCGACGACGTGTTAAAGGCACTCAAGGCGGCGGTTCCCGCTGGTTACCGACTGGTGTATGAGAACGGCGAACCGAAGTTGCAACGACTCCGACAGAAGCGGTCGGGCACCGAGGCACCAGCGACAACGGGCGGGCGTCGAGGGCGCAAGAAGTAAGGCATGGGCGACTACTTCTCGGTGCCGCCCGACCAACTCATGTTTCATCCCGTGTCGGTCATCTTTGTTCCAACAGGCGTCGAAGACCCTGTTGGCAAGATGTACGGTCAAGCAACGATGCACTCGCCGCCTATCCCTGGTTCAATCGTGGTGTTGAACGACACGCACACCAACGAGTTCACGCGGTTCAGGGTCATCGGTTTGGAGTATCACGTTAAGATGGTCGGCGGCGACCAGGTTGCCACGTGGTCAGAGAGGTTTGAGGCGGGCGCGGCTGAACGCGACCTACTGCCATATTCAAACCGACTCATGGTGTTTGTCGAACCGTTGTAAGGGTTCCTCATACGGCAAGAAGGGCGGCAAGATTGCCGCCCTTTCTTTCGCCCGTTCGAGACCGCCTCAACCGTTCACCTTGCTTTTCGGTCGAGGCTTGAACGCCTTGTTGATAAGCGGCATGTCTCGGTACCATTCCGCGCGACTCTTGCCAGTCTTGGCAATGAAGGCCGCGACTCGTTCGCCTTCGGTCTTGTACGACGGGTCGTTGAGAATGTCTCGCACCGTGGTCATTTCGCTGACGCGCCATTTGCCCAACAACACCTTTTGCCACGTGATGAGTTTGCCCGTGCCCTGCTTCTTCTTCTTGGCGTTCCACATGTCGCGGCACGACGGTTGAGCGGCGAGAGAAGACCATTCGCGGGCGAACTCGATTATCTCGTTGTCGCCCAACCATGTCGCGGTGTAGTTAATGATTTCGTCGTTGGTCGGGTCGAACCAAACCAGGGTGCCACGGTCAAGCATCGCTTCCATGTCCTGTGTGAGCTGACCGAGGTTGTTGGCGAGAATGACGACTTCGCTGGTCGTGGTGAACGTCGGCGGGTAGTCGGGCGTGTTGTCTTCGACAACTTCGCCGTCTTCATCGACGCGAGTCTTGGGTTTCGGGTTCGTCTGGTTGTTGAACCACGAAATCGTTTTGACATCCTTGGTCTCTGCCAACGCCTTCAACATCGAGGCCGTGTCAGGGTTGCGCCACAACGAGTCACAGTCGTCAATGACAATCAACTTGTCTTGATTGTCGTACAGCTTCTTGTAAAGTTCGAATGCGGTGAGTCGCGCCTTGTTGAGATGCACGAACTCGACACCCTCGTTTTCGAGCGTTGACGTTATCGTTTCGGTCTTGCCAGTGCCGCCGCGACCGACGATTGCGATGAGCGGATATACGCCGCCTTCGGCGATTTCCGTTGCCAGTTCAACGAGTTCGGCGTATGCCGTAAGTTTCAGGTCTGCGTTGTTATAGTTCATTGTGTTTCTTCCTGCTACCGAAGAACACTTATGGTGTGTCTCGAATCCTTGAGACATTGAGACATTGCATGTCTCACCGTAGGTGTTCCCGTCGAGTTATTCATTGCTGATAGGCTATTCGTCGCCAACAGCTTATGAAATCGTTAATGCCCAAGGCACCACGCCCGACAGGGTTCCTTAACCTGTACCTCAACGTGATGCACTCTTGTCAAGCCCTTAATGAAAAAAGTTCAAAACTCATCGCGGCGGTCGTTGTCGCCTTGGGGCGTAAACAATACGTATATGGGCGCAAATGATTAAGCGCACCGCGCGCGCGTGGTGCGTTTACGAAAACGATATATGCACGTCATATCAACGACTCTATGAACGCGTATATGGCGCGACACGTGTTGTCTCGCGCAACGGTCACGGTTCGAGGCCCGTGTTACAATGCAAATCATGAAAGGTCTTCTAATCGCAATCGGCGCATTCGCCTTGTTATTGGTCGCCTTGGCGATTGGGCCAGACTGGTCGCCCGATAAGCCAACGGTTAACGAGAAGGTCGCGGCACCCGTCGCCGACCACAACCCGCCAAACCTAACCCTTGCGTCGTCGCTGGCATTCCGCACGGCGACCGAGCGGGTCAGCGACCAGGGCGACGCCGCCTCAATCCCCGAGAGTCAGCCGTACGGTTGCGAAGAAGGCCGCGACATCGCGTTAACCCGCGCACCAGACGGCACGTATGTCGCCGAGTGCCGCGTTCACCTTGCCGACCGCCGAGTTGTGACGGTCGTTCTGAAAGAGAAGGCGGGCGGGCGCAACTGGTACGTCGATGAGGTCAAGACGCCTTGATATAGCCTGTTAACCCGCGCCTATATAGGGCACGAGACGACCGCCGTTAAGGGGCGGTCGTTTTCATATACGGTGAGCGGTCGCCGCGCATGAGGGGGTGACGTTGCAACACCCTATGGCGGCGCGGAAACACCGACTGAGGGTCGGCGCAAAGTTGCAATAAGGTCAGGCGGCGGGTACGCCTGGTCGAGTCCAATACGCGAGGTCGAACAGGGCGGCAATGCGGTCAACACCCTCAAACCCTTTCGGGTCGGTCTTGCGCGGGTAACTGATGTCTCGATGCGTGGTCAGGTAGCGAATCGACGGCACCGCCGCGACAATCTCGCCGAGTAGTTCCTTGAGGGCAACCCGCTGTTCGTCGGTGTACGGGTCTTTGCCGTCGTTCAGGTTTTCCAGGCACACGCCGATACTGTTGCTGTTCGAAATCTTCAACCCGCCGTACAGGTAGGTCGCGCCGCAATGTTGGGCGGCACGAGCTGCGGGCGCAAACTTGAACACCGCGCCGTCTTTGCGTATGTAGTAGTGGTATGAGAGGCGGCGCATCTTGAGCGTCTTAACCGTGCCTTCGAACCTTCCCGCGTCGGCATGCAGCACGACCGCGATGGTCTCGGCGTCGCCACGGTCGCGGGTATTCAGCCAGTAACCAAGAGTCTGTATGTCCATCGCCGCCAACGTAGGCGGTCGAGAACACCAGGCGGCGCACAACACAACGTGCCCGAAACGGCGCGTATTTGCCCCGTACAGGCGATTGGAGAGGTCGAGGCGGGTGATTTACCGCGCGGGCGCTGAAACGGGCGTATGAGCGGATTTACGCGCCTCTCGGCGGCTGACCATGACTCATACCCTCAGAACGATGAGACATTGAGACATCGAGGGCGGCACTCACCGACACTTTGAATCGCTTTTTGAACCTGAATGGTGGTGTTAGACAG
>MKRX01000004.1 GCA_001898035.1 Armatimonadetes bacterium 55-13
CAGGATGAGGACGCCGATCACGCTGCCGGCGATGAGGCAGCCTTTTCGGCGCTTCTTCGGGGGTTCGGGGGCGATGGGGGTGGTGTCCGACATTTGGGGAAGAGTATACGCTTCCGGACAGGGGACAGGGGACAGGGGCGGCTATGCCGCAGGTGTTAGGTATTAGGGCGCTTCGCGCTAGGTGTTAGGATTCCTTTGCGTTGGGCGTTGGGCGTTGGGCGTTGGGCGTTTTCTTGTGTACTGCTAGGTATCTTGAGTGCTTGTCCGTTGGATCACTTTGTCAGGGGAGTACCTATTCGATATACGTCTGAAATACCTAGAAGCGAAAAAGTATTTAGATATATTTGTAGTGTTATAATGATTTACGTTATGCAAAAAGTGCATTAAATTACGAACCTTTAGCGATGGATCGACCGTTTAGGTGTTATCGGTCCTAGCTCCATGTGCGATAAGGTTGTGTGGGACCGCCGGAGGAATATGAGTCTAAAACTCTTTTCGCGCGCCATCGCGGTTGTTTCCACGTCGGCGCTGTTCTTTAGTAGTTCGTTTGCTGGTATTCATGCCGCATCGAGCTCGATCAGTCAATGGATCCGAAATCAAAAGCCGGGAGTGTTTACGGAGCGGCCACGATCGCCCTATCTGGGGTCGAAGCCGGGGCGGGCGGCGGCAACCCGGGGAGGGCTTTGGTCGACCCGGGCTCTGAATAACGTCAAACGTCATTCCAAGAAGACGAGCAAGCCGGTTCTTCAGGCTGGGCTCTCTCCCATCCCTCAGATGACGCCCCCCGTCATGCATACCCTTGCGGTGGCGGCGGAGCCGGGATCGGCGCTTCCTTGGGAGGGAAACTTTGGAAGCGTCAATTCCGGAAACGGCAACAAGCTTTCCAGCTTGCATCTCTTTTCCTGGAAGGGGCGGGGTGGGATGCCGGTGGACTTCACGCTGTATCACAACTCGCAAACGAACTACAACGATGAATTGGGGCATGGCTGGAGCTGGACATATGATCTCTATATCAACGTCTCCGGCTCGACGGCGACCGTTCATTACGGGGATGGTCTCAGTATCCCCTTCACCTCAAGCGATACCGCGGGCGAAGGTGGTGGAGAAGAAGAACCCGAACCCCCTGGGGATGGCCATGGACTCTTTGCTTCTTGGGCGCCAGCGCTCTATACGACCACTTACAACCCTCCTACCGGCATCTTTGATTCGTTGGTGCAAAACGGCGATAGCACGTGGACGCTAACGAAGAAGGACCAGACGGTTTATCAGTTCAACGCGGCGGGTTTCTGCACGTCCATCACGGATCGCAACGGGAACGCGATTACCTTCACTCTCAACTCGGGGAACTATGTAACTCGGGTTACGGATCCGAGCGGTCGATATTACGACATCACCCTAGATGGAAGCAATAACTTCACATCGGTAACGTCTCCGGACGGCAAGGTTTGGTCATTTACCCTCGACACCAACGACGACCTGACGACAGTGACTTGGCCGACGCTGGATTCGGTGAGCTATGCCGACGCTTATACGTTTGACTCGTCTCACCGAATTCTTACCCACACGGATAAGCGGGGCAAGGTTTGGACGAAGTCCTATAACACAG
Organism: Armatimonadetes bacterium 55-13; assembly: GCA_001898035.1. Taxonomy (GTDB): domain Bacteria; phylum Armatimonadota; class Fimbriimonadia; order Fimbriimonadales; family Fimbriimonadaceae; genus 55-13. The sequence continues at coordinate 1,607 of MKRX01000004.1, forward strand.
ATGGCAGCCTGGCGTCTGAAACTGACCCGCTGAGCCATACCTGGACGTATACGTATGCTTCGACCTATAGCGAGGTCACAGATCCGCTTGGAAAGTCGGTTCGACATAACTACTCCAGCGGCAAGCTGGCGAGCGTGGTGGATGAGTCGAGCTTTAGTTCTTCTCAGGTCATGGGGACAAATAACCTGCCCTCAAGTATCACTGACAAGCGAGGCAAGACGACGTCCTTTACTTATGACAGTAAAGGAAACGTGCTCACTCAGACCGACCCGCTGAGCCACACGTGGACGTTTACCTATAACTCCACGAACGACTTGCTTACGGCGACCGATCCGCTGAGCAACGTTACGACGAACACTTACGATTCCAACGGGAATCTTTTGACTTCGACCGACCCCTTGAGCAGGGTTACGGTGACGAACACTTACGGAAGCTACGGACTCTTGTCGACGACGACGAATGCGTTGAGCAAGACGACTTCCTTTGGTTATGACTCGGACGGAAACGTGACGAGTGTGACCGATCCACTTTCACACGTCTCCTCGATGGCGTACGACACGATGGGACGCGTGACCTCGACAACGGACGCGCTTTCGCATGTGGAGTCGGTGGCTTACGACGACTGGGGCCGCCCGGTGACCACTACGCATCCGGGAAGTTCTACTTCGCTGGTGGCTTACGATGCGGAAGGGAATGTGACGGCGAAGACGGACGAGCTGTCCCACACGACGAACTATGTTTACGACAACGCGGGGCGGTTTACTTCGGTGACGAACGCTAACGGCGATGTCGAGAGCTATGGCTACGATAACGCCAACCGACGAACAACGATTACCAACGGCCGCGGCAAGACGCGCACGTACACGTTTACGGATCGTGGCGACGTAGCCTCGCTAACTTTGCCGGATAGCTCGGTGGAGACTTGGAGTTACAACGGGAACGGTCAGGCCACGGCTTACACCAACCCGCTTTCGCAGGTGATCTATTACGCCTACGACGATGCAGGTCGTCAGACCGGCATCGACTACCCGACGGGAACGGACGTTACGTTCTCTTACGACAATGCGAATCGCCGCACCTCGATGGTGGATTCCACGGGGACGACGGGGTGGACGTACAACAACGGCTCCGAAGTGACGGCGCTTTCGACGCCTCAGGGCAACTTGTCGTACACGTACGACAACGCGGGTCGTCGGGCGACGATGGTGGACGGGTCTTTGACCACGACTTATTCTTACGACGACGCGAGTCGAATGACTTCGCTCCAGAACGGATACAGCGAAACGACGACGTTTCAGTACAACGACATCAACCAGATTGACCGGTTCCCCATAATCTGACCACTTAT
>MKRX01000005.1:0-26942 GCA_001898035.1 Armatimonadetes bacterium 55-13
CCGACGGTCCTACCGTCGTACGCGCGCGGCCCAAAACAGAGCGCTCTGAACCAGAACGCGCTCACGTCAGGAGGACTGACGCCTACATTGCGCTCGGCGGTTGAAAACGCTCTGCAAACAACCCAAACGACGGGTCTTATCTCAACCGACCGCCCTCGTACCCAACTAACCACTGCCACCCGTGCCAATGCCGGCGCGATTGCAATCAATCCAGCTCTTGACCCGCCACAACCAATCCGACGCAGCGGACCGAAAAATGCCAAACCGTCATCGACGGCACGGCAATTCACGAATATCCAATCGCGACCTACGCACTCACTTGCCGTCTTCCTTAAAAATAAACGCGTCCGAATTCATGCAATACCGCAGCCCGCCCTTATCCCGAGGGCCGTCGTCGAACACGTGCCCCAGATGGCCGTCGCACCGCGCGCAAAGCACTTCGGTGCGGTGCATGCCATAGCTGTTATCCTCGCGCGTCCAAATGCTGTCCTTGGCGTAGGGCTGGAAGAACGAGGGCCAGCCAGTGCCGGAGTCGAACTTGGCGTCCGACCGAAACAACGGCAACTTGCAGCCCGCGCACAGGTAAACGCCCTTCTTGTGGTTGTCGTAAAACCGACCGCAGAACGCCGCCTCCGTGCCGTGGTTGCGCAGGATCTTGTACTGCGCCTCCGTCAGAATCTTCTTCCACTCGGCATCGGTTTTGACCACCTTGTCCGCCCGCTTGGGGCTCCCCTCAAGGCGACCATCCGTCGTCGGAGGAGTCTGAGACGCTCGAGACGACTGATTCGAAAACGCGAATCCCAGAACCGCCACCACTGCCAAGCCCAAGAGAAACAGTTTCATGCCTACGATAATGCCTTACCTGGCCCAAATGTTCCAAAGTCCCACCCTGCTCAAAACGCCCAAACCACTTTCAGACTCACCCGATTCCGCCACCGAGGCGCATTCGGATCGCCCACGATCACGAAATACTCCATCCCCGACCCACCACTGTGCCGGTAAGCCAAATACCCATTTCGCGACCCATCCCGGCTCACATAGCGCCCTGAAATCGAATCGAACGGACCCATTTCATAGCTGACCGTCACGATGCCCAACCGATCCTGACCATCGAAATCGAACAGAGAAAAATTCAGGCCCAAGTCGAGTCCCTTCAACGCTCGATACGAGGCATAAGCGGAAACGAAACGGGAAGATTGGCCATCTCGTTCGCCCCATTCGTATGATCCGCCAAATCGCTTATACCGATTGCTGTCGTTCAAAGTGAAGCCAACGCTTTGTATATTTTCTGGCGCACCGTAATAAGTCTTCCGCGCGATAGAACCCTGAAGGCGAATGTCGCTCCGTGTGACGAAACTCGTGTAAGATTCCGCCCCTTTCTCTTGCTGACCGCCATCGTAGTCTTCGTAGTAAGTCGCAAAGAGGTCGGTGTGGAACTGCCGGATGGGACCACGGCGATACTGCATGTTGTATTCGGAGTAGCTGTAAGCCCCCCGTCGATCCGTCCAAGGAACGAAGGCGAGTGGGGAAGAGAAGTCCGGCGGAATCCACTCGTACTGCACCATCGAATACCAATGGGGCACCGAATACATCAGGCTCAAATCGCCCGCCGTGACCCCTTTTCCGCCCAAATCGCGCGAGTTTGCCAGATTGGTGCTGATCGAGTAGTTTCCCCTCCCCACCTCGCCAGAAAAGCCCACCGCCGAGCTATCTCTCCCATTCCCGCTGGTTCCGGTGAACCACACGTCCGCGTTGTTGCGCGCTCCAAACGTCTTGTTGATTTTCGCGACCCCGGCTGTTTGATCGCCCGTGTCCACCGTCGCCAGCGCACCTAAACTCAGCGAGGAGTCGATCTGTCCGTAGGCCTTCGCTCCAAAGTCGAAATCAGAGATGCGCCGTGAGTAGAACATTCTCCCAAACCCAAATCCTCCCCCGCCAATTCCAAAGAAGTCGCCTCCATCGTTAAAGAACGGACGCGCTTCATCCAGGTATCGCTCGGTCCGGGTGAAAGAGATGCCTTCGACCTCGCTCTCGATATTCCGAAAGTCGGGATTGATCGATCCCAAAATCGTCATCTGAGGAGTCAACGCATACCGAACGTCTAGCCCGGATCGCAGACCCGTTCGCGTTCGGTCGTACTCCGCCGCCGTATAGGCCAGAAACCGGGGCCGGTTCCTTTCCGCACGAGGGGGAGGAGAGATCTCCACCCACTGTCCGTTAAGCTCTTGTCGCTCCTGAGTGGTGGTGTTTGCCCACATCGAGCCAGTCTTAGTTCGAGCTTGATAACGATGGAAGTTGATATCCATCGTCCGTTTCTCGCCAGAAGGATAGCTCAACACTTTCCAGGGAATGCGAAATTCGGTACACCACCCATCGTTCACGCGTTTAGTTGCTGAAGTCCACTCCCCCCGCCACTCCCGTTTTGCCGCGCGTCCGCCCGAAATGTACTCGTTCTGAGTGTTCAGCGCGTTAACGCTAAACGAGGACCGTCCATCCCAGTTTCGAGTCCCATTCGGATTGATGATGAACTCAAGGACGTCCTCGCCATTAAACTCGCTGCCCGGCTTGATTTCTCTGGCCACGATCGCCATCGGATGCGAGTCATGGGCGTACATCGCCACGTAAATGGCCGCCTCGTCGTAGGCTATCCACGCCTCCGTCTGATCAGCCAGAGCTTGCCCGTTGAGTGGGTCTACAAAACCACTGACCTTGATGGCGCCCTTCCACTCATCCGTGCCAATGTCGCCATCGATGACCGGAGCCGCCCCTAGCTTCACCCCTGCGACTCGCGGAATATCCACCGCCGAGGCCGCCCCAACGGCAAGAACGCTGAGCAACGATGCGCAATAAAACCTCAAGAAATCCACCTTGACGAGAGACGCCGCAGATTATACGCAAACCCTTCCGCGTTCATTCCCAGTGACCCGGGAGAAAACCCCCTTTGCATCCTCAAAAAAATGCGGTATCGTTCAATTGTCAAAATCTTACTAAGATAACTGTATCTTGGTAAATTCGGAGGACCAGATGGGTAATTCGCAAACATTTGGCTGGGCAATGATGGCTGCTGCCAGTCTAGACTTCGTGAATGCGGCGCTGACCGAGCTTTACAATGCGGGCAAGCTGCCAAACGATGTCGATTACACCAACTCAAACCTGAACATCACGCTAAAGGCGAACCTGGGCGCGCCCAGTCTTAACGCCAACGTCGGCACCCAAACCGATGCGATGAACGTGGTGATCCCGGTAACGAGTGGAACGCTGACCTTCGGGGGGACCAACTATCCGCTCAGCGGTACCGCTACGATGACGGTACTGCTCAGCTACGTGGACATCGAGGTATCCGGAAGTGGAACGGATCGCCAAGTCTACGTCGACTTCACCAATGTTCTCAGCGTAGACACGCTGAGCTTCAATCTCAATCCGGAGCTAAACGGCATCCTTGCCTATATGCTGGAGTCCTACATCCAGCAGTATTTCAAAGACAATAACGGCCAGGCCATGTTCACCCTGGGCACGGTGAATATCAACAACCTCTCCGGCATTTTCCCCAAAGGACTGACCCCAATCTTTGCCCAGTTCGCTTCCTACGTGGATCCCAACAATCCAGGTTCGGATGCCATTGTCGCCATGATTGCTACCGATGGCAGTCCCGCCCACGGTCAAGACCCCATCTTCACTTCTTCCGTGATTCCGAGCGGATCGCAGGCCTCTGCCTACTTCGGCGGCGCTGCCGTCCTCTCCAATCTCGTCGTTCCTCCAGCAGCGGCCAATCTCGGATTGAGCGTATCGAACTTCAGCATCACCAGCGAGCCAGTAGAAGCGCAGATGCAAGGCTCCTTTACCAAGAAGGGCGCCAAGTTCACCACCTTCAACACCACTATCGATTCCAACCAAATCGGTTTCCTTTTGAAAGGGGAGAAGACGGTGGTCATCGATTACGACATCACCGGAACGGCTAATATCACCGCCGCGATCCAACCAGACGGCACGAACCAAAAAATCGTGTTCACGGCCTCCAAGCCATCCGTCAGCAGTAACGTCAGCAATACGTGCGTTCGCGTGATTTTGGATATCTTCTCGCTCGGTTTAGCGGAACTCTTCTACTGGATCGTAGAAGGGCAGATCAATAACAAGGTGAGCGAGGCGATGGGAGACGCCCTCAAATCGGCCCTCCCGAGCGTGACCTGGAACTACACCCAATACGCCTCCCTCAAGTCCATCTCGATGCCCGCTGACATCATCATCGGCGTCGGGGTGAACGCCGTCTCGGCCGCTGACGTCCACAAGATGGTCCGAGCCAATGTCGAGTCCGAGCAGCGGGTTCTTGTCGCCAGATAAAAGCCCCCGAGGACTCCGGCGGTTGAGCCGCGAGATCATTGCCGAATGCCGTACCCACGGCATTCGGCCCCTCCGCGTTCTCCGCACCGACGTTGGGGGCATCCTTCTCTACTTCACACGGGACGACCGGAAGGTTAGCTTCGAACTTGCAGAGCATGAGGAGAGCCGCGTGCGGTTCCAGCACGGAGACCTCCCACCTCAAACTCAACCCATCGACGCCGAAACCATCCAATTCGCCGCCCGTTTTCTGGCAAACGAGCCCAGCCACCTGTCGCGCGAAGAATGGATCGCCTTCGTTGATCGAGGAGTAAGGTCTAGGAACGCTTGGTAGTAATGACCACCGCTCCCGTTTGCGGCATGATCTGAGCCCAGTCACCGCTTCGTTTCAATATCTTTGCCTGGGCAACGGATCCTTTTCCTAGCGGGATCCAAAGCGGCTTGTTTTTCAGGTAGTCGGGAATTCCCAACGTCACCTTCGGCTTTTCTTCCATCGCCATCAACAATGCCGCCGGATAATCCTTGGCGCTCTGGGACCCCGTCAACTTCAGTGACCGCCCCACCATTTGATGGTCGAAAATCTCGTCCGCGTAAAGCACCAAGCCGATATAGGCGTCCATTCCAATCTTGCCCTGGTCGCCCAGTTTGACGGGATTGGGAGGTTCGGAAGCCGCCGCAAGGACGAGGGGATTCACGTTGGTCTTCACCCAAGCGTCCATTTGCTTCAAGTCCGCTCCCATTGCGTCGCGCTCGCCATAGACATTGCGGGCCATCTCGTCCCGCAACCACTTCATAAAGACCTTCTCACCCAAGTAGCCGTTCGCCCAATACTCGGGAGACGTGTAGCCGCCAACAGCGGGTAGAACCGCATGGCCATATTCGTGAGCCACTTCCCGCGCCATCTCCACCGGACTCCCAAAGCTGCGGAGGTCGTAAAGGTAAATCGTATTCACCTTGACTGATCGGTTGTCCGGCATCAAGTCTTCGCCCAGAGTCTGCTCGCCCCCGGCTTTGCCGCCCCAGCAGACGTAGAAATCGACGATGCCCTTATTGATCGTCTCGTTGTGACCAAACCGAAAACGGGAAGTCACCATATCCCACATCCGAATTGCCTGGCGCGCAATGAACTCCGCCTTGTCGTCCTCCGCCTTGCGCTCCTGCGAATACACTCGGAACCTTAACCGACCTTGCTTTTCTCCTGTATTCGGATCTTTGGGTGCATCTTCGTCGGGACCAAAAGAGCTCGTGATCCAATCGAACTCCCACTTGATCGCCGGATCGCCGAACAACTTAGGCGACTTCTTGGAAGGCTCCAACCGAGTATTTTTCACCCAAAGCGTGAGCCGGGGCGGCTTCCCGGCTGGCTCATGGAGAACGATGTACTTTGCCGCGGGCTCCTGGAGACCGCCAATCGTCAAGGCTGCGAGCAAACTGAGCATAAGTAATTAGTGTCCTATATGTTCAAGGAAGCGTTCCGCGTCGATCGCCGCCATACAACCCGTACCTGCCGCGCTCACCGCCTGGCGATACACGCTATCCGCCACGTCCCCCGCCGCAAAAACGCCGTCGATATTCGTCTTGGTTGAGCCTGGAACCGTCTTCAAATATCCAACCTCATCCATATCCAAAACGCCCGTGAAGAGATCGCTGTTCGGCTTATGGCCGATGGCCACGAATACTCCCGAGATTTCCTTCTCCCATTTTTCGCCGGTGACGATGTTGTGAAGACGAACGCCCTTCACTTTCTTCACGGGCTCCATGTCCCCCAGAATCTCGTCGATCACCGTGTTCCAAATGATCTCGATCTTCGGGTTGTTCATCACTCGGTCTTGCATGATCTTGCTTGCGCGGAACTCATCGCGACGGTGGACGATATAGACCCGACTGCAATGCCGCGTCAAATAGTTCGCTTCCTCCATCGCCGTGTCGCCTCCACCTACAATGATCACTTCCTTGTTGCGGAAGAAAAACCCGTCGCAGGTCGCGCATGCGCTCACGCCATACCCGCCAAAGATTTGCTCGCCCTCGAGCCCAATCCACTTGGCGCTTGCCCCCGTCGAAACGATCAACGATTCGGCTTCATAAATCTCCTCGCCTACCCAAACCTTGAATGGTCGCTGAGACAAATCCACCTGAGTGACTTCGCGATGCTCGATCCGAGCCCCAAATCGCTCGGCCTGCTTCTTAAAGAGCTCCATCATCTCCGGCCCCATGATTCCTTCCGGAAATCCGGGATAGTTCTCCACGTCCGTCGTGATCATGAGCTGCCCACCGGGTTGAAGGCCAGCAAATAAGAGGGGATTAAGATCCGCGCGAGCGGTGTAGAGGGCCGCTGTATAACCGGCGGGCCCGGAGCCGATGATGATCACTTTTTCTGACATATATTTCCGCTGCCAGAAGCCGTCCCCCCAAGCCAAGCCCGGCTCCATGGAGGCTCCGATCGCTCAACCCTGAGGCGCTTCTGCGTATATCCTGAGGTTACCTCTGCTAAAAGCGCATCGAATCGGGTTTGGTTCCCGTCTTTAGGCATACTGTATGTCTGAAAACGAAACCCCCCAACCGGTGGATTTCAACGCCTTCCTTGTCGAAATGATCGACATGGCGGCGGCGATCGCTTGGTCTAAGTTGGGTCTTCAACCCGATATTCGCTCTGGCAAAATCGAGCCCGATCTGTCACAGGCCAAGTTGGCCATTGACACCATCGCCCAGCTCTCCTCCCTTATCGAGCCCCAGCTCGACGATGAGGCGAAGAGGCAAATGGGCAATCTCGTCGGCAATCTGAGAATCAATTTCGTTTCAAAAATGCAGGAAGCAACCAATAAGAGCGAGGACACGCAATCGTGAGTGCAGAAAGGATTCAAGGCGCAAGGAAGGGAAGTCGAACCATTGGAGAACGCATCGGTTCCCTCGTCAATCGATCGAGGTCCGCGCAGCTAGACCGACGGGACGCCGCCGAGCGGGCGAACGCCGCAACCGCAGGCCCTACGGTCAAAGAGCGCCAGCACGAACTCATCCGCTTCTATCAAGAATACGAAACCCTCGTCGAAACGGTCTGTGACGCCGCGCAGTACGGCCCCACCCCCAAACTGGAAGGCCGCTACGAGACGCAAAGAAACTGGATGATCGCGAACTACCCGGGCGTCCGAAAATACGTCGTCGCCTACCTGCGATTTGATGTCGAAGACGTTGCCCAAGGGGGAGACGCCTTCGAAGCCCTCTTCACCGCTGAAAATCTCACCGCATTTTTACAGTCGGATGACGGTAACATGATCTCGCGGATCATGCGAACGCGCGAGGCGTTGTCTCTTTACGGAGACCACCTTCGCCAACTTGCCGCCGCCGCATAATACATGCGCCAGACATTTCAGCACGCGGATTTTGAGGCGCTCACCCGCCTGTGGAACCAGTTCTATCCCGAAAAATTCAGGATAGACCCGGCCATCCTTCGCCAGAACACGGTCGATTCGCCCGTGTTCGACTGGGGGGTCTCGCGTATCGAGGAAAACAACGGCGAAGTCCTCGCCTTTGTCGCCTTTAAACGCTCCGCCGCCGGACTCTTCAAAGGCCCCTCCGTAGATCAAGCCCACCTTTCGGCCATCGCCTACACCGATCCGAATATAGCCGTCGATCTCATGGCGGAAGCCAAGCGCACGCTGCGGAATCGTGGCGTCAACAAAATCGTTTTCGGCGCGGATTCCCGCCACTTCTTCCCCGGCTGCCCCGTCGAAGGCCGAGTGCTGTGCGACTTCCTCATGGTCGAAGGATTCGAGTCGGGCACTGAAGTATTCGACCTGGAACGAGACCTCACAAACTACCAACCCCAGCATCAAGCTCCCGAAGGAATCGAACTTCGCCCCCTCGCCTCGGAAGACGACATCGTCAGCCTCCGCGTCTTCCTAGAACACGAATTCCCCGGGCGATGGCTGCACGATGCCATGGACAAAATCCGCGCCGAAGATCGACCGGATTGCGTTTACGCCGCTTTCGAAGGTCCTAAGGTCGTAGGCTTCGCTCTCATCCAAGACTCAAAACAAAAGCAGCCCATCGCCGGCGGCATCTGGCGAAACGATCTTGGCGAGAAGTGGGGGAGCCTCGGCCCCATTGGCGTCGCCACCGAAATGAGAGGAAAGGGCCTTGGCCACGCGCTTCTCGCTCACGCCCTGGATCATCTCAAGCAGAGCGGAGTAGACCGCTGCATCATCGACTGGACCACCCTGGAAGACTTCTATGGACGCCACGGTTTTCAGATCGCGAGAACCTATAAAAACAGTTCGCTAAGACTCGGCGACTAGCTGTTCAAAGTCTCGTCATCCTGCATTCATCCCCCATTCACGTCGCCGCACGACGCTGAAAGGGAGGTGAATTCATATGTTTGACTTTGAATCAGCCACTTCTGCGGTCGCTAGCCGCCGAACGTTGCTAAAAGGAGTAGGCCTAGCCGGAGTCTCCGCCCTGTCCATGTCGTTCTTGGCCGGTTGCGGCGGCTCGGGAAACAGCCATTCGTCCAGTAACCAAGACGCCGATATCCTTGGTGCCGCCAAGATTGCCGAAGCCCTGGCCACCACCATGTACACGGCCATCATTAACGACGCCCCCTTCTTCGGCTCGCTCGATGCCTCCAACCAAGACTACATTCGTGCCGCCCAAGCCGAAGAGAAGTTTCATTACGATCTCCTTAAGGGTGCAACCGGCGGCGCGGATGCCCAACTCAACTACTACTTCCCAACCGGTATGTTCACCGACGCTCAGACGACGTTGGACACCCTCGTCACTCTGGAGGACGCCTTCGTCGCCGCCTATCTCATCGGAGTAAAGGACCTCTCCTCACCCGATCTCCGAGTCCTGGCTGCGCAGATCATGGGCGTTGAAAGCGACCATCGCACCCTGGCCCGCATCATCGGCGACGATCTCGGCCTCACGAGCATCACCGGTCTATCGGGTTCCCCCGAGTCGGTCGATCCTCCCAACAATAACGTCTACGAAAGAACCTACGGACTCACCGATATCTCCCAGGTGGTAACTGCGCTCACACCCTTCCTCGCTTCGGGGGCCAACACGGTTCAAAAGACGTTTAATCCCACATTCTCGCCCAGCAATTCCGGTCTCTATCCCAATCCCGCGAATGGCTAAACAATACAGGTCCCTCAAATTCGGGGGACCTTCTCATTTCCTTGCATCAAAATATCGGAATGGACCCCATTAGTTGTCGCTCGGGCGTCGTGGTTCGGGACTCGCTGATCAAAGATTTTGACGACGTCGTGCGAGCCGTTCTCAGCGCCACTGACCACGGGTTCCTTCTCACCGACCTCAACCACATCGCCATCGCCTGCAACGAATCCTTTGGCGCTCAATTCGGCGTCGATATTCAAGGGGTCGTGCGGAACGATGTCGAATCGGTCCGCGCCATGGTTCGAGACCGCATCGAGGACCCGGAAGCCTGGGAAAAGAACCTCATCGAGGTCTACGGCAATCCGATGGGAACGCAGATCGACGAGCTCATCCTTCACCAACCCACCGTTCGCCTGCGCCGTTACACCGGTCCCGTCGTCTCCAAGGAGGGAACCGCCATTGGACGAATCTGGACCTTTTTGGATGTCACGTCGGAAGCCCGGCAGAAAAAGATCCGAGAGGCTCTCGCCGAGGCTAGCATCTTCTTCGATTCCCAACCTCGTCGGGTCTACGAGTACCTTGTCGACCTCCTGAGCGATCACTACGGCTCCCTGGTCCTCCTCTCCGTTCGTTACGGCGATTTCATGCGATTCCAGGCCGTTGGCGGTCCTAATCCTGAGGCCAAGAAATTGCCGGGGAACCCTCTGGCCGACTCCTACTGTCAGTTCTGCCTCCAGAGCCAGTCCCCCATGATCATCCAAGACGCCAGGACCGATCCGCTCTACGCCAACCTCCTGCCCGCGTCCATGGGCCTCACCCGATACGCAGGTGTCCCCATCATGGCCCCCAGCGGCCATCTGGTCGGCACGCTCTGTATCCTGGACGATCGCTCCCACGAACCTCTGGACGATGAAGACCTCCGATTCCTGAGTCTCCTCGCCGTCCGTATCAGCTACGAATTGGATCGGGAGAACCAACTGAGATCGCTCGAAGGCGATCTTGCCGCGACCGAAAAAGCGCTCCGGGGGATCCAACACCGCCTGATCCAAAATGAAAAACTCGCCGTCACCGGCATGCTGTCCGCGTCCATCTCTCACGACATTCGGAACATCCTCTCCGCGATCTCAACCGAAATGTCCATCCACGCGGATCGCCCTGCCGAACTTCTCAAGGTCATTCAATCTCAGCTAGACCGCTTCGCCGTCCTTTCTCATCGCCTCCTCTCCTACGCCGCGCCAAAGGAAATGTCCCGAGCGCCCGTCGACGTCAAGAACGTCCTGCAGTCCGTCTTGGAACTCCTTCGCGGACATCTTGCGGTGAGCGGGATCATGGTCGATCTGAGCGTCCCACCCCATGTACCCGACGTCAACGGAGACCCCGTGAGACTGGAGCATCTGTTCGTCAACCTCGTGCTAAATGCCATCCAAGCGAGTAAGCCTGGCTCGCCCATTCGCATCGCCGTCGAGCCTCATCCCAACTTCGTTCTGGTGGAAGTCTCGGATTCCGGCAAAGGCATGACCCCCCACCAACTGGCTCGACTTTTTGAACCTTTTAGCTCCACTCGGCACGAAGGATTCGGTCTCGGCTTATTTAGTTGTCGTCAAATCGTAGAAGAAGTCGGCGGAAAGATTTCGGTCGTTTCCCAACCGAATCAAGGCGCCACATTCTCGATCGAACTGCCCATCGCCTATGAAGGACATTCTGATAATTGATGACGACCGCTTCCTGACCGACTCGCTCGGTCGCTTTCTAGCCAGCCACGGATTTGACGTCCGCAAGAGCCATACCGCGGCTGATGGGTTTCATTGCATGGCGGATAAGCAGCCTAACCTGCTGGTCTTAGACCTCGGTCTTCCCGATCAGGACGGAATCTCGCTTTGTCGCCGAGTGCGCGCGCAATGGAAGTTTCCCATTCTCATGCTCACCTCTCGGGGCGCATCCATGGATAAAGTCGTGGGACTAGAGGTTGGAGCGGACGATTATCTGACCAAACCTTTTGACGTGAACGAGTTCCTCGCCCGCGTTCGAGCCCTCCTCAGAAGAGCGAACGAATATTATGAATCGGTCTCAGAGGGCCAAGATCTCATCCAAGTCGGACCGCTCTCCATCAACGGCCCGGCCCGCACGGTGGCGGTTCATGGCAACCCCATTGATACTACGGAGACCGAGTTCAAAATCATCTCCTACCTCGCTGCCAACGCCGGACGCGCCATCAGCCGGGAGATGCTGTTCGAGACCATCTGGGGCTACGATATCGAATTCAGTAGCAATTCGCTCGAAGTTCTGATCTATCGACTGAGAAACAAGATGGAGCAGTCGAAAGCCCCCAATCTCATCAAGACGATTCGGGGCTATGGCTATAAGTTAGAAGTCGTCTAGTCGCCCCACGCCTTCCGAACCATCGCGTAGCTAACCGGGTCGAACGTCTTAAGCTCGACCCGGTTGAACGGCTGAAAATCGTTCATCCCAAAGTAGCTCTCCGTCGTCTCCGCAAAGAACTCCATCTCGTTGTTCAACCCGTAGTGCCGTCCATGACCGGAGGGCTTCTTCAAGACATCCTCGTACTTCCCGTTCTTCTTCGCCGCATCGTATGCCGCCAAGATGTCCCTGTTGTCGTAGCCAAGGAAACGGTGGTGGTAAGAGTGAGCCAACTCATGGAGAACCATAAACGGCTGATTCAGCTTGGACCAATCCAAAACGTTTTTCGCGTTCCCAAGCTCCACTCCCTCCGCCATATCCACGTTAAACCCATGATCCTTGAGCCAAACCGCGCTCGGGTGGTACGCCGCCGCAACGCAAGACTTGCTGTCCTTATCCAGCCAAATCTTGGTCGTCTGAATCTTTTTAAACGCCGGAGCCGGAACCAACTCGTGAATCTTCCGCAACTCCACCTTCAACATCACCACCATCCGATCCCGCAACCCCGAATCGGCCTCGAGGTTCGGATGAATCATCACCGTAAACCCCTCAATCGTGGTCTTCCCATACTCCGAAGTAGGCACAACCCCCGCCTGCAACACCAACGCCAACACCACCGCGTTCATAAACAGAGCATAGACCATCCCGCCACCAGCCCTCTCCCCGCAGAAAGCCACCCCCCTCTCCCTCCAGAAAGCCTCCCCCCTCTCCCCGGGGGAGAGGGGCAGGGGTGAGGGGATTCGTGCAATTTGATCAGCTGCAAATCCGATCCAAAATCTGATTGAGGAGCAACCCTCCCGCCCCGATCTGCTTTTGAACCGTTTATGGCGATTCTGGTGACTGAGCTAATCCAGCCAGTGCCTCATCCCAACTCGAATACCCATATCCTTCGAACGTGACAGACCGCACGCGAAGCCGATTAAGATCGGCCATGAAACCCGGAAGCTGGGTAATCAGAGCTTCTTTGACGGTGATCATCTTCTTATCGCTCTCGCGCATCGCCTTGATGGTGCAAGCTTGTCCGAGTGCGCGCTCGAATTCGATTGCCGTCTTCCCATCGGACTCATGGCCCTGGACTCCAAATCCCCAGGATTCGCCATGGGTAGTCATGCTCACGAAGACTCCTTGAGTGTCGTCAAAGCGTGGGGAGGCTTCTAGTCGAGAGATTTCAAAAGTACCACTCACTTTTTGGAGCAATTTCCATGCTTTCTGTGAGGCATCCGGAGACAGCGGCTTCATGCCGCATAAAAGCTTAATGTTTGGCATAGATGCCCCGCTCGCCCATTTCTTCGCAAATTCAGAGCAATCCCGGGCAATGTCGATTCTCTGATTCGCACAAAGAACTCCGCCCGAGCCAACCACGGCGACACCTAAAAAAATCCATGCAAGCAATCTACGATCCATTCTTGCATTCCCACCAAAATGGAATATTGGGCATTCCTTCTCGTATTCGAGTTATTATCGAACCCCCAAGCACCACTCCTAAGGCTTTTTTGGGACTAAATGGTTTACTTGTCCAAGGGTCGAAGTCGTTAAAGTTGAAATCAGCCAAAACGATGCTTTCGGCCCAACAGCGCTTTGAATACCTAATCCATTCGTCTACCAATTCTGAACTAGATACGCCATCTTCTCTTGGGTAATACGTGAATCCAGTGGACCGAGTCCTCGGATTCCTGTAAGGGGGAACTTCTGGAAACCTAAAGTCGCTCGAATCTAAAGGTAGGGCCATTTGTTGTGCGTTTCCATAGTCCATTCCTCCTCCCCAATCCTGCCGATACAACTCTAGCGCAAGCCAATTCTGATGGAGTGACTGACGCGAACTAGATTCGAATCCTGCCTTCTTTGCGGAAGAAATGATGGGAAGCGTTATTGCCATTACCACCAATATGATGGCTATGACGGTTATTATTTCAACGAGCGAGAAGGCCCTTAGTCTAGTTCCATTGGACAAGCTTTCTGCCTCCATCTCGATTTTCTGCATAAATAACACTTAATCCTTGATCAAACTCGTAGGCTCGAGGAAGAGCCGATGCGTTCAACAAAGATCGTAATTTGCTTTTGTGATCGCATGCCAACAGATAAGGCTTACTAACCATCGGTAATCCTTTCGTATTCTTGCCATCTCCCTCGTAAATCAGAACTATGTTTGAATGAATTCTCGAAATTTCGTCTCCAGGCTGGTATTTATTTAGACTGCAACGCCACATGCGCTCAAAAAGTTCTGCCCAACGTGATCAATGTTGGTTTGCTAAGATCCCAACTTAGGCGCGGCTCGACGAATACCCCTTGACCATCTGTGTTTGCTTCATCGTAGAGTCTTGATGAAGTATCTCGATGCAAAAACGCACCAGTCTCCCATAGGAGCGCTATGCCTCCGGCAAGGTGTAGACGTCGGTCAAGCCCGACGTGAGCAAACCCGGTTAGATCACGATTTCAATCATCGCCAAATCCCTTCGCGAAACGGCCTATCCGACCACAAAGCCCGCTTCAGAAATCCGCGCCCGCCGCGTCTCCACATGCTCCTGATCCCGGGTCTCCTCGATGCACACCACCGTCACCTTCGACATATCCGCCGACGCGAATGCCCGCTCGTGCTCGAATCGAACCAAGTCTCGGAGCCGAAATCGAATCGAGTTCTACACCCAGATATCGGCCATAAGTTCCAATGGTGCATTCTAACCGGTGTTACACAGTCATAAGTAAAGGCAGTAATGAGAACAACTGCGGGGGCAGAAGCGAACCTCGAGGACTCCCTTTCAAGTTCTAGAAATCACTTCAACTGCTTCTCTAGAAGAAATGAGCCTTGGAACATGGTTCGGCTCAAACAAAATGATGCTGGGTGTCGCCCTAAGACCTAATCTTAGCGCCATAGATCTGTCTGCATCGACCATCGTTTGAGACTGACTCTTGGGCATTTTCATCAAAGCGACTTCAAGGCTATGCTTTGACAATCCGAACCTTAAGGCAATCTCGTCCAATCTTGGTCGTCGAAAATCTCCACTTTCAAACACTTCCAAACCCATCTTCCAAAAGCAGCCCTCTCTTGCAGCTAATTGGAGAACGATGGCTGCCGTCAACGATCCGCTGTGCTCAGGGTTTGGAAAGTGACGGTAAGTCAAGTTGATATCATTTCGACCCTTGATCGCGTTAAATAGAGTCGGAAACGACTCGGCACAGGCTATGCAACTAAAATCCCCGAACATAAGCAATCGTCTCTTTGCCGATGGTTCACCGCAAACGGGAGACCAAATAGGGAATAGCTCATCCTTACTAAGGCTATTCGCTAATTGCGAATTAAATCGAACGTATGAAGTATCGTGTATCCATAAGGGCCAAGTCAGAGTTATCACTCCTGTGACCGCAAGAATTAAAGCTAGCGCTCCTAAAATCGACCCGCGCGGCACAGGGGGTGTTTCCAAAGAATAGAGTCGGGAATGGATAGATAAGTTGATAAGGAGGACAATAAGAAACGTAATGCACCAACTGCAAAGTGCATGAAGATAAAACGCCGAGTAACCGGTAAGTAAAAGACTTATGAAGACACCCAGCGCTAAAAGACCATATGCGATTCTGGTGTTCCGTATAATGTCAGTGCTGCCGAAACGCATTAAACCTAAAATGAGAAGAACAAGGCAAAGGAGAAGCCCGTAAACCGAGATAGGGAGCCCTAGAACTCTTGAAACGGGGCTGTTAGATACGATATTGCAGCTACTTTCCGCATAGCAACTCAAATCGACCGACAGCCAATCTCGCGCGACAAGAAGACCGGCCACAAAAAGCCCAATAAGACTCAATAGAATCGATAAGTAGTTGACCAGATGCCAATTCCGAAGGCGAAGTATAGTTCTAACCATATCAACTCGAGCAATAGGCACTGATTGGAATGATGGCCAAAATCTGGTCATTTGAACTAATGGTTATCGATTCATCAAAGTTCCCTCTTGATAGACCTAGAACTGTTATTGCAATAGTTGCTTCAGTAGTTGAATCTCTCTTCAACGACACATGAATCTTCTTGCTCGATGCAACTAGTGAGAGTAGTTTCGGAAGACCATCACGAACAGATAGTTTCGCTATGGCTTCCGCTCTCTGTCCAATTTTGACAACTCCAAATGAAAACGACGAAGGAATCGTCAAGATTTGCGAGCATAAAGTGCCTTTTAGTAAAAGAAATTGTTCACCAGTTGAATTGTCTATTGTTTTGTAGCGGATTCTTGCAATAGAGGAGAATTCGCCCTCAGGAGCCTTGCTCGTGCAAATGGCTGTCACATGAAAACCATTTATGTTGTCCTGCTTCAAGTGTAGCCATGGTACAGCTGCTTCAATCGAGAGAGATGTTACTGAAGGGTGAATAGAACATAGAATCTTAATTGTTTGACTGTTGAATCCCGGAGCTTTTCGCTCTATCTTTCCGAGGTTAAGTTCGCCGTCTGAATTCAAATTCTGAATGGTCGAAACGTTCTTGCCTTTAATGGAAATGGTCTCAGTAGTCCTCCTGCCTGCAACAAGACCTTCAATTGTGATCGACTGATCTATTACAGGTGTAGAGCCGTCATTTGAGATTTCTACAGTAATCGGAAACGATTTCTGTGGAGCAATGGGCTTCTCAACTACCCTCGGTGTTACGTTGAGACAGCCACAACTAGCTGTGATCCTAATATTTTTAATGTTCTCATTTCCAATATTTGTGACAAGTAGTCGCTTGTGTATTGTCCCGGGAAAGAACTCCCCAATTTCGATGCTCGACGGACTGACTTGTAATACTTCGTCACCCTTTGAATCTTGGATGTTGATACAAGATAGCCCAGCAATGATCGTTACGACAAAGATTAGAGCCGCAAATGGTTTGATGCAATTGTATATTCTCACTTCTTAGAGTTCATCGTTTTTTTGATCGAAAATGAAATGACGATAATCGACAGTCCTAAAAGAGCGATTCCTACATAGGTAGGCAAAGTTGCTTTTGTATTCGCTGGCTTCACGCTATAATCTTTAGAGAGCTTACCGCCTACCTTGTAAGCATCTTTTGTTTCTTCGTTCCAAACAACGGTTCCTGCTGGAAAATTGATTTGAAACTCGGGTTCTGAAAATGGCTTTCCAACATCGGTAACTTTCAAATCTGCACTTGAGCTAACAAGCAACTTATTAGCTGACGTATTGTCTTGACTCAGAACTTCGGTGATTAAATGGGTAGGGTATGCAACCGTTGAAGGTGCGGAATAGTCTTGTAAATGCATCCTGATAACGAGACCGGATGCGGTACGGTGCTCGAAGCCAACAGGCACGAACTGTGAGTCGATTATCCTAAGGTAGGTTATTTCTGGTATTGCAAGTTTTGATGCGAGATTATCCTTTTCGATCGTTAGTCGAAACGCATTTTTTCCGTCAAAGACCGAGTTTCGAATTGAGACCTTTCCTGAGCGGGCAAGATATTCATCTGGAATCGATAAGTTGCTCGCAGAGTGTGTAGGGTTCCTAAGGAGGTGGCTGAGATCGATGGGATAGACTTGCACCAATCCGTCCAGGTAAGGCTGGCGTGGGTCCATCAATAACACTTTCTTGGGATTAATCAGGATTTTTCCGTTTTGGGCAGCTTCGGTCGAGGAATTGGGAATTGGATCACTTTTGCCGTATAGCCACCAGCGCTTACCGTCGAATGATAGGATCTTTGGTGCGTCTTTTGGAACGGAAAAGTTCCACTTGAACTTGTCTTGATCGACGATGACTTCCCAGGTTC
Source organism: Armatimonadetes bacterium 55-13 (assembly GCA_001898035.1). GTDB lineage: Bacteria > Armatimonadota > Fimbriimonadia > Fimbriimonadales > Fimbriimonadaceae > 55-13. The sequence goes on from MKRX01000005.1 coordinate 17,600, forward strand.
CGCTCGTGTCTGAGATATCGTCGTTGGCTGGATTAGAGTTCTTGACGACCCCGTTTAAACGATACCGCTTGATTCTACGCAACGTGCTATCAACGTATTGCTTCCATGCTTGCAAGGCCACTGAAGATGTTGGTGTTTCTTGTGCGAATGAACTGCCGGCGATCACCCAGCAGGCACATGCAAGTAGCAATCGCTTTACTAATGAAAATAGAAAGTGGTTGGACATCGTGGAGGTGATCACTGGCAACCATATTGGTAGCCTGCGTCAGCAGACGTGAACGATGGTCCTGTGCATAGGTTGTCGTAGTGATACGTTCGATGACCACAAACCGTTAGAAGTGCTCTGCAAATGGGAATCGGTTCGGGAGGATGATATGTCTTAGCTTTGCATTTGAACATATTTACGTTTGGATCTGGCACGAACTTTACGAACGTTGCGACAACGACTCCGCCAACGTTGATCGATGGTCCGCTACTGCAGGTGCTGGTTTTGCAGGTAAATGTTGCGGAGTAGTCGCATTCTGAGCAGCTATAGTCTTTGAAACTAACGATGCTTTGATCGCTATTGAAGATGGGGTCGACTGAGCCAATACCGAACTTGGATATGAGCAGGCCTAGTGAAGTTATCACAAGAATTCGGGCAAGTTTCATTTATAAATTGGTCCTATCGGGTCATTGGGTCGTCTGTGACGCAAAACGTGTCATCAGCAGGATTGGAGACGTCGGCTTTTGCAGTGGTAGCAAAGGCCATGGCGGTTATAGCTAGAGCTGTTATGAGGCAAATGGCTGATACGATTGAATGCGGTTGCTGTCTTTTCATGGTCTAATGATACTGTAAAGTGCGGAATATGGCAAGAAAAATCACAAAAATGAAGGGCTGTTTGCCGGCCTTTGTTGGTAACGAAGTGGTTATATATCGGGACGTTAATATGGGGTAATGAAAATAGGACGTCCAAAAAGATTGTAATATTGCGCGGGCGGTGTCCGTCGTGCTTTGATGCTCCTAGTCCCTCTCGGTTCTCAATAGTGTAGACAACCGTTACCTTCGACATGTCAGTCGACGCGAACGCGCGTTCGTGCCTGATCTGCTTCACGCTCGCGCCCACATCCGCCATCACGCAGGTAAGGCGCCGCCATTCCCCCGCACGGTCGCTGGTCACCGCTGAGAACCGCTCCAACCGACCGTCGGCCACCATTCCAAAATCGATAACCTCCCCCCTCCAGAAAGACTCCCCCCTCTCCCCGGGGGAGAGGGGCAGGGGTGAGGGCAAAGGACCAAACCGTCCCGCAAGAACCCTCGCCCATAACACCTGCCACCGGCAAGGTGTAGTCGTCGATCGAGCCCGACGTGAGCGAGCCCGGTTAGATCACGATTTGAATCATCGCCAAATCTCGTCGCAACGCAGCCTAGCCGACCACAAAGCCCGCTTCAGAAATTCGCGCCCGCAGCGTCTCCACATGCTCCTGATCCCGGGTCTCCACGGTGCAGACCACCGTCACCTTTGACATGTCCGCCGACGCGAACGCCCGCTCGTGCTCGATCTGCTTCACGCTCGCCCCGGCGTCCGCGATCAAGCGCGTGAGCGCCGCTAGTCCCCCCGGTCGGTCGCTGATCACCACCGAGAACCGCGCCAACCGACCGTCCGCCACCAAACCAAAGTCGATGACCCGATCCAGCACCGCTGGGTCGATGTTGCCGCCGCAGAGGGTCAAGACCACGCGCTTACCCTTCAGGTCGTCCAGTTGGCCACTCAGCATCGCCGCCACCGGCGCCGCGCCCGCTCCCTCGACCAGGCCCTTGTCCATCTCCAGGATTCGCAGAATTCCGACCGCGATCTGGGCTTCGTCCACCAAGACCACGCGGTCCACGAAGCGGCGGGCTATTTCAAACGCGTTATCTCCCACGCGGGGGACGGCCAGGCCATCTCCAAGGGTCGCTTCGACGGGAGCTTGAACCGGCCCACCGGCTGCCAGGGCGGCGGTGTAGGAAGCGGCGAACGCTGGTTCGACGCCGATGATCTGAGTCTCGGGTCGCATCGTCTTGACGGCCAGCGCTAAGCCCGCGATTAATCCTGCGCCGCCAATCGGCACCACAATCGCGTCCGGCTCCGGGACCTGTTCCAAGATCTCCAGCCCCAATGAGCCTGCGCCCGCGATCACGTCAGGATCGTCAAAACCGTTGATGTAGGTGAACTCGTGGGCCGCAGCCAGGCGGTCTGCCTCTTGGCGGGCTTCGCCAATGTTTGCGCCGTACAGAACCACCTTTGCTCCCAGTTGTCGGCAACGCGTCTGCTTGACCATCGGCGCGAACACCGGCATCACCACCGTCACCGGAATATCCAGGTCCCGTCCGTGGTACGCCAGCGCCAGCGCGTGATTACCCGCCGAGGCGGCGATGACCCCCCGAACCTTGGCTTCGATCGGAAGCCGGAGCATGGCGTTGCGCGCCCCGCGCTCCTTAAAAGACCCGGTGCGCTGGAGATACTCCAGCTTGCAGAAGACCTGCGCCTCAAACTGTTCGGAAAGCGCGAGCGACTCTCGGCAGGGAGTCTTCAGCACCCCCGAATCAATCCGGCTCCGGGCGGAGACTATCTGCTCAAAGGTTACGCTCACGGGGGCATAGATTACCGGTTGGACGTGTCCCGATAGTCCCAGTCTGCCAAAGGGCCAGCGTTATCATGAACGGCAGACATGAGATCGCTCCTCGCTGCTCTCGTCCTTATCGGCGCGGTGGTCGGCTGCAATAGCCCCGCTCCCGAGATTCCCGCCGCTGAGCCCAAGGTGCTCATGCTGGAGCAGGGGACCCCCGTGGACCTCATCTTGGCCAAGCAGATCAATGCCGGATCGACCAACGAAGGAGAATCCGTGCCCATGCTGGTCTCCGAGGACGTCAAGGACGCCCAAGGAAACACGCTCATCCCCAAAGGCGCCATCGCCACCGGCGTGGTGACCAACTCCCGCAGCGAAGGCACCCTCTCCGGTCTCATGAACCGCCCCGCCCGCCTCGAGGTCGAACTCACCGGATTCGATGCCCCCGACGGCACCCACATCGACGTCAACACCGACGAAGAAAGGAAGGAGACGATCTACAAATTCACCCGGGAGAACACCGGAAAGCCCTCCGCCGACGAGAACAAAATCGACGATCTTCTCAAAGACGAGATGAACCGCCAAGTCGCCGAAAAACTCTCCGCCGCCTTCGAGGGCCAATCCCCCGACCTCAGCACTCCCGAAGCCAAAGAAGCCCTCAATAAATTCGCCAACGAGTTGGGCCTGAACGACACCAAGAAACTCATCGATAGCGGCAAAGCCGATTACGGCCAACTCGCCAACACCATCCAGCGACTCCAAAAGGGTGACTACAGCGGCTTGACCAAAGGCGATCTTTCTCTCAATCTCAACTCCGTCATGGAACTCGCCAACCTCGCCGGAGGCCTCGGCTCCCGCCTTTCCAGATCGTTAAAAGGCAGGACCATCCACGCCTACCCCGGAACGCCTCTAAGGGTATACGTTCGCAATAGGGTATCCATTCGATATACACCGTAAACCCCCCATCCCATGCCCGAACTCCCCGAAGTAGAATCCGTCCGCCGCATCATGGAGCGCGTCCTCAAGGGCCGCCGAATCGCCAAAGCCGAAGTCGTCCCTGACGACATCATGCAGTTCGGCCAAAACCCCCTCACCATCCAAGAAGCCCTCGAAGGAAAGCTCGTCACCGCCGTCGGCCGCCACGGCAAATACTGGTGGCTAGAACTCGAAGAGAAACCCTGGCTCTACGGCCACCTCGGCATGAGCGGCTGGATCCGAGAACTCGGCGCCCCCACCATGCGCCTCAAAGAACACGGCAACGCCCCCCTCGACGACGAAACCGGCCGCCCCCGCTTTCTCAAACTCCTGCTTGAAACCGAGGAAGGAGGAAGAATCGCCTTTACCGACGGCCGAAGGCTCGGCCGCATGTGGCTCTCCTCCGACCCCACTCAAGACGACCGCCTCACCAAACTCGGCCCCGACGCCTACACCGCCCTCCCCGAACTGGATGCCCTCATCGCGATCCTGAAAAAGCGAAAAGCGCCCCTCAAAGCCCTGCTTCTAGATCAAGGACTCTTCGCCGGAGTGGGAAACTGGATCGCCGACGAAACCCTCTACCACGCCCGCCTCTCCCCCAAGCGTCTGGGTTCGTCGCTCACACCACAGGAAGTCGCCCAGCTAAGAAAAGCTCTGGTAGACGTTCTGGATCATGCGGTGCGGGTGGATGCCGACTATGAGCAATTCCCCGAGGACTGGCTGTTCCACCACCGGTGGGGCGGCTCGAAAGGAACGGAGTTTATTGACGGCAAACAGATCGTCCGGGAACCCGTAGGTGGCCGCACCACCGCCTGGGTCCCCGAGATTCAGCTTTAGGGCTTGAGGTTGATCCGGATAGATTTGTCCGGCTTGGCGAACTGGATGATCAGCTTCGTCGGCTCACCCGCCGTCACATTCTCTCCGGCTAACTCCAACCGATTCTTAAACCCACCACCCGGCTGAATGTCCGCGTAGTAACCGGGGAAGGACGAGGAGGTGGGAACGTAGCGATGATCCTCAGAATCGACCAACTGCACCGACTGAACGCCGGTGTAGGCGATCTGCGCCATCTTCTTGCTCACGTTCTTCGCCTCAAAGTCAATCGCAAACCCATCGCCCCCACTGCCACCGGGATTCTCGATCTTCTCAAGATTTGAGACTTTGATCCGCCAGCTTCCACTGGTAACCCACTCATCGATCAGGCCCTCCACATAGGCCTGCTCATTCTGGGCTCGAACGGGTTTGAATTGGACGCTGACCTTGTCCTTTCCAATCGAGACTTCCGCGCCAGCCGCGTAGAGGGCGGAGGCGGGGATGTAGGTCTCGCCGTTTTGCTCGATCGTCCCCTTGGTTGCCTTTTTGCCATTCACAAAAAGAGGTTTGGGGGCGAAGGCGGCAAAAGCTGCCACGGCCACGAGCGCGACGAGAATCGAAAGACGTAACTTCATTGATAACTCTCCTAGAGACATTATCAATGAAGTTACGAAATTAGGCTAGTTACCGACGATGTTCCACTCCGGCGGATTGACGCCCAGGAGCCATCGCACGAAGTAATCCCGCCGCTTGCGCTCCCCATAGGGACCGCCATCCGTGTGGTCGAATCCGGGGAAGATCATGAAGTCGAATTCCTTCTTGGCCTTCATGAGCGCATCCACCAATCGAATGGTGCTCTCCGGTGGAACGTTTCGATCTTGCTCTCCCACAAAGAGGAAGAGGTGGCCCTTCAGCTTGGCGGCGTTGGTGATGTTGGATTGCTCGTCGTAGTGCGGCCCCACCGGGTAACCCATCCACTGCTCGTTCCACCACTGCTTGTCGATCCGGTTGTCGTGGCAACCACAGGAGCTAACCGCGACCTTATAGAACTCGGGGTGGAAGAGGAGGGCGGCGGTAGAGTTCTGACCGCCCGCCGAGGTGCCATACACTCCCACGCGCTCAATATCCGCCTGCTTGTACTTGGCGGCCATCGCTTTCATCCAAAGGATGCGATCCGGGAATCCGGCGTCGGCAATGTTCTTCCAGCAAACGTCATGAAACGCCTTGCCCCGGTTGTTGGTCCCCATGCCGTCGATCTGGACGACGATGAAGCCGAGTTCAGCCAATCGCTGCATGTTCAGGATCGGATAAAAGCGTTTGGGAACGAAGCTGTCGTGCGGTCCTGCGTAGATGTTCTCAATGACCGGATACTTCTTCTTCGGATCGAAGTTGGTCGGGCGAATGATAATGCCCCAGATGTCGGTCTTACCGTCCCGGGCCTTGGCGACGAATCGCTCTGGCAGCTTCACCCCGTTCTTAAGCAAGCCGGTGATATCGGCCTTTTCGATCACCGAAATCAGCTTGCCGTCGGCAGAACTTCGCAACTCATGCACCGGCGCCATGTCGATTCGGGAGTAGGTATCGACATACGTCTTTTGGTCGGGCGAGAACTGGACCGTGTGGGTGCCGTCACCGGGAGTCAGGTCCACCAGGTTCTTGCCGTCCAGGTCCACTCGGCAGTAGTGCATGTGATACGGGTCTTGATCCTTGGCAATGCCGTTAGCGGTGAACCAGACCTGGCGCTTTTCGTTATCGATGCGCTCAATGCTCCGCACGACCCACTCACCCTTGGTGACCTGGGTGACCGAACCCGATTCGACATTGTAAAGGTAGAGGTGCCCCCACCCGTCTCGCTCGGACCGCCAAAGGAATTCTTTGCCGTTGTCTAGCAAGCGGAGCATCACTCGACCCTGGTCAATGAAGGTCTTGGCTTTCTCATTGACGAGGGTCTTAGGATTGCCCGTTGCCAGGTCCACCCCAACCACCATCTGCTCTTGATATCCGCGAATGGTGAATTCCATGACCGCCGTTTTGCCGCCCTGCCACCAGTTCACTCCAGGAGGACTGGACCAAGGCTGACCGCCGCCCATGATGGGATTCATCGGCACTTTTTGCTCGGAAGCGGCGCTGGCGGAGAGCACATAGGCTTCGTACTCGTCCAACTTGTCGCCCGGCTGGTCGTAGAGACGAGATTCCAAAACCGCCCGGGTGGTGCCGGGGACGGAGGATTTCAGCAAGTAGACCGGCTTTCGATCTCCAGGGAGCAAGCGGAAGGCCATTAAATGATTGGAATCCGGCGCCCAGTTAAATTGGGAGTAGTCGCCCGCCTTGGTGATGGTCTTCCAATCACCGTCTTTGGCACGGATCTGAACCTGGCCCCCTTCAATGCGCGCGGTGAAATTGCCGTCGGGGGATTGTCCATCCTGACCACGCGGTCGCTGACCTTGACGGTTTCGTTGAGGGACCGGATCGCCGCCCGTGACTTCATAAGAACCGAGGTCTACTTTCCAAGCCTTCGCTTTGGATTCGAAGCTGAGGGTTTTCAAGTCGTCTGCGAGTTGAATCGACTCGAAAGGCAGGCGGAGCGGATCCACCTTCTCCCCAATTTTCTTCTCAAGGGCAGCGGCCAAGCGCTTGGCATCAAACGCAGGCTGCTTCTTGCCACTGGTGGTATCGACGAGGACGAACTCGCGGACGCGATCCTTCTGGTTTTTCACATACCAAAAATAGTGGCCACCGAACCAATTAGGCGTGACCTCTAAGCCAAAAACGGCATTGGCCGAGCGAGCCTGGAAATCGTCTGCGCTCTTGTATCCATCGAGTAACTGTTGGGGAGTCGGCTTGTACGGCGTCTGGGCCGAGACAAGCGTAGCTGCGAGGGCTAGCGTGAGGAGAGCAACGTGCCGCGGGTGCATGCACGCATTTTAACCGTTTGATTAATCAATGTTAAACGATTTTTCGTGGAATGAAATGGTTAGTTGTCCTATCTAGGTGTCGTGGGGGCGTCGTTGGAAATGGAATTTTGCTCGCCTTTCGAAAATTGAAAGCCATCGCCATCTCGGGCGGTCCATTTGACTGCAGTGATATTCGCCTGCCCTGTTAGCAAGCGGATCGGGCCAACGTAGGCCGATTCTCCAGGCGCCAAATAACCCTTGCTCAGAATCAAACCTGAAGCCTGGCGATTAGGCACTTGCTTGTCCTGGCTGACATACCGGACCGATTCAAAGTCCCGCAGGCGGACGCTTTCCACTCCCGGGGTGTCCAATTGGATTTCAATCTCAACGGCGTCTGGGCTGATGAAGGTAGGGGCTTTGCCGATGTTTTGGACTTTCAGGAAGATGTCTTTCGGCGCTTGTCGATTCGGTGCTGAGGACTCGATGAGATCGAAGTTGTCGCGAACGGTATCGAGAGACACCTTTAGCTCAGGCTTTTCTTTGACCCCGCGGATGGCGGAGGCGAAGAGTTGGTAGGGAAGGGTGAGGGTGGATTCAGGCTCGGGGCAACGGTAGATCACCGCGCCAAGGCAATTGGAGGTCTGAGCCTCTCGGGCGGCGGCGATCCATCGGGTGAGCAAGTCGGCGGTCGGGATGGTGTAGGCCAAGTAATAGCCCATGCCTCGCCCATCTGGCGCGGGCCGGACGGCTCGGAACTTGATGATCTCTTCGCCCACCGAATCGGTGGCGGACTTGGCGGGCTTTCCTAACCGGTCAACGGGGCTGGCGCTTATGAACTTGAAGGAAGGATGACGTAGTGCTTCAGCAGGGCCAAGATTTTGGTAGATGCTGGCGAGCTTGCCCTGCTCGTCGAAAAGGAATCCATGACCGTAGGCGGGGATGCCAATGTAGAAAGGGCATCGCAGACTTCCGGCTTTGCCAATGGTGCGACGGAAGTAGTCAGGATCGGAGACCGGGCGCATTGTTTCGATCGTCCGACCGGTCTCGCCTTCATAGGCTTGAGGGACGATGAAATCCAGCTCGGCGGACAGGTCACGAATGCCCGAGGTTCCGAGCCAGCTCATGAGACCAGTGGAAGAGAACTTGAGTTTGGAAGCCGTGAGTTTTGATCGGATCTTGTGGACGAGTTGGCCATAGCGGGTGAGAAGACGAGTTGGGACGTCGAAGTCCAGTTGAATCCCTTGCACTCTCTCGCCCGCCTTGACCGCTTCGTCAACCTGTTTGTCGATTCGGACGGCGACCTGGGAGGACATCTTTTCGAGGTTGTAATGCTCGAAGTGACGGATGACCCCGGAGTCGAAGTTGAACACTAAGTGCAGGTCTTGTTTCGCCTTGGTTTTGTAGGACTGCGGAATCTTCAAGACCACGTTTTCACCATCGCTTGTGAAGGTTCCGGCGCGGACAAAGACCTTTTGAATCCCGACGTCCGACAAGAGTTTGGACTCATCGGAGGAGACGGTATACGGGGAGTGCCAATACCAAACGGCCAACTCAAATGGAGGCTTGGGGCCTGTCGAACAAGATTTGATGGCCGCGAATCCGGCAATCGCCAAGAGGAGGCCGGCGATGAGCAGACGGATTGAGTTGTAGGGGCGCGACATTTTGGCTGGCTTTTAGAAAGGTTTTCTGATCTGAGGGTTAGGATGAGGCATGGTTTCGGTGATTGCTTGTAGTTTGGCCCTTGCGCTTCAGCGTCCGCCCAACATCGTTTACATCATGGCGGATGATCTGGGTTATGGGGAGCTTGGTTGCTACGGCCAACAGAAAATCCCGACGCCCAACATCGATCGCCTTGCCAAGGAAGGGGTCAAGTTCACCCGGTTCTACAGCCCCAGTCCGGTCTGTGCCCCCACGCGTTACTCCTTAATGACCGGTCGTCATCAGGGGCACGCCAACATCCGGGGAAACACCGAGAAGGGTGGTTTCGGGCCGAACGATCCCGAAGGGCAGTTTCCGATTCCGAAGACCGACACGACGATTGCCGAGGTGCTGAAGAAGGCGGGATACCAGAC
>MKRX01000005.1:26953-40903 GCA_001898035.1 Armatimonadetes bacterium 55-13
GCAAGTGGGGGCTTGGCGGACCCGAACCAGGGGAGACGCCGATGGACCACGGGTTTGATTTCTTCTACGGTTATCTCTGCCAGCGCCGGGCGCATAACTACTACCCGCCGTACCTCTGGAAGAACCATCAGGTCGATCTCTTGATGGGTAATCGTCCGTTCAATGCTCATCAGAAGATCAACGCACCACTGGATTCGGATGAGGCGTATCGAGAAAGGTTTGCGGGGGCTGACTACGCCCCGGAGAGGATGATGGAGGAGGCGAGCAAGTTCGTCACCCGGAATGCCAAACGGCCCTTCTTCCTTTACTATGCGCCCACGCTTCCGCACGTCGCGCTCCAAGCGCCGGAAGCGTGGATCAACAAGTTTCCGCTGGAGTGGGATCCCAAGCCGTACCTGGGTGAGAAGGGCTACCTGCCTACGCCTCGACCGCGCGCTACCTACGCGGCGATGATCGCTTATTTGGACTTTACGGTGGGGGAGATCGATAAGGCGCTGGCGAAGGCGGGGCAGCGAGACAACACGCTCTTCATTTTCACCTCGGACAATGGAGCCACCTTTACCGGTGGAATGGACCGGGCATTCTTCCAATCAAACGGGGTCTTGAGAGACGGGAAGATGAGCCTGTACGAAGGAGGTATTCGCGTGCCGCTCGTGGCTCGCTGGCCGGGGCATATCAAGCCGGAGACGTCCAGCGACCATATCTCTACCGGGTTTGATACGATGGCGACGGTGGCCGAAGTGGTGGGGGTGAAAGCGCCGAAGAACGATGGCCTGAGCTATCTGGCCGCGCTGACCGGAGGAAAGCAGAAAGAACGGGAATACACCTACTTCGAGTATCCGGAGGCGAATTCGCAGCAGTGCGTCCTCTTCGAGCGGTACAAAGTCATTCGCCCCAATCTCAAGAAGTCAAAGGACTTGATCGAGGTTTATGACCTCACTCTGGACCCATCGGAATCAAACGATTTGGCCGTATCTCGACCGGATTTGGTGAAGCGAGGATTGGCGGTGTTTCAGAAGGAGCATCGGGTCAATAAGGACTTTCCATTGCCCGGAATCGATAAATAGTTTGGAATCTTGGGAACTGATTTCCCCTCCGATTTTGTATGATAGGGCATGTTCACGAAATTTTTCGTAAGCGCGCTTGTATTGGTGGGTTCTGCTCTCGGCTTGCTCGACAAATTTGAGGGGAAGGTCAACTCGGTCGATGCGAATACGAATCGCATTACCATTGATATTAACGGGAAGCCACGGACCTTTACCGTGGATGCAACCACCAAGTACCTCGACAAAGATGGCGAGGAGTTGCCCAATGTGAAGGGGCTTGGTTCTCAACTCTGGACGGTCTCAAAGTTCAACGTGAAGCTCGAAACCGAGATGAAGGACGGCAAGGAATACGTGGCCAGTATTCAGCTGCCCGTAAAGATGAAGATGGCCTCCAGAGTCACTCCCAATGGAAATGTCGCGACGGCGGCTCCGGTGGGGCCGGGGCCCGAATCTTGGGAGGGCAAAGCTCTGCCGAAGTTCGAGATGACCAAGCTCGATGGTAAGAAAATTGCCACGACTTCGTTGAAGGGCAAGGTGCTTCTGATCGACTTCTGGGCGACTTGGTGCGGTCCCTGCAAAATGGCCTCTCCGGTCATGCAGAAGCTCCACGAGAAGTACGCATCAAAGGGGCTGATGGTGATTGGCGCGAACACGATGGAGAGGGGCGACGCCAAGAAGCTAGCTGGAGACTACGCGAAGGAGCACGGCTATAAGTACACCTTTACTTACGGCAACGACGCCTTCTCGAAGCAGATGAACGTGCGGGGCATTCCGACGATGCTGATCGTGGACAAGAAGGGTGTCGTGAACACCGTCAACGTTGGCTATAGCGAAAGGCTCTACGACAAGCTGGAAGCGGCGATTAAGCCACTTTTGAAGAAGTGAACATGGGGGCTCTTTCGCAGAGCCCCCAAATCCGTTCAGTCTTTGATGTCCATATCTGCCGAGTTCTTGTAGTTATCACCCAAGAGGTGCTCGGAGAAGTACTCCATCATCAGTTGGGTGAAGTAAGGCTGCATGGGGCCGTAGCCGTGGGCTTGGCCGGGCATCAGCATGAAATCAAAGCGCTTCTTGGCTTTGATCAGGGCATCCATCAGGCGAATGGTGCCCGCATAGTGGACGTTGTTGTCCATGTCTCCATGAACTAGGAGAAGGTTGCCCTTGAGGTTGGCGGCCAGCTCGGCATTGGTGGGAACCTTGATGTCGAATTTGGTCTTGGCGGCATCGTCCTTCTTCTCCCCCTGGTCTTTCTTTTCATCTTGACCTTGGCCCTGGAAGGGGAAGTCAAGAGGGGTTGGAATCCAGGCGGGATCGAAGTCAAGGTCTTCCGGCTTATCGCCAGACTTTCCTTCGTCAGCCTTTACCGGCACCTCTTTCAGACCGTGGTGCTGCTCGCTCCAGTTCTGGTTGTAGACGTTATTGTCGTGATTGCCCGAGCTGGAAACGCCGACTTTGAAGAACTCGTTGTACGGCGGCTGCAAGAGCGCGGCGGCGGTCATAAAGCCTCCGCCGGAGTGGCCAAAGATGCCGACCTTGTCGATATCGACCCAAGGGTATTTCGCGGCGAGTTGCTCGATGCCCGCCTTCTTATCAGCCAGGCCGTAGTCTCGCAGATTGTAGTAACCGTAGCTGTGGTAGGCGTTGGAACGGGCGGGGTTGCCGCCGCGGTTACCGATCTGGATCACGATGAACCCGAGCTGGGCCAGACGCTGGTTGGTGGCGTAGGCCGAGAAGGTAGAGGAAACGCTCTCCGTTTGCGGACCGGGGTAGACGTTCGCGATGATCGGGTACTTCTTGTGTGGATCGAAGTCGAACGGCTTCCACATGTTGCCGTAGATGTCCGTGACGCCGTCCGCTGCCTTGACTTTGAAGGTCTCCGGCATCTTCCATCCGGTTTCGGCCAGGCGGGAAAGGTCGGTTTTTTCGAGTTCGAGGATGACCTTTCCATGCTCGTCCCGAAGGACCGCGGTGGGAGCGGCATCGACTCTGGATGAAACATCGACAACGAAGCCTTTGTTGGTTGAAAGTGTTGACGAATGGTCGGCGTCACCTGAGTCCAGCAAGGTCAAGTTTTTGCCATCGAGACCAACGCGGTAGAGGTGCTTGTAATAGGGATTCTCTCCTGGCTCGCGACCTTCTCCCTGGAACCATAGAGTGCCGTTCTTCTCGTCTACGTCCACAATTCGCTCGGCCCGGTAAGGACCTGAGGTAATGGCATTCTTAAGCGTGCCATCGTTTGCGTAGAGATAAAAGTGCCCCCAGCCAGAGCGCTCAGACCACCAGACGAAGTCTCCCCCCGGCTTGAGATATCGGACGCTTTGTGTCTCAAGGTAGGCGTTTTCAACGGATTCCGTGAGTAAGACTTTAATGGCATCGGTGTTCAAATCCATCTCGCAGAATTCCAGATTTCTTTGGAGTCGGTCTCGACGGACGAAACGGAGTTTGTCGGAAGTCGTGTCTTGCCAATGAATGTTGAAGAGCCGCTGATCCTTGTATCGCTCAACTGGGAGCTTCTTGAGGTTCATTTTCGCCGGATTGAAGACGAAAAGCTCTTGCTGAGTTACGAACTCGTCCCCGGGCATGGCGTACTTATAGGTCACGAGAGTGGGACGAGGTATTGCTAATGAGTTGACCAGAAAGAGGTCTTTAACTTTTCTTGAGTCTGAGCGAGTAACGAAGAATCTCTTCGAATCCTTGGTCCAAGTTACGTTGGCTCGAACTCGTTTTTCCTGATTGGCCTGACGCTGATTCTGCTGTCCATTCTCGTCGTCTTGGTTCTCATCGTCCTCTTGACGCTGTTGGAATTGTCGCCTCAAATCATCCGACTCACCCCGACTGCCAAAGCTGTAGTCGTTTTCACCATCTCGGGTGAGTTGCAAAGGCGGTTGATCTTTACCGCCCAGCACCTGGACGTAGTAAAGGTTGTGGTCCATGGCATAGACGTATGCCTTCTTGTCGGGAGAGTAATTGCGGAAGTCTCCACCACGGAATCCGCCGGGACCAAACCCTTGACCGCCGCCTCGGCGTCCGCCCTGAACGCCCGGAGGGGGACCGCCAGGACCCTGCCCGCGCGTGGGGGCCTTGCCCAGGTTCTTTAGCGTGTCTTTTTCCCGATCGTATTCGTAGCGAAACCCATCGGCCGTGAATTTGAGAAGGTTTTCGTTCTTCTCATCAAAGGTGATGGTGGTGATCGGGAGGTTGGTGGTGTCGTAAGGCTTCTTGGCCGACTCTGAGAGCAGAGCCGCCATGTGAGCGCTATCGAACAGGGGTTCCTTCTTCTTCGACTTCGGATCGACGAGCCAGAATTTGACGCCGTCGCTATCTTTCCAGGAGTACCAGAAACGATCGGTCTTGTTCACCCAGCCCGGCGTGAGTCCCGTGCTGTACACATACTGCCGAATGTAGTCGTTGGTGAAGCGGTTCGCGAGCTTCCAGTTCGCCGTATTCGGAGAGCTTTGAGCAACGGCGCCGCTGGCGAGGATGAGGAGGGCGCCAACAAGGGAAGTGAGGCGCAAAGGTAATGACGGAGGTTGGCCGAGCGGCCGAATGATTGCAGACCTTATCATTGAAAGTTAAGTTCGCGGTTATCCGCGAATTTCCTTTCATAAATTACGATTCCAGAGCGAAATGTCGCTCTGGAATCAAGGTCGGGATTATAAGACCTGGACGGCGTCCTCAAACTCCAGTCGTGGCAGTCGGGGATAGAGTCTCGACTTATCTCCGTAACCCAGATTCACGATGAAGTTGACCTTGCAACGCCCATCAGGGAAGAACTCCTGATTGACCTTCTCGGGATCGAATCCCGACATAGGACCCGCATCCAGTCCAAGCGCTCTCGCCGCCAAGATCATATAGGCGCCTTGCAGACTGCTGTTGCGCAAGGTCGTCTCGTTGGTCATGGCTTCGTTACCCTCGAACATGGCTCGCAGGTCCATGTGAGGGAAGAGGCGGGGGAGTTCATCGTAGAACCGGGTGTCCTGGGCGACGATCGCGACTACCGGGGCGGTTCGGGTCTTTTCGACGTTGCCTTCCATCATGGCGGGCAGCAAACGGGCCTTTGCCTCGTCGCTCGTCAAAAAGAGGAAGCGGCCAGGGCCACCATTGATGGCGGTGGGGCCCAGCTTCGTCAGGTCGTAGAGTTCTTGGAGAAGGGCAGGATCGACGGGGCGATCCGTCCACACCGAATGGGTGCGGGCCTCCCGAAAAATTTGATTGAGGGATTCCTCGGCAATTTGTCCCGAATTGCTTTCCAACTGTAGCGTGCTCATTTTTTGGCCTACTTTCTTGTGTTTGTCATCAGATGTCGCTTTTGCGTCACTTGATGTTTAAACAACACTTGTTGTATAATTCGTCATGAATGGTTGCGGTGTCAACCATCAAATGAAGCGATTCGTTGCGTAAGCAACAAAAGGCGAAAAATGTCCAAGAAGTTAGAAGGCGTTGACCTTTGCAATGAGAAAGAGAAGATCGATCCGCGTGTTTTGCGTACCCGCAAGATGCTTCTGAGGGCCCTCAAGGAGTTACTTGGCGAAGGGCGATTTGCGGACATCACGGTCCAGGACATTGCCGAGCGCGCGACGGTGAATCGGGCGACGTTCTATTCGCATTTTGAGGACAAGTACGCTCTGCTGGAGGAATTGCTCAGTGACGATCTGAGGACTCACTTGCTCAAGAAGTTGGAGAAGGGAAGCGAGTTCAGCCCAGAGAATCTGAAAACGCTCGTGATGGCAGTGTTTGATTTCTTTGCCGGGACGCATTCGACCTGTACACACAAGCGCGAGTTCGGTCCGATGCTGGACTCGGTGATGCAGGACACGATTCAGGAAGTGCTGGGAAGATGGATCCATTGCGCGTCCGACAATCCAGCGGGCGCCACGGTGGCGGTCGTGTTGGGTTGGAGCATCTATGGCTCGGCACTGACTTGGGCTAAGGATCCCGAGCGGGCGCCGATGGAGCAAGCGGTTGATGATCTTCTAGCGGTGATTGGACCTTCTGCTTTTTCCAAAAACTAACAAAACGATCGCCCCCAAAGATCGTCCTGTGAATGAGGAGATCGTCTATGGGAATTCTTGCCGCTATCGCATTTTTCGGGGTCGCCGCGCGTCCGGCTGTGGAGCCGGTTTTATGGCTCCGCCCCGACGGGGAAATCACGATTCAGGGGAGACGATATTCGCCCAAATTCTCGCCGGGGACGCGGGTTTATCGAAGCCAATTTGGCGCGACTTACGATTTTGATGGTCGACGTTCTGGACTGCTCTTTGGTGATGTTCCCGCCCTGCGACTAACCCAGTCGATGACGGTTTCGGTTTGGCTCTATTTGCGGAGCTACGTTAATGACGGCCCCGGAGCCCAGATTCTGTTCCGAGGCGATGACCGGAACGGGCACGACCCGTACACGCTGGTTATTCACTCCAATGGCACGGTGAACTTTGGGGTTCAAACGGATGAGGACAAGGGAATGTCGGTCTCCGCAGAAATTCCTCTTAACTCCTGGACCCACGTGTTGGGAAGCATCGATGCGAAGACGGGCCAGTTGAAGCTGTACATGAACAACGAGTTGATCGGCACCACGATCACATCGTTCCGGCCCTTTGCCCAGTTGGTGGGGAACGATGCTCCTGGAGTGGGAATTGGGAACGTGCAGAACGACCAAGGACCGCACAATCAACCGATGAACGGACAACTGGCGGACTTACGCCTGTACGATGGCGTGTTCACTCCCGACGAACTCGGAATCCGTTGGTTTGCTCCGAGGAACCCGCCTTTGCAATAGAATGTTGTTCGTGAGGGGCGATGGTTCGCCCTTTTTTGAACTATCTGTTACACGGAGGAACATCTTTGAAGAACTACTGGTTTGCGGGTCTGGCAGCGATTGGGCTCTTAGTCGGTTGTAGTGGATCGGGAGATACCGCGTCTGGCGCGGGTGAAGGCGGGGGCGAAACGAAGCCTGCGGCTACCGTTGCCTATGCCGACGTTCAGTCGATCCTGACTGAGAATTGCGCCGGTTGCCACGGGGAGACCAATCCCAAAGAGGGCATCAACCTTACGAGCTATGCCAATGTCATGAAAGGCGGGCACGAGGGGACAATCGTCAAGGGTGGAGATGTGGACGGTAGTTTGTTGGCTCGCGTCCTGCGAGGGAAGCAGGCGAAGCAGATGCCTCCGGGCGGACCGATCGCCGAAGACAAGATCGCCAAGATCGAAGACTGGATTAAATCTGGCGCAAAAGAGTAAGAAGGAAAAGGGGGCCGGAGCCCCCTTTTTTATTCGACGGGCCAGGTGGGCAGGACCTGCTGAAGGGGCTTGTCGCTTCGGTAACCCAGTTCGTACTCCGCCTGCATGAGGGTGTGGATCTCGTGGGTGCCTTCGTAGATCATCGCGCCGCGGCTGTTGCGGAAGTATCGCTCCACGGGGAATTCGTCGCAGTAGCCATAGGCTCCGTGCAGTTCCACGGCCTTGTTGGCGGCATCAAAGGCGGCGGCGCAGTTGGTCCATTTGGCCATCGAGCATTCCCGAGTGTGGCGCTGACCGGTGTTCTTCATCCAGCCAACTTTGTAGTAAAGCAATCGTCCAATCTCGCGACCTTGGACCATCGAGGCGATCATCTGCTGGACCAGTTGCTTCTTACCAATTACCTCACCTTGTACTGAGCGCTCGTTGGAGTACTTGACGCAGGCGTCCAGACACGCGGTAATGATTCCTACCGCACCCGAGGCGACGGTGTAGCGGCCGTGATCCAGCGCGGACATTGCAACCTTAAAGCCGTCTCCTTCCTGTCCAAGCATGCAATCGGCCGGAACGCGCATGTCCTCGAAGAAGATTTCGCCAGTATTGCCCGCGCGGACGCCGAGCTTGCCGTGAATGGCGCGAGAGGAGAACCCAGGGGTGTCGCGGTTGATGATAAAAGCGGCGTAGGGTGCTTTCGCGGATGTTTCCGCAAGGCGGGTGATGACGAGGAACTGGTCGGCATAGTCCGCTAGAGAGATCCAGGTTTTCTGTCCGTTCAGGATGTAACTATCGCCATCTTTGCGGGCGACGGTTTTGATGTTGGCGGCATCGGAACCGGCATTCGGCTCGGTCAGGCCGAACGCCCCGATGAGCTTGCCGCTGGCAAGATCGGGGAGCCACCGCTGCTTTTGCTCTTCGGAGCCCCACTGGAGAAGGGTGAGTGAGTGGAGTCCGCTGTGAACGCTCATTACGACTCGGGCGCTGGTATCGGCACGCTCAAGCTCTTCGCAGACAATGCCCAGGGAGATGTAGTCGGTGTCCGATCCGCCGTATTTGGCGGGGATGCTGACTCCCAGAAGGCCGGCTTCGCCCATCTTTTCGAGGGCTTTGCGGTCAGACTTGGCTTCTCGATCACGCTCGCGAAGGCCGGGGAGAACCTCGTTCTGGCCGAACTTATAGGCGGATTCTCGAATGAGGTCGTGCTCTTGCGTCAGGGCAAAATCCATGGCGGTAAAGGTTACCTTTACGTCATCATCTAGGCCGTGGATCGTGAGCGGTTTGGCGAGGCTTGTCTGAACATTGGCCTCAAGTTATCGGACGAGCAATTGGCGAGCTTTGAGAGCTTCGAGGAAAACCTGTATCGGGCCAATGAAGTGATGAACCTCACCCGAGTTCCGCAGGAAGAGTGTTGGCTTCGCCATTTTCTGGATAGCCTGCTGTTTCAAGATCTCATTCCTGTTGGGGCATCGGTGCTAGACATCGGCACGGGCCCAGGGTTTCCAGCGTGGCCGTTGGCCCGCGCGCGGCCCGACCTACAAGTGACCGCTTTGGACTCCGGTGGCAAGATGCTCGGATTCTTGCGAAGGAACCCGTTGCCTAATTTGCAGACGGCTCTGGTGCGAGCCGAAGAGTGGGGAGTGCGAGACGAGTTTGATGTGGTAACCGGACGGGCGGTGGCCCCTCTCACTATTCAGTTAGAGTTGAGCGCTCCCGCTTTAAAGATTGGAGGCAAGTTGATTCCCATGAGAACTCCAATGGAAGAGGAGTTAGTTCGTTCCTTTCCGGCGGCCAAGCTCGGACTCGCCTTCCGGGAAGTTCACCGAAGAGAGTTGCCGGGAACGGACGTTGAGCGCTTGTTTGCCGTCTTCGAAAAGGTCTCCCCTACGCCAGATGAGTTCCCCAGGACTTGGGCGGAGATCAAACGGCGACCGTTGGGGCCTACTTCGGCAACTTGATGAGCGAGTTCGCCCGCTTGTGATTGGGGTCTAACTTGAGGGCGGCCTTAAGATCGGCTTTGGCAAGGTCGTAATTCTTGAGTTGGATGTTGGCCGATGCCCTGGCAGTGAGGTAATTCGGATTGTCCTTATCGGACTGGACGGCGGTGCTGGCTTCGGCGGCAGCATTTTCGTATTTCTTCTCGTCGAACAGGGCACGCGAAAGTTGATAGTGGGCTTCGTTTACCGTCGCCACAATCGCAAGATCGTCGCTGGGCGGGATGAGATTCAGGCATTGGCGAAAGTGCCGCTCCGCTACCTCAGGGTTGTCCAGTCCACGGTAGATCATTCCAAGGGCCAAGTAAGACGAGAACTTGTTGGGTTCGTAGGCGATAAGGCCTTCCCACAGACTGGCCGCCTTGGAAAGCCTTGTTCGATCTTCGGACGTTAGCGTCTCGTCCATGCTGATCTTTTGCAGGATATCCGTGGACTCCTTGTCGGCCTGGGCTAGGACTTCTCGATACTCATTGTTATCCCCGATGATGGGAACGGGATTGGGGTCGCCCTGGCCACTGCAACCGATGCTTGCGATGACGATGGCGACCGATACCAGAGCGAGGCTAATTCGCAACGATGTTCACCAACTTGCTCGGAACAACGATCACTTTTCGGACGGTCAGTCCGTTTAGCAAGGCGGAGATTTTAGGGGTTGACTTTGCCGCCTCGGTGAGGGCTTCTTCGGAGATATCCGCAGGTACGGTGACGGTATCCCTCAGCTTCCCGTTCACCTGAATCGCAATCGTGGATTCAGATTCGACAGTGAGGGCTTCATCGAACTTTGGCCATTCTGCCTGATAGGTGAACATTTCCTTCCCAATGTTGTCCCACAGTTCATCGGCGCTGTGAGGGGCGGCTGGCGAAAGGAGGAGGATGATCGTTTCGATGGCCTCTGACACGGCAAGCGCTACGCCTCGGTTTTCGGCAGCTTTGGCTACGCATTTGGCATCGTTCAAAGCGTTGAGATACTTCATCAGCCAAGAGATGTACGTATTGAAACCGAACGCATCGATATCCTTGGTGACATCTCGGATCGTCTTGTGCGTTGCTCGACGAATGCCTTGGGCGGTTTCATCCAGTTCCTCGAAGGCGATCAGGTCCGCCCAGTTTTCAACAAAGTGCGGCTTGGCTTCTTCGACGAATCGGAAGACGCGCGAAAGGAAGCGGGCGGCTGCCTCGACTCCCTCATTCTTCCACTCAATATCGGCGTTAAACGGCGCGACGAAGAGCAGGTAGATACGCAGAGCGTCGGCGCCGTACTCACGCACCATTTCGTCCGGGGTCACGACGTTGCCCTTGGATTTGCTCATGCGAGCCCAGCGCCAGATCAGATCTTCCTCGGGAATGCTTTCGGCTTCCTTGAAGGAAACCAGAATGCCATCCTCTCCCACATCCAGTCTTTCGTCTGCACGAGGTTTACGATAGGGTGTGTGCGCCAATACCTGGCCCTGATTCTCCAAGCGCGCGAATGGTTCTTTAACCTTGATAAGTCCCTCGTCAAAGAGCACCTTAGTCCAGAAGCGGGCGTACAGCAAGTGCATGACCGCATGTTCCGCGCCACCCACGTAGCAGTCCACCGGCATCCAGTAGTTCGCTTGGTCGAGGTTCCAAGCTTTGCTATCGTTGTGCGGATCGCAGAATCGCAGGAAGTACCAAGACGAGCAGGCGAATCCGCCCATGGTGTCCGTCTCGCGCTGCCCCAGGCGTCCGTCCAAGTCGGTGGTGTTGACGAAGTCGGGAATGTGGGCGAGCGGGGAAGAGCCATCGCCGCTGGGCTCGTAGTTGTCCACGTCTGGCAACAGAACCGGTAGGCAGTCTTCCGGCACCAACTGTTCCTCGCCATCCTTGGTGTGAATGACGGGGATGGGGCAGCCCCAATAGCGTTGGCGGGAGATGAGCCAGTCGCGGAGTTTGAACTGCGTTTTGCGGGTTCCGATATCGAGCGCCTCGACCCAACGGCCGAGCGAGGCTTGAGCCTCCTGTACGGACATTCCCGTGTATTCGCCCGAGTTGATCAAGGTTGAATCCTTGCTCTCGAAGACGGGATTGAACCGAGTGACGTCGGATTGATAGGCCGCCAACATTTCGTCGTATCCCTTGCCGCCATCCTCGAAGAACGCGCTGAGGTACTCCTGAGTCGGCTTGATGACGGGAATGACGTTAATCCCGAATTTGACGGCAAAGTCGAAGTCTCGCTGGTCGTGACCGGGGACCGCCATGATTGCGCCGGTTCCGTAGCCAGCCAAAACGTAGTCAGCAATCCAGATGGGCACTGGCTTTCCGTTCGCCGGGTTCACGGCATAAGCGCCCGTGAAGACGCCGGTCTTCTCGCGGTCGGTGGCGGTTCGCGCGGTATCGCTCAAGAGCTTGGCTTGCTCTCGGTATTCATCGATCTTCGCCTTGAACTCGGGCGAGACTGAGCCGCGAATCTTATCGACGATCTCGTGCTCCGGCGCCAGGACGCAGAAGGTCATGCCGAAGACGGTGTCGATTCGTGTGGTGAAGACCTCGAAGGAGAGACTTCGCTCCTTGGGGACAAACTCCAGACCCGCCTTGACGGAGGCAGATTCAAAGGCGTGGGTGACGGACTCCGATTCAATCGGGCGGTTCGCATCGAACGCGGCTTTCTCGGCATTGGCCACCAAGTTGGCGGCCTTGGCGGCGGTCAGGCTATCGACTTCGGGTTTGAAGCCGGATGCCTCGATCTCGGCAACCAACTCCTTCAACTCGTCCCGGGTTTCGGGAGTGGTCGAGACAGCCTGTCCGCCCCAAGCCTTCTTGAACTCTTCATCCGAGATGAAGGCGACCTGCATGCGGAACTGCACGCCTTCGGACTTGCCGATCCAGTTGCGCTGCTGCGCCTTGATACCCTCCGGCCAATCGAGTTCGTCCAGATCGTTCAGTAGCCTTTCGGCGTACTCGGTGATCTTGAAGAACCACTGGGGGATCCACTTTTTCTCGACAATGGCATTGGATCGCTCCGCGCGACCGCCAATGATTTCCTCGTCGGCCAAAACGGTCTTGTCGACGGGGTCCCAGTTCACCGCCGCCAGTCGGCGGTAAGCCAACCCGCGCTTGTGAAGGATCTCGAAAATCCATTGGGTCCACTTGTAGTAGTCGGGGTCAGAGGACGCGAAGGAGCGGGACCAGTCGTAGCTGATGCCCACGAGGTCCATCTGTCGCCGATAGTTGGCGGCGTACTTTTCGATCATCGGCGCCGGGTGCGACTTTTGCTTGATCGCTTCGTTCTCGGCGGGAAGACCGAAGGCGTCGAAACCCATCGGATGCAGCACGTTGTAGCCCTGCATGACCTTCATGCGGCACAGAACGTCGGTGGGAACATAGTTGCGGCAGTGACCCACGCTTAGACCCGCCCCTGAAGGATAGGGGAAGAAGTCCATGCCGTAGAACTTGGGACGGCCCGGAACCTCGCGAGTCACGAATAGGTCGGCATCCTTCCAGCGCTCTTGCCACTTGGACTCAAATGAGGAAGGATCATATCGGTCTGCCATAGGTCTGTTATTTTATCTGGAATAGGACGTGGGGCATGGTAAGGCCCGAATAAATGAAGCAGGCCCGCCTCCATTTGAAGGCGGGCCTGGAGTAACTTTGAAAACTCTTTCTTAAGCCTTCTTACCTTTCAGCATGGCGGAAGCCTTCTTCGTCCATACAGAGGGACCGCCCGCGTCGTAGCCATACGTTGCTAGCGCGTCGCCCTTGGAGCTAAGGAAAAGAACGGTCGGATAGCCTTGGATCTTGTATTTGGCGGCAAGCGAATCGTTCTGCTTCTGCAAGGCTGCGGGAAGCTTCTTGCGCTGGGGATAATCCAATTCAAGAAGAATGACGTTCTTCTTTGCCCACGCCTTGAATTCGGGTTTGTCGAAAACTTCCTTGTGGAGCTTAATGCACCAGCCGCACCAGTCGCTTCCCGTAAAGTCGGCGAGCACCGGCTTCCCCGTCTTCTTCGAAAGTGCAAGGGCGGCCTTGTAGTCGGTCATCCATTCCCCGGCGAGTGCAGAGACGGCGAACGACAGAGCGAGGGTTGGGATGATTAAGGCGCGAAGAGCTTTCATAGTGTTTATCCTAATGGATGAGAACCGTCTTGGGTTCCCTTTTGGTCGTTGATAGGACGAATGACCGATAGGAGAGAGTTCGTCCAAGATCACTTTTTAAGGTAGGCAATGACTACCAGAACAAAGGATGAACCCGTACCATCCGGTTCAATATTGACTCGGACACCGTTACCCCTTGAAGTCTGCCCAAATATCTCGTAAGACTTTTCTTTCTCCGCGGCTGGCTGCTTAAGTTCTTTCTCATAGAACTTAGCCACCTTCTCAGGAGAATCGGTCGACTTTCGCGACAAGACATACCTTCTTTCGTCGGGAGAAAACGCAGGGTTGATGAGCCGTGCATCGTCAACGACGGTTGCTCCGGGATATTCGGGAAGATCGAGGACCGACTTGATTTCTTGCGGGTCAGCTTTGACGCGTTCCGATGTCTCGGAAACAGATGGGCCAGCGCTCGGGTTGAGGGGCGCCGGTGGCTCGTTGGATGGTCCACTGCTGCACCCGAGGATGAGGAGCGGAATCGTCAATACGAACAACCGAGTTGCTTTCACGCTGGCCAGTTTACTTACTCTATGGACTAGGGCATGGGCGGGACGGCGCCGCCGTTCCCGGGTGCAA
>MKRX01000005.1:40961-84822 GCA_001898035.1 Armatimonadetes bacterium 55-13
ATTCGATGGGATTGGGTCCGTCAATTGTCTGTTCATCGCAATTTGCGGCGCGAACATGAATTTGAAAGAAAGTCGATGCTCTTTGGCTATCCGGAACTGATCTGGCTGAGACTCCCCGGCTAGCCCCAATCCCGCCAGATTCGCATCCTCTCGGCTAATGCGAATGAATGCAAGCGAATCGGCGGTCATGAACTTGGAACCGGCGGAATCCGAGTGTTTGGCCTGTACTCCATCGGCAACCTTGTTCGTAGATTCAAGATATCCGTCTCGGGGTACTCCGTAGGGAAGCATAATCGTTCTTTCGTCAAGGGGCGAGTCGCCCCCTCCGAAGCGGAAAACGACGTCTCGGGCCTGAGAATCCCGTTGAGGGCCATCCGGAGAGTTGTACACGATGTCATTCAGAACTGCCATCTGTCTGGCGTCGAACTTCGCGAACGGTAGACGACCGGATTGCGCAATCTCGTCGCGCTGGGTTCTCGAGAAAGTCGCGTAGAGTTGCAGCATCTGCCAACCCGAACCGAAGCTCAGGTCATCGAGAAACGATTCGGCAAAGGGGGTATCGATCAAATGGAAGTACTTGACGCCCAGGTCGTCCATCTGAGGTTGCGACTTCTGCGCGATGGCGTACTTGGAAAGTTGCTCCAGCGAGAGATACTGGTCCTTATCGAGCAAGCGAAGCGCCGTACCCAATGCTTCGCGGTTTGTTCTCTCTCTTCTGGCGGCTGCCGGCTCTCTGGGTGAAATTTGGATCCAATCGTCTTTAATTGAGACGACAGAACTGTCTGCCCGCAACAATGCCTCAATGAACTTGCTTGGAACGACCTTGCCCCCTTTTACGGCGGCCGTCATCGTTTTGAAATCATCGTCGGACAGATAAGCAACCAAATTTTTGGAAGATTGATCTGAGGTTGCAAGAAGCGCTTCCGAAGGCGCGAACGACAGCGGGTCGTATTTGTTCGGATTAAGAACCCTTTCGCGAAGCTCGTCGCTCATTTTAGGGGTCTTTGAATTCCCGCCCGCCGAAATCACCTCGAAGGAACCGCTTGAATCGGACGACGAAATACTGATGCCGCGGACAATTTTGACGGCGCCCATCGATCCGCCAGCCGGAGCATCTACCGCGATATCGGCAAGTTCCTTTGACAGCGGACTCAACTCAATCGGCTTTTCGTTTGCAATTGGCGGCGTGGAATTGGAACCGGGTTTCTTGAGCAATGACGTGGAGAGGAAGTAAGAGCCGCTCACCAGCACCTTTCCGTTTGGATCAGAGACGACCAGGTCTAAGTTGACGTTCGATCTTCCGAACCTGGACTGTGCGATGAGCATGATATGGCCGATCCCAAGTTTGGGGTCGCCATCACCTCGAGGATCGCCTCCGAGTCCGTTAATGACCACACGGCGATTGTTTCCTCCAGCTTGGGGCTTTGTCGCATTTGAGAGCGTCGTTTGCTCATTGAGGAACCGGTTGGCAATCTGGGAAGCTCCTCCCGGAAGTGGGGATTGCATCCTGGTTGGATTGGTGGCAAAGACGACGCGGGTACGAGTAATCAGTGACGCGATTTGGGCGTCCGACATGTTCCGTAGAAGCGAAACAATGGCTCTGGCCGATGGTGAAGACTTGGTGAGGTCGTCAAAGTTGCCCTTTAGGCTTACAACTCCCCCGTTGGTGGCTTCAGAGAACATCTTGGATTGTTCATCCACCATCTTTTGTGCGGCCTTGGCATCGAACTCACCTGCCTTCGTCTGCTGGTTTGAAAGGTCGGCGATCTGGTTCCGAATCAACTGGATTTTTGCGACCAGTTCGGCCTGCTCATCGGCCTTCTCACGATTGGTTCCCCGGTAAAGAACGTAGCCGGCCCCCTCTTTACGCCATTCGGCATGAAGGGTATCAGCAATTTTAGTCAGGGCTTCGTTGAGGGGAGTGCCCTTGAGGTTCAGGACGATGATGTCGCTTGCGACGTCGGGGGCGGCGGAGAGTGATGTGTCAGCGGCTTTCGACAATTCCTCAAGCACCGACTTTACAGGCGCGGCAACGTTGCGAAAGTCCACCTTTGCCCCGGTCTCTTGGGCCATCGAGATACCTGCGGCAAGGATCTGCAGAGGTAGGGCGACCCCAGTTACGAAAAATTTCGTTCGTCCCATATTGCTGTAACTTACTTCATTTAATCACACAGAGTTCCAGGTGAGTAAGAAAAAATTCGTCAACTTCCAAACCCTGGGTCTTCAAAGAATCAAAGCGTTCACTTTGAGTAGGATTACGGGACCCTGGCGCATAGAACCGGGCGGGAGAACTCCGTGAAGTTAGTGGCAGATCAATTCGAGCGTTTGGACAAGTTCTTGGCAAAGGAGTTTCCTGACCACAGTCGCACCAAACTCGTGAAGTTGATCGACGATGGCGTTGTGAGGGTCGATGGCAAGGTCGCTAAACCCTCCTTCAAGTTAGAACCGGGAATGAGCGTTGAACTCCCCGAGCCCCAAGAGACGGTCGCCCATGACCTGACGCCAGCCGACATTCCACTTGAAATCGTCTTCGAAGACGAGCATCTGTTGGTTGTCAACAAGCCAAGGGGATTAGCCGCTCACCCTGCCGCATCGCTCAAAGAACCTTCGCTCGTGAACGCCTTGCTTGCTCGATCTCACGAACTGAGCCAAACTGCCGGAGCTTTTCGACCCGGAATCGTTCACCGACTGGACAAGGACACCACTGGCTTGATGGTGGTAGCTAAGACAGATCAAGCTCATGCGTTCTTGGCCAAACAGATTGAAACAAAGACCGCCGAGCGCCGATACTTGGCGGTGGTGGCGGGCGAGGTGGAGCAAGAGAGATTCAAGATCGACGCTCCCATCGCACGAGATCAACGAAACCGACTGAAGATGGCGGTCGATATGAAGGGGAGACCTGCCTTGACCCATGTTCATCAGTTTGCCAGAGTCCAAGCGGGCTTTTTGCTCGGAGTTAAGCTGGAGACCGGAAGAACCCACCAGATTCGCGTGCATCTCAGTTCCATTGGCCATCCCGTGCTCGGCGATACCATCTACGCGCCCAAGGCCTATCAAGAAGGGCCCCTTCAACTCCACGCGGCAATGCTGGCGTTTGACCATCCCGTCTCAGGCGAGAGAATCAACTGCTACGCTCCACCTCCCCGTGATTTCGACGATGGTGGAGGAGACTGGAAGGAACCGCTCGCCGCGATTTAGAATCAGGAAGAAGATATGGGCGAACTCATTAGTTTTGACGGCGGAGAGAAGAACTACGAAGGCTATTTGGCGACCGCGTCGGGTGGCTCGGGAATTGGCCTCATCGTGCTGCAAGAGTATTGGGGCTTGGTCGATCACATCAAGGACGTTTGTGATCGATTCGCTGCTGAGGGGTTCACCGCACTTGCTCCCGACCTTTTCTTTGGCGAACGAACCACTGAACCGACACGGGCAGGAGAGATGATGATGGCTCTGAATATCTCCGAAACCGAGCAGATTCTGGCTCGGGCGGTAGAAGCGCTCCGAATCTTGCCTTCCGTCAATTCGGAGAAAGTTGGGATCATCGGATTCTGTATGGGTGGTCAACTTGCCATGTTCGCGGCCTGTCACAATCCGACCATCGGCGCGTGCGTCAATTTCTATGGCATTCATCCGCACGTGCATCCCTCTTTCCGTCAATTGGAATGCCCAATCTTAGGAGTATTTGCCGAAACGGACCCCTATGCGGGACCGGAAGTTGTCAAGGCACTGGACGAGGAGCTAACCCTTCTCGGGAAAACGCATGACTTCGAGACCTTCCCTGGAACCCAGCATGCGTTCTTTAACGATGCAAGGCCAGAGGTATTCAACGCCGATGCCTCATCCAAAGCCTGGAACAAAACCCTAACCTTTTTGCGACAAAATCTTGCTGGCTAAGTCAACCGAATCGCAATTCAACCCGTCTTCGGGTTAAGGTTAAACAGTATGGTTGCCACGTGGATTGCCAGTATCGTCATGCTTTCAGGTGCTCAAGGTGGCACGAGCCTACTTCGGCAGATCGTGCCGAGTCCGACCGGGATCAATGGTTACGAGGACTACCTCAGCGCGGCGGACGCAATTAACGATGGTCAACTAGACGACTATCTGTCTTGGTCCTCACACCAGTATCAAGATTATCTAAACTCTTTTACTCCTGGGCCTGACATGAGTCCAGAAGAAGTTCGCGAACTGAAAGCAATAAAGCCCGATGCGCAGAAGTTGGCTCGGCTGAAGCGTCTGAGCACAATGAATTTCTTAGAAGTTCGCCGGGAGGCGAAGAAGCACTACGAGAAAGCCCTTCAATTTCTGCATCGAGGATCGACGAAAAAGGCCTGGGATCCTCGACAGAAAATCGTAGCTGACACCTTAATGCCTGAGTACACCTATTTCAAGTCATTGGCGAAACTAGCAAAAATGGCTTCGTTCGCCGCCTTCGCGGACGGCGATACGAAAGAGGGCACCGAAATCCTCATCGACACGCTAGCCCTGGGCTACAACCTCCAAAACGGAATACTAATCTCGAACCTAGTGGGCACGGCGATTCAAGCAATTGCCATGGCCGCGTTTGAAAGGAACCTCCAAAATATTTCCGTCTTCGACGCGAAGACAATCGAAACCAGAGTAGGAGCGATGCTAGGAGGAAATCCTCTGATTGTTGATTCGATCAAGCGAGAATTTCAGTTCTCCATCGACGCTTTCAACGACATGCTCGATAAGGTCGAGTCGATCATCTCAAATCAAGGCGTCAACGATGATCTTAATGCAGGCTTGAAACAAAAACTCAAGTCCCTTACCCCAGCCCAAAAGGAGTCTCTGAGTCAAAAGCTCCGTAGCGAGTTAATGCCGAAATATCAAGAGATCGTGGCGCAATTCTCGAAACCTGAATCGGAGTGGGGAAAGATTAACGACCAGGAAGAGGCGTCACCGGATGAGACGCTCGCCAATCTCAATACGCCTGATCAATTCGTGGAGTACTGGTCCCGCAATTTACTGCCGGTGTTTGGACAGGTCGGACAGGCCGCCGCGAAACTTCGAGCTCAGTTGAGGCTCCTGCGCCTCCACGCAGCGGTATTGCGCTACAAATGGGAAAACGGAAGCATGCCCAAGACTCTTGAAGACGCTGTTGCAAGGAAAGACACGATTGATCCACTAAATGGGCAACTTTTTGTCTATGAGCAGCAACCGCCCTGGGGTTTTCGAATTTACAGTTTGGGTAGCCCTCAACTGGGCCAAATTGAACTCAAGTATCGAAGACCAGCGAATTTCGTTCCTCAAGATTCGGGTCCGGTTCCTCCGCTCTTGACAGCCGGGCCGTAATTCCTTAGATTTAGCGTCGATCACGAAGTGGTGAACGATGGCAGTCAATCAAGCGGCGGGGCGGCGGCTGTTTCTCGACATGAACGGTTATCAGTGGACCGTTCTCTTTGCGGCGTGGCTGGGCTGGGGTTTTGACGTCTTTGACGGGTTGCTATTCAATTACGTAGCTCCGAACTGTGTACCGACCTTGCTCGGTCTGCAAATCGGTAGCGATGCGGCTAAGGAAGCAACATTCGCGTGGAACGGGATTCTCACTTCAATCCTCCTGATCGGCTGGGGGCTAGGCGGAATTCTGTTTGGCCGGGTTGCCGACCGTATCGGGCGCACCAAAACTCTGATGATCACGATGGCGATGTACTCGCTGGGCACGGCGTTGTGCGCCGTTGCTCCAAACATCTGGATGCTGCTGGTCTTCCGTATCGTGGCGAGCCTTGGAATTGGCGGAGAATGGGCGGCGGGAGCTGCCATGGTTGCGGAGGTTGTGCCTGAAAAGCGTCGGGTAGAAGCAGGCGCTTTGCTGTACACGTCCGCGCCGATGGGGTTATTCCTGGCTACCTACGTAACTTACATGATCCAAGGCGTCGCTTTTAAGGGGAACCCGGAAGTGGCTTGGCGCTATGTCTTCTTGTTTGGTCTGATCCCAGCCGCCATCGCGTTTTTGGTTCGGCTCTTCGTGAAGGAGCCGGAACGTTGGAAAAACATGACGGAACGAGTCCATCCCAAGATCTCCGAACTATTCAGCCCGGAGATGCGCCGAATAACGCTAAGCGGATTTGTGATGGCGCTGGTGGCACTAGTGATGTGGTGGGCATGTAATGCCTTCATCCCGACCGTTGCAACGACCCTAGCCCAAGCACAAGCCAAGGCCCAGGGCTTGGACAAAGGCATGACCACCGCTCTGGTGGAGGAATGGAAGAAACTGGCCACCAACTGCTTCAACATTGGAGGGCTGATTGGCACATTATTGACCGTTCCCATCGCCAAGTCCCTTGGAAGACGGGTGATGTTTGCCATCTATTTCGTGGTTTCGGCAGCCGCGCTTTTTGGAACATTCGGCTTGAATCTGGCCCCGCATGATCGGCTGTATGGATATTTCTTCATTGGACTCTCGGTATTCGGCGTTTTTGGTTCATTCACCTATTACTTGCCCGAGCTGTTTCCGACACGTTTGCGAGGGACGGGGGCTGGGTTTTGTTACAACGCAGGAAGGTTCATTGCGGCAGCCGGACCATTCTTAGTCGGATCGGTCATCGCTCTCTCTAAGAACGATCCCGCCGCACCGCTCAAAACCTTATTCTGGGTGGGGGCAATTCCCGTTGCGGGTTTGCTCTTATTGCCTCTTGCCATTGAGACCAAAGGATCAGCTTTGGCGGACTAGGTAAGGCGACTGGACTAGTGCAACGTAGCCGCATTGGTATAAATCCGGCATGCCCGTTGCGTTATTCGTTTCGTCCTTGATTTTTTTCGGGGCTAAACCAGCTTGGAATCAGATTGTCGGCCATTCGATTGGTGAGGTTGAAGGTCGGCTAGGGAAGCCAGTTACCACGCAAAATGAGAATTACGCCAACTATGATCCTCGTTGGATCAAGTGGATTGTGGAGCGTCCCCACGGGTTGCCGGTAGAGCACACGTTGGAAATGGTTTGGAGATATGAAGACCACATGGTCCACGATCTGGATCTGTGGGCGAATCGCAGAGCTGCCAATCCCGGTGGCGCCGGAAACTGGGTGTCTTACCTGGGCGGTCCGGTCTCAGAATTTGAGAAACTGGTTGGCAAACCAACCTCTCGCGAGGTGTTCACCGACTTCGGGGTGAGGAACGAGAATCGCGTTTACAAAACCAAAGCGTGGGGAGACGTCCAAGCCTCCGTATTCTATTTCAACCCGAAGTCTCCCGTGTTGACCAAGGTGACTATTCACTTTGGACCGAAAGCGGAGCTAAACCCCACCTTGGCTAGTCTGAAGGTCAATGCCAAAAGCTGGCGGCAAATGGACGGGGACGTGGATCCCAATTCTGATGCCCATTTGCGTTTCTATTTGGGCGAGGGCAGATTTTCCGTTCGTGAGTACTCGCTCCCGAACGGGGAGAAGGTGGAGGTTCAATACGCCGGACCAAAGGGGAATGAGATTGCGCAGTCATTTGCCTATTTCTCTGACCGTTTGACGGGGCTTCTGGATGGCGCAGCGATGTTCGGATATAAGATCGCGCCCAGCGCGGTCAATAAGATGCAAGGCAGCGAAAGCGCCTGGGATCGACCAAGCTACTTCGCTGTCTACTCGCCGACCCCTCAGAAACAGATTCGAATTGGGATTCGGAACTTCGATCCCAGCGATTTGCCTCAGGGAAACTGAGGTTCATTTGGGCGGGGCAGCCTTTCCTCAACCGGCAAGAGTGGTGGGAACGGCTTGTGGGGCTCCACTTGATACCAGTAGGCGGTGGAAGAGTAGTCGTTTGAGAGTTTGTTGGCGTGTCCGTGTTCGATGGAGACACGAATGGACTTTCGGAAACGAATGGGATCTTCGATGTGGAATCGGTACATCGAGTTCTTGCCCTTCCATCGCCACTCCGCCGTGCCTGAGTTGACGGTGATGCCGTGGTAAGGGGCGCAATACTCCTGAGCGGGGCCGAAGGCGGTGCAGAAGTAGTCCTCCGTACCGGTGCCGTGAAGGCGGGGCGGCCAAGGTTCGCCGTCGATGACAAACATGTCGTCCCCTTCGCCGTACCAATCGTTGCCTTGCCGCTGGAAGCAATCGATATTGAGATTGCATCCGACGAAGATGCCATCCCCTTCGGCTTCAAGGATGAGATAGTTGTCCTTGTCATCCAAGGTCTTCTTTGAAGCCCAGATTTGGAGATAGTTTTCGGGACCGAGTTTTTCTTTTAGCCATCCTTCGGTGGGATTCTCGCGTCGCCACTGGGCGTGGAATCGGGCGACCTCGGCGGGGTGGGGTTCTGCGTACTCCTCAAAGTCCACGTAATAGTAGAGGTTGATGTCGTTCTCGCACTCATTTTGGACCTCGATGCGGGCGGCGTTGAACGGCATGGGGAACCAGCAGCTAAATCCTCTCCCATCTTCCGGAGACATCTGGAGAGGGGCCGAGACGAAGTTCTTTCGAATCCCGTGGCCGATGCCGAAGAAGTCTCCCAGCGGGACTTCAACCGAAGGGTTTTCCTCTCCGTCCCACCACATTCGGATGACCGCCTTTCGAGGATAGCTGTCGTCGTTGCCGACTGTCAGCCAGATGTGGCGGATGCAGCCAGGTTTGGCTTCGTCAAGCAGTACGTGCGAGGTTCCGGCGGGAATCGTTCGCCAGTCCTCGTTTCCCCCACTTTGATCCCAAGAAGAGGAGCGGCGCGAGATGAAGTCTCGGAGGACGGGCAGGTTGTGGAGCGAGCCGGAGCCAAGCATGGCCAATTGTAAAGGGAATGGGAAGCGAAGGGGAAGGGAATGGTGAGTTCAGATAACAAGAGGCTGGAATCGTCCACAATGGAGGAGTGAGCGAAGAATCTGTGAGCATCGATTTTGGCGCGATAAGCCACGACCTTGCCTACAGCATTCTTGTCGCCACCATCCATCCTCGCCCCATTGCGTTTGTCAGCACGATCTCTGGGGAAGGCGCCTTAAACTTGGCTCCGTTTAGCTTCTTCATGGTCGGCGGATCGAATCCACCCAGTCTGGTCTTTAGCCCAACGTTGAGCCGGATGGGGGCTAAAGACAGCTTACGTAACGTGCAGGAGACAGGCGACTTCGTGGTCAACCTCGTCCACCGAGAAATGGCGGATTCTATGAATCTGACGAGCAAAGGCTATCCAGCGGATGTTTCGGAATGGGAGATTGCCGGACTCACTCCGGCTCCCAGCGTCAAGGTCAAAGCGCCTCGAGTTGCCGAAAGTCTGGTCCAGTTTGAATGCAAGCTCTATCAGGTGATCGAGCATGGACATGGCCCGGGTTCGGCCCGATACGTGATTGGGGAGGTGCTTTACGCGCATCTACACCCCACGCTTTGGGATGGCGAGAAGGTGGTGGATGAGTTGGTTCGGCCCATCGCCCGAATGGGGGGACCTCACTATTTGGACACCAACGCCCTTGAGTTCTTTTCATTGGAACGGCCTAAGTGAGAAATCTGCGTCAAAGGGAGTAATCTCTTCGTCTTCAAAAGCTAGGCAATCGCCTACTTCACCAGCACATGCGTCTTAAGCGCGTCAAGATTTTTGGGTTCAAGACATTCGCGGACCGGACAGAGTTCAACGTCGATGGCGGCTTGATTGCGGTCGTCGGGGCGAACGG
Source organism: Armatimonadetes bacterium 55-13 (assembly GCA_001898035.1). Lineage (GTDB taxonomy): Bacteria > Armatimonadota > Fimbriimonadia > Fimbriimonadales > Fimbriimonadaceae > 55-13. The sequence goes on from MKRX01000005.1 coordinate 50,563, forward strand.
TTGCGGCAAGTCGAACCTGGTCGACGCGATATTGTGGGGACTGGGAGAAGGGAACGCGCGGCAACTTCGCGCCGCCAGCAGCCAAGACGTGATCTTCAGCGGCAGCGCGCGGAGAAAGGCGGTTGGGTTTGCCGAAGTGAGTCTTCTGTTCGACAACGAAGACGGCGCTCTGCCCATCGATACTCCCGAAGTCTCCATCACCCGCCGGTTGACCCGATCTGGCGATAGCGAGTACTCGATCAACAAGCAGACCTGCCGCCAACGAGACATCTTCGAGCTTTTGGCAGACTCCGGATTGGGGCGAGCCGGTTATTCCATCGTTGGCCAAAAGGACATCGACAACGCCTTGGCGGCTTCCCCCGAAGAGCGCCGCGCTTGGGTGGATGAGGCAGCGGGTGTTCAACGGTATCGAGCCCGTAAGATCGAGAGTCTTCGGCGTCTAAGCTCCGCCAATCAGCATCTCTCCCGAGTCAACGACATCATCCAGGAGTTGGAGAGTCAACGGGAGCCGCTGCGGGAAGAGGCGGAAGTCGCCCGCAAGTACAAAACCACGCTGACTAGCCTCCGCGAGATCGAGTCTGGCTTGTTGATTAACGAAGTGGCGAAGGCGGTTCGCGAGGTCGAGGAACTCGAGAAGAAGATCGAAGAGTCCTCCAAGCTCGCCCGCGAAGAACTGATTCGGGCGGACCATATCGATACCCAGATCCGAAGGATCGGTGAAGAAGTCTCGGCGCTGGAGAGCGAGATGGACTCCATCCGAGGTTTGCAGCAGGGCAGCTTGACGGCGATGGAGCGTGCCAACGCAGACCTTCGGTTAGCGGAGCAGCGCCTTCAAAGCCTGGACGATCTTGAGAAGAACCTGGGCGAGGAAGCGGGCAAGGGGCAAGAGCGGGTTAAGGAACTCGAACTTGAAATCGAATCGCTGATCGAGGAAGAGAAGCTCGAAATCGAGGGCTTGGACAAACTCCGAGTCGAGTTCGCCGGGGCCGGGGAAGAAGCGAAAGCGCTTCAAGACAAGCTGCGCTCCTTGGAAAAATCACTTCTCGATGCCCGAGAGCGACACAATTTGCGACTCCGTCAGGAGGCCCAGGCCGAACAGCAAAAGGAACGGGCCGGACTGGCGCGCCGCGAGTTGAAGGGGATCGAGGAATCTCTTCCGGACCTTGACGAAGCCGTCGCCGAGGCGAAGAAGGCGTTTGACGAGCTATTCGGGGCGATCAAGGAACAGCAGGATAAGGTCAAGGCGATTGAGCAGCGACTGGCTCAGGACCGGCAGCAGGACGAGCAAGACGCCCAAGCATCCCGCCGACTATTGGCGGAGAAAGCCTCGTTGGAAGGACGCCGTCGCGGTATTGAGGCGACCATTGAAACCCACGAGGGATTGAACCAGGGTGCGCGCGCGGTCTTGGAAGCCGCCGAACGAGGCGTTCTGAGCGCCACCTATACGCCGGTTGGCGAAGCGGTGAAGGTCGATAAGGACTTGGCGTTGGCGATCGAAACGGCCCTGGGTGGTTCGGCGAATGATCTCATCGTCGATCAAGACTCGGATGCGAAAGCGGCCATCTCCTTCTTGAAGCAGCACCGCCTCGGTCGCGCCACCTTCCAACCGATCCCTCTCATGCGGCCGTTTGAGCCCTCCTTTGAACTGCGGAAGGTCTTGGGGGAGCGCGGCGTTGTGGGGCGGGCGAGTGAACTCGTTGCCTGTGAGTACCGAGTCAAGCCGGTTATCGATAGCCTCCTCGGCCGAGTTCTGATCGTTGAGGACCTGGACACCTCGCTTCGACTCGCGAAGACCTCCGGCTGGAGCCGAATGGTGACCCTGGACGGGGAAGTCGTGCACAGTTCCGGCGCGGTTACGGGGGGACACGCGGCGAAGCAGGGCTACGGTTTGGTGCAGCGAAAGGCGGACCTTGCCGAACTTGAGAAAGAGATCGAGAAGATCGAACGGTTGGTTTCTGATGCGGAATCTCGGGCGAGAAAGCGTGGTTCCGAACGACAGAAACTGATCGATGAAGCCGCCTCGCTCAACGCTCAGGTCGGTGAGCATCAGGAAGAGGTCGATGAGGCAAGATCTTACTGGCAGACGCTGAACGAAGAGCTTCAGGCGGCGTTGAAAGCGAAACAGCGCCTGGAGCACGAGCTTGAGCAGCTTAAAGCGGCAGGGAGTGACCAGATTGAAGAAGTCGACGTTGCCGCCATCGAGACCGAGCGAGACGAACTGATCCGTCAACTGGCCTCTCGGTCGGCGGACGCGGAGAGTGCGGAGACCCGCCTTCGGGAGAATGAGCAGCGTCTGGCGCAAGCTCAGATGCGCCTTTACACCGCGCGCAAGCGGTTAGAAGTCACTCAGGAGGCAGAAGAGGGCCGAGAGAAGCGACTTTCTCACCTGGAGCCGGATCGGGAAAAGGCTCGCCTTGAAATCAAGCGATCAACCGAGCTGGGCGATAAAGCGAGGCAGGACAAAGCGGAAGCGGACCAGCGACTGGAGAAGGCTCAGGAAGCCAAGCGAGGATTGCTGGAGCAGAACCTTCAACTCGTCGAAGAAGCGAAAGCCGCTCGCGCCAATGCGGGCAGCGTGGGCGATGGGGTTCACCAAGCCGAACTCAACCGCGCCCGAGCCGAATCTCGCCGCGCCTCGTCGCTGCAACGGCTCTTTGAAGAGTACGGATTAGGGGAAGAGGAGGCATTGGAACAGGAAGGGATGCACGAGGTCCCGCCCGATGCTTCCGCCATCGTTTCTCGGCTACGCAGAGACCTTAAGGCGATGGGCGACGTGAACGTTGGGGCTATCGAGGCGTTTGAGCGATTGACCGTTCGCTTTGATGAGTTAAGTGGCCAACAAAAGGACATTCTTGACGGGATCGAGCAAGTTGAGGCATCCATCAAAGAACTGGACAAGCTCACCCGGGAGCGGTTTCTCAACACGTTCTCACAGGTTCAGGTCCATTTCGAGGAACTCTTCACGAAGCTGTTTGGCGGTGGCGAGGGCAAGATTACGCTCACCGATGAAAACAACGTGCTGGAGTCCGGTATCGAGATCGAAGTCCAGCTTCCGGGTAAGAAGCGGCAACAACTGCAACTCCTCAGCGGTGGAGAGCGCGCCCTTTGCGCCTCTGCTTTCTTGTTCTCGCTCTTGAGGGTGAAGCCTTCGCCTCTCGTCGTTCTTGACGAGGTTGATGCGCCACTGGACGGCCGCAACGTCGAGCGATTTGCCACGCTCCTTCATGAGTTCACGGACAACACTCAGTTCATTGTCATTACCCACAACCCGACAACCATCGAGCAGGCTCCGGTTTGGCTGGGTGTAACCATGCAAGAGCCGGGGGTTTCGATGCTCGTGCCGACCAAGGTTTCTACCCCCATTGCCACAGGAGAAGGAGATGCTGCAAGCGCCACTCAGTTGTCTCCGAGTCCCGCTATGGGGTAGGTCCGTTTTCCCACACTCCTCTTCCCGAGCTTGTTCGAATCTGATAAATGTTGTCGCCCGAACGTATCCAGTAGGCGGGAACGATTCTTCCGGTTGGGGACACAGAGTAGGTTCCCCCGGTCAAGATAGTGAGCCGTGCGCCAGGATTGAACATGATGGCCTGGGGTTCATAAAACCAGGTCGGTCCAAGATCGATGTTGACCAGTCCATTGGCGGTTCGCAATACCAGCCCGGAGGCGATATTTGGACCAGTTCCAAAGGTGGTCATTCGATCCACGGCGCCCGTAATCTCGATGACGTTGGGATCGGGGGGAAGTTGGGTGACAGGCTGAGCGATGTCCCAATACGGATATCCTTCTGGACGTCGTAGAGCAAGGACACTGTGTCCCACCTTCACCAGTTTGGCAAGAATCACTCCACGGCCGTCAACCATTATCTTCGATCCCGTCACTTGCACTTGATCCTTGAGATTAAGTTTCGTCTTCTGATTGTCAACAAACCAAGTGGGACCGAGTTCGACGACGGCGGTGCCACCGTTGGGCGCCTTTACGAGGATGGTAACTCCCTCGCTCATGCCATTTCTGGGCTCCACTCTTTGAATTCCAGTAATGCGTCCGTCAAACGTGATCTGACTTCTTAGGTTGTAAAGCCGGTTGTAAGGTGAGTTGTAGGCATAGCCGTGCATTCGCGAATCTACGACAACGGTCTGGGTTACACCGATTCCTATGGTCAGGTTCGCCAGGATTAACGTTGCTAGGGTCTTTCTCATGTTGCTCTCCATTTACATCCGAATCCTTTGACGAAGATTCGGAGTGAAGAGGCGAATTAGGCGAAGGAGATGATCGTCGGCGATCCACGCTCGATAAGTTCGAGGGTTGTGGTCGCGCCTGGGAGCGAAATCTTGATGAGGGGGGTGTTCAAACCTTCCCTGATTTCCCACGGAGCTAGATCAGGCAGGGCGAACTTTAGGCTTTCGGCTCCGCCTTGAGTGGCCATCATCCAGACCTCTTGCTCCGTAATAGGTTTTCCGCGATGAGTGCTCACTCGCAGCGCCTCCCGCATCTCAGCGAACATATCGATCACACCGCTGCTGGCTGGACTATCCATTCCCAAGCCCACCGGAATTCCGGCGTCTAACATCTCACGTATTGGAGCGGTCGGGCACTGAAGGCGCGTGTTTGACCTCGGGCAGTGGGCAATAGAGACTCTGCCTTCAGCAAGCGATTCGATGTCCTCCGCCGAGATATCGCAACAATGAACGAATTGAGCACCTGGCCGAACAAGTCCCAGATCTTTCAGGGTGGGAACGATGTCCTTTCCGGTTGGAATCACTTCAAATCCAAACTTTCGGTAGAAGTCTCCAATCTGTCCGGAACCGTCTCGGGTGAACTGAGACTCAAGCTCGGTTTCGGCGACGTGGATGCTGATTGGCTTATTGCTGGAGCCAAATTCGGCCAGAGTTTCGCGGTCGACGGTGTGGTAAGCGTGGGGCGTGAGGTAGATCGGGCGGCGAATGATTTTTCCTTGGTCAACGGCCTTGGCTCTGATCGCGGCGATCTTGGCTTGGCGAGTATCACGCTCGAAAAAAGTGATGGTCTCCTGAAAAATCACCCCATCGAGATTTGCTGAGAGAAGGGCGGTGGCCGCCGTGGGACGATCAGAGTGTTCACCAATGAGGGCGACACCGGTCCGACGATTTTCATGTGCCGCGGTGATGGAGTCTCGTCGGACCTTGACTTCCGATTCGCCCATCTTCGCCTGAGTTATTTCGCGAATCCAATCCCAATAGGCCTCGGCCCGCATCTTGTCCTGGAGGCCCCGATATTCTAAATGCGAGTGGGCGTTGACAAACGCCGGAGAGATGACGAAGTTCTCTGGGATTCCGGTGTGGGGCCGGATTTGAGCGATGGTCTTTCCCTCCATCACCAACTCGACGCCAAGCTCAAGCTTGCCGTCGATGACGACTCCATAAGGTCTAAGGATCAAAGCGGTGTCTGCCAGGCCTGCTGAAGCTGATCGAAAGAGAGCGACTTAACGTGAAAGTCTCCGAAGAGGGTGTTGTATCGGTATTTCGTGATCAGGCTGGCATAGGCGCTAAAGTCGTCATCTGGCCTGAGGGCACGTTCGGGGACATGCCAGTGCCCGGCTCCATCAAAGAGTACGTTCACGTTTGCCGGCAATTGGAAAGAAGTCTGACTGAAGGCTCTAAAGGCAATTTCCGTCCGGAAGAAATAGCTTGAACCATAAAGCTTATACATGCTGGGCGAGGCGTTGAAAGGCTCTGGGAAGTGATTATCCAAGACGGATGCGCCAGTGTCTCCCGGACACATAAATACGTCTTTGTTCTTGAGATAAGGCTGGAGAACCTCTGACATCAGGGGCATATAGGGAATACGGGCGCGGAAATCAGGCTGGCTGTCCCAAATTTGAGGCGCCCACTTGTCGGATGCGTCCAAAGCATGAGGGAAGACGTCGTCATAATCTCCCATGTACATGACGATGGATTTTCCGATTTGATTGAGGTTGCTGATGCAGGCGGTCTTCTTGGCGGCAGCCTTGGCGCGAGCGAAGACTGGGAAGAGAATGGCCGCAAGAATCGCAATGATCGCAATCACCACGAGAAGCTCAATCAAAGTAAAGGCTCGGCGCATACCAACATAGTACGCGAATCGGGTGGGTCCTGGTTGCTAGGAATAAAGTGGAAATGTCAATGGCGAACCTGCCATAATCCAAAGTTGCGTCTTCACCTAGACGCATGAGGGAACCCTTGGCAAAACCCGCAACACTAAAGCCCGAAGAAACCTTTGCAAGATCATACGTTGATCGCCTTATTCTGGAAAAACTGACGGAGATGGAGGCGGCTGTAAAATTGTCCGAGCTGGCCGATAAGCTCTCCGGCGACGGAATTGGCCTGGCCGCCGTTCGATCGCTTCTGGCGTCCAATCCGGATCGATTCGCATATCACGAGCGACGCTGGATCCCGGCATCCCGCTTGATGGGCGTTGGCCGACCCCTGAACGAGCAGATCGCGATCGTTCTCCACGGATTCGGTGGTCCCATGCCGTTGAATCTCTTGGTCGCCGAGATCGCACGACTGCGACGCGACGAACCGGAAACGGTCGAAGCCAGCATCCGGCGGATTGCGGAAGTCGACATCCGATTTGTGTTGGACATCGAAGATCGCCTCTCCTTGACGAGTTGGGGATTTGTCGCTTCCGACGAGAAGACCGAGCGAGCCTACGCGCTCAACCAAATCACCGCCGAGGACGTTGACGAAGTTGCCAAGAAGTTGGAAGGATTTGACTGGACCAAGCCGAATGCAGTCGCGGAAGCGATCACCAAGGTTGCTCCGGTAAGCCTCAAGGCTCTGGGCGCGGTGGCTTGGGGCGTTCTGAACCCACAAGATCCTCGCTCCGTGCACGAGTACGATGCTCGAGATTTCTACTCGGACGCGGTCACTACCGAGGGCTATATCTTCGCCCCGGACGGCGTGATTTACCCTGAGGCCGAGTCGAAGAAGTGGGTTAGCACGGCGATCAAGCTGGCTGACCGTCTTGCGCCGACCGTCGAACTCGACGACGCTGCTCCTATCGAAGTCAAGGCCGAGGACGTGGACCGACTGGTCAACAAGATTTTGGGCTCCGAGCCTTCTACGACCGCGACTCGGTTGCTGGAAGAGTTCTACGAGATCACCCCCAGCAACAAGACGTTCCCAGACGACATGGCGAACCTTATGGCTTCGCTAAGGGGCGATGCCCGAGTCACCTGGGTTGGTGGAGATCGATTCCAGAAAGCAGGACAGATTGCCGACTTCGTCAACGAGGTCCCCGAGCCGTTCAAGTTCGTTCCGAGCGGCGTGCTGGATGAGGAAGGCGAGCCGATCGACATCGAACTGACGGACGACGGTCTTAGCTCCTCGCTCCGCAAGCTCCTTTCGCACCCGTTGGCCACGGACGTCCTGGATGAGGACATCCTTCCGGCGCCGAAGACGATGCCGGAGAGCGTTCGTCTGGTGCTAAAGTCGATTCACCGAGAGCTGGGTACGTTCCCGCTCTGCCAATTGCCTACCGGTTGGTTGGATGCCGAGCCGAAGATTCAGGAGTTGATCTTCATCGATCCGAACGGCCGAGAGCTTCAGGTCTGGGTGAATCAAGAAGCGCGTCTGATGTTCGGTCTGATTGAGTGGTGGTTCGACCAGCCGATTGAAAGCGGCGGCGTCTTCACCCTGACCAAGACCACCAAGCCCAACGTTCTCGAATTTGCGTGGATGGATCAGCCGGACCCGGTTGTTTACATCAGTTCGCAACGAATGGAAGAGCTTCGCCAGATCGGCGCTCGTGCCGATGGCATGAGCACGCTCGACATTCTGGTTGAGGTTATGGGCCACTGGCCGAAGGGCGCGGACTACTTGACCATCCTTGCGGAAGTCAACGTCGTTCGACGATCATCTCGACGACTGGTCGCCTCGCTCTTGTCAAGCTACCAGTGCTTCTATCAGCGATCGGGTTCGCCAGTTTGGCACTACGATGCGAAGAAGCTGGATCAAGGCTTCGACAAGACGAAGAAGAAGTTCATCAAGAAGTAAAAACAGGCAGACGGGCCAATTCGCTAGGTCTTGTGGGAGGGATCCGATAAGGTTAGTGAGTTTGGCCCGGTGCTCCTGTGGTAAGATAATCAACTCGAAAGAATCCTATGGCAAACAAGAGATCTAGTAAGAAGGACCTGCGACGAATCGCCAAGCGAACCGTGCGCAACAAGGGCACCAAGACGGCCCTCAAGACCTACGTAAAGAAGGTTAAGGCCACGGCTGCTACGGGCGAGACGGCTGCTGTTCAGGCTGCTTTGACGACGGCAGTTAAGGCCCTCGACAAGGCTGCACAGCGCGGGATCATTCACAAGAACCAGGCTGCTCGCCGAAAGAGCCGAGCTGCGAAGGCCGCCAACAAGGCCCTTCAAGCCGAGAAGTAAGTTTTAAAGAAATAGCCCCGAGCGAAATTTCGCTCGGGGCTATTTTGCGTTGTCTTTTCCTATTTGATCGAAACGAGTTCGACTTCGAAGACCAACGTTGCGTTCGGTGGGATGGCGCTTCCCGCTCCTCTTGCGCCATAGCCAAACTCGGGTGGGATGGTGGCTTTGCGCTTTCCGCCGGGACTCATCCCGAGAACCATCAGGTCAAATCCTGGGATTACCTGACCGGCGCCGACCTGAAACGAAAAGGTGCTGCGCCCGTGGCTGCTGTCAAATTCTTTCCCATCGGGAAATGTGCCCCGATAGTGGAGTTCAACCGTATCGCCGTCTTTGACCTGGGGGCCTTCGCCCGTTTGAATTTCTTCGATTCCAATCATTTCGTTTCTCCGCGCGCCAACTTGACCATCTCAATGGTGAAGAAGAGGGTTTGTCCGGGCTTGATCAAGCCCTCGCCAACTCCCTTGTCTCCGTAACCGAACTCCGCGAGAATGGTTAACTCGCGCTTTTCGCCTTGTTTCATACCGATGACGCCAGCGGTGAAGCCCTTAATCAAGGCGGTGCGGCCGAGGATGATCTGGAAGGTTTGCTTGCGCTCGTAGCTGCTGTCTAGAACCTTACCCGTGTCATCCTTCAGTTCGTAGTGAAGCTCGCAGACATCGCCGCCAAGGGCCGTCAGTTCACCCTTGCCTTCGGTTAAGATCTTCGTCTTGATTCGGTCGATCTTGACCATGGTGATGTCGAACTTGAGGTCCGAATTGGGAGGAATCTCGCCTGCGCTTTGAGCGCCGTAGGCGAGGTCGCTCGGGATCGTAAGTGATCGAATACCATGGACCTTCATTCCGACTAGGCCCTGATCCCAACCTTTGATGACTTGACCCGCGCCGAGGGTGAATTGAAATGGCGCTCGATCGACTGAGGAGTCGAATTGCTTACCGCTGGCGAGTTTTCCGGTGTAGTTAACGGTGATGATATCGCCAGGTTGGGCGGCAATGCCGATGCCGGTCAAGGTGTCCTTGATCTCAACCTTTCCGGGTCCCTGGATGAATAGCGCGGCAAGGAGCGCTATGGCACATGTGCTCATGCAGGAATCGTACCCCTCGTTTCTCACAAGGGGCACGAAATTGGGTTAGGCCTTTTTCTTAGGCTTTGCCGGCATGGTCTTCGCGGGAGACTTCGCTTTGGCAAAGATCAGATTGTCTAGGGAGATGGTGATCTCCTTGCGGGCTTCGTTGTATTTCACGCCGTATTCGCAGGGATAGAATCCCGTCTTATCAAACGCCTTGGGCATTGGAATTGGCTGGTGAAAGTCAGGCTTGCTCGCTAGGAACTCGTGAGTGATCATCGGTTCGAAGAAGGCCGTCTTCCCGTTGTAGCTTCCGTAAAGGAAGGTGGAGGAGAAGGGCTGGCCATTCAATTCCGGGGTCTTGGGATCAATCCAGTGGGCGCCCATGCGGGGAACCACGGTGCCTGGAGGCAGGATGTATCCCGAGGGAATGAATTCTGGCGAGGGTTTGAGATTGCACTTCTTCAAGTCGCCGCCGCGAGCAAGGATTTTCTCCTTGGCCGCTTCGTCGATGGTGTAGAAGTGAATGTCAAAGTGAGGTCGGCCGTAGATTTGCTCCGGCTCGTGTCCCACCGGGTTCCAATCCAGTTCGACATGGTCGAAGGGTTGGCCCTGGATCTGCGGAGGAAGCTCCAAGATGTACATTTTCATGGGCATCTTGGGGTCGAGGTCCTTAGGAAGGCCCTCGAGGGCTGATTCGGTGAGGGTTACCCCCATGGATTCGATCTTGAACTTGGGACCGGGAGCGATTTTCGCCCACGTGAATGCCATCCCATTTCCCACGGCAACGCCGGGACCGAAGATATATCCTTTCTTGCAGTTCGGACAAGCGTACGCTGCGCTTGCGACGGCTGCATAAACAACAGAAATTGAAAGCAATGCAAATGCTCGCGTCTTCATAGCGAGACCGTTTTGCCACGTAATTTCGCTTAATCCTAGGGGCCCGGTATTCTTTTGGGGACTACAGCCCGCCCGATTTGGAACAATTGGGTCCTCAAAAGGCCATAGGGCTTAGATGAATACTGGGCCCCATTTCCTTTTGCCGCAATTATGCGGTAGCGAACTCTCGCTTATCGAAAACGAGGTCGCTCGCGATCTTCCAAACCTCAGCGTCGATCCGATTTTCCGGGAGAATCTTGCTGAAGTGGACAATGGCGCTGGTGAGTCCCGCCTCCCGTGCGTAGTGCAGGAACGCCGAGTTCAGGATCTGTCTCGCGGCAGGTTTCAGACCAAAGCTCACGTTGGAAACGCCGAGGATTGAGTTCACGTGCGGATGTCTCCTTCTGACTTCCTTGATCGCCTCAATCGTCTCGATGGCCGATTGTCGGAACTCTTCATCTCCCGAGCCCAGGGTGAAGGTAAGGCAGTCGAGGAATACGTCGTGGTCTGGCAGGCCTTTGGCGCGGGTGCGCTCCAAGATTCGCTCGGCGATCGCCACTTTCTTCTCCGCAGACTTGGCCATGCCGTCTTCGTCAATGGTCAAGGCAACTACGGCGGCGCCGTACTTCTGACAAAGGTTCAGCACCTTCTCGGTGCGCGCCTCGCCATCTTCGAAGTTGATCGAGTTGATGATGGGCTTGCCAGCCAGGCATTTCAGAGCGTCCTCTACCACGTTGACTTCGGTCGAGTCGATCATGATTGGCACCGTGATGTGCTGGTTGTAGTAACTCAGCAGGGTCCGCATGTCCCTGGATTCATCCCGGCCGACATAGGCGGTGCAGACGTCTAGCACGTGCGAACCCTCGCCCTCCAACTCTCGGGCAAGTTCGGTCAGGCCCTCCCAGTTTTCGGCGGCGAGCATTTCTCGGAATGCCTTGGAGCCGTTAGCATTGGTCTTCTCGCCAACAATGAGATAGGAACTGTCTTGCTCGTAAGGTTGGAACTGATAGAGCGAGCTGCATCCCACCAGACTCAGGCCCTCAGCTTGGGCATCCGTTCTCAAGGTGAAATCGAACCCAGGGAAGAGGTGGCGGACCTTTCGCCAGTGGGCGTTATCCGTGTGCAGACGCCCTCCTACGGCTTCCGCGACCGCCTTGATGTGAGCCGGGGTGGTTCCGCAGCAGCCACCGGCAATGGCGACGCCATGGTCTCGCACAAACCGTTCGTGGTGATGCCCAAGTTCTTCTGGGGTGAGTTTGTAAACGGCCTGTCCGCCTTCCATCACTGGCAAGCCTGCATTGGGCTGGACGCTCAGGGGGCGGGTGGAGTTGTCGCCTAAGAATCGGATATGAGGCGCCATTTCCACCGGGCCGGTGGCGCAGTTGATCCCGATGGCCTTGACGGCGGGGAAGCTCTCCAGCATGTTGAGGGCCGCCCCTAGCTCAGAGCCCAGGAGCATCGTCCCGGTTTGCTCCATCGTGACCTGCACGAAGAGGGGAACTTCCCGCTGAGTTTCCGCCATTGCCCTCTGGGCGGCGATGACGGTAGCTTTGACCATCAACAGGTCTTGGAGCGTTTCTAGCAAGAGAGCGTCCGCTCCGCCTTCTAGCGAGCCTTTGAACGAGTTGAAGTAGGTTTGTTCTAGCTCATCGAAAGTGGTTTGCCGGAGGGTGACCAGTTTGGTGCCAGGGCCGATGGCGCCGACGACGAAGCGTGGTTTGGCGGTTGTCGAGACTTTGTCAGCAGCTCGCCGGGCGATCTTGGTGGCCTGAAGGGCGATCTCGTAGTCCAGGTCTTGAATATCGTATTCGCCCAGGACGATGGAGGTGCAGCCGAACATATTGGTCTCCACCAAGTCCGAGCCTGCTTCGTAATAACGGGTGTGGATCGCCTCGATGGCATCGGGGCGGGTGAAGACAAGCAGTTCGTTGCAGCCGTCTAAGAAGCGGTTTTCCAAACGGTTTCCGGCTTCGCGAACCTTGGCAGGAAAGGCAGGATCGTCTCTGAGGGTGAAATCTGCCTCCGTGAAGTTTGCCGCCTGAATTTGGGTGCCCATGGCGCCATCCCAGATGAGGACGCGGTCATTGAGAGCTTCAAGTAATTTGGATTCCACCCTTTAAGTGTAGCCTCTGGGGATTGCTTCAACCGGGGCGGTTGCCCGAGGGCGGAATGGCGTAAGGCCATGAAATGAGCCCGCCTAATGATCGAAGGCGTTGAACCTGATGCCGGTAATCCTGCTAACGGTAACCGTGCCGGAAAAACGACGACCCTGGTAACTGCCCCGGGTTAGTTTATTGCGGTAATGCTGAAAAAGAATAGTGCTGCTGTTGGCGGCATTGCGAAGATGCTATACACGATCATTCTAGTGACGATGACCACTGCATCGGCATTCGGTGCATGGGGTCTATTTAAGGAGGCACTGAGGGCGAAAGCCTGAAGTCAACAACTTGGTGGTGAGGTCCTCGGTCCGCGCTGGGTGGTCCGGGGCCTTGTCATTTATGAGGCATCAGGGACTGTTTTTGGGCAAGTTCGGCTGAAACCTTGCTTGAACCGGTCCAACCTTGGAAAACTAGGCGGGTGCGATCCTTTCGCCGCACGCTGAGTTTTCTGCGGCCTTACCGGGCGCGCGTTATTACGGCCGTCATTTTGACGCTGCTCGTAACCCTGCTTCAGATCATCCCGCCACGGCTTTTTCAATACGCCATCGACGATGGCATCCGCCAGGCCCTTTCTGCCTCCACTCAGATTGAGACCTTGCAGAAAGAATCCAAAGAGAATCCGACGGCGGTGGCGAAGAATCAGGGCGAAATTTCCCATCTGCAAGAGGTCCGGGACAACCGAGCCCCCAAGATGGTCATGTATGCCGCCATCGCGCTTTTTGGCGTCATCTTATTGCGAAACATTCTGAGCTTTGCGAACTCTTACACCTTGACCTGGATAGGCCACCGGTTCGTCTTTGACCTTCGTTTCGAGACCTGGAAGCACCTTCAGCGACTCTCGCTGGCGTATCACAACCAGACCCAAACCGGAAAGATCATGGCCCGCGTCACGGGCGATATTGAGTTAATCCAAGGTTTGATCCAGGGGCAACTCGTCACCTTCCTCAGCGACTTGGTGACGCTGGTGGCGGTTATTGCGATGCTGTTCGTGTTGGAATGGCGGATTGCGGGAATGATCGTGGCCTTGATCCCCTTCTATGTCATCAGCTACCTCAGCTTCCTGAAGCACATTCGAGAGGTCAGCCAAGAACAGCGACGGCTTTGGGACGAGATGCTGGGCAAACTTGCTGAGAAGATCGCTGGCATTGGCGTCGTCAAGGCTTTTGTGAAGGAAGATTACGAGACGGCCAACTTCATGGGAAGCGTCCGCGCAAAGTTCAACGTGGACATGCGGCAGGTCCACCTGAACCGTCGGCTCGGTCTGATGTCCGGCGTCATTTCGGCCCTCGGAACCGGCATCGTCTATGCCTACGGCGGTTCGCTGGTTCAGCACGGCCATCTCACGGCGGGAGCGTTGGTTGCCCTTACGTTTTATATTGGCTACGTCTTTAATCCCGCGGTCCGGGTGGTGGACTTCAATAACTCTCTCCAATGGGCGTTAGCCGCTATGGACCGAGTGTTCCAAACCTTAGACACGCGTCCCGAGATTGAAGACAAGCCGGGCGCTTTGGCATTGCCCCAAGTGCAGGGCAACGTCAAGTTTGAAAACGTCACCTTTAGCTATGTTGAAGGGAAGAACGCAATCGACGACGTCAATCTCGAAGTCAAACAAGGTGAGATCGTAGCGCTCGTAGGGCATAGCGGAGCAGGGAAGAGCACCCTTATGAATCTGCTGATGCGTTTCTATGACCCAACTGCGGGATCCGTGATGGTGGACGGGCATGACTTGCGAGAACTACGGCTGGAATCGCTACGAAAGAAGGTCAGCATGGTGGCTCAAGAGAACGTGCTGTTTAGCGTTTCGCTCCTAGAGAACGTCAAGTACGGGAACCCTCAGGCGAACGATCAGCAAGCGATAGATGCTTGTAAAGCCGCCGACCTCCACAACTTCATCATGGAGTTGCCGGATGGCTATGAGACGATGATCGGCGAGGACGGGATCAAACTCAGCGGAGGACAGAAGCAGCGTCTCGCCTTGGCGCGAGCCCTCATCACCGACCCCGCGATCCTCATTCTGGATGACGTCACCAGCGCCTTGGACGGTGAGACGGAAGCGAGGGTTCAAGAGGCATTGAGCCGCGTGATGAGGGGACGAACAACGTTCATCATCGCCCACCGTCTCTCTTCGGTCGTCGACGCCGATCGGATCTACGTGATCGAAGACGGCAAGATTGTCGATGTCGGCACCCACGGCGAACTGGTCGACCGAGAAGGCATCTACCGCGATATTTATCGCGAGCAGTTTAAGAGCGCGTTGGAAAGCAAAAGCGCTTCTTAAGGGCTTCCACTAACGCAATAGTCCCACTCATTGCGGATTCAAATTTTCCGCCATTCACGAGGTGAACTCATTTTTGGTGATATTTATGTAGACGTATGTTTCCTTGCATGTAAACGGAGTGATTGATTCCCATAAAATTCCCAAAAAAGTTGACCGTTTCCCATAAATATCCCAGTACAATCCCAACACCGAAGCGGACGGGCCAAGAGGGCACAAGATGTTTTGGAGGGCAGGGCGGGGTGCTCTACCCAGAATTTGACGGGCGGCTTAGCACGGATGCGAAGGCCGCCCGAAGTACTCAGTGGCTAAGGGAAGTGCGTGGCAATGGCAAATGCGGAAGGCAAAACCAGTCCAAAGCGCTTTTTTGGCTATAGCGAGGCGACGATCGACGAAAAGGGAAGGATCCTGGTCGATAAGAAGAATCGCGAAAGGCTGGGTAAGGATTTTGTTGTCGCGCTCATGCCGACGGGGTGCTTAGCGATGTATGCGGCGCCGCAATGGGATGAGAAGGTTGAAGACATGCTCAGCTACGACTCCATGAATACGGGGCGTGAACACTACACCCGTATGATGCTGGCGAACGTAGCCGACGAACTGAATTGCGACGGGCAAGGACGATTCGTTCTTCCTCACAAGCTTAGGGAAAAAGCTGGGCTTGGCGAGAAAGTGGTCCTGAACGGCGCAGGCGACCGACTCGAAATTTGGGACGCCGACGAGTTTGCTCGATACGAAGTGAACCCGTGGACCTACGGAGTCGACCGTCGCGAGAAGATTGAAAAGGCCTACCGAATGATGAAGGAGTCCGGCGAGCCGGGCCGGTCGTAGGGGAGCAGGCAATGGCTCTTGAAAAGCACGACCCGGTAATGCTTCAGGAAGTGCTCGAAGTGCTTCCTCTGGAATCAGGAGGAGTTGCGGTCGACGGAACGCTGGGATTGGCGGGGCACGCAAAAGAATTCGCCAGGCGTGTAAGCCCCGGTGGGAAGTTGGTGGGAACGGACTGGGATGAGTCGATGCTGGCCATCGCGCGAGAGCGGTTGATGGAAGTTGAAGGCGTTGAGAAGATCCTGATCCACGCCGACTACCGTGGACTGGCAGAGGCGCTGAATGAACGAGGTCTGGAAGCGGACGGAATTCTGCTCGACCTGGGTTTGAACAGCGCACAAATAGAGGATTCGGAACGAGGCATCGCGTTCAAGGAAGCAGGCCCGTTGGATATGCGAATGGATCGCAGTTCAGGGGAACCCGCTTCATCGATGCTCAACCGAATGTCGCTAGACCAGATCGAGCAAATCCTCTGGGAATACGGCGACGAAAGATGGGCGCGGGCAATCGCGCGGAAGATTGTCGAGCGGCGGAAGGATGAACCGCTGCGAACGACGCAGGATTTGGTGGATTGCGTACTGGCTGCGATTCCGGTCAAAGCGAGAGACAAACGAATCCATCCGGCGACTCGGACTTTTCAAGCGGTTCGAATTGCCGTCAACCGGGAGCTTGAGGATTTAGAAGAGACCTTTGTGGAGATCGCGGGGTGCTTGAAGCCTGGTGGAGTCATGGCGGTATTGAGCTATCACTCCGGCGAGGATCGAGCGATCAAGCGAGCCTCGAAGGAACTGATTGAAGACGGGTTTGAAGAGCTTTTTAAAAAGCCGAAAACGCCCACTGCGGAAGAGATCGCGCGGAACCCGCGCAGTCGAAGCGCGAAGTTAAGAGCCGTTCGAAGGATCGAACGGGAAACGAGTTAGGAGAACAGATACGGGCCACGGATGGCCAGTTTTATTGGAGACTTAGGATGAGTGCAGTACCGATTTATAAGCCGCAAGTTGAGACTCGACCCCAGTTGCGAGTCGTTCCTGGCACGGGGCCAACGGTGGCGACCCAAATTGTGCGTTCGGTACTCACGTTTACCCTGGTCGCGCTGTTCGTTTTCGGAATGAGTAGCCTGGCGGGCCACGTGATGGTTGAGAAGGCTCGCCGAGAAGGAATCCGCGCCAAGCAGCGACTCGGCTCCGCCACCACCGCCCAGTCCGTCCTTGCCAAGCAGATCGAAGCGCTATCGAACGATAGCGACCTTGAGGCATGGGCCCTACGCAATGGTTTCGTCGCTCCAGATGGTCAGTTCAAACCGTCTTTGAAGAACGTTGTCGTCGCAAGCCGCTAGCTCTACGTTTCGTTTTAAAGGAGTCGCCTGGTTAGCAGGCGGCTTCTTCGTGGTTGCCGTCTATAGCCAACTCCGAGTCCAAGCAATAGAACGCAAGGCGGTGTTGAACAAGGCGGAGAAATCTAACCGATTTATCATCTCCGTAACCGATGAGCCTCGGAGGGGACAAATCTTGTCCGCCGATGGCAAAGTTCTGGCCCGTGACGAGGGTGCGTATGAACTCAATATCCAATTTCGCAAAGTCCCTCACAGTGACGGCTTCTTTTTAGACCTGGGCGAAGCCACGGGGATTTCCGGCGCTGAGTTTGCCGAACTCGCGGCGCGAGGCGACAAGAACCAGTCGTGGAACGCCGTCATTACCGGCGAGCAAAAGCGAAAGGTCGATTCCGTGAAGTACCGCTGGCGGGCGGATGGATTGTCTGTGAAGCAAACTGGCCAACGCGCCTACCCCCTCGGCTATGCCGCCAGTTCCTTGGTCGGAGCCTTTAAGGACGGGAGTGCGACGAAGGGGCTCGAAAAGAGCCTAGATGGCGACCTGACCGGGACCAAAGGGGTGGCCAAAGGTTTGGTTGACCGCACGGGAGCCTTTTTGCCGATGCGCATGGATGGAGCAACCGTCAAACGGGTGGATGGGCAGGACGTTGAACTGACCATCGATAGCGACCTCCAAAAGGTCGCGGCGGATGCGGTGAAGAAAGCGGTCGAATCGAACAAAGCGGAAAGTGGAATCGCCATCGTGATGGACCCGAAGACGGGTGATATCCTGGCGATGTCCAACTGGCCGACGTTCGATCCCGTTACCGGCCAGGGGCCTGATGGCAAGTCTGCCGATGTAAACCCAAACATCATGTCCCGCTTCGAGCCCGGATCAACGATGAAGATCCTGACCGTTGCTAAGGCGCTCGACGAAGGCTTGATCGATGATCATACGACGGTGAAATGCGCGGGCATCCTCAAGAAGGGGCCCTATCAGGTGAAGTGCGATTCCCACCACGGCAATCGAGCTCACGGTGTCTTGGACCCGGAGAAAGCCATTGCCGTCAGCTGCAACGTATCGGCTGCAACTTGGGCGTTGGATATCGGATTTGACGACTACCACCACTACATCGAAGACTTGGGCTTGATGCAGAAGTGCTCGGTGAAGCTGCCGTATCAAGTTTCGGGCAGCATGATCATCGAGCCGGTGGCCAAGCCGTTAGAGTTGATGTGCTGGGGATTCGGGCAGTCGATGGGTGTCACTCCGTTGGCTCTGGCCTCTGCATTCACCGCGATTGGAAATAACGGCGTCAGAATGGAACCTCGGCTAGTGAAGTCGATTGGTGGCAAGGAACAGCCGGTTCAAGAAGGAAAGCAGGTTTTCAAGGCCGAGACAGCTCAGGAAGTTCTGAAGTTCATGGAAGCGGTTATCGACTCGGATCGGGGAAGCGGAAAGACGCTTCGCATTCCTGGGTATCGGCTTGCCGGAAAGACGGGTACGGCGGAGCGCTTGGGAAGACATGGCGGTGGATACGTGGCTAACTTTGTCGGGTTTGTTCCTGCCATCCAGCCCAAGGCCATGATCCTGGTCATGGTTGACCATCCGCAAGGCGGCAAGTACTACGGCGCTTCGGTGGCTGGTCCGGTATTCGATGAACTCGCCCGGGCGGTCATTCGGAAGTTTGCGATCATGCCTTCGGCGCCGCCGGTGACTTCAACTCCGAAAGCGCCTGCGGTTGAAGTTCAGGTGAAGAAGCCTTGAAACTCAGTGATCTATTTTCCGCCGCCTCCGTCTCCGCCCAAATGAGGGATGGGGAGGCGGAAGTTACCTCCATCGCCATCGACTCTCGACAAGCTCAGCCCGGCGCCCTTTTCGTCTGCATGCCGGGGACAACCAATGACAGTCACGCCTTTCTTCCCGATGCGGCGGCGAAGGGGGCGGTGGCGGCTCTCGTTTGGAGCAAGGAGGGTTTCGAAGCGGCGAAGTCGGCAGGTCTTGCGGCTGCACTTCTCCCCCAAGATCGCATCGAGTTCAACGAGGCGATTTGGCGACTGTGCGATGTCTTCTTCGATCACCCGACCCGAAACATGAAGGTCGTCGGGGTCACCGGCACCAATGGCAAAACGACGACGGCCTGGCTGATCCGAGACATGTTGTCCGCGCTGGGAGTGAAAGCCGGTTACATCGGAACCCTCGGCTTCCAGATTCCCGGTGAAGAACGGGAGCTTTCGAACACGACGCCCTTCGCGGTGGAGCTTTACAATCTGTTGGCCGAGGCAAGAGACAAAGGCGTTGAGGCGCTTGCCATCGAAGTCTCATCTCACGCCCTGGCCGAGCGTCGAGCGGACGGGATTGAGTTCGATGCTGCCGTCTTCACGAACCTGACCCAGGATCACCTCGACTTCCATGGGACGATGGAGGACTACGAAGCAGCCAAACGACGCCTGTTCGAAGACCTTCCTCAACAAACGGCGAAGAAGTTTGTGGGCGCCGCCAATCTGAGCGACCCGGTCGGACGACGTTGGGTTGCAGAGATTGAGAGCGTGTTCGGATACGGAAACGACTCCGATGACGACATGGCTACGTTGATTGGCAAGGCCGAAGAAGTCGCCATCGATCATGTGACGCTCAGGCTCGGGGCACTTGGACAAGCCGATGCGACGGGGACGGCGCCTCTTGGAGGCGACTATAACTTTTGGAATTTGCTGAGCGCCAGCGCGGGATTGCTGGCGCTACAGAAAGCGTGCGGTCTCTTTAAGGAATCGCAGACGGTCCTCGACTTGATTGCCAACCTCTTCAAAGAAGTCCGTCCGGTTCCTGGTCGCTTTGAATCGGTTCGAAACGATCAAGGGATTGGCGTGCTGGTGGACTACGCCCACACGCCCGACGCAGTCGAGAAACTGCTCGATGCCGTGAAGCCCCTAACGAAGGGGCGAGTGATTACGGTGTTCGGTTGTGGCGGAGATCGCGATCGCACCAAGCGGCCCAAGATGGCGAAAGCGGCGAGTGAGCGAAGCGACCTTACCGTCGTGACCAGCGATAACCCGCGCACTGAGGATCCACAGGAAATCCTGAACGAAGTCCTGACCGGCATCGTTTCCGGTCGAGAATCGGTGGATATCATTGATCGCCGTGAAGCCATCGCCTACGCTGTTGGCGCCGCCAAGCCGGGCGATGTGGTGGTCATTGCGGGCAAGGGGCACGAGAATTATCAGATCATCGGGCGAACGAAGTATCCGATGGACGACCGCGAGATGGCCCGAGAGGCCCTGGCAACCCTATCGGGTTCGACACAATAGAGGGGCTTTATGACTCCGTTGACATTGGAAGAACTCTCGCTGATCGTAGGTGGCCTGGAAGTTTCAGGTTCGGGATTGATTAAGGGCTTTGCGACCGATAACCGTCAAGTCAAACCCGGTGACCTCTTCCTTGCGATCAAAGGAGCCAACGCCGATGGCCACGACTTTGTCGCCGACGCGGTTCGCCGAGGCGCGGTCGGAGCGTTGGTCGAACGACCTGTGGACGGACCGTTCGTCCGAGTGGAGAACTTGGTCGAAGCTCTCGCGAAGTTCGGCGCGAATTTTAGAAACCGATTCGATGGACCAGTGATCGGTATTACCGGGAGTGCGGGGAAGACCACGACCAAGGAATTCCTCGCCTCCGCCCTCTCACCCCTTGGAACCATTCTCAAGACGGTTGGCAATCGGAACACCGAGTACACCGCCCCCCTGCTATGGGCCGATCTGACTTCAGATACCTCAGCCGTGGTGGTGGAGATGGCCATGCGCGGTTTCGGGCAGATCGCTCACCTTGCATCGTTCTCCAAGCCGACGATGGGGGTGATCACCAACATCGGCTATTCCCACTTGGAGCAAATGAAGTCTCGTGAGGGAATAGCCAAGGCGAAGGGCGAACTGATCGAGGCTCTGCCCGCAGATGGCGTGGCGATTCTGCCCGAGGACGATGATTTCATCGGCATGCTCCGAGACCTTGCCGGACAGCGGCCGGTGCTGACCTTCGGGTTTGGCAAGGGTGCCGATTGTCGGTTGATCGAAGTTTCCTCAGATGGATTGGGCGGGAGCGTCGTAAAAGGCTTCTTCGCGGATATCCCCTGGCAGACCAGCATTCCCGTGATTGGCAAACACTTGGCGGCGAATGCCGCCGCCGCCATCGCGGCCGCAGTAACCCTTGGGCTTTCTCCCCAAGAGGCGGCCGATGCGCTCTGCGAGGCGGATTTGCCGCCGATGCGGATGCAGTTGATCGACCGAAATGGCGTTCAGATTCTGCTCGATGCCTATAACGCGGCTCCGCCCAGCATGATCGCGGCCATTGAGGCGCTCGCGGAGATGGAAGTCGACGGTCGGCGGTTAGCGGTGATTGGCGAAATGCGAGAGCTGGGTGACCAGACGGAAGCCGCGCACCGAAGCATCGGAGAGGCTCTGGTGCGGGCCGGAATTGATGAAGTGTTGTTCGTCGGTGAGCCGATGAGGTTCGCCAAGGAAGAAACCGACCGGGCCGGGTTGCGAACCACTCTCACCACCATTCCCGAGGAAGCCAGCGCGTTCGTCGGCCGCGCGGGCCGGGGCGACGCGATTTTGATTAAGGGTAGCCGCGCGTTAGCGTTAGAGAACGCGGTGGGAGGCAATAGCTAGTTGGTCATCTCTCCAGAGGTTTTGCGACATCTTCCGATGGCGTTTTGGATTGGATTCTTGGGGGCTGGGATTTCCGCCTGGCCGATCTTCCGCGCACTGGTCCAGTTCAAGTCACGCCAAACGATCAGCCAGTACGCGCCCGAAGGTCACCAGGCGAAGCAAGGAACCCCCACGATGGGTGGGCTGATTGTGGCGGCGGGAGTGATCGTCTGGCTCGTCTTCTGGTTGCCTCACGCGAACACCAAGGACACTGCCGCATACCTCGGGCTCTTCCTCGGTTTTGCGATCATCGGATTCGTCGATGACTACGTCGTACCGCGACTCCTTGCAGGGAAGCGTGGTTTGGGTTGGAAACAGAAGATTCTGATGCAGATCGGAATGTCGATTCTGGTGGCGCTTTCGCTTAAGATGGACTTCGGCGTCTCCTGTGTCGTGATCTTCCTGATCCTGTTCTTCAGCAACGCATACAACTTCTCCGATGGGCTCGATGGTCTCGCCGGAACCCTCGGACTTCTGTTGTTCGGCGCGGTTGGAGTGCTGGGCTTGCTTCTCGGGGCGCCCGCTGCGCTCTCGCTGACCTCGTTCGCGATCTGTGGCGCATATCTTCCGTTTCTTTTTCTCAACGCGCCTCCCGCCAAGATCTTCATGGGAGACGTGGGGTCGTTGCCGTTGGGCGCGGTGCTGGGGCTCTTCGTGGCTCAACTCGCGATGGCCGACGCGCCAGGGGCCGGACCTTGGAGCTTTGGGGTGATCGGAGCGCTGGTAGTTCTGAGCATCGTGATGATCTGCGAATTGGTGCCGGTTCCGCTCCAGATTCTCTCTGTGAAAGTGCGAAAGAAGAAGCTTTTCCCCTACACGCCGATCCACCACGCTTTCGAGAAAGCGGGCTGGCCAGAGTCGCGAGTCGTGTGGCGATTTGCCTTTGTCCAAGCCGTATGTTCGGCGGCGGCGGTGGCATGGATCGTTATGGCCAGACCGACCGACGAACCGAAGAACCTGGAGGGCAGGCTCCACATTCCCACCCACCTCCAAAAGACCTTAGCCGCCAAGGTGGTTACGGTTGAAGAATAGCCGCATCGCGGTTTTTGGGTTAGGTAGATCAGGGCTCGCCATTGCGCGAGGAGCATTGGCGCAAGGCGCACATCCACACGTATTCGATCAGGCAAATGCAGATTCACTGCTCAAGCCGGAGATTTTGGAAGAAGCAAGGACTGAGGGGATCACCGTCACCCTCGGCTGGGACGGCAAGTTGCCGGAGGGCCTCGACCTTTTAGTGGTGAACCCGGCCGTCGATATGCGATCCGCAATCCTGCGGGAGGCGGTCGAGGCCGGAATCGAGGTGATCAGCGAAGTCGAGTTCGCCTTTCGGATTAGTAAGGCCCCCATCATCGCCATCACCGGCACCAATGGCAAAAGCACCACTACGGTGATGACCTACATCTGCCTCAAGGCATGCGGGATCGACGCCGTCCTTTGCGGGAATATCTTCGGGTCGGGCTATCCAGAAGTTCCGATGACCGAGGCGGCGCTTCGCTCAACCCCCGACCAGATCTTGGTGGCGGAGATCAGCTCATTCCAGCTTGAGTGGGTTCGCGAGTTCAAGCCGGTCAGCGCCGGAATCACCAACATCTGGCCGGACCATCTGGATCGCTACGACAGTTTCGAGCAATACGCCGCGACCAAGCAACGCATTTTTAACGCCCAAGATGAGAATGACTTTGCCGTCGTAAAGGCTCATGATCCGGTCGTCAAGGCGCCTGGTCAATCGGCGGCGGTCCGACGTGGCCGACGACCCGCCCCCGAACTTATTGGGGTAAAGACCCCGACCGTCCTGACCTTTGGCGCTACCGGAGAACACGCGCGGGTCGATGAGCGATTTCTCACCGTGCTCGATAAGCAGGTGAAGATCGAGGAGTTGACTTACTCGGAGCCGCATAACTACACCAATGCTTGTATGGCGGGATTACTTGCCTTTGGAGCGCTGAAAGCATCCTCCCGAATCCATCCTGAAGGCGTCGCCGCCAAGGTTGTGGCGGAGGCGGAGAAAGAAGCGGAAGCATCCCGAGCGGCGAGGCGCACGGCTTACAACGAGCGACAACTAGAGGCAAACAAACCGCAGTGGATTTTGCCTGCCGCCATCCTGGAGGGCCTTCGCTCCTTTACAGGCATCGCTCATCGCATGGAGTTCGTGGGAGAGCGTGATGGAATCCGAGTCATCAACAACTCGATGTGTACGAATCCCGATGCCGTGCTGAAATCCGCAATGGCATTAAGAGGGCCAAACCACATCTTGATCGGGGGACGAAACAAGGATCTCGACTTCCGGCCCCTCAGAAACTACTTCGCCAATGGAATGCACCACGCCTATCTTTACGGAGAGGCGAGGCAAAGCTTAACCGAACAAATTGGTCACTTTCCGACGTTTGAAAGAATGGAGGACGCCTTTGCGGCGGCGGTGGATGCCGCGCGTAGCGGGGAAGTGGTGATGTTGGCGCCTGGATGCGCCAGCTCCGACCAGTTTCGCGACTTTAGGCACCGCGGGGACGTCTTTAAACAGATAGCCAAGGAGTGGCTTGAACAATGAACAATTCACGGAGGATCTACGACCCTATCCTGTTTGGCCTCGCGCTCTTGCTGACGGCTGTTGGGATGCTCTTCATTTTCGATGCGGGTTATGCTCGCGCCCTGCGCGATGGCAAGGGAATGATCCCTCGCGAATTCCTGATGCAGATCCCCTTCTTGATCGTGGGACTGATCGGCGCATGGGTCATTTCCGGGTTTAACCAAGTCAAGTGGAAGCGATGGTCGAAAGCCTTCTTCTTCTTGGGCATGCTTAGCTTGATCGCGGTCGAGGTTCCGGGACTCGGAGTCGAGATGAGCGGTGCGCACCGTTGGATCGGTCGAGGCGCATTCTTGGTACAGCCGGCTGAGTTCTTCAAACTGGCAGGAATCCTCTATCTGGCGGGCGTCTTTGCCGAGCGAAAGGCTTGGCCCTCCAAACTCCCTAAGTACAAAGACTGGGGCGCGAAGATGGATGCGCTAGCCATCCCCAAACTCATGCGCTACCTGCCGGCTCTTTGGATGCTGGTCGGAATCGTTTTGATTGAGAAAGAGCCGGACATGGGCACGGCGGCGGTGGTCGCGGTGACCACGTTCGTGATGTTTGTGATCGGTGGCGTTTCCCGCGCCTCGCTCGCGCTGGCCATCGGGCTCTCGGTTTTGGGATGCTGGTTCATGGTGAAGGCTCAGCCGTACCGTATGGATCGAATCCTCAATCACGCTCAGCGGTGGAATCCGGAGAATGTGGACGATGTGGGATACCAAACCGTCCAATCCGAATTGGCGATGGCGAGTGGCGGCGTGGCGGGGGTCGGCATTGGCGCTGGACGAGCGAAGCACGTCATTCCGGCGACCACGACCGACTTCATCATGGCAACGATCGGTGAAGAGTTTGGGTTAGTCGGCTCCATCGCAGTCATCGGCTTGCTGGCGGCTCTTGTGTGGCGACTCTTCTGGCTTGCTTCGCGAGCCCACACGAAGTTCTCGATGCTGGTGCTGGCCGGAGTCGGCTCATGGATCGGGGTTCAGGCTTGCACGAACGTAATGATGGCAAACGGCTTCTTGCCTGCCATCGGCATTCCGCTTCCGTTCATCAGTTCGGGCGGATCGTCACTGATTGCTCTGTGGTTTGCGATGGGATTGTGCCAAGCGGTCCTTTCGCCGGTTCCGGTAAAGAAGGAGGCAGATGTTGCGACTGGTCGTGACCGGTGGGGGCACGGGCGGGCACGTCTATCCCGCGCTTGAAGTAGCTCGCTATGCGAGCGAGCAGGGAGCCGAGATTTTGTATCTCGGCTCCCTGCGTGGTCAAGAAGGGAAGGCATGTGCTGACCGAGGAATCCTCTTCCAAGGGTTCCCGTCTGAGCCCTTGTATTCGCTGAAGACCCCTCGTGGATGGAGGGCGGCTGCCCAATTGCTGCGGGCCAAAAGCATGGCTAAACGTGCTCTGAAGGCTGCCGACCCCGACGTCGTGTTTTCTACCGGCGGCTATTCGGCGGGGCCAGTGGTGGCGGCGGCGAGATCGTTGGGCATTCCGTACTGCATCCACGAAGCGAACTCGGTTCCTGGGCGTTCCAATCTCATGTTTGCTCATGAGGCGGATGCGTTCACGTGCCTCTTCAAGTCCACCCCCAAGTTTGCTCCGAACGTTTCTTGCGTAAGGGTGGGCCAACCGCTTCGCCACGAACTCCGGGAAGCGGTCAAAGACCGTAAGCCGGTGGAAGACTTGGTTCTGATCGTAGGCGGTTCACAGGGGTCGGAGTACCTCAACATGAATATGCCGCGAGCGGCCACCAGCGACCAACTCCAATCGACGCGATTTCTCCACGCCAGCGGCCCGAAGAACTTCGAATCCACTTTCAAAGTGGTGCAATCGTTGGGGATTGATGACCGCTATCGAGTCGTTCCGTACTTGGAGACCAACGACATGGTCGAGGCTTATCGGTCGGCGACGGTGGTGGTGGGTCGAAGTGGGAGCACGCTGGCGGAATTGGCAATGTTCGGAATTCCTTCAGTCCTTGTGCCCTTACCCTCAGCGGCGGGAAACCATCAGTTTCATAATGCAGAAGAGTTCGTCGAAATCAATGCGGCGAAGTTGGTCCCCCAAGATCAAGCCACTCCGGCGGCCCTCGCGGAAGCCATCGAAGGATGGGTGGGCAATGCGGAGGCACGGCAAATTGCCGAACGCGAACTCAAGGCGTGGGATATTCCTGACGCCACGGAAAGGATTTACGAATTGATTCAGCAAGCCACGGTGCAGCATTGAGAAAAGCCGAAGAGATCGCCTCGGAGTTTGCGCCTCGGGAGGCGTTGGACGGCAAGACGTCGTTCTTCCTCGTCGGGATCGGCGGCGCCGGAATGAGCGCCTTGGCCCGGCTGCTGAAAGATCGCGGCCACTCTGTTCGCGGCGCCGACTCTACGGCTTCGGCAGAAGTTGACCGTCTCCGTTCGGAAGGGATCGACGTCCAGATCGGTCATAGCGGCGAAGCGATTCAGGCTGATGACGCGGTCGTCCTGACTGACGCCATCGATCTCGCCAAGAGCCCGGAAGTCGCTCGCGCGCGAGAACTCGGCCTTCCGCTCTTTCGCCGATCTCAGGCTCTCGGGTGGTTGCTGAAAGCCTACAAGGTCATCGCGGTCACCGGGACTCACGGGAAGACGACCACCACCGGCATGATCGGCGCGGGATTGAAGGCGGCGGGGCTAGATCCGCTGATCGTCGTCGGTGCGAATGTGCCGGAGTTTGGCGGTCCGGTCGTCGATGGAAAGGGCGAGTGGGCGGTGGTGGAGGCCTGCGAGGCCTATGATAGTTTTCACGACATCGACCCCTGGTACGTGGTCCTTACGAACCTGGAAATGGACCATGTGGACTTCCACGGAACCTACGAGAACCTAGAGGCAAGCGTGCTTCGGTTCGTGAACAAGGCGGCCAAGTTGTTCTACGCCACGCCCGATGCCGGGGCGAGGGAAGTGGCGGAGAAGTCGAGCATTCCACACGTTGGTTACGACACCAACGATTTCATCGCAGCGGTGGAGAATTCCAACGCTTTGATCGCGAGCCCGAAGCAGCGAGGCGAACACAACCTTTTGAATGCCAGCGGGGCGATCAAGATCGCTAACGAGGTTTCGGCCCCGGTCAAAGATGCCCTTGCCGCCATCGTCGCGTTTCGAGGCGCCGAGCGAAGACAACAAGTCTTGCGCGGTGAAGGAGTGAATGCGAAGTACGATGCGGATTCCAACACCCTCTTCATTCCGCCTTCTGGCGTGCCGAAGCGCGATGTGGTGGTGATTGACGACTACGCTCACCACCCAACCGAGGTCCGAGAGAGTCTGACTGCGCTGAAGACTTGGTACACCTCTCAAGATCCCGAATCGGGGGAGTCTTCCAAGCGCTTGATCGTGGCGTTCCAGCCTCACCTCTATTCCCGCACCGCCGACTTTATCGAAGAGTTTGCCGAAGCGCTCAGCGTGGCGGACGTCGTTTTTCTGACCGACATCTACCCCGCCCGCGAAGCGCCGATGCCCGGAATCAGTTCGGCTCGCATCGCTGAGCACATTCACAAAGAGTGCTATTACATCCCCAGTCGGCACCTGTTGCCCGCAAAGGTCGCCGCCTTTGCCCGAGAGGGTGATGTGGTGGTCGGAATGGGCGCGGGGAACATCAGCGAATTTGCTCCGGCCTTTATCCACGAATGGGAGCGCCGAATGGACCTTGAGAACAGCGAACGCCCCACCAAAGTCGCCGTGGTGTACGGAGGCGATAGCTCGGAGCGCGAGATTTCGATCCTGAGCGGTCGCGAGGTTCAAGCCTCGCTCGCCCGACAGGGTTTCGATGCCGAGTTGGTCGATGTGACGGACCTCTTGCTCAGCAAAGGAGACGTGCACCGCTTCCTTGGTCCAGATCGTCCCGACGTCGCCTGTTTGGCGGTCCACGGCACGCATGCCGAGGATGGAGCCGTCCAAGGGCTACTGGAGCTTTTGCACATCCCCTATACGGGCTCGGGAATCCAGGCGAGTGCGCTGGCGATGGATAAGGGGCTGACCAAACAGATTTTGTCCGCCCAAGGGATTCGGGTACCGGAGGGACAGTTGGTAACGGCGAAGGATCAAGTTATTGACCTTCCGCTTCCGCTCGTCGTCAAGCCCAACGCCGAGGGCTCTACCGTGGGTTTATCTTTTGTAGAAACGAAGGAGCAACTGCAACCGGCCATCGAACGCGCGCTATCCTATGGTGGGAGTTGCTTGGTGGAAGAGTGGGTGAAGGGAATGGAGATCTCGGTTCCCGTTCTTGGAGATCGCGTGCTTCCGCCCGTTGAAATCGCCCCGGCGAGCGGGAAATACGATTTCGCCTCGAAGTACACGCCAGGAGCGACGGAAGAGATTGTCCCCGCCCGAATCGGCGAGGAACTTACCCGGCAGGTTCAGTCGATCGCCCTGAAAGCTCACCAAACCCTCAGGTGCCAAGGGGCGACCCGGACGGATATGTTGATCCGAAATCCGGAGGGGAACGCGGAAGTGTTCGTCCTGGAGGTCAACACCTTGCCCGGCATGACCTCGACCTCGCTGTTGCCCAACAGCGCCAAGGCGGCGGGAATTGATTTTGATGCGTTGACAAAGTGGCTGGTGGAGGACGCCCTCGCTCGGTATGGCGCGAAGAAGGCGTAAGCGAAGACCCCTTGCGTACGGGCCGATATTTGCGACCCTCTTGGTCGTGAATATCGTGATGGGTATTCGCTACAGTCGACTGACCTCGATCACCAAGGTCCGCGTGATCGGAGCGGCGAAAGGCGATGAACATCGAATCAAAGCAATACTTGCTCGATATCACGATATCCCAGCCCTTCAAATCAATGCAAATGCGCTCATGACTACCCTTAATAGTCGAAGTGCGGTCAACCGGGTAGATGTCACGCGAAACATCTTTGGCCGGGCCGTCGTCAGCATGGACTATCGAATGCCAGTTGCTAAAGTCGTCGGAATGAGCGGAGCTGCGATTGCCCGAGATGGATCCATCTTTCAGACTATTGATGCTGTGCCTTCGGACCTTCCGAGCGTATCTTTACCCGTGGACGCGCAAAAGCCGATCATGACCCTTGTCGGGCCCTGGAGGAGCGGAGAAATCGGAGGATTAGCCGCAGAAGTTAGAAAAATCGTGCCGGATGAAGAGAAAACACTGACCGCCGATGAAAACGGTGGATTATGCTTAAATATAGGTTCAAAGTTCGCGGTTCGCTTTGGTCTTCCGAAGAGGCTTGACGAGAAAATGGATTACCTCGTACGGCAACTTGATCAAGATCCGGGATTGATCGCGAGTGGGAAGACGTTAGTCTTGGTAAACCTTGATCGTCCAAGCTACGCACAGGGAGTAGCAAAGAGAGAGCAATGAATCCATTTGTAAGCCGATTTTCCGGCAATTCTTGGGTAATGCCAGTCAGCGCGATGTCGCTGGTGTTGGGATTCATGATTTCGATGGCTTGGGTCACGAAAGAGACGCGTGGATCTCGACTGGGCCTGCTGGGAGCCTCTCAGAACGGGAGGGTTTCGAGCGGAACCGTCGATATGCAGGAGGCGATTGAGAAGACTCAAGCTGAGGTAGCTAAGTTGCGCGCGGACAATACGAAGTTACAGAACGCAATGGCTTCACAAACTTCATCGACGAAAGCCCTCAATGATAGTCTTCAAGAGGCGAAGATCATTGCTGGACTCACTGATCTCCAGGGTCCAGGCGTGGTCGTCGAGCTTAAAGACAGCAAGAAGCCGGCAAGCGGTATTTTTCCCGCCGACCTGATCATCCACGACATCGACGTTTTGAAAGTGGTCAACGAGCTTTGGAATGCTGGAGCGGAGGCGGTTTCCGTCAATAACCACCGCGTCGTCGGAGGAACAAGTTTTCGGTGCGTTGGTTCGGTGATTCTAGTGGATGATGTCAAGATCGCCTCGCCTATCGTGATTCGCGCGATCGGAAATGCCGATACTTTGAAAGGAGCGATGGAGTTGCCTGAAGGCGTCCTATCCGACCTCAAGGATATCGACCCTGCGATGGCATCGGTGGATAAAGTAAAGAGTCAGCGATTGCCTGCGTTTACCGGCTCCACAACGAAGCGGGTTGGCATTGTGCCTAAGGATTCCAAATAAGTGATCCTGATTCCCATCGTCGCCCTCTTCCTTGGAGCGGCGCTTGCCCTCTTAATGAAGACGCCTGTCCCCGGGGTGTATGGACAATACATGGCCGTCGCCTGTTTGGCTGGCTTTGATAGTGTCTGCGGGGGCATCCGAAGTGGACTGGAGGGGAAATTTAGAAACGATGTCTTTACGAGTGGCTTTATTTTTAATATCCTCATTGCGTTCTTCCTGGCTTGGCTAGGCGATAAGATTTTCGTCGATCTGTTTTTGGCCGTGGCCCTCGTCCTCGGCGCTCGAATTTTTACCAATCTGAGTCTGATTCGACGGTTCCTACTTACCAAGTGGCAGGATAGTCATGAGCGTAAACGCATGCAGCAAATTGTGCAGGCGAATCAATCGGAGACCACGCAATGAGAGCCAACGGAACGCAGAACGGATCCTCAAAAAATCTTCCCCGAGGGGACTGGACGGCGGTTCTCGATATCGGTTCATCGAAGGTCGTATGCTTGGTCGCGATGGACGATGGAGAGGGTGGTATCGACCTTCAGGGATTGGGAGTTGCCGAATGCAAAGGCGTAAAGCGAGGCGTTGTAACCGATCTGGAAGAAACCTCAAGGGCGATTGATGCGGCGGTGCGGCGAGTTGAGCAACAGATTGGCGAAAAGATCGAGAGTCTGATTACGGGCGTGACCGGAACGCACCTGGAAGGCCATAACGCGATGGGCTTTGTACCGATCTACCCTCGATCGCGTCAAATCACGAGAGAAGATGTTCTCCAGGTCATTAACCACAGCCGCCAGTTCATGATCCCGCCGGATCGCGAGATGATTCAAGCGCTTCCCCGGGAATTCAAGATCGATGGCCAGCGCGGTGTTCAGCGTCCCATTGGCATGAACGGAAGCAAGCTAGAAGTTACGACTTATATCGTGACCGGCCAGACTACTCACATCCAGAACATCGAGAAAGCAACCCAGATGACGGGACGGCGAGTGGATCAGATGGTGGTCACCTCGCTGGCGTCTGGCCTGGGTGTACTGACTCCCGATGAGATTGAGCTCGGCGCGGTCGTTGTCGATATCGGCGAGGGCGTAACCGACATTGGTGTGTTCCAAGGTGGGTCGATTGCCTACAGCGCCACCATTCCCATCGGCAGCGGATTAGTGACATCGGATATCTCTAAACTTTTGCGTTGTTCGCCCGATGAGGCTGAGAGGCTAAAAGTGATGCATGCCCACGCCACTTCGGCGGGAGTGGACGAACGCGATTCGGTGCAGGTGATTCAACTTGGACACGACGAGCCGAGAGCCCTTCAGCGCAAGGTACTATGCGAGATCACCGAAAGCCGAATGCGAGAGCTTGCGGTCATGGTGCGGCAGCAAATTGAGAAGAGCGGACTGTACGCTATGCTTCCGGGAGGAGTTGTACTCACCGGCGGCGGAGCCCTTCTCAGCGGCTCCGAAAAGTTGTTTACTGAAGTATTGAAACACCTGCGGGTGCGTCATGCCGAACCTCGTCTTTATGCGGGGCATGGCATGGATACCGACCGATCGGGATTGGCGACGGCGGCTGGAATCGCGAGATTTGCGATCCAATGTTTTGATGATGAATTAGGACCAGCGTCGGGCTCCGGCGGTTGGAAAGAAAGAATCCGAACGATATTTTCGCTAATTAGCGGGAAGGCATGATCAAGGTTAACGGGAAGGTTATCGAAAAGAAAATGGCGCAGCAAACAGCAGTCATTAAAGTTGTAGGCGTAGGCGGCGGTGGCTCCAACGCTGTCAATCGTATGATCGAGAGCGGCATCAAGGGTGTGGAGTTCATTGCGATGAACACCGATATCCAGGTGCTTGACCTTTCGACCGCTCCAAAGAAGGTTCAGCTCGGCGCCAACCTGACTCGAGGTCTGGGTGCCGGTGGTAACCCTGAGATCGGCAAGAGTGCGGCGGAAGAGAGTAAAGCCGATATCCGCAAGGCCCTTGAAGGCGCCGACATGGTTTTCGTGACCGCCGGCATGGGTGGTGGCACCGGAACCGGCGCCGCTCCCGTGATTGCCGACCTGGCACGTGAGATCGGTGCGCTTTCCGTCGCCGTCGTCACGCGACCGTTCTCCTTTGAAGGACCTCGCCGTTCACGCTTGGCCGAGCAGGGTGTGACTTCGCTGATGGGCCGCGTCGATACGATCATCACGATTCCCAATGATCGTCTTCTGAGCGTGGTCGAGCGAAAGACGACGTTGATGGACGCCTTCCGAGTTGCCGACGACGTTCTGCGACAAGGCGTGCAAGGGATTTCCGACATCATCACCATCCCTGGCCAGATCAACGTGGACTTCGCCGACGTTCGTGCGGTCATGACCAACGCGGGACCGGCGCTGATGGGGATCGGTTACGGAGTGGGCGAGCAGCGCGCGCTTCAGGCCGCCCAATCGGCCACGAACAGCCCGCTTTTGGAGCAGACTATCCACGGAGCCAAGGGGCTCTTGGTCAACGTCACTTCCTCTGCCGACCTCACGCTTGCCGAAGCGAACGAAGCTCTCCTCTACATCCAGGGCCTGTGCGACGAAGAGGACGCCAACATCTTCTTCGGAACCGTTGTGGACCCGGAGATGGATGGAACCGTCCGAGTTACCGTCTTGGCTACCGGATTCAATCCCTATTCCAGCGAAGGGAGAAAGGTCGCCGACGCGACTTTCAACGCGCCGCAGCCTGAGCCTAAGCCGGTCGTAACTCCGGCGACCCCGAGCAGCGCGGTGACGACGCCTGCACCAGAAGCCGGTACGTTGCCTCCGCAGAAAATTGAGTCGAAGCCGCTGTTCAAGCAAGACACCGCACCCGCCAACCGAGCCGGGCAGTTCGACGCGGCGGAGATCTTCGATGAGACCGACCTGGACATCCCGGCGTTCATTCGAGAGCACCGAACGAAGAAGTAATCCACGTTCGGAAACAGACAGACCTAGGCTCTCGCGCTTGCGAGGGCCTAGGTCGTTTTTGGAGATGTGAAATTGCCGCCGCGATCCTTGGGGGCTATCCGTCTATTTAGACAATCATGACCTTCCCAGCACTTCTTGCGGCTCTAGTTGTCTCCCCAATTCAGGGATCTCAGGTTCCCTTTGGCGATCCACAGGGCGTCACCGAACCTTCTCGGCTGGCTCTGACTCCGGTGCTGGACGGAGAAATCAAGCGAGACGAATGGGACGGCTTCGCCAAGCTTGAGAGCGGTGAGGCCTACCTCCAATGGGAGCCGGGCATCCTTTACGTTGCGGGCAAGATCCCAGTGGACCAGGATTTGGTCGTAAGTATCGACGTAAAGCAGGATGGCTGGTTAGTCGGGAAGGATAACCTGCAATTCCGATTGCGACCGGTGGAAGGCAAGGTGGTCGTAACCGCGCGTCAGTTGGACGCAACGAATGTTGCCGGCCCCAAGTGGGTCGACCTTCCCGGCTTTGAAGGCTCGACCCTGACGGCGATGAAGAGCGATGAGATGGGCGTATCCATCGAAGCCGCGATCACCGATCCCGGAATCGGCATGTTGCCCGTCAAAGAGGGCGACCGCTATAACGTTCGAATCGATTCCTTGGCTCAGACCTCGCAACAACTCGAGCCCTTCCTCCCCCGGGTGGCGAAGGAAGTGAAGATGGCGATGCAGCGAGCCAGCGCCATGCCGATGGGCTTGAACTGGAAAGTCGAGGACAGTGGTCGTGTGGTGACTCCGGGTAAGACCACCAAGATTCGCTTTAGCTTCAATACGAAAGAAGAGATTCCGATCAAGAAAATCGATATCAAGCCTGAGGGCCCCCTTGCTGAGCAGACCACCAGCATGGGGATCCCTTTCCCCGAGTTCGATAAGAAGGGAAGAGCCTTCGTGGACTATGAAACCGGCACTTCAGATCAAGCGCCTACCGGCTATCATCTGCTGTCCGGAGTTCTGTCCACTGCCGACGGAGCGCCAGCGATCATCCAAGCCAGCTTCCGCATCGCGCCGCTGGTCGATATCGACGTGGTGGCCGGAAAGTTTGAGGAG
>MKRX01000005.1:84830-134113 GCA_001898035.1 Armatimonadetes bacterium 55-13
GCCGAATCGGTTGGATGGGTTCTTCGATGTGGATGTGCCGAAGGGTTGGGAGATCGTGCGAGGCAACGAGAAGAACTTCATCATCTACAACTCGCGCTCGGGCGTCCGACGGGTTCTGACCCTCACGATCCCGCCGCACACCAGCGGGGTATTTCCCTTCCATTTCAAAACTCGCATTGGCCAGCAATCGTTTGAGCAAACGGGCTGGATCAACATCGAGAAGAAATAGCCCTCCAGATTTCAGGCGTCTTCCAGACAATATTACTAGCGATGTTTGAACTCGCAGGTCGGATGACGCCTCTGGTCACCCCGTTCACTGACGACGGGGCTTCGATTGGAGAAGTGCGGATAGCTCGGCTCGTACGCTTTTATGCGGAACGAGGAGCCGAGGGATTCGCCATCGCAACCGATACCGGCGAGTTTACGACTCTGACTTTTGCCGAACGCAAGCAGGTTGTTGAGTGGGTCCAGCGTTCTTGTCAAGGCTCGCTGCCACTCGTGGTAAACGCCTCGACGCTAGCCACATCGTCCAGTCTTGATATTGCCCAGCACGCGGCACGACACGGGGCACGAGCCGTTCTTTTGATGCCGCCCTACTACGGTCAGTTTAGTCAGGCGGAACATGTCGAACACGTGCGAGTCGTATCGGCCTACTCGAAGCTTCCAGTCGTCGTTGTAGACGCGCAAGAGCTTCTCCAGGAAGATGCAAAGACCAACATCTCGCATATTCCTAACGTGCACATGGCCTGGAACGCGCCAAACGCTCCTTTTGTAGCCACCGACTGGTTCCGTTGCTATAGTCTGATCGTCGATCCGTTAGCCGGAGTGCCGGGTTCGACGGAGGCGGATTTCGTTTTGAGAAACAGGGCCGCCGTTGCCAAGACGCTTCTTCTGGATTCCGATCTCGAAGTGGGTAAGCCCCGAATGCCCGTGCAGCCCATTCCCTATCGTGAAATTCGTTCAGCCGCCTAAACGGTTCTCATCGTCAGGCCCGCTTCGGACATACGGTCTTTCAAGTCACGAATTCGGAACATGCCATCGTGAACGATGCTGGCGAGGAGTACCGCATCCGCTTTCCCTTTGACGACGGCCTCGACGAGGTGCTCTGGTTTTCCGGCCCCGCCGCTGGCAATAACGGGAACCGATACCGCTTCGCTAACGGCTCGTGTCAACTCCAAGTCGTATCCCGCCTGTGTTCCGTCTCCATCCATACTTGTCAGGAGAATTTCGCCCGCCCCTAGTTCAACTCCTTTCCTGGCCCATTCCACGACGTCCAGGCCCGTCGGAGTACGTCCTCCGTGGCTAAAAACCTCCCAACCTGGCGCATTCGGTCTTTTTCGGGCATCGATCGCGAGAACAATGCATTGAGCGCCAAAGTTCTCAGCTCCTCGCTCGATTAAGGAAGGGTCCTTAATCGCAGCCGAGTTTAGGCTCACCTTGTCCGCTCCGGCATGGAGAGCCGAGCGTATGTCCGCCACGGTACGGATGCCGCCACCGACGGTGAAAGGGATGAAAACTTGCTCCGCCACACGCTCTGCAAGGTCTATTACCGGAGCTCGCGAGTCTGACGACGCCGTAATGTCAAGGAAAACAAGCTCGTCCGCGCCCTCTTCACCGTACAGCTTTGCGAGTTCAACAGGATCACCAGCATCGCGTAGACCTACAAAGTTGACTCCTTTGACCACTCGACCTTCTTTAATGTCGAGGCAGGGAATGAGACGAACGGATGTCATATTGTTTGAAGCCTCATAATTCTAATTCGTGCTCGCCCTTTGCTTGGCGGGGATACCAGGATTTGGAATCGATCATCGTAGGATTCGATTTCGACTTGGTCGGGAATTTGGTTTTCGGTCCAAATCTTCCGTGCCGCTTCTTCCACAAGGGATTCGACAAGCATCTTCTCGTCTGCTCTTACGTCATCTGTGACGAGTTCAGGTAGTCCCTTCTTGATCAACCCGCGAGATTCGACCCTTCCTCCTAGTTCAGCAGGACGCCATACCGTCTGAATGTTGAACTCAGCAGCCTTGGTATTCGTATTCGCTTTCAGGAGGGCCGTAAACTCATCTTTGGTCATGAGCCGCTCTTGGTTGACATCGTAGACGGCTAAACCTTCTCCAAGTTTTTGGTATGCGTAAGAGAGATAGGGGAGTAACTGGAGGTGAGCGTCTGACTTCAATCGAATTTCGGACGCGTATCGAATCTTGATCATCGCCTTTGAACTTGCCAGGGCGGTTAGGACTTCAGCGGTTGGCGTGATGTGATCGGCGATGATGTCAGGGCGAAAGACGTGGGGATTCTTCGCTCTCAAGACGAGCGCGACATGAAGGCGAATATCGCTGAACAAAAGGCCCTCTTGCGTTCCTACCGGCGCCCCTCCTTGCAGGACGAGATTCATGATCTTGTCTTGGGAAGGAAGCTCTTCGCCCGGAATGTAGACCCAATACTCGGAGATCGCAAAGAATCTCGATTGCTCGCGACGGTTTCGGATCGTGATGTAAGCGTATCCGACAGCGATGCCAAGGATTACTCCAACGACAAAATACATTAAGGGCCTTCACCCGAGAGCCAACGATTTACCAGTCTCAGTTCGTCGGGATCCTGGATCATTGAATAGCAGACGTCGCAAAGCCCAGCTTCGTTGACGTTAGAGGAGCGACAGAGAAGGCATTTATCGACGCGCCTTGCCGTCTGAACTACTATCCCTTTAGATAGCGCAAACTTGAGCGTATGGCGGGGAATTCCTTCGGAATTTAGGCGCTCCACACCTAGATTCTACTTCCGGCGTCGTGGTCAAGTATGATTGCCGCTAGAATGCTCAGAGTTGTCTCCATTTTTTCGGCGGCACTTGGCACGGTATGCGTGTGTTTCGCTCAGCTTCCCGCTCCCAAGTCTGATCCCCTCGTTGGCGCTCGCTCCCTGGCATTGAGCCCAGACGGCAAGCGACTCGCTTTCAGTTACCAAGGCGACGTTTGGGTTGCGCCAGCGTCTGGTGGTCGTGCCATTCCTGTGACTAATCACATTGAAATGGATGACAATCCAGTTTGGTCTCCGGACGGCCAGTGGATCGCATTCGCATCCAATCGGTATGGAAATTGGGACATCTTCGTCGTACCTGCCGATGGCGGAAAGACGCGGCGCCTAACATGGTTCACCGGAACCGACGTTCCCAGTGACTGGACTCCAGACGGGAAAACCATTCTCTTTCGCGGTGGACGGGACGATGTCAATAACGGCATCTATGGTGTCGATGTTGCCGATGGAAAGACGCACCAGTATTTTCTAGACATGATGTCGGTGGGTAACCCGAAGATGTCTCTCGATGGGAAAAAGATACTCTATACGAGGCTCGGTTTCCCCTGGGTCCGACCCCGCTATCAAGGGTCGGCCGCCTCGCAGCTTTGGGAGTACGATCTGGCGACCAAGAAACGCAGCGAATTGCGAGACAATGGATTCCAACATCTTTGGCCCAACTATGCTTTGGGGGGAAAGACCGTCCTCACGGTGACCGTTGCGGAGAAAACGC
Organism: Armatimonadetes bacterium 55-13; assembly: GCA_001898035.1. Classification (GTDB taxonomy): domain Bacteria; phylum Armatimonadota; class Fimbriimonadia; order Fimbriimonadales; family Fimbriimonadaceae; genus 55-13. The sequence continues at coordinate 88,354 of MKRX01000005.1, forward strand.
CAAGCTCAAGTTATCTGGGCAAGCCAATTCCTAAGAACGTAGATAACGTCCAGCGATGCCCCAACGTTTATGCGGTCGATGGTCCAACTAAGGCGAGAAGGCTAACGAACTTCACTGATGAAGGGGCGAGGTTCCTGACCGTATCGCAAGACGGCCAGACGGCCGCTTTTGAGCGCGATGGCGACGTGTACGTCATGGCCCTTGGTAGCGAACCAAAGAAAGTTGAACTAACAGCGAGTATCGACGATAAGACGACTCAGGAAGAACGCTTGATTTTGACGGACGGGGCCGGTGACATGTCGCTTTCTCCAAAAGGCGATACGGCGGTGTTTTCCGTTCGGGGTGAACTGTGGAGCGTTCCTGTTAAAAAGGGAAAAGGCCCGAACGCCAATGATGCCACCCAACTGACGACCTGGGAAGGTTTGGACGAGCAGCCGCTCTACGTCAACGACACCACGATGTTTTTTGTGAGTGATCGTGACGGAGCAATGCGGCTGTTTAGGATGGATATCCCCTCAAAAGTCGTCACGGCGATTACGAAGGCGGATGCCGACGTTTCTCAGCTTTCGCTAACTCCCGATGGAAAGAATGTCAGCTTTATCCTCGCTGGAAAAGAAGGTGGACTCTATACCGTTTCCATCGAGGGTGGCGCGCCGAAGCTCGTATTCAAACGGCCAGGATACGGGGGAGGAAATACGCCCGCCTATGCATGGTCGCCAGATGGTAGATATGTGGCTTATCCAGACGTCCTTCGCAGAAGCGGATATTACTATTGGGATTCAACCACTGATCTGTACATCTTCGACACCAAGGAAAACACCTTCCGCAACGTGACCAGACTCAGTGCCAGTCACTTTGCACCCCAATTCTCGCCCGATGGCCGCTACCTGTTCTTTGCGAGCGATCGTCAAGGACCGGGTATCTACGCCCTTCCGCTGAAGAAGGAGGATGCGCGCGAAACTGAACTGGATCTCAAATTTGAGAAGCCGAAGACGGCGGTGACGGTCGACATCGACTACGACGACATCGAAAACCGTTCTCGAAAGATCACTTCTCTGGGGATGGCCGATAACATTCGCGTCGATAAAACGAATGGAGATATCTTCTTCGCTTTGGGTGGAGATGTTTGGAAGGTCAACTATAGCGGTGACGACCCTAAGAAGATCACCAATCTCGGCGGAATTGGCTCATTTGAATTCACTGGGGATGGCAACAGCCTGCAATTCGTGCGCAGTGGCGCCCTTAACACGGTGCTCCTACGCAATCCTCAATTCCCAGTTACGACGATCGCGTTTCGTGCTGACTGGACTCATGATCTTCGCAAAGAGCATGCTGCTGCCTATGAAGAATTTTGGCGAGCCTACAACCGGGGGTTCTACGATGCGAATTTCCACGGTCGCGACTGGCTGAAACTCAAAGATCGGTACGCCAAGTTCTTGCCCTCCGTGGGCCACCGAAATGAGATGGCAACCGTCCTGAATATGTTGGTTGGCGAACTCGAATCGTCTCACTCCGAAGTTTCCCCCGCCGCCGGGAATCCATCCAGCGACTCCGTTGCTTCTTTGGGCTTTACGTTTGACTATGGTTACTCGGGCCCCGGAATTAAGATCAAAGAAGTTCCGAACGGGACACCTGGAAGCTATGCCAAGACAAAGCTCTCGACAGGCGAGGTTGTGACGTCAATCAATGGAAAGTCCGTCAATTTGGATGAATCGCTCTACGCCGACGTTCTGATGGGACAGTCAGGGCGTGACATTGTTTTGACGGTTAAGGGTAGTGACGGCAAGACCCGCGAAGTCAAGTACCGCGCCCTAAGCACGGGTGAATTTGGAGGCATCGTCAATCGAAATCTCCTTCAAGCCCGGCGAAAATACGTGGAAGAGAAGTCAAACGGCGAAGTGGGATATGTTCACATTGCCGGAATGAACGACACTGAACTTCAGCGTTTCAATCAGCAGGTGTGGGAGTATGGTCAAGGAAAGAAGGCTCTCATCATCGATGTTCGCGGCAACGGAGGCGGCAACACCTCAGACCGAATCATTGATGTTCTCGAACGCCAACCCAATAGCTACTATCAAATTCGCGACGATGAGGCTCAACTTGGGCCGGGACAAGCATTGGCGATTCCGATGGTCGTAATGGCTGCCGAGAACAGCTTTTCAAACGCCGAAATGTTCCCGTATGCGATGCACGCCAGAAAACTTGCGAAACTTGTAGGAATGCCGACTCCGGGATATGTAATCTATACGGGTGGATTCCGGTTGGTAGACGGAACGGTGGCACGAATGCCCGGCACAGGCGTGTATCGGCTCGATGGTTCTCCGCTAGAGAACATGGGGCAACAGATGGACTACACCGTTGGCATCACCCCTGAGGAATATTTTGCCGGAAAGGACCCACAGCTTGATAAGGCGATCGAAGTGTTGCGTAAGCAAGTAGATTAGCCGAACAAAGCTTGAGCGCGTTCGGGCATGGTCAAGTTAAGGTCGTGCCTGAGCGTCGCTCGAATTGGAACGTATCAAAAGGTCGGGGACGTCAATATGGATACGAGCCCCTAGGCATGGATGAACGAATTATTTGAACCTTTGGTTTTGCACGTCGAAGACAATGCCGACGATGAAATGCTTGTCAAGCGAGCCTTCCGCACAGGGGTGCCCGCCAATACATTAATTGTTGCCCGCGACGGTCGCGAGGCAGATCGATATCTCTTTGAAGGCGTGATGTTGAGCGGATTGGTGGAGCACCGGCTCCCCGATCTGGTCCTCCTCGACCTGAAACTGCCCATCATGGGTGGACTGGAGATCTTGGAAAAGATTCGTTCGACCGATCAAACGCGCGAAATCCCCGTGGTAGTTTTAACTTCTTCTGATGAGCAGCGAGACGTAGCGAGGTGTTATCGGCTGGGTGTGAATAGCTACGTTCCCAAGCCTGTCGACTTCGATAAGTTTATCGAAACCGTTCGGCGAATTGGCGCTTATTGGCTGGAAACGAACCGAACTCCGAACAATCGTGGAGCTTACGCGGACCGAGCCGGTTAGGCGGCTCGGACCGATCCCACAAATTCAACTTCCGCTCTCGACGCGATTTCGTTGTATGCCAAAACCGAGAGAGAGGTCATGTACTTCTCTACAAGTCGTCTCAGTGGTAAGCGAAGCTGAGTCGAACAGATGAGCACTGGCTGATAGCCTCTATTCAATGCGCCATCCATCTCTGCTTGAAGCTTGGCGATCAGATCCGACTGAGTCTTAGTATCCAGGACCAGGGTCGAACCGAAATTGGTGAGGCTGATCGATTCGTTCAGGTGGCGCTCAAGAGTTGGCTCAAGTGTAATGCAGTAAAGCTTGTTCTCGTGGTCCAGGTACTGCCGTGTAATGGTTCGAGCGATTGCGGCACGGACCAGTTCGCCGAGTTGATCTGGATCCTTTACCCGCGCGCCAAAATCGGCCATCGTTTCGAGAATCGTAACCATGTCGCGAATAGGAATTCGCTCGCGAAGGAGGTGTTGAAGGACCTTTTGAATATCACCGATTTGGAGCACCGCGGGAACGAGCTCATTGACTACCGCTTCGTTGATCGTCTTGGCATTCTCGATAAGTGTTTGAACGTCTTGGCGACTCAATAACTCGGCCGCGTACATTTTCACAACTTCGGTGAGGTGAGTCGAGATGACGGCGCTGGGCTCAATCACTGTATAGCCTGCTCTCTCGGCAGCGTCTTTGACCGATGCATCTATCCACAGCGCGTCGAGACCAAAGACGGGATCCTTGGTTGGCGAGCCAGGAACGGTGTGCAGAATTGCGCCGCTGCTTACGGCTAAGAATTCATTTGCAGAGCAAAGACACCGCGCAACTTCTTCGCCCCTCACCTTTATCACGTATTCGCTGTTTTGAAGATGAACCGAGTCTCTAATCCTTACGGTGGGCATGACGAAACCGAGTTCAAGAGCAATCTGACGACGAGTGGCGGTGATTCTTTCTGACAGATCTCCACCGACCCGGGGATCGGCAAGCTTGGTGAGACCGTATCCAATTTCGATTTCTAGCTGATCGACGTTTAGGAAGGGCATAACCGCTTCTGGCCCACTTGGGGCGGCCTTGGCTTCGGCCGCTTCTTTCTTGGCTTCAGGTTTCTCGGGATTTAGACTCTTGAGCGCGTTGGGATTCTTCTGGGCGAACCGGCTCATGCCGAACATCACTGCGGCACAGGACAAGAAAATCGTGGCGGGAAAGCCGGGGACCAATGCCAGCGCGGCGAGGGCAATTCCTGCAACGGTCAGAGCCTTTGGCTGATTGAAAATTTGGGTGGCAACCTCACCGCCCATACTACGGTCTTGACCCGCGCGAGTGACCATCAAGCCGCTGGCCGTGGAGATCAGTAGCGCCGGAAGTTGGGAAACAAGACCTTCACCTACAGACAGAAGCGCATAGGTCTTCAGTATCTGAAGCGGATCGCCCTGCCCCTTCATGAAGCCAACGATAAAGCCGCCCACGATGTTGACGATGATGATCAGGATGGCGGCAATGGCATCGCCTTTGACAAACTTGGAGGCGCCGTCCATCGCGCCGTAGAAGTCGGCTTCCTGCTTAATCTGTTTTCTTCGTGCCTTAGCGCCTTCTTCGTCGATCAATCCGGCGGCGAGATCGGCATCAATCGCCATCTGCTTTCCGGGCATGGCGTCCAATGTGAAGCGTGCCACGACTTCCGAAACACGACCAGCGCCGTTCGTGATGACCATGAAGTTGACGATGATCAGGATCAAGAACGCGACGACGCCAACGACAAAGTCTCCGCCCATTACGAAGTTGCCAAAGGTTTCAATCACATGACCGGCGCTTCCGGTGCCTAAGATCAGCTTCGTCGCCGCGATGCTCAACGCCATTCTAAAGAGGGTTGTGATGAGCAAGAGACTGGGAAACACGCTGAACTGAAGGGGGTCTGAAACATTGACCGCAGTCAAGAGGATTACGACGGAAGTTGCAATGGCAAAGACCAGGCAGGTGTCGAGGATCCAGTGAGGTAGCGGAAGGATCAACATGCCAACAATGATCAGGAGGCCAATGCCCACAAGCAAGTCGGTGTGTTTGAGGATCTTCTGGAAGTTCGTCATGGCGATAAGGCAGAGTTCGGCCTCATTGGAACTATCGGCAATATTGCCGTGAAGGTTAGGGCTCGGAGACCCTATTTCCCTTAGAAATATGCGGCTGGCATTTTTACTAGCCGGTGCTCTTAACAGTTTGGTTGGGGGTACGCGAAAAATACCAGGTCGCAATTCTTACCGGGATGGAAAGCAATAGACACCGGGGTTGGCAACCTCGAGCTGGAGATTGTTTGAATGCTATCAGGCGAACACTTTGTATCGGAAGGTCTTATCACTCATGAGGACCTGGAGCTCGCCCTTCAAAAGCACCGAGAGTTGGGTGGCAGCGAACCCATTGCCCGCCTCTTGGTGAGTATGGGCTTAGTTAGCGAACGCGACCGCGTTCGTTGTCTTGGCAAAGTGTGGGGTATCCCATTCGTCGATATAGCCGAGGTCACGCCTCAGCCTGACGCCCTGGCCGTAATTACCCCGCAAATCGCCAAGCGATTTAAGTGTGTTCCGATTGAGAAGCAAGGGGAACGACTTGTCGTGGCGATGGTAAACCCCTTGGACATCTTTGTCATCGACGAGCTTCGTTTAACCACGGGGCTGGAAATCGAGGCAATGATCGCCATCGAAGAAGATCTCATTGGGGCGTTGGCCAGTCACTACAAGGTTGATATCAACGTCAATGACGCGCTCGCAGGCGTGATGAAAGACTTCGACGGCGATGTCGAGATTAGCAAAGACGGTGAAGAGGAGCTTAGCGAAGCCGAACTGCGTGAGATGGGTGAGGATGCGCCTATCATCCGGCTAGCCAATCTCATCATTAACCAGGCAATTCAAGACAAGGCCAGCGACATTCACATGGAGCCCGGCAAAGATGGAATGCGGGTCAGATACCGCGTGGACGGCGTGATGATGGAGGGCATGAAGTTGCCCCGAAAGGTGATTGCTCCCTTAACTAGCCGAATGAAGATCATGTCCGACATGGACATCGCCGAAAAGCGCGCGCCGCAAGATAATCGAATTAGCGCGACGATCGGAGGGAAGGAATTCGATTTCCGCGTTTCCACACTTCCATGCGTGTATGGCGAGAAAATCGTCATGCGTGTTTTGGACAAAGGCGGAATCAACGTTGGCCTGTCTAAGCTGGGATTCTTGCCTCACAACATGAAGCTGATCGAGGATCTCACATCGAGAAGCTTTGGGATCATGTTGGTCTGCGGACCTACTGGCTCAGGTAAGTCCACGACGCTCTATTCGATTCTAAACAAGCTAAATACGGGTCTCAACAACATCATCACCATTGAGGATCCGGTTGAGTATGAGCTCGGCGGAATCAATCAGTGCGGTGTAAACGTGAAGGCAGGAATGACGTTTGCCGCGGGGCTTCGTGCCATGTTGCGACAAGACCCCGACGTGATCATGGTTGGTGAAATGCGAGACAAGGAGACGGCAACGATCGCCATGGAAGCCGCCCTTACCGGACACTTCGTTTTGAGCACGCTACACACGAACGATGCTCCCTCGGCGACGACTCGACTCACCGACATGGAAGTGGAGCCATTTCTCATTTCTTCGGCGGTCATCGGCGTTTTGGCCCAACGACTTGTGCGTCAGATTTGTTCGCACTGCAAGGAATCCTATACGGCTCAGCGAGAGAGCTTGCTGCGTTATGGTTTCCCGCTGCCGGATGAGATTGGCGCCGACACCAACGGAGAGATCACCCTTTTCAAGGGTAAGGGCTGCGATCACTGCAAAGGAACGGGCTATAAGGGACGAACCGGCATTCACGAATTGATGGTGATGACTGACGAGATTCGCGATGAAGTTCTTAAGCGCGGGCCAGCTCACCTGGTTCGTAATCTGGCCGTTCAGTCGGGAATGAAAACCCTCCAGATGGATGCGGTTTCCAAGATTTTGATGGGCGTTACCTCCGTCGATGAGGTTCTGCGTGTGATTTACGCATGACGCGCCGATGTTTTAAAGAGGGAAGATAAGATGGCTGCCTTACCACATCAGGAACAGTCTGCGGCGCTTGACGCGCTGATGGGCAAAATTGACAATCTCGCCGTACTACCGCATGTCGTGTTCAAGGTCTTGGAGGTCACGGGGGATAGCGATTCTCCTGCGATCGAGATGGAAAAAGCAATCACCATCGATCCAGGGTTTAGCAGCAAAGTGCTTACGCTGGCGAACTCTGCCTACTTCGGTTTGCCTAAGCGGGTCACCTCGATCAAAGAGTCCCTGATGTTTTTGGGCTTCAAGAGCGTCCGCAACCTCGCGATGACAGTCGGCGCGTTTGATATGTTCGTGGGAAAAAATGACGAAGAATCTCTGCGTCGGCGCACCTGGTGGCGTCACTCCGTAGACTCGGCGGTCTGTGCAAAGTGGCTGGCGAAGTCGACGGGCAAGATGTCCTGCGATGAGGCTTACACCTGCGGGTTGCTTCACTACCTCGGAAAGACGCTTCTTGATCGATTCGGAGAAGGGAACTACACAGATGCGTCGCATCTCATTGAAGCCGGAATGCTACCGGTGGAAGCAGAGCGTCAGATATTTGGTTGCGACCACGTTGAGGTAGCCGTCGGGGCGGCAAAGAAGTGGGCTTTCCCCGAGGGACTTACAGAAGGATTGCGATATGTGGAAGAACCTAAAGAGGGAGAACCTGCCCGAGAGGAACGCGCTTGCACCGCTCTCGCAAGCGCTATCGCCCGAATCGCAAAGCAGGGGCGTCACAACGACGAGTTGGATGTTCCTCACTGGGCGTTTAGAATCTTAGGGCTGCAGGTGGACCAGGCCGAAGCCATCGTTGATGACGGGATTGGGGAAATCTCTTCGGCACAGCTCAGTTTTTAGGAGAGAAAAGATGTCAAACGGATTTAGCTGGAATCAAGTGCTAAGCAATGGACAAGAGGCGCCCGCTGAGGAAGCAGCGGCCGCTCCCGCTCCTGCGCCCGAACCCGAAGTTGAACTCGTACAAGACCCTCGGTCGGGACAGTTCATTGAGGTGCCGAAGGGCTCGGTTGACGGAATAGCGACACCTCTCCAAGAGGAAGCAGCCAAGATCCTCAAAGAACTTGATAACGATCCGGTAAAGAACTACAAGCCCGTGCAGGTCGATCAGTCTGTCCACAACATCGATGTCAGCGACCGGCGATACGATCATCTTGCCGGTGAAGGAAGCGGTGTTCAACAGCTTGAAGCCGACGCTAAACCCATCGCCGACGTGCACATCGACGAAATTCTCCGAATGGCGATTGACCGTAAGGCCAGCGATATTCACCTTACCGTGGGCTTACCGCCGATGATTCGTCTGGATGGTGAGATCGTCCCGCTTCCTTTCACGATCATGACGAATGAAGATACGCGTCGCATGATCTATGACACCTTGACCGACGAGCATATCGAGAAGTTTGAATCTACGCACGAGTTGGACTTCGCGTATAGCGTGAAAGGACTCGCCCGATTCCGCTTTAACGTCTACATGCAACGGATGTCGGTTGCGGGAGCGCTCCGTGTCATTCCGACGAAGATTCCGACTTTCGAACAACTGGGTATTCCCGCCGTCATCCGAGAACTAGCCAAGCGAAGTTCGGGATTGATTCTGGTTACGGGACCTACCGGATCTGGTAAGTCGACAACGATCGCGACGATTATCGACGACATCAACGAAAATCGATCGGCTCATATCATCACGATCGAAGACCCAATTGAATATCTGCACGTCCACAAGAAGTGCATGGTCAACCAACGCGAGATGCATTCGGATACCTATTCGTTCCACAACTCGCTCCGTGCCGTTCTTCGTGAAGACCCCGACATCATTCTCGTTGGCGAGCTACGCGACCTCGAAACGATCGAGGCGGCGCTAACTTTGGCCGAGACAGGCCACTTGGTCTTTGGCACGCTCCACACCCGCAACGCGCCTTCGACCATTGACCGTGTGATCGACGTCTTCCCGAGCGATCAGCAGGACCAGATCCGTGTTCTGTTGGGAAATACCCTTGAAGCGGTTGTCTCGCAGCAACTGTTGCCCCGACTGGGCGGTGGTCGCTGCGCAGCGATTGAGATTATGCTGGGAACGGCGGCGATTAAGAACCTGATCCGTGAAGGCAAGACTCACCAGATGTACTCCATGATCGAAACTTCCCAACAGTTAGGAATGCAGACGATGGATAGCTCCTTGGCAGCTCACTTCCGAAACGGTAACTGTTCGTACGAAGAATGCTTGATGCGAGCGGTGGATAAAGAAACCTTCGGTCGCCTTGCTAAAGGAGGATAGGGTCCTAGTCTTGAGCGCCCGGAGGCCGTGGCTTCCGGGCGCTTTTTACTTGGTTTTGAACCTAATATGTTAAGTGTTATTAACACACTTAAACGGGTTAATCAATTCTTAACGTTGCCTGTAGATGCTACTTACGACATCCAACTGAGGAAAGAATGAGAAGAGCATTTACTTTGATTGAATTGCTCGTTGTCATCGCAATCATTGCGATCCTGGCAGCGATCCTTTTCCCCGTGTTCGCGCAAGCCAAAGAAGCGGCGAAGAAGACTTCGTGTCTGAGCAACGACAAGCAGATTGCGACGGCGCTCTATATGTACGCCAGCGACTACGACGACATGCTTTGTCAGACAAGTTGGGAGCAAGACCCGGCGTTCTCCTATAACCCGAACAATCCAGCCGGAACCTATCAGGTTCACTGGACCTTCTTGATGCAGCCCTATATCAAGAACTGGGACATGTTCAAGTGCCCTTCGGACAGCGAGCCTGTAAAGCCGAAGAAGGCATGCCCGAACGGCATCGCCGATCTCGGTAAGGTCCCCATGGTTTGCGACTGGCAAGCTCCGGCTTACTCCTACGTTGCCAGCTACAACGCCATGCCGGCCCATGACTGGGCGCCGGTTTCCATGACCAGCTTTGGCAGCCCGGCCGACACCATCATGGTCACCGAGCGACGCGCTAAGTTGCCGAATGGAACCGTGATCGGTCAGCACAAGGGTGTGAGCGGATTCAACCCGACTCAGCCGTGCCCCAGCTGGACCCTGGTCAACTCGACCTCGCCGGGAGCTGGTCAGTATGCCTTCATTACCCCCGACCAAGCCAAGACCCACCTCGCCAACGACACGAACGACAAGTTCGATATCGTGCGCGTTAACTGGGATCGTCACACCGGGGGAGCAAACTACAGCTACGCGGACGGCCACGCCAAGTACCGCAAGCTGGACCAGACGCTTAACCCGAACAAGTATGAGTACGGCGAGAAGTGGTATCCGGGTCTGATGCCCTGGACCGCTGGCTGCCCCTAAATTCGTCTCAGAACTAACATTCGTTGGAGCGCCGTTGTAGGCGCTCCAATTACCCAAAATCTCATGCCACTTTTGACTGCGGTCGCGGCCCTTGCCTTGGGCCCTCATCAATCCGTTTCTCACCCCCGATTCGATCATCTCGCCGCTTCCTTTGCGTTCTTTGGTTGTAACCGAATGGACGTCAAAGACTGGGAAGAAACCAAGCAAGAAAATCCATCCTCGGCAAATCTTGCCCAACTCAACCGCACTTTCCAGGACTTGGCCAATCTACGGCCCATACCAAATCTGGTTTTTGGTGGCGGAGATTTGGTGATGAACTATGCCGACGATCAAGGCGAGACCCTGCGTTCTCAAATGATGGGTTGGCAAAAGGCATTTCAATCTTCACCCTTGGAAGGGAAGACCATCATGGTGCCGTTTACCGGAAACCATGAAACGAATAGGAAGGTTGGGAAGCAGAAACTGCCGAATCCAGCGACGACGGCGGTATGGAATCGCTGGTTTGCCCAGAGTGGGTTCAGACAAATGGCCACCAACGGTCCCACCGTGACCAATGACAAGCCAGACAAACTTTCTGCCGATCAATCTCAGATGAGCTACTCGTTCGACTTCCGGCAATTGCACTTCGTCGTTCTCAATACAGATACCCCGACTACGGTTTTGGACGAGAAGACAGGGCAGCCAAAGGTCGGCTGGGTACCGGCAAAGTGGGCGCAACAAGATATCGAGGCGGCTCAAAAGAACCCCAAGATCAAAGCGATTTTCGTTCTTGGTCACCGAAATTTGATTGACCCGACGGTTTGCACCGGAGACTCTCCTATCGATAAGGAAACGGGCGGAATGCTCGTGAGGACGATTCAATCAAATCCCAAGGTGAGGGCCTATGTGTGCGCCCACGTTCACGCTTGGGACTTGGAGCCAATGGGTGGTGTGAGCCGAGCCTGGCAAGTGATCGCTGGAAACGGGGGCAGTGTCCTTGAAGAGGATTGGAAGCCAAAGGAGGGAACCTACTTCGGCTTCGTGGTGATTAATGTCTACCAGAGCGGCAAGGTGGTGCTGCGCAATTTCCGACGTCCAACACCCCCCGAGCCTCAACGCTATTTTGAAGACGCGCCGATCAAACCGCCGCCAGCGCGTCCGGTGGACACCGTCCTTTTCGACCCGGCTAAGAAGTAACCGCCCGAGTCCCCGGCTTCGAGATCGGGATCGCGGCCAGAGCCTCCGGAACCTCGTCGGGGGCGTAGGATTGCGCCTCAACCTTGTAGGCGCCGAACAGGGGACGTTGTAGATCAAGCCCTGGGGCGGCCCGATCAATGAGAACCGCGTAGGCAACCACTTCAGCGCCCGCGTTCTCGATGGCTTGGCGGGTTTCTACGAGGGAAGTGCCAGTTGTGAGCACATCATCTACGATCAAGACTTTCGCTCCGGCGGGCAAAGTCTTACCGCGCCGCAGAGTTTTGACTCCGTTCTCCGTCTCAACGTACACGGACGGCTTGCCCATCTGTCGCGCCACTTCGAAGGCGATGATAATTCCTCCGGTGGTGGGACCGGCGACAAAGTCGATCGACTGATCGGCAAAGTGCTCGGCGATCTCATGGCAGAGTGCGGTAAGGACAGTTGGCTGTTCTAGGACTCGGAATTTCTCAAAATAGACGTCGCTGTGGCGTCCAGAGGTGAGAAGAAAGTGACCCTTCAGAATGGCGCCCGAGGATTCAAGGAGCGCACCGAGATCTACTGACATCGGGATCAGAGACTACCCGAGGATGCTGAAGGGCGTCATATCACGGACGATTTCATTCTTCTCATTGAGGAGAACGACCTTGGGATCGATGGGCTCATCGCTCAGGTCGAAGGCGGCGATGATGATCCGGTCTCCTTCCTTGAAGAAGTGAGCCGCGCCCCCGTTCAACCCTACTGCTCCGGAGGGACCGGCAAAGATGTACGTCTGGATACGGGATGTATGATCGACCGCCCAGACGTGTACGAGCTCGCCGTCTTGCAGTCCGACATGGCGCATGAGATCACCATCAACTTCAATACTTCCTACGTAGTCAGGGTTGGCGTAGGTGACGTGAGCGTGGTGGAGCTTCGCCTTAAGAAACTGGGATAAGCGCATCTTTTTGAGGCTTGTTCGGCGCGCCTTCGACTTCAACTTCCTCAGTTGATTCCGCGGTGTGTCGAACTCTGCGGTAGAAGGCGGCAATCAGACCGCCAATCGTGAGGATACCAGCGCCCGCCCAGACGAGGCTGGTCATCGGCTTGTAGTATAGGTCGATTGGGTAGAGGGCTTCGCGGTAGAACAACTGGATCTCGGCACCCTGAGTTGCGGCATCCATTCGGCCAATCGCGGCAAGAAACTCGTTTCCAGCGGCGGGCATGGATGGGGAAAGACCTTTGTCGGTGATCTGAAGGGAGGGGTTGACGTCGTAGGAATGCCCTTCGTAGGCCACGGTGAGGTGGGCCACAAATTTGGTTCCCGCTTGCCCCGGCTGACCTTCCATCTCCATCTTGTGATAGGTGACGGTTACGTCTTGGACGGTCTTCGTTTCGCCCGGCTTAAACATCTCGGGCTTGTCCCAGAAATTGATCTGGGGACCGCCTAGGGCGATGTACACGTCGTGCGTCGCAAATCGCTCGATATGCGGCCAGACCATCGGTTTTGGTCCTTCCGCGCTGTCGGTGTAATAAAGGCCAGGATAGGCGGTAAATTCTTTGTCTGGACCGGTCACCGTGATCGGGAGTTTGTTATCTCGATCATAAAGCTTGTCAGGATCGGGATTCTTGTCCAGCTTGAAGGTGTAGCCAAGTCCTTGGCCGGGGCGAGAGAGTTGAACAAACAGCTTTTCGTTTCTCTCAAACCCGCGCGAGAGGATCATTCCCGCCATAAACACCGCCAATCCAATGTGAGAGATGAAGCCGCCGATGGACATCGGACTCTTTCTCAAGGACTCAACCATGCGCCAGATATTCGCGATGGCGGCAAACAACGTTAGGAAGATCAGGAACGCGATCCAGAAGACCGTCTTCACCTCGACCAATCCAGCAAAGGATGTGGTCTTGTTCGGATCCAGCGATACGCCCCACTCAGGGTGTCGGAAGACAAGAAGGGCGAAGCCCGTCAAGCCGATGCTGAGCGTGAATATATTGACGACTCGCGTCAAAAGCGCCTTCCAGGTCAAGGATCTCCAGGTTGCGAAAGGAGCAAGCCCAATCAGCAGCATGGTCGGAATGAACATGTAGGAGAGGACTTGGTGGTAGAGCCATTCCTCAATTCTCGAGTTGCGTCCTTGCGCGATCAGAGAGAAAATCGGCGCGCTCATGCCCAATGCGGTGGCGGTTGCGATGGCGCAGAGCAGCACGATGCCCGTTCGATAGAGTGCCTCTCGGTTGGGACCAGTCTCGGTTTCGGACTTCTGAATTTCCCGGGCAAGCGCTCGGCCATTCTTGATCCAAACGCCAACGAACGCGATGGCGGTTAAGACCAAGAACCCGAGAAGGATCCAAAGGGCGCTTCGGTTCATCTCCGCAAAGCTGTGAACGCTTGAATCGCCGAGAAATCCGGAACGGGTGAGGAAGGTGCCGTAAACGAAGAGAATGAACGGCAACCCGCCTAGAAGTAGATTCGCTCCGACCGATCTCCCGCGCGTCGCCTGGACGATCAGGCCATGAACGAGAGCGGCGGTAAAGACCCAGGGAACGAAGCTGACGTTCTCGACCGGATCCCAAGCCCAGAAGCCTCCCCAGCCCAGCGTTTCGTAAGCCCAGAATCCACCAAGGCAGAGCCCGAGACCTAGCACGGCGAGGGAAAGAATCGACCACGGTCGAACTTGTCGAACCCAGGTGGTGGCATCGCGGGTGATCATGGCGCTCAGCGCCCAGCAGAAGAGAACCGTCAGCGATCCGAATCCAAGGAAAATGATCGGTGGGTGAATGACAACCCAGTAATTCTGGAGGGCCGGGGTCAGACCGTTACCCGTCGGCGGCAGCAGAACCTTGCCGTTTTGAATCGCCTCAGGAATGATGTTGAACGGCGTCTCATAGGCAAGAATGCCGCTAATGCATGCGAGGAAGAGTGCGTAGGGGATGGTGAACCAACGCCGATACTTGCCGGTCGATTTCCCGGCGATCAATCCAAAGATCGCTGAACAGCATGCCCAAAGCAAGAAACTGCCTTGTTGACCGGACCAGATCGCCGCGATCTTGTACTTGGTTGCAAGATCAGCCTCGGCGTGACCGAAGACGTACTCGTACTGAAACTGATTCGTCAGGAAGAGCGTTGCAAGACAAGCGAACACTCCAAAGAGGGCAAAGGAACCTAGGGTAAATGCCCATTTTCCAACGCTGGCTCCAAGCCTTCGCTCTTCACCTCTTGCCCAACCGATGATCGAAAGGACAAACAGGGCGATGGCGGCGACGACGAGCCCTCTACCGAGCGTTCCCACAAGGAGGGACCACTGAGGGGCGAACGGCAGAGGGGGCATCTCGTTCAATTTAGCTCTGAGCCTTCTTTGTTCCTTCGTACTTGGATGGACACTTGATCAAGAGCTTGTCCGAATGGAATTCTTCGCCCTTGACTGTGCCAATCGCGACGATGTCTGTCGCTTGAGTGATGTCCTGAGGGGGCGGGCCGGTGTAGACGATGGTCATCTCGTCTCCATTGGCATCCTTGATCTTGAAACTCATCGATTTGGACTTGAAGTCGTTTTTGATGCTATCTTTCTCAAGAATTCCCTTTAAATGGACATTTGTGGCACCGGATTTGCGTGCTTCGGAAACTGTCACGTACGGACTGGCGTTAGCAATGAATGCGACCGAAACGCCCAAGATCGCCGCGGCGACGAGGAGACCAGTGATAACTGCGCCGAATCGTTTGTTTTTCATAGCGATGTTGGTTAGGAGTTTCTACGCCGCAAATGCGAAGAACGCGAAACCTAATAAGATAAAATTACCACGATGAAGCCAACCATCACATCGAATTTCAAGACGAAAGCCCTGATCGCCCTTGGCGCGCTTTCGGTCATCGCCGTCGGCGTCGTATGGGCTCAGTCTGAGGCGCCCAAAATGCCTGACCTCACCAAGATGACGACATCGAATGAAATGGATGACCTCTATTTCAACACGAAGGTTGGCAGTTTCAAGATTCTTCCACGCGGAAACGTCATGCCGAGTGGTTCATTGAGCATGACCTTCACGGGAAGCGTTCTCATCTCTGGACTGGAGGGCGATGTCCAAGCGACTGGCTCGGTTCGCCGAGAGTATTGGCAGAAAGAGCATAACAAGCAGGTGTGGTTCGGAACCGGCAAGTTGGTAATCAAAGGCAAGTTCCTCAATGTTCAATGGTTCGGGCGCGATCTCAATGCCGAGTTGCATGGCAATGGAATTCTGCGACTCTACGGAGAATTCGATAAGAATCTGGATACTGGCTACTACTGGTTCGATAAGGCCGACAAGAAGTATTGGGGCAACTACGGCACTACGGTTGTCGTTCCCGAGCAGAAGATGGGTGGCGGGTCTGCGATGACGCGAGATGAATTCGAGAAGAACAAGAAAGGCAAGAGTGGCGGCTAGCCCAGGTGCTCCGGCAGACTTTTCTTCATATCGCGGGAATCGGACAAGAAACCGAAGCGGCGCTTTGGAAAGAAGGGTGCAACGACTGGGAGCACCTACTCGATAACTTTAATAGATTCTCGGTCGGCGCTGCTGACCGAGAATTTGTTCGTCGTCAGATTAAGAGTTCGATCAGGTCTCTTGAAACACGAAATCATCAGTTCTTTACAAAGTCACTTGGCCTAAAAGAAGCGTGGCGTGCGT
Source organism: Armatimonadetes bacterium 55-13 (assembly GCA_001898035.1). Lineage (GTDB taxonomy): Bacteria > Armatimonadota > Fimbriimonadia > Fimbriimonadales > Fimbriimonadaceae > 55-13. The sequence continues at coordinate 104,552 of MKRX01000005.1, forward strand.
TTCCCGACTTTCGCGAATCCTGCGTCTATCTGGATATCGAAACGGATGGAGGTCAGAGCGGCTCTTCGATCACCACGGTGGGGCTGTTCGATGGAAAAGACTACACGTGTTTAGTGAGGGGCCATGACCTGGAGAACTTTCGGGACATCATTTCGCGCTACAGCATGATTGTCACCTTTTTCGGTTCCGGCTTCGACCTCCCCGTGCTGCAAAAGAGATTTCAAGATATCAAGTTCGATCAAATCCACCTCGATCTATGTCCCACTCTGCGAAGAGTCGGGCTCAAGGGTGGGTTGAAGAAAATTGAGAAAGAACTTAGCATCGCTCGCGGAGAGGAGACCGACGGACTAAATGGTTATGATGCCGTCTTGCTTTGGCGGCGCTATGAACGGCTGGGCGATGAAAGCGCTTTGGAGCGCCTCATCGCTTACAATCGGGAGGACGTTGTCAACCTTGAGCGTCTTGCGGAGATCGCTTACGAGCGACTCCACGAGGATACACTTCGTCGAGCCGGGCTCTTTCTTGCCTAAGAGACTCTTGAGACAGCAATCTCTTGAAACGCCGTAATTGCCCGATCCAACTTTTCATCGTCGATGTCGGCATGAAGGACCAAACGTAGGCGGTTGGCGGCCACGGGGAAGCAAAGAATTCCTTGATCTTCCAGCTTTGCCTGCACTTCCGGTGCTGGCGCATCCGTCAGGACCAGAACCATGTTGGTTTGAACTCGATCCCAATCGATCGCAAAGCCGGGGAGTTCAGAGATTGCTTGGGCAATGCTCCGGGCTCGTCGATGATCGTCGGCAAGACGATCAACCATTTTTGTCAGACTGATAATTCCGCATGCCGCGAGGATGCCAGCTTGCCGCATGCCACCTCCGAGCCTCTTTCGCCATATGCGAGCTTTCTCGATGAAGTCGGACGGCCCGCAAAGAAGGGAGCCTACCGGAGCCCTCAGGCCCTTGCTCAGACAGAAGTTAACGGTGTCGACATGCTGGGTGATTTCTTTGATATCGACACCCAAGCCGACAGATGCGTTAAAGACGCGCGCTCCATCCAAATGCACCCTCATGCCATGCTGAGTCGCAATCGATCGATAGTCCTGAAGAATCGAAAGGGGCGTAATTGTGCCTCCGGCCCGATTGTGTGTATTTTCCAAGCAGAGCAAAGTTGTTCCTGGGGTGTGGAGATTTTGTTTGAGCACGTGTTTTTCCACCACCTCGGGGGCCATGACTCCTTTATCCGAGGGAAGGGTCCAGGTGACGACGTTGGCAATGACCCCGGGCCCGCCTACCTCGTAGTACACCATATGCGCTTCTTCCTCGATGAGAACGGCATCTCCTCGATCGCAATGGGTGGCCATCGCGATTTGGTTTCCCATGGTGCCGCTGGGAACGAACATCGCCGCTTCCTTTCCCACGGTCTTCGCGGCCAGAGCCTCCAATTGCGCCACGGTCGGCTCATCGCCCAGCACGTCATCACCCAGCGGCGCAGTTGCCATCGCTTCGTACATTTCGGCTGAAGGGCGTGTGACGGTATCGCTGCGTAAGTCGACAAATTTGGCTTGGTCGGCGGGAATACTCATGAGACTCTTCCATTATTGCGCGCTACCGGGTACAACGCGCCGGATGGCCAGATTTCGAGCCTTGATCGTCGGTGCTGGAGGAATGGGAAGGGCATGGGGACATAACCTCAACAATCACCCAGATGTCGATGTTGTGGGTTGGGTGGATGTCCGTCCGGGAGCCGCTGAGGAAGCTTGTCACGTCGTCGGACTGACTGGGATTTTGGCATCGACTGAATTCAAAACGAGCCTTTGCCAGCTTCAACCTGATTTTGTGGTTGATGTCACGCCGCCCGAGGTTCATTCCCAAATCACCATCGAAAGCCTACGAGCAGGAATCCCCGTCCTTGGAGAAAAGCCAATGGCATCTTCGATGGAAGAGGCGCGTCAAATGGTTGCCGCCTCCGACGAGGCTGGAAAGTTGTACATGGTGAGTCAAAGCCGCCGCTACGATGGGCGGCTGAAGGGCTATCGGCGGCTTGTGGAGAGCTTGGGGCAACTGGGGATTCTCAATGCCGATTTCTATATAGGAGCGCACTTTGGCGGATTTCGAGACGAGATGCCAAGCCCGTTGGTGTTGGATATGGCGATCCACACCTTCGACGCGGCGAGGTACCTCTGCGCCAGCGATCCAGTTGCAGTCTATGCCGAAGAGTTTAACCCGGCGTGGAGTTGGTACCAGGGCGATGCCTGCGCTTCGGCCATCTTCGAAATGGCGAACGGAGTGCGCTTCACCTACCGAGGAAGTTGGTGCGCCGAAGGTTTGGCCACATCATGGGAAAGCTCCTGGCGGGCGGTGGGCGAGCGTGGATCGGCAAATTGGGACGGCTACGATGACATCCGAGCTGAAGTCGTCAGGAGCAAGGGCGGTTTCCATTCCGAGATGGAACTTGCGTTTGGCGAAGCAGAAACGGTGCCCGCGGGAATCGCTGGGTCCTTGGCAGAGTTTCTCGAAGCCTTGGAAACGGGTAACACGCCCATGGGAGAGTGCCACGACAACATCAAGAGCCTCGCGATGGTGTTTGGGGCGATCGAGTCTGCCGCGACCGCCCGCAGGGTTGAGATTCGGATTTAGGCAAGCATGGCGAGGACTTCAGTCGTCTCGCTTACCGCCTCGCCAAACGTTTCCACAGCGAACTGAACTTGATCTTCCCTGATGATGAGGGGAGGCTCAAATCGGAGCACACGGGGGTTGTTCAGGGTGTAGGCGACACACATGCCACGCTTCAGCATTTGAGCGACGACCAGTTCGCCGACTTCATCCATCTGGAACTCGACCCCGATCATCAGACCCCGACCGCGTACTTCCTTGATCAGGTCGCCGTGTCTTTGGCCGACTTCAGCAAGACCTCCTTTGAGTAAAGCTCCCATTTCGGTCGAACGCTCGAGGAGCCCCTCTTCCTTTGTTACTTCAATGGCCGCGATTCCTGCCGCGCAGGCCAGCGAATTGCCTCCAAAAGTTGACGTGTGGGAAAGTGGGTTCTCGCCATAGATCTTTTCCCAAACCGCTTGAGTTCCCATGACCGCGCCGATCGGCATGACGCCGCCGCCAAGAGCTTTGGCAAGGGTCATGAGGTCTGGCGAGACGCCATCGTGGTCGCAGCCAAACCATTTGCCCGTGCGTCCAAGTAGAGTTTGCACTTCATCAAGGATGAGAAGCGCGCCGACCTTGTCACAAGCCGCTCGCAGGTCTCTAAGGTAGCCATCGGGAGGAACGTGAATGCCGCCTTCTCCTTGGATGGCCTCGACAATCATGCACGCGGTGTGTTCATCGATCGCCTCAGAAGCAGTGATTGAGTCTCCGTAGGGAACAAATTCAACTCCGGGAAGGAGGGGCTCAAATTTTTGGCGATACTTCTCCTTACCGGTTACCGAAAGAGACCCTAAGGTTTTTCCGTGGAATCCACCGAACGTTGAGACGATCTTTGAGCGCCCCGTCACGCCTTTGGCAAACTTGAGGGCGCCTTCCACCGCCTCCGCCCCGCTGTTGCAGTAGAAGGTGTACTGCAACCCCTCAGGTGCAATTTCGGCAAGTTTGGCGGCAAGATCGGCTCCTTGCTTGTTAAAGAAAGCCTTGCCGCTAAGCGCCAAACTATCAAGTTGGGTCTTGACCGCTTCAACAACTTTCGGGTGACGATGTCCCAAACTGAAGCAACCGTAGCCTCCTAGGCAGTCCAGATAACGTTTACCGTCCTGGTCCCAGACATAGCAGCCCTCGCCTTTCATTTCTACGCCGAAACCGGCGAACTGAAGGAGTTTGGCAAGGTAGGGGTTGACGTGTTTGGAGTACTTATCGACAACGTCGGCGAACAGGGCATCCGCATCCATGCCCGCAGTATAGCCATGGGCCGGTTGGCCGAGTAGGACTCAGTAGAGGGGTTGCGCGAACTTGGATTTGTATTTCCTCGAAATTGCCTGACTCAGCCTCTTGAATGCTTCCAGCCTTGGCTTAGATTGCTTTTCAGGCGTGGGCTTCGCCCTTCCTCCCGAAATCTGACAGGGGAGAAATCGGAATTTCTTGAACTGCCCGTCTTCGAAGTAAATACGAGCGAGCCCTGTAGGACCTTCCTTCTTGGAGATAAGGTTGCCCATGGAGTAGAGGATAGGCTTGCCCTTATAAACCTCCGCGCCCTGGAGTACATGAGGGTGGTGCCCCCACACCACATCTGCGCCAGCATCAATGCACGCGCGCGCCAAGGCGACTTGATAGGGAGTGGGAGTCGTCATTCGCTCTATTCCCCAGTGGAGAGCGACCACGACGATTTCATTCTTGCCGCGCTGTCCGGAAATCCAGTCCTTAAGGTATGCCTTGGCCTTGTCCGTTACCGTCCCATTAAAGAACAACGCATGGATTCCCGGTCGATCGTCTCTCGCTGGCGTGAGTTTGTTGATCGCGCTCGTGTTCATAAACGCAAGCGCCGAAACCAACCCGACATTCGCTTTACTTACAATTTCCTTGGCTTCCGACAGAGTGGGGCCAGCGCCGGTATATAGAATCCCTTGCTGAGTGAGCGCCTGAATCATTTGGTTGAGGCCATCGGCACGGTAATCCATCGCGTGATTGTTGCCAAGGCTTACCAAATCAATTCCTACAGCCTTTATCTGAGGAGCGAACTTAGGGTCGGCCTTCAGGATGTACTGAGTTCGAGCCTTGATTTCCGCGGCTGATTTATAAGGGGTTCCCGCTTTCGTGTCGGTAAGAGGAATTTCAAGGTTGGCCAACGTCACCGTTCCTGATTCAAACAGTGGCTTAAGGGATTCTAGCGGCTTTGACTTCAACGGCAACTGATTCAGCATGATGTCTCCCCCCAGAACAAGGGTTGTGCCCTTTGGAGCCGGGAGAAGGAGCGTTGTTGCAATAATTGCTTGAAATATCACTGGGCCGAATGATACAGCACGGAATAAAATGTCAACACAACGCCGCAGAAAATTCCTGCGGAACGTACTCATCTGGAGAACTATGAAATCATTCGGCTCGATTAAATGCCTTGCATTTTTAGCGCTTGCGGCCGCCGCCTATGCCGTTCAAGATCCTCTGCTTTTGCGTCGTGAACTCAAGGAAGGGACAACCGAAAAATACAAAATCGAAAGCGTCGTCAAGCAATTGGTCGATGCGCCGTCGTTTGGCGAGCAAGACCTGATCGTTACGACAGTCTCGACTTGCGATGTGAAGTTCGGAAAAATCGATCCTGAGAAGAAGAACGCTGAGATCGAGACCACGACCAAGGTCGAGAAGCTCTCGATGGAAGGGGCGCTCGCCGCGATGCTGGGGCAAACTCCCAAACCCCCCGAGCCCAAGACTGAAAAGGGAACTCTCGATGCTCACGGAAAGATCGTGATGGTAAAGGATCCCAACGCGAAAAAGATGAGCTCGATGCCGGGAATGGACATGTTACCGGGGCTGGAAATGGCCGGATCGGCGGCATCCCTGTTAGCATTCATGGAACTTCCTGAAAATCCGGTTAAGATCGGCGATTCTTGGGACTTAGCTCTTCCCGCCAGCTTAGGCGCCGGAACTCCGGGAGTGAAGGATCCAAAGATGACCGTCAAGCTCGTGGGTGAAAAGGATCTAGATGGAAGGGCCGTCTATGTCTTTGCCACAACTGGCAGCTTTAAGCTCGATATGGATACAAGCAAGATGCCAAAGAAAGAAGGAGAAGCTCCACCCCAATTCGGAGACGTTAAGATGACCGGTTCAGCCGATCTGGTGGGGGAAGCGTTGGTTGACAAATCGACTGGTCAGACAATCGCCCACACGATGAAGGTTCAAAACAAGACGAAGGTCTATCTGAGCGCGATGGGAATGGAGATTCCGGTTAACGGAACCATCGACACTACTTTGAAGTTGCAGAAGTAAGCACTCACTCGGCAGCCACGACGTGCGCCAGGGATTCATTTTCCTGGCGCACGTCTACTTTGGCCAACTGTCCGTCCCGAATATGGAAGATGCGATCCGAAACATCAAGCATCTTATGGTCATGAGTGGCTGAAATGATTGTTACGCCGCGCTCGGTGTTGAGTTGTCTCAATAGGTCAATGATTTCCTGTCCTGTCTTGAGATCGAGGTTTCCAGTTGGCTCGTCTGCCAATACAATGCTGGGGTTGTTGGCTAGAGATCGAGCGATTGCAACGCGTTGTTGCTGTCCACCCGAGAGTTCAGTTGGGCGGTGATGACACCGATGTCCCAGGCCCACGAGTTCGAGCAATTTGATTCCACGCTCATCCGATTCATCAGGCGAAACGCCGGCGAAGAGCATCGGTAGAGTCACATTTTCCAAGGCTGTTCTGACGGTGATGAGATTAAACGTTTGGAAGATATAGCCAATGGTATGGCATCTCAGGAAGGCGAGCTCTCGCGGCGTCAATTGAGCGATGTCCACCGAATTGACATAGACCGATCCTTCGGTGGGTTTATCCAAACCTCCCACCATATTGAATAGGGTTGACTTACCAGAACCGGAAGGCCCCATGATCGAGAGATATTCGCCCTGATAGATCTCACACGAAACCCCGTTGAGAGCTCGAACGGCGGCCTCCCCCTCTCCGTACTGCTTGACCAAGTCAACCGTGCGCACGACAACATTTCTTCCTGTTTCCTGCATCAGACGTCCACCCTCAAAGCTGCTGCAGCAGGCATCTTGGCGGCCTGGATAGCGGGGACGATCGCGGCGAGGACAGTCATGGCAATTCCTACTCCCGTAGCCGTCAAAATGACGAATCCAATCGAAGGCAAGGAAACGTGGTAGAGAGCGCCAAGCAACGAGGCACCAAGCATCGAGCCAACAAAGGAGCCAATTGCGCCAAGTACTGCGGCCTCCAGGAAGAAGACCTTAACGATGAAGCCATCTGAAGCACCAAGACATTTGATGGTGCCAATTTCTCGGTATCGTTCGGTAACTGACATAAGCATGGAGTTGGTCACTCCCACCAGGCACATCACCAACGAGGTTCCGACGAGCCAAATCAATCGATCGGCGTCGCCAGAATCACTCGGGCCAGTTTGCGGCGCGAGACGCAGGGTCTGGATGCTTGCGAAGAAGGCAATGCCGAGCGCGATGCCAATCGAGGTGATTGCGTGTCGAAAAAAACGGACTCGAATGCTTGCCAACGCCTGATTCCAGGCAACCCAGAAGGGCGGATCGACATTCTTAAATTCCGTTTGATTCACTTCTTCTGGCTCACCATCATCGTGATCAGCTTGCGTTGGCTTAACATTTGCAGAAAGGCGCTGAGCGAAGCGTCCGCTTCCAAGCGGTTTAGCTTAAAGTGTTCGCGAAGTTTCTTTGAGATTCCTTCAAAGGTGTGTTTACCGTCGCATAAATTCCATACGAATGCGCCAATCGGTTCTAGCTCGAACTGTTTTTGATCGGGACGGCCAGCTTTAGCTGCCAGCTTTCCCATGAATCCCCTACCTTGCTGGCTAAGGGGCGCGCGAAGAAGGAGAGACCCATCCGAGAGAATCTCCCACTCGACGAATGTGTTTCGGATTGGCTTCGATCCACGAAGCAGCTTGGGATCGATCTGAGTTCTACGGTCGAATAGACTCTTCGCTAGAGTAGCCAATCCCATGTGGGCCTCCAATCTTCGGACCGCGATGCGACCTTAAGGATCACCAATTGATTTCGCTCGCGTTGATATTGAGCCAGTCCATAAGTTGATCTTAACAGACCACCTTTGAAAATGCGCACCCCATCTTCTTCTTCCGTCAATCCGCCAAGCGGCATTTCGAGCGCGGCGGCTGCCCAATCTGCAAACGAATGTCGTCTCAATATCTGCTCCGCGAATCCCCATCTCTCCGTTATAACCTGACCACGACGATGACGAAATTCCAACCTGGTCCTTCCTGATTGAAACGTGTGCTTGCCTACGACAAGATCTCTCGGGGTTTGAACGGCCAAACCGAATACTGCCCAGACGTCCATCTCGCCTTCGCCTGCGGTAAAGGAGTTCAGGAGAGAGCGGTGAGCTCCTTGGACGGAACGATTATTGGTAGCCGAAGCTTCGATAAAGAAAGCTCGAGAGCAATGTTCGAGGTAGATCAGTGAGCCAGAACCCCGCCCTTTACCACTCCATTCGTAGTCAATTCGATCACTTTGCGAATTGACGTCACTGTCGAAAGTTATTTTCTGTTTCTTTGCGTCGGAAGCGAGGCGATTAAGATAACCATCGAGAATCGCTCTTAAATCCGTCGAGGCTTTTGCCGTTTTCCATCGAACTTGACCGGAAAGAGTGTCAGGAGATGCCAGCCTGGCATATCCTTCGGTACGATTTCCCGTAAGAGTGGTTGGAGCCCAGTCATCAGGATGCTCCAGTTGAAATCCGTGCCATCCAAAGAGCACGATCGACTAGGACTTTGCGTCTTCTTTTTCGTCGGACTTCTTGCCGTCGTTGTCCATCTTGGACTCGTTAATTCCCTTTTGGAACTCGCCGATGCCTTTACCCACACCTTTCATAAGCTCGGGAATCTTAGAACCGCCGAAGAGTAAGACGACGATCACCAGGAGGATCAACAGATGAGTGGGTTGCATTAAATTCATGATTTGCTCTCCTTAAGTATACGTCGGTCCACTTCCGACCTCTTATCCTCTCAGTGGCGAGTCATGTCGACGTTAACGTCCAAGTCAACCATCTTGCCGTTCTTTGACATGTGTGTCGGACCAAGAACAGGCATTTCAAGCCAACCGCGATGGTCTCCCAGCATTTTGGGGCTGGACTCCAATGGGCGAACTTTGTAGGGTTCATTAAGATTGCGACCCCGAGACTCAACTTCGAAGATCAGGATCGTGCTGGTCGGATCTTTGATTTCTGTGATCTTCTTTTCGGAAAGGCTAGCGTTGAATGCCATTCCCGTTGGTGCGCCATCGCTAGGCTGGCAACCCCATTCGCCCTCTGGATCGAGTCGATTAAATGGCCCCATCTTTTCCTTGGGCATTTTGACTTTGGCTAGATAAGGCTTAACCTCGTCTTGCCAATTCGCGGCGCTCGGCAACTTGCCATCATGATCCTCTACGTAGGCATCCATCGCTCGCCGAACTTCTTGGTAGTTGATCATGCAGTTCGCAAACCCCTTGACCTTTCCCCAAAGGAATAGCCCGCCGCCAAAGATAAGAGCGATTCCGCCGATGCAACATATCGCGATTCCACCCAGAACAAGGCCGATGATTAACCCGGTGTTGCTCTTCTTTCGGGGCGGCGCGTATGTCGGGGGCGATTCCATGCGTCGCATTGTACAGCAATCAGGTTCAAGCGATAGGACCATGCCCCAGCGTGATCCGTATTCGCTAACTTTTCGTCCATTGGACTAGTCGAGAAGTTGGCCGCAAGCTATTCCATCGACCGCCATTCATCGCTAAAATATTCGGCACCGACGTTAAAAGAGCCTTTTGCCATGCGTTGGTTAATTAGTTGGTATGTAATGATCCGAATTGAGAGGCAAATTTAAATGCACGAGTTAGGCGCTCAAGAAAAAAATGAGATCCTCGTAGGCTTGTTAAGAGCCCTTGACCTTCACGGTCCGGGAGAACGGGGCCACGCGGAGAGGGTTGCCGTCTATGCGGTTGCTACCGGGTACGAGTTAGGCTTGAGGGATCAAGACTTAGTGGACCTAAGATATGGAGCCACGCTTCATGATGTGGGCAAGGTCAAAGTGGATGCCTCGCTTGTGCGGAAACTTGGCAAATTGGATGAAGGCGAAATTGAGGCAATGAGGCTCCACGCGGAACTTAGCTTGGAACTATTGAATGGATTCGAGTGGCTAGCTCCTTGTCTTCCCATGATCATCCATCACCATGAACGGTGGGATGGGGCGGGCTATCCGGTCGGTCTTGCAGGTGACTTGATTCCCTTGGGCGCAAGAATAATTAGCGTTGCAGAGACGTTTGACGTCTTGACCACCGATGCAGGCTGGAAGATACCGATTGACGATGAAGAGGCGAGAAAGGAAGTCGACTCATGTGCAGGCAGCCAATTTGACAGAAGAGTTGTCGAGGCGTTTCTAAAGGTTCAGCCGTTGATTCAACCAATTGGTGTCTAGGGAATCGCTTCAATCGTCCCGGATCCCGTGATCGATCTTGATAGGTTCTTTGGCGAGCCTTGGTAGCGAATGACGCCACTACCGGAGACCGAGGCCGCCAAGCTATCGATGGCGTGGAGGCGAATCTCTCCGGAACCAGTAATCGAAGCATTTGCCTGCTGGCAAGTCGCGTTCTTGGCATCGATCTCGCCGGATCCGGTGATCTGAACGTCCATCTGCTTCGTGCTTCCCGAGACCTTTATGGCGCCGGAACCATCAAGGGAGACATTGACGGAGTCAGGAGAAATCTGGTTCGCGGTCAATTGGCCAGATCCTGTAAGGCGAAGCTCGCGGATTTGATCATTGGAGAAGCGGACTGTCAAGCCGATGTCTGTCGAGTATCCCCCCGGAACTCCGATGTGGATCAGATCGCCGTCCCTCACGAACTTGACTCGGTCAATCAAATTGTCGTCGCCTTCCACCTTCACATCACTTTGAGGGCCGCCATCTATTTGAACGTTTATCGCGCCGTCTAGCACGACTCCTTTTATGGTCTCAATTTCGTTACCCGGACCCACTTTCACGAGCCGGGTTGCTAACTTACCGGAGCCGACGATCATTCCTGAAGGGGCCGAATGGCATCCCGCAGCAACAACCATCAAGATTGGAATCAATCGCTTCATCGCGGTGACACGGTATCACAGACCCAATTTCTCGCCAAGGACCCAGTCCGAATATCCTGGGACCCGCAGGTATCCTCTGGCCTGCCATGACGGTTCAGGAAATTGTTACCCGCCTCAACGAATACTGGTCGCAACAAGGCTGCGCCATCCTCCAACCTTACGACACCGAGGTTGGTGCGGGAACGATGCATCCGGCCACCACGCTCAGAGTGTTGGGGCCAGATACTTGGAACGTGGCCTATGTTCAGCCCTCTCGCCGACCTGCCGATGGGCGCTACACGCTGAACCCGATGCGAAGCCAGAGGTATTACCAATACCAAGTCATCATGAAGCCCAGTCCCGATAACATCGTGGATCTCTATATGGGCTCCTTGGATGCGCTCGGATTCGATACCTCAAAGAACGATGTTCGACTCGTAGAAGATGACTGGGAGAGCCAAGCGGCAGGGGCCAGTGGGGTGGGTTGGGAGGTTTGGCTTAATGGCGCCGAAATCACTCAATTCACCTTCTTCCAACAGATGGGCGGCATCGAGTGCAATCCCGTTTGTGCAGAGATCACATACGGACCAGAGCGTCTTTGCCTAATGCTCGACAACAAAGCCTCTTTTTGGTCTGACCTCCAATGGAACGAGCATTTGAGCTACAAAGATGTCGATTGGCAGTTGGAGATGCAGAATAACGTTTACAACTTCGAAATTGCCGATACATCGATGTTGTTCCAGCTCTTCGACATGTATGAGACCGAATCAAAGCGAGTCATTGAGACTCCCGTTTTTTGGGATTCCCTGCAAGGCATCCTTACCAGCGTGGAACCCTCTCAAGACCAAAGAGTGTTCGACGATGAAGCACCTCCCAAAGAAGCTCAGAATCCTTCTGCCAGAGAGACGGGGAGTTTGGCCCTCGTCTACCCGGCCCTGGATTTAGCCTTGAAGTGTTCGCACGTGTTCAACGTATTGGATGCACGGGGCGCCGTGGGTGTAACGCAGAGGGCTGCATTCATTAACCGCATTCGGGCGCGGGTGCGTGCTTGCTGCCTCAAGTACGTAGAGCAATTCAAAGAGCCCGCAACCGCCAACAAGTGAACTGAGTCCTGGCCTTCCAATAACCCGTCGATAGTTAGTAATGATCTTGCGCGAAACGGCGCATAATCTTCCTGGGACTATTACCTGGAGGCTTTAGAATTGCGAAAAGTGAGAATTGCCGCCGCCTGTGCAATGTCGCTCCTGTTAGCGGCGTCGGTCATGGCCGGTTCGGTTAAACCAGACAAGAAACTGAAGATGCGGATTGCAGTCGCGCCGCTCGATTGGAAGAACTACGAATACATCGATAATTGGCAGATTCCTATCGAGTTTCGAAACGCGATTCACGAGAAGCTTCAAAAGAAGCTGCTTGAGACCGGTCGATTTATTGTCTTGGAGCGAGAGGCGATGGAAGCCCTGCTTCAGGAGCAGGCGATCAAAGAAGAGAATACGGGACAGAGCCAAAAAGGAAAACTCGTCCCCGCCCAAGCCCTCGTACAGGGGAAGGTCACTGACTTCGAAATGAGACGCAACAGTACGGGCGGCGGGGTCAATATCGGCGGAATTGGTCGCGTTGGAGGTTCCGTAACGAACGCCAAGATGGCGCTCAATGTTCGGATTTTTAACGTTGACACCAGCGAGGTTATCGCAAGCGAAGAGGCGGCTGGAAAAGCTCAATCGAGTGGGTTCAAGTTCGATGGCAACTATCGAGTGGCATTTGCCGATTTTGAACACTTCGAGAGAACTCCTCTCGGAGAAGCAACGACGAAAGCGATCGATGCAGCGGTTGAAAAGATTCTCGCTAAGCTCGACAAGCTGCCATGGTCTTGCCGTGTGGCCGACTACGACGCTTCGAGCAAAGAAGTGACTCTCAATGTAGGCGAGAGTTCGGGTATTTCAGTGGGAGACACATTCGACGTATACAAGGTCACGAAGGTGATCAAGGATCCAGAAACAGGAGAGGTCTTGGGAACCAAAACGGCCAAGGCGGGGCGGATCAAAGTGACCGAGGTCGAACAAAAATTCTCTTTAGCCACCGTAGTTGAAGGGGATGGTTTCGAAGTCGGCAGCATCGTTCGCGAAATCAAGTAGCGGAATTCAATCTTGGCAGGCGAGAATCCTTGGGGTCCTCGCCTGCTTCTTATTTGCGGAGTTCCTTCCGCCACACAAATCGCAAGCCCGACCAATTTTCGTCGATAGCGCAAACCTTGTTGTCAACGATTCCCAGGGGCAATCCAACCTCTCTCAAAACGTCCTCCGTTAGCTCAGATTGAATCTTTGAAGACCTTTTGGGCCATGCGATCCAAAGTCCGCCAGCGGGATGGAGTTGGCTTCTTAGTTGCAGGGCTTCCTCTAACTCTTCTCGGGTCAAGCAAAACGCAACCACAACATTGAAGTCTGAGTCAGAATTCGTCTGAACTCCGACTTCCCGTAAGAAAGATTCGGGGGCTCGCACAAAATGGATGCGTGAGCCCTCCTTGATTCCTAGCTTTTTGGGAAGCGGTGTTCCTGAGTATCCAGCGCTCATAGGCCGTAGATATCGCGATATTTGACCGAAAGAATGGAAATGAAGTCCGTGGGTTCCATGGGGCGCCCGGTGACTCTGGTCACCAGTTCCCGGGGGGTGAATAGTTTGGCCTGATCATAGACCTGCGCTTTGAGCCAGTTGAGCGCACCGCTGAAGTCTCCTGCTTCGAACCTCGAATCCAAATCTCCGACTTCACTACTCAGGCATTGCCACATTTGGTAGCTGATGAGGTTGCCCATGGTGTAAGTGGGGAAGTATCCGACCATGCCCCGAGTCCAGTGAACGTCTTGGATGCAACCGTTGGTGTCGTCGGGCGGGGTAATGCCTAGGTAGTCGGCGTATTTTGAATTCCATGCTTCGGGAAGATCCTTGAGCGCGGTCTGGCCGGTAAGGATTTCACATTCCAATTCGAATCGGATCAGGATATGGAGGTTGTAGCTCACCTCGTCGGCGCCAACTCGGATGAAGGTTGGTACAACTTTGTTAATGGCCCGATACATCGCCTCGGCGTCGAGTCCGGACAACTCCGTAAATGTTGCTTGAAGATCCGGGAGGAAGCGTTTCCAGAATCCTCGACTCCTTCCGACGATGTTCTCCCAGAGCCTAGACTGGCTCTCATGAACGGCGAGGGAGATTCCTCCTGGAAGCGGTGTGCCTTCGAAACGCTTGGGCGAGTTTTGCTCGTAAAGTCCATGGCCCATTTCGTGAAGCGAACTCGAAACGATCCCTTTGATGTGGTCGCTGGGGCGCGTGGTCATGCGAACGTCGTGATGAGCGAGGTGGGTGCAAAAGGCGTTGTTGGCTACATCCAGCCGTCCGCAAGAAAAGTCAAATCCAACTTGTCCGGCGGCGCGTTCGGCAAATGCCCTGAGCTTTGGTTTATCCCAATCTCCGTAGAGCATCGAATCGTCAACTTCTCGCCCCCTCTCCTGAATGTCTTTAAGGAGTTGCACGATCGGACCTTTAATCGTATCGAAGAGCTTCTTGGCATCGGCGTAAGAAGCTCCCTCCTCGAAGAGATCAATGAGAGGATCATAAATGTGATCTTGGTAGCCCAATCGCTCTGCCGTCTCTCGGTTGATGTCAAACAATTGCTCCAAATAGGGAAGCATTGCTTTGAAATCATTGGCTGGCTTGGCTCGGCGCCAGGTGTCATATGCGTCCGAACCTACTTGAGCCTTTCGGGCAACGAGTTCGCCGGGCAGCTTCGTTTGCGTCCTCAATTCTCGCCGTAGGACTCTAATCGCCGCCGCTTCCTCAGACCCCGGCGTAACGTCCCGCGCCGCTTCTTCAACCAATTTTTGAAAAGAGTCCGAGGTTATCTTCTCATGCCGCATTCGCGCCAGAATAGCGACATGCTTTCCGCGGGCGTCGGCGCCACCCGGAGGCATGAGTACTTGGCGATCCCAGTTAAATAGGGATATCGAGGCATCGATGGCATCGACGTCCCCATAGCGGTCGATGAGTCGTCTATAGGCTGGAGAGGATTCCTGAATCATATGAAGCTCAAATCTCGGAACACTTGGTCCCGCTTTTGTACATGGACGTTACCCGCCTTAGCGGCCTCGGCACTTTTGTGGATTGGCTGTGGCGGCGGAGGGAGCGGTGGTGGAGGTTCAACCTCACTCCTTCATGCTGAAGTTGTGGTGAGTGGCCTAGCCTATCCAACATCGCTGTGCTTTGCGCCGGATGGCCGAATGTTTGTCACGGAAAAGACCACCGGCAGCATTCGGATCATTGATAACGGAGTTCTGCTTCCCGCCCCATTTGCGACTCTTGATAATAATGACGATGGAGAAAGGGGCCTGCTCAGCGTCGTTCTAGATCCCGATTTCACCAACAACGGATACGTCTATTGCTTTCATACCAAGTCAAGCGGAACGACGAACGAGGTCGTAAGGTTTACCGCGAACGGAAATGTTGGCGAAAATCCCGCTGTAATTGTCCCCAATTTGCCCGCAGCGAATAATCACGACGGTGGAAGGCTGGTGTTTGGCCTCGATGGCAAACTCTACGTAACTCTGGGCGATGTAGCCGACGCCGCCAATGCTCAAAGCGATTCTTCGCCGGCCGGCAAGGTTCTGCGATATAACCCCGATGGGAGCATTCCCTCAGACAATCCAATTTCCGGCAATCCTCTTTTCACGAAGGGGCATCGGAATTGCTTCGGGATTTGTGTAGATCCTGATTCCGGCACCATCTTTGTATCCGAAAACGGTCCGAACTGCGACGATGAAGTGAATCGTCTGAGCCCCGGACAGAACTATGGTTGGCGACCAAGCCAACCCTGCAATGACAGCGATCCGAACTATACCCAGCCCATCCAGCGCTTCTCGTCCATCATCGCTCCAACGGGAATCACGGTTGGCTCGGGGGCTTACTCGGGAAGCTTGCTCATGACGAGTTACTCGGACCGTTCTTTGCGAAAAATCGATCTCTCCGATCTGGAAAGTGGATCAGTGACGGGAGTCACCGTTCTATATCAACACGCTTCGAACGCGCTCATCGATGTTGCCATGGGACCGGACGGCAATTTGTACGTGGCGGCTGGAGACTTTGGAGGGCAAGGCTCGATCTTGAAGCTTTTGCCTTAGCGTAGACGGGCAATCAGGCCCGCTTTAACGGCGGGCCATTCCGCTGGCAAGATCGAGTACATCACGGTATCACGAACATAGCCGCTGGCGAACGTCATGTGGTTCCGGAGAACTCCCTCTTTCGTTGCGCCTAATTTTTCGATGGCTCTTTGACTTTGCAGATTTCTGGCATCGGTTTTTAGCTGGACGCGAACTGCGTTCATAGCCTCGAACGCGTGCCCGAGAATGAGCAGCTTACTTTCAGGATTGACTTGCGTTCCGCGATAGTCTCTGCCGTACCAAGTCATCCCAACCTCCAAGGCGCGATGAGCGGAACGGATATCCAGATAGCAAGTCATGCCCACCGCCCTATTGGTTAACTGATCGAAAACGGTGAAAGGAAGAACGGTAGGCTGCTCCAGCAGACGTTGGATGTATCCCTCCAGGCCATCCTTATCGTAGCTTGAAGGAGCTCCGGTCACAATGTATTGAAAGGTTTCTTCGTCGGCAACCCTTGCCAGATCGCTGCCGTGGGTTACATTGGCGGGGACCAGTTTGACGAATCTTCCTTCGAGAGTGACCGGAGCAGCGTTCATTACAGCCCGTAGACTTCTCGATACTTGGCGCCGAGCCCCTGGAGGTAGTCGGTAGCTTCCATCGGTTTGCCGGTAACTTGGACGATGAGGTCCTTCGGCTTATGCTTCTTGCCTTGAGAGTAGACGTTTGCTTGAAGCCACTCCAGCATCGGCTTGAAGTTTCCTGCCGCCATGAGATCTTGGGTGTTGGGGATATCGCGTTCGAGAGCGTTCCATATCTGATAGCTCAAGAGATTTCCCATCGAATACGTGGGGAAGTAGCCGATGGAGCCCATCGACCAATGGACGTCTTGTAAACATCCCTCGGAGTCGTTAGGCGGAGTGACCCCCAGATAGTCCGTATACTTGGCGTTCCATACTTCCGGGATGTCCTTCACGGCAAGCGCGCCCGTCAGTACATCGCACTCGATCTCAAACCGCACCATGGTGTGAAGGTTGTAAGTTAACTCGTCCGCTTCAACTCGAATAAGGCTGGGCTTCACCTTATTGATGGCCTTGTAAAACGTATCGAGGTCTTTGCCAGCAATTTGGGGAAAGGCTCTTTGAAGATGGGGAAGGAAGTGCTGCCAGAAGGCGCGACTTCTCCCGACGATGTTCTCCCAGGTTCGGCTTTGGCTCTCATGAAGGCCATAGGAAACGCCCCCGGCCAGCGGAGTGCGATCCCAAGCTCTTGGGGAACCCTGTTCGTACATGCCGTGCCCCGCCTCGTGGAGAGATCCGAAGATGGCAGAACCCAAATAGTCTTTGTATCGAGTCGTTAAACGAATATCGCCAACTGACCAGCCGCTGCAGAATGGATGGGGCGCCGTGTCCTGCCGCCCCCTTTCAAAGTCGAAGCCTATTGCCTGGACGATTTCCTCGGTAAAGCGACTTTGGGCGAGGATGTCCCAGTCTCCATAAAGCCAAGAATCGTCGGTCTCCGGGAGTTCCTGGATCTGTTTAACCAGTTCCACTTGAGGACCTCGAATCGCGTCATACATGGCCTGAGCGTCCGCAGTATTGGAACCTTCCTCGTACTGGTCGAGCAGCGCGTCATAGACATGATCCGTGTAGCCAAGGAAATCGGCCTCTTGCTTCGCAATCTCGAACATTCGCTCCAAGATGGGCGCGAAGCTCTTGAAATCGTTAGTAGCGCGCGCTTTCACCCACTCTTCGTGGGCAAGGGCGGACAACTTTGATTTTTCTTCCACCAAACTCGAAGGGAACTTGGTGGCGAGATCGAGCTCTCGCCCAACGACCCGCAAGAGGGCCGCATCGTCGGATTCTGGGGTGGCTTCCGTCTTGGCCTTTTCGAGCAAGTTACGGGTTTCGTCTGCAGTCAAGAGCTCGTGGTGCATTCTGCTGAGTCGACCGACGTGTTCACCACGAGCGTCGGCCCCTCCCCTTGGCATGTAAGTCTGCTGGTCCCAATCCATGATTGCAACAGCGGAACCAAGGGCATTGAGGTCATATAGGCGCGATTTGAGCGCATCTAGGGAGGACATGGTAAGCAGGATTCTACCGCTCAAAAAAAGGAACCTTGGGTGTTTCTTCACCCAAGGTTCAATGCATCGTCGAATAACCCCTTTTTAACGCTTTCTTCGGCGGAGCAGTCCGACCGCGCCGACGGCAAGCGCGGCAAGAGTTGCCGGTTCGGGGACGGGGGCGGCAGATGCGAAACTCTGCATTGAAGTTCCTGTGTGTCCCTCGTAGCGGGTTGTAATGGCGGACCCACCGAGATCGGCATTAAACATGGCGAAGTAGGTAGAAGGATCAAAGGTCGAACCGTCGACCTTGATGGTGTCTGCCTTAAAATTTCCAGCATTCAGGTTGATGCTGTAGGCGGTGGTTGCCTGAATATTGCCGGTTGGAGCTTCATAGAGAATGTCCCAGATGGCAAGCTGAAGGGCAGCCGAACCTTTTTTGTCGACATTGTCATGGAAGGTTGGAGCGTACTTCTGAAGCAAGTATCCAATGGTCGCGCCGCCGTTTAGGCTTCCCGTATCAGATTTGAATGCCTGTCCATTGCCTGCGGCATGGAGAATGTCGACGCAGTAGCCGTAGGTCTGTGGCTCGCTTCCATAGGTGAATTTGTTTTCTCCAATATAGACATTGCCATCGTAACTTCCAACGGACCCAGATAGATGGATTTTGGCGGTGCCATGGTTGGGCGCCATGCCTTGATAGAGAAAAGTGTCTGCGCTCGCGAAGGCGGCGGTTGTCAAAACGATTATCGAAAAACCAAAACGATTCATAAGCATGAGTGCTCCTTTCAGAGAAAAAAATCAGTTGAGCACTACGGTCCCTTCAATTAGCGTGCCGAGACTCGGTGGCTGGCGGGATACTGGAGCAATTGCGTGGGGCAGAAGGCGGAATGGATCAGAAAACGATTGCGGCTTATGATCGCGCGGCGAAGAACTTTTCGGATGAGTGGCGCGATCAACCGCCGCCTCAAGACATGTACGATCTTTTCTTGTCATTGCTCGGGCCAGGAAGGACGGTCGATATTGGTTGCGGAAGCGGTCGAGACGCGGCGTGGCTGACCCAGCAAGGGCATCAAGTCCTGGGCGTCGACGCTTCAGTTCAGATGATCGCCGAAGCGAAAAGAAGGTTTCCCGAAACAGAATTTCTTGTGGGGGTCCTGCCGCAACTCGAGGTACTGGGCTTAGAACTATTCGACAACGTCGTTTGCGAAACCGTGATCATGCACCTGCCAATCGAATCGATGGGCCCAGCAGTGCGGAGACTCCTCTCATTAATTAGGCCCGCTGGCGTCCTCTATCTCAGTTGGAGAGTGTCCGCGGAAAGCTCCCGCGATACTCACGGGCGTCTCTATCAGGCATTTGACGATCAGATAATCATGCTTGAACTTGTGCAATGCGAGTCGTTGTATGACGCTAAATTGATCAGCGAATCGTCAGGAAGGGAAGTGCGGCGGATTGCCGTAAGGAAAAAATTCATTTAAATTTATATGGATGGGTATTTGGATTAAATTTTTGGTAGTGGGTCAGTTTGAAACTTAATTTTCTTGAGTCTGGCGATCCAAAAGACCTATCATGTCCTCAACTGTCCAGATGTGGTCGGCAACTCCAGCGGCTACGGCGGGTGTCGTCTTGAGGGTCTGGTGCTTTCGGCAGAAGTTGTAGTACATGAAGTGAAGGGCAATGGCCGCCTCATGGTTTTCGATCTTCTTAGAGAAAGCGTTGGTGAGTCTCGTGAATCGCCGCATGCTCATTCGCATCGTTAAGTTCTGCCGCTCCACGAACGAAGTAGAGATGTGGGATTCCGCTGGGGTTCCAGTGATCGGTTTCTTTTCTGCTCCAATACAGGCGGCGGGGCTATAGCGTCCGGTATCCGTAGGGCCGGGGCCGTAGAGCTTGACCAGCATCGCATAGTCAATATCGTTCTCGCCAAAAGCCCACGAGACCGCTTTTAGATATGCCTTGTGTCCGTCGGTCGTAAGTTGAACCTTCGAACTCAATCGCTCTGCCAGGTCATTCATGAACAGGTGAGCAGAGACCGCATCACGCTTTGCGACGAACCAAGAAACGATTAGCTTGGTATCGGCATCAAGAGCCGTCCAAGTCCAAACATCCCCATAGCCCCATTCTCCTTGCTTGTCTTCAGGGACGTTCTTTTCCTTGGAGTAGCAGAAGGACCAAATCTCATCGCATTGAATCCTCTCGCACTTGAGATTGCGCATGACCTGGTTCTGATATTCAGCGCAAGCACTACCAATATCCACGAGCAGTTTTACGACCGTGTTCTTTGCTGCGCCGGTCATACGAACAGTTGAACGGATCGAATTACCCTCCACCAAGCAGCGAACTACTTGCGATCTTCGTTCAGTGTTCATCTGATTCATAATGACTAGTATACTTGAGCCAAGTATGATTCCAACAAAATACATGCTTTTTTTGTTGGAAATGCTATGATCAGCATTATGCACACGAATGAGTTAAATGTTGCTCAGATAATCACTGCCTTGACTCCCTTTGCCGAGAAAGCCAAGGAGGTCCTTCCCCAGCCCATGATGGTCAGACTATTCAAGTGGATCGACGGGAATAGATCCTGTGCAGCTGCGGCCCTTAGATCCGAGTGTCAGACGCACCTTTCTGACATAACTTTGCTAACAGGAAGAGTGAAAAAGGTCTCCAAGGCTCCTGATGGACGTCGCCCAGGAAATACGACGTGGATAATCGTGCCCACTTTAGCAGGTGTCTTTGGTGTGATCGTTCGAAACGTAGTCAAACATGGCGATAAGGAGTATCGATTTTTGTCTGACACATCCGCAGAAATTTCAAGTCACTTAACCGAACGGCTGATAGACGTACCTGAACCTGTAAATGTCCAAGATATTGTAGTCGGAATTGAAAGGGCAAGGAAAACCAGTACCCGTATGGAGAGCTTAGCTGTTAAAATTCTAATTGGTAATATTGATCATGCAAGTAAAAAGATACGAGTTGAAGATGAGATCCCCATTTTCAATGAAGGACTGACGGACAGAGATATTGAAGGTATCCTCATCAACAGGGAACAAGCCACACACAAGTCTCCAGATGTGCCGGTTAAAAAAAAGGGAACCCGCCCTAAAGCATGAGTTTGATAGAGTTAGATCCAAAGCACATTGCATCTCGAATCCAAATAGCTCGCTCTTGGATGGGGAAAAGTGCGCCTGAAGTGGCGGCGCAATTAAATATTGCCCCATCTACTTACAGGGGGTACGAAAGCGGACTATCTATTAACGACAGTGTCCTAGAACAGATTGCCGCCATTTTAAATGTTCCTGTCAAATTTTTCCAAATGGGACCTCTTTCGCTGATTCCATCTGGAGAGTTGAGCTTTCGAAAGAGGGTTAGGCTTAAGTCTCCTTTTGTCATGCATGTTAGGGCCGTAAGTTCTTTTCTTTCAGATTTAGTGATTGAGCAAGAGCGTCTGCTAGATCTACCGAAAGTAAAAGTGCCCTATGCTAGGGCTTCAGGGATAGTCGAAATAGAGGATATCGTTAAGAATATCCGGAACGATTTGTCAATTGTCGATGCGCCGCTAAAGAGTGCATTGGACTTAGTAGAATCGCTAGGAGTTTCAGTATTTTGGGTTACTTCTGATCCTGATTTTGACGCAGTAAGCTTTTGGTCTGAAGACAGGCCCTATATTTTGATCAACGAGACTCACAAAGACGGTTATCGTGTTAGATTTTCAGTACTACATGAATTAGGCCATTTGGTTTTGCATAGACACTCCAATGCTACTGATACTTATGAAGATGATGCTGTCAGGCTCGAAAGGGATGCAAATGCTTTTGCGTCTGCAATGTTGATGCCAGCAATTCCATTTACATACCGTTTTTCTACACATTGGGGCTTGATGGATATCTTTGAAGAGAGAGTGCACTGGAGGGCATCCTGCGCAGCAATTGTTAGGCGCGCTAGAGATTTAAAGATAATTTCCGAGGAAAGATATCGCCAACTTTACATCGGCATTTCTACAAAGGGTTGGCGTAAACGTGAACCAGGTGCACCAAATCAGGAAGAGTCTAGGGTCCATAGGTTCTTTTTCGACGAGGCGGGCGAGATAGGACTAACAACTGACCAAATTGCTAATCAAGCAGGATCCCCAATTTCATGGATCTATGAGACGATGCCAATTTCACGGCAGTACTTATCGAATTACGATTTAGACTTTCCCCAACGTTTTTGAGCTGCCTTCTTTGCGATCTCTTTCCTTTGCTCGGGCGTTAATGATGCCGCCCGAGCTTTCCCACCTTTTAGCCCGCCTTTGCGCCCGAGCGACACGGCGGCGGGATCTTTTCCATCATCGTTCTTCGGAGCCTCTTCTGTGGCTTCTTGAAGGACTCTGAAGGCGATTTCGTTCAAATCATCGGGTCCTTGTTTCTTTGGCATCTCTTCCATTATACGACGTGCGTGAGCGGTCAAGCATGCGATAAATGCGGGACCAGCGACTTATCAGATCTTGAGTTTTTTAAGTCTCAAACTGACCCACTACCAAATTTTTAAATTTCAGATCGAATTTATTTTGATTTATTTGATAGAATGCGTGCATGGGTGAACGGAAAATCAAAAGACTGCTGGTTGATGACCCCATCACTGGCGAAGAGTTGGTGATAACCGAACTTGCGGGAGAGGCATCCGGAATTACGATACGTGGCCGATTCGAGATTCCCCGCTACGCAAAGCTCTCGGAGGAGAATGAGCATTTTTTGGAGACGTTTCTCCGTTGCCGAGGAATGATCAACAGCGTGGAACGGGAACTCGGAATTAGCTATCCCACCGTTAAGTCCAGATTGGACGCTCTGCTTCAGGCGCTGGACTTGACTCCGATCAAGGAAGAAACGGCCAAGAAAGAGAAGTCGGCGGAAAAGAAGGCAAAGATTTTGGAGCAGTTGGAAAAGGGCGAAATCACGGCTGAGCAGGCAAAGGCGAAGTTGAAAGGCGGGGCAAAGTGAAGGAAGAAGTAAGAAGGATCATCAAACTAGTCGAGGAAGGCAAGTTAAGTGCGGAAGATGCTGCCGATTTGATCGAGGCGTTTTCCGGATCTCAGGCGGAGCCTCAAGCGGATGAATCGGTGGAATCTTCCACGGAGGCTGCGGAGGAATCGCAAGCTGGCGAAAGTCCGGCAACAGAAAAGTCGAAAGACAAAGACTTCTTTAAGGCTTTCACCGACGCAGTGGAAAAGATCGGGAAAGAAGCGGCGACCGCGGTTAATTGGAAGGAAGTTTCTCAGCAAGCCAAGTCGTCGGCTCACAAAGGCTACGAGGCGCTGAAAGATGGCCTCGACCAAATCTCGAAGGGGAAATTTGAATTCGGTTGGTTCTCCAGCCAGGAAGTCCGAAAGATTGAGTTGCCTCTCAACTTCTCTTCCGCGAAGACGTTGAGGATCGAAAACCCGTGCGGAGACGTTCAAGTCGTAGGTGGATTTGAGGAAGGTCATGTGCAGGCGAAAGCAAGCGTCCGCGGTAACAGCGTAGAAGACGCTCGGGAGAAGGCCGACGGATATACCGTGATCATTGAGGAGAGTGAACACCTCGTCTTGATCAAGCAACCCGATATGAGTGGCCTATCGGTAGATCTGGTTATTCAGATTCCTGAAAAGCGCTTTGTCGAAGTCAAAGCAGATTCAGGAGACATCGAGATTTTCGATACGAAGGGTGGAACCAGGGTCGTGAGTCGATCAGGCGATATCCACATGCGGCAACTGGATGGACCGGTTGAAGTCTCGGCTTACAGTGGCGATATCACGATCGAGGATGTGGTGACACCCAGCCTGACCATTGAGACCAAGTCCGGAGATCTGGAACTCAGGCGGATCGAGGGCAATATTAACGCTCGGTCGGCGAGCGGTGACGTCAGGATCACTCAGTCGCAGGGAAAGACGATCGCGATCGAGGCTGTGTCAGGAGACGTCCAATTGGATCTGGAGTCTGCGGTAACGGGAAGCCTAAACGTTAGGACGGTCAGCGGCGACTCTCTTGTAAGCGTGGTTGACGGTTGCGACTGTCGCGTCTCATTATCGACACTTAGCGGTGATGTGAGATGTGGAATTCCGCTAGAGGATGAGGCGAAGACCAGCCAAAGAGTCACCGGACGGTTAGGAGATGGAAAAGGAACGCTGGACATCAGCGCCGTCACTGGCAATGTCACGCTCGAAATGCATAACAGCGCGGAGTAGTCCGAATGATAAGGACCCGTCACTCAGGTGACGGGTCTTTTTTGTTTCTGGTTTTGCCAAAATAGGACATGGCTTACTGGTTACTGAAGTCTGAACCCGACTGCTATAGCATTGACGATCAGGAAAGGGATGGCGCAAATGTTTGGGATGGATGCCGCAATTACACTGTTCGAAACTTCTTTAGAGACCAGATGAACGAAGGTGATCAGGGATTTTTCTACCACTCGAGTTGTGAGCCTCCCGGAATCGTTGGAATTGTCGAGGTCGCGAGTGGGCCGGTGCCCGATCCGACTCAATTTGATCCGAACAGCGAATATTACGACCCCAAGAGTTCGAAAGAGGATCCCCGATGGATCACTCGCGAGATCAAGTTCGTTAGGAAACTGCCGAGGCAGATCACGCTTGCCGAACTGAGACAAACTCCGGGATTAGAATCCATGGCGGTGCTTCAGAAAGGACAGAGACTAAGCGTTATGCCGGTAACGGATGAAGAGTGGACTCGAGTTCTTCAGATGGTTGAATAAAAGTTAAGACTTTACGGTTGCCCCGTGGGTAACCTCCCGCGCATCTTAATCATTCGTTAGGAGTGCAATTTTCATGCGAAGATGCGCAATCATAGCCTTGGTTTTACTCTCGGCAATCGTTCATTGTCAGGATCTTGTAATTGTTGGCGGACGAGTTGAGGTCGGCAACGGCAAGGTCCTCGAGAACGGAGTCATCGTGGTTCGCGATGGGAAGATCGCGGAAATCGGTTCCAAATTGCCCGTTCCAGTGGGGATGAATTCCTTAGATGCGAAGGGAATGACCATCTACCCGGGATTCATCAACGGTTATTCGACCAAAAGCCTGAAACTGCCCGATGCGCCGTCCGCTGCTACGCCGCCCTCGACTCTTAGTGTTGCTCCCCCAACCATGTGGCAGGGAAATCGCAAGGGAATTCGAGCTCAACTTAAGACAGCTGAATGTCTCGATCTCAAGGTCTTCATGTCAGACGCTCACAAAGCGGGATTCACCGCCTCGTATCTGGCGCCTGGAGGAGGATTGATTCGCGGTACCGGAGCTCTAGCCTATTGGACCGACGAAAAGTTTGATGCCCACCCGTTCGGAATGGAAATGAGTTTTAGAAACGCGGGAGGGCAGGGGTACCCAGGGACTCTTCTGGGCGCCGTGGCGCTTTTGCGGCAGACTCTTTACGATGCCCAGCGCTACGGAAAGCTCTCGAAGCCAGAAAAGGATGCCGACTACGACGGGCTACAGCCTGTACTCAGGGCAGAGACTTCGGCGGTGTTCGCCGCCGACTCTGAAGCAGATATCCAGCGCGCGTTAAAGATTGGCGATGAGTTCGGATTTCCGGTGGTCATTCAGGGATCTCGTGATGCTTACAAGAGAGGAAAAATGCTGGCTGACAAAAAGGTTCCGGTCATCGTGGACTGTGCGATCGGAGATGAGCCGTCCGTGAAGACATCTCCAGACGGTCCTCCTGTCGCCGTCCTCGAAGAACGGCGCGATCAGTGGAAAGAAAGAGCTCTCAATGTCATTGAACTTCAAAAGGCAGGAGTTCTCTTTGCCTTCTCGGCAGAGAGGGATGGTTGGAGCGATTATTTGAAGGACGTTCGAGCCTTGATTGGTCTGGGTCTTTCGAAGTCCGCAGCACTTAGAGCGATGACTTCCGCTCCTGCCGAAATCTTTGGTGTCGCCAGGGAGGTCGGGACCTTAGAGAAAGGAAAAGTCGCGAACCTGGTGTTGATGAACGGCGACTTCGCCGACGCAAAGTCCGAAGTTCAAAGCGTCGTTGTGCTCGGCAAAGTGTTCGAATACAAAAAGGAGGCGAAGTGATGCGCCGGTTTGCCCTATTGGCTCTTCTCATCGTAAGCGTTTCTCATTCCCAAGATTTGCCATTTGAAACGGAGGCCATGCGAAAACCCCAAATCCACACCGGAGGAAGCGTTCTTATCAAAGGTGGCCGGATACTGACCGTGACCAAGGGAATCTTGGAATCCGGCGACATCTTGATTCGGAACGGAAAGATTGTCGCCATCGGACCGAAAATCGACGCCCCCAAAGGGACTATCGTGATCGATGCCAAGGGAAAAGTGGTCACACCGGGAATCGTGGACGCCCATATCCACCGGGGAATCATGGCGACCAATGAGGGTTCCGACAGTATCGTTGCCGAAGTTCGAATCGAAGACGTGTTAAATCCGGATTCCAAGAACTTGTGGCAAGCTCTTTCTGGCGGAGAAACCACGGGAATGGCCCTGCACGGAAGCGCGAATTGCGTAGGGGGGCAGAGCACCGTTATTAAGCTCAAGTACGCCCGGCCAGTCGAAGAATTGCCCGTCCCCGATGCCCCGCGCATGATCAAGTTCGCGTTGGGTGAAAACGTGACCCGATCCGGTTCCGATACCTCTAATAGATTTCCCAAGACGAGAATGGGACAAGAAGCGGTTTACCGGCGCGCATTTACGGAAGCGAGGCAATACATTTCCGAGTGGGACGGATGGGAGAGGAGAGGTAAGAAGGGAGACCCTCCACGTAAGGACCTGCGGCTTGAGGCGCTGGCCGATATTTTGCGCGGCAAGATTTGGGTTCAATGCCACAGCTATCGAGCCGACGAGATGCTGATGATGGTCCGTCTTAGCCAAGAATTTGGATTCAAGATAGGCGCCCTCCAGCACGCACTGGAAGCCTATAAAATTGCTCCCGAACTGGCAAAAGCCGGAATCGGAGTGTCGACATTTGCCGATAGTTGGTCTTTCAAAGTCGAAGGTTACGACGCCATTCCTTACAATGCGATGATTTGCCAGCAGGCGGGAGTCAACATTTCCGTTAATACGGATGGACTCTCCGGGATGCCGTCGATTGCGATCGATGCCGCCAAAACAATGCGCTATGGCGGGGCTACCGAAGGTCAGGCGATGGCGATGTTGACGATCAATCCTGCTCGTTCATTGGGTGTGGACAAACGCACGGGGAGCCTTGAGGTCGGTAAAGACGGCGATATCGCTATTTGGGATGGACATCCTCTAAGCGTCTACTCAAAGTGCGCGATGACCCTGATTGAAGGCGAAGTCTACTTCCAGCGACGCGATGCATTCGGAATTGACCCAACATCCGTGACAAAGAATGTCTTGGACACGAATCGACATACCGAACCTTTGAAGGTCGATCTAACTGGAAAGAGGTATGCCGTCATTGGCGCGACGATTCATCCCGTGAGCGGACCGGTCATTGAGGGGGGAACGGTCTTGTTGGAAGATGGGAAGATCAAACAGGTGGGCACGAATGTGCCTATCCCCCGAGACGCCCTGACAAAGGTGATTGACGGAAAAGGACTTCATGTCTATCCCGGCTTCATCGATGCCGGCAACTCCATTGGACTATCCGAAATTTCGCCTATTGGCCAGATGAACGACAATTCGGAGTTAGGTGGCTATCAGCCAGATTTGGTGGCAGGTACCGCAGTGCAGGTCCAAAGCGAGCACCTGCCAGTCGCCCGAATGGGAGGAGTGCTTACCTCGCTGACTCGGCCCACCGGCGGGACCATTTGTGGTCAGGCGAGCGCGATTGAGAACTTCGGCTGGACGACGGAACAGATGTCTCTTGGCAATCGCATGCTCGTCATCAATTTCCCCGGAGCGGGAACTGGCTTTGGATTCGATGCAAGTCTAGCTTGTTGCGATGTGGATCTCTTGCGAGGCGAATACAACCCGCCTATCGAGCAAGAACACGATCATGACCATCAAGACGAGCTTGGCGGAGCCCAAAGGCGAGGCGGAGGCGGCGGTGGCTCTGCCGACGATCTTGATGACTACTTTAAGAAAGCAGCTGCTTATCTCAAGAAGCGTACGGACGATCCCAAAAGCGAAATCGACCTCTCGATGGAAGCTATGATCCCCTATCTCCAGGGAAGGGCCTCGGTGCTGCTGCGTGTTCGCAGTGCGTCTTCCATTCGAAACGCCGTCGCTTTCGCGGAGAAATATCACCTCAAGGTCGTTCTCGCCGGGGCATACGACGCGTGGAAAGAAGCGAAGCTTTTGGCTGAGAAGAAGATTCCGGTCATCATTAACCCAGCGGGGAAGAGCACGCTTTCTGCGAACTCACCAGCCAATGATTGGGACCCGTATGACACGACCTTTGTTCTTCCGGCCCTCTTGAAGAAAGCGGGAGTCCAGTTCTGCTTCCAGACGGAAGATAACTCAGACGCCTTCAATTTGCCGGTGAAGGTTGGTGAATCCTGTGCGTACGGGATTTCTCAGGAAGATGCCCTGCGATCTATCACCTTATCTGCCGCGGAGATACTGGGATTGGCAGACAGACTGGGCTCGATCGATGCTGGCAAGATTGGCAATTTGGTCATTACCGATGGTGATCCATTTGAACTGACCACCAACGTGGTCGGCATTTTTGCCAACGGAAAGCCGTTATCGCTTGATTCAAAGTTCACGCGCATGCGGGATCAGTGGATCAAGCGTCTTCAGGAGGCCAATTAGGCTTCTGAGGAGGAAAGGGCCTGGCGAAGTGTGCGAACAGGTAATTCCACCGCGCGAGCCAGGTCCAATATCTCCTTAACGTGTGTCAGCTTGGGGTCAAATTTGGCCAAAACTTGGGGGCGAACGCAAACCGTTATCGCACGGTTTCTGCTGGCCGTCTCTCGTAGGCCTGCTTTGATCGAATCGGTCCATATCCGAGCCGAAGTGCCCGCTCTGACAGCCTCGCGGTCCGATTTCGTCTCAACGGGGAAGAAGTGCAGACGGGGTGGACCTTTTGTGCCCTGAGCGGAAACAAACTGCATTCCGTGAGGCACCATGCCATCCTCTGGCCAAGATCCGCGCAGCGCCATTCCCAGTGGGGTGTGACCTATGGATTGAAAGAGCTCGGCGGCCTCTGGATACCTGGCGTCAGGCTCCTCCGGATGCTTTGAAAACCAATCCAAATCATGCCCTTCGTTAAGGACCGCCTCGGCGGTAGATGGAAAGGCTCGTAGAACTCGACTTGAAATGAAGAATTGGAGTCTATCGCCTGAGAGTCTGGCTAAATCGAGGAGTTTCAGAAACAAGGCTGGCTCACCATGCCCGAACTCGTTCCCGTCAGGAGTATCCCAGGGAACGTAGTCGAGATCGATTCTCAGGCACAAAAAGGGCATGGCAAGCGGGTTTCAGGCAGCGTTACTCGAGGGCCTTGATACCTGGCAATACCTTTCCTTCCAGGAATTCAAGAGATGCTCCACCGCCGGTACTAACGTGGCTCACCTTGTCTGCATAGCCAAACTTCTCAATAGCCGCGGCCGAGTCGCC
This sequence comes from Armatimonadetes bacterium 55-13, assembly GCA_001898035.1. Classification (GTDB taxonomy): domain Bacteria; phylum Armatimonadota; class Fimbriimonadia; order Fimbriimonadales; family Fimbriimonadaceae; genus 55-13. The sequence continues at coordinate 133,989 of MKRX01000005.1, forward strand.
CCCACCCACGATTGATACCGTGCCTGATTCCGCCAATGCTTCAGCCACCACGCGCGTGCCCGCTTCGAAGGGCTTCATCTCGAAGACGCCCATGGGGCCATTCCAAACGGCCGTGCCAGATGTTT
>MKRX01000005.1:134129-173705 GCA_001898035.1 Armatimonadetes bacterium 55-13
CGCGGTCTGGGATTCTGGTCCGATATCAAGACCCAGCATGTCGGCGGGAATCTCATTGGCCTTCACCGTTCTTGTCTGGGCGTCTTCAGAGAAGGCAGAGGCGACGACGACGTCGGTCGGAAGGACGATTTTATCGCCTTGTTCCTTGAGAAGGCGTGCCGCGTATTCCAGGTTTTCCGCATCCAGAAGTGACTTGCCGATTTCCAGCCCCTGAGCTTTATAAAAAGTGAAGACCATTCCGCCACCAATCAAAAGCTTGTCAACCTTGGGAAGTAGGTTTTCAATCACGGCGATCTTGTCTTTTACTTTGGACCCCCCCATGATGGCGATGAAGGGGCGTTTCGGATTATCGAGCGCTTTGCCAAGGAACTCAATTTCCTTTTCGATCAAAAATCCAGCGGCACTGGGGAGATCGTGAGCAACTCCTTCGGTTGAGGCGTGAGCGCGGTGAGCCGTGCCAAAGGCGTCGTTAACATACGCTTGGGCCAGACTAGCCAATTGCCTGGCGAACTCGGGATCGTTTTTCTCCTCTTCCGGATGAAATCGAACGTTTTCCAGAAGGACGACATCTCCAGGCTTCAGCGCTGCGCAGATGACCTCGACCTCCGGGCCAACGCAGTCGGGGAGGAGTGGCACTTCTTTGCCTAGAAGCTCGGAAAGACGTGTAGCGACGGGCTTGAGGCTAAATTCTGGAGTAACGCCCTTCGGTCGCCCCAGATGGCTGGCGAGAATGACCGATGCGCCATGGTCCAACAGGTACTTGATCGTCGGGAGAGCTTCGGTAATTCGTCGATCATCGGTGATCCGACCGTTTTCAAGAGGAACATTGAAGTCGCAACGCACTAGAACGCGCTTGCCATCAACGTCGAGATCACGAACCGTCTTGGTCTGAAGTGCCATCCACGCGAGTTTACCGAGTAAGAAGTCAACGAAAGAATCCGCTGTAGATACAGGTCCCCGTTTCGGCATCTATCGCTATCGAGCCCGTTCCGATCTCACCTCGCAACAGAGGCGCTGGGCTGCAGGGTGTTGAGCCTGCTCGATAGGCAGGGGATGATAAGTGAGCGCACGCTCGAAATCGACTTAGAAGGGGCTCCTCAAGTTTCTTGCGTCCGATACCCTTCGCTGTCAGAGTCGACTTTCCAAAAAAAGAGGGAGCCAGGGCTAAAGTGCACACAATAGTCAAATTGGATGACGTCTTAGGCGTCAATGAGCTCACCTCAGATACAAAAAGACCCGAACCGCGTACGCGGTTCGGGTCTTTTTGTACACCTTAGTTCTCTACGGAGCAAGTGATGCCGTAGTTATTGAGGGCGTAGTTTCGATGATAGGCCTTCTCGTTGTCTTTGGGCGCAAAGTAGTTTGCGTGAGCGCACCGAGCACGACCCCGATCATTGTTCGTAACCGCTGAACCCTTGGTCGCCGGCGATGGGAAGAACTTATCGCCCTTGCCATATTTTGCGTGTCCGTCGGTGAAGGTGTAGTTGGCACCGTCAGTGTGTCGCCAAGGAGCATCGCGAGTGTAAGGAACCTTTGTGATGAACTTCTCCGTGTAGCCTTGGAAGAAGTAAGGCATCGCGATTCGACCGTCCGATCCGCCATCACCGGTGAAAACGGTACCGGCAACATTGGAAATTTCGGTTTGACTGATATAGCGGTAGTAGTAGGGGCTAGCTCCGTCCGTGTCATAGATCAAAGCCTGATTGATACCCATGCTGCGGTATCGCTCATCTCGCTCGCTTTCCGGGCACTTCCAGACGCCTCCACGATTTGGATTGGTGGCGTTGCCGGGATCTCCGCTCTTTACATATGGATACAACTTGGCATCCCAGTAGCGCGTAACGCTATCGGTGCCCTTCGCGCCCGTCGGGGGTTGGTAGTAGTCATACCAGTACTCCGACCAAGTCGGGAAGTAGTCGTCATAATCGCCGGCGTACATCATCAGCGATGTACCGATTTGCTTGTTATTGCTCAAGCACTGCGTCTTCTTGGCCGCAGCCTTTGCCTGAGCAAAAACTGGGAACAGGATAGCAGCCAAGATCGCAATAATGGCAATAACAACCAAAAGCTCAATTAGAGTAAATGCTTTAAATTTGCGCATATTAACCTCACGATAATTGCAGGAACCAACAATGGGTTACGACCAACGTCAGTCGTGACCCGTCTCAGATTAAATTCGATTAACTGCCTGCGGCGGGTTCTCGCCCAGGCGTAATGGGATCGCCCGGTTTGATGGGTCCGTCGATGTCTTTGTTACCTGGGGTAACAGAAGCAGGATCTGGGCCAGCGGGAGTTGTGCTCGCAGGAGTTTGAGGTGTATTTGAAGCCGACGAATCAGCATCTTTATTGCCGCAACCTGCGACAACCGATAAAATTACTAGACTTGCAATGGCTAGAGTGGCTCTTCCACTTGCACCGCTGAGTCGATTCGCGATCTTCTTGTACAGATCGGCGGAGGACCTTCGCATGATGACCTTCCAGGTTTTAAGATGACCAAGGATCGCCTATCACTTGATTCAGCTATGGATGTTATCACAATTTATGGCAGGTGCCAACATCCTCATCAAGAAATCTAGATTTTGTGATGGGACTTGGACGCCTAATACTGTGTTAGCGGGCGCGTCAATTTGGTTTCTGAAATGAGGATTCCTTCAGGAATCGGTTCGATAACAACCGGTGAGAGCGCTAGCATGAGGAATTCATCATGAGTGATTTAACCGAAACGAGAAATCCAAGCTTTGAAACCCTAGCGCTTCACGGCGGTCAGCAGGTCGATCCCACCACCAAATCGCGAGCCGTCCCCATTTATCAAACGACCAGCTACGTGTTCGACGACACGAGCCATGCCGCGAGGCTGTTTGGACTCCAGGAGTTCGGGAACATCTACACCCGAATCATGAATCCGACGACGGATGTTCTGGAACAACGGATAGCGGCTCTGGAGGGGGGCACCACAGCCGTTGCAACGGGAAGTGGACAGGCAGCCGAAGTGCTGGCTCTGCTCACCATAGCGGAGGCCGGAGACGAGATTGTGGCGAGTTCATCTCTTTATGGAGGAACATATAACCTCCTTCATTACACGCTGCCTAAGCTTGGTATTCAGGTCAAGTTCGTCGATGCAAGCGATCCCGAGAATTTCCGGCGGGCTATCAGCGATAAGACCAAAGCCTTCTTTGGCGAATCGGTTGGCAATCCTAAGCTGGACACCTTCCCCTTTGAGGAGGTAGGCGCCATTGGAAAAGAGAATGGGATTCCCCTTGTTATCGATAACACGCTTCCCACGCCTTACCTTGTCCAACCTCTCAAGCACGGTGCGAACATCGTTATTCACTCGCTGACCAAATTCTTGGGTGGTCACGGCACTTCCATCGGCGGGATCGTGGTTGACGGAGGAAGCTTCGATTGGGGAAGCGGGCGGTTCAGCAATTTTACGGCTCCAGACCCCAGTTACCATGGGCTCAAATTCTGGGAGGTGTTCGGCAACTTTCCGGGCCTCGGCAACGTGGCATTCGGCATTAAGGCTCGAGTGCAGGGCCTCCGTGATCTTGGGCCGGCGCTCTCTCCCTTCAATTCCTGGCAGTTCTTACAAGGGATTGAGACGTTGCATCTTAGAATGGAACGACACTCCACAAATGGTCTCAAGGTCGCGGAGTTCTTGCTGAATCATCCCGAAGTATCGTGGGTCAACTACCCTGGCCTTCCAAACCACCAGGACCACGCTCGGGCAACCAAGTACCACCACCGTGGGCTTTTCGGAGCGATCGTTGGATTTGGAATTAAGGGCGGCAATGAGAGGGCGGTTAAGTTTATCGACCGTCTCAAACTATTCTCTTTGCTGGCCAATGTGGGAGATGCCAAGTCTCTGGTGATCCATCCCGCCAGCACGACGCACAGTCAGCTCACCGAGGAAGAACAGGCTTCCACGGGAGTCACGCCAGATTTCGTCCGGCTCTCTGTAGGTTTGGAGAACATTGACGATCTTCTTGGAGATTTGGACCAAGCATTGCGCGCCTAATTGTCGCGAGAATAGGCGAAAGTACCAGGGGCCGTTTCACTTTGCCATGGAATAGCAGGCCAGAGCGGTATCTCGGTTGGGATGGGAAACCGCCTGGGTTGCAGGCATGGCGAAAAATTGCGATTCAACTCGGTGCGCGAAAGGCTTTTGGGCTTGGGCCGGTATTCTGGCCGGGCTCAATTTGCTGTGTTTGGCCATCCTCAGCCTGTCACCTTCTTCCGAAGTAAAGAGCCTTACCAGCGATGTCGCTGGCATCGCGATCCCACTCCTGGCCTTTTGCGCTTCTTTTGGAGTGGGAACGCGACGCATCAGTTGGCGTCTGCTGCCAATGAAGTGGTTGCCTGCCGTATTGGGTGCCGCATCCTTAATCTATGCGCTGGGCAATTGCTTGTACGTTTACGAAACAAGATTTCGGCACGGGATCGATAGCCCGTGGACGGCAGATCTTTGCTACCTAGGGCAGTATGTGCTTTTCGTGGCGGCTGCACTCCTCTGGCCGCTGAGACCGACGCATCGGGCCATGCGCTGGAGAACCTGGTCAGATGGACTGGTGGTTGCGGCAGGCGTGCTGGCTTTCGGCTGGGTCTACCTAATTGGACCAGCGCTCAAACATACCGGGATGGGATTGTTCGGCATCGTCGCAAATGCCGCCTTTCCCGTGCTTGACTCTCTCATTCTGGTGAGCCTCTATCAAATGGTAAGACGGGGCCTTGATCAGCGCTTTCGGGCAGCGACGGGATTGCTGATGGCTGGACTGGTTTGCACAGTCTTGGGAGATCTTTACTACACGCAAGCCTCCATCTCTCAGACTTATCGCTCCGGCTCATTACTGGATCTTTCGTGGATGCTGACCTGCTCGCTCGTCGGATTGTCTGGCTTGCTTGTTCGCGGAAAGTTGTCGGAGCCAGGATTTCAAAAGATACAGGCGGAGGGAGAATACGTCGTCGTACCTCGAAAGTGGGCACTCGGTGCTCCGTTCATTCTTGCTCCAGCAACGGGAATTCTAGCGCTGTTTGTCTCGATGGGAGATTTCGAGCCCATCATTCGCCGAGGTCTTTACGTTTGCTGCTTCTTTCTGGTGGTAGCCATTCTGATCCGTCAAATGCTGGCCGTCAACGAGAACGGTTCGCTTTACAACAAGCTGAGAGAAGCCTATGCGCAGCTCGAAGTAAGAAACCAACAGATTTCCGTAACCGCAGTGGAAGCGGAGCGAATGAATCTTGAACTGCGAGATATGGCAAGTATCTTGGAGTCTCAAAATAAAACGCTCCTTGAGACGAACTCCGTGCTGGAGCAACTGGCAACCAGGGACGGCATGACGGGACTGGCAAATCACCGAGCCTTTCAAGAACGGCTGCGAGTGGAAGTAGGTCAGTCACGGAGGCACCAACATCCCCTTTGCCTCGCTTTGCTGGACGTCGATTTCTTCAAGCAATACAACGATAACTATGGGCATCCGGCTGGCGACGAGGTGTTGCGGTCAATTGCCAAGCTGTTGGAAGAATCGACACGTGCCAGTGATTTGGCGGCCAGATACGGTGGAGAAGAGTTTGCACTGCTGATGCCTTACGCGGACAGTGGCGAGGCTCTGGCCATTCTTGAGCGCATACGAGAGATCGTTGCCACTTTCACTTTCAAGCATCGTCGGGTAACTGTAAGCATTGGGTTGAGCCAGATTTCGGCGGATTGTGCCACGCCGGAAATGATGATCGACCACGCCGATAGGGCGCTGTACACAGCGAAGAGCCGTGGCCGGAATCAAGTTGTCTCCGCTGCAGATCTCCAACTCTCTACTCCAGTCGTGTTAAGTGGTGGCTCGGCCAAGATGGATGGTTCGACTCCCATGGGCTTCGCCACCATCTTGGCGGCAGGACTCAATCTCAAGCCGGAAGCACTCAGCCACGAGCCCCAATGCGCGTTAGCCGCGGGCCTTCTGGCTACGTTAGAGTTAAAAGATCCCATGACGCGTGGATGCGCCCTCAGAATCATGTGGTACGCCATGCGATTCGCTCAGGAGTGTCGTAACACCGGTGCGTTGGATATAACCCCCAACATGATGAGAGCCTTGGGTTTCGGCGCGCTTTTACATGATGTTGGCCGCCTTGGCGTCAGGGAAGAGGTGTTGACTTATCCAGAGAAGTTCACCTCTGAAATGAGGATCGAAATCGAAAAGCACCCGATGATCGGCGCGGAACTTGTCAAGAAGTTCCCCGGACTAACCGAGGCTTTACCGGTCATTTTGCATCACCATGAGAGATGGGATGGAGGTGGGTATCCCTTTGGTTTGCAAGGATCGAATATTCCAAAAGCGGCTCGAATCGTTAGTTATGTAGACGCTTTCAACGCAATGGCATCGGATCGACCCTATGCTCCAGCTATGTCCTATGAGGAAATTTGCGAAGAGATGAAGCGAAATGCTGGAAAGCAGTTCGACCCCAATCTGCTCGATATTTTCCTTGCAATTCCCAAATCCGATTGGGAGGAACTGCGCCATCGAGATCCCTTTGGTCTGGGACACCAAAACCGGGCTGCATAAGAGGGACTACTTTTTGCCTCGGACAAGTCGGTAGCTCTCCTGGATGAGGTCGAGCGCAATTTCCAATGAGTCTCGATCTGCTAAGTCAACTGTCACCCAGCCGTATCTCCCCACATACTTGGCGACACGAATGTGTGGAAGCTGGACGAGGACCATCTGTTGTTCCAGGGTTGCCTTGACCGTGACGGCTTCCGCGCTTTCTCCGGTGACGGCGAACATCTTGCCTTTCGTTTTCCAGGCGATGTCGCCCCAAGGGTTCTCTTCAGTTACCTCGGGCAAGGACATGCATCGTTCTCGAAGCGTGGACAGCCTTTCACTCATATCTTTGCCAAAGCCTGATCTAGGTCAGCAATCAAATCGTCGGCGTTTTCAATTCCGGCGCTGACACGGATTAGATTGTCGTGAATGCCTATTTCTCGCCTGAGCTCAGCCGGAATCGAGGCATGGGTCATGATTGCCGGGTGCTCAATCAGGCTCTCCACGCCGCCCAGTGACTCCGCCAAGGTAAATAGCTTGAGGTTTTCGAGAAACGTTCGCGCTTGATCTAGGCCGCCCTTCGTGAAAAAAGTCATCATCCCGCCGAATCCGCGCATTTGGCGTGAGGCGAGATCATGACCTGGATGCGACGGCAACCCAGGGTAGATCACACGTTCGACTGTCGGATGGTCCTGGAGAAAGTGGGCAACTCTCAGCGCGTTCTGAGCATGTCGCTCCATCCGCACGGCAAGTGTCTTGATCCCACGAAGGACAAGCCAGCAATCAAAAGGTCCGGGGGTTGCTCCAACCGCATTCTGAAGAAACTTCAGGCGGGAATATAGAGTCCTCGGCGCGGCGAAATTGGGATCGCGCCACGTGGTACGTGGAGCTTTAATTTCACGATCTTTCAGAATCAGGCAGCCCATCACGACGTCGCTGTGCCCGTTGATGTACTTGGTCATGGAATGCATGACGATGTCCGCGCCCAAAGTGAGTGGGTTTTGAAAAAAGGGCGACATGAAAGTGTTGTCAACGACCGACAGAAGACCATGTTCTTTGGCGATGGAAGCGATCTTGGCGATGTCGAAAATATTGAGCATCGGATTGGTAGGTGTTTCAAACCAAATGAGCTTGGTGTTTGACTTAATCTTTTCACGGAGAAGACCTTCGTTGTTGAGGTCGATGAAATCGAATTCAAGTCCCCGGTAGGTGGCGACCTTCTCAAAGAGCCGGTAAGTGCCACCGTAGAGATCGTCACCGGCAATGATGTGATCGCCCGATTGGAAGAGATTGAGCACCGCGTCGGTCGCAGCCAATCCTGAACTGAATACCAGAGCATGTGTCCCTTGCTCTAGTTCGGCCAGTTGGGTTTGTAATACTGTGCGGGTTGGATTGTCGGTGCGGCTGTACTCGTAGCCCTTGTGCTCACCTGGGCTAGATTGAGCGTAAGTGCTGGTCTGATAGATAGGAGTCATCACGGCGCCCGAGAGAGGATCGGGCTCAATCCCGGCATGAATCACCTTTGTTTCAAATGATTGAGCGTCAGCAGACATGGCGGCATTTTATCTGCTCTGCGGCTTTTGAAAAAATTTGGAATTCCGTCTAGAATTCTCATCGTGATTTCTCTCGCGATCTTGGTATTGGCGCCCCTCGCCACCCAAGACACTTCCATAACCCTTGAGAAGATCCAAGAGAATCTCTTTCGGGAGGCTCGAAAGCTCAAGGACTTTGAAGACGAGTGGGATGTAAGAGTTCTAGACAACCGTCGTGTTCCGGTTAGCCGACTCACCCAAAGGCGGTATCTCGATGACTCCAAATGTTGGATCAAAATTGAAGTAAATGGCCAACCTGACCTTATTCAAGGTTCCGATGGGGAGGAGACTTTTGCGATCAATCCCGAGAAAAAGAGCTTCACCTTGCAAAAAGGAGCCCATCCAGATTTCACCGCTTCGTTCGACGGAGACAATGAATCCCGCATGCATCCGGGGCTGAACTTTGTATTTGATGGGCCTTGGGATTTTCGATTTACCACGAACCCACGGGTTGAGGTGAGACAAATTGTGCGAGAGAAGATGGACGGCAAGAACACCCGAAAATACGTTCTGGAGGGTGAGGACCGACGCGCAGGCACGCGGGCAAAGCTAACCGTTTGGATCGACGATTCTCGATGGTTGTTGCTCAAATTTGAAGGGGAAGCTTTTTTTCCAGGAGGAGCTACCTACGTTGAAGGCAAACAGACCTTCTCGCGCCAGCCAGCCGCCTTGCGCGATGAACTATTTGAGTTCACCACGCAGGAGCACGAGGGCTTTACGCGAGTGAGCTGGAATGATTTTTGGTCCTCCAAACGGGGTTAAGGCGTATAAGACAGCTCTTTACGCACTCTGAGGTAACTGTCGCCATCCGGTAGGAAGCAATCTGACCAAGTCATTTCACCGCCGTAAACATGGATGGTGACGGCTTTTTCGTCGAAGGTGTTGACGATGGTGTGATGGTCGAACGGAGGGATGAGAGCTCCTGCATCGCCGATTCCTGCAATGATCTCTTTTTCCTTGGTGAACCAGTAACGATCCCCTTCCTCTTTGTCGCAAGAATAGGAAGTGACCGTTATTCGACCCCGGTAAACACATTCCACGCACCACATGCCCGCATGATCGTGGATCGCGGTTCCTTGGCCCGGCGCCCAGACCATAGCGAGCACCGAATAGCGCTTCTCTGGGTCGAGATAAAGGAGATGTCTTGCGTAGCGGTCCTCACAAGGGCGCATGAACTCCTCCTCGACAAAGTCCTTACCGGAAGCCACAACGTGCTCTAGGGCCTCTTTTACGGCGTTGCAGCAGCCCTTCATTTCCATGTTCTTGACGGCTTCGTCAAGAAGGTTGATCAACTCAGATTTTGTTGCGGTGTCGGTAGCCATTGGTCTTCCTGGTGGAGATTCACTCCGTGTGGATCGTCGTCGAACCTGTGCCCTAGTTTACCGGAGCTAGTATTCCAAGCCTTTTTCCGCTCTCCAAGCCGGAGATAGGAACTTACTCATGTAGTTGCGTACGCTGTCGGGCAGGATCACCACAATGCGTTCGCCGCCCTTGCAGGACTTGGCTATTTCCAGAACCCCTTGAATGGCAGAACCCGAGGAGCCGCCTACGAGCATTCCTTCTTCTTTGATAATGCGGAGGGCAAGGGCAAAGGATGCTTCGTCATTGGTTTTGACATAGCGATCGACCAACGATTGATTGAGTACCTCGGGAAAGAAATCGTATCCGATTCCTTCGACTAAGTAGGGCCCCCCAGGTTCGCCACCGCCCAAAATAGATCCTTCAGGATCTACGCCAATAATCTGAACGCTAGGAAGTTCTTCCTTGAGACGTTTGGCGACTCCGCTAATTGTTCCCCCCGTGCCAACCCCACAGACGAAGTAATCCAGCTTGCCTCCGGTTTGCTCAAGTATTTCGACTGCAGTTGTCTCGTAGTGGGCCTCGGGATTTCCGGGATTAGCAAATTGATCAAGGATGTGGGCATTTGGAATCTCGTTCCTTAATCTTTCAGCCACGCCAAAATTGGATTCAGGAGAGTCGTGGGCGGCGGTGGTGGGGGTGCGGATGATTTCCGCGCCCAGAGCCTCCATTGCCAACTGCTTTTCTGCGCTCATCTTCTCCGGAAGGGTGATGATCAGCCGGTACCCCTTGATAGCAGCCGCCATTGCCAATCCGATCCCCGTATTGCCCGAGGTGGGCTCAATGAGGGTATCCCCGGGTTTGATATGGCCGGCTTTTTCGGCTTGCTCGATCATATACCAGCCGATTCGGTCTTTGACCGATCCCCCTGGATTCATGAATTCGCATTTGGCCAGGATCTCTACCGGGTATTCCTTGCCAATTGAATTGAATCGGACCATTGGGGTATTGCCAATGGCCGCTAATATGTTGGGCAGAATCTTTGCCATTTATCTCCGTTTCGGTACCAGCGCGCCATTGAGCCGCGAAATTAGAGGGGAACTTGGGTCGTTTGTTTGGTCGTCGCTAACACGAAATTCGTGGTGATTTTTCCAATCCCTTTAATCTTTGAGAGCTTTTCTCGAAGGAAGAGTTCATATGCTCGCATGTCTCGAACCGCCACCTTGAGCAGGAAGTCAAAATCTCCACTGACGTGATAGCACTCAGAAATCTCGGGAATATCCTGAATGGCTCGCCGGAACCGTTCAATCGGCTGTTCTTGGTGAAGCGATAGACTGATCATAACCAGAGCAGTGATTCGCAGGCCCAGACGTTCGGGATCCAACAACGCGACATAGCCTTTGATCAGCCCTGTTTTCTCAAGAGCACGAACTCGTTGCAACACTGAGGGTGGCGAAAGGCCAACCCGCTTCGCGAGTTCGGCGTTCGTAATTCGTCCATCGTTCTGCAACAAGTGGAGGATTTGTACGTCCGTTTCGTCGAGGTGGGTCTTGAATGACACAAACCCATGTTACTGGAGAATAAGTCCATGTTGTGACCTCTGTCGAAATTAGTGGACACTAAGGCATGCCTACCGCTATCGCGCCACCTCATTGGGATTTAACACCGTTTTTCCCTGGGATCGACTCACCTGAGTTTCTTCTTGCCTTTTCAAAGTTCCAGGAGAAGATTGCCGGTGCGGAACGCATGTGGGATGCAGAAGGGATTACCTCTTCGAAGGGAACAGTCGAGGAAAATCAGGTTATTCAAGCACTCGATACCTTGAACGAGTTGTTTAAGGACGCAACCCTCATCTCAGCGTACTTAGAGTGTCTGGTCACCACGAATTCAAAGGACGCCATCTCCGCCGCAAGAGCCAGCGAGAACGATGCGCTCAATGCGAGAGTTAGCAAGCTCCACACTCGCTTTGCTTTGTGGATTGGCGGAATAGATTTGTCAAAATGGATTTCAAAGCCCGGCCCTCTTGCGGATCACGCTTTCGCCCTACAGCGACTGCAAAGGCGGGCTAAACACCTCATGGAGCCAAGACTTGAGGCTCTAGTTAGCGATCTTCGGCTGAGTGGAAGTACAGCTTGGTCAAAACTTCACAGCAATGTGACGAGTCAACTCGTGGCTTCTGTGGATGGTGAGACCCTACCTATGGCCTCGGTGCGAAACCTTGCTACTCACGCAGATCGGTCGGTGAGACGAACAGCCTACCTGGCTGAATTAAAGACATGGAAGGAGAGAGAGGTCACTCTTGCCGCTTGTCTAAATGGAATCAAGGGTGAGGTCAATACTCTCGTCCAATCTAGAAACTGGCAATCGCCCCTTGAAGAGGCCCTCTTTAACGCAAACATCGATTCCGACACCCTGAACGCAATGATGACGGCGGCTCAGGAATCCTTCCCGGTCTTCAGACGCTACTTGAAAGCCAAAGCCAAGTTGCTGGGCATGGAAAAGCTATCGTTTTACGATATATTTGCGCCGGTCGCAGGTGGAGCGAAGCATTGGGGTTATGGCGACGCCTGCGAGTTTGTTGCGGCGAATTTCTATCGATTTTCAAATCGAATGGGCGAGTTTGCCAGTCGCACATTTCAGGAAAACTGGATCGATGCTGAAGCCCGCGAAGGGAAAGTCGGAGGCGCCTACTGCACTCCCGTGAGAAACGAAGAATCGCGGATTCTGATGAACTATGAGCCATCTTATGGTTCAGTCAGCACGCTCGCTCATGAGCTGGGCCATGCCTATCACAACCTCTGCCTATTTGGCCGAACGCCAATTCAGTCGGAAACGCCTATGACGATGGCGGAGACAGCCAGCATTTTTTGTGAAACGATCGTAAAGGAGGCGGCATTGGAGTCGGCGGAAGATGCCGATAAACTGGACATCTTGGAGGCTTCTCTCCAAGGCGCATGTCAAGTGGTGGTTGACATTAGCAGCCGCTTCTTCTTTGAGGAATCAGTATTTCACAAGCGTTCTGGTCGAGAACTGTCGGCGTCGGAGTTTTGTGAACTGATGCTGGATGCACAACGACGGACCTATGGAGATGGCCTCAACGAATGGGAGATGCACCCGTATATGTGGGCAGCGAAGCCGCACTACTACAGCAGTTACTCGTTCTACAACTTTCCATATATGTTTGGGCTTCTCTTCGGACTAGGGTTGTATGCCATCTATCGCCGCGAGCCGGAAGCGTTTAGGGCGCGTTACGACGATTTACTTGGCTCAACGGGATTGGCTGATGTGGCAACGCTGGCGAAGGGATTTGACATCGATGTCCGAGACGTTTCCTTTTGGAGAGCCAGCTTGGCCCAGGTGGAACGGGACGTTGCGCGTCTAGAGTCCTTGGTGTACTGATCCGGCTGGTACAACCGATCTGTGCGAATTCCGTTTGACAGCTTTACCTTGGCTGCGGTAGTCCGAGATCTCCAAGACTTTATCGGGGCCAAGGTTCAAAAGATCAGCCAGCCTTCCGACCGTACTGTCGTGCTGGAGATTTATGGTGGCGCAGGGCAGGCTTACTTATTGCTGTCCAGTGATCCTCAATTCGCGCGGGTTCATTTCACCACGAAGAAGCCCAACAACCCTGACCGGCCCCCGCAGTTTTGTACGGCGCTTCGGTCTCGTCTTTCGGTGTCTCGAATCGTTGGGGCAAGGCAGATAGGATTCGACCGAATTCTTCAGATAGATTTTGAGACACCAGAGGGCGAACACTATCTTGTTGCAGAACTGATGGGGAAACATTCAAACCTCATCCTGCTTGATGGCGCACGCAAAATCGTCGGTGCGTCGAGGTGGGTAGGGAAACATCTGAGCGCGAGACCGATTCAAGCCGGCGCAAAGTACGTTCCCCCTCCCTTTGAACCCAAGCCTAGTCTATTGACGGCAATCGAAGGTCAAGATCTTAGGGGTTTGGAAGGAGCGTCCCCGTTTCTCTTGCGACTCATTGAGGGACTCGGGCCGGGAGGGTTGGCAAAAATCCAAGATGCCGTCCGAACAGGGCGCTACCACCCCATACTTGCGACCGGGCATGGGGCCTATCCCGTTTCAGTGGCATGCTTGGGTCTTGAAGAACAGGCCAAACCGTCTATCGGTATTGCGCTGGAGCAGCACTATGATCGAGCGATTCCGGCTGCTGAAGCAGACGCGCTCAAAACATCTCTTCGGGGCCAGTTACAAAGGGTCATCTTAGCCCGAGAGGCAGCCCTTTCCGATCTCGATCAAGCAATTTCAGCAGGAGAGGGGGCCGGGAAGTGGCAGATTCAAGGCGAGCTTGTCTTGGCGTATGGTCCAGGCTCAGCTGAAGGTTCGCACTCCCTTGATGCTTGGGACTATGCTGGCAACCCTGTGGTCATTAAACTTGATCCGGACCTTTCCTATAAGGAAAACGCGAACCGGTTTTTCGATAAAGCAAGACGAGCCAAGGCCAGGCTTTCGACCGTTAAGGACCAGAGGGAACGGCTGGGGCAAGATCTGCTGGATCTACTTGCCTTTGTTACGGACTTAGAGAATCGAGAGCGGCTAGGTGAGGTACGCGCCATGGTCGAGGAGGCCAGAGCGAGGCGGTGGTTACACAAGCGGCCGGCCGCCTCAACCAAGAAAGAGGACCGCCCGTTCGAGGGGCATCGGATTCGGGAATTGCTTGGACCAGGAGGGGTTACAGTTCTTTATGGAGAAAATGCGGAGAGCAACGACTACCTGACTCTTCGGGTGGCCAAGCCGAACGATATATGGCTTCACGTGAGAGGCTCAATCTCCGCTCACGTCGTTATTCAAACGGGCAACCAACCCGACAAAGTCCAAAAGGAATCGCTCCTTTTTGCCGCGAAAATCGCCGTTCAGAATTCTCCAAGCAAACACTCGGGATACGTACCCGTGGATTACACGCTCAAGAAGTATGTCCGTAAACCCAAGGGAGCGCCCAAGGGGACGGCGCTCTATACGCACGAAAAGACGCTCAACGTGGACCTTGATCGTCAAAGTTGAGGCCGAAGGACTCGGTCAATCTCGTCGATTGCGACAATATCTCCGTGCTCTCCGACGATGTAGAAAGTTGCAGCACCGGAATCTGCCCACTGTCCAACTCTTGCGGCCAAGATGTTCCAGCCTTGGCGAGCAATCAAGCGGCTGAATCGATAGGGCATACCTCGCCCTCTTGGAGCGCGGATCTCAAGTACCCCCGGGGGACCAGCGCTGTATGAGTAGGTGAAGATCTCCTGATCCCGCGCGGGGTCCTTTCCGCGCTCCAGCAAAATCGTTTCCGTAGCGCGGTTTCCTCTGAGAACCTCGAGGATCGCGTTCGATACGCTCGCCCGGGTTGCCGCCGGAACGGGACGACTGCCAAAGCTGACAGTGAAAGTGTCCAGCGCGACCGGCGTTGGGCTTTCGGTTGTGCAAGCCCGGATACCGCCAACGCTAAGGTCAAAGGCATACAACACTCCAAGGAGCCTGCTTAACAATCCTGGCTCGTCGCGAGCGGATACGGTGAACTCGGTTGCCCCGAGATCCGGTTGGGAAAAAGTCTCGACTGTGGGCTCGCCATTTTCTGCCTTCCTTACCAGCTGAAAGTGGAGTTTGACGAGGTTCGGCGGTGTGCTCGCTAAGTAATAGGGAGGGAGAGATTCGACGAATCGTTGGAGATCATCCGGTGGAACGTCTTCACGCAGTTGTCGCATGAGTCTCTGGCGTTGTTGGGCAGCGTCGAACGGAATTGGATTGGCAGCTTCGAGCAGGTCAGCTGTGCGACGGTGTAGCTCCTGAGTAAACGTCTCAAGCGCGGCGGTCCAAGCCTCCGGGGCGACTGCGTTGACATCGGCCCATGACAGAATCGTGAGAAGATCGAGGCGATCGCGATTCTTAACGATCCCAGCGAATTCGCTGATCGAATCTGGGTTGTAAATGTCTCGTAGCCGAACGAATCGCATCATCGTGAGGTGTTCTTGAACCAACCACACCACCGTTTCCCTCAATTCGGATGAAACATTCCAACGACGGCAAATATCCAGTGACATTTCGGCGCCCAATTCGCTATGCGAGCGGTCAGGATCGATTTTGCCTATGTCGTGGAGTAACGCGGCAAGGTACAGGGGCTCAAGGTCATGGATATTTTCACGAATTTCGTTTATCCATGGAGTCTCCTTGGCTCGATCTAGCCATCGAACCAGTTGAAGCGTGTGCTCGTAGACCGTAAAGCGATGGACGTTGTCCCGTGGCATCAGCGTACGGCATGCCGTCAACTCTGGGATCAGATGTTGAAGCAGGCCAGCGCGATCTAGATTTCGTAAGGTGGCTTCTCCCGTTGAAATTGCGTACACGGCGGCAGGGCCGCTTACATGAGATCCAACCAAAACCGGGAGATCGGAAACTCGTAATCCGAGGGCTGTCGCAATGCTCACTCCAACGGCGGATTCGCCGGCATCCGCATCACCGGCAATTCGAGCCTCGCCTCGTAGGGCGATGACGTTCTTCGACAAGGGAAATCGAGCCTCAAGAAGCTTATCTTTGGCTTCCAGGTATTCGGCGTGAACTTCATTTGCCGCGATAGCGATGTCGCTCATCATCTCATAGGAGTCTTGCCTGGAAATCTCCGCCATTTGTTCCTGGCGCGATCGTGTGAGTTGATCTTGGGGTTTGCCAGCGAGGGCGTGGAGAAGGTTGCGGGCTCGAACCAATCGCTCAAACGATTTGGTAGGCCTTGCTTCTTGTTCCCCGATGGCATTTCTGAGCCAATTGGCGCAATGGAAACAACGCATGCCTCCGGCTCCTTCTTTGAGTTGAGGCTCCACGACGAGGGGCGTATCGTGGAATTTTGCAAATGCCGCCTCTCGCTCTCTGATTTTTTCTAGAATGAATTCACCGGGAGAGAGCGTAGCACTCAGCTCATCCAGTAAGGATTGGTAGATATCGTGGGGGCCGACAACCAGGCGGGCGTCCATGAGACCCGTTCTCGATTTGCCGTCGAGGCCGGGAGCGTCCGCGATCAACCGATAGGCGTATCCAACACCAAGCTTCAAGATGGTGCCAACCGAAGTGTGCAACTCTTGAAAAAACGCGCGAATTGCCCTGTCCATTTCGATCGACTTGTCGTCGGTTGGTACGACAGTGATATCGATATCCGAATAGGGCGACATTTCTTTCCGGCCGTAGCCCCCGGTTGCCACAACGGCAAGTGTGCTCATCACGGGGTGGTCGGCAAGTACCGCGCGATAGGTTTGAAGAATGACCTGATCAATGAGTTCCGAGTGTTCTCGGCACCAAGCGAGTCCCGTTGGCGAGGTTTTGAGACGTTCAATCAGCCCAAGGCGTGTCTCCGCTAGTTCTTCGATTCGGACCCTGATCTCCTCAGTCATATCTTTTACAGGCCAACGTAATATGTTGGCTCGTTTTCAACCAGGCTCTTCAATATCGGCTGGGCTTGGTCCTCGAAATAGATGCAGATGGGGGTTGCCACAACGGTAAAAACCAGCCCCATAGTGAGAAGCATCGAACCAAACATTTTCAAACCTTCGGTCAACACCACGGCCGTTCGTATGTGCTGAGCGAAGGCCCAGAGCGGGGAGATCAAGTAGAGCATACACAAGACAAGCAAACTCAAACCCGCCAGAAGATCTGCGTTTGAGAATAAGTCGATTTGCATATTGAATGCCTCTATGTTAGCCACAACCGGTATCGTGCGACTCAAAAAGAACAAACTCGTTAGTAACAGGAACGAGGGCGCCAACATGAGGTTTGCAAACGTAAACAGCGGCCCTAGCCCCTCGGGAGGTTTTCGCCGTGTGAACTTGGGCCTGACTGCGATGAATCCGCACGCGAGTCCAGAAGCGGCAAACGCCAAGATCGAATGCGTCAAGTAAAGGATAAGGCCGGAAGAAAGAAGTCCCAGGGTGAGTGCCAAGGAAAGGAACGCTCTTTCGCTTTGCCCTGACACATATTTCATCAGAAGACTGAGCCGAGTGATGAGGAAGCCAATTCCTGCAACCATCAAGATTGCGCCAGGCAGCGCGGGTATGACGCTGCTTTGAAAAGTTAAATAGGCGGCATTCTCCTCGGTGTCCTCGCGCTGGGAGAGCGCGCTCCAAGCATCGTTATTGTTATAAATCTCCTGGACTCGGTTCGCCTGATCGATCATCTTCTGAGACTTCAGAGCTTCTTTGAAATCTGAGTGAGCAATGAGCAACCGCTTGATGCTTGTCTCGCTGCGAAGCTCTTTTGGGTGAGAAGCAATTTCAACAATGGCGATTCCGGATCGCATGATCGCCAAACTTCGGCTCCCTTCCCGCATGAGCGCGCCGTTTAACATGGTTGCGTAGCGCAGCTCCAGCTCGGATTTAGACTCAACTTTCAGGCCGGTCGCCGTTGGCTCGGGGGGGCCGATTGCCATGATGAGGTCACGGACATACGATTCAACGAGTCGAGAAAACGCTACCGATCGAAAGCGGTAGACGTAAGCGAATTGCCAAGCGCCCGGAAAGAACTGGGAGCCGATTTCTTTCCGAATCATGTCAAGGCGATTAGATTGCTGATCGTTATAGATGAGGCATCGGGCAGCGGAAAGCCATTCGGCGCGAGCAGCGTTCGAGTTTCCATCTGCGTTCAGGAACACGGTTCTGGCGAATCGCCAGAAGGCGTTTTGAGGGTCTTTCTTTTGCCAACTGGCAGAAAGATTGGCTAAAGCAGTCAGCTCTTTCCGCGTCAGGGGTTCTCGCGCGGCGAGTTTTTCTGCCGCCACGTGAATCCACATGCTTGCATTAAGTGGAGTTGTGGGATCGGGTAGCGCCTTGGGGAATGGACCGGGCAAATTGGTCTTTGCACGGATGGCCGGGTTCTTCGAGAATTCAAATGCGCCTAAGATAAACGGACGCGACCGAGGGTGGACAATCAGGGTGAGGATAGAACCAAGGAGAGCCCCATAAAGGGCCCTCATCAACGGGGTCATCGAATTCTATCGAGCTTGTTAATATCTAGCGTCGGCAATCGCTCGCCGCGAGTACGGTAAGCCGTGCCTTCAGGCCGATTTGAAGAGGGTAGAGAAGGTCGGTTGGGAACCAACTGAAGTGTGGCTAGAACGGCAAGGCCAGCAATCATGGCTCCCACAAATGCCGGACTCCAATAACGAACCGACTCTCGGGTCGACTGAACTCGCAGTTTGCGAAGAATTCTTTCTTCGAACTGAGGCTCAAACGAATCCTGAACTTCATCGTCGAATGCTGCCATTCTGAGCATGTTCAGCGCATTCGAACTCTGACTCTCTCGCATCCGGCACTCAGAACAGACCGACCGATGCTTGGCGAGGAATTCTCTCTCCGCTAGGCTCAACGTGCGATCAAACTTCTCGTTTGAAAGTCGCTGGTATTTCGAGCATCCAAAAAGTCTTACGCTCACTCGCCCACCGCCTCGATCCACAGCTTCCTGAATCGCTCGCGAGCAGTATGAAGTCGTGACCGGACGGTACCAATGGGGACGTGCATGACTTCAGCAACTTCGTCGTAGCTAAGCTGCTCCATCTCGCGAAGCACGAGAGTGGCGCGCAATTCGTAGGGAAGTTGAGCAAGTAGCTTCTCGATGACGACCCGATTTTCAACGGTTCCACCCTCGTGAGGCTGAACAGAATCGAACTCTGTGAGCTCGGCCCGTTTCAGTCGCAATCGGTCCATACACAGACGGACGCATATCTTATAAAGGTAGCCGGAGAAGGCGCGGTCTTCGCGAAGTTTGTGGATTTCCCTAAAGCCCTTTAGGAAGGCCTCTTGAGCGACGTCTTCAGCCTCGTGGCGGTCCCGCAAAAGATTCGTGGCGGTTCTCACCAGTCGATTGCGATGACGGGCTATCAGTGAACTCAGCGCCGTTTCGTCGCCTTCGCGACATCGGGCGACCCACTGCCGCTCCTGTGCCGCCTGATCAACGGCCGCTCCGGAAAAAACTCGCGTATCGAACATAGCTTGTACTTGTGACACGTCATTGTACACGACGGGTCCGCAATCGGGATAAGTTCATTTCCCAAGCCCAGCATAAATGTGAACGGTAAAATACCGGCAAATGCCGTTCTTCTGGCTCCCTGCGCCTCCTTCGATTCCCCTTTCGGATGTGGCGCAAGCGAGCAAACCCCAGCTTTCCGCTTACGGAGAAGAACTTAAAGTCGATGGAAAGGTCCGAGAAATCGATCTTGAACGGAAAGTCGAGGTCTATCGTGACGGAGTAGTTGCCACCTTTGGGCCGACGGTCATCAAGGCGGATCGACTAGAACTCCACTATGCGGAGAATGAACAGTTTGGGATAGCCACGGGGAATGTCCATCTGGACGATCCCGAAGGTCAGCTCGATGCTCATTCCATCACTTTCTGGTGGGGAAAGACAAAGGGACCGGATGGCCAAATAGCCGTAGCTGACAATGTTTTACTCAAAGTTGGAAATATTACGGGCCGGGCGGAATATGCCTCGATAAAACCGGATCGCTGGGAGTTTACGAATGTCGATGGCACGAGTTGTCGTAGACCTCTGCCTCTTTACAGCATCCATTCCAAGAAGGTCGTGTTTGAACCGGGGCGACAAGGCACGATCGTACAGCCGAGAATTACGATCCTTGGCAAGGATCTGGTGACGATTCCGACCCGGCGCTTCTCGCTAGACAAGCGAAGCGAGGGAATTCAATATCCGGCCGTTTCTTACCGATCGGGACTTGGACTAAGCTGGTCCAGTTCCCTTCTGTTCCGTGATCGCGACCTCTACCGTGCCGACGTGAGCAGCTTCCCGCACGAATTGCCGACCTACGGACTTGCTTATGCTCACTCTTTTCTGCCGGTTGACGCCTCAACCGCTAAGATTCTTCCGAGGTCCGAACTTGCCGAACGATTCGCCTGGTCCTACTTCGATGATGTCAGGGTTGAGAACATCGAAACATCTACATCTTTTGCCACCAAGCGTCGCAGCACTTTGAGCGCCCAAACGCAGTGGAATTCCGGCAGTTCTGCGCGGCTGGACGGCGAGCGGCTTTCCAAGGCATTGGAAGTCATCTACGAAGAGAGCGGACCGGCAATGGCAGGCGGCCTCTTCTGGCAGGCGCGTGCACAGTCGATCCGAAAGGACGACGATCCATTTATCACTCGAGCGGTTTTGAACGCCACTTACCAACTCCCTTCCTTCAAATTTGGTCGCCGGATCATGACTGATGTAAGACTGGATGGTTCAGGAACCTTGAGCGAGCATGGAACGTTTGGATGGGCAAGAGCGCAGTTAGGGCTCCTGTATCGTCCTACTTCCTTTCTCAATTTGGGAGGTGCATTCGTCTTTGCGGGAGAAGCTGGCAATCGCGATTTTATCTCGGATTCGCTCTACTCAAAGAACGCTTTACACTTGAGAGGCGATATTAATCTTGGTCCTACTAAAATAAGTTATTTGGCTAAGTATGATTACGGGAGAAATCTTTGGTATGACAAAGAGTTTTCACTGAGTCAGGTAGTGGGATGCTTGGAACCCTACTTGACGCGTCGAGAGTTTCCAAAGACTTATGTGATAGGCATCCGGCTACGTCTAGGCGAATTCTTAGATCCTCTGCAAAGAAGAAAACAGGTAAGGACCAAGGAACCGACAAAGCAGATCATTAGCGAAGCGAAGAAAACACCATGACATATCGGCTCGGCGAGCAACAATGCGGCAACCTCGAGGGATCCACGAAGCGAGAATGGCTCCTTACGAACGGAATCGGGGGATACGCCATGGGGACACCGAGTGGAATAAATACTCGTCGCTACCACGGGCACTTGATTGCAGCAATTCACCCGCCCGCTGACAGAATGGTTCTGCTTGCCGCAATGGATGCCTTCATCCAGGGAGATGCTCATCCAGTGGGTGTCTCAGCCAATCAATACCCAGGGGCAATCTTTCCAGAAGGGCAGCACTATCTCAAGGAATTCTCGGTTGGTAAGTCTGCAAAATGGCATTACGTGGCCAGCCATCTTGAACTGGAGAAGTGCCTCTACCTGCATCGAGGGGTTAACGCTTGCACATTACGATATCGAAACGTTGGGAAGGCTCCGTTCCTGTTAACTCTCCGCCCGTTCGTTTGCCATAAGCCGCATCATGAAAATTTTATCGAGCAAGCCGGATATCCAGAACAGACGCAGTTCCTCAAAGGACGAACCGTTATCGAACATCATGGCGTGGCTCTTCACTGCTTGCATCCCGAAGCGCAGCGGGTTCCCGTCGAGGGTTGGTATTACCGCTTCGAACATCAAAGGGAAGCAGAACGAGGTTTGGACCCGCGGGATGATTTGTATTGTCCGTTCGAGTTGAAATACGAACTCTTGCCGGGAGAAGAAGCATCGTTGGCCTTTGGTGATCATGAGTCCATCGAACTCCAATCCATTCCAGAAGATGCCACTGCCAGTTCACCCGGGCTTTTGCCGCTTCTCGTATCGGCAGCCGATCCTCTCATCGTAGAAACGCAGAACCGTTCTTCAATCATCGCTGGCTATCCCTGGTTTACGGATTGGGGACGCGATACGATGATTTCGCTCCCGGGATTGTTGATTTTGACGGGAAGAAGCAACCAAGCCAAGAAGGTCTTGCTAGACTACGCCGCCCAATGCCGGGACGGGCTAATCCCCAATCGATTTGTGGAGTCTGGCGAAACGCCCGATTACAACACCGTAGATGCGACCCTTTGGTTTGTTAATGCCGTGTTCAAGGTCCTCTCCTACGAGTGGGATGCGGATTTCGCTCGGGCTGTAGGCGGAACGTTAAGCGAGATTTTCGTTCGACACACCGAAGGAACTTTGTTTGGCATTCATGTCGATCCGGCGGATGGCCTCATTACGCAGGGGGAGCCAGGAGTTCAACTAACCTGGATGGATGCGAAGATCGGTGACTGGGTCGTCACACCCAGACACGGCAAGCCAGTTGAAATCAATGGGCTTTGGATCAGTGCGCTGCGTGCAATGGAATGGATTTTTGGAATGCTTGGTCAATCAACGGAACTCTTTGTGGCGGCAGCCGAGAAGGCAGAGAAGAGCTTCCATGAAAAGTTTTGGCACGAAGTCCGCGGTCATTACCTCGATACAGTTGATCCTGCCGACGCGTCGCTGCGTCCCAATCAATTGATCGCAATGGCGCTACCTTTTGGCCCCGCCACCGGAGAACAGGCCGAACGTGCCCTCGATGTGATATCGCGAAAGCTCTACACTCCGAGGGGAATGAGAACGTTAGCGCCCGACGAACCTGGATACATCGGGAGATACGAAGGCTCGATGAGGGACAGGGATGCAGCCTATCATCAAGGAACAGCGTGGCCGTGGTTGCTAGGCTCGTACGCTACGGCGTTGGTGCGAGTTAAAGGGGATCGTTTGGAAGCAAAGCGCGTGCTTCGTGAGATCAAGCAGATGGTGCAGGAATACGGCATGAACGGAATTGCCGAAGTTTACGATGGGGATGGACCTCAAAGACCTGGAGGATGTCCCTGGCAGGCCTGGAGCGTGGGGGAGATTCTGCGAGCTTGGGTTGAAGACGTTGGTGGAGACTAGTCCAGGCCTTATTCGCTCTTTAGGTACATTGGGTTTCAAGTTTTACGAAGCGACGACCTATGGCCCAAGAACAAACGAAACAATTCATTGAGCAGGCGACCCAGAACATTCAAAGCGGTCAATTTGAACAAGCCCTCCAACTTCTGGATCAGGCTTTAGCAGGAGAACCCGAATCCTCTGATGCCCATTTGCTAAGGGCCATTTGTCTATCACAGCTGAATAAGCCATCCGACGCAACCGCCGCCTTTAATCAGGTTATTGTCATTTCCCCTCAGAATTCAAAGGCTCGTTACAATTTTGCGGTCCATCTGTACGGCCAAGGTCAGAAAGCGGAGGCGCTGGAGCAAGCTAACGCTGCCGTCGCTTTGGAACCGGGACATGCCGCCGCCCAGAATCTTGTAGATAGGATTAGTGCAGAGATTCACGGCACACCGGTCTCGTCATCAGACGAAGCGGCCCCCGTTCAACCACCCCGAGTCGCTCCCCCCGTTGAATACCCTCGTCCGGTATTCAGCGATAGCGCCATTCCGCCTTCTCACAGCCTCCCATTCGTTGAGAACATGGGCTCAGGATGGGTTGTTTTAGGTTGGATTTTGGTCTTGATCGACCTCGCGGCGTTCATATTTGCTATCGTCCTCGTTATTCCAGTCTTGAGTTCAATGACAGGCGGCGGCGACCCCACAGCAATGCAAGAAAAACTGGCGCATGTGCCGGGCATGAGCCTTGTCCAGATCATGGGCTGGGTGTCAAAGATTTTGATTGTATTTTGGACGGCCCTCGACTTGGTTGACCGCAGAGGCAACTATTTGTGGCTGATTCCGAACGTCGTTTGCGTTTGCTGTGGGTTCGGGTGGCTTACCCTGCCTATCTACATGCTGGCTGGCCGTAACAAATAGGGCGCCTCAAGCGTTTGAGTTAAAGAAAGAGATGGCACTAATTACGAATTTATTTGCAGTGATGTCCATGGTTGGCCAGTCTGGGGGTGTTGAAGTACCCTTTCGATTGGCGGAAAACGCAATCATCGTCGATGCTTCCGTAAACAACGCTAATGTTTCGCTAATGTTCGACACCGGCTTTTCAGGATCGGTCGTCATTAACGAAGGAATCGATATCGGCAAGCCGACAGGCACGATGACCCTTAGAGACTTCGTGGGGCAGTTTCAGGCAAACACGACGAAGATCAAGTCCCTGAAGCTCGGGAGTAAGGTGATCGATTCCAAGGAAATGGAAGCGGTTCAGCAGCCGATGGGAAGAATATCCTTCGGCTACAACACCCATACGGACGGGATCATGGGGTTTGAGGTGATCCACCGGAATATCACCCAAATCAACTTTGAGAAGAGCAGGTTCGTTTTCTTGCCCTCGACGTTTGATATCAATAAGCTTGTTCCCGACAACAAGCGGACTTTCATGTGTAAGTTGCTTCCCATTGGTCACAACTCGATGGAAATGGAGGTCAAAACAAAGTCAGGCAAGATTCTAACCCTCGCTTTGGACACGGGCAACAGTTTTTATGCCACCACGCACAAAGACGTTCTGGAGCGGGTTGGCTTGTGGCAAGTCGACCAAAAGCCAAAGTATATGAAGCAATCTGGCGTGGCTTCGGGAAGCGTCGATAGCTGGAATGCCAAGATGCACGATATGACGATCTTCGGAGTTCCCGTCCCGGAGAGCGTCTGGGACATTATCGATGCTCCGTCGAGTTCTGCAGAAGGAGACGGTACCGTTGGGTTTGGATTCCTGAAGAATTTCAATATCACGATCGACTACGAAAAGCGTCGCGTTTTCTTAGAAAATTTCACGGGCAAAGTGGTCGACGAATTCACGGGCACTGTGGGCATCGGAGCTACTTACCTCAAAGAAGCCGGCGGAGTTTATATCTACGACGTGTCGCCCGAGAGTCCGGCGGACAAGGCGGGAATCAAGGAAGGAGATCTCCTCTTGAGCGTGGATGGAGAAGATCTTGATCGCGAGGATACTCGTCGAGTCGAAAGGATGCTCGAAGGCAAGGTCGGTTCGAAGGTCAAGATGGCGGTGTCCCAAAAGGGCGCAGTCCGAAGGTTTGAGTTAGAGCGCACGCTACTGGTTAACGATATCAAATAGCCAGCCATTGGTTGATGACGGAGTCTAGCATCGGCTCCGTCAACCTTCCCGTAAATGTGTTTTGTTGACTCGGATGGTAGGAAGCTACCAGTCGACAACCGTCCGATGAATGGAAAACGCCATGGCCAAATTTAGGTGGGCGAATTGCAAGCAGGCGGTGTACCTGTTGCCAGGCGATATTTCCCAGGCATAGAATCGAATGCCACTGTCGGGAAGCAATCAACTCACTCAGGTACTGAGAGCAGTTCTGGATCTCTTCTGGTGTCGGCTTGTTCTCAGGTGGAGCGCAGTGGGCTGTTGCGGCGATCATGACGTCCTTAAGGAGCATTCCATCGAAGCGGTTCTGAGTCTCACTATGGTTGGCAACCCCTGCCTTGTAGAGGGCGCGGAAAAGCCAGTCGCCACTTCGGTCGCCCGTAAACATTTGGCCCGTCCTGTTGGCTCCGTGCGCCGCAGGAGCCAAGCCAACGATGAGATGTTTAGCCGAGGGATCGCCGAAGAGGGGAACTGGCTTTCCCCAATACACCTCATTTTCATAAGCGCGTTTTTTAGTTATTGCCACGAGTTCACGCCAGGTAACGAGGCGAGGGCACTTTTCGCAAGCTATGATTCGTGAGTTGAGGAGATCAAATTGATTCATGATAGGAATCGGGAAGAATATTATCTAGACTATGCCGATCTACGAGTATGAACCTGACGGCCATGATTGCCTCATTTGTAACGGTCGGACCGAGGTGCTCCAACCGATCGATGCCGGGGCGCTTCAATACTGTCCAACATGTGGACTCGAGGTTCGGCGGGTAATCAGTCGAGCTACGTTCCAACTGAACAAAACTTCAAGCGCTGACAAAGCTTCCGCAAAGGGATTCACGACCTTTAAACGGGTAGAAAAAGGAAAATGGGAGAAAGTGGGCGGAGAAGGTCCAGATATGATCGTTGGCACTCCTGAGGATGTTGCTGCTGTGGAAGCGGAGAAGACCCCCAAAAAGAAGCCAATTGATTTAGGTTAATCGATCCCCAAAGACTCTTCATAGCCCACCATCACATTCAGTGCATGGATGATTTGAGCCTCGCCGCATTTGCCATGAATGTCTGCCATTACTCTAATGGTCAACAAACTTGTCGCATCCCCAGGGGTGTATCCCAATCGATAGACAGCAAATGGACGCCCTTCCACAAGGCTTGAGTCCCAAGGGGACTCTTCATCTCGGCGCACAAAGAACGAACGGCTGAACCTTTCTTCGTAGAGGTCATCAATCTCGTTCCAATCTTGGGGCGTATCAATGGAGGCGATCACGGTGGCGGCGGCCACGGAAACTCCTGATTGAGACTCCGCGTGGATCGTGATTCCCTCTGTCCAACCGATTGTTTTGAGATAACTGGTCAGACATGCCTCATCTG
This sequence comes from Armatimonadetes bacterium 55-13, assembly GCA_001898035.1. Taxonomy (GTDB): domain Bacteria; phylum Armatimonadota; class Fimbriimonadia; order Fimbriimonadales; family Fimbriimonadaceae; genus 55-13. The sequence continues at coordinate 160,608 of MKRX01000005.1, forward strand.
CATCAATATTGACGACGAAGGTTGGAGGTTCGGTAATCAGGCCAGCGAGAGCGATCGGACCCAAGGCGATAAGAGCTAAGGTGGAGGCGCTGTCTGGAACTGATATTGAATCGGCGCAAACTAGGGGGTTATTGTCCATCAACTCGACAAGACCTCTCAGTTCCAGTTGCGAATTGCCAGCTACCACCGAACGGACCCATGATCCTTGATGAAAGACAACACCGTTCGTTTTGGCATCCATCTCAACTTCTTGGATTCGGGGATGTCGTTCGAGCATCGCCACCAACTTTGAATTTGCCGCCTTCGCCAGGTCTATCATCCCTTTACGCGCTTGACCTTTGCCGTGATCTTGTAAGTTGAGGTCGTTCCGGCCTGGGGCGAAACCGTGACGTCCATATTGAGGGTGCTTTGATAAAGTGAACCATCGCTGACCAACAGGTAGATGACTCCTGAACCCTTGCTTTCTCCGGTGGTGCTGACGTTGATAACGGCAACCTGTTTGCCCTCAACTGACTTTATTCCGGTGAACTTGTAGGTGGCGTTTATCGTCTTCTTCATCCCTCCCGCCGGGCTTGTCATGGGAAGAGAAGCCGTCCAAGTTGCGCCTGGCTTGATGGGAGCTGCGGGCAGCACCGGGGTTAACTGCTGAGCACCTGTAGATGGGGCTACGGGCTTACCTTGGCTATTGAGTTGGACCTTGGTGACCGATGCCTTCATGACTTGTTGTTCCCCTAGAAGAACTGGCCCAATGGTCGCCTCGACGGTTGCGATCCCGCTCTTTACATCGAGGACCTTCCAAACGATGGGCAAGCCAAATTTGATCCCTTGCCCGTTGGCCCCAAGCCCACCGGCTACGGAATCGGCTTGATAATGCACAATCGCTCCCTTCGTGAATTTCATTCGGAAGAGATATCCATTACTCTTCTTGATAATTTGCGCGTGGGCGTTGCCCATGATGCCAGTGAAAAGAACGAGAGCGACTGTAGTGTGTTTCATGCGATTACGGTTTCAGGCTGATGGAGAAACGATTCTGCCGGAACATACTCATAGTCGAATTGTTCGGCTATCGCTTCCAAGGTTACTTGGCCCTTTGCGATATTGAGACCCTTTCTAAGGGCCGGATCGCTTTGAAGCGCCGCGAGTCCCTGGGAGGCCAATTTGTTGATGTAGGGAAGCGTCGCGTTTGTTAATGCATACGTACTGGTGTGAGCAACTGCTCCCGGCATATTCGCCACCGCGTAGTGTACGACCCCTTCCACCTCGTAGGTTGGGTTGGCATGGGTGGTCGGCTTGGTTGTCTCGAAGCAGCCTCCTTGATCGACACAAACATCAACAACCACCGAACCTGATTTCATCAGTTTAAGGTCTTCTCGCGTGACCAAGACAGGCGTACGAGTTCCTGTGACATAGACTGCGCCGATGAGGAGATCGACCTCGGGCAGAATTTGTCGGATGGTGCCAGGATTGGAGTGAAGGGTAATAACGTTATGCGGGAAGATGTCGTCGAGATATCGCAATCGTTCTAAGTTGATATCCAGCACGTAAACCGTCGCGCCAAAACCCGCTGCGACCTTGACGGCGTTGATGCCTACGACTCCGGCGCCAATTACCGCGACCACGGCCGGCTTAACGCCTGGTACACCACTGAGAAGCACTCCTCTTCCACCCATTGGCCTTTCAAGGTACTTAGCCCCTTGTTGGATGCTTAACCTACCGGCTACTTCGCTCATAGGGGTGAGTAGGGGAAGGTGCCCATTGCTCAACTCCACAGTTTCGTAAGCAATGCAAATGGCATCGCTTTCTACCATTGCGTGCATGAGTGGCTCATTCGCGGCAAAGTGGAAGTAGGTGAATACGATCTGATTGGGGCGGATGCGTGAGTACTCAATCGCTTGAGGCTCTTTGACCTTCACGATCAAATCGGACTGCGCCCAAACTTCCTCAACATCGAGTATCTCAGCTCCCGCCGCAGAATACTCTTCGTCTGGAATATGGGTGCCCTCGCCTGCTCCCGTTTCGACGAGAACGCGATGTCCTCGTTGACGAAGGGACATGACCCCAGACGGGGTTAAGGCAACTCGGTATTCGTTGTTTTTTACTTCGCGGGGAACTCCGACAATCATACAAATCTCCTTTGATCGTATCTTGTCGCAAGTTTACCGGTTAGGGGCAGGGGGCGAAGTGCCGCACTTCGCCCACCAATATCTCACTTACCGTTTACTTTGAGAAGCTCAATTTCGAACTGGAGAACGCTGTTCGGTGGAATGGAGCCCGTTGGACGTGCGCCATACGCCGCATCCGGTGGGATGACTACCGTTCGTATGCCACCTTTCTTCATGCCGAGAACTCCCTTATCGAAGCCAGGGACGACGTCGCCATTTCCAACCTTGAACTCAAATGGCTGATTCCGATCTCGCGACGAATCAAATTTCTTGCCGTTGAGCAGAGTGCCAACGTAGTGAATCGTCACCTTATCGCCGTTCTTGACCGCAGCCCCGGTTCCTTGCTTCGTGTCCTTCGTGTCGATGACCATCTCTTCGCCCTTTTTAACGATGTTCAGGCACTTGACCGTGAAGAAGAGGTCCGAATTAGCGGGAATCTTGTCCTGCGATTGCTCGCCATAGCCAAGCTTTGAGGGAATCGAGAGTTTGCGGACGCCACCAACCTTTATTCCTTTGAGACCTTGATCCCAACCCGGAATAACACGGCCAGCGCCAAGTGGAACAGCGAAAGGATCGCGGTCTGCCTTTGGCTTCAAGCTGGCATCCATGTTGCCATCAAACTCAGTACCGTCTGCTAGAGTGCCACGATAAAGGACCGTGACAAGGTCTCCATCGTTTGCACCGTAGCCCTTGCCTGGTTCAATGTCTTCAATTTTGAGTTCCGCAAGAGAGCCTCCGGTTTTGGGCGCATCTTTGGACTCGGTCGGCTTGTCGGTCGGGCTTGTTGCTTCTGTCTTAGCTGAGTCGCTGGAGCAACCGGCCAGAAGCAGCGAAGCGAGAATCGGTAAGAAGAGATAGGACGTCCCTTTCATGGCTAGCAATGTACCTTTAACAGAGCCTCATGACCAAAGGTTCCCTTGCAGTAGAATCGTTAGCCCATGGCTAAGAAAGGCGCGGATAAGAAAAACGAAGGCCCAAGGTCGATCCTAAATAGGAGAGCCAGATTCGATTACCACATCGAGGACTCCTATGAGGCAGGCATCGAACTGGTTGGATCAGAGGTCAAAAGCATCTTTCTCGGGCGAGCAAATCTCACCGACGCATATTGTCGTGTTATCAAGGGGCAACTCTTTCTACTGAACCTAGATGTAGATCCCTACGAAAAAGCGGCTGCTTTCTTACCCGAGAGGCGACGTGATCGCCGTCTTTTGATGCATCGCAAAGAAATCAATCTTCTCGAAAGGAAAGCTATGGAGAAGGGATTTAGCCTAATCCCGCTCAAGATGTACTTTAACAGCCGAGGAAAAGTGAAGGTCGAAGTCGGTTTAGGAAGAGGTAAGGCTCAGTACGATAAACGCGAAAAAATCGCAAAAGATGACACTCGCCGAGAGCTTGAAAGAGTCCGCTCCCTGAAATTTTAGCGGGCGATTGCCTGTGGTTTGGCATTCAGATGCCAAATACATGAATATGAGCTCAGCGCATAATCCTGCTCGCGAACCTTCCGTAGGGGAAGAGGTCACGTTGCTGGTTCATACCGACGACCGACCCATATGGACCATGGGAAGGATTTCAAACGCATCGCCGTTTCAAATCGAGATCGAACCCGCGCACTTGCAACCGATTCGGAACCAAAAGAACCTTCTGGTGCTTCACGACAGTGGCCGTAAGTATTCGAAAGGCGAAGGGAAGGTCGGCAAGATCGATGAGAAAAACGGCAAAGCCTGGCTCACTTTCTCTGAGTTCCGTTGGGAACCTGTTGATAATCGTGACAATCCACGATTCGAGGTCGAACTTCAATCTATCGTGCGCTCGATCAATGAGCATGATGGCGCCATTGTCGCCGATGAACAGGTGGGTCTCACGAAAAACCTGAGCATCGGGGGAGTCTTACTTGAGGTGAGTTCGCCGCTTGCAAAAGGGCAACTTGTAGAATTTCGCGTCACTCTTGACGGCGGGACGACGATCCGAACCATGGGAGTTGTTGCCCACTCAAAGCCTGATGAAGATTTGGTGGGCATTTCATTCCTGGACTTCGTCGGTGCGGCACGTTACAACCTGCACCAGTTCCTAAGAACGCTCGCCGCCTAGAAGTGAAACTCGCCTTCGAATACCGTTTTGGCGGGACCGGTCATGATGACGGTTCCGTCCTCTTGGTAGTCGATCCAGAGTGAGCCGCCTGGCAATTGCATTTCAACGTAGCGGTCCGACCGTCCGGTCAGTGCAGCGGCCACAGCGCTTGCGCATGCGCCAGTTCCGCACGCCAGCGTAATGCCGGCGCCACGCTCCCAAGTTTTTTGAATCAAGGTCTTGCGATCAAGAACCTGGATGAAGTGGACGTTTGTTCGTTTGGGGAAGAGTGGGTGATGTTCCAACTCCGGACCCACGGCAGCGAGAGGAATCGACTCGGCATCAGGGACAAACAACACCAAATGGGGATTTCCCATGGAGACAGCGGTGCCTGGAAATACGCCAACCATCGTTTCAATCGGCTGTTCTTCGAATCGCTGGCTCTCTGAACCAAGCATTCCGATCTCTCCGCGGGTCAGCCGAGCTTTGCCCATATCCACGCGAACCAGACCGGAATCAGTGAATTCGAGATGAAGCGTTCCGGCACCAGTCTCGACGTCGACCGATTCATCTTGTAAGTGTCCGTGATCCTTTAGCAATTGGGCAAAACAGCGAATGCCGTTGCCACACATTTCACTTTCAGAACCGTCGGGATTAAACATCCGCATTCGGAAGGGCGCCGTTTCTCCCGATTCGAGGAGGATCAGACCATCGGCGCCAATTCCAAATTTTCGATCGTTGGTTCTTCGAGCAAGATCGGCCAAATCGAGATCCGGCAACGGATTCGTGAGAGTGTCCACCATCACGAAGTCGTTGCCGATTCCTTGCATTTTGGTAAATCGAATCATCAATCTTGGCCTTCGCTGCCCTCCATTTCGCTCGCTGGCTTGTAACTGCCAACGGCCTTAGCGGGCACGATGCTTGCGATCGCGTGCTTGTAAACAAGCTGTGTTGGCTTACCAGGTGCGTCAAGTAAAACAGTGAACGCATCGAATCCGCGCACCTGACCTCTTAACTGAACGCTGTTCGTGAGGTAGATCGTGACTCCGATCCCTTCCTTTCGAACCTGGTTGAGAAACATATCCTGAAGGTTAATCGCCTTACCCATTCCAATAACTCCTAATTTAAATCAATGGCCAATAGATTAGAGACCTGTGCCATTAGGTCAAACTCTGGACCGTCGAAAAGCCAACGAAGGTTCGGCTCAGAGCGAAGCCACGTTCTTTGTCGTTTAGCGTACCGACGAGTTTCCAAGACGGTCATCGCTATGGCTTCCTCTGAATTAATCTCTCCCTCAGCGGCCCGCCACATGGCGCGGTAACCAATCGCCCTTAGGCCAGGATCAGACGGAAGAAATCCCATTTTTCGTAACTGTTCTATTTCCCGAGCCCAACCATTTTGCACCATTTGACCCACTCGTTGATCAATACGTTCGTCAAGAAGGGCCGTCTGGATACTAATTGCAATTTTACTGCTATTGAATGGCGGTATTTCAACGGTCATCTGAATTTTAGGGGACTTGGCCCGCTCAAGAGCCCGAATGACTCGGACTGGATTCTTGAGGTCGACTCGCGCGAATGCGATGGGGTCTAGTTCACCTAACTCTTCTACGAGACAATGGAGCCCTTCCCGTTCCAGCTTTTGATTTAATGCGTCTCTTAATTCAGGAGAAGGAGGACCGCTCATCTCGCCATACCGCTCCATCAACGCTCGAATATTGAGGCCTGTCCCCCCCACGATTACGACAGACTGACGTCGTTCCCAGGCCAACTCTAGTTCTTGCTGGGCTAGATGAACCCATTCTCCCACGCCAAACGACTCGTTGGGATCTTTTAGATCGAGTAACCGATATTGCTCTTTAACGGTCGGCTTTGCGGTACCAATATCGAGATATCGATAAACCTGAAATGAATCGGCATTGAGAAGGATGGCATCAAGAGCATCGGCGATTTTCTCGGCTAAAGAAGATTTGCCCGAGGCCGTTGGGCCCATGACGGCAATCAGCCTCGGGGTCATAGGAATTATTTCTTGGCCGGCTTTACTTGTTCGGCCTTCGTCTGCAACTCGTTCTTATAAGTCTTGTCGCCCGACTTGGTCTCGATGAAGTACTTGCCGGTGACTTCGACAAGGTCGTCTTTCTTCGGTTCCTTTTCTAGCTTCCCTTGTCCATAGACATTTACCACCTTATTCTTGTCGACTTTGTCGATCAATTTAAACAGAAAGTAGGGATTCCCAGCCTTGCTTGTACGCTGAACGAATTTGTCCACCTTACCGACAAGGGTGAGGACTTTTCCGTCATATTTCTTGGTCGACTTTGCCAGCTCGGCAACCGATACTTTGTCGGCGGCCGAGGCGACGACAGCAAACGCAGCAATCGCAATAAGAATGAGGGGCTTTTGAGAACGGAACATGCTTTAGAACTCCATGAGGGCGGTGATGGGATATTCCAACAAATTCTGTCTGCCGTTTAAGAAGGAAAGCTCGATTAAGCAACCGAATCCGCAAACTTTTCCTTCGAGTCTTTCGACGAGTCGTGCCGCCGCTGCCGCGGTGCCTCCTGTTGCCAAAAGATCATCGACGATATAAGCCTTCTGGCCAGGCTTGATTGCGTCAACGTGCATCTCGACCACGTTGGTACCGTATTCCAAAGCGTACTCCTCTGAAATTCGGTCGTACGGCAATTTGCCAAGTTTGCGAGCCATTGCGAAGGGAAGACCCAGGTTGAGAGCAACGGGAACGCCGAAGATAAATCCACGACTCTCGATCCCAACAATGGTTTCGGCGCCCTTGGTCCGCGCGTCTTCCGTTAAGAGGTCAACCACTTCTTTGAACGCCTTTGCATCTTCCAGGACGGGCGTAATGTCCTTGAAAATAATCCCCGGCTTCGGAAAATCAGGAACGTCTCGAATAAGCGGGGCTGCTAGTAGTTCGGGCATAACGTAGCCAAGGATACCTATTTGGCCCCGACGAGAGGGCTCGTGACTAAAAGGGTTAAAATCGGGCGGTGATCAATGAAGATAGGCTCGTAAAGCTCTTCAAGGAGCTATGCCTCATCAATTCTCCAGCGCTGAATGAGGGCGATTGTGTCGCTTATGTAAAGGAATATCTCGAAGGGCTTGGACTTGAGGTCAAGGAAGATTCGACTGGCTCAAAGATCGGTGGTAAGGCAAACAATCTGATTGCTTGGAAGCCGGGTTCCGTTTCGACGGCGCCGAGAATATTTCTGTCGGCCCATTTCGATACTGTGGAACCAACCGAGGGGTTGATCATTGGCGAGCGGGACGGTGTGTTCTTCAGTGAATCGGACACGATTTTGGGCGCTGACGACAAGGGTGGTATGGCTCCCGCAATCGAGGCCATCCATGCCCTCATTGAATCGGGAGAACCGCACGGCGACATATGTTTGTTGCTGTCGGTTGCGGAAGAGATAGGCTTGAAAGGCGCAGAAGCGCTGGACCTTGAAGAACTCAACTTGGATTTTGGTTATGTGCTTGACACCGGCCCTCCAGTGGGCTCGTTTGTCACCAAGACGGCAACCCACGACAAACTAGACATAACCATTGTGGGAAAACCTGCTCATTCCGGAAAGGATCCAGAAAAGGGAATCAATGCGATTCAAGTGGCCGCCACGGCAATCCAGGGAATGAGTCTAGGGCGTATCAGCCCAGAAACCACGGCAAATTTCGGCATCATTCAGGGGGGGACGGCAACAAATGTGGTTTGCCCAAGTGTTTCGATCAAAGCAGAAGCGAGAAGCACCAGCCTGGCGGAATTGGACAAACAGGTCGATCACATGATCTCTCGGTTTGAGAATGCGGCGAGAGAATGGGGCGCGGAAGTTAGGATCGATCATCATCGTCATTACGTCGCCTATAGCATTGATGAGGCGTCTCCCGTGGTGCAGATCGCTCAGAAGGCAAGCGCTTCGTTAGGGTTAGAGCCGACTTTGCGGACGACGCTCGGGGGCAGCGACGCAAACATCTACAACGCAAAAGGAGTTCCGTGCATCGTCGTGGCGACAGGCATGGACAAGATCCACACGCACGATGAGTGCATTTCAAGGAAGGATTTGGTCGATACGGCAAGGTTGACTTATCAGATTCTTCTGGAAGCGGCAAGATAGTCGGTGCTACCGGGACCCTTGGCACGTCTTTCCAAAAACAAAGCTGTAAGCTTGTCCACGATTTCGAACTATTGAGGAGCAAAGAATGAAGAAGATGATGGCAGTCGCATTTGGTGCGACCATGGTTTTGGCTGGGGCTTCCAGCGTGTTGGCTCAGGAGTCGAAGCCTCTCGGTCTTTCGATTCGCGCGGGTCTTTTCTTCCCGAGCAACGGCGACGCTCGCGACGCCGAAGGTTCTAGCTGGTTTGCTGGCGGACTGGAGTACAAGATCAAGGACTTCACGGTCGGCGGTCTTGGTGAAGGCTATCTCGGTAGCATCAGCCTATCGCTCGACACCATTGGAAAAGGCGATGTGAAGAATGTTCCTCTTCTGCTCAACTACGTTGGCCGAAAGAACGAGTTTTTCTATAGCGCTGGCTTGGGCGCCTCGTTTTCGTCTTTTGACACCGGCAACGGCAGCGAGTCTCGAACCCGACTTGGATATCAGTTGGGAGTTGGTTATGACTTCCAGCAAGGGCGAACTCCTTTCTTCGTGGAAGCGAAGTATTGGGGCAATAGCAAGTCCGAGTTCAACGGATTTGGCATCTACGCAGGCATCCGGCTCTAATCTCGAAATTCCGACCCGATCGAAACACGGAGTTTCGATCGGGTTTTTTCATGTGTCCCGGGACCGTGGAAACCTATACTGAACCAATTATTGTTTGATGCGTCATTCCCTTCACGAAGATGGAACTGTGCATCGGGGCTACAAGATTGAGTGCAGGCAAGCAGACTGATCACGCATCTGAACTTGCGATCGTCGAGCGTTGTCGAAAGCAGGACTACGAGGCGTTTGGAAAACTAGTCGATGCCTATCAGAACCGAGTGTTTGGTTTTGTAAGGCGAATGGTTTCCAATGCCGAAGAGGCAGCGGACATAACCCAAGATGTCTTTATCCGCGCATTCCAGAGCTTTGGACGATTCGACGGTCGTTGTTCCGTACGGACTTGGCTCTTCAGAATTGCGTATAACCTTTGCATTGATCGCGCACGAAAAATCGACCGCTCACCGGGAGAAGTCAGCCTCCAAGGCACCGCAGAGATCGATGAAACGTTCGATCTTCCCGATGGACGATGGCAACCTGACCAGATCGCGATTGACTCGGAACTTTGCGCTGTGATTGACGTCGCAATAGCATCGATGAGCGAGAAACTCCGAAGCGTGCTCCTCCTTCACGATAAGGAAGATCTACCGTATGAGGAAATCGCACAAATGGTTGGGGTTCCTGTTGGCACCGTAAAAAGTCGTTTGTTTTTGGCGAGGGCTCATCTACAACAACATCTTCGGAACTACCTCAATACGGAGGTGGCCCAATAATGAAACGATTCGAACAAGACAAAATCAATGGATTGGAAATGCGGCTGACGGAACAAGAACTTGATAAGAGACTGGATTCTGCTGGACAGCAACAGGTTCGAACGATGCTTCAGGCGATGCCGGAAGAGCCCTTGAGCCTGTCTTGGCGAAGCGAGCTAAATCAAGTTTTGGCGGCGAAGCGTGATTCAAAGATCCGTCGACGTCGCATCGCCTGGTTCTTAAGCCCTGCCCTCGGTTTGGGTGTGGCAGGCGCTTTGGCCGTTGTAACGATGTTCAAGACGCCTGAAGTTCGTACATCTCAAATCTCTGGAGACACCATTGAGGCCCAATTGGTCGCGTCTCATCGAAATAGTATTCGAATTGCGGATGTGACGGGTGTGGGTTTGAATTCCTATGAGGTCATCGAAGGGAAGAACACTTCTACTGTGACTCCCGGCTCTGATTTAGACGGGGTGGATTTCGGTTCGTTATGATGTCTTCGCGTTTTGTTAGTGCCGCCGTCCTGGCTGGCCTGACGGCTTCCGTGATGGCGCAGCCTCATGGAGGTCGAGGCGGAGAGATTCCGGAGATCATCCGAAAGGTCATTAATGCCTCCCAAAAGCTGCGCTATAGCGGTAAGCGAAACGTAGAGTTTCAGAAAGGACCTGACTGGGATCGACACTTGGAGTACGTTCAAAAGGACGGCCCAAAAACGCGGATTGAATATCCCGAGAATGGCGTCTTCCGAGGACTAGTTATTGTCGAAACTGAGCGGGAGCGTAGGCATTACTATCCCGATCTGAATCAAATTGAAGTACTTCCCCCTCGGCGAGAGGCCATGTTGTCGCGCCTTGAAAAGATGTTCAACCGGCGGCGAGGTCGGCCTATCGATATCGATGTTGCCGACGGCGGAACTGTGGCGGGAAGGGACACGAAACTCATTTCAATCCTGGGACCAGACGGAAAGCCTTTCCAGAAAATCTGGGTCGATGAATCGACCTACCTTGTGCTTAAGCGCGTTGTTTATGATCGAGGAGGCCAGGCCGTTGGGACCTCTGAGTATGTAAGTGTCGACTACCGACCGAAGTTCGGGCGCAATACTTTTAGCCTTCAAGTAACGGGCGCAAAGATCGTCACTCCTCGAAATGAACTGGATCGACTTGTGGCGAAAATGGGTTTCCAAGGCATGACCTTGCCGCCAAAAGACCCATACAAACTGGAATCCTGCCGAATTCAGCGGATCGCTGGCCAGTCCGCACTCGTCCAAAACTACGTAAATGCGGATGGACAAATATCTCTTTACCAAGTTCGGGGAGCGCTTGATCCGAAGAAACTGCGCGAATTCAGTCGAGGAGACTTTGGGGTCTACTGCTGGCAAGAGGGCGGCGCTTCATTTGTGCTCATTGGCGATCTACCGACAGACGCGCTACGCAAAATTGCGGACCGCGTCACTTCCTAGGGCCGTAGCGAGCCATACGCTATACTGTTGAACGTGGCGGCACGCACTTTAGCCCGCCGGGCCCGCAAACAGAGTCCCGCTTGGTGGAAATGGACCAAGCGAACGATTGTCACTCTGTTCATCGTTGGGTGCGCCGGCGCACTCGTCTTTGGCTACATCTTTTATGGTGAGCTGCAGAAGGCCGAGAGCAAGATCACGAACCTTCCCAGCTTGATGGATCAGGTGGCGAAACAGCCTTCCTATATCTATAGCGCGGACAACAAGATCCTCTATCAGATCAGCGCCGAGTTTCGTAAGCCGGTCAAGTACGACGACATACCGGTTAATGTTCGAAACGCCGTCCTTGCCGCGGAAGATAAGCGATTCTTCGATCACGGTGGGGTAGATCCCATCGCCATTGGCCGAACGCTCTTTACAACCGTAAAGTCTCGGGCGATCACGCAAGGTGGCTCAACACTCACCATGCAACTGGCCAAGTTGCTCTACACCAATAGCGAAAAGACTTTCAAACGAAAGATGGGGGACGTGGCCATGGCGGTGGCCATGGAGCGCAAGTTGACCAAAGAACAGATCCTTGAGCTTTACATGAACAAGGTCTACTTTGGCGCGGGAGCCCATGGTATTCAGGCTGCTGCCGATGTGTACTTTGGCAAAACGGTCGATAAACTGACCATTGGGGAAGCTGCGCTATTGGCAAGACTTGTTCGGCGACCCAGCGACGAAAATCCTTTCCATAACCCCGAGCGAGCCATCGAAAATCGAAACGTCGTGCTTAGGATCATGCGCGACGAGAACATGATTACTAGCGAGGAATATGATAAGGCTCTGGCCGAGAAGCCGACTTTTACTCGTCGCATTAAGGGTTCCTCTGAACGGTTCTACAGAGCCAGATACTTCGTGTGGCATGTCCTTGAAACGCTTCACAAAGATCCTCGCTTTGAAGACATTAATCTCGCTGACGGCGGATACAAGATTTACACAACCCTCGATACACGGATGCAAAAGGTTGCGGAAGATGCCGTTCGGGAAACAGTGAGGGATCACAAACGCGACAAGGTGACGACGGCCGCGTTTGTGGCGATTAATTCTGAAGGAAAGATTTTGTGCGAAGTTGGCGGAGTCGACTTCGATAAGAATCAATATAACGTAGTGACGAGCGGCCTCCGCCAGCCGGGGTCAAGCTTCAAGCCCTTCGTTTATGCCACTGCCTTTTCCACGGGAGCGCTTGCTATCAACGGGACGGTTTCCAACGAAAGATTTACCTGGGAAATACCCGGAAGCAAAGGTTGGACTCCTCGCAACTCCAATAGCAAGAGTGGGGGAATCGTAAGCGTACAATCCGCCTTTAAGTTCTCGATGAATATCCCGGCAGCCCATGTCATGCAAATGACGGGACCGCAGAACGTATTGTCATACGTCAAGTCGAATTTTGGATTTACATCTCCACGGCTGGTGGGTCGCCCGTCAATGTGTCTGGGTGCGGAAGAGGTCTCACCATTGGAGATGGCTCGTGCATATAGCGTGTTTATGCTCCGTGGCGACCGCGCCGAACCTTACTGTATTGATCGGATCGTGAAGCCAAATGGCGAACCCATCCTGAACCGGCCGGTCATCACGAAGGGTGTGCTGGATGCGAATGTGAGCGATCAGATCGATGCTTTGATGCGCGCGGTGGTAACAAGTGGCACCGGTACCAGAGCCTCTATCGTTCCCAACGCTCGAGGCAAAACGGGAACGACGTCGGATAACCGGGATGCCTGGTTCTGCGGATATGCGGATGGAATTGTGGGTATCGGATGGGTTGCCAACGAAGTCCGACGACCAGGGCGCCCGGCGGGCTATCTACCGATGGGTAGTAGCGTTTTTGGCGGAAAGGTCACGGTCGAGTTCTGGGCTCAAATCATGAAATATGCCCAGAAAGAGTTCGGGCATGAGACGGACCGACCTTCGCT
>MKRX01000005.1:173729-238448 GCA_001898035.1 Armatimonadetes bacterium 55-13
CATCCGGACGACCCTACCGACCAGACCGATCCAATGGTCCCCACTCCCGATCAAATCCCTATCGAAGATCCGGGACAACCGGGAACCTTGCCGGCAACCGACCCCGCCAACGGTAACGGAACCGATCCGCAAGGGACGACCCCTCCGGTGTCTGATCCCAAGCCGCCGGTGACGACGCCAAACAAGCCAAAATCAAATCCCCCCGTTGACCAGAACACCAATGAAAAAGATATGGTTGAGGTTGAGATTTGTGCCGACACCGGAATGCGGGCGAGCATTTACTGTCCGGAAACGGTGACAAGGAAATTCCCTAAGGGCAAAGAGCCTCAAAAACGATGTACTAAGCACGGCGGTTAAGTAGACCAGGCATGTCTGTCATTCACCAGCCCAGAAAACCTGAATTGGACGCGAGAGTCCTCTTATTTCCTGCGATCCTTTTGGTGTTGCTTTGTGTGCTGTTTCTACGCCTCTGGTATTTCCAAGTTGTACGTTCAACCGAATTGACGGAAAGAGGAGAGGTTCTTAATGAGACCAGCATTCCAGAAATCGCTCCGCGAGGATTGATTTTTGACCGCAACGGGGTCCTCTTGGCTGGCGTTAAGCCTGAATGGGTCATCACCGCCATTCCAAAACTTGTAGATAGCGATCCGACCGTGCTGCCTCGCCTCGCTAAGCTCATTGGTGCTGACCCCAAGCGATTGAAGAACAAGGTTGAGGACGGTAATTGGAAGCCATGGTTGCCCACGGCCATCTACATCGGGGCTTCGACCGAGGTTGCCAGTCAAATCGCCGAGCGATGGGATGAGTTTCCGGGAATCGATGTGAAATCTCAGCCAATGAGATACTATCCCGACCCCACCTCATTTTCCCATTTGATGGGTTATGTATGGGTGCCATCTGAAAGCGATGTGAAGAGAATCAAGGCCATAGGGAAGGAACCTGCCGACTATGTGGGCAAGAACGGGCTCGAATGGCGTTATGAAGATTCGCTCATGGGGGTTCCCGGTGAAACGAGAATGGAACTGGATGCCAAGCGTCGGCCATCTAAGGTCATCGGAAGAGATGCTCCGGAACCGGGAAACCAGCTTGTCCTAAGTATCGACAAAAATCTACAGCAAACGGCAATGAAGGCGTTGGGTGATCACCGGGGCGCAGTTGTCGCTCTGGACCCGAACAATGGGGAAGTCCTCTGCATGGCAAGTACCCCGACCTTTGATTTGGAATTATTCAAGCATGGCATCAGTCATGCGGACTTTGATTCGCTCCAAAATAACCCAACGCACCCGTTCTTAAACCGGCCAATGCAGGTTAAATTTGCGCCGGGATCCACATTCAAAATCGTCACGGCGATTGCGGCGATGGAGAAGGGCATTTTTGATCCTAATCGAACTTACTTTTGCGCCGGTGGGATCAAGCTAGGCAACAAATTTATTAAGTGCTTGGGGCACCATGGCTCGATCTCGTTTGAGCGAGCCATGGCCAAGTCCTGCAATAGCTATTTCATGTCTCTGGCACTTCAAGTCGATCGAGACACGATGTTGAAAGCCGCACAGGAGGTTGGGTTTTATCAAAAGACTGGCATTGACCTAAACCCAGTCTCAGAAAGACGGGGAGACTTGCCCACTGAGCGTTACATGGCCCAGTATTGGCCGAAGTATCACTGGCCTCTCGCCGACACGGCCTATCTCGGAATAGGGCAGGGCATTTTGTCGGTGACTCCGTTGCAGATGGCAAACCTCATTGCCTTGGTTGCCAACAATGGCACGAACTTCACTCCGCACGTGGTCAAGGCAGTTCGCCACACCGGAGACAAAATGAAGATCGAGCCTGTTATTCCTGAAATCGCTCATGAGGTTAAAGGGCCGCCTGTGTTTTGGCATGAGTTGAAGGATGCCCTAGCGGAGGTTGTGGAGGACGGAACGGCTAGGCGGTGGGGACATATCGAGGGTATTCGGTGGGGGGGCAAGACGGGAAGTGCTGAGGAGAAGAAAGACAAGCTCACCCACAGTTGGTTTGTCGGATTCGCACCCTACGATCATCCTAAGATTGCTATTTGCGTCTTTGTCGAGCAAGGTGGGCACGGTGGAGATGTGGCCGTTCCTATTGCTAAAGCCGTGGTGCAACGCTACTTGGCTCCCAAGGATGCCAAACCTTCCTCCAATACTTTGCGGGCGCCTGCGACCTCATTGACTTTAGAAGAATCGCCCAAGGCGCGGTAGATCTGGGTAAGTTCGTCAGCAATTTTGAGCCCCTTATTGCATTTGTCGCTGGCCACCTGAGAGTCTTCCCCAGCCAGATTGCCGCCTGACTCTGAAAATCGCTTCACCTCGGGCACGGTGGCGGCCGCGTATCGGGCATAAAGATCGAGAGCACCTTGCAGCAAAGACGCTTTTTCCTCGGCCGATTTACTTCGGGAGGCCAGGTATTCGCGAGCATCGCATGTATCCGTTTCGATGAGTTGGGCGAGAGACTTCACTGTAAAGTAGGAGGTGCTTTCGACGGCAATCATTCGACGGGCGACTTTGTCGGCCTCCTCCAGGTTGCCCATCGATTGTAAGAGGGCGAGGTCCCGACTGAGGGCAGGGAGATTATTTGGGTCTCGAATCAGTGCCTGGCGAAGCGCACTTCTCGCAGATGCGTATTCCTGTTTTGACTCGTAAATCGCCGACAGTTGACGGTAGTTCTTTGGGCTCGGACTTAACTCAGCGGCCCGCTTGCTTGCCTCAAGTCTTTGGTTGGGATCCAGTCTGGCCAATAGAGCCCATGCCTCCCCATCGGTGGGGGTAATTCCGACCAACGACTTTGCAGCATCAGATGCTTCTGAATATGAACCCGCGCCAACGAGATACCGAATATTCGACTTCTGCAACTCTCCATAGGAGCAATATAGGATCCCAAGGATCGGAAGAAAAGAGAGAAGGGCAAGGGCGGTTCTGACTCCTTTAGGCGTGAATTCCGGCGCCACGGAATCTGCTCCAAGATTCAGGCCCACACCAAACAGGATAAAAATCGTAAGGCCGATGCCGAAGTAGTAAAGGTTACTTTCGAAGAGTCCTTGAGCCATGGTCGCCAGAACGGCGGAAACAATGCCTATTCGCAAGGCATTTGACTCAACGGTCATATTTCGAGCGCCACGCAAGACCAAGACGAGCCAGTACATCAGGAAGGCGAGGAACGTGGCAGCCGCAAGCGGACTTGCTTCAAAGGCAAGTTGGAGAATGCTGTTGTGAGTGAGCGCAGTTGGCGTAGTGAGTCCTGATCGGGAGCCTTCGGTCCCGTAGGTTCCCAGGCCGTACCCAATGGGACGCTCTTTCGTCGCGGCGACGCTCCCTTGCCAGAGCAGTTTCCTAAAGGTCCAGCTTTGTTCGGAGGTTTCTCCATAAGCAGTGACTCGACCCAGAGATGCGCCGCCCTTGGCGGTCGCATTTTTCATTTGAATTGCCTTGTACATCCCAAATGAAATGACTGCCAAGCCAATCACGAGCCCAGGGCCGACTACTTTCTTTATGCCCGGCATAAGGAACAGACTGAGAATGACGAAGCTCGAGACGCCCGCCAATCCAAAGGCCGCAAACCCAGCTTTCGAGCCGGTGAGAAGTAGCGCGATGCCGATAAGGACCGTGCTGAGGCCAACAATAAGCGACGGGCCGCGTTCTAAAGCCTGTAAAAGCAAGGCAACGCCTAACAGAAAACCAATGAGGAAAATTCCTGCCGCAGCGTTTGGGTTAATCCATCCCGCAAAGATTCGATAGGACGGCTCCGTGGCGCTGGCGGGCCAATACTCAAATCTAAGACCGTAGAGAGCAATGACCGCAATCCCGGCGAAGAGGCATGTGACCACCAGCCGCGGACCAGACTGACGCCCCAGTGCGGTCACCACGGTCAAAAAGGCCAAAGCATAAATGAGCCATTCGGTGAGGGCGGAGAATGAAACGAACTTGAAGGAAGAGAAGGCGACGGAAAGGGTCAGGAGCGCAAAGAAAGCAATTGTCAGGCCTAGAAGCCCAATATTCGGTAGCTGCAAGACAGATCGTCTGGACAATAAGTAAATCATTGCCGCTGCGATCAGAGCTCCCAAAATGAAGTGGCTAAACAGAGGCGTTTCCATCCCGGAGAGAAACGGTCCGCCCAAAGACGACCTCAACAGAGCTCCAAGACCTGGTTCTAAAGTCGTCCGGTCCGTCGAAATCTGCCCCCCAATGATTGGAATCAAAAAGGCGGCAATTGCCAAGAGAATCTGGGGAATGGTAAATCGCTTCAACGCTTTGATATCCATCGACGAATCACGTCGACCTTATTCTTGAATATGAACAGGCTCGCTCGCATCGATAATGCGAGAGCTGCTCCTGCGATTGCAAATGGGCGCAGAAGCACGCTGACCTCTGGCGCTTGGTTTTTGACATAAAATCGAAGCATTGATCGGTGAAATCTTCCGATCATCCGATTTGGCGCTTTGTCCGTGGATCGTCCGATGGCGTGGGTAATCACGCACGTGGGCAAGTAGACGACCTTCTTCCCGTGTTTCCATACTCTGAAACACCAGTCCACGTCCTCACAAAACATGAAGTATTCCGGGTCGAAGGCCCCTATCTCCTCGATAATGGAGTCCCGCACTAAGAAAGCTGCCCCGGAAACCCAGTCCACTTCGCGGGGCTCATTATGCTCCCAATCCTGCATGAGGTAGTCCCGTGTAAATCGATTGTTAGGAAACAGCCTGCCAAGCGGGGTGTTTCGGAAGAGTGCCGCCATTGGATTGGGGAACCTGCGACAGCTGTACTGCAAACTGCCATCTGGGTTGAGCAACTTAGGCGCCACGATGCCCACTTCTGGATGACCCTTCAAATAGACGAGCAAGCCCGAAAGGGCTCCGGGATGCACGATGGTGTCGGAATTGAGTGGCATCGCATGAGGAGCTTGTCGAATGCCAATGGCGTGATTTTGACCACCTGTAAATCCGAGATTTTGTAGCAAACGTTCGAGCCGTACCCAAGGAAACTCCCTTTCAACCATGTCCGGCGAGCCGTCTTCGGAGTTATTGTCCACCACGATTACCTCAAAGGGCGCTTCATCGCGTACCGCCTCGAGACTGGCCAGACAAGCCCGCAAATCGTCGATGGTGTTCCAACTGCAGATCGTAATGCTAATTTCTAAATCCGGCATCGTATCCCCGCGCCCGGACAAAAGCTCCGACCAGCACTACTCCAAAAACCAAATACATGAGGGGCGCGTTCCACCATCGAAGCTGATGTTTTCGCAAAAATCGCACCAGGCTGCGATGAGATTCCCAAATCATGCTTTTTCGAACCTGTTTGGTTCCTTCTCCCCCGTGGTGTATGACTCGAACCGATGGACTGTAGAGGCATGGCCAACCGGCTTGAGACATGCGAAAAAGGAGATCCACTTCATTAAAGAAAATTGGAAACGACTCATCAAACGGCTTATATGGATCACCGATGGAGACAAGGGCCTCTCGCCTAAAAAGAAGAAATGTGCCCATTGGCTGGGGCGCATCTTGCTCAAGATCGTAGTCAAATCCCGTCAGGCGATAACTGTCCCAGACCGTATTCGGGAATCGATTTGCGAGACCAAGGAGATCGCCGGCGATGCCCAAAAGTGATGGGAAACCCCGAATTGACTTCTGCACATCCCCATCTAGTCCAATTTGGCGTGCGCCTAAAGCCCCATGGTGTGGATATGTTTTGAGAACTTCGATCGATTTGTCCAGACTCTGATCATCGAACTCGGTATCCGGGTTCAGTGTTAAGAGCCAATTACCAGACGCTTCTTTGAACGCAAGGTTATTTCCCCTTGCGTATCCGGTGTTCATTGAACTGGCAACGAGACGAATGTTAGGAAATTCGTTGGCGACCATTTCTGCGCTACCGTCCGTCGAAGCATTGTCCACGACGATCACTTCAAAGGCATCAGTTGGAGGATGCTCCTGGATCGAGTGGAGGCAAGACCGAAGGAGATCGCGGGTATTCCAATTGACAATTAGGATACTGAGCACCGGGGGGCGATTTTACTCCACTGTAAATTTGCGGAGTTCCTGCCGATATATTAAGGGTTTGGGCGAATCAAAGCTGCTTCGTTTGAACTCCCGAGACCGTCCTTAACATGTGGTCAGCTATGTCATGGCAGGGTTGACAGGAATACCAGGTGATTGGTATCTTCTCTGTGTTTGCCAAGGACTCGGTCAAGAGGGGGCACGCCGAAAGGCGTAGAAGGAGGAAAATCTTGACGATTAAGCAGGTCGTCTTGAGCGCAAGTTTGCTCGTTGCAGGCAACGCGATTGCTCAGGACAAAACATACACCGTCAAAGACGGAGATACGCTCTCCGAGATCGCAAGCAAATTCGGCGTTAAAACCAAGGCAGTTCTTTCCGCTAATAACCTTGCCAGTGCCGATAAGCTAAAGCTGGGACAACAGCTTCGCATTCCCGCCGCATCGCCTGAATCCAAGGCGCCAGTGGCACACGCATCGAATCTCTACACCATTCGAGAAGGTGACAACGACGTTGTCATCGCCAAGCGCTTGGGCGTCACACCGAAAGCCCTTCGAGTTGCCAATATGGGCACGAAGTGGACTAATCTTCGCCCTGGCCAAACTCTGAAAATTCCCGGTGCGGATATGGGTTGGTTTGCAACACTGGCCCGAAGAACTCCCAGCGCCACGGTGGCTAAGAACACGCCAAAACCCGCAACTCCTGCGAAGAAGGCTGCCACTCCCGCGAAGTCAACAGTTGTTGCCAAGAGCTACAAGGTACGGGAAGGGGACAACGATTGGATCATCGCCAAGAAAGTAGGTACGAAACCTTCCGTCTTAAGGCAATTGAATCCTAGCGTCAATTGGGATTCTCTTCAGATCGGAAAGGTTGTGAGAATTCCCGGCGTAACTTCGACAACTCAAGTCGTAGCTTCAAATAGCACGTCCAAGGTCAAGAAGATTCGAAGTCGGTACGCTGTGATTACTGGGGACGCCGTCACCCTCCGACGAGGTCCAAGTACAAACTCTGGCGTAGTTACTCGGGTCGATAAGGGCACGCGAGTTACCGTGTTAGATAATGAGGGCCCCTGGTATAAGCTTCGATTCCCCCGCGGAACAGAAGCCTGGGTTCGCGGTGACCTTCTCGCATCGACTGCTGCACCTGTGGTGGCCTCTAACGCGCGTAAGTCAAAGTCGTCCAGTAAGCGGACGGTGGTTGCAAGCAACGAGCCGACACGCGCATCGAGCCGATCTTCTCGAACTCGCCGCAATTCATCGAGTTCCGCAAAGACTGCTCGCAGTAGCGGAAAGGTCGCTAATGTCGAAACGGGTGGCAATGGCCTGTTAGAAAAGGCAAAAACCTACCTCGGAGTTCGATATCGGTATGGAGCCGCCTCGCGATCGGCAACGGACTGTTCTGGTTTCACCTCTCAGGTTTATCGCAGCCAGGGAATCAACCTTCCCAGAACTGCGAAGGAACAATCCACTCGAGGGGCAGCTGTTGCCAAGAGCAATTTGAAGAAGGGCGATTTGGTTTTCTTTAAGACGAATCGTGGCACCCGAATCAATCACGTAGGGATCTATATTGGCGACGGAAAGTTCATGCACGCCAGTAGTGGTGGAGGACGGGTCATGGTAAGTTCCCTCAATGAGGGCTACTACCAAAAGCGGTATGCGGGTGGCAAGCGAGTGGCCAACTTCTCTTCTTCAAAAAAGAAGGAAGAACCTAAGAAGGAAGTGAAGAAAGAGGAACCTAAGAAGGAAGCTGTGGAAGCTCCTAAAGATCCGACGCCAGCTAAGACGGGCGACGGCGAAAATTAAGTTCTTCTGAAAATTCTCGCTCAAGTCCATCCTAGACCTAGGATGGACTTGAGTTTTTTAGTTCAAATCGACCATACTCTTCGAGCTTCTGGCCCGGTCGTCTAGTGGTTAGGATGCCGCCCTTTCACGGCGGAGATCGCGGGTTCGAGTCCCGTCCGGGCTACCACTTCTTATAAAGGCCTTCCGGCCTGCCCTGGTAAGGGTTCAAACACCGTCCACTTAATTTCTGGTAGAAGAGCCTTGAGGCGTTCGCTCAGTTGGACGCAACCAGGATGTTCCGTTGCAAAATGTCCAGCGGCAATTATTGGAATGGACTGCTCGTAGGCTTCGAGAGCCACATGCTGTCTCACCTCGCCCGTAATGAAAGCATCAGCGCCGGCGTCCCTTGCGGCCAAAAACTCTCCTTCCGCTGCTCCCCCCACAACCGCAACGGTTGAAATGCGTCGATCTGGCTTTCCCCAGGTCCAGCACCGAGTTCCAAGCACTCCATCTACATAGGCAGTAAAGGCGTCAAGGGATAAAGGCGTTTTTAGCTCACCGATCCTCCCTCCGGGCATTCCTGATTGCGAAGCAAGTCGAATAAAATCGTAGGCCGGTTCTTCGTAGGGATGTGCGTTTAGGAGTGATTTCTGAACACGACTCTGAAGGGGGGAAGGGCAGACCATCTCCACCCGGACCTCCTCAACCGTCTCAAGTGTCCCCGCCTGGCCAATGGTCGGGTTCGTTTCTGTTCCCCCGTAGAAAGAGCCCCTGCCAACTGATTGGAAAGAACACCGTGAATAAGCGCCAATGATTCCGGCACCCGCCGAGCTACAAGCATCAATGATCGAGTCTGTTGACTCCGGGGGGCAAAAGAAGACGAGCTTTAGCTCCTCGTGGGGGGCAAAAGAGCCAAACGGCCGAATGTTCTCAAGACATAGCTTTGCTGCCAAGGCATCGTTGATGCCTCCATCTGCAACATCCCAATTGGTATGTGCCGCGGCAAAAGAAATGCCCGCACGTATGAGTTCCAGTACCGTTTTACCCTCGGTTGTGGAATCGGTCACTGCTTTTAATGGGTCGAAAAGGAGTGGATGGTGGGTCAGGAGGAACTGGGCATCGCAATCAATGGCAAATCGGACGGCATCCAGCGAGCGGTCGAGGGAGACGACAGCACGTGAAACGGGCTGAGAACGACTTCCGACCTGAAGACCGATCTTGTCCCAGCTAAAGGCGCCGGAAACGGGGGCTATGGTTTCGAGAGCGTTGAGGACGTCCTGGACGGTTGTCATGGACCGGATTCTACGGGGGGAGGTCCTAAAAAAGCGAGAGCCGGGGTTTTAGGCCCCGGCTTTGTCAAGCTCTCGCGCTGAATAACTGTGCGGCTCTAATGAATGATTGCTGTGGAGTTGCCCCCGAGAACAAAAATCCGCCAGTTTTCTCAACGCCCGTTCGGAAACGGCGTCTAGTCCCTGCGGGCTTGTGAGACACAATCCCAACAAGGCATACGCTTCCTCTTCGGTGAGACTTAACCCGCCTGGTAAATCACCAGTAGGCATATGCTCCCTCCTTATTTAGAAGCTCACACCAACTATGACGCGATTTTCGTTCCATTTGATCCAAATGATTTACGCTTTTTGTGTTAAGACTTAAATCACCTGAAAATCACGAGGATTTTAACCGATCGGTATACTCTGACGATGCCTCAGGGTGAGTATTTACAATACGGTGGTCAAGCCATCATCGAGGGCGTTATGATGCGCTCTCCCAACTACTTCTCGGTGGCATGCCGTGCCCCCAATGGGCAGATTATCCAGAAGACCGAATCGTTGGAGAAATCCTGGATAGGGCGGCAAAAGTGGCTCAAGTTCCCCCTCTTAAGAGGCTCGCTTGCGCTCATCGACGCGATGTCGCTTGGAATCAAGGCGATGAAGTTCGCTTCCGACGTCCAACTCGATCCTGCCAACCAGGCCGCCGGAGAGGGGAAGGAAGTGGCAACGAGTCAGCCTATCCAATCAAATAAGAAGATTCAGGATGTGGCCGTCGGCGCAACGATGGTCGTGAGCTTCGCCTTTGCCCTCTTTATTTTTGTCTACCTTCCGAACTTGGTAGCGGAATTGGCGCCAAAGGCTTTTGGACCGCTGAGTGGGACCACCATCAATTTCATCGCGGGCATCATCAAACTCGTTTTCTTCCTTGGCTATATTTGGGCGATCGGAAGGATGAAAGAGATTGGTGAGGTCTTTAAGTATCACGGAGCGGAGCACAAGGCGATCAATACGCTGGAGGCCCACGAAGATCTCAACATGGAGAACTGTCGAGCTCAGACGCGGCTCCATCCACGCTGCGGAACCAGCTTTGCCATCATCGTTCTCTTGGTGAGCATCTTCTTGATGACCTTCGTTCCTCGTTATCCCGTCACGGGGGCTCCTGGCAATATGCTGAAGGATACGGGGCTTCGCTTCCTCATCGAATTGGCGATATTGCCTCTCGTGGCCGGTATTTCCTACGAACTCATCCGCTTTGCCGGCAAGTTTCGCAATCAGGGATTTGTGAATGCGATGTTCAAGCCGGGTCTATGGACACAGTTGCTCACAACCAAAGAGCCAGAAAGCGGCCAGATAGAAGTCGCGTTGGTGGCGCTCCAAGCGGTGGTAGATGCCGAGAGTTTGGCGAGAGAAGGGAAGACATCAACTGAGTCGGCCCCTGTGGTCGCTCAGCCAGCGAGTTAGCGTGCGCTCAAGAACCAGGTGAGCCACACGCCAAAGTAGGCGGCGCTCCCCCAAAGGCAAGCTTTACGAACGAAGGGGCGATTGTGTTTGGCATACCAAGCCAACGCCACCCACGCAACGACAAGCGTGAGGCCCTTCACTAGAGCAAACAGAATCTCGCTTCGCTCAATAAAGACCCGCATGAGTGGGTTGAGTTCCACGATCTGACCACGAGCGTGAAGGACCGCCGTGGTGATCAGATCCACCAAACCAATTCCAATCAACAAGAGGATTGAGCGGGTCGGAATGACGAGGTTCATACCCATAGAATAAGGCAACCGACGGGCCATCGTTTGTTTCCGCGATGGATTTCATGAAGGCGTCGGCAATATCTCGTGCTTTTACCGATGAGCATTTGAAATGGTTGAGCAGAAGGCTTGCAATAACCGCTTCACCTTTGGCGTTCTTGACATAGCCAGAGAGCGACACAACCATATCGAGGGTGCCCGTTTTCCCGTGGAAATCAATACCTTTGAGGCGAGTCTTTAGGGTTCCGCTTTCCGGCGATGCAAGACAGCTTTTCCATAGCGGAGCGGTCGGCTGATTGTTGGCCCATTGGAGCAATTTTGCGATCGCTCGTGACGTGACCAAATTGTGGCGACTCATCCCACTTCCATCGAAATAGCGGATATCCGCCGGGTCGACACCGACGGTCTCAAAAAGGAAATTTTCCACTCTCTCGCGGCCGTGCCCGTACGGATCGTCAGAAATGTCTTCTCGCTTGGCGGTTGCCATGAGCATCAAATTTTCTGCCATGTTGTTATCGCTATTGACCAAGCATGTCTTGAGGATCTCAGGAAGAGGCTTGCCCTTGATGACAAGGTCTGGCGCTCGCGATGGCACGGTGGTTACGGGATAAAATCTTCGACCGAGCACGGATGCGGCCGCTTCGTCGGGATCGGGCAGAGCTAACGTGTCGAGTCGGATTTTTGACTTGGGGAGAGTCGGGCTGTAGCGCAGGATCTTCTTAAGAGGATCATAGACCGTCTTTCCAGAGCCGAGTGATTTGTCCCGGACAAGTTTGACGCCAAAGGATCCAGGAATGAGCTTTGGTCGGCCATTCTCCGACCACACCTCGAATGCAGATTGATCGAAGCAAAATGCGGTCACCTTAGCTGCATAGCGGTTTGGAAGATCATCTACTTCCCAAGAATCTGGTACGCCGATTCGATATGCTTGCTTCACGTAAACGGGCAATCGCCCGTCCAAGTGGAGATCCTTTCTGGCCTGGAATAGTTGCGCATAGGTAAGGGAAGGGTCGCCCATCGACTCGACGACAATTCGGTCACTCTGTTTCCAAATCTTGGTTTTCGGCACAAAGTCAGGGCCAAGCGTGGCAAGGGCATAGGCACAGGAGATCAATTTCTGATTGCTCGCAGGTACGACTCGCAAGTCGGTGTTGCGTTCATAGAGAACCGTGCCATCTAGCGCCTGTACGGTTGCGCTATAGACTGCGCCTTTAAGCTCTGGAACATCGAGGACGGGGTCCAGGTTATAAACGGCGAGTGTTAGGAGCAGGGAAACGATCACACGACCGGTTTACCCAAACTTACAATTCTTCTGGGAACACTGGCTCGGGAATATGATCAAATTCTCCGGCTTCTATGTCGCGAGCCATGAGCCGGGCAAACTCTCGTAGTTGCGGCTCGGGATCATCTTGGGCGGCTTCCCGCAGTGCGAGAACGATCCCAGTGCGAAGTTCAGGCTGCCATTCGACCACGTGGAAGAGCCCATGGATAGCGCTCCGCCGTCCAACCTTGCTTGGAGCGGCCAGACACTCTAGCAAGACAGGTCCACCGTGCTTGTGGGGCAGGTGCCCGCCAAGAACGACACCAGCTTTGTAGATTGTACGGGCGTAGTCGTCTTCGGCGTCCCAGATGAGGTCTCGCATGGCTTGAACGGCCAACTCTTGCTCCTTTTCGTCGCGACAGATGCTGGGTAGATCCTCAAACAGGTCCAGTACGCACCATTGGGCAGATCTCCGATAAGGATGTTTGCGGTCTTGCAGAATGGCGATGAGCGCCGGTGTAAAGACCCGTTGACTGGCATGAGTCTCTATCTCCGTCCGAGCTTCATTTGCTACGTCCCGATCCTCGCAGTAGAGGAGTGTGATGAGCTCGGATGGGCTCAAATCCCTGATGTGCCCGACAAACCTTCCTTCTTGCCCAAGCGTCTGATTGATCTTGATTTGTCGCTGGAAAAGAGGCTCCGCACTTCGTTGAAGGTTCTTGAGCATCAATTCGAGGTTGTCGCCTCGGTCCTCATGCCAGATCGCCTCGCAACGGCCAAAGGTGCCGTAAGGAGTCTGGGCAACCACCACTTCGAACTTCTCACCATGAGCCTCAAAGGAGGCGGCGCCCGTCCAATCCGAAGCTAGCACGTGATACTCATAGCTAATCGGATGCGGTGGCCAATGAAACTTGATGCGATGGTTGGGTTTGACGGCGGTCGTCTTGCCGCCGTTCAGAGCAATCGTTCTCTCGATAAAGGAGTGCAGGTCCTCGACTACTTGCCGAGCCGCTTCTTCGACTTGATTGCTCATGGTCATCGAATTTAGTTTAGCGGATCGGCAAGTGTTTGTACTTGGTTAGGCTGAGACCGGTTCGGAGGACTCAAAAGTGAACGAGCCATCGGCATAGTCCACATTGACCACCGATCCGTCTTTCACCTGACCACCCAGAATCTGCTGCGCCAGCGGATTCATGATGTCTCGTTGAATGGCCCGCTTCAGCGGACGTGCTCCGTAGACGGGATCGAATCCTGCCGTCGCCAACTCCAGATAGGCGGCGTCCGTCAGATTCAATTCGATACGTCGCTCCTCCAGTCGCTGCATCAACTGACTTAGCTGGATGCGCACGATTTGCTTGATCTCATTCGCCCCCAGCGAGCGGAAGATGATGACGTCATCCAATCGGTTAACGAACTCGGGACGGAAGAATGCTCGGACCTCTTCCATGACCCGGTGCTTGGTCTCTTCCCAAGACCGTGGCCCGTCTTCATGACCCAATGGATCGGCATAGTTGTGTGAACCCAGGTTGCTGGTCATGATGACCACCGTGTTCTTGAAGTCCACCGTTCGTCCCTGGCCATCGGTCAATCGACCGTCGTCCAGCAACTGCAAAAGAACATTGAACACTTCGGGGTGCGCCTTTTCAACTTCGTCCAGCAAGACGACCGCATAGGGGCGTCTTCGCACGACCTCCGTCAACTGGCCACCCTCTTCGTATCCAATGTATCCAGGAGGGGCGCCGATCAGTCGAGCCACCGAGTGCTTCTCGCCGTACTCGCTCATGTCGATTCGGACCATGGCCTTTTCGTCGTTGAACAGAAATTCGGCAAGGGCCTTGGCGGTTTCTGTCTTTCCAACGCCCGTAGGACCGAGAAAGAGGAAGGAACCGATGGGACGATTGGGATCGGCAAGGCCGGACCGCGAACGCCGAACGGCATCCGAGACCACCCGCAGGGCTTCGCTTTGCCCCACCACGCGCTGCTCCAAGAAGTCTTCCATTGAGAGAAGCTTCTGCATCTCTCCTTGAAGGAGCTTGCTCACCGGCACGCCGGTCCACTTGGAAACGACCTCGGCGATGTCCTCGCTATCGACCTCTTCCTTGAGCATTTTCCCGCCTTGCTGGACGCGAGCCAGTTCGCTGGTCTCTTCCTCCAGCTTGCGGTTCAGCGCAGGCATCTTTCCGTGCTGGATCTCCGCCGCCAAGGCGTAGTCACCCGCTTCGCTAGCGGCTTGGAATTGCGCCCGAAGATCGTCGAGCTGTTGCTTGATCCCGCGAACGCTCTCAATCTTCTCCTTTTCCTTCTGCCAGACCGCTCGCATTGCGCTTGACCTTTCGGACAATTCCGCTAATCGCTTTTCGGTTTGCTCCAGACGTTGCTTGCTGGCATCGTCCTCTTCTTTCTTAAGGGCCTCTCGGTCGATTTCAAGCTGGCGCATCTGACGCTCGACTTCGTCGATATCCGCCGGAACGCTGTCGATCTCGATCTTGAGACGAGATGCCGCCTCGTCCACCAAGTCGATCGCCTTGTCCGGCAGGAAGCGCTCCGTAATATAACGGTTGCTCAGAGTCGCCGCCGCCACGATCGCGGAATCGGTGATGCGCACGCCGTGATGAATCTCGTAGCGCTCTTTCAAGCCACGAAGGATAGAAATCGTCTCCTCAACCGAGGGCTCGTCCACTAGGACCATCTGGAAGCGTCGCTCCAGCGCCTTATCCTTCTCTATATAGAGTTGATACTCCTTGAGGGTGGTGGCGCCAACGCAGCGCAGTTCGCCGCGAGCCAGCATCGGCTTCAGCATGTTCGCCGCATCCAAAGCTCCTTCCGCCTTTCCGGCGCCAACGAGCGTATGCAGCTCATCGATAAAGAGGACGATCTGACCGGCTGCATTCTTGATCTCGTCCAGAACCGCCTTGAGGCGATCTTCAAACTCGCCGCGGTATTTGGCTCCCGCCAGCATCGCGCCTAGGTCAAGGCTAATGATCGACTTGTTACGCAGGCTCTCCGGTATATCGCCACTCACGATTCGTTGGGCCAAACCCTCTACGACCGCCGTCTTACCCACGCCCGGCTCACCAATAAGAACCGGATTGTTCTTCGTTCTTCGGCTTAGGACCTGAATGACGCGCCGAATCTCCTCGTCGCGGCCAATAACCGGATCGAGCTTGTTCATGCGGGCACGAGCGGTCAAATCAACGCCGTATTTCTCCAGAGCCTGATAATTCTGCTCCGCGCTCTGGCTAGTGACCCTTCGTCCGCCGCGGAGGTCCTCCACGGCGGCCAGCAAATTCTGCTTGGTGATTCCGTTGGATCGAAGTAGCTTTCCAGCCGCCCCCGTCTCGTCGACGATCGAAAGGAGCAGGTGCTCCGTGGAAATGTATTCGTCCTGCAGGCTGTCCGCTATCGAGAACGCTTCGGTGAAAACTTTGGAAAGACGGGAGCCAATGCTTCCACCATAATTCACCGAGCCGGAGACCTTCGGCAAACTCTCCAACTCGCGTTGAACTTCGGACTTGATGACATCCGCATCCACGCTGAGTTTTTCGAGAAGCGGCCGGGCGACGCTTTCTGGTTGAGTGAGCAAAGCCAGCAGCAAATGCTCCACCTCAACGCTGGAGTGCTTGTACTTCTCCGCGTAGGTCTGCGCCTCCTGGATGGCCTCTTGTGATTTTAGGGTTAGTTTGTCGAATCGCATATCTTGAGTCTTGTAGTGTCAAATGATTGGACACTAATCACACTAACGCTTACCGATTTAATTTGGTTTCATTTTCCGATACAAAAATCGCGAAAGATTCTTTCAATCATGTCCGGGCTCGCCGTCTCCCCTGTAATTTGCCCCAATTCCGCCATTGCCGCTCGTAAACTCACCGCGGCCAAATCGTCAGGGCGAGGAGAGTTTAGGGTTCCTCGGGCATCCGCCAACTGAGCCTTCGCCTCCCGAAGGTGCTCCCGATGGCGTTGGGTCGGTACCGGCAGTTGCTCGGGACCGCCGGAGAAACGCTCCTTGATCCCATTGAGAAGGAGATTGATCCCTTCCCCCGTCAATGCCGAAATCCCGAGCTGATCCTTTGGGAATGCACCGAGGTCGATCTTATTGGCGATTACGAGCGCCCCCGAGTTCTCTTGAAGGAAGAGGGAGTCCTCCGCCGAGAGTCCTTGGCCTGCATCATAGACAAACCAGATCCAGTCGGCCTGAGCCGCGGCCGCTCGGGACCGTTGAATGCCAATGGACTCCACCATATCGTTAGAGTCTCGCAATCCCGCGGTGTCGATAAGAACCACATAGTTTCCCTCGATGTCGAGTTGTTCTTCCACATAGTCTCGCGTTGTCCCCGGAATTTCCGTGACGATCGATCGATCTGCACCCAGCAGTCGATTGAGGAGGGAAGACTTCCCGGCATTCGGAGGACCTACGATGGCGATTCGGAGGCCTTCCCGCACGATCCTCGCCGATTGGGAGCGTTCCAGCAGAGCTTCAATAGAGTCCGTCACCGAATCAAGCCTTGGATTGAGGTCACCCAGATCAACCTCGCCGACTTCCTCGCTAAAGTCCACACTCGCTTCCACCGCCGCCAGAATTCCTGTCACCTGGTCGGATAGGTCTCGAACCACCCGGTGAAGCGCCCCCTCGCGGTGGAGGTTCGCTAATTTCATCTGGGCGGCCGTCTGCGCCTCAATCGTATCGCGGACCGCTTCCGCCTCCGTTAGATCGATTCTTCCGTTCAGAAAGGCTCGCTGAGTAAACTCGCCCCCCTCCGCCGCTCTTGCTCCGTGATTCAGGCATTCATGAAGGAGCCCTTGAATTGCCGCACGTGAGCCGTGAATGGAGAGCTCAACCGATTCTTCCCCCGTGTAGCTTCGCCCCGCCTCAAACATCACCCCATAGCCGTCATCCCCGGTTGAGAACCCTCCGTAATAGAGGTGGCGTTCCTGAGCTTCACTCGGGAACCCCTTGAAGACGCTTCTCCCGATGGACCAAGCCTCAGAACCCGAAAGCCGAATAACGGAGACCGCCGCCGGACCGGGGCCAGTGATGGGAGCGACGATCGTATCGAACAAGGAACTCATTCCCCTTCATTCTATTCAGGCCGGGCCTCCCAGGCCCTTAACGGCGTAGTAATAAATAGGAAGTAAACTGAGCCCATGAAGCTGTTCGTAGACACTGGAGATCTAGAGGAAGTCAGGCAGGCCGCCGAGTGGGGCATCTTAGATGGCGTCACCACCAACCCCACGCTCATTGCAAAAACCGGCAAGGGCTTCCGTGAAACCGTTCTTAAGATCTGCGAATTGGTGCCCAATGGCGATATCAGCGCCGAAGTCGTGGCGACGGACTACGACACCATGCTGAAGGAAGCGTTGGAGATTTCAAGCTGGAATCCTCAGATCGTCGTCAAGGTCCCCTTGATCGAGCCGGGCATCCGCTTAGTTAGCACCCTCGCCGATAAGGGCATCCGAACGAACGTCACCCTCGTCTTTAGCCTTTCCCAAGCTCTGATGGCTGCCAAGGCGGGCGCGACCTACATCTCCAACTTCGTGGGCCGAGTCGATGACATGAGCGACGATGGAATGGATGCGGTGGTCGATACGGTCCGAATGGTGCAGGAGTACGGGTTCGAGAGCGAAGTCCTCGTGGCCAGCGTCCGGCACCCCCTGCATGTGGTTCAAGCGATCCAAGCGGGCGCCCACGTCTCGACGATGCCCCTCAAGATCATGCAGATGCTGTTTAAGCATCCATTGACCGATAGCGGCTTGAAGCGATTCCTCGATGACTGGAACGCCGCTGGCCTGAGCATCTTTGAGAAGGCGAGCGTCTAACTTGTAGATCGAATCTCTCGATCACCTGGTCTTAACGGTCCGCGATTTATCGCGGACCGTTTTGTTTTACGAGCGCCTGGAGTTCGGTAGGGAAGTATTCGGGCAGTCGGGGATCAGAAGATCAACCTTCACGGAGCAGGGAAGGAGTTTGAACACAAAGCCGAACGCTCCACCCCAGGGGCCATGGACCTGCTTTCGTGTGACCGGGGACATTCAGAGCCTCCAGCAGGCTCTCCAAGAGGCGGAAGTCACCATCCTGGAGAGGCCAGTCGTCAAGTGGGCGCCAGGGGGGTTATCGATTCCTTCTCTATAAGGGACCCGGATGGGAATATCCTGGAGTTCTCTACGCAAGCAGCGCACTAAGGGCCAAGGGCTAAACTGCGCGAATGAGATATCAGGATCAGTTGGTAAAGCAAACGCAGAAGGCCGCTGATGACATTTGCCGCTCCGCTCTCGCTGTGCCCTTAGATAAGTCCGACTGGGCGCCGGGAGGCGAGGCCAGGTCCGCACTGAACCAGATGCAAGAAGTGGCAACTCAAGTCGCCTGGTTCCTACCTATCCTCCGGGACCGACAGATGCCGGACTTCGACGAGCACGCGCGTAAAGAGGCGGTTCGCATTCGACAGTCTTACGATACGGTTGAGAAGTGTGTGGCCGAGGTCCGCCGTTCCACCAGCGAGTTGTCGCAAGTCATCGCCACATTTCCGGATTCGGCGATGGAAGACGAGATCACTCTCCCTTTTGGAGGAGGCATGGTCTTGACCATGGCGGACGTCTTGGGCCTGCCCTATTGGAACATGGTCTATCACCTCGGCCAAATCAACCAGATCCAGCTTTTGCTGGGCGACCGCGAGATGCATTGAGGAAGGGCCCCAGTCCTAGGACCAGATAGGGTGGGGCCCTGCGCGTAGCTTTACTTGAAAAACCTGAACGGATCGTATTTGGGCTCCAGTTTCGGGAAAGAAAATCCAAAAACTTTTGAGGAAATTGAGCGAAGTGCTTGACACCTATGGATCGCGCTGGTATCATTTCCTCTTGTCGCTGACACGAAAGAGACGCGACCTGAGAAAGAGAACTTTGAAAATTACATAGTGGTTTAAAGAAGCATACATCGAGCACTCGATAAAGCTGCGAGTGAAATTTAAGCTTAAGAAGGTGTACGACGAATGCCTAGGGACAAGATGCCGATGAAGGACGCGAAAGCGGCGAAACGCCCAGGGGAGCTGCACAGAAGTGTTGATCCTGGGATATCCGAATGAGGAAACTCCTCCAGAGTAATGTTTGGGGATCCGGTTCTGAATACATAGGAATCGTGAAGGCAACCTGCTGAACTGAAACATCTAAGTAAGCAGAGGAAAAGAAATCGAAGAGATTCTGCAAGTAGCGGCGAGCGAACGCGGAAGAGCCTAAACCAAGGGGTTTACTCCTTGGGGTCGTGGGGCCACTACTACCATCCCCCTCGAATTGAGGTCTAGAACTTCAGTTCGAGGTTGGTAGAAAAGAAGATCGAAGCTAGTTAAAAGAAGAGCATTGGAAAGTGCCGCCATAGAGGGTGATAGCCCCGTATTTGAAAACTCAGATCGAATTCAAGTGGTACCCGAGTAGCACGGAGCACGTGGAACCCCGTGTGAATCTGCGCAGACCACTGCGTAAGGCTAAATACATCTTGTCACCGATAGTGCATCCAGTACCGTGAGGGAAAGGTGAAAAGAACCCCGGGTAGGGGAGTGAAATAGAACCTGAAATCGTACAACCTACAAACAGTCAGAGCACCATGTCTGGAGTAATCCAGTCAAGTGTGATGGCGTACCTTTTGCAGAATGATCCTGCGAGTTATTGGTGTTGGCAAGGTTAAGGCGTTTAGCGCCGGAGCCGGAGGGAAACCGAGTCTGAATAAGGCGCCAAGTCAGCATCAGTAGACCCGAAACTGCGTGATCTAGCCATGGCCAGGTTGAAGTGTTGGTAACACAACATGGAGGACCGAACTCATTGACGTTGAAAAGTCTCGGGATGAGCTGTGGTTAGTCCGGTGAAATGCCAATCGAACGCAGAGATAGCTGGTTCTCCCCGAAATGCATTTGGGTGCAGCGTTTTGCGTTGTGCTTAGGGGGTAGAGCACTGAATGGGCTAGGGGGCTTACCCGCTTACTGAACCCAACCAAACTCCGAATACCTAAGTATAAGCAAGGCAGTGAGACTACGAGTGATAAGATCCGTGGTCAAAAGGAAAACAATCCAGATCGACAGCTAAGGGCCCTAAACGATGACTAAGTGTGAAACGATGTGAGATCGCGTAAACAGCCAGGAGGTTGGCTTGGAAGCAGCCATCCTTTAAAAAGTGCGTAACAGCTTACTGGCCGAATGTGATCTTGCGCGGATAATGTAAGGGGGCTAAAGTCATCTCCCGAAGCTTCGGGATCGTAGTAATACGATCGGTAGGGGAGCGTCGTGTACAGCAGTGAAGCTTGAGCGGAAGCACAGGTGGAGCGTACACGAGTGAGAATGCAGGAATGAGTAGTGATAACACAGGTGAGAATCCTGTGCGCCGAAAACCTAAGGTTTCTCCGGCTATGTTCGTCAGACGGAGGTTAGGCGGTCCCTAAGGCAAGGCCAGAAGGCGTAGCCGATGGACATCCGGTCGAAATTCCGGACCCAGTGCATGGGCAATGGGAGGACGCTTCTTGATATCCGATCCCGCACCGTTGGTTGTTGCGGGCTAGACCTAGGCTGGGCCAGATGAAAGTTTGGCGGAAAGGCCGAAGTCGGCGAAGGAATCTCTTCGGAGTGAACGAAGTCGGATTGAGGGGGGCCGAGAAAATCCCCACAGCAATACCATGTATCTGACCGTACTGCAAACCGACACAGGTAGGTGAGTCGAGGAGACTAAGGCGTTCGAGAGAACTCTCGTTAAGGAACTAGGCAAACGAGCCCCGTAAGTTCGCGATAAGGGGCGCCCCGCAAGGGGCCGCAGCGAAGCATCCCAGGCGACTGTTTACCAAAAACACAGGTCTCTGCTAAGACGAAAGTCGAAGTATAGGGGCTGACGCCTGCCCAATGCCAGTAGGTTAACAGGAGATGTTAGGGGCAACCCGAAGCATTGAATCGAAGCCCTGGTGAATGGCGGCCGTAACTCTAACGGTCCTAAGGTAGCGAAATTCCTTGTCGGCTAAATACCGACCCGCATGAAAGGCGTAACGACTTGGGAACTGTCTCAACGAGAAGCTCGATGAAACTGTAGTGCCCGTGAAGATGCGGGCTATGCGTAGTAGGACGGAAAGACCCCGTGGAGCTTCACTACACCTTATGATTGTAAGCTGGGTGTAGATGCAGAGCGTAGGTGGGAGCTTCGGCGCCAATGGAACACCACCCTTCTGCATCTGGTTTACTAACCGTTCCCCTCATCTGGGAACGAGACCATCATAGGCGGGTAGTTTGACTGGGGCGGTCGCCTCCGAAAGAGTAACGGAGGCGCCTAAAGTTGCACTCAGGCTGGTTGGAAATCAGCCGTTGAGCGTATAGGTATAGAGTGCGATTGACTGCGAGACACACAGGTCGAGCAGGGACGAAAGTCGAGCTAAGTGACCCTCTGATTGTGCGTGGGCACGTCAGGGTTCATCGGATATAAGCTACCCCGGGGATAACAGGCTGATCTTGCCCGAGCGCTCACAGCGACGGCATGGTTTGGCACCTCGATGTCGGCTCGTCGCATCCTGGGGCTGTACACGGTCCCAAGGGTTCCGGAGTTCACGGATTAAAGCGGCACGCGAGCTGGGTTCAGAACGGCGTGAGCCAGTTCGGTCCCTATCCACTACGCACGGAGGAAATTTGAGAGGAGTCGCTCTTAGTACGAGAGGACCGGAGTGAACCGACCTCTGGTGTACCAGTTGTTCCGCCAGGAGCATACGCTGGGTAGCCACGTCGGGCAGTGATAAGCGCTGAAAGCATCTAAGCGCCAAGCACACCTCAAGATTAGATTTCCCATCTTATGAGTAAGACCCCCGGAAGACTACCGGATGATAGGTCGCAGCTGTAAGCGCAGTAATGTGTTAAGGTAAGCGATACTAAATGGTCGAGGGCTTAATACCTCGCAGTTTTACCGAGTGTTTGATGTATGTTTCTTTAAGCCACTGTGGAATTTTCTAAGCGCTCTGCGCTCGAACAGTTTCTATTCGGGTGGCCATAGCGAGAAGGAAACACCCGTTCCCATTCCGAACACGGCAGTTAAGCTTCTCAGCGGCGGAAGTACTTGGAGGGCAGCCTCCCGGGAGATAAGCGCGTTGCCCGGATAGATAACCTTTTAAAGCCTCACCTTAGGGTGGGGCTTTTTACTTTTTCAGTACTCTTGGTATGCTGAATGGGTGATTAAGTGTCCTTCTTGCCAAGCTTCTCTTCCAGACTGGACCCAAAAGTGCCAGTTCTGCCAGACCGACGTTGCAAAGGTAGCACGTCCAATTGCCGCCACGAACAGTAAGACACAACGTTCGGTAGCTTCCTGGATTTGGGGGGCTTACTATTCTTTGGCCGTCTTTTATGTGGTCAGTGGAGGTTACGATGTGGCGATGGTGTTTGTGAATGCCAATCGAGTCATCCTGGGCGAAAAATTAGGCTTTGGATTCTGGTCCTACATTGGTCTAGCGATTGGCGGGCTAACCTCGCTTTTAGGGATTGGGTTGCTCCTGCGCCTGGAGCTTGCAAGGGCCA
The DNA here is from genome assembly GCA_001898035.1 of Armatimonadetes bacterium 55-13. GTDB lineage: Bacteria > Armatimonadota > Fimbriimonadia > Fimbriimonadales > Fimbriimonadaceae > 55-13. The sequence goes on from MKRX01000005.1 coordinate 196,309, forward strand.
TTGTAAACTTCTTTTGTGGTTTGCAGATTCTCTTTGGCTTACTAGGTTTGGCAGGCTCGGTATTGGGAACCATGTTCGCGGGCGCTTTGGGTCTTGTGATGGTCTTTATGCAGATCGTACAGATCGCCGCTGCCGCATTCATGATATACGTGATCGGTGAGACCGAGAGAGTTGGTCCCAGCATTTAGGCCGAAGGCTTGGTAGAGGTAAGCCCTCCCGGCTTATGCGTCGGGAGGGCTGATCGTCAGTTCTTATCGGCTGGCTTGTCGCTAACCTTCTGGTTGGAACCGCCTTTCATCTCGCCTGACGAAGGCTTTATGTTTGCCGCCTTGAGATCCTTGGCCATACTCTCGCTGGTATCGAGAGATTGGTTGCCGCAGCCTATAAGAGCCATCAAAGTGGTGCTTGCTAGAACGGCAAGAATTATTCGAGGTCCCATATGAACTTGTCCTTGTCGGTGCGAGTCCCTCGCCGAACGCCAACTCCATACGTGGAGCAACCCTCAGTAATCGACTTGATCGACTTCGCCTTCACGTGCGTGTCGGCGTATCCAATAATCACATGGCCATCGACAAGACCAGGTAGTCCGGGCACTGCCGTTTGGTTGTAAAAAGGCCAGAGACCTCCATAGATCAGCCAGTTATTGGTAGTCGCCCAACCTGTGCCGTAGCTCCAGAGATCGGCTCCGAACTTTGACATAGGCGACAGTAGGTTTCCGCTCTCGTCGAGCCAGCATGGAGTCTCAATAACCCAGTTGCCTCCTCCGGTTGGACCGCCATTGGCGACTCGATCCCAAATAGAAGTTCCCCACATCAAGGTGTTTGCTGTCTGGGCCACTTCAGTTTCGTTTACGCTTCCAGAACCCACATATCGATCCGTTGAGGCTCGATAGACCCACGGACTGAAGAAGGCGTAGTTGTATCCAATATTGGCGCGGACTCCGAGTGCGTACGCTTTTTGAACGGCGCTGGCCGTTGCCAAAGTGCAACCCATATATAGGCACTGATCGGTTATTCTTTGATTCTCACTTTGCCAGGGATCCATCGGATCGATAGCGATCTGTGTATTCTTGATATAGGGAGCCATTTGCTGAAGGGGAACCGTATCGGGAGGACCGTAACCCCAACCGGGACCGTTGATACTGCCGCTATTGGACAACATAAATGTGCCGTCATAGTCGGTTGTATACATGGCCACAGCTACGCCAGCCTGCTTGAAGTTGCTAATGGCTTGAGTCTTTTTCGCAGCAACTTTGGCTTGCGCAAAGACGGGAAAGAGAATGGCTGCTAAGATCGCGATAATGGCAATCACGACCAACAACTCGATGAGCGTAAACGCTCTTCGTTTCATTTATTCACCTCGGCTAATTGAAAGATAAAACCATGATCAAAATTGATCATGCGATGCCGGAAGTATATAGGCATCCTGCAGCAATGCCAAGGCAAAAATGCTAGCGGTCAAAAAATAAGAATTCGTCCGAGAAGTTCCCGGACGAATTCTTTGCTTCACAATACTGCGAAGAGGTTTACTTCCCGGCGGGTTGCGCAGGGGTTGCGTTTGAGGTCGGAGCCGGGGCGCCGCCCGGCATCTCATGACGAAACTTATTGGTGCCTGCGATGCTTGCCTTTGGATCGTCGTTAGGTGCAGATCCGCACCCAACCGCGACTAGGCAAACCGTTGCAAGGGCGATAAGAAGAGTCGTTTTCATTGTTAGGGAAGAGGCATCTTGTCGTGCCAGGGAATCGTGAAGAGCCAGTAGCCGTCGTCCATACGTCGCTTCGGATCGGCGTTGGTGTCACCAATCGCGTACCAAGTCAAAGCGGTGTGCTTCATATACTTCGCATGTCCATCGGCATACGCGTAGTTGGCGCCGTCATTGAACGTTTTGTCCGTGCCGTCGGTTAAGTCGTCGATCTTCCAGGCTGCCCAGCCGCCATCTTGCGTCGAGCCGTCCAGGACGTACCAGTGCGGGTTAGCATAGGAGACTCGGTGAGCTGTGCGATGGGAGCGGTAGAGAATAACGCCGGCAACATCAGGGCATTGAGTCTGGCTGGCGAACGAGAAACCACCATTAAAGATGTAGTTCGTTTTGGTCTGATTCTTGGTTCCGTCCCAAATGTCGTCGTTGCCAGAAACCGGTCCGTTGTTAGCTGGGCTAACAAGGATGTCTCGGTTCTTGGTATAGGGATAGATGGCTCGAGTCCACATGGACGTGTAGTCCAGGCTCGGATCATCCCAACCCAAGGCGAGTCCAGAACCCCAGAAACCGTTGTAGTTTCCGGTGGGACCATTCTTGACCAAAGAGTTTCCGGTGAACAGATCATCATAGTCCGCGGCATAGGTGAGCTGGGCAATGGCAATCTGCTTCATGTTGGAAAGATCAGAAGATTTCTTGGCTGCGGCTTTTGCCTGAGCAAAGACAGGGAACAGGATTGCGGCCAAGATCGCGATGATAGCGATAACGACCAAGAGTTCAATAAGGGTAAATGCCCTATTTCGAGACTTCATATAAGACCTCATCAAATGTTTGTTTGAGAGAAATTCAGGCTAAATATGCACCTGTTGAACCCTTTATCACCAAGGGTGCGTCCACTAACACGTGGCGTGGCACAAATGGTTCGGGACGACCAATGCGTTCAAGTAATCGATCGACCGCGATCCGGCCGATCTCTTCAAAGTGTTGGCAAACAGTAGTGATATGACCGCCTGATGGCACCCAACGAAGGAACCAATCGAAGCCGACAATAGAAAAATCTTTCGGGACCGAGTAGCCATTCTCAAGCACAGCATCGTACAGATGCATGGCAATTTGATCATTGATCGCGAATATTGCTGACGGGCGATCTTGAGTGGCGATCAATTGTTTGACAAGTTGATCTGCCGCTTCGGATGCCGCTGAATTCACGCCGGAAGGAAGGGTGAATGGGCCGCATCTTAGCTGAAGATCAGCGTCAGATAGTGCTTGTAGATATCCTTGATAACGGTCATTTACACTCGAGACTCTCTCATTGTTGAGGACGGCGAGGATGTTTTTATGACCCAACTTGACCAAGTGATTCACGGCCGTAATGGCAGCTCTGCGATTGTCGGTGGAAACGACATCCGCTCGAATCTCTTCCGTGGGCTCTCGATCAACAAAAACGACTGGAATGTTGCTGGAAATGAGATCGTTATATGCCTCACCAATATTGCCCCCGTTGGTCCAGACAATTGCGCCTGCCACGGAAGTGCTTCTGGCCAGCGTTCTCAAGAAGGACTCTTCGGATTCCTCATCGGGAGAGTCTGGGCATCCGATAATCGCTGAGAAACCGGCGGATCCGAGCGCGGCACGAATGGACTTTAAGATGGTTGAGGCTCCAAGGTCTTCCACGTTTGGATGAATCCAAAGTGCAACTTGGTTCCTCCTGTTTGTCGAGCGTGGACGTTGGAGTGAGTTTCTATCGCGAACTACGGGCCGACAATTAGGTACCTGGTCAATCAACCCGGCTGAGCTTAGCTGAACAATAGCCATCTGAATTTGGCTTCGACTCACGCCAAACTCGTCCGCTAACTGCCTTTCACTCGGAAGTCGGCTTCCGGCTCTTAATGCTCCGCTTCGAATTCGATCATAAAGTTCTTCGAACACGGCATTTGGGCGGTTGTCGCTTGCTTCTGTACCAGGCATCTTCTATAGGTTGTCCAAACGAGTCGTTTTGTTAAGTCCAAATTAATGTTTGGTTTCATTCTATCGTGTTTTGGATGGCATGACAAGGATAAATTTCTGATCTCCGGCAAACCCCATGTATGTCCCAGTGTCGGCCAGGGTCATAATGCGGGGGAGACCTTGGAGCAACTTTAAAGATGAAGATCGGAATTTTTACCGCTTTGTTTGGAGATAAGACCCTTACTGAAACTCTTGACATCGTTAAGTCTGAGGGTATTCAGGCCGTAGAGTTTGGCGGGGGTGCCTATCCCGGGGCCGCTCATCTTGAGATGGAGAAACTCCTCTCAAGTAAGTCAGCGCGTGACGACCTGATGAGAGAAGTCGAATCTCGAGGGCTAACTCTTTCGGCCATCTCTTGCCATGGCAACCCTTTGCATCCCAACAAGTCGATTGCGGAAGATCACCACCAGGCCTTCGTCAACTCGGTCAAGCTCGCCTCCATGCTAGGCGTGGGGTGCGTTAACGGATTTTCTGGATGCCCGGGCGATAATCCCAGCGCAGTTCAACCTAATTGGGTCACCTGCGCTTGGCCGGATGAATTTCGAGACGTCTTAGAGTGGCAATGGAAGGAAAAGGTTTTGCCTTATTGGACTGACCAAGCCGCGTTCCTCAAGGCGGAAAACGTCAAATTCTGCATTGAGATGCACCCCGGTTTTGTCTGCTATTCAAATGACACACTGCTTAAACTTCGAAATGGAGTAGGGAGAGATGGCGATGCGATCGGAGCGAACTTTGATCCATCCCATTTGTGGTGGCAAGGCATTGATCCTCTTGCGGCGATACGGGAACTAGGGGCCGAAGGTGCACTCTATCACGTCCACGCGAAAGACACTCGAATCGATCCGTACAATAGCGGCCGCAATGGGAACCTGGATACCAAGAGCTATGGCGATATTCTGGGCCGTTCCTGGGTATTCCGGAGTGTCGGCTATGGTCACGGAGTCGAATGGTGGAAGGATTTCTGTTCGAACCTTCGGATGGTGGGATATGACTACGTCCTCAGTATTGAGCACGAGGACGGTCTCATGTCGCCCATGGAAGGCTTGCGAAAGGCCCTTAGCGTTCTCAAGCAAGCCGTAATCTTTGAAGATGCCGGCGAGATGTTCTGGGCGAGAGACTAAACCCAGTGAGGCGGCAGGTAAGGGCCACCCGCCTCAGATCGGTATACTCGTTTAGTTAAGATAACGCCAGAGGAGGCGTGAAACCGCTTTGCAGTCACGTAGTTACTTATTTCTACTCATCGTGCTCGCACTTGGCGTCATATCCGGAATTGGATATGTCAAGAAGGAGCCCAATCTTGGTCTAGACATCGTCGGTGGCGTTCGTCTGACTTTCTCTATGGACACGTCCAAGCTTTCTGAAGATCGAAAGCAGGAAATGGGAAGTGTCCGGAGCACCATCGTTCGAACGCTCACAAACCGCGCAAGTGGAATGGGTGGTGCGACTGAGGCCGTGGTTCAGCCAAAGGGCGACGATCAAGTGATCGTTGAACTACCTGGATTTACGGACACCCAGAAGGCCACTGAGTATCTGAAGACCACGGCCAGTATTGAATGGTATGACGCCCGAAACGTCAGAACGGGAAAGGGCGCAAGCCGACTTTATGACACGGGCACCCAAGTTGATTACAAGGGAACTCCCGCTTTCACCTTTATCAAAGGCTCAGGCACGGAGATTCTGCCGGGAACCCCTGAATATGCGGCCGTAATTCGGAGCTGGGGCGATCCGATTCTTGTCGGAGACGACTTGGAAAGGGCAGATCCAGAACCGTCAGGCGATGGTTACATTCCGAGCATGAAGTTCTCGCCTGAGGGTGCGAAAAAGATGGATCGATGGTCGCGCCGGAACATGAACACCGGAGCGCAAATTGCGGCAGTTATGGACGGAGTTGTTATCAGCATCGCTCCCCTCGCCGACAATACGATTCTCAGCAATACGGCTCAGATTACGGGAAGATTTGACAAGGAATACGTTTTTGCACTGACTGAGCTACTCAACTCCGGGTCTCTTCCGGTTAGCCTCAAGATTGAAAGCGTTCAGAAAGTCGACCCGACGATCGGCAAGAGCGCTCTCCAAAAGATCATCTTCGCCGGTCTCATCGCCTTTGCGTTGATTTCGGTCTTTCTGATGGTCTACTACGCGCTTCCAGGTTTCATTGCCTTCTTAGCGCTTTGTCTTTACGTCTTGTTCACCCTCACGGTGCTCAAGCTCATCAACGCGACCTTTAGCCTTGCCGCCATCGCGGGCTTCATCCTATCGGTAGGTATGGCCGTTGACGCCAATATCTTGGTGTTTGAACGCTTTAAAGAAGAGATGAAGGGAGGGAAGTCCCTTCACTCCGCCATCGAACTTGGATTCAAACGAGCTTTGCCGGCGATCATGGACTCGAACGCCTGTACCATCTTAACCTCGTTAGTCTTGGTGAATTTGGGAACCGGGCCTGTAAAGGGTTTTGCGTCCACGCTTATCATCGGCGTTTTGATTTCGCTGTTTACGGCCGTAACGGTCACGAGATCCCTGTTGGTGTTCTTTATCGACTCGGGAATCGCGAAGAACCCGAAACTGTTCGCTGCCGAACGAAACTGGTTCGGTGAGAAATGGGAAGCGCAAGCCGATACAGAGCCACTTAAGATCGTTGAATCCTCACGCAAGTGGTTCATGATCTCGCTGGCTACGATCATTCCTGGACTTATCTTCCTCGGACTGGGCGGCATTAAGCCGAACGTGGAGTTCCGTGGTGGTTATGAAGCGTCGTTTAAGGTCACGGATAATTCGTTGACGACGGCTGCCATTCAAGAAAAGCTGGAAGCCGCCGGATTCCGAGGCGGAAACGTCAAGTTCGCTCTCTATTCCGACGGATCTGAGAGGGATGTAATTATCAGTCTTCCGCCTAATCAGCAGCTTGAAGGTGAAAAGGAACAGGCAGTAAACGTCATCGCCAGTGCGGCCGGACTTGATCCAAAAACGAACAAAGACTATCAGCAAATTGGCGCTGCCGTTCAGAAAGAAACACTGAGAAACGCAATCCTGGGCGTCGTAATAAGCTCTGCGCTCATCATTGTGTATCTGGCATTTCGCTTCGGTGTTTCATTGGGGAACTTCGTGGCGGGCCTCCGGTTTGGTGGCTCGGCGATTGCCGCACTCCTTCACGACATTCTTGTCGTCGTCGGCGTGGCTGCCATCTTGGGCTTCCTTCTACACTGGGAAGTTAGTGCCTTGTTCTTAACCGCGATGCTAACCATCATTGGCTTCTCGGTTCATGACACGATCGTCATCTTTGACCGAATCCGTGAGAACCTGCACAAAATACAAAGCGGCGAGGACTTCGGCCATCTTATTGACCGATCAATCAGCCGTTCCTTCGCGCGGTCGATTAATACGTCAATGACGGTCGTAGTGACCCTCATGATCCTCGCCGCTTTTGGAACGGCGACCATCGATCTGAGATTCTTTGTCATCACAATGCTGGTCGGTATCCTCTCGGGTACTTACTCATCGATCTACAACGCATCGCCCATCCTGTATGTTTGGGAAAAAGCAGTTGCAAAGAAGAAAGGTGAAGGAGCTACGATCTTGGCGATTGCCAGAGCGGAAAATTCTCGGGCACGCGTCGTGACGACCCTGGTGGAAGATCGCCCTGTCGCTAACACGGATACCGCCGGACGAACTTACGGCCAGGTTCGGAGACGGGCAAGCGCTGTGAAGGACAGTCGCAAAGAACTGGACGAGTAGAATCGGATCAGCTGCAAGCGGAATAGCGGCCCAGGAGTTTTTCCTGGGCCGCTATTTTATGCCCTAAAGAGCTTTAGAGCCGCCGCTGAACCCGCTTCAATCCCTGTTCCTGCCATGGTTCTTACCGCTGCATCGAGATTGCTTGATAGTTCATGGCGCGTTCCCAGGCTCAGGGGTTGGTCGGCATCGTTGAAGACCATGGCTCCAAGGTAGGAGCTCAGATAGTCGGCACTTCGGAAAGCGGCATCCAGCGAGTACGCGGCATGCGCCGAGCGGGGAAGACTGAATCCTAACATGAGTCCAACATGGTGCTCACCACGTTCCACGGCGGAGAGCGAGAAAGTGCTGGCGCCGCCCAAAGGAGTGAGCGAAAGGAGAGGCTCTTCTATACCAGCAACTTTGAACTCAAAGCATCCGCTAGAGCCGAGATCGAATCCCAGGCCGGCGGCCGCGATCCAGATGTCTTTCTCAGAGAAAGAGGGCTCCTTCGGAATCAGCATCAGTTCAACTCCGATATCAAGGGCGTCTCGGAACTCCCGGAGCGCATTCGCCATCCGATTGATGTCCGCCGGCGGGGGAAGTGGCATGGCTCGACGCTGAACTTGTGCGCCAAACGACTCGGCAACGCGAAGCAGGTGCGCCCCCGCCTGACTGTTTAACTCGCCCTTCTCGCTTAATATGTCCCATGCCAAGGCGAGTGAATCAAGCGAACCTGAATTTGCGCCAACAAACGTCCTCCACTCGTTATCGGCAGGCGACATGGAATAGATTTCAGGTTGGCCCAACGCCTGATACCACTGATCAGTCAAGATCGATGACGCAGCTTGGGTTGGTATGGAGCGGGGCCCGACAAGCTCGATAACAAATTGGACCTTGTGTTCCGGTCCCAGCTTGGCCGGTCGAACAACGGGCGGGGTTAGAGCAATTTTGGGATCTCGCTGCAAGGGTTGACCAAAGAGCGCGGCGAGATCCATGGGTTACTCCGAGTATTCCAGTTCTTGAATCATACGCGGATTCATTCGCCAGTCTTCACGGACTTTCACGTTTAGTTCAAGATAAATCCGCGTTCCTAGCAAGGCCTCGATCTCCGTTCGGGCTTCAGTGCCTATTTTCTTGATGAACTGCCCTTGCTTGCCGATGAGAATAGCCCTCTGGCTGGTTTTTTCCACAAATATGGTGGCCGAGATTCGGATGAGATCTGCATTATCTTCATCCCACTCTTCCACTTGAACAGCCACGGCGTGCGGAACTTCTTGGCGAGTGGCAATCAAGATCTTCTCTCGAACGAATTCTGCCGCGATGAAGCGACTGCTTTGGTCGGTGTACTCATCCTCGTCGAATGATGCTGGCCCATACGGGAGTCTTGCTGCGATGAGTTCGATCAGCTTGTCCACGTTAAGCCCCTTGGTGGCGGTGGTCAGCATGTAAACGTCGGTTTTGAAAATCTTGATGAATGCATCTACATTTCGCTGAACGGCGTCCGCCTTTAACTGGTCCATCTTGTTCAGGCACAGAACAATTGGAATTGGCACAAGCTTTTCGGGATCTTCGATGTCGTGCGTCTGAAGTCCGTCCAGCAATTTCGCGATGTCTTTGTCGGCATCGTTGGGGTGTCCACTGGAGTCGGCAACGTAAACGATCACGTCCACATCGTGGAGCGACTTTCTAGCCTGTTCCACCATCGATCTGCCGAGTTTGGTGTGAGGCTCGTGAATTCCAGGCGTATCGATGAAGGCAATTTGATAGTCTTCGGTGGTGGTGATTCCAACCACTCGTCGCCTGGTCGTTTGCGGCTTATTGCTCACGATCGAGACCTTTTGACCGACGATGCGGTTCAGAAGTGTGCTTTTGCCCACATTGGGTTTTCCAATGAGGGCAACGTAGCCAAATCGGTGTTTGTCGGATGCCATCGACTAGTCTCGCTTCCTGAACACCACGTTGATGCCGAGGTCATCCTCAAAACTTCCAGAGAACTCACCGGTTGTCTTCACTTCTTCTTGGGTAGCCTTTCTGTCACCAGACTGACGTCGGTTGCGTCGTCGCCGCCGTCCCGGGCGCTCAACTTCAGTTCCGGTTTCCTTTGCCGGTTCTTCGACGATTTGATGAGGTCGCAGGAACCATTCGTCCGCCACCTCATCCGCATCTCCGCCCTCCATCCACTCGTTGAGCTTCATGATGGGAATATCGAAGGCGTTGGCGTCAGTGCCGAGCGTATTGTCCTGTCGCGGTGGCAGGCTGGCCATCGTCAGGAGATCGTCATGATCCAAGGTTAACAACTGCTCAACCTCTTCTTGGCCGCCCACCAGGAAGACATGGGTCGTGCCATCGTTTGCCGTAAACCTCAGGTTCGTCGAATCTGTCTGTACCCACTGTTTTGTGAGAAGGTTATAGGCGACCCACTTATTGGGAAGAGCGATAGCGCGTGGTCCCGTTCCCGCGCAATGCACGGTAAGGAACGGCGGACGGACGTGAACGAGGTCTTCGTTGAAGTTCCAAACATGAGCCCCAGCCATCTGGGCCATTGCGCGGACGAGCGAAGGATTCACCTGTGGTTCGCCAAGGAAAATGGACGTCCATCGCTGTTCGGGTTCGCCGGTGAACTCCTTGACAACGAAGCTTGGGAGACCGGTCTGCGAGTACTCGCCGAGAATCAGGGCGTCCTCGGGGATAGCAAAGTAACTTGGCTCCAACTTCGTTCCCGTGACCAGGCTGCGATCAGGGAAGGCCTCGCATAATGGATGACGACGATTCAGGATCGTCGTTCCGGACTTACTGTAGAAGGGCTGTGGTTTCAACGCAATGCCTGTGACTTCACGAGCTCGCTCCAGAGAGTCGCGGCCCGCATCGAATAGTCCGGCAGAATAGAGCCAGAACAACACCTTTCCGTCGCGCTGGAGACGAGATTTTATGGCGGCGCGAGTGTCGGGGCGAATGTCCCAGGCGTTCAGGAAGATATAAACCTTTGCCTCCGGAAACTTTTCTCGATGGGCAAGATCGCTCAATAGATAGAAACCTGCATTCACTCCGGCCCGGAGAACCGATTCCCGGACGTTTTGCACTAAGAGTGAGAAGGCGTTTTGATCGACCAGGTAGGCCAGCGCTCTTTCATCGATAAAGACGCAAACGTCAGGCTCTCCAATTCCGGCGCCCATACGGTAGAGCAGGCCTTCCGACACCTTTGAAGCGCGATCCCAGATACTTGGCGTTTTGAGCCAACCGTTGCCCCAAAGGTCCATCCAGGAAACCCCTGAACCATGGGCTAGCGCCGCGCCAGCACCGCGCCAGTGGACACTTTCGAGGGCCTGGGGGGTCTTGATCATCGGATTGAAATCATCCGGCTCTCGACCGCCACTTAGTGAAGTCTTGAAGTCCTCTTCACTGATATAGAGTTTGCCATTCAGGGCGAAGCTGTCGATGGGGCCAGGGAAGGGGGCCGTACCACCCGGCTCCCGCGTTCGATAACTTGGTGGACCGGCCACAAAGTCGATCTCTTGCGTTCGAAGGAGCTTCCCTAGTGAGAGATGACCACTTCCGGGGTGAGACCATTCAAAGGTGTAGCCATAGCTTGCGCCCACCAGGAACCAGCCTTCGCTCGCTTCCTTCGCGGTGTATGCCAATTCCCCAATTCGTTGGACCGTGGCATCGCTTAGGAAGAGATGATAGTCAACGTATCGACGCTGTTTGCGGCTCGATCGAACGAATTTATCTCCGTCTTGGCCCTCGGGTTGGTAGAAAGGCACCGTCAGATCGTTGAAACTGACGTTTCCATCAAACCAAGAGGCGCGCAACATTACATCGTCGTCCAGATAGCGAACTCGAGCCCAATCGCGGAACTTAATCTTTGCCGCCTCGGAGGTGTCATATCCCCAGCCTTCAGCGATAAACCACTCGCCTCGGTCCAGGTGCACACCCAGGATGTGTCCGCTCAAGCTGAGTGCCCGCAGCTTTCGGACGAAAGCATCCAGGCATTTCTTTGCGGTTGTCCAGAATTCGTCGTCGCATACGCTGGGCTCGGCTAAGGAGCCGTCCTCGTGCAAGTACCTGGCCCTCGGATACCGATCTTGCCACCCGCGAGGTGCTTTGAAGACAAGCCGGAAAAGGACTTGAGACTCTTTGTCGATTTCGACCGACTTGCTCAGGAGATATGCGGCAAGCTGAACGTTTGCGTCAACCGCACTTTCGTCGACTTCGAAGTCCACCAAGTATGAGTGAAGGTGAACGCCGGCTTCTGAGGCCATACGGAGTTCGTCAAGCACGGTGGTGGTGCTCCGGTCATCGCTTGCGCCGCCGAAGAACATGACGGGCGGGTATACACGCCGATCTCGGACAAGGGTGGGCACCCCATTTCGAAGAACGACTTGCGGGGCTTGGTCCGGAACCGAAATGGTTGGGCGGGGTGGGGGCGCAATGTTCTTACGCTCCTTACGCCGGAAACTTACGGCGGGAGCGTCTTCCACCGAAAGGTCTTCGTCAACAGCGTCTTCTTTTGCGGCAACGGGAGTTTCTTCAGCTGCCTCTGTACCCTCTTGTCGCTTACCACGACGTCGGCGACGGCGACCTCGCTTTCCTCCATCATCAGTCTCATCCGTGGTCGAGCTGGCAGGCGCCTCTTCAGCTTTTTCAGTCTGAGACGGCTTTGCTTTTTCCCTGATCCTTGGCTTGGCCGTAGCTGGACTTTTGCTAACAGGACGCCAAATTGGAACGGGGAGATCGTCAGGTCCTGCCTCAAACACGACATCTTCCATTGAGGCGCCGGTCTCATCGACTTTGGTCTCCGACACCGCAGGTTTCTTCGCGCGAGACTTCGAACCTGATGGGCGGGCGGGCTTCTTCTCGAGAGAAGGGGAAGTGTTCGAGCCCTCGGTTGAGGATGGTTCGAGAGTCGCAACTGGCTCAGCCTCGACTTTAGGCAACGACTTTCGCACAGGCTTGGGCTTTGGCGAGGTCGTTTTGGGAGCGGTGGTTTTTGGAGAAGTCGCAGACTTTGAAACTGCAGATTTCTTGCCAGCGGCAGGCTCCGCATCAACTTCCAGAATGGGATCGGCAGAAGCAGTGGCTTTTTTCGCCGGGCTCTTAGCCGTAGTCTTTTTGGTGGTCGCAGTCTTGGCGGTCACCGTTGACGTTGATTTTTGCTTGGTGGTCCCGCCTCGAGCAGACTTCGTTGCAGGCTCGGCAATCGCTTCGACCACAGCGGTGGGTTCCGTGGCGGACGGTTTCTTGGCGCGGCTTGTCCTTTTTGGCTTTTCAGCGATGGGTTCGGGAGTAGCGGTAGGGGCAGAAATGACTTCAGTTACTTTCTTTCTTGGCATGAGGTTTCCAGTAGGGAATCTCGGACCCACTCAAGCAGATCGGACGGTCTTTCGAAGAAAGCCGCCGGCGATTCCGCGAGCAGAGTCGAGCGGTCAGATGCGCCGTATCCCACGGCAATTGGCGTAACGCCTGCTTCAAGAGCGCAGCGGATGTCATAAACCGAGTCGCCGATCATAACGGCTTCACTCGGTTCGACCCCCAAGCGTGCGCACGCGAGAAGCGCGCTTTCGGGATTTGGCTTTGGTTGATGAACATCGGATGCGCAGACGGTCGTCTCGACGACGTCCGCACAGACAAATCGCTTTAGAAACGACTCCAACTCAATTGCGTTCTTGCTGGTTACCAAGGCGATCTTAAGTCCCGCCTGATGGCACATTCGCAATGCTTCAATACTTTCTTCGAAGGTCACCTCTTCCGAGACGTTTGCGTCGAATCGGTGAATGGTGAAGTCGATCATCTCGCTCAGTCGCTCTTCTGAGGGTGGCGAGTCTTGGAAGAGAAGGAGTTGTTTATGCAGGGGCATCCCAATGAGCGATGTTATTTCTTCATCGCTAGGCCTTATGCCTGCATACTTTTCGAACGTATCCCCAAGGGCACCGACGATGACGTGCAAGCTGTCGACAAGAGTGCCGTCAACGTCAAACAACATCGCCCGAAAGTTCGAAAGGGATAAGCCTTGCGGCATTGAGCTAAGTATGGCAGATGGAAGCCAAATCAGCCTGGGCAAAAAAATCTTCTGCGAGACGAAGATTCTGCTAAAAATGCGGGGTAATTCGCCGACTATCACTAATGGCGCAGAGCCGCCAGGTTGAAATGGACATTTTCGCAATAGGTCTTGCTCCCGTCGCAAGTCAGGAACCAGACGCTCCCACTCAAGCGGAGCCCGGTTTTGACGAGGCGCTGGCGCAGGTCCAAAACCAATCTGAAGGGTCACCACCCATCGGCCCACCTGGGGCCGAGCCACCACCCGGCAAGTCCGCCGCGGGGGAAGGGGTCACGAAAACTGAGCCGAATGCTCTTTCGAATAAACCGGACTTCCTCCCGCTCCCCGAAGTAGATGTTGAAATGCCTGCCCCATTCTGGGACGGCCAATCGGCAGATACAACGGAAGGTGTGACCGATGCCGAGACATCGGATACTGATCGTCCCAGCGATGAGGCCATCGAATTGATGATGAGCCAATTCGCCGGAGGTCTCTTTGTTGAACCCCAGGCCGTCGTTGCCATGCCGGGCTCCAACGAATTTGAAGTTGAAGAGACGCCCACAATTTCTCCCACCTGCCCGAGTCCTATCGATCTCAGCGCGGCGCCGACTTCTGAAGTCCAGGCTCCCGAGAATGACCTGGTGACGAGCACCGATGGGAATTTTGAGACGTTCGTTGAGTCGGCGGTTGAAGGAGTTCCCCAGCGGGCGAAAATCACTCCTTCAACGCCAGAGACCGAACCACAAGATTTCGTTAAGACCGAAGAATCGGCCAAGACGGTTGTGGTTTCAGCAGAAACTACCCTTAACGAAGACGCTGGCGAATTCGAACTCACGGAAGAAGTCGCCCGCGATTTAGGGCTAAGAACCGTCGAGGGGGCGCCTCAGACTACTGAGTTCGTTCCTCAAGAACCTCAACTGGAGAAAGCGACAAACTCCACCCTCAACGCCGCCGAGCATGACGTCAAGTCGTCCGGAACGAAGGACGTTAATCTTGATTCAAAGGTTGCCAAGGCGCAAAGTGACACTGAGTCAAACGCAGGGGTAAACGCGGAAGGAACCCAAAACGCGCTCACATCTGAAAGGGTTGAACCCAAGCAACCCGCAGAGTCGACGCAGCCAAAGCTTGTGGACACGACCGAGGGGAAACCTTTAACTCAGGTCGAATCTTCGTCAAAAAATCAGTCGAGCGATCAAGGTCAAGCGAACTCGAATTCCGACAAGAAAGGCACAAGCCTGCCTAAAGGCGAAAACCAAGGAATCAAGGGCGAGGATGTGACTGTTCCGACGGACACAACGAAGGGTAAAGACACGCGCCCTGAATCCGAACCGAGAGTCTCTCAATCTCCCGCAACGGACACGACCAGCCAGGTGGCTGTCGTCGCCAATCCCGAAAAGCCTGCGTCTAACAACTCAGTCTCGACAATCAAGGCTGCTCCTCTGGAACCCAAGGAAGTCAATCAGGTCGTCAAGCAAGTTGCAGATCGGCTCCAAATGCTTGCCGCTGCTCGGCCCAAGAATGGCGTTACCGTCCATCTGAGCCCGGAGAACTTCGGGACGGTAACGGTCGTCGTTAAGGCCATCGGTCGAACGGTTGACACCCAGCTCTTTGCGAGCGAAGATCGAGTGCGCGAGGCTCTAGATCAGAACCAGACTCGGCTCACAGAGGCAATGAATTCTCGCGGGTTCCAGCTTCAATCCGTGTCGGTCAGCCAGCAGAGCAACAACTCAACATCGTCTCAAGCGAATCGAGATTGGCAAAATCAAACCGCCCAACGTGAGGGGAGTGCATCTCAGCAGAACTCACAGAACGAATCGGGCCGCCAAGGAAATTCAAACCACTCACAACGATTTGTCGATCAGCCGGAATCCCAGGGACGCTGGATGTCCTATGCGGGCGGCTTTGATCTTGCGATCTAAAGGAAAGGCAACAATCATGGATACCGTAGGAAATGTCAGCAGCTCCCAGTATTGGGGAACTACGTCGGCCGAGCCAAAACAACAGCTCGACATGGCAACGTTTCTTAATTTGCTGGTGACGCAATTGTCTAATCAAAATCCCTTGGAGCCGATGAACGACTCCGAGTTCTATGCCCAAATCGCCCAGCTGGGACAAGTTCAAGGCATTAATAAGATTAATGAAACCTTGGCTACCCAGTCCCAAGCGATAACCGACCTGAAGACCGCCTTAACCGACGGAGTCGAGCAACAGTTGAGCGGACTTGGAGCGATTTACAATAACCTCTCCGTGAGTCAGGCTGCTAGCATGATTGGCAAGCAGGTGACTGCCACAATCCCGGCAACCGACTCAACGCCGCAGCAGGTCATCACCGGCACGGCGACTCGAGTAAATATCACGAGTGAGGGATATGTGGTACGAATCGAAGGAGCGGACGGCGCGATTAACGACGTTAAGCTGTCAACGATCTCGTCCATTGGCTAAGAATCGAGAGAAATCATGAGCGATCCCATCCAGAACCGAAGAATAAGCGAACTCCTTCAAGGGCAAACGTTTCCAACGACCGCCCCCTCCCCCAAGGTTGAGAGTGGTTCGGACTTCAGCGCGATTCTCCAAGATCGTCTCAAAGTGAGCGGACATGCGCAAACTCGAATGCAGAGCCGAAACATCGAACTCGGGCAGGCAGAATGGAATCGCGTCATGGACGGAGTCGATCGGGCCGCAGCTAAAGGCGCGAAAGAGTCTCTCGTACTCGTTGATAACGCAGCTTTGGTCGTCAGCATCAAGAACCGGACGGTGATTACGGCGGTTGACCAAGCACATCTTAAGGAAAACGTCTTTACCAACATCGATAGCGCGGTGATTGTGTAAAGCCATAGCGACTTTAAAACGGGGAAGGAAAGCGGCAGGATCGGAGCGTGCGGGCTTCGAGTGTCTATGGCGGTCCAGAAGCGACCAGTCCAATCTTTCCCCCTAAGACCCAGAGCGAAAGCTCAAAAAGGAATAGGAGCAAACAGGACATGCTACAGGCACTACTCGCTGGCGTCGCCAGCATCAAGGCGCAGCAGACGCGCATGAACGTCATCGGTAACAACTTGGCCAACGTCAACACTACGGCTTACAAGGGTTCTCGCGTAACGTTCCAAGACATGATTGCCCAAACCATTCGCGGTGCGGGTCGACCTACGGCGCAGACCGGAGGCACGAACGCAATCCAGTTCGGCCTGGGTGTGTTGGTTGCTGGCACGGATGTCAATAACGAGCAGGGATCGCTTAGTGCAACCAACCGACCCACCGACTTTGCCATCCAGGGCAATGGCTTCTTCCTCGTTAGCAATGGCGATCGAGTTGCCTACACCCGAGACGGTTCGTTCGACCTTGACGCGAATGGTGACGTAGTTCACCGAGCTACCGGCGAACGCATGATGGGATGGACCGCGGATCCTGCGACAGGTGTGATCGATACGAACCAACCCGTCGGTACGGCATCGGCGCTGACGATTCCGATTGGCGCCCGAACGGCAGTCCAGCAGACGACGGATATCTCGTGGGCTGGCAACCTCGACTCTCGAGTCTTCTCCGAGCCCGGAACTCAAACGACCCAGGCCATCGTCCGAGTCTATGACTCGTTGGGCGCCCAGCATGACCTAACCCTGACCATCTCGGAGTCGGCAACTGCCAACGAGTGGAACTGGTCTGTTGCAGGTGCTAACGGTGACACCGTCACAGGTAGCGGCACGCTCGTCTTCGATCCCACGACGGGACAAATGACCTCGGGTTCCCCGGGCGCCATCAGCGTTACGCCTCCTGCCGCAACCGGTGTTCCCGCGTTTCCTGTGAATCTTGACTTCAGTTCTATCTCGCAACTCGCCGCAGAAATGCAGGTCAATGCTTCCAGCCAGAACGGTTTTGCTCCTGGATCGCTTTCTTCGTTCTCAGTCGGTACGGACGGTGTCATCACCGGTCTGTATACGAACGGTCTAACCCGACCGCTGGGCCAGATTGCTCTTGCGATCTTCCCGAACTCGAACGGTTTGGAACGCATGGGTAACAACCTTTGGCGAAACACCGACAACTCGGGTGTCCCGGTCGTGGGTACCGCTCGTAGTGGTGGCCGAGGTTCGATCAACTCCGGATTCCTTGAGCAATCGAATATCGACATCGGTAACGAGTTCACCGAGTTGATCGTCACCCAGCGTGGCTTCCAAGCTAACACCAAAGTTGTCACCACGGTAGACGAAATGCTTCAAGACCTGATCAATATGAAGCGCTAATAGTCTGGTAGTGCTCGATTCCTAAATGATCGCGGCCGAACTAGGTCGCGATCATTTGCGTTTAGTAACTGGATCAAATTGTAGGCGTCATTTAGGTGTGCCAATTGTCTCGCTTGCCATATCGCTTCTTGTCAGCCAAGTGATGAAGCTGCATCCCGGTGATTGTTTTACGATTCACGGCGGTGCGATAGTCAGTCCAACTCAGCTAGTCGTTTATGTCGAAGAAGTCGATGCAGGTCTCCACAAGATGTCGCGCCATCGAGTAAAGCTTGCTCATGTCATCGATCCGCCAAAAGACAGTCCCGCTTTCGTCAAAGGACTTGGCTGCCTTAGCTCAGTACTTCGAATTCCGATGGACGACAAGAAGGATCAGCCGATCATGCACGATAAGGATTTGGAGCCGCCAACATTTCTGGTTCGTGGCCGACTTCCAGACCAAACTCTCGTTTGTCAGGTGACCTACACGAGGTTCGAACCTTCGGTAGATTTTCAATTCATGGCCGTCGATACTGACTTGAGCGAGTTACTCGTGGAGTACGGCTTGGCGGATTTCACCGAGTCACCCTCGATGAGTGACGTGGAGAGGTTGCGATTTCGTCGTCTTCGGGAATCCGCCCAAGAGAAGGAAATGGGGATGTGGGCGAAGAAGACCAACGACTAATCACTCGCCTGCGGTAGCATCATGCTCATGCAGCGTGAAGTGCTTTCAACGTCAAATGCCCCTGCCGCCATCGGTCCATACAGCCAGGCAATTCGAGCAGAAGGGAAGTTCCTTTTTTGCAGTGGCCAGATTCCGCTCACTCCTTCGGGTGAACTGATTCAAGGCGATGTGAAGGTTCAAGCAGAGCAATGCATGAAGAATATCGAGGGCGTCCTCGCCGAAGCTGGGCTCAATTTCTCTAATGTCGTTAAGACGACGATCTTCCTCAGTTCCATGGATCACTTCGCCGCTGTCAACGAGGTCTACGGTGCGGCATTCGACTCCAATCCTCCGGCACGATCGACTGTTGCCGTCGCGGGGTTGCCTAAGAATGTTGACGTCGAAATCGAGGTCTTGGCGGTTTATTGAAACGCGTCGTTTCCGTCAGCCTTGGTTCGAGCAAGCGCAATAAGAGCCAAGAGGTCGAAATCCTCGGTGAGAAGTTTTCCGTCGAGAGAATCGGTACCGACGGCGACCTTAAGAAGTTCGGCGATATGTTCGCCGAACTAGACGGAAAGGTCGATGCGCTTGGTGTTGGCGGCGCCGATATCTATGTCGTTGTCGGTGAGAAAAGGTATGCGTTTCGCCAGATCCTCAAACTGGTTGCCCGGGCGCGCAAGACTCCCGTCGTCGATGGCAGTGGCCTCAAGCACACCCTTGAGAGGGTCACCATCGAGACCCTTCAGAATGACGGGACAGTGGACTTTAAGAAGGAGACGGTTCTCCTCGTTTCTGCTGTCGATCGATTCGGAATGGCCCAGGCGCTCGATAAGATTGGTGGAAAGGTGATCTATGGGGACCTTCTCTTTGGGATCGGCCTCCCATTCCCGATTAATAAATATAAGAACGTCAAACGATTGGGCGCGACCGTCTTACCAATAATCACGAAACTTCCGTTCAAATGGTTCTATCCGACCGGTGAGAAACAGGATGAACGCAAGCCCAAGTTCGAAAAGGTTTGGCGAGAGGCCACTTTGATCGCGGGAGATACATTGTTCATCAAACGGTATGCCTCCAACGACTTAAAAGGAAAGACAATTCTTACCCAGACGGTTCGAAAAGCCGACCTTGAGTGGCTAAAAAAGGCCGGTGCGAAGCGGGTCATTACAACGACGCCTGTGATGGGAGGCGAAACATTCGCCACGAACGTCATGGAAGGTGTAATCGTGGCGCTGCTAGGACGTCCTCCGGCCCAAATTACGGAGAAGGACTACCTAGAAACGCTAGGCAAACTGGGCTGGAAGCCAAACGTTATTGATCTGTCGACCGTATAGAGGCTCTGGTACCCTCAGCGGAACGACTTAACAAAAGGTAAGAACTTGACTCGATTCGGATTTATTATCCATCCCCTCTGCGCCCGCGATATCGCGCGCAAATATCCCATTGCTAAGTACATGCCGGATGCTTGGATCGAAGCCTTTGCGCGTCGAAAAGATCCAGTGGTCATGAGCAAAATCACGGGAATCGAATCTCCAACGGGCGCCAAGACCGAAGGGTGGTTTATTGGATTGCCTCTCACTCCGAATCAAATGACCAAGACCCTTCCAATTGAAGAGGTTTACGACAAGATTGCCAAGTGTGGTGATCTCGCCGCTGATTTGGGGGCCGATATCATCGGTCTCGGGGCATTTACATCGGTGGTTGGAGATGGCGGGGTCAGCGTTGCCAAGCGGACGAAGATCAAAGCCGTGACGACGGGGAATTCTTACACGGTGGCTACTGCTATCGAAGGAACTCTTGACGCATGCAAAAGGGTTGGTGTCGATATTCCGAATTCAACCCTTGCCGTTGTCGGCGCAACGGGTTCAATTGGAAAGACCTGCGCTCGTGTCTTGGGGCGGTCCTTTGGACGAACGATTTTGGTCGGACGAGATTCAGAGCGAACCCAACTAGTTGCTGACGAACTTGAAAATGCGACGGCAACCACAGATGTCGCGGATATTCGTCAAGCGGACGCGATCATCACGGTTAGTTCGGCCGGAAAGGAACTCATCCTTCCGGAACATCTTCGAGCCGGCGCGGTTGTATGCGATGTCGCCCGTCCTCGGGACGTGAGCGTGCGCGTATCGAAGGAGCGTCCAGACGTTCTCGTGATAGAAGGCGGTGTCGTTAAAGTTCCGGGAAACGTAGAATTCAACTTCCGTTTCGGGTTCCCCGAGAAGACCGCCTACGCCTGTATGAGCGAAACGATGATGCTTGCTTTGGAAGGTCGCGTTGAGAACTTCACTTTGGGCAAAGATGTCACCGTTGAGCAGGTAGACGAAATCAATCGAATCGCTCACAAACATGGCTTTGACCTAGCGGGCTATCGATCCTTTGAGCGGGCAGTTGACGATGCCGCCATCAATCGCGCGATCGAGGCAAGAAAAAAGAGTGCTCAAGGGGCTATGGGTTCGCAAGCGCCTGAGTTCGCTCAACAAACCCCCTAAGACGTGGCGCGTCTAAGTGGGCAATCGCATATCGACCTGCCTCGGTTGATCCGAGCGAGTTAAGAATCGCGGCGATACGCTTCCCATCGGTTTGAGGATCAAGACTAGATAAAACTGCTACTAGAGGCTCAATGAGTCTTTCCCTACCGCTGGCAGCGATTGCGGCAGGAATCTCCAGTCTTGGATCGGATAGCGCGGACTTGATGACGTTGTCCGCTACCGGTGTCTTCACGCCCGCAGCAACTTCCAAACGAACAACGGGTGAGAGTCCTGAAGCGAGTACGCCTGCGTCTCCCGTAGCTTGGAGCGCGGCGACCGCATCGTTGTGGAGCGCCGAATCGGTGCGAGCTTCGGTAGAGAGAAGCTGAACGCTGGTTCGGTCACCGATACGTCCCAAGCCAAGAGCCGCTGCCGAACGAAAGGTCAAAGGAGCGGTTTCATCCTTGAAAATGCCCGCAAGGGTTGGCTCCGCACCAGGCCAGCCCAAATTGGCCAGCGCAGCGAGAAATGCCAGTTTTTGATCTTCCGGAGCTTTTTTGAACTGGTTGAGAACCGCAGGGCCTGCTTGGGTGTAAGCCAGTTTCCCGAGCGCATCTGCGGCGGCCAATCTCACGTCCTTGTCCGTCGATTGCAACTTCGGCAGAATCAAAGGGGCTGAGCCGACTCCCATTTCAACCAAAAGGTCGATGGCATTTGCTCGAGTATCTGTTGAATCGAGAGCATCTACCACAAGCGGATAGACTTCCGAGCCCCGTTTCTTCAATGCTTGAAACACCGCCAGTTTTTGAAACCCACCCGTATTTTTGAGTTCCGCCACGACCGCCTTGGGTTGAGATTCGGCGAGCCGAATCATCACCGAAGTTAATTCTTTGCGGGCGTCGGGATCGAAATCCGCGAGCCAAATTGCTGCAAGACGAATCGTCCAGGGGGCGTCGTACTTGCCGAGATTCTTTGCGGCAATGAGTTTGTCCCGTGGAGATAGCTTTTTGTAAAAGGCTGCGATATCGGGACGATCCGGCGCATTTTCAAAGAAGGAAGCCTGAGCCTCCCCTTTGGGACCGAGGGCAAGTGAGCGGTCACGACCTTGCATGTAGATATTGGAAATTGCCAGGGTCATGGCAACGCAGAGTAAGACCAAGGAAGAAACGACCGCTCTGCGAACTCGACTGGACCCTTTTCGCGCCATTGCGTAATTACCATACCAATGCGGGGATGAAAAGAGAACCTCTATGGAAATCCCTTTTCAACCGATCAGAACAATAAGGTGAAGTGCAATGACTCTCCTCTATCTCATCTCAGGTAGCGCGTTTTACTGGCTTGCTTATCGCAATGCTCCCGTCCAAGAAGAACTGGACGCGACGCATCCGGTGAAGCAAGAAGCCGAAATCGTGCATCTGTTCCCGAACGAAACCGAATTACGAGCCGCTTGACGGTTGTTTAGCTTGCCTTTTGAGGATGACTGGCTCAGCGTCGAATCCGCCCGGATCGACGAAACTGATGGTGCCATCCTGTTGAGGCGTCAGAACGATCTCCTTGTTCGCGGCCTGGACTTCCGGCGGTTCCTTGTCCATTGGAGTATTCAGCCGCGTTTCGATCTTTAGGTAAGCCTTGGCGTCTTCGAAGCGAACAGAACCCGTCATTGGAATGCCCTCTTTAACCAGGCGAAACTGGTTGTTCGGATCCATATAGAGCTTGACGTCGCCCAAAGTGCGGCTTATGACGGGATCACTTCCCGCCGGAAGATTGCGATTGCCTCGCCAATATCCTTCCCACTGAAAGGTTGGCCCGCACCCCTCTCCCATCATAAGGACCAGGGCCAACAGGGTGGCGGCGGATATACTTCGGATAATGCCCGCGATCACTGCCGAAGTGTACTCGTCGATGGGTCTCACCCAGAGCGAGTTTGAACTTATCTGTAAGCTGCTCGACCGAGAGCCCTCCTATACCGAACTCGGAATGTTTGCCGTCATGTGGAGTGAACACTGCGGCTACAAGTTTTCTCGTCCCGTGCTCGCCTATTTCAAGCGATATAAGGAAGCGCTTGAGGGCGAAGGTTTTGAGAATGCTGGCGTCGTCGAAATTGGCGACGGCTTGGGCGTGACGATGAAGGTCGAATCGCACAATCACCCATCGGCTGTTGAGCCCTATCAGGGAGCGGCGACCGGAGTCGGCGGGATTATTCGCGACATCCTGACAATGGGGGCACGTCCGATCGCGTCGCTCAATTCTTTGCGATTTGGACCGATTCGCGATGGCGAGGGTGAGCAAGCGGTCATTGAACGCAATCGATACCTTTTCGAGCATGTAGTTTCTGGTATCGCGGGATACGGTAACTGCGTTGGCGTACCCACAGTGGCTGGCGAAGTCGGATTTCATCCGAGGTACAGCGGGAATCCATTGGTCAACGCGATGTGCGTTGGCATTCTTAGGACTGACGAGATCACCACGGCGGCGGCGTCGGGAGAGGGCAATCCGGTCATTTACCTCGGTTCCGCGACTGGAAAAGACGGAATTCACGGAGCGACCTTTGCGAGCACAGAGTTAGACGAAGAAAGCGAATCTAAGCGGCCCAACGTTCAGATAGGCGATCCCTTTGCGGAAAAGCAACTCATCGAAGCAACGCTGGAAGCGCTCAGAACCGGAGCCATCGTTGGAATCCAAGACATGGGAGCTGCCGGTTTGACTTGTAGCACGGTGGAAATGTCAAGCAAGGGAAGCGTGGGGATGAACATCGATCTCGACCTCGTACCCATGCGAGAAGACGACATGACAGGCTACGAATTGATGCTTAGCGAAAGCCAAGAGCGAATGCTAGCCGTGGCGGAGAAGGGACGAGAGCACGAAGTCATCGATGTCTTCCAAAAATGGGGTCTCAAAGCGGCGGTCATTGGCTATGTAACCAATGACGGCATCCTCACCGTCACTCGCCAGGGAGAAGTCGTAGCGAAAGTTGATCCAAAGCTTCTGACGGACCATTGCCCGGTTTATCAGTCTCCGATGGAGGAGCCACTTTACTATCGAAACGCGGCTTCATTTGACATCGGTCTGGTTTCTCAGGCAGATCCGCAAGGTGCTCTCTTGACGTTGCTGGGTACGCCGGAGATCGCAAGCAAGCGATGGGTTTACCAACAGTACGATCAACACGTTCAAACTCAGACGGCTCTTGAGTGCGGTCGAGGAGACGCCGCCGTCATTGCCCCGCGAGGAACCAAGAAGGGTATCGCCCTCAAAATCGATGGTAACTCGCGTCAGACCTACCTTCATCCCTACTTTGGCGGGCAGCTCGCGGTGGCAGAAGCGGCGCGAAACGTTGCTTGTACGGGCGCCGCACCGCAAGCCGTCACCGATGGATTGAACTTTGGAAGCCCCCAGAGCGCTCATGTTTATTGGCAGTTCAATCACGCGGTTAAGGGCATTGCTGACGCTGCAGAGGCGATGGGAACGCCCGTAATCAGCGGAAATGTGAGTTTCTACAATGAGAGCGACCTTGGTGAAGTGCCTCCAACACCTCTCATAGGAATGTTGGGCATCTTGGAAGATGCAGCCAGTCGTCTTCCCTTGGTGTCCTCGGATCCTGAAGCAAGTCTTCTCCTCGTGTCGGTAACAGATCTCGGAATCACTCACGATGGACTTGGAGCAAGCGCCTATCTAGCCTACGTTGCCGGACAAGAAGATGGCCACCCGGTCGGTCCCAACCTTTCTGGAGAAGTGTCTCTGGACAAGTTTCTCGTTGAGGCGGCGGCAACAAAGTCCATTCTTAGCGCCCACGATCTGAGTGAAGGAGGAATTGCCGTTACCCTCGCGGAAATGGCCATGGAAGCGAACCTCGGGATTGAAGTGGAACTCAATGGCTCCGGCTTCGTCTATTCAGAACGCGTAGACGCAAAACTGTTTGGCGAGTTGCCGGGAAGGGTCGTAGTTTCCGTTAAGGCGGGCCAAGAAGACGCAGTAGTCTTAATGGCTAAATCCTTTGGTTTGGCTGCCCAACGACTTGGCAAAATGAGTGCGAGTGGTTCCCTGAGTATTCGCGTTGGAGATCAATCTTGCTCATGGTCCGTGTCTCAACTGCAAGAAGTATTCAATACATCGATTGAAAAAGTGGTGACTCACCAAAATCGGATAGAAACTGCAGGGTAAACGGGGCGATGAGCCTAGAAAAGATTGTAGGATGAAAGTTACTTGATTAGTCTTGGAGGACTGCATTGAAGGCAATTAAAGTTGGGATCTTGGTGCTTGCGCTTTCGCTGAGCTTCTCGCTCTCGGTAAACGCACAAACCAAGGGTGGTGGCAAAGAGCAGCCCCCCCAAGAAACCCCTGAACAAAAGAAGGACCGCGAGCAAAAGCAGCGGATCAAAGCTGCGGTTGATACATATAACCAGGGGGATATCGCCGGGGCAAAAGTAAGCTTGGAAGAGCTTTTTAAGGAGATTCCGGAGAACTTGGATGTTCAAAGCTGGTTGGGCTTCATCTATCTTCGGACTAATGAGGCAACCAAAGCCGTGCCCTTGCTGGAGAAGGTGGCCAAGGCGAGAGCCGACGATCTGGAAGCCCAGGTAAATCTAGGCAATGCCTATTTTCTGGCAGGGCAAGACGATAAGGCGCTCACTCAGTTCGCGGCCGTCTCCAAGTTGGATGCGAAGATGTCCGAGCCTTATTACAACACAGGCGCCATCTATTTAAAGAAGCAAGACTATCCCAAGGCTGTCGCGGCATTCTCCAAGGCAAACGAACTGAAACCCAACGATTCCTACACGCTGAACAACCTTGGCGTAGCTTACGAGAAGGGTAAGAATCTCACCGAGGCGGCAGACTGCTTTAAGAAAGCATCCGACCTCAAACCAGAGAATGCCGTTTTCGCCCGCAATGCCGGCCTGATCCTGTTGCAAGTGAAGAGAATCGACGAAGCGATCCCTTATCTCGAAAAGGCTCGCAAGGCCGATGGAAAGGATCTATCGTTGGCAATGTCTTTAGCCGAGGCTTACTCGGTTTCTGGTCGAAAGGGCGATGCACTTGCCGTTTACGAAAGTGTCAAGGATCAGAAGGACGCTGACGCGCAGTTCTGGTTCAATTTGGGCGTGCTGCGAGGCGCTAAGGGTGACACCGACGGGGCAGAGAACGCCTATCGAAAGGCCCTTGAAATCGACGGCTCAGACATTGACACTCTGAACAATTTGGGTTTGCTGCTTCTTCGGCGCGGCGCATTCGACGAAGCCAAGACGACCTTTGAAAAGCTTTGTGGGATCAATCCAACAAGCCTAGAAGCCAAAATCAACTTGGCCGCAGCTACCTCTAAGTCCGGAGACCGCCCCGGAGCGATCGAACTCTGGAAAGAGATCGTTCGAAAGAACTCTCGACGCGTAGATGTTCGTCTGAATCTCGCCGATGCGCTGTGGGCCCAGGGCGATCTAGATGCCGCTAAATATCACTATGCGGAGGTCCTCAAGGTCGATCCTAAGAACGCTGGAGCGTTGAATGGCATCGGTGTTTATCACTTGCTTAAGTCGAATCTCGATCAAGCAGGTCACTACTTCCGAATGAGTATGCAAGCGGATCCGAAGTATGTGCCATCCTATGTGAATCTGGCACTCACGCTAGAACGGTCGAACAAGAGGTCCGATGCCATCAAATTGCTGGAACGAGCCGCGACGATCGACGCTTCTAACGAGGACGTTCAGAAGAATCTCCAGCGGATGAAAGCTGCTGGCACGGGCTAGTTAGTGCGAATACATCTTCTTGTCAATGTTCACAGGGCGGACGCAGTTGCGGCCGCCCTTGATGCTGCTAGTTGGTTGAAAAATCGTGCCATGCAGGTTTTCGCCGATCAAGAAGCAGCTCCAAAACTTAAAGTTGGAGCGGTCGATTCCGCTCAGTTTGGCGAATGTGACTTGGTAATCACCTTTGGCGGGGATGGCACGTTGATTCGTGCCGCCCACATGTGCTCCGAGAGAGGAACCCCCATCTTAGGCGTCTACTATGGTCGGTTTGGCTTTGTAACTCAATGCAACAACGAAGACCTGGGCGCCTGCCTCAGTGAATTCTTTGACGGCCGCGCCACGATTGAGCCCAGAATGATGATCCAAGTCGATCTCATGCGCGGAGGGAAGTCGATCGCTTCGATTCATGCGCTGAACGAGATCGTGCTGCAACGCTCAGTTACTGTTCAGATGATGACGTTTGAGGTTGCCGTGAATGGTCATCGGTTGACGAGCTATCCTGCCGATGGTGTAATGATTGCGACGCCTACCGGCTCAACCGCCTATAATCTTAGTGCAGGCGGCCCAATCTGTGACCCGCAGGTGCAGGCTCTAGTATTGACGGCATTGGCTCCGCATACTCTCAGCGCTCGTCCCTTAATCCTCAATCAGGATTCTGAAGTTCATTTACGTGTTTCAACCGAGGGTGACGCCGTTCTCTCCGCGGACGCTCAGGTGAGGCTGCACATTCTCTCGGGAGACGAGGTTCGAGTTCGACGATCGCCTCGCACAACCAATCTGATCACGGTAGAGACAGATGATTTTCTGATGAAGTTGAGTAATCGCCTTTTCTGGAGCCAAAGCATCGTCGGGGGATTAAGTTGAGCAAAGAACTCCTCCTGACAGTCGATAACGTACGCGTGGAATTTCCCGTCCAAGGCGGGGTCGTTCGTGCGCTTGATGGGGTCTCGCTAGAAGTTCGGAAAGGTGAAACGGTGGCCGTGGTCGGAGAATCTGGATGCGGCAAAACCACTTTGGCACGATGCGTTCTTGGACTCCAGCCGCTGGCTGGCGGCAAGATCGTTCTCGAAGGTGCGGAAATTATTGGCACGCCTAGAGACATTGCCGAACGGGTTGGGATGGTTTGGCAAGATCCTTACGCCAGTCTTGATCCCAAGTGGCGTGTTTCCAAGTCCATGCAAGAACCGTTGATCCTGGCTGGGAAACGTCGCCCGGTCGGTGAGATGTTTCAAGAAGTTGGACTAGACCCGGCGCTTCAAGACCGATATCCTCACCAATTGAGCGGTGGACAGCGTCAGAGGGTTGCTGTTGGGCGAGCGCTCGCCCTTAAACCCCCCCTTGTCATTTGCGATGAGCCGACTGCAGCACTCGACCTCAGCATCAGAGCTCAGATTCTGAACCTTCTCAGGGATCTTCAACTCTCAAGCGGTTGTTCGTTCCTCTACATTTCGCACGACTTGACGACAGTTCGCTTTCTTGCCGATCGTGTTGCCGTCATGTATTTCGGGCGGATCGTCGAGACCGGACCCACCGAGGAGATATTTAGGAATCCGCGACACCCCTACACCAAGGCTCTTTTGGATTCAGCGCCTTCCCTGGACAAGCTGATGGAACTTCCCGAGGCGCCCCCCGGAGAGATTCCAGACCCTCGAACGAAATTCGTGGGTTGTCGGTATGCCAGTCGGTGTGTGAACGCTCAGTCACAATGCCTCGTAGAGGATCCGGGGCCAACTATTGAAGACGCGCGAACGTTTTACTGTCACTTCCCGGTTGCGGAGCTTCAAACCTCACAACCGGCTTCGGTTTAAGGAGAAACCCATGGAAACCGGCCACGGACGACACGCTTTCGCCAGTGAAATTCGGGAACTTGAGCACGACTTGTTGGAGATGGGCAGTCGCGCGGAGTCGATGTTGGCCCAGGCCGTCGAATCGATTGTTCGAGTCGACGCAAACTTGGCCCTCCAAGTTGTCAAGCGCGACGATGAAATCGATGAGCGTGAACTGGCAATCGAAAATCGCTGTGTTCGCCTGTTAGCGCTTCAGCAACCCATGGCGGGCGATCTTCGAACAATCAGTACCGCGCTTAAACTCATCACGGATATTGAGCGAGTTGGAGATCTTTCTGTAGATATCGCCAAGATCGCGATGAAGATCGAAAAGGAGATGGGAAGTTCGGACTTGATCGATATTCCCAAGATCGCTTCCGTCGCTCGTGCGATGCTCAGGGACTCGATGGAGGCATACGTTCGAAGAGACCTGGATTTGGTCGAGAAAGTCTGTAAGAGCGACGATGAGGTTGATGAACTCTATCGACTCTTCCGGGGGCAACTTCATGAGCGAATGCAAACCCATCCGGATGACGTTGTGGTTGCAAGCTGGTTACTTCTTGCGATTCACCACGTCGAACGAATTGCCGACCACGCCGTAAATATTGCCGAGCGGGTGTCCTTTATGGTCACCGGAAAGTGGGAACAGTTGGCGAAGTCGCATAAGTCGACTGAACTCGGCCTATAACAGATCCTGAGCGATCGACTTAAGATCTTCTTTTGTCGGGAGGGAAGTCTGGGCTCCCATTCGAGTGGTGGCCAAGGCGCCAGCCCGGTTCGCCAACAGAACAGCGTTGGTAGGTTCGCGCCCCTCGTTGAGAAATAATGCGAGGGCTCCGTTGAAGGCATCACCCGCCGCCGTACTGTCAACGGTTTGAACCGAAATCGTCTCGCAATGACGGCAGTTGTCCTCTGAAGCATAGAACGAGCCGGCACTGCTCAGGGTAATGACAACGTTTTTAACTCCTTGATCAAGGAACCAGTGTGCGGCGTTTCGGCATGATACGTCATCGATCGGTGAAATGCCTGTGTAATGCTTGGTTTCGGATTGATTCGGAGTGATCCAGTCCAGACCGGCCAAATACCTTGCGGGAAGAGGGGCGGCGGGAGCGGGGTTGAGGATAGATAGTCGCCCATAAGTCAGCACCTCACCAATGACTTCTACGGGTGTTTCAAGTTGCATCAGAACCGTGTCGAAGTCTATCTTTGAAAGGCAGGACGAAACGAATTCAGCGTCGACTCGGCCGTTCGCGCCGGAAGCGACGACGATGGTGTTTTCACCCGAATCGGACACCGTGATCATCGCCGTACCCGTCGCCACATCCTGTTCCGCCAACACATGGGTCATGTCGACACCGGCCTGTCGCATGCTACTTGTGATTTGAAGGCCGAATGAATCATTGCCAACCTTTCCGATAAAGCGGGGTTTGCCTCCTAGTCGTGCAATGGCACTGGCCTGATTGGCGCCCTTTCCCCCCGGATAGGTAGCGAACTTGGACCCCAGAAGCGTTTCTCCTGGCACCGGAAACCGAGGGACTCGAGTGACCAGGTCCATGTTGGCGCTCCCTACAACTACCACTGGTGGAACAAATAACGGCACGGGGGATAGTTTAACGGTTCCATGGTTAGGCGCTTCATTCGTTCACCCTAAAACGTCTATTTGGGCTAAGTAATGGGAATTATTTCGCTAGCTCTGCAGATGTCTTTCATACCTCTCGAGATCGAGGGATGCGATATCTTGGAGTTCGCCCCGATTAGCGTCGTTGCTGCGCCTGGGCTGGGAGCCCCCGTACGCGACGGAGACTTGATCACCGTCGATTATCGTGTTGAGGATGCCAGCGGCAAGGAAATTGCCAACAGTGAACGCAGAGGGCTTGCCTCAACGTTTATGCAGGGAACGCCACTAGCCGATGCATTGTTGTCTGCATCAAGCCGAGACGCGCGTGAGGGTGAAGAGAGATGGGTTGTATTGTTAAAAGAAGACTGGTATTCCATCTCGCCCTATGGCTTGACATCCTCAAGTGGTCCAGTTCTAGTCTGGCTTCGTGTCCTCAAGATCACCCGAAGGTAAAATTGCCTCAATGATAGCGGAACTCAAGGAGCTGTGGCGCTACCGTGAGTTGTTGCTGGTCATGGTACAGCGCGACCTTAAGATTAGATACAAGAATTCGGCGCTCGGATTTGTCTGGTCATTCCTAAATCCCTTGCTGACCGTGGGTGTGATGACGTTTGTCTACACGAACTTCATCTTCAAAGATCAACCTAACATGGGCGCGTATATCATGGCGGCTTATCTGCCGTTCATGTTTTTTCAGATGTGTATCCTCGACAGCGCTCAATCCGTGCTCGTCGCGATGCCTCTCATCAAGAAGATCTACTTTCCCCGCGAGATTCTGCCGCTGGCTTCGATCTTCAGCAACTTTATCAATCTATTGCTGGCCTTCGTGATCTTCTTCGCATATCTTCTGATTCGTTACTTTACGAATCCCGTCACGTTTCCAATAAAGGCCACCGCCGTCTGGCTACCCGTGTTGCTCCTCATCACCTGGGCTCTGGCGACGGGATGCAGTCTCATCATTTGTGCGCTAAACACGTTTTACGAGGACATCAAGTACATCATGGGTGTCCTTCTCTATCTTCTATTTTTCATTTGTCCCGTTCTCTACTTCAGCGAGCAAGTGGCGAACTCGGCGATCAACCATTCCACGAATGGGCTGATTTACAAGATTTACAATCTGAATCCTATTGGCTACCTCTGCACCGCCTACAAAAAGATTCTTCTCGATCCCATCACGGTTACGGTCCGGGGGAGTGAAACTGCCGCCGCCGACCCGATGCGCTGGGACTACCTTGGTGTAGCCGCTGTCACTTCCTTCGCGGTCCTTATCTTTGGCTACTATACTTTCAATCGTCTCAAATGGCGCTTCGTGGAGAGACCATGAGTGGCCACGGTCTCATTGAGGTAAAAGATCTCAAGAAGGAGTTCACCCTCAACACGTCAGGAGTAGCGTCAATCAAAACGGCTTTGCTATGGTGGCGCAAACGAAACGCGAAGAAACTGAATGTCCTAAAGGGAATTTCCTTCCAAGTTCACCCGGGCGAGTGTGTGGCAGTGGTAGGAAAGAACGGCGCCGGAAAAAGCACCTTGCTCTCGCTTCTGGCAAGAGTTTATAAACCGACTTCTGGATCAATTGAGATTAGGGGGCGGATGGCTCCGCTGCTCGAATTGGGTGCAGGCTTTCATCCCGATCTTACGGGCCTTGAAAATATCTATTTCAACGGGGTGATCCTCGGTCTGACTCGCGAAGAGATGCGGGCAAGGACGGACAAGATCATTGAGTTCTCGGAGATCGGCGATCACATTAATGCGCCGACCCGGACCTACTCAAGCGGAATGCTCGCGCGACTGGGCTTTAGCGTTGCCGTTCATATCGATGCCGATATCCTCTTAGTCGATGAAGTACTCGCCGTTGGCGACTATGAATTCGAGCGTAAATGTTACGCCAAGATCGACGAGTTTCGAGCTAACGGTGGCACGATCCTCTTCGTTTCGCATCAAATGGATGCCGTTAGAAAGGTCGCCGATCGCTGCATCTGGCTCAAGGATGGACAAATCCATCGAGTCGGCCCACCTGATTTCATCATCGCCGAATATGAGGGGCGTGATCTGGACCTTGAAGAGGGGCGGTAAGGACTTTCCAGAATAGCCCGACTTGGGTGCGAAAGCGTTTCGATAGCCCCAGGGTGAACAGCGTCGGTACCGACCAAATGACCAATCTTAGCGAAGCTCCAAGTCGATCGAATAGCCAACAAACCACCATCGCGACTCTCCCTTGATGGATTTCAAAGTAGAGTTCCTTGCCCCGGTTATAGCGAGCAACCGATCGCCATCGGCCAATCCCCGAGCTACTTGAGCCTAGTTCGTGGGTGAATACCGCGCCAGGGTTATAGACAATCGTTCCATGGTGGGCAAGCCGAGCGCAAAGGTCGGTGTCTTCGCAGTATAGAAAGTAACGCTCATCGAATCTTTCAAGAGGACGCATCATCAAGCACGCACCCATCACCTGATCGCATGGCTTCAATAAAGGTGATTCTGACAATCCAGCGCCAGTCAGCACGCGGCGAGTCTGCCAGTAGCTTGCCGTGAGATGCGTTTTCTCCAAAAGAGTCTGCTCGCTGAATACCGCCCAAAGGGTTAGTCGTCCGGCCACGCTTTCTTGAAGACTTTCATCGGGATTCAGCAACTTTCCTCCCGCCGCAACAACTCGATCAACGGCGAACGACTGGGCTAATTCGGAAATAGCTCCGGGTTGGGCGTAGCAATCACTGTTCAGCAGAAGAAAGAGATCGCCGGAGGCGACCTCCATCCCTTGATTGTTTGCCGCTCCAAATCCGCGATTCTCACTATTTCGGATCAGCCTCACGGTGGGAAAGTCCACCGCAACCATTTCTGCCGAGCCGTCGACTGAGGCGTTATCGACGACAATAACTTCGTGCTCAGGTTCAATGAGTCTTAAACAACGCCGCAATTTCTCGCGTGTGTTGTAGCTCACTACAATCACACTGACTTTGTAGGGACTCATCAATAACTCGATGCTACAATATTCGTTCCCATGGCGAACGAGATTTTAGTCACGGTTGATGGTCTTGCGAAGCTGAAAGCGGAGTTGGAAGACCTAAAGGGCCCTACGCGAGCACGAATCGCGGAGGCGATTAGGGAAGCAAAGTCCCACGGCGATCTTCGAGAGAACGCGGCTTATCATGAAGCAAAGCTCAACCAAACCCGTCTGGAAGCCCGGATTGCTGAACTAGAAAAGGCGATTCAGCGTGCGAAGATTGTGGAACGTCGAGACGATGGCGGCGCTCATCTAAACTCGAAAGTTCAATTGCTTGATCTGGAGTTCGACGATGAGTTCACCGTCACTCTGGTTGGCGCTTTCGAAGGGGACCCGAGCAACGACCTCATCTCAATTTCCGCGCCCCTTGGCGAAGCCCTGGTGGGCAAAGTGGCGGGAGATGAGGTGGACGTGGTTTCACCCAATGGAACCAATCGTTATCGAATCGTCTCAGTAGAGTAATCGCATGCGAGCGTTGGCCTTGGTTCTATGTTATCTGGCCGCAGTTGGTTGCGGCGCCCCCAAGCCCGCAGTGGTTGACGGTGGCGTACCCATTCAGAGCCAACCCAAAACCAAAGTGAGCGCACCCGCAAAAGTTCCTGCTCCAGACTTTACCAAGCGGACACGGCTGCGACTGGTGCGGCGAGGCGAGGAACTTAGGGTCGGAGACTCGGTCGATGACGCGCTCCGAGTCTTTAAAGAGGAGAAAAACGCCTATAAGCTGACGGACATGCCCCCAGGTTGGCAGGACGAGTCGTACAAGTGCTCGGGATGGGAGACGGGTGGTCAGGGTTTTGGCGTTATTTCGACCCAAGAAAAGGTCGTCTTGGCCATGTACCACGAGGAGCAAGTCGACGAAGACCGGTTGAAGGAGATTCTTGACACCTACGACGACAATCTGCAGTTGGCCTCCACGGCGGTCACAGGAAGCCGTGTTCGATATTGGATCTGGGAAGACGATCCGCACCGCCTCATGATTTGCGCTGTCCAAATTCCTTCCGAGGGGCTCAACGTCACGGTTAGCCTGGGAGATAGCCGGTTTATGGACATGCTGAGAATGAGCCGTCCGGCGGCAGAGAAGGATGAAGAAACGGCCGAGGCTCTCTTCAAAGAAGGCCTGAAGGCCAAACAGCGCTAGAACCCGCAATTTCTACGCATCGAATCCCGAATAGTCAACGTATAGTAAGTTAATCTTGCAAACGGGAGGTGGTGTAAAGCAAATGTATTCTGAACGTAAACACCAGGGAGGTTGTGGGTTTTAGCTAACCTGCAACATGCGACCCAAGGGTTGGTCATGAACCGCAATCCCCTGGGACGATAGAAGACCCGCTCTTGGCTCAGCCAGGGCGGGTCTTCTTTTGGTAGCATCCTCCTCATGCGAAGCGTCGTTGTCATTCCGGCCCGAATGGCCAGTTCCCGATTTCCGGGTAAGCCCCTTTGTGATTTGGCGGGCAAGCCAATGATCCAATGGGTATATGAGGCGGCGATCAAATCTCAAGTTTCCGATGAGGTCGTCATTGCAACTCCTGATCAAGAGATTCTTGATGCCGCGAAGGCGTTTGGCGCGCCTGCAATTCGGACAAGCATTCAGCATCCTTCGGGAACGGACAGGATAGCCGAGGTTGCCCAGTCGATCAAAGCTGAATACTATGTCAACGTTCAAGGTGACGAGCCCCTGATCCTGCCAGAAAACATTGCGGCGTGCGCCGCGCCTCTTGGAGAGAGTGATGAAATCCTCATGGGAAGCCTTTACACAGAATGCGCCGATGATGAGATCGAAAACCCTGCGGTTGTGAAGGTTGTGGTGGCCCAGAATGGCAATGCACTTTACTTCAGCCGCTGCCCGATCCCATATCCCCGTAATCCGCGGCTAGGAGCGGTAAACAAGCATGTTGGCTTGTACGCTTATCGACGCGATGTCCTGGAGCGATACGCCACGTGGCGACAGACGCCGTTAGAGTCAACTGAAAGCCTTGAACAACTCCGATTTCTTGAAAACGGTGTTCCCATCCGCATGTCGAAGGGAAAACCAAGCCTTCTTGCCGTCGACACTCCCGAGCAAGCGGAAGAGGTGCGCCGAATCATCCTATCTGGTGGCTATGCCTAAGCTATACTTAGGGTCAAGAACACGCGTTTTATCAAGCAGTGCCGCTTGAGACGATCATTTTTGCGGTCCCATGGGAGCGGCCTACGACATTAGTCATAACTGGGAAGAGCCGGATGGCCTTCATGAACTACTTGAAACCGTTCGTCGTGAACGAGACGACGCTGACATCAAGAAGATTCGATACGCCTACTTCATCGCGGAGAAGGCGCATTCTGGGCAGTCTCGCTCTAGCGGTGAACCCTACATTCTCCACCCGCTAGCCGTCGCCAAAACACTTGCCGATCTCCATATGGATGACGACACGATCAGTGCGGGACTCCTGCACGATGTCGTTGAAGATTGTCCCGAATTCACGCTAGAAGACATTACTCGGATATTTGGCGAGGATGTAGCAAACCTCGTGGAGGGAGTGACCAAGCTCAGCTTTAAACCGGTCTCGGACATGACCGAGCGCCAAAAGGCAGTCGCCGAAACCACGAGAGCGGCAGAGAGTCTGAGAAAGATGCTGCTAGCCATGGCCAGCGACTTCAGAGTCATGGTGATTAAGCTGGCCGACCGACTGCACAACATGCAGACGTTGGATCACTTGGCACCCGCAAAAAGGACTCGAATCGCCAATGAGACGCTCGACGTCTACGCACCCCTTGCCGCTCGCCTCGGTATTTGGCAGATCAAGTGGCAGCTAGAAGATCTCGCCTTCAAAAATCTTCATCCTGAGGAGTTCCAATCGGTATCGGAAATGGTCGCCAAAACGCGAACTCAAAGGGAAGAGGAACTTCGCGAGGCCATTCTTCAACTTAAGAACGCCGCCGAACGCAAGGGACTTAAGGTGCTCGACATCCGTGGACGACCCAAGCATCTCTACTCCATCTTCAATAAGATGGTGAAGCAGAAGCTCAAGTTCGACGAAATTTACGATCTGCTTGCCCTCCGCATTATTGTGGAGGAATCATCGGATTGCTATGTCGCCCTCGGAATCGTTCACGACCTCTGGGTACCCGTTGTTGGTCTGTTCTACGACTATATCGCTAAACCCAAGCCCAACGGCTACCAATCGCTTCACACCAAGGTCATCGGCCCACACGGTGCACCGCTTGAAGTCCAGATTCGCACGATGTCGATGCATGAAGTTGCTGAATTCGGCGTGGCCGCCCACTGGACTTACAAAGAAGGGAAAGCTTCTCTCGACGAGACGAAACGCCTTCGGAATCTTCGTGAGCAGCTATTCGACTGGTCAAGCGACGCCCGTACCTCCAGCGATTTCTTGCGATCTCTTTCTACGGACCTGTTCTCGGAACAGGTCTTTGTTTTTACTCCTAAAGGCGATGTTATCGACTTGCCAAAGGACTCAACTCCCGTCGATTTCGCGTTCCGTGTCCATACCCAACTCGGCATGACCCTTATCGGCGCTAAAGTAAATGGGTCGTTGGTTCCTCTGAACACTCGTCTCAAGAACGGCGACGTGATTGAACTCATCACTCGGTCGAATGCCCAACCCAGCTTGGATTGGCTAGAGTTTGTTCAGTCCGCCCATACTCGAAACAAGCTTAGAAGCCATTTCCGCAAGATCAGCAAAACCGACGATGCCGCAAGGGGGCGCGATATGCTGGACAAAGAGCTGAAATCGATCGGGCTCGACCCCAGGCAGTTCCTAGGCGACGAGAAGTTGAGTACGGTCGCAAAGCAGTTGGAAGGCTGCGAAACTTCCACAGACGTCCTCGCCCGTGTTGGCCTTGGCCTAACATCGGTTCAGGGCGTTATATCGAAGCTTCGCGGGCAGGTCCACGAGCATCCAAGCGCGGATCGCATCGAGGTCGCTCGTACCAAGGAAGGGAAGGTAACCCTCGTCACAAGTGGCATTGACCACGTGATGGTCAACAGAGCCAAGTGTTGTAGCCCAATCCCCGGGGATGAAGTCGTCGGCTATGTGACCCGGGGAAGGGGAATCATGCTCCATCGAAAGGTCTGTCCAAACGCGATGAGCTACATGACTCACGAACCGGAGAGACTTCTCGCCTACGATTGGCCGTCCGATGGCAGTGTCTATGCCGTCGGTCTCAAAGTCATTTCCGTGAACCGCCAAGGCCTCCTCGCCGACGTCAGCACCATTTTTAGTGAGCTCAAGATCAACGTATCGGCGGCAAAGATCAAGACCTTGCCCAACCACACCGCCGAAATCGACGTGACCATCGAAGTCCCAGATACCAAGATGCTTCAACTGGTCATGACCAAGATTAGCAACTTCTCGGACGTTATCTCCATCCTCCGCCTCTTCGGGCGAACCGCATCTCGATAGCGGTATCTTCTCGCGGTGCGTGCCGTCGTTCAACGAGTCTCATCCGCATCGGTGACCATCGATGGCGTCGTCTTTGGCAAGATCGGTGCGGGGCTCCTCTTGCTGGTCGGCATCCATCGAGACGACACGGAAGCCGACGCCAAGAAACTCGCCGACCGAGTCGTCGGCATGCGAATCTTCAACGATGAGAACGGCAAGATCAATCTCGCCGTTCAAGCGGTGGGCGGGTCTGTCCTCGCCATCTCCAACTTCACCGTCTACGGAGACGCCAGCCAGCGGCGACCCAGCTTCACGCAGTCGGCAGGGTTTGAGGTTGGGAGCAAGTTGTTTGACCTCTTCTTAGCCGAGCTAAGAAAGCAGACCATTCAGGTGGAGTCCGGTCAATTCGGCGCGGACATGCAAGTGGAGTTGGTCAACGATGGCCCGGTCACTTTGGTCGTAGATACCCGCTAGCCACCAAGTTGACTCATCCCGCGCCCTGTCACCTGCTGCCCCTCGGCCAGATAGTGGCGCTCGGGTTTATGCTCTACGACATGTCTGAAGAGATCCGCCAGAGTCTCGCGACTGGCGTCCGCCCGCAGGGGTGTTCTTAGGTCCAGTTCACCATCCGACATCAGACATGGGCGGAGAAATCCGTCTGCGGTGAGCCTTAGCCGATTGCAGTTCGCGCAAAGGTCGTTCGAAATCTGACTGATGAACCCAACTGTTCCTTTTGCGCCAGGAACCCGAAATGTCCGGGCGGGTCCGTTGGTCGCCAGTTCGGCTTCCTCCAAGGGCCCATGTTGCTCTTCAATCTTCGTGCGAAGCTCATCCGCTGAAATCATCCGGCGACGCATCTCCAAATCGCTCAGCATCCCGCCAGAGTGTTGATTGAGTTGGAGTAGTCCACGGTCTCCATGCGCGCGCCAGGGCTCGAACTCGACCGTCTCATCGAGATTCCAGCGAATCGGCATGACCTCAATGAACCGAACATGCACCTCTTCCCGCAACGTCCACTCCGCAAAGTCTGCCGCTTCATCGTCATTCACCCCACGCATCGCCACACAGTTGATCTTGATCGGACCAATTCCAACCTTACGTGCGGTATTGATTCCCTCGATTACTCGATCAAGCGATCCCCGCCGTGCAATCGGTGCAAACCGTTCGGGACGAAGCGTGTCCAAACTCACGTTCACCCGATGTAAACCAGAGGCGGCGAGCGCCGCCGATTGCTCAGCGAGTAGGAATCCGTTGGTCGTAAGGCTCAAGTCCGTAACGCCGGGCAACCGAGAGATGCCGGAAACGATGTCCGCCAGGTCTTTTCGAACCAGAGGCTCGCCTCCGGTCAGCCGAATCTTCCGCAACCCTAGCTCCGAGGCAATCTCTACGAGCTGGATGATTTCATCGGCCGTAAGCAGCTCCTCGCGGGAGCAAACATCGGCTCCTTCTTCCGGCATGCAGTAGACGCAACGGAAATTGCAGCGGTCCGTTACGGACACGCGCAAATAGTCAATCTGGCGGTTGAATCGATCAGTCAAGGGAATTGTGCCTAGGACCTATGCTGTATTCTCCTTATACGCTAAAGTTTAGGCGAAACGATATGGAGGGCCCGACGTCAGATTCACAGATCGAAGAAAGATCGGTGATAAACGTGGCAGCATCGAGCACATTGTCAGCAATTGGACCGTCGGTAAGCAGCCGAGTGGAACTAGATTCGGACGCCGCACTGGTGCGGCGCGCTCGCAACGGCGAGTATTCCGCGTTCGAAGAACTCTTCGAGCGCTACCGAACTTTGGTTTTCCGGTTTGCCTATCAGATGGTGCCGCGACGCGATGATGCCGAAGATATAGTTCAGGAAGCGTTTGTACGCGCCTATCAAAACCTGGACAAGTATCGGGACGAAGCCAAATTCACCACGTGGCTGCTCCGAATCGTGACCAACCTCTGCACCGACCAGGCTCGAATGAGCACTCGGCGTCAAGCGTTGGAGCAACAGGAGGCCGCTGGCGCCCTCGATTGGATGACCACAGGGACCATTGACGACCCTGTGCAAAACCTCGAAGCGGACCGGCGTAGACAAGCCTTGAGGAGAGCGTTGAGTGCGCTCCCCGCCCACCACCGATCGGTCATCGTTTTGAGGGATATCGAAGAAAGGGAATACACGGATATTGCGGCAATTCTCGGATGCACGGTCGGAGGGGCTAAACTAAAAGTGCTACGCGCAAGGCGGGCTCTCAAGGATCGAATCGCACCCCTGATCGGTGAGGACAAGTAATGAACAGAAAGTTTGAGGATCAACTTGTAAGACTTGCCTTTGGCGACCTATCGTCAGAGGAAGCAAGCCGGTTGCAAGCCGAAAGCGCGGATGATCGAGATGCCCAACGCACCTTGGATACCTACCGGCAAATGAAGAGCGAACTTCAAAGCCTTGCTGAGGTACCGGCTGACCAGCTTTCCAAAGAACGACTTCGTGAGGCCATTCTTGCCCGGGGCCTTGGTGAAACGAAGGCCGCTTCCCGTCAGTGGAACTGGCTGTGGATGCCTGCCATGGCCGCGGCCGTTGCCTTTGGTGTGGTTTTCTTGAAGGGATCTACGATGCCGGATCACTCGGTGGCTACGACCGTCGTCATGGACGAACCGAAGTCAATGTCATGGACGGATCTGCCAAAATTCGACTTTAGCACGACCCCTATTCGAAGCGCCGCGGTGACCCCCTCAGTGTCGGTATCTGCCGATGTTGAAGAGACTCCGGTTAAGAAGTCTCAGCCGACTCAGGTACGTCGCGCCCACCATGAGGCAGGACCTACTTTCGCTAGCGCGACCGCAAATATGTCACTGGGGGCGTTGGATACAATGTCCGGCCATGATATGCCGAGTGGCATCGGCGAAGCTTTAGCGCCGGCGATGGACAAGGTTGAGAAAACGGACAAGCAAGTGCCTCAGCCAGATGGTCCGACGGCCGCAATCACTTCTAGCCCGTCGCCCATTTCTAGCGCGGGCGCAAGAACGATTGAAAAGTCTTCCTCTATCGTATTAATTCAGCCCGAAAAGGATCAAGATACGGGCGCGCAAAGAGCCAGGGAAGTAGAGAGCGCAAGCAATGTATTGGTCGGCGGTTAGTGCATTTTTGGTTGTCCTGGGTGCGTCGAGTAACGACTTGACCCAGCGGGAGTTACAGGCCTGGAAAAAGGTTGAGCCCTCGATCATTTATCTCATGGATGGTCAGTCGGTGAGGGGCACGGCGGCTTTAATCGACGAGAAAGGCTTCTTCTTGGCGCACAAAACAGCTCTTGAAGGGTCGAAAGTGTCGGGTCGCTGGGCAAACGGATCAAAGGTTAGCCTTACCCTTGTCGCAACGGATGATCCCACTCAGTTTGTCCTGTTAAAGGCCAACGACTGGCAAAGTGGAAGCGCTCCAGCGATTAGCCTAAGTCCCGCCGATAGCAGCGATCGAGCCCTCCTTGCGATTACAAGCAATGGACCCGTTCGTGCGGAAAGAGTCGCGAACACTTATGGAGTCATAAATCCTTCGCGGAGGTTTATGCCATTGAGTGAGGTTCGGATGGAAAACAATCTGAACTCCCTGGGCGGGGCGCTGTTGTTTAACATCAATGGACAGTTTGTCGGAGCTTTAAACGCAACCCTAGAAAGTCCAGGTATTCAGAACGCATACCAAAACCAAATGCGTGGCGGCGCCATACGCCAGTCAAATGATTTGAATTCGCGTCAGGCGCCAGTGCAGATTTTTGGTCCTGGAACCATGACAACCGCCTACACAATCAGCCCCAAAGTGATGAAACGGGTTATCGATGGCTTCAAGTCTGACAGTCATGAGGTAGCTCACCCGGCTATTGGTATATTTTGCCGAGATGCGGCGCCAACGGGAGCCTTGATCGAAATCGTTTCTGAAGGTTCGACCGCCGATAAAGCGGGGCTGCGGAAAGGTGACGTGATTACAAGCATGAACAACGTCCCAGTGAAAAATCAGTTTGATTTTGCACGAATCATGCTGGATGCTGAAGTTGGCGATATCTTAACCGTTTGGATTAAGCGTAGTGGCTTGATGCAGATGATCAAAGTGCCGGTAGGCAAATAGCTTTAGACTTCAGAGAAGTCCTTAAGCTGCCACTTAACTCGACGTCCTCGAAAATCATCGAGTTTGGGCTGGAAGAGGACGTCGATCTTATTTCCTACACGAGTCTGAGCAAAGCGCTCTCCCATGGAGAAGCCAACGGCCGACACGGTCGTCGCGTCCTCGCCGCGCAAGGTGACCTGTACGTGAGCCGGATTCTTGGTGGGGTTAATCTGAGCAAGATCGAGAGACCTTGCAATCAGGAAAGGCTCTGGGTTGCTTTCGCCGTAGGGCTCCAGCATGGAAATTGACTCCATTACTGAAAGAGTTAGATCCCCGGGCCGAATCTCAAGGTCCGCCTGATAGGCGGCAATAAAGTCGTCTGGGGTTAATATCTCGTGCGCATGCGCCTCGAGGGCTGACTCGACTTCCGAAAGTCGAGCGATCTCGAAGGAGCATCCGGCCGCCATTGTGTGCCCGCCACCGTCCATAAGGCCCGGAAAGGCGCGGATAGCGTTGACTAGGCTAAAAGCCGGTATGGAGCGTGCTGAGCCCTTGCAGAGCCCCCTGTCTTCATCAATGACCACACAGAATGTTGGGCGTCGATAGCGCTCGGTTAATCGTCCTGCAACCAAACCAACAATGCCAGGGTGCCAATCCCGACTCGCCACTACCATCACATACCGCTCGTATAAATGTCGACTCTCGACGATCTCAATGG
>MKRX01000005.1:238473-336540 GCA_001898035.1 Armatimonadetes bacterium 55-13
CCGCCATTCTTTTGGCTTCGCTATAGTCGGTTTCCAGAAGCAGTTTGAGGGCCAGCGCCGAATCGTCGATTCGTCCGACCGCATTGATTCTTGGCCCAAGTTTGAATCCGACGTCATAGGTGCGTACAGGACCGCTGATGTTGGAATTGTCCTTAAGGGCCTGAATGCCAACTTTCTTGGTATCGCCTAATCGATCTAGCCCATGCTTAGCGATGACTCGGTTTTCGTCGATGAGAGGCATGACATCGGCGATTGTGCCGAGCGCAGCGAGATCGACAAAGGCACGGTGATATTTTTCTCGTGGAAACCCGAGGGCTTGAGTAAGTCCATCGCAGAGCTTAAAAACAACGCCTGCGCCGCTTAACTCGGCAAAGGGATACTCGGCATCGGTTCGATGGGGATTAACAACCGCATGCGCTTCAGGAAGTGTGTGGCCGATGCTGTGGTGATCTGTTACCACAACGCGCATCCCTGCTTCGCGAGCCTGTTTAACTTGATCGTGCGCGCTGATTCCGCAGTCGCAGGTTAAAAACAGTTTGGCGCCTTTCTTCTTGGCAACCTCCACAGCGCTTTCATGGATACCGTAGCCTTCACGCATGCGGTGTGGCACATGTGTTTCAACATTGGCCCCCACACTCTTTAGAAATCGGTGGAGAATAGCGGCGCTGGTCACGCCATCCACGTCGTAGTCGCCATGAACGAAGATGAGGTCTCCTCTTTCCTTTGCCCCGAGGATTTCAGACTCTGCGAGGTCATAATCTGGCAACAGCCGGGGATCGTGAAGATCCTCTAATCGAGGATTGAGAAACTTCTCAGCTTGAGTTGGATCGCTGTAGCCCCTTTGCACCAGGAGAGCCGCAACTATCTCCGGTATGCCCAGTTCACGTTGCAGGACCGCCTCTTCTTCAGGGTTTCGTTGAGGAACGATCCAGCGGGCGGTTTGTTGCGTGGGGGGCATCGATTTAGAGACGTATCAAAAACAGAAAAAGAACCGGAGTCCGAAAATGGACGCCCGGCTCCTACAGGTGCTTAAAGCTTCTCGACTTGAGTGAAGTCGAGTTCGACGGGCGTATCGCGACCAAAGATGTTGATAAGAACTTTGAGCTTTTCGCGATCGGCATTGACCTCTTCGATCTTTCCGGAGAAGTCGCTAAATGGACCCTCAATTACCCGAATGGCGTCGCCCTTGTTCCAAGAAGCCTTCGGAGCTTCCTTGCTGGACTCAAGGTTGGTCATGATACGACGAACCTCATATTCCTCTAGTGGAACGGGCTTGTTGCCGCTTTGGACAAAGCCGGTGACTCCGCTCGTAGACTTGACCAACTTGAAGCTGTCGTCGGTGAGCGACATTTGAACCAGGATATAACCGGGGAAGACCTTTCGATCCATTTCGTAGCGCTTCCCGTTTCGAGTGGTCATTTCTCGTTCGGTTGGAATCAATATCTCGAAGATATCGAGATTCCACAAACCTTCCACCTGGGCTCGTCGCGTCAAAACGTCCTTGACTTTATTCTCGTGTCCAGCGATGGTGTGGACGGCGTACCAAGAACGCGGCATGGACTAGACCGTCCCCTTTGTGAGTAGATCGATGATCGTTCCGAAGAGAAGTCCAAGAACGGTGAGGACCGTGACGCAAAGGATCGTCACAGCCAATACGACGCCAGTGAGGCGGTTCGTCTCGCTCCGCGTCGGCCATGTAACCTTCTTCATCTCGCGAACGACTTCGTTATAAAAACCTTTGAGGCCGCGCTTCGACTTCGGAAGCGGCAAACCGCCACCGGCTTCGGGGCTAGAACCTTGTGTTGTGGTAGACATTGACGTACTCGACCGCCCGCTAGATAGTGGGGGATGAGGTGATATTACCTCCAATATTCGTCTAACCCAAAGACAACCTGGGAAAGAGGAACCATAAAATGCTGTTTTTTGCAGCAATTTATCTCGTAAGGTTGCGCGGATAAATATTTCGCGCTACATTACGACGAATGTTGGACCCAAGAGGATTGGTGGAGGTCCGTCTTAGGTACCACGTGTCGCGATATTTATCATGGCAACATCCGGACCTTATAGTGAGTTAGAGTATTTGATCTTGGCTATGGTCGGAGAGGAAATTAACTCCGGCTACGCTATGCGTAAAGAGATGAACAGAATGCGCGGCGGTCGGTGGAGCGCCGAAAGCGGTTCTGTTTATCGAGTCTTGAGGCGGTTAGAGCAGGACGGCCTGGTGAACGAAGCCAGAAAGGTCGGAGTGCCTAATCGTGAGCGAACGGAGTATGAGTTGACTCCGCAGGGCGAAGCTCTGCTTCAGAGTTGGCTCACGTTCCCACCAGATCGTGGAGAGATGGCGTTTATCGTCGATCCTATTCGCACGAGGGCGTACTTCTTGTCCAGACTCAAGCCTATGGAGCAAGTACGGGTTGTTAAGGCCTGGCTTGTGGAAAGCAAGCAGTTTTTGCAAGACCTAGAGCGGGATCTTCAGGCGACCTCAGCCACCGAAAATCCCATTCGTCACCTTGCGCAACAGAATTTGTTGTTCTTGGCCGAGGCCAGGCATGAGTGGCTCCGAAAACTCTTAGCGAGTCTCAAGAGCGTTTCGGCAGGAAAGGCGGCCAAAGCGACCGCCGTTATTGAAACTACTTAGAAATCTTGACGATTGAGTAGTGCTTCTTGCCTTCCGGGGCATCGAACACGATCTTGTCGCCAGCAGCATGACCAAAGAGTGCGAGACCCATCGGCGATTCATTGCTGATCAGGTCTCGACTTGGGTCGGACTCGATGCTGGTAACGATTCGAATGTCGAATTCGTCGCCATACTCAGCGTCGTTTACGGTGACTAATGAGCCGATACCGAC
Source organism: Armatimonadetes bacterium 55-13 (assembly GCA_001898035.1). Taxonomy (GTDB): domain Bacteria; phylum Armatimonadota; class Fimbriimonadia; order Fimbriimonadales; family Fimbriimonadaceae; genus 55-13. The sequence continues at coordinate 241,323 of MKRX01000005.1, forward strand.
GTGATCTGTAGGAATCATGTCGTCGTCGAGTACAGTCGCATTCCCAAAAATCGTTTTGAGCTCTGCGATTCGGTTCTCGACCATCGCTTGTTCGAACTTCACTTCATCGAGTTCGCTGTTATCCTCACTAAATTCGCCGTGCTGCTGGCTCTCACGAATACGATCGGCGATCTCCGGTCGCTTAACGAGCGTGAGGTGCTCCAATTCTGCCTGGAGGGATTTGTGTCCCTCTGGGGTGAGGAGATAACCTCCCTGATGATCTTGGATCAGTTGTGCGTCGTTCATTTTTTCGCTACCAGTTCCTTCTAACGAGACCAGAGCAGGCATTATAGCCGTTTGCTCTTCTGTCGGACTACGTATCTCTGGATTAGAACGTTCGATCTAGGTGCTAAGTTCTACGAAAAAGTCTAGACCTATATGTTTATGAGCACTTTTCTCGAAATCTTCAGGCCTCTTCACCGGGTAGATTCTCGGGCGATGAGGTTTCTCTCGATCATGGCTCTGACCGCCTTGCTGGTGGCGGGAATGGAAGCGCGTGCTCAAGGCGTCGACTTGTTCAAAACGGTTCGCCCTCAAGTGATATTGAGTGTGAAGCGAGACCCAAACGGCTCCCAGGCAGACCTTATCGAAGCTCAAACGATCGACGGGAATTATCCCCCAGAGCAACTCAAGGCTCAGATCCTTGAACTGGGAAGACAGCTGAATTGCGATCCAAGAGGACTCACCGTCTTCCGACACTCGGTATCAGAGGATGGCAGCATGACTTCCATTAAGGCGACTTGTGCCATTGACAACGTGATCGATCGACGGACGGGTTCGTTTCACTTGACAGAAATCGTTCGAGCCTTTACTGGATTCCCCGAGCCACATCGAGTGTCGGGGCTCTCCCTCTCATTTTTGAATGAGGCTCCCCGTAAGAATACGATTCTGACTTTTGGTCAGGAGTCTGGACCCGTCATGCTGCAGGCCGATCTTAATCCAACCTTCAAAAGTATCGACTATCGCATTAAAATCAACACCGACAAGCCTGATGAAATTTCGATTCCAGAAGGTCCTGAACAAAATAAGCCGATAAACACGTCTTCGGACGATAGAAACAGTGTAGATTGGTCGCTGTGGGGATTGATTGGAGTTGCCGCGATTGCCGTAGGTGCGTTGGTATACTCCCTCCTCATTAGGACGACCTCTTCGAAGCGTTCTTGAACAAAGAGTAGGGCACCATAAAGAATGATCGATATCCGAACGGTAACGCTCCGTCAACTCGTTGAAATTGGCTATGAAGAGCGCGCATCTGACGTTTGCGTCAAGTCTGGAGCGCGCCCGACCATGCGAAAGTTCAGCGTCTTCCAGCCAATCTCCGACGAGTTTCCCGTTGTAGACGCGGACAACGCCCGACGAATGATCCAAGAGGTCATGTCCGAGAAACAGATCAAGAAGTTCGAGGACACGCTCGAAATGGACCTTGCCTTTGAGGTCGAAGGGAAGTGTCGAATCCGTGCGAACATCTACTTCCAGCGCGGTACGTACGCCATCGTCATGCGTATCATCCCGTTGCGCATTTTGACCATCGAAGAACTCGGTCTTCCGCCCGTTCTTCGCGAACTGTGTAAGCACCGACTCGGACTCATCCTGTTTACCGGTCCTACAGGTTCGGGTAAGTCAACTTCGCTCGCGGCGATGATCGACGTCATCAACGAGAGCCGTCCTTGCCACATCGTTACCATCGAAGACCCGCTTGAATTTGTCCACCAGGACAAGATGGCTTACATCAGTCAGCGAGAAGTCCACATCGACACCATGGAATTCCAACCCGCTCTGCGCGCGGTTGTCCGTGAAGCTCCCGACGTCATCCTCGTGGGTGAAATGCGAGACCAAGAAACCATGCACACCGCTATGCAGGCCGGTGAAACGGGTCACTTGGTCTTCTCCACGGTTCACACCTCGTCCGCTTACGAGACCATGGACCGTATTATCAACATGTTCCCGCCGCATGAAAAGCCGTTCCTTTGTCAACGCTTGGCTGGCTCCCTTCGAGGCATCGTCGCCCAGAAGCTCGTCCCCCGGGCCGATGGAAATGGACGCGTTGTTGCAAATGAAATCTTGATTTGTACGCCAACTGTTACTAAACTGATTGAGGACGGACACTTTAGCGATCTTTATCACGCAATGAATGAAGGCGCGTTCTGGGGGATGCAAACCATGAACCAAAGTCTGGTCCGATACGTTAAGGCGGGCATCATCACCGAAGAGACTGCGTTAGCCTACGCGGGTATCACATCCGAATTGAAACAGATGCTCCGCCGGTAACAGGAGGAGACCTATGGGCGTCAGCATTGACGCATTGCTGCACGAGTTGGTGCAGGTCGACGCAAGCGACCTGCACCTGAAGGCGGGACAACCGCCGGTGATGCGAATCAGAGGGGATCTGAAACGCGCGAGTCACCCTCCCTTGACGCCCGAGGAACACCAGAACATGCTTCTGGGAATCCTCAATGAAGAACGTCGAGAGAGACTCTTTAACTTCAAAGAAGTCGACCTATCCTATGATGTACCCGGCCTTTCTCGCTTCCGCGTCAACATGTTTTGGCAAAGGGGACAGATCGGGGCGGTATTTCGTGTCATTCCCTTCAGCATCCGGACCATCGATGGGCTTGGTCTGCCCCAAGTTTGCAAGCGCATTGCAATGCTCCCAAGGGGCCTCGTTCTCGTAACTGGTCCGACGGGCTCTGGAAAATCTACGTCGCTCGCCGCGATGATCGATCACATCAACACCAACAAGAAATCGCACATCATGACGATTGAAGATCCAATCGAATATGTGCATCCCGATAAGACTTCGATCATCAATCAACGGGAACTTGCAACGGACACCCATACGTTCAGCGATGCGCTGAAACATGTCATGCGGCAAAATCCAGACGTGATTCTGGTGGGCGAGATGCGAGACCTGGAAACGATCCAACTTGCCATCACCGCCGCGGAAACTGGGCACTTGGTATTTTCTACTCTCCACACTGTAGACGCAGCCCAGACGATTGACCGAATCGTCGACGTATTTTCGCCGGAACAACAGGCGCAAATCAGGACACAGCTAAGCGTTACCCTTCAGGCCGTAATTTCTCAAACGCTTCTCCCAACAAAGGACAATGAGTCCAGAATTGCCGCGTTCGAAGTGATGGTGGCAACACCCGCCATTCGAACACTGGTAAGAGAAGGGAAGACTCACCAACTCTACATGGATATTCAAACGGGTGGAAGCATCGGAATGCAAACGCTCGATGGTCACTTGTTGGATCTTCTGAAGAACGGCAAGGTCGATTGGGAGCACGCTTACGCCAAATGCTCCAACGCGCAAGACTTCTTGCGACGCGCCACCAATCTCGGCGTAGCGGAGGTAGCCCATGCAGGAAATTGATGTCTTTCTCCGGCGTTGTGTGGAGATGAATGGATCGGACCTACACTTCAAGAGTGATACCGGTCGTGCCTATGTTCGAGTTCACGGGGACCTCATTCAGATTGAGGATATGCCTCAATTCACGAACGAGGAGTTCAAGGAATCTCTCTTCCGAATGCTGCGACCAGAACAGGTTGCAAAATTCGAGAATGATTTGGAGTTGGATTTCGCCGTCGAGGTCAAAGAAGTCTCCCGTTTTCGCGGGAACTGCTACCAACAGCGGGGAAATGTCCAAGCAGCCTTCCGAGTGATCCCTTACGAGATCCAAAACATGGAGGATCTCCAACTCCCAGCCGCGACCTACGACTTCATCACTCGGCCACGTGGCTTGGTACTCGTAACCGGACCAGCCGGTTCAGGTAAATCGACAACTCTTGCCGCGATGATCGACCGAATCAATCGGACGCAAGAAGTACACATCATGACCGTGGAAGACCCGGTAGAGTTCGTCCACGGGGATCATGTTGCTCTCATTAATCAGCGAGAGTTGGAGGTCGATACCAACTCATTCGCAAACGCGTTGAAATACGTTCTTCGGCAAGATCCTGACGTCATCCTTGTTGGCGAAATGAGAGACTTGGAAACGATCCATCTCGCCATTACGGCGGCCGAAACGGGGCACTTGGTTTTTGCAACCCTGCATACCGTTGACTCTGTACAAACTGTCGACCGAATCGTTGACGTCTTTCCCATGCATCAACAACAGCAAGTGCGCATGCAGCTATCCGTAAACTTGGTTGGAGTCATTTCACAGACTTTGGTGAAGCGAAAGGATGAACGGGGCCGGGCCGCGTGCTTCGAAGTGCTTGTGGCAACTCCGGCCGTCAGGAACCTAATTCGAGAGAATAAGACCTATCAGATCGCCTCTCTCATTCAAACCGGTGGCCGACAAAAGATGCAGACCTTGGATCAATCGCTCGCGAACCTTGTTGATAAAGGAATTATCAGTCATGAAGATGCGAGGGCCAGGGCTAAAGATGCCAGTGAGTTCGATCGATTATTGGATTTAGGGCATCCATCGGGGACGGCGGTTACAACCCCGGTTAACGGCCAGTCTCAATCTCCGGATCAGCCCACGGCTCCGCCTGCTACGGGCGTAAGGGGCCAGCCAAATCGTCCGGGCTACAAACGGGAATGACCCTCGCGGTACCCTCTTGAAGTGGCGATCGATCCTGCCCTTTTTCAAGAGAACGAGCGAACGGCTCCATCTGCCGACCAAAGACAATTTGTCGAGGTCGGCAGTCTGGACTGTGAGACCGGCGGGCATCTGCCAGCCGTTACCGTAGCCTATGAAACTTGGGGCGTCCTCAGTCCTGCCAAAGACAACGCAATCCTTGTCTGTCACGCCCTGTCCGGCGACTCTCATGCGATAGGATGGTGGGAGCGCCTGATCGGACCAGGAAAGGCGATCGATACAAATCAGTTCTTCGTGATCGGCACGAACGCTCTGGGAGGCTGTCAGGGAACTACTGGTCCAGACTCGATAGGGCCAGACGGAAAATTTTACCGAACGAGATTCCCTGTCATCACGGTAGGTGACATGGTTGAAGTTCAGTCTCGAGTCATCGATATTCTGGGAATAGATCGTCTTCATGCCGTTACCGGCGGCAGTATGGGAGGGATGCAGGCACTCGAATGGACGGTTCGGAAGCCCGGACGGGTCAAAAAGGCGTTTGTCACTGCCAGTTGCGCTGCCCATAACGCCATGCAAATTGGATTTAACGAGGCGGCTCGTCAGGCAATCATGAGAGATGAGCGCTGGAAAGAAGGCGAGTATGAAGAAGGAGCTGGGCCGGATGGAGGGCTGGCGGTTGCGCGGATGATCGGTCATCTTTCGTTCCTCAGCGAGCAGGCATTTGACGCAAAGTTCGGAAGGCGGCTGCAGAACAAAGAAACGCCTTCCTACCATCTTGGAGTGGATTTTCAAGTCGAAAGCTATCTTAGTTATCAGGGCGAAAAGTTCACGAAGCGATTTGATGCAAATTCATTGCTATACTTGACTAAGGCAATTGACTACTATGATTTGCAATCGTTCAAAGGGGCGGATACTGATTATCTCTTCGCTAGTTTCACCACCGATTGGCTGTACCCGTCGCACCAGAGCGAAACACTCCTGAAAATGGCCCAAGACTCAGACCTAAAAGCGGAACATCGTGTGATTGACCTGCCGTATGGTCATGATGGGTTCTTGCTAGATGGAGACATACAGGGTGGCTACGTACGCGAATTTTTGTCTTGACGAGGAGGTCAAGTGACAAATCTTGAGCAGAACGTAATTTTTAGGGTGCTGGAGGAGCGATATTGCGTGGCAAAGTTACCTTCGGATGCGCCGATTCCTGGGCCGCCGGACAAAGCCACGTTTTGGTCCCTCACCATAGCCGACGAGGAGATTTCGGTCGTTTGTCCAGAGTCGGAAGCACCCCCCGGGGCGGAAGTCGAGCGGAATTGGCGTTGCCTCAAGGTGCAGGGGCCACTGGAGTTTTCGCTTAAGGGAGTTTTAGTCAGTCTTCTGGCTCCCCTCGCTGAGGCTAACGTCGCTGTATTTGCCACATCCACCTACGACACCGACTATATCCTTGTTAAGCAATACCACCTGGCGTCTGCCCTTCAGGCTCTTGAAGCCGCTGGACACCGATTGATGGCTTAGTCTTCCGTTGCCTGTTTCGGCTGAAGCCCAAAGAGGCATTTAGAGACAAACCCAACATTTATTGTCGAAATGATTGGGGCAGATACGACTATAGGTTGAATCCACCGTAAAGGAGCAGTTCAATGAGTACAGAAACCCAAGAACCCGTCGAAATGGGAACCAAGCCCGGAGCCGAGCACGAATGGCTTCAAAGACTTGTTGGAGAATGGCGAACCGAGGCCGAGATGACGATGGGGCCAGACAGTCCGCCCATGAAGGCTACGGGGACCGAGAGCGTGAAGAGTATGGGAGGTCTCTGGGCCGCTGGTGAAGGAACCTCAACCATGCCCGATGGCTCCGTCATGGAATATCGCTCGGCCCTCGGCTATGATGTTTCCTTTAAAGAATATCGAGGTTGCTGGTACGCGTCGATGTCGTCTCACCTTTGGAAACGCACTGGAACCCTGAGTGCAGACGGCAACACCATGACTCTCGATTGCGTTGGGCCCAACATGGAGATCGACGGCGAGACGGCTAACTATCGCGACGTTATTCAAGTCGTTGACCAAGATCACCTGATCCTCACGTCTTCGGGCGAGGATCAGAATGGTCAATACATCCCGTATATGACCGTCCACTACTACCGAACTAAGTAGGCCAAAGAAAATCGACTCCCGCCCATATCGGGGCGGGAGAGACTGCATGACAGAGCGCTAGCGATATTCAGGCAAGAATTCAGCTTCTGCGTCAAAGAGCTTGTAAGTCATCTCTTTAATTTCGGCTGGCGCACATACGGCCGCGGTGAGGGGGTCGAGCATCAGGGCCTGTGCCGCAAACTCTTTGGAGCGATGAATGATTGCCTCAACCGCCATGTCGAACATATGCATATTTGAGGCGCAGATCGCCGCCATTTGGCGCGGAAGACGCCCAAATCGAATCGGCTGGACGCGATTGGCGTTAATAAGGCAGGCCACTTCCACACAGCCATCTTGCGGAAGATTCTCGATGCAGCCCTCGTTGGCAACGTTGCCATGAATGACGATCGGTTGGTTTTTCTCGGCCGCCTCTATGATCCAAGCCCCATATTCCCAAGACCGTTCGGTCTTGATCTGCTCTTCGCCTCGATAGAGCTTCATTCGATACTCGTCTTGGTTCTTTCGCCAAGTCGGCCAGTTATTGGCGTAAAAGCTCTCCTCACCTCGGTAACCCGTGTCGGTGTACTTGTCCAGCAAATCCTTTCGCTTTCGATAGTAGGGAAGGTATTCGCTCAGGTGCCCGCTTGATTCGGTGATGAACGCCCCAAAGTGAAGCATCATGTCGGAGCGAACTGGCTCCGCCTTTGCAAAGTCGCTCTCGCGGTTTTGGGCTTGCTCCATGAGAGTGGGATAGAGACTCTGCCCATCCGGACCGTTAAATTCTGTGAACCAGGCCAGGTGGTTAATGCCTGCGCATTTCCATTGGACTTGCTCGTAGGGAACTCCCGTGTATCCGGCAAGCATGTGGGAGGTGCCTTGAACGGAGTGACAGAGCCCTACCACCTCCATAGAACTGGTGCGAGCCGCCGCCAGGCACATCATATTCATGGGGTTGGTGTAATTCAGCACCAGGGCCTTCGGGCACAGCTTCTCTGCGTCTTTTAAGATGTCCAGCCATACGGGAATAGTTCGAAGACCCTTGAATAGCCCTCCAGGACCAATCGTGTCGCCGATATTTTGGCTGACCCCATACTCCAAAGGAATATCGTTGTCAAACCGAACGCAGTCGATACCGCTGACTTCGATCGAGTTCACGATGTAATCTGTGCCAGGCAAAAGCTCTCGTCGGTCTGTGCTTGCTTTGACCCTCCATTTGTCGGCTTCGCCCGCTGCGTCGAGGACTTTTTCGATAAGCTTGCGACTCAGTTCAAGGCGCTCGCCGTCGATATCGATAAGGCGAAGTTCGCCCCCCTGACTGCCAGGGATCATGATGACATCCCGAAGAATGCTATTGGTAAAGCCGCTCCCCGCGCCAATCATTGTTACGTTTAACTTGCGCGGCATCGAACCTGGAAGTCCGATTCTCTCGTCAGATTTAGTGTGCTCGATGTGTCCCTTGGTTGCTGAGGCCATGTCGAAAAGGTAGCACACTGGGGTAAGTTCAAACCAAGTCTTCCCGAGTAATCATTCAATATTGACGAACCCGATAGATAATAGAGTCGTCGTCTGCCAAAGAAGCGACTATCTGCATCACTTCGTCAAAGTGTGTGGAAAAATGGTAGCAGCATGGCCAATTTAGGGACAAGCGGGTCTGAGAGCAAGGTTATCCTTCTCATTGAGGACAATATCGATGATGAGCGTTTGACGCTGAGAGCCTTGCGACGAAACAACATCATGAATGAGGTTGTCGTCGCATGCGATGGGCAGGAAGCCATCGACTATCTATTCGGGTCTGGCAGTTATGCCGGACGCGATATGAATGTGATGCCTGCCGTCGTCATGCTCGATCTCAAACTGCCTCGCCTGAGCGGACTGGAGGTCCTCAAGCGGATCCGAGAGGATAGTCGCACGAAACGACTCCCCGTCGTGGTGCTTACATCATCGGAAGATGAGCAGCAAATCGAGTTGGCATACGCATCCGGGGCCAATAGCTTTATTCACAAGCCAACGGATCCAGCCGAGTTCTCAGAGATGGTTCTTCAGTTAGCTATGTACTGGCTTTTGTTGAATCGCACGGCTCCCGAGCGAATGGTGGTCTAAAACGTTTGCGATCATGGACCCAAAGGGTTGCATTCGCGAAGGGGGCATGTCATACTTTCAATCCACGCGCGGGTGTAGCTCAGTGGTTAGAGCGCCGGCCTGTCACGCCGGAGGCCGCGGGTTCAAGTCCCGTCATCCGCGCCATCTCAAACGACCCCGTGCCGCGGTAGCTCAGTCGGTAGAGCATAGCACTGAAAATGCTAGGGTCGCCGGTTCAAATCCGGCCTGCGGCACCACTCGATTTCTTTGGGTCGTTCTTCTTTTTCTTCTATTCCCGGGCTGGGTATGGGCTCAATCAGAAATTCTAAGGCCCTTTGATCGCATTAGGATCACATCCACGGGTTCTCTCGGCCTCAGCGTGGACAAGACTCTGGGAGCTGATGGTGCAGTTAAGCTCACTGGCATCCAGACGGTCTTTTTGGCAGGTCGGACCCTCGCCGAAGCCGCGATTGAGTTGAAAAGAGTTGGCGGAGTTAAGCTGGGATCCGTGGGGATTTCTAGGTTAACGCCTGAGTCCACGCCGATCATGTTTCGTGGGGCGGTGCGTCACAGTGGCTCGGTAAGTGCACGGACCCCGAAAACACTTCAACAAGTACTTGAGATCGCTCAACCCGAAGATGGGGCGGACCTGAATGCCGTTGTGATCTACACGGCTCAGAGAGACCGCCTAGTTATTGACTCCGAAGCCGAGGGAACACGATTTCCCTTGCGTGCTGGCGACGAAGTGGTGATTGAATTTCGCAAGGTTGCCGACGAAGTTCTCGTACTAGGCGCCGTGAGGGAACCCGGTAGCAAACCCTACATAAAGGGCGAATCGATGGAACAAGCGGTTGCTCGCGCCGGAGGCTTGACCGGGCATGCCGTTACTGAGAAGATCAGAGTTCTTAGGTCAGGAGTTCCGATTGATGGAGCAGATTGGACGGATATTGGACGTCGCACCGTATTGAGGAGAGGGGATGTCATTCAAGTTCCGACGGCAGAAAACGCTACCTACGTGAGTGTGGTCGGTTTCGTCAAGAAGCCAGGCCTGGTACCTTTCAAGCCTGGAATGACGTTGTTGGAAGCCATCGCAGCTGCTGGAGGAACAACGGTCGGTGCGGGCCTCGATTCGATCGAGGTACGCAAAGTGTTTAAAGGGTTAGGCAATACCAAGCGATTTGATATTTCGATGATAAAGAAGGGCTCTGACAAGGATCCAAAGCTAGTAGCGGCAGACATCGTATTCGTGCCGGCATTCGTCTTCAAGGCTCCGGAGGACAAGAAGAAATTTCATCCGGTCGTTCCTCCCAGGAGGCGGCCATGAAGCCCAAATGGGACCGAACAAAAGGGCGCCCAGAACCGATCCGAGCGCTGAATCTCATCCCTGAACATGAGAATAATGAGCCGCTAGTGGATATTCGCGACTATGCGCCGAACGTCGTGATGGCGAGGCAGCAAGTCATTCCGTACGTCAGAGAGCAAGTGGCCAAGATGGTTCATGAGGCATCCCTGAGAATTCCCGAGGGCATGCGCCTGGGGTTAGTCGAAGGATGGCGTCCCCTTCAAAGACAGCAGAGAATCTACGATTTCATCTGGAAATGCGCACAAGAGGCATTTCCTCATCGAAATCACGCCGCCCTCAGAAGAACGGTTTGTCGCTGGGTTGCGCCGACCGATCAAAAGGCTCCTCCTGGTCATTGCACGGGTGCTGCGGTGGATGTGTGGCTTTTGGACGAAGAAGGTAACGAAATGGACGTTTGGTCCCCGCACGAGCGATTTCAGGCCGCACCGACTTTCATCTATGGCCTTTCTGATGAGTCTTCGCGGAGGAGGATGGCGCTGTACGAGGCTATGACATCCGTAGGATTTTCAAACTGTCGCGACGAGTGGTGGCATTACAGTTTTGGGGACGCGGGATGGGCGGTGAGAATGGATGAGCCCACCTGCTTCTATGGTTTGGCACAATTGGAAACTGAACTCTATCAGGACTTAGAAAGACTAGCCGAGGAGTCTTTCAAGAATCGGCCCAATCCCTTTCTGCCTCAAAGTGGGGAAGCGGCCTGACGGGCCGCTTCCGCTCAACTACTTCTTGTCTTTGTTCTTCAGTTTGAAGTCGACGGATCGCTTCCATTCTTCCGTGCCGATCTTTGGCCCGTTTCCTTCAGCATCTGCGGTGTGGATCTTTGATTCCACTGCCCGGTTCCACTCATCGGATCCAAAGTCGGGCCCGTGCCCGTCGCTTGAGATCCCCAGTTTTTCATCGACCGTCTTCATCCACTCCTGACTGCCAATTGCCGGCTCATGGGTCGCTGGTGTCACCGTTACCGCTGAGGGAGTCTCCGGCGAAGATGCGGACTGCGTCTCTTCTTTTGTGCACCCCGCAATGACCAAGATTGCGCCGAGTGCGGCGGCATAGATAAACTTCATTCGTACCTCCTGCTTGGCACTTCAGCCTAATACCACCGAACGCCTGCGTCAATCAAGAGACGGATTGCTGGGTACAAACTCCCTGTGGCTAGTTCTTCGGTTTGATTGTCGAGAAGTCGACTGCATCGGGCATATAAACGCCATTGGGCCGGAAGTTGCCCGGAATGAGCAGGATTGTGTCGATCGCCAGATCGGTGCCTTGAGGGGCGTCCACCGTCAGGCGAATCTTGCTGATTCCCGGCACAAGCTTGGTCGTTCCCATCTTATACCAGGCGAATCCTGAGCCATATTGGCTCAAACCCTCGCCCTCAATCGAGAGCGTCTGCCCGCCCACCGAAAGGGTGACGTATTGCTTTGCCTGAGGAGGAAGTTTGGCGGCTACCCAAACTTCCAGCAAATCGGTGGATCGCGTTTGAAAGGAATAGTCTGCGTAGTAAGTTTGGGCAAACGATTCTAACGTAGACCGTAGAGCCAGGCACCAGGCGTTTGAGCAGCCCATTTGACTCAGCGGCTCGCTGAAATTGTTGATTTTGCTGAACTCGGCCTCCTGCCATACATAGGGGGCAAAGCGACTGGAGAGTTTCCAAAACCACTCGCGCATGCTATAGAAATTGCCGCCCGGATTGGCGTCGAAACCTGCCAAAGCATCCGCAAAGTGAAACTTCTCCTCGTAAATCTCCATGCGTTTTTCCTCGGCGAGCTTGGCGAGGTAACCGAATCGAGCGATTGTCTCTTGATAAGCTGGCTCTGGAACGGGAATGTCGTCTGTACCGTAGATCATCAAAGGCAGTTCGCCGATCGTGACTTCTACTCCTCCTCGGACGAACTTCGGCTGTGGATCTGATTGTCCGGTGGTTGCAAAAGTGAGGGCTTTAGCTTTCTCTTTTGCGACTCGAAGTTTGATTCTTCGTTCCGCGCCCGTTGACCAAATTACAAAATAGCTGCCCGATCCATTAGATACGCGATATCCGTAAAACTGTGTGCCAAGATCGACTCGATTTCCGTCAAGAGGAGAGGGCAGCCACCAAGCACCGCTAGCGAGTCGCTGGGTCGCAGCCGGATTCGCCGCGTTCTCTGGGTAGAAAACGGCTTGCGAGCCGTAGTTAGCTAAATTGGAGTCATTTGACCTTGCGAGAGCGACAGGAGCAAGGGCCTTGCGTAGATCGCCGGAACTATTGCGGAAAAACCAACCGCGGGCACCAAGACTTGAAAGGTCGTCAACCGTCGCGCCCAACTGGTCAACACCGGAGATATCGATATCCGTGGCTACCAGCCACCCGGGCTTTTTCCATCGATAGACAGTGCTTGCCGCTCGACTTGCCGATTCGATGATTTGAGTCGGGCTGGCTCCGCTGACTCTTGCGCCTACGCCATCCACCGAGACGGTGTCGCCTTCATAAGCAGACGCCCAGCCGCTCCACTCTTGAATAACGGGAACGTCGACTTGCTCACGAATAGAAGAGGTAATTCGCTGATAGCGTCGGGCGCCTGCGGCCGCGATCACCGCCTGAATGTCGTCCCAAATCTTGGACCGCGTCTGCGTGCAGGTGTAGGTCTTGTCAGTAACTGGGTCCCATAGCAATGAGATTCCCTTTTTCCCTGCCCAGAGGGGAAGGAGCCGCGCCATTTCGTCGAAGGACTTGAGATCGTTTGATGCCAAGGCCCAGTTTCTCTGTGCGGTATCCATGTTCTGATACTTCTTTTCTAAGAAAGTTCTGAACTCGTATCGGAAATAGGGGTTGCTGGGGACAAATCTTGTGCTGGTCTTGGCGACAAAGAGCATCCTTCCTAAAGGATTGATGATCCCGCGCAGACCTGCACCCGGTGCGTGATTCTTAAGAGAAGTGAGCAGGGTATCTCGATGTTCGTCTAAGGATTCCCACAAATCCGGTTGCTCCAGACTACGCATCTCGGGATACAGCAGGAGGATATGCTCCAGGTCGTTGAGTGGTTTGACCTCGATACTTAGACGCCCGTTTTCCAGTTTGATTCGCTGGAGCTTTTCGACGTTATTGTCTCGCTTGGTTGTCAAAATCGCCAAAACACTCGTCGCTCCCGGAATCGTCGCATCCACGCGCCTCGCCTGGGTGATTCCCGAAATCGAGTAGGCCTGCGGTTCAATCGCAAATCCCTTTGCCATGGGCGCCAATGAACTTATGTCGATGAGGTACCGGAGTTTTTGTGATTCGAGGGCTTTCAGTGCCTCATCCCAGCCGGTGCCGCCCGCCGGGAGTTCAACGACGACGTCGCCGAGCCCCGCTTCCTTCGCCGCTTGGATTTGGTCGACCGTTCCGTCGACTCTTACGCCTACAGGTAGGTATGGTGTGCCTCCCCAAACAAGCGTCTTTGCGTCGTTGATTGACCATGTTACGGGTTGTCCACCCTTGGGGCGGTAGACGCCATTTGGCTTCTGAGCCATGCCAACGGCGGCAAGTCCAATGACGACACAGGAAAGAAACGCGCGCACGGTCGGAAGATACCCCTTAAGACTCACCACGAAAGACCGACTGCATGAGAAGGCATGTTCGTTCGAAACGACCGGGGTACCCTTCCAACGTGAGCGCTACTCCAACATCAATCGATCTCGACAGCCTGTGCGTCAATACGATCCGTGGGCTATCGATGGACGCGGTCCAGAAGGCCAATAGCGGCCATCCTGGCCTGCCGATGGGTGCTGCGGCCATGGCCTACGCCATGTGGACCAAGCACCTGAAGCACAACCCGAAGAACCCCCACTGGTTTGATCGTGACCGCTTTATTCTGTCTGCGGGTCACGGCTCGATGTTGCTTTACTCGCTGCTTCACCTCACCGGTTACGATCTGTCGATCGACGACCTGAAGCAATTCCGTCAGCTTCACAGCCGAACCCCCGGCCACCCCGAGAATCACATGACCCCCGGCGTTGAAATGGCGACCGGTCCGCTCGGGCAGGGAATCTCTACTGCTGTCGGCATGGCCATCGCTGAGAAGTTCTTGGCTGCAACATTCAACAAGCCGGAGCACACCGTAGTCGATCACTACACTTACGGAATCTGCTCTGATGGTGACCTCATGGAAGGCATTTCCGCCGAAGCCGCGTCCCTCGCCGGCCACCTCAAGCTCGGCAAGCTGATCTTCCTCTACGATGACAACAAGATCTCCATCGACGGCTCTACTGAGATCACTTTCACTGAGGACGTAAAGGCCCGCTTCGATGCCTATGGATGGCACACCAAGCATATCGATGGCCTCAACGTGACCGAAGTTGACCAAGCGCTCAAAGAAGCCCAAGCCGAAACGGACCGCCCCTCGCTGATTCTTGCCCGGACAATCATCGGATTCGGATCGCCAAACAAGTCGGGCACCTCCAAGGTCCACGGCTCACCCCTCGGTCCCGATGAAGTTAAGGCAACCAAGGAAGCGCTCGGAATTCCCCTGGAACCAGACTTCTATGTCCCTGAAGATGCTTTGAAGGTTTTCCGCGCCGCCGTCGAGGAAGGCGCCAAGTCAGAAGCCGATTGGAACTCCGTTCTGGAAACCTATTCCTCCGCCTATCCTGAAGATGCCGCCAAGCTCAAGGCTGCCATCGCTGGAGATCTGGGCACGGAGTGGATCGACGCCCTTCCGGTCATCGAAGAGTCCATCGCCACCCGAAAGTCCGGCCAAAAGGTTCTGGAAGCCATTCAGACCTACCTCCCGACCCTGATTGGCGGCGCCGCCGACCTCGTCGAAAGCACCTTCACCCACCAGCCGAAGTTTGCCGACTTCCAGCCATCCAGCCCCGAGGGCAAGAACATTAACTTCGGCATCCGCGAACATGCCATGATGGCCGCCGTCAACGGCATCAACCTTCACGGGGGCTGCCGCGCCTACGGATCGTCCTTCTTCGTCTTTACCGACTATTGCCGACCGTCCATCCGATTGGCCGCTCTTATGGGCTGCCCCTCCATCATGGTGTTCACCCACGACTCCATCGGTGTCGGGGAGGACGGCCCCACTCACGAGCCTGTCGAGCACATTGCCTCCCTCCGCGCAATGCCCGGTCTCGATCTTATCCGTCCCTGCGATGGCAACGAGACGTCTGCCGCATGGAAGGTCGCTTTGGAAGCCACAGGGAATCCGACCATGCTGGTCCTTTCCCGCCAAAACCTCCCGCCCGTTTCCCCCAGCGACGTCAAGAACCACCCGCTGGAAAAGGGAGCTTACATCCTCAAGGAAGCGGGAACCGGAACTCCGAGCATTATTCTCGTCGGCACCGGCAGCGAAGTTCAGCACTGCGTTGAAGCAGCCAAGACGCTCGAATCGGAAGGCATTGCGACGCGAGTCGTCAGCATGCCGAGTTGGTATCTCTTTGAGAAGCAGCCCGAGTCGTATCGAACCTCGGTTCTGCCCAGAAACATCGCAACACTCTCTGTCGAAGCGGGAAGCACCTTCGGCTGGGCCAAGTATGCCGACGCCTCGGTAGGAATCGATCAATTCGGTCTTTCCGCTCCTGGCGGACAAGTCATGAAGGAGTTCGGCTTTACGCCCGAAAACGTCGTCGTTAAAGCCAAGGAACTTATCGGAAGGTAGAGCAATGGAGGTCTTCTCCATGCTCTGCGGAGCCTGCATGGTTCCCGTGGTCTACGCCGGCTGGCTAGGCTATTGCTGGCTGGCCGGACTACCCAAGAAAAAGAGAAATCTTGGCCTCCTTCTGATTACCATCCCGATCCTATTGGCGAGTTCGTTGATGGGCAAGTTTCTCTTTATCGATGAGCCGCTTATCTCCGTCGCCGCCGATGGAGATCTCGAGGCCGTCCAGCGCTACATCAAGTGGGGCGCCGACCCCAACGTTATCGGTGAGGGAAATGCTCCCATCTGTTTCGCCATTGCGAACGGTCACGAGGAGGTCGCCATCTACCTCCTCGACCACGGAGCAAATCCCAAAACCGAATGTTCGGATGGGCCAATTCTCGAAATGGCGAAATCGGCCCACCTGTCAAGACTCGCTTCAAGGCTGAGTTCTTCGCCGAAGAATTAGAGCTTTTCCGCGCAGCCAGAAACGGAACTCTTCTTCGCCGCATCCAAGATCCGGCACGCGTCCGCCGCAATCTCCGGGTTCAAAATCCCTTCCGGCATCCTGCCCGTCTTGATGCACTCCAAGAAGTACACCGCAGGACTGCTCACTTCAAGCGGAGGCGCCGTCCGACCCTCTTCACGCCCCGTCGTGGAGTTATAAACGAAGTTGCCCGTAACGGAGATCGTCCCATCCTTGCCGTAGAACGCCGGGTTCGCTCGATGATCGTCTCCACGATGCGCCCAAGTGCCTTCCACCGTCGCCTGCATCTTGGGATAGCGGAGAACGCAAGAGGCAAAATCGTCCGGCACCTCGTAGTCCTTAGTGTAGTTCTGACGGATGCAGTAAACGCTCTCTGGCATTCCAAACAACCACCGGCAGAGGACCGCCCCGTAGGAGCAGAAGTCGGCAATCGCGCCGCCCCCGTTGAGCGTTTCGTCGTAAAGCCAACCCACGAACCACTCATCGCAGCCGATCTCTTTAGGACCGAAATGGCCATTCCGGTAGTGCGCGTTGAATACCGGGCCAACCGCGCCTTCATCCAACAGCCGCTTGACCTCCTGGAGCCAGGGAGCCCAGGCTAAGGGCCAGTTGATCATCAGCGTCTTGCCCGAAGCTCGCATCGCTTCCAGCATCCGGTCCGCATCGGCCGCATTCGCCGCCATCGCCTTCTCCACGAGGCAAGGAATGCCCTTACCGAGTGCCTGAATGGCAATTTCCGAGGATTCGACATTGTTGCTGGTGACCACTAAGGCGTCCAGCGTCTCCTGCTCCAGCATCTCCTGCCAACTCGTGTAAGACTTGGCAAACTTGTCCTTGGCGCGATCCAGAAGGGGCGTTGCATCCGCAACCGCCACCATCTCCACACCTTCCACTTTCCGAAACGCCTCAATGAGTCCCCAAACGTGTCCATGGGTGAGGCCCGCAATTCCTACTCGAATCGATTCGCCCATCACCCGGCACTTTACCCAGGGGTGCGGGAACCGTTGCTCGCCCATTCTGGTAAACAGGTAGCGGAAACCCGCATATGAAGTTACGAAGTCTTTCGATCGTCCTTCTCGCGCTCGGAACCGCCTGTTTGGGGCACAGCCAAGACCTTCCCCAAGCCGAGATTCCCATTGAGCGTTACTACCAGTACCCCCTCATTAATGGCCGCAGCCCATCGGCTCCCGCCATGTCTCCCGATGGTTCTCACATCGTTTTCGGTTGGAACCAAACAGGCGAGCGAAAACTCGATGTTTTGGTCCTCGATTTCCCTAGTGGAAACAAGCGAAGGATCGTCGAGGCGTCCAAGATCAACGATTTGCCGCGCCAAGACGACGAGCGAACGGACCTCGAAAAGAAAGAGCAGGATCTTTATGACGGGGGACCAGGAGGCTACCAATGGTCGCCTGACGGCAAGGAAATCCTGTTCAGCTACAAGGGAAGAACGTGGACCGTCCTGCCCGACGGAAAGGACCTGACGCCCATCTTCGATGGCAATTCCGGCGCCTACAGCTTCAGCTATTCACCCGATGGCAAGTACTTGGGATACCTCGAAGGCGGAAACGTCTATCGACTGGATCGAAAAACCGGCAAGTCCAAGCAATTGACCTTCGTCTCCAAGGCGAACACGTCGGTGGAAGGCTTCGATTGGTCACCCGACGGTAAGAATCTGCTCATCACGTGGGGCGATAGCTCAAAGATGGGCAGCCACGTGATGATGGATTTCAGCAAAGACCGGGCAAAGGTCGTGAACATCCAACGCATGTGGAACGGCGATCTCTCGCAAGACAATCAGTTGGGCGTCGTCTCCGTCGATGGCGGCATTATTCGATTCGTCGGTGGCCTTCCGAGATATCTCTGGGTGAAATCGGCCCTCTGGTCCCCGGATAGCAAAAAGGTCGCCGTGGGCTGGCAAAAGGAAGATTTCCAGGAGTACACCATCTCCGTTTTCGATGCCGCGACCCTCAAAAAAGAAGACGTTTATCATGAGAAGGCGCCTCGAAACTACATCAACGACTGGCAACCGCTCGTCTGGTCTCGAGACAGCAAGCAGATCATCTTTGGCACAGATCTAATGGGCGGCGATTTTAGCTGGCGCTCCATCTACAAGATGGATGCCGACGGGAAGAACATTGTCCCGGTCTACAAAGAGGCCAACGATGTCGGCGACATGACTCGCCCCAAGGATAGCGATCGCATCTTCCTCTCCACCGCCGCCCGAAGTCCACTCAAGACCGAGATCACGATCATTGAGCCTGACGGTAAGAAGACGGTCCATGTGGTTAAAGAGGACGGTTACTCGGTTCCCAAAGACTTTAACTCTGCCAACTTGCCCCTCATCAGCAACGACGGCAAGAAGGTCGCCACCATGGCCGCCGATCGCACCATCAACTACGAACTCTACGCCGTAGAGCCCACGCTCAAGCGCCTCACCGAGAGTCAATTGCCTGAGTTCAAGAAGGTCGATTGGGCGGACTACAAAGAAGTCACCTTCCAATCCCCCGACGGCAAGACCATCCACGGCATTCTCATCACCAAGAAGGGAATCGATCTCTCAAAGAAGCACCCGGCGGTCGTGAGTAGCATCTATGCCGACTCCGCCAAGATGACCTGGGGCGGTTTCTTCGAGAACTATCTGGCCAACGAATGCGACATGGTCGTCCTCTGTGTCGATTTCCGTTCGAGCTGGGGTTACGGTGGCGATTTCAATAATGGCTACTTCAAGCAGCTCGGCCTGATCGATGTCGGAGAGGCGGAAGCAGCTCACAAATATCTAGAGAACCTCGGATACGTCCGCCCGGATCGAGTCGGCATTTGGGGTTGGAGCTATGGTGGCTTCCTCACCTGCATGACCCTCCTCACCAAGCCAGGTCTGTACGACACCGGCGTCGCGGTGGCCAGCGTCACCGACTGGAAGAGCTACAACGAGTGGTACACCCGTCGCCGACTGGGTTTGGTAAAGGACGACAAAGACAAGATCTTCGAAAAGACGTCTCCCGTCACCTATGCCTCTGGACTCAAAGATCACCTTCTTCTGGTGCACGGCATCTTGGATGACAATGTACTCTTCCAAGACACCGCCCAACTGGCTCAGAAACTTATTGAAAACGGGAAGTACTTCGACCTGATGGCATATCCCCGCGACGACCACGGCATCGGAAAGGACACTAGCCGACCTCACGTCATGGGCACCATTGCTCGGTACTTGTTTAGCCACTTGAGCCGCCCATAATGGCGGCTCAAGCGGGTTTGACCAGTCCAGATCGCTGATCGATGGGATAGGGCTGTATAATCCACCCGAATGAAACGACTGATTTTTACGGTCGCCCGAGGAAAGCCCCGCTATGGAGAAATGGCGATGGGACTCGGGCGATCGCTCAGTCTCATTGGTGATGAGACGCCTCGCGCTATTGTCACGGACATAAAGGGTTTTGATTGGAGCCGCTACTTTGACTACGTTTTCGAGCCACTTGCCTCTCGGTCCGCTCTTGACAAACTTCTGGCCTTCGACTACCTAGATGCGGAGGCGGTGTATGCCATTGACTGCGATTGCCTGGCATTCAAGCGGGTCGAACCCGTCTTTCAGCATTGCCTTGGCTTACCATTTGCGGTGCAGGGGAATTGGCAAACGGAAGGGATGTGGCACGGCGCTGCAGTTCCTAAAGTGTTGGAACAGCACGGATTAGATCGACTACCCAAATTCAACGGTGGAGCGCTGTATTACGAAAAGACGGAAGCCTACTTCACGCTCCTTGAAGCGATGAAGGATGTTGAACTTAACTATGGGCAATCCGGATTTGCGGATTTTCGAGGAAATGCCTCAGAAGAAGTATGCGTCGCCCTTGCAATGATGAGGACAGGATTCGGATCCGTAGTAAGCGACGACACAGACTTCATGAACACGGGGTCCGGAATGATCGGCAAACTGCACATGGATGTCAGATCAAACACCTGTCGCTTCCTGTCCCGGAAGAGCAAGGTCCGCTATGTCGAACCCACGATTTTTCATGCCTCGGAGTATTCCAACTTCACCATCTACTGGCGTCAGCTCAAGTTCCTCAAGGGCTTGGAGGCATACGAGGATAAACACCGCCCGGGGTATCGATCGAGATGGTTCAAACTACGACGTTCGATCGAACGACGGTATCTGAAATTGATGGGAATAGTCCGGTGAAGAGAATTATCTTCACCGTCGCCACCGGGCATGATCGCTATGCCGAAATGGCGATGGGGCTTGCAAGATCCCTCCAGATGATAGGAGATACAACTCCCAGGGTTGTAGTAACCGATAACCACGGCTATGATTGGAGTCGATACTATTCGCAGGTCTTAGCGCCGAGTTCAAATGATGTCGGGGTGTTCTTCGAAAAATACACGGCTCTTGAGCGGACGGACGCTGATCAAGTTATCTTCATTGATAGCGATTGCCTGGCATTCAAGCGTTTGGACGCCGTTTTTGACCGCTGCGCGGGAGCGGCAGTTGCCGTTCAAGGCAGATGGGAAACCAATGGAGTTTGGTATGAAAAGGGAATCGAGGAACTACTACACGAGTTCAATATCCAACGAATTCCGAGGTTGAATTCAGGGGTTGTCTATTACGAAAGGTCAGCCCAATTCTCAGAAGTTTTGGAGAAAACGCGCGAACTCGCTCTTGAATACCCAAAACTTGGAATGGAGGTTTTTCGCGGAAAGGTGCCAGATGAACCTTGCCTTGCATTGGGACTCTCAATCACGGGCCACGGAGAAGTCCTTCCCCTTGAAATGAACCTCAATGAGTCTGGAGTTGGACTCATGGGAAAACTCAATTTAGACGTCTTAACGGGCACCTGCAAATTTGTAACCGGAAATCCTAACGTCCGCTTGGTGGAGCCATTCATCTTCCACGCTCACTATTTCAGCAAACTTCGCGTGTATTGGAAGGAACTCGAAAAACTCAAGAAGCTCGAGGTGTTGAGAGATAGAAATGGGCCGAGGTACATGAGTAGATGGCTCAGGTTACGTCGCTCTGTCGAGCGTCGCCTACTCAGGCTCTCGGGGAAGCTTTGACTGGTATCCTATTCACTCCATGAGCAAGCGCATCGTCTTTACCGTCGCGCGTGGCAAGCCGAAATTTGCCGAAATGGCAATGGGGCTAGGACGATCTTTGCGTTTAATCGGGGACTCTCATCGCCGAGTCATCATGACCGATATCAAGGGATATGATTGGGAGCGATACTTCGATGAAGTGATTCCAGTCCAAGGGCCCCGATCAGCGCTTGATAAGCTAACTGCCCTTGAAGTCACCGACGCCGATCAAGTCCTCTCGATCGATGTCGATATGCTGGCGTTCAAGCGGCTGGACGCGATTTTTAACTACTGCGACGGTTATGAATTTGCTGTACAGGGCCATCTAGAGAAGGAAGGAGTTTTTCACGGCGTCAAGGTCGCTGAAATATGTGCGAAGTACGGTCTAACCGAGATGCCGAGATTTAACGGCGGACTGGTCTACTACGAGCGTTCTGAATCGTTTGCGGATTTACTCGACAGAATGCGTAAAGTGGAGCAGAACTACGATGAATACCAGTTCGATCCGTTTGGCCGAGGGCAGCACGCCAGCGAAGAAGTCTGCATGTTGATGGCCATGATCGAACTTGGCCGATTTGAGCATCTTATTCCTCAAGAAATGCAGTTTCAGCACAGCGCGGCTGGACTTGTCGGGAAGCTCCATATCGACATTCTCAAGAACGAATGCCGATATATTTCAAGGCAACGGTTCTGCGAGTTTTATGAGCCAATCCTGTTCCACGCCTGGCGGTACAAGGACTTTCTCATCTATTGGAAACAGCTTGATAAGCTAAAGGCTCTTGAGCAATTTGAGGATCGTCATCCCACGATGTACATGTCTAGACTGACTAAATACAGTCGATCCATTCAGCGCCGCATCCTGAAGATGCGAAACAAGATCTAAAAGAAGTAAGGCCCGGAGACCAAATAGTCACCGGGCCTTACTTTATCATTTCCGATAGTTATTCGCCGTCGGCGTCAGTCTCGGGTTCAGGTTCAGCTGCCGCTGCGGCCGCCGCCTTCGATGCCTTGGTGGACTTCTTCTTCGCACCGGCGGCGCCCATTTCAATTCCAACGGCGCCTTCCGTGAAGCTCGCCTTGATCTTAATTCGGCGGCTCAGGTCGGTGTTGCTGATCGTGGTCCAGTTCGCTCGATCCAGCGCCCACTGCCATCCGATGTCGATGCCCGAGTAAACGAACTCCACGCCGTCTTGCAGAATGTCGCTCAGCTTGGCCTTCAGGTCGTCTCGCTCTTTGAGGACCTTTTCGCCGGCTGCCAGGTTGGGCATCAGGCCGACGGTGACGATGACCGGTTCTTCCTCGGGGGCAGACTTCGTGGTCTTCTTGGGGGCCGTATTCTCGATACCCTCCTGAACCATCTGAAGCTGCGATACCATTGCCTTGGTTAATCCGTCATAGTCTTCGGGCCAGCGGTATTGCTGTCCATCGTAAATTGCAATCGCGTGTCGTCCTGTCAAGGAAAGCGAAGATGCGATAAGCGCCGCATCCGCGGGCTTCAGCTTAGGATGGTTCTTCTTAATCTGATCGAGGGCGCTTTCAAGCTTCGTAAGGTGACAAGTGATCAAACGGGAAACTCCTGCTGGGCATCCATTGGATGCGCCATAATGCGGTAGTTTACCCGTCGCAGGGAGGTATTAAGTCGTGAGAAGTAGGATTACTGGTTGGATAGGAGCCTTGGTGGCCCTGGGTAGTGTCATCGGGTGTGCAGGTCAAAACGGTTCTAATTCTGCAATCGACAACCCTGCTTCGCGTGATTTCACGTCCCCCCGAGGCAACAATGTGCGCTCGAACTCGGGAAAGCAACTCCTTGTGGGAGTTGTCTATGATAGCGGCGGACTAGGCGATAAGTCCTTTAACGATAGCGCTCACGCCGGAATTATCCGAGCCAAGAAAGACTTTGGCATCGAAGAGAAATCCATCGAAAGCAAGAGCGAGAAGGACTTTGAAGGCAACTTGACCGGCATGGCAGACGCGGGTTGCGATCTGGTTGTCGCCGTTGGTATCACGCAGCAAAAAGCGCTTGAGGCGGTAGCTCCCAAATACCCCAATGTCAAATTTGCTATCGTGGATGCTCCGGTGAGCGCCCCGAATGTGCGGTCGCTCCTTTTCACTGAGCATGAGGGCAGCTTCCTCGCCGGATATCTAGCCGGACTCACCACCAAGACCAACAAGGTTGGCTTCGTCGGTGGAATGGAGATTCCTCTCATTAAGAAGTTCCAAGCTGGCTACGAGGCGGGCGTAAAAACGGCCAATCCTTCCGCTGAAGTTCTCCCTGCGAAGTACACCGGCAACTGGGACAGCCAGGACAAGGCGAAAGTCGCCGCGAACCTGCTCTTCACTTCCGGTGCCGATATCGTCTACCACGCCGCAGGACGAGCCGGCTTGGGTGTGATTTCGGCGGCCAAGGAACAAGGGAAGTACGCGATTGGCGTCGATAGCGATCAAGACGATGTCGAAAAGGGCTCCGTCCTCACCAGCATGATCAAGCGGGTGGACGAAGCGGTTTACCAAACAGTCAAAGACTTGAATGAAGGTAAGTTCACCCCTGGGAATAAGGTCTACGACTTGAAGGCAGGCGGTGTGGGTCTGAGCGAGATGCGGTTTACCAAGGACAAGATCGGCAAGGAAAACCTCGATAAGGTCAAGGCGATCACAGCCAAGATCATCAAGGGCGACATCAAGGTTCCATCCAACCAAGAGGAATTGGCGAAGTACGAGCAGAAGCTCACCGCCAAGTAGTCCAGAACAAAAAAGGCTCCCTGCGGAAAGGCAGGGGGCCTTTTTTGGTTTTGGATTCGCTAGTTAGTCTCTGTGGAGCAACTCGGGCAGCTTGCTGGCTCGCCAGAGCAGGCCGTGTCCGACTTCGTTTCGGTCTTCGTGCTAGGAGTAGACGTGGATGCGTTGTAGTCGGTCACATAGAAGCCACTGCCCTTAAACGCGATCCCTACCGGCTGAATCACACGCTTCACGGTCCCTTCGGAACCGCATTGACAATCCTTCAACGGATCTTCGGTGATTCGCTGTTCGACTTCAAAGGTCTTGCTGCAAGCTGAACATTCGTAAACGTAGGTTGGCATAGGATTTACTCTCTGTTGTCCCTATTTTGGCAGACTCCGGTCGGGAGTGCCAGGGCCGTTCGGTCATACTTTATGGCTCGGCATGTTTGGCCAGACTTTTCAGATCGCGGACCTCGCCGGAGTTGGCGCGCTTGTTGTCCTGGAAGCTTTGCTTTCTGCGGACAACGCGCTCGTTCTGGCCATCATGGTTCGGCACTTGCCAAAGGCCGAGCAGCGCAAGGCGTTGCTCTTTGGATTGGGTGGCGCGTTCGTCTTCCGCCTCGTCGCTATCCTCTTCGCCTCCATCGTCCTTCAGCAGTGGTGGCTCCAGGCCGTCGGCGCGGTCTATCTTCTCTGGGTGCCCATCAAGCACTTTGTTAGCCACGCCACCAGCGACGGTGAAGCAAAGCCGGTAGGGAAGAAGTTCTGGGCCACGGTTGTCGCGGTTGAACTAACCGACATCGCGTTCGCCGTGGATTCAATCCTTGCCGGTGTCACCTTCGTGGACAACAAGCAAGATAAGATTTGGGTCGTCTACACCGGCGCGGTCATCGGCATCGTTCTTCTTCGTTTTGCCGCTTCACTCTTTATCCGTCTGTTGGAGAAGTACCCCGTTCTTGACCACGTGGCCTACCTCCTCGTGGCGTGGGTCGGCGTCAAACTCGCCTTCCTTGCTGGTCACACTTACGACGTCTATCATCCAAACACCTTGCCCTTTACGTTCCCCGAGATGCCCCACGTGGTTTTTTGGACCGTCTTGATCGGTGTGGCAGGGATTGGCAGCCTCGTTGCCGTAAAGAAAGGCACGGCTAAATCTCACTTGCCGGAGGATTGCGAGGGAACTTTCAGTGGCAAAGACCTCAAAGAATCTTCTCAAGCATCCTCTGAAGTAAGATAGGCCTTTGCTAGAGGCCCAATAGGATGTCAAAGAAGCTCAAGATTGGAATTATTGGTAGCGGCGGTATCGCCCAGGGATGCCACATGCGTGGATACGCGTCCATGCCCGACCTTTGCGAAATGGTTGCGGTTTGCGACGTAAATCCAGAGACGGCCAAACAGGCCGCCGAGAAGTATTCGGTCGAGAAGACCTACACCGACTATAAGCAGCTTCTGGCTGACCCTGAGATCGATGCGGTCTCAGTGGCAACTCCCAACGCCTATCACATGCAGCCGACGATTGACGCGCTCAACGCTGGCAAGCACGTCATCTGCGAAAAACCCCTCGCCATGAACGCGGATGAGGCTCGCAAGATGTGCGCCGCCGCGCGAGACACCGGCAAGATTCTACAGGTTGCCCTTCAGCAGCGATTCACCGGCCAAGCTCGGTTCATGAAGCAGTACATCGATGACGGCAACATGGGCGACATCTACTACGCCCGTGCCCAAGCGCTGCGCCGCCGCGGTGTTCCGCACTGGGGCGTCTTCATTGATAAGGAAAA
The DNA here is from genome assembly GCA_001898035.1 of Armatimonadetes bacterium 55-13. Classification (GTDB taxonomy): domain Bacteria; phylum Armatimonadota; class Fimbriimonadia; order Fimbriimonadales; family Fimbriimonadaceae; genus 55-13. Next base: position 267,123 of record MKRX01000005.1, read on the forward strand.
GCAGGGCGGTGGCCCGCTGATCGATATCGGCGTCCACATCCTCGACCTCACGCTCTTCTTGATGGGCTATCCCAAGCCGGTCAGCGCCAGCGGCAAGACGTGGGACATGCTGGGCACCAACCCCGATATCGTTAATCCGTGGGGCGAATACGACCGAACCAAGTTCACCGTCGAAGACTTCGCCGTTGGCATGATCAAGTTCGATAATGGCGCCGTCGTCACCTTGGAAAGCTCCTTCATGGCGAACTTGGACGGTGATCCTTTCACCACCCAACTCTTCGGCACCAAGGCTGGAGCCATCGTTAAGGGTTGGGGCGCTGATCCTATCGAGATCTTCACCGAGCAGAATCGCCAACTCTTCAACATGAAGCCCGCGAACATCCCATCGGTCGAGTCCGCTCACGTCGATGAGATCAAGGCGTTCGTCGATGCCATCTTGAACAACAAGCCTTCGCCCGTTCCCGGCGAGAATGGCCTGATTCTCAACGCAATCTTCGATGCCCTGTACAAGAGCAGCGAAACCGGGAAGGAGGAATCCGTAGACGTCACTTTCTAGGCGTAAACGGGTAAATTATCGGAATGGCTCTAAGGAAGGACCTTGCCCAAGTAGGTTTGATCGGAGTAATCGCTCTGTCGATGGTCGGTTGTCGAATTAAGGCGATCGAAAGCCAGACGTCAGCGAGCGCTCCCAACACGAAGTCTCCTTACAAAGGAGATCCATACACCTATGGTGGCGTTGCCGAGGGCTCAGGCGGTCTGTTGACCACCACCACCCAAACGATGGACACCCCCAGCTACGAGGGGGCGAAATTCAAAAAGGCAGCCGGTCCCGAAGCTTATACCGATAGCAATAGCGGTCACCACACCGCGGCCGCTAAGCCTTCCGATATCAGCGGAGATTATCAGCCGCTACCTCACAATGAAGGTCATGAAGGTGGTCATGGTGAGCATGATGACGACGAGGGCGAAGGGCACTAAAGGAAAGTAGTGATCCGAATTGGAGTTCTCGGATGCGGGGATGTGGCTAACTTTGGCCACATCCCCGCCATTCTTTCGACCGACGGCGTAGAGCTAGTTGCGCTTTACGATCCAGATCCAGCTCGCCTTAGTTCGACTTCAGCGCGCTTTGATGGGTTGCCGACGTTCGATTCCACGGAGGAATTCTATGGCCAAGGCTTGGACGCGGTAGTCATCGCCTCACCTGCACCCACTCATCTCGCGGGCGTCCTCGAAGCGGCCACGCGGGACGTTCATGTCCTCTGTGAGAAGCCAATATCCGAGGATGAATCGGAAGCGGAGACGATGATTGGCGCGATGAACATATCGGGCAAAATCTTCATGGTAGGGTTCTGCTATCGATTTAGCCCTGTTGCGAGGCAAATTAAACAATGGATTGAAGAAGGAACGGTTGGCAAAATCCGCGCTCTTCGACTTATCTACATCTGGAACCTTCACGGCCGATATCAGCAGCAACCGGATCACTCTTGGGTTGAGAATCCTAGATGGGCCGGTCGAATGGTGGAGGGCGGTCCGATGGTTGACTGTGGTGTACATATGATCGATCTCTCACGCTGGTGGCTCGAGAGCGAAATCGTACGTGCCGCCGCCAGCGGCGCCTGGGTAGCCGATTACGAAGCGCCTGATCATATGTGGCTCAACATGGATCACCGCTGTGGGGCGCACACAAACGTGGAAATGAGTTTTACGTACTGCCACACTGCTCGGGAGCCTATAAATCACTTCTCTTACCACCTAATTGGTGATGGTGGCGTCCTGCGGTATGACCGTGACGGCTACGTCCTTGAAGCAAGAACGGGGCAGGAAACGATTCGGGTCCCGGGCGCTAGCGAGAAGAATTTCGAAGGGATGTACGCGGCTTTTCGCGATGCCATACGGTCCGGAGATACAACCGGCTTGCCATTAGCTCAAGATGGCCTGATCGCAACCAAAATCGCGCGTGAGGCTACAAATTTGGTGATGGGTGACCGTGCCAGACCAACGGCCTAAAACAAACTGACCTCGAAACGCTCGTCTGTTCGTCAACGATAGAAAAGGGACATGAGCAACGAATCGAATTCAAAGATTGGCCGGTATCGCGGTCCGGCTATCACGGTGGGGCTGGCCCTCTCGCTCATCGCAGCCTTGGCGATCCCTTCCTATGTTGCTCACACATCCGAACCTGATTTGCCCCAAGTCGAGCTTGTAACCCAGGAAGCTGGCGCTGTCGATCAGGTGCTCGTGCAGGAAGGTCAATGGGTGCACGAAGGGGCAACGCTTGCAACCCTCAGGAGCGACGAGCTTGATGCCCAGATACGGTCCGTAAAGGAAGCACTGGAGAAGGCAAAGATTCACGAAAAAGTCGCTGTTGCCGAGGAGCCGATTTTGGGTTCTATTGGCACGGTTAGAAGAGTCGTTGAAGTACCTGCTTCGCCTTCGGAAACAGACGCACCCACTTTGTTGCCTCCAGTGAAGACAGAAGATCCGCAAGTTTCAGCAGAAATTGCCAAACTCGAAAAGGAATCGGCGGAAAAGACCAAAGCCTTGAAGACGATCCAGTCTGACCTGACCTCCAACCAGGAGCAACTAGAAGAATTTAACGGACTTCAATCGATTGCACAGGGCAGTGTCGACAACGCCTTGTCCGCTCAAGTCGCCGCGCAAAAGGAAGTGGACCGCATGAGCCGCCTTTACGATATGGGTGCCATCGCACGTCGTAAGCGGGATGCCACGATCGCCGCGAAAGATTCGGCCGATAGCGTAGTCGTGGAAGCCGAAAAACGACTGGAGGAAGTGAAGAAATCGATCTCCCAGGTCAAGGAGACTATTTCAACCCAGCAGAAGACGATTCAAGGAATACAAGATCGTATTCAAGAGATTAAGTCCTCCTTGGCCGACTTGGAAAATAGACGTTTTGTTGTTCGACCAGCGAGCACTCCTGCTCCGACGAAGCCGAAAATTCAGAAGAAGGTCATCTATGGCTCGGTTGGCGTCCAAGCGAGCACGGCGCCCGTTAAGGTTAATCTCATCGATATTGACGATCCCAAAAATGAGGAGCAAATCGTCGCCCTTACGAAGGAGCTGCAAGATTTGGAAGCCAAGAAGGAGCAACTCGTGGTAAGAGCATCTCATTCAGGAAGGATCGTCAAAGTCTTGAAAACGAAGGGATCAAACTTAGAACCGGGCCAAGCTCTCTTCGTCCTTCAACTCACTCAATAGACAGACCCCTCAACAAAAGCGAGCCGAGATCATTACGATCTCGGCTCGCTTTGTTATTGGCCCTTATGCGTCGGCGTAAAGATAGAACTCATACGGATGTGGGCGAAGGTCGATCGCATCACACTCGTGAAGGAGTTTGTACTCCACGTAGCTCTCAATGAGCTCCTTCGTAAACACGTCTCCCTTGAGAAGGAATTCGTGATCGGCTAGAAGTGCCTGAAGCGTCGCACGGAGAGAACCAGGAGTGGTTTCGATTCCGGCCCGCTCAAGCGGCGGGAGCTCATAAAGGTCCTTGTCAAGCGGCTTCGGCGGCTCGATTCGGTTCTGGATACCGTCGAGGCCAGCCATCAGAAGGGCAGAGAAGGCCAGGTAAGGATTGGCCATTGGGTCTGGAGCTCGGAACTCGACGCGCTTCGCCTTCGGCGACTTGCTGACCATCGGGATTCGAACGCAGGCTGATCGGTTTCGGGCGGAGTACATCAGGTTGATGGGAGCCTCGTAACCAGGAACCAGTCGTCGGTAAGAGTTGGTCGTCGGTGCGCAAAAGGCCAAGAGAGCCGGGGCGTGCTTCAGAAGACCACCGATGTACCAACGAGCGGTATCGCTCAGACTCGCGTAGCCAGCCTCATCGAACATCTGAGTCTCGCCATTCTTCCAGATCGACTGGTGAACGTGCATGCCGCTACCGTTGTCCCCGAACAGTGGCTTCGGCATGAAGGTGGCGAAGTAGCCATGCTGATAAGCCGTTTGCTTGACGATGTACTTGTACTTCATCAGCTTGTCGGCCATCTTGGTCAATGTGTCGAACTTCATGTCGATCTCGCACTGACCAGCACTGGCGACCTCGTGGTGGTGCATTTCCACATCGATGCCAACGGCTTCCATATTCAAAACCATTTCAGTGCGAAGGTCTTGAAGCTTGTCAACTGGAGCGCAGGGGAAGTATCCACCCTTGGGCTTGATCGTGTAGCCAGGAGTATCCTCATCGCCTGAAGTCCAATAACCTTCATCGGACTTAATCTTATAGCCGCTATTGTAGGGATCCACATTGAATAGCAACTGATCAAAGACGAAGAATTCGGCTTCAGGACCGAAGAACGCGGTATCGCCGATACCGGTCGTCTTGAGGTATTGCTCAGCCTTTTCGGCGGTAAAGCGAGGATCCTTAGCATATGGCTGTCGAGTAAGCGGATCTTCGATCTTGCAGACCACGACGGCAGTTGGAACCTCGGTAAATGGATCCATGAACATGCTTTCCGCATCGGGGATGAGAAGCATGTCGGACTCGTTGATGGTCTGGAATCCTCGGATGCTGGAACCGTCGAACGGCATACCGTCCGTGAAGTGGTCTTCGCTGAAGTGGCTCACCGGCATGCTGAAGTGCTGCCAAGTGCCCATCAAGTCTGTAAAACGAATGTCGACGATCTGCGCTTCGTTCTCTTTAACGAATGCTACGGCGTCCTTTGGGGTCATTTTTCCTCCCGGAAGTTTGTGTGCGTTCTCGAAATGCCTACGCTCCCTCTGCGTAGGGCTTCCAAGCGACTGGGGTCGATTCGCCCCCCGTACGCCGGCAGCAAAATCAACCAAGGCGACATTGCCTAGGAGATATATGATTATCCTTGATTGGGAAAGGTTAAGGAAAGGTTTAGGACGCCTTTATTTTGCGGTTTATAGTGGTCCTTTGCGTTCATAGACCGCCGAGGCGATCTCAGAGAATGGCGCCGGACGGATGGATGGCAGTTGGATGCCTTCTCCGGTCAATATCTGATAGGCCTCCGATCCCCTAAGGTTCACCCACGGTAAAAATGCGTCGTAAAGTAGTTGGCAATGCCCGCCCACCTGGAGCGCCCGCAGTCGAGAAGACTGCTCCGCGTATTGGTACATCAGCAGATCGCTCAATGCCCCTAACTTAATTTGATTGTCGGTTTCTATGCGCATGGCACGTGACGCTAGTTCACCGACAAAGGAGTCTGCTACGCCGTCGAGACTGGCTGAACCTTCCTTTGCGCGACGACGGAGCCGATCCGCCATGAAAATCCGATTAATTTCGTTTGTGCCTTCATAAATCCGACTTACGCGGGCGTCTCGATAGATTCTGGCAACAGGAAATTCTTCTGTAAAGCCATAGCCGCCATAAACCTGAATGGCCTCATCGACAATCGCGCCTTCCACCTCGGTAGAGAAAACCTTACAGGCAGAGCATTCGACCGCGTACTCCTCCGCTGCCTTGCGATTACCCTCGATGGTGCCACCAAATGTCTCAAATGCGGCATCGATCAATGCCCCTGTTCGATAGATCATGGACTCTGCAGCGTAGTACAACGCCGCCATCATAGCGAATTTCTTTTCGATTAGGCCGAAGGAAGCAATGGAGCGGCCAAATTGCTTTCGATCAAGCGCGTAGGCGGCGGACGCACCAATCGCTTCTCGCGCCGGACCGATCGACATCGAACTAAGTTTGAATCGTCCTAAGTTCAGGGCGTTAAAGGCTACATGGTGTCCCAGTCCGGGTTCGTAGAGCAGATTTTCCAGCGGAACTTCGGCGTTTTCAAGGACGAGACGAGCAGTTGAGGATCCCTTCAGGCCCATCTTGTGCTCTTCTCGTGCAACGCTGACGCCAGGAAAGTCTTTCTCCACCAGAAACGCGCTGAACTTCTCACCGTCGATCTTGGCCATCACCAAGAAAAGGTCGGCCCATTTGGCATTGGAAATCCACATTTTCGTGCCATTGAGAATCCACTTATCGCCCTTCCTCTCGGCGCGAGTGCTTACTGAAAGAGCATCGCTTCCGCTGTTCGGCTCGGAGAGTGCATAAGCGCCGATCCACTGGCCCGAAGTCAGCTTGGGCAGGTACTGCTGCTTTTGGGATTCGTTGCCAAACAACGAAAGGCCCACCTGGCTGATTCCGCTGGTGATCCCGTAAGTGACGCTAAATGAGCCATTGAGTGACAAAAATTCGAGAATTCTTGCGGCAAGATTTTTTGAAAGTCCCAATCCGCCGTAAGCTTCAGGCGAGTCGATTCCACAAAAGCCCAGATCGCCCGCCTTGCGGATCAAAGAGGGCATGAGGCCATCTTCTTGTTGATCTAACCGTTCGACGACTGGCAAGACCTCGCCGCGACTAAATTGTTCGGCGGTAGAGATCATCAGAGCTTCATCACCCTGAAACTGTTCAACCGTAAAGATCGAATCGGGAGTCCTCGAAAAGAATTCGCAACCTTGGGGAGTGTTCGTAGCTGAAAGGGGCATCGGTTTCCTCGACTACATTGTCGTCGAGGCAATTATATTCTGTTTGGCGTGCAGGAACGTGATCACCCAGGCAACTCCCAGCGCCTGGGTGATTGAGGTTAAAGCCTAGTTGTGGAATGATCCGTTGGCGACGAAGGTGCCGGCACCGTGGCCGAATCCAGAAACTGGCGAGTAGTGAACATCGGTCAGGATAACGCTCACCTTGGTGCCGTTCCGTGAAACGAGTGTCATCGTCCCACTCTCTGCGGCCCATGTGTCATTGAGGAAGTCGTCTCCCGGTTGAGCATAAGTGGCGAAGCGGTGAAGGCTGTCGAAGGTGTAGGTATCTCCAACGGCCAGCGAGTTTGGCACGGTGACGCCGAAAGTCCGACCGCTTGCGTCAGTTACGCTAAGAAAAACATCCGCTTCATCGGAATCGAAGTTAGCGGTGAGAGCTCCATTGGGAAAGTGGGAAGTGTCGGCATTCGTATCTACTTCATCCGAGAAAGTTACATCGGCTACTGGCTGATCGGCGTCGGTGTCGCGAACGACTGTTCCGTTGTAAACCGAGTCTCCGTATGAAATGGTTACAGTGCCGGGGGCGGTACCGCTCATGTGAATGCCAAGGCTCGCGGCATCGTCGAGGTCAATGGCACCCGATTGAGGGTCGACATGTCCCAGCATGGTGTAGCTCCCCGCAGGAATGCCGCCCACATCGGCCGTAGGATGCGGGCCCCCCGAGGTGGCAATGACGATAAGGTGGCCAGAAGTCGCGCCGCCTTCTTCGACGGTAAACGAAACGTCCCCTTCGGATCCTGTGTCGAGAGCGATGGAGCCGTGGTAGCTTCCGAGAACGCCGCCTCCTCCGCCTCCGCCATGGCTGCCGCCACCGCCTCCACCGCATCCACCGAGCATAAGCAGCGTGACCGCCGCGATGACGAACGAGAACATTGATTTGCGTGGCATGCCAAGAGGCTAATTGGCGATCGCTAAATGATCGCTAATTAATTCGATTCGAGAATTTCACAGGAGTCCGCTACGATTTCCGAAGCCTGTCCATCAAGCTTCTCAGGCTTACCACTAGCCGCATTTCCAAACTCTTCGCGAATCCACTGAGCAAAACGCTCCTCAGCCACGGAACGGCTATGGTTTGTGTCTGCTCGAAATTCCGTGTAAGCATCAAGGACAGCCATTCCTTGAGACGGGTACCCCGAGGCTGCCATGGCCCCTGCAGCATAGTCAGCCGAAATCTGATGCATCCGGCGATACCTGGATCGATAGGTTTGGGCAAGTCCAATGGCGGCCATTTTTCTACCGTCTGCCTTTTCACCGGTCATGATTTGGGCCAGTCCCATCTGTGCCGTGATCGAGGCGCGAAGGAAATCAAAGCCATTCGCTATCGCCATCGTGTGGGCCCGCATCAAATATTCCTTTGCCTCGGGCCACCGACCCAAGATGGTAAATACAGTGCCCATGTTTCCTTGAAGGCAGCAATAGTTGTAGAGCCCAGACAAGGATTCGTCCTTCTCGAAGAAGTCGATTTGACTTCGATAGTCCTCAAGCGCTTCTTCGATCTCTCCAGAATGCCACCGAAGGGAAGCGATTTGGCTCTTCGCAATGGCAACCTCGACTGGCTGACCGTAACTTTCGCTGATTTCAAGGTAGCGATGCAGATGGCGCCATGCGTCCTCCCAATCCCTGAACTCGAAGTTCATGAATCCGAGCATGTTCAAGGCATGTCGATGCTGCACATCGGATTCGGGTAGGTTCTCGATAATCCATTCCGCGTAGTCGCAAGCCGTCCCATACTGATCCACCATTCCCGCAAGAAGAATCGAGAGCCGCATCACGCGAATTCGCACCTCGTCGGTGCCTTCTGTTCTGTCAACCACATCGCAAAGGAGTTTCCAAGCGTCGAACGGCTTGCGTAATGCTTCCTTTTTGAAGGTATCGCTTGCCAACACCGGAAGCAAGAGATGCGGATCTGATTGTTCGAGGGTATTGCTGAGAACCTCTCTCGCCGATTGGCTGAAACGGTTGCGTTCTGAACTGGGCTTAGGCTGGCTCGTTGAAACTCGCTTGGCAAGCCGAAGCAAATCCCCTGAAAAGTCGAAGCCTATTTCCGTAAGTCTTCGGCGTCGAACGACGCCGAAGCGTTCGATGGCCCTTGAGTGACTTCCCAACTCAATCGTGGCGCGAAGATAGGCAGACCATGCTTCCTCGCTGAAATCGTCGGTAGAGAGCGCCCGCAGAGATTCATTTTCGGCAAGTTGATAGTCTTCAATGGCAATACCGATACTGGCAAGTCTTAAGGCGATTTCGATGCGTTTTTCACGCCAGAAAAGCCGAGGTCTGTCCGTCCATGATTCGGTCCAGTCAGCGAGGAAATCCGTTCCGATGATGGCAAGAAGTCGCTGAAGAATTCCTCGCTCTTCATCTACGTTTTGAGCGACCCGGCTCCGGCGGTATAGACTTTCAGCGAGGATCAGATCGCTGTCTTGATCGGCGGCTGAGAAGTGAATTGTCTGTCGGTCCGAACGAATAGGGGCGAACGGATCTAATGACTTCTTGACAAAAACGAGCGTTGTGCGTAATCGATTGGTGGCCCTATCTGACTCAATATCTGGCCAAACCGCCTCGGCGACAACTTGACGACCGATGGAACGGCCCGACTGGGAGGATAAATACGCGCAAAGACTCTCCGTGGGACGCGTAGGGAAGGAAACGGGCTGATCTTCAACAACGCATCGAAACGATCCAAAATGTTGAACTCTTGCAATCATCGAGCTCTCAGAAGAAGATCACGGAAAAATATACAGGAAGTGTTGGTGGGCCCGGCGGGGTTCGAACCCGCGACCAAGCGGTTATGAGCCGCACGCTCTAACCACTGAGCTACAGGCCCCACCGAGGCATATTATAGCCTTACGCTTAGCGCGTTATACGCCAGCGGCTGAAGGGAAGCCAGATGAATTCGCTACGTCCGATGACGTTGTCACGTGGGACTAGGCCCCAGGCACGACCATCGAATGACTCATTGCGATTGTCCCCCATCATCAAGACGTATCCTTTCGGAACTTTGGCGGCAGGGAGATTGCGTAACTCGGTGAGAACGGTCTGCTCTTCGGTAGAAAGCTGGTCTGATCGCTTCCAATCCCCCGAATTCACCCATGCCTCATCTGTGGAAGCATCTTCCGGAATAGCTCCAACGGCATACTCTTTGGAAATGCCCGTTCCAATGTTATAGTTTGGACCGGATCCAGGTTCGTCAGTCATGATGACCGGGATATAGCGACCCTCCCACTCTTTCTTCACACCGTGATATTCGACTAGTTTCCAGTCGAAGTTCATGTGTTTGTTGCGGTCAGCCAAGAAAGGTTCGGGAGCTTTTTTGTCGTTTCGATAAAGCTCTCCATTCTTGACCTCAACCTTATCGCCAGGGAGTCCAACGCATCGTTTGATGAAGTCAACCTTCACCTCGCCATTTTCGTCTTGTTGATCTTTCTTGGTGGCGTAGACCGGTGGCTTGAATACGATGATGTCGCCAATCTTGGGTTCGGAATAGCGGTAGATCGCCTTATTCGCGACGATAAAGTCGTTGATCAACAACGTGTCCGTCATCGATGCCGAGGGAATCAAGAAGGCCTGAACCGCGAAGGGGCGGATCAGGAGAAAGACAAAGACGCCGGCATAGATGACGGCGTCTAGAAACTCGTTCGCAATGCGCCCCGCGACGTAACCGCCAGAACGAAGATGCGAAGGAGTCTTCTTGAGGAAGGGATACAGCGCAAGCCGAATGACCGTGCAAATTGCAACGAAGGCCACAACCTGACTAAGGGGAGTTCTCGCGACCGAATCGATCAGATCGCGAAAACCGCCGGCTTCAGGATTTGCTTGGGCGAGTATCGGCCACACAGTTTATCGTCGCTCTTTGATGCGCGCGTCCTTACCAACCTTTGTTCGAAGGTAATAGAGCTTGGCGCGGCGAACCTTACCACGTCGTGTGACTTCAAGCTTTGCAACGTTCGGCGAGTGGAGCGGGAAAGTTCGCTCCACGCCTACGCCGTTGGAAATCTTTCGAACGGTAATCGTCTCGGCGATTCCACCATTCTTGCAGGCAATGACGACGCCTTCAAAAAGCTGAATTCGCTCTTTGCCAGCTTCGCGTACCTTTACGCTGACCTTTACCGTGTCGCCAGGCCAAATAGTTGGCAGGTCCGCTTTCTTACAATCCTGTACGACACTCTCTAAAATCGCCGCTTTCGACATTTTCTCAATTCCTGTAACGCAGCCGGACGCGCAATGGTGCCCGGGCGAGCTTAAGAGGATAGCATATCCAAATCACGTTTATCCAGATTTGCCTTCATCAGTAGGTCCGGTCGCCGACTTGCGGTGATTTTCAGGGCCTGCTCTCGTTGCCACAAGGCTATCTTTTTGTGATCCCCTGACAATAGGACCTCTGGGACCGCCATTCCTTCGAATTCTTCCGGTCGAGTGTATTGTGGAGCGCTCAAGAGCCCGTCCGAATGACTGTCCGCCGCTAAGCTGTCCGCGGATCCCAAGACGCCTTCCAATCTGCGCACGATTGCGTCCGTCATCACCAAAGCGGGCAACTCGCCACCGGTGAGGATGTAATCGCCAATACTAATTGCGTGGGTGGCAAACCGCTCACGGACCCGATCATCGAATCCCTCATAGTGCCCACATAAAAAGACCACACGATCCAGGGTAGCAAACTCGTTCGCCAGCGATTGATTAAAGGACTCCCCGGTAGGATCGGTAATGACCACCGCCGTCCGCTCTTGTCGAGACTGTTCGGCGTTCCCAATCCCGAGACTCTGGAGCGTCATTGCCGTCGGCTCCACTCCAATCAACATGCCGGGAGATCCGCCAAAGGGCTTATCGTCCACCTTCCCATGCCGATCGTAGGTGAAGTCGCGAGGATTGGTCGCGTAGAAGGACACAATTCCCGCCTTTTCTGCCCGGTGCAGTATGGAGTGGCGACACGCCGAGAGCGTCATCTCTGGAAAGAGCGTCACAAAGTCGACCCGGAGCATGCTGTGAAGGTACCAGCACGGACGCCTCTCGAAAGGTATCCTGATGGGTATTCAAAATCTTGTGGAGATCGAATGTCGAACGTTCCTGACGGCCTCAAATACACCAAATCGCACGAGTGGGTTCGCCTTGAGGGCGATGTAGCCACCATCGGTATTACCGACTTTGCCCAGTCTGAGCTTGGCGATGTCGTTTTCGTAGAACTTCCCAACGTCGGCCGAGTGCTCGGCGCGGGTGATAGCTTCGGAAGCGTTGAATCCGTCAAGACGGTGAGCGATGTGTACGCCCCGATCGCGGGCGAGGTCGTGGAAGTCAACGACGCCCTCGGTTCCCAATCCGAACTCATCAACACCGATCCGTTCGGCAAAGGCTTCATGATCAAAATCAAGGTTCAGAACGCCGCCGATGTCGACGGTCTCCTCAGCGCCGGCGATTACTCCGGCCTTATTGGCTAAGTCTCGAATTAGGAGCTCATTCACGCAGGATTGAGCTCCCCCCTCAACCCGAAATGCCCTACATCCCGCATACCGAAACTGACCGACAAGAAATGCTCGCGACGATCGGCGCCAAATCGATCGACGAACTCTTCCGCGAAATCCCTGAGAACCTCCGGGTCAAAGGCCAACTCAACCTACCGCCTGCTCTTGATGAGCATCGCCTTTACGCCCACCTTGCCGAGTTAAGCAAGAAGAACGTCAACCTCATGGACGTCACCTGCTTCCTCGGAGCAGGAATCTACGACCGCTATATCCCCGCCACCGTCGGCGCGACGATTTCCCGTGGCGAGTTCCTTACCGCCTACACGCCCTATCAACCGGAACTCTCGCAGGGCTATCTCCAAACCATCTACGAATTCCAGACGATGGTCGCCGAAATCTACGGCATGGACATCGCCAATGCGTCGATGTACGACGGCTCGACCTCCATGGCCGAAGCCGCCATCCTCGCCCACGGCGTGAATGGCCGAACCAAGATTGTCGTGAGCGACGCGGTTCACCCCCACTATCGGCAAGTTCTGGACACCTACTGCTGGTCCATGGACCTCCAGGTAGACACCATCAATCACTCCAACGGTCTTACTTCCGATCTCTCGAAGGTCGATGGCGAAGCCGCTTGTCTCGTGGTCCAGTATCCCAACTTCTTCGGCGGGATCGAAGACCTCGCCGCCGCCCGAAAGGCTGCCACCGAAGCCGGCGCGATGCTGATCGTCGTTGCCGACCCCGTCGCCTGCGCCCTGCTCAAGCCGCCGGGACACTACGGAGCCGATATCGTGGTGGGTGAGGGACAGCCAATGGGCGTTGCCATGGGACTTGGTGGTCCGATGGTGGGCCTCTTCGCCTGCACCCAAGACCTGGTTCGCCGAATTCCTGGCCGAATCGTCGGAAGAACGACCGATCACGACGGTCGCCCCGGATTCGTCATGACCCTTCGAACTCGAGAGCAAGACATCCGCCGAGAGAAGGCAACCTCGAACATCTGTACGAATGAAGCCCTCATGGCCCTCGCCTCCACGATCTACATGGAAGCGCTCGGCAAGAATGGCTTGCAGAAGGTCGCCGAAGGTTCGGTGCGCAACACTCAATACGCGATTTCAGAACTGACCAAGGCGGGAGGAAAGCTCGCGTTCGAAGGAAAGGTCTTCGGCGAGTTCGTCCTCGAACTCCCGAAAGACGCTTCCGAAGTGCGAGATGCGCTGTTAGAGAAGGGAATCCTCGCCGGACTCCCCCTTGGCAGCTACTACCCCATGCTCAAGAACCACCTTCTCATCGCCGTCACCGAGATCCGCACGAAGGCGGAAATCGACCGATTTGCTGCTGAATTGAAGGCGGCTCTGGCCTAAACCCACAAAGCAATGCCCATTAAGACCGTTCCCACCCCTCAACTCATCTTTGAGAAGTCCTATCCCGGACGAATCGGCTGCAATGTGCCGGTTTGCGATACCCCCGAGGTTGACCTGCAAGCCACCTTGGGCGACCTGCGAGAGGATTTACATCTTCCCGAGATCGGTGAGCTTGATCTGCTCCGACACTTCACCAATCTCAGCCACATCAACTACGGAATCGAAACCGGCTTCTACCCCTTGGGCTCCTGTACCATGAAGTACAACCCCAAGATTAACGAGAAGACCGCCGCGCTGCCGGGGTTTGCGAACATCCACCCGATGCAGCCCGTCGAGACGATTCCCGGAGCGCTGGACATCCTTATTGGCGTCCAGGACATGCTTTCGGAGATCACCGGCTTCGACCACATCACCCTTCAGCCCCTGGCTGGCGCTCACGGTGAGATGGCGTGTCTGATGCTGATCAAGGCCTATCATGAGGCCCGTGGCGAGGGTCATCGACACACGGTTTTCATCCCCGACTCCGCCCATGGCACCAACCCGGCTTCGGCCGCGCGTTGTGGTTACGACGTCAAGTCGATCCCCACCGATGCCGAAGGGAACACCGACGTTGCTGCCTTGGAGAAGGCGCTGGAAGGCGAAGGCGGAAAGAACATTGCTGCCTTTATGCTGACCAACCCCTCGACCCTTGGCCTGTTCGAGCCGAATATCGAGAAGATCTGCCAGATGGTTCACGCCGTCGGCGGTCAGGTCTTCTGCGATGGCGCGAACATGAACGCGATGGTCGGCACGACCCGGCCCGGCGACCACGGTTTCGACTGTATGCACCTGAACCTCCACAAGACGTTCAGCACCCCTCACGGTGGCGGTGGCCCCGGTTGTGGCGCCATCGGTCTCCAGAAGCATCTGGAACCGTTCCTGCCCGTCCCGGTGATCCGACGCAACGAGAGCGGTGTAGTCGTCGCCGACTACACCCGACCCCATTCCATCGGTCGAGTTTCCGCATTCTATGGCCAGTTCCTGATGGAAGTTCGCGCCTACACCTACCTCCGAGCCTACGGCAAGGAGCAGATGGCCGAGATCTCTCGCCACGCGGTGCTCAATGCCAACTACGTCCGGGCCCGTCTCAAGGACGTTCTCAAACCCGCCCACGACCGCCCCTGCATGCACGAGTGCATCCTGACGGCGGAGAAGTACAAGAAGGAGCACGGCGTCCGCGCTCTCGATATCAGTAAGCGCCTAATCGACTACGGATATCACCCGCCCACCAACTACTTCCCAATGATCGTGCCCGAGTGTTTGATGATCGAGCCGACCGAGACGGAAGCGAAGGAAACGCTCGACGCCTTCTGCGACGCCATGATCGCCATCTGTAAGGAGGCGGTAGAAACCCCCGAACTCCTCCACGACGCCCCCACCACTCAAATCGTGGGACGCCTCGACGAGACGAAGGCGGTCAAGGACCTGGACGTCCGCTGGAAGTTCGCCGACACTCGGCAACCCGTCACCGTCTAACAAAGGACAAAGGAGGCCGGAATGAAGATTGGTATTTTCGATTCCGGCCTCGGCGGCCTCGCCGTCACCCAGGGAATCGTCAAGCGCCTGCCCCAATACGATTACCTCTACCTAGGCGACACCAAGCGCGTTCCCTACGGCAACCGCTCCCAAGAGACCATCCACGAGTTCCTCGCCGAAGCGCTGAGCTACCTCTTCGAGAACGACTGTCAACTCATCATCATCGCCTGCAACACGGCCTCCGCCGAGGCGCTCAGAAAGAGCCAACAGGAGTATCTGCCAGCGAACTACCCCGAACGGAGAATTCTCGGTGTCCTGATCCCCGGAGCCGAAGCCGCTCTCGAAGGACATGGCGTCGAGCGAGTAGGCGTCCTTGCTACTGCAAGCACCGTTGAATCGGGCTCCTACGAGAGGGAACTCCTCCGAATCGCCCCATCCGTAACGGTATTCCAACAGCCCGCCCCCCTCTTGGTGCCCCTCGTCGAAAATGACGGCTTGAAATATGTCGAGCCCATTCTCGCTGATTACTTAGCACCTCTCAAAGTCAACGGGGTGGAGAGACTGATCCTTGGCTGCACTCACTACTGCCTCCTGAAAGACCAAGTGCGACGACAAATAGATGTCCCAGTCATCGCCCAGGATGAGATCGTTCCTGACAAACTTGCCGACTATCTCACTCGCCATCCCGAAATCGAAACCAAGCTAAGCCGGGGCGGAACATGCGACTATCGAGTCACCGACCTGACGAAGAGCTATCATCAATTTGCCCAACGCCTCACCGGAGAGCAGATCGATCTGCAGTTGACCCGCCTGTGACCCACCTGTCTGAAATCCAAATCGACTCCCAAGCCCTGAGGCACAACCTAACGGCGCTCACCAACCTCTGTCAAACCGGTGTCAAAAGAGCCGCGGTGGTGAAAGGTAACGCCTACGGTCACGGATTGCCCGAAGTGGTCGCTGCCCTAGAAGGTCAAGTCGATTACTTCCAAGTCGATGACGTAGCCGAGTTGGTTGAACTCCGCAAAGTTTCCCAGACCCCCGCCCTTGTCCTCGGCTTCGTTCCCGCCTCCCGAGTGGAAGACGCCTACCGACTCGGAGCCGAATTGGCCTTGTACGATGCAGAACGTCTCCCTGCGTTTCAACGGGCCAGCGAGCAACTGGGCCGCCCCGTACTCGCCCACCTGAAAATCGACGCCCTCCTCGGCCGACAAGGCATCGTTCCCGGGCGTCTCGGCGAATTCATCCAAGAACTAGGGAAGTACCCCGGAGTCCAACTGGCGGGGGCTTACTCGCACTTCGCGAATATCGAAGACACCACCGATCTCACCCACGCCCAAGAGCAAGCAGAGTGCTTCACAAGGGCGATGCAGGAACTTGCCGGGGCTGGTTTCACGAACCTGGAACGTCACGAATCCGCGACGTCGGGCTTGATGGCTTACGAGCCCTCCCGACCAGGCAACACCATCGTCCGGATCGGCGTCGGTCTCTACGGCCTCTACCCGTCAAACGCCTTAGAGCGCTCGCACCGCCAACTCGCGCTCAAACCCGTTATGAAGTGGGTCACCCACCTTGCCCAAGTCAAAACGCTTCCCGCCAAGCATCCCGTCGGCTACGGCTTGACCTACATCACCTCCCAAGAAACCCGAGTGGGGATCGTTCCGCAGGGCTACAGTGACGGCTATGACCGTGGACTCTCAAACTCGGGAGACGTGCTTGTGAGAGGGAAGCGCTGTCCCGTGATCGGCCGAGTTGCCATGAACATGTTCGCCGTCGATCTCTCCGCGGTTCCCGAATCCCAATCCGAAGATGAAGTCGTCCTCCTCGGAACCCAAGGCGAAGACTGCATCACCGCCGAAGAAATCGCCCAACGAATCGGCACCATCAACTACGAGGTCGTAACCCGCATCTCCCCCCTCCTTCCCCGAGTGAGGCAATCCACGCGAGTGAACGAGGAATGAAGTTCGTCGTCGACGGCACTCACGATGGTGTGGTCAATATGGCTCGCGATGTCGAACTGAGAGACCAAGCCGACCAGGGAGAATTCGGCTGCCGCGTCTATTTCTGGTCCGGCCCCTGGGTCACACTCGGCCGCTTCCAATCTGCCCCGAAAGACCTCATCGACCCAACCGCCATCGAATGGATCGTCCGTCCCACCGGCGGCAAAGCCGTCCTCCACGGCCATGACGTGACCGTCGGACTCGCCGCCCCGCTCGCCCAAATCGGCTGCTCATCCCGAGAACTTAAGCGCGCCTACCGGGCCCTCATTCTTCCTCTCGTCTCCGCCCTTAGAGAGTGTGGCGTCCCGTGTGTCCTCGCCGAAGGCACCATCCACGAGAGCAAAGGCATCCGAACCTCCGATTGCTTCGCCTTCAATTCCGCCAATGACGTGGTGGACGAGATCACCGGAATCAAAGTCTGCGGTTGCGCCTTGCAACTCACTGAAACCTCCGTCCTGCTCCAAGCCAGCATCCCCTACACCCAACCCCTTGTCGATCCATCGAGCGTCATTCGGGAAGCCGCCCCCGGCCAAAGTGCCGAGTGGGACCCTCAGGGTTTCCCCGAGAAACTAGAACTGGCCCTGCGGTACAACCTAGTTCATGTCTGAGGCCGTTCCTCCTCCTAAGAAGCCAATCTGGCAGGAGTTCCGAGAGTTTTCGATCAAGGGAAACGTGATCGACCTGACCGTTGGTGTCATCATCGGCGCCGCCTTCACCAAAATCGTCAACTCCATCGTCGAGGACCTCGTCATGCCCCCACTCGGCGTCATCCTCGGGCGCGTTGACTTCACAAACCTGTACATCCTTCTTCCGGGCCAAGAGGCAAAGATCGCAAAGGCGCCCGCACCACTGAACTCATTGGCGGACTACAAAGCCGCAGGCATCGCGACCTTCAACTACGGCCAATTCCTCAGTAACGTCGTCCAGTTCGTGATCATCGCCTTCTGCGTCTTCCTTATGGTCAGGACGATCAACCGGCTCAGAATCCATTTCGGCGAACAGCCCCCCACCCCCGTCAAGAAGCGGCCCTGCCCCTTCTGCCTGACCGAGATTCCGGAAGAAGCCTCCAGGTGCGCCTACTGCACCAGCGAAGTCCCCGCGGTGTCCACTTAAAACAAAATCGGGATCTACCAATGGCAGATCCCGATTTGTCGCTTAACCTAGCCTCGAACTTTAGCTCGGAGTAGGCGTAATGGTGAAGCCCTGGGAAGAGAGCTCTTGCCCGATATGGCGAAGCTTCTTCATCGCTCGAAGCTCGATCTGACGAACGCGCTCGCGAGTAACGTTAAGCTCGCTACCGACCTCTTCCAAGGTTCGAGACCGACCGTCATCCAGCCCGAATCGAAGTCGAACGACGTCTCGCTCTCGGCTCGTCAAACGACCGAGAATGCCGTCGATCTCCTCGCGTCGAATAAGCGTCCAAGTGACGTCGCCCGGCGTCGGCATGTTCGTGCTCTGCACGAAGTCGCCAATGCTCGAGTTGTCCTTTTCGCCAACCGGCGTCTCCAAGGAAATCGGCTCAACCGCCACGCGCATCATTTCACGAACGCGGTCGACGGAGAGGCCAACCTCTCGGGAGATCTCTTCTTCGGTTGCCTCTCGCTGAAGCTCTTGCTGCAAGCGGGAAGCGGTCTTGACGACCTTGTTGATGAGTTCCGCGACATAAACGGGGATACGAATCGTTCGACCCTGATTGATGATCGCACGAGCAATCGCTCGGCGAATCCACCAAGTCGCATAGGTGCTGAATCGGAAACCTTTCGACCAGTCGAACTTCTCGACGGCGCGAATAAGACCCAGGTTGCCTTCTTGAATCAGATCGGCAAGCGGGATACCTCTCGCGTTGTACTTCTTAGCAATGCTGACAACCAATCGTAGGTTAGATTCGATCAGGTGTCGCTTTGCTTCCATACCCTCCGACTCGATGCGTCGGAGAACCATCGTGGTAAGTTCTTTAGGGCGGCCCATGTGAGCAAGCTCACTTCTTTGCAGAAGGCGGAGCAACTCAGCATTTTTGCCCTTGTCGGCCAGTTCCTTCGCCATAACGCGCACCGCAAGGTGCACTTCCTGTTCTGGCGTCAGCAGCGAAGCGCGGCGGGTTTGCCGCATCCACATTTCGAGCTCTTCCGAGTCATCATGGGTACGGGATTCCTCTTCGCCTTCCTCGGTCTCCTCCTCTGCATCGGCAAGAGCAAGAAGATCGTCTTCAGCGGGTTCCGCTTGCGGATCCTCCAGGAGCGGGTTGGCGCTGGCTTCCGCAAAGGAATGTCGGCCGGGAGTGCGAACGGTGATCGCGCGGCCTCTTCGCGGCGGTGTTGCTAACCCATTTTCTACTGGCATGCTGCTTCTATAACCTCCGAGTCTTAACTTTGTAAGACTCACTCATCGTTGGCCGGTCGAGCCCATTTTTTCACCGTTGAAGAACCGGGTCTCCGGACCGAATATTCAAAATAAAAGCCCGCTGCTTAAACCGCTAAGGTTTGGCCGCGAACCACATTAACACAATGACCAACCGATGTCAAGAACGGTAAAGTTCCAACTCTATGCCTGATCGAAGTATCGATCTTCTTTAGCAGCAGGTTTTGTGCCAACTGTTTCTTACAGACGTGAGCCCCGGTACACTCCGTTGCAGATTCGTCCAATTTCTATTGCATTGTACGAAGCTTTTCGACGGCAGTTCGCAGTTCCTTCACCAAATTGGCCGTGCTAACCTTGGAATTATACTTTCCAAAGCTAATCCTCACCGTGCCCCTAAGCCACTCCGGCTCAAGGCCAAGGGCGGTTAGCACATGGCTTGGTTCAGTCGAACGTGAACTGCAAGCAGCCCCACTACTGATGGCATAACCTGCTCGATCCGCTTCAACGACAAGTGTCTCTCCCTCCACGCCGAGGAAGCTAAGACTCACGATATAAGGAGACGTTTGATCTCCTTGGTTCAGTTTGACGTCGGAGATTTTCAAGAGTTCTTCTAGGGCTAAAGCCCTTAGGTCTTTTGCCATCTCGTAATCGGCTTCCATCTCATCAAGAGCGATCGCCGCCGCCATACCCATTCCGACAATCGCGGGCACATTCAATGTTCCGGCCCGAAGTCCCATTTCTTGCTCCCCTCCAAACAGGTAAGGAGAAGGGAATAGATCGCGGCTATGAAGCGCCCCGATTCCCTTGGGGCCATAGAACTTGTGGGCGCTGAAAGATGCCAAATCATAAGCAACCTCATCGACACGAATCTTTCCCACTGCCTGAGTGATATCGCGAAACAGCCGATTGGCTCCTGCTGGCGGTTCCAAGATGGCCCCAGTCTCGTTGTTCACCAGCATCACCACCGCCATCTCATAGGGAGTGGAAGGACCCGAAATCCGATAGCCCTCGTTTGCAAAGGTTCTGGGACCGAGAACGGCATTCGCCTCATAAATCGAAGAGTGCTCAAAGGGCGAACAGACCCAGCCATCGGTCTGGTGGAGAACCCAATTGTTTGCCTCGGTTGCCCCCGACGTAAAAACGATTTCTGACGGATCTCCCGCTCCTACCAACCGAGCGACTCTTTCGCGGGCCAACTGGACCGCCGCCTCTACTCGTCTCCCAAAGCCGTGAATCGAATTCGCATTGCCAAACGCCTCACCAAAATAGGGCAGCATCTCCTCAAGAACTCGAGGATCGACGGGAGTCGTGGCGGCGTTATCGAAATATCGATCAAGTGACATGGCCAAGTCGATTGTGAACCAGCCGCAAAAGAAAAGGGTCGCCAACGCAATTTCGTTGGCGACCCTTCACAACGTCGAAGAGAATTCTTAAGAAGTAACCGAAACCTTCGCGAGGGCGGCCTTGACCAACTCCGCCACATCGCTCGTCTTGTCCGCAACCGCCGCGCCTGCGGCAAGCAGAGCATCGACCTTCGACTGAGGCGTCCCCGAATTACCGGAGATGATGGCGCCCGCGTGGCCCATGCGCTTTCCAGGGGGTGCCGTGCGGCCCGAGATGAATCCAACAACCGGCTTCGACATCGTCTTCACGAATTCGCAAGCGTCCTCTTCGTCGGAGCCACCGATCTCGCCCACCATCACCACCGCCTTCGTCGCCGGGTCGGCTTCGAACATCTGCATGACTTCGATGAATCGCGTTCCCGGAAGAGGGTCTCCGCCGATACCAACGCAGGTGGTCTGGCCGAGATTGGCTCGAGTCAGCTCCCATACGATTTCGTAGGTAAGGGTGCCGCTGCGGCTCACGAGACCGATGGGCCCGGGAGTGAAGATATGGCCGGGCATGATGCCCATCTTGCACTCGCCCGGAGTGATGATGCCGGCGCAGTTGCCGCCGAGTAGTCGAGTCGTTCCGTTGGTCTTCAGCCGGTTGACCACACGAACCATGTCCTGAACCGGAATACCTTCCGTGATCAGGGAGACGAAGGGAACGCCTGCGTCTTCGTACTCAAGCACGGAGTCGGCCGCAAAAGGAGCGGGAACGAAGATGAGGCCAGCATCCGCTTGGGTTGCCGCTACCGCTTCGGCGACGGAGTCGAAGATCGGTACCCCAAGATGCTCGGTGCCACCCTTTCCAGGAGTTACGCCAGCGACGACATTGGTGCCGTACTCAATCATCTGCTTCGCATGGAAGCCGCCTTCACGACCCGTCATGCCGCTGATCACGACGCGAGAATTCTTATCAACAAGGATGGCCATTGAGATAAAGAATACCGAACTGCACAAGCTGGTGAGTCTCAAGACCAGGATTTGATGCTGGAAAGAAGGAGAGGTGAGACAGCGGGAATTTCTAATTTATCCTCGCATTAGAGATTGGGAACGATTCCCCCATATTCGTGGTAGAGTAACTTCGTGGCTGCAAAGCCAAACGTCTAATTTTTCGAGAGATCGAAAGAGCGGGGGACCCGTTCGTTAGGGGTGAATGGATTCGGAAGCGTTTCCTAGGGTAACTCTTGGCCCGAACCCGACAGCTAACCCCGTAGACGCAGCGAGAGTCGGGATAGTCGTTTAGAAGGCCGTTCCTCGGTCTTATATTTGGGTGAACAATGTCGTTCGCTATGCCCAGCGCCTTCTGACTTCAGCCTTGCGGCCATAGGTGACGCGTTGGCGTGCCATGTGGTTTGGCTGCAATGAAGCAGTGATTCGCCATAGGACACAGCTTCCGCGCCGCTTGTCAGTAGCACCTCCTGTTGAGCTGGGCCTTCCGTGAGGGAGGCCCCCATAACCAGTCGAGGGTCCCTTTTCATCCTTCTTTCAGGACCTAGGCAGGTATAACCCTAACTCACCATGAGTAAGAATGCCCCCGGAGTGCGATATGCGGAACTCGACCGAGAAACGAATGAGACGCATATCCAGGTCGTGCTCGATCTGGACGGCGGATCACGCCGAGATATCCTCACCGGAATTGGCTTCTTTGACCACATGCTGGAACTCTTTGCGTTTCACGGCCAGGTCGATATCGGCATCGGCGCCGAAGGCGATCTGGAAGTCGATGACCACCACACCGTAGAGGACACCGGCATCGTCCTGGGCAAAGCCGTCCGCGAGGCCCTCGCCGCCGGTGACAGCATTGAGCGCTACGCGCACACGATCACGCCGATGGATGAAGCCCTCGTCCTCGTGGCCATGGACATCAGTGGTCGAGGGCAGCTCCACTGGAAACTAGACTTCAAGCGCGAGAAGATCGGGGATCTGGCTACGGAGAATGTCCGAGAGTTTTTCCGGGCCTTCACGGCGCATGCTGGAGTAACCCTCCACGTTCAGGAGATGGCGGGCGAGAACGATCACCACATCTGCGAAGCGCTGTTCAAGGGCTTCGGGCTTGCGCTGCACCGAGCCACGCGTGTCTCCGAGCGAAGGGGCTCAACCTCGACGAAAGGGAAGCTCGATTGATCGTCATCCTCGACTACGGAATCAATAACCTCCGCTCCGTCACCAAAGCCGTTGAAACCCTCGGGTTTGAATGTCGCATCCAAAGCCACCTAGAGGGAGCATCCAAGCTCATCATTCCAGGAGTAGGAGCCTTTGGCGCGGCCATGCAGAGTCTTGCTCACACCGCCGCCGAAATTCGAGCCTTCGCTAAGGAAGGGAACCCGGTGATGGGTATCTGTCTCGGCATGCAGCTCCTTCTCGAAAATAGTGATGAGCTAGGAGAATACGCTGGCCTTGGCCTGGTACCGGGGCGCGTCAAATACCTGCCCGCAAACATGGGGCTCAAGGTTCCTCACATGGGTTGGAACACCGTCCAATTCAGGCCAGAATCTGAGCTTGGGCAAGGAATCTCCGCGACCGAGCGCGTTTTCTTCGTCCACTCGCTCTACGCCGATTGCAAAGACTCCGCCGACGTAGCTGCCACGACCGACTACGGCATCACCTTCACCTCTGCCATCCAGCGGGGAAATGTCTGGGGAACTCAATTCCACCCAGAAAAGAGTGGAGAAGTGGGCCAACGAATCCTAAGGAATTTTCTCGAATGCTAATCCTTCCCGCCATTGATCTTCGAGATGGCAAATGTGTGCGTCTGATTCAAGGCGACTACAACCGCGAAACGATTTACGGGGAAGACCCCGGTCAAATGGCGGCAAGCTTTGCCGAGCAGGGCGCTCAATACATCCACGTCGTGGACCTTGATGGAGCCAAAGCTGGCAAACCACAGAATCTCCACGCGATTGAGAGCATCGTTAAAGCGTCAGGCGTTCCCGTGGAAGTCGGCGGCGGAATCCGTTCGCTCGAAACGGCCAGGCAGCTACTTGATCTTGGTGTATCCCGAGTCATCTTCGGTACCCGCCTCCTCTCGATGGGCGACGACGCCAGAGCCTACTTTGAGACCTTGGGCGAACAGGCCGTGGCGGGAATCGATTCGAGGGACGGCCGAGTCGCCGTGACCGGATGGACGGAGGACTCAGGGGTCGATGCCTTGGACTTCGCGAAACAACTTGAAGAGAAGGGCGCCAGGCGATTTATCGTGACCGACATTGCGACCGATGGAATGCTGAGGGGACCGAACCTCCCCATGCTTGAGAGCTTCGCAACGACCCTTTCGGGAGCCGTGATCGCCAGTGGTGGCGTCTCCAGTTTGGATGATCTAAAGGCGATCGAGTCGGTAGCGGGCGGCAAGATCGAAGGGGCCATCGTGGGGAAGGCAATCTACGAAGGTCGCTTCACCGTTGCCCAAGCCGTAGGTCGCCCCTAATACCTAGGATTGCGGTTTGCCGTCGTATACTCCTTAGGTAGGTGATATGGATTTGACGAATTTGTTTCCTTTGGCGGCCATCGAGAACTTTCTTCCGTTCTTGATCCCGATCATGGCGATTTCTATCCCGATCATCGCCATTCTGGTGAGCCACCAGCAAAAGATGGCGCAGATCATTCACAATTCTCAGAAAAATAGCTTGCCCAACCCTGAGATCGATGCCCTTCGCCGGGAGATTCAAGAGTTGAAAGAGATCACGAATCAGCAAGCCATCGCTTTGGATAGCCTTCAGTCTCGAAAGGCCATCCCACAATCGTCATCCGCCGACCGTTTTTCAGAGGTTTAAGACTTCCAATATCGAAACCAATCCACCCCGTATATGTAACAGCCTTGGGTCAACCGACCTAGGGCATCGCTGTGTTTCGAAGGGAATATAAATTCCCGCCCCTTTTTGTTGACTTTTGTGAACCTCATAGGTACTATGAAGGTTCGCGCAAATTCCCCGGAGGCCTGAGTGAGAACAATTCAGCCATCCTCGAAGCGAATCGGCCGGTTCCTCGAGGTACCTAATCTTATTGAGCTTCAGCTTAACAGTTATAAGTGGTTTTTAGAAGAAGGACTTCCCGAACTTTTCCAAACATTTTCCCCGATCTGGGACTTCACCCAGACTAACTATATCGAACTCGTGAGCTTCACGCTTGGTGAGCCTAAGTACTCCATCCAAGAGTGTCGCGATCGCGATATGACGTTTGAAGCCCCAATCAAGGCGATTGTTCGCTTTGGTGGCAGAGATCGTGAAGTTATTGAGTCGGAGGTCTACCTTGGCGATCTTCCGTTGATGACTGATAAAGGCACCTTTATCATCAACGGCCGAGAGCGCGTCATTGTTAGCCAGCTCAGTCGATCCCCTGGTCTTTACTTCGAAGAAGGTGTTGACAGTGCGATGCAAGTCATCGTGTCTGCCCGCATCATCCCGAACGAGGGCCCGTGGCTTGAAGTTGAGTCCGATGCTAACTTTGTCGTTCGAACGCAGATCAGCCAGACGAAGAAGCTCCCGCTGACCCAACTCATTAAGGCCCTCTTCGGTTTCGAGAAGGGTCGTGGTCGCTCCTATCTCTTCGTTGAGAAGTGTGCCGGTAAGCGACTGGTTGAGCCGATTATCGATACCGAGACGGGTGAAGTCATCGCCGAGGCCGGAAAGGTTCTCGACGCGGCGACGATTGCCGGATTCTCGGACGAGATCAAGGCGACGAAGGCATTCGTTGAAACTCCGCTGGGAACCAACGAGGAAATCCTTCAGCTCTTTACCGAAGAAGTTACGCTTGAGAGTCCGACTCTCGACGACCTCGTTGGTAAGCGAGTCATTGAGGACCTTAAGGACGAGAATGGCGATGTCATCGTCAGCGCTGGCGAGAAGATTGAGAAGGAGACGGCTCGACGAGTCGAAGCCCTTGGTCTTGAGTCCCTGCGAGTGATCGATGTTCTCAACATGGTGGAAGCCACGTTGGAGCAAGACCCGACGACGAACACCAAAGAAGCCCTGCTTGATATCTACAAGCGACTTCGACCCGGTGAAGCGGCCAATGAAGAGGCGGCTCGACAGTTGGTCTATGGTCTGTTCTTTGATGTTAAGCGCTACGATCTCGGTCGCGTCGGTCGTCGCTTCTTGAACCAGAAGCTGGGCATCGATGTCCCGCTGGATGTTCGAAACCTAACTTCGGAAGATCTTTCTCAGCTCCTTCGCGCAATGAAGCCTTACGTTCAGCGCGAATCTGAGCGTGACGATATTGACGACCTGAAGAACAAGCGCGTTCGAAGCGTAGGCGAGCTCCTCCAGAGCCAGCTCCGACTCGGTTTCGTCCGAATGGAGAAGGTTGCTCGAGAGCGAATGACCTCGACGGATCAAGAGAACCTCCTTCCCGGAATCATCTTGAGCGTCAAGCCGGTCAGCGCCTCCATCAAGAGCTTCTTCAGCAGCAACCAGCTGTCGACCTTCATGGACCAGACGAACCCGCTGTCGGAAATCACCAACAAGCGACGTCTGTCCTCGCTCGGTCCGGGTGGTCTGCAACGAACCAGCGCCAAGCTGGAAGTTCGCGACGTTCACCGATCGCACTACGGTCGAATCTGTCCCATCGAAACGCCTGAAGGTCCGAACATTGGTCTGATCTCTCAGCTGACGACCCACGCTCGCGTG
This sequence comes from Armatimonadetes bacterium 55-13, assembly GCA_001898035.1. GTDB lineage: Bacteria > Armatimonadota > Fimbriimonadia > Fimbriimonadales > Fimbriimonadaceae > 55-13. Next base: position 293,338 of record MKRX01000005.1, read on the forward strand.
GACGAGTTCGGCTTCATCATGACGCCGTACCGAAAGGTTGTCGATGGCGTGGTGACCGACGAGATTATCTATCTGACTGCCCAAGAGGAGACTGGTCTTCTGGTCGCCCCGGCCGACGTGGCGGCAGACGAAAATGGTCTGGTCAAAGAGCCTCGAATGCAGGTCCGTTGCGCAGGCGGCGACTTGGGTGGTGCAAGCTACCCGATCGTTCCTCGCGAAAAGATCGACCTCATGGACGTTTCGCCGGTCCAGATCATCTCGGTTGCAACCGCGTTGATTCCGTTCCTTGAGAACGACGACGCGAACCGCGCCCTCATGGGTGCGAACATGCAACGCCAGGCCGTGCCTACGTTGCGATCCGAGCGACCGTTGGTTGGTACAGGCTATGAGCGAGTGGCTGCCGTTGACTCTGGCGCCGCCGTCATTGCCCGTCGAACCGGTACCGTTGAACTTGTAACCGCTCAAGAGATCACCGTCCGGACGGATGATGGGGAAGTCGATCACTACGACTTGATGCACCTGGTGCAAAGTAACAAGTCGACTTGTTTCACTCAGCGACCGATCGTGTTCCCTGGACAGCGCGTCTTGCCGGCCGATCCTCTGGCTGATGGCGCATGCTGCGATCGCGGCGAACTCGCCCTCGGAAAGAACGTGCTTGTCTCGTTTATGCCGTGGAACGGTTACAACTATGAAGACGCGATCTTGATCTCCGAGCGCATGGTGAAGGACGACGTTTACACGTCCATCCACATCGAGCGCCACGAGACCGAAGCCGTCGACACCAAGCTTGGACCGGAAGAAATCACCCGCGACATTCCGAACGTCGGTGAGGACGCCCTGAAGGACCTCGACGAGAACGGAATCATCCGCATCGGCGCCGAAGTTCGACCGGAAGACATTCTAGTCGGTAAGGTTGCTCCGAAGGGGCAGGTTGAGATGACCGCTGAAGAGCGACTCATCATCGCCATCTTCGGTAAGAAGGCGGAAGAGACCCGCGACGTATCGCTCCGACTCCCGCACGGTGAGAAAGGAACGGTCGTCGACGTGAAGGTCTTCAGCCGCTACAAGTATCTGAGCCCGTCGATCAACTACGTCTATAAGGAGTCGAAGAAGCGCGAGCGCCTCGTCTGCGATCGCACGGATGAACCGCTCCTGCAGATTCCCGGAGACGAACTACCCGCCGGTACCAACATGACCGTCCAGGTCTACGTTGCCCAGAAGCGAAAGCTGATGGTCGGTGACAAGATGGCAGGCCGCCACGGAAACAAGGGTGTTATCTCCAAGGTTCTCCCGGTTGAGGACATGCCGTTCCTCAACGATGGAACTCCGGTTGATATCGTTCTGAACCCACTCGGTGTACCTAGCCGAATGAACATCGGTCAGATCCTGGAAACGCACCTGGGCTACGTAGGTCGCCACCTTGGTGTCGAATACAAGTGTCCCGCGTTCGAAGGCGCTACCGAGCACGAGGTTCTTTCCGAAATGGACCGACTGGCAGAGCATATGCGAAAGCAGTGCCTGGCCGGATACGTCAATGGCGAACTCCTTCTGAGAGTTGCCTTCAAGAAGAAGGATTCTCTGGAAGCGTCGTTCGAAAAGGTCGAAGCTCGATTGCGAGAACTGGGTGAAAAGGGTCTGGAGCGCGTCTCAAGAATCGTTGCCGCCGCCCCGGTGATGACCACGGGTGAAATGCTCGAAGTCGACATCGAAGAGTGGTTGCCGGAAGACGAGGATGAGATCGCCGAAGCGAACACGCACAGGGCTGCGGACGAAATCTACGCCAGCATCATGGAGAAGATTTCAGAGAACATCCACCGCCGTGCCGGTATCGATCCTCGATCCTGTAAGTCCACCGTTCGAGACGGCCTTACGGGCGACACGATTCCGAACCAGCTCACCGTTGGCATTATCTATATGCTGAAGCTTGAGCACTTGGCCGACGAGAAGATCCACGCCCGATCGATTGGTCCGTACTCGCTCGTTACCCAGCAGCCGTTGGGTGGTAAAGCGCAGTTCGGTGGTCAGCGATTCGGTGAAATGGAAGTCTGGGCCCTTGAAGCGTACGGCGCCGCCTACACGCTGCAAGAGCTGTTGACCATCAAATCGGACGACGTCATGGGACGTGTGAAGGCATACGAAAGCATCGTGAAGGGCGAGACCTTGGCGGAACCGGGTATTCCGGAGTCGTTCAAGATCCTCGTCAACGAGCTTCGGTCCTTGTGCTTGAAGGTGGCCGTAGAGGACGCCAACAACAAGGAATTGCCGCTGAAGGATCTGGACGAGTTGAGCGGTGGCGACGATATGCGCCTCGCCCGCTCGGTCGGCTTCTTCAACTAACTGGTAAGTCATAATTCGTAAATCGTGAATGGGAAATGTGGGCTGTTCACGATTTACGCTTACCAATAACCCGCATACATTAACGGAGAAAAATGGCAGACGTAAGCCTGTTCGATAAAATCAGGATTGGCATCGCAAGTGGGGAAGACATCCTCGCTTGGACTCATGGTGAGGTCAAGAAGCCGGAAACGATTAACTACCGTACGTTCAAGCCGGAGCGTGACGGTCTTTTCTGTGAGCGTATCTTCGGCCCGGTCAAGGACTGGGAGTGCGCTTGCGGACGCTATAAGAAGATTAAATACAAAGGCATCGTTTGTGAACGATGCGGCGTCGAGGTCACCCGATCGAAGGTCCGACGCGAGCGCATGGGCCACGTTGAGCTCGCTGCGCCGGTCTGCCACATTTGGTACCTCAAGGGCGTTCCGTCTCCGCTGTCGCTGATTCTCGATATCTCGCCGCGACTGCTTGAGAAGGTTATCTACTTCGCCAGCTTCATCATCATCGACATCGATAACGAGAAGATCCAAGAGGCTCTTCCCGCCGTTCGTTTCGCCGTGGAGCAGGAAAAGGCCAGCCTTCAGCAGCAGATGCGAGAGTTGGAAGAGGACTCGTTCAACCGATTCTCGGACGACCTTAACAACAACCGCGAAGAGTACGACGAAGTCTTCGCCCGAGAGCGCGCCAAGGCGGTCAACGACCGAATTAAGGCCGAGTACCGGGACGCCGATGACCGACTCAAGGACCTCGACCTCGCCGTCGAAATCCTGGGCAAGCTGGAGCGAAACCAGCTCATCGACGAAGACAAGTACCGAGCCGTTTCCAAACTTCTGGATGCGGTCGGCGCTCGCCTGAACCAAGACCTTCGAAGCCTTCTGCGTGCCAACATCGGCGCCGAAGCGATCAAGGAACTCCTGGTTCGCGTCGATCTGGAGCGACTCGCTCGAGAGCTTCGACAAGAAATCATCATGACCCAGAGCCAGCGACGAGCTCGCGCGATCAAGCGCTTGGAAGTCGTCGAGGCCCTGATCTCGTCCAAGAGCCGCCCCGAGTGGATGATCCTGGACGTCATTCCGGTCATCTCGCCCGAGCTTCGCCCCATGGTCCAGCTCGATGGTGGTCGATTTGCGACTTCTGACCTGAACGATCTCTATCGCCGAATCATCAACCGAAACAACCGACTCAAGAAGATCATCGAGATCCACGCACCGGAATCGATCATCAACCACGAAAAGCGACTTCTCCAAGAAGCCGTCGATGCGTTGATCGATAACGGTCGCCGATCCCGCCCGGTCGTCGGCTCCAATTCCCGACCCCTTAAGTCGCTCAGCGACATGCTTAAGGGTAAGGAAGGCCGCTTCCGAAAGAACCTTCTCGGTAAGCGCGTTGACTACTCCGGACGATCCGTTATTGTCGTCGGTCCGCACCTGAAACTTCACCAGTGCGGTATTCCGAAGGAGATGGCGCTTGAGTTGTTCAAGCCGTTCGTTATGAAGTCTCTGGTTGAGAAGAAGATCACCCAGAACATCAAGACGGCCAAGCGCATGATCGACCGAATGCACCCGGCGGTTTGGGACGGCCTCGAAGAGGTCATTAAGGAGCACCCGGTTCTTCTGAACCGTGCACCTACCCTGCACCGACTCGGTATCCAGGCGTTCGAGCCGATCCTCGTGGATGGTAAGGCAATCCAGGTTCACCCGCTGGTCTGTAACATGTATAACGCAGACTTTGACGGTGACCAGATGGCTGTTCACGTTCCGCTCAGCACCCAAGCTCAGGCCGAAGCCCGAGTTCTGATGCTGTCCACGCAGAACCTGTTCTCCCCCGCCGACGGTCGCCCTACCTGTGCGCCGGTGCAGGACATCATCCTTGGCAACTACGCCCTCACCTTTGTCTCCCAAGCCGGACGAGCCAGCCTGGAAGAGCAGGAGAAGGCGCACAAGGAGGATCCCGAGAAGAATCCGGCCCCGCACGTCTACGCCAACATCGAAGAAGTGCTGTTCGCCCTGGATTCCCCGGTTGCTGCTGGTCGAATCAAGGTCAACGATCTCGTCAAGGTCCGCCTTCGACGCCCGATCTTCCGACCGGAAAGCGAAGTGGACTACCGAGACACCGTCTCCGGCGTTGAGTATCACAAGGTCACTTCCGTTGGCGAGGATGGCGAAGAGTTCGAAGAACTGGTTCCTTACGACCAAGAGTTCGAGAACATCATCGTCACCGCCACCCCGGGCCAATTGATCTTTAACAGCGTTCTCCCGTATCCGCTGAAGTACTCCGAGAACTGCTTGAGCATGGAACTGCACAAGAAGGCTCTTTCCGAGCTTATTCTTACGTGCCACCGCCAAGCCGGCGTCGGCGCAACCATCAAGTTGCTCGACGACATGAAGGACATGGGCTTCAAATGGGCGACTCGCTACGGTCTCTCCGTTGCGATCACCGACATGGACCCGCCGGAACGACGTGAGGAAATGATCAAGAGTGCGGACGACCGTTCCACCAAGATCACCCAGCAGTTCCGACGCGGAATGCTCACCTATAACGAGATGACTCAAAGTCTCGTTAAGCTCTGGACGGAAACGTACGACGAAATCGGTAAGGAGATCGTGAACGGTCTCAAGCAGATGAACCCGCTTTCGATCATCACCGTCTCCGGTGCTCGTGGTTCGGTGAAGCAGCTTGCTCAGCTTGCTGGCATGCGCGGCCTCATGTTCAACCAGTTCAACGAAGTTATTTACGAACTTCCGGTTAAGAACTCGTTCCACAAGGGCCTTTCGATGCTGGAATACTTCGTTACCACTCACGGTGCGAGAAAGGGTCTTGCCGACACCGCGCTCCGAACTGCTGACGCGGGCTACCTAACGCGACGTCTCTGCGACGTTGCCCAGGACGTCATCGTCAAGGCTCAGGACTGCGGCACCAGCGAAGGCATCCTTGCTCACCGAATCCTCGATCAGGGCGAAACGATCGAGCAACTCACGGACCGCATCAAGGGCCGGGTCTCGCTCAATGTCATCACCGATCCGGAAAGTGGCGAGGAACTGACGCAGATTCAAGAGCCGATCTCCCTGGAGATGGCCAAGCGAATCACCGCCATTGAGAACAAGTTTGTGGCGGAGCACTCGGCAGCCGAGAGCGAAGACGATAAGAACGCAGTGGTCGAGAAGTACACGAAGCTTGGCTTCGAAGCCGACGATCACGGCAATCTCAGCGTCCTCATCCGCTCGCCATTGACCTGCGAACTAGCACAGGGCATCTGCTCGAAGTGCTACGGAACGGACCTGTCCACGAACAAGCTCGTCGAAGTCGGCGTCGCCGTCGGTATCATCGCCGCTCAGTCGATCGGTGAACCCGGAACGCAGCTCACGATGAGAACGTTCCACACGGGTGGTGTTGCGGGTTCGGCTACGATCGCTCGTACCAACCAGTATAAGACCGGTAAGTTCATCCGACAGTTCATGGAAGACTTTGCCGTCGCCACCGATACGGACATGAAGCAGTTCGACCCGACCAAACTTCTGGAGAACCAGGAGTCGGTCGTCAAGAGCTTCTTCCAGAACAAGGACGCCGCTCCGCTCACGATCAATGCCGAGGAAGACCTCGAAGATCCGAAGGCGAAGCGTAAGGCCGAGCGACTGACCAAAGCCGCCCAAAAAGCCGCCCTCAAGGCGGACAGCGACTCGAAGAAACTTTGGGAGCGATCTCGAAAGACCTTCTTCTACGCTTGGACGGGTGAATCCAGCGGTATCGTCCGCGTCGAAGAAATCTTCGAAGCTCGACGACAACCTCGTGGTAAGGCGATTATCTGTCCGGTCACCGGCATCGTTCGCGACGTTCGCGAATCGAGCTTCGGCCGATGGGTTATCGTTGAAGCCACCGTCCCGGTCACCGCACCGATCAAGGACGCCTACATTGGCGATCTCCAGGTATGGGCAGGGAAGGACAACAAGGTTGAAGCCGCTCTGGAGAAGACGATTGGTCAAAAGCTGACCACCGCGACTCTGTCGATTCTTCGCAAGTACGATGTCGACAAGGTCAACATCTTCTACCCGATCCTGGTACCACCGCTCGGTAAGCTCCCGGTCTCCAAGGGCAGCAAGGTCATCAAGGGTGACCCGCTGACTGAAGGTCCGCGAGATCCGCACGAGGTTCTGGAACTGGCAGGCGCCGCCGCGGTTTACGACTACTTCGTCGAAAACCTGCAGAGCGTCTATAAAGCCCAGGGCGTAGACATCAACGACAAGCACATCGAGGTTATCATTCGCCAGATGCTCCGTAAGCGTCAGGTGAAGGAGCCGGGCGACACGCCGTTCCTTCCGGGACAGATCGTCGACCGATTCACCTTCCAAGCGGCCAACGATAACGTTCGAAAGCTTCTCGCCGAAGGCAAGACGATCAAGTACGTCGACCCGATCACCGGCGACAACGTTGAGCGAGATCCGAAGGAAGCCACCGCGACCTGGATTCTCCTCGGTATCACCGAGGCATCCTTGGCCACCGACTCCTTCCTCTCCGCCGCATCGTTCCAAAAGACCACCAGGGTTCTTACGGAAGCCGCGGTTCGAGGAAAGAAGGATCAACTCGTTGGTCTGAAGGAGAACGTCATCATCGGTCGCTTGATCCCATCAGGTACGGGCGTCAAGCAATACCGAGACGTGGCGGTCGATGTCCAGCGTGGTCCGGCATGGGCCGAGCAGTCGCTCACCGCACTCGTTGAGGCGGATGAGCACGAGTTGGACGATCCGCTGAGCGCTCTGGCGTTCCCGTCGCTCGCCGAGATGGCCGCGTCGGATGATATGTTCGACGAAGACGAAGAGTAGGATCTCTCTTCATAAGCTGGAAAAGCCGAGTCTACTAATGGACTCGGCTTTTCTGTTTATCGATGGTCCTAATCAACGTTCGCAAAGGAACAATGAATGTCGTCCGATCTATCCAACGAGTACAGCAAAAAGGGGTGATAGTTGTATGGAATGTGGTCAGACGAGTCATCCATTTCCACCCGATTGGTTGGCGCTTTGTTTGGAAGTGAACGAGGAAGACCTTTTGGATGAACGAGAGGATGAAGGCGTATTAGGCTTTATCTAGTTCAAACTGAGTCGTCCTTTCAGCCAAGTCAATCCCTCGCTCATGGCCTCCATTGCTCGAGAGTTCGTTGATGAAATTTCGTGCTTCATCCCGGGCACATAGCGAGCGATGGTTGCAATTCTGAGCGCTCTAAGTTTTGATTCCAGCCACTTGCTTTGGGCTACCGGCACCACCGGATCGTCAAGACCGTGAATAATAAACACAGGACTCGATCTAGCATCGAGATATGAGACCGGACTTGCTGCCCTGATTTCAGCGGTCGCCGAAGATCTGGGTTTACCCAGAACGGCCATGAAAAGACTGTCATAGCTTTTTGGAAAGTCGCGAGACATGTCCGTTGGTCCAAACATATCAAGGACCGCCATGACTCGGCTCGAATAGCCTGGATGCTCGAGTGGTTTAGTCTCTCTTGTATCAGTGAATCCGAGAAGCAACGCCAGATGACCTCCCGCGCTGCTTCCGCAAGCGCCAATCTTGTCAGCTTGAATCCGGTACTTCTTTGCATTTGCGCGCAAAAAGCGGACCGCCGTTTGCGCATCGTCATAGAAAGCTGGCCAACGATACTTAGGCGCCAAGCGATAATCAATTGTTGCGGCGAGGATGCCTTCCTCAGAAAGTCGACGACAGAGCGAAGCCATTCCTTCTCTGCTACCACCTATCCATGCTCCACCATGAATCACGACTACAGCAGGAACGCGTTTCCCCATTGGCTGAGGAGCATAGATATCCATTCGCAAGGTCTCGCCCGAAACCTTGGAGTAAACGACTCCAAGATCGACACGAGCCGAAAGGGCCAGAACCAATAGCGTCGAGATCATGACCAAATTGTACGGCTTATCCGAACCTAGAGTTCAGACGGCTTCCGAATTTTGATGTTGGGAACCGGAAGCAAGGACTCGTCTTTACGAATCGGTATGGAACTGTTTGCCACAAAGTGTTGGATTCTTCGTTCTGCTTCCTGGACATATTCGGCGAATTGGCGTTCCATATCCACCCGTATCTCCTCCATGTCATCAAGAAGCTTGAGAATAAGCTCTACACCAGCCAGATTCACACCCATATCCTGGGTGAGTCGCTGAATTCGACGGACTCGACGAATATCTGCTTCCGAGTAGAGGCGATTCTTTGCCCCAACCCTGGCTGGAACAACTAATCCAAGTCGTTCATACTGCCGCAAAGTTTGGGGATGGACTCCACAAAGCTGGGCGGCGACGCCGATCATGTAGACAGGCTGGTTCTCCGTCCTCATGCGGTGGCCACCTCCAACTCGGCAAGTTGCTTCAGAAGGTCTCGTTGCTTCTCCGAAGGCTTCTTCGGAACGGTGATCTTAATACGTGCCATCAGATCTCCGCGTCCGCCATTAAGGCGAGTAATCCCCTGCCCACCTAGCCGGAAAACCTGGCCGCTTTGGGTCCCTTCGGGAATCTTCATCGTAACGTTGGATCGCAAGGTGGGAACGCGTATCTCGCCACCCAAAGCCGCTACGGTGAAAGGAACGGAAACTTCGACCTCAAGATGGTCTTCGACGAGTTTGAATTTGCCATGGGGCGCCCACTTCACCGTAACGTAGAGATCACCAGCCTTTCCGTTTGCACCAGCGCCACCTTTTCCTGGCACGCGCAATTTCTTTCCGTCGGCAATTCCTGCTGGAATGGTAACTTCAACCTTTTTTGTTGTAGGCACGGTCGAAATGCCATCTCGTGTGCGCTGCGCGTCCATGGTTTGGTAGGTGAGGGTGCGTTTGGTGCCAGAGTCGATCTCTTCTAATGGAACTTCGATCGTTTTTTCAACATCGCGGGGCTGTGCGGCGTTGAGGTGCTCGAAATCGATCCCACCGCCGCCACGTCCGCCGCCCCCACCAAATCCGCCAAAGAACTGGCTGAAGATCGATTCAAAGCCACCGCCTCCGGGACCCTCGAAATGATATTCATAGCCACCCGGAGCTCCTCCGCCAGGACCACCGGCAAAGTGCCCGGCGTTTTCCCAGTGCTCGCCATATTGATCGTAAAGGGCTCGCTTTTCGGGATCACTGAGTACGGAGTGAGCCTCGCTCACTTCTTTGAACTTGGTCTCTGCAGATTTGTCTCCCGGGTTAACATCCGGGTGATACTTGCGAGCCAGCTTGCGATAGGCCGACTTTATTTCCTTCTCATCGGCCTTTCGTGAAACACCTAAGGTTGCGTAGTAGTCCTTTGCCATACGATCTCGTTCAATCTACATGAGTATATAACACTCAAGTGCTTGACAATAGTTCCATAACCTTAAAGTAGATGTGTAGAGTCTGCCTAAATTTGCCGATCTTATTTACGTGGATCTTCGGAGCCTAGAAATCAAGGTTTCTCGAAGCGAGAACTTACCGGTATTGCCCCAAATCGTAAGCCAAGTATTGAAGTTGGCTGACGACCAGGATGCCTCACCAAAAGATATGGAACGGATCGTCGAGCGCGATCCCGCCATTACCGCAAAGATTCTTCGCGTCGCGAATTCATCGTATTACGGCCTGCAGCAAGTTTCGTCGACAGGTCGAGCGATCAGCATGCTCGGCATGAATGCCGTGCGATCGCTCGTGGTTGGCGTTGCCTACCAACAGGTTATCGCTGGCCGGGCTCTGGCGTCTCACTTCAACAAGTTAGAGTTTTGGCGACACAGTTTGGGCGTGGCCACCGGCGCGCGAATTCTCGCTAAGCTGAAGTTGCCGATGAGATCGGAAGAGCTCTACGTAGCGGGGATGATGCATGACGTGGGCCTTCTGGTCATGGATCGTTTTCATCCGCTCGAACTGGACAAGACGGTCAAATTCGCGATCGAAGAGGGAATGTGCCTCCATGACGCCGAGCAGTTGATGTTCGGATTTGACCATAGTCACGTTGGAGCGATGCTTGCCGATAAATGGGCTCTCGCCCCGGTCATTGCTGATGCTGTGCGGTACCACCACGATCCTATGTCCGACGACGAAAATCAGCAATCCACGCTGATCATTGCCGTGGCAAACCTTTTGGCTCACCAATGTGGGCTGACCAACAACGTTCCCGGGCAACCGAACGAAGTTCCCGAAGCTTGGGTTGAGCAACTTGGCCTTCCCGCCGAACAGCTCGAGATCATCAAGAACGTCATGGCTCAAGAAATTGTGAAGGCCGAACAAGCCTTTGGTATTGGTTAGTCGGGACCCTTTCAGATCCCGACCAACCAAGCTTCAATGCTCGGCTTCGTGCGCGGCTTTCTGCTTCGCGTATTCCGCAATCAAGCTCTGTTGCTCAGGATGCGGAACCTCTTCGTAATGATCCACCGTCTGGCGGAACCGTCCCCGCCCCTTGGTAATGGATCTTAGGTCCAGGGCATAGCGCATCATCGTCGCCATCGGAACCGTCGCCCGAATACGGGTTCGGCCCGGCGTCGTCGGCTCCATTCCCTCCATGCGACCTCGGCGTCCATTGAGGTCACCCACAACATCCCCTACGCATTCGTCCGGAACGTCCACTTCAACTCCAAGTAGAGGCTCCAAAATCACTGCTTGGGCTTTCTCCGAGGCCGCTTTGAGTGCCATCGCGCCCGCAATCTTGAACGCCTGCTCACTGGAATCCACATCGTGGTAGCTCCCGTCAACCACGGTGACCTTGAAGTCGACGACCGGAAAGCCCGCGACCAAACCATGATCGGCCGCCTCCCGAATTCCCTTTTCGATGGCGGGAATAAAGTTCTTGGGAATCGCGCCCCCAACCACCTTATTCTCGAACTGGAAGCCTGTCCCTCGGTTGAGCGGCTCAACCTCCACCCAGCAGTCGCCAAACTGGCCCTTGCCACCGGTTTGTCGCTTGTGGCGACCTTGTGCCTTGGCCGCACCGCGTACGGTCTCCCGGTACGGAACCCTTGGTTCTTCGATCTTGACGTTCACGCCAAACTTGGCCTTCATCTTCTCGATGATCGTATCGAGGTGAATGTCCCCCATGCCCTCAAGAATCTCCTGATGGGCAATCGAGTCTCGCGTGTGACGGAAAGTCGGATCTTCCTCCATCAACCGCTGGATCGCCATGCCGAGCTTATCTTCGTCAGCCTTCGTCAGAGGAACCACCGCAATCCGATAGATCGGCTCCGGAAACTCGATCTGAGGCAACATGATTCGATCCTTGTTGCTTGTTAAGGTATCGCCGGTATGGGTGTCCTGGAGTTTGGCTATCGCGCAGATATCGCCCGCCGGGACAACACTCGCTCCCTCTTGTCCCTTTCCGTGCGGATAGAACAAGTTGTGGACTCGTTCATCCTTTTCGCGATTGACGTTCAGCACGTGGTCGTCTACCTTGAGACTTCCGCTGAACATGCGGACAAAGTTGATCTTTCCCACAAAGGGGTCGGCCGTCGTCTTAAAGACAAAACCCGCCAGAGGACCATTCGGATCGGCCAATATCTCCTTGCCATCGATTACCTTGGGCATGTCGATGGGGGAGGGAAGCTCATGGATAATTCGGTCGAGGAGCGTCGCGACGCCAATCCCGCTGGCGGCGGACCCTAGGAGAACGGGAACGACCTTTCCAGTCTCAACCCCTACCAGCAGGCCGTGCTCAATCTCTTCCTCGGTGAGCTGCTCGCCCTCCAAATACTTCATCGCCAGATCGTCGTCGCCCTCGGCGGCCGCGTCCATCATCTTCTCGCGCCGCTCTTCCGCTTCCGATCGATATCCCGTGGGGACGTCCTCGATCTCCTCGCCACGATCTCTGCCCTTATAGACCTTCATGTTCAAGAGATCGAGAACTCCACTAAAGGCAGCTTGGTGCCCAATCGGGATCTGAACGCCGACAACTTTGTGTCCATATCGCTCGTGCAGGGTATTCATCAGCCCTTCGTAGTCGGCGTTGTCTCGCTCGAGTTTGTTGACGAAAATGCACTTGGCGAGGCCGTGTTCTTCGGCAATGTCCCAAGCGATCTCGAAGCCAACATCGAGGTCTGCCTTGGCCTCCGTCACGATGATCATCGCCTCGACGACGCGAGCGATGCCGTGCAAATCTCCAATGAAGTCGGGGTAACCGGGAGCGTCAATAAGATTGACTTTAACGCCGTGCCATTCGAGGGGGAGCACCGAGGCGTTGAGAGAGATCTTTCGCCGGATTTCAAGGGGATCAAAGTCGCTTTGCGTGTTTCCGGCGTCCACGCTTCCGACTCGGTCGGCCGCTCCGGCGGTGTAGAGCATGTGTTCGACAAGCATCGTCTTGCCGCTGCCGCCGTGGCCTACAATGGCGACGTTTCTAATGTTCTCAGCAGAATACTGCTTCATAGGAACCCTCCGTTGGGTGGATTGGGCGGGTCGTCGCTATGAAGTTCCCTCGGCGTGCCCGCCATATTTCATCTTACGAGGGTTTTAACAAATGCGGTGGCAGAAGTGCGGATTTACTGTGCTAATCGCGAGATCTCTTCAAGCAAAACGAAATTCATTTGTTGAAAAAGAAGAACCCTGTGTTAATATATGAAACGTTTCATATAAACCGATTCATATCATGAGGACCAGGCTCAAAGACGTTGCCGATCATCTGAATCTCTCGACCGCTCTGGTCTCGGGGGTTCTTAACAAACGCCCCAATGTTTGGGCGTCGGAAGAAACGCGACAGCGTATCGTCGAAGCCGCGGAAAAGCTCAACTATCAGCCCAGCGCCGCTGCCCAAGCTCTCATCAAAGGCAAGACCGACACCGTCGCCTTCGTCTATCGCCGATTGGAAGGTTTCAACTACCGCCTCGCTTACAGCGGCTTGGTCGATGCCCTCTCCGACGATCTCCAAACCAGCGGTTACGATCTCGTCGTCGCGAACTTTGCCACTCAGGACGATGTCCTTCGCCACCTTCAAAAGATCGCGAGCTCTCGAGCGTGTGATGCCGTGATCCTTTGGGGAAGAGAAGACGACACCGAACCGCAAGGCGAACTTCTAGAAAAGCTGAGAGTCCCCTTCCTCGTCAAAGGACGGCATGAGCGATCGCACCCCACCTGGAATCAAATCGATTTCGACCATGAAGGCATGATGGAGCGCGCCGTCGATCACCTAGCCGATCTCGGCCACACCCGTCTCGCCTATCTCGGCTTTCCTCACGATGAGGGCTATGTTCATGCTCTTCGAAGAGGCTATTTCTCCGCCCATCGCCGTCGGTTTGGTCACGACCCTGATGGCCGTTTTATCGGTGAACACGAGGACCACGTTGCTCCGAACGAACAGACGATCTTGGAGTGGCTCCGCCTGCCGGAAAGCGATCGGCCCACTGCCTTCGTAATTGGCGCCGGCAATAGCGCGTGGCAAACCCTCGAAACCTGTCTTGCCCAAATCGGTCGTCGGCTCGGATACGGTGCGAGTGACTATGCCGCCGCAGGCATCACCTCGCTTTTCTTTACCCTGATGTTCGGCGAGGCCGTCGCCTTCCAGGGAATCGAGATAGATAACCTCGCCCGCCTCGCGTCGCCTGGGCTGCTCAATGCGATTCTTCGCGGGGAGCACACCCAGCCCGTCCACCGTTTTCTACCTTCGCTCACGCCCGCCCCAACTCTTGACCTGCTTCGTCATGGCGTCAAGTTCGGAGGGAGTCAGTGAACACTTTCGTCAACCTGTCCCCGGTGATCACTGAGGACCCAGAGCATTCATTCGGCAATCTTTCGCCCAGGTCCGGATTTGCACCACGACGTGCAAATCGTTCTCCAATGTCAGGAGGATTTTCTATGTTGAAGCCCCGCCATCGTGGATTTACGCTCATTGAGCTTCTCGTTGTCATCGCAATCATCGCGATTCTCGCCGCCATCCTTTTCCCCGTCTTTGCTCAAGCCAAAGAAGCCGCCAAGAAGACGAGTTGTCTTTCCAATCAGAAGAACATTGGCTTAGGCATCATGATGTACCTCGGAGACTACGACGACACATACAACATGCTCCAGTACTACACCCCCACTTGGGATCAGGTTCGCTGGTATGACATGGTCTATCCCTACATCAAGAATGGTGACAAGTTCGCCTTCAATGGTCGCGCCAGTGGTTCCGGAGGCATCTTCTCCTGCCCCAGCTTCCCCAGCAAGCAAGAAGCGCAGTACGGCATTCACCAGTTTGTGTTTCCCGAGTCGTTCAATGGACCGCTGAATTTCTCCGTCCGAAGCGCAACCGCCATCGACGCCCCCGCCGATAAGATCCTGATGGTTGAAAAGGGCCAAAACGACGGCAACTCCAGCTGGCTCCAATTCATGGCCGACCAATGGGCCTGGACCGGCACCGTCGGAAGCCCTGCCGGTTCGATCAACGGACCTCAGTTCGACTTGGATCAAGACTGCGACTTCGCCTACAGCTCGTCGGCGCCTGCCTACGCTAACTGGGGTCAATGCAGCATGTTCCCACGCTATCGCCACAACAAGGTATCGAACGTGTTCTATGCCGACGGCCACGCCAGAAGTCAGTCTCGTGGATCGATTCGTTGGTTCAAGCAGATCTATATCGAAGGAATGAACCCACCCGCATGGTAATGAAATCCTTCCTGATCGCTTTGGCTGCCGCATTCGCTATCGGATGCGGCAACCAAGAAGAAGCGTCGACTCAGCGTGCTGCCCCCTTGACCGTTGACGAGCAAATCGCCAAGATCGAGAAGCGCACTGACATGCCCGATGCCGTCAAACAACAAACGATCGCTTCCTTGCGTCAGCAGCAATCTGCCGCCGAAGCTCGTAAGCAATAGCCTTAAGCCCCCTTTTTGACCTTGAAAGGGGGCGCTCAATCTCATGCTCTCTCTTCTGGCTGCCTGCACGCTTGCTCCCGCCCATCCTCTCGTCTTGGCGCACTATATGCCCTGGTACGAGAACAAGTCCATCAGTGGAAAGTGGGGCTGGCATTGGACCATGAACCACTTCGACCCCGAGAAGGTCACAAACGGTCGTCGAGAGATCGCTTCAAAGCTCTATCCCCTCATCGGCCCCTATGACTCCAATGATCCGGATGTAATCGAATGCCAAGTCCTCCAGATGAAGATTGCCGGCATCGATGGGGTGATCATCGACTGGTACGGAACCGACGACGTCTACGACTACGCCACGAATCACCGAAACACCCTCCGCATGATCCAAGCGATCAAGAAGGCGGGCATGAAATTCGCCATCTGCTATGAGGACCAAACTGTCCCCAATCTCATCAAGTTCGGAAAGACGACCGCCGAGAAGTCCGTCGCCTATGGCAAGTCTCTGATGGACTGGATCGACAAAAACTGGTTTGCCGACCCCGCTTACGTCAAGGTCGACGGCAAACCCTTGATGATGGTCTTTGGCCCTCAATACTACAAGGCGCCCCAATACAAGGAAATTCTCGCGGGGCGAAAAGTCAATTTCCTCGGCGTCATGTTCGACCACGGCTTTGCCGACGGCGGCTTCGCCTGGCCAAACCCTCGGGGAGGAGATGAGAAGTGCCGCGCCGATTTCGATGCTTTCTATGCCCGAGCGAAGAACTGGAAGACTTTCGCAGCCGGTGCCTTTCCACGCTTCCAGGACATCTATCAAGAGGCAGGCGTTCACGATTCGTGGGGCAGCGTGACCGATCGGGAAGGGAAGACCTACTCGGAAACCCTCGCCCAAGCCTTCGCCAGTGGCGCGCCTGTCGTCCAACTCATCACCTGGAACGATTGGGGAGAAGGAACGGTCATCGAGCCTTCCCAAGAGTACGGCTACCGCGATCTCGAACGAACGCAGAAATCCGTCCGAAAGCACACCAATCCAAAGCTTCCTTACAACCCAGAAGCCCTAAGACTCCCCCTAAGGCTGTACCAGTTAAGAAAGAAGGCTAAAGCCGGACAAGCGAAGGACCTCGACAAAGTTCGAGCCACCCTCCTTGACGGGAAGACCGACGAAGCAAAGCGCTTGCTTGAACGATTAGAGACCCAATAATCGTCATCCAGATGATGCGCTGGACACAAGCCGTTTTCGTTGGATCATTGCTTCAGTCATGTCAAGCGTCAAGCGCCCAGTCTGGCTCTAGCGAGAAGTTGGGTGAGACCCAAATAGGGTTCATTCCCGCCGCGTCTGCGGCTATCGGACTACGGCGGAAGAACATCTGTTGGGACCAAACGGCAAATTCTTATGAGTGGAGTTCTGATGGCCAATACCTCCTCGCCAGCATCCCGAAGGATGACTATGCCGCCGCTAAGCGTGCCGAGGATATTGCCGCCGTCGTCTCCTATTTAGATCAAGTTGCCCTCGGAATTCTCATGTACGCCACGGATCATGAAGACAACTCAGTCGGCCCCGCTCAGAATGGATGATGGTTCTCATTCTCTCCCTGGGAAACAGCGCCCCCCATCTCGGGATGTCAATACCTATTTTGAGGCGGCAACTTGCTAGATCTCGAAAACCTCGCTCAAACTAAATTAGGTTATAAAAAAATGGCCCCGGTGGACGCGCTGTCGCGTACGCAGACGGGCACGTGAAGTGGATTCCAGACAAATAGTCCCTAGAGCATTGGCCATGAAATTACATCTCGTATCTCTAATTGCCATTCCGTTCCTGAGTTCGCTCACCCCCGCTCAGACCATCAATGTAAAGATCGCGACAAATCCCGACCAGGGTCTGGGCATCGTTCTTACCGACACAGAAGCCATCGCGATACTGCCCGCCAAGCTCGCCTGCGGCGAATCGGTTACCTCTTATGCCTGGAGTTCGGATGGCCAATACATTCTCTTCAGTCAAAGCGACCTTGGACTAACTGCTAAGGTGATGACCGATGTTCTAAGCCGCAAAAACGTCCTCCCGCCGCCGACCTTTACGCTGTCTCTCTACGACGTTAAAAAGGGTGAATCTCGAGTCTTGGCCAAGCTGCCTTCTGGAGCATTCCCCACCGCCATGGTCTGGCTCCCCAAAACCCACCAAGCCTACGCAACCGTGACTCAGTTGGAGTTCGATCAAGCAACCGGAACCCAGGTTTCCCACTCAAGCGTCTACGCCATAAGCCCGACCGCTAAGATGGTGGACCGAGTCTTGGTTGGTGCTCAAGAAGAGTACATCGAAGTCTACGCCAGCCCCTCTGAACCCAGGGCCTTTGCCATGGTCACTGGCTTTTGGAAGGGCCCAACCGCAACGCCTGCGGGGGGCGCACCATCGAACCGACCCGTTGGCCCTCCAAGACGCGTCAACGCCCTCAGCGCGGACGGTCGTCTCGGCCCAACCTATCGCATCGAAGACCAACTCTCGCTTTCGCAAATCGAATGGTCCGCCGACGGACGATTGCCCATTCTCTTAAAAGCCGAGATGCAAAACGGCAAACGCAATCAAAAGCCGTTCGCCTTGGACCTTGATTCCGGTCGACAATACGAACTTGCCTCGGTCGATCTCTATAAAGAACCGACCAAGACCGCAGACCTCCGCGTGGAGATGCGGGAAATTGTGGACACTGCCATCACGCCTTCGCCCAAGACTATCGGCACATACCTGGTCTCCAAGTCCACAGAGGAGAAAAAGGAAGCGCGTGTCGCCGCCGACGCAGTTGGAACAATGTCTCCCACTGCCGACGGAGTCTTGTACATCCAGTCCGGAGCCGCTTTCTATCGCCCTCTCTTCAGAATGTCGAAGGAGGCTTACCTCGAAGCCCAACGCGAAGCCCTTCGAGCCCAATTGATCTCCGAGACCAAGCAGTGTGCCATCGGGTTCCTCATATATGCTGCGGATAACGATGACGTATTGATGAGTCCGGGCTCGGATTGGATGTCGGCCATCACGCCCTACCTGAAGAACGACCAGATGATGTCCGGCTTTATCTACACCTTCGGCGGAGGCGATATGTCAAAGATCGAAGACCCGGCAGGCACCGTCCTCGGATACAAACTCGGCCCCGGCGGACGTGCCGTTGCCTACACCGATGGCCACGTCAAGTGGATTCCCGACAAATAGCTAAGAGACCACGTTCTGAGGCGTGCCCGCCGCAAATTGGCGCACATTCTCCACCGTGACTCCCATCAGTCGACGCCTCGCCGCCTGAGTCGCCCACGCAATATGGGGCGTAATCATGGCATTCGTCGCGCTCAAGAGGGGATTGGTTGTCGGGGGTGGTTCAGAAGACAGCACATCCAATCCCGCCCCCGCCAATCGCCCTTCATTGAGGGCATCGGCGAGATCTTGTTCCACCACCAAGGGACCGCGTCCGGTGTTAATCAAGAATGCCGAAGGCTTCATCTTGGCAATTCGCTCTGCCGAGATCAGCCCCTGAGTCTGAGGGGTAAGAGGGCAGTGAAGCGTAATAAAATCGGATTCACCCAGTAGTTGATCTAACTCCACCTGCGTGACCGCTGAGTGAGAAATCGGAGACCGCGTAAAGGTCAATACCCGCATCCCGAACGCCAGAGCAATCTCCGCCACCCGCTTCCCAATTCCACCAAACCCCACGATACCGAGCGTTTGCCCCTCAAGCTCGATCAACGGCGTCTCCCAGAAAGCAAAGTCCTTCGATGCCGCCCAACGACCGTCGCGAACGAGCGAAGAGTGCAGAGCCACATGATGGCAATGCTCTAAGATGTAAGCAAAGACTAACTGCGCAACCGAACCGGAGCTATAAGCCGGCACGTTGCACACGGTGACTCCCTGCCGCCGACAGGCCTCTACATCCACGATGTTGAACCCCGTGGCCGTCACGCCCACATACTTAAGATCCGGCAACTGCCCCAGCATCTCCGCCGTCAACGGTGCCTTATTGGTGATAATCGCATCGGCGCCCTCGCATCGGCTCACCGTCGCTTCCACCGGCGTTCGGTCCAAATAAACAACCTCTCCAAGACTCTTCAGATCGTCCCAAGATTGATCTCCGGGGTTAAGGGTGTAACCGTCAAGAACCACGATGCGCATCGGAATGCCAGGATACCTACGCATTCCGCGAAGAAGAGGGTGAAACAAGGGAACCTTGGTTAGCCTTCGCCAGTAAAATCATCCAATGCGAGTACTGATCGTCTCCCAATGGATGTGGCAGGGCCCTGCTCGCTTCCCCCGCGCGCTCAAGAACGCCGGTTGGGAAGTCGCGGCACTCTGTCGAAAGGGGGAGTGGATCAGCTACACGCGCTTTGTTGATCGGTTCTTCTTCACCGACACCTCGGATGAATATGCCATCATCCGAACCCTTCATGAAGCCATCTCCCAATGGCGCCCGGATCTGATCCTGCCCGGCACAGACCTTATGGTGGAGACTCTCCAAAAGTATCGAGATCTGGTCGAGATGGGCCAACTCGAATTGGACGACTCCATGACCGCCGTCGTCAACAACTCAACGTTTCCCCCCGGCGCCTTCCGGTACGTCCTCTCCAAGATCGACCTCCTCAACGAACTCGCTGAGCGAGGAATCCGCATCGCCCCGCAGCGAGAGCTGGCGACCATGGGCGATGCCGACATCTTCGTAACCGAACACGGCTATCCCGTCCTCCTCAAGCCCGACCAAGGCTTCGCCGGTTCGGGAATCGAAATCTGCCACAGCGAGGAAGAACTCATCGAGGCCCTCAACCGCATCATGTTTGGCCCAGAAAGAGTCCGCTATTGCATCCAGAAATACCTCGGTAACCTCACCGCTCAAATCGAATTCGTCGCCAAGGAAGGAAAGTTGCTCGCCTGGAACTGCGCTTTCCGAGTCAAGACGTTTCCTGGCGAAATGGGCCAAACATCTGTCGCCCGCGTCGTCAAGAGCCTAGAAATGTTGGACGCGGCCAAGGAAATCTCCAGTCTTCTCGGCTACAACGGAGTCGGCGTCGCCCAATTCGTTGTCAGCGACGAGTCATGTCAAGAAGCCTTCTTAATCGAACTGAATCCCCGATTCAGCTCCTTCGTGCACCTCTGGAACCTCCTCGGAACCGACATCGCCAAAGTCTTGAAAGCCGCCTGGTCAGGAGACCGGGTTGCTATCGAACCTCCGCGCGTAGGAGTCACCATCGCCCTCTGGCCCCAAGAAGCCATGCGGGATCCGCAGAGTGAATATATGACCGGGCTGCGGGATAAAGTCGATGACGATCCCGAGCTTTTGAATGCCCTTCAGAGTTCGGTTACCGCTGAATACGAAAAGCGGGGTTGGGAGCTACCAGCGACCAAATAGGCTCGCAAAAAACCGAATGATCATCCCCCACACATAGAGATACCAAACTTTCCGCGTATCAATCCCACTGATTCCTGTCGCCGCATTGTGGGCCAAACCTCGTAGCCGAACCGGTGTTCGGTTCCGCGCACAAACCTTGCAACGCACACCTGCGGAGCCGACCACCAAACACTTCGGGCAAATCGGGCGCTCGCATCGCCCGCAGGTGACCCGAGTGAGCTCTTTGGGATGCTTGTAGCAATAGTAAAGCCCTTCTTCACCCGCCTCGACCGCCTCTGGGACCGGTTCAAATTTCCGACCACAAGATCCGCAGAAATTTGTGTTGGCAGCATTGGCCGCCCCGCATTTGTTACATCTCGCTTGTTTCTCTTCCGGCATAAGGCCCCAGAAAGGTTATATCAAACTCGATCGCGCGATCGCAGGGAAGCCTTACCTGTTAAGTTTTGGAAATCGCGAAACGAATCTGAGGACTGGCCTTCTTTTGCCCAAAAAGCCCGGTGACCCAGTCCATCATCTTGTCGAACAAATTCTTGGGGCGCGTGTAGGCAATGGAGCAGTATCCAGACTTCGTGGGATCGCCGTCTGAAAAGCTCATATTCCCGGTAAGTCCATTTCCCGAGAGGTCGGTCGAAATCGTCACCCGTCCCTCGCCCGATCCAACCGATTGCATCTTGATTTCAATCCCATTGAAAGAAGCCATGCTGCTGCTAGAGTAGCGAAGGTTCGAAGACGTTGCCAATTCGTTCGTCGCGTCCCGAACGACATCGTCATAGTTTCCCTTGACCACGATAAATCGCAGGCTCCCATCTTTGGTCTCCTTCTTCTCAATGACTGGATACTTGGATAGGAAGGCATAAGGAGGAGGCGGCTCACGAGTGATCAAGATCATCGTTGTCACAAGCAGAAGTGAGAGCACCCCCAGAATGAGCCACCGAACTCGCTTTCTCATAGCAAAATAGTATTCGCCGAGGGAAGAGAAAAGTGCCCATTCGAGGCGAGTTTTAAGGGATCGGAGTTCTTAAAGCGAAAGAGGGAGGCCATTCAGCCTCCCTCTTCAAAACCGAGACCTACGATTCGGTCTCAACGGATGGAGCTTCGTCAACGTCCTTCTTTTCCGGCCGCATGGTAGGGAAGAGAAGGACCTCACGAAGGTGGTCCGCGCCCGTCAGCATCATCGCCATTCGGTCGATACCGATTCCGCAGCCGCCCGTCGGTGGCATTCCACATTCTAGAGCGTAGATAAACTCTTCATCCATCGGATGAGCTTCATCGTCGCCCTTCTCTCGTTCTCCTAGCTGCTGCTCGAACCGCTCTCGCTGGTCGATCGGGTCATTGATCTCGCTAAAGGCGTTGCAGACCTCCCGGCCACGAATATAACCTTCGAATCGTCGAGTCATCTTAGGGTTGTTCGGGTCCTTCTTGGCCAAGGGGGAAGTCTCGATCGGGTAGCCGATCACGAAGGTGGGTTCTTGAAGGGTCGGTTCCACGAAGACTTCGAGCAACTTTTCGATGAGACCCCCGAGGTTATGCTCATCGTCTGGATTGATCCGCTTGCCCGTTACAGGATTGACTACGTTCTTGTCGCTCAATGCCGACTTAGCGTTCTCAAGACTTCCCAAGTCTTCCGCGGTAAGGCCCGTATGGCGCTCGATCTCACCCAAGAGGGAAACCCGTCGCCACGGCTTGCTGAAATCGATTTCAAGAAACTCAGGCTCACCCGATTCCCCTTCATCGACAATTTCCCCTTCGGTCAGTTTGAACTTCACCCATGGACTGCCAAACACCTCGATCGCTACGTGCTTGAATAGTTCTTCGACACGCACCATCATGTCCTCAAGGTTTGCATAGGACTCGTAAAACTCGAGAAGAGTGAACTCAGGATTGTGACGATTCGAAACGCCCTCATTGCGGAAGACGCGTCCGATCTCATAAACCCGGGGAACGTCCCCACAGATGATTCTCTTGAGATAGAGCTCCAGAGAAATTCGGAGTTTGACGTCGATGTCGTACGCGTTGTAGTGGGTCAAGAACGGCCGCGCTGCAGCGCCCCCGGCTTCCAACTGAAGAAGGGGAGTCTCAACTTCAAGATAGCCCGCTTGATCGAAGTAGTGACGCACCGCCGTGACGATTCGGGACCGGTTGAGCAGCATACGCCGCGCATCCGGGTTGGCGATCAAGTCAAGGTGTCGGTGCCGGTACCGAAGCTCAGTATCAGATAGTCCACTATATATCTGGCCATCCTTCTCCTTACCGATCGGCAAGACTTCCAAGGCCTTGCTGAGGACGGCAAGGGACCTTGCATGAATGGATTTTTCTTCAGACTTGGTTCGAAAAAGTTCGCCATGGATTCCAACATGATCCCCAATGTCCAGAAGTCGGTAAAGTTCCCATTCGGTCTCCGTCAGGTCGTCTTTGCGGAAATAGACTTGAATTTTCGCATCGCCATCGCTGATATGAGCGAACCCAGCTTTACCCATGAGGCGATAGGAAACAACGCGTCCCGCCATCTTCACCGACTCGCCGACGAGGCTGTCGAAACGGTCCAGCATCTGCTGAGCCGAGCGGCTAATTTCAAATCGTTCGTTCTGATACGGGTCGTGACCTAACTCTCGCATGCGTTGCAGCTTTTCGAGTCGGATCTCCCGAAAGGTTCGTTCTTCGCTCATGGTGAATGGGCGAGTTTACTTCTTATGCAGGCTGCACGTAACCTGACAAAAAAAGGAAGGGCCCCTGTTCCCAGGGGCCCCGTGTTGTGGAGGATATTAAAGTCGTCTTAGAACTTCCCGCCAATTGCTTCCGCCACCTTAGGTGGAATGAGGACCAAGTCGATCGTGTGGACAATGCCAGAAGTCGCCAAAGTCTCTGGACCGACCACTTTCGCGCCATTGACCCAGATCACGCCATCTTCTACTTTGATCTTGACGGTTTCCCCTTCCTGAGTAACCGGTGTCAGTCCATCGGTGAGATTGGAGACTCCCAGCTTTCCCGATGCTATGTGATAAAGCAGCACTTGCTCCAGGAGCTTCGGATCGCTGTTCAGCTTGTCCATGATGTTCTTGGGCACCTTTGCAAAAGCATCGTCGGTAGGAGCAAACACCGTCACCAATTCGGAAGTCTTGTCCTCGATTAGTGTAGGTGAAATCCTTTCCTTGAGGCCGGCACGGTCAATTAAGGCGAGCAAGGTTTTATGTTTTCCAGTCGCGGCCAGGGTGTCATAAACGCTTTTTGTCTGGACCCCTTGGATTTCTCGGTTTGTCGAAGTCTGGGCCAACAAGACTCCGGGGAGGGCTATAGTGGCAAGGACGGCTATTAAGCCGGTCATCGTTCCGAATTTCATGTGTTCTCCCTTTCGTGAGTCAAGACTCACATAGTGTAGATACGACTATGTGATTTTTCGGGTTCGTGGCTTAACGGTAGCGAACTGTCAGCCGATTGGCCGACATTTTTCCTCGAACGTAAGAAAGAAGGCGTTGAAAGGGTCCTAGAGAAACCATGGGTATTGACAAGGATGAGATTTGCGGACCATAATCTCGGATTGTCAGTCGCTTGCGTCTGGCAATTACTACGTCTAGGAGGCACTTCCGGGGTTCGTAAAGAGACCTTGATCTAGTCAGAAAGACTTGAACGAAGCCGGGAACCTGTGCCCTCTCCGTAGTGACGAGAGGGTTTTTTGTTGACTGAAAGACCCTTTGAAGACGAACAACATGAGAGGAATGAATGCCGACAGTTAACCAGCTGGTGCGAAAGGGACGATCCGCGCCCAAGGTGAAATCGAAGTCGCCCGCGCTCAAGAGCAATCCGTTCAAGCGCGGCGTGTGCACGGTCGTACGAACCGTAACGCCTAAGAAGCCGAACTCCGCGCTTCGAAAGGTGGCTCGTGTTCGATTGACGAACGGAATCGAAGTCACCGCTTACATCCCGGGCGAAGGGCACAACCTGCAAGAGCACTCGGTGGTTCTGGTTCGTGGAGGTCGTGTAAAAGACCTTCCCGGTGTCCGCTATCACATTGTTCGCGGTACTCAGCAGACCGCCGGTGCGGCCAAGCGAATGCAGGGCCGATCCAAGTATGGTACGAAGCGACCGAAGAAGGCTGCTGCCAAGTAAGGCAAAAGGGACGAATTAGAATATGCCAAGAAAAGGACCCGCAACTAAGCGACTGATTCTTCCGGATCCGGTTTACGGTTCGGAGATGGTTCAGCGATTTATCAACCGAATGATGGTGCAAGGCAAGAAGGTCACCGCTGAGAAGATTTTCTACGGCGCAATGGCAATTGCTGAAGAAAAGGCCGGCGTGCCTGCCATCGAAGTGTTTGAGAAGGCTCTTCAGAATGCCATGCCCGTCGTCGAAGTTCGTCCGAGACGTGTTGGTGGTCAGACCTACCAAGTCCCAATGGAAGTCCGACCGGAGCGCCGCCGAACCCTCGCTCTGCGATGGTTGATCGGTCAAGCTCGCCGCCGAAGCGGTAAGACCATGATTGATCGACTCAGCTCTGAGCTTTTGGACGCCTACAACAACACCGGCGCCACCATCAAGAAGCGAGAAGACACCCACCGAATGGCAGATGCTAACAAGGCATTCGCTCACTATCGGTTCTAGTCGTTCATTCCCATTCCTGAACGCCCAAGCGAATTTCCGTTTGGGCGTTTTTGTTTGTCTTTTGTTAATGGTTTTGGTCATGTCTTACTATCCGGTAGGACCCGGCCTAGGCTCGATTGCAATTCCGGTTGCCAAATGTCCATAATTACGGGACAGAGCCGTACCTACGCGTGCGGTTTGCGCGATTAACATGCAGGAGGCCCCGTCTCAGGTTCAGATATAGGTGAATCAGGCAAACGCCGCCCCTGTTGCGATGCGCGCATGGGGCTTTTTGTTTGTCTGCCGCCAGTAGGCATGAGAAAGGCCCACCTCGATAACAAAGACTTAACGTAGTCAGTAACTAATTTAAAGAGAAAAACAAATGCCCCGTAGTCACCCTCTAGAACTCGTCCGGAACATTGGTATCGCCGCGCACATCGACGCCGGTAAGACCACAACCACCGAGCGAATCCTGTACTACACCGGAAAGACCCACAAGATCGGTGAAGTTCATGAAGGCGCCGCCACCATGGACTGGATGGAGCAGGAGCAGGAGCGCGGAATCACCATTACCTCCGCTGCCACAAGCTGCTTCTGGAAGGGATCCAAGGGCGATAAGCCAGAGCACAAGATCAACATCATCGATACGCCGGGCCACGTCGACTTCACGGTTGAAGTTGAACGATCGCTGCGTGTTCTCGATGGTTGCGTTGCGGTCTTCTGTGCCGTTGGCGGCGTCCAACCTCAGTCGGAAACCGTTTGGCGACAGGCCAATAAGTATGGCGTTCCTCGAATCATCTACATCAACAAGATGGATCGACTTGGCGCCGATTTCTTCTCGGTCGTGGCGCGTATCAAGGAGCGCTTAGGCGCGAATGCGGCTCCCATCCAGGTGCCCATCGGTGCTGAGTCCAATTATCTCGGTTACGTCGACCTCATCACCATGAAGGCCGCTGTATACGACACCGACGACGACAAGGGCAAGTCCTTCCGCGAGATCGATATTCCCGAAGACATGCAGTCGACCGTCGCCGAGTGGCGCGAAAAGATGATCGAAGCTATCGCCGATTTTGATGACTCGATCATGGAGCGCTTCTTGGAAGGTCAAGAGATTTCTGAGGCCGATATCCGTGCGGCGCTTCGAAAGGGCACTATCGCCAACAAGATCGTTCCCATCATCAGCGGTTCGTCCTTTAAGAACAAGGGTGTCCAGGCTATGATCGATGCTGTCGTGGAATTCTTGCCGTCGCCCATGGACGTCGGTGCGGTTAAGGGTGTCAACCCCCGAACCGAGGAAGATATCGAGCGAAAGCCGGATGACAAGGAACCGTTTGCGGCGCTCGCCTTTAAGATCGCTGCCGACAAGTTCGTTGGTCGTCTGACCTACATCCGTGTGTACTCGGGCATGCTCAAGAAGGGAAGCCCCGTCGCGATCACGTACCGCGATCCGCAGACCAACGACTTCCGCACTCGAACGGAGCGCGTCGGCCGAATCCTGGAAATGCACGCGAACAGCCGAAACGACATCGATGAGGTGTACGCCGGTGAAATCGTCGGCGTTATCGGTCTCGGCGATGTGAACACTGGTCACACGGTTTGCGCTGAGAATGATCTGATCGCCCTCGAATCGATCAAGTTCCCCGAGCCGGTTATTCAGATCGCCGTTGAACCCAAGTCGAAGGCTGACCAGGAGAAACTGGGTACATCGCTTCAGCGACTTGCTCAAGAGGACCCGACATTCCGAGTCTTCACCGATCCGGAAAGCGGTCAAACCATCATTTCCGGTATGGGTGAGCTTCACCTGGAAATCATCGTTGACCGACTGAACCGCGAGTTCGGCGTTCAGGCGAACCAGGGTAAGCCGCAGGTTGCCTACCGAGAGACGGTTCGAACCCAGGCCAAGGGCGAAGGCCGATTCATCCGACAAACGGGTGGTTCCGGTCAGTACGGTCACTGCTGGGTCTCTATCGAGCCCCTTGCCGTTGGCGGCGGTTTCGTGTTCGAGAACAAGGTTGTAGGCGGTTCGATTCCGAAGGAATACATTCCGGCCATCGAAAAGGGTGTCCGTGAAGCGCTCGATGCAGGCGTCTTGGCCGGTTACCCGGTCGTAGACGTGAAGATCACGCTTCTGGAAGGTAGCTACCACGAAGTTGACTCGAACGAAAACGCGTTCAAGCAGGCTGGAATCCTCGCCTTTAAGGAAGCGATGAAGAAGGCTAATCCGGTCATCAAAGAGCCGATCATGCACGTGGAGGTCACGACTCCCGAGCAGAACGTCGGCGACGTTGTTGGCGACATCAACAGCCGACGTGGACGAATGGAAGGTATGGAACCGGCAATGGGCGGTGTTACCATCGTCAATGCTCACGTGCCGCTTTCCGAAATGTTCGGTTATGTCACCACGCTTCGCTCGCTTACTCAGGGCCGAGCTCAGCCGAACGTAACGCCATCGCACTATGAAGAAGTGCCGAACAACGTTGCGACGGAGATCATGGCAAAGGCTCAAGGCGGACGCTAGTCTTCCTGAGATGAATAAGGCCCCAGGGATTATTCCTGGGGCCTTTTTTGTTCCTTAAGCATAAGGAAAGAGCCCACTCCACGGTTATCGTTGGGAGGGGGCTCAGATAACCAGCACGATTGCTTTGGTTATTTCACTTGTTGAAATTGACTGCCCTCGCCCTTGGCTCCCGGAGCAATCATCATCACCGTTCGTCCCTTTGAGTCTTGGGACATTTTCCAACCGTAAGGAGAAGCCGCTTCCTTTTTGAGTTCGTCTTCGGTCATGGAGCGGTCAAAGTTGTATTTGGACACGCGGTTATCCTGAGAAATAAATCGGCCCTTCGCGGCCTTCAAGGTGAAGACCCCATTGGAAACGATCAACTTGCCCTCAGATTCGCTAAAAACCTTAGTGGTCCATCCCGCCGTTGGGGATTGTTCGACATAAAAGTACTTCTTGTAACTGCCATCTTTCCTAAAGATGAAGTAGCAGGACATTCCGCCCCCATGTCCAAGGTAGGCGCCGTTAGACTTGTCATAAAACGTCGTCGGGTTGATGTTTCCCCAACGCCATTCGCCAACCATTTGCGAGGGGATCGTGTCGGCAGTCTTTGCCACCGCAACAACGGAGAGTGCCGCAAGGGCAATGTAAGTTAATCCAGTTCGTGTTTTCATCCTTTCAATCCAATCCGGCATCCTCAATAGGCGCCGCGCCAGAAACCGTACCGCCCAATGGAGGGCTGACAATTCCGCACTGGGACCAAGGATTGGGACCTGTTAAGAAGATTAGGGCCGAAGGCTGGTTGATATGGTGGACATTCGGCAAACCAGGGCCTACGGCATTGCGGAACTAGGGAGGTGGACGGTAAAATGCTGGATTGTCGTTAACCCCTCCGTGTGGTTGGGGTGAGACCGAAATCGGGCGACGGGTCGCCCTCCTAACCACAAAGGACTTAGAAGAAATCAATGGCAAGAGCTAAATTCGAGAGAACTAAGCCGCACGTCAACATTGGCACTATCGGCCACGTCGACCACGGCAAGACGACTTTGACCGCCGCGATCACCGGCGTTCTCCAGACCCTGGGTCTGGCCCAGGCTCGTAAGTACGACGAGATCGACTCCGCACCGGAAGAAAAGGCCCGCGGTATCACGATCAACATCTCCCACCAGGAGTACGAGACCCAGACGCGACACTACGCTCACGTTGACTGTCCTGGCCACGCCGACTTCATCAAGAACATGATCACCGGCGCTGCTCAGATGGATGGCGCGATCCTCGTTGTTGCTGGAACCGACGGTCCCATGCAACAGACCCGAGAGCACATCCTCCTGGCCCGTCAGGTCGGTGTTCCTTATATCGTCGTGTTCATCAACAAGGTTGACCAGGTTGACGATCCCGAACTGCTTGAGCTCGTCGAGATGGAAATCCGAGAGTTGCTCAGCAAGTACGGCTTCGACGGCGACAACACCCCGATCATCAAGGGTTCCGCTCGAAAGGCTCTCGACCAGGTCGAGGCTGGCACCGTTAACGTCGACAGCCCCGAGGTCAAGCCGATCATCGAGCTGATGGACGCCGTTGACAGCTACATCCCGACTCCTGAGCGAGACAAGGACAAGCCGTTCCTCATGGCCGTTGAAGACGTCTTCACGATCACCGGTCGCGGTACCGTTGCTACGGGCCGTGTCGAGCGCGGTCAGCTGAAGTCGATGGAAGAAGTTGAGATCGTTGGTCTCTCCGAAGCTCCTCGCAAGACGGTCTGTACGGGCGTTGAAATGTTCCGAAAGACCCTCGACTACTGCGAAGCCGGTGACAACGTTGGTCTGCTTCTCCGCGGTATCGACCGAACGACGATTGAGCGCGGCATGGTTGTCTGTAAGCCAGGCTCCATCAAGCCTCACCGAAAGTTCAAGGGCGAAGTTTACGTCCTGTCGAAGGAAGAGGGCGGTCGACACACCCCGTTCGTTTCGGGTTACCGACCTCAGTTCTTCTTCCGCACCACGGACGTGACCGGTACGCTCAGCCTGCCGGACGGCGTCGAAATGGTTATGCCCGGTGACAACATCACCATGAGCATCGAGCTCATCGAAGGCAAGCCGGTTGCTATCGAGCAGGGCTCCAAGTTCTCCATCCGTGAGGGTGGCCGAACCGTTGGCGCTGGCACGATCACCGAGATCCTCGACTAATCTCGAAGATCTAAAGAGTTAAAGGCGGCTCCCAATCGGGAGCCGCCTTTTTCTTACCCAAAGATAGCTCTCTATGCTAACGCAAGTAAGTAACGTTTTAGCGGAGACGATTTTACAATTCGGCATGCGTGCATTAACAATCGCCTTTGCCTTGGCCGCGCTCGCCTTCGCCTCCGCCCAACGCGGAAACAAAGGCCCTGACGTGAATTCCAAACGGAACGAGCGCGCGCCCACCTACACCAAAATGACCGACGCCCAGGTCCATGCCAAGATCGACTACCAAGTCGGAAAGGCCAAGTATCAGGGCCCCGCCAGGCTCCCACCGCAACTCAATGCCCGTAAGCCCTGGATCACCGGCGCCAACATCGACGTCTACCGTCCCGGACGCTGGGATTCAAGTTACAACGTGGTCTTCTTTCGCACCATCGTAACGGGAGATTCCGTAGGGGAGTGGGATGGATCGGTCGGTTACGTTGAATTTAAGCCGCCCTCCACCGGCCAATACCTCGTAATGACCCACTTCTCCGGTTATAAAGCCCGCTGTGATGTCTCGGGTCCATGGGGCGTTTCAAGCAGTGCCACGGAAACGACCTCCGAAGAAGGATTGGTGGCTACGGTCTACACCGCAACCAATACGAACAAGCTCTATTTCACCTTCAACTTCAAGCGCACCGACGGAAACACCTTGAGTACGGCCTACTGGCGTGGGACCGAATTCGTAAAGCTGTGAAGTTGGGTACAATGTCGTGTCCACCGAGAGGTTGGGGTCGATTGCCGTCGGCTCGTTTTTCGCGGTGGGATTTGATCGGCAGCTTATGGCTGCCGTTTCAATGTATCGGAAGGCAAAAATGAAAGTACGAATTCGATTACGAGCATACGATCACCGTATCATCGATCAGTCGGCTGAGAAGATCACCGACACCGCCAAGCGAACCGGCGCCCGAGTCAGCGGCCCGATCCCGCTTCCCACCAATATCCGACGCTTCTGCGTCATCCGCGGTCCGCACATCGACAAGGAGTCGATGGAGCACTTCGAACTCCGCACCCACAACCGGCTCATCGATATCCTTGAGCCCACCAATAAGACCATCGACGCCCTCATGCGCTTGGACCTTCCGAGCGGCGTGGACATCGAAATCAAGTCTGCCTAAGTTTAAGAATCAAGAGCGGCTCGCTGGAGAAACCCTCCGGCGGGCCGTCTTCGTGTCCGCCGGGCCAAAAGAGTAAAGACGAAGCAAAGCGGGGAATAGTCGTTCGACCTACTCAGCCTTAATGCTTCCTTGACTTTTCCACCTGTAGGTGGGTACATTTTCCCGTCGGTCCGAAAGGATCGCAAATTCGACGGCTTCAAGCCGGAGACGAGTGTCGCCCCCGTCTTTTCGGGGCAACGACCGCACCGAGCGTCTCGCCTGGCAATCGAAGCTGTACGAATACCGCTAATACGGTGCATCTTCGTCCTGCCTGCCAGGATGTTGACGCCCCAAAGGAGTTGCTGATGATTCCAGGCATCCTGGGAACAAAAATTGGTATGACACACCTCTTCACGGAAGAGGGAAAGATGGTGCCGGTAACCGTTATCCAAGCGGGCCCGGTCTATGTGACGCAGATTAAGACGGAAGAGACGGACGGCTATAGCGCGGTCCAGGTCGGATTTGGCGAAGCCAAAGACAAGCACCTCACCTTCCCGAAGTACGGCCACCTCAAGAAGGCGGGCGTCAGCAAGAATCTGCGCACCCTCCGCGAATTTCGCGTGAGTGAGACTGCCGGTATCGAGCTAGGTCAAGAATTCAAGGCTGACGTTTTCGCTGAAGGCGAGAAAATCACGGTAACCAGCAAGAGCAAGGGCCGAGGTTTTGCCGGTGGTGTGAAGCGTTATCACTTCAAAGGCCAGCACATGACCCACGGTTACATGACCCACCGACGCCCGCTCTCCAGCGGTGCTACCGGTCCTCAGCGCGTCTTCAAAGGCGTGAAGAAGCCCGGTCACATGGGTGATGCAACGGTGACCCAAAAGGGTCTGAAGATCGTTAAGGTCGATGCTGAGCGAAATCTGATTCTCGTCGATGGTAGCGTGGCTGGTCCAAACGGCGCGCTTGTGGTCATCAACAAGGCGGCGAGGTAAGCAAGATGTCATCCATCGAGATTAAAGATACAAAGGGCAAGAAGGTCGGAACCCACGAGTTCTCGAAGGCCATCGCGGAAGCGAATCCTTCGATCTCTACCGTTCACCGAACCGTCGTTGCCGAAGAAGCCAATAAGCGCCAAGGCACCCAAAAGACCAAGACCCGAAGCGAAGTTCGTGGTGGTGGTCGAAAGCCGTACAAGCAGAAGAAGACCGGTAACGCCCGACAGGGTTCGATCCGATCCCCACACTATGCTCACGGCGGTATGGCGCTTGCGCTGACTCCTCGAGACTACGACAAGAAGGTCAACAAGAAGGAGCGCCGAGCGGCGATCCTGGGCGCTCTGAATCAAAAGGTTCAAGCGGGTGATCTGGCTATCGCCGATGCGATCACCTTCACTGAAGCCAAGACGAAGAGTGCCGTTGAAGTTCTGAAGGCGTTTGGTCTGGAAGGAACTCGCCGAGTGCTGGTTATCCTTGCTCAATACGATGAAACCACGTACAAGAGCTTCCGAAACATCCCGTCCGTAACGGTTCGCACCGCTCCCGCCTCTTCGGCCGGCGGCGCCGAAGCCGCCAAAACGGCTGCGTTCTCCACCCGAGACGTGATGGTCGCTCACAAGGTCCTCATCACCAAGGATGCCCTTGCCAAGATTGAGGAGGTTTGGGCGAAGTGAGGAACCCCTACGATATCATCGTTGCCCCGCACATCACTGAGAAGTCGGTATCGCTTTCCTATGGCGATCCCAACATCAAAGATGAAGCGAATTTGGTCCGCAAATATACGTTCATCGTAGCCAAGAATGCGAACAAGATCGAAATCAAGCAAGCGCTTGAGGCGATCTACAACGCCGGCAAGAAGAAGGGTGAGGCTATCACCATCGAGTCGGTTCGAACAGTTCGCGTCCTCGGTAAAAAGCGACGACGAAGCCAGAAGAGCTCCGGTTACGAACCGGATCGCAAGAAGGCCATCGTAACGCTCGGTAAGGGCCAGCTCTTGGAGGACTACGGAGTCTAAGATGCCTACTCGACAGTACAAACCGACGTCGCCTGGCCGACGCTTCATGATCACCGGAACCTACGAGGAGATCACGAAGGGCAAGCCGGAACGCAAACTTACCAAAGCCAAGCCGAAGTCCGGTGGCCGCAACAGTAGCGGTCGTCTGACCTCCGGTAACCGAGGCGGCGGTAACAAGACTCGCTATCGAATTATCGACTTCAAGCGAAACAAAGACGGAGTGGTTGCCAAGGTCGCCGCGATCGAATACGATCCGAACCGAACCTGCCGCATCGCCCTTCTTCACTACCTTGATGGCGAAAAGCGCTACATCCTCGCGCCGAAGAACCTGGTCGTTGGCCAGCGAGTTCAAAGCGGGGAAGGCGCCGACATTTTGCCGGGCAACGCTCTTCCTTTGAAGAACATCCCGCTCGGTACCCTCGTGCACAACATCGAACTGCAGCCTAACCGCGGTGGTCAGATGGTTCGTGCCGCAGGAACCGCCGCTCAGGTCATGGCTAAGGAAGGCACCTATGTCACCCTTCGCCTGCCCAGCGGTGAAATGAGAATGGTTCACAACACCTGCAAAGCGACCGTCGGCGAAGTCGGCAACGCTGAGCACGAGAACGAGTCGATCGGTAAGGCCGGTAAAAACCGTGGCCTGGGCCGCAAGCCGCACGTTCGTGGTGTTGTTAAGTCTCCGCGAGACCACCCGCACGGTGGTGGTGAGGCGAAGTCTCCGGTTGGACGCCGTAAGGGTCCGGTCGACCGATGGGGCAACAAGGCCCTCGGTGAAAAGACTCGCCGTAACAAGCGCTCGAACAAGTTCATTGTTCGAAGGAGAAACGGCTAGTAAGGAGACCGAATTCAGGGTGCCAGAGTCAGTTGGTCTGATTCCTGCACCCTGGTTCAAGTCCCCTGAAGTGCACTGCCCCCTGGCTCGCCAGGGAAGGTTAACACAGGAGAAACATGGCAAGAAGCTTAAAGAAAGGATTTTTTGTCGACGACCACCTCATGAAGAAGGTGGTGGACCTGAATACAAAAGGCGAGCGAAAGCTCATCAAGACTTGGTCCCGTCGATCAACCATTACCCCGGACTTCGTCGGGCACACGTTTGCTGTCCACGATGGTCGAAAGCACGTACCGGTTCTCGTTACCGAGAACATGATCGGGCACAAGCTCGGTGAATTTGCTCCGACCCGCACGTTCCGCGGTCACGCTGGCCAGTTGGCTGAGCGAGGTGCGAAGCTCCGATAAGACCCAGTGAACCTAGAGTCCGCAAAGGTAAACTAAACGGCTTTTGCGAGGCATATAGGCAGCTGAAATAAGGCAGAAAACGATGGAAGTCAGAGCAGTCGGAAAATTTATGAGGGTGCAGCCCCGAAAGGTCCGTATTATCGCGGATCAGGTGCGCGGTCGAAACGCTGTCCATGCCGCCGCACTCCTGCAGTATCACACCAGCAAGGGTGCTCACCTGCTGAGAAAGGTTTTGGTAAGCGCGATGGCAAACGCTCAGGAGAACCACGGGATTTCGCCCGAGACCCTGAGCATCTCCACGATCATGGTTGACGAAGGCCCGCGCCTCAAGCGCATGCAGGCCCGAGCCATGGGACGTGGTAATCGCATTATCAAGAAGACGAGCCACATCACCGTGGTGGTTGAAGAAGTCGAAGCCGTCAAGGCCGTAAAGCCGCATGGCACCAAGGCTAAGCCGCGACCGACGTTCGCCACCGCTGGTAAGGGCAAATCCAAGGCTAAGAAGGCCGCTGAGGAGACCAAGGTCGATGCAGCGCCCGTGGCCGAGGAAACCCCGGTCGAGGAAGTAACCACCTCCACCGAGGAAGTCATTTCGGAATCGACGCCTGAGGCGGAAGCAACGACTGAAGCTGCCCCCGCCGAAGAGGCCAACGCTGAGGCTGAGGCCTCTGACGAGAAGGGAGCTGAGTAACTTTGGGTCAGAAGATACATCCAGTTGGTTTTCGCGTTGGAGTTATCCGGGGCTTTGATAGCCACTGGTACTTCAACAAGAAAGGCTACGGCCCTGCGCTTCTGCAGGACCACAAAATTCGACGTTATATCAAGAATCGCGTAGGTCTCGGCAACGTTTCCCGAGTCGAGATCGAGCGAGCTGCGAACCGCGTGAAGGTCACCATCTTCACTGCTCGCCCCGGCGCCATTATCGGCCGTGGCGGTAAGGGTATCGATGAGCTTACGGACTTTCTTAACCGAATGGTTCGCAAGACCGATCCTAACAACGTGGTTCAGGTCAACGTAACCGAGGTTCGCCAGCCTGAGCTCGATGCTCAGTTGGTCGCCGAGAACATCTGCCAGCAGCTTGAGAAGCGAATTTCTCACCGCCGCGCCATGCGACAAGCCATGACTCGCTGTATGCGAATGAATGGCCGAGGCATCAAGGTTCAGGTTTCGGGGCGCCTTGGTGGCGCTGAAATCGCTCGAACCGAAGGCGACAAGGTCGGTAAGATCCCGCTTCACACGATTCGAGCCGATATCGACTACGGAGTTGCCGTTGCTAATACCGTTTACGGTAGCGTCGGCTGCAAAGTTTGGATCTATAAGGGTGAAGTTCTTCCGGAGCGAAAGCTGCGAGAGATGGAAGCCCAGGCCCCCGCTCCGCGACGACGAGAGCGAAACGCTGAAGCTCCGGCTCCACAAGCCTTTGCCTCAACTCAGGCAGAAGCTCCAACTCCGGCTCCAGCTCCAGCTCCTGCTGAAACCCCGGCGGCGGCGCCTAGCACTACTGGAGGCGAAGCCTAATGTTGATGCCCAAGCGAGTTAAAGAAGGCCGCAGAAAAATGCACCGCGGCCGAATGAAGGGCCAGGCCACCCAGGGAAATCGCATTTCCTTCGGCGAATACGCCATCGTTGCTCTTGAGCCAGCATGGATTACGAGTCGACAAATTGAAGCCGCTCGTATCGCCATGACCCGCCACATCAAGCGCGGTGGTAAGGTCTGGATCCGAATCTTCCCCGACAAGTCCTACACCAAGAAGCCTCTCGAAACCCGTATGGGTAAGGGTAAGGCTCCGGTTGAGGGCTGGGTCGCGGTGGTAAAGCCTGGTCGAGTCCTTTTCGAAATGGCAGGTCCTGCTGAAGAACTGGCGAAGGAAGCTATGCGCCTCGCTATCTTCAAGCTCCCCATTCGATGTAAGTTCGTGACCAAGCGAGACTTCGAAGTCATCCCAGCGGCAGTTGAGACTGAGGAGACGGCTGAGTAAAGAACAAATGAAAGATAACAAATCATCTGACCTTCGCGAAAAGTCGGTTCCTGAGCTCGAACAAATGGTTGAACAGGAGCGAGCTGCGCTCTATAAGGCACGCCGAGACCTGGTCTTCCGACAGATGACCGATACGGCGAGTCTCAAGGTGCGACGACACAACATCGCCCGCATCCTTACAATCATCAACGAAAAGAAGCGAGGTAACGCGTAATGGCAGAAAAGGCAAATACCGAAGCGCGTGCATTTCGCAAAGTTCGCGAAGGAATCGTCGTTTCGAACAAGATGGATAAGACGGTTGTCGTGAAGATTGAGCGACGTGTTCAGCACCCTCTCTACGGAAAGGTTGTTCTTCGAACCAACAAGCTCAAGGCTCATGACATCATCGGTTGCGACGAGGGAGATCGCGTCGAAATCATGGAGACCCGCCCGATCAGCAAGGATAAGCGCTGGCGCGTCACCCAGATTCTCGAGAAGGTTAAGTAACAACAGAAGCCATCCAACTCATCTTGGATGGCTTATCCCACGCCTACCTTTCGCAAGAGAGATGGCCTCTGGACAAGGATAAAAAGCAATGGTACAGCAATTTACAAGGCTCAAGGTAGCCGACAACTCGGGAGCGCGCGATGTCATGTGTATCCGCGTTCTCAAAGGATCGCAGCCTCGCTATGGCACCATCGGCGACGTGATCGTGGCTTCCGTAAAGGTCGCCACTCCGAACATGCCGGTCAAGAAGGGCGATGTGATCAAGGCCGTTATCGTTCGAACGAAGCGCGCAGTGCGCCGAGTCGATGGATCGACTCTTCGATTCGACGACAACGCCTGCGTTGTGATTAACCCGAACAACATGGAGCCACGCGGCACTCGCATCTTCGGCCCGGTGGCCCGCGAGCTTCGCGATAAGAACTTCATGAAGATCGTTTCGCTTGCACCGGAGGTGCTCTAATGCCTACCAAGGCTGAACTTAAGCAGCAAGCCAAAAACGTAAAGCTGAAGGTCAAGACTGGCGATTCCGTCATGATCATCGCT
Organism: Armatimonadetes bacterium 55-13; assembly: GCA_001898035.1. Classification (GTDB taxonomy): domain Bacteria; phylum Armatimonadota; class Fimbriimonadia; order Fimbriimonadales; family Fimbriimonadaceae; genus 55-13. Next base: position 330,443 of record MKRX01000005.1, read on the forward strand.
GGTAAGGACAAGGGACAGGTCGGCTTCGTCGCCGCCGTCTCCCCCAAAGAGCAGAAGGTCATCGTTCTCAAGAACAACGACGAGAACCCGGAACAGCCGCTGCCTTTGAACGCTGCGATCAAGCACCGAAAGGCGCGAACGCAGGGTGAGAAGAGCGCTCGAATCAAGATTCCGGTGCCCCTTCACGTCAGCAACGTTATGGTCCTCGATCCGAAGACGGGTGAACCCACTCGAATCGGTCGAAAGAGGGAAGACGGCAAGCTCGTTCGCTATGCGAAGAAGAGCGGCGAAATCCTGAAGGATGTCAAGGAAGCGAAGTAACCTCGCTTCCGTAGGGCCTGGTCAGCAATCAGGCAAAGGGAAAAGAAATGGCTAAGAAAGATAAAGATCAGAACGAGGGCGCCGTCACGACTCTGCCGAAGCCTCGCCTTCGCGAGAAGTACGCAAAGGAAGTCGCTCCGAAGCTCAAAGAGCAGTTCGGCTACAAGTCCGTAATGCAGATCCCAAAGTTGGACAAGATTGTCATCAACATGGGCACCGGAACCGGTGACAAGGATCCGAAGCATCTCGAAAACTCGCTTCGAGACATGACGCTCATCGCGGGCCAGAAGCCCGTGGTCACCACCGCCAAGAAGGCTATCTCGAACTTCAAACTTCGAGAAGGCATGAAGGTTGGTTGTAAGGTCACCCTGCGCGGCGATCGAGCCTATCACTTCTTTGACAAGCTGGCGACGGTTGTTCTGCCTCGAATCCGAGACTTCCAGGGCCTTTCCCCCAAGTCTTTCGATGGCCGCGGTAACTACGCCCTTGGTCTGAAGGAGCAGCTGGTTTTCCCTGAGATCCCCTACGACACCTTTGATCGAATTCGCGGTATGGATGTTGTCATCTGTACAACGGCGAAGAACGATGAAGAGGCTCGCGTCTTCTTGAAGGCGATGGGACTCCCGCTTCGCGAGAAGTAAGAACAAAGAAATTCGATAAAGCCCGGTGAGGTCTTTGACCTTGCCGGGCTTTTTTTGTTGATCGATTGGATACCTATGGAGGGGGGATACCTATGGAGGTTAGGGTGCTTAACGCTTCGTTAAGTCTGGCTTCGTGGGGGCCGGTCAGGAGGTGGTAGGGGCGGTGAGTTTCGGTTAGGCGGTCGATGAAGAGATCGTGCATCCAGTGGCGGATGTGTTCTCCGTCTCGGTAGCCGTCTTGTTCGAAGGGAATGTTGACGTCGGTTAGGAAGTACAGGGCGTAGGGGCGGTCTTTGGGTACTGCTTCGACGGTCTCGGACCTCCGGTCCATGTAACGCTGGAACCAGAGGGAAGTGGCGAAGGCGTCGGTGTCACAGAAGAGGACCCGATTGGCGGTGCGAGCGGCTATGTCTTCTCTCCTGGACTGTTCGGTGGCGATGTGGACGAATTCGTCTTCGGTCCAATGCTCTTCTTCTCCCTTGCGCATCTTCTCAATCCAGTATTCGCGGCCATATTCAGGGACCCAATCGGTTTGATAGCGCTCGGCGAGGGCTTGGGCCAAGGTGGTGGTGCCAGAGGATTCGGCGCCAAGCACGCAGATTCGTTTGACGAAGTGAGCGCGGACGCAAGGGGCGAGGAAGTTCAGGTGCTCGTGGGGATTGCTACGGATGAGCGTTCCTGAGCAGGGAACAGCTTCGCGTGCTTTGTCGACTAAGACGTGATCGCAACCCAGGAACCGCGAGTAGGGCCCCCCATAGTCCTCAGAGGTGAAAACAACGTCCGGACTTTTTCCCAGAACCCGCTTCGTATTCTCTGCCCAGAGATAGGAATCGTCGTCCGGCAAATCGTCATGAATAAGGAGAATCTCGCAGTCCGGGTGAATTTCTTCTAGCCAATCAGCGCGAAGTCGGCCATCCACGCCATACTCCGGCCGATCGCAGATCATCACCGTGAGTCGATCCACTTGAGATCGGGCCGTGTCGATCAGAAACTTGTGGCCGAGGTGGGGAGGCAGAAACTTGCCGATAACAAGGCCGTGGTTCCACCTAGGCAAAGACCGGTTCCTCTTGTTTGGCCAAGGTTTCCCGCCACTCCTTTAAACCGGCAAAGCACATTCCGATGAAGATGGCGTAAAGAGCCGCCGTCAGATAGAGCCCCTTGTGGATGTAAAGGCCGATGGAGATGATATCCATCACAATCCACACGATCCAGTTCTCGATGTACTTCTTCGTAAGCATAAACTGAGCGATGAGGCTCATTGCTGTGATCAACGCGTCCAGAAGCGGCGCAGAGTCTTCGATACTCTTGAAGTAATACGTTCCCCCCGTCGTCGCGCCGAGTCCAATGATCGTGAGGATGACGACGACGTAACCCGGCGTCCGGCTAATTTGGAGCTTGGTATGGCCACGACCGCCAAAGAGCCACATGTACCAGCCGAGGAAACCCAAGATGGCGAACATGATCTGAAGCGTCATGTCCCCCCACAGCTTCTGTTCGAGAAACAAGACAAAGAAGAAGATGTTGTTCGCAATCCCGATCGGCCAGTTCCAAATGTTCTCCTTGACCGTCAGCCACACACACAGAGCGCCTGTGATGAAGGCGAGGTCCTCGGTGGGCGTGAATGGAAGGAGTTTTGAATAGGAGCCAATGAGCAGGACGATTGAGGCGAAGGTGAAGACGAGGGTGAAGATCAGGGTTTGTCGCCGCAAGGTTGCGCTAGATTACCGAATGACGGGCATGGCTGATGGCCAACGCAACCTACAATAGATGAGGCGTTTATGGTCGGCGTAATTCGGCAAATTGACGTTTTCTGCACTAACTTGGATAAGTCCAAGTGGCGTGAGCTTGATTTGTATTACCTACGCCTTTTGGAACTCCGGATGCCGGTGGACTTGGATCGACACTTTTTTCTCCCCTCGGAGCCTGAGCTTGGAGACCATATTGTCCTTGGGGATGTTAGTGACTCGATGGTCCGTCTCTTTCCTGAGAAGATGCGGCAAGGAAACATGGTGACTTTTCCCATTGAGGGGCGGACGGAATATGACACGGGGTACCTGCAACGGATTGAGATCGATGACCTGGGGGTCTTTTGCGATGTCATTGAGGTTTTGATGAATTATTTGGAATTCGAGATGTGCGCTTTGCCGTAGGTGGCGTTAGGCCTTGGGAGTTAAGGCGGAGCTTGTAGGCGGTTACTTACTGTGGCTGGGCGCAAGACGCAGCCCCTTTGGTGGTTGTTAAGTGTGTGGCGAGGTTCTGAAGTGCTGAGCGGCCACCCAGGAACTCACTAAAGGTTTTGCCTGCTTCGATCATCTCGTATATCTTCTATTGAATCGTGGATCTGCGGGTGAGGATTGATAGGGCGAGTGATGGATATGGAAGGTTTTGAGAAAGAACTCTTAACCTGTTTAGAAGCTCTTTGGCAGAAGATTCAGATGGTGCAGGAGGAAGAGCGAACGGCTACGACTCGTGACTTCGAGCGTCGATTGAAGGTGTCTCTGGAAAATCTCCAGTCTCGCAAAGTCGGCCGGTGGGGTAAAGGAGTACCGTCACCCTACTACTTGGATGGTCAGCTGACAGAGACCTCAATAACAGGGATGGCACTTGGCGAATTGATGCCCCAGGATGAGTGGCTGTCCTTGACTCAGAGGATTGGCGGTCTGGAAACGACCTTAAGAATGCTTCACAGGCTGTCTTTGACTCCATCGAAAAAGCAAGCAACTCAGCCACCTCGTCGCCGGCGATGGATTCATACGCGTGAGGAATTGGCGACGTTAAGAATCGAGGCCGAACTTGCGGTCGTGATTGAGCATCTGCATGATTTCCTTACGCCTGATATTGACTTGTCAGAGCAAGGGAAATCGCTGGCATTCTGCCTGGGGATTCTGGGCAGGGCTGACTCAAACCTCTTTATGCGTCGACCCTCCCTCCGGATCTTTACGAGAAGTGGGGAAGAGCCATACTACCTCCGAGAGCAGGTGTTTGGAGATGAAGGCTTAGGGCACCTGCGAAAGTTGTTAGGCGGGCCAAACTCGGGGCCCCCGCCTGAGGTCTTGATCCAGGAAGGAAGAGCACTGGAAGAGGTGTTGATCTCTCGACACCGGCTTTTGGATGGTTTGAGATCAATTCCTTCTCATCAAACGAAGAGTTTGGATTGATGGATGAGACTGGCTCAACACTGCCCTTTGCTATCTGACGCAACCCCTTTGGGGTTGTTAATTTTTGGGGCGAGGTACCAGGGTAGGATCCGCTTTGCGTCTCCAACCCTTCGCTACTTGACTGAATCCCTTTGGGATTCGGTCTAATCTGCGGACAGCGCACTCAGTGCTACGTTCGGACCCACTTAGGGGTATCGGGCGGGAGTGATCGGCTGGCGGAACTGCTCTTTAGCGTTCTGTATTTCCTAGGGGTGGTTATCGCCTCAACGCTGGGAGTGTTGAGGCGCTATTTTGGGTTGCGTTTTGGCGAAGGCACGGAACCTTCGGCTACAAGACCTTTCGGTCTTAGGCGGCGAGCGTGGTTTCGCTCGGTGATCAGCGCGGGACTCCTTCAGCGACTACATTTTGCCGGTGGCCATCTGTGGGACTGGGCGCCAGACGCAACCCCTTTGGGGTTGTTTATTAGGGCGAGGTACCAGGGTAGGAGCCGCTTTGCGACTCCAACCCCTCGCTACTAGACGGAATCCCTTTGGGATTCGGTCTAATCTGCGGAAAGCGCACTCAGTGCAACGTGCGGACCCACTTAGGGGTATCGGGCGAGAGTGAGCGGCTGGCGGAACTGCCCTTTAGCGCTCTGTATTTCCTAGGCGAGTGGTTATCGCCTCAACGCTGCGAGTGTTGACGCGCTATTTTGGTTTGCGCTTTGGCGAAGGCACGGAACCTTCGGCTACAAGACCTTTTGATCTTAGGCGGTGAGAGTGGTTTCGCTCGGTGATCAGCGCGGGACCCCTTCAGCGACTAGATTTTGCCGGTGGCTGTCCGTGGGACTGGGCGCCAGACGCAACCCCTTTGGGGTTGTTAATTTTTGGGGCGAGGTACCAGGGTAGGAGCCGCTTTGCGTCTCCAACCCTTCGCTACTTGATGGAATCCCTTTGGGATTCGTTCTTCCTGCGCATTAACGCAAGTAGGAAGTCGGAACCCTTGTGGGGTTGCTCATTTGGCCAGGCTGGGACAAGAAGATGAGTTTGGGGTGGTGAATTGCGGGGGATGCTAGCGTAAGCTCTTGGGGTGACGGCGATTCGGAAGTGGCGGGCGGTGTTTGGGATTTATTTCCAGGACGGACTGGCGTATCGTGCGAGTGGGTTGATTTGGATCATCACGGACCTCGTGACGGCGGTGACGATGCCGTTGGTTTGGGCGAAGGCGACTTCTAATACGGGGATGATTGGCGGGTTTTCTCGGAGCGATTTTGTGCTCTATTATCTCTGCCAGTTGCTTCTTGGTTCGTTTATCACCTCTCACATCATGTGGGAAGTGGCGATGGAGATCAAGGAGGGGCAGTTTTCGACGCAACTGGTGCGGCCAATGTCTTTCTACCAGTTCACGTTTTTTCGGAACCTCTCGTGGAGGATCATTCGGACGGGGCTGTTCTTTCCGTTCTTTTTGATCTTGCTGTGGGCGTACCGCGGGTACTTGGGCGAGGCGCACGTGACAGTGGGTTGGACATTTTGGGCGTCGGTGATCATGGGACATCTGGTGAGCTTCACCTTTGTGACGATGATGGCGATGCTGGCGCTATTCACCCAGGAAGTGATGTCGATTTTCGAGCTGTACTACGTGCCGATGCTCTTCCTCTCCGGGCAACTCTTTCCGATTGCGGTCTTGCCGGACTGGGCGACGGCGCTGGCGAAGTGGTTCCCGTTCTACTACACCACAGGCGCCCCGACGGAGATCCTTATTGGATGGGTAAGCGGGGATGCGGCTCTACACTTGCTGGGGATGCAGTCGGTGTGGATTGTGTTCTGCTTCTTAATGGCGAAGGTGCTCTGGGCGAAAGGCTTGAAGCATTACACAGGCGTTGGCATGTAGCCCTGGAGGGCTCAAGTGCTAGGGTTCCTTTGGAGGGCGTTGGGCGTTGGGCGTTGGGCGTTGGGCGTTGGGCGTTGGGCGTTGGGCGTTGGGCGTTGGGCGTTGGGCG
>MKRX01000006.1:0-3406 GCA_001898035.1 Armatimonadetes bacterium 55-13
GCCCCAAGCATCGTAAGCCCGCTGGTCGCCCAGAGAGTAAGAAGTTCCCGCCTTAGCAAGCGTCGCCACCATGTTTCCATGACCATCATACAGCGGATAACCCATCGTCGTCCCCGAAGAATTCACCCATTGAGTCCGGTCCATTACTCATGCATCGAACTCCATTTCTCCTCCCGGTAACTATGGATCGCACGCAACTGCGTCCTCTAAGGTCTCATCACACGAACCATCTTCGCAATCCACCGTTCAAGGATCTTCTAATTCCATTCCACCAAGCAGGATCACCTTGACTTTCTCCAAAACTTGACACCTAACCAAAATGCCCCAGCACCCCGCTTTTAGCCAAGCTTTAGCTCCAAACGCCATGATCCTCGGCTAACCTTGAGCGGAAGGCAAATTCAATGAAGAAACGAGGGCGGACAGCGTTTATCATCACGTTCCTATCCCCCGCCGTGCTCCTGTACGGCGTGTTCGTGGTGTATCCCCTCATCCAGGCGCTCCTCCTCAGCTTCTATCGCTGGAAAGGCGTCTCTAAGAACCGAACTTTCGTGGGGCTAGACAACTACAAGGAACTCGCCCAAGACCAGACCTTCCACAAGGCGCTCTCGAATAACCTCTGGCTCATGGTGGTCGGTGGCGCGTTCATCGTTGTGCTCTCCCTGCTCCTCGCCCACGGCATGCAGTCCAACCACAAGGGGGTTCGGGTTCTGCGCGGGCTGTACCTCTTCCCGCAGGTCATCTCCCTGGTCGTCGTCGCCATCATCTGGCAGTTCATCTACAACCCGGAATACGGTCTCGGCACCGGCCTCACCAAGGCCATCGGGCTAAGTGGATACGGCCAACCCCTGGGAACATCGTCCCAAGCCCTCACCGCGGTCGGCATTGCCTTCGTCTGGTACGCCCTCGGGTTCTATGTGATGCTCTTCTCGGCGGGCTTGAAACAAATTCCCGAAGAAGTCACCGAGGCCGCCTCCCTCGATGGCTCCACCGGCTTCCACCGCTTTAAAACCATCACCTGGCCCATGCTCTGGTCCGTCAAGCGCATCTCCGCCATCTACATCGTCATCAACGTGCTGAACATCTTCGCGCTGGTCTACATCATGACCAAGGGCGGCCCGGACCGAGCCACCGAAACCATGCTCACCTACCTCTACGAGCAGGCGTTTACGAACTCAAAATACGGCTACGGCACCACCATCGCCGCCGCCAACTTCGTCATCGCCATGATCCTCGCCGCCATCCTAATGTTCGTCTTCCGCAAGAACCCCGAGGGGGAGCGAGCATGAAAAAGTTCCTCCACGCCGCCGGCCTAACCCTCTTCGCCCTCACCATTGTCGTGCCGCTCCTTTGGGTCCTTGTCAATTCGTTAAAGACTGGCTCAGAGGTATTCAGTCGTCCATGGGGTATCCCGTCGAGCCCCCAATTTGTCAACTACAAAAACGCCTGGAACGAAGCCGGAATTGGGAAGTACTTCCTGAACACCCTTCTGGTCACCGTCGGCACCCTCGTCATCCTCCTCCCCATCTCCGCCATGGCCGCCTACATCTTCGGCCGCTACCCATTCCGAGGTTCCAAGACCCTGTTCAGCGCCTTCCTCGGCGGAATGATGTTCCCCAACTTCCTCGTCGTCATCCCGCTGTTCTTCCTCCTAAGAGACATCCCCCTGGGCGATGGCAACATGCTAGACACCCGCACCGGCCTGATCCTGGTGTACGTCGCCTACTCCCTCTCCTTCACCATCTTCGTCCTCACTGGCTTCTTCCAAGCCCTCCCCGGGGAACTCGCCGAGGCCGCGATGATGGACGGCTGCGGACACGCCAAGACCTTCTGGAAGATCATGCTCCCTCTCGCCCGCCCGGGCCTCATCGTGGTCGGCATCTTCAATGCCATCGGCCTCTGGAACGAGTACCCCCTGGCCCTGGTTCTGCTCTCCAAAGACGAGAATCGAACCCTCCCCCTCGGCATCGCCGACCTCGTCATGAGCCAGCACTACGCCAGCGACTGGGGCGCCCTCTTCGCCGGACTGGTCATCGTCATGCTCCCCGTCATGGTCGTCTACTGGATCTTCCGAGACAAGATCCACGAAACCATGCTCGCCGGCGCGGTCAAGGGCTAGGCGAAACGCTCAGAGAACAAAGACTTCGCCGCCCCAATCCCCGCCCGCACGCCACTGAAGGCCGCGTAAGCCAGCACTTGCAAAACCGGCTCTGTCGCATCCCCTGCGGCGAACACCCCCTGGGCCGTTGTCGCGCCGTTTTCATCCACCAAAATCAGTCCATCCGCATTCACGGCACAGCCCAGCGAGTTGGGAATCACCGAACGCTGCTTCTTGACCGGTCGTAAGAAGACAGCCTGACATTCAAGGTCCTCACCGTCCTCAAAAATCATCCGCTCCAAACTCGTCTCATCGCCCTCTAACCGAACAACCCGCGACTCGCGAACGGCGATCCCACAAGCTCGCAACGTCTTCCTTTGAGCCGCCGTTAACTCCGCCACCCCATCGGTACAAAGCGTAATCCGGTCCGTCCAACCTTTCGCCATAAGGCAAAGATCCACGGCCTTACCGTTATTGCCGTAAACCGCCCAGGCCAAATCCCGAGACTCCCATCCGTGACAAAACGGGCAATGCAGCACGGATATTCCCCACCGCTCCCGCATTCCCTCAATCAGCGGAATCTCATCCTCCAAACCTGTGGCCAAGATCAGTTTCTTGGCTAACACCGGACGTCCGCTGGCGAGTTCGATTCGAAAGCTATTATCTTCAGCAACTGCGGCTGCCACCAAGTCTTCGGAAAACTCCACGCTCGGGTAATTCGCAATCTGTTCTCGTCCAATCTTCAAAAACTCTTGGGGCGAGAGACCCTCGCGAGAGAGATAATTGTGAATCTCCGGCGCCGTCGCATTCCTGACTTCCCCACCATTGCAAATCAGGCAAGATATCCGAGATCGCCCCAAAACCAGGGCAGCGCTAAGCCCCGCCGTCCCTCCTCCTGCTACCACCACGTCATATAAATTCAATCCCTGTCCCTCATCCACACCCTAAATACTACGGATGTTCTCTAAATTGCTCCCGAATAGAGGGCCCTGTAATCTTCCCAGGACCTTCAGAATCCCCTTAGTTTTCTTTTAGGCCGCCTTTAGCAGTTTGTGGCTAAACTCACTCCACAGCTCATGGTTTTAAAGTCGATTAACTATTGGTCATTCCCCGGTGGACTTGAAGGAAACCTCTGCCCGTTCGAGGCGATCAAGCTCGCCAAGCAGTACGGTTACGAAGCCATCGAGCTCTGTATCCAGGAGTCGGGCGCCTTCGGTCTCGACGCCACGGAAGAGAAGTGCAAAGAACTGGTCGCCGCCGCCCAAGAAGCGGGGATCTCCATTCCCAGCGTTGCCAGCGGACTCTACTGGA
>MKRX01000006.1:3438-124398 GCA_001898035.1 Armatimonadetes bacterium 55-13
ACGCTCCTGACCATTCCCGGTGCGGTGGATGTTTTCTTCCTTCCGGAGCGCGCCAAGCTCAGCTACGACCATGTTTCCAAATACGCCGTCGAGGGTCTGAAGGCCGTCCTTTCCCTCGCCGCAGAATGCCAAGTCCGTCTCGGGATCGAAAACGTCTGGAACAAGTTCCTCCTGAGCCCCATGGAAATGGCCGCCTTCATTGACCAATTCGAAAGCCCCTGGATCGGCGCTTACGTCGATGTCGCCAATCTCATGCCCTTCGGCCATCCTGAACAGTGGCTCCGCATCCTCGGTAAGCGAGTCGTCGGTATCCACTTCAAAGACTTCCGCCGCGCCGTCGGCACTATCGAAGGCTTCGTCGATCTTCTCGAAGGCGATGTGCCCTGGCCGGACGTCATGGCCGCGATCGGCGAGATCGGCTATGACGGCCCCGTTGCCGCCGAAATGATCCCTGGTTATGCGCACTACCCCATGGTCCGCATCGCCAACACGTCCAATGCCATGGATGCGATCTTAGGAAGGACCCAATGAGATTCGGAGTGATTGGCTGGGGCCTGCGCGCCCCCATCGCCAAGATCGCCCACCAGCCGGATAACGGCTTGGAACTCGTCGGCCTCGCCGACCCGAGCGAAGAGGCTCAGGGCAAGTTCATCGAGTTCGTCGGAGACCGCGCTTTCACGACCAGCGACTACCGAGACCTCCTCGACAAGGACCTCGACGCCATCTTCGTCCTTTCCCCAGACTGGCTGCACGAAGAGCAAGCCTGCACTATCCTCGAAGCGAAAATTCCTGTCTTCTTGGAAAAGCCAATGGCCATCACCGTCGAAGGCTGCGACCGGGTCCTCGAAACCGCCGCTCGCACCGGGACCAAGCTCTATGTCGGCCACAACATGCGCCACTTCGCCGCCGTGCGAAAGATGAAGCAGTGGATCGATCAAGGGCTGATCGGCGAAGTCAAAACCGCCTGGTGCCGCCACTTCGTCAGCTACGGTGGAGTCGCCTACTTCCGCGACTGGCATGCGGACCGCGAGAAGTCCACGGGCCTGCTGCTCCAAAAGGGTTCTCACGATATTGACATCCTCCACTGGCTCTGCGGCGGCTTCTCCAAAACCGTCAGCGCCATGGGCAAGCTGGCCGTGTATGGCGACATCGATGATCGCCAGGGTCCGGGCGAATCACACAAGATCGTCTTTGACAACACCTGGCCCCCCACCAGCCTCAAGAACCTCTATCCCGTCGTCAATGTTGAAGACGTGAGCATGATGCTGATGGAGACAGAAAACGGAGTCCTCGCCAGCTATCAGCAATGCCACTTCGCCCCGGATGCCTGGCGAAACTACACCATCATCGGCACCGAGGGTCGAATCGAGAATTTCGGCGACCAACCCGGCAACTGCACCATCCGCCTCTGGGATCACGGACGCTATAAGTACGAAGCCCACGGCGATCTGGAATACCGAGTCCCTGAACTCAAGGGAACCCACGGCGGATCGGACGAGGCGATGTTCGAGGAGTTCCTCGCCTACTTGACCAAGGGAATCGAAACCGACACCACCCCCATCGCCGCCAGAATGAGCGTCGCCGCTGGGATCGCCGGTACAGAATCTCTCCGATCCGGAGGGACTCCTGTTCCCGTCAAGCCTCTACCTGAACTGGCAAGCGCATAAATAGGATGACTCCGGACTGAACCGGAGTCACTCCCGCAGCCCCAAAAAAGCTAAGCTCTCTCCATGCCTCAGCCAGACATCTCCGCCCGGCGAGCCAAGGCCGCCGAAGCTTGGGCGCTCTCGAATGAAGTGATCCTCATTGGCGCTGGAACTCCCGTGCCAATCCCTGGAGGCGCCGACCAGTGCTTCCCCTACCAGCCTCATCCCGAGTACCGCTGGCTGACCGAAGGATTCCGCCCCGGCAGTGTCCTGGCCTTTGATCCGCAGGAAGGTTGGACGCATTTCACTCCTGCCGTTACCGAGGCCGAACGAGTCTGGGATGGTGTCTCCGTTGAACCCGATGGGCCGTATCTGGAAGACCTCGATCCCTGGCTCGCGAACCGTGCTGACCGCCCCATCGCCTGGCTGGGAGTTCCCAACACCGGCGCTCAGTCAAAAGAAGCCTTGCTCACAAGATCACATGAGCAGCTCACCCATGCTCGCCGTCCCAAGGATGAATTCGAGATCGGCCTCATGCGCCGGGCTGCGGCGGCTACCTTAGCCGGTCACCAACGCGCCGTGGAGGTGATTCGTCCGGGCGTTACCGAACGAGAAGTCCAGATCGAAATCGAGACCGCTTTCTTTAAGGCCGGAGCAACCAAGACAGGTTATTCCAGTATCGTGGGTGCCGGAACCAATTCCGCCGTTTTCCATTTCACGCCGGGTCAACGCCCCATCGCCCCTGGCGATTCCGTTCTGGTCGATGCGGGCGCCGAATACAACGGGTACGTCATCGATGTCACCCGAACCTATCCTGCCGACGGCAAGTTCGGCCCCGAACAGCAAGCCATTTACGACGTCGTCTTGAACGCCGAGAAGAATGGCGTAGATCGGTGCCGAAACGGCGTGGAGTGGCTGGACCTTCATCGCGACTGTGCCGCCGACCTCGCCGCCGGGTTGATCGATCTCGGAATCCTGCGCGGTTCCGTCGAATCCGCCATCGAGACCGAAGCCATCGCCCTCTTCCTCCCTCACGGTATCGGCCACATGGTCGGGCTGGGGGTTCGAGACGCGAGCGGCACGGACCCTGGACGACTTGGGAACCGAAAGTCCGCCGGAGTGGGAGTTCGATGCGACATGATTTTGAAACCCGGCTACGTGATGACCGTAGAACCCGGCCTCTACTTCATCCCCGCCATCCTCAACGATCCCAAACGTCATGAGAAATATGGCGACGCCGTCAATTGGGAACTCGCCCAAAGATGGATTCCCTACGGAGGCATGAGAATCGAGGACAACGTGCTCGTCACCGAGGACGCGCCCATCAATCTAACCGCCGAGATTCCCAAATAGCCTAGGCGATCAGCTTATCCACCACGTTGCCAAAGACATCCGTCAAGCGGAAGTTTCGGCCCTGGAAGCTATACGTTAGGCGGGTGTGGTCCATTCCGAGCAGATGAAGGAGCGTGGCGTGCAAGTCGTGGACGTCAACCGAGTCGCTCGTTGATTTGTATCCCAGATCGTCGGTCTCGCCGACGATCCCCGGCTTGATTCCGCCGCCCGCCATCCACATGGTGAAGGCGTGCGGGTGGTGGTCGCGGCCCATGTAAGTCGATCCGGCTCGTCCTTCGTTCATCGGCGTTCGGCCAAACTCGCCGCCCCAAACCACGATCGTCTCATCCAGCAACCCGCGTTGTTTCAAGTCCTTAATCAGCGCGGCGGCCGCCTTATCGACTTCTTGGCAAAGGCGGGGGAGCTTGTGCTTAATGTCATCGCCCTCACCCGTGCCATGATTGTCCCACCCTCGGTGGTAAAGCTGAACGAAGCGGGTGCCTCTCTCTACCAATCGGCGAGCCAGCAAGCAGTTATTGGCAAAGCTCTTCTTTCCGGGCTCTGCCCCGTACATCTCCAGCGTCTCTGGCTTCTCGCCCTTGACGTCCATCAATTCCGGCACGCTCGTCTGCATGCGATACGCCAGTTCGTACTGTGCAATTCGAGTCTCAATTTCCGGATCCAAGGTTTGCTTGAACTTCATCTGGTTCAAGTCTCGGAGCGCATCTAGGGTGTCGCGTCGAACTTCCTTCGGCACGCCGTCTGGGTCGGAAACAAAGAGCACCGCGTCGCCTTCCGAGCGAAACTCCACGCCCTGGTACACGGTGGGCAAGAACCCGCTGGACCAACACGCCTTCCCTCCGTCCGGGTTGTTCTCTCCCGACAGCAAGACGACGAACCCGGGCAGATCGCGATTCTCCGTGCCCAACCCATACGTCAACCAGGACCCCATGCTCGGTCGCCCCGGAAGTTGAAAGCCCGTGTTCATGAAGATTTGAGCGGGCGCATGGTTGAATTGGCTGGTCTGCATGGTGCGCACCACCGCTACATCGTCTGCGATCTCCTTAAAGTGCGGAAGCAATTCGGAGACCCACTGCCCCGATTGCCCAACCTGTTCGAACTTGTACGGTGAACCCAAAAGCTTGGGCGTCCCCTTGATAAACGCAAACCGCTCGCCCTTCAAATACTCCTCCGGGCACGCTTCACCGTTGTATTTCATGAGTGTGGGCTTGTAGTCGAAGAGGTCCACCTGAGACGGTGCGCCCGCCATGAACAAGAAGATCACGTTCTTGGCCTTCGCCGGAAAGTGAGGTTTCTTCGCCGCCATCGGGTCCTGAGACATGGTCTGGGCCAGCGGCGAATCTGCCAGCAAGCTACTCAGCGCCAACCCACCGATTCCGTAGCCGATCTGCTTAAAGAAGGTTCGGCGCGTCATGTCCCGAAGGACCGTCTGTTCGAATTCAAAGTCGTGCATCGAGGGTTGTCTTATTCCTTGGTTATCGTCTCGTCGAGGTTCAGCAATACGTTGGCGACCATCGTCCATGCCGCCTGCTCCGGCGTTCCGCCAAGCTTCTTGGCAGACTCTGGATCGGCTTGATAGCGGGATTTCAATTTCGCGAGAAGCGCCTGAAGTCGTACCAGTTCTTCCGCACTCGGGGCTCGGCAAGTCGTCAACCGGAACGCATAAATGATCCGACTCTTCGCATCCGACTTCGCCTTCAACGTCCGCTCCGCCAGTCCCCTGGCTGCCTCCAAGAACGATTGGTCATTCAGCAGGTTCAACGCCTGGAGGGGCGTGTTCGTCCGAATGCGTCGAACCGTGCAAACCTCTCGGCTGGAGGCGTCGAAGTTCGTATACATGGGATACGGCGCGGTGCGTTTGAGAAAGGTGTACAGCCCCCGCCGATATCGCTCCGCCCCCTGGCTATCGCGCCAATACTCACCATTGTAGGGCGAGTTCCAAATGCCCTGTGGCTGGTACGGGTAAACGCTCGGCCCGCCAATCTGGTCATTCAACATCCCCGCCGCCGCCAAAGCGTTATCGCGAATCGTCTCCGCATCCAGCCGGAACCTTGGCCCCCTTGCGTAGAGCGTGTTGGACGGGTCTTTCTCCAGCAGAACCGAAGTGGCTTCGGACGCCTGTCGATAGGTGGAGCTCATGACGATCATCTTGTGGATCGCCTTCATGTCCCACTTCTGCCGCATAAACTCGGTTGCCAACCAATCCAACAACTCGGGATGGCTGGGCAGCGAGCCCTGCGTTCCGAAGTTATCGCTGGTCTCCACGATGCCGTGGCCGAAATACTGCTCCCACATCCGGTTAACCTGCACCCGAGCGGTCAATGGATTCTTGGGGTCCACTAGCCACTTGGCCAGGCTCAAGCGCGTCATTCCCGCCGGCTTCGCTTCCTTTACGAAGAGCGAAGGAATGCCCGCCACCACCATCTCGCCTTTCTGGAGGAACTCGCCGCGAGGATGAACCGGCGCCATAATCGGCCCCTTGGAGGGCTTTTCGCGCATCACCAAAGCCATCGGAATCTGGCGTTGAAGCATGTCAAGCTCTGCCTGAGACTTCGACCGCTTGGTCCGATCCTCCGCCAAGAGCGGCGTGTTCGCCCTGAAGTAGCTATCCAACTTCGCCTCTTCTTCAGGAGTCCGATAGTCCGTCTTCGCCAGCGCGAGGATTTCGGGAGAAGCCGCAAGCAATCCGCGATCCACTTCCGCACTCACGGACACCCGCAAGTGCCCAATCGAATAGCGAACCCACTCGGTCGAGTCATGGCAAAGGGTCAGCCGGAAGGTCTGCCCCGCCTTCATCTTCACCGGCTCCTTCAGATACAGCATCAAGGAGTGAGGTTGAGCGATCTGCGGATGGACTGCCCATCCCGTATCTCCCTTATCATCAAAGAGGTCATTGAGGTTGAACCCTTGCTGAACGAAGTCCGCCGAGGCTCCGGCAAACGCGACGGGCTTGCCATCAAGACTCGCTTCGACCTTCGAAAGCACGAAGTTTCCATCTTGGGATCGGCCCGATCCCTTGTTCGCCAAACTCGCTACGGGGAACGTATCCACGCGAATCGCGCTAATCGTGGTCTCACCCGGCTGAAGGTCAAAGGCGTAGTGAACTTGGTTCGGATTCGCTCCCGTGGCGGTAAACGTGCCATCAGCCTGAGCCGTTAGCGTCACCGTTCCCGCGTCCGCTCTGTTCACCGAGGCGGCGTTCCAAGGCGTTCGTGTTCGGAGCGCGTTCACGAACTCCGCCTTTGCCTTATCCAATTCGGGGGTGGACTTCTTCAGATCCTCGTCCAGCCCACCGATCACTTTTCGCAATGCTTCGCGCTGCAACGCCTGTTCAGGAGTTGGCGCTTCAATGCTCGGTTCGATGTACTTCTGCTCGCTCACACTCGCATCGCCTATCGGCGTGAAGTCGGTGTTGGAGAAGATGGCGTACATCTTAAAATAGTCTTTCTGCGACCACGGATCGTACTTGTGGTCATGGCACCGGGCGCACTGCAAGGTCTGTCCCAGCCACACCGTTGAGGTCGTCGCCACGCGGTCGTTAATCACCTCATACCGAGCCTCTTCCTGGTCCACGCCCCCTTCGAGATTCAGCATCGTGTTTCGATGAAATCCGGTGGCCACGAGATCAGCGAGCGTCGGGTTGGGGAGCAAGTCTCCTGCCAACTGCTCGACCGTAAACCGGTCATAAGGCATGTTGTGGTTGAACGCGTCGATCACCCAATCGCGATACTTCCAAGCCACGCGGGTTTGATCCTTCTCGTAGCCGTTAGTATCTGCATAGCGGGCCAAGTCCAACCAAGACTGCGCCTGCCGCTCCCCAAAGTGCGGTGACGCCAAGAGCCGATCCACGACCTTTTCATAGGCGTTCGGGCTGGTGTCTTTCGCAAAGGCATCGATCTCCGCCAACGTGGGGGGCAATCCCGTCAGATCCAACGTCAACCGGCGAATCAAGGTCTCCCGAGTGGCGCGTTGGGAAGGCTTTAGCCCCTCCTTTTCTAATCGCGCCAGCACGAAGTTATCGATCGGCGTTCGAACCCATGCCGTGTTCTTGACAACGGGAACTGGGGGCCGAACAGGCGCTTTGTAAGCCCAATGAATCGCGTCGCCCGCGTCGGCATAGGAGGCGCCCGCCGCAATCCAACTCTTGATCGCATCGACTGTCTTCGCCGGAAGTGGAGCAAATCCCATCGGCATCTTCGGCTTGCCGCCCTGCCCCAAGATTCTCTGAATCAGGATCGATTTGGCGGGATTCCCAGCAACCACCATCGGGCCACTGACCCCTCCCTTCTGAACCCCCTTCTCGGAGCTAAGATCCAAGCCGCCCGCGCCCTGCGGTCCGTTGTGACAAGAGATGCAGTGCGCCTTAAAGACCGGCATCACGTCCTTGGCAAAACTCCCCGAAGCTACGGGAGCGGCGAATTTGCCTCCCTGATTCACCCATGCTCTCAGGGTCGCCAGATCCTTGGTCGATAGCGGCGCAAAGCCCATCGGCATTTTCGGCTTGCCGCCTTGTCCCAGAACCCGCTGAATAAGCACCGAAGCATCCGCCTTGCCGGAGACCCAAAGCGCGCCACTGACGCCCCCTTTCTTGATCCCCGCTTCACTGCTCAGATCCAATCCACCCGCCGCCTTCGCTCCCGTGTGGCAAGACAGGCAGTGGGCCTTGAAAATGGGGGCGACGTCCCGAATGAAGCTGACCTGTGCGGCAGGTTTGACCGTCTGCCCCAAAAGGGCAAACGCATACGGGCTGGCCGCCAGGGTAACCCAGGCGACACTCTTAAGAGAAAACGGTCGAGACATGTCTACAACAGACAGTATCCGCCCTCCAACGCCATTTGAGAAGCCAGTTTAGATGTCAAAACTGGCATCGCGATGTACTTTTAGGTTAGTTCTCATCCACTGTGCGGATCTCAAGCTCAGCGCCTTTCAGTCCCTGGGACGTGACACGTACTAATACCCTGCCTGCCCGCAGGCTGGATTTGACCAGCGCCGTCGCGATTCCGGCTTCCGCAAGGGGAGACTTCGGTCCGACCAACCGCCCTTCGCCCGAGACCACATAGGTCACCGGCGCCGAGGAGTCCGGAATGATGGTTCCGTTCGCATCGACCACATCGGCATAGACAAAGACCAGATCGCTCCCACCGGCTTTGAGATCCTTCCCGCTCGTGTCCACTCTGAGCCGAAGGGCAGAAGGCTTGCCAGGTGTCAAAACCTCGTGCCGTGCCGCTTCCTTCCCCCCGATGAATCCCACCGCTTCCAACTTTCCTGCTTCAAAGGTGACCCCGTTGAAGGTAAACGGCGGGTGCGCCAGGTGCTTTCCGTTTCCGCCATCGAACGGGTTTCCTCCGTTTTGATAATCGCCGTAGGGAGTGTCCGCTCCGGCATCCGGCTTCTGCCGCGAAATGACCTTGCCGTTCACTCGCAACTCCACCTCATCACAATTGGAGAACACCACCACCTTTGTCGGCGAAGGTCGCGACGTCCACCAGTTCGCCGCATAAACCATCGGTTTGCTCCACGGGGCGTTCGCATCCAGTTGGGATTGAAAGAAGTAAAAATTGAATCGGGGAATCCGGTTAATGTCGGAGATTCCGCTTGACTCGGGTCGAGGATCGTAGCCTCGGTTGTAGTCGAACATCAACCAGTTGCCATCGCCGAACGTCCACGGATACTTCGCTCGGTTCTTGTTGTGCGACCAAACATAGTTCCAAGCCGCCTGCAAGAGAGCCGCCTCTCCTTGCCCGCGAAACATCCGCGTCGTGCTCCGCCCTCCGCCAAATTCATAGTCTCCATACTCCCGGATGTAGCCCGGCTTGTTCGGATCGGCGTCCTGGGGTCGATCCTTGGTTTGGTCATTCCACCCGTTGTAAGGCAAATCCCACTTCGCCCCCTTGTGACCATCCCCCGCCGTAAAGAAGTTCTCCCCGATGAACTCCTCGTGCGCGGTGTTGTGCCATTCGTTGGCAATCTCGGTTGACGGATACGTCTCGTTCAGGCTCGTCTCCCAGAGCAAGACCGAAGGGTGATTCCGGTCACGGCGGATCATGTCCCGAATGTCTTGCCGAACCGCGCTCCGGAACCGCTCATCACTATTCATGAACTGCCATCCCGGAATGCAGTCGATCACAAAGATCCCCAGTTCGTCGCAAGCCTCCAGTACCGCCGGATCTTGAGGGTAGTGAGAGAGCCTCACCATATTGAATCCAGCCTGTTTGATCTTATAAAAATCGCGGTAGTTTGCCTCCCGCGAAAGCGCGTTCCCGACCCACGGGTACTCCTGGTGCCGATTGGTGCCAACTAGCCGCAAGGGCTTTCCGTTCACCAACAGCCCATCTTGGCGAGTCAACTTGAAGGAACGAATACCAACCTTGGTGGTGACCTCGTCGATTACCTCTGCCCCCTGCCGGAGCCTGGTGGTCAAGGTGTACAGATAGGGCGAATCGGGGCTCCAGAGATGCGGATGCGTCACCGTCAGGGTCTGCACTTCCTGCGCGTCATGCCCACCATTCAACTTCCCCGACTTCTCCGCCGTCGCCACAACTTTCCCATCGCGATCCTTCAGTTCCTGCCGCACCGTTACCCCCGCCGCCATCGTCCCGGAATTGCGCCAGTGAGTTCGAACCTCGACGGTGGACTCGTCTTCGGCAACTTTCGGGAACGTCACAAAGATGCCTCCGCTCGCCGGTTTGTTCTCTACCAAGGCGTCTGTGATGTGTACGGCGTTAGTGAGGGTCAAATAGGCATCTCGATAGAGTCCGCCTTGGTAGGTGAAGTCCAACTGCCGATACGGCTTCCCCGGCGGAACCAAAGGGTTGTCCTCATTGTCCAGTCGAACCAAAATCGACATCTTTTGCCGCTTCGAATTGAAAGGCGTCAAATCGATCGAAATCGGTAAATACCCACCCCGCCGACCGCCTACCCACTTATCGTTGATCCAAACATCGGAAACCTGCATGCCCACTCCGAACGTCAGCGTCGCAAGCTGCTGCGAATCTCCAAACGGAGCCAAGGTCTGCCGGTAGTAGCAAACGCCCCGCCACGGGTCGTTCGCCCCCAGAAGTTCGTCGTTACTGGAATGCGGCAGAGTCACCGGGGTCCAAGCCTTCTGCCGCAAGACCGCTAACTCCTTCTTCTTCACGCTCTCAAGTTGCGCACCTTTGAGATCAAACCGGGCATCCCCAACTTCCACCCACGCCACGTTGTACTGCGCCTGCCAATCCGCCCCGGTGACCGTTGGCTTGGGCGCAATCAGTCCAATCTCTCCCAGCGCCAAAAACGGGTCGGCGACTTGGCCTGATTTGAACACCAACCGCAAATAGCGGCCGGAGACCGTCTTCCCGAACTTGAATTCTTGCGGACTCCAGGTTCGCTTAGCCGTAAAGGAAGCGGTCGCGCTCCCCCAAGCATCGGCCTTATCGGCGAGATAAACGTCGAACGCTCCCGGGCACGCGTTTCGAGGTCCGTCTTGCCGAGGCAACAGCCTCACCCCCGCCGCCTGCGTTTTCCCGCCCAAGTCAATCAGGATCTCATGAGGAAACGGGGCTTGGGTCTTGCTCCACTCGGTATGCCAATGCGTGTTCACATCGCCGTCGATGGCATTCGCCGCCTTTCCGTTCTCGCCGGTGGCCTCCTCGCTGCTCACCCTGAGCACCTTCCAGGCGGCCGTCGGTACCGCATCCAGATACTGCCAAACCGAGGGTGCCGGAGGCATCCGGCAGAACTCCCACCCCGTGTTGAGAGGGATCGTATAGCGTGGCGGCGTTGCCAGAACGCCCAGAAGAGCGAGGGAGACCATATTTCGCGAACCTACCAAGGCATTCTAAAGCCAAAGTAGAATTCCTCTGTGCTTCTTGATCTGCTCTTAGCAATCGCCATCAATGGCAGCGCCGCCCCCGCCCCCCGCGAACGCATCTTGTTCGATGAAGGTTGGCGATTCCACTTGGGGAACGCCTCTGACCCTGCCAAGGACTTTGGCTACGGCACCGGCGCACTCTGGGCCAAAACCGGCTGGGGCCCCGGCGCCATCAACCCTGCGTTCGATGACTCCCGCTGGCGCGAGATGGATCTGCCCCACGACTGGGTGGTGGAAGAAGACTTCCTAGAAGGTGGCGATGGCGACCACATGAGCCACGGCTACAAACCAGTGAGTCGTATCTATCCAGAAACCAGCATCGGCTGGTACCGCAAGCGATTCACCCTTCCCAAAGAAGACGAAGGCAAGCGCATCAAGCTCGATTTCGACGGCGTCTTCCGAGACTCCCGCGTCTGGGTCAACGGCCACCCGGTCGCCCGATGCGAGAGCGGATACCAAGGATTCGGAGCGGATATCTCAGATCAGGTCAACTACGGCGGGGAGAACACCGTCGTTGTCCGGGCTGATGCCAGCCAATACGAGGGCTGGTTCTACGAAGGCGGCGGCATTTACCGGCACGTCTGGCTCTCCAAACTCTCCCCCGTCCACGTCCCCAAGTGGGGCACGTTCGTCACTAGCCAGGTCGGCAAAGATAGTGCGACCGTAACCGGTCAGACCGAAGTCGCCAATGAATCAGGCGCCAAGGCCAAGGTCGAGATCAAATGGACCGTCCTCGATCCCACTGGCAAGACGGTCGCCGAGTCTGGCCAATCCGCCACCCTCGATCCCTGGAAAACCAACACCTACTCACCCAAGTTCAAGGTCGCTCAACCCAAACTCTGGGATATCGAAACGCCCAACCTGTACACCCTCGTCACCCGTGTCGCCCAGGGCGGTCAGAACGTTGACGAATACAAGACCAAGTTCGGCATTCGCACCATCAAGTTCGATAAGGACAAGGGCTTCTTCCTGAACGGCAAGCGCGTCCAAATCCAAGGCATGTGCTGCCACCAGGACCACGCCGGAGTCGGCGCGGCTCTGCCCGATCGTCTCCAATACTTCCGCATCGAACAGCTTAAGAAGATGGGCGTCAACGCCTATCGAACGTCTCACAACCCCCCAACCCCCGAACTCCTCAACGCCTGTGACGAACTCGGGATGCTGGTCATGGACGAAACGCGAAACCTCGGTTCCGGTGAAGAAGTCCTCAGTCAACTCACCACCCTCATCCGTCGCGACCGCAACCATCCCAGCGTCTTCATCTGGTCCATCGGCAACGAAGAGCCGGAGCAAACCTCGCCACGTGGCAAGCGCGTCGCCGAGACGATGGTCCGCACCGCCCACGAACTCGATCCCACCCGTCTCGCCACCTGCGCCCAAAACTCGGGATCAGACGCCGGCCTCAGCACCATCGTCGATGTTCGCGGTTTCAACTACTTCAACATCTGCAACATCGACAACTATCGAAAGAACCATCCCGACCAATTCCTGATTGGGACGGAAGAGGCCTCCACCGTCTCGACTCGGGGCGAATACGTGGTGGATGCCGCCAAGGGCTATCTCTCCGCCTACGACAAACACAAACCCGGCTGGGGCGCCTTGGCCGAGGAATGGATGCAGTTCTACATGGCTCGCCCCTGGCTCTCCGGCGCGTTTGTCTGGACCGGCTTCGACTACCGTGGCGAACCCACCCCCTACCAGTGGCCCTGCATCAACTCCCATTTCGGCATCCTCGATACCTGCGGCTTCCCCAAAGATCTCTTCTACTACTACTAAGCGTGGTGGACGGAGAAGCCGGTGCTCCACCTCCTCCCTCACTGGAACTGGAAGGGCAAGGAAGGTCAGAACATCGACGTGTGGGCGTTCACGAACATGGATTCCGTCCAACTCTCGCTCAATGGAAAAGACCTCGGCACCAAGAAAGTGGCCAAGTACAGTCATGTCGAGTGGAGCGTTCCCTACACGGCCGGAACCCTTGAAGCGGTCGGTTTCAAAGACGGCAAGGAAGTCATGCGCTCCAAGGTCGAAACCACCGGCGAGCCCTCTCAAATCGTTCTGGAACCCGACCGGTCCGCCATCACAGCCGATGGTCGAGACGTCTCCGTTTACACCGTCTCCGCCATCGATGCCCTGGGTCGCCGCGTCCCCATCGCAAGTGACGACATCACGTTCGAAGTCTCTGGCCCCGGGCAGATCATCGGCGTCGGCAACGGTGACCCCAGCAGCCACGAGCGAGATAAGTTCGTCCCCTCGGTCGTCTCCGCCCCCATCGAGGGATGGAAGATGCTCCCCGTCGACACTATTCCTTCCTCACCCCAATCCATCAACGACCTCAACAAGCTCGGCGGTAAGGAAGTTGACATCACCGGTGACGGTGACGCCATGCGACGCCCCAACACCTCCGCCGTCTATTGGGCGGAATTCACCCTCACTGGGGAGCAACTGGCCGCTGGCATCAAGAACCTGAGCATCGGGCAAACCGATGATCATGGCTATATCTATCTAAACGGCCAAAAAGTCGGCCAGATCGACCAATGGGACCGCAGCCTGACCGTAGACGTGAAGAGCCAACTCAAAGTCGGAATGAATCAGGTGGTGGTCTACGTTCGAAACGATGCCAACGTGGGTGGACTCGGCCGCGGCGCATCGGTCTCTGGCGGCCTCGTCTGGCCCACCGTCCACCGCCGCCTCTTCAACGGCCTCGCCCAAGTCATCGTTCAATCCGGCAAGACCCCGGGAACCATCACCCTTAAAGCCACTGCTCCCGGCCTCAAAATGGCGACTTCGAAGATCCAAGCAAAGAACTAGCCGCCAATAACGCACCGGAAGCCGATATGGCTCGATCCGGTATCCGGTGCGCCTTTCCCACGCCCCCCGGGCATGTAGCGCGAGCAAAACTGGTCGGTGCAAAGGAATGAGCCACCCCGCTGCACGCGCTTCATCACTCCGGGCTCCTCGGGATCAAAGCTGTCCTTCGGACCTTGGGGGTTCTTCGCGGGGCTGTTCTTGTAGTAGTCGTTCCGATACCAGTCCGAGCACCAGTTCCAAACGTTCCCCGCCATATCGTATAGCCCGAAGCCGTTCGGAGGAAACGCATCGACTGGCGACGTGCGCTCGTAACCGTCATCCTTCGTGTTCTTGTCTGGAAAGTGCCCCTGAAAGGTGTTCGCCATCAGCTTCCCATCCTCACAAAACGTATCGCCCCACACAAATGGCTTTTGAGTCGCTCCGCCCCTCGCGGCGAATTCAAATTCCGCTTCCGTCGGCAGCCGCTTGCCCGCCCACTTGGCATAAGCCACCGCATCGTCCCACGCCACTTGGACCACGGGGTGGTTTTCCCGCCCCTTCAGATCGCTGCCCGGTCCCTCCGGGTTTTTCCAGTTTGCCCCCGGCACATAACGCCACCAGTTTCCGGCATCATTTAAGGGGACTTCTTGAGTCGGTGGAGTAAACACGATCGCCCCCGGCACCAACATCGACTTGTCCACGCCCGGAAAGTCCCTGGGATTCAACGGACGCTCGGCAACCGTGACGTAGTGCGTCGCCTTCACAAACTTCGCAAATTCGGCATTCGTCACCGCGTGTGCGTCCATGTAGTAGCCGGATAATTCCACCGTGTGAATGGGTCGAGCATCCCCAAAGGGGCCGTAGTCGGTCCCCATGCTAAACTTGCCCCCCGGAATCCAGACCATGCCTTCGGGAGCTTTACGGGGTGGGGGAATTTTCGCGACGACCGTCTCAATCACCTTTCCCGAGTCCTCAACGTGAGATGTCGCGGGATCAGGAAATCGCCCATCTCCCTGCTCAGGGGCTGTACAGCAGGAAGGCAGTAAAACGGTCGTCACGGTGGGTGCGGGCGTCTCCACCGGTTCGGAGGCCGGGCGGCAACCTCCAAGAGCGACCAGCATCGCCAAAACGCAAAACGAGCGAGCGGAAACCATGAGTCGGCTACGGTTGAGTAGTGAGTTCTTCGCACACATAGCGATGAACGATCTCGCAAATCTCTTCAACCGTATTTGCCTTGTACATTACCTGCTTGATCCCTATCGCTTCGGCATCCTGAACCAGCTTGTCGGTGACGTATCCGGACGTGAGGATCACGGCGGCGTCCGCGTTAACCTCCAAAGCTTTCCGTGCAAAATCAAGTCCAGACATTCTCGGCATGCTGTAGTCCGTCACCACCAAGTCGATTCTGCTCGCCTGCTGCCGGTAGAATTCCAGAGCCTCTTCCGGGCGCGTGAAACCACTCATGACGTATCCCATTCGCGTGAGCATCTTGTTCACCACCAAGACCAGAGCCTCTTCATCGTCGACGTAAAGAATGTGCTGACCGCCCCCCAATGGCACGTTGGCAACCTCGTCAGGCGCGGAGTCCAAGGGCAACTCCGTTGCGGCAAAATAAAGCTTGAATCGGGTGCCCAGTCCCGGTTCGCTCTCGACGAGAACGGCTCCTCCGTGACTCTTGATGATGCTATGAACCACTGAGAGTCCCAACCCCGTACCTTCACCGGGCGACTTGGTTGTGAAGAAGGGATCAAAGATTCGCGCCAGGGTTTGCGAGTTCATGCTTTTTCCAGTGTCCGAAACCGTGATCATAGCGTAGATCCCCGGCTCGATTTTTCCCAGACGCGCCGTGATCGGAAGCCTCACTTCGGTGCGTTCCAAGTCGATTCTCACTTCGCCTGCTGCGCCTTCCAGCGCCTGCCAAGCATTGGTCGCCAGGTTGAGGAGTACTTGCTGGACTTGACTCGAATCTGCCAAGACGTTTGGAGCATCGGGATCAATCAAGGAATTCAATTCAGTACCTGCCGGCACGGCCGCCCGCATCAACCTTACGGTCTCGCCAACGATGGGCCCAAGCTGGATAACCTTCCGGTCCTGTTGGGCTCGTTGGCGGCTAAAGGTTAAGATTTGTTGAACGAGGTCCCGCCCTCGATGGCTTGCTTTCCGAATCTCCTGCAAACTTTCTTGAGCCGGATGCCCCGGTCCAATGTCTTCACCGGCAAGCTCAATATTGCCGAGAATGGCCCCCAAAATGTTGTTGAAATCGTGAGCAATCCCGCCCGCCAGCGTACCCATCGCCTCCATCTTTTGGGACTGAAGAAGCTGTGCCTGGAGTTGAGTACGCTCGGTGATATCCTCACCAATGCTGGTCACTCCTGTGACTTCTCCTTCCGCATCTCGAATCGCCACGTTGTTCCAAGCGATCAGCCGTCGCTCTCCCGTTCGGGTGACGATCTCGTTCTCGTAGTGCGCCATGAAGTTCGTCGAGTGAATTGCCGCTTCAAATATCTTTCGCACGCTCGGCCGAACGTCCTCTGGCAAGAACACCTCGAACCAATCGCTACCCAGGACTTCCTCCCGCTTCCAGCCTGTCAGATCAAGCAAGAATTGATTGGCAAGCGTGATGCGCGCCTCACGATCGAGCATGACCCCCACCAGGGTCATGGTCTCCACCGCCATTCGGAATCGTCGTTCGGACTGTTCGAGCGCGATCTCAGCCTCTTTCCGCTCCGTAATGTCGACGATGCTTCCCCGCACGTAAACGCCAGACGGCCCCGGCATCCGCTGAAGACGAATCTCGCAAGGAAACTCTCGGCCGTCCCCATCTATGTGAACCCACTCAAAGGTGGGCATCTCTCCCTCCGCCGCCGACTTGATGTACTCGAAGGCCTTCTCGCGAGACTCTCGTCCGCATGGCTGGCGAGGAGGGCTTAGATCCACTGGACTACAGTGCTTGAGTTCTTCGGAAGAGAGCTTGAACAATCGCTCCGCCTGTGGGTTGTGATCCACCACCTGTCCGGTGTCGAAATCGATCACAAAGATCGCCTCCGGCGCCGAGTCGATCAGGTTTCGGTATCGGAGTTCACTCAAACGCAAAACCTCGTCCGCCTTCTTCCGCGCGGTCACATCACGCAAAAATGCGTTAAAGAGAACATCGTCGCCATCCCGGGTGGGAGTGATCGCAATTTCCACGGGAAACTCCGTTCCGTCGGATCGCATTGCCGTCAGTTCGATTCGCTGTCCCAAGATCGTCGATCTTCCCGTCACGAGGTATCGGGCAAGGCCCCTTCGGTGAGATTCACGTAAGCTGGGAGGAACGATTACTTCCGCCAAATTTTCACCCAGAACCTCTTCTCTTGAATAGCCGAAGATGGCTTCTGCAACCGCGTTCCATTCGATGATGCGCCCCTCTGAATTGATCGCAATGACTGCGTCCAATGCCGTCTCAATCAAAGATCGGAGGCGCTCTTCATTCTTCTTGACCACCTCACTGGCGCGTCGTCGTTCGATCTCACCGGAGGCGCGTGTCGCGAAGATTTGCAGAGTTGACTGGATAAGTGTCGGATCCTCGATCGGATGCCGGTACATCAGGACAAGTAGCCCCAATGGCCCTCCATCCGCATCGAGCAGCGGTGTCCCAATATAACCCTCGATCCCCAAAACGGAGAGCATCGGCGCATGGGGAAACGTGGACGAAACTTCCGCTGGAAAGATACATGGCTCTTTCCCCACGACTCCTGAGCAAGGCGTGCCTTCTAAGTGATAGCCCGTGCCAATCGCCTCGCCTCGATCCGAATGTGAAGCTACGATCTGCACATAGTCGGGCTCGATTGGATCCAATTCCCCAACGAAAGCAAAATCCGCATGGAGTGTGGTGACCAAGTGTTCGGTCAAGGATCGGAAGAAGTCTTCGCCTGTCGACGCCGAAACTCCCTGAGCAATTTGAAGCACTGCCTCTTCCGTCCGCTTCCGCTCGGTGAGGTCGGTATTCGTGCCCGACATGCGAATCGCTTGCCCTGAAGAGTCCCTCAAGATGTAACCGCGAGACAGGATTGGCACATAGTGGCCATCAGCATGGAGCAACCGAAACTCAACTTCAAACCCGTCCCGTCCCTTGTCGATTGCTCCCGAGTACGTTTCAACGACGCGCTCCACATCGTCGGGATGGGCTCGTCTCTGCCACAGCAAGGGATCTTCGCTGGCGTCGGCGGGATCGTATCCTAACATCGAATACCAACGAGGGGCGTAGTAAAGCCGAGACTCGATCAGATCCCAATCCCAAGCGGCGTCTCGTGAACCCCTCAGGACCAACGCGAGGCGTTCTTCCGATAGGCGGAGTTCTTCTTCCACCTGTTTTCGCTTCGTGATGTCCCTCGCCACGCCGATAACCGTTCTGACCCGCCCGCCTTCGTTCGTCTCTGGCAGTAGTTTGCTTTCAATCACCCGAAAAGGACTCTGCCCCCGAAATTCGAACTCGATGACCTGCTTGGTTTCCGCGGCTTCCCGAATATTGTCGAGCCAAATCTTGCAGATCGAGGGGGGAATCCCCATCTCTTCATGGGTGTGACCTAAAACCTGTTCTGCTGGAAGCCCGGTTGCCGAGATCAGGGCGGGATTTGCGTACAGGTGGCGTCCATCCAAGTCGTATCTGGCGATGTAGTCAGGACTCGATTCGGTCAAAGCTCGAAACTGCTCTTCGCTTTTGCGGAGAGCCTCCGCCCCCATCTTCAACCCCTGACGCGCTTCTTCCAGTCGTTCGGACGCGATGCCTCTAGCTCTTTGGATGGAGGTGATCAACCACCCCAGCCCCGCAACGAGGACAATGTAGACCCAAGTTTGAATCAGGGCCTCTTGTTCGCTGTTGGCCCGGAAGGGACCAGAACTCATCGAAGTGCCTAGGGCCGCAAAGATGGAGACGACCAGCACCCCCAGCGTCGTCCCCGCCCATCCGAGTCTAAGTGATGACCAAACCACCAAGAAAAGGGGAACAAACGACATCGGAAGCGCTTCTGCTCCGAGACCGGCTTGGCTCAGGAAGACGCTCGCTGAAACCGCGGTGATCAACATCAGCCAAAGCCCGAACTCACGGCCATTGTCGAGCGCTTCCTTCAATGCGGAACGAGTCATCGTCAAGCACGCGGGCGCCGCCACAACCAAACCGATCATATCGCCCGCCCACCAACTTAAAAGCCCTGTTTGATATGTTTCTGGCTGGAGCGCTCCACTCAATGTCAACGCAAGGGTTCCATTCAGTGCGGATACCGCTGAACCAACCCCTCCCGCCATAGTGAGGAGCGCAATATCGTGCCCTTTCCTGAATTCCCGATTAAACGAAAAGCGCTCAAGAAGCCAAGAACCAATCAAAGCTCCCACCGCGTTTCCCGTCGCGATGCCTAGGGACACCCAGAGTGTGGGACCATGTGGATAGTTGACCAGAAACCCGCCGATGAAGACTCCGGGCCAAACCCGGCGTCCCCAAACAACCAGTGCCGCAATAGCAATTCCGGCGGGGAACCAGATCAGCGCAATGCTGGCCCCGTAATAGGGCATCTCAAGCGCCCAACGACCGGCGGCCCAATAGACCAAGGCGAGCACAGCCATCCGCACCCAAACGACGATGGAAGATCTCATCGCAACATAAAGACCGCCAACTGAACCCACTATACGTCAGATCGAGGGGACTGATCGATGAGGATATTGCGCTCTCTGGGACATGTTGACGCCATGTCGCCACGAGTGCCAATCCGGTTTGACTAAAACGCTTAAACGATTCTAAAGAATGCGCTCAAATGTCCAAAACAGCGCAACCGCGGCAATGGCGATCGAAGCGGGCACCGTCACAAACGAGCGGTACTTCTGATTGGAGCGGAACCACCCCACCAACAGGAGCGCACCCGCCACCACGGTCAGTTGCCCCAACTCCACGCCCACGTTGAACCCAACCAGCGCCTTGAGGAAGCTATCTCTGGCCAAGCCCGCCTCCATCAGCACCCCCGCGAATCCCATCCCATGGACCAGGCCAAAGATGAAAACCACAAGGGGTCGCCAGGGCGTCATCTTCTTTGAAAAGATGTTCTCGACGGCCACGAACACAATCGAAAGGGCAATGATCGGCTCCACGATGGCCGGTGGCAATCGTACAATCCCGTAGAGAGACAGGGCCAACGTAATCGAGTGTGCAATCGTAAATGCAGTGATCTGCTTGAGCAAGTCCTTGGTCCGATTGCTCAGTAAGAACAGACCCAGTACAAACAAAATGTGGTCCAGCCCTAACGGCAAGATGTGGACGAAACCCATCTTGATGTAACTCCAAAACGTGGCGTACCAACTGGACGCAGGAGCTTGGCTTTCGACTTCTACCGGAGGCAATTCAACGTTGGAAGGAACCGCTGGCTCTTCCACCTTGGTTGTCGCGGGTGCCTGAACAACCGGTTCCTCGACCGCCTCGGGCGTCGCTTCAAACCCAAGGCTATGACCAATCCTGGATCCAAACCGACCGCTATTGATTTCTGGCTTATTCTCTTCCGCTGCCACGACCGGCTTAACCACCGCCTTTTCCTGGCTAGGCGTCGACGGCTTCACCTGATAACTCGCTTCCGTTCGCTGGCGAATGCTCTTGGCGATCGCCGCGACCTGCTCAGCGGTTGGAATCTTCAATACGGAGCTATATGCCCCGACCTCCACCGGCTCCGAGTACGGCTCCTGGTAAGGGAATTCGGTCGTAAGGATCACGGTCCCCAGAACATCGGGAAAACGCATGGAAATCGACTTGGCGCCGGACGTCAAATGTCCGCGAATCACCACCGAGCCCATAACTGGAATTCGGTTCGGTCCAATCGCATCCGAAATCCGATGAATCTCTGCCGGGGTCGGAAAAACCACCGACTCCACCACTCCCGGACCATTGTCGCCCTGGAGATGAAGGAGCCGCTTAAACCGAGCTTGGCCATCGTTGATACGCGCCTGCAACTCGTTGTCGGTCAATTCGAGCAAGTCGAGCATCGCCGAATCGTTTCCTTCATTCGGAGAGTGATCGACCAAATAGGCCAGGATATCGAACCGCATATTCAGGTCGATTGTCCCGTCTAATTGCACCTTCGCCCGGCCCACAGGAACATTGCTCGGATGCAAAGCGGCCTCGGCGTGGCGGAACCCGAGTCCCGCCATCGCCAAGGCCATCAGCGCTACCAAAAGAGGCAGCTTTACTTTTTGCTGGATTCCCACAGCCTCTTAACTGCCGCCGGTGAAAGATCCTGATCCCAAACGGTCAAGGAATCGACTTCGCCGTCGAAGCGTCGCTGTCGCTCCCAGGCGTCTAACGGCATCACGCGAACCGTCGACTGATCGTCCTCCAACTCCACCACTTCCTGGGCAATCAGGTTGCCATTCTTGAAGAGGCGAATCGTCGTTCCGTCATAGGTCGCCGTCAGCATCTGCCACTTGCCCAGATCCAATTGGACCGAGGTCGCGACGTCCTTGTTGGCGATCCAGAAGTTGAGACCACGGGAGAACTTGGTGAAGTACCGTCCCGTTCCCGTGCGTCCATCGGTCGCTCGACCGAACCCAGCGATCATCGTTCGATCATCGGGCTGAGCGTCGATCTTGCAGAAGAAGTTCAGCGTCCAAGCATCCTTGGCCTTCACCGGAAGCTTCTCCACGTTGAAGGACTTAGAAGTCTTAGCCTCCAGTTCGGGGCTGGTGAAGACCGCTCCCTTCTCGGCAACTTCAAGAGTCTGCCCCTTAACCGCGTTGCCACTAGGCGAGAGGTCTTTAACTCCCGTCACGGTGATCTGCTCGGTTTGCCCCGGCGTCAGCGGACCACCCAGGGTCAGCTCAACCGTTTGGCCGTCTGGCGAAAGATGAGCCGTCGCAACCGAAGCGCCCGAAGACAGCTTATAGTTGCCCACCGTCTCAGCGGAAGCCTTGGCTACCTTCTCTGAGAACTGAACGCGAACCAAGCCGAGAGCCTTCGGAGAGGAAGCCGTAGTCGCCTTCGGTGCGGTGGTGTCGTTCACATTGAACTTCGCCGTCGCTACATTGCCAACGATTCCGCCGCCATCAACTTCCGCAACGCGAAGGGTCGTCGGCTTACTGATCGTGATCGAACCCTTATAGAGCGGAGACGAAGCCGTCGGCTTGGAACCGTCCAACGTGTAGCGAAGGCCGCTCGCTCGCCAATAGATGGGAGGATCGACCTTCACCGTCGTCGTGTCGCTAAAGGAGCCGCCGGCCGGAACGATGGTCGGCGCACCGCTGGCTTTATGAGCCTTCAGGTCGTCGAACAATGGCTCAACCGCCTTGGCTGAATCATGGGTGTTCTTCGCCGCCGAGATCGCAAACACTCGAATTCGAGCGTCGTTCGGAAGCGTGATCGAAGTCGCGCCCTTCGGAACGTCGAATCCGTACTTGAACAGATAGCTGTACTCGTAGAACGTGTTGCCGGTCGAATTGTGGTGGTGCGAGGCGTACCAAGCCACTTCGCCATCCTTTACATAACCCGGGGTCAGGCCCGCCATATCACCGTAGTTGGTGTAGTTCGGACCAAGGTCGGCGCTCCAAATTCGGTTGTCCCACAGGCCGATGTAACCCAGCCAATTCTCAACCGTGGTCGGGTAGCTCTTGCTGCCCACTGCGAACTTCACCGCCGCGTCACCCTTGGCCGAAGCGGCCAGGACATAGACCTTGGTGCTGCCCGCCGGAATCGCGATCTTCTGGCCCTTCGCCACCACGGCATTCTTCGCGCCGTCCTTGGTGGAGCCAAGCTTGAAGGTCACGCCGCCCAGGTTCAACGAGCTCGGAAGTTGCTCCGCCGCAATCGTCTTACCGCTCGCATCGAACGCGCCGTCCTTAGGATTCTTATCGGTGGAAGCAACGTCCGTGTTGAACGGAAGGCTCAGCGCCACCGAAGTCGCCGGCGTCGCCTTGACCGTGCTTGCCTTAGGCTTGATCGCGTACGTCTTAAGCGAGAACCCGCCGACCGAAGCGATCAACGCACCGTTCTTGACCGTCGCTGCGCCAACCGGCTGCTCCTGTCCGTTCACTTCTCTGGCCGAAGCGATGCCATTGGCGAACTTAACTTGAACGCCCGTGGCGGACTTGCCGGTCAGCTCTCGGAGTCGAACGATGATCTCGTTCCCGTTCTCTGCCTTCTTCACCGCTTGGATCTCGACCTGCTTGGAGTTGGTAGAAACCAGCGAGAAGGACCGGCCCAGCTTGCCTGGGTGAGATGGAACGGAGAATGCCAGCAGAGGCTGGTTCAGTCGCTTCGCCTTCCACGGCACATCGCCCTTTCGCCAGTCACCCGCGTGGGGAGCCAAGGCGTAGAGAATGTTATGGCGGCCGAAGTCTTGCGTCGCCTGGTCTTGGTAACCACCCCGAACGCCCGGCGTGTACAGCAGGGTCAGTCGAACGGTATCGTCGTTCGGCTTGTCCGATCCGAACTTGGAGTCGTTAAGAATGGCCGCACCAAACGCGCCGCCCGTCTTCGTCAAGTCCAGCCACTGGTGCTGCGGGACTTCGTACTTCTTGGGATCGTTGTTGCCGCGCTCGATCGCGCCCAATTGAAGGTCGTAGGTCGCCTTCGGGTTGCCGCTGGTTAGCGGGAATGCCGCCTTGAGCGCAACTTCCTTGGTCTGCCAATCGATGGTGTTTGCCACCTCGACGCGGTCGCCGCCATTCGTCAATCGAATCTGCTGAACGAACTTGGAACCGTCCGTCTCTCGCTCGACTTCAATTGCCACGCGAACAGGACCGTTCTCCACGATTCGAATCTTCGCCGGACCGTGAACATAGCCACTCGGCGGAAGCTTCGCATCGTCCCAGTCCATGTTCCAAGCCGGATATTGAGCCGGATTGTGATACTGGAACTCCAATCGAGCCGGAGCCTTCAGAATCTCTCGCTTGTTGACCTTGTCGTAAACGGACGAGATATCGCCGTCCTTATTGATGGTCACCTTGAAGTTCTGGTTCTCTAAGACGTTTCCGCTTGCCTTCAGCGAAGTCGCCGAAGGCGCCGCCTTTGCGGGTCGAGCATCGAAGGTGGCGAAGCCAGCCGAAGGAGCCTTCGCGAGGAAGAGAACCTTGACCGTAGCCCCCATTCGCTCCACGATCTGCGTCGGAACCGGCTTACCTGCCGGATCGTAAACCTGCACCCCAACGTTTGCGCCGAACGAAGGAATCGTTGCCTCGACCACGTCCTCTCGAGCGACCGAAAGCGGGTTGTAAACCACCAGGGCGCGGCCCTTTGCTTGGGTATCCATCGCCGAGGTCACCGATCCAACAGCGTCCTCCGCAATTGCGGCAAACTTGTTCTGCGCCAAGAGGTAGTCGTTCCAGCAGAACTCGTACGCCTTGGGAATACTCGTTCCCGGCAGCATGTCGTGCATCTGCGAACCCAGCACCAAGTCCCAAGCCTGATACAGGCGCTCCGCCGGATACGGCGTGCCGCCCAACCACATGGCTGCGACCGAGGCGCGCTCGGCGGCATCCGCCAGCAGCTCGCTCTTTCGGTTCCATCGCTTCATGTAAGCCTGCGATGTGATGGAACCTGCTGAGTGCTCCGTAAGAAGCAATTCGCCCTGATACTTGGGCAGCTTGGAAATCTGCTCCTTCGTTAGCGAGGTGAACATCTCATCGGCGCGCGTGGAAATGACCTTGATCGGCCCCTTTCCGTTGACGCTCTTCTCAACCCACTGAACCGAGCTCTCGTTGGGCGCGCCACCCCGGTCGCCGGTGCCGTAATAGTGATAGTCCACATAGGCGCCCGACATCTTGCCGGTGTTCTCGATACGAGCCAACCAGCTCGTGTTCTCGCTCAGGTCCTCGGTAACGTTGGAAGTGTAGGCGCCGGGATCGAGGGCGGCTACGATGCTCTTGCCGTCCGGTCCGATCCAGTTACCGACTTTAAACGGAATGCCAATTGGAGATCCCCAGGTCAGCTTCTGCGTGGAGAATCCGTCCAGACCGCAGTGCACCAAGATGGAAGGCAGGGCATAGGGGAAGCCGAAGCAGTCGGGAAGCATGAACTCCTGGCTCGCCACTCCGAACTCCTTGCGGAAGTATTCGTTTCCGTAGAGCACGTGGCGAACCAGCGATTCACCGGAAGGAACGTTAGCGTCGCCTTCGTCCACCGAGGAGCCGCACGGGAACCAGCGACCATCGTCGATGTACTTCTTCAGCTTGACATAGGCGTCCGGATAGTACTCCTTCATCATCTCGTAGCGACGAGAGCCGCTGAAGTTGAACACGTAGTTCGGATACTTCTCGATGAGGTCGAAGTTTTGGAAAAGGGTGTTGGCGATGTACTCGCGAATCACCTGCGGATATGCCCAACGCCACTGGGTGTCCAAGTGAGCGTAGGGAACCACGTAAAGGGTGTTGCCCTTGGCCAAATCGCGCTTATTATTGTTGGCCTTGGTCGGATTCGGCTTGGGATGCTTTGCCGTCTGCGCATGACTGGGAACAACCAGTCCTGCCGAAGCAAAGATCACCGTCGCAAGTGCAGCGCTGCGAAAACTGCACAGAGTCTTTCGGTTATCAATCATCAGGTTTCGGAGAGTCTCGCTTGATCTAAGGAAAGCCCCATTGCCCCCTTGTCCTACCCGGACCCTACCTAATCCATGACGCCATCTAAAACATGCACATTTGTATCCCTCTTTTGGGTTGCCGATTCCGTGGAGTCGGCAACACAAAAGAATCGGGCCTATTCTTTGCCGAGCGCTTGATTCGCCGCGCGGGCAATACGCCCTCGCCGATCCTTGATCTGCGCCGCCTTTTCGAAGAGCGCCGCGTTCCCCTTGGCGTCCCATGCTGCGAGGGCGTTGATCGAAGCGACGACCACCTGAATAGGAGCCTTGTCATTTACCAGCGCCTTCAGTTTTGCGGTTGTCGCGGCGTCTTGCGGAAGTTTGGCAAGAGCGCTCACCGCCTGAGCCTGCCGCATGGAGTTCTTATGATTCAGTTGATCCAACCAAAATGCTCTGAACTCCGGTTTGCCTAGGTTGGCGAACTGGAAAACCGACCGGAACGCGGGCGACACCCCGTCGTCCTTCGCCAATATCATGGCCACCATCTTGAGCGTGGCATCGCTCGGTTCCCCTTCCAGAAGTTGCCGCATCGCTTCTGAACGGTCCGGCGCGTTCAGCCCGAACTGGAAGATCAACGGCAGTTCTTCCTTCGCCCAGTGCAGATCGGGAATCTGCCGCAGGAACTCATGGCGAGGATCGAATACCACCGCCCCCGGCTTGCTGGAAGACGGCAGTTCAAACGTCTCCTCCTTCTGGGTCAGGTGAACATCCAAGACCGTGTGCTGACCGCTCGCCGAAATGAAATCGACCTTAGCCGGAATGTCGTAGATCGGAGTCCCGTCGGAAGTGTCCTGAAGCTGCTTCACCGTCAGCTTCACCTTGCCGTTGGCATACTCCCAAGCGTAGTCCAAAACCGGATGCCCTGGCTTGTCTAACCACTGAGCCCAGAACGGCTCCGCGTTGATGCCGGTGTACTCCGTAAACGCTCGTCGAAGCTGCGCGCTCTCCACCGGCGTATGCCGCCACTTCGTCAGGTAGGCGTTGAGAGAACCGAAGAACTCTTCGTCCCCAAGCATCTTTCGAAGCGAATGCAACACCACGCCGCCCTTGGGATACGTATGCGAGTCGAACATCGCATCCCCATTGGGATACAACTTCGTGGAGATCGGTCGTTTGTATCGCCGGGCCTCGGCGAAGTAAGACCGCATGGCGTCGTCGATCTCCCAATCGTAAGCATCCTGCCCTCGGCTGTGCTCGAAATACAGAATCTGCATAAACGTCGCAAAGCTCTCATTCAGCCACGCGTCGCCCCAGTTGTAACAGGTGACCAAATCGCCAAACCATTGGTGCGCCAACTCGTGCGAATTGAGGCTGTCCATGGTGTAGTAGCCGTCCCGCGACTCGGTAAGGCTGCCCTCACCCAGCGTCGTAGCAGAAACATTCTCCATTCCGCCGCCAAAGTCGAACATCGCGTTCTGCGCATACTTCGGCCAAGCGTATTTCACACCCAATACCTTGGAGAAATAGGTGAGCATATCCTTGGTATGTCCGAAGGAATCGTCGATCAAATAGCCCTCGCCCTTAGGGACGACATACCAAAGATCGACACCCTCCCATTTGTCCTTCTTGATATCGAAAGGACCGCCGCACAGCGTCAAGAGGTAAGTGGCGTGCGGTTGGCTCATCTTCCAGTCGAAGGTCTTGCGCTTCTTATCCGCGCTCAGCTTAGTTCCTGTTAAAACGCCGTTACCGATCACGTCCCAATCGGATTGGACTGTACAGTGCGTCTCGCTGGTCACCAGATCGTTCGGATAGTCCCAAGTCGGCGCCCATTCAGAGTTGTATTCCGACTCCCCCTGCGTCCAGAACCCTTCACGGTTCGCCACGCCCGGGCGTGGCTCGATCCAGTGGAAACCGCCCCCGCCCCCAAACGACCGCCCTTGGCTGTCTTTCGCCGCGTATGTAATGGCTACTTTAAACTGCTTTCCCTTCACCAAACCGGGGATCGAGATGATCAGGTCACGCTCTTTACGATCATATTTGGCGGGCTTGCCGTCCACTTCCAACTTGGAAATCGTCAACGCCTTTCCGGCATGAAGGACGATCTCCTTCAATCCGTTTCGAAGCGGAGCCAACGTGTTCGTCGTCGTCCCGGAATACGTTCGGTTCGGATAGTCGATATCGATATCCACGTCCACGTGGATCAGATCGCAAGTGCGGTCGGGTGAGTAGTGCAGCGTCGCCCTGGGCGGCGCGAATGGGTTGTTTTGCGCAAGAGCCGAGCTCCCCAGCGCGACGGCCAGAAAAACAAGTGAGAAGGGCTTGGTCATGGCTATAAAATCCACGCTACCTTATCACGTTAAGAAATCATTGCGAAGATTGTCCACCGAACTAGACTTACACCAAGATGCTTCCGTTGCTCGCCGCCCTTACCATCCAGAGCTCCATCCCCGACCCGCAATGGTTGCGTGAAAAGCTGGAAGAAGTCCGGGCAAAGTACAAACTCCCCGCCCTCGCCGCCGCTCTCGTCTGGGAGGGGCAGGTCAAGGCCGCTTCGGCAGTCGGGGTGCGAAAGTGGGGCGACCCAACTCCCGCTCAAAGAACCGATGCTTTCCACCTAGGTTCCGTGATGAAGACGATGACCGCCACCCTCGTCGCAAAAATGGTGGATAACAAAATCCTGTCCTGGAATACCACTCTGGAGATCATGTTTCCAGAACTGGCGACGACGATGCGACCCGAGTATCGAAAAGTGACCGTCGCCCAACTCTTGGCTCATACCTCGGGAATGCCCTATCAACCCCGTACCCCTGAGTACGAGACCGACAGGGAGTCGCGCGAGGCTCCTGGCCGCAGGTACGCCTACGTAAAGGCTGCCCTTGCCGATCCTCCCGAGGCAGAGCCCGGAACGAAGATGATCTACGGGGGAGGTCACATTTTGGTCTCCAGCTACCTGGAACGCACCCTGGGTCGCCCCTACGAATCCCTCATGCGAAAGGAAGTCTTTGAGCCGCTGGGAATGACTTCCGCCGGCTACGGAGATATGGCAACGCCCGGCAAAGTCGATGCTCCTTGGCATCACATCTGGAAAGACGGCGCTCCCGTCCCCGTCGATCCCGATCTCAGCCAACGTATCCAAGCCCGATCACCGGTCGGCCGCAACGGATTCTGTTCGATTATTGACCTGGCCAAGTTCGCCGCCATGCAGTTGCAAGGCGCTCGAGGACAATCGAAATTCCTCTCCGCCGCCTCCTTCGCCCAATTCCAAAAGCTTGAGCCTCATTCATCCCATTCCGTTGGCTGGGTGGTCAACCCCACCAGTTGGGCAGGCGGATTAACCCTCTGGCACAACGGCTCCATAGGCAAAAACCTCGCGGTGGTCACGATGGAAATGAAGCAAGGCTTTGCCTCCTGCGTACTCACCAACGTCGGCGACGGTGACACCGGCAAGGCCTGCGATGAAGTGCAGTTCTGGCTCCTTGACCAAGCTAAATCACGCTACTCGACTATTTCGACTTCCTATACCGCTCGATCAACGCGTTGGTCGAGCTATCGTGCTTCAACTCGGACTCGCCTTCCAATTCGGGAATGATCCGCTGAGCCAACACCTTGCCCAGTTCCACGCCCCACTGATCGAACGAGTCCACATCCCAAATCACGCCCTGGACGAAGACGCTGTGCTCGTAAAGCGCCACCAGCTTGCCCAGTACGCGCGGCGTCAACTGGTCGATCAAGATCGTGTTCGAGGGTCGGTTCCCTTCAAAGACTCGATGCGGCACCAGTTCCGTCGCCGTTCCCCCCGCCTGCACTTGCTCCGCCGTCTTCCCAAATGCCAGCGCTTCCGCCTGCGCAAAGACGTTTGCCATCAGGTAGTCATGGTGCTTGCCAAGAGGATTCAGCGACTTCGCGAATGCGATGAAGTCGCAAGGAATCAGCTTGGTGCCCTGGTGAATCAACTGGTAGAACGAGTGCTGTCCGTTCGTCCCCGGTTCGCCCCAATAGATGGGCCCCGTCTGGTAGTCCACGCGGTGCCCTTCCATCGTCACCGATTTGCCATTGCTCTCCATCGTCAATTGCTGAAGATAGGCCGGGAAGCGCTTCAGGTACTGATCGTAAGGCAGAACCGCGATGGTGTCCACATCAAAGAAATTGGAATACCAAACGTTGAGTAACCCCATGATCACCGGCAAGTTCTCGGCAAACGGGGCGTGGCGGAAGTGCTCGTCCATCTCGTGGAAGCCCGCCAAAAGCTCCTTAAACCCATCAGGGCCCACCGCCAGCATCGTGGAAAGTCCAATCGCCGAATCCATGGAGTAGCGACCGCCCACCCAATCCCAGAACTCGAACATATTCGCCGTGTCAATGCCGAACTTCGAGACCGCATCCGCGTTGGTCGAGATCGCCACAAAATGCTTGGCGATCGCCGCCTGATCTCTCAATTGGGTCAGACACCACTCACTCGCCGTAAACGCATTGGTCATCGTTTCTAGTGTCGTGAAGGTCTTCGAGGAGATGATAAACAGCGTTTCATCGGCGTTGAGACCATGCGTCGCCTCCGCAAAGTCCGTCCCATCCACATTCGAAACGAATCGAAAAGTAAGATTCCGGTCGCTATAGTGGCGGAGTGCCTCGTACGCCATCACTGGGCCAAGATCCGAGCCTCCGATGCCGATGTTTACAATGTTCTTGATGCGCTTGCCGGTAAAGCCCTTCCACTCGCCACTCCGAACCCGGTTAGCGAACCCCGTCATCTTGTCCAAAACCGCGTGAACGCCCGGAACCACGTTCTCGCCATCCACCTCGATCACTGCACCCTTTGGCGCGCGCAAGGCCGTATGCAGAACTGCTCGCTTCTCCGTGACGTTAATCTTCGCCCCGGTGAACATCGCCTCCATGTGCCCCTTTAAGTTGGCGTCCTCTGCCAACAGCACCAAGAGCCCCAGCGTCTCATCGGTAATGCGATTCTTGGAGTAATCCAAATACAACCCCGCCGCCTCCACCGCGAAATCGGTCCCGCGATAGGGGTTCCGTTCAAAGAGGTCCCGCAGGTGTAGGGGGCGAACGGCCTCTGCGTGGCCAACCAGGGCTTGCCAAGCGGTGCGTTGTGTAAGGGGGGCTTTGCTCATCCTGCCCCGAGTTTATCCCCGTATTTGTTCTAGCCGCCGAAAACCGTCTAGAGGCTTAACCCAAGTTCGGCCAATTTGGCCCGCGTAGACGCCACGTCCACGTGATGGACGCCATGGATGCCGAGCGTCGTCGCCACTTCCACCGAGAGCTTCAGATTATCGATGAATACCGTCTCCGCCGGATTGGACTGCGTCACGTCCAACGCGATCTGAAAAATCGTCTCTCCCGGCTTTCGCCAAAAGAGAAATGACGAGATCAAGAAGGAATCGATGTACTCCTCCATCTTGAACTTCTTGATGCGGAACTGCTGGAGTTCCCGCCCCTCATTGCTCACCGCCGCGACGACCAGACCATGCTTGGCCTTGAGTTCTTTGATGAACGCAATCATATCCGGCAGTTCAGCCGACTGGGCAAACATGAACTCCTTAAATTCCGGGCAAGTGAACGTCCGAGGCTTATAAAACACCGCCCGGTCTAAGTACTGATCCAGGGTTATCCGCCCGACTTCGTGCTCTTCAAACGCCATCTCGTGGCGCATCGCGAACTCTTCCGGCTCCAGCCCGAAGTGCTCGATCGCCTTCGCCCGCTCGTGCCGGTCCCAGCCGTTCGTCAGGAGCACCCCGCCGATATCGATCAGCAGGGTCTTAATCACTCTTTGCCTTCGAGGTCTCGCTTCTCAATCGCCGCGACCTTCGCCAGCCGCTTCACATGCCGCTCGTCGCCGCTGAACTCAGCGCCCAAGAACGCCTTCACCAGTTCCTTCGCCACCGAAGAACCGATGACTCGCGAACCCAGGACGAGAACATTCATCTGATCATGTTCTACGCCTTGGTGCGCCGAGTAGGTGTCGGTCACGTTCCCCGCGCGAATCCCCGGAATCTTATTCGCCGCGACCGAAGCGCCGACGCCGCTGCCGCAGATCAAGATTCCTCGCTCCGTCTCGCCATCCTTCACGGACAGCCCCACCTTCTCGGCAAAATCCGGATAGTCGGAGGGCTGTTCATCGTACGCCCCTAGGTCCACCGGCTCATGGCCTGCATTCTTTAACTCGTCCAGAAGAATCTTCTTTAACTCAAACCCGGCGTGGTCGGAACCGATGGCGACTTTCATCTCGCCCTAAGTTTGACCGAATCCGCCTTAAATTGGCCTATAATTCGTCCAGGCGTTTAGGGACGCCCCCGGGTCCGCGGGAAGGGCAGAGTCCACCCTCACAAGACTAGATTGGCGACACCAGACCAAAGTGCGCCGGTTTGCGGACCGCCGGATGATGCACGGAGGTTTATCAATGTCAACAAATGTTCGCGGCTCCTTACCGGACCGCCCCAATCTTGATCAGCTAAAAAAGAGAGCCAAAGAGCTCAAGAATTCTAAGGAATTCGATTCCCTTGCCGACGCTCAACTCGCCCTCGCTCGCGCCTATGGGTTCCCAAGTTGGCCGAAGATCAAGGCTTACATCGAGCAGACCACCCTTCGCCGACTCATCATTGCCGGTGAGACCGACGAAATGATCGCCCTGCTGGAGAGCAGCCCCCGAATCGCAAACCTTCCCTTCCCTGAAGGCGACTGGCCCCTCCACCTTGCGGCCCAATACAACGATCCGACCATGATTGAGATCCTCGTCAAATCGGGCGCATCCTTCCGCCCGAAATACGAAGACTCCTCCCATACTGCCCTTTCCTGGGCCGTCACTTACGGCTCCTTTCAAGCCGCCGTCAAACTCGTCGAACTCGGCAACCAGCCCGACCTTTTCTGCGCCGCCGGTCTCGGGTTTATGGACCGCGTCCGGTCCTTTTGGAAAGACGGCAAACTCCAGCCCCACTCGAGCCAAACCGGAAGCAGCCGCTACAGCAAGTCGGGTGAGACCCTGCCCTGCCCTCCGGAAAGCGACGAGGATAAGATCTCAGATGCCCTCTACATCGCCTCCCGCAACGGCCGACTCGCCGCCGCCCAATGGCTTCTCGAACAGGGAGCCGATCCGAACTGGAAGGGCTACTGTGGAGCGAACAGTTTGGCCTGGGCCGAGTTCTCTCGCAACGCTGACCTCTGCGCCCTTCTCCGCCAGCACGGAGCTTCGGACGAGGCGGTAGACGACATCTTCATGGCCACCCCCAAGGTCTTCCCCTACATGATCGTTATCGCCTGGGGCTTCCCCGCGGAAATGCTCAAGGCTCGCCTGGAGGCCAACCCCGAGATGCTCAATGCCAAGGGTGGCTACGGCACCCTGCTGAACACCGCCGTCTTCAACAACCAGATCGCCGCCGCCAAAGTCCTTCTGGAAATGGGCGCCGATCGCACCATCGCCAACTTAAACGGCCTCACCCCTGCCGTGT
Organism: Armatimonadetes bacterium 55-13; assembly: GCA_001898035.1. GTDB lineage: Bacteria > Armatimonadota > Fimbriimonadia > Fimbriimonadales > Fimbriimonadaceae > 55-13. Next base: position 36,056 of record MKRX01000006.1, read on the forward strand.
TGGCAAACAAGAAGGGCTTCCATGAAATGGAAGCCCTTCTCACCTCGGTGTAACGGTCGCTAAACCTTCCTATCGACGATTTACTTGCGACGGTAGGAAGGGCGTCTCACCTCTTCCGCCGGTTCGGTGCCCGGTCGGGCAAGCTGGACCTTGACCTTTCGGCCCTTCAGTTTGGTGTGCCTCAAGGCATCGATCACGCCGTCCGCCGATCCCTCGGGTACCTCTACAAATGCCGTGCGATCGAGGATATCGATGACCCCGATTTGCTTGGCGGGCAATCCTGTTTCGCCGACAATTGCGCCCACCACGTCGCCCGGCCGTAACCCGTCCCGCCGGCCCAGACCGATAAAGACGCGGGTCATGCCCGCTTCCGGCTGCTCAAAGTCCTCTCCAATCCCATCCGGATCGGCGCCCGCGGAATGCTGATTCTCCCAGAGCAGATGAAGGGCTGCTGCCGCAACTTCTGCCGGAGCAAAATCTTCCAACAAGTCCTCAACCGTCGCAATCTGCGCCTCGTAAGTCCCTGCCTCCAGGGTCTCTCGAAGAGAGTCCTTGAACAGATCCCGTCGTCGCGCTGCGATATCGGCTGCCGTTGGAATCCGGGCGGGCTTGATCGTGGTCCCGATCAACCGCTCGATCACATGAAGCTGTCGCCGCTCCTTGCCTTCCACCAGCGTAATCGCATCGCCAGATCGTCCCGCACGGCCCGTTCGGCCGATACGGTGGATGTACTGCTCCACGTCCCAAGGAATGTCGTAGTTGACCACGTGGGTCACGGTGTCGATATCCAAACCGCGCGCCGCCACGTCCGTCGCCACCAACAGGTCCGCGTGCCCGTCTCGGAACCGCTTCATGACCCGGTCACGCTCACCCTGGTTCATGTCGCCGTGCAGAGACTCCGCGTTATAGCCTCGCAATCGGAGCGCTTCGCTGAGGTCGTGCGTCTCTTGCCGAGTACGGCAGAAAACCACCGTCGCGCCCGGGGTCTCCATGTCCAGCACTCGTCCCAACGCCTCGAGCTTCTTGCCCTTCGGCACCTCGTAATACGTCTGCTCGATCGTATCCACCGTGCGCTGCTTCGCCTCGATGGAAATGTGCTCGGGGTTACGAAGGAACTTCTTCGTCAGCGAGATGATCTTGGGTGGCATCGTGGCCGAGAAGAACGCCAACTGTCGAGATTCCGGAAGCTCGCTCAAAATCGCTTCCAGATCCTCGGCGAATCCCAAGGCCATCATCTCGTCGGCTTCGTCCAACACGCCCACCGCGCAGTCCGCCAAGGACATCGAACCCCTTCGAAGGTGGTCCAAGACGCGCCCCGGCGTTCCCACCACGATTTGCGGTCCGGATTTCAGAGCGCGGAACTGTCGGTCGATCGGCTGACCGCCGTAAACGGGCGTGACTTTCAACCCGGTGTGCTTGGAAAGATCGTAAATTCCGCCAGCCACCTGGATCGCCAATTCGCGGGTAGGTGCCAGCACCAACGCTTGTATCTTCGCCACCTTGGGGTCTAGCTTCTGAATGAGCGGCAACGCAAACGCCGCCGTCTTACCCGTTCCCGTCTGCGCCTGCCCAATAATGTCGCGCCCCGTCAAAAGCGCCGGAATCGCCCGCGCTTGAATGGGGGTGGGCGCTTCAAAGCCCATCTCCGAGATCGCCTTGTAAATCGGGTCGGAAAGACCAAGCTCAGAGAACTGCGGAAGCGGAGCCGCTACCACCGGCTCTGCCGGCGCTGATTCAACAACTTCAGCCGGCGCATCCTTGGGCTTTCTCGGTTTCTTCTCGAAAGGAGCGTCTTGCTTCTTCGGCTTGAAGTCGGTCTTGGCGGACGTCTTGTTTCGCTTCGGCGGCTTAAATCCGCCCGGGTTCTCAGAACCCTTCTTCTTAGGTTTAGGCATGAATGACTCTTGGGAAACGGAAAGGGGGACGAGTCAGGATACCAACGTTGCCGATCCACGCTCCATGACCGTCCCGGTTAGAACTTGTTGTAAGGTGACACCACGGGCGATCTCATGATAAACCTAATTCCTGCAACGGTGATCTTGTCTCTATCTGTCCTCCCTCCCGTCAAGAAGGTCGTGGTTGCCTACGTCCCGAATTGGATCGACCTCGACGCCTTCGTCCAAACGATCGACTACGACAAAATCACTCACATAAATATCGCGTTTGAAAATCCCATCGACGACGCGGGCGATTTGTCTTCGAATCCCAAAAACCAACTCATCGTCGATCGCGCCCACCGGGAAAAGATTAAGGTTCTGATCTCCATCGGCGGGGGCTCCGCCTCGGCAGACAAGGAAATGATGACTCGCTATTTCCGTCTCATCTCCTCCCCAAACCGAACCGCTTTTGCCGCCAAACTAGCCGACTACGTGGAGAAACACAACTACGACGGCCTAGACGTGGACCTCGAAGGTCCATCCATCAATGACGATTACGGCGATTTCATCGCAGAACTTTCCAAGGCTCTTAAGCGCAAGAAGAAACTCCTGACATGTGCCCTCTCCCAAGGTTACGGCGGCGACAAGGTCCCCGAATCCGCCCTCAAGACCTTCGATCTGGTCAACATCATGGCCTATGACGGCACCGGAAACTGGTCGCCTGACCGTCCCGGGCAACACTCGTCCCTCGAATTCGCTCAACAAAACGCCCAGTACTGGCTCAAGCGAGGCGTTGCAAAATCGAAAGCCGTCCTCGGTGTGCCTTTCTACGGATACGGGTTTGGCAAAGCGTTTCGAGACTACGGTTACCCCTACTCGGAGATCGTCGCGACTTATTCCGGCGCAGAGAAACTCGACCAAGTGGGTGAAACCATCTGGCATAACGGCATCCCCACCATCCAAGCCAAGGCCAAATACGTCCTTGAGCAAGACTTGGCCGGAGTCATGATCTGGTCCTTGGACCAAGATGTACAGGGAGAAAAGTCGCTCCTCACCGCCTTGACGGAAGCTCTCAAAGTGCCCAAATGACCCGTCCCGGCAAAATCGTGATCCTCAATGGCGCTCCTCGTTCGGGCAAATCTAGCATCGTCAAAGTCATTCAGCGAGATTTCCCCGGCGTCTGGATCAATCTCGGTGTTGATGTCTCCGTCCGCCACATGACCCCAGAGGCCCTCCGCCCCGGCATCGGTCTGCGACCAGGGGGCGAACGGCCCGACCTAGAATCGAACATCCCAACTCTCTACACCGCGTTATACGACTCTATCGCTGCCCATTCACGCCTGGGCCTCAACGTGGTCGCAGACTTTGGACATCACGATGACTACTCCCAATCTCTCGGCATCTTGCCCATCTGCGCCCGCCGCCTCAAAGATCTTCCCGCCTATCTTGTTGGCGTCCGTTGCCCCCTCGAAGCCATCCTCGAACGTAGACGTGAATCTCCCGCCGAGTATCTCGCTCCAGAAGGAAATGCCCCGATTCAGGAACCCATCCTGAGGTGGCAAGAAGCTGTCCATCGGCCGGGCATCTACGATTTGGAAGTCGACACGTCAAACCTCTCCCCAGAAGCATGCGCCGAATCCATTCGACGCCTGATTGAAGGTCCGGACCCACCCACCGCCTTACCCCAACTCTCCCACGAGGAAAAGCATGCTGTGTAAGAATCCCGCGTCCCGCGCGAATCACAAAATGATGTTCAAATTAGTGCTCGCTACCTGTCTGATCGTGACCGCGACCAGCTATGGGCAATCGGAGAAACCGCGAGTTTTCAAAGCGGTTCGGTCTCCGGAGATTGCCGCCGACCACCGCGCCACCCTTCGCATTTTTGCCCCCAACGCGAAGAAGGTCGAATTAGTGATGTTTAGCGAGCGAAAGGAGATGACCAAGGACGACAAGGGTGTCTGGAGCTTCACCACCGCCGTCCTGGAACCGGACATCTACGACTACTCGTTCCTGGTGGACGGCCTCCAACTCGGCGATCCCGGCAATCCCATGATGAAGCCCACCGTCACCGGTGGCGCCGAGAGCCTCCTGTATATCCCCGGCCCCAAGACCCTAAGTTGGGAGGAAAACCCGGTCCCTCACGGCATCCTTCACCGCGTCCGATTCGATTCAAAAATCATCGGAGAGCCCCGAGACTTCATCGTCTATACGCCTCCCGGATTCTCAACCCAAGCCAAAACGACCTACCCCACGCTCTACCTTCTCCATGGCGTCATGGAGACCGAAACTTCGTGGACCAACCCCGGTCGAGCCAACGTGATCCTGGACAACCTGCTCGCCCAAAAGAAGGCGAAGCCGATGCTGATCGTGATGCCCCTCGGCTACGCATGCGTGAACCCCGCCGATGGCGTGGGCGATATTCTCTCCGGCCGCACCAACAACAAGAAGGACTTCGAAACCCTCTTCCAATCCATCACCCAAGAAATCCAGCCCGTCGTCGAGAAGAACTTCCGGGCGAGTTCAAAGCGACCGGACCGCGCCATCGCTGGCCTTTCCATGGGCGGAGCCCAAGCCCTCCACATCGGTCTGGCTCACCCGGACCACTACGGAGATGTCGCCAGCTTTAGCGGTGGATTCATCATGTACGGCAGCGCCGACGCCTGGTTCAAAGACGTCGATCTCAAAAAACCCCTCCCCCGCCTCACCATCACCTGTGGCACGGAAGACTTCCTCATCGGTTCCAACCGCTTCGTCAAGACCTGGCTGAAAGGCAAGCAGATCCCCTTCACCGAAAAAGAAACCCCCGGCGCCCACACCTGGCCCGTCTGGCGAAGAAACCTCACCGACTACCTCCCAACCCTCTTTCGTTAACCACTCACCCGAAAGAGGGTCCCTGCCCCCTGAACCCTGCCCCCTGAGCCCTGAATTAAGCCAGCGAGCCCATCGGGTCCCAAGGCTCCAAGCCCACCGGTTCCCGATCCAGCATCTTCACGTACTCGGCGGGCAGATACTTCTTGTGGACCACCACCTCGTAGTTGAACTCGTCAAACCACGCGTCGGTCATGCCGTAAAAGCCCTTATCGCCGCCCTTGTCGCCCCAAGAGTTCTCCACGCGCCACTTCCTCGGATTGCCCGAGTCATCCAGGTCTACGCCGGTGAAAACCATCGCGTGGGTCATGAGAGACTCGCCGTAGTCCAACCGCTCGGCTTTCGTGAGGGTCGGAGCTGAGCCGTAGACCAACTCGTAGTTGAAAAGCTCGTTGTCCATCCAGCCCATCTCGCGGTCCAGGTACTTACCCACGTCGCAGCCAAACCAAACCGGCTCCCCGTTTTGCATCTGCTTGATGGAAGCCTGCTTCATCACGTCCAAGTCCACGTTCAGGTACTTGATCGTCTCGCCCCCCACCACGTTGCCTAGGAACTTGACCGTGTAGACCTCGTTAAACGTCTTTGCCTTCTGCGGGCAGTGGATCAAGCAAACCATGTCGGAAAGGTCCACGTCGATGTGCTTTCGATAGAATTCTTGCGGCGAGAGGGTCCCGTCCCGGTGGAACGCCTTGTCCTTATCCCGCCACTGCCACTCAAACTGCGTGGGCGGCTCGCCCAGGTGAATGCAGAGCATCTTATAGATCGTCTCCAGCATCCCGGGTTTCATCTTCCGAAGCTGATCCATCGACTTCCCGTCCGCATGAGCTTCTCGCAATCGGCACCCAAACTCGCGCAGCCGAAGCGTAATCTGCCAGTTCATCTGCGCGGTGTTGCTGCTGCTATCCGTCTCCGGCATGATCGCCTTCGGCACTAGACCATGCTTCTTCACCAAGTTGATGAACATGTGCCACTGCCCGCCATCCTGGATCGGCGCGTTGAACAAGTGAGCGATCAGTCGACCGTCCGTCGGCTCATCCAAGGTCTTCAAGACCGACTCCAGGAAGTAGTTCGACTTTTCAAACTTGTCCCAGAACATCGTGTGGTTCTGCGAAAGCTCGAAGTCCTCCCCCAAGTTCATGTTCTTCATCGCTACCACTCGGAGCGTATTCAGGGCGGCAAACATCCAGCAACGGCCACTTGAGTTCTGGCTGGTGATCTTGTTCTCCGGCAGGTGAACGCTGAAGGTCATGTTGGTCTGCGTCACCTTGCGACGATTCAACGCCACTTTCGTGACCGGCGTCGTACACACCGCGTTCATCGATTGCCGATTACGAGGATCGGCGTCGAAGGCCTTCTGAAAATCCGCAAGCTGTTCAGGCGAAACCTCGCCCACCGCCGCGTTCTCACCGGGAGTAACCATGCCTCATTCTAACCCGTTCCGGGCATTTCTCTCCTCCAACAATCCATCGACAATAAACGTCGTGCCGCGAATCGCGACCCCAAAAAACCGAAAGGGCGGCTAGACTCCATTTCGTGAAACGAGTCTCCGTCTTCATGGACGTCGAAGACCCCATGAACCCGCTGGCCGATGATGCCGCGCTCGAATTCGCGCAGCTCTTCACCAACCTCGGCCTGCGGGGCTCCTTCTGCATCACCGGCGAGAAGTGCCGCACATTGCTCCAACGAGGTCGCAATGACGTGCTGGATGCCTACTGTCCCCACTGCCTGGGTCTCCACACCGACACCCATTCCTACCACCCCACCACCATGGAGCTTCTCGCGGATTGCGAGTATGAAGAAGGCTGCCAAAATGCTCTCCAAACCGAAACCAAGGGTGCTCAATCTTTCGAGACCGCCTTCGGCCGCAAACCCGCCTTCTGGGGTGGCGCGGGCAACACCTGGTGCCCCGAAATCACTTTCGCCCTCACCCATCTCGGCATCCCCGCCTACTCGTACGCTCTCACCGGTCTTCCCGGCGGCCCCGTCCATCGATTCAACGGCGTCATCGCCCTCCCCCAGCATTTGAGCATTCATGAATCGGAATGGGCAGATGACGAGGTAGCCGCAGCCAAGACGGCACAAACAATTCAGGCCATCCAAGTCCACCCCCAACCGTGGGTCGGCGTCTTTGTCGGCCACCCCACCCGCTTTCGGCACGTCGACTACTGGGATCTCGCCTACGGAAATGGCCAAACCTCACCCACCCCAGTCCCCACTCCGGCCACGGACGAAGCCACCTACCAACGAAGCAAAGCCAACCTCCGGTCCTTCCTTACGAGACTTCAGGATCAATGCCAAGTTGCCGGGTTAGATGAAGTCCTGGCCCTCCCCTGGCGGTTCCGCCCTCCAACCGATACCGAATACGAATCAGCCGCAACGAAGACCGCTCAAAATATCGCCTCTGCCGCGAAGTGGCCGATTCATAACGCCGATCTAACCCCTGATCGAATCATTGCCAAAACGCTCGCGCTCGCGCATACTCTCGAAGTCGGCGAACTGGCCGATTGAGCGAACGACGATGAACCTCTATCAAAAACCCAAAGGCGTCCAATCCCGCTGGATTAGCTTCGAAGGCACGACCACCAACCGCGCTCAGGCTGGTCTGGAAAATGACGGCTCAAAGGGCCACCCGATGGAACCCGTGTATGCCGGTGAGACCAAAACCCTGCTCGACATCAACGGAAGCGGTTCCATCCGCCGAATCTGGATCACCATCAGCGACCGCTCGGCCCAAATGCTCCGAGGGCTCAAACTCGAAATGTTCTGGGACGGCGAGGATCAACCCGCTGTTTCTGCCCCTCTCGGCGATTTCTTCGGCATCGGCCTCGGACGCACCCTCGCGTTCGAAAGCGCCCTCTTTTCCAACCCCGAAGGAAGAAGCTTCAATTGCTTCATTCCCATGCCCTTCCGAAAGTCGGCCCGGATCACGCTCACTAACGAGACGGACACCGACCTCAAGTACCTCTTCTATGATGTGGACATCCTGATCAACGAAGTCCACGGTGACGATGTCCTCTACTTCCATGCCGGTTGGCGAAGGGAAAACCCGAACGCGCTCGGCGAAGAGTTCGTCATCCTCCCCAAAGTTTGCGGCCAGGGTCGATTCCTCGGTTGCAACCTCGGCGTCATCACCAATCCCGTCTACGGAACCAGTTGGTGGGGAGAGGGCGAAGTCAAAATCCGACTCGGGGACGATACCCATCCCACCCTCTGCGGCACCGGAACCGAAGACTACATCGGCACCGCTTGGGGGCAGGGCCAATACGTCAACCGAACCCAAGGCTGCCCAATCGCCGACCGAGAAAACCGGCACTGGTCCTTCTACCGCTATCACCTAGATGATCCGGTTTACTTCGATGACGCCTGCCAAGTCGCGATCCAAACCATCGGCGGAACTAACGTCAAGGAGATCAAACAGTTCCAGGCCAATGGCGCGCAAACCATTCCCATCAGCCTGGACCGGGGCCAGACCGGCGAGTTCATCCACCTTCGTGTCCCGAGCCCCGAGCGTAGTTTCGACGATCCCGAATTCCAAGACGCCTGGTCCAATTTCTGGCGTCAAGACGACTGGTCCGCCACCGCCTACTTCTATCTGGGTCACCCCGGAGGCTGCCTCCCACCCATTCAACCAGTGCAAGAACGAACTCTCGGGCTAGAAATAAAAGAACCAGCGAACGACTAGAAAAACCCGGGCGTAATCCTGAAACAACGATTTGTACGCGCACATTTATTGGCGTATATTAATTTAGAAATATTAAATAATTTGAGGTTTAACGGTATTCTCCCGTCAAACTCAAATCCTGGAGATCCCAAGAAACGCTATGGTCCAAATGCTCGCCGCTGTGCTTGTCCTAACGTCTCCGACATCGCCGTCGGGTGGTAACGGAAGACTCGAAAAACCACTCCACGATTACCCCGTCCAGCCGGTCCCGTTCACCGCCGTCCATATCCACGATAAGTTCTGGGCGCCGAGAATCGAGACCAACCGAAGTATTACCATTCCCTACGCCTTCGAAAAGTGCGAAGAGACCGGGCGAATGGATAACTTCGATCAGGCCGCTCGGCGACTCAAGGGCGAGCAGTTCACCGCCAAGCTCCCCGGCTTCCCCTTCGATGACACCGACGTCTACAAGGTCCTCGAAGGTGCCGCCTACGCGCTCAGCGTCAAGTTCGATCCGAAGCTCGACGCCTATCTCGACAAGGTCATCGCCAAGATCAAGGCCGCTCAAGAACCGGACGGCTACCTCTACACCGCGCGAACCATGGACCCGACGCATCCTCACGACTGGTCGGGCAAAGAGCGATGGGTCAACGAGCAAGACCAAAGCCACGAACTCTATAACCTCGGCCACCTCTACGAAGCCGCCGTCGCTCACTACCAAGCCACCGGCAAACGAAGCCTTCTCGACATCGCCACCAAGACCGCCGACCTCCTCGTCAAAACCTTCGGTCCTGGCAAGCGAAAGATCTGGCCCGGTCACCAAATCATTGAGATGGGTCTCGCCAAGCTCTACCGAGTCACCGGCAAGCAGGAATATCTCGACCTCGCCAAGTTCTTCCTCGATTCCCGAGGCGGCAGCGGCGAATATTGGCAAGCCCACAAGCCCCCCGTCGATCAAGACGAGGCCGTCGGTCACGCCGTCCGCGCCGTCTACATGTACTCCGGCATGGCTGACGTCGCCGCCCTCAAGAACGACGACAAGTATTTGAAGGCCATCGACCGCCTCTGGGCAAACGTCGTCGATAAGAAGCTCTACATCACCGGCGGCATCGGCGCGACCGGCGCCGGCGAAGCGTTCGGTCGAAACTACGAGCTTCCCAACCTCACCGCCTACTGCGAGACCTGCGCCGCCATCGGCAACGACTACTGGAATCAGCGCCTCTTCGAACTCCATGGCGATGGCCGCTACGTCGATGTCCTGGAGCGAACGCTCTACAACGGACTCCTGTCCGGCATCTCGCTGGACGGCACCAACTTCTTCTATCCCAACCCGCTCGCCAGCACCGGCCAACACAGCCGAAGCCCCTGGTTTGGATGCGCGTGCTGCCCCGGAAATATCACCCGGTTCCTCGCCAGCATCCCCGGCTACATGTACGCGGTCCAGAAGAAGACCATCTACGCCAACCTTTTTGCCTCTAGCGATGCGGACGTCAAGCTGGAATCCGGCCAAACCGTCAAGATCAATCAAGAGACCGAATACCCCTGGAACGGCACGGTGAAGTTCACCGTCGATCCCGGTAAGGCAGGCAAGTTCACCCTGAACGTCCGCATCCCCGGCTGGGCCAGAAACGAGGTTGTCCCGAGCGACCTTTATCGTTACACCAACGATCTCACCAAGCAACCCACCCTGACCGTCAACGGAAAGGGCGTCGCGCTGAAGGTTGAAAAGGGATACGTCGCCCTCGACCGCAACTGGAAGAAGGGCGACGTGGTGACCCTGAACTTGCCGATGGAGACTCGCCGAGTCCTCGCGAACACCGCCGTTAAGGCCGATCAAGGTCGAGTCTCATTAGAGCGCGGCCCCATCGTCTACTGCCTAGAGTGGGTCGATAACAAGGAAGGCGACATCCGAAACATCTTCCTCCCCGACGCCTCCGATCTGAAGGCCGAATACAAGGCGGACATGCTCGGTGGCATCGTCACCCTCACCGGCGCGGCCAAGTCTGCCAAATATGACGACAATGACAAGATCGTCACCGGTGACCGAAAGATCGTCGCCATCCCCTATTACTCCTGGGCGAATCGGGGTCGAGGCAACATGTTGGTCTGGATTCCCAACTCGGAAGCCAGTTCCACCCCCACCCCTCGCCCCACCCTCGCCTCCGCATCCAAGGTAAAGACCTCCGGCGGTGTGAATCCGCAGTCGATCAACGACAACATCACCCCCAAGTCCTCCGCCGATCCGGACAACACCTTCTTCCACTGGTGGCCCAAGAAAGGCACCACCGAGTGGGTCGAATACACGCTGGCCCAAACCACCAGCATCTCGGAAGCGTCCCTTTACTGGTTCGATGACACCGGCCATGGCGAATGCCGCGCACCCGCCTCTTGGCGCATCCTTTACAAAGACGGAGATGCCTGGAAGCCAGTGGAAACCACCGATCCGTACGGCGTTGCCCTCAACAAGTTCAACGTCATCAAGTTCAAACCCGTGACCACCAGCGCCCTTCGCCTAGAGGTTACGCTCCAGAACAACTGGTCCGCCGGGATCCAAGAGTGGAGGATCAAGTAAGGTCATGATCCTTCCCGCCCTCATCGCCGCCTTCGCCGTTGCCCTGCCTCATTCGAACCTGGAGAAACCGACCCTGAAAGCCCAGCCGTTTTCACTGACCGATGTCCGCCTGGAAGGCGGACCGTATCTCGAATCCAACAAGGCGTGCGTCGCCTACCTCCTTACCGTCAGCCCCGACCGCTTGCTTCACAACTTCCGTGAACATGCCGGTCTCAAGCCCAAGGGCGAGAAGTACGGCGGTTGGGAAGACTCCGGCCTCGCCGGTCACTCCCTCGGCCACTACCTCACCGCCTGCTCCCAAGAATTCGCATCCGGAGGCGACAAGCGGTTCAAGGAAAAGGTCGATTACATCGTCACCGAACTCGCTGAGTGCCAGAAGGCTCGCCCCGATGGCTGCATCTCCGCCATCCCTGGCGGCGACAAGGTCTGGGAAGAACTTCGCAAGGGCGATATCCGCAGTCGAGGTTTCGACCTCAACGGCCTCTGGTCACCCTGGTACACCCACCACAAGGTCCTCGCCGGTCTTCTGGACGCCTACCACCTCACTGGAAACAAGAAAGCCATCACCGTCGCCGAGAAGTTCGCCGATTGGGCGATCGACCTGACGAAAGATCTCACCGACGAGCAGTGGCAGAAGATGCTCGGCACCGAGTACGGCGGCATGAACGATTCCCTCGCCGAACTCTATGCCGTCACCGGTAAGCAGAAGTATCTCGACCTCTCCCGCAAGTTCTACGACCGAGTCGTACTCGATCCCCTTGCCGAAGGCAAAGACTCCCTTCCCGGCAAGCACTCCAACACCCAAATCCCCAAGATCATCGGCCTCTCCCGGCTCTACGAACTCACCGGAGACCCCCGAGACCGCAAGATCGCCGAGTTCTTCTGGGACCGCGTTGTCCACCACCACACCTACGTCATCGGTGGAAACAGCAACCACGAATACCTGGGTGCGCCCGATCAGCTCAATGATCGCCTCTCGTCCAACACCTGCGAGACCTGCAACACCTACAACATGCTCAAGCTGACGCGACACCTCTTCGAGTGGTCGCCCAACGCCGAGTACGCCGACTTCTACGAACGCGCTCACATCAACCACATCCTGGGCTCCCAAGACCCCAGCACCGGCATGATGTGCTACTTCGTCCCCCTCGCCAGCGGCTCTCACCGCAACCACAGCAACCCTGAATTCGATTGGACCTGCTGCCACGGCTCCGGCATGGAGAACCACACCAAGCACGCGGACAGCATCTACTTCCATTCCGGCGGCGACAAGCTCTATCTCAACCTCTACATCCCCTCCGAACTGAATTGGAAGGACGCCGGAATCAAGCTCAAGCAAACCACCGAGTTCCCCAAGAACGGAGCCGTCAAACTGACCATTGAGCAAGCCTCCAAATCCGGAGACCGCGAACTCTTGATCCGCCACCCCTACTGGGCGCTCAGCGCCGTCGAGGTCAAGGTCAACGGCAAGACCGTCGCCACGTCGGACAAGCCCACCTCCTACATCTCCGTGAAGCGAGCCTGGAAGAAGGGCGACGTCGTGGAATTCAATCTCCCGATGAGCTTGCGCACCGAGTCCATGCCGGATAACCCCAAGCGCGTGGCCATCATGTACGGCCCCCTCGTCATGACCGCCGACCTCGGCGCTCCACAAGGCGAGATGCCTCGCACCCCCGTCCTCGTCACCAACGATAAGCCCGTCGCCGATTGGGTCAAGCCGGACGGAACGGCGCTAGAGTTCAAAACGAAGGAAGCAGGCCGTCCCGGCGACCTCACTCTTCGCCCGTTCTACACCTTCCACAAGGACCGCTACGCTGTCTACTTCGACAAATTCACCGACGCCGAGTGGCAAACCGCCGAAGCTGAGTACCGCGCCGAAGAGGCCCGCCAAGAAGACCTCAAGGCCCGCACCTTCGACTACATGCGGATCGGTGAAATGCAGCCCGAGCGAGACCACAACCTCAAGGCCGAAAAGACCGACGTCCGCGAAGCCAACGGTCGAGGCTTCCGAACGCCAATGAACGAAGGTTGGATAGAGTTCGAAATGAAGGTCGAAGCCGATGCTCCCACCGACCTCATCCTGACCTACTGGGGCAACGAACGAACCCGCCCCGAGTTCGACATCCTGATCGACGGCAAAAAGATCGCCACCGAGAACCTATCCGGCCAACCCGCCAACAAGTTCTACGACGTGACCTACCCCGTCCCCACCGAACTCACCCAAGGCAAACAAAAGATCACCGTCAGAATCCAATCCACCCCCAACCACTGGTCCGGCTCCATCTCCGGCGCCCGCACCGTCAAGCAAAAATAGGGCTACAAGGGCACGTGTAATGCCTCCGCCTCTTGAGGTGGAGGCATCCTCTCCACTCCCTGCTGAACTCAATTCAGCAGGCTCAATCAACTAAAAGCAATCACATAACTGCACGTTAACACGGCTTGTTGCAATACTTAACTTATGCTACTGGCGCTAAGCATCGCATTGGGTACCGCAACCATTAGCACTTGGACATTGGAGGGCGAGTATTCCGGATTCTTCAACTCGAGGGTGACCCTGTATTATTACGAGGGACCTGCAACTTTTCAAGTACCCAACGCACCCACAATCCCACTCTATTACCTTGAATATCAGGATAAGGGCGACGAGAGTTGGGACGTGCCCTGGTCAGAAGATCTCGAGGAATTGGATTTTGGCTCGACAAACTGGGTAATCGGTGGACTCACGGGTGGCACCGGAACGATAGAATCCGGCGATTGGGAAAGACTCTCCATCGTGATCCGAACAGATGTCCATGAGCAAGTCTGGCGTAGCTTCTCAAATCTTTCAGCGCTGAGGAAGGGATACTGGGATAACTTCTCAAGCTTAGAGTACACCAGCGGATCATTGGAAGAAGACAAGTGATGCCTTTACTCGGACTTCTCCCGACCCTCGAGCACCAAGCGACGGCCTTCCAGATCAGAGCCTTAGTCGTCTCTTCCACTCCAACTCTTGAACAAAAGCAACTCCTAGTCGACGAAAAGCTTGACGCCGGAAAGGCTGCGCGATGGGGACTGGTACCCCGGTCTGTAGAGAAAGTGGACTACCTCATTGAGCGTAGTCTCTGGACTTCGCCCGAACTCTCGAACACGCTCGCCTTTTACGGCTTTCTCGAGTCGGTAGATATGGGGCAGCCCTTGTTCATAAGGGAATTCCCTTCGATCTTCAGGGATCAGATGTTTGCAACGGTGAACCCTACATTGGCCCGATTTAAGCGAGAGCCAATCTCTGCCCAAAGTTCGGCAAATCTTCGACTGGAATGGTCGGTAACTGTTAAGGACGGCGACAATATGCAAACCCTATACGTCCAACAAACTCCGATACCCAGCCGAGGAAGTTCGCGGGGTCCTATTCCGGAATTGGAAAAGTCTAGTCGAAAAGAGGCTTGGGCCCTTATCCTTTCCACCCCGCAAGCTGAACAGACATACTGGAAGCTCTACCGAGGGGTTTACGCAACCCTGAACGAAAGACGAAAGGTGCTGGAAGATCAAGTAAGCGCTGCCAAGTTAAAATTTCAGGAAAGGGCTTTCGGCGCTGAGTCTATGGGCAAGGACTTGATCCTAGACAAGCTGCCCAAAGATGTCCAAGATCAAATAGAACAGCAAGTCAACGCGCTAGTCGCACAGGGCCGATTGCGTAAAGATCCCCAAGTAGTCAACATTTCGCGGAGCGTCCAAATCAGTTTCCAGTCCGGTAACTTTACGTTCGCGACATCCCCCGAATTCATATTTCGAAGCAAGTGAAGAACTGATTCCCACCCAAATCAATAACCTCTAAACGCCGACACCCCGCCCCTTGTCCCCTGCACCCTGATCCCTGTTAAAGAGGCTTCAGCCCCGCCTCAATCTCCTGTCGCCGAGGCTCCAAGAACGGAGGAAGCGCCAACCGCTCTCCCATCGTCTCCAACGGCTCATCCGCCGCAAACCCCGGTCCTTCCGTCGCCATCTCAAACAAGATGCCGCCCGGCTCCCGGAAATATAAGCTCTGGAAGTAGTAGCGATTCACCAGCCCCGAGGTCGAGAGCCCAGCCCGTTCCAACTTGTCCTGCATCTGCAAAATCTCGTCCTCGTCTTTCACCCGGAACGCCACGTGGTGAATCCCGCCCGAGCCAATTCGCCCAAAGCGACCGGAAATCGCCGGTACCAGCCGGACCCGGGCAAAGGACGTTTCGTCGCCCGTCTCAAAGATATCGCCATGCTCCGTATAGCCCAGCAACTCCGTCAAAACCCGACGGGTCGCCTGAGGATTCGCGCTCTCCAGGTCCACTCCCAAAATGCCTTGAATCGCGTTTTCCTCAGGAACGACCTTCCCGTAAGGCGTCGCCGGAGTCGCCAGCCCAGAACTGTCCACTAACTCCAGCCGCTGCCCTTCGGGGTCGCTAAACAAGATCCGATCCCGGTCCTGGTCGTCCACTTCGCGAAACGGCGCCGAGCCGGCCTCTTCCAGCCGAGAAACCCACCAATCCAGCGAACTCCCCGGAACCAAGAACGAAGTCAAAGCCACCGTCCCCGCCCCCGGCACGTTCGTATCGATGTCCGGCCAGTCGAAGAACGTCATGTCCGTCCCCGGCGTCCCCACCGCGTCGGCATAAAACAGGTGATAGGCGCTCAGGTCATCCTGATTCACGCTCTTCTTCACCAACCGCAATCCCAATACCTCGGTATAAAACTGCCGGTTATCTTTGATCCGCGCCGAAACGGCGGTCACGTGGTGAATAGTGTGCGTGCTCATGGGTTCAGGATATCGCCATATCTAGCCTCGACTGACCCCGGAACGAATATCTTCCCCAAAGACTACAATTTCGGAACGGTTATCGTCCTTGCCACTGAATCAGGAGGAACTCTTCCTCATTCCAGTCCAGAAGCTGCCGACTCACGGGATGGTAGCGCCTGGGTTTAAGGGCTTTGTCGCTTCCAATCCTCTCCCCGGATTCCAGGTCCCAGACAAGGGTGCCCCGCACCGGAGAAATATCGAACAGCCACTTGTCCCACACGAACCAAGGGGGGCGTTCATGATTCGCTTCGACATGCTCGATCGGCGAATCCGCTTGGGAGATCTGCATCTGCAAGTTGCCTGTAGTGACATCGAAAACCCTCAACCCCGCATACGTGGTTTTGAAATTTCCGCCAATCCCCCAAATCGCCAGATGAGCCTTCCCCACCCAGCAGAACGGCACATCACAATCTTGGTTAAAGGTTCCGATCTCTCGTGCCGAATCTCCTGATTCGGACTCATAGGGGTTTGATTTCAGCCAATCGACCACATTCCAAACCCGCACAATCCCGCTCGGATGCCAGATCCAACCGTTATCGGCAATCCACTTTCCATCGGGAGAAACCGAGAGCGTCCCGTGGAAATAGTCCAAGTAGCGTTCACGATCATCATGCTGAGCATCCACCCGCGCCGTCAAAAGCTTGCCGGTTTCTGCGTCCGAAACATCCAGCCGATTCCAACTGGTGCCATGCACAACCCGAGTCCGGCCCGCGTGAGTCAGAAACGCAACCGGAAAAACGCTCAATCGTGGAAAGTAGTCTCCCCGATCGAGTTGGAAGGTAATTCGCCCGGTCGAGAGTTCATAAACCGCCCCAAACTGCCCGTGCCTTTCCACCACCGCACAGAATTCTCCGTTGGGCTCAAGATAGAGATCGACTCGGGGGTCGTCTTGCTTCCACTTCAAATCCAAGTCGGCAATGCGTTCCTTAGATCCGGTAGCAAAATCGATCCGAATAAGATCGCCATTCCGAAGCAAAGCCACCCAATGCTTGCGCCCCGGTGCGAGGCTGGGCCGAAGGTCAAGCACATCTCCGGGATCGACGCCGCAACTCGCCGATTCCACAATAAACCCACTCACAATCAATCCTAGCTCACCCTTCCAATAACTCCAGCCCTCAAGATCCGATCACCCCCACTTATTCCTCGGCACCCCAAGCCCTCGTCCCTAGTCCCCCGTCCCCCGTCCCTCGTCCCTTGTCCCTTGTCCCTTGTCCCTTGTCCCTTGTCCCTTGTCCCTTGTCCCTTGTCCCTTGTCCCTTGAGAGGGACCCTAACACCTAACGCCTAAAACCTCAGCCTAGCGCCCTCCCTTAACCTTCACCGGCTATGCTTCCGACCATGGTCGCCGTCTTAGCCGCCCTAACCCTGATTTCCCCGGTCTCCGTGCTGCCCCGCGCGCACTCTCACAACGACTACGCTCAGCAGCGTCCGCTCCAAGAAGCTCTCGATAACGGCTTCTCCAGCGTGGAAGCCGATATCTTCCTCGTTGAAGGCAAGCTCCTCGTCGGCCACAACCGAGAGGACCTGAAACCCGAGCGCAACCTGGAAGCGATGTATCTCAAGCCCCTGGCCGACCGCATCAAGCAAAACCACGGCTGGGTCTACGGCGAAGCGAACAAGACGCTCTATGTCCTCGTGGACATCAAGTCGGACGGCGTCAACGTCTATGAAGCCTTCAAAAAGACCCTGACTCACTTCCCCGAACTCCAATACAAGAAGGACCACATGGCCGTCCGCTTCATCATCAGCGGCGACCGCCCCATCGAGTCCATCGTCCGAGACAAGGGCCTCGTCGCCGGACTAGACGGTCGCTGGGAAGACCTTTCCAAGGGCTTTTCTGCCCAGGTCATGCCGTGGGTAAGCGAAGATTGGCTGGACCACTTCAAGTGGATCGGCGCGGGTGAGTTCCCTGCCGAGATGCAGACCAAACTCCAAGGCATGGTCAAGACCTGCCACGACCAGGGGCGCAAGATTCGATTCTGGGGCGCGCCTGATTCCAAGTCTGTCTGGAGCGTTCACTGGAAGAATGGCGTGGACTGGCTGAACACCGACCACCTCGCCAACCTCCGCGCCTGGATGCTCGAACAATAAAAAAGCCGGGGCGAGTGAAACCTCGCCCCGGCTCGTGTTCGAGAGACTAATCCAGAATCTCGATCGCGCTGATCTTCGCGTTCTGGTCCGGGCTGCCGGGAGCCGCCTGGACTCGAACCGTAATCGTCCCATCCGCATTCGGCGTCACGTTCTTGAACTCGCGAACCACCGCGATGTTCATGCCACCCGCCACCGCGAACGGATCGAAGTTTCTCAGCACCAACTTGCCGTTCAGCGAGATGTTCTCCACTCGCATTCCTGCCTCGCCGTCAAAGATCTCGGCGAAGTGCAGTCGAACCGTGTAGGTCTTGTCCTTCGGCACTGCAAACCGGTGAGTGAAGTCCTGACCGTAGCGCTCGCTCATGTAGATCCGTGCCGGAGCCGCGTTCGGAGCGCTGGTGTCGATGCGAATCCCGCGCTGTCGGTTCGTCGAACCTTCCACCATGTTCGGATCGGGCACAAAGCCTTCAACCGGATCATCCTCGCCGCAGACGACGCGAATCGGCAGACCAAGCACCACCGGCTTATCGGAGGCGGGTTCCGGCAGCGGAGCGTACTTGAAGCCTGTCGGCATCGTGGCCTGAGGACGTGCTGCCATCGACTGGCCGTACGTCTTGTTCGGCGTCGGTCCCATCTTGAAGACCAACTTGCCGCCCGCCATGATCTGCTTGTGGCTGATCCAGCTCTTGCCGTAGGGTTGGCCGTTCAAAGTCGCCGACTGGATGTAAAGGTTCTTCGGACCGTTGTTGACCGCTTCCACCGTAAAGGTCTTGCTGCCCGCCTTGATCGTCGCCTTGCTCACCAGCGGAGAGCCGAACACGTACACGCCGTTGGCCGGGTTGACCGGATAGAAGCCGAGAGCGCTGAACACGTACCAAGCCGACATCTGTCCGCAGTCGTTGTTTCCAATCTGACCACCCGGCGTGTCGTTATAGAACGAGTCCATGATCTGTCGAATGCGCTGCTGAGACTTCCAGGGCGCACCGGCGAAGGCGTAAAGGTACGCCTGGTGGTGGCACTGCTCGTTCCCTTGCGCATACTGCCCGATCAAACCAGTGATGTCAGGGATGCTCGTGTTGATCCGCGAGTCCATCGTGAACATCTCGTCCATCCGAGCGATGAATCCCGCGTCGCCTCCGTACAGGGAGATCAAACCAGGAATATCGTGCTGAACCGCAAAGGCGTACTGCCAAGCATTGGCTTCTGTGTACTCGTCGCCCACTAGGCCGCGCGTGTCAAACGGAGTTCGCCAAGCGCCATTCGCCTTTCGGCCGCGCATAAACATGGTCGTTCGGTCGAAGTGGTTTCGGTAGTTGGCGGATCGGTTGTAGAACAGCTCAGCGTCTTCCTTGTGTCCCAACGCCGCCGCCATTTGGGCGATGCACCAATCGTCCACCGAATACTCGATGGTCTTGGAAGTCGCCTGCGCGCCGCCCTGAGAAGCAACGTAGCCCAGCTTGCGATAGCTGTCCAGGCCGTTGTAGTTCTGCATCGCCGTGTCGCGCATCGCCTGGTAGAACGTCTCTGCGTTCTTACCCAGCAGCCCCTTGAAGTAGGCATCGACGATAACCGGTACCGAGTGGTAACCGATCATGCACCAGGTCTCGTTGCCCCAAAGCGGCCAAATCGGAAGCGTGCGCAAACCGGACTGCTGATACTCAGCCAGCAAAGACTGCGTCATGTCCGGCACCTTCTTCGGTGCCGTGATCGTCAACAGCGGATGCAAGGCCCGGTACGTGTCCCAGAGCGAGAACGTGCTGTAGTTCTGGAAGCTCGCCTTCGGATGGATCTTCTTGTCCATCCCAAAATAGGAACCGTCCGCGTCGTTGTACAGGCTCGGCGCAATGTAAGAGAGGTAAGCGTTGGTGTAGAACGTGGAAAGGAACTTCTTGTCCTTGGATTCCACCGTTACCGCGCCCAGAACGCCACTCCACTTCGCTTCCGTCGCCTTGCGCACGGATTCAAAACTCCAGCCAGGAATCTCCTTCGCCAGGTTGCCTCGGGCGCCCTCGATGCCCGTCGGCGAGATGCCAACCTTGACCTCGATCTTCTCACCGGCCGTCGTCGAGTAATCGACGTAAGCCTTGATCTTGCCCTTGCCTTCCTTGCCCGCAATCCGCGTTCCGTTCTCCTCGATACCCGCCTTCAGGAACGGCTTGGAGAACTTCGCCACGAAGTAAACGTAGCGGTTACCGCCCCAGCCGCCGGACATTCGGTACCCAGAGATCGTCGTGGAGTTCTCAACCTTGACGTACATCTCCTTCGGATCGTTGGAGATGCCGTGCATCAGGTCAAGCACCACATGGGAGTTGCTGGACTTGGGGAACGTGTACCGGTGATAGCCCACTCGCTCGGTCGAGGTCAGTTCGACCGTAACCTTCGGGTCTTGCAGAAAAACCTTGTAGTAGCCGGGCTTCGCGACCTCATCGCTGTGCGAGAAGCGAGACACATATCCCGAACCAGGCTTGCCCGCGTTCAGTCGGAGCTCGCCCACCGTCGGCATGAGCATGATATCGCCCATGCAGCCCACGCCCGTACCCGAAAGGTGAGTGTGGCTAAAGCCGATGATGGTCTTGTCGCTGTAGTGGTAGCCGGAGGAACCGTCCCACGTGTCGGTGCGAGTATCCGGGCTGAGCTGGACCATTCCAAACGGAGTGGTAGACCCTGGAAAGGTGTGGCCGTGGCCGTCCGTGCCAATGAACGGGTTGACATAGTCCACCGGTCGCGCGGGAGCCGCTTGGCTCATCGCACAAACCGCAAATGCGCCCATCAGCCAGGTACGCCGAAAGAGTGCTGAATAAGAATGGCAGGGAAAACCTTGCATTAATGGGTAGTGTACCGAGGCTTTTTTCGGGCAAACCTGCCGTCCGAAACCCTCATTGCCGATTCCTCGATGAACCCTTACACTTTCTCTGCCAATTGCCCAACGAGCCGCCGTACCATAGGGGAAGCGAGGAAACTGTTATGCCAAACGAAGACCTTATCGCCATCCCCTATGTTCTTCAAGCCGGCGAAGGCGTGAGCCCAAGCGATACCGCTACAAAGTGCTCCGGTGAGACCTCCGGCGGCATGCTCACCGTCATCGAATCCAAAACCACCGGAGGCGCGCCATGGCACATTCACACTCGTGAAGACGAGTTCATGTACGTGGCGAGCGGCGTGATTCAGGTCAGAATAGCCGCCAAAACCACTGAAGTCGGCCCCGGAGGATTCATATCGCTTCCCCGAAACATCCCTCACATGTGGGATGTAGTATCAGACGAAGCCACCGTCTTGATGATGACCATCCCCGCGATGTTGGATAAGTTTCTCGCCGAATTCCACGCCGCACCAGATTGGCCATCCAAAAACGACGTCGCTGCAAAATGGGGAATCAAGTTTCTCCCGCCCAGCTACGATCCCGCCGGAGGTTAGTCTCCAGGTTTCTTCTTAGCCGCCCAAATCGCGATTCCGATCAATCCCGCTCCGATCGCCAGAAATATCAAAGCCCGAACATCCGCCCCCGGCGCTCCTGTAATTCTGCCACCGGGTCCATGGGGACCTTCCGCTAAGAGTTGGACCGCCGCCAGCGGGCACATCCCACAACCGGCTAAAGAGCAAAAAACTACGAGCAATATGCGGTCTGATCGCCTCATCCAACCTCCTAGGGCCCCATTCAATACGCCCTCTCGAAAGAAAGTGCATTTTTTCGCCAAAAAAGTGAAGAAACCCGATGTGCAATCTACGACGAAGAAAGAATGCGGTCGGCGACCTGATCCAAAGTGAGGTCCGAGTTATCGACTCTCAAGTAAGTGTCCGCGTCCGCGTGGCCCTCCAAGATGGCAGGATACATCCACCGGATCGCCTCCGCCAGCAACTCCTTGTCGAAGTTCTTCCCCGTCCGCGTTTCGTTTCTCTCCAGACATTTCTCCACCGGCGGAACCAACAGCACCCGCTGGGGAGCCCACTTCTCCAAGGGAGCCAGCATTCGGTCCGCCTTATGGGGAGGAATGTTGTCGTCAATTGCCACCGCGAATCCCGCCTCCAAATAAACGTTCGCCATCGCCGCCGCACTCGCCCGCGCAAGATTGAATTGCAAGTCCGCCGCGTCCGTCCAATCCGGAATCGGATGCGCCATCCCCGAGACCACCTGATCGCGCAAGTCGTCGACGGAAATGCGGAGACCAAGAGGAAATCGTTGCAGGAGTGCATGGCAAGTCGTAGTCTTCCCAGAGCCAGGACAGCCGGTGATCAAAAACAACCGAGACATTGACCCGATTATGCGACGTCACGTTTTGGCTCGACGATTCCCGTGCCGAGTAAATCCCAGCAGGGAACGGTGCGCGGCTCAGACTCCCACGAGTTCTTCCGTTTCCTCTGCTTCTTTTGCTTCTCGCTCTCGAACTTGCCTTTTCAAGAGATCCGAATACAAACCCACCACGATCACCGCCATAAAACCGACAGGGAGATTCTTCTCGTGCAGCAATTGCTCAACCAAATTTACGATGGCCACCGCCGCTAAGAACCAGTTCATCGAAAGAAGAAACGCTCGCCAGTGATCGCGAGGTCGCACCACCTTCATCGCGCTTCTACCGAGAAGCATCGAGTCGGACCTCAGGGGCAGGTCGTCGTTCCTATCCACCGGCTTGGGCAAAGTGGCCATTCCCTCTAGTCGGGAAATGTATTGTCTGATCGTTGCCTCAGGATCCTTTCCTGACTCTCGAATTTCGATATTGACGCAGCCTTCAACTTCACTGTCTTTCCACCTGACGCGAAGAAGCGGAACGCGGTAACCCCAACCCACCCCTTCCACTACACCGACCGAATCAATGCTTGTACAAGGTAGTTCAAACGATGAAGCCAAGCCCTTGAACTTCAGAAATCCGCCACCAATCGAAAGGCAGCCTCGGTCCCACATGCAATCGCCCCGCAATTCCGCCAGACCTGGACCATACGAGACACCCACGTAAATCCCATTCGGAACTGACGGCACAAGCGACTTACGATCTTCCCGATAGTTAGCTTCTATCGTCCACCTTCGAACCAAACCTCGTCCTTGCGAGAAGATTCCGAAAACGATCAAGGCCACCATCGCCAGCAGGGCGTAGGCCGCCATTCCTTGACGTGCCCAGCCAAGCCAGTCAATGATCGCGTATACCCAATGATCAGCGAGAAGATAAGAACCACAAATGCGACATAGAGAACTTGGCGACCCCAACCATAGCGGTGGGGAATGTTGCCATAGCGCGCAAGCCCACTCTCGGACTTGGATGCCGTGACCGCCCATATCTCCTCGAACTTACTTTCCATCGCTGCCGAATCCATTGTATTAAAGGGGACTATTGGACATCCCTTTCTCCTTGCTTCTCTGTCGTCGAACCGCAAGGGTATAGGGCAAGCGCAGTCCCACATGGAGAACAAGAGGCAAGATGGCAACGGCCGCCCCGATCAGCGGCGTCTCGGCGAATCCGAGCAAGAGTGCGCCGGAAACCCCTGCCACGAATGCAATCGCCAGCAGGTAGTCCATCTTTCGCACCATGCCGGCAGGACTCTTTGCAAAGTTGAACTTCGATGAGGGAATCGGCGTTTTTGACTTGTCCAACTTCACTGTCGGATATTCCTGGCCCGCCTGAATCATGCCGTCTGCAAGAGCCTGTGTGCCTTTCCACCAGTTGCTCAGCGAATCCGTCTCTCTGAGTTCGAATTTAAGATGATTGGATTGGCCCGAGTCGTCAATCCACTCCGCCGCGATGATCGGGGTCCGGCTTCCCAACACCGTCACCGCCTCTGCTACCCGCAGGTGTCGGAGTTGGCAGGCAGGAATCTCAAACTGCGTGTCCATCCCCTTGAAGATGAGCCGCCCCTCTCTCAGCTGCAATGTTCCCATATCCCACATCGCATCCCCCAGATAGCGCCATAGTCCTGCAGAATAGGCAACACCAACAACTTGTCCGCCTTCTGAGTTCACCTCGAGTCTTCGCCGGACTCCTTGAAAGTCTTTCACCCGGTAGCCCGGTGCCACCCGCCCAATCTCCCAAAACAAGAAAGTCACATAAGCCAGCACGACCAACCAGGAGATCTCGACACTAATCAGTCTGATCAAGGCGATGGGACCTACCACTGTGAGCAGAATCCAAAGCAAGATTTTGCCGTGTGACTCGGATAGATCTCGGGCTGACTGTCCGCGAAAGGAAGATTTCATCTCCTTCAGGTCCGCAGGAAGGGAGCCCACATAGATGGTTTCGGCGGCCGAGAAAGGGAGTTTCGTCGACGAATTTGCTGCGACGACCTCTTGCCCCGTACGCTTGTCTTCTTCAGGCAGCAAATCGTGGTTCATATCACCTAGCGCCCGTCCTTTGCCGCCTGAAAGCAGCCAACCGCCAGAGAATCTTACGGTAGATCCATCCTGCAATCCCGCTTACAAATGGAATGACTAGCCAAATCAGAGGAAATTCCCTTCCCATCCAGCTGACCAAAACAATCCCAAGTCCAACCGCCAGTATCACAACCCCACATGCCATCCAAAGATCGAACCGACTCATTCTCGAAGCCTCTCCATGGCTGAACTCGAGGGAAGACGAACGAAAGGGTGCCTTCCATTCGTTCGTGATCCAGACCCGTTTCGCATGCCCTTTCTTAGCCTCCAGCCCTCGGGCGAACGAGCGTGAATGCGCCCACCATTTAGAGAGAGAACTCCACTCGCGTAACTCCAGCAAAATTGACTGCGACTGACCATCTTCATCGAGCCAAGTCAGGGAAATGAGAGGAATCTCGCAATTCAACAAGGTGCGTGCCCGGATAACCTTGGCCGAAACCAATCGACCCATCGGGAGAATAAACTTTCGTTCGTAACCGCGGAAAATCAATTCATCTTCTTCGACAGTGAGAAAGCCACGATCCCACATCGGATCGCCCCGGAAAGACCAGACACCTTCCGAATAAGCAATCCCAACGTAATACTCATCGGGCTGCCCTTCACCTAGGGCCTCCACGTCCCGAATCCTCGTCTCATCGAAGGTCCATCGATGAAGCAACGCCGAGAATTTTCCGGTGACGTAAGTTGCCGTCCAACCGAGACCAACTAGAGGGACCAAGCCCACCAATCTAGCCCCGATCATGCAAAGCAACCCTACGACAAACAAGCAAATTCCCACAAAACCTGTCGCCAGCATCGACCATATGGGGGCCGGAGGATGGGGGACCCCGCGAAAGGCTTGCAGGTCGTAATTGGCAGGGAGCGGGGAAATCGCTAGCGTAGATTCAATTTGAATAGGAGTCTCAATCTCGGCAGAATTCAGGTTCGGAAGTTGCCTTTTTGTCGTCGCCATGACACCCATCCCCAATGAATTCTATCAAAACGCCTAGAGAAGCTATCGGGTTGCCTTTCTTTAACGGGCAGTTAGAAGACTGTTAAAAATACGTGCTTTCGCGGCAGATCCGCTGCCTTCTGTACTAAAACTATTAGAAGATCGATAGATCGGAAATCGAAATCTCATGGAATTGAATTACCAGATCTCACTGTGTCGCATTGACCTCGGAAGAAGGAGAAGGGATGGCCGAACCAAAGAGCCTCGAAAGCGAGAATCAGATCACTCGAACCCTCATTGCGCTCGCCGATGAACAAAGGAGAAGAATTCTAGCCCTCGTAAGGGATCGTGAGTTAAAGCCGATCGAGATATCGGACCTTATGGGGGAGGATTGCCGATCCCTTTCCTATCACTTGAGAATTCTGCGGGATTCGGAACTTGTCTCTGTCCGCCCCGAGGGCCGCGTTCACCACTACCGGCTTAATCATCAAGCCATTTGTCGCTTCGGCTTAAATGGCCTCATCGATCAAAAAGAAGAGGGACCGCGCTAGCGGTCCCTCTTTTCAGTTAGCTTCCTTTTCCCTTGAATGGGTCGGTCGACCAGTCATCGACCTTCTTCTTCTCTTCTTTTGGCTTCTCCAACTTCGAATTGCCAATGGTGAGGGATCCAATCGACTTCAGCCTTGGCGTTCCGTAGACCCCGCGGGTAGTCAGCGGCTTGTAAGTTTGTCCTTTCAAGCTGCCGTAGATGGTTCGGACATCTTTCTGATCGGACTGCAGATTTCCGCTGATGGAGCGAGTGCTGCCCGCGACTGAGCGATACTTCCTGACCGCATCAACCAAGTCGGAAGGCGAGGTTGAAACGACCCCAGTCCTGAAAGTCTGCGCTCCAGTTCTTGACCGTACAGGGCGGATGACCACTTCGCCGTCGGCCTTGACCGTGTAGACGCCATCCTTGACCGTAACCACCACGTTCTTGCCGCTGATCTCCCAGGCGTCCCCAACCTGCACGCCGTCTCGAACGATGGTCGCCAAACTTTGGCCCGGCACACCCGCTCTCGCGACTTGACCATTTGCGGGGCGCGTCAGCGTCCGACCAACGGCTACGTTCTGAACGATTGGGTCTTCTCGAACGATGTAGCTAGAGGGCTGATCGATCACGTAGGATTTGGCGTCTCCCCGAATCACCACCACATCTTGCGCCTTTGGTTCGGCGCGTTGGTTCACGACCACGTCCGCCGCGACCGTGCCTAGCGTACTCGCCTTCGTCTCAGTGACCGTGTTCGTCGTTACGATCTCGGTTTTCGGAATCGTCTTTCCCTTTTCGGCCTTGACCTTGTCGACTTTGATCCGCTGAAGGTCCTTGGACTCCACGATCTTGCCATCGATGACGACGATGTTATCCCTGATCGTCTTCACTTTCTTTCCATCATTCGTGCGGATCTCGATGACTCGAGTCTTTTTGCCATCCTTGCCTGGCTTGACTTGCCAGATCACGATATTTCCGGCAGTTTTCTGATCCGGCTTGGGATGTGCCAGTTCTACGGTGTTGCCATTCTTGACCTCTCGAATGACGACGTCTCTGCTCACCTTCTGCCCCTTCTTCGGCTTGACAAGCTTCCACGTCTTACCGTCCTTTGATCGCTCAACGATGATCACGTCCTCGGACTTGGTCACGATCTTCTTATCGTTTTCAACTTTCGGCTTCTCCTTTTGCGGTAAGTCCTCGAAAGGCAAGGCGGCCGCCACCAAGTTATAAGCGGGCAACATGCTCATGGTCAGAAGTGCTAGCGCGGCAGTAGCCGTGCGGCGCCAGAATGTCGGTTTCGAGTTGAAATGTTTCATAGCTTCTAATCTCCGGTGGATCGTTCGATAGGACTCCGCCATCGGCAGAGCGCCCGGGGCAAATCGGGGACGGGCGATAACCGTGGCCCGCAAAAGCATGTCGGCATAGGTCTGAATCGGTACCCCCGCCAGTCGGGAAGCGTCTTGATCGGTTGCCGATTCATGGTCGAGTCGCGAGCATCGCGCCGCGATCCAAACCATCGGGTTAAAGAAAAAGAGTGACTGAACCAAGGACGCCAGCCCAAACCACCAGAGGTCTCGCCGCGCGATGTGCGCTACCTCATGCGCGATCATGAGACGCTGGTCGCTCAGGCTTCCCTGCGTGAGAGAACTCTCCGGCAACACGATGGAATAGCCTTTGCCGCCCACCAACATGGCCGTAGTCGCATCGGAGGAGGCCAGCAGACGCGGACGACGTCGCAAGTTGGCGCGACGGCAAAGCTCGTCCAAAGCCTCTTGCAGATCGGGATCGTTCACCTCGGTTGAGCACCGGACCAGACGCATATTTCTGACCGTTCCCCACGCGGCATATCCGCAGATCGCAAAAGCACCCATCAACCACATCGCAATCAACGGATCGGGAGTAGCGGCAGGCGCGTTGATCGGCGTTTCCGTAATCTCGGCATCTTCAACTGGCGTGGGATTCGACGTCAATCTCGTTGACTCTTCGATGTAGTAGAAGTCGGACGGCATTGCCTTTGAATTCGCGACAGGAGCCGCTCCCGGCAAGACCGGCAGACTAATCACCGCAAAGGGCAAGAGACTAAGCAAGGGCTTCAAAAATGCCAAACGCCACATCCAGACCTTTGCATTGGCTGGAATCGACGGCACAAGGCGGAAAATGCCCCAGAGTGCCAAAAAGAGAATGCCGCTCTGGATCGCGGTCAGCCAGAGAGTTTCCTTAAGCATCTCTCCCCTCCTCCAAGCTCTTCACCAATCGGCGAAGGTCTTCAAGCTGCCGCTCATCCACTTCCGCCCGGCTTCCCAAATAAGCCACCAGCGGCGCAACCGATCCCCCCAAAACCGACTGCACGAAATCGTCCACAAAATTCTCAAAGAGCGTTCCCTTCGTCTCAGACGGGAAGTAGCGGAACACCCCGTCCACCTTTTCCCGATCCAAAAAGCCCTTCTTGCGGAGCCGTTCCATCATGTTCAATGCCGTATTCCGGGTCTGCCCCTTGGTTTCCGTCAGGTAGTCCCCCACCTCCGTCACCGTCGCCTTACCCCGCTCGGCAATAAACCGAAGGACCTCCACTTCCGCTCGACCTACACTTGGTTTCTTGTTCATACTCTTAACGACAATTGTCGTTCCATCCCTAGTATAGGAAACAAAACGACAAATGTCGTTAGAAAAATTCCCGCCATAGAAAAAAAGTCCCTAACACCTCGTCCCTCGTCCCTTGTCCCTCGTCCCTCGTCCCTGCGGCAAAGCCGCCCGTCCCCGAATGAAAAAAGCGGTTTGGCTAAAGCGCCAAACCGCTAACGTCTCCTTTCGACGCCACCGAGCGGGGCATACCGCTCGTTCATAGGACGAGGACCAAGTTGCCTCGCACCCAAACTGTTGTTAGTCGTCCAAGCCGAGGCCCGCAAAGCACAGGCGATTCTCGGGGTCGATCTCCTTCTTGATCTCAACCAGTCGGGCGTACTCGTCTTCGTGGAAGTTATCCCGAATCTCTCGAGCCTTCACCATGCCTTCGCCCAGCCAGTTCAGGGGCCCTCGGCACACCACGTCCTCCGCCAGAATCCTAAAGGCATTCTCCGCATGATCCTCCATCATCTGAGGAGTGACCGGTCCCATGGGAATTCCCAGGAAGTACAGGATGTAGTTGGCTCGGCGACGATCGCCAATCGCATTCTCATGGCGGCCCTTTCGTCCAATCGCTCCACCAATGTGGCGCAACTGAATCATCAAGTTCGGCGAAAGCGCCGGTGTTCCAATCGCCACTAACAACTTGTCCACCGTCTCCTGCGTGCAGTCCGAGAGGAGCACTCCTCGACCCTGCGCCGGAAGCGGATCAACCGGATCGTTAAAAACCGTCGCCGTCTCCGGATAAGTCATCGGTCGGAAAGAGTCGAATTCTGCGCCCGGCATAGACCGAATCGGCGCCCAAAGCGCCTCTGCTTCCGCTGGCTCCGCCATCGCGGTTCCGGCGATGATCAACATCGAACGACCGTGCAAGAACTCCGGCACCATCGGTACCGGTGGGAAGGTCATCATCACCAGCGCCGAACTAACCTCGTCGGGCAGGGTCTTCGTCCAAGCGGCGTAAGTTGAATAAACCGAATCCGCCAACGAGGCGTCGAACATGACCGAGCCACCAAACAGGCTGCCGTGGGGATGCAATCGCATGGTCATCTCCGTGACCACGCCGAATCCCCCGCCGCCGCCCAGGATCGCCCAATAGAGGTCGCTGTGCTCGGTCGCAGAAACGTCTCGGATCTGCCCCTCAGGCGTCACAATCCGCATTGCCACGACCGAGTCAACGGCTAGACCATGCTTTCGGGACAGCAATCCATAGCCGCCCCCCAGGGTGTAGCCCACAACTCCCACGTGGGGAGCCGAGCCCGAAATCGGGACAAGCTGGTGCGGGTACGCCTTTTCGATCACCGACTGCCAAACCGCTCCCCCGCCAACCTTGGCGGTCGCCGTGTCAGGATCAACTTCAACCGAATTCAACTTGCTCATCACGAGCAAAAGTCCAGAAGAAAGGGTGCGAGGCGCGCCGTGTCCGGTCGCCTGAACGGCGACCGGCAGACGGTACTGATTCGCAAAACGAAGCGCAATGGCCACATCCGTTTCGGACGCGGCAACCACAACGAGAGAGGGTCGATGATCGATCGTAAGGTTCCAGGAAAATCGAGCGGCTGCGTACCCCTCGTCCTCGGGCAAGAAGACCTCGCCCTGAATCGCCATGCGAAGATCACCGACCGCGTCGGTCGGAACTAAATCCACCTTAATGCATTCCAAATCCAAAACAGGTTCCATGTCTCTCCTCGGTTCGGCCTGCTTCATGAGCGAGCCGCTGACGGAGGGATACTACCGACGGCGAAATGCGGGATTATTCCAGGTCATACCCATAGCCCTAGGCCCCAAGAAAAGTTGGTCCCTTTGGCCACAAGTTTTCTTTAAAGGGGTCTGCTTTTGGCAGATCATATGGTCCAAAGGTGCACTATGCCTCAGCCCCTCTGATGCTCCTTGAAGAACTTCACGATCATCTTCGTGGTCCCATCGGGCCACTCATGGCCACCGGAATGTTGGTGCCAAACCACGTCCATCCCCTTGGGAGCCGTGTAAAGATCGTAACCCGGCGCCCAATCCCTGTCGGACTTCTTGGCATGGTTGTTCTCAATCGCCGCATCGCGGCTCTTCACCGCCGTCTCGAACTTTAAGAGCGGATCTGCGGTCCCATGCGTAATGAGCATCGGCATCGGCTGAGCGCCGCGAAAAGCTGGCATCGCCAATCCCGCCACCGGGGCCGCCGCCGCCAGCGTCTTCCCTCGGTTCGCTACCAGGAGATAAGAGAAGATCGCCCCGTTGGACATCCCACACGTATAAACCCGGTTCATGTCCGCCTTGTAGTCGGTGCGCATCTTGCCCAACATCGCATCGTAAAACTTCAGATCACGATCCCCTTGCATCCGGCCCGCAATCTGCCAGCCGGGACCGTCTCGCCCCAACAGGTGAACTTCGAGTCCTTGGGGATAGACCACCGTCGCCTCCGGCCATGCCTCATGGACCTTGTAACTGGCCGCTGCGTGAACCGCGTTTCCCGTAAATCCATGGAAGACGAACACCACGGGCGAAGGCTTATTCGTCACGGAAGACGCGTAAACCAGCGCCTTTCTCTCCACCCCGTCAACTTTGAGCACCAATTGCGTCGGGGCCGCCTTGGCGATAGTAATAGCAAGCAATGCTGCGATCATGTTCGGAATGGACGTGGCCGGTTTAGGGCGGTTCGCTTGCTCAGGTCCATTTCATGAAAATCCCCACATTTTTCTAGAAGCCTGAAACATTTAAGCAATCGCTTAAGTATCATAAGATATGGCCACTCCCGGACCATACGACGTCTACGCCGCCATCGCCGCGCCCGCGCGCCGCGAAATCCTTGGCCTGCTCGCCTCCGGCGATCAGCCCGTACAGCAGTTGGCGGAGTCGTTCCAAATGACCCTGCCCGCCGTCTCCCAGCATCTCGCCATCCTTCGCGACGCCGGTCTGGTCAGCGTCCGCAAGGCGGGACGTCAACGCATCTATTCCATCAATGCCGAACCGCTGAAATCGGTCGCCGAATGGGCTCAATCCTACGAGCGATTCTGGACCGACAAACTTGCCGCCCTCGGCGAATACCTGGAGGAAAACCCATGAAAGAACACGTCGACCTAGAGGCCGTCTACCCGTTCCCCCCGGAACGCGTATGGGAAGCCCTCACCAATTCCGATGCCCTGAGCAAATGGCTCATGCCCGCCGATTTCCAACCCCTCATCGGCTATCGCTTCCGTCTGGATCGCCCCGATCAAAACCCCATCAAAGGCAAAGTCATCGAGGTTGAAACCGCCAAAATCCTCGCCTACACCTGGGAAGATGACGATGAAGGCCAGGAATCCGTGGTCGTTTGGACGTTAGAGCCCAAAGACGGTGGCACCCAACTTCGACTCCAACACCGACTCGTGGAAGCCCCCGT
Source organism: Armatimonadetes bacterium 55-13 (assembly GCA_001898035.1). Taxonomy (GTDB): domain Bacteria; phylum Armatimonadota; class Fimbriimonadia; order Fimbriimonadales; family Fimbriimonadaceae; genus 55-13. The sequence goes on from MKRX01000006.1 coordinate 67,744, forward strand.
CGTGAACTGCCTCTCGATGGATCTCTACTTCAATTGGCGTCACGCCCTGCGAATGGGCCTCCCGCAGTTCCTTCGCCACCTGACCTACGCTGTCAGGCCACCCATCGTCTACGTGGACGAATCCCAATCGGTCAAAGAGGAGGTCAAGGCATGACCCAAACCGTCGTCCCCATGGTCGTCGATCAAACCTCGCGCGGAGAGCGATCCTATGACATCTACTCGCGACTACTCAAAGACCGAATCATCTTCATCGGCGAAGAGATCTCCGACCCCCTAGCCAACCTCGTCATCGCCCAGATTCTCTTCTTGGAGAAAGAAGACCCGGACCGCGACATTGATCTTTACATCAACAGCCCGGGGGGAAGCGTCACCGCGGGACTCGCGATGTTCGACGTAATGCAGCATGTCAGTTGCCCCATCGCCACCACCTGCGTCGGCATCGCCGCATCCATGGCTACGACCATCCTTGTTGCGGGAAGCAAGGGCAAGCGGTACGCCATGCCAAACGCCCGCATCATGATCCACCAGACCAGCGGCGGCTATCGAGGCACCATGACCGATGCCCGGATCTACATGGAAGAGATGGCCAAGATGTTCGAAACCTACATCCGAATCCTTGCCGAAAGAACCGGCAAAGACCCAGAGCAGATTCGTCAGGACTGCGACCGTGACCATTGGATGTCCGCCGAAGACGCCGTTGCTTACGGCCTCGTTGACGAGATCATCAATGGCAAAAAGCTGGTCGCCTAGTGAACGCCAGCCATGGCAGGTTCGAATAACGAGACCATCTGGTTCGTCACCCCGTCCCAGTACTCGGCTTCCCGAACGGAGACCTTGATCAATCCCAGATCAGGGTCTTCGGGGCCACCGAACCAAGCCCGTGCCATCGGATTCCAAAGCGCCTTCTTGCGGTCAGCGTCCAGTACGATCATTGCCCGTCCCGTTATCGAGACGAACTTCTTTTCGTCGGGTTCCGAGTAAGCAAGATTGACGTGAGGATTCTGTGAAACCTCCATCGCCACATCGGACCGCAGGCTCACAAAAAACCAAAGATCTCCATCTTCATCGGTGGAAAGCGTCGTCATCGGTCGACTTCTCAGGCCTCCCGGACTTTCGGTGGTCAGCATCGCGAATTGAATCCCACGGACCAACGCGCGTATTCGATCGAAGGTTGTTTGTCGGTCTTTCATGCTTATTCATTCGAAGAAACATGCAAGAGAACCGTAAGAGACCTGCGCCTTGGCGAGGAAAAGCGTAAAAGGAACGTTAAGGCAAACCATACTGAACCTGTGACCGCCTTGCTCCCGGCCCTCGTCGCCCTCATTTCCCCCGCCTTCCAAACCTCTGTCCCCATTGTAGAAGTCCATTTGGCAAAGGGACATTTCTCCCCTGGCAAGGTTCATATCCCCGAGAAAGGTCGCCTGAAACTCATCAACGACGACAAAGTCCCATACACCGTCGAAGGCGCCGGCGCTCTCCCCGGAGACGTCATCGTCCCGCCCCACCAAGAAAGAACTGTCGACCTCTTGCCCCACCCCGGTCGCTTCCACGCGATCATCGAGGAAAACCCCGACGCAGAACTCGTCCTTGAGATGGCCGGCGACCCCGAAGCCGCCTCCCGAAACCGCCCGCTCCCCTTCGACGCGGCAAGAAGACTCGGCCGCCAACCGGTCCTCTTCGAACCCGGACAAGACCCGGCTTACGCCACCTACACCACCTTCGATCTCGTCGGGCACGGCGAGGAAGCCCAGCAAGCGGTCCTGCGAGACCTCTATCTCATCCAAGAATCCCTCGCCCACGAAGAGCCTCCGGAAGACTTCCGCCTCTTCTTCACCCCCGCCGACTGGCGAAAGTTCCGCCAAAGCGCCTCCATGATCTACGCCCTCGGCCCCGGCGCCTATGCGTCCCGCTTCGGACCTCGCATTTCCACCGCTCGCCCAGCTGACCTCGCCCCCCTTCCCTACTCAACCTCTCTTGGACTGAAGAACCCCGGCCAGCGCGATATTCTCGTGCGCGTCTCCAGCGACCGACAGTGGTTCAACCAACAGGTCGTCCGCTGGATTTGGCGAAAGCTCCAGGGACGAATCTCTAAGCCCACCATGGAAACCGGATACGCCAATCCAAACGGCCGCTCACCCATCCTGGGCGGATTCTTCGATGGCACCGGCAACCCTTACGCCCAAGAGCGAGAAGCCGCCGTCTTCGGCGATCCCGCCGGAAACGGAACCTACCTCGCCCTCTTCCGAATCGTCTTCGACGAGGAACGCTTCCGGGCTCACTCCCTGCAGGAGCAGCAACGCCTGATCGGGCGTGACCGAGAGATCGGCAAACCCCTCAAGGAAGCCAAGCCCGCCGCCCACATGAACCGGGCCGGAGCCGATCCTCATACCGCCATCCTCCGCCAACCCTTCGTTTTCGATGACGGCCCCGAAGACACCGGTCTCCTCTTCGCATCGCTCCAAGCCACCCCTCGAGCCCTCGACCGCCTGCTCCACGGCTTCATGCTCGGCTCCCCCCGTCCTGCCCAGAAGCGCCCACAGGACCTACTCCTGAACTACATGCACTTCAAATCTGCCACCCTCTACTACCTTCCCGCCAGCCCTAAAGGCAGCTACCCCGGAAGCATCCGTTTTGGTGGAAAATAGGCGAACAGGTCTGACGAATCAAATGATCTCCTTCAATCTCCGCACCGAATACATCACCCTCGGCCAAATCCTCAAGGCCGCCGACGTCGTCGGAAGCGGGGGCCAAGCGCGGGAGCTGATCGCCGAAGGCGAGATCACCGTCAACGGTGAAAAGGAGAACCGCCGAGGACGAAAACTGCGCCCTGGCGACCTCATCGAACTCCCCGACGGGCAAAAGATCAAAGTCGAAGGCTAAAACTGTGTCACATCGGGCGTGCGTTGGTGTGTCAGCATCTAACCTGTGTCCGACGCATCTGAATCTCACGGCTTAAAACGACTCTGGCAGTTCGCCCGTCCTCATCGTGGCCAAGTCATCGCCGCCACCACCTACAGCACCTTAGGCAAGGTGATGGACGTCGTGCCGGAGATTCTCATCGGCGCCGTCGTAGACGTAATCGTACGCGGGCAAAGCTCGTTCGTCGCCACCCAATTCGGAATCGAAGATCGTTGGAAACAGATCCTAATCCTCACTATTGCCAACGCCTTCGCTTGGATCTTTGAATCCCTCTTCGGCTACCTCTCCGCCATCACCTGGAGAAACCTCGCCCAGACCATCGAGCACGAAATCCGCATCGGCCTTTACAAGCACATCCAAGGCCTCGAAGTCGCCTGGTTTGAAGACACCACCAGCGGAGGTCTCCTCAGCGTCATCAACGACGATATCAACCAACTGGAACGGTTTCTAGACAATGGCGCCGCGTCCATCATCGTCGTCTTCTGGAATATCGTCCTCGTCGGCGCGGTCTTCGCCGTGAGTTCCCCGACGCTCACCCTGATGTCCTTTGTCCCGATCCCCATCATCGTCTACGGATCGATCAAGTATCAGAAGCTGCTCCAACCGCGCTACGCCAAGGTGCGAGAAGCCGTCGCCGAACTCAGTGCCACCCTCTCCACCAACCTCGGCGGGATCACCACCATCAAGGCTTTCACCGCTGAGGATCGAGAAGCCGCTCGTCTCGCCAGCGTCTCCGAGGACTACCGACAGGCCAACAAGAACGCCATCAAATTCTCCAGCGCGTTCGTGCCGCTCATCCGCATGGTCATCCTCAGCGGCTTCACCTGCACCCTCCTCTTCGGAGGTTGGTTAGTACTTCAGGGCCGCATGGAAGTCGGCATCTACTCGGTCCTGATCTTCATGACCCAACGCCTCCTTTGGCCGCTCACGGGGCTCGGCGAGACCTTGGACCAATATCAACGCGCCATGGCCTCCACCAAGCGCATCTTCACCCTCTACGATGTTCGCCCGTCCATGCCCGAAGGAACCCAGCCCCTCGCTCTACCGGCGCGCGGCGACATCAAGCTTAAGGACGTCTCTTTCGGCTATGCGGATGGCCCCGACATTCTCAAGGGAATCGATATCCACGTCCCTGCGGGCGAGACGCACGCCATTGTCGGAGCCACCGGCGCGGGTAAGTCGACCGTCATCCGCCTCTTACTTCGCTTCCATGATCCTCGAAACGGGCAGGTCCTTATCGACGACCAAGACCTGAAGTCGCTTTCCTACACCAGCATGCGCGGCGCGGTCGGCTACGTCAGCCAGGACGTCTTCATGTTCCATGGATCGGTGCGAGACAACATCGCTTACGGAAAACCAGACGCCACCCTCGATGAAATCAAAGAAGCCGCCCGACTGGCGGAAGCCCACGAGTTCATCGAACAACTCGGGAACGGCTATGACACCATCGTCGGTGAGCGGGGCCAAAAGCTTTCCGGCGGTCAGCGCCAACGACTCTCCCTCGCCCGCGCCATCCTCCGAGACCCCACCATCCTCGTCCTGGACGAAGCCACTTCCGCCGTCGACAACGAAACGGAAGCTGCCATTCAGCGCTCTCTCGCGCATGTCACTAAGGGCAGAACGTCCGTCGTCATCGCCCACCGCCTCTCCACCGTCCGAGATGCCCACCGCATCTGGGTCCTGGAGGCCGGAAGAGTGACCGAATCGGGCACCCATGACGAGTTAGTCGCCGGAAACGGCCTGTACGCGGCTCTATGGCGAGTTCAAACGGGCGAGGCCGTCAGCGACTAAAGCGGACGAGCTTCTACACCTTCGAATGTAATCTGGACGGGCAAAATTCGCCCGTCCTCGTCGAAGAACATCCGATCGATACAGGTCACCCGATGGTCCCGTGCCGTCTCCGTCAGCGGCCGTCGGTGATAGCAGATGTACCACTCATCGGTCCCCGGTATCTGAAGAACGGAATGGTGCCCTGCGCTCGTCGCCACCGCCTGATCGCTCTGAAGCACCATCCCCTCCCGCACGAACGGACCATAGGGCGATCGAGATCGCGCGTAAGCCACTGAGTAGGACGAATCCCCCCAGGACCCTTCCGACCACATGAACACATACTCGCCGTTCCGCTTCACCATGAATGGGCCTTCCACGTAGTTCTCCGGCGTGATCTCCAGGAACTCGCCTTCCGTCGAGATCATGTCCGCACCCAACTTCACCACCACCGCGTGTTTCCAACCGCCGTAGTAAAGATAGGCTTGCCCATCGTCATCGATGAACGCATGCGCGTCGATCGGCTGCGCCCCGTGGTGATACTCCTTAATTAGCGGTCCACCCAGAGCGTCCACGAACGGCCCCTCGGGCCGATCCGAAACCGCAACGCCGATCCCCGCGCCATCGCCCGCCGAGAAGTAGATGTAGTACTTACCATCCTTCTCCGCCACCGAAGGCGCCCACGCCGCTCGGTTCGTGCTCCAAGGCACATCGGCAAAATCCAAGATCCGCCCATCGTTCCGCCAATGCACTAGGTCGGAAGAGGACCACACATCGAAAAAGGTCTGCTCCTCGTAAAGCGCCGAGAACGTGGGATAGATGTAGTAACGGCCCGCGAAGAGGTGAAGCTCGGGATCTGCCCACCATCCTTCGAAGACCGGATTGCCTGCTCGAGTAGGTTCCATGGTCTGAAGTGCAGTGGGCAGTTTAACCGATGAGGCTAGGGCGTCTTGTAGCTGGGATGCCCCGCCAAGGTGTCGTAAAGGGGCCGAAGCGGGCGAACCTCTTCACCCGCGGAATCGGCCACCGTTGCGGCAAGAATCACGATCTGGCGGTCAAACGGCAGGGTTACCGTCTTCGCACCCTCGGGTAGCTCAAGGCAATAGCGGAAGAGGTAGCAGAAGTGGTAGGCGTCGTTCACGCCGTCGGCGAGCCGCTTGTGGTCGGCATACCAAGCCACTGGATCGCGCTTGATGAATCCTGGGGCGATCCCCAAGAGCTTGTGTGTCCACCCAAACGCTTTCTCATCTTCCTGCGCGCCCTCCCAAAGCCGCGTATCCCACTGGCCAATAAATCCATCCCACGCCTGAATCTTCAGCGTCCTGATGCGGCCGTTCACCTTGAACGGGGCCAACCGGTCCCCATGGGACGATGCGGCCAGGAAGTACAGCCGCTTGCCTTTCGGAATCGAGATCGTTTGGCCAGAGGGCCGGATGGCGTTCAACGCGTGTCCCATCGGATTGCCCATTTGGAAGGTGACCCCACCCGAAGTCACCTTCCTCGGCAGTAGCTCTCCCGGAATCGTTCTGCCATCGGCATCGAACTTTCCATCGCTCTCTCCTAGGCCACTGCTCGTGACATCCACGTCGTAAGGCAACTTAACCGGCGTCTGGGGCGGCGCCACCGCCTTGCCGCCAAACTTGATGGCCAACGCTCGCGGGTGATAAGCCGTCATATCCAGGCGAACGATGTTTCCTTGAATTCTCAAATCGCTAGAAGCCACCGGCAACTCTTGGCCGTTCACCTCTCGCACCGCCAAGACGGGTCGAGTAAATGTCAACTTGACATCCTTGGCCGCCTTACCCGAGAGCTCAAACAACCGAACGATCGTCTCGTCGCTGTCTTCCGCCTTCTTCATCGCATTTACCGCGACCTGAGGCGTGCTCACCTTCAGCAAACTCACGCTCTTGCCCAGTTTGCCGGAGTGCGCAGAAGTCGCAAACGCCATCAAAGGCTGGACCAGTTGCGCAGCCTTAACCTGCGTCTGCCCGGCTCGCCAATCTCCCGTATGCCCCTGCAAGGCGTAAACGATTTCATGACGTCCCCAGTCGCCGGTCCCTTGGTGCTGATAGTTGTCCCGCACGCCGGGGGTGTAGAGCAGAGTCAATCGCAAGGTGTTGTCGTTCGGCTTGTCAGATCCGTACTTCGCCTCGTTCAGAACTGCAACGCCGTACTTACCATCGGCATTCGTCAAATCGAACCACCGGTGCGAGGGCCCCTCGTAGAACTTCTCGTTGTTGTTCCCTCGCTGCACCGTTCCAACTTCCCAGTTGTAGGTTGCCATCGGATTGGAGATCGTCAGCGGGAACTCCGCTTTCAGGCTGCACTCCTGACTTCGCCAATCGATCGTGTTCGTAAACTCCACTCGATCCGAACCCGCCGCCAATCGAACGTACTGAACGAACTTGGAGCCTCGCGCCTCGCGCTCAATCCGCAACGCCACTCGGACCGGACCGTTCTCGGCAATCTCAATCTTCGCCGGGCCATCCACATAGCCGTTGGGAGCCTTTTGCTGGTCTTCCCACTCCATGTTCCACGCCGGGTGTCGCTGTGGCTTCTGGAACATAAACGCCAATCGTGCGGGAGACTCGAGCAACTCCCGCTTCGCCACTTTGTCATAAACGCTCGCAACATCGCCCGAGGCGTTCACCTTAACTCGGTAGCGCTCGTTCTCGAGCGTGTCCTTGGTCACCTTCAGTGCGACTGATTTCGCCACCGGCCCCGCCTGAATTCCGTAGGTCGCAAAGCCAACCGAAGGGACCTTGGCCAGGAATAGAACCTTGCCGCCTTTCACTTGAGAGGGCACTTCCTTACCATCAGGTCCGATGACCCGAACTCCCGCCGTCTTTTGCGTCCAGTCCGCTTCCACTACATCCTGCCGATCTACCGAAAGCGGGTTGTAAACCACCACCGAGGTCCCCCTCGTCCGGGTATCCATCTGCCGCGCCACCTGCCCCACCGCCTGGCGAATCACATCCGCCGACTGGTTCAAGGCAATAACCTGATCGTTCCAGGCAAAGGTGTACGCTTGCGGAATCGAGGTCCCCGGCAAGATGTCATGCATCTGCCCACCCAGGAACCGCTGCCAAGTGTCCGTAAGCTGGGCCTGCGGGTAAGCAGCCCCCGTCAAAAGCGTTGCCGCAGAAGCTGAGCGCTCCGCCGCGTCAATCAGCAGTTCGTTGCGCTGGTTCCACCGTTTCATCGTCGCGCCGGAAGTCGCCGTTCCCGCCGAGTGTTGAGTCAACAGCAGATCGCCCTGGTAGCGAGGAAGCGCCGCTCGGTCCGCCGGAGTCAAAGCATCGTACATCTCATCGGCCGCCCGAGAAATCACCTTGATTGGCCCGGTCCCCTTCTTGCTTGCTTCAACCCACTTCACGGAATCTGGCGCCGGAGATCCCCCCTCATCGCCCATTCCGTAGTAGCTGAAATCGATCGCCAATCCCGATTTCTTCCGGGTGTCTTCGATGCGATCGAGCATCGTCTTATTGTTGGAAAGATCGTCCTTGACAAGCGTGTGGTAGCTCTGACAGTTCAGCGCCGCCACTACCGAGGATCCATCGGGGCCTACCCAGTTACCCACGTTAAACGGAATTGGCACGGCCGCTCCCGCCCCGTAAGTCAACTTGCAGGTGGACATCCCCTTCAGTCCCGCGTGGTTCAAAATCGTCGGAAAGGATGCGGGAAACCCGAAGGTGTCGGGAACCAAATAGTTGTTGCTGACCACGCCGAACTCTTGCTTAAAGAACCGGTTACTGTAAAGCACTTGGCGGATGATCGATTCTGGAGCAGGCACGCTCGCGTCGCACTCATCCCAACCCGAGCCCGTCACCGCCCATCGCCCCTGCTTCACATACGTCTTCAACTTCGCGTATTCCGCCGGGTAGTACTCCTTCATAAACTGATACCGCTTGGCGCCGGTCCAGTTAAAAACGTAGTCGGGATACTGCTCAAAGAGCGCGAAATTCTCGTTCAGTGTCTTCGGAATGCACTCCAAAATCGAATGGCGATAGGTCCAGCACCACTCCGTGTCCAGGTGGGAATACCCAACCAGGTAAAGCGTCGGCTGAGTCTTGAAATCGGTCTGCCCGGCGGCAATGGAGGCGAGAGAAGCGAGGAGGGTGGCTGTCGGAAATCGCATAACTTTTCGGAGGTCTTAAATAGAACCGGGGCGCCGGCCGAACCCTTCCGTACAGCGGAGCCCCGTGAGATAAGCCTAGCTCAACGACTAGGGAGTGTAGGTCGTCGAAGGTTTGTTCAGCTTGAACATCCAGAAGTCGTTGGCGCGAACCTGGCTCCAAGTTCGGTACTTAGCCGAACCATCGCAGTTCACATAGTTGCTTCCGCCGTTGTGACCCTTCGTGGGAGCCGCGGTGGTTTCGCCGCAAGGCTTGAGCGTGTTGCCGCCCGCCGTGCTGTTCGGATTGCGTCCCGCCAACTTCCACGCGTCGCAGCCCGTAAAGGCCGCGCCGTGAGAGCTTCCAACATAACCGCCCGAATACTTGTCGCCGCCAAGTGAGTAGCTTTCAACCAACCCAATTGTGCTGGACGGCTGGTCGATCGCCGAACCGGCCTTACCCGTTCGACCGGGCGAGTTGTTATAGGTGCTCAGACCGGTATTGCGATCAGGATTCTCGCCGCGAGCATCACCCTCGACGGTTCGAATTTCCGCAACGTAGGCGTAGGATCGAGGAATCTTCTTACTGATATAGCGCTTATCCCACCATTCCAGATCGCCATCCGTAGAAGCCGGACGATTCTTGGAATCGCTTCCGCAAGTCCAGATGTTATCGTTCTTCGTATACGGGTAGACCTGCATATCGATCGGCATTCGAGATCCGGCCGCACTGGAGGGATGCTGGTTGTTAACGTCGTAAACCCAAGGCAAGGCGCCCGGATAAACGTCGTCGTAGTCGTTCATATACATCTGTAAGCCAAGCGAAATCTGCTTGGTGTTGCTCAAACAGGCGGTCTTCTTGGCCGCCTCTTTGGCCTGAGCGAATACGGGGAAGAGAATCGCCGCGAGAATGGCGATGATCGCGATGACGACGAGGAGCTCGATAAGGGTGAAGGCGCGTACTGCCTTCGACCGCTCCGACTGATTGTATAGCATGGCTGGTATATCCTTGTTTCGATCCAGAAAACCGCCCACGCAGCTTCGTAGCTTAGTTGCCTAATGCCCAAGACCGTGGATCGGCTTGACCAGATTGGTATAGCCACTGGCGTATCTTTACGCAAGAGTGTGCCAACGCTGGCAGCCACTAGTATAGACCAATCTCGACCAGAACGGAACCAATGATGCCAGGCCAATGTTTAGTTTTGGTTAAGAATCCTCTTTTTTAACTTAATTATTAACACATATCTGGTACATCAAATCTATACCAGAGCGATTAGTCTATACTCCTATCTCATGATCTCGCGGCCGAGCCACCGATACGAAGAGATCGCAAATCAATTGCGGGAGGAGATCGAACGGGGAAGTTTCGGTCTCGATGGCCGGTTGCCGTCCGAACGTCGCCTCATGCTGACCTTCGATGTCCAGCGAAACACCGTCCGACAAGCCCTCGGACTCCTTGAGCGCGAAGGCAAAATCACCACGGTGAGCAAAAGTGGGTGGTTTGTTGCTAATGCTCCGCGAACAATCCCGACACGCACTGCCGTCGTCGAATCCCTCACCGGACGCAACGTCCTGCTCGTAACGTTCCGGCATCGAACCCTGCCCACGTTCGATACGCTGGCCTTCGGCCTCTACGAAGTGCTGTCCGAAGCTGGAGTATCGGTTCTGCGCTATGATTCTGCGCCTACGAAGACGACGGAATCGCAGATCATCGACACCTTGGAGTACCTCCCAGAGATCGAAGCCGCCGGCGTCGTCATCTGGCCCCAAAGTCTGGTGGATGTGAAGGTCCTCGCAAAACTTGAATCCAGTCGTCCGCTCGTGATCATCGATCGACGCGTCTTCGGCTTCGAGTGCGACAGCGTCCGCTTCGACGATTTCATGGGAGGTCGCTTAGTGACGGAGCATCTTATCGCCCAAGGTCACCGTCACATCGCATTTCTAGCCGATGAACCGTTTGTCGAAACGGTGCAAAATCGCTGGCGAGGCTACCGCATAGCCTTGGAAAGAGCCGGACTGGGGGCCGACGACCGTTACACGGCGCTCACGATGGGAAGCCATGAACCTAACTTCTCCTCCGGAATCAAACAACTGCTGCACGGCCCGCCCACTCCCCCCACCGCGTTTGTCTGCTCGAACGATGGGGTCGCCTCCAAACTCCTGCTCTATCTCCGAAGCATCGGGAAAGAAGTGCCGAAGGACATCGCTGTCACAGGATACGGAAATGAAGCATCCAGTTACCTCGATCTCATGGGCCTCACATCGGTCGACCAATCCTTTATCGACCTCGGACGCGCCGCTGGAAAGCTGCTCATTGAGCGAATGGAGCAAACCACGCCCCGCACGCCTCACGATTCAAAAGACATCGTCATTCCCGTCACGTTAGTCCCCCGCGAGTCCACGGCTACCAACCGGTAGCGAAGGTATTCTTTGCGCCCCGCAACCCGCACTTTTGAAATTTGTTGTAAGCCGTTGCCGCCCTTAGGCGAATCTGTTCGCCGTCCTCTTCCGCAAGCCAGCCATCGATGGCCGCAAGCAGCACGTATGCTTCCGGCGCCATCAGATTAGTCGTCCACAACAAAGGGCGCGCACCCGTTGACTTGAGGTGAGGGCCAAAGAACTGCTTGCTCTTGCAAGCGAGAATGACGACGTCGCGATGTCTTTTGTCGCTTGCGGGAAAGGTCTCCTTCAACGAAAAATCCATGAGGCCATCGTGTCCCACGTAAGCCACCAAATCCGCTCCGCCCCCAATCGCAATTTTCACCTTATCCACGGTCACGATCGAGGCGTCTTCTCCCGCCGCGTAGTGAAACATCGTACGGGTTGCGTCCTGGATTCTTCGGCCCTGATAGGCGTCCGCAATCAGCCACACCGGCTTAGAACGATGCTTGAATGCCACCCGCTCCAAAATCCCATCTTCCAGTTTTCCTTCGAGGGGCACGAGTTTCCAATCTTTTTGAACCTGTAAGTAAGCCTTCACGCCATATTGGGATCCCCAATAAAGGTTTTGCTTGAGGTCCTCTCCATTGCCCAGATGCGCAGGGACCGGCACAATGCCTTGATACTTGTTGTCGCATAGAGCAACCACGACGTGAATCACTCTTCCGGGGTTCTTAAAGTGAAGAGAGTGGTCAATCTTTGTTTTGGCGCGTGAATCAACCAAACGGTCGGGAATTGCCTTCTGACAACCTACAACGCACAAACCCAAGACCAGCCCTATTCCCTTCATTCTCTCAAGTTAGACCTTCAACCGTCCCCAAATAATTCCCGCAACTTGACTGGCGCTTAACAAAAAGGAACTAAGCTTAAAGAAAATGCCAGTCTTCAGCGCACTTCTGCTCTCCTCGCTCCTTCGCCCGGAAAATCCCGCCTCATTTGCGGACCTGATCGTCACCCCATCCATTCAACTGGGTAACCGGACGGTCAACGGAGAGAACTCCGTCGCCGTCCTCTGGCAGACCACTGACCAAGAGCACCCCTACACGCTGAAATTCAACCAAGGTGGCAAAGATCAATCCGCGCAAGTCGGCTACCACACAATCAAGGTGGACAACATTGCCCCTCATCGCGTTTACATCGCGGTCCTCAAAGACTACAAGCCAGGCCAGAAAGTGTCTTATCGACTGGAAAGCGGAACGGAAGTGCTCTACAAAGACACCTTCATGGCTCCAAAAGGCGCCAAGCAAGACTACACCTTCGCCGTCTTTGGTGACTGCGGTTCCGGTGAGCCGCCGCAAGCAGAAATCGCCTACCAAACCTACCGGCTCAAGCCCGACCTTCTCCTCCTAACTGGTGATCTGGTCTACAACCGAGGGCTCATTACCGAGTATCGGAAGAATTTTTATCCCTACTACACGCCTGAAGTCGCCTCTCCCAAGAACGGAGCAAACATCCTCGGCAACACCCTGGTCGCCGCCGCCCCGGGGAACCACGACATCCTCCACCGCGCGCTCGACACGAGCCCGGATGCCCTGGCGTACTTCTACTACTGGAGCCAACCGCTGAACGGCCCCCTCGGAGATGTCGGGAATCCCAGCACCCCCACCCTTTCCGGCGCCGATGCCCGAAAGGACGCATTCTTGAAGAACGCCGGACCGAACTACCCGCGCATGGCCAACTTCTCATTTGACTACGGCAACGCTCACATCACTTCTCTCGACGCCAATCCCTACGTCGATTGGAGCGATCCTAAGATTCGAGCGTGGCTCAAGGCCGATTTGGCCAAAGGCGCGAACAAGACATGGCGATTCGTCATGTTCCACCACCCCGGTTTCCACTCCAGCCCCAGCCACCAGGGTGAAAAGCAGATGCGTCAGGTGGCCGATCTCTTCGAAGAAGGCAAAGTCGATGTCGTGTTTGCCGGTCATGTCCACAATTACCAACGCACGTTCCCCATCCAAGTCGGCGAAAAGAAAGGCAAGGATAAAGCGGAACTGGCAAAAGACGATTGGCCCGTCGATAAGTCCTACGATGGCCTCAAAAACACAAAGCCCAAGGGCGTGATCTACCTTGTCGATGGCGCGGGCGGAAACGATCTTTACAACCCTGAACTCAACGGCAAGCCCGAACTCTGGAAGCCATTCCAAGCCAACTACCTCGCCGAGTTCAGCCTCAGCATCGTGGAGATCAAGGGCAAAACCTTCACTCTTCGCCAAATCGATCGTCAAGGCAAACAAATCGATCAGATCAAGATCACGAAGTAACCTTCGCTAGAACGTGAGTCGGAGCGGGCAAGTGGAACCTAAACTTGCCCATTGCGACTCACGATTCACTAATTCTCCCGACATGTCGTAAATCTAGGCGTATACTAAATCTACACCCCCTATGAAACGCCTTACCAAAGTGGCCGCCGTTCTCACGGCCTCGGCCCTCACCCTCGCCGCTTTCGCCCGTTCGGGTCCCTACGTCACCATCGGTGACCCCGCCCCCGCCTTCAAGCCCGCCAAGTGGCTCAAGGGCACGCCCGTCAAGCAGTTCGAGAAGGGCAAGACCTACGTCGTCGAGTTCTGGGCCACCTGGTGCAACCCCTGTAAAGAGAACATCCCTCACCTGACCGAACTTGCCAAGAAGTACGCCGGCAAGGTCTCCATCATCGGAGTGGACATCTGGGAGAGCGCAAAAGGCGGCGAAGGCGACCACATGCCCAAAGTCGAAGCCTTCGTCAAAGAACAAGGCAAGAAGATGGACTACCTGGTCGCCGCCGATGGCGCCAAGAACCAGATCGCCGATGCTTGGATGAAAGCTGCCGGTGAAGGCGGAATCCCCTGCTCCTTCATCATCAATGGCGAAGGAAAGGTCGCCTGGATCGGTCACCCGGCCAAGATGGAAGAGACCCTCGTCCAAGTCCTCGATGGCACCTACAACCTCGCCGCCGCCCGAGAGAAGCGAGAGTACGAGTACAGCATCAAGCGACCCATCGATGAAGCCATGAACGGCAAGAAGTACGCCGAACTGGTCAAACTCATTGACGCCGCCATTGAGAAGAAGCCCGAGCTCGCCTACCCACTCACCTACAACAAGCTCGTCGGCCTCTACCACTCCAATCTCGAAGAAGGCAAAGCCTATTCCACCAAGGTCCTGTTGGACTCCCAGAACGCCATCGGCGCGTTCCAAATGATGTCCTCCATCTTCGCCGTCTACGATGACCTCTCCAAGGAAGCCTATCAGTACGGAATTGGCTTGATCGATGACGCGATAAAGCAAGACCTCGGGGTGTTCATGTTCACCGCCATGAAGGCCGCCACCTACTTCAACATGGGCGACAAAGCCCAAGCGATCAAGTTTGCCGAGGAATCGGTAGCGCTTGCCGAGAAGGATCAATATGCGACTCCCGAGCAGATGACCCTCCTCAAGAAGAACTTGGCCAAGTTCAAAGCTGCCAAGTAAAGGTTGGAAGCCCGGGTCAGCTCTAAGCCCGGGCCAAAACCCCTAATTCGACCGCCAGCTTCTCCATCAACTCGTCCAACGAGTCCAGCCGCTTCACGGCGTCGAAGTGCTCAAATCCCCCGAACCGAGCCGCCAGGTTCAACCACTGCTTCAACCGCGCGACAGATCGCCCTGGAGTGCGACCCCGATAGAACTCCACGTAGGTGTTCAATCGCTCAAAGAGCCGAATCCAATCCATCGGCTCCCGAATCCCCCCGATCTCCCCCTCACGAATCCCCATCTCCTGGGCAATCTGATACGGAAGCGATGGATTCGCCAGCGCGCTGCGGCCAATCATAAAGTGCATACAGCCCGTCTCTTCCCGACATCGAAGGTAATCCTCAAACGTCCAGATATCGCCGTTGGCCACCACCGGGATCGACAGTTGCTCCCGCACCTTGCCAATCGGCGACCAATAAACCGGCGGCTGGTACCCCTGAACCCGGGTCCGGGCGTGAATCGTGAGCCAACTCGCTCCCCCCTCCTCCGCCATCGCCGCGTTCTCGTAGATATCGTCGATCGACTCCCAGCCCAGGCGAACCTTGGCAGAAACGGGGATCTCTGCCGGAACCGCGTCCCGCACCGCTCGCACCAAGTCTCTCACCCGGCACGGATACTTCAAAATCGTCGCCCCGCCATCGTGACGATTGACTGTCGGCGCTGGACACCCAAAGTTGATGTCGATTGAGGTCGCCCCCGCCTGAATCGCATTCAATGCCGACTGCGCCATCAACTCGGGATCGCCGCCCAAGATCTGCACCTGAACCGGCATCCCGGTCGGCGTCAGTCCGCCAGCCTCGACTTCGGGAATCTCTCGCCGAAATACCTTCGGTGGAATCGCGTCCGTGCTCACCCGAACAAACTCCGAAACCGCAAACGAAAACGCTCGCGATTCCCCCTGGAGGGCGCGCATCGGCGCATCGGTAATACCGTCCATCGGAGCCAACGCCAAAGCGGGCTTCTCAGGATCGATTCGGGCTTGAAAATTCATGGTCGCGAACAGAGCCGCGACCATAAGATACTGCGAAACATCCCAAAACCAGGGCCGAGAAGCCTAGTCGCGAAGGTGAATCGTCACCTTCCGCCCCTCCACCTTCACCTCGCCCTTCACGTTCTTCAAGTCCACCCCCGGCAGGTTCAGGTCCGTGCCCGAAAGCGATCCCGACGAGACCTCCGGCGCTCCCGTCAACTGCAAGTGAATCGCCTTCGCCTTCCGGTCATAAAGCACCGGACGCGCCCCGCTCTCACCAAACGAGAACGCTCCGATCTGCCCCCGGATCGGGATCAAACGAAAGATGTTCCGGTCATCGTCCACCCGCAAAATCCCAAACGGCGTAAAGGAAAACCCAACCTGCGGATTGATCAACCCCGAGTAGTCCAGCACGAGTTCACCGGGCGCGATTGCAAACTTCTCCACCTGCTCCCGAATGTGCTGGGCCCCTTCCTCGGCCAACTTCTGCTTGATCTCGGTCTGCGTCTTCCAAGACTCGGACTGCTTAACCTCCGCAAGCGCCGCCGAAAGTTCCTGCGGAGAAGCATGAATCGCCTCCTGCGCCAGGCTCGTCAACGAAGCGTTCGTCTTCAAGATCCGGTCGTGCCACTCCATCCCCAACCGGTCCAGCAACGCTCCCGCCGCCATCCCCGAGTAATAAAGCCGAAACCGAACCCCCGATGCCCCATAAGCGTCGTTGTTCACCAAGTTCCGCCCGCTCATGAATCCCTCCATCGAACGAATCAAACCCGCCCGTTGTCCCGAAAGATCGGCGAATCCCTTGAACCCTTGGATCAGCCACATCTCGGGGGACGGCTTCTTCCCTTCCAAAGCCTGGAGCAACCGGTACTCCACGTACTTCGCCGTCCCCTCGCTAAACTCCGTCCCGTCTTCATAGGCCGCGCATTTGGGAGTCAGCGCCTTGCGACGATCCTCTCGCACCGCCATCCACTTCACCGCCGCCTGCCGAACGTCTTCCTTGGACTTGGCATTCAGCGCCTGTGTCAAAAACTCTGCCTCCAGCGCATATCCCACGTTGTTCTCAACTGAGAGCGTCGGGTAGTTCATGAGCGCATCCTCAGGAGCAAGCTTGTGCCTGGCGATCGTCTCCTGATACACGTGAAATGCCTCGTGGGCAAACATCGTGATCTGGCTGTAGGGATTGGGAAACAAACTCGACTCAATCAGCTTTCCACCCCCGTCCGGATCCGCCGCCACCGAACTCGCCAACCCTTGCACCCACTGTCGCCGCGTTGAGAGCGAGTCGGCAATCACCAGCGTCCGAACCCCGTTGATGTCCATCGAAGTGTTCTGCCCATCGAAGGCCGTCACCGTCTTCCCGTCTCGCACATAAATGGGGCCGATCTTGGATTGCGGCAGTCCCGCGTACTTCACGAACCCCTCCGGCGGCTTGGGATGGTTGATCAGCACATCCTGCCGGTTCGGAAAGTAGATCAGAATCGGCGTCGACCGAGCATCCCATCCCGGCCAAACCGCATTCCCCTTCTTCCCAATCACTGACCAAATCTCCTCTGCCTCCACTATCAACAGCGGATCGATCTGGAGTTGGGGTGAATTCAGAGCTAAGACGCCAAACGCGAGAAACTGCAACATTTACGATTCGTAAATTACCGCAATTACGAATCGTAAGTTCCCGTCATAATAAAAACCCGTGAGTCTTGACCGCCCTCTCTCCACGCTCGAGATGACCGCCCTCGGCATCATCCTCAAATCCGCCCCCTGCAATGCCCACGCGGTACTCATCAATTTTGCCAACTCCAAAACCTCCGCCTACCGAAGCGGCGCCGGTTCCATCTACCCCCTTCTCAAACGCCTCACCGATGCTAGTTACCTTTCCCTGGAAAACAAGAAGTACTCGCTCACCGAGTCCGGTCTCCAAGCCATTCGTGAGTGGATTCTTCCCCCCTTCGGCCCGAACGACATCTCAACCAACCTCGATGTTCTCCGCTCCCGCGTCTACTTCCTCAAACTCCTCACCCCGCCGGAGATCAAGGCATTCCTCGATGAATCTCGCTCCAACCTCCAAGCCCTCCTCCAAGATTGCCAGGAGATAACCGCCTCCTACCAAACGAGCGGTGATCGCTTCAGCGAACTCGCCATGCTCGGCGCGGTCCGAGAAACCGAAGCCCGCATCGCCTGGATCGAAGAAATCGCCCAAGCCCTGAGTTAAACTTCCCCTATGAGCAAGATTTCCGTCGGCGCGGAAGAGTGCGTGGCCCTCGGGGCCGCCGGACACGTCCTGGAGGCCTACCCCAATCGAGAAGTCGCCTTCGGAACCCTCCAGGTCGCCCGCGCGCTCCCCATCAAAGAGCGCCGCATGGTCGGCCCCTGGTGCTTCCTGGACCGCTTCGGCCCCAAGTCCTTTGGCGATGAAAAACCCATGGACGTCGCTCCCCACCCCCACACCGGCCTCCAAACCGTCACCTGGCTGGTGGAAGGAGAGGTCCTGCACGATGACAGCCTCGGCTGTGAATCCATCGCTCGCCCCGGCGGCCTCAACGTCATGACCGCGGGAAAAGGCATCTCGCATGCCGAACAGACTCCCAAGGTCAATACCGGCATCCTCAATGGCGTCCAACTCTGGGTCGCCCTCCCCAACGAGACCCGCCATATCGACCCCAATTTCCAAGCCCTCGAAGAAGTCCCCACCGTCGAACTCCCCGGTGGACTCGTGCAAGTCTTCTCTGGCGCCCTCGCCAACCTCACCTCCACCGCCAACCACTACTCGGAACTCGTCGGCGCCGACGTCCAAGTCCACCCTGGCGAACAAGTCGAATTCGGCCTCGATCCCCGCTTTGAGCACGCCGTGCTCATTCTCAACGGCGACTGCACCCTAGAGGGCCAAGTTCTTGAGGAAAAGACGCTCTACTACCTGGGCACCAAACGATCAGAGATTCAGTTCCACAGCCGAGAGGGTTGCCGCATCCTGCTCATCGGCGGCCCGCCCTTCCCGGAAGCCATTCTCATGTGGTGGAATTTCGTAGGTCGAACCCCCGAAGAGATCGCCCAATTCCGCGCCGACTGGGTGAACAACGACCGTTTTGGCGAAGTCACCGCCTACGATGGCCCAAGACTAAGGGCTCCCGAACTCATCAATCTCGCCCGCCCGAACCCGGTAAGCTAACCAGCATGGAAGACCTCAACGCCCGCCTGGATGAAGCCATTGAAGAGAGCTTCCCCGCCAGCGATCCTATCGCGCTCACCCCGGATCCCACGCCCTGGGACAACAAAGAAGCCAGCCGATTCGAACTCGACTACGAGGACAAGCCTTCGATCATCGACTACAAGCGCGGCAAACGAACCATCGCCCTCATCCACACCGAGGTCCCCGAGGAATTCCGCGGTCACAACTTCGCGAATATCCTCGCCAAATTCGCCCTGGACACCGCTCGTGCCGAGGACCTGAAGGTTCTCCCCTACTGCCCCTTCATTAAGGTCTATCTCAAACGGCATCCCGAGTACGCAGACCTGGTTACCCACGAAGAAGAGTAATCGCTGGGGCCAGCTCGGTTCCTCCAATTCGCCAACACCTTTAAGAGGTTGATCGACCCTTCGATCTGCTTATCCAAAGACGGAGCTAAGTGAGTAGCCCCATTCCCAGGTTGGATGCCAAGAATCAGCCCAGGAAAAGACAAGGGCTAGGATTGAGCCCCCAACGACAAAGAGAGGTAGACGCCGGGGGCAGGGGCCGGACTAGCCGACCGGAGTTGCCGCGCTTTCGCGACAAGTCTCAGCGCAAGCACGACAGACTTCCGCACACCGCCGCGTCGCCTCGTCGTTTCGAGACTCGCATACTTGTGCGCAGGAATCGCAGAGCTTCGCGCAATGGGCACAATGCTCGTTAGAGCCTTTCTTCATCACCGAGACGCATTCATCGCAGTGCTGCGCGCACTTGCTGCAAGCCTCCGCGATATCCATCCATCCCATTGATTCCGCCAAGGAACCGCACTTGTCACACTCCTCCTTGCAGGCGGAGCATTGTTGAATGCATTTTTCGAGCGTAGCCGTCATGGCTGCATTCCTCCTCAGGCCGCCTCTTTCCCGGGGCGAACTATCCGTAACGACTTGCCCCCTCGTCAAAGGGTTCCTCATCGTCGTCTGACAAGAGAGGGATGTGTCTGAATGAGTAACTCCAATCAGAAATTGGGCCAATATCGCGCCAAACGAGACTTCACGAAGACTCAGGAGCCCCAAGACTCCGGCAAGCGAAAACCGCTCATCTACGTTATCCAGAAGCATCACGCCAGCCGTCTACACTACGATTTTCGACTTGAACACCATGGAGTGCTGCTGAGTTGGGCTGTCCCCAAGGGCCCATCAACTGACCCCCACATCAAACGTCTGGCTGTCCACGTAGAAGATCACCCAGTCAGCTATGCCGACTTCGAAGGAGTGATTCCAGAGGGCAATTACGGCGCCGGCTTGGTCGAAAGATGGGACGAGGGATACTGGAGACCTCTCAAAGACGTCGATGAAGGGCTCAAGAACGGCAAACTGGAATTCGAACTGCACGGAAAACGTCTCACGGGAAAGTGGGCGCTGGTGCGAATGGCCGGTGAAAAGGACCAATGGCTGCTGATCAAAGAAAAAGAAGATCACGCGCGAGTAGGAGAATTCGACGATGACCTCATCGCTCATCCGCCATCCTTCCAACTCTGCACCCTCCGAGCCGCCGCTCCGGCGGGAGACCAATGGTTTCGGGAAATTAAATGGGATGGGTACCGAGCGATGGCGCTCATCTCTCACGAAAGCGCTCGGCTCATAACCCGCGGCGATCAAACCCTGGATCTCCCCGAAATTAAGAAGGACCTTCAAGACCTGGCCGAAATTCCACTGATCCTGGACGGCGAAATTGTGGCTCTGGAGCCGGACGGTCGCAGCAATTTTGGGCTCCTTCAGCGACGTCTCAAATCGAAGTCAAGCGACCTGCGATACGTCGTTTTCGACCTACTGGCCCTGAACGGTCATGACTTCCGCAAGACGCCCTTTAAGGAACGACGACACGAACTCGAACGCCTCTTGAAAAACGCCGGCCCCTCCCTCATGATCTCCCCCCATATTCCCGGCTCGGCCAAAGCGGTTGAAAATGCCGCCTGCCAGATGAAGCTGGAAGGCATCGTGAGTAAACGCCTTTTCAGCCCTTATTCCGGCCGGAGAAGTGAAGATTGGATCAAGTCCAAATGCCGACAAACCGGTCATGCCTTGGTCGGCGGATATACCCTGCTTGCGAATAGCCCCACCGCCCTCGGCGCACTTCTCCTCGGAGAGCAAATTGGCCGGAAGATCTTCTACCGAGGGCGCGTCGGTACCGGTTTCAGCGACGAAGAACGCCATCGAATCCTTCAAACGTTAAAGTCAATGGAAACCTCGGAATGCCCCTTTGAAGACATCAAGCGGCCTGAGGCGCGGGGCGCGCATTGGGTGAAACCAGAACTTCTTGTGTCCTTCGATTACCAAGAACTTACCAACGACCAGCGCTATCGACAGGCGAGCTTTAAGGAGCTCAAACCATGAGCAAAACCCTTGTGAAACTCTCTCATCCCGATCGTATCGTCGACGAGAAATCGGCGGCCACAAAGCAGGTCGTCTTCGATTATTACCAATCGGTAATCGCCCTTCTTTTCCCCTACCTGGAGGACCGTATTCTTTCTGTCGTCCGTTGCCCGGAGGGAGTCGGTGAGGAGTGCTTCTTCCAGAAGCACGTTCCGAAGGGACTTCATCAAGGAGTCTCTGCCGTCGAAGTGGACACCAACGACGGTCCCGAGGACTTCCTGGCCCTTGCTGACCCATCCGGCGTTGCCGCCCTTGTCCAGTACAACACCATCGAGTTTCACACCTGGGGCAGCTGCGTCCGTACCATGGAGAAACCTGATTACATCGTCTTCGACTTAGACCCGGATCCGGGAGTCGAATGGGAGATGCTCAAAGACGCCGCGCTCTTGGTAAGAAATCATCTGGAAGAACTCGGACTCAATACTTTCCTCAAATCCACAGGTGGAAAAGGGCTTCATCTGGTTTGTCCCATCGCACCCGAGCTTGAATGGGACGATGTAAAAGAACTAACCCGCACTTTCGCTGAGGAGTTGGCCAAACGGAATCCCAAGACCTTCGTCGCCAATGTCAGAAAGGCGGTCCGCAAAGACCGAATCTATTTGGACTATCTTCGCAATGGACGTGGTGCGACCGCCATTGCACCCTACTCCCTTCGCTCCCGCCCTGGCCTTCCCGTGGCCATGCCCCTCAGTTGGAACGACCTGAAGAGTCTTCGCCGCCCCGATGCCTTCGATATCGAGTCGGCGCTCAAATGGATCAAAAAGCGCACTCAAGATCCGTGGGAAACCTGGGCATCTCGGTCAGTCTCGCTCAAGCGGATTTTGAAGATTTAGATTTTCGCTTTGATTTGGCCTTCGGTTCCTTTCCAGAAATGCTCTTACGCAGCAGTTCTGCCAGATCCAAAACCTGCGTATCTGCGGCCTCTTCCTCGCCTTCTTCGCCCCTGACCGCTTCTCCCTTCTCCGCCTTCGCGTCGATCCACTTCATCAGCTGGTCCCGATACTCGTCGTGATACTTCTCCGGTTCCCACTTCGCCGTCTGTGCCTCCACGAGTTGTTCGGCAAGCTCAATCTCCCGATCCGTCACTTTGTAGTGAGAAAGCGCCTCCCGAGGCACGTCAAACTCCTTGAACGGTCGAATTTCCTGGGCAAATCTCAGCAGCACCAGAACCAAGCAGTCCTCCATGGGAACGACCGCCGAAAGATACTCCCGCGTTCGAATCACCACTTTCGCAATACCGACCCGACCGGACTTCGAGAGCACTTCCCGCAACAAAACGTAGCCCTTCTCCGCCTTTCGCTGGGGAACTAACACATAGGGCTTATCGAAATAGATATCCGAGATCTCATCCTTGGCCACAAAGTTCTGGATGTCGATCGTCTGCGAAGCCTCGGGAGAAGCGTTCTTGAAGTCTTCCTCCGTCAGAATCACGTAGTTACCTTTCTGGTACTCATAACCCTTGACGATCTTGTCCCAAGGAACTTCCTCCCCCGTCTCCTCATTCACTCGTTCGTACCGGATCGTCGATTTCGTCCGACTATCCAACATCCGAAAGTGAAGATCGAACTTCTGCTCAAGCGAAAACAACGTCACGGGTACGTGAACCAGCCCAAAGCTGATTGCCCCTTTCCAAATGGGTCTTGCTGCCATGGAGAATCCTCAGATTCTTGGACGGAGAATTCCCCATTGGGCGACGAAGTCAGTTCTCGAAAATCCGAACGACTTCGAACTTATTGTGCGGCCCAATCTCTCGGGCCAAGATGCAAAGTCCCACCTCATCCGGCAAAACCGCCTCCAGAGCGTAGCCCCGCTCCGCCGTTATTTCGTCGTCGCTCACGACCACCGCTCGGCTCACTCGATACAGCTTTCCCGAGAAAGAATCTCGAACCACGGTATCCACTTCTACACTTTCGAACTCAGTCATATCATCCTCTCACTCATCACTAATCTCAATGACTCCAACTGTCAGGATTACCGGGGACGAAAACTGAAATTCTTATGCGAATCGAACTTACAAACCATTGCCCAAGGTCGGAGTACGCACATTCTTACGCGGGTCGATCAAATCGATCCCATCCTCCGCATACACCCAGGGCGTATTCCAAAGGAGTTTAAGTGCCTTTCCAAATGGCATGACATGGAAACGCTCAGGCCAAAGCCGTTGAATGTGCTTTTCAATCTTTCGACCATGACGGGCCGGTGCGTGGGGAAACAGGTGATGCGAAACGTGAGCGCCAAATCGGCAATGCATCGCGTCCAACCAACCCAACCACTTGGGAAGCGTGACCGAAAGAGAGGTCGCCAAAACATCGCTCTCATCCGCCAGCGGATTCAAAAAGTGATTCGTCGCGATGTAAGAAATGACCAAGGCGTTGCCTACCAAGAGGGGTAGCACATAGCCCATCAAAAGCACCTGCCATCCCAACATCAACGTCAATCCAATCCAAAACGCCTTCGGGGCAACGAACTGAAAGACAATCACCGCCCGCTCCTTTCCACTAACCTTTGGATCTTTCAGATAGCGCAGCATCACGGTGATGTTGTGCTGCGTCATCATCAAGCTAAAGAACCCAAAGATCACCAAGTTCCGCGCCAAAGGTGATCGCTTGTAGAGCCACTTCAGCACCACATTTTCGCGATACTCATCCACCATAAACAGCCGATCTGGATCGAGATCGGGGTGCTGAGTGTGGCCGTGGTGCTCGGCGTTGTGCCATCGACTCCAAAGATGTGGACCGATGCCAAACGGAGAGAAGGCAATCCCGGCCAACAAGTGCCGAAGCTTCCGATTCTTAATGGCCCCCCCATGACAGATCTCGTGAGCGACAAATCCTAGGCACCCAAAACTATGACCAACGATCAATCCGAGAATCGGAGCGAGCCACCAGCGAAAATAGGCATCCATCACCCAAAAACAGCCAGTGATGATGGCAATGTGCGGGATGAACCAAAGGAGATGATAGTTGTCGGGCTTTAAATAATGAGCCGGAACTTCGCTTTTGAGAATCTGACGGTAACGAGGCAGCGCGGGTGTAGGAGTCGGGATATCGGATATTGCGGATGACATAACGGACCTGAGTGGAGGCAATGAACGGGAACTAAGCTCGAATCAACCTACGCAAACTGGATGTGATCCATCGGCAGGTGAGCTGAGCAAGGGGGACGTTGACTTCTGATTTCTCTTTGGGAAAAGGGGGTCGCCCCGCCTTCATCCAGGAGCCTCAGCTCCTACTCTCCAATAGTTTTCAAGGCGTGGTCGGTGAGGGTGATCTGCCGAATCGCATCTGTCCGATCTGCCTAACAACAACTCAAAGTCCACCCAGAATTTTACCCCACCCCCTCACTCCCTGTCCCCTGTCCCCTGTCCCCTGTCCCTGGTCCCTGGTCCCTCTTCCTGAGAACGCAACTTTCGTTCGCCAGATATCGAAGAATCAACCAATGAAGTCCAAACTTGAGGAACACCATGTCATTCACAGAACCTAACCATCCTGCCTCCCAAAGCGGAACCTTCCAAATTGGCGGCGATCTGTCCGTCCATCGTCTCGGATTTGGCGCCATGCAAATCACCGGCTCCGGTGTCTGGGGTTATCCAGAAGACCACGATGAATCCGTCGCCGTGCTCAAAAGAACCCCCGAGCTCGGCATTAACTTCATCGATACTGCCGACTCGTACGGCCCCTACGTCAGCGAAGAATTGATCAAAGAGGCCCTCCATCCTTATGGAAAAGGGCTAGTGATCGCGACCAAAGCCGGTCTCCTTCGCACCGGTCCCGGCAAGTGGATCCCCCTTGGTCGCCCCGATTACCTTCGCCAAGAAGCCGAAATGAGCCTCCGGCGCCTGGGCGTTGAGACCATCGACCTCTTCCAACTCCACCGCATCGATCCCACCGTCCCCGCGGAGGACCAGTTCGGACTCCTGAAGGACCTCCAGTCCGAAGGCAAGATCCGGCACGTCGGTCTCTCCGAAGTCAACGTCTCCGAAATTGAGGCCGCCCGAAAGGTAGTTCCCATCGCCACCGTCCAGAACAAGTACAACCTCGCCGATCGCGCCTCGGAAGACGTCCTCGCTTACTGTGAGCGAGAGAACATCGGCTTCATCCCCTGGTTCCCCCTCGCCACCGGCGAACTTGCCAAGCCCGGAAGTGTCCTCTCAGAGATCGCTCAACGCCTCGATGCCACTCCCGCCCAAGTCGCATTGGCATGGCTGCTTCACAAATCTCCGGTCATGCTCCCTATTCCAGGAACATCGAAGGTCAAGCACCTCGAGCAAAACACCTCCGCCGCGCTCATCTCTCTCGACGCGACGACGATGGCCGAGTTAGAAGAACTCGCCAAAAGCTGATCTACTTACCGCTCCCCGCTCCACTCGTTGAAACGGGTGGAGCAGGGAGCGTTTAGTCCCAACTCGAACGCTAGATCGGAGACTGATGTTGTTGTACATCAACCCAAACGGATGTAAACTGACTCCGAGGTTGTTTTTCACCAATCCAATGAAAGCACTAGAACTTAAGTAGCACGAACAATTTAAGCTTTGTAAGCGTTGAGGAAGGACGGAGAGAGAGTGAACAAAGCATCGAGTAAATCGAAAGGGGTCGTCATCGAGCCCCAAGAAACGAGGTCGTCTGAAGCGTCCGGAGATCTTCTCCGTCTGCTTGTGGAGAATATTAAGGAATACGCCATCACCATCCTCGATCCAGAGGGAATGGTCACCAGTTGGAGCCCATCCGCAGAGAAGATCAAGGGCTACAAAGCTGATGAAATCGTAGGTAAGCATTTTTCAGCATTCCACACCCCCGAAGACGTCGCCAGCGGAAAGCCAGAGCGAGAGCTCGCGGCCGCCGCGAAAGATGGTCGGTATGAAGACGAGACCTGGCGCGTACGAAAAGACGGCACCCGCTTCTGGGCCAACGTCATCCTTACGGCTCTTAGGGACAAGAAGGGCAATCTCTTAGGCTACGGAAAGGTCACCCGAGATCTCACCGAGCGAAAACGAGCCGAAGAGCAAATTCGCCAGCAAAGCCGCGAAATCCTCGAAATGGCGACGGTCCCCGTCGTTCAAGTCTGGGAAGGAATCGTCCTCGTGCCGCTCATCGGTGTCCTAGACAGCGAACGCAGTCAGCAACTCATGGAGAAGCTCTTGGAACGCATCACCGCCACGAGTTCGCCCGTCGCCCTGGTCGATATCACCGGCGTCCCCACCATCGACACCAAAACCGCCCAACACTTGGTGGAAACCATCAAGGCCGTGCGATTCGTCGGCGCCGACGTTGTCCTCACTGGAGTCCGACCCGCTATCGCTCAAACTCTGGTTCACCTCGGCATTGATCTATCCAATGTCACCACCCGCTCATCGCTTGCTGCCGGGCTCAGAGTCGCGTTCGGCATGCTCCACCTTTGCGTGTCGGCGGAGTCCGCTGATTAGCGAGAACAGCATGCACAGAGAAACGATTACCGTCATCAAAGTGCGCGGTGTGCTCATGGTCACCATGCCCGCCGATCCCGACGATGCAACCATTTCCGCGCTACAAGAAAAGACCCTCGAAGCGATGGAGGAATACGAAGCCCGAGGGCTGATCTTGGATTTGTCGCGAGTCGATACCCTCGATTCCTATTTCGCCCGAACCGTGACGGAAACCGGAAAAATGGTGAATCTCATGGGCGGGCAAACCATCATCGCCGGGATGCGCCCCGCCGTCGCCATCACCGCCACCCAGCTTGGACTGAATCTAGCCTTCATCCGCACCGCCCTCGGAGTAGATCAGGCTCTGGATCTCATGTCTGAGGAACATCCCGTATGAACCTGCTGGATGAAGGATCCGTAGCCATTGTCGAAGAGACCGACATCGTCACCGTGCGACAAACGGTGCGTGAAGCCGCGGGTCAAATTGGCCTAGGCGTTACTGATGTCACTCGAGTCGTCACCGCCGCCTCCGAACTAGCCCGCAATGTTTTCAAGTACGGCAACGGCGGCTCAATGACGTGGAAACTCCTGGAGTCGGAGTTCGCGAAGGGTATAGAACTCACCTTTCAAGATAAAGGCCCCGGCATTCCAGATATCGAACAAGCGCTCCAAGACGGATTTTCTACCGGTGGTGGCCTTGGCATGGGGCTGCCCGGTGCAAAAAAACTCATGGATGAAATGTCTGTGGACTCTTCACCCCAGATCGGAACAAGGGTCGTTGTAAGGAAGTGGAGGAGTATCTGAGTTGAACCACGAAGCAGTTGAACGGGCCGAGGTCTCGATTTCTGATCAAATCGATTGTCGCGTTGCCCAAGCGACTGCCCGAGAGTTCGCCAAAAGGCTGGGCTTCCCGCCCAGAGAAATTGAAGAGATCGCCCTCGTCACTTCGGAATTGGCGGCAAACCTGGTTCGTCATGCCGGTTCAGGCGCCCTCACCCTCATAGAACTTAGGGACCAAGATCCCATCGGCATTCAAATCGAATCTCAAGATCGGGGTCCCGGCATTGCCGATGTTGAGCAATCCCTCACTGATGGCTTTTCGACTCGTGGCGGTTTGGGACTAGGTCTCGGATCGGTCAACCGTCTCATGGACGAACTGGAGATCAACTCCACCCCCGGACTCGGCACCCGAATTGCCTGCCGAAGATGGAAGCGTCCAGCAAAGAGCCTCTTCCAAGCTCGATGGGACGTCGGCGTGGCAACCCGCTCCCGACGAGACGCTCCCGCCAATGGAGACGCCTACATCGTCAAAGAATGGAACGAAAGCCTTCTCGTGGGCGTGATTGACGGATTGGGCCACGGCGAACCCGCGCAAAAAGCCGCCATCGCGGCTCAGCGCTACGTCATTGACCATTTCGACCGCCCCCTCGAATCCATCTGCGAAGGTGTAAACCGCGCCTGCCGTGCAACCCGAGGGGTCGTCATGGCCCTCGCTCGATTCACCACCCCTTCCGAACTTGAATTCGTCAACCACGGCAATATCGAAATGCGCGCCTGGTCCGGCGACGAGCGACGACACTTCATCGCACGTCGCGGCATCTTTGGCGCGGAACCTCAAGAAGTGAAAGTCCAACGCCATGACTGGCATGCGGGATGGATCCTCGCCCTCCACTCAGACGGCGTAGATCCCCGGTGGACCTGGGAGAACGTTTCCGACCTCCACACCACCCTCGCCCAACCCCTCGCAACCCACCTCCTTCGTCGATTCGACAAAGATGAGGACGACGCCACCGTGGTGGTGGTGAAAACCTAAAATGACAAGCCCATTTCGAGAGAACGGCAAGTCCGACTCGCACGCAACCATCCTTCTCCTGCAAGCCGAGCTTGCCGCCACGAATCAGGAAGTCATGCTCCTCACGCTAGAGTTGGAGCAAAGAGTGGCCGAGCGCACAGCACAGTTGTCAAAAGCAAACCGATCGCTAGAGCGTGAAGTCAAAGAGCGACGCCAGGCGGAAGATGCCGTTATCAAGCTCAACCATGAATTAGAAAGACGCGCCGCCGAACTTCAAGCCGCCAACCGCGATCTCGAATCGTTCACCTACTCCGTGTCTCACGACCTCCGCGGCCCCCTCCGCCACATCGGTGGCTACGCCCAGATGCTCAGGGAAAGCTTCGACGAAAACGATCCGGGCGGTGTCGAGGAGTGCCGCCAAGCAATCCTCAATCAGGCCAAAAAGATGACCCAACTCATTGATGACCTGCTTCAATTCTCTCGCACTGGCCGCGCCCAAATGGTCTTCACCACTCTAGACCTCAACCCCGTAGTGGAATCCATCATCGCCGACTTCCGCCCCGAAACGGAATCTCGCGAAATTGAATGGCAGATATCCTCCCTCCCCCCCGTCTACGGAGACGCCAATCTTATCCGCCTTGCCCTCACGAATCTCCTTTCGAACGCCATCAAATACACCCGGAGAGAGTCCCCTGCCCAAATTGAAATCGGCTCAACAACCAATGGCGACCACATCGAGATCTACGTGAAAGACAACGGCGTCGGATTCAACATGAAATATGCAGACAAGCTCTTCGGCGTCTTCGAACGTCTCCACGGAGAGCGAGAATTCGAAGGCACCGGCATCGGCCTCGCCAACGTCCGCCAAATCATCGAACGCCACGGCGGCCAGGTGTGGGCAGAATCCGAAGAAGGAGCCGGAGCCACCTTCCACCTAACCCTCCCCACACCCCCATCCTAACAACCTCAACGCCTAAGCCCCTCGTCCCTTGTCCCTTGTCCCTTGTCCCTTGTCCCTGCTGCGTAGCAGCGCAGTCCCTGCCGCGAAGCGGCGCCGCCGCCCCACGGTTACCCCATCGCTGGGTCCGTGATTCCCCACTTCCCGGTCTCCAGACGACCGGCATACTGGTAAGCCAGACTCCCGCAAACCACTTTAAAGTCGTACCAACCCTTGCCCGGCTTTACATCCAGAGACACGACCGCGGTCTTGCCGCCAGGAACCTTCACCGTCTTGGGTTTCGCCCCATAAGACTCGTCCCGAATCTCGACGATCAATTCTCCTGATCCGCCGTTCGCCAGCGAAAACTCGATCTTGTCGCCCTTAGCCATCGCGGTGACCACCAAGGCCGGATCTGAACCAGCCCCTTGGAATCGCCGCATAAACCCGTTCGGCCCATCGATCCGCACGTCATAAGCGCCCCCAACCGCAAAGGAATCCTCCACCGAGTTCCCCGCCGAGACCGCATACGCCCGCGCGATCATCTTGTCCCCATAAGAGTAAACGTTGAATCCCGAGCCCTGAGACTTCGCGCCAAATCGATCCTTCAGGGCCGACATCTTCACGATCAACTCGCCGCCCTTCCGGACCGCGTTCGCCTCAAGCTGATAAGGCAGCGGACAAGACGGCTTCGTCCCCGGCTCCTGGGCGACACCTACGTCAACCATGCCCATCTCAGCTTCCGAGATGGGTTTAGTCCCCTCCATGGGCTTCATGAACCGAGCTTTATGTATCCCAATAATCGTCTCGTCGCGATCTAAGGGCTTCGGCAGATCATACTTCTCGCCATTGTAGGGTCGGAAGATCGAGGTCATATCGCCACAAACCGCCCTTCTCCAGGCGCTGATATTCGTTTCCTTGACCTTCTTACCCTTGCCCCCGAGCCAAGTCTCAACCAGTTGAATAACGGAGGTGTGATCGAACACCTGAGAATTCACGCAACCGCCTCGACTCCAAGGTGAGGCCACCACCATCGGGCAACGGAAGCCGAGTCCAATCGAACTATCGCGATTGTGGTTATTAGAGACGTCCACGGCCGTATCGATATCCGGCGAAGTCTTACCTGTCTCCGGCCGTCCCGGATGCGGAGCCACAAACGGTGGCACATGGTCAAAGTAGCCATCGTTCTCGTCGTAACAGAGAATAAAGATCGTCTTCTTCCAAACCTCGGGGTTCTTGGTAAGAATGTTCATGACCTCGGACAGATACCAAGCGCCAAACCAGGCCGAGCCCGGGTGATCGGAAAAAGTCTCGGGGGCGATGATCCAAGACACCGAGGGAAGCTGCCCCGTATCCACATCCTTTCGGAATCGGTGCAGCACATCACCCTTCGGAACCTTCACCGTTCGCTCCGTATCTCCATCTTGATAAGTCAAGGTTTCAAGGGATCGAAAATCGGCATCCCCTTCGTTCGTGGTGAATGCCTTCTCGTGAAGAGCTTTTGCCCGAGCCGGCAGAGCCGCCCAGGTTTGATCGTTGTAGACCCTCTGCTCATCTTTCGCGTCCTGAAGGTTCTTCTTTGCCTCGTCCAGTTCCTTCTTGAGCTTCGCCTTGGCCTCGTCGGAAAGACCTGCGTCCGCAAGCCCCTTCTCTTTCTCCGCGATCGTGACCGGAAGGCTCTGAATCATCTTCGCCACAAAGGCTCGCCGGCTCTTCGAGAAGCGAACGGAATGTTGACTCATCCACTCCAACGGGTTGTCCGTAAAGTTCGCCAACCACGCATCCTCCTCCCCGGAAAGGCCTGAATACAAGCTGATCTCATTCTGATAGACCCGCCAGGAAACGCCCGCGTCTTCCAAACGCTCTGGAAACGTCGGCCATGCCGCTTCCGAATCGTAGTCCGTATCGCCGTTCTGTACACGAGCCGCATCGCTCGCGTCCTTGCGAATCGTTCCCGACCACAAAAACAGTCGATTTGGCGTCGTACCCGTCAGCGAGGAGCAGAAGGCATGATCGCACACCGTGAAAGCATCGGCGAGAGAGTAGTAGAACGGCAGATCCTTGCGGGAGTAGTAGCCCATCGTGAAGGGCAAATCCTTTCGAGCCTTTGCAATCAGCCACTTGTCATAAAGTCCACCGTTGCGAGCATCCACCTGGTCGGGCCACGAGTGAGGCAATCCACCAATCCACGTGACGTTGGACCCCTTCATGTCCAACCGAAACGGCGAGTAAGTCCGCCCCTGCGCATCCGTCTGGAACCAAACCTTATGTCCGTTCGGCTGCACATGCGCACGCTTATCCCGAAATCCCCGAACGCCTTTGAGAGAACCAAAGGAGTGATCGAAGGATCGGTTCTCCTGCATCAAAATGACGATATGCTCGGCATCCATAAACGTCGTCCCATGCTCAGGATCGATGCTAAACGCCCGGGCGATCGCCTCCGGTACTGTGCCCCATAGCACCGTGGAACCGGCCAGCGCCGCCGCATTCCTCAAAAATTCACGTCGGGATTGCTCCATAACTTCCTTCATACCCAAGGCTCAAGGGTGAGAAACCGCGAACTCTAAAACGATTAAGAATCCTTAAATCTTCCCAATGAGAACTCTCAACCAAAACCAGACTTCCAAAAACAAAAAGCCCCGCGTCATACGACACGAGACCTTCTCAAGAATATTGATGAGCGAACAGAGTTGGCGAGCCCAGCTAGATTCGAACTAGCGACCTTCCCGACTTATCGGAACGCTCTAACCAACTGAGCCAATGACGGTAAGAATCGTAATGCGCTCGTAAGCCAGAAGAAGAAACTGCGCCCACGAATGGCGTTGAGCCGGTGTTGAGCCCGTGGAACACGGAAAGCTTGGTGGGCCCAGCTAGATTCGAACTAGCGACCTCACCCTTATCAGGGGTGCGCTCTAACCAACTGAGCTATGAGCCCGAAGCAGCGAAAATGATACCCGCTCTAGAACATTCTCGCAACACCGGTCCTATTTCTTCAGATGGGGCCGGATAGAAAGCTTATAAATCAGCAACGGCAAGCCGTCCCCGTACGCCATCACGATCCTCGGCAACGCCTCTATCGGGTCCCCAGGACGCACAGCCCGCTTTCCCAATGCCATCCCCACCGAATACCCTGCTTCCCGCACTGCCCGCCTACTATCCCCGTTCAAACTCCCGTACGGATAGCAAAACGATCCCGGCTGAAATCCTTGAGCAGCGAGCGCCTCACGACACCGCACCAATTCTGCCAACTGGTCCTCGAAGGACATCAGGCCCAACCGAGGATGCGTCGCCGTATGATTCCCAATTTCATGCCCCGCGTCTTCCGCCTCTTTTAACCGCTCCCAAGTCGCCAGAGGGCGCGCAAGCTCGTCTTCCCAAAGGCTCGTTTCCCCCACCCGGTCGGAAACCGCATAAATCGTCATCGGTAGGCCATGTCGATCAAACACCGGTTGTCCATTTTCGAGCGTCGAGACAAACCCGTCGTCAAAAGTGAAGCAAACTGTCCTCCCCGTCACCCCTCCCGCCAAATCCCTGCCACGCGCAAACGCATAGCGACGACGCAAGAAGAATCGGACATGAGAATCCAACCGGCGAGGATGAACGTTCAACCGACGACCTTCTTTTTCTTCCGTTCCCACTTTGTGATAACAAAGGACAATCAACGCCATATTTTTGCCAAAAACCTACTCTTTTCGCCATTCGCGTGACTGTTAACAAGTTTCGCGCGTCCGAAGTATGGCGAAGCGACGATAGACAAGATTGCCTATACGTCGCTAAAATGCTTTTGACACGAGCCATCGCGGCTTTCCTGGAGTATGCGAAATATGCGAATCATGCGGACACTTTCCGTCGGTCTAGCCGCTATGGCGTTCTCGGCGTTCGTTCATGCGGACTTCGACGGACCGGCGCCACTTGCTTGGCGGTGGATACAACCCACAAGCAGTTCCCCGCTCGGCAAACCGGTCGTTCAAGAAGGAGTGGTCTACGTGGCCGTCGGTCAGCGAATGTACGCGCTCGATAAAGAGACCGGCAACCAAAAGTGGAAGTTTCCGTTGGTTGATCCCATCGAAGGCAATTTCAAATCCACCGTGCTTTTGGTAGATGGTCTGGCCATTGCCGCCGCCGATAACAAAACCCTTTATGCGGTAGATGCTAAGACCGGTGAGTCCAAATGGACATACATTGCGCCCGCCCCTATCTATCGCGAACCAACCATCACCGGCAAGCAAATCACCTTCGGCATGACGGACAACACCATCACGTCGATCAAGATCGCTGATGGCCAGCCTGCCTGGAACGCACCAATCAAGGTGTACGATGGCTTCCTCGGTCGCGTCGCTTCCTACCGAGACGATTTCCTCTACTTCACCAATGCCTATGACATGGTGAGTCTCAAGACCACCACCCTCAAGGCTAATTGGACGAAGCGCTTCACCGCCCTCAGTCCTGACGTGGAGCCGGTCGTGGCCGGAGATACCGTTTACGTGAACTCAAGCACGTACGTCATCGGCCTTAACGCCCCCGGCGGTCGCAAAGTCTTTGAAGCCAACAGCAATGACCGGCTCGCTTTCGCTCCCGCGTCAAACGGAGAAGCGATCGCCGCCGTCACAGCCGATGGAAAGGTCTACTTGTTCAAGAACAATGGACTCCCCGTCGTTCGCAAAGAGATCGACCTCGGCTCCCAAGCCGCCGCTTCGCCTGCGCCCGCCGGTAACTTCTTTGCGATCCCGACTCGAAACGGCGCCATCAACCTGGTAAACGCCCGCACCGGCGATATCGTGTGGAGCTACCTGATCCGACCCATTGGCGACGTTTCGTCCAGCAGCAGCAGTCAATCCGGTCCTGGCGGTGGTCGCGGTCAAGGTCCCGGCGGAGC
The DNA here is from genome assembly GCA_001898035.1 of Armatimonadetes bacterium 55-13. GTDB lineage: Bacteria > Armatimonadota > Fimbriimonadia > Fimbriimonadales > Fimbriimonadaceae > 55-13. The sequence continues at coordinate 102,040 of MKRX01000006.1, forward strand.
GGGTGGAATTGGCGGTGGCCAATCAAACACTCCAACGACGAAGGTTCTCGCCGTTCCTGCCGCGGGTCCCGCTGTTGTAGATGGCAATACGCTGATGATCCTCGGACTGGATGGCAGCCTCCTCGCCTTCGATAAGCAACTGGGCGTGGATCTCACCCCTCCCAGCGTTGAGCAACTCTGGCCAAGCGCTGGTGACGTCATCTCGGGTCAGCCGCCCCTTGAGTTCATCTTCCGAATCGAAGATGAAGCTTCCGGCATCGACAACAAGACCCTCAAGATCGATATCGACGGCCAAGAAATGGACTACGAATTCGGAAGAGACGGCATCGCCGTCGTCCGTATCTCAAGCCTGAGCAAGAAGAACAAGCCCCTTTCGAACGGCCGCAAGACCGTCACCGTCACCGTCGCCGACTGGCTCGGTAACGTCAATAAGGCAACTTTCCAGGTCGTGATCGACAACTCCCTTCGCCCCCTCGTCCGCCCCACCGGAAATGACAATAACAATAACGGTGGTCGAGGCGGCCCCGGTGGCGGTCGAGGTGGATTCGGCGGAGGCGGCGACGGCCGTTAAATGACGCCGCAGTTCTGGCAGGCGGTTCTCACCGCCGAACTCGCGCCAGGAAAGGGTCGAGCTCTCATCAAAGAGCTCGGCCCTCTTCACGAATCGGCCCTTCCTAAACTTCTAAGCCATCCTCTCCTCAGCCGCGCCGAAAGAGGACGCCTCGCCAGTTTGGACATGAATCCGCTGGAATCCGCCTTGCGCCAGGGCGCGCGGCCGGTCGAGTTCTCCGAATATCCGGAACCCCTACGCGCTTGGCCAGATAACCCTATCGCCCTCTTCGCTTGGGGAGATTGGCATGCTACCCACGCACCAACCGTCGGTATCGTGGGAACCCGCAATGCGACGAACTATGGCAAAGCCGTTGCGGCAAAGTTCGCAGAAGCTCTCGCCCGGGCCGGGGTCTCCGTCGTCAGTGGCGGCGCACTCGGCATAGACGCCGCCGCTCACAAGGCCGTCGTAGCGGCAAAAGGAAAAACGGTCGCCGTCCTCGCTGGAGGAGTCGACCGGGTCTATCCGTCCGTCCACGCCGGACTCTTTCAGCAGATTCGAACCGGACACGGCTGCCTGGTCAGCCAATTCGCCTGTGGGACCAAGCCAGACTATTACCGATTTCTCATCCGCAACCAGCTCATCGCCGCCCTCAGTAAAATCATTCTCGTGATCGAAGCTCCTGAGAAGTCCGGCGCGCTTTCCACTGCCCACCGCGCCAATGAACTGGGACGAGAAGTCTTCGTGGTTCCCGCAAATATTGACAATCCCAACTTCCGAGGTTCCCATGCCCTCATCCGGGACGGCGCCCCCCTCGTCGATCACCCTGACCAACTCCTCGAAGCGCTCGGCATCGAACCCCAAGAATCCATCCCAGACCTGCCCCCCCTCTCGGAAATCGGAACACAATTGATGGAAGTGTTATCCGCCGAACCTCTTGCTCCGGATTTCATCCAGGAACGAACCGGATTGCCCATCGGTGAGATCATGAGTGAACTCACCATGCTTGAAATGGACGGTTACGTAACCCAGTCCAGCGGCGGATTTGCCCGAAAGCTATGAACCACATCTACAACATGCTTGGCCCCGAGGGATTCGGAACCTACGAGGTCGATTGGAACACCACCACCTTCCAGCGGGTCAGCGCCTCTCCAAAGGCGCTCCTGGTCCCCGGGTTCGTCGATATCCACATTCACGGCGCGTTCAGCATCGACTTCATGAGCGCCACCCAAGAAGAAATGCTCCTCTTGTGCGATCGACTGGCCGAGGTCGGCTACGAGTCGTTCCTGCCTACCACCGTCACCGCTTCCGTTGCCGATATCCAACGCACCCTCAGCAATCTTCCCGAGCACGAAATGATCGCGGGTTTTCATCTAGAAGGCCCCTTTATCAGCCCCACCTACCCCGGCGCCCAACCTCCGTCCGCCATCGCCACCCCACCCGTCGGAGTCTCAGAATGGGACCCCATCCTGGATGATCCTCGTCTGAAGCTCATCACCCTCGCTCCCGAAGTTCCTGGCGCGCTGGACCTCTCCATGCGACTCATGAAGCGAGGTGTCAAAGTCAGCATGGGCCACACCAACGCGACCTATGACGAGGCGCGGTACGGTTTCGAGTTCGGCGTTAGCCACTCCACCCACACCTTTAATGCCATGCGCCCTCTCCACCATCGAGAGGCTGGCACCGTGGGCTACGCCATGGCTAACGACAGCGTCTACACGGAACTTATCTACGACCGCCTTCACGTCTCCACCCCCGCCGCCAAGCTCCTCGCTAAGTGCAAACCACAAGACAAGCTGGTTGCCGTAAGCGACAGCACGATGGCTACCGGCATGCCGCCCAATCTTCAAATCAAAATGTGGGGCCTTGACGTCGTCACCGGTCCCGGATCTGTCCGTCTCGCCGCAAATGGATCGCTGGCCGGAAGTGCCATCACTCTCCTCGACGCCTTTCGCAACCTCGCCCAGGATTTCGGTGAAGAAACCGCCATTCGCGCCTGTAGCATCAACCCCAGACTCTCCATGAGCTGGCCCATTCAACCCCGCGTCTATCTGGAGATGGACAAGAACTACGAGATCGTTGGTCGCCGGGTCCTGAGTTAATCCTCGGGACCTGAGTGGCTGGCCTTACGCAAGCGGTCCTGCACCGCTTCCCACTCTGGAGTCTGCGGAGGGATCTCAACCAAAATCTCGGCCACTCCTTTACGATCGAGGTCGTACAGAGTCTCATAAAGATGAGCTGAATAGGCGTCCGCATCATCGCCCAAAGATATCTGCCCTGGCCCCGTCGCGTTGCCCAAGACAATGCCCACGTCTTCCGGCCCAAGCTTGCTCACCAACCGAACCGGCGTGCGCGGAGCATAGTGCCGACGGTACATGCCCGGCCCCTTTTTGGGTTCATCGGAAACCGCGGTGTCCAACTCTGACCCCATAACCAATTCCATCGACTGACGCGAAATGACCCCTGGACGCAAAAGCTTGGGCCGGTCGCCCGAAAAATCCACCACCGTCGATTCCAGCCCCACTTCGCAAGGCCCACCATCCAAGACCATCGCCGCAAAGTCGCCAATGTTCGGGTCAACATGGTCGGCTCGTGTCGGAGAAAGCTGCATAAACCGATTTGCGCTTGGCGCCGCCAAGGGCCGTCCAGCCGCCCGAATCACCTCGCGCGCCACCGGATGCGTAGGCATGCGCACCGCCACCGAGTCCAAGCCTGCTGTGACCTCCTCGGGAATCCATTTCAACTTCGGCAGAACCACCGTGAGAGGACCGGGCCAAAAGTGCTCCATCAACTCCAGAGCTACCGGCGGAATCTTCGCCGCCACATCGCCCAATTGCCCCCAATCGGCGATGTGAACGATCAGAGGATTATCTGCGGGTCGCTGCTTAGCGGTAAATACTGCTCGCACCGCTTCCGCGTTCGTCGCATCCGCCGCCAAGCCGTAAACCGTCTCGGTGGGAATGACGACCAGCTGCCCCGCCCGGAGGGCCTCCCCCGCTTGCTCAATCGCCTCGTGGGTCGCCGGAACAATGTTCAACGAATCGCCTCCGCCATCGCTTCGCGGGATGGCGTCAACCCTAGCCACCACTCAAAGGACCGAGCGCCTTGGGCCACCAAGAGGGATTGCCCGTCAATCGTTCGCAACCCTCGCGCCGCCGCCTCAGTCAGAAAAGGAGTTTCGCCGTACACCAAGTCGTAAGCCACCGTTCCGTTCCTTGCCTCTGACCAATCCAGGGGTAATCGATCCCCATGAAGGCCCGCCGAGGTCGTATTCACCACCAAATCCGCGTCCACCGTAGGTTCTTCTAGCACCGACAATCCAAACTCATCCGCCAAGGCCATTGCCCGCTCCCGAGTCCGATTCCAAACTCGGACCTGATATCCCGCTCCCGGCAGCACCGCTGCCAACGCACGGGCCGTACCCCCGGCCCCCAGCATCGTCGCCTCTCGCCCCGCCAAGCCCTGAATCGTGTCCAAAAATCCGCCCGCGTCCGTGTTGGTCGCTTCCTTGGTCGCCAGCCGAAGTGTGTTGGCCGCTCCAATTCGACGGCTGAGTTCGTCCGCCTGAGCCGCCCAAGCCAGCGCCTCTTCCTTGTGCGGTACCGTCACGTTCACCCCACGGTAACCCAAGGCAGCCAATCGATCAAGCGCCTTTCCAACTGAACCACGTCCGACATGGACGGCCACATACCGATAAGGCAATTTCAAGGCGTCATAGGCGGCCTGGTGCATCCGAGGAGAGCGACTGTGCCCCACTGGATCTCCAATCACCGCAAAGTCGGCCACCGGCGCCTCCTCCCAACGAAAAACCTCCGTCACGACTCCGCCGACCGAAATGCGTAGAGGCGCTGTCCCGTAAAGTTCCAAACTGCCACCACTGCCGCCGCCACGACCTTGCCAATCATCAAGCTCTGATTCGGATGCGCGGGAATGACGTTGGAAAGCGCGCTGGTGATCAGCGTGTTCAAGACTGCCCCAATAATGGAGATGAGATAGAATCGACGCAGTTGCGCCATCCGCTCTTCCTTCCCCTTCACCCGGAATGTCCACCTTCGGTTAAGCAAGAACGAATTGAACATGGCGATAATGGAAGCTAAGCCCCCCAACACCGGCACTGCCGCCGTATAGTGATTCTTCGCCCAGCCAAATAGAGCAGGAAAGGAGCCTTGAAGCCATCCTCCCAACGCCTCGCTCAATAACCGATCTCCCCAAGGCAAAACCCGAAGGAAGATCATCGATAATCCGGCGTCGATGATAAACGAGGTCCCACCGACGATACAGAACTTGACGATCTGCCTAAACAATGTTGTATCTGATGGCGGTCTTTTCCCTTCGATCTCCGCCTCGTCAGGCTGTTCGTCCACCGGAGTAACCAAAGCGCGATAGATCGAACTTCGCAGGAGTCGCTCGGCAAACCGGTTGATCTTTGTCCCGGCAAACTCCCTACCTTCCATCTTCCGTACCCAGATCGCCTCGATTCCACATCGGTTGGCGCCCAAGATATCTGTGAATATCTGATCGCCGATCATGATCGCTTCTTCTTCTTTTCGCTTGAACTTGATCAACGCCAACCGAAACATCGCTCGGCTCGGCTTAAACTTCCCTCGCACAGTCTCGATTCCCAACTTGGCGGAGAGCCTTCCCAACCGCTCCCGCTTCCGGGTGTTGCTAAGGATGCATAGTTCGAATCCAATCGCTTTGGCTCGTTGAACCCATTCCACCACGCCCTCGGGGAAATCTTCGGAGCCCCATTGAATGATCGTGTGATCCACGTCCAGCAAGATCAGCCGCTTACCCCGCGACCACATCTCGTCCAAATCCACATCAAGAAGCGAGTTCGCCGCGTGAGCCGGAACGAAAGGATGAAGCACCCCAGAAACGCGCCCTCGATCAAAACTCCCCGTTCGAAATCCCTTCATTCGGGAGTCCCTCGTTTAATCGCGTCTCGTCGTTTCTGCACGTTCTTCAAGTGTTCGGCATAGGTTGCGGAGAAAAGACTGCGGCCACTGGGGAGAGCCACATAGTACAAAAAGTTATGCTTGGTCGGGTTCAAGGCGGCCTCTATCGATTTGAGCGAGGGCGAACAGATCGGACCGGGCGGCAATCCTTTATGAGTGTAAAGGTTGTACGGTGAATCCACGTGCTTATAGTCGTCGTAGGTCAGGGGCCGCCACTTCTGGATTCCGTAATTGATAGCCGCGTCGATCTGAAGGGGCATCCCAAGTTTCAGCCGATTCTCGATGACCCCCGCCACTATCGGACGCTCGCTGTCCCGCGCAACTTCCATCTCCACCATCGATGCGATGATAATAGCGCGATGTAAGTTCTTTGGCTCCCCTAACCCTTTCCAAATCTTCTGCTCAAATGCGGCCAACTGCCGTCGGATCACTTCCTTCGGTGTCGTCAGAGGCGGAATGTCGTAGGTGTCAGGAAAGAGGTATCCCTCCAAAGAAGTCTGCGGCAAGGGGAAAGAAACGGATCCATTAAACTCAGATGGCGATTTCGTAAGCTCCATGTACTTACTCGCCGGCCCAACTTCGTCTTTTTCCAGCAGGTTAGCCGTCCGTTGAGCCCAATTCGTTTCCGGCAGCCGAACCATGCGTCGAATCGGCTTTTTAAGTGCTTCCAAGACTTCACCCGCCGTCATATTCCCGCCCAGTGTGTAGGTGCCTCGGCGAACCGTACCCCCCGCTCGCTTCCACTTCGCAAACAGCCGGGTCGCGGTCGCGTTCCGCAGAATCTTTCCATTCTGAAGTCGAGTCAAAGCATCGCCAAGCGAAGATGGATTCTCGAAGCGAACGTAGCGAGGAGTGTCGCTCGGATTCAGCGGCTTGAGCTGACCGGAAAACCACCAGCCTCCCCCCACCGCCAAGAGGATTGTCAGGGCAAACAAACGGACTACAAAACGTCTAAGCTTTCTCAAGGTGGTCGATATACCTTTCTAACAGAATGCGTGCCGCTTCCCCATCCCGCAGTTTCCGCCGCTGGCTGGCCTTTAAGTCCTCTTGTCTCAGGTGAGCCTCCGCTTCCACGCTGGACATTCGCTCGTCGATCATCTCGACGACATGCCCCTTGACGCGCAAATGCTCAGCCACGGTTTCACAAACACGAGCCATTTTCCCCAGGTTCCCATCCTCTTCGATAGGTAGCCCCAAGATCACCCGATCCACCATCTCTTTCCTGACGATCGCCGAAAGATTTTCCGCGTCTTTCGCCAGGGTGCCCGTTGCCGCCAAAGCGGGTTTCGGCGTAATCACTCCAAACTCAACCTCGGCAACCGCTAAGCCGATTCGCTTAAACCCGTAGTCGATGCCGAGCAATCTCATCTACCGAAAGGCCTCGAGCAGCTCATGATGAACCAGGCCGTTCGAGCAGAGCGCCTCTTGAGCCAACGCATGACGCCCCGAGAAATCGGTGAAACAACCCCCGGCCTCTCGAACGATCACGCTCATCGCTGAAATATCCCAGCGGTTGACCACCGGGTCGATCATCGCCTCGACCCGTCCCGTCGCCACGAGGGCGTGCCCGTAAGCGTCTCCCCACGTCCGACAAGCCATTGTCTTCTTTTCAATCTTCTGAAACCCTTCTAGCCGCCCGTGCTTGGCCATGGAGGAAGTGCTCCCACTTGCCACCACCGCATGATTCAGCTTTGGTTTCGCACTTACTCGACAAGGACGCCCGTTCCACATCGCCCCCTTGCCAATCTCCGCATAAACCAACTCGTTGAGCGCCGGAAAATAACACACCCCGATCTGCGCCTCCCCTTCCACCTCATACGCCAATAGGGTTGCATAGAGAGGAACTCCGCTCACAAACGACTTCGTCCCATCAATCGGATCGATAACCCACCGACTCCCTTCGGGCCCGGACTCGCCTTCTTCCTCACCCAATATCCCGTCCTCCGGAAACTCCTCCGCAATCGCCGTGCGAATCAGGCGTTCCGCTTCCCGATCCGCCGCCGTCACCGGCGTGTCGTCCGACTTCAAATCGACGGGCGTACCGACTTGAAAGAGGGAAAGGGTCGAACGCCCTGCCCGGACGGCGGCGTCGATCGCAAACGCGAGACGTGGAGACATAAGCCAGAGTTTACTATCGGGGCCGTTAACTCGGGTAAACCGGTTGCCATGTTTGCTGCCCTTGCGCTCATTGCCGTGGCCCAAATTGGCCCGGCCCCCAGCCAGCACGTGGGAGACCTCCAGCCTCTTTCCGACCCCATGCGCCCGGTCACCGAGATCACCCGCACCAGCTTCACGCTTCAATACTTCACCGTAACCCCCTGTGAAACGCGAGTCGAACTCCGCGCAGGAGATATTCCTCGAACCGCCTACAAGGCTGTTTGGGATCAGAAGGTTGCCATCGTCAAGGGTTCCACCGGCAAACAGACGCTCCACACCCTGACCCTGAAAAATCTCCGACCCGGCCAACGCTACTTTTATCGAATCTGGGACCCAGGCGCCAAACCTACCGATCAAGAGAAGCTTTGGGGAGCCAGCGATGGGTGGCGTCGGGAATACGCCGTCAGCACTCAGGCGCCTAAGGGAGAGAAAACCATCGTGCGCATTCCCGTCAAAGTGCTCCTGATGCCTAACGTCATCAATGTGGAGTCCGCCTACGGCGATAACGGAGCCGCGATTGCCCCAAATCCTGAGCCAATCTCGCTCGCCGACCTGAACAAAGTAAAAGAAGAGTTTGCCACCTCCGCCCGCTTCTTCTGGGTGAACTCTGGCATGAGGCTCTGGGTCGACTATCAAATCTTCGTGGATGATCGCTGGCAGCGATGGGGCCCCGAGCCCACCAAGAAGATCGACAAGTTCTACAAGGGCTGGCCGGTATGCCGCAGCTACCCCGGAGAAGACTTTCGCGCTCCTGGAGGTGGCGAATTCACCATCGTCGATACCAAGAACATCCAAAAGGTCAACAAGTCCCCCATTGTAGAGACCAAGCCGTACTCGGGCCAAATTGAAGTTGCCTTCGTTCGCAAGTGGGATGGAGCTAAGTGGCAGTTCTACACATCGGGTGGGGGAACGTTTGGTGTCGATCAATTTCCCAACGGCATCCCCGGTCGCTCTCAATATCTGGGCGGCGGCGATTTCGCCTGGCTCGCCACCCACGAATTCCACCACGATCTCGAATCTCACGGCGAGTTCTCCCTGTCGAACCGCGAAGATGAGAGAATCGTCTTCAACCACCCCGCGCCCCGCTTCCGAAAAGTCAAAAACGATGGCAGCGCCGACGAAAATGCCTGGAATACTGCGGGCCGCAGCGGCGAGCACTGGCAGACCATGTGGGTCTGGGATCGCACGCTCAGCGACGCTCAATGGCTCCGCATGTACTTCGGCTACACAGAAACCGTAAAAGACGCCGATGGCGACGGATTCCCCGACAGCGATCCTCGCCTCCCCCTCGACGAGAAGCGCTTTGGCTCAAATTCCCAAAAGCCGCAATCGGACGGCGTCACTCCCGATCTCCAGAAAGTCATGCTCAGCACTTGGGCGCCCGCTCCGCTCCAAACCACTTGGATCAAGCAAGCCGCCCAAACCGCCATCCCCAATCCCACCAAGCCCGATTCAGATGGAGACGGCATCCCCGATATTTCTGATCCGTATCCGCTCATCCCCTACGCCCCATTCATCTATCCCATGCATGCCGCCATTGACGGCGATCCCTCTGAGTGGAAAGACATTCCTCTGGCGGGCAAGATGAATCGCGGCGGCATCCAAGCTACCTACCAGCAGACTCACGATGAAGCGGGCTACTACGGACTGCTTACCCTCAAAGGGCCTTGGCGTCGCGTGCAGGCCACCTTTGACGGAGAGGGCAAGGGTGTGTACTCAAACGAAGGCGTGCAAGGCTTCGAACTCACCAATCGAACCTCCACCGGTCCGGCCCCCGGCCCCAACAACTCCATCGTAGACATTCGGCCATACATGGGCCAGACCAAGGGCCTCAAATGGAAAGCCAAGAAACTCGCCGACGATTCCATCGCCATCGAGTTCATGTGGCCCGATCGAGGCGAAGGAATCTGGTTCTGGACCGGAGCAGGTCGGGAGATCGGCTCGTGCTTCACCATTTACGATAACGACGGGCGTACCTCCTCCATCTGGGAACCCTACCAAGTCTTCTATAGCCTCATGCTAGAAGCACATGGCAAGGAGCCGATTCCCAACGGCGCTCCCAAAGAGATCGCCCCCCTTGCCCCCGTTGAAGTCATCAAACCCGGCTCCGATCGCGTGAAATTGGGAGGCAAGTGGAAGTTGGAGGGAGACGCCTACCATTGCGATGGCGGCGACGAGAGCGCGCTCATCGTCCCCATCCCCAAGTCGGCTGAATTCGACCTCTTTGCCATCGTAGAAGCAAAGAGCGATGGCGTTCTCGCCGCTTTTCTCCCCAACACCAAAAAGACCGACGCCGGCTCGGACTATATCGGCTTCGTGGGAGGCTACGGAAACACCACCACCCGCCTCCGCCTCTTCGGTCGCGAGGTTGGCGACGAAGCGGTTGTCATGACTCCTGGCCCTCATCGACTCCAACTCTCCCGCCGAGAAGGCTCCATCTGGCTGCTTGTTGACAACAAACCGGTCCTCTGGGCGCCAGATCCGAACCCCAAGTCCATGGTGGATCGCCTCGCAATCCTCGGTGGCTACGACGGACGGCAAGTGGTCCGAGAAATCCGTATCAAACTGTAAAAAAAAATGGGGCCGGGGGTGCTCCCGGCCCATCTTCCCCTTTGCAGATTCAAACACGAATCGAAACTTAGACGGAAGCGATCCCGTGGCGGCCCGCAACTTCGACCGCCTCATCCATTCCCGCCGAAAGGTCCACTCGCGAAAACTCCCGGAAGAACTCTTCCTTACCCGCTGGCGTCGCCATCGCCAAGATCACCGCCTCAATATCGCCTGCGTTGCGATAGCTGTGCGGGACGTTTCGAGGCATAAACACCAAGTCTCCCGGGTTAGCCAGATAAGTTGCCTCACCAACTTGCACCTCGAATGACCCTCTCTGAACGAAAAATATCTCGTCGTCATGGGCATGAGTGTGAGGAGGAACTCCCATCCCTACCGGGACTCGATTTTCCCAAATCGAGATCTGGCCCCCAGAATCCTTCGACTCCAAAATGAATCGGACGGGCGTGCCAACCACCATCACCGTCTCTCCTTCTTCCGCCTTCACGTACTTCGATTTCAACAGCATTTCATTCATCGTAAACCTCACTGATATAGTCAGTGCTGCTGACTATATTGGTCAATTTAACTGACTATATGCAATCCTAAAAGAACAGATATGAATTCTCGGGACTCAATACCCATCGGCTCGCTCCTCCTCACCCCCGCCATTGCCGCCATTGATCGGGTGAACGACGCCCTCACCGAATCTGGATTCGCCGACATCCGCCCCGCTCACGCTCGTGCCCTGCGGTATATCGATGATCGCGGCGCCCGAATCACCGAAATGGCCGAGGCAGCCCACATGACCAAACAGAGCATGAGCAACCTCGTCGCCTACCTGGTCGCCAATGACTACCTCGACTTCGAACCCGATCCCGAGGATCAACGCGCCAAGCGAGTCGTCCTAACCTCCAAAGGCAAGAAAGTGCAGGAGTTGGCCAGCCAAACCATGAAGACAGTGGAGGCAGACTGGTCCCAATCCATCGGAGAAGACCAAATGCAAGCGCTCCGCACGCTTCTCGAACTCCTGTTCGCCAACGTTAAGCCAGCCCGGGAGGACCTCTAAACGCAGATTGGGCCCGCCAAAGCGAGCCCAATCCCGAGTCAAGAAAGCACAAACTACTTCTTGCTTCGCTTACGCAAGAGCGCAACTGCGCCCAATCCCAAGGCAAGCATAGAAGCTGGCTCCGGAACCGGCGCTGCCGTCGCCTCGAATTGGAGAGTAAAGGTGCCAGAGTGAATGAAGGCGTCGACCGCATCTGGATTGTCGTCAAACGCCTCGTAGATATGAAAATACAGAAGGTTGTCAGAATCCAAGATCAGCGGCAGTTCCGGATCGATGGAAGCGAGGTCGATCAGACCACCGCTAGAGTAGGTGGCGTTACCTGAGTTATCGTCATCCACACCCGGGTTTACATCGAGCCAGTCCCCGCCCGAAAAGCTTTCAAAGGAGAAGGTCGCTTCGGATAGCCAACTTGCTCCCACCGTCTCGATGTTCACGTTGTCCCATCCGATTCCGGTCATGACGAAATCCGTGTAGCCGGGGAAGAGCGAGCCGACATCTCCGACAAAATCAAAGTTGTCGGAATCGTAAATCTCATCCCAACTTTCGGTTCCCGATACATCTAGATTCACCAAAAATGTATCGGCCGACGCGAAAGCGGCAAATGTGGAAAGACCGGCGATAAAGAGCGTTCTAAGTTTCATCGTTTCCTCTCAAACCTCAAGCAACGTTGCTAGTAAGATTTACACCTGTTAAAAGTACGACGTTGCTTAACCTAAGGCCAATGATTTTCTTTTGCGATGAATCTATTTAGCAAATTTACTTGAATTACACAAAAATGATGATTGCAACTGAACTTCATCATTGAAATTTCGTCTCGATAAAGTTTGCCTTCCGTTCCTTATCAATGTCCAAAGCCTCATCCGCGCATCGCTCCCCCCACCCGCGACGTATACTAAGTTAGCGTTAACAACATCCCCGTCGTCCGATTCGACTGTTACCGCGAAGCTAACGCTCTTGCGACCGCAGGAGCCGAGCCGCTAGGCTAAGGAATAACAGATGTATCAGGCCCCCCTCCCGCAGGAGTACGCCGACCTCTCACCCGCAGAGGCCGATGCCCGCATCGTCGCCGCGAAGCAAAAGCTTGGCAAGAAACTCGTCATCCTGGGTCACCACTACCAGCGAGACGAAATCATCAAGCACGCCGACTACCGAGGCGACAGCTATAAACTCGCCAAAGACGCCAACCTCCACCCCGAAGCCGATTACATCGTCTTCTGCGGCGTCCACTTCATGGCCGAAAGCGCCGACATCCTGACCCCCGACAACCAGATCGTCATCCTCCCCAACCTCGCCGCCGGCTGCTCTATGGCGGACATGGCAAACCTGTTCCAAGTCAAAAAGTGCTGGTCAGACCTAGAACGCGTTCTAAACCAAACCCCCGAACTAGCCGCCACTGCCCCCAACGCCCAACGCCCATCGCCGACCGAATCGGCACCCCACATCCCAAATCCCGCCCCCCGCATTATTCCGGTGACGTATATCAACTCCGCCGCCAACCTCAAAGCCTTTGTCGGCGAACACGGCGGCACCGTCTGTACCTCCACCAACGCACCCACCGCCGTCGAGTGGGCGCTCCGGCAGGGAGATAAGGTCCTCTTCTTCCCGGATCAGCACCTCGGCCGCAACACCGGTGTCAAGCTCGGCTACGATCCCGAAACCGAAATGGTCGTCTGGGATCCCTTCAAGCCCTTAGGCGGCAATACCGAAGAAGCCCTCCGCCGCGCCAAGTTCATCCTCTGGAAGGGCCACTGCTCCGTCCACAAACGCTTTACCGTCGAGCAAATCGAATCCGCACGACAGACCCACCCCGACGTCCAAGTCCTCGTCCACCCCGAGTGCCCCATCGACGTCGTTCGGACCGCCGACTACAACGGATCGACCGAGTACATCATCAAGACCGTCGAGGCATCCGCCCCCGGCTCCACCTGGGCCATCGGCACCGAGATCAACCTCGTCAACCGCCTCGCCCAAGAGCACCCTGACAAGACCATCTTCTGCCTAGACTCCCAAATCTGCCCCTGCTCCACCATGTACCGAATCCACCCCAGCTTCCTCTGCTGGGTCCTAGAGAATCTGGTCGAAGGAAACGTGGTCAACCAAGTCAAGGTCCCCGAAAAAGTCTCCCACTGGGCCAAAGAAGCCCTCCAAAAAATGCTAACCGTCTGCGCCTAAACCAAGTCGCCAGAGCGCTCCCCCTCGCCCTCGGAAGAGGGGTCCGGGGTGAGGGGGAATCCCAACGGGATTCCGTAAGCTAGCGAAGGGTTGGAAGCGCGAAGCGATTCCTACCCTGGGTAAGCCTCACCGAGGTTAATCAGATCAGGCAAGTCCAACCCCAAGGGGGTTGCGTATTCGCCGGTAACCCAAACCTACGAACAGGACAGAGCCAATCCGCTAATTCCCAAACGGATCGTGCGCGTACGCCACCGCCCGCGCCCGACCATCCGTCTCCAACGCGATGTCCAACGCCTGCCGCAGATCCAACACTGGGTGAACCTCGATCTCCTTCAAAACGTTACTCGGCACTTCATCGAGATCCGGCTCATTCTCCCGCGGAATGATCACATGCCGAATGCCCGCCCGATGTGCCGCCAAAACCTTGTCGCGGATGCCGCCGACCGGCAAGACCTTCCCGCGCAGGGTGATCTCGCCCGTCATCGCCACATCGCTCTTCACCGCCCGCCCCGACGCCGCCGAGGCCAGTGCTACGCCAATTGTCACCCCCGCACTCGGACCGTCCTTCGGAATCGCTCCTTGAGGCACGTGAACGTGAACGTCGAACTTGAACCCTTGTCCAATCCCCAATTCCTCACTGTTCGCCCGAACAAAGGTCAGGGCCGCCATCGCGGACTCCTTCATCACGTCGCCCAGATTGCCCGTCATTAGCAGTTCGGGTTTGGAGGATTGCGGCTCCATCAAACTGACCTCGATCGAGATCACGTCGCCGCCCAACTCGCTCACCACCAGGCCCGTGGCCGCTCCCAGCGCGTTGGCTTCTTCCGCCATTTGCCGCTTAAATCGAGGCCGGCCCAAGAACTCCACCAAGCGAACCAAGTCCACGGAAATCTTCTTCGCCTTCCCTTCCGCCACTTGCCGCGCCGCCTTCCGGCAAACCGTCGCAATGGCCCGAGAAAGGCCGCGAACCCCCGCCTCCCGAGTGTGCTCGCGAACCACCGACTGCACCGCCTCCTCAGAAATCGAGAATTGGTCCGGTTTCAGCCCGTGCTCCTCAATCATCCGAGGAATCAAAAACGAACGTGCGATCTGACTTCGTTCCTCGTCTGTATAGCTCGGGAACGGGATCACTTCCATGCGGTCCCGCAAGGGAGACGGAATGTTTTCCAGCAAGTTGGCCGTCGCCACAAACAGAACTTGGCTCAGGTCAAATGGCGCCTCAATATAGTGGTCGCTAAACCTTGAATTCTGCTCCGGATCAAGCGCTTCCAGCAGAGCCGCCGTCGGATCGCCGTGGTAGTCGCCTCCAAGCTTATCGATCTCGTCCAGCACCACTACCGGATTCCGAGATCCGCATTGGCGCAATCCCTGCATCAGCCGCCCCGGCATCGCCCCCACGTACGTCTTGCGATGTCCCCGGATCTCCGCCTCGTCCCGAACACCGCCTAAGGCGATCTTAACGAACTTGCGACCCATCGCGTGGGCAATCGAGCGCGCAATCGAGGTCTTCCCCACGCCGGGAGGTCCCACAAAGCAAAGGATCGGACCACGGGTTGCCCCCTTAAGTTGCCGCACCGCAAGGTGGTCTAACACCCGGGTCTTCACCTTTTCGAGCCCGAAGTGCTCGTTTTCCAACCTGGATGTAGCGTCCACTACATCCAAATAATCTTCCGTCAGCATGTTCCACGGAAGCTCAACCAGACAATCGAGATAGTCTCGTAAGACCATCCCTTCCGGCGAGTTAGAGGGCACGCGGTCAAGACGTCGGAGTTCGGACATCGCCTTGTCGTGGGCCGATTCGTTCATTCCGCAAGCTTCAATCCTCTCTCGGTACTCCTCGGTCTCTCCCAGACGCTGTTCCCGCACCTGAAGCTCGTTCTGAATGATCTTGAGTTGCTCGCGCAGATAAAACTCGCGTTGACCGTCGCCCAGTTCCTTTTCCACTCGACGCCGAATGTCCGCATCCAAATCCAAAATTTGCTCTTCGCGTTTGAGAAGTTCGAACACCCGCTCCAAACGAGTGATCACGTCCAACTCCTCAAGCAGAGACTGTTTCTCGCTCGACCGAAGCGGCAAGTGATGCGCGATCGCATCCGCCAACCGTCCGCCGCTCTCGGAATGCACCACGCTCTGCATCGCTTCCGGCGGAATCGCCTTGTTCATTCCCACCACACGGCCAAACACCTCGGTGCTTGCCCGCATCAGCGCGTCGGCGCGCAAATCCTCGTCCAAGGGCTCTTCAATCTCCTCGACCTCTGCCCAGAAGGTTCCCATTTTCGAGATCAGCTTCGTCGCTCGCGCACGCTTGAGCCCCCGCAGCACCACCCGCAAAGAGGTATCCGGCATCGGCAACGCCTGCAACGGTTCGCTCAGCGTCCCCACCGTATAGAGCCCCTCCACCTGAGGGTCTTCTTGAGACATGTCGCGCTGACTCACCACCAGCACACGCCGGTCGCCCTCCATGCTCCTGCGAACCGCTTTTAAAGAAGGTTCGCGAACCACGTTAATGGCGTTGATGAGATGAGGAAAATGCACCGCGTCGCGCACCGGTAAAACCGGGACGAGAGTAACGGAAGCCCCGTTTTTGTCTGATTTCTCCAACAATTCTTTGCGAGACATGCCTAGACTGAACTTACCACTGGTTCCCAGAAACCCCACATCAATGCCCCCAAACCACTCACCATTGCGAGGACAATCCGGTAGTTAGCGGGGGCTATAGCAAGCCCGAGAGCCAGGCGGCACAACCCGGCTCCCACCCCATCATACCGAGCGCCTATCGCTGTGACTTCACCAGCAGCGAGAACTCATAAGTAAGGTTCAGCGTCTTTCCAGGATCCACGTCCACCTGCCAAGTAATCTGGCTCGCCGGATTTACGTCCTTGATCCCTTTTGCCAGCTTCACCACCTTCCCATCGTGAGAAGCTACGGAGACCTCACCCGTCAGGCTCTTCGCCACCTTCATCGTCACCTTCTCCTTCTTCTGGTTGCGAATCACTAAGGTGCCTTTGATGTGGAGCCGATCATAAAGCGGCCGCTCTTCGTACATCCGCTCGTTATTGCGGTCGAGTCCGATGTACACCTTCTCCTTGATCACTCCCGGCTCGCGCTTGGACTCCTCTTCGTTCTTCTCAACCCGAATATCCAGCGCCTTCGTGATCCGAACTTCGGTCTCCGCGCCCGCCGGGGTGTAGGTCATCATGTCCTGCCCCAAAATCTGGCCGTTCTGCATCGTGGTGGCCGCGCAGGTTGTCAGGGGCTGCCCGCTCGTGTTACGGAATCGAACGCTATGCCAAACCTCGCCCGGATCACCACTCGGGAACCGATATTCCACGTTGTCCACCACCTGGTCGTCCACCAACCAAGTGTAAATCTCCTTATAGGGAGCTTCTGCCTGGAACAGCATGTACTGCCCCCGCTCGCCCCGTTTCAGGGTGAGGTTCTGCTTGGTGTAGAAGAACAAGTCTCCCGCCTGCATCCCCTCGCCATCCATGTCCATCGCTTCCGCCATCGCATCGGCGGTCATTGGAGCGGCTGCCTTCTGGTTCATCATCTCGCCCGCCCGGCTTCTATTCACTGCCGCCCCACCAGCGCCGCCAAAGCCTCCTCCGCCAGCGGGACCGCTGATCGTCCCCAAAAAGGCATCGGCATTGGTCTGCATAAGCAGCGGGTCCGTAATGCCCGCAAACCGGATGTTGGGAAAGCCCGTCACGAACCGAAAATCGGCTCCCACCATGTCTTCTAAATCGTTAATCGCCGTCGCCTTGGCCGTCAAGACCAGCTTCTTCGGATCGGTAATGTCGAGCGCAAACGCCGGCGCCCACGTAATTCCCCGCTCCAGGCTCACCATAAACACCTTGCCCGCCGATTTGGTCTCGACGTCGAACCGCAAGCCTCGGACCTGAGTCTTCACTGAGGTCTCGGCCGAATAGACCAACTTCTCCTTGGACTTGATGGAGACGATGTCTTTTCGGGGAATCGTAAACTGCTCGCCCTCGTTCTCCACAAAGACCATCTCATCCGAAACCAAGATCAGCTTGCCCGTCTGCCAGACCCGCTTGTTCTCTGGCATCGAGACCTCGAACGAGAGCACCTTCCCCTTATTCGCGGAAAGGATCGCGCTCAACGTCCCGTACTCCACCTTGACCTTCTGCTCGACCTCATTGAGCGAGTTGACCACTTCTTTCAGCTTCGTCCCGTCGCTCGCCGTAATCCAAACCGTCCCCAGCGACCCATCGGGAATCTGCTTCACCAGATACTGCCCGCTCGTCGGAGTATCCATCTCACGCAATACCACGACGTATCCGTTCTTAAACATCGAGGCGCCGACGATCTTCATCTTCGCCTCCGTCGGAGTCCCCACCAATGCGAGGCTGGCTGCAATTAAACTAGAAAACATTCGTACCTCCGTCTTCTCCGATGGGTCGGACGAACGGCCAAACCCAAGGTTCCGCCCCAATCGGAAACAACCTACGAAGAATTCAGGTCAAGATAGTGGAATCGCGATCATGGATGACGTCACCACCCCACCCGAAGAGAAAAAGAGTCACATCGTCTCTTTCCTTGCCTGCGCCACCCTCTGCTACCTCGTGGCATTCATCGGCAGCCAAGGCACCTTCCAGGGATTGCAAGGCTGGTACCAAGCCGTCAACAAGCCATCCATCACCCCACCCAGTTGGATCTTCGCCCCCGTGTGGACCGTCCTGTACGCCCTGATGAGCATCTCTCTCTGGCAAATCTGGCGCGCCGAGCCCTCCAAACGCAAATCCCTCGCCCTCACCCTCTTCGCCGTCCAACTGGTCCTCAACGGCCTCTGGAGTTGGATCTTCTTCGCCTGGCAAAAACTCCCCCTCGCCTTTGGCGAAGTCGTCCTCCTCGACTGCGCCATCCTCGCCACCGTCGTCGTCGCCAATAAGGTCCGCGCCTCCGCCTCCCTCCTCCTCATCCCCTACCTCGCCTGGACCCTCTTCGCCACCCTCCTCACCTACGGATTCTGGAAAGCCAACCCCTCCACCGCCACCGAGGGCCAAAACATCAAAATCAACCTAGACGACCAATCCCCCACCGCCATTGATAACTGAGCCAACGTGGAAACCGGCTCGCCGGCGCTCACTCAGTACTCAACGCTCAAGCGCTCTGAAAGTCGTGAACGGGGTCCCACGCTAACCAAACCACTCACCTGCCTATCCACTTGATCGAGAATGCCCAAAGGCAAGCAGTGAACATTGATTCCCGGCCGGAATGGATGCACAACCCACGTTCGGACAAATCGATAACAATCGCAAAGCGAAATGTAGGCGGCGTTCCCCCGCCCTGAATGCGACCGAACTCAAAAGCGCTCCTTCCAAAAACCGATCGCTCGATGCCTCAGGGTGATGGCCCTAAGGCTTTCATCCGGCCACCGGCAGGGTGTAGTCGTGGGAGGGGTCCCACGCTGAGCGCTACCAACACCTGAACGCCCTGTTAAGACACGGATCACCCATAAAAAGCGCCAGATGAAAGCCCTAGGAGCATGACCGCTCTCAATTCGCATACCTAAACGGAATTCAATGCGCCAAAGCCTCCGGCAACGCCGCCAAGACATCGCTGGGCATCGCCCGACAAGACTCCTGCCTCAATCTACTCACCGCCTTTCCCTGCTCCAAACTTCATTCCGAACCACGACTCCAGCCTTTCCCGAGCCAAATCTTCGAGATCCGGGATGGCCAGCATCCCCATCAACTGCGCGCGCAGGCGGGACCACTCTTGAGCTGTCGGGGCATACGTGTCCTCGTCATCGCCAGGATCGATCCCAAGCATCTCTACCATGACGTCCATTCCTCTTTCGGCCACCTCAGAATCCCTCATCGCCAAGAGGGCCAATCGGAAGGCATCCGTCGTGCGCTCGAACTCAAAGGCCCTCAGAGCCTCTTCCTTACCTTCACTCGTAAGCTCGGGCCAAACCTGCTCAACCGCCTTGATCCCTTTGCTGCCATATCCCTGAAGGGCTTCCCAAACTCCTTCCCGCACCTCAGTTCCAACGTATTTCAATCTGCGAATCACCAGCGGCAATGCCGAGTCAAATGGATAGAGAAAAACGCCCGTGTACGCCAGGGAAGTTAGCTTGTACTCAGAGCCCCGCAACCATTCCTCAAGCACCGGACGCAACTCAACGCAGCGAACATCGGCTAGAAGGATCGCAGCTCTTTCATAGGAGGGTAGCTTGCCTTTCACAAGCTGTAACAGCTCGCCCGAATGCTCCCTCGCGTACGACCTTAGCGCATCAGAAACTATCTCCCAATTCAACATCCTGAAGATAATGGGCCCCGACCCACAGCGCCAGTACTGCGGACTACGAGAACATCCAAAGCAAGGCAAGAACTTGGTGACGGCGTCCAACAATGCCGACCTGACTTCAACCGAAGGATCAACATTTGAACGGGTCACGACATTCCGAACAAGAATCGAAAAACGCATTGACGTCTTCTCAATGCTGTCTTGGAGAGCATCGATCTCTTTGGCAAAGCGGTAATAGGAATCCAATCGGCCTTCCAACTCCTTTTTGGAGTATCCCCCTTTCCCGGCGTCCACCACGAGTGCATCCAAGAGCGCCTTGTGCCTATCCGCCTCCTCCCAGTACTCCTTCACTTCGGGAAGCTCTTCGATAAGCCGCTTGTTGTCGACCACAATCTCCGGCATCCGCCGCAAGATCGCCACTCGCACCGCCACCGGCTGGTCCGCGTAACTCACCAAAAGCTCCCGCCAACCCTCCATCGTCCGAGAGTCCGCCAAAGCCTGAACCGCCCGCAACCGCCTTGACTCTAATCCCGCTGAAAGCAAAGGCAGATTCTCCCGAACTACCTCCGGCATGGGTCGCGAAGACTCCTGCCCGAAACAGGCCCCTGCCGCAAGTCCGAACGCAACAATCATCGAGAGTTGGCGCATAGTTATCCCTTCTGCAATTCCTCTAACAGTTGACGTGCCTCGCTCGAAACATCTTCGTCAGAGTCTCGAGAAAGCTCCTTTAGCAACTCTTCTGCCGTGACTCGATCTGCCTTACTGAGGCTAGCAGACGGGGTGGTCTCGATCAACTCGGAATCACCAAAGAACTTAGCTAGCGTGGAGATTGCCGCCAACCTAACCCCACGACTCTCATCACGTGATCCTAAGACCACCAATCGGAAGGTGTCTGAACCAAGAACCTCTCTAAACGCCTCCAGTACCTCCCGCCTGATTCCCGGGCCAAGCTCGCTCCACAGTGGTAATAACCCTCGCGGTCCGCGATTGTCAAACCTCTTCAATGCATAGACTTGGGGCTCGGTCATGAAATCCTCTTCCGATTCTCGGACCGCATCCAGAACTTCTTTAAGACACTCATCGGTCGGCCAATGCCCCGCAAAGAAATAGCTTTCGTAAACCCGCGCTTTGAGCTGTCGAAGCAGCAGTGGATAGAAATCTTTATTCCTCAGCTCGGCCAAGGCAATACCAAGTTCCTGATTAGGCTCATCGACATCAAGAAGGCGAACAAAATCTATCGAGTACTTCTTAACCGCCTTTCTGAACAATATTGAGAATAACTCCTCAAAGGTTGCGGAGTATTTGCTGAACTTAAAACTCAGATTGGATCGGGTCGAAGGGTCGAAATATCCACTACGGGACGCGAGGAGAGCGACGAGTTCTAACTTTGTTTGGGCAGACGTGCAATCAATCTCAAACCTTAGGGCAGACAAGAGCTTCCATTCAAACTGCCGACGGAGTTCCTCAAATCGATCGAAGGCTCGTGTAACCTTCTCGAGTTCTCTCAACTCAGAACAGACCCGAGCAAGATCTTTCGTCTGGTCATACCGGCTGAGAATTTCATTGACGCGTTGATTACCGAACTCCGCCTGATTGATGACCTCACTGTACTCAGGCAGTTCGTTAAGAAGCACCCGATAACCAAATGCTTCCCCCATTCGCCTAAGAATCGCCGCCCGAACCGCCGGCGGCTGGTCCGCGTAACTCCCCAAAAGCTCCCGCCAACCCTCCATCGTTCGAGAGTCAGCCAACGCTTTAACCGCTAGCAACCGGCTCGACTCCATCCTCGCCGAGAGCCAAGGCAAACTCTCTCGAACCACCTCCGGCATCGGCCTGGAAGACTCCTGCCCCAAGCAGGTCCCCGCGACCGCCAAACACCCCAGAAGCCCCAGTACCCGAATCACAACTTCATTCTATCAAGAACCTCAAAAACAGAAAACGCTAAAAAATTAACGCAATTTCCGGAATATGCGTTAATATTTTAACGGAGGCAACTTTGAGCGAGAAAAACAGCCGCTACCTCAGCAAACGAGAACAGCAAATCATGGAGATCATCTACCGACAAGGATCGGTAACCGCCCCGGACCTGGAAACCCAACTCCCCGGCGCCCCCGCCAACTCAACTGTGCGCACCCTCCTCCGCATCCTGGAGCAAAAAGGGCACATCCGGCACGAGAAACAAGAGGGGCGCCAAGTCTTCTTCGCCACCCAACCACAAGACGACGCCGGAAAAACCGCGCTGGGCAACATCGTCGAAACCTTCTTCAAGGGTTCCGTCACCCGCACCGTCTCCGCGCTCTTAGGTGAAAAGGACCTTCAACTCTCCGACCAAGAACTCGATGACCTTCAAGCCCTCATCGACCAAGCCCGCAAAGAGGAGCCTAAACCATGAACGCCTTCATCCGTTGGGCCATCGATATCTCACTGCCCGTCTTCATGACCGCCGCCATCGGACTCACCGCGCGCGCAATCCTCGGAAGACGGTCGCCCGCAAGACGAACGGCCTGGGGAATCGCCACCGTTCTCGCGATGGCGATCATGACCACCCTACCGCTTTGGCCCTCTCCTTCTGTCGAAGCTGAATTGCCAAAGTTCAACCTCGTCCGGCAGCAAATCGTCGAAACCGCCTACCA
>MKRX01000006.1:124435-499002 GCA_001898035.1 Armatimonadetes bacterium 55-13
TTCGCCGTGCTGCTGCTAAGGGGCGTCCTAGGTTGGTTCGGCGCTCACCGCCTGCGAAGACAGGGGCAGCCCACAGACCTTGAAGCGCCTTTCCCCGTTCGCATCCATCCGAAACTCAAAACCCCCATCGCCATTGATGGCCCTTCTCCCACCATCGTCCTGCCTGAAGGGGCTCTGGACTGGCCCGCAGATCGCCTAAACGCCGTCATCCGGCACGAATCCTCGCACCTTCGACGCCGTGACGGCCTCTGGCTCATGTTCAGCCAATTCCTCTGCGCCGCCCAATGGCCCAACCCCCTCGTCTGGCTCGTCGACCACAAACTGCGACAAGACCTCGAATTCCTCTCCGATGACGAAGTCATCCTTCTCGGCACTTCTCCGGCCACCTATGCCCAAAGCATGCTGGACCTCGCCGCCCCCCGCAGATTGAAGCGGCTGACCGCCGCGTCTCCTTTTGCCAAGCGGAGCGGACTCAAGGCCCGCATCTCCGCCATCGTCGATTCCCAAAGGTCACGTGAACCCATGTCAAAAACCACTCTCGCCCTCCCCATCGTCGCCGCCCTCGGCGCCACCGCCTTCGTGGGCCTCAGCTTCGCCCAAGGTAACAAAACCGTCGCCAATCCGACCTCCTGGGATCCCGATGTCAAATCAGGCAAGACCGTCCCTGCTTCGCCGAGCAACGGATACGTCGGCATCCTGAAGGACGGCCGAAAGGTCTTCATCGACCAAATCTCGATGAAGACTGACAAAGGAGTCATCGCCTGGCGCCCCGATGGAACCATCATCCCAACTGACAAGATCGAGAAGGTTGGGTATCCAAAGTCGCTTCCCCCCACTTGCCGCGTCATCCTCCTTCGAGCCGAAAAATCGAAGGACAACGTTGAGCCAATGCTCAGCCTGGGTTCTGGCCCCTATGACGGCCCAAACCGGCCTACGTCGCTAGGCTTTATGGGGGGCGGGCTGCTAAAGGACCGTGGCGACAACTTCAACCGAGCCGTCAGCTTCATCGATGTTCCCAAAGAAGACGGTTCAATTTCCTCTTTCACCATGAGTATCAACGATTCCCCATGGAAGAACGATGCCGTATATCAAAAGGAAGCCATCAGCTTCAACGCAGGCAAGATCGATGACATAAAGATCGAGATCGGCCCCGACCCTAAAGACTCGATCCGCAAGTCATGGCTCCAGAGCAACCCCGGTCCCGTGCTCAAACTCACTTGGACTCGACTGCCCCAGTTCGCACAAGACGATGTCAAGGTTCTGGCGGATGTGAAGAAGGGAGACGACACCATCTCCATCGTCGAACCAGAAGGCAATTACGGAGGCTACGGACCCGGTGACGCCATGCTCAACCGCTACTACATTCCCGCCAAAGATCCGAAAGAAGTCACGCTCATCCGTTTCTTCTCCCGAAACAACTTCGGCGTCGAGCTTCTCGACATTAAGCTGAAACCCAACTAGACAAGAAAAAAAACTCGGGCTCCGGCATGCCCGGAGCCCATTTTTTATCCTGCTTTCAATTAATGCGAAAATTTTCACACCAGAAATCCAAAAAGGTGTTAATATTTTCGCAGGAACCAGGAAATGAGCTCCAAATACCTCAGCAAACGCGAACAGCAAATCATGGAAGTGGTCTATCGCCTCGGCGAAGTCACCGCCCTTCAAGTCACCGAGGCCCTTCCCGGCAACGCCACCAACTCCACCGTCCGAACCCTACTCCGAATCCTTGAGGAAAAGGGCCAACTCACCCACAAGACCGTGGACGGAAAGTTCGTCTATCAAGCCGCCCACGCCCCGGATCGAGAAGGCAAATCCGCCCTGGGCAAGGTCGTAGACACCTTCTTCAAGGGCTCCGTCAGCCAAACCGTCGCCGCCCTTCTCGACGATCAAGACCAACTCAACCCTGACGAGATCGCCGAACTCGAACGCCTGATCGCCAAGGCCAAACAGGAAGGTCGCTAATGCTCGAAACAACCCACGCCTGGCTCACCGCCATCTTCCTCCCCTCCCTCACCGTCGCCACCGCGGGGGTCGTCCTCCAAACCCTTACTCGTAAGTCATCCGCCGCCACCCGCCACACGCTGTCCATCGCCACCCTTGGCGCCCTTGCCATCGTCGCCGCCGCCCCCTTCATCCCCGTCCGCTGGACGCCTCCGACCGAAGTCCAACCCTATATCCCGCCCCCCATCACCCTAAAGGAAGCCTCGCCCGCTATCACCACCGCCCCGGCAACCCAAGAGCTACCACCAACCCCAGATCCCATCGACTGGCTCCCCATCGTCTACCTTGCCGTCACCGGGACCTTGCTGATCAAAGGAGGAGCTTCCGCTGCTATGGCCACCCGCCTCAAGAAGTCTTCAAGCCCAACCGATCTCCCAGCCCCCTATCCGGTTCGCTCATCCTCCAAGATCGAAGTCCCCCTCGCCATCGGAGGCTTTCGCCCCTACATCCTCGTCCCCGAGACCTACGCCACCTGGCCCGCCAACCACCTCGCCGCCGTCCTCCACCACGAGTCCGCCCACCTCAAGAACCGGGACTGGATCTGGCAATCTCTGTCCGCCCTCACCTGCGCCATCCAGTGGTTCAACCCGTTCGCCTGGCAACTCCACCGATCCCTTCGCGCCAACATCGAGAAACTCGCCGATGATGCCGTCCTCCTCAACGGCATCCCCGCCAGCGACTACGCAACCGCCCTCATCGCCTTTTCCCGAAAGCCCCAACTCGTCATCACCGGAGCTCTCGGCTCCCCCATCTCCAGATCCCAAGGCATCAAGAGTCGTCTCATGTCCATCCTCAGCCCCCACCAACCCCGAAAGCAATCCTCCACCGCCCGCGTCCTCGCCATCACCGCCGCCGTCACCCTCGCCGTCGCCGTCCTCGCCGCCGCCCACCCGTCCGAATTCGCCTTCGATAATTCCCCCCAAGAAAACCTCAAGAGCTCGATTCCCGCCAGCCGAGCAAACGGATACGTCGCAACCCTCCAAGACGGCCGCAAGCTCGAAGTCCTCCAACTCTCCTCCCGAGACAACCGAGGCGGAACCATGAGTTGGAAGCCCGACGGAACACCCATTTCCCCATCCAAGGCCGTCAAACTCCCCACCCTTCCCGGCAAACCCTGGGTCCGAGCCATGCTCATTCGCTACGAGGCAAAGAAGGGCACAACCCCCTTCGATCTACTCGTCTTCCAAAAGCCCACAGATGAAAAGGGATCCTTCCACTTCAACTATTCCGCAGGCAAACTCCTAGACATCCGCAACGGCTACCGCTACGGAATCCTCTACTTCGGCCTTTCAAACGCCACATCGGAAGCCTCATTTAACGTTCATGTGGATGACTTCGAACAGACCCCAGTTTTTGAGTGGAATGCCAACGGTGAAACCAAGGTTCACAAACCATGGATCAAGGACTTTAAGATAGAAAAAGTCCGCGGCGACCAGATCAAGGGCGAAGACCGCTTCTACATTCGCAATCCAAAAGACGCCGACAAACAAACCTTCCTTCGGATTAGCTACACGCAAGAATTCCCGAGGGACTACGTCCTCATCGACAACACCGTCACCGGAGACAAATCGATCATGAATCCCAACTTCATCATCCGCGTCCTCACCAGCCCCTCCCAACGAGTGATGTACTTAAGAAGTGAAGACATCAAGGGCTACTTGATAACCGGCAGCCCACGCCTGAGCTGCTCCCTTGATCAGGTCAGATTGGTCCCAAACAAGTAAAAACAAACTCTGAATCCTCCACGTAGAACAGGAGGAAAGGAGATTGTCTCTCAGCCAACGCCTCTCCAACCCAGGGAGGCGTTTTTTCGTCGATTCCTCCCGACAATCTCCTTAAAAACGCATTTAACTTTGTCTACTAATTCATGTAAAATGAACCTCATGTCGCAGGGCAAGATTGTCGTCGTCGGTGCGCGCGAGAACAACCTAAAGAACGTCACGGTCGAAATTCCCCGTGACCAACTTGTCGTCGTCACCGGCCTCTCCGGCTCCGGAAAGTCCAGCCTCGCCTTCGACACCATCTATGCCGAAGGCCAACGACGCTACGTCGAATCCCTCAGCGCCTACGCCCGACAGTTCTTGGGTCAAATGGATAAGCCCGATGTGGACCACATCGACGGCCTCTCCCCCGCCATCTCCATCGACCAAAAGAGCGCATCCAAGAACCCTCGCTCCACCGTCGGCACCGTCACCGAGATTTACGACTACCTTCGACTTCTCTACGCCCGCGTCGGCACCCCCTATTGCCCCAACGGCCACGGCCCCATCGAACGCCAATCCACCGACCAAATCGTCGATGCCGCCAAGACCCTCCCCGAGGGCACCAAACTCCAAATTCTCGCCCCCCTCGTCCGCGGTCGAAAGGGTGAATACAAGAGCGTCCTCCAAGACATCAACAAAGCCGGCTACGTTCGCGTCCGCGTGGATGGCGAGATGTACGAAGTCACCGATGACATTCCGATGGACCGCTACAAGCAGCACACCATCGAGGTCGTCGTCGATCGAATCGTCATCAAAGAAGGCATCGAACGCCGACTGACCGACTCCATCGAAGCCGCCCTCAAGATGGGAAGCGGTCTCGTCACCCTCAGCTCCCAGGAACCCGACGAAAAGGAAGCCAAGGACGTTCTCTTCTCCGAGAGCTACTCGTGCCCCGAATGCGGATTCTCCATGCCAGAGTTGGAACCCCGCATGTTTTCCTTCAACTCGCCCTTCGGCGCCTGCACCGAGTGCACCGGCCTCGGCACCAAAACCGAGTTCGATATCGACCTCGTCTGCCCCGATTTCTCCAAACCCCTCCGAGACGGCGCCATCGTCCCCTTCGTCTATAAGTCCGGCGAAGTCAAAGACTGGTGGCCAGAGATGCTGGACGGCGTCGGCCTCGCCTGCGGCTTCGATTCCAGCCTCCCCGTCAACCAAGTTCCGGAAGAAGGCTTAAAGGCCGTTTGGTACGGCCTGGAGTCCCCCATCACCGTCGTCATGCACTACGGCAAGTCGGAGCGCAAGTTCCAAACCCAGTGGGACGGCGTCCTCGCCGCCCTCCGTAAGCGCTACGACAACACCGAGAGCGATTGGGTCAAAAACGACTTGGAACAGTACATGTCCACCAAGCCGTGCCCCGTCTGCCACGGTCGCCGACTCAAGCCAGAATCCCTCAACGTCCGGATCGCCGATCACGACGTCAGCCAAGTCGCGAACATGTCCGTGGACGATTCCCACGCCTTCTTCGCCAACCTCAATAGCAAACTAAACACCCGCCAACTCATCATCGGCGAGCGCGTCGTGAAGGAGATCCTAGAGCGCCTCCGCTTCCTTGAGGACGTGGGCCTCGGCTACCTCACCCTCGACCGAAACGCTCGAACCCTCGCCGGGGGAGAAGCCCAACGCATCCGCCTCGCCACCCAAATCGGTTCCGGCCTCATGGGCTGTCTCTACATCCTGGATGAACCCTCCATCGGGCTCCACCAGCGAGACAACCGCAAACTTATCGAAACCCTTACCCGCCTGAGGAACCTCGGCAACACCGTCCTCGTCGTCGAACACGACGAAGAAACCATGCTCGCCGCTGACTACCTCCTCGAACTCGGCCCCGGCGCCGGTGAACACGGCGGAGAAGTCGTCGCCCACGGCACCGTAGACCAGTTCCTCAAATCCAACTGCGTCACCGCCCAGTACCTCAATGGCTCGCGAGCCATCGAGATCCCCACCGAGCGCCGAGAGCAAAACGGAAAGGGGCACATCAAACTGCGTGGTGCCCGAGGCAATAACCTCAGGAACGTCGATGTCGATATCCCCATGGGAATGTTCGTCTGCGTCACCGGCGTCTCCGGGAGCGGAAAATCCACCCTCATCCAAGACACCGTCTTCCCCCGCATGATGTTCGAGCTCCACGGCACCCGCACCGTCTGGGAGCCCCACGATGCCCTCGAAGGACTCGATAACTTCGATAAGGTCATCGACATCGATCAGTCCCCCATCGGTCGCACCCCCCGCTCCAACCCCGCCACCTACACCGGCACGTTCGACATGATCCGCGAACTCTTCGCCATGACCCAAGACGCCAAGATCCGCGGCTACAAGAACGGCCGCTTCAGCTTCAACGTCAAGGGCGGCCGCTGCGAAGCGTGCAAAGGCGACGGCATCATCAAGATCGAGATGCACTTCCTCCCGGACGTCTACGTACCCTGCGAAGTCTGCAAAGGCAAACGATATAACCGAGAAACTCTCGAAGTCAAATACAAAGGCAAGAACATCAGCGAAGTCCTCGAAATGACCATCGACGAGGCCTGTGACTTCTTCAAACCCATCCCCAAGATCTACCGAAAGCTAGAAACTCTTCAGCAGGTCGGTCTCGGCTACGTTCGCATGGGCCAACCCGCCACCACCCTCTCCGGCGGAGAAGCTCAACGCATCAAACTCGCCGCCGAACTCAGCAAGCGCTCCACCGGCCGCACCGTCTACATACTGGACGAGCCCACCACCGGCCTCCACTTCGAAGACGTCAAACGCCTCCTCGCCGTCCTTCATAAGCTGGTCGAGCAGGGCAACTCCATGATCGTCATCGAGCACAACCTGGACGTGATCAAAACCGCCGACTGGCTCATCGACATGGGTCCCGAGGGAGGCTCCGGAGGCGGAACCGTCGTCGGCGTCGGCACCCCCGAAGACCTCGCCCAAAACCCCCGCTCCCACACCGGCAAGTTCCTCAAAGAAATATTCGACCGCGTCAAGCACCCCTACGAACGCCCCCAAACCGCCATTCTCATGGCTGCCGAAGAGAGGAATGGGTACGCCAGCGGAAAAGCGAAGAAAAAAGTCGCCGCGAAGAAAGACTAGTCGATCCTTCCTGCCGAACCATTCTTTTCCGAGTTAACAAGAGCGAAACATACGGGTAATTCAGGTTCAAATCCCCGTAATTTCACGTAATCGTATCGGGCAATATCCAAATCACCTCGGGCGGGAAGAACCTGGGCCTTGCTGTCAGTTGCGCAATATTCTTCGCCATTGCGCAACTGACGTTCGTGGAAATAAACCTTTGACCGCACCGCAAGGGGGCGAGCGAAATGTTCGCCCCGGAGCGGAAGTTTCTTCGCAAAGCACCGGCAGAGGAGTCTTGCTTGAACCTGACCCCACCTAACCCTACAGCATCTCAAAATAGGAAACGGACTGCCGGTGGCCTCTTTCTGGTCCTCGTTTCCATCGGCATGGCTTCGGCCGTGCTCCTGGGTCTCCTCGGCCTCATGGCAAATTCCCGACAAAAGGCCAACACTCGGTCGATGCTCGCGGAACTACGATCCACGGTCTTCGAAATCGCCAAACTTGAGTGGTCATGCTTGAATATTCCCCAGACCGCATCCCCTCAAGCGTCCCAGGTCAATGAGCTCTCAAAGCAAGCGGAGCGACAAACTCAAGAGATCATCGCCCAAGGAATGGGCGCTCCTCAATTTGAAAGACTCCAATCCTTAAAGTCCGACTACCTGAATGGCGTCGATCTGGAACTCTCGTTGCTTGAAGAAGGAAACCCAAGGGCCGCGCTCCGGCAGCAGTCTCAAGCCACAGAACCCAAATTCAGAGCCTTGGTTGCCCAGATCGATCGCGAAATCGGCCACGCCCAATCCGCCGAAGAACAATCGCAATCCTTGGCCGTGTGGGGGAGCGCCTGCCTCCTCATCGTTGCTGGCCTCGCCCTCGGCTTGCTCTTCATCCGATTCATCGGCGCCGACCGACGTCAAACTCGAAACGAGGCAAAGGAAGAATTTGAATCGGCAACCGAACGTCGGTTGAGCCTTCTTCTCAATCACGCTTCGGACGCCATCCTGGTCGCCAATTGCCACGGCAAGGTGATCTATTCAACGGACTCCTTCGCTCGCATCGCCTCCATCGGGGAATCCGTCTACGAGGTGGTCCATCCAGAAGATGCTCCAGACTTCAATGTCGCATTCGCTAAAGCCGAAGAGGGTGCCGCTACCGTTGACGTGGAAGTGAGAGTACGCGGTCGGGACTGCAAGTACCGCCCCCACGCCTTGACCCTCGTAAACCACCTCGACGTACCATCGATCCGGGGAATCCAGATCACCTACCGAAACATCAGCGAACGCAGAGCGTTCGAAGAGGCCATGTCGCATCGTGACCTACACGATGCACTCACCGGACTCCCAAATCGGGCCCTATTTCTGAGCCGTCTCGAGCATTCCCTCGGGAGAAACCGACGCGCTGGCTCCCTTCTCGCCGTCCTCGTCCTCGATATCGACAATTTCAAGGTCATCAATGACGGCCTGGGCCACGCCTCCGGCGACAAAGTCTTGATCGAGGCTGGAAATCGAATCGTTTCTACAATTCGGCAGGGCGATACCGTCGCCCGCTTCGGCGGTGACGAATTCACCGTCCTTCTTGAAAACGTCCAGACTCCTGCCGACGCCTACCGAATTGCTCAAAGGATTCTTGCCGCGTTCACCCCGGTCTTCGTCATAGAAGACCGAAGTGTTTTCGTGGGCTGTAGTCTCGGTATTGCCCTCAGCACGCGTTCAAAAGACGACTCCGCCACACTCCTTCGAGATGCCGATGCGGCGATGTCGAACGCCAAGCTAAACGGCAAGTCACGTATCGTCCTATTCCAGAACTCGATGCAGGAGCATGCCCTAGAGCGCCTGGAACTGGAAAACGACCTCCGACAAGCGATCGAGCTCGATCATCTGGATCTTCAATATCAACCCATTGTCGATCTCAAATCCCAGAACATCGTCGAGATGGAAGCATTGGCCCGCTGGACTCATCCCACCCGCGGCGCCCTGCCACCCATGAAGTTCATCCCTATTGCCGAGGAGTCGGGACTCATCGTGCCTCTGGGAGAATGGGTTCTCCGACATGCCTGTACTCAAGCCGTTCAGTGGATCGAAGAAGGGATCGCCGCACCAGACCTCATCGTTTGCGTTAACGTCTCCAGTCGCCAACTTGCCCAACCAAACTTCACTCACCTCGTCGCCGGAATCCTCAAGGAGACGGCTCTGCCCGCTCAAAACCTGAAGTTAGAAATCACCGAGAGCACCATGGTGCTGGACTCAGAGTCCACCATCGCCCAGCTCTACGGACTCAGCGATCTGGGAATAAAGATCGCCGTCGATGACTTCGGAACCGGCTATTCCACCATGTCTTACTTGAACAGCCTTCCCGTGAACACGCTAAAAGTAGACGCAAGTTTTGTTTCTCGATTAGGGGGGGAAGGACAAGCCGAGGCTATAGTCCAGGCCATCATCGCCCTGGCCCAGTCGCTCAACCTGGAGGTCACAAGCGAGGGCATCGAGACTGAATTGCAGGCTGACTGGCTCCGTGAGATGGGCTCCGACTTGGGTCAAGGCTTCCTCTTTTCGCGCCCGCTGAACATCAATGAAGCCAAACTGGCGCTCCTAAAAGCAAGAAAGGGCAATCAAGCAGAAGCCGCTTGATTGCCAGGTAAGCGCTAGAAAGAGAGCGAACTTACTTCTTGCTGCGTCGGCGGCGCAAAAGTGCTACCGCGCCTAAAGCTAGGGCCGCCATGGAAGCTGGTTCAGGAACCGCTGCCACCTTGTCCGTGCTGATCGTAAAGCTCTGACCGGGATTGATGATCTTATTCCACTGGAATCCGTAAGCCGCGTCGCCCGAATAGTTCTGTCCGAGGCCATTGCCCGCCAGTGTGTCCAGGTTATATCCGCTCGTTCCTGTAATCGAGGAAGCGAATAGCGCCCCAACTTGGCTCCGACCAGGAACGGGAGTCGCTCCTTGATCCACCATGTTGAGAGAAAAGTCTCCATCTACTTGCGACACCTGAGATGCGTTGACGCGGGTGACCGTATCGTTCGCGGAAGTGTTGTTCAAATCGAAGTCGTTGTACTGAAACAGCCGAAAATCGAGCGAGTTATTGCCGATGTTTCGAACGCGAACGATCTCCGCTAAATCGAAGGAGGTCAAACCGCCCGTCAAAACGTACGTGATATCGATGGCGAATCCCTTAACGTTATTCGTATAGGTCAGATCCAAAAAGCGATTGCCGACCTGGCTCGAATTGGTAAGAGTCAAATTCTGAATGTAATCGGCCGTACTGCCGTCGCCCACTCGCCACATATAGGTGTTCGAAAACACCTGATCGACACCCAAAATATTCCACTGGTCCAGCCCCATCGTGCTGTTCGCGACAATGCGAGCCGACGTATTGGTGTCGGTAAGAGTGAAAGTTTGTGCTGATCCAATTGCGGCGGCTACCGCGAACACCAGGAAGCCTGAAAAACGAAGCAAATTCTTACGCATAGCGCCAACCTCTCCGAGCAAAAAAACATGCTCAATAGAATTTCTCATTGTATAGCCCGCTACCTCATGGATAGCCACGGCAAAAATGCGAGTTACACCCCTCATTCTAGCACGTTTCTAAACCCATCCGCAGCTGACTACACCTACTGACTCTTACTTGACGCCTCTCTGCCAGTTCGAGTTCAATATCCTCGTAAATTTTTATGTCGAGCACCACCCTGGCAAGGGGACTTACGTGGGCCAAACGATCTAGGTCCACCTCCGTCACGTAACCCAACCGTGGATACCCACCCAATGTCGGACCATCTGGACCTATCGTAATTAACTGTCCGCTTGGCGTGATCTGAATCGTGCCCACGCAGCAAGGCTCACTCACAATCTCTGCCAATCCCAATGGCCCCATCCCATCCATCCGAATCCCCATCCGACTCATCTTCGGATTGATCGTGAGTTCAAGTCGGCCGACTGATTCAAACCCCTCGGCGGGCAGATATCCAATCGGCCCCAATCGGAGCGAGCTAGGAGGATCTGCCAGCCTCGCCACCCGTCCTCTGCCACCAACCCCCCATCCGCCCGGCTCGGCCAAATAGACCGTTCCCAAGGTGCTCACCTGAACCACCTCCCCCTCATAAACCTGGATCGCCGAGTTACCCACACGGGGTTGACCGTCCACCATCAATCCCTGCACCGATCCAACGTTGCTCAAAACCGTACTCTTGGTACAAACGAGCTCTGCGGTACCGCCAAATATCTCGAGCGCCGACTGCTCAAGCGAGTTCCCGACAAGGCACTGCGCAAGTTCAAAACTCTCGGAATCCAGCGGCCCTCCCGGCGGTACTCCATACCGACGGCGAGAAAGTCCTCCCTCCCGCACGACGGTTGCGATCCCAAATATGCGCTTGAGATCAAAGCTCAAGCGCCGACCTCAAACCCTTCATCTTTTAGCGCTCTGTACACTAATTCTGCAAACTCTAAGCAGTCCGGCGTATCGCCATGAAGACATATCGAGTCCACTCGCTCTGCTAGCGATAACGCCTGTCGTCGTATCTGATCGGGGTCATCCAGAACCGCTCCTGGCTCGGATCGGGGGACCAACATGCCGTCGGGCTGGTAAGCCCGATCCGCGAATCCTTCCCGAATAAGGGTCGAATGAGATAGAGACGCAATCACTGAATGGGTGGTCCCCGCCAGACCCATCAGCGGCATCGCCGGGCCCACCAAAGCAAATACATCGGCTGCCGCCGGGTTCACCTTCTCCAACCGACCGGGAATCGGATCGTAGCTGCTCCCCCGAGAGATTCGTTCTTCATGGTCACTCCATCCGTGAGGCAGCCTCTTCGCCGATTCGTTATACAGACTTCCGTGCGGCTTGACGTAGTCGAACCGCGCTTCCAGCAACACAAACATCATCTGCTCGGCCATCAATGCGTTTGCTTCGTCGGATTGCGGTCGGGGTCCTCGGCCCATCGTCGCCCGATCCGCGTAACCAGGATGCGCTCCCGTTCGAATGCCTAAATCGCGGCAGAGCCAGTAGGTTTCCTCTGTCAATTCCCGGCTCCCGGCGTGGAACCCCAAACAAACGTTTGCCGAGGTCGCGAAGCTCAACAACTCTCGGTCGTAGGGAAATCCCTCTCCGATATCTACATTCAAGTCCACTCGCTTCACAACCTCTCCCCCCTCAACCTCTCGAACTCTCTGGCATCGATACGTGTGAATCTCACTCGGTCCCCCGCCGAAAGCGGAAAATAGTCGTCTTCTACATCGACCATGGTCAAAGGGGTTCGCCCAATCATTCGCCATCCTCCTGGGGTCGCCTGGGGATACACCGCCGTCTGTCGTCCCGTAATCGCCACCGACCCCGGCTCCACGCGAGTCCGGGGCGTATCGAGCCGCCCCACTCCTGCAATCGCCTCCGGCAAGTATCCCAAATACCCAAATCCTGGGGCGAACCCCACCGCGAAGCAAAGGTATTCGACGCTGAGATGCACGGAAATCACTTCGTCCTCCGGAAGATCCAACTGCTCCGCCGTGGCCCGCAAATCCTCTCCGAATTCGTAACAAACGGGAATGGTCCGCAGAACACCCCCTTCGTCGACTGTCTGGACAAGACTTAAAGCGTCAGAAAGCGTGCTCGTTACCTCCTGAACCGACCTAACCCGGTCGTAAAAATAGACGCCAACGGTCTCGTAACTCGCCACCGCTTCTTGAACCCCCGCCACCTCCATCAAGGCATCGGCCGCCACATGGGGAGCTATTGGCAAATCCCGCAGAATCAAAGCCCGTTCGCCCAACCTTTCCGCCCGCATACCCAAAGTATGAGCTTCCTCAGCTATCATGTCTGCCATCCCATGCGCGTAGATATCCCAATTGCCGTCACGGAAGAAGCCCTCATCCCCTCCTATCAAACGGAAGGCTCGGCCGGTATGGATCTGCGCTCCGCTATCGAGTTCACCCTTCAACCCATGGAACGAAAACTCGTACCCACCGGATTACGCATGGCGATCCCCCCGGGTTACGAGGGCCAAGTCCGCCCAAGATCTGGCCTTGCCTATAAACACGGCGTCGGCATGGTCAACTCCCCCGGCACCATCGACTGCGATTATCGCGGGGAAATCGGAGTTTTACTGATCAATTTGGGCCAAGAAGCAGTCACATTCCAAAAGGGTGATCGAATCGCACAGCTCGTCATTGCGCAATACCAGCGCGCCGAGCTAACTGTTCATCCGACGTTGGAGGAGACCGAAAGAGGTGGCGGAGGTTTTGGGAGCACAGGGAAACAATAAGGCGATCATCTGCGATAGATGTTTTGCCTCGGTAAAGGCAGGGTCGGATTTCTGTCCAGAATGCGGCGCCCCGCTTGGCAACGGCCCTACCGAAGGCAGCGATTCGGCTGTCTACACGGAACTCGCGCGCGCCAACCTGCTCCGGATGCGTGGCGATTACACCGCCGCCCAAGAGCAGTGCCGAGCGATCCTCCACAAATTCCCCAATAACGTCTCCGCAAATCAGCTTCTTGGCGACATCTGCGTCGAAACCGGCGATCTCGAACAGGCAAAGGAATGGTACGAACTTGCCTTGGACATCGCCCCCGATTCTGAGTCCATCCGCCAGAAGCTCGAAATCACCCGCCAAAGAATTGAGCACAAGGAAACCGAGGGCCTTGTGGAACAGCTCGGACTCCCCCCGACCAAGCCCAGAAACGGTGCTTTCGCGCTCACCCTGGCTGCCCTGGTCGTTTCAGTCGGATTCATCGCCTATCTCATCGGCTCAAACCGAAATAAGACCGCCACCAACGAGCCCACCCGAACTACCATCACCGCCCCTGCCGAAAGACCAACCCAAACGACATCCAATCCCGGTCCGACTTCGAGCGATCAAACCGGACAGACGACCATCCAAAACCCACCGGTCTCTGCTAAGGGGGCTGCCGAAGATCGTGCCCTGGCTCAATTGATCACGCAGCGCAATCCTTACGGAGATCGCCTGATCAGCCTCACCCAAGACCCCCGTTCCGGGCTCGTCATTCTCACCTATTCGGTCAACGAGAATGAGGACGAAAAGCAAATCGGCGCCGCGCTTGCCGCTTCCGCGTTCGACAACAGCCTGAACGCCTCAATCCTCACCGTTCGTGCCATCAGAAAGGATTTGCTTACTTACGTGGCCGATGCTCACCGCGCTGCTTACGAGGAAACGAAGTCCGAATCTTGGCAATCGCAAAATGCGAACGATCCCACCGCGCTGGGTCGCCATATCTTCGCTCAAGAGTGGACGCCAAACGGGACCACCACTCCCTCCAGTTCCACCCCAAACAACTCAACCGATCCATCCGCGCAAGTACCTGGGCCATAATCAGCCCATGCGCCTCTCAGTCCAGCTTTACACGCTCAGAAATCCTCTCGGCGAGAACTTCGCCGGCACGCTCAAGGCCCTCAAAGCCATTGGCTTCGAATACGTCGAACTCGCCGGATATAACGGTCTATCACCTGCCGAGGTCAAAAAAATCCTCGACGACAATGGCCTCAAAGTCAGCGGCGCTCATTACGGCCTTGATGCCCTCAAAGATGTCGACGCAATTGTCGCCGACTCCCACACCCTAGGCAATGAAAACGTAATCCTCCCTTGGATCAGCGAAGAACAATACAAGAACGGCTGGGTCGAATTCGCCATGGAGCTAGAGCCCCTCGCCCGCGCTTACCAAGACAAGGGCCTCACCTTCTCCTATCACAACCACGCCTTCGAGTTCGAAAACCCCGTCCCCAGCACCTTCGCTGAAATGTGGGACAAGACCGAGCCCGATCTGATTCAGGCTCAACTCGATCTTGGTTGGATCACCGTCGCCGGAGAAGACCCTGTCGCCTGGATAGAAAAGCTGGGTAAGCGCGTCTCCAGTGTCCATCTGAAGGACTACTCGGGCAATCGAGAGCGTCATGACATCGAAGCCGGCAAGGGTGTGATCAATTGGGAACCCATCCTCCAAAAGTGCGAAGAACTGGGTGTTCCCTTTGGTTCCATCGAAATGGACAACACCCCAGATGAACCCATCACCTCGGTCCGTCGATCCGCCGAGTATTTCTTTGGAAAGGGCCTGAAGTAAAAATTCCTGGATCAACCTCCGCCATTCGCGTCGTCAAATCATATCGATGGAACGACGCAATGGCGGTTGCAACCCCCGGCTGGTCATCGGCCTCATCGTCGCCGTGATTTCCGTCATCGGCTACTTCTCGTCCAGTTCCAAGAACGCCGTCACCGGCGAGACCCAGCACGTCTCCATGTCCCCCGACCAAGAGATCGCCCTCGGCCTCCAAGCCACCCCGCAAATGGTCGATCAATACGGCGGCCAAGAAAAGAACACCGCCGCCGCCGAGCGAGTCCAAGCCATAGGCGCCAAAGTCGTCAGAAACTCCGACGCCAGCCAAACCCCTTACGAATTCGACTTCCACCTCCTTTCGGA
Source organism: Armatimonadetes bacterium 55-13 (assembly GCA_001898035.1). Lineage (GTDB taxonomy): Bacteria > Armatimonadota > Fimbriimonadia > Fimbriimonadales > Fimbriimonadaceae > 55-13. Next base: position 139,670 of record MKRX01000006.1, read on the forward strand.
CCGCCAAACCATCAACGCCTTCGCCCTCCCCGGCGGCCAAATTTTCATCACCCGAGCCCTCCTGGATCGGCTGACCACCGATGGCCAACTGGCCGGTGTCCTCGGTCATGAAGTCGGCCACGTCTGCGCCCGCCACGGCGCTGAACACATGGCCAAGGCCCAACTCACCCAGGGCCTTACCGGAGCCGCCGTCATCGCCACCTACGACCCCAATAACCCAAGTTCCCGAAACACCGCCGCCATCGCCGCCATGGTCGGCCAACTCGTGAACCTCAAATACGGTCGCGAAGACGAACTGGAATCAGACGATCTCGGCGTTCGCTTCATGTCTCAGGCCGGCTATGATCCCCGATCCATGATCGAGGTCATGAAGATTCTCAAACAAGCCTCCGGCAACGGCCGCCAACCCGAGTTCTTCAGCACCCACCCCAATCCCGACAACCGAATCGAAAAGATCCAAGCCGCCATCCAAAAAAGATTCCCCACCGGCGTCCCCACCAACTTGACCCCCTAATACCTATCCCCTAACACCTAACGCCTAACACCTCCTCGTCCCCAGGTATCCTTTCACTCGGCGCAGGGGCGCAAAAAGAACCTGAAATGAGTGATCCAGGCAACACCACCGTTACCCCGACTAATGGTCCCGCGGTAGCAACGGCACACGCGCTCCAAACCCTGATCAAAGAGATTTCTGGGATCACCCAACCTGAGGAGCAAGAACAGCTAATGGCGAGTGGAAACTTCGACGCAGATATCGTTGTGATCGGTGCCGGCCCCGGTGGCTATGTCGCGGCGATTCGTGCCGCGCAACTCGGCGCCAAAACCATCTGCGTTGAGAAAGAATATTTGGGCGGCACATGTCTGAACTGGGGATGCATTCCCTCCAAGGTCATGATCGCCAGCGTCGAGCGACTGAATCACGTCAAGCACGCATCGGCTCTGGGCGTAAAAGTTGAGGGAGAAGCCTCCATCGACTTCGATGCCTTCATGAAGCGCAAAGATAAGGTCGTTCTCGCCCAGCGAGGCGGCGTCGGCATGCTCTTCAAGAAGAACGGCATCCGCCACGTAGAAGGCTTCGCTTCCTTCATCGATGCGAACACCATCGAAGTCACCGGCAAGGACGGCAAGAAAGAGAAGATCCGCGCGAAGAACTTCGTCCTCGCCATGGGCTCCTCGGTCATCCACATCCCGGTCCCCGGTCTCGAAGGCGGCCGTAAGGAAGGCGTTTGGACCTCTGACGAGGCCGTCACCGCCGACCGAATTCCCAAGTCCATGCTCATTCTGGGTGGCGGCGCCGTCGGCGTGGAACTCGGATACGTTTTCAACGGACTCGGTTCCGATGTCACCGTCGTCGAGATGATGCCCAACCTCATCCCCATGATGGACAGCGACCTCGGTGTCGAGCTCGGCAAACTTCTGGGTCGCCAAGGCATCAAGATCCGCACCGGCGCCACCCTCGAAAAGGTCGAGAAGACCAAGGGCGGCTGGAAGTGCTACGTGAAGAAGGGTGCTGAGACCGAAGTTCTCGAAGTCGAAGTCATTCTCCTCGGTGTCGGACGAAAGGCCAACACCGACAACATGAACCTCGAAAAGATCGGCGTGAAACTTCACCGCCGAGGCGTCGAGGTCGTCGATGACTCCCTCATCACCAGCGTTCCCAATATCTATGCGATTGGCGACGTTACCGGACGCATCCAACTCGCTCACGTGGCGTCGGCGGAAGGCATCCGAGCCGTCACCAACATCATCGAAGGCAAGAGCGAGAAGATGGACTACAAGGCCGTCCCGAACTGCGTCTACACCGTCCCCGAAGTCTCCAGCGTCGGTCTCACCCAGAGCGAAGCTGAAGCCAAGGGCTACGATGTCGTCGTCGGAAAGGCCAACTTCCGAATCTTCGGTAAGGCCATGGCCATCGCCGAGCAGGACGGTTTCGTCAAGATCGTCGCCGAGAAGAAGTACGGCGAAGTCCTCGGCGTCCACATGATCGGCCCGCACGTAACGGACATGATCGCTGCCGCCGTAGCTGCGCTCCGATTGGAAGCGACCATGGACTTCATGGCCGAAACCATCCACGCGCACCCCACCCTGGCGGAAGCCATGATGGAAGCCTACGAAGACGCCACCGGCCACGCCATCCACAAGATGTAAAACCCCCAAGGTAAGCGCCGTCGATTCTCAAGAATCGGCGGCGCTTTTTTTATCCTCGAACCTTCTCCCTGCTGAGCCTGATGGCGTCTTTTCCGGCCCGAATCGAAGCCGAATAGAGCCCTTCATCGAAATCCTGGACACTTAACTAAAGAACTGTCTCAAATAATCTGATATATTTGAGAGACTGGAGTCTCACCGTCAAGGGAGTTCGTCCAAAAGAGAGAATATGAAAGATTCACTGAAGACAATGATCTTGGCATCGTGCATTTTCGCCGCCGTGGTCCTCGTGGGTTGTGGGGAGAAGAGCGACGTGCCCATCAGCCAACCGACCACGACTGGCCCGGGCGAATCGTCGAACGGACAAAGAGCCGGTACTCCCGGCGGACCACCCGCGACTCCAGACGCTCATCGAGAGAAAATGGGCGAGTCTGGCGGACAAGCTGGCTCAAGACAAGGAATGTAAACAAAAAGGAAGGGCGCCCCTCAAAAAGGGGAGCCCTTCTTTTATCGGGGACGAGCCTAGTCCTGAGCCGAAGTGAACATCGAAAGCGCCCCAAAGGTCGTGCTTCCAACTGTAGTGTTCTTCTTCAGAGCTTGACCGCCTGTGATCGATTTCGAGTGGCCATCGCAGAATCCAATGTTCGCGCGAGTGCCCGGATGCCGGAAAACGACCGCGCCTTCTTCTCGGTTAAACGTGCGAGTGTCTTGCCAACTCAGCGTGCCCGCGCCAGCATCGCCCGCCACCAACTTGGTCGGCTGCTCGGCGACGTTCTTCCAAGCGTGCTGGAATGAACCGTTGCCATCGGCAATCAGAACGGTACCCGCGACGTCTTCAACGGCGGTGGTATTCATCGCCCATCCGGTGCCGTTATCGGACGACGGGCTGCTGACTTGGTCGGCGCCGTCCCAATAAGAGCAGTTGAGGCCATAAGATCCCCATCTCTCGGTATTGGTTTGCCCCGTCTCCTTCAACACGTTCTCACGAGGAACGTAAATTCCTCGCTTATCCGGAATTGCCTGCGTCGGACAAGTGAAAACGTCTCGATTCTTAATGTAGGGTTGAACGCAGTCCAGCCACGTATAGCGGCCATTCGGAATGCTAATGTCCTGAGTTCCCCAGAGACCGACGAACCAGCCGCCGGTATATTGGTCGTCATAGTCGGCCGTGTACTGCACAATGGCGAGGCCGATCTGCTTAGTGTTGGAAAGACATGCCGAAGACTTAGCCGCCGCCTTCGCCTGTGCGAACACCGGGAAGAGGATAGCGGCTAGGATGGCAATGATTGCAATAACAACGAGCAGTTCGATGAGTGTAAAAGCTCTGCGAGGTAGTTTCATAGGTTTTGACCTTCGTTGGCCACGATCAGTTCACTGATGGACGGGGACGCGATCTCGCGGAAATCGGCGTCAAAGGGGACGAGTTCTGCCTCGACGCGAACCACCTCATAGGGTCGGCTCGGGTTATGAAGGCGTTTAAGCAATAAATCTGCCGCTGCGCGCCCAATCTCGTATTTTTGTTGCGTTATCCTGCGAACGTTCCAAGGTTGAAGCAACGAGTTCGGATGCCAGTCGTTAAAGGTCGTGATTTCAAGTTCGGTTGGGAGAACGATGCCCAGCCGGGAGCAAGCCAGAACCGCGGCGCATCCCAAGCTATCTTCTAAACAGACTAAAGCGGTGATCGGACGTGAACCGCTCCGTAGACTCACGATCGAGTCCCGAACGATCTGGAAGGTCACTTTGGAGTCTGGACGCTCGTCTTCCGGAATCCAACGGAAAAACTCCTCCGCGTCCAGCCCCGCTTCCGCCATCGCGTCCTGATATCCGCGCACTCGCTCTTGAACCGAGCTAAAGCTCGGCTTATAGGTCGCCAGAAAGCCAATGTGAACGTGCCCCTGTTCGATCAAACCCGCAACGACTTTGTGAATGGCCCCATAGTTTTCCGTGGTTACCGCGTCCATCTCGACTCCCGTGGGCAGTCGATCGAGCGCCACCACCGGAACCTTCTTCTTCAGTAAGGTTGCGATGCCCAGCGTCTCCTTGGGAGAACTCGGATAGAGCAGGATCCCGTCCGCTTCCATCGAAAGCCGAGCGAGTTGTTGAGCCTCCAGAGTCGGATCGTGCCGACTGTCGGCGATGATCAAATTGATCTCCTCGCCAAGTCGATCTTGAATCCCGCGAAGCAGATCGCCCGAAGGAAAGTTGTGAATCGCGCTATAGCCGTCTACCAGCAGCGCCACGCGACTCACCTGCTTGCCCTTTGCTTCGGCCACCACCGTGCCACTCCCCTGACGCCTCACGACGAGCCCACGTCGTTGCAATTCTTCCAAGGCTCGGTGAACCGAATTTCGGTTCACGCCCAGCGAATCCGCCAACGCGTCGCCACTTGGCATTCTGCTGCCAGGTGCGAGTTTGCCGGATGCGATCTGCGCCTCGAGCTCTTCAGCGATACTCTTCCAGGGTCTTTTCTGCAAAGGTGACTCTCCAGTGAATCGCTAACAGTCTAACACGATTATCTCAAACAATGAGACATTTTTGATACAATCTCTGGCAATAATATAGAAACAAAGATGTGCGCCAAACATTTCGACGTAGCAATCGTTGGCGGGGGCCCTTCGGGCTCCACGACTGGGGCCCTGCTCAAGAAGTACGCTCCCAACCTTTCCGTGCTCATCCTTGAGCGAGAAACCTTTCCCCGTGACCATATCGGAGAAAGTCTGCTTCCCCCCATCGGCCCCATCCTTGATGAGATGGGAGTCTGGGACAAGGTTGAAGCCGCCGATTTCCCCATTAAAGTCGGCGCGACCTACCGATGGGGAAAGAATCCCGAACTCTGGGATTTCGATTTCCTGGCGTCCGAAACGTTTGTCGAACAAGAACGCCCCGGCAAGTTCGAGGGCCAACGCCGACGAACCTCATTTCAAGTCGACCGCTCGATCTACGACAAAATTCTTCTCGACCGAGCCGCCGAGCTAGGCTGTGAGGTTCGAGAAGCCACCCGAGTGACTCAAGTGCAGCGCCAAGCCAATAGAATTGAGGGACTGACGCTGAGCACGGGCGAAACCGTGACCGCTAACTACTATGTAGATGCGTCCGGCAATGCCGGCATCTTCGCCAAGGCCCTCGAAGTCGAGATCGATTGTCCCACCACCCTGCGGAACATCGCCGTCTGGGATTACTGGCAAAACGCCGATTGGGCCGTGCATATCGGCGTCGGAGGCACTCGAATCCAAATCATGAGCCTCGGCTGGTGTTGGATCTGGTTCATCCCCATGGGCCCGACTCGAACCAGCATCGGCGTCGTCCTCCCCGCCTCGTACTACAAAGAATCTGGACTGAGACCCGAAGAAATCTACACCAAAGCCATTGAAGAAGAGCCCCGAATAGCTGACCTCCTCAAGAACGCCACCAGCGAAAATCGACTCGCCTCCACCAAGGACTGGTCCTTCTTAGCGCACAATCACTTCGGACCAAACTGGTTCCTGGTCGGAGAGTGCGCCGGCTTCGCCGACCCCATCCTTTCCGCTGGCGTCACCATGGCCCAGGTCAGCGCTCGTCAACTCGCCTATACCCTCGCCGAAATCCACCGGGGAGAACACGGCGAAGAGTGGCTCAAAGAGCAATTCGAACTCGGTCAAAAAGAGAGAATCAAAACCCACATCCGATTCGGCGACTTCTGGTACACCTCCAACGCTCAGTTCAAAGACCTCCAAGGATTCACCGCCGAACTCGCAACTGATGCGGGTCTGGACCTCACCCCGGAACGAGCCTGGGCTTGGATCGCGCAAGGCGGATTCATCAGCCAAGACCTCCGCATCGGAACCGGAGGATTTAGCATCACGTCTACGCTTAAGATGGGCGACTACCTCAGCGACTTTGTCCCCGAAACCGCCATCGAAAAGAACAATGTTCTCAAACTGAACTACGAAGGCGCTCAACGAAAGAAGGTCGCCGTCTATCACAACGGCCGCGTCTTCAAAGAGGATTGCTATATCCGAGGGGAGAGAATGCTCCCTCTCTTCAGCCAAGTCCTCATGCTCCACGACCTCCTCTCAAAAAACCCCAGCTATCCCGCCCTCATGCAAACCTTGCAACAACTGGCTAAGACCAACCAATTCGTCCGCCAAGCCCTCCCCGAAGTCCCCGATACCCTCGACGCCATGATCAGCGACGGCTGGATCGAAGCCACCTACGACCCCACCAAACCCCTCATCAAAAGAAACCGAGACATCCGAACCGTTCGCCAAAACCAAGACATGAAACGGTGAACCAGTAAATTCCCTGCTACCTCAACACTCGCAGTGTTGAGGCTAGTGGCTAGAACTGAGATTCCATGCCACCGCACCCTCGCCCTCCACAGACTTCCCCCCTCGCCCCGCGGGAGAGGGGTCCGGGGGTGAGGACTCGCCCAATCACCGAGCGCAAGCCTGGGGTAAGGCTCAATCTTCCGGATCGTCGTAATGATAATGATCCTGGTGCGCCGAAGAAAAACGCGCGATGTATCCCGGCATCTTCTGCTCATCCCTCTTGATGTTCAATCTCCCAGACTCTAGAAGCCAATCGTAAACCCCCGTCCCGAGCGGATACTCCGTCAACACCCCTCGAAGATCGTTCTCAACCACCCACCGATCCCCTGCTTCCCGACTGCGAAACACTGCCCGAGGGAGAACTCCACGCCCCTCCTGGAAAACCCAGATCGAACTCACGAGATCAACTCCCCATCTCGAAATTCTAAAATCCCAAGCTCTTCCATCGAACGTCCGCTCGCCGCAACATAGCTGTCCAACTCATCCACCGAGAGCCCCCGGATTTCCGCCCCAACTCCATCCGGCGCAAAGTCATACCGAACCAATAAACCCGAAAGCCCATGCTTCTGAATCCAAGCCTCCGCCTGAGCCACATCCACGAACGCCCCTGAAACAAAACACCGCGCCCGAGCCTGAAACAACCACACACCCTTTGAAACATCCAAGGTCATTCACCTTTCCCAACTCGATCGTTCGCGGCGCCCGCGGCCGACACCGATACGCCATTCTGCCGATCCAATTCCCGTTGGTTATGGCAACTCATCACCGAAAAACCATATTCATGACGAGACAAGACTTAAGTCGCGAGCACCCTCTCAAGGGCTCAGTACTCCGCACTAGCGCACCCAATCCGGCCACCGGCAGGTGTAGTCGGCGGTCCCCCCGGCGTGAGCGGAACCACCCGCAGAGCGCCCCCACCAAAACCCGCCCCTCAACGCGAAGCGTGCAACCGAGACCAAGCCATCCCGCTCTCCAAATAAAGGAGAATCATCCCCAAACCAGAACAAACCCTATCCTTTCGCAAAGGATTCTGCCGTCGCGAGCAAATGAGCCAAGGCTCCAATCAAATCCTCAACCAAACGCCCATACTCGTCGACGCGGTCGTCTTTGACAGAAGCAAACTCGACAAACTCATCGTCCAGAACCTGAATAAGCTCTTCAACCAAACTCCGAGAAACCCTTCCCATACGCCGTGCCTCCCGGAACCGGCTGTACAAGTCGTCATTCGTTCGAAGGACAATCGCCTTTAGCGCTCGATCATCCAAAACCCGACTCTCCATCTTCTCACTGGCTAAACGAAAATGGCGGATCATAGACCAGCCGCCATTCGTAAAGAAATGCATTCCAATAAGCTAGCGCCGGAACGCCCAGGCTCACCGCACACGCCAGCCAACCAACTCATTGTTCCTCAGCATGAGCTCATGCAGTTCCCCCGCAGTACGGACAATCTGAGGCCAGAAGGAACTCTCCACACATTCCTTCCCGGTCAAATACCTGCGCCCCTCAAATGACTTCTCCAAGAGTTGAACAAGCTGTTTAGTCAGAGCGACCTCTGCTTCATCAATAAAGACCGACCAGATCTCAGACCCAATGAGGTCATCAATATGTTCCGAAATCCCCCAATCGTCAAAGACGGTGTGGAGCACCAGCAAGAACATCCATTCCACATCTGGATCACTCGCTTTCCACTTCTCGGCCAATTCTGGGGAGACCAAGCTATCAAGGGACTCAATCAGATTGATACGTCCGTCAGACCTTGGAACATTCACACCACCATTTTTGCTCAATTGAGCCTTAACTTCCCTGTTGGAAGTTAGCTTCTCCCGCGATTCTAACAAACTGATCCATGAAAACTCTTCGAAAGGCAACTCAAACATCGTTTGCACGATGTATCCCGACACCCTTTCCTAGATAAATCTTTACTTCTTCCAGATCGTCACTCGATTCTCAGCGAAAGGTTCCTTCAAGACTTCCTGCCTCCAATCCGCCCGAGATCCACTGAAGGCATCGATAAGGTCTCTCATGACTTCATTGAATCCCGGCGTGTCTTCACTAAAATATATCTTAGATTCCTTTTTGTGTACTTCTACCCAAATGGTGTCGATCGTGAAATTATCCTCTTTATACGCGATGACCTCTTCCACATCTGAAAGAGCCATCTCATACTCGTTAAGATGGATTGCGCCGTCAGTAATCCAGACTCGAAATTTTTCCATTTGTTGACGTGATAATATTTGAATTACCGGCATATCTTGCCGTTCTGAACTATTGCAAAAGACACCTTATCTCGGGCGGGTTCCCAGTGATGTCAGCAATGACAAGACTGCCATCGAGCACACTTGGAGAGTGCTCGATGGTCTGAGCGATTATTGATTTGAGTTTGTTACTTAACGTTTCGCGAAAATCGCAAGAATTCAGGAGGCTACGACAGCCAGACGGGTCATCCACCCAGCTAACGAGAAGCGGGCGCATGAGGTTTGGGAATCATAAGCCAAATCCGAAGCTTTAACTCTTCAAATTCTTTAGCGCTAAGAGCATAGTCCTCAGCCCCCCGACGAACGTTTCCGTCACAATCGACCAGTAAGATATCCTTGGGGCCAATATCTAACCTTAGCCGAACCATATTACTAGAGAATTTTCCCTTCTTGGTAGGCCGTTGAAGAAGATCAATCACCTTTTTGAAATCACCCTTAACTAAGGACGAGATGTCATAGTGATTCTTAATGCTCTCGGCAGATACTCCGTACAGAGTATTCGCCTCAAACTCCAAAAAATAGACTTTCGCGGGCTTTCTTTCGCTGGTAGAAGGCGCCGCTACCGACGAACGTCCACCAAAGATCATACTCAAGCAGACCGCAAGCATTAGAGCCGATGTGAAATACTTCATGTTTTATTTTCCTCTATAATCGTTCCCGTCATCTTCTGCTCCAGTCATGAGATGCCCCAGTTCATGGGCAAGCATTCGTGTCCAATCGAATGGTATAAGTCCAGCCCGAGACATAAGCAAAACGTTCAGAGCACCTCTACGTAACGTAACTAATCCGCCGGACATGGTTATTGAAGGGCCCATGGATGAGCTAGTGCTATTGAACCCATCGTCTACGTCATTGATGAGGTATGTGCCCCACTTAAAAGCTCTCTACCCAGCCTTTGCCATGTTTAGTTCGGCCGGTTCCAAAAGCGCATCCCTCTCTAGTCCCTCTCCTGACTTTCAGCCGTGATCTTAACGGCAAGCTTTTCGCCGTCATCCACCCTATTCAAGTCTTCGGAATAGAAGTTCCTTGAATAGACGATCTTATGGTCGCCCTCACGTCTGGCAAGGATCCGCATCGCTCCTCCGCGAAATACCTTCTCCGAAAGCTTAGTCACCTTGCCGGGATTGATAAGCTCACGGAACTCTTTGGAGTCGATTTCAACGAGAATGCCCCAAGGAGTTGAATTCTCAATTTTGACTGTCCTAAGCTGACTACGGCACCCACCGGCCATAACAAAGCAAGCAGCAAAGATCAACCGCCCGAACGCTCTATCCATCATCCTCGACCTTCCAGTATGTCGGCTCTGCTTCAAGTCCTCTTATGGAGAGCCTACACGCGCAGCACCCCTAACACCTAGCGCGAAGCGCCCTAACACCTCGTCCCTAGTCCCTGGTCCCTGCGGCGAAGCCGCGTAGTCCCTCGTACCTGCCGCAAAGCGGCGCAGTCCCTGCCGCAAAGCGGCGAAGTCCCTGGCGCGAAGCGACGAAGAAGTAAAATCAAAGTCTCGCCATGACCATCGAGACCTTCCCCAACCCGGCCCCCCATCGGAATTACTCCATCACTCACACCTGCCCGGAGTTCACTTCGGTGTGCCCCAAGACCGGCCAACCCGATTTCGCCACGATTGAGCTTGAATACATCCCCGATCAGCTCTGCATCGAACTCAAATCGCTAAAACTGTACTACTACTCCTTCCGAAACGAGGGCATCTTCTACGAAGCCGTGACGAATCGACTTCTCGAAGAACTTGCCGCCGCCTGCAGTCCTCGATACATGAAGGTCACCGGCAACTTCGCCGTCCGGGGCGGAATCAGTTCCGTGATCGTCGCCGAAATCGGTTCCAAGTAGCCACCTCCCAAAATTTAAGAGCGCAATCCACCAATGGGGATTGCGCTCTTAAACTTTCCAGATCCCGTCGGAATACTATTCCGAGGTCTCTTGCAACACAAACATGTTGCTCAGGCGCCTAGCCGTCCCGATGACCATCTTGCCCCGATAGTAGAGGCAAGTCGAACCGCCGCCGTCCATGCTGATCGCATCAACCACGCCGCGAGAAAGCATCGCCTTCCCAAGCTGACTCAGGGTCACATTGTTCTTGGTTGCCACCAAGAGCAGCTTGCCGGATTTGGTCAACCCAATCGCCGTACGAGAAGCCTTGCCCCAGATCCGAGGATCTTTGAATTTTTGTGCCTTGGGATTAGGACACACCTTGCCTCCGGAAATAAGCCGCACGGCGCCTCGAAGGCCCCACTTATAGTTGGACCAGTCGTATTCCTTGCGGAAACGAGTGTCAAAAATGTCCACACTGCCAAAGTGATCGACCCCAATTGCCGATCCACGATTCCCATGGACCTTCAATTCTCCGTCGATCAAAACGTCGCCGACTGGATATCCACTGCCCGGCGCAAAAAACGTACCCGTAATTCCAACCGTCGCGTTGGCCGAGGTCACAAGTTTCCAAGTAGAAACCAGTTGGGGCCGATAAACCGTCACTGGATTCACTCGCCCAGAATCCAAATCCGCCTTGACGACGTGATACAAAGCCTTGTCTCGAATGAACGAGGTATAGGCGATCGGCTTGGCCGCTGCCACATGCGTCGGCGCCACTGCCGAAGCTAACACGATACTCGCGAAGAGGTTCATTTCATACCTTCCAATTCCTAGAACCGGAAGAGCGCTAAAGACCTGCGCCAAAAGAGAAAGGCGCGGAACTCCAACGAATCTTCAGAACGACATTGTTCATCGACAGGAAGCCTGCGCAGCTAGATCGATAACTTATATGTCGTCAAATGGCTCTCATTTAACGAGGTGTTAAACAAACCAGGTTTGCCCGATACCAAGCAAAAAAACCTGTGCCCTCAAAACACCGACGTTCGAAACCTCTATAGGTTTCCTTTTGATCATAGGGTATCCGATTGATCAGATCGGCACAACCCACAAGTGCCGCCCAACTTCCCGCCCGACCGTCACATCCCGGTCCCCAATCTTGAGGTGGATCAAAGAGTCAATCGGAGTCCCCCCAACCGCCTCAAACTCCGCGCCAGGCTTCAGACCGAGATCCTCCAAATACTGAAGAAACTCAATCCGCTCATCCGTAATCTTCCGAACCCGCAACCGCCCCAACCGCGCCGCCTCCAACCGAATACTCGGATCAGGATCGTCCGCATTCACCGGATTCCCATGGGGACAAAACTCCGGATGCCCAATCTTCGCATCGATCCGATCAATGATGTCCTCCGAGATATAGTGCTCCAGCTTGCAAGCGAGCTCGTGAACATCGTTCCAAGGCAAACCCAAGTGATCGACCAAGAACACCTCAAGGATCCGGTGCGCCCGCGTCAACTGCTTCGCCACCTTCTCCCCAAACTCCGTCAGCCGGATACCCTGATAAGGCGTGTGGTTCACCAACCCCAACTCCGCCATCTTCTTAATCATCGTCGTCGCCGACCCCGCGCTGACGTACATGTAAGTCGCAACCTCACCCGTCGAAACCCGATCGACCTCGTTCTGAAGACGATAGATTCCATCGATGTACTCTTCCACGCTCTCGCTAAAAGCCCGCTGAGTCTTATGCTCATCCCCCGGACGACAAGAGGCAGGCACGCGAAGAGAAATCGTTTCTTTAGAGGCCATGTGTCAATTATGAAAGGTCAGGTCAACCTTATCCTTATCTACTCCAACCGAGAACGAAGCTCATCGCCCTGCTGTTCATTCTTCTCGCTGCCCTCATAAGCGTCAACAATGTCCTTGGCATCCCTTAGATCAACCCCGAGCGATTCCCGAATCTCTTTGATCGCGTTCAGCTTTTCCCCAGGGTGAGCCGCAAAGAACTCATCCAAGATAGGCTCAGCCCGCACCATCATCTCATCCGTTCCCATCCTTCGGTGCCGCCGCCGAACCCATCGCCGAAACTTGGCTTCATCGTCTGGTGCAACAAACGTGCTGAAGAAGTCGGTAATAACCCCAATCCCCCAACAAGCCAAAACCCATCCCGGCCAGAAGTAATGTCGCCCCGTCATCCACCAGATGCCAACAAGGACCGCGTTCGTGGCAAAGAATGTAGAGAGATCGTTAAAGAAGTTCTTCCGCTTACTCTGCCGGTACTCCTTCCGCAGCTCCTGCTCCTCTTGCTCAACGCGATCAGCTTCGCGCTTCTTCTGCAGTTGAGATTCCGCCCGCAACACCGCGTCCGGCGAGATCCCAAGCTCCGCCGCCGTCTGAATCAACTTCTCACGGCTCATCCCACCCGATAGAGAGTCACGGGAAGCCAAACGAAGAATCTCCTCGGCGTCGTGATCGTTATAGAATTGCTGGTCGCTCATCCGCGCTTCTAGTTTACGAGCAACACAAGCCCAAATATTCGCAACCTACCGAACATCCCGCCATAGCCACTTCAGTGAATCGGAAAAAATCGCTCGTCCATGCTTATCGCTATGAAATCCCTTCGCGCCCACGAACTTGTAGTCGTACTTCTTAAACTTGAACGCCGACTCCATCGATAGATTGCACAGCCACCAGTTTCCGAACTGGTTGTCAACATCATGAGTGCCGTCCTGAAGAAACACTCTAATGGGCTTTGGATCATTCCGCCTTATCAGCGCCGGATAGTTATGCCCACCCGCAATTCCACTTTCGCCACCGGCGATGTTCGAGAAGCTGCCAACCCAACTCAAGACCTTGCTAAACTTGTCCGGCCGTTGCCATGCGGCCGTGAAGGCGCAAATTCCGCCGCTGCTAATCCCCGCGATCGCCCAACTCGCGGCATCTTCCCTCAGATTCACTTTCTTCTGAGTCTCGGGAATCATCTCTTCAAGTAGAAAACGCACGTAAGTGTCCGATAAAGTGTCGTACTCACGGGACCGATTTGATTTCCCGTCCGCAAATGTCCCCGGAGCAATGAAAATCGCCACTGTCACCGGCATCTCGCCCTTAGCAATCAGGTTGTCCAACACGACCGGCGAATAGCCATGAGACCACTGCCCATCTTGGAACACCATCAAACATGCAGGTTTCTCTGCCGAATATTGAGCAGGCACATAGATCCACCAATCTCGCTCCGTCCCCGCATAGATTTGGCTTGACCACTTCAGTTGGGTGACGACACCTTTGGGCACATCAGGATTGGAAACACTATATGGGTCGGGTCGATAAACCTCTAGCGGTCGATCAGGGCCAACCTGCTTTCCATCCACTTCAAAGTGCCAAAGAAATCCGCTTGAGTCAGGAAGCTCCAGGACCAAAGCAAACGCATTGGTTGACCCAATCCTCTTAAGCGAGAACGACTGTTCATCGTCTGTTACAACCGCCACTTTCTTCGCTCCAGGCGCATCAATTGCCCATGCCACATCAAGGCCATCGGCTTTGGAATCGGCTCCAGTTGAAAAGTCCTTGCCGAACCACTTGGCTAGTCGATCGACGAGCCCAGCCTTATCGCCGCGGGCCTTTAGCTCAGATCGCAAAGTCTTGGGACTCAGGGATTGGGGCATGGCCGAACAAACGAGAAGAATCAACAACAGACAACTGGAGAATCTCACGGATGTTATATTCGACGTCACCCGCCAAAGTCCTGTCACCGCGCTCGATATCGAATAAAGCCTCTTCGGAGGTACAACATCAAGGATGGTTAAGCCGGTTGTAGTTGTTGGTGCTGGACTTGCGGGTCTAGCTTGCGCACGCAAGCTATATGAATCTGGAGTGCCCGTGATTGTCGTAGATGCCGACGATCGACCAGGTGGACGCCTCAAGACAGACAAAGTAGAAGGCTTTCAGCTTGACAGGGGCTTCCAAGTCTTCTTCACCGCCTATCCCCATGCCAAGCGTCAGCTTGATCTGGAGTCGCTCAACCTGAAGAGCTTCAAGAACGGCGCCCAGGTTTACTTCGACGGCAGCCTCCATAAGTTGGAGTTGCAGACGTTCAAAGAACTCCTCCTTTCCAAGTTTGAGTTACTCAGAGACAAAACCATCCCTCTCGCTGATAAGAAGAAGTTGGCAAAGCTCTGTAACGGTATTGGCAGCATGTCACCCCGGGAAATCTCACGACTTGAGCCAATGACCACGCTTGAGTACCTTGAAGACTTCGGATTTAGCGACGAGGCGATCGATCGATTTTTCCGACCATTCCTCGGCGGAATCTTCCTTGATCGGGACTTGAAAGTTGATTCTCGACAGTTTGCGTTTGTATGGAGCATGCTCCAGCAGGGACAAACCGTTGTTCCTAACGCCGGAATCGAAGCGATCGCAACCCAAATCTCCGCAGATATACCGAGATACCTCTTTAGATTCGGAAACAAGGTCTCCGAGATCATTCGAGATGATTCGGGCCATCCTTGCGGCGTTCGTTTTGACACAAGCGAAGAAATAGCAGCCAGCGCGGTGGTTCTGGCGACCGAGGCTCCCGAAGCAGCGCGACTCTCGGGCCATGCAACCGTAGAAGGCGCAAAATCCTCCACTTGCCTGTATTTCGAAACAGGTTCACCCTGCGTCGACGGAGCTTATCTCGTCCTCAATGGAACTGGCCAAGGCATCGTGAACCATGTAGCCCCGATCTCAAACGCGGCTCCTAGCTATGCGCCAGCGGGTAAGTACCTTGCCTCGGTGACAATCCTGGGCAACCCGGCTGAGTCCGATCAAAATTTGGCGGAAATCGCAAAAGCTGAACTGACAAACTGGTTCCCAGACAAGGGGGCGAACATGTGGCGATTTATTCGTGGATATCGTGTTCCTTACGCTCAAATGGCCCAGCCGGTCGGTTTCATGGAGAAGGCGCCTGGAAACGCGGTCGGAACGCCAGGTCTTTATCAAGCTGGTGAGTTCACGGAAAACTCGAGCATCGACGGTGCGATCCGAAGTGGCGTTGAGTGCGCTGCCCTTCTTCTTTCTGAGAGAGAGGCTACGGAGGCGGCTTGAGGGTAGCCATCGTCGGCGCAGGCATCGCTGGCCTGGCCGCTGGCCGAACCCTCCAGAAGTCAGGCGCCTCAGTTGTCCTTTATGACAAGGCACGGGGCGTAGGAGGACGGCTTGCCACCCGACGTGTACAAGACTTCGTCTTCGATACCGGAGCTACCAGTATTGCTCCTCGCGGTTTGGGCATCGAAACAGCGATGCTGGCAGAGCTTGATCAGTCAGAGCTCATCCAGATTCAAAAGCCAATCTACACGCACACGAATCTGAGAGTCAGTCCCGGAGATACTGCCAGAAATAGCACGCCGAGGTACACCTACCGCCCAGGCTCGAATCATCTTGCCAAACTCCTTGCCGAGGGGTTGGATGTTCGATTGAACACCCAAGTTGACACACTCAAGCGTGACGGACAAACATTTGAAGTAGAGGGTTCAACATTCGATGCGGTTATTCTCACGCCGCCGATTCCTCAAGCATCTCTTCTCTTGTGGTCACTCGGAGAGAGCCGCCCGGTTGCCAACGCTCGATATCGTTCCTGCATCTCAATCATGCTAGGCTTTGATCAGCCGACACCTGACATTCCCTACCACGCCCTAATCGATGTTGAGCAAAGGCATCCTTTGACGTGGATCAGCGTCGAGAGCGCGAAGTGTCCGGGGCGAGCTCCCGAGGGCAAAACCGCGATGGTCCTTCAAATGAGCCCAACCTACAGCCACGATCACTACCAAACGTCGGATGAGAGGATCATTCCGGATGTCCTGGGCTATGTTCAGGACCTCTTCGGATCCGAGTTCAACTCTCCGGTAGCCATCGATACCAAACGCTGGAAGTATTCGCAGCCGGAGACCGTTGCCGTTTTCGAGACCGTGAATAACAACCACAACGGCGTGATTTTGGCTGGCGATGGCTTGGCGGCAGGAAGGGTGGAAAGAGCTTATGAATCGGGCTTGATGGCAGCGCGTCTGCTTCTTGAGGAATCCAGTTGAAACAGTTCTTATCCATCCTTGGGCTAGGGTTGGTAGCCATCTCTGGGGCACAGGTCAAGATGTCCATTGAGGTTGGTGGCAAGGTCCTAGGAACCGCTTCCGTCACTCAACAAGTCAAGTCCGATGGTAGCAAGTTCCTCGAATACCGAATGGATTGGACATCTGGTCAAACCAAGATGACTCTTAGGTCTCAAAACACCTACGACAAAGAGGGAGCTCCTATTCGGAAGTTTATGGAGGCAATCATCCCAGGCGGGAAGATGCAACGTCAAATCGTTGCCACCTTCGACAAGGAGGGAGCGAATCTGGTGATTCTCGACGGTGGAGATCGCAAGACAAAGCAGGTCCCCCTCACTCAAACCGCCCCTCGAAAGAACAAGAGCGAGTTTTGGTTTCTCAGAGACAAACCGAAGGTGGGTGATAAAGTAGACAGCTATGTCTTTAACATGGACTCATTACAGTGGGAACTCCAAACCGCAACCTTTAAGGGAACGAAGAGCATTGAGATTGGCGGCAAAAAGATACTGGCCCACGAAGTCGAAACAACAGGAAATCGAAAGGCCACCGCATTCCTTGACGATCATGGGTTACCATGGCTCATTGAATCGGGATCGATGACGATGCGGCGTATCCCGGAGAAATGAAATGGACGAAAACGGAATTATTAAGGTTGCGGTTATTGGTGCGGCTGGGCGTATGGGGCAAGAAGTCTTGCGAACCGTTAGTCAAGAGCCAGGAATCGAAATCGTCGTTGCATGCGATCGGGAACATGTAGGAGAAAACTGCCGAGATTTTGCTGGGGGAAGGGCTCCTGATCTTATTGTTTCCGATAAGCTGGGCGCATCGCTAGATAATACGAAGGTTGACGTATTGATCGACTTCAGCCACGCCTCCGGCGCGGCTTCTCACTCAGAATCTGCGGTCAAACGTGGGATCTCTCCCATCATCGGGGCAACAGGTTTAAGTGACAGCGATTCTCGCGAGATATTCCTGCGCTGCAAGGAAACCGGTGTGCCAGGAATGTATGTTCCGAACTTTGCTATCGGTGCAGTTTTGATGATGCGATTCTCTGAAATGGCAGCACGATGGATGCCGGATTGCGAGATCATCGAGCTCCATCACGATCGCAAGGAAGATGCCCCAAGTGGGACGGCCATGCGCACGGCGGAGATGATTCAGGAAGCGAGGCAGGATTCGCCTACCCGCAAACCCCGTACCGCTTTTAAAGTTGAAGGGGTGCGTGGTGGCACGTATAAGGACGTCGTCCTACATTCTGTACGACTGCCTGGCCTTCTAGCTCACCAGCAAGTCATGTTCGGCCGTCCGGGCGAGTTGCTGACGATCAAACACGATTCAATGGATCGTACTTCTTTTATGCAGGGCGTGGCGCTGGCGGTGCGAGAAGTGCGGGGTCTGCAGGGCTTTGTCGTTGGGCTCGACAAGATCCTTTTCAGATAATGGTAGCGGGCCGCCTATGAGACTTGCGACTTCTTTGTCGAGTCTAGCGGTGAAGATACTCTTGTCAATCGTTTAGAACCGATGGTCAAGGCGCTCGGTGTCGAAAAACGGAAATAAGATTGTCCCCTGGGAGCCTCTGGTTGAGGCTCCCAGGGGAACTTATCTAGATCATTGGGTCCAGCACTTGGATGAGGCGGTTGATTTCTTCCATGGAATTGTAGTGGGCGAAACTTGCTCGGGCCACGCCTTCGTTGGGATTGATTCCCATTCTCTCAAGCAGTCGGACAGAGTAGAAATTCCCTGCCCGGATTCCGATTCCGGCGGCCATGGCGACTTCGGCAATTTCTCTTGGCGACTTTGAGTTATGTCGAAAGGCGATGGTGGGGACTCGGGATGGGGTTGCTTGAGGACTTCCGATGACCTTCACAGATGGTTTGGACGCCAGGAATTCAAGAAATTTGGAAGTCAGTGAGGTTTCGAGGGTTTCCATGATCTTCCAAGCTTGCGTGACTGAGTCTCGCGAGTAGCTGGTGACTCCCGTGAGCCAGGCGAGATAGGGTTTGAGGCCAAGGAGGCCGGCGCATGATTCGTGATTCGCGCCACCGAGCTCGAACTTGCCTGGAAGATAGTCTTTGGCGAGGAAATAGTGGTTGGGGCCGGTGAGTTCGGCGAATGCCTCGTGCTTTCCAAACATCGCGCCGATGTGGGGGCCGAAGACTTTGTAGCACGAGAAGACGTACCAATCTACGTTCCATTTTTCGACATCGATCAGGAGGTGGGGAGCGTAGGCTACTCCGTCTACCACCACTCGGGCTCCGGCGGCATGGGCGGCGTCGATGCAGGGTTGGATGTCTTCGACTTGGCCGAGGATATTTGAAACTTGGACGAAAGCGACGAGTTTGGTTTTGGGGCTGAGGAGAGCTTGGAGCGTTTCGAGTTCGCAGACCCCGGTTTCGGGGTTGGCGGGCCAGATTTTGACGGTGAATCCTCGGTTGGCGAGGCTCATCCAGGGGCCGACGTTGGCTTCGTGTCCGCTTTCTCCGACGATGATTTCGTCTCCGGGTTGGAGGGCGTTAGCGTAGCAATCGGCGAGCATCCGGCAGAGGGTGGAGCTGGAGGAGCCGAAGATGGTTCGGCCGACGTTATCGCCACCCATGATGGTGTTGACCATGGCGTGGGCTTCGGCGACGGTTTGGGTGGCTTTTTGGGAGGCGGGATAGTCGGCTCCGACTTGGACGTAGCTACTCGTCATGTAGGTGTGGATAGCGTCGGGGACGGAGAGAGGGACTTGGGAGCCGCCGGCGTTGTCCATGTAGACGAATCCGTCTTTGAGGGCGGGGAACTGGGAGCGGATTTCGGAGAGGGACGGCGTTGCCGGAGCGACCATTTGGATAGCTTACCAATGGATACCCTATGATCAAATGGATACCTATAGAGGTGGTTTTTTACGGAACGTCAATTGGGGGTCGATAGGACAAAAAAATAAGCCCCGGGGGTTAGCCCGGGGGTGATGTTTACGCGCTCTCGAAGGAACGACGGTTATCGAAGGAGAGAAAGAACAGCCTGGGGAGCCGAGTTTGCTTGGCCCAAGACCGAAAGACCGGCCTGCTGCAGGATCTGCTGCTTTGTGAACTGGGTCATTTCAGCAGCAACGTCGGTATCGCGGATGGTGGATTCACTGGCCGCGAGGTTCTCTCGAGAGGTTCCGAGCGATCGGATGTTGGACTCGAGAACGTTGCGCTGGAAGTTACCGATTTGACCTCGGCTCTTCGACACCTGCTCGATGGCCGCGTCGATGACTTTGAGGGCATCGGCGGCACCGCTTGCGGTGGTGAGGTCGAGGTTTGACAGGTTCTTGCCGGAAACGGCGCCCGCACCAAGTTGGCTTGCGGCGAAGTTACCGAGCGAAAGGGTGGTCGATTGACCCGCGTTCGCACCGATCTGGAACGAACTGGATCCCACGATGACCTGACCGACGGTGGCATTCTGGACCGAAGCGGTCACGTTGCCAGCCTGAGTGAGGCGGATCGTGTTGCCATCGGCATCGCTCAAAGTCAGACCGTCGTTTCCGTTCTGGCTCGAAGTGAACAGAGCGGTCGCGGTTCCAACCTGGACGGTTGCCTGAGCATTCACACCGGCGGCAGAAGTCGAGCCGGCACCACCTGATCGGACGACGCCATTAGCGTCAGCCAGTTCGATCTTAGCGTTCGAACCGTAGGCGGTGGAGTTCAGCACGATGTTTGTACCGTCGTGGGAAGCGGCGACGCCCGTCTGGCCCTGAGAAGCGTTGATCTTATCGATCAGCTCTTGGCCGGTCGTGGTCGCATCAGCGGTGAACGTGACGCCGTTGATCGAGAACGAACCGGCGGACACGGTCTGGCCGAGAGTCACGGCAACACCGGTTACGGATGCCTGAGTCGCGGCTTGAGTCAAGGTCGCAACGACCGAGGTGTTTGCGGTCACAGCGGCGCCAGCGAACTGACCACCGATGTTGATTGCACCCACCAGGGTACCGTTGGTAACCGAAGCGTTTACGCCAGAGCTACCATCCAAAAGCTTCTTCGTACCGAACTGCGTCGTTTGAGCAATTCGAGTGACGGAAGAGACGATGGAACTAAGCTGGCTCTGGTTTGCTTGAATAGCCGAGGAGCTAAGGGTACCGGTGTTACCTGCGGCAACAGCAAGACCTCGAGCGTCTCGGAGAAGTCGGTTTACTTCGTCAAGAGCGCCTTCAGCGGTCTTGGCGTAGTTGATAGCATCCTGGCTGTTCTTTACAGCCTGGTCAATACCAGAAAGTTGGGCTCGGAAGTTCTCCGAAATGATGAGACCCGCAGGATCGTCAGCCGCATTGTTAATGCGAAGACCCGTAGACAATCGGGTAATCGACTGGTTAAAGTCGGTGTTCGTCTGGCTGACGTTTCGAAGGGCGTTCATCGCCGCAACGTTCGTATTTACGCGAAATGACATTCGTTCCTCCATGAAACTGCCGCAAGCGGCAGACTAAACCGGAGCTCGCCTCTATGGCTCGCAAAGTCTTCCTGACTCTTTCCGGTAAGCTAGATGCTAGGCAATTCGCCCAACACCTTCGCTGTTTGTTGTACGGGGACTTTCACATCCCAGCACGTTTGCTATGTTCCGCACGACCGGCTTGTGGCACTTAGGTATTTTCACCAGGTTGAGGGCCCGGTAGACTTTGTTTATGACTCTGAACGCCTACGCCGCCGCTAAGCGCCTCGCCATCTTCGATGAGCTCCAGGCTGGCCATGAGCCCAGCGAAGGCCTTTTCGATCACGCGATCTTGGAAGAAGGCAGGGTCAAGGGCCATCCGCAAATGGGTACGACCACTTACGAGCCCAACTGCATCTCACTCGAATTCATCTATCCCGATCCATCCACTTCCGCAACGGTGCTTTCGGTCAAGTTGACTCCTCCCGAACGAATCGTGTTTCTTCCGGTGCCGGAATGGGTTGTGGAGTCCATTTGGCAGGGTGAAATCTCGGGCTCCTTCCACTTCGAGAGCGACGCTCAAAAGCTGTACGAGGCTCTAGGGAGCGAGATAACGGCGGAGAACAACAAGAAGTGGTTTGGCCCCCAGATGGCCAAGCGTCGAGAGTAGGTCGTCCTCTCTTTCCGGGGCTCCTCCCGAGTACAATTTTTAAATGCGTGCCGACCCCTTAACGTACAAAGACGCCGGTGTGAATATCGACGAGGCGCAGCGAGCGCTTCGTCACGTGGTGGGAGGGATTCAGTCCACCTATACGGGCAACGTGATTTCGGGTGTCGGCGGGTTCGGTTCTCTCTTTCGAGCTTCCTTCGAGGGAATTTCCAATCCGATCCTGGTTAGCTCGATCGATGGCGTGGGAACGAAGACAAAGGTTGCGGCGATGGTTGGCCAGTATCGCAATCTTGGACTCGACATTGTGAATCACTGCGTCAACGACATCCTTTGCCAAGGCGCTCGTCCTCTTTTCTTCATGGACTATTACGGTTGCTCTCGGCTGGAAGGATTGATGTTCGAGGAAGTCCTGCAGGGTTTGATTGAGGCCTGTTCGAGCGTTGGCGCTTCCCTAGTCGGTGGTGAGACAGCGGAAATGCCGGGGGTGTACCACGATGGAGAAATCGATTTAGTCGGCTCGATTGTGGGTGTGGTGGATTACGAGAAGCGACTCCCTCGCGGCAAGATGGGAGCGGGCGACGCAATCGTGGGCATCATGAGCAACGGGCTTCACACGAACGGCTACTCCTTGGCCCGCCGGGCTTTGTTCGAGTTCGGAGGGCTCTCCACGAAAGATGAAGTGCCGGGGACGGGCAATAGCATTGGCGATGAGCTTTTGAAACCGCACAAGTGTTACTTCAATTCCATTTTCCCCATTATCCAGGATACAGACGGGGTCTATGCGGCGGCTCATGTTACTGGCGGTGGCCTCTATGACAATCTTCCCCGCGTGATGCCTTCGGACGTCCGCGCGGTAATTGAGCGCCATTCCTGGCCCAACCTCCCGCTTTTCACCTTGATTCAGACGGTCGGCAATGTTCCCGACCACGAAATGTATCGCGCTTTCAACATGGGTATTGGCATGGTGCTGTTTTGCGATCGGTTCGCGGCCCCCACGGTGGTTGAGCGGCTGAATGCAGCGGGCGAGACGGCGATGGTGATCGGCGAAGTTCAGCCGGGTCCGCACGACGTGCAAATCGTCTAAGTCGGAACGTTTTGCAACCAACCTGCGTAGCCTGCTTCAGAGGTTGGGTTATGAGGAATGGGTTTCTTCGCTCCCGGGCGTCTGGATTTACGCTGATCGAGCTCCTTGTCGTGATCGCCATCATCGCGATTTTGGCGGCGATCCTCTTCCCCGTTTTTGCGCAAGCTAAGAACGCGGCGAAAGGGGCCGTTTGTATTAGCAACATGAAGCAGCTGGCGGCGGCTTCACTCATGTACACGACGGATTACGATGGGATCTGGTATCCCTTGGCTCGCTACGAACCGCTCGCGGGATTTGCCGA
Organism: Armatimonadetes bacterium 55-13; assembly: GCA_001898035.1. Taxonomy (GTDB): domain Bacteria; phylum Armatimonadota; class Fimbriimonadia; order Fimbriimonadales; family Fimbriimonadaceae; genus 55-13. The sequence goes on from MKRX01000006.1 coordinate 162,722, forward strand.
TCAGGCGACTTGGCTGGGTTACGACAACAATAACGACGTTTCCACCACCGACGGTTACTGGGGGCGGGTGGACAAGCCAGCTCTTCATCCCATTCGGCCCGGATTTCTGGATCCCTACCTGAAGAACGACGGCATCAAACGATGCCCTAGCATGCCGGGAGAATGGCAGATGGCGATTGCGGCCAACGGGTTTTCGCCCGCCTTTCCTTCCGCTTACTATGCGGCCCATCCGGAGGTTGAAGGCAATGAGTATGGGCCGGGCGCGAAGACCCAGGTCATGGTCAACGGCACGTTCGACTTTACGGGGGCGTCTGAGTCGGAGATCGAAGAACCCGCCGACACTTTGGCGGCCTGGGAACACCACGCGAGCGTTCCGCTCTGCAATTTCCTTCAACCGGTGGATTGGTTTAGCGGACCTCCCCCGGATGAACTGCTCAAGGATCACTTCAACCTGCTGCATGTAGGGGGTACCAACACCTTCTGGTGCGATGGACACGCCAAGCGACTGGGTTATGGGGCGTTGAAGCGACCGATGTTCTCGGTTCGCAAGGATATTTATTGATTTGTAGGGCTGGTTGGGTTGGTCTTGGCCCGTCGCTGCTCTCGCGATGGAGATAGAGCCGGGTTTGGGCTCTGGACCAAGTTTGTTGAAGCAACCCGCCTTCGAGGGTTGTCGGGTTCGCGGGCTTGCGACCTTTGGCTGTTTTGCGGAATTTCGCCGATGGGTGATTGGGATTGGTTTGGTTTTCTTGTCTCGGGGAGTAGGTGGTGTGGGTGAATGCGTTCTGATGGTTTGAGCGCGTACGACGGTAGGACCGTCGGCTACATTTTGGGTTTGGGGATTGCCGAGGGTTCTCTGGTGATCGAGCGAGATGTGTCGTCCGCTTGGGGGGTTGCGTTCGGTCATTGATCGCGCTCAGGACGGTAGGACCGTCGCCTACATTTTGGGGTTGGTGTTTGCTCAGTTTATTTGTTGGACGAGCGAAATGTGGGCGACGGGCGTTTTGGGTGAGTGTGCTTGGTCTGAAGATTAGTCGTTGACGTAGTCCTTTGAGAGGCCCATGCCTTCGGGGGCGTGGAGGCGGAGCATTTTTACTCTTACGTTGGCGGGTATAGAGCCAGCGGTGGCTTTCGAGACCACGACCATGGTGAGGAGCGAGAAGGGGACGGCCCAGATGGCGGGTTGCTCCATGAGGGAGCGAATCAATGGGGAGACGTTCCAGGTGAGGACCTTCTTGTCCAGAAGCATCGAGCAGATGATGGCACCGACGGAGCAGAGACCTCCGAGGAGCATGCCCGCACCCGCGCCGTAGCGAGTGAGGCCCCGCCACCAAGATCCCAAAAGGAGTAGCGGGAAGTAGCTAGCAGCGCCGATGGCGAAGGCCCAGCCGACCATGGTAGCGATATCGAAGGTCTCTACGAGGAGGCCGAGGACGATGGAGAGGAAGCCGACACCGATGGCGGCGATCTTAAAGGCCTTGAGTCGGCTATCGGCAGAGGCCCCTGGGCGGATGATCTTTCCATAGATGTCGTGGGCGAAGGCTCCCGACATGGAGACAAGGAGTCCGGAGAAGGTGGACATGAAGGCGGCGAAGGCTCCGGCGCTGGTGACGCCGCTGAGCACTTGGCCGAGGACCTTGTTTTCGAGGAGCGTGGGGAGTTTGATGACGGCTGAGTCGGTGGCTCCGTTTGCGTAGAGCACTGGCATGAGCGTTCTCCCGAGAACACCCCAGATGGGGGTGAAGAAGTAGAACGCGCCGAGCATGACCATGACCCAGAGAGTGGTTCGCTTGGCGGCTCGGCCGTCCGGGTTGGTATAGAAGCGGACCAAGATGTGGGGGAGGCCCGCGGTGCCGCACACCAACGCGATGATGAGCGAGTAGGTGTAGAGCATGGGGTAGCCCCATTTGCTGGTCATGGCTCCGAAGGGGTTGAGCCACTTTCCATTGGGCGAGGTGTTGGGAGCGAGCGCACCGGCTTCGGGGTCTGACGCATCGGTGACCTCACTCTTTAGTCCGGGCTTGATGAGGCTTACGACGGCGGGTTGATCGAACTCGATCTTCGCGGAGGTTTTGACTTCCTTGCCGTCTTTCATCACAGGTTGACCGCCCTTGGTAACGGTGACGGTCTTAGTGATGAAGACCGAACCGGGCTCGCAGGTGTAGCCTTCGGCGTTGCCGGGGATGGGCGGAGCGGTGGCGGAGGCCTCGTATTGGAGGCCGGGAAGGTGGCCGACGAGGGCGTCGGCGGTGATAGGATCTTCTCCGGGTTCAGGCTTCCTGGCCGGGCCTATTTTTGAGAGGATGGCTCCCTTGGGAAAGGTTATGAGGGTCGGTTCACTGGCGGCAAAGCTCATGGCATTTGCGGGGACCGCAGCTTTGCCTTTGATCTTGATCTCGGCCCCTGGGGTGATTCGGGGGGTGACGGCGGGGTCTCCGAACGTCTTGGCGGCATCGAGACCGGTGTGGCCGGTGAGGGCCATGATGACGAAGACGGGGGCGGAAATGGCGAAGAGCTTGACCCAGTATTGGAAGGCCTGAACGATGGTGATGCCCTTCATGCCGCCGATGGCGACATTGAAGGTGATGACCGCGCCAACGACGACGATGCCGGCCCAGTAGGGCCAGTTGAGGATGCTGGCCATGGTGACGCCCGCGCCCTTCATTTGAGGCATGGTGTAGAAGAAGCCGATGAAGAGAACGAAGGTGACGGCGACCTTTCGGAAGGTGGGGCTATCGAAGCGGCCCTCGGCGAAGTCGGGAATGGTGTAGGCGCCGAAGCGTCGCAAGGGACCGGCGATGAAGAGCAGCAGAAAGAGGTAGCCCGCGGCGTAACCGACCGGATACCAGAGGGCATCATAGCCGTTCTTCATGATGAGTCCGGCAACACCCATGAACGAGGCGGCGCTGAGATACTCACCGGAGATGGCGGAGGCGTTCCAGAAGACGCTGACGGAGCGACCGGCGACGAAGAAGTCGGAGGCGGTTTTGCTGCGGCCGGTGGCCCAGATGCCGAGGCCGATGGTGGCGAGAACGATGACGACCACGAAAATGAAGGGGATCAGTTCCATTAAAATTCACCCTCGTGCCGATGCTCGATGGACTCGCTCTGCTTGACAAAGACATAGGAGAGCACCCAGGTGAGTGGGTAGAAGAGGATTCCCAGGATCAACCACGTCAGGGTCAAACCTCCGACTTTGGAACCCATGAGGTCCGGCAGGTAGAAGTTTCCGAGCGGGAGTCCGACGAGGAGGAGAATGAAGACTGCGGCCACCTTTAGGCTCAATCCCATCTGCTCGCGCATGACGGTACCTAGAAGGCGTTCTTGTTCTTCCTCGGACAAGTGAGTGATCTCATGAGGATCGTTCATTGTGCGGAGGATTCGCCACCGGGGGGCAATCTCCTGCCAATTTGTTTCGGTTTATGAACGAAAAAGGGCGGTAAGACTTGTGGTCTCACCGCCCTCTGAATGGGTGCGATTAGGCGACGGGAACGGACGTGCGGCGCTTGACGGCGGCGGCGACCAATCCGGTGAAGAGGGGATGCGGGCGATTCGGTCGCGACTTGAACTCGGGGTGAGCTTGGGTGGCGATGAAGAACGGGTGGGTGGGGATCTCGACCATCTCGACGAGTCGGTAGTCGGGCGAAACGCCGGAAATGACCATGCCGTGCTCTTGGAGCTTCTCGCGGAAGTCGTTATTGACTTCGTAGCGATGGCGATGGCGCTCATCGATACGGGTGCTTCCGTAAAGCTGGTGGGCGAGGGTTCCGTTTACGACATTGCAGGGCCAAGAGCCGAGTCGCATCGTGGCGCCCTTGTCTACGACGCCCTTTTGCTCGGGTAGCAAGTGGATCACGGGGTACGGTGCGGTGGAAGTCATTTCTTCTGAGTTCGCGCCGGTGAGGCCGCACTCGTGGCGAGCGAATTCGATAACCGCCATTTGGAGGCCGAGGCAGATTCCGAAGAAGGGGATTCCCTGCTCGCGGGCGTACTCAATGGCTTCAATCTTCCCTTCGATTCCTCGACCACCGAAGCCGGGGGCGACGACGAGGGCGTCGATCTCGCCGAGGACTTCTTGGGGGGGGAGTCCGTGCTCCAACGAGTCGCTTTCGATCCACTTGATGTTGACCTTGGCGTTATTGGGAATACCGGCGTGGATGATCGCTTCACCGATGGACTTGTAGGCGTCGCCGTTGCTGGTGTACTTGCCGACGACGGCGATGGTGCATTCGTGCTTGGGGTTCTTGAGGGTATCGACCAGGGACTTCCATTCGGCGAGGTTGACGTTGCGCGCTTCGAGACCGAGTCGCTTACATACAAAGTCTCCGAGACCGGCATCTTCGTAGGTGAGAGGGACTTCGTAGATCGTTTCGACGTTCATCGACTCGATAACGGCTTGCGGGGGAACGCCGCAGAAGAGGGAGATCTTGTCTTTCACGTCCTCCGGCATTGGGACTTCGGTTCGGCAGACGAGCACGTCCGGGGAGATGCCGATTTCGCGAAGTTTGTAGACCGAGTGCTGGGTGGGTTTGGTCTTGACTTCGCCCCAAGGTCCGACGGTGGGGACCAGGGTGACGTGGACGTACATAGTGTTCTCGATGCCAACGTCGGTTCTCATTTGTCGGATGGCTTCGAGGAACGGGAGGGATTCGATGTCACCGACGGTGCCGCCGATCTCGGCGATCACAACATCGGCCTCTTGCTCTTTGGCGAGGGCGATGATGGAGCGCTTGATTTCGTTGGTGACGTGGGGGATGACTTGAACGGTGCCACCCAAGTAGTCGCCACGGCGCTCGGCGTTGATGACGTTTTGGTAGACCTTGCCGGTGGTGACGCTGGAGCCTGCGGAGCAGGAGACGTCCATGAAGCGCTCGTAGTGGCCGAGGTCGAGGTCGGTTTCCGCACCGTCATCCGTGACGAAGACTTCACCATGTTGGAACGGGTTCATGGTGCCAGCATCGACGTTAATGTACGGATCAAGCTTGAGGGGGGCGACGGTATAGCCGCGGTTTCGGAGGAGTCGGCCAAGGCTTGCGGTCGTAATTCCTTTTCCAATCGAGCTCACGACGCCGCCGGTCACAAATATATATTTCGTCAAGATCCGTTCCTCCTAAGGCACCCCAAGCAACCGCAATTTCACCGGGCACAGGAAGACCCGTTCGAAACCGTTGGGGGGTTTTGAGAATTATACTGCCTGCCGCTTTGTAAAGAGGGTGTTAACTTTGGAACACCGGGCATTTCGTCGTAATCTGATTCTTGTATTCCTCTAGGGATATAGGCAAGTTTGCGAGGGAGAACACTGTCCGATGAGTATCACAGGCGAACGCTCGAAGGCGGAGTGGCTGGATCAAGCCGAATACCCGTTTGAATCTCGATACGTGCAAGTCGACGGGGGTCGAATGCACTACGTGGACGAGGGGCAAGGGGAGCCCATCGTCTTCGTTCATGGCTTCCCCACCTGGTCGTTTATGTGGCGCGGCCTGATCCGAGATCTATCGGTGAAACATCGCTGCATCGCGATGGACCACATCGGGTTCGGGCTTTCCGACAAGCCTGAGCACTGGAGCTACACGCCCGAGGCGCATGCGAGGAACTACAGGAAGCTACTGGAGCATCTTGGGATTGGGCGGTTTAGCCTGGTTGTTCATGACTTAGGTGGTCCCATTGCCCTTGCCCACGCAGTAGAGCATCCGGAAAAGATTGCGCGGATTTCGGCGGTGAACAGCTTTATGTGGTCGGTGAAGAACGATCCTTTATTCGTGAAGTTCGATCACAAGGTGAACGGTCCGATGGGCAAAATGGCGCTCACGACCACGCCCTTGGGACTGAACAAGATGCTTCACGACATGGTGGAGCAAAAGCAGAAGGTGAACAGCCGAATCTTTCCGCAGTACTCGGGGCCCTATGCGAAGGCATCGGACCGGCAGGGGCCGTACGGGTTGGCGAAGGGTTACGTGGGTTCGAGTCAGTGGTTGTACGACATTTGGGCTCACCGGGAGGCGTTAGCAGGAATTCCGCTTCAGGTGATCTGGGCGATGAAGGATTCTCTCTTCACCAACGAACATCTGGATAAGTGGCGGCACAACTGGCCGAATGCGGAGATCGTGACGTTCCCCGATTGTGGACGGCTCGTGGTAGAAGAGTGCGCGAAGGAATATGAGGCGGCGGTGTACATGTTCATGGATGGACACTCGCAGTTGAACGACCTTCAAGCGGCGATTCATGCCGACTTCTAGGTTTTCACAGGCTTTTGGCGAGAGAAATTCCGGTTGGGAAACCAAGCGGTAAACTCTCGCCCAATCATATGGACTACCGGCGAACCTATGTCCGCGACCTCTTTAAGTTAGCTCCCCGCACTCAGACCTCCGCTTACGGGTGGGTCAAGACGCGACGGGACAGTAAGGGGATTTCCTTTGTTCAGTTGAGCGACGGCTCGTGCTTTAAGGACCTTCAAGTCGTGGTGAACGAAGGAGTTCTTTCGGCCGACGTTCTCCGACAGATCACCACGGGCGCATGCGTTCGGTTTGATGGTGAGATTGTGGAATCGCCCGCGGCGGGTCAGGCAGTCGAGCTGTTGGCCACCGGTGCGGAGATCTATGGCGCAGCCGACCCAGAGAAGTACCCGCTTCAAAAGAAGGGGGCTACGATGGAGTTCCTGCGAGAGATCTCGCACCTTCGCGTTCGAGGCAACACCTTTGGCGCGGTATTTCGCGTTCGAGCACAAGCGGCGTTTGCCATTCACAAGTTCTTTTACGACCGGGGATTCCACTACATCCACACCCCGATCATCACGGCAAGCGACTGCGAGGGCGCCGGGGCAATGTTTGCGGTCTCGACGGCTTTGGAATCGGCAGGGCACGAGAATCCGGCCTATCAGCTCAAGACCAAGGACCCGGCCGAGGACTTCTTTGGCAAGCCCGCGTTCTTGACCGTGAGCGGCCAGCTTGAGGGCGAGACGATGGCCCTGGGCTTGACGAATATTTACACGTTCGGCCCAACCTTCCGCGCGGAGAACTCGAGCACCAGTCGACACCTGGCGGAATTCTGGATGGTGGAGCCCGAGATGGCGTTCTGCGATCTGGAAGGCAATATGAACTGCGCCGAGGAATTCCTGAAGGAAGTCATCGGGCACATCCTTGAGAACAGTGCGGCGGATCTGGAGTTCTTCAATCAGCGCATCGAACCCGAATTACTGAAGACGCTGAATCACGTGGTGGAGAGTCCTTTCGAACGACTTACCTACACCGAAGCGATCAAGATGCTGGAAGGGAGCGGAGAGACGTTTGAGTATCCCGTCTTCTGGGGCGCGGATTTGCAAAGTGAGCACGAACGGTGGCTGACCGAGGTGAAGGTGGGACGACCGGTGATCTTGACGGACTATCCAAAAGAGATTAAGGCGTTTTATATGCGCGAGAACGAGGACGGCAAGACGGTTCGGGCGATGGACGTTTTGGCACCCCGAATTGGTGAGATCATTGGGGGTTCGCAACGCGAAGAGCGGCTGGACGTACTGGAGAGAAAGATTCAGGAGTTTGGATTGCCGCTGGAGCCGTATTGGTGGTACTTGGATCTCCGACGATACGGATCGGCTCCGCACGCAGGGTTTGGTTTGGGCTTCGAAAGGCTTCTGATGTACGTGACCGGGATGAAGAACATTCGAGACGTGATTCCGTATCACCGCACCCCCGGCAACGCGGAGTTCTGACCTGTCATTCAACCTTTTTAAGAAGTTCGATCGACGGCTCGCGGCGGATCTGAAGACGCAGCGAAAAACGATGGCGATCGGCATTGGTTGCGTGCTCGTCACCACTGCCCTCACAACGGCTTCCATTCCGCTGATGCGGAACGGCATTCAGGCGATTACCGATGTCGCAGGCTTTACCGAGCAAAAGATTTTCTCTTCGGGAGAGATCGATCGAATCTCTCAAAGGACAGGAAAGACGACGCGGGAGGTAGTCCTGGCTCTGTCTCCGATTCAGCATCAGCGGGACCTTTCCGGGGTGGTGCTGACGGTTGAAGAGCAAAAGAAAATTGCGGATTCGTTGGGAGTCAAGTCCGAGCAGCTTTCCTCGATCATTCAGGATGCCCGGGAACATGCGACGCCGAGCCCGACGCCAGCGGACGCCCTGCGGCAACTGGGGTTGACCTGCCTTTTTGTGGTGGGAGTTTATGGGCTCAAGTATTGGTTTACGCGCGGGCAAAGTTATTACCTAGCGAAGGCGGCCTCTCGTCTCGCGAGCGATTTGCGCATTCGGCTTTATGCCAAGTTACAGCGGCTTCCGATTAGTTACTTTGGGAGTCGGCGGTCGGGTTCGATTCAGAGCGTTTTGACGAACGACGTCGGGGTTTACCAGGCGGCGGTGACGATCATTAAGGACAGCATTGACGGTCCGCTGAAGGCGATTGGATCCTTCGGATATATCTTGTGGACCCAGTGGCAGTTGGGGGCATTGACGCTTCTCTTTTTGCCGCCGATGGTGATTGCGATTCAGCGCAATTCCAAGAAGATGAAGTCCGCACAGGCCAACGTTCAGAACGATTTGGCGATTCTGAATGGGATGACTTTGGAGTCTTTGCAAGGGACCCGCGTGGTGAAGGCATTTGCGGCGGAAGATCGGATGGAAGAGGAGTACCGCGGGTTGGTTGAGAAGACCTTTAGCAGCCAGATGCGGGCGGCTCGGCGGAATGCGACTTTACGGCCCTTGGTCGAAATGATCGGCGCTTGTGCGTTAGCGGCATTTCTGTATGCGTCGGGCATATTGGCGTTCCATGGGAATTTGCAGGTGGCGGATCTGGTCGCGTTGGTTTATGCGCTGGATGTCATCAACCAGGGGTCCAGAAACATCGCCTCGGTGAACAACACCTATGCTCAGGTTCAAGCGGCTTCCGAGCGCATTTATTCGGAAGTTTTGGACGTGCCAGAAGAGCATCACGAATCCCTGGGCGCGAAGACGTTGGCGACTCCGAAAGGGCGGATCGAGTTCCAGGGCGTTTCCTTTGCCTATCCCGATGGAACGCAGGCTTTGGAGAAAGTCAATTTTGTGCTGGAGCCGGGGACGAGTTTGGCGTTGGTGGGGCCGAGCGGGGCGGGAAAGAGCACCATCGCGGATCTGCTGCTTCGTTTTTACGATCCTTCAGAGGGAGTGATTCTCTTTGACGGGGTCGACATTCGGGAGTTGGATCTGGCTTGGTTACGGAAGCAGATTGGCGTGGTTCCCCAGCAAACCTTTCTCTTTGCGGGAACGATTGCGGACAACATTCGCATGGGTAAGCCGGACGCTTCGGCCGCCGAGATCGAGGAGGCGGCGATTGCGGCACATGCCAGTGTGTTTGTGGACACTTACGAAGAGAAGTACAACTATTTGATTGGCGAGCAGGGTGGCGGGTTGAGTGGGGGAGAGCGTCAACGGGTGGCGATTGCGCGTGCTCTGGTTCGGAAGCCGACCTTGCTTTTGCTCGACGAGGCGACTTCGGCGTTAGATGCGACGAGCGAGAAGGCGGTTACCGAAGCCTTGGATGAGATCATGCAGCAGCGGACGACTCTGTTTATCGCGCATCGACTTACGACGGCGGCGAGGGCGGATAAGATTTTGGTTCTGCGTCGGGGTGAGATTGTAGAGCAGGGTACTCACCGCGAATTGATGGACGCCAACGGCGCTTATGCCGGGTTGTTCCGCGCGTTTTCGCAGGGGGTCCTTGAGGATGGACTCGGGTAGTTCGCTTTGGTGCGAGGGTCTGGCCTGCGGGTATGGCGGGCGAGAGGTTCTTCGCGATGTCTCGCTTTATTTTGAACCGGGGGCGGTGACGGCGGTTCTGGGCCCTAATGGGTCGGGGAAATCTACGCTGCTCAAGACTCTTGCTCGACTGATTCCGGCTTTTCGGGGATCGGTTTCTTTGGGTGGGAAGCGGATATGGGAGTTATCGATTCGGGAGGTTGCTCAACACTTGGCGGTGGTGCCCCAGGGTGAGGTGATTCCTTTCCGATTTACGGTTGAGGAAGTGGTGCTGATGGGCCGGATTTCGCGTTCGGATGGACTGGCGGATACGGCGGAGGATCGGCGGGTTGCTCGTGAAGCGATGGAGTTTGCGGATTGCTTGGCCTTTGCGGAGCGTCCGGTTAACGAGCTGAGCGGAGGGGAAAGGCAGAGGGTTCTTCTGGCGCGGGCGTTGGCGCAGCAGACAGATGTGCTGCTTTTGGATGAGCCGACGACTCATTTGGACTTAACGCATCAGATTTCTTTCAACCGTCTCTGTCGGGAATTGGCTTCACGAGGGAAAACCGTGATTGCGGCGTTACACGACTTGACGATGGTGGGAGCCATGGCGGATCGCGCGATCCTCTTGGGGGATGGGACGGTGCGCTTGGATGACACGGTTGGCGCGGTGCTTTCGTCTTCCGAACTGGATCTCGTCTACAAAGTCGCTTTCGAGCGCATAGAAAGGGGCGGAAAGACGCTTGTCCTTCCGCCCCTGAGTTAGTGGAATCTGACTACTTCCTGGTCTCTTCGTTGTACCACTGAGTCGAGATACTCGAATCGTTGGGCTTGGGTTTATAGTTCTGCTGCTTTGGAACCGCGATCGACGGCTCATTCGATTCTTCACCCGGCCTGGTTGGCATCGCGCGTTGCGGCGATCCGGGAGCGGCGCTGGTCTTCATGGCCGAGCTATTGATACCGGCAGCCTGCTGTGGCGTCATCTTCGGTCGTTCCGGTTCGGGTTGGTTGGCAGCAGGTTGCTCCTGCTCGTGGTCGTGATCACCAGGCGCGCCTTGGGGCTTGTAAATGATGGCGGTCGCAATCACCATAATGACAAGCAATGTTCCAAGCACGATCGGGGGTTTTCGTTTCTTCATCGGTCTTAGTTCCTTGCAGTATGAGTGCTCAATACTTGGTAATAAGTTTAATGGTAGCAGGATTCGGGCCAAAGGACTCTCGTCGATGAGTGGTCAGACGGTCGCCATCGATGCCCGATTGGTGGCGGGAGCGAGTACGGGCGACTCCAGCTACTGGTCGGGACTCATCTATGGCCTCGAACGAATCGAGACGACCCTGCGGTTCCTGCTCTTTTCTAACGCCCCCCGCCCGGCGGGGATTCCCGAATCGGAAAGATTTCAATGGATTCATCTGCCTGCGCCCCATTCACGGTGGTGGAGTTGGGTGGCTTTTCCGCTGCGGGCCCGCAAGTTGGGGGCCCGGGCGATCCATACACAGTACAACCTGAGTCCATTGGCGGGCGCCTACGGAATCACGACGGTTCACGATGTCTCTTTCTTTATCGGCCCCGAGTGGTTCCAGCCGAAAGATCGGATGTTGTTACAACGAATGGTCCCGTCCTCAGTTCGGCGAGCGAAGCGAGTGATTGCGGTCTCGCATACCTGTCAGGGCGAGATTGAGCGCTATATTCCCGAGGCGAAGGGCAAGACGAGAGCGATTTACAACGGTTTGCCTCCGTGGGTCAAGCGAGTGGACGATCCGACGCCGGTCTTGCAGCGTTTAGGAGTAGAGGGCCGGTATCTCTTGACCGTGGGAACGCGGTGGCCAAGGAAAAACATGGGGCTGGCGGTGCTGGCGGCTGGACTTGCGGGCCAGAAGTTGGTCGTCACCGGAAAGGCGGGGTGGGGAGATCAGCCGGAGGGCGCCCATATCCAAGCGGTTGGGTACGTCAGCAACGACGACCTTTGCGCCTTGTACAGCGGTGCGGCGCTCTATCTGGCCCCTAGTCGGCATGAGGGGTTTGGGATTCCGGTGATCGAGGCATTTGCCTGCGGTTGCCCCGTTCTTTGCAGCACGGGAGGGGCGCTGCCTGAAGTCGCTGGCGACGCGGCGGTGGTGGAACCCACTTGGGAAGCAGCCCACTGGGGGGAGACGATTCGGGAAACGCTTTCCAATTCGAGTAAGATTGAGGGGCTGCGTCAGAGAGGACTCGCACGAGTTCAGCAATTCGATTGGGTCGACTCCGCGCGCCAGACGGCTGAGATATACCGGGAAGTCCTCGATTGATCGATAAAGATTTACTCTCCATCCTTGCCTGCCCCGTCTGCGACGGGCGCCCCGCCCTCCGTGAAGAGGGCGACTATCTGGTTTGTTCGCAAGAAGGGCATGGATTTCCCGTAGTCAACGGAATTCCTCATCTGCTCCCTGAGAACGTCATCGATGCAGCGAAATTGAAGGAACTCCTTAATGAACGCTAATCCGATCAAAGTTTTGGTTCTCCACGGACCGAATCTCAACATGACCGGCTTTCGCGAACCGGACGTTTACGGCAAGAAACCGCTCGAAGAAATCGACGCGGAGATCAAAGCGGCCGCAGACCAGATGGGGATCGAAATACGAATTTTGCAGTCGAACTCTGAAGGGACGTTGATCGATACGATTCAGGAGCATCGCCGATGGGCGAATGCGGTCGTGATCAATCCGGGCGGACTTACTCACTATTCCATTGCATTGCGCGACGCTCTCACGAGCGTCCGATTGCCCATCATCGAAGTTCACCTGAGCAACGTTCACGCACGTGAGGAGTTCCGACGGCATTCGGTCATCGCGCCGATCACGTTGGGACAGATCGTGGGTTTTGGCGGATTCGGGTACGTGATGGCACTTCAGGCCATTCAGAACGTGGAACGTGAGGTCGTTTAGATGACGAATTTGGATCGATTGAGAATTGCAATGGCAGAGGCGGGCATCCCGGCCTTGATCGTAAGCGACCTGGGCAGCGTGAACTGGCTGACCGGCTTCACGGGAACGTTTGGCATCGCGGTTGTATCTGGCGACGCCGCTCAGTTCATCACCGACAGCCGTTACGCCATTCAGGCAGGAGAGCAGGTGAAGGACATGCCTCACTCCTGGTTCCAATCCCCCGTCAATGGGGACGAGTATTTGGCGCAGAAGATCAAGGAAATGGGAATCCAGCGGATTGGATTCGAGGGGGCGAGCGTGACCTACGCGAACTTCGAGCGATGGCGCGATAAGTTGGCGGGGATCGAACTTTATGGGGCGCCCGATTTGGTCAGCGACTTACGCATGGTCAAGAACGAATCAGAGATCGATCGGGTTCGAGCCGCGTGCGGCATCGCGGACGCCTGCTTTGAGCATGTCCAGCGATTGATTCAGCCTGGGGTAACCGAGTACGACATCAACCTGGATATCGAATTTTTCATCCGTCGCCAGGGCGCAGAGATCGCTTTTCCGCCGATTGTGGTGAGCGGAGAGCGCAGCGCACGTCCACACGGGAAAGCGAGCGAGAAGAAGCTGGAAGTGGGCGACTTTTTGACGATGGATTTCGGGGCGAAAGTGGAGGGTTACTGTTCCGACATCACCCGGACCGTCGTGGTTGGCGAAGCGACGGACCGCCATCGAGAGATATACAATCAAGTTCTGAAGGCGGAAGTGGAGTGCATCAACGCGATCAAGCCGGGGGTTCGGGCAGCGGATGTGGACACCTTGGCCCGCACCATTCTGGACGAGAAAGGGCTTGCCCAATACTTCGGGCATGGCCTGGGGCACGGTTTAGGCGCCCTTGTTCATGATGCGGGTCGAATGAACAAGACCAGCCAGAACGTATTTGAACCCGGTCAGATTTGGACGGTGGAGCCCGGAGTCTATATTCCTGGGTTCGGCGGCGTCCGAATCGAGGACGACGTATTGGTCACTGAGAACGGGGTGGAGATTCTTACCAAGTCTCCCAAAGACCTTCTCGTACTCCCCGCCTAGCTATGCTCAAGCGTCGCGCTCGAAAGGTCGATTCCACGAATCTGGCTTTCGAGCACCTCGCCTTACTCGACAAAGGGTCAACTCTCACTTTGGCGGTTCCGGCGGGAAGTTCGGTTGCCATCATTGGTCCCACCTGCGCGGGGAAATCTCGACTCCTCAACGTCGTGATCGGGAATGAGAAACCAACGCGAGGCGAGGTATTTCGACCGGCGGAGGTTTCGGTTATCGACGGCGAGGGGATTACACGCCGCGATAAGCCGGGGGCGCTGGCCAAAGACAGCTTGAGTGAAAAGGACTCGACCCGGGTGGCCGAAGTTCTCTCGGCTCTCGGCCTATGGGAAGTACGAAATCGAACGATGGCCAACTTAGGGGCGGGGCAGCAAGTGGCGGCACGGTTCATCGAGGCACTGGTGGCGTCTCCATCACTCATCCTTACCGATGGAGAAATGGATCTCCTCGATCCTTGGACTCGGGACCGGCTTTGGCAGATCCTCCAGACTCGACTTGCGGAGGGCGCAACGCTGGTGTTCACCACCAACATCGCGGCGCTCGCCGAAAAGGCGGACTTGGTGATTGTGCTCAAGGATCAGCAAGTGCTCTTTTCCGATACCCCTTCCGCGCTCACCCGATCCTTCTCTCCGAGCACCGTCACGGTAGCGACGCACGACCATCCCGGGACGCTTGCCCTCGCAAGCCCGTTCGAAGTGGAGGTGACCCAGGTGGACGGGGGGACGCGTTTTGAGGCCAGCGAAGGACAGCAATTGGCGGCAAAGCTGCTTTTGGAAGGCTACGGGGACGTTCGGTACATTATCTTGAAAGCTCCTACCTTCGATGAAGCCCTCCGGCGACTGGTTGGTTAGTCGGGAGCGATGGTTCGGTAGTCGTCATCACGAATGGTGAATCCCTGCTCGTCCAAGTATTCCAAAAGGGGGATCACGTAGCGGCGGCTCGCGCCAAGGGCGTCTCGCAGCTCGCCCGCCGTAAAGGGCTTCGCACCGAATAACTCTTTGATCTTGGCCTGGATAGCCACGATCTGGTCGGCGGCGTAGAGGACGCCATCCTCAAACACAAGTAAATCGCCCGCCTGCGCTCCCAGTCGGACCACCTCTTCCACGGCCTGCTTGGGCACCCGAAGAATTTTCGCAATCTCGTAGGCGTTGGGCGTGGCAACGAGATGGGTTCGGAGTTCCGTCAAGACTCTATCCAAGAATTCTTGCTGACGACGGGTCAGGAGGAGACGAAACTCGCGGCTCCTCACCAAGCCGCCTGCGACTTCGACTTTGTCCTCCTCTTCCAAATAGGTGAGAATTCGATCTAAATTCTTGCCCGCCCACGACAAACCGGCATCGTTGACAATTCTTTCACGGGGGTGAGCGGCGACCTTTGGTTTGGCTTTGTGGGCCGCATCAAGCGCCGTCATGAATTGTTCAGATGCAGCCTCGAAGGTCTCAGGCGTAAACCAGAGTCCGGCGAACCCCAGGAGTTCATCGTTTTCCAGCAGACGCTCGAAGACGTCGCCCAGGTCTTGTGGCGACTTCTCGACTCGGCGGCAGATCTCCTCAGTGGCAACGCCGCCAAGCGATTCCGCAACGACTTTCAGTACGGCTTTCTCGATGGACATCAAGCGACGTCTTCCGCGCGGTAGACAACCAACTCTTGAACTCCGTCTTTGGAAATCCAAAGAGGAAATTCACCTTGGGTGGTGGCGGCTCCAAAGGTTCCGTCCTTGCCGAGGGCGAGAACGACGCAGGGCATATCGGTGGCGTGTTTTTGGCGACGCTTCATGTGGCGCACGGTGTCTTGGCATGCCTCCAGTGGACTTAGGCCACGGCGCATTCCTTCGACCGTTCGGAAGGAAGCGCAGGCTTTCCAGAGTTCCTCGCCCAAGCCAGTGGCACCGGCGCACCCCACTTCGTCATCCGCGTAGATACCTGCACCCACGATGGGGGAGTCTCCGACGCGACCGGGGAGTTTCCACTGGAGCCCACTCGTGGAGGACGCGGCGATCATGTGGCCGGTGGAATCGAGCCCAAGCATGGTGACGGTGTCGCCGTGGTTGTTGCCATCGACGGCATGGTGGTAGGAGTCGGTAGTTCCCTCCGGCGTTTTTTGCCATTCGGCGAAGCGGCGGCAGTTCTCCGTGGTCATGAGGTTCTGCGGGCGAAGTCCTTTTGCGATCGCAAATCGGCGGGCTTGGTCTCCCGCCAACATGACGTGCCGGGTCTCTTCCATGACTTTACGGGCCACCGAGATGGCGGGGACGATTCCTCGCATGGCGCAGACGGCTCCGGCGGAGAGATCAGCCCCGTCCATGATGGCGGCATCCAGTTCGAGTTCGCCATCCGCATTCGGAAGCGCTCCGAGACCGATAGCGAGGAGTTCGGGATCGAGCTCGCAGGCGGCAAGGCCGAGTTCAATGATGGTTTTGAGGTCGGCGCCGGATTCTTGGGCTTGCCAGGCGGCATCGACCGCGACTTTACCGGGTTCACGCCAGGTGGCGAGAATAGTCGTCATATCCTATAAGGTTACCGGCGATGGGACCGCTGTAGAGAAGCTTTTCAATCTGGTACCATATCCGGCGCTGGTGGGCTGATAGCTCAGTCGGTTAGAGCAACGGCCTTTTAAGCCGTGTGTCCTGGGTTCGAGTCCCAGTCGGCCCACCACTCCTCCCTTTTTTCCTCTCCGCTCGTCCTAATTTGATAGGATCTCGCAACCGGAGGAGGCTCCCCGCGTATAGGAGCGCAACACCATGGAATCGTTTGTTCCCCGCTATCGCTATCTGGCCTTTTTCGTTTTGACGGCCCTTGTGCTTGTGGGAAGCGTGGCGATGCTTTTGCCGTTCGTTCCGGCATTGCTGTGGGCGACGGTGCTTTCGGTCCTGATGTATCCGATTCATCGCAGGTTTTTGAAACGGTTTGAAAGGTTGCGGTTGCTCAAGGGAGACCGCGCGGGGAGCGTGGCGAGTTTCTCCACGGTGGTCGCGACGATGCTGATCGTGCTCATACCGCTTGCCTTGATCGGGCTGGGCTTGTTCGCTCAAGTGGGGGGCGTTTCGACCAATTTAGCGGGGGAAGCGGGCAAACCTTCCTTCGAGAAAACTTTGGAGTCCGTGGACGACGCGCTCAAGCCACTTATGGACAGCGTGGGTGGGACTTTTAGTGTGAAGGAATACGTTCTGGAGCATCAGCAAGAGATCGTGCAGGGGCTTCGAACTCCGGTGGTGAAGTTTGCGAGCCAAGCAGGATTTACGATTCTCACGCTGGTGATTGCGCTGCTCACGATGTTCTTTATGCTTCGGGACGGCGAGCGGCTGCGAAAGCCTGCGTTGGACTTGATTCCTCTCCCCCATGAGAAAACCAACGAAATCTTGGCGAAGGTGGCGGATACGATTCGCGCCGTTTTTATCGGGACGGTGTTGGTGGCGTTGATTCAGGGGCTGGTGATGGGAATAGGCTACTGGATTGGCGGGGCTCCGAGTTCGCTGATGCTGGCGGTGGCGACGGCGGTCTTGGCCGTCATTCCGCTCCTGGGCCCCCCGGTGGTTTACATTCCGGTGGGCGCGATGTTGTTCTTGCAAGGCAAAACGACGGGCGCGTTGGTCGTTTTAGGGTTTGGCTTCTTGATCGCGAGCCAAATCGATAACTTGCTGAAGCCCTTGTTTATTGGTGGACGGACGAATTTACATCCCTTGGCGATTTTCTTCAGCATCTTGGGCGGCGTGCTCATGATCGGGCCAATTGGGATTATGGCGGGGCCGATGCTGCTGACGATCTTGTTGGCGCTGATTGAGGTTATTCGGGCTTGGATGGGTAACCCCGAGTCGGCAACGGGGACGCAATAAAAGGGGGCCAGAACTCTCCTGCCCCCCTTTATTTCTGTTTTAGAGCGTGTGGAAGACGAAGCGAGCGTTTCCAAGGGCGATTTCGTCGCCATCGTTGATCTCTGCTTCATCGACTCTCTCGAAGTCCGAGCGTAACACGAAGGTGCCGTTTGAGGAGCCGAGGTCGGCAATCTTCCAAACGCCTTCATCAAGCCATACCTTGGCGTGCTTACGTGACACGTAGGAGCCTTCGGGAAGATCAGCGAGATCGACGTCGATGGGACCGACGGCGGGATCGAAGCGACCAATGATGGCGGTACCCGTGAAGGTGAATTCGGTGTCGGTTTCCACTCCGCCACGCTTGACGGTGAGTTTGGCATTACCCGAGACGGGCTCGACCTCGGCGGGCTCTTCGACTACAGCCTGCCCATCTTCGACGGCTTCCGGGGCTTCGATTACTTCTTCTTCGACGGTTTCCACTACGTTTTGATCATCAACCATGCTTTCCAGTCCTCCACCCGGTTAATTTACCGAGCCCGATGACGCACGCGGAGATTACCAACCCGGGGGCGAGCGTGCCAAGTCCGACGACCGTGGCGGAGCCCAGTTTCCCGGCATTCACATCCGCGTCGGTCGGTAAAAACCACCGACCGTCTAAAACAGCGACATTCAAATAGGCATTATTGGTTCGATACGCGAAAATTAACCAGGAGAATGCGCCAATAAAGGCAATTACCATGGAAGCGACGATCCAGTTGCGATGAATCGTGTCTTTCTTCCCCAGGTAACCCATCACCACCGGGATCAGCAATGCGCCAATGACGCAACCACCCCACTGGTACCAAAGATTGACGACGCTATCGATTTCAAGGGCGAGGACGACGGCGACGAGGCAGGCGAGCGCGAAGCCGACGCGTGTCCAAAGCTTTATTCGGGAATCATCCGCCCAGTTTTTGAGTCTGGCCACGAATTCTCTCCCCACAGTTGCGCCGCCGACGAGCGTGTAGCCAACCATTGCGGACAGGATGGTCCCGAGCATGCCGCAGAAGAAGATGGCTTTCAATCCGGACGGGAGGACTTGCTCGCCGAAGGCCGGGAAGAGGTGAAGCCCCGATTCGGGCGGAGATTTTAGCAGGGCGAAGGCGTAGAGGCCGGTTCCGATACTGAGCATATCAAAGAGGAACCAGAAGCCAATGGAGACGAAGACGCCTTTTTGCCCCGTTTGAGGGTCCTTGGCGCTTGCTACACGCTGATGAAATCCGGGATCGACGAGCGTCCAGGCACCGAGGATGAAGAAACTCACGATGGCGATAGGTCCTTGACCACCGGTCAGAGTGAGGAAGGACTTGGGTTCAATTTTGGCCAGCGTTTCACCGAGGGGATAGTTGGCGAGGCACCAGAGAAGCATGACGGCAAAGCCGACGTACATCATGACGAAGGCGAGCATGCCGACTCGGACATCGGCGAGGAGGCCGCCTTTGTAGAGAAACGCCGTTCCGACAAGGCAGGCAACGATGACGCTGGGAACGATTCCCCACCCCGTCAGCCCTTGGGCAAGGATGCCGAGCATGAGGACATGGGCCGCCGGGACGGCCATGAGGAAAACGAGGATGGCTCCGATGAGTCCGGCAGTCTTTCCCCAGCGCATGGCGAGGCGTTCCGGGATGCTGATCTGATCGACTTCACGGACCTTTTTGGCGAGCCATAAGGCGTAGATCAGCGCGAAGACGTAGTAAGGGACGCCAAAAAGGAGCCAGGTCCCGAATCCGTAGTAGCTCACGGACTCTCCGATCCCCAAGATGCCTCCGTACCATGTGCTCACCAGGGTAGCCACAAAGACAGGGAGAGTGAGGCTTCGGCCCGCCGTGATGAATTGGAGCACGGAGTTGTCGCGCAGTTTGGCGGAGAAGCCCAGAGCAAGGATGAGGGCGAGGAAGAGGCCAATCACCGCATAGTCGATGACCGAAAAATGCAGGATGGGGCCGTTCATTGGTGAAGGATTACCAGATTGGTTCGGTGGAATCTCGCTTGACGATCAATATTCCGGCTCCTTCGGTGAATTGGATGGACACTTCCTCCCCTTCGGCCTCGTTCGAGATGCTAGTGGCCCCGAGGGGGGAGAGGGTCGGTTCAGGCTGCCAGCGAACGCCGGTCATGACGACGTTATGGCACTCGGTCATGGCGATGAAGGAGACGATTTGGCCGGGGTTCGTCTCTAGTTTGGTCAATTGACGGGCGTGAACGATGAGACCGAGGCCGTGCCGGAGGACCAAGCGAAGCGGGACGGGGCTCCGGAGAGCGCTTTGGGTGGCGGCGAGGACGTGATCGAAGCGATCACCTTCAAGGGCGGCGATGGTGAGCGACTCGGCTCCCTGAGCAACGGCGAAGGCGATGAGTTTGTCGCAATCGGTGGTCAATTGGTCTTCGCTTTCGATGATTTTGGGAAGGACGGCGCGGATATTTGGGTCCAGGGAGTCCATGTCACCCACGACGACATCGGGAACGATATCTTGACGGATAAGCATGTTGGCGGCGCCATCGGCAGCGATGAGGAAGTCGGCCGATTGGCACCAGGCGGCGAGGACGTCCGGGGGTAGGTCTTGACCGGCCAAAACGCCTAGGAACCGTCGAGAAGCCATGCCAAGAAGTTACTCCAAACCTGAAGCCCTTTCCGTAGACAGGTGTCCATTGAAAAAGGTCTTTTACTAGAAAAACGATGATTTTAGGCGAAAAAAGGCGAGAAATCATCTTGATTAAGAAATCAAGCACCCCTTAATGTTTTATTGACATTAATTGTCAAAGAATGGCACTTCGGGTCCTGGTTCTTTCGCGGGTCCGGTGTGTATAATCCGAGTCCCCGGGGCCGCCTTTGGCCCTTGTAGGCTTTGCAATGAATGACCAGTATTCGCTTGAGGACACAGATGATCATATCCGTCTACAGACTGCTTGGAACCAGGTCACAAAGCGAATCAGCGCTGAATTTTCCGGCCCTTCTTTCGAACGATTTATCCGCCCACTAAAGGCTGTCAGCATCAGCGATGATGCGGTTTCCGTGGTGGCGCCCGGCCGGTTTGTTCATGAGTGGGTTTCCGCTCGCTGCCTCTCGATGATGGAGGCGTATTTATCGGATGAGCTTGGACGAGTGGTCCGAGTCGATATCACTTGGGAGGCTCGCGAAAAACCGGAGCAACCCAAATCGCAGGAAGTGCTGATTACGCCGGCGGTGCCGGATCCGGTCGCGTTTAGACCGTATGAGAAATTCTCTTTTGATAGTTTTGTGGTTGGACAGAGCAACCGCTTGGCCCATGCAGGCGCCAAGGCGGTGGCATCTGAACCGGGCCGCAAGTTCAATCCCTTGTTCATTTATGGGCAATCGGGATTGGGCAAGACTCACTTGATGCACGCCATTGCCAAAGAGGTTTTGGCGCGCAATCCGAAGTATCCGCTCGTTTATGTGAGCGCGCAGCAGTTCGCGGAAGAGTTCGTGAACGCGCTCCAGAACAACCGGGTGGAGCAATTCCGCCGTGCCCAGCGCAATGTGGGTATGTGGCTGGTGGACGACATTCAGTTCATCGCGGGCAAGGACAAGACGCAGGAAGAGGTCTTCCACACGTTCAACCACCTTCACTCGTTGGGCAAGCAGATCGTGATCTGTTCGGACCGCCCGCCGCGCGACCTGCACCTGATGGATGAGCGACTTCGCTCTCGATTCGAGGCCGGGCTGGTGGCGGACGTTCAGATGCCGGACACCGAGACGCGGTGCGCGATCTTGCAGAGCAAGGCGCAGCACGATTCGGTCTCGCTGGGCTACGAAGTGGCGATGTACCTGGCGGAGAACGTACCGGGCAACATTCGTGTTCTGGAAGGCGCTTTGACCCGCTTGGCGGTGCAGGCGAGCTTGGAAGAGCGAGGGTTGGAGTTGGACCTGGCGGAAACGATGGTGGAGCAATACTATCGCGGAACGCTAGCCAAGCCGGACTTCCGCAAGATCGTCGAAGCGGTTGGGAAGCTCTATAACATTTCGCCCGACGAGATTCGTGGCACCTCAAGAAAGGCGCCGATCGTCCATGCTCGACACGTGGCGGTGTTTGTGACTCGCGAGATCACCGGCGACTCTTGGAAGCACATCGGAAGCCTGTTTGGCGATCGCGATCACACTTCGATGATGCATGGGTACCAGAAGATTCATGAAATGATGCACCAGGACAAGGACCTTCGGGTGACCGTTAAGTCTCTGATGCGCGACCTTTATCCGGAGGGCTAACCGTGAAATTAGCTGAAATGACCTGGCCCGAGGTGGAGCTTCTGTCTCGGGACATTGTGGTTGTGATTCCTACCGGCTCGTTGGAACAACACGGGCCGCACCTTCCCTTGTTCACCGACTCGATTTTGGCGACGGCGGTGAGCGAGGCGGTGGAGGCTCGGTTGGGCGAAAAGATGCTGCTTACCCCGACGCTTTGGCTGGGGGCGAGCGGTCACCATTTGAAGTTTGCGGGGACGCTGAGCGCGAAAATGCAGGCTTACTTGGGAGCGGTCGAAAGTGTGGTGGAGTCCCTGATTCCTCACGGATTTTCGAAGTTCTTCATCGTGAACGGACACGGTGGGAATAGTGAGCCCAACGGGGTGGCGATGCGGATGCTGAAGGAGAAATATCCTAACCGCCAGTTCGGGCATAGCGGTTACTACACCTTTGCGGAGGAAGCCTCTCGAGACGTTTTGACGGGGCCGTTCAAGGGAATTCGTCACGCTTGTGAGGCGGAGGTGAGTTTGATGATGCACGTTAGGCCCGAACTTGTTCGGCAATCGAAGTTGCGGGATGACGGACTGGCTCCTGAGCCTTCGGTGGTGGGAATGGTTCACCACTTCGACGAGGTGACGGAAGAGGGATCGTTGGGTTACGCGACGTTGGCGACCCCGGAAAAGGGAGCGGCGATATTCGAGGCAGCGGTTAAGGGGTTGGTTCAAAACATTTCGGCGATTGCGGACGGATACGTTTTTAAGGGTTTGTAAGGTACGGTAGCTTGCGTACCTTTCTGCGAATTGGGACGGTGGAGGAATGAAGATGTTTGTGAAGAAATGGGCGATGTTGGGCTTGGTAGCGGCGATGGGCGCGAGCGCAATGGCCCAGAGTGACCAGGAGAATAAGAAGGACGAGGGACGGGGTCGAACCTACCTCGGGGTCAAGGGTGGCCTTTATCTCCCGACGAATGGCGAGATCCGAGATATCTTCGGTTCTAGCATCGTGGTCTTCGGCCTTTCGGTCGACGACATCACTCGTCAGGCGGACAAGTGGCGACTTACCGCGGACTTCGACTTCATCACGGGCAAGAAGGATGGAAACAAGTTCTTCGCGGCGCCGGTGACAGCTTCCATCGGTAAGATTTTTGGAAACCGGGGAGATAACACCCGGCCTTATGTTCGGTTTGGCGCGGGTGGCGCTTACTACGATTACAGCATCACTCGGCCAGGAACGGGCGAGCGGTTCTCCACGAAGCGATTTGGGGCGAGTGCGGATGCCGAGGTTGGCGTGATTATCGGCGAGCGGTTCCGCGTCTCAGCGAAGTATCAGTGGCTTTCCAAGGCGGACGACTTCGATTTCAGCGGTTTCCAGATCGTGGCGACCTATCAAATCGTTAAGTTCTAAATCCGATTTTGGGCGGGGCTTGGACGTAAGTTCGAGCCCCGCCCTTTGTTATTTAGACCCTATTGCAGGACGGAACCGACACAGAAAGGATTGAGTCCTGCATCATAGAGGCGAATGCCAAAGGGAACCGTATCTTTGGAGCCGGAGATCGAAAAGGCCGTTCTGGTGGTCGTCAATCAAGACGAAAGCGAGGACGACATTGTCGAGAACGAGCTTGAGGGGCTTTGCGAAGCGGCAGGGGTGACTCCCCTGGCGACCATCCGCCAACGCCTGGACCGGCCTTATAAGGGCACGTTTGTGGGCTCAGGCAAGGTTGAGGAGATAGCCTCCCTTGCCAAGGAGACCAAGGCCGACTTGGTCTTGATCGACGGCGAGGTGAGCGGCATCCAGCAGCGCAACCTTCAAGAGGCGTTTGGCCGGAAGGTGATCGATCGGACGCAGTTGATTTTGGATATCTTCGCTCGTCGGGCGCGGACCAAGGAAGGCATGCTCCAGGTTGAGTTGGCTCAGCTGACGTACATGATGCCGAAGCTGATGTCGGTCTATACGAAGTTTGAGCGGCAGAAGGGTGGCATCGGCATGCGTGGGCCGGGTGAGACGAAGCTGGAATCGGACCGACGCATGGTGAAGGACCGGATTTCCCGGCTTAAGGGTGAGATCGAGGACGTGAAGCGCGTTCGGGATCAGCAGCGGGCGAGTCGACGGAAGCATCCTTTCCCGTTCGCCTCGATTGTAGGCTACACCAGCGCGGGTAAATCGACTCTGATGAATCGACTGGCAGGGACGGAGCTTTTGGCGGATGCGATGCCATTTGCCACGTTAGACCCGACGACGCGAAAGATTGACTTGCCCGATGGGTATGCGCTCTTCTTGACGGATACGGTGGGATTTATTCGGAACTTGCCTACCCACTTGGTCGCGGCGTTCCGATCCACGTTGGAAGAGGTGACCCATTCCGACTTCGTGATTCACCTGATCGATGTGAGTACCCCTGCGTGGGAGATTCAGCGGGATGCGGTCATGGAGACGCTGCAGCAGCTCGACGCCAGCGAGAAGCCGATGCTGACGGTTTTTAACAAAATCGACGCTTTGGATGACCCTCACATGGCGACAGAGTTGGTGGCGGCTTGGCCGAACTCGGTGGCGATTAGCGCCACGACCGGCAAGGGAATGACCGATCTGCTCGATGCGATCAAACGGCAGGTGCAGGACTTGCTGGGATCGGTTCAGGCGCTCGTTCCCTACACCGAGTCGGGATTGGTCCAGGATTGCTACGACTACGGGCGCGTGCTGAAGTTGGACTACCGCGAAGACGGCATTTATTTGGAGGCCGAACTGGTGGCGGAGATGCGCCAGAAACTGCAGAAGTACGCGGTTTAGGCGATGACGGTTCGCGACTGGATTCGAGAGGCGACGGAACGATTTGCTTCGGCGGGCTTTGAAAGTCCTCGCCTTGAGGCAGATATGCTGGCGGCGCACACCTTGGGAGTGGAGCGCGTTTGGCTCGTTACTCATCCGGAAGCAGAGTTCCCAGAACTTGCCGGCGAAACGTTGGTGCAGCGGCGCTTGCGGCATGAACCCTTGGCCTATATCTTGGGATGGCGCGAGTTTTACGGTCGGCGGTTCTTGGTCCGGCCGGGGGTGTTGATTCCTCGGCAAGATACGGAGACATTGATCGAGGCAGCGCTTCCCTACTGTCACTCGCGCTCCGTGTTGGATATTGGGACGGGGTCTGGTTGTATTGCGATTACGCTGGCCCTCGAGAGTTCCGCTTCGGTCACGGCAGTGGACCTTTCCGACGTGGCCTTGGACGTGGCTCGACAAAATGCGGTGGAATTGGGCGCGCACCTTGAGATCGTAAGATCAGACCTGTTCGAGAGGTTGGGCGGGCGAATGTTCGACCTTATCGTCAGCAATCCGCCTTACATTGCCGATTCCGAGAAGTTGATGCCGGATGTGGTCGATTACGAGCCATTGATTGCCCTCTTTTCGGGGCCAACGGGTTTGGAGGTCTATGAACGAATCGCAAGTGAGTCGGGAGCCTATTTAAATCCGGGAGGCCTGGTGTTGGTGGAGATCGGTTACACCCAAGCGGGGGCGGTATCCGAACTGTTCAAACGCGAAGGATGGGTTCACGAGGAGACAATCAAAGACATGAGCGGGAACGACCGGGTGATGCGGTTTTCCCGGGCGAGCTAGTTAGGCTCTGCCATAATCTTCAATCTATGGATGTCGTTGTTCCGGACGAGTTTAAGTATCTGTACGTCCAGAATAAGGAAAAGCCGGTGGTCAAGATTCCGGCAGAGGTTCTTCGTCAGAAGGCGGCGGAGGTGGTCAAGGTTGCCCGAAAGCACTCTTTGCTGATTGACGACATGATTCGGATCATGAAGCAGGCGAACGGAATTGGACTTGCCGCGCCGCAGATCGGAATTGGTCAAAGAATTTTGGTGATGGCTCCCCAAGGGATGCGCGCAACGGGGTTTATCAATCCCGTGATTGTGAAGGCCGAGGGCGAACAAGTGGGGCAAGAAGGTTGTCTTTCCATCCCTGGTTTGTACGGCGACGTCAAGCGAGCGGACTTTGTGGTGGTTGAAGCTCTGGACCGAAAGGGTCGACCGGTTACTTATGAATTCGAGGGCTTGGCAGCACGGGTTGCTCAACACGAGATCGATCACCTTGATGGCGTCTTGTTCATCGATAAAGTCGATCCGGCGACCCTTTACTGGAGTCACCCTGACGCCGACGACGAGGTGGAGTGAAGCTCGTCTACTTCGGGACGGGGACGTTCGCGGTACCGGCGCTTCGTCGATTGGCGGAGCATATCTCGCTTGTTGTGGCCCAGCCTGATCGTCCAAGTGGCCGGGGCATGAAACTGCATCCTTCGCCCGTCAAGCAAGCGGCGATGGAATTGGGGATTCCGGTGGAGACGCCGGAGAAGGCCCGAGGACCGGAATTTGTCGAGCGGCTTCAGGCAGAACAGGCAGACGCCCTACTGGTCGCCAGCTACGGGCAGATTCTAAGCCAGAAAGTGTTGGATTCCGCGCGTATAGGGGGGATCAATCTTCACGGGTCGATCTTGCCGAAGTACCGCGGGGCGGCTCCCATTCAGCGCGCAATCTTGGAAGGTGAGTCCGAGACCGGAATCACTCTCATGCAGATGGACAAGGGGATGGACACCGGGGACATGATCTCAGTGGTGACGACGCCGATAGGGCCGGACGAAACCTACGGCGAACTACAAGATCGGTTAGCGGTTATCGCGTCGGATATGGCGGCTGAGTGGATGCCACGAATTGTGGCGGGCGACTACGAGCGGACGCCCCAGGACAATGATGCGGCGACGATGGCGGCGAAGATTGAGAAGGCGGAGTGCGAGCTTGTGACCGACCGGGAAGCCCAAGAGGAATACAACCGATTTAGAGCCTTCACGCCGGGACCAGGCGCGTTTATGCGCACTCAATTTGGGCTTTTGAAGATCAGTCAGGCTCGGTTGGGCACGGAAACGGGCGAACCGGGTGTTGTTCTTTCTACGGGCACCTCTTGCCAGGTGGCGTTTGCCAGGGGAAGTCTCCATCTGCTTGAAGTCCAACCTGAAGGTAAAAAGAGGATGTCTGGCAAGGATTTTGCCAACGGTATGCGATTAAGGCCGGGCACCGCCCTTATCTAACACAGCACTTATGGATTCAAAACAACCGAAAATCGTTCAGAAGATGCTTTTGCGCACCTTCTTCCTTTTGCTTGCCGTGGCAGGAATCTTCCTGGGAATCCAAAAGGTTTTGGATTGGCGCAAAGATCCGGATTCCGGCACCTACGATTCCGAGGGAGACATTGCCGCGATTCAAGTTTTGGAGAATGGCCAGCAGGCGGTGATCTTCGACAACGAAGGAAAGAAGATTCCATGTCCTGACTATGAGGATGGCAAGACGGATCGAGACATTGTGTGGCGACCGGATGGTAACCGGTTGTTCTTGGGCAGCGACCGAAAGAGTTCCGCGTACAACCTCTATCGCTGGAATCCGGGCTCTGGAGCGGTTACCCAGAAAGGCCTCACGACCACCAGCCGCTTTAATCCAACTTTCGGCAACGATTTTGATCCCTCAGACCCAGGGTCGGTGGCAGCGGCAAGCAACGAAGCCTTGATCACCCAAGGCGGGTTTATCTTAAATATGGACCTGAAAGAGGACTCGACGACTCAGGTCCTTCCGATCGCTCGAGGCGTGACGGTAGGGTCGGAAGAGGGTTCCGGCGGCGAGGGACAACTCGACAGCATCTATAAAGCGTATGGCCGCAGTTTCCGCTCTGCCCGATGGGCCATGGGCGGCGAATACATCTGCGCGATCATGAATCGGGACGAGGGTGAGTGCTTCATCTCTCAACGCAGCCCGTTCCGCTCGAAGGAGCTTGAGCTCCCCAAGGGCCTGTTCGCCGGAGAAAAGCTCTGGATGGACAGCAATCCCAAGACGGGCGAAGTGGTGGTAGTCGTCCGAGACTACGACTTCCCCGATCTGGACAAGATTCCCGAGGAGTACATCAAGAACGGCAAGGCGGTCAAGCCTTTCCGCAATGGCATCTTCTCATGGAATCCCGCCGAGCAGAAGCTAACGAGAATTGCGATTCAACTTGACCAGAAGATCGCGTTCGCCTCTCCCGCGGTGAGTCCGGACGGGAGTCAAGTGGCAGTCGTGGCAGGTGAATGGGACGGGACGAACTTCGTTCCGAAGGCCCTCGTGCTTTCCCCCATTCAAGAAGGCGGTATCCAAGTGGCGAGCCCGCTGGTTTCCGGGACGATCTACGAACCCGCATGGAGTCCGGACGGGAAGAAGTTGGTGTATGCCAAGCGCGTCGATGGAAAGCGCGCGATCTTCACGATCGACAAGGACGGAGCAAACGAGAAGAAGGTCTCCGACGACGGCGACTATCTGACGCCGCAGTTCAGTCCGCAGCTTAAGAAGTAGGAAGCTACTTCTTAAGCGCGTGGCTGCTGATGACATCAATCAGCAACATCAAACCCATAAACGAGATACCGAGAATGAGGGTCAGTTTCGACATGAAGTCATCGAAGCTGGCCTTTCCTTTGAAGGTCGTGCGGACGCCGCTGCCACCCGACATCGCATCCCCCTTACCCGTAAGAAACACGAGCGCGGAGAAAATGATGGCAATGAACATGCCAAGGCCGATGGAGATGGTGTAGATGGTCTGCACGTCGGGATAGATACCTCGAATTAGCTATTGTACCCTGGTTCTCTAGAGAGGTAGGTCCCAGTGAAAGAGGTAGGACAGCAGGCTCAAGATCGTGAAGCAGATGATGCTTCCAGCCATTACATGGAACAGGCCGCTGTTCCAGAGCCTGCCAAAGAATCCGATTCGAATCCGGTGAGCATGGCTTTGGCGATCCAGAAGTTCCTTCCCACTTTTGATTCCCATTTGAATCTGCTTATCCGACGGAGGCCGGGTGGTGATCCAATACTGCACGAGCCCTCCCAGTGGACGCCAAAAAATGACGGTGACCACCAGCGCGACCAATAGCTTGAGGGACTCGATGCCTGGATCGTCTCCTAACCACTGCGTCGTGGGAAACATGGCAATCCCAAGGTAAAGGGTCACCGCCGTGGCGAGATTGGTGCCGCATCTTGGGTGGACCCGGGGCATCCGTTTGACAACGGAGGGAACCAAGGGCTCTCCTCGCTCAATGGCGTGGACAACCATGTGCTCAGCGGCATGGATTCCTGAGATCGGCAAGAGTCGAAAGCCGATGCCGAAGAGAGCGTACTGAGCGATGCCGACGAGAAAATCGGTCACAGACGTGGAAACGTGATGTCGGATCAGAAATTCATCAAGGAAACCGGCAAGGATGGAGGCGGAGGTCAAGACGGTGAAGAGAGTCATGCCGGTGGTGACCAGGGCGAGCCCCTGGCTTCCGGCTTTGACCGTGCCGCTGGTCAAGTAGACGCCGAACGGCGTTGCCATACCTCCGATATTGGCCGGACGGTTTTGGACTACGGGTGGAGAGACCAAGTCCGAAGCCCGCAGCAAGCCGACGACTCTTCGATCGTCATCTACGACGATGAGCGCTCCGACTCCGAATTCTTCGAATCGTCGAAGAGCTTCGGCACCGGTTTGATATTGGTAGACGAAGGGTTCGAGCGGGTCAAACGCTACCTGGACGCTATCGGTTTCCTCCGCTCCTTCTCCGATGGCGCGAGCCAGTGATCGCTCGGTCACGACTCCGCGCAGCATCTGCCCTTCGATGACGGCAAGGACCTCGGCTCCGTTTTCTCGCATTCTTTGGGCCGCGGTGGAGAGGGAGTTTTCGACGGGCACGCTGAACGTGGCCCTCATCGAGGTGGCAACGGGGCGGCTAAGAGGAGCGAGCGGCATGGGTGGTCTTTTTGGGGAAAGACTAGGGAGGATTATGCGCGATTGATTCGGCATAATCAGTTCTGACCTACGAGCGATCTGGTCGCAATGATGGCCTCTCTACGCAAAGAGGCGACTTCCGGCCCAATCATTGTGTTTAGAAACATGGGTCGAAAGGATTTAAAGGAAACGATTTGGACAGGATAGCGGTCATCACAAGCGGCGGCGACGCACCCGGTATGAACGCCGCCATTCGCGCGGTGGTACGAGCGGCGATTGGTCGAGGCGCGGCGGTCGTTGGATTTCACCACGGGTACGAGGGCATCATCAAGAACGAAGCGGAGCCCCTCGACTCCAAGTCCGTGGGCGGAATCATCACCACCGGCGGAACGATTTTGCGCACGGCACGCAGCAAGGACTTCATGGAACGCGTGGGGCGTGAGAAGGCGATCGAAGTCTTGAGAGAGAATGGGTGCGAAGGCATCGTCGTCATTGGTGGAGATGGATCTCTGACCGGCGCGTTGAAGCTTCACGAGGAATTTCAGTTTCCCGTAATGGGCGTCCCGGGCTCGATCGATAACGACATTTCCGGAACGGACTACTCCATTGGTTTCGACACGGCGGTGAACGCGGCGTTGGACGCGGTGGACCGAGTTCGCGATACGGCTTACTCACACGAGCGGGTCTTCGTCATCGAAGTGATGGGTCGACGGAATGGATTTATCGCCTTAGAAGCGGCTCTGGCCGGGGGCGCCGAAGCAGTATTGATCCCGGAAATCCCCTATTCCCTGCTTGAGATTTGCGATCAACTGAGGGATCAGGCAGCCAAGGGTAAGCGAAGCTCGATCATCATCGTAGCGGAAGGCGCCGCGAAGGCGGGGGACATCAAGGACTTCATTCAGAAGAACACCGGATTCGAAGCGCGATTCTTGGTGTTGGGGCACATGCAACGGGGCGGATCTCCGACGGCGTTTGACCGAGTTCTGGCGTTGCGTCTGGGAGCGTATGCGACGAATCGCTTGCTCAGCGGCTACCGCGGCGAAATGGCGGGCGTGGATGGCAACAAACTGGTTTCCCATCCGCTCAGCTACGTTTTGAGCACGGAGCGGATGGTCGATCCCGAAAAGCTGCTTTTGGCCGAAGTCATGGCTCAATAGCACTGACTTTTCGCATTTTAGGGCCCCAAATAACTACAATTTGGGGCATGGTCCTTTCGGTCACCCTCAATCCCTCTGTCGATCATGCATTGTTTGTGGACGAGTTGCTGGTTGGGGACACCAATCGCGTCAAGCGGGTTGAAACGGATGCCGGCGGCAAAGGGGTTAACCTGTCTCGCGTCCTCTGCGAACTTGGAGGAACAACGGTGGCGACGGGATTTCTGGGCGGCGCACCGGGAGCCTATGTCACGAGCGTTTTGGACGGGCAAGGCGTTGCCCATGCCTTTGTAACGGTGGCGGGTGACACGAGAACTAATTTCAGCGTGGAGGACGTGGCCAAGAATCGGCCGACGACCTTTAATCAGTCTGGTCCACAGATTTCGGAAGAGAATCTGAATGAGTTGCTGGATCGAGTTCGGGAGCGCCTGCCTCAGATACGGTGGTTGGCGATGGGCGGTTCTCTTCCCCCAGGCGTTCCAAAAGACATCTTCAAGACCTTGGTTTTGATGGCTCACGAGGCAGGGGTCAAGTCCTTGGTAGACGCCGATGGTGAACCGATGCGGCTGGCGATGGAAGCGAAACCGGACTTTATCAAGCCTAATGATCGCGAGGCCACGCGGCTTCTGAGCCGCGAGGTGGCGACGCGAAACGACGCCCTGAAGGCGGCGACCGACCTCTATCGGCAACTAGGAGGAGGAGACCGAATCGTGGTGATTAGCCGCGGGGCCGGGGGCGCGGTCTTGGCCTGTCGCGAGGGACTATACGATGGAGTGAGTCCATCGGTCGAGATGCGAAGCACCATTGGGTGCGGGGACTCGATGCTGGGCGGGATGCTGGCGGCGATGTATGCGGAGAAAGATGTGGTGGAAAGCTTTTCGTGGGGACTCGCGGCGGGGGCGGCGACGGCGGCGACCGATGGGACGGAAATAGCCCGGCGAGGAATGGTGGATGAGTTGCTGCCGAAGGTGAAAGTCGAACGAGACTTCGAGGGCAGCTTGATGGAAGCGGACCTGATTTAGGTTTACCGAAACGTTCGGGCGGGGCCAGTCTTGTAGGTTCGAATTGCAATCCTCGGCAATTGTATGCTCACCCACTCCCGTTCCGACGTGGGTCCCGACCAGAGCGGCGGTGGTGTCGGTATCGCCCCACGGCGAGACCGATCAGGGCACCTTCCAACGGAGAGTCAGCGTACATCGTTAAGAAGCTGGACCATGTAGGAAGGGCGAAGGATTCAGCCGCTTCCGGTCTCAAGATCAAAATGCTACAATTCGGTACGAATCAAGTTCGTAGGAGCACTTAGTTTTGGCGGTTGATACCAGCGATTTTAAGAATGGCATGCACTTTTACCTGGACGGCGATGTTTACACAATCGTCGAATTCCAGCACGTTAAGCCCGGAAAGGGGGGCGCGTTCGTCCGAACCCGACTTCGCAATCTGAAAACGGGGCGTACGCTCGAAAAGACGTTCCGGTCCGGTGAACGCGTCGAGCCAGCGTTCGTCGAACGGTTGAAGATGCAGTTTTTGTATCGGCAAGGGGAAGAACTCGTCCTGATGGATTTGGATTCCTACGAGCAGATTCCGGTTCCCGAGGCAAATCTGGGCGATCAGGCCAAGTACCTTAAAGAGGACATGGAGATCAGCAGCCTAGTGGCCAACGGCGAAGTACTAGGATATGAAATGCCGAACTTCGTCGAACTAGAAGTTGTGGAAACCGATCCTGGGTATCGCGGCGATACGGTCAGCGGTGGAAGCACCAAACCGGCCAAGCTCGAGTCCGGAGCAACGGTTCAGGTACCGTTCCATATTAATACGGGCGATATGATTAAGGTAGATACTCGAACCGACGCCTACCTTGAGCGCGTCAAGAAGTAAACATCTATGAGCTATCGCGGGGACGGATCAGGACGAGGAATTGCCGAGGCATTCCACGATTTCCTTACCGGAGCCGCGAAGCTTTTGCTCTACGCGGGTCTGTTCGTCGGGCTTGCTTCGGTCGGGTTCCTTATTTACACCGCCATGGTGTTTGGAGGAGGAAGTACCGGCGCGAGCGAAGCTCAGGCCCTGAGCAACATCGATCTCTTCCAAAAACTTATGATTTCCGGCCTCTTGGGTGCGGGAATCGGCTCAGCGTTTCTGTTTTGGGGCGAAGAGCTTTTGGGAGCGATCCAGGTTATCCTGGCGGGCATTCTTTACTTCATGCCCTTGATCCTGTCCAGCGCGGGCGTGCAGGCGGACAACAAGGTTGTCCAAGCGGCGCTCGGAACGATTCAGACTGGGGGCGCCGCGTTTGGCGTCTTGGCGATCTGCGTGTTGGTTTTCGACATTGCCAACCGCATGGTGACCCGGGTCAAGCAAGGTTCCAAAGCCGATCAGATCAAGTTGGGCAAGGGGATCAAAGAAGAAGCAGACCGGCAGAACGTCTTTTTGGGCAAGTGCTGGCAACTTCCCTTTTGCCGTAAGTTCGTTCGCGAAAAGTGTCCGATTTATCATGCGCGACGGACCTGCTGGCGCGAGCAAGTGGGCTGCATGTGCGAAGAGCAGGTCATTCGGGGAGCGATGGAAAACAAGGCCATCCCCAAGGATGTGGTGGCGGCGGCCAAGTTTATTCCTCAGAACAACAAGCTGACGGTAGTTCAGAAGCGAGAGCGGTGCAAGCAGTGCGTTATTTACAACGAGCATCAGAAGCACAAGTACCGCGCGGCATTGCCGGCAGTGATCGTCTTCTTCATCGCGTTCTACGCGGTCTGCCGAGGCTTTCTGCTGAGCGCAACCGAAGGGATTATCCAGTCGATGAACTCTTTGGTGGGACGGCTGACGTTTAGTCAGAATCCGAAGGGGCCGGGAGCGGTTGTGGCGGAGCCATTTCAGGAAATGCTTCTGATCTGCGTCATGATCATCTTGATGACCTACGCGCTGAAGTTGCTGGAATACCTCATCTTCAAACTTAAGATTTAACGAATGGCAACGACGGGCAGCCTCATTACGATCGACGGCGGCCACGGCGAAGGTGGCGGCGCGCTTGTTCGAACCGCTCTTACCATGGCCGCGGTGACGCAGCAATCGGTTCGAATCGATAACGTTCGAAACGGCACCAACTATCCTGGCCTCGACATCGAAGACCTCACGTTGCTTCGGGCTTTGGCAAAGGTCTGCGCGGCTGAGTCTGTAGGGGCGGAGGCGGGATCGAAGTCGGTGAGTTTTTTACCGACTCGACGATCTTCCGGGATCAAGGAGGCGATCGATCTGGATCCGAGCGTCCAGCCCAATAGAACGCCGAACGCGAATGTCTTGCTCAACGCGTTGTTGCCGGTTATGGCGCAATCGGGCGTTTATTCGCGGATCAGCTTGAGTGGAGAGACTTATGGTTCGCACTCGCTTTGCTACGACTACTTCGCCAATGTGACATTGGAGGCGCAGAAGAAGTTTGGGCTGTATGCCTTTCCCGACTTGGTGACGGCCGGGTTTGGGCGCGAGGGGGGAGGAGAGGTTCAGATCGAGATTGAGCCATCTGCGCTCGAAGCAGTGGACTGGTCTACTCCGGGGGAATTGAAGGCGGTTCGGGCGGTGATTGCGATGGGCGAATTGCCGATGACGATTGCGCATCGGGCAATTTCCCACCTCAACAATTTGGCTTCGAACGCTCAGCTCCCCATGGAGGCGGAGATTTCTGGGGTGGACTCCCCTCGGCCTGGCCTTTGCATTACGGTATGGGCGGAGTTTGAGCGAGGTTTTGGAGGCTCGACTTCCATGGGAGCAAAGGGGATTCGAGCGGAAGCGGTGGCCCAGGCGGCATTTGAAGATGTGAATAGCTTCGTGCGGTCGGGAGCGACGGTGGACCCGTTCTTAGCCGATCAAATTTTGCCGACGGCGATTTTGGCCGAAGGGCAGACGACGTTCAAGGTCTCTCGGATTACCAAGCGGTTTCTGACGATTGTTTGGGTCATCAAGCAGTTCCTGCCGATTCACATTACGGTGAAAGGTAAGGAAGGCGAGGCGGGCGAAGTAACGGTGCGCAGGTAGCATTGCACGGTGCGTAAGGCTGTCATCGACGTCGGATCTAACTCCGTCCTTCTTGTAGTTGCGGAGCAGGTAGACGGTCACTGGAATTATTTGTACGAAGACACGGCGGTTACCGCTCTGGGGGAAGGGACCAAGACCACGGGGCTTTTGGGCGAGGCTGGAATGTCAGCAACCTTGGAGGCGCTGGCTCAGTTTTTTGGAAAGGCTCGTGAGTTTGGGGCGGAATCGATTGTTGCGGGAGCGACGATGGCGGCTCGGATTGCCACCAATACGGGAGATTTCTTGACTCGGGCGGAGGAGCAGGGGACGCCATGCGTCGTGCTTTCTGGCGAGGACGAGGCTCAGCTTGGGTTTTTGGCGGTGGCGAACGATCCGATTTTTGCAGACGCTCAACGACTCTCCATTATCGATCCCGGTGGTCATAGCACGGAATTGGTCACGGCTGACCGAACCCCGGATGGATGGGACGTAAAGTTTCGAAAAAGCTATCCGGTAGGGACCTTGGGATTGCGCAGCACTCACTTTCCCCAAGAGCGGATTTCTCCGATGGAGATGTTGCGCGGGGTCAGCTATGTGGACGATTTAATTGGGCTGGCTTACCGACCGAACGAGGGTGGGATCGCGGTGGTGTTGGGAGCTACGGGAACCAATCTGGTCACGATTCGTGAGAAGATGACGGAGTGGCAACCGGATAAGGTCCACGGAGCCTGGCTGGACTATGAAGAAGTCAGCAAAGCGTTCGGGTGGTTGGCGCCGATGTCCGACGAGGAACGGGCTCACGTGGTGGGGATTGAGAAGGGTCGGGAGAAGACCATCCACTTGGGCGCACTCATTCTGGAAAGATTCCTTCATGCGTTGCGGATATTGGGGTGCCGGGTCAGCGTCCGGGGATGGCGACACGCCCTGTTAGAATACGGGGTTCCCAGCGAGACGGAAGAGAGGTAGTATCTGGTCACTTTCGTACGGCGAATCGGTGATCGATGTTCTGGCAGGTTCCTTCCAATCAAAGAGTAGCGCTGGGGGCGCTAGGCACCGTCTTAGCGGGGTTTGTGCTCTACTTTGGGGCGCAGAACGTGAAAAAGCCGGCGCCGATCGTCTTTTCGCAGGCGGCCCCGGTGGGCGCAGGCTCTTCTCCTATGGCGGCGGTTCCGGCGGACGATCTCATCGTTCATGTCGCCGGTGAAGTAAAAAAGCCAGGGGTCTACCATCTCAAACCGGGTTCGCGGGTGGCGGACGCTATCTAGACGGCGGGCGGGACGACGGCGAAGGCCGACCTGGGGGCTTGGAATCTGGCGGCGAAGGTGGCAGATGGCGACCAGGTTTACGTCAATGCAAAGTCGGTGGCTCCGGCGGTTGTCCAGCCTTCGGCTGGCGGCTCCAAGGCATCTCATTCCGTCAAAGCCAAACCTAAGCCGCTGGAGGGCTTTGTTCCTTTGCGAGTCGACATTCCGGAGAAGTTCCGGGGTGGGGCGAGCATTCCTTTGGCTGAGCAGATTCCTGCGCCTCGCGGGGGAAGGTCAGATCATCCCAAGTATCAGAAGAAAGCGGAACCGGCTCCGGGTTCGATTTCTCTCAATTCTGCCTCAGAAACAGAGTTTCAAAAGTTGCCCGGGGTGGGTCCGGCGACGGCGAAGAAGATCGTTGAGTATCGAAACGCGCATGGCTCGTTTGCGAGTGTCGACGAACTCTTAGCGGTGAAAGGGATTGGGCCGAAGAAACTTGCGGCGATGCGCAAGTTTCTTCGGCTTTGAGCTAGCGGCCGCCGAGACCGCTGAGGGTGACGCCCTCGATGAAGTACTTCTGCGCGAAGAAGAAGACTCCTAGGACCGGGAGGATGGTTAGGGTGGCGAAGGCCATGAGCAGGCCGGGCTCGCCGGACCGATCGCCCTGGAACAATTGGAGCGCGTAGCTTAACGGCATGTTCTCAGGTGAATTGATGTAGATCAGCGGCTGCATGAAATTGTTCCATGCGGCCATGAAGGTCCAGATCGCGATGACGGCGAGGGCAGGCTTGATTTGGGGGAGCATGATGCTCCAGAAGGCTCGGAAGTAAGAACAACCGTCGATTTTGGCGGCGTCTTCCAACTCCATGGGAATTCCTTTGAAGAATTGTCTCAGAAGGAAGACGTTGAATGCGCTGGCGAAGAAGGCGGGGACCCAGATGGGATAGAGAGTGTCGATCCAGCCCAGCCGTCGGAAGATGAGGAATTGGGGTAAGAGCGTGACGGCGCCGGGGAGCATCATCGTGCTGAGCAGGATTGCAAAGAGTAGATCTCGGCCCGGGAACTTCATTCTTGAGAAGGCATAGGCGACGATGGACGAACTGAGAATGGTGCCGACGACACTTAAGACGACCAAGATCAGGGTGTTCTTGACGTATACGAGGCCGTTGTTCGTTTCAGGAGGCAGATAGCTGAGAGCCTCGGTGTAGTTCTCGGTGCGGAGTCCGATGTGGCGAACGGGCTCGATATCTTCGGGTCCAAATTGGACTTCCTTCCCTTTCAGGTTGGCCGGGGCAGTGAGTTGGAGTTTGACTCCACCGTCTTCAAGGGCCTCGATGGCGAAGCCAGTGACATCTGTTCCATCCAGCTTGGCGGTGTAGATGGGGGCGTCTCGGGGGACTTCTTTGAGTTTTGAGAATTGGGTTTCGATGGTCGTTCCGCGGATGGCCATAGGGGATTGGACGTCAACCTTCACGACGTCATTGGCCTCGCGCTGAGTGACCACACCGCGAACAGTCTGCCCATTTTCTTGGAGTTCGAAGAGTGGGTTCTTCGGGTCCATGTAGGGGTGCGTTTCTTGCACTCGGGGAACCCAGACGATGCCGTTCGGGCTGGACATGTCGCGATCTTCCTTGAAGCTGGTGATAACCAGATAGGCGAAGGGGAGGCCGAAGACGATGGAACCGGCGATCAGGGCGATTTGGGTGACGATGGTTTTGGAGAGACCGCGGTTCTTAGCCGTTCGGCCCGCCCAAATCATGATGGCCATGGCGGCGACGAGGCCGAGGATGATGGAGGCGGCGGCGTTGATCGAGAAGGGGATGCCGCCCTTGAGGATCTCGATTTTGGAATCGGGGTCCATCTTGTAGAGGGTGCCAAAGATGGCGAGTCCGATTCCCCAGATGCCGGCGGCTTTGAGGCGATCGGTCCTTTCTTCCTCGTTAATTGCGAAGAAACCTTGGACGAGTCTCACCAAGCCGTAGACAAGACAGAGGACGCCGAGCCATGCGGAATACGGCATGACGAACCAGACGAGCGGTATGACTACGCCGGCGGGCCTCTTTTCCAGGAGTGAGGGGAGGGTGGCGCCGATGGCGAGACCGACGGCGGCGACGACCGCGCTGATTCCCAGATTGCGGGTGAGCTTGCCGTCAGACGGTCCGTTCGAGCCCAGCGCCATTTGAAGTCCAAGTTGGACGGTCCGAAAGGCGGCGAACCAGCCGAGCCAGGTGAGGAGTGTTCCGATCGCGTAAATCATTTATCGTTCTCGTAGTGGACCCAGCGCGGGGACAGCTTAAATTGGGCGAAGGTGAGGATCACGATGATGGCAAAGATGAGCCAGGCAAGGGACGACGCGTAGCCCATTTTGAAGGTCTCGAATCCGTTTCGGAAGAGGTAGTAGACCGGGGTCAGCATGGAGTCGTCGGGGCCGATGGGGCCGTCTGACGAGGGCTTCATGATGTACTGGCGGTCAAATTCCTGCATGGCTCCGATGAAGCCCATGACCATGTTGAAGAAGATGATGGGGCTGAGCTGCGGGAAGGTAATGGACCAGAAGAGTTGGCGATTGGATGCGCCATCGATTCCGGCGGCTTCGTAAAGTGAGGTGGGAACGCCTTTTAGGCCCGCGAGCCAAAGGACCATGCCGCTTCCGGCTCCCCATACTCCCATGAGGATCAGGGCGGGCTTCGACCAATCGGCGGATTGGATCCATCCGGGAGGGGCGATGCTCAACCACTGCGTGATGGTGCTTTGCCAGAAGGAATTGACGAGGCCCTTATTCGCATCGGGGGTGAGAACCCACATCCACAGAACCGCACTGGCCACGCCGGGGACGATGGCGGGGACATAGAAGAAGGTGCGGTAGAAGCGCATCCCTCGTGCGGCGGTATTCAGCAAGAGGGCGATGGCGAGGCCGGTGGCAAGGGAAAGCGGGACGCCGACTCCGGCAAGGTAAATCGCGTTGCCGAGCGCCTTGGAGACGTTGCCCCAATCGACGGTGGCGATATCGTGATAGTTACGGAACCCAACCCAGCGTGCTTCGTTCAGCACGTCGTACTGGGTGAAGCTGAAGAAGAGCGAAGCGACCATGGGGCCGAGGATGAGGACGACGAACCCGAGCACCCAGGGGGAAATAAAGAGGTAGGCCCACTTGGCTTCGGTACGGGCGAGTCGGCCCAGCCTCAGTCGGGTGAAGTGGATAACAAAATATAGCAGCGACAGAACGATGACGATGATCGCGATCTGCCCGGGAATGGCCAAGTTGACCACGGGATAGTTGCTCTTTGTGAAGAACGCATCCAGGTCTCGCTGGACAGCAGCCTGTCCGGCGAGGAGAGCGGCTTTCGGGCTCATCTTGTGGTAGCACGCAGCTTCCATCGCCTTGACGTGCTCATTCCACAGGGTTTGCCCGACAAAGGTGGCGGGTCGTATTCGCCCGAACTGGGCCATCTCCAAGTGCATCTTGACGGCATCGGCGTACTTCTTGATGCCGGGTCGGAATTTTTCGTAGCCGATTTCGTTGGCTTCTCGGCTGGCGAGCTGGCGGGGGACGTAGACTCGGCCACGGAGCTTGTCCCAGGCTTGCTGTGCCTGCATCTCGATGACGCGGCCCTCGGTGCTGGTGGCGAACTTGATGAACTCCCAGCCGTCGTTGGTGTTTCGGGCACCGCGCGGGATCGCGTAACTGAACCCGCCCATCCAGGTCACAAAGGTGTCCTTCTCGTCCTTAAAGCGCCCGACCTTGTTGTATCGGTCATCGGGGACAGGGGCGGGGGCCACACCGAAATCGAGGGCGGGGCCGTAGCGGGCGAGGCTGGAGATGATCCAGTCACCGTCGATCTTCATGGCGACCTTGCCGATGATGAAGGCGTCGTTCTCTTTTCCGAGGAATCCTGATTCAAAGGATCGGGCTTTCTCGTATCCGCCGAGGAGGTCGTAACCCTTCACCATGAA
Organism: Armatimonadetes bacterium 55-13; assembly: GCA_001898035.1. GTDB lineage: Bacteria > Armatimonadota > Fimbriimonadia > Fimbriimonadales > Fimbriimonadaceae > 55-13. The sequence continues at coordinate 202,606 of MKRX01000006.1, forward strand.
ATTCAGGGCTTCTTCGGACGCAGGCGAGTCCAGGGTGCATTTCTTTCCATCCGGAGACATGAAAGAGGCGTTGTTCTGGAAGGAATACATGTAAAGCCAGCTATTGCCAAAGTTGGGCATGAAGCCGGCTCGTTTGAGCGTGCCGTCCTTGTTTTTCTCGGTGATGATTTCGCTGTATTTGAGGACTTCGGACCAGGTGCGGGGGGCACGTTCTGGGTCGAGACCGGCGGCGCGAAGTTCGGCGGCCTTTTCTCGGAAAATCTTCTTGTTGTAGTAGAGGATTCGGTTATCGGCGCCGGTAGGGATGCCGTAGACCTGCCCCTCGTAGGTGGCTTCTTCCCAGGGAGCTTTGTAGTACTGCTCGGGTTTGGGACAAAGGGGATCGTTCTTGTCTCTTTCCAGAAGAGGCGAGAGGGACTGGAAGGCGCCTCGACTGGCCCAGTCGGCGATGGAAAATCGGTCTTGACTGATGACATCGGGGGCGACGTTTCCCACGATGCTGGTCATGAGCTTTTGGGGGTTCATGGCCCCCGCTCCCATGCTGAGGACACGAACGTTGATGTCTTGGTGACGGCGTTGGAACTCCCTTACCACCGCTTCGATGCCCTTGGTATCTGGTCCGAATGCGACGCCCCAGATGACAAGGTCTCGTTTTTTGGCAATATCAGGAGCGGGCTCGCCAGGTCCAGCCATAACGATTCCCGGCAGGAGAGCGAGAAGGGGGAGGAAGCAGCGTTGCCAAGCCATCAGAGTCTCCCTATCTTACTGCCAACTTGTGTGAATACGAATTCCACGGATAAAACTCTGGGAGACACGAGTCGAATGACGTCGAATTTGCCCCTTCCGTTTCTTTAAATCTCGATGAATTTCACGGAACGAAACGGATTTCTCGACCGTCTGGAAGGGTACATTGTCGCCTATGGCAATGTCGCCTGACGCGGTTATTTCGCGCGTCATCCAGACAATGAAGACTGGAGGTTGTTCTGTCAATGCTCACTGAATTTGAGGTGCGCCGCGAACTGGAGACGATTCAGAGTTCGGACGCCCCTCCTGGCGAGAAAGCTCGCCGCCTTCTTCGATTAGATAAGTCTCTTCGTACCCAAGCGCAGGCTCTTGTGGAAGCCCAGGCGCGCACGCAGGCCTCCCGCAACCGTAGTACGGCCGCGCAACTCGAACGCATGGCCACGAATGCGGTGATGATGCGGGATGAGGTTCGCGGAAAAGCTCTTTCGTTCTTGAAATCTCGGCGTGGCCTTTATTGGCACACCGGTTTCTGAAAACTTAACCGAATAAGCCCTAGGGTTGCGAAATTCTAGGGCGGTTTGCTTCCGTAGAGACACGGGTAGCTCCGTTTGGGGGCCGAGCATCAGTATGTCTAGCGAAAGCAATTCTCAACCCAAGTTACGTCCCGCTCTACTGGAGTCGATGGGGCTGAAGGTGGCATTGCCCCCGATCTTGGGAATCTTCTTAACGGTCTTCTTGGACATGCTCAGCTTTGGCATGTTCATCCCGGACCTTCAGCTCCGCGTCAAGCTGCTGGCGGCGGAGCATTACGGACTAGGGATAGACACTCACGATGCCCGGGTGGGGGCGTTAGTGGGCATGAGCCTGGCGGCGTTCAGTCTCGCACAATTGGTTACGGCTCCCTTCTTAGGCAGGCTAAGCGACCGAATTGGGCGAAGACGGGTTCTACTCATCACTTGTTTGCTCTCGGTTGCCTCTTACGTGGCCTACGCACATTCGACATCTCTGACGATGGTGTTCGTTTCCCGCGTCTTGGGAGGGATTGGTGCGGCGAACCTGGGGGTAGCGTTCGCCTACATCGCGGACGTTACGAAGCCAGAAGATCGAGCCAAAGGTTTGGGGCTGGTGGGAGCAGCGTTTGGGCTTGGGTTCATCCTGGGTCCGTTTTCAGGCACACAGCTCTTAAAATTTGGCCATAACGAACCGCTTTTATTGGGCTACGTTGCGGCGGGACTTTCCCTTGTCAATCTGCTCTACGTTTGGCTACTTCTGCCAGAGAGCCTGAAAGAGTCCAATGTTGAGAAGGGGCACTTCCTCTCGGACTTTAAAACGGCGGTGGCTTCGCCCGGGCTTGGCTTGCTGTTGGCGATGTTCTTCGCGCTCAACTTGGGGTTCACGAATCTTGAAACGACCTATTTCCAACTCCTCGCGGACAGCCGATCCGTGTTTCATCTTGGCGAGACGATGGCCAAGGAGTATGGGGGATACATCCTGGCGATGATTGGAGTGATCTCTGCGTTCACCCAGGGATTTTTGGTCCGTCGTTTGATGCCCGTCTACGGCGAAGTAAACTTGATTCGATTCTGCCTGCCGATCTTGGCGGTGACATTACTGTCGATTCCGTTTACTCCCCTGTGGATTCCGGCTTTGATTGGCCTGCTCTTCTTCGGTATGTCGAATGGGTTAGTGCAACCCAGTCTGAGCAGTGTCATTTCTCGCTCCGCACCGGCCGCGATTCAGGGCGGGATCTTTGGGATCACCCAAGCATTAGGGGCGCTGGCCCGATGCGTGGGGCCGCTCATTGGCAACTCGCTCTTTAGCCTGCAGCCGTCCTACCCCTATATTTTGGGGGCGAGTCTGATCTTGATTCCGGTTTTGGCGGCATGGCGAATAAGGATGCCTGAGCCAACGGGGTCGGCCGAAGGGGCCGTGACGGCGCACTAAGGCGAGATTCGCACGAGAATTCATCCGACTTTCACGTGAGATTGGTATTCTTTTCTCACCGTGCAAGTTGATCGCGTTGTCGCCCTTCATCTCAAGCCAGAGTCAGGGGGAGTTGCGCCTGTCAAAGCGCTCGACGCGGTGGCGGGCAAGGGGTTTGTGGGCGACAAGTGTTTTGGTCGCCGCCACCGGCAAGTCCTCTTTATCAGTTCAACCCATCTGGAAGAGTTGGGATTCGATCCTGGGCAGCTTCGCGAACAGGTCACGGTGACCCTTCCGACCCTTCAATCTTTGCCCGTGGGAACCATTGTTGCGGTTGGCGACGTCGAATTTGAGATCGAGCAGGATTGCGAGCCTTGTTCGAGAATGGCGCAGATGATGGGTGAAGAACCTGAGGCATTTATTGCCCGGTCCTCCTTTAAGCGCGGAATGCTGATGAAAGTTCGAACAAGCGGAACGATACGGATTGGCGACGAAGTGAAGATCCTGGGGGCCAGTGCGTAAGAATCGCGGGTCTATCAGCGGAACAGTTTTGGGCCTTCTCGTCTTTTTGGCCGGGGTGGCGTTGATTGCGTTCACCTTTAAGATGGCTTACGAGATGTTCATGGTCCCACCTAGCCAGGCATTGGGGATCAAACCCAAACAGCCGTTGGACCTTGGTCAAGCCGGACAGTCTTTTGTGGGTCTCTTGCTGAAGGTTTTGCTTTTGGTGGTGATGGGGCTCATGGGGTCTCTCATCGCGAATCGAGGAGTGGGACTCTTTACGGGAAGTCGAGTTCATCCTAAGAAAGAAAAGCCGCCGGAATCGACCGAGTAGTTTCGGGTCGTTTGGCTCGATACTTGCCCTACGAGGGAATTCCTCGCTTTCGTAATGCGTCTATAATTGGGCTAGCGCCACATTATGCTTCCACTCTTACCCGCGCTCTTGCTACTGATCTTGCAGGGCCCATCTTCTTTGGAGAAGATGGCGTCAGACGGTCGGTTGCCGGCGGCTTTGGAAGCGATCCATCAACAGATGGAGTCTCGGGAACCTGGTTCGACCTCTCTTTCCGAGGCGGACGAAGCGGTTTTGGCTTCGCTTTTGGCGCTGAGCAGCGATCCGCATGTGTCTCACGCACTGATTCAGCTTCTCTCGCTGGATTCGTGCTGCGTTCCCGTTGAAACTGGCCGTCCGATTGGACTTGACTGGAATCTGGACGATCCCCCGTTACCAATTGAGGGACGTTGGATAGCGGCGCTGGCAGACGGTTTTGCGCATTCTCAGCGGTCACGAGATGGCCCTGAGCCTCTCGCGTAGTTTCGCCCACGGAACTACGACGAATCACGCTTTTCCTTCCCCGCAGGCTTGCGCCTGCCTGACCGCTATTCACTTACCATCATGCAGTTTTTAAGAAAGTTATTCGACACCACCAAGAAGGACGTTGAAGCGCTGAGTCCACTGATTCAGAAGATCAACTCTATGGAAGCCCAGTTTGAACCGATGAGCGACGACGAACTGAAGGCGATGACTCCCAAGTTCAAAGAGCGATTGGCGAACGGCGAGAGCTTGGATAGTCTGATGCCAGAAGCGTTTGCCGTCGTTCGAGAAGTCTCGAAGCGGACGCTGGGCATGCGGCACTTCGATGTGCAGCTCATTGGTGGCGCGGTGCTTCACCAAGGGCGTATCGCGGAGATGCGAACGGGTGAAGGTAAGACGCTGGTTGGCGTGGCTCCGTTGTATCTCAACGCACTCAGCGGTAAAGGCGCTCACCTCGTCACGGTGAACGACTACCTGGCTCGACGCGACGCGGTTTGGATGGGTCCGATTTATCACTTCCTCGGCCTTTCGGTAGGCATCATTCAGGGCCAAGGTGAAGAGAACGACGAGTTGGGTGGCTCCTTTATCTACACGCCGGGGGCAAGCCACAACGACCCTCGCTACGTGAACCTGACCGAGAGCAGCCGACGGGACGCTTACTCCTGCGACATCACGTACGGAACGAACCACGAATTCGGATTCGACTACCTTCGCGACAACATGGCGTTCAGCGAAGACAACTTGGTCATGCGCGAGTTGAACTTTGCGATCATTGACGAAGTTGACTCGATCCTTATCGACGAAGCCCGAACTCCCCACATCATTTCGGGCGCTTCGCACGAGGACGTTTCGGTTTATAACGTGGTCAATAAGGTCGCCAAGGAGATGATTCCCGAGACTCACTTTACGGCGGATAAGAAGAACCACACGGCGAACATGACCGAAGAGGGCATGGACTTTGCCGAGCAGTATTTGGGAATCGACAACATTGCCGCCGACCCAAAGATGTTCCACCACTTGAACGCGGCGGTGCAGGCGTATGCACTGTTCGACAAGGACATCGACTACGTCGTTCGAGGCGGCGAGGTGGTTATCGTCGACGAGAATACGGGGCGCATGATGTTCGGTCGCCGATATGGCAACGGCTTGCACCAGGCTCTGGAAGCGAAGGAAGGGGTAACCGTTCAGCGCGAGAGTCAGACGGTTGCGACAATTACGTTCCAGAACCTGTTCCGACTCTACAACAAGCTAGGCGGCATGACGGGTACGGCGAAGACAGAAGAGGACGAGTTCCGCAAGATCTATGGTCTGGATGTAGTCTGCGTTCCGACGCACCGACCGATTCAGCGTGCAGACCAGCCGGACATCGTTTACAAGACGATGGAAGCGAAGTTCCGCGGCATCGGCTGGGAGATTCTTCGACTCTATACGAAGCAGCAGCCGGTACTGGTCGGTACTCGATCGATCGAAATGACCGAGCGCGTCTCGGCTCGATTGACGGGCGACATGCTTCAGAAGTTGGTGGTGACCCAACGGCTTCGCGAGCGAGTTGAGGTGAAGAAGGACATCAAGGGCGACCTGGCGAAAGACGCCCGCGCGATTTACGAAACGGATTTGGCGGACATTCAGCGCGGGGTGCTCTCCGCACTCCTTCCGAAGCTGGAAATGAGCGGCGACATCTTTAGCGGGGACTGGATGGACTGGTGCCTGGAGCAGTGGAAACTGCCCGCTGAGAATCAAGAATATCTGTTGGAAGCGCTCAAGCACGGCATTCCTCACAACGTTTTGAACGCGAAGTACCACGAGCGCGAAGCGGTCATCATCGCGGAAGCCGGTCGAAAGGGTCAAATCACGATCGCTACGAACATGGCCGGTCGTGGTGTTGACATTCTGTTGGGCGGTCGCGTTGAGGATGACCTGGTCAAGCTGGCTCGCAGCCACGTTGAGGTTGCTCAGGACGGCGAAGACGAGTACGGCGACACCTATGCCAGCTACCGACGCGGCGGTCAAGAGCGAGCGGCGCCTCCTTTGCCCTTGGACGACCAAGAACGACGGGCGGCGGCGGAAGAGGTTCGCGCCCTGGGTGGACTCTTTATCCTGGGTACGGAACGACACGAATCGCGGCGAATCGACAACCAGCTTCGAGGTCGTGCCGGTCGACAGGGCGACCCCGGCGAGAGCCGGTTCTTCGTTGCGTTGGAAGACCAACTCTGGAAGATATTCAACGCGAACATGATGGAGAACCCGCTGCTGAAGGCGTGGCCCCCGATGGAAGAAGTCAACGCAGGCTTCCTCAGCAAGATGATTCTCAAGACGCAGGAGCGAATTGAGAACCACTTCTTCGAAGCTCGAAAGCACGTTCTGGAATATGACGACGTCTTGAACGCTCAGCGCGAGCACATTTATGGTCTGCGTCGCGAAATCTTGTTGGGCAAGGATGTCCGACCGGAATTGCGAGCACAGGTTCAGGAGATGGTGGCCGAGGTCGTTCAGAACGCATGGATGGTGGAAGAGGACGGTACGCACGTCTATGACCACAGCGTGTTGTTTGAAGACCTGAACGAGATCTTCCCATTAGTGGACTACGCCACGCTGAGCGATCTGGAACAGCATCAGCCAGGCCCCGATCTGGTTGCCTATGTTCAGAAGTTGGCGTTGCAGGCTTACGATCGCAAGATCGAAGACAATACGGACGAGTTGATGCGGATGATTGAGCAGCAGGTTATGCTGCACGCGGTCAACGATCACTGGATGACTCACCTGCAAATGGTGGAATACATCCGTGAAGGCATCGGTCTCCGAGGCTATGGTCAGGTCGATCCGCTGGTCGCTTACAAGCGCGAGACATTTGATCTGTTCCAGACCACGCTGAAGAACATTCGCGATCAAGCGGTCCGAACCATCTATCGAGCTCAGATTCAGCGCGAAGCGCCAGCTCAGGCCGAGCCAGAGAGCTTCTCGCCCGAGCCGATGATGATGCGTATGGAGGACGAGCCGGAGGCTTCTTCGGCGGGCGGTGCGGCGGTGGCGACAGCGACGGCTTCGACGGCGTCTCTGGCAAATGTCGATTGGAAGAAGGTCGGTCGCAACGATCCTTGCCCTTGCGGAAGCGGCAAGAAGTTCAAGAGCTGCCACTATCCGCAGCTTCGTGCGGATGGCGTGATCTAATCCGATCATCCACCTGAAGCAAAGTCGCTCCAAGTTAAGATTTGGGGCGACTTTTTTCTTAATTCGTCAGCGAGGTCTCCGTTTGGCCAGGCCCTTGTACTATGATGTTGTCAATCATGGCCCTGCGAACATCGAATCCTACGTTATCGGATAAGACGTTTAACCGTTATGCGTATTTGACGGGTGCAAGTCCCGAGACGCTTATGACGGTCAACGGCACTTTAAACAAGTGCCTTATCTTGGCGACCCTTGCCGTTGCGACCGGAATTATCGGATGGTTCTTAGCCGCGACCAATCCAACGATCGCGATCCCCGCCCTTGTTGGCAGTTCCGTTTTGGGCTTCATCGTCTGTCTGACGACTTGTTTTAAGGCGGAATGGTCTCCGACGACGGCGCCGATCTACGCGGCTCTGGAAGGAGTAGCGCTGGGGGTGATTTCCCAGATACTGAACGCTGCATACCCCGGAATTGCTATCCAAGCCGCTTTTATCACGGCAGCAACGATGTTATTTATGCTGGGTCTTTATCGATCCGGCGTTCTCCGTGCGACCCCTCTCTTTAAGAAAGTGGTGATCATCAGCACGCTTTCGATAGTTGCGGTCTATCTGGTTTCGTTCATCGCCTTCGCATTCGGAACGCGAGTTCCCTATCTGAACGACGCGACTCCGATTGGGATTGGAATATCGCTTGTTATTTGCGTCGTTGCCGCGTTGAACTTTATTTTGGACTTCGACAGGATCGAGAAGGGCGCCCAGAATGGGGCTCCGAAGTTCATGGAGTGGTATGCGGCCTTCGGATTGATGGTTACCGTCTTCTGGCTGTACGTCGAAGTGCTTCGCTTACTCGCAAAAATGCGGCGATAGTCTCCTCACATTCCGTGATTTCGCGTTACGATTGAAACGTGAAATCGCGGAATTCCCATCGCCATCTTAAGTTACTCCTCGCGATTGGACTGGTCGCGTGTTTGGCTGGTCTGGGTTTTCGGCATGTCTACCGAAAACCGGTGATGGGAGTGTGGGTGGGATATACCTACCTGGATATGGGTCATGGCACTCTTGAACCGGATACGTCCTTTGGGCGCTATACGATCGTTCTGCGGGAGGATGGCACTTACGATGAGGACAGCAACTCCACTTCTGGAACCTGGAAGATGCTGGACAACGAAATCACGCTCAAGCCGGACAAATTTCTCGACAAGAGCCCCGAAGAGCATCGGGCCGAGCAAGTGGAGAAGAAGGGAAAGGTTAGCGCCGTCATTGAGCGACTTCTCAAGGATCGGATGAGGCCGATGGTGGTTCAGTATCGGCGGGAAGACGACCGGCTTGTCTTTCTCGAACAAACGATGCGATACGAGTACGAGCGATTCTGACCAGCCGGTCAGCGGTTCACGATCTCCGGGCGAGGGTGACCGGGAGTTCGATTTTGTGATTTCTTCGGAGAATGGCGACCGATGTTTTGAAGCCGATCATGGTTTCGACGAGGATTCGGTGGAGGTCATCCACAGTCTCCACCCGTTTGCCATCCAGCTCTACGATGAGGTCTCCCTGCTCCAGACCTGCTCTCGCGGCGGGCGAAGAAGGTTCGACCTGGAGGACGAGGACGGCGGAGTCTCCGGCGATCTCGTGGGCTCTGACCACCAGTCTGGGCAGTGGCACGGTTTGGCCACCGACCCCTAAGAAGGCACGTCTCACCTCTCCCTCTCTCAAGAGGGTCAGCGCGACCCGTTGGGCGGTGTGGATGGGCACCGCGAAACAGATTCCTTGAGCGGTGGGAATGATGGCGGTGTTGATGCCGATGACTTCCCCTTTGCTATCCAGCAACGGTCCGCCCGAGTTGCCCGGGTTGAGGGCGGCGTCGGTTTGGATGACCTCATCAATCAGGCGTCCAGATTCAGACCGCATGGACCGACCGAGGGCTGAGACCACGCCGGCGGTCACGGTGAATTGGAACCCGTACGGGTTTCCGATGGCGATGGCCATCTGACCGACCCGAAGTTTGTTGGAGTCACCCAGCTTGACGGCAGGGACCTCGTTCGGATCGATTTTGAGGACGGCGACATCCGTATCAGGGTCGGACCCGATTAAGCTGGCGGTCAGGATTCTTCCGTCGAGGGTGATGACTTCGAGGGCGGTTGATCCGTGGACGACGTGAGCGTTAGTCAGCAAGTAGCCGTCTGGCGTGAACGCAAAACCGGAACCTGAGCCGGCCGGTCCCTCCTTTTGGTAGGAGCGGATTTGGACCACCGACGGGCTGATCCGTTCGGCGACCCCGGCCACGGTCTGAGAATAGACGTCGAGCAGTTCGGCATCCGTCACCGTGCGTTGGGTGGCTTGTGTCAAACGGCTCTCTGCATCGAGAACGAAGGTTGTTCTGGGAGCCATGCCTTGCCTTACGCAGGACCACGTATTCTCATTTCAGACTGCCTAGGTCTTAGAGATAGCGCATGGGATTCACGGCTTTGCCCTTGACGCGGACTTCAAAGTGAAGGTGAGGACCGGTAGAGAGGCCGGTGCTCCCGACATTGGCGATTCTTTGCCCTCGCTTTACCCTTTGACCGCTCTTCACCAAAAGTCGGGAGCAATGGCCGTAGACGGTGGAAATACTGCCGCCGTGATCAATGATGACGACGTTGCCGAAGCCCCTCATCTGTTGAGAGGCGATGACGACTCCATCATTGGCGGCGTAGATGGCCGACCCGTAGGGAGCGCCGAAATCTACTCCGGCATGCATGCGGTAGACGTGAAGGATGGGATGGTAGCGGTTGCCGAAATTACTTGACAGGCGACCATTGCAGGGTCGGAAGAATTTGCCCTTGGGGGCCGGGCCGGGATTTTTGCCTCCGCTGCTCTGAGCGCGAAGGAACGCTTCGATTTGGGATTGGATCTGCCGCTCGTCCGCCGCGAATTGGGCGAGCATCTTTTGGAGTTCGCTTTGCTGGGCACGTAGCCCTTTCAGGACGCCTTCTTTCTCGACACGCACGGTCTCAAGCGATCCTTGCTGTTGGCGTTGCGTCTCGGCGAGTCCTCGGATTTCTACGACAAGGCGGTCTTGGCGCTGCTTCTTGGAGGCGATATCGCGGCGAAGGGTCTTGTACTCGTCGAAGACTTCTCGGTCTTTGACGGCAATGCGCTCCATGAGGAACTTTCGGGTGGCGATATCGCCGACGTTGTCCGCACCGGTAAGGACGGAGACGAAGGAGCTTTGGCCGTGGACGTACATCCAGCGAAGGCGCTTGCGGACTTGCTCTTTGACGACGGTCATTCGATTGGTGGCGGCGACGAGGTCATTGCCCAAGCGCTTCTGTTCACTCCTCCCCTTGTCCAAGCGATCGTTCGTGTCTTCCAGGAGATTTTCGACGTGGGTGAGGCGAGCGTCTACTTCGTTGAGATCACCTTTGACCGCTCTTACCTCTTTTTGGGTCTTGTTGAGCTTTTGGCGAACGTCGTTTTTCTTCCTCTGAATGGAGTTGAGATTGCTCTTGAGCTGGTTAACTCTTTGCTTGCTGGAGGCCTTTTGCGCGCCGATGCCGAGCGGCAGGGCGGTGAGAATCGCAATGCCGGCAAGAGCCATGCGACGGTTCATCGGAACCTCAGCGGGGCGCGGACGGCGACCATGGAGCAGATCAGTCCGTAGACCGAGCCCATGGCGCAAAGGATGCCCAGGAATGTGGTCGTGGGGAATACGGGGAGCGTGGTCCAGATTTGGGTCACTCGTGCATCCACCACAGCGTGGCCTGCGCGGAGGAGGAGTGTCGCAAGCAGCCCGCCGACGAAGCCTTGGACCATGCCCTCAATATAGAACGGAATTCTGATCGTGAGAAATGAGGCGCCGACCAACTGCATGTTTCGGATCTCGAGACGGCGCGACAAGACGGAGAGGCGAATGGCGTTGTAAATGAGGATGCCGCCGGTGACGAATAGCAATCCACCGAGGGCGGTGCCTAGCCATTTGACGATCGCTTGAATCTGAACGTAGAGGTTCTGTTCGGACTTGAGATACTGGATTTCGTCGGCCGAGACGGCGGGGAAACTCTTGATCTTGGCGATGACCTGGTCGGTTTGTTTGAGGTCCGAAAGGATGACCTTGAAGGAATCGGGGTAGGGATTCTCGATATCGACGTACTTCTGATGCTCAGGGTTTTCGGTAAGGAACTTCTGCCAAGCCTTGTCACGAGGGATCCAGTTGACGGTTTTGACACCAGGAATGGCGCGGATGTCAGCAGCGGTCTTTGAGATTTCGAAGTTCTTGGAGCCGTCTTTGAGCATGACCCTGAGTTCGAAACGACCCGTCATGTTTTGGGCGGCATTCGCCACTTGTAGGTAGACGTAGCCGAGTCCGCCGAGAAGGAAGAGGGATACGGCCACCGTGCTGATGGCGGCGAAGGTCATCCAGCCGTTCCGGCGAAGGGCGATGAACGCCTCACCCAGGAGGAAAAAGATGCGATCAAGCATTGGACATCTCCTTTCCGGTATCGGAGACGACGCGACCGCCTTCCATTTTCACAATGCGCTTGGCCATCTTTTCTACAACCACCATGTCATGGCTGGCCACGAGGACGGTGGTTCCCTTGGTGTTCAACTCCTTGAGAAGCTCCATGATTTCCCAGGAGTGATCGGGGTCGAGGTTTCCGGTGGGCTCATCGGCCAAGAGGAGTGGCGGATTGTTGATCAGAGCGCGGCCGATGGCGACGCGTTGTTGCTCGCCGCCGCTGAGTTCGTGGGGAAAGGCGTCGGCTCGGTGGCCAATTCGTACCTGTTCGAGAATCTGGGGGACGAGTTGACGAACTTCCTTCTTGGATTTGCCGACGGCCCGCATGGCGTAGGCGACGTTTTCCCAGACGCGTTTGCGCGGCAGAAGCGCGAAGTCTTGGGGGACGATGCCCATGCTGCGACGGAGGGCGGGGACGAGTCGGTCGGGAAGGTGGGTAATGTCTCGACCGGCGAGGGTTACTTTGCCTTTGGTGGGGGTGGCTTCGCGGGTTAAGAGCTTGATCAGGGTGCTTTTTCCAGCACCGGTTTTGCCCACGAGGAAGGCGAATTCTCCTCGCTCAAAACTTACGGTAGCATCGCGAAGTCCGTATACGAACTCCGTGAAACACACCTCTACGCCTTCATAGCTAATATACGGCTCACCCATTCCATCCCTGCCGTTGCGTTCATCCTGAACTGACCTAGACTACCCCCATTGGGCACAAACAGATACAATGGTAGGAATTCCGTTCGAGCCTGTCAGGCTCCGTCGAACCCAACGATGCCTACGACTAACCGCTATCAACGAACCCGTGACGACCACAGCCGCGAGAATGCCGAGGACTATGTGGAGCTCATCGACTCGCTGATCAAGGAGACCGGAGAAGCCCGAGCGGTGGATTTGGCGGAACGGCTGGGGGTTAGTCACGTGACGGTATCGAAGACCGTTCAGAGACTGCAACGAGAAGGGTACGTGACCTCGCAGCCCTATCGTTCCATCTTCTTGACCGAGAAGGGTCGAGAAGTGGCGGAGGCCTCCCGCGCCCGGCATGAGCTTGTGGTCAGTTTCTTAGTGGCGCTTGGGATTCCGATGGATGTGGCGGAGATCGATGCGGAGGGCATCGAGCACCATGTCAGCGATGCGACCTTGGCGGCGATGACCTCCTTTTTGGATGCTAAGAAAGCTTAGATCTCGATAATTGCGGTCAAGACTAACGGGCGGAGCGAAGCTTGCTTTTGAACGTACTTACGAATGATCTCGGTGGCATCGGACCGCACGCGGCTCACATCCTTCAGTTCTTCTCGGCCTAAGGCGCTTAATCCGTCAACCAATACCTCGAACGCTCGATCGATGACTCCGCTCGGTCCGTGGAAGCCCTTGGACTGGATGATGGGATCTCCGACGAGTTCACCCTTTTCAACATCAAGGGCGATGGTGACGACGATGATGCCATCGTTGGCGACGTTGTAGCGATCCCGGAGAACTTCTTCGGTAACACCGGGGGTTCCGCTGTTGTCCACGAGCACACGGCCGAAGGGCACGGAGTCCTTGACGATATCGGCAGAGGTGTCGTTCAGGACGAGGGCGTCGCCATCGCAGAGGGTGAAGACGCGGTGGTCGGGATAGCCCATGTCTAACGCCATCTGGTTGTAGACGTGCTGGTGTCGAGGTTCGCCGTGAACTGGGGCGACGTAGAAGGGCCGGGTGAGGTTCAGCATCATCTTCAGCTCTTCCTGGTAGGCGTGGCCGCTGACATGGATGGGGACCTTCGAATCGTAAATGACGTTGCAGCCTTGGCGGAAGAGACGGTTGATGGTTCGCCAGATGGCGCCCTCGTTGCCGGGGATGGGGCGGGCGGAGTAGATAAGGGTATCGCCGGCTTTGATTTGGAGGCGGCCATAGGAGCCTTTCGACATTTGCACCAGGGCGGACATCGGTTCGCCTTGGCTCCCGGTGGTGAGAATGGCAAGTTGGTGATCCGGGTAATTCTTGAGTTCATCCAGCCGGATGCGCGTACCCTTGGGGATTTTCACGTAGCCAAGTCGCTCGCAGATATCGAGATTCTGCTCCATTCGTCGTCCGACGGCGGCCACTTTTCGGCCCGTTTCGGCGGCGACTTCGTAGACCTGCTGCATTCGGTGAATGTTGCTGGCGAAAGTCGTGAGGAGAACGCGGCCAGGGGCGGTGCTGAGGACGTTTCGCAGGCCCTCGGTGACGGCTCGCTCGCTGGGACCCCAACCTGGGCGGTCTACATTGGTGGAGTCGCTGAGGAGGAGTACTACGCCTTCTCGACCCAATTCACCGATTCGGGTGATGTTGGTGAGCTTGGTATCGACAGGGGTGAAGTCGAACTTAAAATCGGCGGTGAAGAAGACAATGCCGTGGTCCGTTCGGACGGCCATGCAACAGGTGTCTGGAATCGAGTGGGTGATTCGGACGGGCTCTACGCTCATCGAACCGGCTTCGATAATGTCACCGGGACGGAACGTCTTGAGGGACAGTTCACGCGCGGGCATCTTCTCTTCGAGCTTGTTTCGGATCAGCGCGTGGGTGAACTCGGTCGCGTAAACAGGACAGTTCACGTGGGGGAGCAGGTAGGGCAACCCGCCAACGTGGTCCTCGTGCGCGTGGGTAATAAAGATGCCTCGGACGCGCTCTTTGTTCTCGATCAGATAGGTGAAGTCGGGAATGACGATATCTACGCCAAGCATTTCTTCGGTGGGGAACGCCAGTCCGCAGTCAATGACGACAATGTCGTCGCCTTGTTCTACTACCGTACAATTCTTGCCAATTTCGCCAACGCCACCGAGCGGGATAACCCGTACATCACTCATTGCCGTACAGGGTACCTGTCGCAAGGTTGGACTGTTTGCCACCATACTTAGCCGCATCGTGAACACGGTGATTCAGAAAGCGCTCCTTGACATTGAGGAACGATATGACGTGCGGGTTTTGTATGCGTGCGAATCTGGGAGTCGAGCGTGGGGATTTGCCTCCGAAGACAGCGACTGGGATGGCCGATTTATCTACATTCATCCACGCGACTGGTACTTGACCATTGAATCGCGTCGCGATGTGATTGAGGAGATGTTGCCCGGAGATCTGGATTTATCGGGTTGGGACATTCGCAAGGCGATGCTCTTGCTGCGGAAGTCTAATCCTCCCCTTTTGGAGTGGTTGGATTCTCCGATTGTGTACCGCAAGGACAAGGCGTTCTTTGAGCGATTCTTGGCCCTTTCTCAGGAGTATTACTCGGATGCTCGGTGCTTCTATCACTACTGGGGAATGGCGGTAGGTAACGTGCGGAACTACTTCCAAACGGATCTCGTGCCCTTGAAGAAATACCTTTATGTTCTACGACCGCTTTTGGCTTGCCAATGGATAGAGCAAGGCAAAGGGAGTGTCCCCATGCGGTTTGAGACCTTGGTCGACGGAGTGATCCGTGATTCTGATTTGCGGTCAGAAATCGATGGATTGATCTCGGCCAAGCGAGCGGGAGGTGAGATGGGAAAGGGGCCAAAGTTGCGTCGATTCAGGCGTTTATCGAATCTGAGATGGTGCGATTGGAGGGAACGAAGATTCCGACTCAACCGCTGAAATCGTCCGAGGCTTTAGACCAACTGTTTCGCGACACGTTGACGACAACCCGGTAACCTGGCGGGCATGAGTCTGACCGCGCTGGTATTTGACTTCGACGGCTTGATTTTGGATACGGAGACGCCCGAGTTTGAGGCGTGGACGACGATTTTTCAGGCGCGGGGGCACCAGTTTCCGGACGAATGGTGGATGCACGCCATTGGTCGGGGTGCAGACCAGATCACCGAGACTCCAATTGATCTTCTCCAGAGGCAGATGGGGGAGCCGTTGGATCATACGGCCATTGCAGGCGAGTACGAGCATCTTCGCATGGCGAGGATTAACTCGTTGGACGCGCTGCCCGGAGTACGAGCGCTGATCGCTCACTCCAAGCAGAACGGCGTTCGTCTGGCAGTGGCTTCGAGTTCTCACCACCGTTGGGTGGATGGGCATCTCGCTCGGCTGGGATTGCTTGACTCATTCGAGGCGGTGCTTTGTGCGGGGGATGTACCCCGGGCGAAGCCGTTCCCCGATCTTTATCAAGCTGCCTGTGATGCGCTCGGCGTTTCGCCCTCGGTGGCTTTGGCCCTGGAAGATTCGCCTAATGGAATTCGAGCGGCGAAGGATGCAGGGCTCTACTGCATTGCCATACCCAACCCAATGACCTCGCGTTTAGATCTTTCCCATGCGGACAGGATTCGCGATTCGTTGGAGGGGACAACCTTCGACCATTTGGTTTCGAGTGTATTGGATGAATAAGAGCGAACAACTTCGACAAGCTTTCGAGAACATCGTCAATGAGATGAAGACCTGCGGCGCCTGGGATGCGCCTGCGCCCGCCCCGGAGGCTTATGAAAACATGGGGGCGTTTGGGATGAAAACCATGGCTCTGGAGCAGTGGCTCAAGTATGTTTTCGTTCCCGCCGTTCAGGAATGCGTGGATGGCAAGCGCCCTTGGCCCCCCACCAGTTCCGTGGGAGCCCATGCAATCCGGGAATTCGATGGGGCAAACGACCGCGCCGAGTTGGTCTCCCGTCTCTGCGAGTTCGATCACCTCTTTCGTGGTTAGCAGATCAGATCTTTAATCATCGTCCCACCGTGGGCGGGAGGCTGGGGGCCGATCCATCGTTCGTCGATGGAATCGGCCGCTGGTTGGTAGCGGGAATCGGTTGAAAGTCTGATTTGGGGTGATTGATTGTCTAGAGAGCCATGAACCAGAAAGATGTTGAAGATGAGCACATCTCCCATTTGGAATTCTTCAGCCGTTAAGAATCGGTAGCCGAGGCGCTCCCTAAGATCGACAGGTTTCAGGGTGATGGCTCCGCTTTTTTCGAATCCCCGATCCGTGAGTGGAGTCGCCGACTTGTTCGCGCAAGCGGTATCTACGTCGAGTTGGCAATATCCGCTCCTCAGTTCCTCATTTCGGTGACTTCCCTCCATTAAGACTAATCCGCCTACCTCGAGCGGGACATCGCCAAAGGGAATCCATGCCGTGTAAACCTGCGCGCTTCCCCTGCCCATGTAGACCACGTCGCAGTGCGGGTACGTGCCGATACCGGGGGCAACCGCCCTCAACCAAGTGTAGTCAAAGTGGCGGGCAGGCTGGCCGAGGAAACGATCAAAGAAGTTCATGAGTTCCGGACCGTAGATCAAAGAATCCAAATGCGGTTTGACCGGGGGACGATTTGCAATATCGGCGCGGAAATGGAGTTTCAGTCCCGGTTTTGCCATGGCATCGATAGGCGGTCTTGCAGGATCGAGCAGACCTTCTTTCGCGAGAATCTGGCAGATTTGGCTTCTCACTTCTTGCACGTTTTTTCGATTAAGGAAGCCAGGCAGGTAGAGATATCCATCTTCATCCATTCGCCATCGGAGTTCTTGCACATCGCTCAGAGCCGATGAGGAATCGCGTAACCAGCCGAGGGCCTGGGAGGACGTGTCGAGCTTTTGGCCGCCCGAAGAGATATCCATAATTTGTAATTTATGCGAGAAGTGAGGTTAGTTCCAAGGCTAGAATTGGGATGAAACATGTCAATTCAGGCCAAGCGCATTCAGACCCAGCTCTTCCTTCAGGCTCCGGCCGAAGCAGCGTTGGGATCGATCACCTTGGCGGGAACGATCAAGAACAGTCCAGGATGGGCAGGCAAACCACCGCGTATCTTAGGAAGCTTCGCCACATTACTGATTTTGGAAGGCGGGGGCTTTTATCGGGATGCCAATGGGATCAGCCAGGATGTAAAGACAGGGGATTTCCTCCTCCTCTTTCCGGAGATCGGGCATCGGTACGGTCCTCGGCGGGGCGGACCATGGAGCGAGATCTATTTGGTCTTTCAGGGTCCAATTTTCGAACTTTTACGCTCAAGTGGACTCCTTCATCCCGCTCGACCGGTGGTGCACACCGAGGATGTTCAAGGGTACTACGGCATTCTGCGCGATCTCATCGAGGACGCGACAAAATCGGACGGCGGGCAGGAGCGTGCCGTTTGTCGGCTGGCATCGGTCCTTGCCGACTTGTGCGCGGGAAGCCCGGTGACAAGCCGACCCGATGTAGGCATGATGGCGGTCCGCAATCTCCTTGACGTCAATCTGGGCGAACCGGTGGATTGGAACCTGACGGCGGCGCGAGTAGGATGGTCTTACGAGACACTTCGGAAGCGATTTGGAGCGGAATTTGGCATCAGTCCAGCACGGTATCGGTTCCTGCGTAAGATCGAAGCAGCCAAGAGTCTGCTTCGCGACACTGGGTTGGCGAATAAGGAGATTGCCCACGTTTTGGGGTTTGCCGATGAGTTTCATTTCTCGAAGCGATTCAAGCAGGAAGTCGGCGTAAGTCCACGTGGATTTCGGCTCACCGGAACGGAGGGGGATCGCTCGGTGGATTGAACGGGTGATGAAGCGGTACCTGAAGGCAGGCTTAGCGCTGAGACGGCTCATTCCACGTTCGGTGTTGCTCCTTCAATGGTGAGTGGTGTTACCTACCTGGCAGTCCCCGTAATGGTGCCGAAGTTCCCGCCGAATGGCGAACGACAAGTTCCCTTTGGTTAATTTGTGAAAAGGCGTCAGTGAGCGGTGTCGCGGCATTCATGGCGGTTGATCTCACCAGGTTGAGGCAAGGAGAGAGGATCTGGTGTTCCGAACGACGGTCTGAAGCGAAGATTTCTAAGTCAGGTGCCCCCGGAAGGTGTCAATGAAGAACTCATTGTCACCTTTACCTTCGCTGAAGAGCCAGGTTTTGTTGAAGGCGATTTTCTCTTTGGCGGTGTCTCTTGCCTTGTCCATTCCGGCCAAAAAGACGGTGTTCTTGCCGTACTTCTGATTCACTTGATCGATGGCATCGTTGAAGGCGGATCGGTCTTGAGTGGCATCGAACAAGGAGGGAGTAACCTCTTCTGGCTTCTGGAGGTCATAGAAGGTGACGCCGACACCTAGGGGGCGGATGAAGTCCCGGGTGGGCCACTCCCGCAGAAAGTATTCGTTCATGGTGACGGTGTCTTGGGTTGGGGGGAGTTTGATTCGGCATTGCCAACTCTTGGTCATGCCCCGGACGTACACAATCATTTGATTCGTCCAAAGATTGTTGGCGCGGAGGCGGGCGCTGGCCTTTTGGAGGAGCCGAAGCAGCACGTCTCGACAACCTTGGTCCGTTCTTAGTTCAGGCGGAAGGACGTGGGAGTGGCCGAGCGATTTGTTTTCGCCGACTTCCATCTTGACGTCGTAGCCACGCAGCAGATACCACCAGCGCTCGCCGACGATACTGTGGAATCCATCTTTGATGCGAGCTTGGCTAGCATCGCAGAGGTCTTTGGCGGTGAAGATCCCAGCGGCGTTGAGGCGGATCTCCATTCGGCGGTTGATGCCGGTGAAATCGGTGAGTTTGAGCGAGTAGAGCTTTTCGGGAAGGTCCTTGGCTTCGAGAACGACCAAGCCGTTTGGCTTTTCAAGTTCGGTTCCGATCTTGGCGAGAAAGCTATTTGGGGCAATGCCGATGGAGCAGTTGATGCACTCTCCAACTCTTTCGTGGATGGCGGCTTTCATCTGCTTGGCAAGCTCGATCGCTCGCGCAGGTTCTCGTTCTTCACCGAGGAGTTTGAAGCGGAACTCGTCTACGGAGCAAACCTTATCAACTGGGAGGACGGTTTCGCAGACTTCGATGATCTTCTTGTGATAGGCGACGTAGGCGGGGTGGCAAGCATCGACGAGGAGAAGGTCTGGGCAGAGTCGTTTGGCTTCGCCGATTTGGGTGCCGGTGCGAATTCCGAAGCGCTTGGCTTCGTAGCTGGCGGCGATGACGAAAGAGGTGTCAGCCATTACCGGGCAGACGGCGATGGGTTTGTTGCGTAGCTCGGGATGCTCCTGCTGCTCAACGGAGGCGAAGTAGGAGTTGAGGTCGAGGAATAGGTAGCGCAGGCACCTTTCCTTCTCCATTATTGGTAGATTAACGTCTACCATATTGGGATTATACGCCGGTTTCAGGGCAATCGATAGGGCGTTTTGATGCGTTCTCCGGTAAGGGCGTCAATGACGATTCCTTCTTCGCCTCCTGAGTAGCCTCTCCCCCGATCAATGGAGATCATCGCTTTGAAGTACCAAGCGAGCCTTGCTTCCGGCGCCGTCTCGCCAGCGTAGTAGACGAGACGTGGTGGGCCTAGTTTAAGGGAGTTCAATTTGAAGGGTTTATAGTCGGTGGCGCGAATGGAACGTTCGGCGGTCTGTTCGGCGACTTTGGATGTGATTTTTGGAGACTTGGCATTCACGGAGGGGAGAGAATCGGGGGCTCCGAAGCGAGTCATTTCCCAGGTAGGACCTTCGATGGTGACGGAGTAGGCGAGGATACGTCCGACGAACGGGAGGCCGTTTTTGGTGACCATGAAGACGTGGGCGTTCTCGCCGAATCGGGCGAGGTATGGGTCCGGCGGGTTGTAAGGGAATTCGGGGTGAAATTGTTTGAGGATTTGCTCGGCACGATCATCTGCCTTGGCCTTCCATTCAGGCGTTCGGATGGGCATGACCCTTTCCATCCCGGAGCGGAACATGCCGATCACGCGGCCCTTTTCGTTCACTTGGAACTCGTATTTGCTGGAAGGAGAACGGACGAAGTCTACGTGCCAGAGTTTGTCTTCGGGACTCCACGTGCCGGGCGGAGAACAAGAGAGAAGGCTGTATTTGCCAGGAAGCTTGTAGTCCTTGATGAAGGCTCGGGTCGCAGATATGGCGCGTTCGGCGCTCATTTGCGCGCCTACGGTCAGAACAAGGGCGGCAAGAATCACTTTTTGTCCCTCACGAGATCGGCGTCGTTTTCTTTGATCGCGAAGACTTTGCCGGTTTCGACGTCGACAAGTCGTCGAATGGTAGCGACTTCCAATGGGTTGGGAATTCCGGGAGTGCTTCGATAGACCTTGGCAATGCCACACCAGACGGTCCTGGCGGCGGGTTCCTCGAAGATTTTGTAGTAGCCCTTGACCAGAGTGAGTTGCAGATGGGGCGAGCCGAGATTTCCGTTTGGCCGCTTTTGCGCCATGAATTCAGCGGTCTTTGGAATGGCTCGTTCGAGAATCTTTCTGGCGGAGGATTCGGAAACTTTTTCTCGGGCCGATTTTAATCTTGGCAGGCGGTCAAAGGCGGTAAAGACCTGCGCGCGGTTTCGAGTTCCATGGAAGAGCACGGTGTACTGGAAGGTGGGATTGAGATTGAAGAACGGCTTGCCATTGAGAAGGATTGGCATAGAGACGCTTGAGATTCCTTCTGCGCCGTATCCCACGTATTCGGTCTTGAGGGTCTTATAGAATCCAACCTTGCGGGCCATCGCGAGGCCCAGACGTTCGACTTCCGGTTTAGAAAGTGATCCAGACGTCTTGGCGGGGGTGGGTTGGAGTGAGGCGTAGATGACCCGACCATCGGTGGCGTCGATTTGAATGGAATCGGCAAGGCCGTTGGGCTCTTTAAATCCGATGGCCCAGTAGGGGCGTTTGCCGTTGGTGTAGTGCTTTTGGGCGAAGACGGTAGCGAGGTTCAAAGGCGCTTGCGCTCCGAGGTTTTGCAGAGCTTTCTTCCCGATGTGAATGGCTCGCTCGGCATCGATTTTGAAGGTCGCGACTTCCGCCGGCGACACCATTTGGCCCAATAGGAGAGCAAGCATTGAGGTCATTGAAGTCTTAGTGTCCGTCAAGATTGACCGGGTTCAAATGAAGTGGGGAAAATCTCGTAAATCCGTCCCGGAGGAGGGTTGCGGCCATAGGTAAACTCCGTGGTTCCCATGGACTTTCGACAGACATTGAATCTGCCTGATCCGGACTTCACGATTCCTATGAAGGCCGGCCTGCCCTCTCTGGAGCCGCAGATTCAGTCGATTTGGGATAGCGAGCAGATCTACCACAAGATTCAGGCGAGCCGAAAGGACGCTCCCAGCTTCGTGCTGCACGATGGCCCGCCTTATACGAATTCTCCGATTCACATTGGAACGGCGCTGAACAAGATCCTGAAGGACTTTGTGGTGAAGTCTCGGACAATGATGGGCTTCCGAGCTCCTTACGTGCCGGGGTTTGACAACCATGGATTGCCGATCGAGCAGACCGTGATGAAGGCGTTTCAGGAAAAGAAACAGACGCCTTCGGTGCTTGAGTTGCGTAAGGCTTGCCGAGCCCATGCGGCGACGTACATCGACGTGCAGACTTCGCAGTTCAAGCGTTTGGGCGTCTTCGGGCTTTGGGAGCGACCTTATGCGACGATGGACTATGGGTTTGAGGCGGAGATCGTGCGGACGTTCAAACGCATGGCGGAGGGAGGCTATATCTATAAGGGCCTGCGTCCGACGCTTTGGAGTCCGACCAGCCGAACAGCGTTAGCGGACACCGAGATTGTCTATCACGATCATGTGAGCAAGGCGATTTACGTGCGATTCCCCTTGCTGGAAGACCCGAATCAGCTCTTTACGAACTATCCGAATTTGTACACGGTGATCTGGACGACCACCCCGTGGACGATTCCGGCGAACCTGGCGGTGGCGTTCCATCCTGAGTTCGTCTACGCCATCGCGAAGGTTGGCGACGAGCACTACCTGTTGCTGAAGGATCTTTTGCCGAAGGTGGCAGAGAAGGTTGGTTGGGCGGAGTACGAGATCGTGGCGGAGATGGATGGAATCAACTTCGACCATACGAAGTTTAAGCACCCGATCTTCGAACGAGCGTCCTTGGGCGTGGTGGCAGATTACATTACGACCGAAGATGGAACCGGTGTGGTTCACACCGCTCCGAGCCATGGTCGCGACGACTTCTATACCGGCCTGAAGTACAACTTGCCGGTGCCGAACACCGTGGATGAAGGCGGCGTGCTGACCGCTGAGACGGGGGAGTTCGAAGGCACCTATTACAAGAAGTGCGATACGGTAGTGGTGGATCGACTCCAGGAGCTCGGGATGCTTTTGAGTGTGAGCGACTACAGCCACAGCTATCCGTATGCCGAGCGCGACGGTCAGCCGGTGATCTTCCGCGCGACCGAGCAGTGGTTCGTGGGGATCGATCAGCATGGCTTGCGGACTGAAATGCTCGAGGCGATCCAGCCGGTTGCCTTGGACGACTTCATCGAGAACGATGGGGACGTGGAGGGCGTGTCTTGGGTACCGGAGCAGGGTTATAACCGCATCGATGCGATGGTGAAGAACCGTCCCGATTGGTGTATCTCTCGTCAACGTCCTTGGGGAGTTGGAATTCCGGTGTTCTACGGAAAGCAAAGCCGAACGCCAGTGCTTGATCCGGTGGCGATCGAAGCGGTGGCTCAGTTGGTAGAGCGCGAAGGCTCTGACGCTTGGTTTGAGAAGGACGCCTCAGAGATTCTTCCGGCGGGCTACAAGCACCCGGAGACCGGCGAGACCGAGTTTGACAAGGAAACGGACGTGTTAGACGTTTGGTTTGACAGTGGTTCCACTTCTCTTTGCGTTTTGGAAGGCAACGTGGAGCCACGCTGGAAGGAGAATTGGCCCGCCGATCTTTACTTAGAGGGTTCCGACCAGCACCGAGGATGGTTTAACTCTTCGTTGGTAATTGGCGTGGCGACTCGCGGAGAGGCTCCGTATAAGCAGGTCGTAACCCACGGATTCATCACGGATGACCAGGGTCGTAAGATGTCCAAGCGATTGGGCAATGTGGTCGATCCAGTCGTGGCTTCCGAACAGTACGGGGCGGACGTCCTTCGGTATTGGGTGGCGAGCGTGGACTATGCAAATGACGCTCCCTGTTCGGACGCGCTGCTAAAACAGTTTGGCGAAGGCTATCGTAGCGTTCGTAACACGCTTCGCTTCTTGCTCGGTAACTTGAGCGACTACGAACCCGTTTGGGGCGAGGGTTACAAGTGTAACGGCGGCTATGTTGAGCTTCTAGAACTTGATGAGTGGGTCGTTGAGCAAGTGGACTTGTTGGTCGCGGAGTGCGTGGAGAACTACCGGCGGTACGATTTCGGCGCAGTGATCACGGCTATTCATAACTTCTGCGCGGTGGAATTGTCTCGTTTCTACCTCGACGCGATCAAGGATCGTATGTACTGTGACGGTACGCTGTGGCCCTCTCGACAATCGGGCCAAGTGGCTTGTCACTACGTGTTGGTTCGATTGGTAAAGTTGTTGGCGCCGATTTTGGTTCACACGTGCGAGGAGACCTGGAAGAAGGTTCCCGGTGTGGGCGAAGACAGCGTTCACGTCGCGGTCTTCGACATTCCAAGTGACGCGCGGATGTCGGAAATTGAGGGAAGTCCACTTCAAACTAGGTTTGCCGCCCTCTTGGCGGAACGCGCCAATGTTTTTGCAGCGTTTGAACCATGGAAAGCCGAGAACGGCGTAAAGGATAGTCAGGACGTGGTGGTCTCCATTCGCGAGGAAGGCGAGACGTTAGAACTGCTGAAGTCCTTTGAGTCCGACGTGTTGGCGAACTACATGAAGATGAGTTGGGTGGAATTGAGCGAAGGCCCGCGTGAAGTGAGCTTCCGCAAGAGCGAATACGAGAAGTGTGAACGTTCCCGACTTCGCCGACCGGACGTGGAGAAAGTTACGATCGAGGGTGAAGATCACTTCCTCACCGCACGAGACCGGAGGGCATTGGACCTTTGAACCGACGCGTTCTCTTTTGGGTGCTGTTTATTGGGCTCCTGGTCCTTGACCAAGTCGTCAAGGTTCTTTCGCGGGGCGCGGTAAACGGCACCGAGAACGCCTCGATCAACGCTCTCTGGCCGGGCGTCTTTGAGTTGACGCTGGTCTATAACCGGGGCATCGCCTTCGGACAGCTTCAGGGTTATGGCGTGCTGTTGGCTCCGATTGCGCTGGCCATTACGGGCGGGTCGATTTGGTATTCGATGAAGCACCCTAAAGCGCCGACGATGTATCACGTCATCGCTTCCCTCTTCGCAAGCGGCGCACTGGGGAATTTGTACGACCGGCTCGCACACGGCCAGGTCACGGACATGTTCGACTTCAAGCTGATCGGATTTCCCGTCTTCAATGTGGCGGACGCCTGCATTACCGTGAGTGGCGTTCTGATGGTGCTGGTCTGGATCAAGGAAGCGTTCGAAGAACGTAAGCAATCTCGGACGGCTCCTGAAATCAATTCTGCTCCGTAGGACCAGACCTAAGCCCTTGGACCCTTTGGCTTGGCGCAGGGGTTAAGTTGGGTTAGGCTGAAGTTCATGCGACATCGACCGATTCCCTCTGGCACGACCGGACTGATCGTACTGGCAGTGGCTGCCATTCCGCTGGTGCTTTCCCGATGCAAGCCGCTGGCAAAGCGGGTTGGTGAGAAGTTGGTGTCTTGGGGCGAAGAATTGAAGAAGGAAGCGGAAAAGCCCGATTCCGAAATGGTTGTGGCAAAGGTGGCCGACTCAGAAGAGCCTGCTCAGGTTACCGAGGCGGAGGCTCCCGTGGAAATCGTGGAGGATAAGACCGCCAAATCCACGGCGACGGTAACGGCAAAGCCAAAACCGAAGGCGGCTCCCAAAAAGACGGCGGCGAGTAAGCCGAAGACAGCGGCAAAGAAAGCACCGCCAAAGAAACCGGCATCTTAAAATGAAATCGGGCGATCCCTTAGGATCGCCCGATTTGCTTGACGGGCTCTTCCCCTAGTTTGAGGAAGCGCCAACCAGTTCGCCCGACGTAACTGCGACCGCCGCCGGCGCCTCGATCACACCGTGACCGACGAGAGAACCGTCGAGACCGTAGCCAACCTCGCCGTGAGTTCCTTTATCTAATCCGATGGTTTCGTGCTCATCGGAGACTCGGAGCCCGATGGTGACCTGCACGATCTTCGCGAGGATGAGGCTCGCCACGGCCGCGAACGCGCCGACTGCACCAATGGCGATCAGTTGCTTGACGATCAGGCCCATTCGGCCGCCTTCCAGCACCACTGCGCTATTCACGGCAGGAGAGGCGAAGACACCGGTGAGAATCGCACCGAAGAGTCCGCCGACACCGTGGACCCCGACCACGTCGAGAGCGTCATCGTAGCCCAACTTGTGCTTAAGCGAAATGGCGGCGTAGCAAACGACGCCGGCGATCAGGCCGATGAGGATGGCAGGCCCCGGTTCTACAAAACCGGCCGCCGGAGTGATGGCGACCAGACCGGCAACCAGACCTGAGGCAGCACCGATGGCGGAGGGCTTGCCCCCTTTCATCGCCTCGGCTCCCATCCAAGCCAACATGCCTGCAGCAGCGGCCAGGTGAGTGGTCAGGAATGCCGTCACCGCGACGTCGTTCATCGCGAGAGCGGATCCGGCGTTAAATCCGAACCAGCCAAACCACAGCATGCCCGCGCCCAGAAGGGTGATAGTCAGGTTGTTGGGCACTACAGCGGCGTGCTTTCGTTTGCCAATGACGTAGCAAAGCGTAAGAGCGGAGACACCACTGGCCAAATGAACGACCGTGCCGCCGGCAAAATCAAGCGCACCCAATTTGAAGAGCCAACCGTCAGGGTTCCAGACCCAACAGGCGACGGGAGCATAGACGATCAGTGACCACAGGGCCATGAAGACCAAATAGCCGCTGAACTTGATTCGTTCGGCGATGGCGCCAGAGATCAGAGCAGGGGTGATGATGGCAAACTTCATCTGGAACAGCATGAAGAGCGC
Organism: Armatimonadetes bacterium 55-13; assembly: GCA_001898035.1. Taxonomy (GTDB): domain Bacteria; phylum Armatimonadota; class Fimbriimonadia; order Fimbriimonadales; family Fimbriimonadaceae; genus 55-13. The sequence continues at coordinate 228,902 of MKRX01000006.1, forward strand.
TGCCGGAATGGTCTGTGTACCGTACGGAGTAGTGACCGATATGCCGTGTCCCCACAGGTATTCGAAGCTTCCGATGAGTCCATTGGTGGACTTGCCAAAAGCCAGCGAGTAGCCGACCAGAACCCAGATGATGCTGACCATGCCCATCATCACGAAACTCATCAGAATCGTGTTGAGGACGTTCTTCTTGTGAACCATGCCGCCGTAAAACAGGCCCAAGGCAGGGGTCATTAGCAGAACGAGGGCGGTGGCGACGATCATCCAGGCGCTATCGCCTTTATCGATCGCGGTCTTGGCAGTGTCCTGCGCAGAGGCAGACGCCACCAAGGCGATAAACGAGCAGAATAGGGGAACGCGAACAGTGCGCAATTCCTACCTCCAGACTAAAGGAATTTTCCGCACCGTTGCAGGATGTTAGGGAGTTTAACACAGTTTCCGCTGATTGGGAAATGAAAGCATCCTCGGCAGTGCTAGGTTTTGGCGGTGTTTCGAGCCAATAATGAACCTATGCGCGGCCTTATTTGCCCCTTCGCTTTGTTCGTGTGTTTTGTTGTCGGTTGCAGCCCAGCGGAAGAAAAGGCGGTCATGAAGGAAGTAGAGGCTTCCGAGACGGCGGCTCAGAAGGTGTACCGGGGAGATCGACAAAATCAGGCGACAGAACAGAAGTCCGATGCATTTTGGAAGCGTGCTTCGGTCGAGGTGTATCGATCTCCAGAAGAGTTGTTAGCTCAAGATGCACGCGAGCGTCGTCACGGGTTGGTTTTGGACAAGATTGCACGTGGTCCCGGGGACAAGCATGAGTTGGCGTTAACCTTTGATGACGGTCCCCATCCCGACCTGACGCTCAAACTCCTGGCACTTTTGAAACAGGAAAATGTCAAGGCGACGTTCTTCGTCATTGGCAAGATGGTCGAGAAACATCCAGAACTTCTCAAGGCCATTGCCGCCGATGGGCACACCATTGGGAACCACACCTTTAGCCATGTGACGCTCACCAAGATTCCGGTGGCCGATATTCAAGTCGAGTACCGGGCCAACAACGACATCGTGAAAAAGACGATCGGTCAGAACATGAAATTCTGCCGCCCGCCCGGTGGCGACTACGACTCCGATGTGATTCACGCCGCCGAAGCCTGCGGACTCACTACCGTTCTATGGACCGACGATCCGGGGGATTATGCCAACCCCGGCGATAACGTCATTGAGGAGAGGACGTTGGCCAAGCTCACGAACGGGGGAATCATTCTCTTGCACGATGGCGTGAAAGAAACCCTTGACGTCCTGCCCCAGATCATTGCCTATGCCAAGAAAAAAGGCTTTTCGTTTGTGACGATTGACGAGTTTTCGAAGAAGTAGGGCTCGTCGGCACTTCCGACGAGCCCTCTGAACTTAGCTCTCCTTGTCCTCGTATTGGTTTTTTAGCGAGTTGACGACGCCGGGGTCGGCTAGGGTCGTGGTGTCTCCTAGCGCTCTCCCTTCCGCGACGTCGCGAAGGAGGCGGCGCATAATCTTGCCGCTTCGGGTCTTGGGCAAGTCCGCGCAGATGAAGATGTCGTCAGGGCGGGCGATGGCGCCGATCTTGTGGGCCACATGGGCCTTGAGTTCGTTTACCATGTCCGGGTGACTTTCCTGCCCTGTTTTCAGGATCACAAAAGCAGAGATGGCCTGACCCTTGAGATCATGAGTCTTACCGATGACGGCAGCTTCGGCGACGGCGTGATGGTCAACCAGGGCACTTTCTACCTCCATCGTCGAGATGTTGTGTCCTGCAACGAGCATGATGTCATCCACGCGGCCAAGCAGCCAGTAGTAGCCGTCCTGATCGACCTTCGCCCCGTCGCCCGGGAAGTAGTGCTCTTTGAAGCGAGACCAATAGGTAGCGACAAACCGCTCAGGTTCACCATAGATTCCCCGGGTCATGGAGGGCCAGGGATGTTTGATGGCCAGGATGCCACCGATAGCCTCACCCGGCTTTTCATTCACCGCTCGGTGGGCTGGGTACAGTTCTTCTCCCTCTTCATTCATGATAGCGGCGAGAATGCCGGGAAGGGGTTGCGTAGCCGATCCCGGCTTGGTCGCGGTGAGCCCCGGAAGTGGCGAGATCAGAATCGATCCGGTCTCGGTTTGCCACCACGTGTCGACGATGGGACAGCGACTTCCGCCGATGTTCTCGTGATACCAAATCCAGGCTTCAGGATTGATAGGTTCACCCACTGAACCCAACAAACGGAGCGAACTGAGATCGCAGCTTTGTGGGTATTGGACACCCCACTTCATGAATGCTCTAATCGCGGTAGGAGCGGTGTAAAGGATCGTTACCTTGTGGTTCTCTACGATCTTCCAGAATCGATCCTTGTCGGGGCTGTCGGGCGCGCCTTCAAAGACCACGCAGGTAGCCCCATTGGAGAGTGGTCCGTAGACGATATAGCTGTGGCCCGTGACCCATCCGCAATCAGCGGTGCACCAATAGACATCGTTTTCTTTCAGATCAAACACCCACTTCGTGGTCGCGGTCGTTTGCGTGAGGTAGCCGCCGGTGGTGTGGACGATGCCTTTTGGCTTGCCCGTGGACCCACTGGTGTAGAGGATATAGAGCAAGTCCTCGCTATCCATGGGCTCACAGGGGCAGTCCTTGGATTGCTGGGGGACGACCTCGTGCCACCAGACGTCTCGACCTTCGGTCATCGTGGTCCCCTCAGGCGCCTTTTCTCCGACGCGGTTGAGTACGAGGACCTTTTCGACGGTTGGGCATCCGAGATCAAGGGCTTCATCCGTGATCTTCTTGAGGGGTACGACGTGCCCCCGGCGCCATCCTCCATCGGCGGTGACGATGACCTTCGCCTCGGCATCGTTGGTGCGTTCGGCGAGCGAGTCGGCACTAAATCCTCCGAACACGACTGAGTGGGCGGCGCCAATTCTAGCGCAGGCGAGCATGGTGATGGCGAGTTCGGCAACCATCGGCATATAGATGCAGACTCGGTCTCCTTTCTTTACGCCCAATGATTTGAGGGCATTGGCGGTCTGGGAGACTTCGTCCTTTAGCTCTCGGAAGGAAATTTTGCGGATATCACCGGGCTCGCCTTCGAAGAGGAGGGCGATCTTGTCGGCTCGTGGGCCTTCTGCATGGCGATCCACGCAGTTATAACAGGCATTAAGCTTGCCGCCAACAAACCACTTGGCATAGGGGCGGTTCCATTCGAGAGCAGTATGCCAACGCTCGAACCAATGCAGCGCCTCCGCCTGTTCTTCCCAGAACTTCACCGGGTCGGCGGCAGCGCGCTCATAAATGCCAGGGTCATTAATATTGGCTTGAGCGCGGAAGGCGTCGGAGGGTGGGAAGGTTCGGGATTCGTCAAGCAGTGTTTCGAGGGTTTCGGACAACTTTCATCTCTCCAGTGAGGAATTCGGGTTGAAGTTTAACCCGAATTCGGCTTCTCGCGCCGCAAGGTGCTACTCTATCCAACGAACCATGACGCTTCAAGTCGACTTCGAGCACTTTGTGGCCGCGATACAGCGGCACCTCAGCACGAAATTCGTCTATGTCTGCCAGCATGAGAGCAGAACGCTTTTGACGGCGGCCGATCCTGAAAAGGCGTTCGTGATTGTTTCGAGTACTCGCACTTCAGCCGAGGATGCTCATGCGACTTTGAAAGAAGCGGGGTTGGAGACGGCTGAAGGAATGTGGCGGAACGACGTTGGTTCTTACGGAGAATCTTTCGACGGGTTTCCTTTCATTGCCGCCGTTTCTTACGATAGCGAAGATGAAATGCCCGGGGTGTGGGTGGATGCCTACCCGGAGATGCCGACTCAGGCGATGGTGCTAAAAGCGCTTTTCGATGAGTTTAGACAGACGGGCGAGGTTGGCGAAGTTTCGTTTGAAGAGTTTGTTCGACAGGCTAATCCGAATGTGGTGATCGTCAGTCCCACCGAGGTTGCTTCGTTCCTCGACGCAAAATCCGAAACGCCTTGCCCCTAACTATGGTTGGGTTTTGGGACTACCGAACGTAAGTTCAAATGAACTGTAATTCCTTGTGATAATCTGCCCGTTCGGGAGGTAACGAATGGTTTATTCAGCAACAGCAACACCGGCCAATTGGGTCGCATCTCCATTTACGGGGGTGACTTACAACTTTCTCAAGATTACGACGGGGGCAGCGGGGGTCGTTGCGCTTCGCAAGCTAGCCGCGGGCGCTTCGATGCCGCCTCACACTCACCCAGTTATCGAGCGTAACTACCTGGTCAGTGGTCGAGCTCAACTTCTGGACGGGACGATCATTGAGGCGGGCACCTATCTGGAAATCCCCGCCGGAACGCGACATGGCGCGACCGCGCTGGAGGATTCCGTCTGGATGGACACTTACGAGGGCTCCCTGGTTTGGGTAGAAGATTCAGGCCAGATGATTTCGGTTAGCTCGGGGGGCACTTTTGAAGTTGTCGGTGAGGTTTCCGAGCCAGAAGAAGGGGAAGGCGGACACTAGGTCCAATCTCAAAATGGGGCAAGGTCAGGCTGGCCCTGCCCTATTTCTATTGCGCGGTTTGAGGCAAAAACGGCAAACCGGTATCTCCCCCTAACTATAGTTAGTTCCCTTATGGGGCTGGAGGACACTACCATCCGAGAATCCATTCTCGATTCGTGCCTCCCATGCCAAACAACGATACGCCGCACCGAAACCGCAAGTGGGTCCTCGAACAATGGACTCAAGATGTGGTGGTGGCCTCTTGGCTGCGTTGGCATGAAAAGATTTCAGTTCATCAGGCCCAGTTAGTACATGCCCTTTTGCAGAACTGCGGGGCGACAGCAGGCGAACAGGTCCTAGATTTAGGCTGCGGCCCGGGCGCGGTGGCGTTATCTCTTTCCGAGACAGTTGGGACCGATGGCGAAGTTGTCACTACCGATATTTCTCCGGGGATCGTTGAATCTTTGAAAGATCGAGCCGCGGCGCTTGACGTGGAGAACATCGATGTCGTCGTGGCAGAATCCGAAGAGTTGCCTTTTGATTCGGAGCAGTTCGACTTGGTGACTTCCCTGCTCACACCCATGTACTTCGTCACCGTAAGCCGTTCCTTCGCGGAGATTCGGCGAGTTCTCAGGGGCGATGGGCGAGTTTGTCTGATGGCGTGGGGAATGCCAGAACAGGGCGACTACTTTGAGACCTGCGTTCTGCCTTTTCTTCAGCGTTCCAATTTGGACGCACCTCCCCCGGAAGCCCCCTCTCCCTTTCGATTTGCACCACCGGGACTGATGACTGGTGAACTGGTAAAGGCGGGATTTGTCGACGTCACCGAACGACGATTCGTGCTACCGATGTCTTGGCCAGGATCGCCAGAGGAATTGTGGAGACACCTCTACGAAACCTGCGTCGGGTTTCGACCCATTTTTGACAGCCTATCCCGGGATAGCTTCGAAGAAGCCTATGCAGAATCCATGGCCAGTCTGGCAGGCCGATACGACGGCACGTCCACTGTCAACTCTGTCGAAATCGTCCTTGGAATCGGACGTAAGGTTTAGTCGAAGAGGCTCGCAGCGAATTGGTCGGGCTTGAAGTCTTTTAGGTCTTCTACCTTTTCCCCTATTCCGATGAGCTTTACGGGCACTTTGAGCCTTTCATAAACGCCGATCAGGGCGCCGCCCCGGGCCGTGCCGTCCAACTTGGTGAGGATCAATCCCGTGACCCCGGCCGTCTTGGTGAACTCCTCGGCTTGCCTGATGGCGTTTTGGCCTGTATTGGCATCAAGCACGAGAAGGACTTCATCCGGCTTCCTGCCGAGCGCCTTTTCGGTGACTCTAGCTACCTTTTGGAGTTCATGCATGAGATTATCTTTGCTGTGCTGTCGACCCGCGGTATCGGCGAGAACGAATTGGATTCCTCGGGCCTTGGCGGCGGTAACGGCATCAAAGATGACGGCGCTCGAGTCCGATCCGGGCTGACTTCGAACGATTTCGACTCCGATTCGATTTGCCCAGACTTCTAGCTGTTCAATGGCGGCGGCGCGGAAGGTGTCTCCGGCGGCGAGGATGACGCTGAAACCCTTCCTTTTCAGCAGATGAGCGACCTTGGCGATGCTGGTGGTCTTGCCGACTCCGTTGACGCCTACGAACAGAAATACGGTGGGAGCTTCGTCACTGACGATTAGCCCCGCGGGTCCCTGCTGGCGAAAGCGCTCGGCAATTGCCTTTTGAAGACGTTCCTTCATAGCCGTCGCGTCGGTAATTTTTTCTTCGCGGACCGCTTGTTTGAGTTCCGCAAGAATTTGGGTGGCGGTATTGACGTTGGTGTCGGCCTCGAGGAGCGCCTGCTCTAATTCCTCATAGAAGTCGTCATCAATGACTCCTCGCCCCATGAGACGATCGAACGACTGCATCAACCGCTTGAACATTGGGCTTTAGCGTGACACATTTAGGCGGTTTATCGCCGCTCGCCATCGGCCCCATGAGTCGCTGGCCTCAACCTTTTTCGCAAGGGCAGGGGGGAGGTTGGGAGTGAGGAAGTCACGATGGGTTTGGAGGCGCATGATCTCGCGCTTGCGCAATTCGGCGGGGCGGAGGCGGGTCATTTGCCAGACTTCGTACCACCAGAGCACCTGCCAGATGTTTTGGCTTCGGTATCGCTTAGCGACCGCGAGTTTTAGCTTTTGTTCTTCTTTAGTGAGGTGGATGACTTCTTGCCCCGCGGGATCGGCAAAGCGATTCATCGCTTGGAGCCTTACCGCATAGGTGTGATAAAAGGGGATTTCAAAGACCGGTCCTGAGAAGGTCTGATTGACGAGCCAGTTGGTGGAGTCGTGATCGAGATGCCCTTGCTCGAACGCGCCGCAGGCAACCCTCGTGGGAGCGACGCGGTCCATCAGTTCTTGGAAATGAGGGCGCCACGTTTGGAGTTCGTCGCAGACCGATCCGTCGGTGGCCGAAAAGAACGATAGACGATCTTGGGGAATGCCGAGGAGTTCGGCGGAGAGACGGGCTTCTTGCTCCCGAACGGGGTGGCTGTGAGTCCAACTCATGTGCACCTCGACTCCAGCTTGCACCAGGCGATGGATCCAAGCGCAGATGGAAATTTCATCGTCGGGGTGGGTCATGCAGAACAGCCATCGCTGCCCCGTATCGGTATCGAAGGCCTTCACTCCTCGCCGAGCCTCTTGAGGATGTTCGTGGTGGATCTTCCTTCGAGAAGGGGGATGATGACGACAGATCCGCCATAGCCTTCGACGATCCGAGTCTCGGGGAGGTCTTCAGCGCGATAGTCGCCACCCTTGACGTGGATCTCGGGTTGGAGCTCGGCGATGATCGCTTCGGGGGTCGATTCTTCGAAGATGACGGCGCCATCAATGCAGCGAAGAGCTTCGAGGACGGTGAGGCGATCTTGCTCTGTGTTTACGGGGCGGTTTGGACCTTTGCCCAGTTGTCGAACGGATGCGTCGGAGTTCACACCGACAATGAGCATTTCTCCTAGGCTCCGGGCTTTCTCAAGGTAAGTCACGTGGCCCGCGTGGAGAATATCGAAGACTCCGTTCGTAAAAACGAGTCGCTTTCCGGCCCTGGCGGATTTGGCTTCTTCTAACGTCATGACTTGATGGCGGCGAGCACGGTTTCGGCAACGGCGCTCGGGTCGATATAGCTTAGTCCACGTGAGTCGAAGTGGCAGCGGTCGATTTGACCGTAGGGGCAGGAACGGACGGGTTTGGTGATGGAATAGAGCCCGATGGCGGGAATAGTCAGGGCAGCGGCGAGATGCGAGCTTCCGGTGTCTCCGCCGACATGAGCCTTGGCAAGACTGAAGAGGGCGACGAGTTCGCGGACGGACGTCTTGCCGACCAGATCCTTTGGCTTGCGTTGAGAAGCCTCGGCGATGGCTTTCGCCACGTTCAGGTCGTCTTCCGCTTTGCCACCGATCAGAACGGTCTCTACCCCGGCTTCGGCGAGGCTATCAATGAGGTTGCCAAAGTGGGACGGAGGCCAGCGCTTGGTGACCCATCCGGCGCCGCCATTCATCACCACGAAGGCACCTTGAACGCCTGCTTCGGTGAGTTTGGTTTTGACGTTTGCGAGGTCTTCGTCTTTTGGAATGAGGGAGAATTCGGCAAAATCAGCTTTGCCGCCGATGGCCCGAGCGACATCGACGTATTGATCGACGACATGGATCGAGGTGGGGTCTGGGATCACACGGCTGGAGAAGAGCCATGCACCTTCCCTTTGCCAGTGGTAGCCGACCTTGACCTTAGCCTTGGCCGCGCGGACGACGAGAGCGCTTTTGAGCAGGCCCTGCATGTCCAGCGCGGCATCGTATTCACCTTCTAGGGTTGGCCAGGTCTTGCGGTCAAATTTTGGCTGGCAACGGACAATCTCGTCGACGTTTTGGCAGCAATCGACAATCCCGGCGAAGCGAGGATCGACGGCCCAGGTGACGTGAGAATCGGGAAACCCGGCCTTGAGGGCAGCGGCGACGGGAAGGGTGCAAATGACGTCTCCGAGCGAAGACAGTCGACTAATGAGAAATCGCTCGGCCATGACGAACGCCTAGTTTATCCACCGCGGCAAGAACTTGCTCAACGGTGACCGCCGAGGTGGATTCGCCTTCCTTCAGGACGATGCCGTCATCTGAGTAGGGGCGGAAGTGTTTCTCGTTGGTTGGGCCAAATATGGAAACGAACGGGGTTCCGTAGGCGGCGGCCATGTGGCCGGTGCCGGTATCGGCGGCAAGGTGAAGCTGGGAACCGGCTACGATGGACATCGTTTCGAAGAGATTTAGCGCGCCGACGAAGTTGATTGCGCCGGCGACTTCGACCTTGGGATCGGATTTCGCCCCAAGAAGAGCGACTTGAATTCCTTGAGCGATGAGTTTGCGACCGATCTCTGCCCAGCGTTCGGCGGGGTATTGCTTGTTCTTGGCCCCGGCCCCGGTGGCAATGGAAACCAGGGGACGCGTGGGATCGATCTCCCAGGCGGGCAGTGGCTTGGGCTCCGGCATGATGGGACGAGACACGGGAGGCATTCCCGTAAGTTCGTTGAGGGCCTCCAGCATTCGTTCCACTCGGTGGAGGCGATCCGGATCTCCTTTGGCCAAGGGATTCAGAAGGCCAGTGAAGGCATCTTTGCTGAAGGCAGCAAGTCGAAGTTTGGGTTTAGCGAGGCGCAGGCAGATAGCAGTCTTGGCGTAGCCGTGAAGATCGATTCCGAAGTCGTACGACACGGCCCGGAGTCGGGCGAAGGTGCGCATTTGATCTCGCCATGTGGAAGGTGACCAACGGTGAGCTTCCCAGTCGTCTCGCGGAAATTCCACGGTTCGATCCACGAGCGTGCGGCGGTCGATGACGGGCATACAGCGGGTCTCTCCGGCCCAGGTGATGTAGGCCCTAGGTTCAAATTTACGTATAGCGGTTGCTACATGGGCCGCCATGACGCAATCGCCGATCGCGGAAAATCGGACAACCAAATAGGATTTGGAGTTCAAATCATTCCCCGCTGGCGGGCGCTCTTCCAGCGGTCGTGGACCCATAACCATTGCTCTGGATGCTGACGTACGACATCTTCAAGAATCTCATTAAGCTTCGCCGTGATCTTGAGTTGATCCTTTTCGTAGTCTTCGCCAAGAACGATTGGGTGAAATTCTAGTCGATATTGCCCCGGTCCCAGGCGGGTGAAGTAACAGGGAACAATGGGAGCGCCGGTTCGGAGGTGGATCACCGCCGGACCAAGGGCGGTTCCGCAGGGCTTGCCGAAGAAGGGCACGAAACAGTCTCCGTTGTTTTGGTCGTTCAGGATACCGACCATCTCATTGTTCTTCAGCTTGCTCAGAATTGCCCGGGCAGAGTTGCCGCGAGTCATGACCTCGGCGCCGGCGGCATTTCTGAGCGCAGTCATGCGGTCAGTGACTCCGCCCTGGTTGGCTCCGCGGGCGACGACGTTCAGTTTGTGACCGTCCATGGTGAGCCAGTGGGCGAACCGCTCCCAGTTTCCGTAGTGGGCTGTAATGATCATTACACCTTTGTTCATGGCCAATGCCTGATCAAAGTGTTCTCGCCCGACGACTTCTGCGCTCAGAACTTCTTCACGGGTTCTGATGGGCGTCCGCATGAAGTCGGCCATCACACGTCCGAAATGTTTGAAGACCTCCAACGAAGTCTCTTGGATTTTCTCTTCGTTCCACTCGGGAAACGCCATTCGGAGATTGGACGCGGTTCTCTCTCGGTGTTTCTTGTCCAGTCGGTACCAGAGGAGGCCGAGGCGTTCGCCTCGACGTTCTACGGCAGCGATGTCTTTCTTAAGAAACGCTTTTTGCCCTAGTGCAAAGGCAAAGTTGGAGGCGTTATTGAGGATGGCTCGTCGTTTTGATCCCATTCAGTCGTTGCTTCAGCCACGTGTAGAAGGTGTCTTTGGGTTCGACCCTCACGGCGTGCTTGAGGATTAGAAAGTCTCGCTCTTCTACGTCCGGCCTTTCACGAAGTTTCACCCAGTCTTTAGCGGTGACTACGACGGGAAGGTCAATCGGTAGATTGTCTAGGAGGGTACCCCCAGTGAGGGGGTCGTGGTCGGGTAGGAAGAGTTTTGACTTGACCTTGACGCCCATCTCTTCTAAGGTCGTCGGAACTTTCTGAGGTTGGCCTAGAGCGCACAAAACGGTGCAAGTCGCGACTTCTCTTTTCTCGCCACGAGGGTTACAAATTTCCGGCGGTTCTTCGACAATAGAGAATTCGCCCGGGATGACGAGGTCGGCCCGCTTTCGGTTGAAACGTGGTTCCCGATAGGGTCCGGCAGGGAGACAAAACGGGTTAGTGGGGGCCTTGGGATCGACGATGATCGTGAGGTCCTTTTTTAGCGGAAGGTGCTGAAAGCCATCGTCCATCAGGAGGACGGCGTTCGGGAAATTCTGGTGGGCCAGTTTGGCGGCGAGGACCCTTCGGCGGCCAACGATGAGGGGGAGGTCCGGAATGAGCCAGCGGAACATGGCGGCTTCATCTCCCCAGTCGGAGGCTTTAAGGGGGCCCTCGGGGGCGACTCGGGCGGCCTCGGCGGCAGGGCTTCCGTAGCCGGAGCTAGAGACTACGACCTCGTATCCAAGCTCCCGAAGGACATGGACCATGTGAAGAACGAGGGGGGTTTTTCCGCTACCTCCTGAGACGAGGTTGCCCACACAGAGAATGGGGGAGTGAGGGTGCTTGGCTTTCTTGAATCCTAACCGATATATGGACAGGTAGCACTGCCAACCGACGGCGTAGAGAAGCGACAAGGGCCAGAGGGCAATGCGCGCGAAGCGAGAACTGGGATTCTTGCTCTCCCATAACTCTGTCGCGTGCATGGGGCGATTATGAAGCCTTAGCGGTATCGAATGGAGAAGCGATCCTCTTCTTCGTCATCCGGGAGAGGATCGAGTTTATCGAGCACCGCTTCAAACTGCTCGCTCTCGATGAAACCGTTGACGCCGTAGCCAGACTCGATCTCGGTGCGGATCAGGTCGCCTTGGCGGCGCATCGACATGCTGCCAATGTCGTTGGCGCCAAGGGAAAGATCGAACCGTTTCACCTTTGTCCAGGTGAGTTTGATGCGGACATTTAGCTCGGAGTTTGAGGGTTGGCCCTCGACGAGGTCTCGGTAGTCAACGAGCAATTCGGCAAGGTCTTTGCGAGGATCGAACGCTATGGAACGGATTCGAGCATCGTGGAGGGTGGGATAGTAGCCGAAGAGTTCGCGGAGCAATCCTCCATCGGTTGTTTCGGCCCACACCTCATCGCGTTGTTCCACCCCACGAGGATACTTGGCGGAATCTGGTAAACCTGCGCAAGAGATGGCAACGCTGTTTACGAAGATCATCAATCGGGAGATCCCGGCCGATATCGTCTATGAAGACGACCATGTGGTGGCGTTTCGAGATATCAGCCCCCAGGCGCCGGTTCACATTTTGATCGTGCCTCGTCAGGAGATTCCGGGGTTGGCTTTCCTTCCCGATGAGGGCGACCATCTTCATCTTTTGAACGCGGCCAAGAAGATTGCCGAGCAGTTTGAGCTTCACAGTGGCTACCGGCTGGTGATTAACCAGGGCGAAGAGGCGGGGCAGACGGTGCCGCATCTTCACGCGCACCTTTTGGGCGGACGAATCCTGACTTGGCCTCCCGGCTAGGTTCGAAGGAAGAATCGGCAGCGGGTGCCGATCATAGCGATCAATCCTACGATAAACGTCTTAACCCCGGCGTAGGCGACGCCTTGCCAGGGGGATAGCTGCCAATTCGCCACGGCATCCTCAATGCGGGTGACGACAAAGAACGCGCTGGAAATGTTGGTGATAGCGAGATAGCCAAGCATGGGATTTGCCCCTGCGTCCGAGAGGTATCGCAGGGGTTGGCGATCCTTGACCGCCTCGAAGACGATGGTAAGGGCGGCTAGCATGAAGGCGGCCATGCCCGCGCAGACGAAGAAGTAGCTGAGCGTAGTCGGAGCGTCTTTGCGGATACCACCGCCAATCGGTTCCACGAGGAGACCGATGGCCAGGAGAAACGTCCCCCAACGCACTACGGGGGTTAGGAGACGCTCGATCGAGCCTTTTGGCTTGATGGTGAGGCCGACGGCGACCAGGCTCAGGGCGAGCGCCACCAGGGGCATGTAGGTGAGCTCTCGGCCATGAAGGCCGACGAGCAGCAGCGGCTGTATGGCGAAACCGATGAGGGCGATGGGGGCGAAACGCCACCAGGGCCAAGTCGGTTCTCGGTCCTTCCGATAGGCTCGTAGGTAGAGATCACCGCAAAACGTGCCGGGTAGGACGAGAAGCAGATATTTCTGGAATTCGAACCGGTATGCCCAGGAGGCGGGTGTCCAGTTCCAGACAGTGGCGGCCCAGCCGGGCTGTTGGGCGGCGAGGAAGATGGCGAGAGCGATGCCGAGCCAGCCAATTCGGGCCAACGGTCGATTGCGAGTGAACAGCCAGATGAGGCTGCCGGTGACGGCGACATTGGCGAGGATCATCAGGATGACATCGGCGCGGTCGGCGGGGCTGAAGCCTTTGTCGTCGCGGAACGGGAAAAGGAGGAGGGCGCCGATGACGACGGCCCAGCCGACGATTCTCAGCCCAAGTTGGACCTTCGGCGGCACAGATTTGGGCCACTGGGCATAGGCGAGGGCGACGGCGAAGAAGAGGCCGATCACCGTCCACCAGGTGGTCATGTTCGGGTCTTTTGAGATCTGTTCGGGCCGGAAGTGCTGGACGATGACGGCGAAGGCTCCGAGCAGGAGTCCGCGCAAGAAGATCCCGCCAACGACTTTGATCAGGGGGTCTTTTTCAAGTCTCCGGGAGAGAGCCAGGGGGATGGCCGCACCCATGGAGAAGAGGAAGAACGGAAAGACGATATCGACCCAGGTGATGCCGAAGGCGGTGGCGCTGATCTCGTGAGTGGGAGGGGGCTCTTGGGCGTGGTACATCCACGCGGGGAGCCCGTCCCAGGGGATACGCCCCGACAGGCACATCCCCAGCAGGGCGAGTCCTCTCAGGGCGTCAAGCGCGGTGAACCGGCGCATCTCTACGGGATTCTACGCTTGCACATTGAAAAACAACTCCAGCTTTTCAAGTAGATCCAAAGACTATCTCGCTCCTACTAGCTAGACATCCCCAATCATCTATCGGCGCTTAACTCTATACTGGCGTCGAGCACCGTTTGAGGAACCAGCAATTGCTGCTCCGCACAATCTAGTGCAGATAAGCAATATATAAAGCCATCAAATTAAAGATAATTCAAGCACCCATACAATTAGTTAAAACAATCCTAGCCGGATGGATCGATGTAGTTGTTCGTACAGTGACAACAATCCTTTCGAATATCGGGCGTTGTCAAGCCCGTCGTATAATAGGTCGCATGGTCGGGATCCCCCAGCGTTCGCACAACTGCTCTAGTGCGCCACCATTTTTGCCACCAATTTCCTGAATTACAGGCCGTTGAATATCACACCAATAATACTCGCAGATTCCATCGTTAATACATCCCGGAGGAGGAGATCCAGGGAGGACAGGACACATCACTCCCCCTATGTAAGGCAAACGGGCTGAATAGTAGTCGCACGGCAGCGTGAGTTCGTCATTCGGATCGGCAGGTGGATCTGTAGGAGGATCCGCTCGAACCAGTGCAACAACTAACGCAATGGATGTGAACAACATCGCTCTGATTTTCTTCATATTCTGTTCTCCTAGGCATTCATTAATAGTTAATATACGGTCCCATAACGGAGGTATCGCAAGGCGTCATCGGAACAGATGAATTGAATGGCCGCGATATCACTGAACCATTCTCACGAGTTAAAATAACAAACAAATTAGATGACCTACCACTACTCAGTCGTGAGAGATGGTTGTAATCAAAAATTAGTGGGAATTCCCCACCTCGACTTGACTGACAAGCTGTCCATATCTTAAATCGTCGATCACCTTCTTTACCAAAAGGACTACAGTTGAGTAGATAGTCGTATTCGCCGCTGGAGTTTCTTGCTGAAGGACAATGAAATGAAACTTTAAGATAAGTGACCAATCCTGGCCATGTGACACTATTCGGAGGATAGCAATTGTCGTTGTCGACTTGATACAGCTTCAGCGCAGTGTAAATCTGCTTCAGATTGGATATGCAAACCACCTTATTCGCCGATGCTCTTGAAGAGCGAAAAACGGGGATCACAATCGACAAAAGAATTGCAACGATGACGATAACTGTCAACATTTCCGCGAGAGAAAATCCCTTCCTTTTCATGCTAACTCAAATTCTCCCAACCGTGAGGCTATACAAACTGACGCAAAGATTAGCCCGAGGATCGTTAGCGCCCAATTTCTGGCAATAGGAAGATTTCCGTAGTTTGCGTTCAAGCCAAGAGCATTCGCCCAGCTAAAGATCACAGATAGAGCCAACATTACGGAGCAAAAGGCAACAGGCAATCTTTGAACCCCTTGCCGACTTAGCTTCAGTTTTCCAGCGATTCCACCAATCAGATAGGAACAAATGAAAACTGAAACTATCTCACGACTGCTCACATCATCGAGATGAAATGTGCCTGGCCAAACATATACGCCTCGAAATTCACTCTCTATAAAGAGAGCAACGGCACCACCAGCGGCAGCCAGCAGCAGTCCCTGATGACAACTAATCGTTGACTGGAAAACCGCAAAACTCAAAAGGATTATTGATAAAATCATCGGCCCGTCGTGAATCGCGTAGCCGGCCATCGAGGAACTTACAAGAAATCCCTTATAGACCGTCATAAAGATGGATTCGCCGATTGATAAATAGACAACGGGTAGCAACAGCCCCAGAGTAACCGTTGGCAATGAAGTCTTCGAGCTTTCCTCATTTATTGATTTTGTCTTTACACTCATTTAGCAATTCCGGCAAAGAAATGTCGGGGTCTTGTTGTATGTACACCAGCAACCCCTTCTTGTTATAGCCGTACATTCTTGGGCCAAATACTGGATTAAAAAATCGATTGGACTCCTGACCGAGATAGATCGCATTGCTATTGGAAGTATCGACAGCGATTTCCCGATACTCTGCTTGAGAGGCAGCTACAACCACGTTTACTATTTCCGGCTGCCGGAAGCACCTCACGACAGACTCCGGTTGCTTTATGCTACTGGAGAGACATTGGCTGTGGACAATTACAACCGCCGGCAAAGAAATACCCTTCAAACAAGGTGGCATTGGTGATCCAATAGAAGGATCATGCAGTAGAAACGCCCTATGCCTATCTTGGGATTCGTGGCCCACTTGAAGATGCGGAATGACTGCAATCCTTGTAAGACGCAGGAGCATGTATGAGGTCCCAAGCATCTAGAGTATTTGAGACCTAATATGCGGCACGTGATGATTATTCATCATCTTCTATAATATCGCAAATGAGAATGTCATATTACCGAATATACTATTCATGTATATGACCTCTGTGGCCCAATGGGGTTACTCAACGATCATTCTTGAGCGTTGGGGCGTCAAGCGCGGTGAACCGGCGCATCTCTACGGGATTCTACGCCGCTTGGCACAGGCATCTATCACTATTGAGATGGTTCTGGATTCGGGATTCCGAAAATAGGGGGTTGAGGCAGCAGCTTCAATCCAACGAACTATAGATTTGATATCGCCTCTTTGCATACGACCCAAATTTGCCGGTCGCGTTTTCCATGACGAACTTGAAGAATGGAACGGATTCCTTGTACTTCTTTAGTTCAACCAGGCATCTGGCGTGAAGATAAAGGATCGCGGCGTTGTTTGGGCGCAGCTTGTTTGCTTCAGTGAGCAACCCGATGGCCTTGTCGTTCTCCCGAGTCTGGGTGTAGATCCATGATGCCCGGAGGAAGAGGAGCATCGCTTTCAGGGTTTTGTCGTCGTCTCCTTTTGGCCAGTCCACGTGAGTTGACACGGCGATGGCGCCGGTTCCAAAGTCGTCTCGCCGGTAAAAGTCGACAATAGCTTTAGCGACGGATGGCTCCTTTTGCTCGATGGCGGCGAGGCCAAGTCGAGTGTCCATTCCCACATGAGCAACCGGATGCGAAAATGCGCTTTTCATCAGCGCATACCCTTCCGTCTTTCTGCCTGAGTCGTAGAGAATCGAACCCAAATGGAAGGATTCTCCTTGGGGAGTGAAACCTGCCCTTCTGAGCGTATCCATTGCTCTCCGGCAATAGGCTTCTGCGCTATGAAGGTCACCCTTCAATTCAGCATCCTTTGCTGCCTTCATGAGTTCTTCTGCGGTATCAAGAGACGTCTTTTGGGTGGAGCTTAGACCTCTACTTGGCCCTTCTTGGGAGTGGATTGACGAGCCAAGGAGAGACATCATCACCGCAAGAAGAAATCCTAGCGGGCAAGCAAACCCTGCTTTCACCCCGAACCTTAATACCCTGATCATTTGATTCATGCTAGTACAAAACGGCCTCTCTGTCAATTAGCAGAGAGGCCGTTACAATCCTCAGATCGGCTATTTACTTTCCGCCAACCGGTCCGCTTGCGGGGCCACCGGGTTGTCCCGGCCCCTTGTACTCGGGAGGAGGTCCAGACTTTTGGAAGTCTTTGGGCTCGTATCCCGGCGTGTTGCTAGACGAGCCGCCGCTGCAACTCACGACGACACAAAGTAAAGATAGGGCGATGAGTTTTTTTATCATTGATCTCGGGTAGCGTCCCACATCTTCAGGAAGTTGTCCTCACGGCAACCCCCTGCGTTCGTTGCGGACATGTTTACCGTCTGGGTGGGCTTAAAGGTCTTGGCGTGGCCATCGGCAAGGGCAAAGTTCGACTTACCGGCATAGTTATTGGCAATGACGCCGTCATAGTTAGGCGTTGGAGCCGACCACATACCATTAGACGTGCCTGGCAGTGAAACTGCATTGTCTACACCGTCAGCCTGCATCAGGACAGATGCCCATGGATCGAATGCACCACGAATTCCTTCGGCATACATCCATGAAGTTGGATGCATCTTAAATCGAGTAGCAAAGATGATTGACTCTGCAGGCAATGGAATTCCGGTGCCGCTTCGGGGAGCAGCCTCAAACCAGTTTCGGGAGGCGTTAATCACACCCACCATTTTCCAACCACCCCAGCTGGGAGTGCACTGTCCAGCAAGGACTCCATTCGCGACATAGCTATACATGGGACCGGACCAGCTTGGACCGGTGTGGCTGTCACTGGGATCAAGCAGAATGCCATAGTTTTTCATGTACGGCAGGGTGTGCATGATCCAAGTCATTTGCCACCCCCATGAATTGGCGGCCGTAGGTTCTCCCTGAGCGACAAAAGTGTCGTCGTAGTCGTTGTTGTACATCAACGATGCCAAGACAAGCTGTTTGATGTTACTGAGGGACGCCGTCTTCTTAGCGGCGGCTTTTGCCTGAGCAAAGACCGGGAAGAGGATAGCGGCCAAGATGGCGATGATGGCAATAACCACGAGGAGCTCGATGAGCGTAAACGCGGTCTTTTTACATGAGCGGATCATTGCTGATTAGTCCTCCATTGGATAACAGTCACATACTTAGTGAAATCAATTGGGCGGCCCTAGACAGTGCCACCTCTTCTCAAACGAACGGGGAGTCGGGTTTCGAGGGGGACTTCTTTTCCTTGAATTCGATCAAGGAGAACTTTCACGGCGGTTCTGGCCACCTGGTCCCACTGACAATCGATGGACGTCACATCCCAAGCGAGGGGATAGTAGGGGTCCACGCCGTTGTAGCCGACGATGGCGACATCATCGGGCACCTTCAGCCCGGACTCGATTAGTTGAGGAATCTGGACATACGCGCAACCGTCATCCCAGCACGCAATGGCGGAGTAACGGTCTGAGCGAGACTTCGAGAATAGGGCCAATTCATCGGCGTCGAGAGCGTGGTCTTGTCCGTGGGTCGTTTTGCGGCCCACTTTGGTTTCGATGCCAAGGTTCTCTGCCTCGGTGAGGAACGCCATAGTTCGGCGTTTGACGCTGATAAAGGGATGCTTTGACGTCCTTACGAGGACTCGTCGGTGGCCAAATTCATGAAGCAGACGAGCTTGCATACGCCCACCTTCTTCGTCATCGATCACGACGGAAGGGATGGTTCCAAGGGCATCCGTGTGGGCCACCACCGGAAACTTAGAGCCAGCAAGGAGCTTAACGACGGGATCATCCGGTGCGGCGTGGATAACCAAGCCATCGACCCGGCCATCGGAAAGGGCCCGGAAGACTTCGGCCTCCGACTTGCCATCGAACACTCCAAACATGAGGAGGTCTTTATCGGATTCGTCCGTGGCCGAGCGAATGCCTAGCAGAATCTCACTGAGATAGGGAGAACGGTCCTCTAGGCTATGGTTGCCGCTGTAGAATCCAATGATGTCGGTTTGTTTGGTCCGAAGCGATCTGGCGATGGGATTGACACGGTAGTCCAACTCGACCGCCGCGGCATTAATGCGCGCGCGGGTCGCGTCGGAAACTCGAGTTCCGGAACGCGCTCCGTTTAGTACGACCGAAGCCGCCATTTTAGAGACTCCGGCCATCCTCGCTACGTCTTCGAGCGTGGCACGGTTTAACGATTTCATAGATACAGTCCGAATCGACGTTGAGTCAACTATCGATAAATCATATCGTGAATTCTCGGTAATTCAAAGTCTTTTTTGCGATTGTCCAGAAATAAATGAGAAAGCCTGCGGAGCAACGCGACCGCAGGCTTTGGGATTTCAGGAGGCCAACCGCTCTAGGGCCAGGTGGCGCCGTTTGCGAGATTCAAGCTGGCAACTCCAGGGACCAGGGCCGCTTTGCCCTTATCTCCGCGCAGCCAGTCGAACTTGACGTACTTGGCGTGAGTGTCTCCAAAGATGGCAACCTGCCCGCCTTGGTGGCGACCGCTGAGCATGTTGAAGACTTCGTTCCAGGTAGTAGAACCTGGCTCAATGTAGGGGCTCCCGTCGGCGGTCATGGTCGTTTGTCCTGTGAGAGGCGCTTCGCCCTTGGCTCGAGCCATGGCGATATAGATGACGTCAGCCGGGGCGTCCATTGCCCCCTCGTTCAAACCGCCAGAGCCGTTATAGGAAGACGAGAAGCCGTAGTTGCCGAGCAACTCCTCATTCTTGGTGAAGTTCCCATAAATGCCGGCGAAGAGCTTTCCGCAACCTCGGGCGTTGTCCCCGGTGAGGGCGTTTGAGGGGAATGAGCCGGTGAGAAGGGTTCCCGCATCGGCGCCGGTGAGGTTGTCCCACATGTGGCAGTTATCCGCCGCGGTGTAATTAACCATCTGCTTCTTGTTTGCGCCGGAAGAAGGGTCGATGAAAATATCCCAGTTCTTGATATAGGGATTCAGGGGCACGTTCCAATCCCACCACGCGAGCACGTTGGCGTCGTCGTAGTCGTTGTTGTACATCTTCATGGCCAAGCCAATTTGCTTAGCATTCGACATGGCGGCCGCTTTTTTGGCAGCAGCCTTGGCCTGGGCAAAGACGGGGAAAAGGATGGCCGCGAGGATCGCGATAATGGCAATGACCACGAGCAACTCAATGAGAGTAAACGCGGTTCTTTTTGGGTATCGATGCATTTTATATGAAGTCCTCCATTGGAGATCGAGCACCTAAGCTATCGTCGGCAATAGCGTCTCCCATGAGCAATCTTTGTGCCAGTTTGCTCGCTCAATGCTTAATTCATTCATCCGGCTCACTGACCGGAATGGCGCGACACATCCTTGACGCGCCAAAACTGCAGGAAAGTTTCCCTTATTTGGGCTCTAATGTCAACTATCGATAAATCTATCTCGAAAATTCCATTTCGTGGACTGAAATTATCAAAAAGTCGTTGCTTCCGATGAGCCGAGCCGGGGGAGGTCAAAATCTTAGCTATGTCGATCCACCCCGACTTTCTTCCTACCGGCATGCCAACGATTGGACACCGTCGCTCCTATGGCTTGGTCCCGGAGGATCAACGACTGGGCGTAGGAGTTATAGGGCTCCATGAGGGGCACACGTTATTGGTTGCGTTGCGGGCATCTGGTTTGTGCCGAGCGGTGGCGGGTTGCGATCTCAGCGAGGAGAAGCGAAACTATGCCGCAGAGGCGGTGGAGGGACTTTTTGTCACGGACGATTACGACGCCCTCCTAGCGCGAGACGACGTTAAGATTGTTGCCATCTATACGCCCGACAGCTTTCACGCGGAGCACATCGAACGCGCGTTTCGAGCGGGAAAGGACGTGATCTGTACGAAGCCACTCATCAACAATCCGGAAGAAGCAGGCAAGCTTCGGGCGATCGCCGAGGAGACCGGTCGCAGTCTTCAGGTGGGACAATCGACGCGCTTCTACGAGACGTTTCAACGTCAACGCGAGCTTTTTGAGAAAGGTGCATTTGGAGAAATCGAAGTGGTGGACGCGCATTACAACCACCGGATGGATTGGTATTACGAGAAGTCACCTTGGACGATTGCCGACACTCACTGGGCTTACTTGGGTTTGAGCCATCCGGTGGATTTAGTGAGATGGTATTTGGGGCCGATCAAGCAAGTTCAGGCGGTAGGGACGATTACGTCCCTGGGAACTCAATACGGCATGAAGACTCCGGACGCCATCTGCGTCAACTTGGTTGGAGAGAACGGTCGCGTAGGGCGAGTTTTGGGGAACTACGGGTTCCACGAGTTGCCACGGGCTCGAGCCTTGATCGAGTGTCTCTTAATGGGCGCGGATGGAACATCTTTGGCGCGGTATCCCGACCTTCGCTTTACTTACCACGATGAGAACGGCGTTGAGATCGAGGAGGACTATCACCACGCGATGTCCGGCTACTACTATCGCCATGAGCTCAAGGGGATGCACTATGGCGAATTTTGCAATTACACCGACTACTTTGCGTCCAAGGTGCTCGCGGGCGAGCCGAACTCGCCCGACCTAGAAGAAGGTCTCTCCACGGTGATGACGATGCGAGCGATCGTAGAATCGCTTGAATCGGGCCGCGTCGTCGACGTTGAGCCGGTTCCCTAGTTCTTGGGGGGCAAGAAGTATTTGTTTTCGAAACGCTTGGGGCCAGACCAAATGCAAGTCCAGGAATAAACCGTTCGGACGCCTTTGAGGGGGGTCTTGGTCATCTGGACCTGAAGCGGCAGCCACATGGTGGCGTCGAATGCCATCTCGATGGTTGCGGCGCCAAACTTCTTCGCAAGAGCAGGTTTACGGATGGCGAGGATGCGCCGTTGCGGAAACAATTTTCCGCCGTTCTGCATGGTGCGTTCTTCCACGCGAACATCGTAGCCATCTGTGCCTTTGAGGAGTTGGCTCACGACGGCTTGAAACATACCTTTGCCAGAAAGATAGGAATGAAAGATCAGTTCTCCGAAGGCGAACTCCCAAGTCCTTACGAGTCCGGTCCCTAAGTTCCATCCACCCCAATTTCCGCCAGCGGGCACTTTGACCACGCCTTTGAGCGCGGTGAAGCTGTGGGCCACGCCGTTGTTTGAGACAACGAATTCGGTTGTGAACGGGTTAATGCTCTTGTAGTCGACGCGAACCGACTCGATTCGGAACGTTTTTCGGTCTCTAATCCGCACCAATTGATCGGCATTTCCTCTTCCCTTCGCGGTTTCCAAGTGAAATTTCACCTTTCCTTCCGCGTTTTTCAGGTTATAGAGGGCTTGGTCGACTTTCTTTGCAACGTCGAGCGCTTTGCTGGAGGACTTCTTCCAGTCGCTCTGTTTCTGAGCGGGAGCAACGACACACAGCGCCAGAACTGGCGTCAGCAAGAGACTTCTCATTCGCATTGGATTCTACTTTCTTGTGAAGATGGGACTGGGTTGAGAGACGTCGACGGGGGCCCACAAGTTCAGATCGAGGTTTGGGAATGGGGCGTCCTTTTGTCGGCAGTCATCGTAAAACGTTTGCTCGGCTTCGGTCATGGAGCCTCCGGTGGCAAGACGTTCGGCGATATCCGCCAAGCGGTCGAATCTTTCAATATGATCATTGAAACGTACTTCGGCGTAATCGCGTGCCGAAAAAGTTGAGATTAGGAACTGCCAGTCACTGGCTTCGGCCAGGAGGAGTTCTCGCGCAGCCTGCTCGATAACTTCTTGAGCGGGGCCCTTGCCAAAATCTCGCACCAGCTTTCGGAGGCGACGTTCGCACGGATAGAGTTTTTCCCAAGTCCAAAGGTTGCCGTCGTTGATCCAGATGTAGTGGTAGCCGCCTTCGCCCCAAGAGCCTTCTGGGAGGGTGATGGAGTGGCGTGGGGGATCCTCGTCGATGAGAGTTCCGCCGGAGACGCACTCCAGGTCGGGGTCATTGTGCATTTGGCGTGCGACCTCATAGAGAAATTCCGGACCTTCCCACCACCAGTGACCAAAGAGTTCTGTATCGTACATGGCGACGAGGGTGCCAGTTCGATCGGACAATCCGCGATAGTTGGCGAGAGCGCCCTTGACCGTCCGGATGAAGTCTTCCGCGTGGCCCTGGATCTTATCAAAAGCAGCATAGGGATCGTAGGGCTGTTTTTGTCCGAGGTCTTGTTTGTTCTGGCTGATCCTCCAGTAACGTAGCCTGCCCGGGTAAAGCTGTTTGTGGAATTCGAGGTAGTGCTCATCTCCAGGGTAGCCGCTATCACCCGACCAGACCTTGACCGTGGTTTGGGGGTCGCGGGACATGCAGACGACGCCATTTGGAAGTTCGTAGTGTTCGTACTCGCTTCGGTAGCCGATTTGTTCTTGGAAGTTCTTCTTGCTCCGAGCGAAGAGCTCGGCAAGTTGCGGAAAATTGGCGGCGTAGGTCCCGAGGGGCTCACCACCCCGGATCATGTGAGAGTCGACAAAGAAGTATTCGATGCCATTCTCAGCGAGAAATTCCTCAACTCCCTTTCGGGGCCAAGAGGTCTCGTTTTGCCCCACGGGGGCCTTCCAATCGTAGCGAGGACGGTAGGCGCACTCAGGCAGCCAGATTCCCCGGGGTTTGCGGCCAAAGTGGCGTTCGTAGGTTTGAACTCCGAGTTTGACTTGGGCAGAACAGCTTTCGTCGGTACCTAGCAGCGGCAGGTAGCCGTGGGTGGCGCCACAGGTGATGATCTCAATGGAACCGGTGTCTTGGAAGTGCTTGAAGCCTTCCACAATGCTCCTTCCCCACTTGTGCTTGAATTCGACGAGGGCGCGGGTGTATTGGCGTTGCCAGAACTCGGCCAAGCCCTGCATCCAGAGAGGTCCTTCTTTTTCGAATTGCTTGCCATCGGCGACGGCGGCATCGATTTTGGCTTGGCAATATTCTTCAAAACCGTCTTTAAAGGCGGGATCTTCCAGTTGCTCGGCGAGGATGGGGGTGACGTTGACCGTCCACCGGGGGTGAATCCCCTCGTGCTGGAGTTTGTCGAGCGCTCTCAGAAGTGGGAGATAGCACTCAGCGGCGGACTCGTTAATCCAGTCGGTCCCGTGCGGACTCTTACCGTGACTGAGCACGTAAGGCATGTGGGAGTGGAGACAAAGAAGGAACCGACCGACCGGCATGAAGCGATTGTAGCTTCAAAAGGAGGCTATCGCATCTATACTGGCAGCATGAAGCTCGGATCGTTCCTTTTAAGTATCTTTCTTGCGTCTGCATTGATTGGCTGCAAGGGTGGTTCCTCGCTTTCTCAGGGAAGCGAGCCCTCCGCCAAACTGAGCGAAGCCGACAGTAAGGAAGCGCTCAAGGATTTGATGGAATTGGTCAAGGGGGCCAAGGGCGGCGATCCGACTTCGGCGAACTTCGCCTATGAGCCCAAGACGGAGTTCGGGCGGGACTTCAAGGACTTGTTCAAACGCAGCGCGGCGAACGAAACCAAGATGGCGGGCTATCTGGAGAAGTCGGGTCTGGAAACGCTCCTTTCGGCCAAACGGCTGGGAACGAAAGAAGGAATCGCGAAGTCTCGGTCGGACTTGAAAAACCTTGAAAAGGCGTTTAAGGAGTATTACGACGAGGGCGGACAGATTGCCGTCAAGATGATCGACATCATTCGCAAATACGTGAGCGACGTTCCAGACAGCGCGGTGACGGTGGTTCAAGAGACCCGACAAATGGCGAACAAGTCTCAGGGGCTGATCGACAGTGCGGGCAAGGTCATTGACGCGGCCGAAACAGGTCACGCGAAGTATGACAGCGCCAGCGATGTGATTCGATTCGCATCGGACAGCGGCCTCAACGCCTATAACAAGGCGAATCAAGAATTCAGTAAAGTGGCGACCGAACATGACGCCTTTATCCAAGGAATCTTGGTTCAACGTCAGGCCCGGTTCTCTAGCGGCTTGTCCAGGATGCAAACCTTAACGAAAGAATAGAACGCTTGTTTCCGTTCGTCCGTAATAGGCACGGCAAATGTCATTTCGACTGAGGGCGATTGGGGGCGAGCGATCAGGGCAGACGATTCCACTGGAATCGGATCTGGTTTCGTTTGGGCGCGACGGTGAGAACTGGGCGTCCTTCGTGAACGACTCAGCTATGAGCCGTCACCATGCGCACATTACCGCTGATCCGGGCGGTTTGGTGCTAGTGGACCTGGCGAGCACCAATGGCACCTTTGTGAATGGAGTCAAGATCGGCGCGCCTTATCCGCTGACGGTAGGCGATCAGATTCGGATGGGAAGTCAAACTTTCATCGTGGAGTTGGAGGCATCCACTTCCGCTCCTCAGGCTCCGGCTGGCCGGGTCAAGAGAACGGAAGTTTCGCGGTACGGATCGAGGAAGAAAGAGACTTCGGGGGCAATCGAGCCTCTTTACCGGGGCGATGGTTACGATCCTTTGGACCATTTGAAGGGGTGCTCGCTGCCTCAGATCGACCTTTCGGGTTGCGTGCGAGTCTTGATCATTCTATTGATCATCATGATCGTCGCGGCCCTGCTTTTCTTTCTGGTTGGGCTTGTGGTGGGTTTTGGGACGATGTTTGGCGCGGGAGTCGGCGGGGGAGCGGGAGCAGGAGGAACCGGGGGAGCGGCCGCCGGAGGTGGCGGCAACAGCGGGGGACAGGATCAACCACAGCAATCACCTCCTCCCCAAGAATCCCGAGCCGAGCAAGGGATCGAGATTCTTGACGTACGCATTGGATATGACAAGCGGGGAGGTTCTCTCCTCAAGCCCATCGTTTTGGTGAAATGGCGTAACGCGACGAATCAGCCTGTGAGTCGAATCTACGGGCGCGTTCGGGTGTTGGACGCGGACGGGAAGTTGATGGTGGAGAAACTTCGCGAGCCGATCTACGAGGGGGCGCCTATCGAGCCAGGGGAGATTCATGAGGACACGGTGGACAGCGGAGGAATCTTGTTGGAAAAGTTGCCCATGGGTCGTCCGACCACTGCGAAGGTAAACGTTGAGAAAGTCCAGTAGGGTTCGGTCTATTCTCTAAGGGATGTTCGATCCGGTTACTCTCCTTCAGGAGCTTGTTTCGATTCCCGCCCCTCCGGGACAGGAAGGTTTGCTCATTCGCGTGATTCGCGACAAGGTCTCCGCCTTAGGATTGACGTCCGAGGTGGATGCCAAAGGAAACGTCTGGGTTCGACTTGGACCGCAGGATGAGCGGACGCCGATTGTGATCACCGCTCACATGGATGAATTGGGGCTGATGGTGAGCCGGGTCGAACCTGATGGGTCGTTGGCAGTCACGCCGTTGGGCGGAGTCGATCCTTGGAAATGGGGCGAAGGGCCAGTTGAGATCCTGTGCCGTGAACCCTTGCCGGGCATCTTGTCGTTTGGCTCCGTGCATACCGAGGACCCGAGTTCGGTGGCGGTGCAAGCCCGCGGCGGTGAGCTGACGTGGGATCATTCGCACGTCTTAACGGGCCTGGAGCCCGAAGATTTGGAGGCTCATGGTGTTCGGCCCGGTACGCGGGTGGCGATGGCACGCAGCCGACGAACGTTAACGAAGCTGGGCGATTGGGTTTCCGGGTACTTCTTGGATGACCGCGCCGACCTGGTTGCATGGTTCCTGATCCTCGAGCAACTTAAAGATGTGGAAGTGGACCACCCACTTCTCTTCGTGGCCTCGGCCAGTGAGGAAGTCGGTGGCGAAGGGGCGCTTTACCTGTTGAATCAAGTTCGGCCGGCGATCTGTGTGGCGCTGGAGTTAGGGCCGATTGTGCCGGATACGCCGGCGGAGATTTGCGATATCCCGACGGTTTGGGCGAAGGACAGTTTTGCGGCGATGGATTCCCGCGATCTCGACTTGATCGGCGAATTGGGATTGGACGTCCAATGGCAGGTCTTGAGCCGTGGCGGCAGCGATGCGAGTTGCGCGGCATCTCATGGTCTTTGCGCGCGGCCGGTAACGTTTGGGATTCCGATGGAGAACAGTCACGGGTATGAGATCATCGATCCCGGCGCGATGGAAAGTTTGGCGGAATTGACGGTGGCCTACCTACGGGCCGTGACCAAATCACTTTAAGGAATACTGAGACTTCACTCAGGAGAGGAACAACATGGCGGTTGAAGGCAAAGCAAGCATTCTGAACAATCCGGGCGAACCGGCAGTCGTTGAAGAGATTTTGGTGGACTCACCCGGGCCGAATGAAGTTTTGATCAAACTCTCGGCGAGTGGCGTCTGCCACACCGACTTGACGGTCAAAAACTTGAACGGGAACGGAATGAGCTTCCCGATCGTGCTGGGGCACGAGGGTGCGGGCATCGTTCAGGAGGTCGGTGAAGGAGTGACGCACTTGGCTCCGGGCGATCCGGTTGTGATCGCATATCGCGCTCCTTGCGAGCAGTGTCCCGCCTGCCGACGCGGCGATCCTCGGCATTGCTACATGGCGCTTCGACCTCAGCAGCGGATTCACCGGAAGCGGGACGGAGCGCTTTGTTCGCAGGTGCTGCGATGCGGCACGTTCTCGACGCATACGGTCGTTCATGCCAAGGCGGCGATCAAGATGCCGAAGGAGATGCCGCTCGACAAGGCTTGTCTGATCGCCTGCGGCGTGATTACCGGAGTCGGCGCGACGATGAACACCACGCCCGTCTTTGCCGGCTCTCGCGTGGCAGTCATTGGATGCGGCGGCGTGGGGCTGAGCGTAATTCAAGGCGCGAAGCTTCAGCACGCTCGGCAGATCATCGCCGTCGATGTGAACCCGGTGAAGTTGGACTGGGCAAAGAAGTTCGGCGCGACCCATGTGGTGAACGCTAAAGAAGTGGACCCGGTGGTGGAAGTTCGCCGGATTACCGAGGACGGTTGGGATGGCGGCGTGGAGTACGCATTCGAAGCCACGGGCATTCCGATGTGTACGGAGCAGGCAGTCAAGATGCTTTCATACGGAGGGACAGCAACCACTATTGGCTTCCCCGCTGCCCACGATTCCGTGACGCTTAACCTTGGCGATATGGCCACGGGCGTTTATTGGAACAAGGCGGGACTCAACGTTTGCCACTGCGGCGATGCGCTTCCCTCTCACGACTTCCCGCTTCTGGCTCAGCTTTATCTGGAAGGACAGCTGGATCTGGACGGGATGGTCACGCGGAAGATCGCGCTTGAGGACGTGGAGGACGCGTTCCACGAAATGGAGACGGGCGACGTGATCCGCAGCGTTATCGTGTTCTAAGGTAAAAATCGAAAACTCTGCCCATTGTGGATATTGCGGACGACCGGCTACCACGATTGATCACGTGGTAGCCAGGTGCCTTTTACTGGATAAAAAGACCCCAGTAACAATTCCCTGTTGCTCCGATTGTAACAACTCGAAAGCGCGTGAAGACGAATACCTTCGTGACACTTTTGCAGTAAGAATTGAGACTTCAGAGCTAACCGATCTTGCTGAAGTTAAGAGTTCTGCAATGAGATCTGCACTTCGTCCACATAGTCCACCTATTGTGGGCTTTCTGGAGAAAATCGAGGCTTTCCCCAAGTTTGATGATCGAGGGAATTTTATTGGTCTAGGATACAGAACGAGAGCCAATCCCGAAAGAATGTACAGAGCATTCACATGGATAGCAAGAGGGCTTTACTTCCACCATCTCGGAAGGAATATAGATGTTTCAGCTGAAGCGCACCTACATAGCAATGCAAATTTCCAAGCAATCTGGCACAAAATAGGGGGTAACGGGCCCTTTGATGTTGGTAACTCACTAAGCTACAAGTTTCTATTCGATGAAGCCATACCTTCTTTTTCTGAATGGCATTTCTACTTCTACAAAAGCGTTTACGTGATCCTGACGCTCAATCATCGAAGCTTAATTCGCTTCACTCGGGATATTGGGATGATATCCCCGGAAGAGTGCGAACTTGAACTAAAGTCACTCCCTCCCGGGGCAATAATCCGAAACCTCTAGATCTGCAGCCCTCTTCCGAACTTAGCAGACCTTTGTGCCAAATTAGAACTTGATGATCAACGTGCGGCCAGCGGTGCTGGTCAGCTTCAGGCGATCCGGGATGGAGCCCTTGGCGGCCCAGAAGAGATACTGACCACGAACGAACTCGCCGGGGGCGATCGCCTGGGCGATGTCTTTGCCGGATGACGGCGAGACGAGGCGGGAGCCCCAGTCCATGGTTTCGCCATTTACGTCGGTCAGCACCGGCTTGTAGTATTGGAAGCCGATGAACTCCTCCTTCAGCATGGAGTTCGTGAACTTAACGGTGACCGCGTACATATCTTGATCCGAGGTCGGCTTGAAAGGGCCAACGGAGTCCACCTTCACGACTTCTTGGACTTCAACGTCCAACGCACCGAACTCGACTGGAGTCTTCACCACACCCGGCGCTTCGTCACCGAGCGTGATGCCGTCCTTGCTAAACGCGGAGGTCATCTTGGTTGTGCCCGCGGTCAGATCGTAGCGAAGGACGCGGGAGTTACCGCGCTTCACGATCAGCTTCGCGACCGGGCCATCGGCGTAGATGGGGAAGACCGCGCAGGCTCGAACCTTCTGAGCCGGTTTGAGGGTTTGGGTGATGGGCGTCTTTCGGACGGGATCGTAAATGTCGGCCCGATTCTCAAAGTTCTTGTCGTCAGGAGAGACGGCGGTGAACTGGAGTGAACTGAAGGAAAATCTTTGCTCCGTCTTCAGCGGGTTTTGGACCGTGAAAGTAAGGACCAAGAGGCGTTCCTTGCTGCCCGCCGTCAAGTTCTTATCCGCAAGAGGATAGCGGGCGGCGACGGTGGCCGACTCAAGGACAAAGTGGACTTCAGAGCCCTTTTGACCAATCTGGTAGGTGGTCTTCAGTTTGCCGTTATCTCCCGGCATCTGGACCGTTCCTAGTGTTGGTTTGGTTGTGTTTTGCGCCGACGCTTGGCCAGCGAGGAACATGCTCCCACTTACAAACAAGGCAACTAAAACGGGTCTCATAGCACCGTTGAACATTCGGCAATCATACGGTCGGTTCATGCTTGGGCAATCCATCATTTCTTTCACTTTTTGGTCGAGTAGTAATCCGATTTATCCATCACGGTTAGGGCGTTAATGACGAGTCTGAGATCCGGCTTAAAAACGCAGATCTTTTCGCCATCCGAATACTGGACGACGCCCGCAATGCGGAACTTGTCTTGCTTCCGTTTGTAGCCGTCCCCTTGGTCGTAACTGGTGTAGTCGAGCTGAAGAATGTCTCCAGAAACACTCCACTTTCCGGCGGCAACGATTTTGCCGAACTTCGCCGCGCCGATCTGGCCACTAGCGCTCTTGTAGGTGTAGTCGAACGTTCCGTTCGCCTTGAGGTTGAGCGTGCCACCATACGTCACGTAGGTCATGGTGACGGAGCCGGTGTAGATGTTCTCCCACTGGGCATTGGCGCCGGTGCCGTAGTTGTAGTTGCCCACGAGCACGGCTTTGTCCACCAGCGGCTTCCCCTTTCCGGCGGGGCATTTGAAGCTGGCGAAGAACGATTCGGCGACACCGGCACTTTCCGGATAGGAGAACTGGACTTGATAGTCCGATCCCAGGATGTAAGTAGAGGTGGGATCGTCCAAGGTTTGGGCGAAGACCACCGGCTGCCATTGGGTTCCGCAGTCAATGAGGAAAACGGTGCAGAGCGTGGGAGCCTTTGCTCCGGCCTCCTTACCTTTGCCAAACATGAACTGCGACATGAGACCGTCGCCAATGTAGCGGCGATAGATCATGCCGCTCCCCGCGCCGACGAGTTCTTTGGGGGCGCCTTGCTTCCAGGCAGCCCGCAGGGCATCGGAGAAAGAACCCTTGGCGGGAACGGGTGGTAGGAAGCGAACGAGGGCGCTATCGACATTACTTCCGCGTTGGTGATTTCCTACGAACCAGGAATTTGTTTTGGTCCAGCCTTGGGGAACGGTGTAGGAGAACCCGCTTGCGAGCGCGCCGGTTGAAGTGGTTGGCTTGGTTTCGGGGGCAACCTTGGCTTTGATGGAAACGTTCATGCCGGCAAAGCTGAGTTGATCGAGATCCGCACCAAGGAGTTCGATAAGTTGGGCGCGAGCGACGGTGGAGGTCTTGCCGGAATCGGCATTGGCGACAGCCGCGACCGCTCCCACCGTGCAAAGCGTCCATTCGTAGAAAATCTGCTTTTGGCGATCGGACGCGCCCTTGACGGCAGGAGTGTTTAGGGTTGCCTGGTAACGGTCAATGAGAGCGAGGAATGCCTCATCGTCTAACTCCGCCCCTTTGGCCAGGGAGTAGAGCAATGAGGTGGCAAAGGCCAGTGCGGAGGCTCCATCGTTTGAGAATCCGGACGACTTGGCTTGAGACTCAAAGTCGGTCATCACCTTCTCAATGAGTTGCGTGAGCGCCTGACGCTGTCCCTCGTCCTCGGCGATGGCGGTTACATATTCCTTCACGAAAATTCTTCCGCCCGATGGTTTGAATGCCGCCGGAGATGCGGTCGGCTTGGCAGCGGTGGCCAGCCCTTTCGTTCCAATCCCCTGACTAACGGCCACCAATGGGTTCTCTTTCGGGGTTTGGGCGACCGCCGCCCCCACCGCAGAAACCATTAACGCCATCCAAAAGCCTCGCAAATTCATACGCATAGTGGCAACCTCTCCTTGCCGCGACGCAGGTGCGTCGATCCACTCAATTTTTGGCGAGTATACGCTTGCCAATGGGCGGTTTGGATGGCATCGGTGAGGGGATTTATCTACCTTTCGTTAGTTGAGGCTTACAGTTCGATCACCTCGTCGGCAATGGTCTCGACAAAGGTCCGGTCGTGGCTGGTGAAGATGACGCAACCGGGATACTCCAGTAGCGCCTTCTCAAGGGCTTCTAGGGACTCCACGTCGAGGTGGTTGGTGGGTTCGTCCAGCAAAAGAACATTGGCCGGGGACAGGAGCATCTTGGTGAGTTCCACCTTCGTTCTCTCCCCCACCGACAAGACGCCAACGGGTTTATGCACGGCATCGCCACGGAACAGGAGTCGGCCCAAGAGGGTTCGAGCGAACTTCTCTTCTTCGGGGGTGATGGGATCGAGGGCCTCCAATACGGTGAGATCGTGAGGCAGCAAGCCTCGGCTTTGAGACAGGTAGCCCACGACGGCATCCGGCGACCAGACGATTTCTCCGGAATCGGGCGATTCTTGACCGAGGAGGATGCGCATGAGGGTGGTCTTGCCAGAGCCGTTTGCGCCGATCAGCGCGGTTCGATAGCCCTTTTCCAGGTTGAAATTCAGGCCATCGAAGAGGGGCCCTGTGTAGGATTTGGTTAGTTTTCGAACGGCGAGGGGGTAGTCAGAACGGAGGGGGCGACTGGGAAATTCCAGGGCGGCATCTTTAGGGAGAAATGGCTTTTCCGTGGCTTTTCGATTGAGGTGTTCGATGCGCGTCCGCATCGACTTCGCCTGTTTCTCGATCGCCTTAGCCCGTGCGTTGTAGTGGGGCTTGCCCTTGGGATCGTAGTCGCGGATTTTGGACTTGTTGACGAGGTTTGAGGCCCGTTGGTGAGAGTGTTCTGCGGCCGTCTTAAGTCTTCTGGTTTCAGCCTGCTCTCGAGCGTGGGCGGCCCGATCTCGTTCGAAGCGCTCGTGCTTTTGGCGAAGCATATCGTCGTACCCGCCACCGTATTCGATGAGGCAGCCTTGGCGGAGGTCGAGTACGCGGGATACGACGGCGTTGATCATGGTTCGGTCGTGACAGACCATCAAAACGCCTTGTGGACAACGACGGAGGAACTCTTCTAGCCAGATCCTCGCTTCGAGATCGAGGTGGTTGGTGGGTTCGTCCAGGAGGAGGATGTCGGGATCAGTGACCAAGAGCTTGGCGAGGGCGGCCCGCATTCGTTCGCCCAGGCTGAGGGTGTCGTAGCGCTGTTCGAGTTTCTCGACTAAGCCAAATCGGCCCAGATAGCGAGCGAGAAGGGGATGGTCCCCCACCATCTCTTCCAAGGTCCCAGCGAATTCGAAGTCGAAGTCTTGGGGCAGGTAGCCGACGGACGTCTTCTTGGTCTGAATGACTTGACCTTGGGCAGTGGTAATCATGCCGGCAAGGATTTGCAAGAGTTTGGTCTTGCCCGCCCCGTTCGGCCCCATGAGGGCGACTTTCTCGCCTGGGAGGATGGACAAGGTGATGTCTTCAAATAGGGGACCAAAACGCAGGTCGGCGGTATAGGAAAGGCCAGTGGCCTGAAGCATGAAAGGACCTCCGAAGTCACGGAAAGGGCGCGCCAGAAAGGGCACGGGGAGCGAATACGGACTTAGCGGTGAACTTTCATAACCGTCGCCGGGCGGCGACACATTAAGGATAACTCAACTTTTCGGCGAACCCCAATCCTGCGGGTCGAAAGGCGTATTCTAGAGGCAGGATGGAACGAGTTCTTGCCACCGTCGCCACTCTCGGGATTTCGCTTTCATTGGCCCTTGGCCAAGGGAAACCAACCGAACTGACGCTGAAAGCCTCGGACGGCAAATCTGTGTTTGGCCGCCTGTTTCCGGCCAAAGGGACGGCAAAAGGCGTAGTCCTGATGTTTCATCAGGCGCGTTCTAACATGGAGGAATACGCGCCGATCGCGCCTAAAGTCGCGGAACTGGGATTTGACTGCCTGACCATCGACCAGCGTTCGGGTGGCGATATGTGGGGGGCGAAGAATCGCACGGCGGCCAGCTACTCCTCCGCGCAAGACTATCTCTCCGCCTATCCGGACCTCGAAGGGGCGCTGGACTGGGCGAAGGCCAAGTCATACGGGAAGATCGTAGCTTGGGGCAGCAGCTATAGCGCGGCGCTTTCCTTGAAGCTTGCCGCTGAGCACCCAGAAGTCAGCGCGGTGCTCTCTTTTTCTCCTGGCGAATACTTTGGCGAAAAGGGAACGGTGGCGGGATGGAACGCAAAGATCAAGGCACCGGTCCTGATGGCCTTCAGTCGGCGAGAGTCAGGCAATGGCGGCTATGACTTGTTCAAGACCGCAGGCAAGTTCCCCGCCCGAAGCCACGATGCGATCATCGTTCATGCGGACGGGGTTCACGGGAGCTCGACGCTTCGGGCGGACAAGAATCCCAAGAGCAACGACTACTACTGGAAGGGTGTGGAGACGTTCCTCAAGCACGCCTTCTAAAGGCCGTGCTCGTCGTAAGAATTGAAGTCATAGATGTACTTCCACCAATTTGCCTGGCGACCGTCGGCAGTCTTGCCCGCCGCCTTGGGAATGTGGCTAAACCACCATTTGATGTAGTTGCGTTGGTAGTCCGGCCCTCCCCACGTTTCTCGACTGACGGTCTTCTTGATTCCCTTTAACTTGGGATAGGAAAGCCAGTCGTCGGCATCGGATTGGACGGGGTTAGGGTTGTCATAGTCGTAGTCCTTCTCGGCATTGGGCGGGAAGTGGCAATTCCCGACACCGGCGAATCCGTTTGCCTTTTGATAGGCGGAGAATTTCTCCCAAGGATTGGGATCGGGCTGGTTGGCTTCCCAGCGACCATAGACTCGCTTGAGGTGGTTTTCGGTGCGATGGGCCAGGTTGTGAATCATCTCGGCAACCCCTCGTTCGTAGCTGAATCCCATGATGGCAAACCGCCGTTTGGTGGGATAGTCCGGGTAGGCGTCTCCGTTGATAAAGAACGCGCCGGGGCCCGCCATGTTTGACTCCCAGAATCCGAAGAAGGGGGCGTTATAGAACCAGATTTCGTCGAACTTGCCTGAATCGATGGCTTCCTTGACTCGGTTTTCGTCAAGAGCTCGGATGTAGTCCACGCCATCGGGTTCGTGGTGCTTCTTCTTCTCACGAAAGATGGCGAGGAACTCGTCCGGCTTATAGACGTAGCCGTCTTTTTTCGCCGGGAACTTGTTGATGTCCCTCCATTCTTTGACCTCATATTGGATGAAGCCGCCGCTGGCTTCCCGCACATCTGAGATGTAGCCGGCAGCTAGCACTTTGGGGTCGTTCCATTTGAGGACTTCGTGAAGTCGCTTTCCGCCCTCGCTGGCGATGATGGGATCGTAGTTGAGGACGAGAACCTTCACTCGGATGGGGGGTTCCGACGCCTGATGGGTCAGGAGTGTGAAAGCAACCAAAGCGGCAACACTGGTCATCTTCCTACGATGGACGAAGACTTCCGATTCGCCAAGGGCGATGGTGAACCCGGGGGAGAGATGGTGGAAATCTCTCCCGGAGTGTAAGTCAGTTCTCGTAGATGTTTCCGGCGTGATCCATGCCTCGGGCGAGCCAGATCTTGTGGCCCTGGTTTCGTTCGGGAAACACCTTGGAGGTGGTTGGGAAGAAGCGGATGGTGTAACCCGCTCGGCGAGTGTCCGAGGTGTTCGGCTTGGCGCCGTGGATGATTCGGCCCTCATGGAGGCTACAGCGATTGGGCTCTAGTTCGAGATAGACCGCCTTGGATTCGTCTATCTGAGTCGGGTCGATTTCGGTGGGAAAGATGTTCTGGTTTGTGTCCACCGGAATGTACTGAGAAAAGCCGTTGTCATGGGTTCCGGGAATGACGGCCATGCAGCCGTTATCCTTGGTCGCCCGATCCAGCGCCAACCACACGGTGCAGATGCCCGCCATGGTGGAGACTCGGCCGTTCCAGTAGGTGGAATCCTCGTGCCAGGGCGTTGCCTTGCCGACTTTGGGCGGCTTGGCGATGAAGTGGGTGCTCCAAAGGCCGATGTCCGGGCCAACGACGGGTTCGACGAGGTCGAGAATCTCGTCGCTGAGAACGATGTCCAAGAGCCGCTTGTCTCGGAAGTGGATGACGTCCAGACCGTCGTAGCCGTACTGGTCGAGGTCTTCTTCAAAGATCTCCAGAAGGCGATCGAAGGTGGCTTGGGGGAGGACAGGTTGATCGTAGACGATGTATCCCTCCCGATTGTAGGATTCGACTTGCGCCGGTGAGAGCCGAAGGGTCCTGGCGTTTGACATGAGTCTATTTTCTTGTCTCTTGTTGATATTCAATAACTCAGAGTTGAGAAATTACTACACTGTATTGATATGACTCGCTGTTTACGGTTCGACCAGTTTGCCGCCACGAAGCCTTACCACGCGGCATTCGTGGGGGAGAACCGAGGTGGGATCAGGATTGACCGGCACGACCATGACTTTGCCGAGTTGATGTTGATCTTGGATGGTGAAGGCGACCACTGGCTGAACGGCACTTCTCATCGGCTCACGCCGGGGCAAATATGGTCGATTCGTCCGGAGGACATTCACTCTCTTCGCGCCAAGCCGGGATCGGGTCTGGCGTATGTGAATGTCGCCTTTCGAGAGGAATCTCTGAAGGAGTTTCTGACACTTTCGGGAGTTGCCGCAATTCCGCCCCTGAGGACGGTGGACGGAGACGGGTTGTCTCGGATCTCCCGTGCCGGGATGGCGATGGCGGAGGCATACAGCCGCGATCCCTCGCCTCTGGACCTTGTCGAGTTCTTGACCCGGGTTTGCCGGGCTTCGTCAGGCGCCGGATCGTCTCAGGATCTTCCTCATTGGCTAGGTCAAGCGTTAGCCCAAATGAGGTCGGAGGTGAATCTGGCGGCGGGATTGCCTCGGCTTTTGGAACTGTGCTCGGTGAGCGATGCCCACTTGTCTCGTACCGTCCGGCAGCATTTGGGAGTCAGGCCGACGGATCTGGTGAACGAGATTCGGGTTGAACACGCCAAGGTGCTCTTGGCGACTACGCCCTTAGATGCCGAGACCATCGCCTTTCGCTGTGGTTGGCAGAACGCGTCCTACTTCTACCGACTCTTTCGCGGCGTTTGCGGAAAAACTCCGCGCGACTTTCGAAAGGGTCTCCGCATGGATGGGGACGGCTAAGCGTTGGCGTAGCGAGCCATCAGATCTGGCCAGGATTGCGTCTCGATCGCCTCTCGGATTTCTTGCATCAGGCGGGCATAGAAGGCCAAGTTGTGGAGGGTGGCGAGGCGTCCGGCAAGCGGTTCCCCGGCCTTGAAGAGATGCCGCATGTACGCAGCTGAATAGCGTTCGGTGGCTGGGAAGACACTGCCCTCATCGACGGGGCCATCAAACTCTGCCCACTTCTTGCCCATGACGTTGACTCGGCCATTGAGCGTATAGAGCGCGTGGTGGCGGGCCATGCGGGTGGGGAGAACACAGTCGAACATGTCGATGCCGCAGCCCACCGCGTGGAGGATATCTTGGGGATGCCCCACGCCCATGAGGTAACGGGGCTTATCGACGGGGAGCAAGGGGGCGGTGAACTTCACGACCGGGTATTGCATCTCGGTGGGTTCTCCTACGCTGACGCCGCCAACGGCGTAGCCATCGAACGGTTGATCGGAGATGAAGGCGGCAGATTCGCGGCGGAGGTCTTCATGAACGCCACCTTGTACGATGCCAAAGACGGCTTGATGCTCTCGCTTGGCGGCGATGTTTCGGGGGGCCCAAAGGTGGGTGAGGCGCATGGCTTCGGCGGCCTCTTCGCGAGTGCATGGGTAAGGCGGGCAGACGTCGAGGGCCATGCTGATATCCACCCCGAGTTCTCCCTGGATTTGGATGGAGCGTTCGGGGGTAAGGAAGTGCTCTGAGCCGTCCAGGTGAGATTTAAATGAGACGCCTTCGTCCGAGATCTTTCTCATATGGGCAAGGCTCATGACTTGGTAGCCGCCAGAGTCGGTGAGAATCGCCCCCTTCCAACTCATGAACTTGTGGAGACCGCCCAATCGTTCGACAAGGTCGCTTCCGGGACGGAGGGAGAGGTGGTAGGTATTGGAGAGAATCAATTGAAAGCCGAGGGCTTCCAGATCTTCGCTGCCGATGGTTTTGACCGTGCCCTGGGTACCGACAGGCATGAAACAAGGGGTCTCGATGACTCCGTTCGGGGAGTGTATACGTCCGCGGCGCGCTCCGGTGTGCGGGCAGGTCGCGATCAACTCGTATCGAATGGAGGTCATCCTCAACATTATGAAGTCGCGTGCCGGATAAACTTGGGGCCATGAGTCAGCC
Source organism: Armatimonadetes bacterium 55-13 (assembly GCA_001898035.1). GTDB lineage: Bacteria > Armatimonadota > Fimbriimonadia > Fimbriimonadales > Fimbriimonadaceae > 55-13. The sequence continues at coordinate 266,608 of MKRX01000006.1, forward strand.
CTACGATCGCATTTTTAACTTCTCGGCCGGTCCCTGTACCTTGCCGGTGGAAGTTCTTGAGGAAGCCAAGGAAGACCTGCTGAATTACAAAGGCACGGGTATGAGCGTGATGGAGATGAGTCATCGCTCCAAGGCTTACGAGGGCATTATCGCTGCCGCCGAGGCCGATCTGCGAACCTTAATGGGCGTACCGGACAACTACAAGGTCCTCTTCCTGCAAGGCGGGGCAAGCACTCAGTTTGCGACGATTCCAATGTCTTACTTGCCTGCCGGAAAGACGGCAGACTTCGTTCTGACAGGTACCTGGGGCAAAAAGGCGCTTGAGTCAGCAAAGATTTACGGCCAGACGAATGTGGTTTTCGATGCCAAGGCGGACAACTACAATCAAGTTCCGAACTTGGAGTCTTTGAGCTACTCTTCCGACGCGGCCTTCATGCACTTCACTTCAAACGAGACGATTCAGGGAGTTGAGTTTAAGTCCGATCCTTCGCTAAGCGTTCCGGTGATTTGCGACATGTCTTCGGACATTCTCTCGCGCCCGGTAGACGTCTCCAAATACGCGCTCATTTACGCAGGCGCTCAGAAGAATATGGGGCCTGCTGGTGTTGCCGTGGTTATCATTCGCGATGACTTGTTGGCTTCCGGCCCGGACGGACTTGCCCCGATGTTTGATTACAAGGTCCAGGCAGAAAATGGATCCATGTACAATACGCCTCCCTGCTGGAGCATCTACATGTGTGGCCTGGTCTACAAGCACGTGCTCAAGCACGGTGGACTGGCAGGAGCCCAAGCCCGAAACCAGGCGAAAGCAGACGTTCTCTATTCGGCCATCGATGGCTCCAACGGCTTCTTCAAGGGACACGCCCATACGGATTGCCGTTCCATCATGAACGTGACGTTTACGTTGCCGGACGAGGATCTGACCAAGACCTTCATCAAGGAAACCGAAGTGGCCGGTTTGGACGGCCTGAAGGGTCACCGATCGGTCGGCGGGTGCCGCGCCAGCATCTACAATGCGTTCCCGCAGGAAGGATGCGAAGCCTTGGCCGCCGCGATGAAGGAGTTCGCGGCCAAGCACGGCTAAATTGTCGACGGTGTCGAACGCCGCTCCGGTTTGGACGTTTCGCGAGGCGATACGGCCAGGTGTGCTTGCGGTTCGGCACCACCTCCGTCCGTTTCTGCTGATCCAAGGGTGCGCGGTCGCAATTGTGATCGCGTACTACCAAAGCACGGCCTTGCATGGCTACGCCGCTCAATTAGCGGCGTGGAAAGCGAGCGGGGGCTACCTTTTCTCGATCCTTTCGACCGCCTTCGCGGGTGTGGTCTTACCAGAAGTCTTCAAACTTATCACCCGTAACGGGGGGCACTACGGGGCACGGCAGTTGCTTTACAACGCGGTGGTCTTTGGATTCATTGGATTCACCGTGGATGTTTTCTATCGGCTTCTGGCGGCGCTATTGGGCGACTCCAACTCGATCGGAGTCGTGACGACCAAGGTCTTGCTCGATCAGTTCGTCTACTCGCCCTTTCTCTCGATTCCTATTAGCTTGACTCTGTTTCTGTGGCGAGATCTCAACTTTGACATCCAGCGAACACGACAGGCCCTACGAGTGAACTTTGTCAAGGGTCGGCTGCTTCCCGCTCTGATCGTTTGTTGGGGATTTTGGGGGCCGGTGGTCACTTGCGTGTATGCTCTCCCGGCTCAGCTTCAGTTTTGTCTGTTCCTATTTGCCCAGGCGGCTTGGAGCTTGCTGCTCATTCACGTGAGCAAGGGGCAGGCAGAGGGTTTATGAGAGGAACGCTACTCAATACGGCGACGGTAACGGTGGGCGCCACCGTTGGCTGGGCGGCGAGCACCCATATTCCCGAGGACTACAAGTCGTTCGTGCTCTCCGGGCTTGGGCTGGTGACGCTTGGTCTCGGCGTCAAACTGTTCCTTCAGTCTAAGAACGTGATGATCGTGGCGGCCAGTATTGCGCTTGGCGGGATCATCGGGATGGCGATGGGAATTCAGCACGGGATCGAAGCCGTCGCCGAATGGGCAAAAAGCAGTCTGGGTGGCGAAGGACGATTTGTCGAGGCGATCGTTACCCCGAGCGTTCTGTTTTGTATTGGCCCGACGACGCTCTTGGGGTGCATTCAGGACGGCATCGAGCGAAAGATCGAGTTGTTGGCACTGAAATCCACAATGGATATGTTCGCCGCCATGTTCCTCGCCGCTTCGCTCGGCTGGGGGGTCATTCTGAGCGCCATTGTCGTTCTTGTTTTTCAAGGCGCTTTGACGATGCTCGCCCGTCCCCTTCGACCCTTGGCCAACGATCCCGAGATGTTGGCCGAAGTCTCCGGCACGGGTGGGGCGATGATGCTGGCGATTGGTTTTGGGCTACTTGAGATCAAGAGTCTTCCCACCGCCAACTACCTTCCGGCCATTTTCTTGGCCCCTCTTTTCGTCTGGATCGGACGGCACCTGGCGGTGCGAAAGCTCCAGAAGGAATCACTTTCCGTTGAATCGAACTAAACACACCATGAACCGAACCCTGCGACTTGGCTCCTCACTGGCCCTGCTCTCCATTGCCGCGCTTGGACTGAGTCAAGATCGCCTACCGACTATGCCACGTTACGACCGATACACCCGCCTTCGTAGTCAGATCTTCGGATCCGTTAAGTCCGGAACGCTTCAGGGCATCCGTTGGTCCGCCGACGGGAAGAGCCTGGGTTACGCATTTGATGGGAAGAATTACGTATACGATCTGGCAAAACACACCAAGGAAGAAGGCACGCTTCCCGACGATGGCAATGGGTCACAAGGCAATCGTCGGCGACGGAATCCAGAGCGCGGTCGGCAGTTCGATACAGTGTTCTCGGAGGATGGGTCACTCAAGGCATTTCATCGTGATCGCAATGTCTACATTAGCGATAAGGACGGAAAGGGCGAGTACGCGGTGACCACCGACGGCAATGCGAAGGATCGAACGAAGTACGGAATCGCAAGTTGGGTCTATGGCGAGGAGTTGAACGTTCGTGAGGCGATGTGGTTCTCGCCGGATGCGAAGACGCTCGCGTTCTACCGATTTGACGAAAGCAAGGTGATGGACTATTACCTTGCGATGGACCAAGGAAAAGTTCAGGACACTCTGGATACCGAAGCCTATCCCAAGGCGGGAGCTCCTAACCCTGTCGTGACGCTTTTCACTTACGATCTTGCGACAAAGAAAACGACGACGGTTGAAACGAGCTTTGACAGTGGGGTTCCCGATATTGGCGAATATGTTTATGACGTCCGCTGGTCGCCGGACGGAAAGGAGTTGTTTTTTAACCGGACCAATCGCAAGCAAAACGTGATGGAGTTTTGTGCGGCCGATCCGAAGACCGGCAAGTGCCGGACGATCATTCGCGAGAGTTGGCCGAAGAGTTGGGTCGAGAATCATCCGCCGATCATGTATTTGGATGAGGATAAGCCGGGGCCGAAGCGGTTCCTTTGGATCTCGGAACGGAATGGGTTTAGCAATATCTACCTTTATGACCTCTCTGGAAAACTCATTAGCACCGTCACCAATAATAAGTTCGACCTCGTCCGCATCTTGAAGGTGGATGCCAAGGCGGGAACAATTTGGTACACGGCCCGGGATGGCGAGACCACATATCGAGCCCAGCTTCACAAGGTGGGATTGGATGGCAAGGGGGACACCCGGTTGACTGATCCCAAGTGGCACCATACGGTGGACCTATCGCCAGACGGAAAGTACTTCACGGATACGATTTCTCGCACGGACGAGGCCCCGGTCACTCGGATTTGCGACGGAAACGGGAAAGTGATCGAGGAATTGGTGCAAAGCGACCTCACCAAGTTCAACGAACTGGGGCTGAAGAAGACGGAGCGATTTAGCTTTACGGCGGCAGACGGGAAGACCAAGTGCTACGGCACCTTGAAGTTCCCTTCCGACTTCGATCCGAGCAAGAAATATCCGCTGATCGTCAGCGTTTACGGTGGACCGGAGTCAGGAGGAGGCTTTGATACGTTCGAGCTTCCCGATCCCATTACGGAGTTCGGATTCTTGGTCGCCTGGATCGATGGGCGAGGCACGAATGGGCGGGGTAAGGAGTTCCGTGACGCGGTTTACGGCAAGCTGGGCATCGTTGAGATGGACGACCAGGCGGCCGGAGTGAAGGAACTCGCGAAACGGGCTTATGTCGACGGCGCCAATGTGGGAATCAACGGGACATCTTACGGCGGCTATTCGAGCCTGATGTGCGTTCTCCGGCATCCCGAAGTATTCAAGGCCGGTTCCTGCTCGTCTTCTGTCACCGACTGGCTGAACTACGACTCGATCTACACGGAACGATTCATGGGCCTTCCCTGGGACAATGAGAACAAGGAAGGGTACGAGGCGGGAAGCGCGATGAAGTATGCGAAAGACCTCAAAGGGCGCCTGCTTCTTTATTTCGGCTCGGCGGACAACAACGTTCATCCCGCGAATACCTACCAGCTCATCCGCGCCCTGGATCGGGCTGGGAAGTCATATGAGATGGCGGTTGGAACTGACGCCGGGCATACGGGCGTGAACTTTGGCCGGATGTTGGAGTTCTTCATGGATCACTTGGTTCTGGATGTCAAGAACGGAGCAAAGGTGGCCTGGGGCAAGCGGGAGTACCGACGAGCCCAGGCGCGGGCGGCCGCAAAGTAGAGCGATGATCCGGGAGTCGAGATCCTTGACTCCCGGTTTTCGTTAGGCGGTCATTTGGCGCATCTGCTCCAAAATCCGCTCCCGCTCTTCGGGCGTGATGTCAGGGTCGCTGAGGCGGGCAACCAGGTCCGCCAAACTCGGTCTGCCCGCCAGACTGGGTGGATTCTCTCCTTCGTTTGGCATGGGAATGGGCGTTGGTCCTGGATCTGCTTCTGGCTGCGATCCCGGCTCCGACGTCGGGCCGGGCCCAGATTCGGGTTCCGGATTTCTTGCCTTGGAAAGATTCTCTCGCAGAAGGGTTCCCAAGGTTCCTCGATCCATAAATGGAGCGAGGTGAGTTAGGTCTTCCAGATCAAGCGGTTGCCCCGATTTGAGATGTTCCCGGATCATCAGTCCTAAATCCGCCGCGTCTACGAAGGGGGCGAGTCGGATGAGGATGCCTGGTTCCGCTCTTCCTTTGCGATGATGCTTTTCAGCCTCCTTACCGCGGGTAGCGTACGACGCGAGCATGCGCGACTCAACGCCAATTTCTCCGAAGTCAGAGGAGTCAGGCAGGGGTTGGAAGAGTCCTTCCGGCACCGCGCCCAGTTGGATCAACCTCAGCAGCGTGGCATTGTAGCGGCTGGTGGTACGTCCGGCGCCGGTGCTGAGGCTGCCGGTGAGCGTGGCATGCTCGCACATTTCTGAGATCTCGCGGAGCAAGCCAACGCAAGACTGGATTTCATCGGTTCGGTCATTCATTTGATTTCCTCTAGCGGGTTTGAAAGGAGTGTTCGTAGTTGAATTCGGCTGGCATGGAGTCGCCATTTGACGGTGGTCTTGGGAAACCCAAGATACTGGGCGATGGAGGCGATGCTCCATTCATGAAGGTAGTAGAGCTCGACGACAGTCTGAGACTCTGGGGGGAGCGTTTTGAGCGCGCAACGAATTTCGGCGAACTCCGCTCGTTCCTCGATTTTCTCGTGAAATGAGGGGAGATGGGCGGCAATGAGTTCATCGATCGGGAGGTGATGCTTGGTCTCTCCAGCACGAACTCGGAACGATCGATTGCGGACAATGGCAAATATCCATCCGCCGAACCGCGTGGCATCGTCAAGTTGGGGGAGCGACTTGTAGGCGGAAATGAAAGCTTCCTGCACGGCATCGTCGGCCAGTTCTCGCGAGGCCAGGATTCCGTTGGCGGTGAGGAATGCGGCGGGTCGATAGCGGCGAACGAGTTCGTCGAATGCGGTGAGATCGCCAAATTTGGCGGCTTCTACCAACTCCTCTTCATCTCGTTCCCTTTCGATCATTTCATTCCCTTTCCGTTAGTAATGAGTCACCTTGGAAGAGAACGGATAGTGGAATTTTCGCTTATTTTAGAAATTGGCCGATCAAGGTGTGAAAGTGGTGGGTCCCAATCTCTCGCTTGGGCGCAAACCGACCTCGGTCGTAGAAGCGGGACTGCACTCCTTTTTGGACCAATTCCACCACCGCCTCATCTTCCCGCTCTACCCGGTCCAGCGCTCCGCCCGCACCTCGGTCCAGCTTGGATTCATCCCACACATAGCGGATAAAGCTTACGCGCGTTACATCGTTAGCCAAAGGCTTGACGACGTTGATGGAGAGGCCCCAGGGATAGAAATTAAACATGAGGTTCGGAAAGAACCAATAGTAGTAGGCGCTGATGGCTTGGCCGTAGTCGGGGGAGGACTCGGGCAGATCGAAAACGTCGTCCCCTCCCTTGCTGACGGCAAGTTGGAGGTTTCCGTGCTCGAAGAGTTCATAGGAATAGTTTTCGTAGTCGATGACGGCGTTGAGGTCGGCGTGAATGAAAGGGATGTGGAAGCCTTCCAGGTAGTTGTCACAGTAGAGCGCCCAGTTTGCCTTGACGAGATAATCGCGAGTTCCTTCCTGGGAAAAGCGGAATTCGTGGAGGGGGAGCCAGTCCAGGCGTTTCAACATCGGCCCCATCCAATCCTCGAAACTAGCGGCCGGATCAACCGAGGTGAAGAGGAAGGGCCCCCACCAAGCGTGAGGGATTTTGGGCAGGTTGTCGGCTTCGGTCGGAAACCCGACGACATCTTCAAACTCCGGCATGTGTTGGAAGCCACCATCGAGCCCGAAGCGGCGGCCGTGGTATCGGCAGCGCAGAAACCGCTCATTGCCGATGCCCTCGCAGACTTGCATGCCTCGGTGGGTGCAGACGTTGCTGAGCAGGTGGGTTTGGTCGTTGGCATCTCGGGTCAAGACCAGCGGTTCATTGAGACAACCCTCGAGAAGGGTGAAGGGATAGACGGCGCCGGGGACCTTGGCCATGTCTTGGTGGGCGACCCATTGCCAGCTCTTGGCAAAGATGGCGTCCTTGCTCCGCTCGAACCAGGCCGGATCCTTGTAAAAGGTGGCGGGGAGGGTGGACGCGTGCTCGATTCGAGGGTCAACGTTGAGCTCGGGCATGCGTCATTTTAGACGCGGACAAATGGCGAGGGCGCTTCGTATACTCAAATCGATGGAAATGCGTGAACTTGGGAAATCGGGGGTGAAAGTCTCCGAGATTGGATTAGGTTGCTGGACGATGGGCGGGCTCAACTGGGTCAATGGCAACCCTAACGGCTGGGCCAATGTAGACGAGGACGAGATTGTCAGTGCGATCAAGGTGGCGGTCGATAAGGGCGTTAACCACTTTGACAACGCCGACGTTTATGGCAACGGACGCGCAGAGCGGATGCTACGCCGAGCCTTTGACAAGTTAGGTCTGAAATCTGAAGACTATGTCATCGCCACGAAGGTGGGACACTTTCCGGGAACGGCGGAGCATGCTTACGAGGCGCTGCATATGCGACACCAGGCAGAACAGTCTCTAAAGAACTTGGGGCGAGACTATATCGACCTGTACTACTTCCACCACGGCGACTTTGGCCCTTCCGATATGTATCTGGACGATGCGGCGGCGGAGCTTGACAAGTTGGTGGCGGAGGGCAAGGTCCGGGTGAAAGGACAATCGGCTTACTCCTCTAACGACTTTCTCCGCGTGACGCCCCGCGTTCGACCGGCGGTGTTTCAAAGCTGGGCGCACGCGCTGGACGACCAGTTCATTCGGGAAGGATCTCCGGTAAGCAACCTCATGGCACAAGAAGGAATCACCTTCGTGGCGTTTAGTCCGCTGGCGCAGGCGCGGCTGCTTGACAAATACGATCCGTCCAAGCCACCAACCTTTGAGCCGGGCGATCACCGCCAGCACTCCAATGCGTTCTCGGCAGAGGAGATTGGGAAATTGAAGCCGAAGCTGGAGAAATTGAAGTCTCGGTTCGGCGACACGATCGAAGATTTGGCTTCGGTCGCCCTGAACTACCTTCTCGCACACCCGCAGGTGGCTTCAGTGATTCCTGGGTTTAGAAATGAGAGGCAGGTCCGCGTGAACTTGGGCGCCGAAGGACGGGCGCTGAGTCAGGAGGACCTGGCCTTTATTCGCGAGGCGTTAGCCTAGAGACCGACGCCTTTGGCCGCCCAAAGGAAGCCGCGCCGCATGAGTTCGCGCGGGTGCTCGGCTTCAAGAATGTCGCAGTGGTGGCCGAGGGCGTTATAGAACACTCGACCCTTGCCGTACATCTTGGTGTAGACCTGGGGCATGCGGCAGGGGTTTTCGACGTGGGGGCCATCGACGCCCGCGGTCGGAAACTCCGTATAGGCAAGGCTGTTGTTACCTGGATCGACGTGGAGGTAGTACTGCTCACTGACGACCTCGAAATCGGGGATGCCCTCCGTGATGGGATGCGGATTCTCGCGGTCGATCTTGACCATGTAACGCACCCCGTCGTTGCCGGGATGGGCGACCCATTGCGAACCGGTCATGAACTGCCATTCGGTGTTGTTTCGGAATGCGTCGCACATGCCGCCGTGACACCCGGCAATGCCGATTCCGAGGTCTCGGACCGCTTCGTGAATAGGAGTGAACTGCTCGTTGGTGATCTCGCTCATCGTATAGATGGGGACCAACAAGCTTTGCGACTTCACTTTCTCCGCATCCGCGAATGTGTCGAGCGTATCGGAAACTTCGACGTCAAAGCCCTCGCCCTTGAGGAGATGCTCAAAGAAGTGGGCAACCTTATCAGGCTCGTGACCATCCCACCCGCCCCATACAATCAATGCCTTCCTATCTGCCATTGCGGCGGCAGGTTACCCGGCGGCAAGGACCTTTAACGCCTCTTCGATGGCCGCTTTGGATTCCCTTTCTTTCTGGGGTGCATTTGCAGATTGAGGAGATGTTTCGGCGAGGGCGATTTTGAGGGCTGGGACTGCACGAGGATCACCCAGCTTTGCCAGCGCGTTCGCCGAAGCGCAACGCACATCTGGGTAATCGTCTTTGAGACCGACGAGGAGGGCGTTCAGGCTCTGAGGGGCACGAATTTGACCGAGAGATTCTGCGGCGACCGCCCTTAACGCGTTGTAATGGGCGTGGAGAAGAACGTTCCGAATGGTGGGTTCGGAGGGTTTGTCCTTGAATTCGCCAAGCTTCCGCACGAGGGGAATCAGCATGGGCTCCTTCATTTTTGGAAAGAGCGCCCGAATTCCGGCGGCACTCGCTTTGTCATTGAGGTTTGCCAAAGCGTAGGCGGACGCGATGCGAGTACCCAGGATTTCATCCTTTAGGGTTTTTCGAAGGGCGGGAATCGCGGCAGGGTTACGTAGTCTTCCCAACGCGGAGATGGTGAGGGCCTGGAGCGTGCCTTTGATGTTTCGATCTTTGGCCGCTGGGTCGAGTTGTTTCGCCAAGACAGGAGCGGCCGATTTGAGTTTGCGATCCACGATTTCGCTCACCGCCGCGCCCCTCATTTCGGGTTGCAAAGATCCGGCGTATCCAAGCAGTTCCTTGTCAGTCGCACGCATCATGCGCTCCATGGTGGGGCTGAAGTAGGCGGCGTTATGCCGACGCGCTTCTATGTCGGCGTTCGACCTTTGACCACCGACGCAGAGAATGGCAATCGCAAGAATCATCACGGAACTCCCTAGATTTGGAACGCGCCTCGCATCGGTTTGTTACGCTTTCTCATGGAAATGGCACGGAAGTTGCGACGCTTGTTTTCAACAACTCCTCCTCCCCCAAAAATCCCCTCTCCATTGGCATGAGGGGATTTTTTTGTTGCTCGGCGGTTTGATTTTTGAACATGCGACGGATGGGCACGAGAATTGCCTAGACTCTTCATCAATCTCCTCCTCCCCCAAAAGATCCTCTCCAACCACCTGGAGAGGATCTTTTTTGTTTATTCAGCGACGCGTTCAGCGTTAATTTTCAGTTCGCCTTCGGCGACATCGCGAAAGAAGCAGCTTCGGTAATTCTCGTGACAGGCAGCGCCGACTTGCTCGACTTGAATGAGTAGGGTGTCTTGATCGCAATCGACAGCGATGCGTTTCACATGCTGAACATGTCCGCTGGTTTCGCCTTTGACCCAGAAGCTTTGTCGAGACCGGCTCCAGTAGGTGCATCTCCCGGTTTCAATCGTTCGTTCCAGGGATTCTCGATTCATCCACGCCATCATGAGAACCTCACCATTCTGATGGTCTTGGATGATCGCGGGGATCAGACCATCGGCGTTGAACTTGAAATTATCGAGCGGGGACATGGGATAGATTTTACTTGGCGGGCGGCGGTCCTTCTTGGGCCATCCTTTCAACGGGTACCTTCAACTCGGTTTGAATTCTCGCCGCCTTACTACGATCGCCCTTTGGATCGCCATTGTCCCGCTTTTGGGCTGGTGGATCACCGGTCTCTTCGATCTGGACGAAGGATTTTATGCGGCGGTGGTGGGGGAGATGAACCGCCGGGGCGAATGGGTGACACCGTTCTATAACGGGCAACCCTGGTTCGAGAAGCCGATTTTGCTCTACTGGATGGCCAAGCCCTGTTTAGCGATCTTCGGCGACATGATCGGCCCTCGGCTTCCTTCCGTGCTCTCGGCCATTGGATGTTATGTTCTGGTCGCTCGCTATGCCCGGAGGTGGCTGAGCGAGAATGCGGCGACGTATAGCGTCATCGTGCTCTCCAGCAGTCTGCTGTTCGTGGCGATTGGCCGGATGATGATGACGGACATGCCGTTGGTTTTGACCTTCAGCGCGGCGATGTTGACGTTTTGGGAGTCCTTGACAGGCAATCGGAAGATGCGGCTAGCGACGGCGGCTCTCCTGGGGTTGGCGGTCTTGGCGAAGGGTCCGGTCGCTTTGATCCTCTTCGTCCTGATTGCCGGATGGACCTTTTGGAAAGAGCCGGAATTGCGGCCCGCGTTTCGCGGTCAATGGCTTCTTGGCACGGTGATTCTGGTTGGCGTGATTGCGCTCTGGTACGTTCCGGCCTATCTGGCGAATGGGCAGCTCTTCGTTCAGAAGTTCTTGATCGAACAGAATGTAGGGCGGTTTACAGGGGGCGATAAGGCGCATACGATCAAGGCGGCTTGGGCTTATCCAATCTATATTCCAATTCTCTTGCTGGGAATGACGCCATGGCTCTATTACCTTGTTCGAAATGGAAGATGGAGCCAAATTGCTGACTCGCAATCGCATAATGCCTCAAGTCAATTTCTGCGCTATTTATCGGCCTGGACCCTTGTTGTCCTATTGTTCTTTTCCATTAGTAGTGCAAAGCTCCCTCACTACGTCCTGCCTGCCTGTGTACCGCTTGCCATGCTTGTGCCCGCGGCGATCGATCGCTGGATCGTTTGGACAAAGCGAACCAATCTATGGGTAATTGCATTTGCTTCAACTACAATCTTGGTGGGCGTTATGCTTATTGGTTCCGTCAATAAGACTTCCCAGTTACTTGGAATTGCCGCTCTCATTAGCTCCATTGTGCTTTGGGGACTATTGCAGGCCAATGCGCTTGCGAAAGCGACAACAGAGAATCGAGTCAAGTGGAGTTTAATCTGGACAGTGTCGGTCGGCTTGCTAGCCAACGTCGGATTCTTGGCTTGGTATGAGAAGAGCGGGCAACGTGAAGCGCATGAGCTTGCGCGCTATGTGCGAGAGAACAGCGTGTTTGGGGTGCCGGAAACGGTGGCGGTCTACCAGTTACCTCGCCGGAGCAAAGATCTTGGCACGGGTAAGCCCAAGTTGCAGGAGACGAGCCTGCCTTCAATGCTCCTTTATTTGAACACCACTGTAACCGAGGCGGAAACGCCCGATGAGGTCATCAATGCGAAGTGCCATTGGCTCTTTACGCGCTCCGGTCGAATGACCGAACCTACCCAAGAGGCATTTGTCAACGCAGGCTTGACGCTCCGCCGCGTGGGTCCGGCGACCGAGAACTTCGAGCTTTACGAACTCAAACCGGCTTCCGAGCAATAACGTGGAAGACGTGCCAGTGCTTGGGCGAACCCATGCTTACGAAGCCGTCCCGATCCACGTCTTCGCGATAGATCGTTTCGTATCGTGAGAGCAGTTCTGTCACCTGCTCGGCGGTGTGGGTGGTCATCTGATCCGCCCAATCATCGTTGACGCCGAGGAATTCGCCAAGAAAGTAACCGCCGGGCTTAAGGGCGGCGTAGATTCGGTTCCATACGACTTGGTGCTGTTCCGGCGTGAGAAAGAAGAGACTGTATGCGGCGATGATGAGATCGTATTGCCCGTGCGCGAGCGAGGCGTCTTGAAGAAGGCAATGGTGAGTAGCGACCTTTGATCGCGTCTCGGCGAAGAGTCTCTCCCCAAGACTTTTGAGCGCTTCTTCGTGCCCGTCGAAAGCATCGATATCCCAGCCTTTTTCGGCAAGCCACACGACCGCGTGCCCCACGCCGCAGCCGAGGTCGGCGGCTCGCCCCGTCTGGGGCAGATATGGCTCTAACTCGCCAAAAAGGGGATGCAGGGGCATAGGTCGGGTGCTTTGGAAATACTCGTTCCACGTACTTACCGGATTGGGAGGAACTTGCGAGGTGGGGTTCATGAGGTCTATCTTCGTCTCAAGCGTGGGGTTAATGCGCAATGGTCTGGCATTATGCCTCTTTGCAAAGGGTAATTTGACGCGGTATGTCACAGGGCCCGCTCTCAAACATTGCGAAGATCATCGACGCTCGCTCCAAACGCATTTCTAGTTACGACCGAAAGGGCGGAAACGGAGACAATATTCAAATTCCTCAAGGCGAAACGGTGACGTTAGCTCAGATGGAAGGCGCCGGCATCGTCAAACATATCTGGATTACGATTTCATCCAAAGACGAAATGCATCGACGCAACCTAGTATTGCGCGCCTACTGGGACGGGCAAGAACATCCGAGCATCGAGAGCCCAATCGGGGAGTTTTTTGGACAGGGATGGGGGATGAAATACAACTTCATCTCTCTTCCTTTGGCGGCAGCCCCGGCAGGCGGGAACGCTTTGGTCTGCTATTTCCCCATGCCTTTTGGGAAAGGAGCCAAGTTCACGATCGAGAACCAGGGAACGGCCGATGTGGACGCTTTCTATTACTACATCGACTACGAAGAGCACGAGTCCATTCCCGACGACATGGGTCGGTTCCACGCGTGGTACCACCAGGAATTGACAGGGGCGGAGAGCGACATGGGAGACGTGGAGAACGAGTGGACCGTTTTTGGTCCTTTCGCGGATAACCCAAGCGATCAATTCAACTATCTCTTTTGCGAGCCGGAAGGGCAGGGCCACTTTGTGGGAGTCAACTACTACATCAACTCGCCGGGACCCATTTGGTACGGCGAGGGTGACGATATGTTCCTAGTGGATGGCGAGGCTTGGCCCGGGTCAGCCCACGGGACCGGCACGGAAGACTACTTCAACCAGAGTTGGTGCCCTGACGAGCACTACTGTCATCCCTACTTCGGAACCGCTCGCGCACCGGGCCGCCTCAACGATTCTCCTCGATTTGGCTGGTTAGGACGAACGCATGTCTACCGATTCCATTTGGAGGATCCCATTCGATTCAAGAAGAGTTTGCGAGCGAGCATCGAGCATGGGCACGCGAACTGCTTGATTTTGGACTTGGCCAGCGTGGCCTATTGGTATCAAACCACGCCAAGCAAACCGTTCCCGCCTCTTCCGGCAGTGGATGAACGTCAACCAAGGCCGGAGATCGGGACGGTAGACGTCCACAAGTGGCGCGAGGCATGGCGGCAGGGCAAGGGCGGCGGCATCCAGTACGGAAAGTAGCTGGCAACAAAGAAAATTCGCCCGGCTAAGTTATGAGACAGCGCCGGGCGAGGTCGCGCGTGTTTGGGACACACGACTTGGCTGGACATCCTCCAACCATCGAACGAAGATCATAGAGTCTTGATGCTCTCTCCTCTTCAAGCAATAGCAATCAACGATTAAGAGAATTCCTCAGGCGCCGGGTGGGGATATCCTATCTTTCGATAGGGTTAATGGACCCCTGATAGTCATTGCGGTGATTTAGCCGGTAATACTAGCTAACGGAACCTTAATCCAACGGAGGAGTAGTTTGATCTTACTAACCGCTACGGCCGCGCTGGCAATGACGGCGCAGTCCGGCGACGTGCCTGAAATGCGTATGATGCGCTGGCCGTCGATTCATGGAGACAATGTAGTCTTCACCTACGGAGCCGATCTATGGCTTGCGAAAACCGATGGCGGCTTCGCACGGCGCCTTACGTCTCATCCCGGTATCGAAGGCAATGCCCGGATTTCCCCTGACGGGAAGTGGCTCGCCTTTAGTGGCATGTACGACGGCAATATGGACGCCTACGTCATGCCCTTGGAGGGCGGCGAACCTAAGCGCCTGACTTTTGAGCCGAACACCGACAACGTCATAGGTTGGACGAAAGACGGCAAGGTGATGGTTGCATCCACGTCGGGCAACTTCCTGGCCAACCAACAACGCCTATGGCTCTTGAACCCGAACGGAGGTCCTCCTGAATCGACCAAAGTTTTGGAGATCACCCAAGGTTCATTCCTTCCGGACGGCCACACCTTGGCCTACACCCGAATGGCGTCCTATAACTTCAACTGGCGACGCTACCGCGGCGGCACCCAAGGTCGCATTTCGCTGTTCGATCTGGAAGCGAACAAATACTCGGAGTTGCCGAGTGGGCGTGAGCAGAGCTACTTCCCCATGTCGGTTGGAAACTCAATCTTCTACATCAGCGACAAGAAGTTGGGCACCCTTAACCTGTATCGATACGATCTGGGTTCCAAGAAGGACACTCAACTTACACAGTTCTCGGATGCGGACATTAAGTTTCCTTCTACCGACGGCAAGAAGATCGTTTTTGAACGCGATGGTTATTTGTGGACCTATGATATCGCCAGCAGCAAGATCGTCAAACTCAATCCGACGATCGCTAGCGATTTTGTGAGCGCTCGTCCCTATCTTCGCCGCGTATCGAGCGAAATCAGCAGCATCTCACTCTCGCCCAGCGGCTTACGAATCGCTGTCGAGGCTCGTGGCGATCTTTATAGTTTGCCCGCCCACAGTGGAGAGACCCGAAACTTTACGGGGACCTCGGGTTCTCGGGAGCGCTTCCCTGCTTGGTCGCCCGATGGAAAGACCATCGCTTACACTAGCGATGCCTCGGGAAGCTACGAGATCTACACGCAGCCTCAGATGGGTGGAAACCCGACGAAGCTGACGAGTTCGGGACTTGCGGTTAGCGGTGTCGATTGGACACCCGATTCCAAACAGATCGTTGTTTCAACCGAGACCAACGAGCTCTATCTGCTCGATCCGGCCACGAAGAAGCTGACTCAGGTCTACAAGTCGCGACTGGGTAGTCCCGTGAGCTACGACGTGTCTCCCGATAGCAAGTGGATCGCCTATGTCGATCAGGCAAAGAACGGGTTTGGGCAAGTCTATCTTTACGAAATCGCCACCGGCAAATCGACGATGGTGACAGACGGTCGGTACGACGACAGCAGCCCAGCCTTCGACTTGAACGGCAAGTATCTGTACTTCGTTTCTCGCCGAACCTTTGCGCCTTCCTTTGGCGACTATGAGTTCAGTCTCAAGGTCGAGCAGACTCAGCGGCTTTATGTGATGCCCCTGACCAACGATCTTGAGAATCCCTGGATCGCCAAGGGTGAAGAAGAGCCCGCAGGTCAGCCGAAGAAGGGCGAGCCAAAGGAAGATAAGACGGTCAAGATCGACTTCGACGGCTTGGCGGAGCGTGCGCTTCCCCTCCCTCTGGGTAACGACAACTATCCTTTCCTTGTGGGTTTGAACGATGGCGTGCTGTTCTATCAAGGCGGGGCGCTGAAGAAGATGGACATCGGAGGTCGAGAACCTCAGGTTATCGCTCAGGGCATTGTGGGTTCCCTCTCGTTTAACGCAAACCGAACCAAGTTCGCCTATTACGCTCAGGGCATGCTCGGAATTATGCCGATTCAGCCCGGCGTTCAGGTTGGACAGGGTCGCGTGGATACCAGCAACGTGGAGACGATCGTCAAACCTCGCGAGGAGTGGACCCAGATGTTCTGGGATGCATGGCGCTGGGAAAAGAATCACTTCTACGATCCCAATATGGTTGGCCTCGATTGGAAGGCGATTGGCGACCGGTATGCGAAGTACCTGCCCTACGTGGCCACTCGCTACGATCTGAACTACGTCATGGGTCTGATGATCGGCGAACTCGGAACGGGACACTCTTATGTTCAGGGCGGCGACTTCGGCAACATGGGCGCGTCGATCCCAGTTGGCCAACTCGGCGCCGACTATGAGGTTGCCGGAAACTACGTTCGGTTCAAGAAGGTCTACCGAGGCGCGAACTATGACGAATCCATGCGTGGACCGCTGGCCGATCCGGGCGTCAACGTCAAAGATGGCGACTACCTCCTTGAGATCGACGGTCAAGCCATCAACGCGAACACCAACCCGAACTCGCTCCTAATGAACAAGGTCGGCAAGGTGGTCACGATCAAGGTGAATGACCGACCATCTGAGACAGGCGCTCGCACCTACCGGGTCCGACCGGTTGGAAACGAAGGTCAGCTTCGATACACCGACTTCGTGGAAGGTAACCGCAAGTGGGTCGAGAAGATGTCAGGTGGCCGAATTGGCTATATGCACATTCCGAATACAGCGGCCGAAGGTTCTCGCGAATTCGTTCGCGGTTATTGGAGCCAGACGGACAAGGACGCGGTCATTGTGGACGAGCGGTGGAACGGCGGCGGATACATCCAGCCGTGGTTCGTGGACACCCTTGCCCGAAAGATCAAAGCGGGAATTCAGGTTCGAAACTCCAAGGAAGATGGAAGCGATTCGGTCGCCATCGAAGGTCCGAAGGCGATGCTAATTAACGGCTACGCTGGTTCGGGCGGAGACTTCTTCCCGTGGATGTTCCGGCATGAGAAGGTTGGACCGCTGATCGGAAGCCGCACCTGGGGTGGATTGGTTGGTATCTCTGGAGGGGCTCCTCTACTCGACGGCGGTAGCGTCACCGCTCCTGAGTTCAGCATCTTCGATCGAGACACGCAGGAGATCATCGCCGAGAATCAGGGCATCGCCCCGGATATCGAGGTCGATGCTCGTCCCGACCTGATCGCGGCGGGTCGCGATCCGCAATTGGAAAAGGCCGTGGAATACCTGATGGACCAACTCAAGAAGGCTCCGGCCAAGAAGAAGCGCAATGCGATTCCGAAGGTTGGAAAGAACGGAAGAATCGACAACTAAGGCGATTCTCTCGACGTGAGAAAAGGGTCAGGCACTTGCCTGGCCCTTTTTCATTCGTCTCGGCTTTGGGAAACGCGGCGTCGAATTTCCGCGATCATTCGGAGGACCATGAAGAAACCAACGAAGGCAGTAATCAGCAGGAATGGCGAGAAGATGAATAGCAGGGCCATGCTGTCTGTGACTTGGATGAAGTGAGCCACCAAGGCAACGATCACCAGCAAGACCACGCCATTCAGACCTTTCATCAACACAAGACTAAGCGTTTCTGGCGCCTCCGACTCTTCGAGCTTTTTGGTCAGGCTTCGGTCGGCACTGGCGGATCGGACGATCCAATCAGCGAGGTTTTGGCTACAGCCTCGCTCGACGAGTCGCTCGGCGATGGTGACAGGGTCAATGCGATAGTAGTTCAACATCGCGGCGACCCGACGGAGCCGATGGTACTGAGGGCGTCCGAGGGTTTGAATTTCGGGTTTCAGATTCTCTGGCAGGGGTTCCACTATTGCTCCTTTCTACGCTTTTGCCTTCTCGGACGATTTGCGGTCCCATTTTGGACCAATCACGTAAACTCTTGACGATGGATGAAGGGCATATCGGTGTCGATGAGAGTGGAAAGGGAGATTTTTTTGGTCCTCTGGTGATTGCAGCCTGTTATGTGGGGCCGGAGCACTTGGCAGAATTGGAGGGAGTAAAGGACTCCAAGAAACTCACCGACCCGATGGCGCTGAAGCTTTCGGACCAGATCAAGCGAGTGTGTCCACATGCGGTGGTGGCAATAGGTCCGGCCAAATATAACGAGCTCTACGCCAAGTTCAAAAACTTGAACACGCTTTTGGCCTGGGGACATGCCCGAGCCATCGAGAATGTGCTTGAGCAACAACCAGCCACCAAGGTGATCTCGGACGAATTCGCGAAAGGTGGTCATGCCGTTAAACGTTCGTTGTTTGAGAAAGGGCGATCTCTGGAGTTTATTTCGGCGGTCCGGGCCGAGCAAGACATAGCGGTTGCGGCTGCTTCCGTTTTGGCGCGAGCCGAGTTCTTGCGACGTCTTAAACGGCTGGGCGAGGAATTTGGGATGACTCTTCCGAAGGGGGCTTCCACTCCGGTACTGGATGCGGGCGCCTCGTTCGTTCGCAAATTTGGGGCCGATAAGTTGGTGAACGTATCCAAAACCCACTTCAAAACGTTTGAGAACGTGAAGCAACGCGCGGGAGTTTAGGAAGTGGACATTCTTTCGGTCATTGGGAAGCGCCGAGACGGGCTTGGCAATAGCGAAGCCGAACTTCGGTATTTGGCCAGCGGCGCGGGCGAGGGCTCGATTCCCGACTACCAACTCGCCGCTTGGCTCATGGCCGCCTTTCTACGTCCGCTGGATGAGCAAGAGACGGCGTGGCTTACGGTGGCGATGGCCGAGAGTGGCGACCGCATCGATCTTTCGGGGTTACCCAAACCGTGGGTGGACAAGCATAGCACCGGCGGCGTCGGCGATAAGACTACGATCGCCCTTTTACCGATCCTGGCCGCATGCGGGCTCACGATCGTTAAGATGAGCGGGCGAGGGTTGGGAATCACGGGTGGAACCGTAGACAAGCTCGCTTCTATTCCTGGATTCCGACTCGACCTTTCACCTGATGAGATGAAACGGCAGGCCGCTCAGATCGGGCTGGCGCTTACGGGACAGACGCCGGATCTAGCGCCTGCGGATAAGGCATTGTATGCGCTCCGAGACGTTACCGGCACGGTTGGGTCCATTCCGCTCATCGTTTCCAGCATTCTGAGTAAGAAGATTGCCGGGGGGGCAGATACGGTTGTGCTAGACGTTAAGTGCGGTTCTGGCGCTTTTATGACAAACCTCGGGGACGCCCAGAAATTGGCGGCTCTGCTTGAGAAAACGGGAACCTTGGCGGGATTGAAAGTGAAAACCTCGATTTCCGATATGAATCAACCCTTGGGCGCGGCAGTTGGAAACGCGCTTGAAGTCTCGGAAGCCTTCGCAGTTCTGAGGGGGGATCGACTTTCTCCGCCGGTTCAGCGATTTAGAAGACTGTGCGTTCATTACGCGGCAGAAACCCTTGTTGCTTGCGGTTCGACAACTTCTGAAGCGGAGGGACTTGCGATCGCAGAAGAGGCTCTCATCTCGGGCAAAGCTCTCTTGAAAGCCAAAGACTGGGTGAAGGCTCAAGGCGGCGATCCTCGAGCGGTTCAGGATTCGAGTGTTCTGCCCCGATCGGCCGTCGTTCGAGAGGTGCGCGCGGAAGATTCTGGATGGGTTAAGGCCGTTTTAGCGGAAATGATTGGGAAGACGGTGATCAACCTGGGTGGGGGCCGACACCGGAAGGAGGACTTGATCGATCCCGCAGTAGGAATCGTGCTTGCGGTTGGTGTGGGGGCGGCCCTGGGGGAAGGCGATCTGCTTGCGACGGTTCATGCGGCAACGGAAGAAATGGCCAATTTGGCGGTTGCCGAAGTCCTAGGAGCGATCGAACTCTCCGAGACGCCCGTTGAGGAACCACCTCTTTTCCTCAGTTAGACTTCTTGGGCGGCTCAAAGATGGCGATCTTTTTGAATACTGGCTCGCCGTTGTTCACAGAGTCGAACATTTGAATTTCGACTTTACGCTTGGGTTTGGGGAATATCCACATGGCAAACGAGTTGGAAAGCACCTGTCCGCCCGTGAAAAGATGCGGAACGATTTGAATGACGTTCCACTCTCCCTTGGTGTCCACTTTGTAGATCTGATACCCATCCACGCCGCGTCCTGAACCCCCGAAATAGCAGATAACGACGTTTTTTTGGAAATCCACGGTCGGCGCCGGGTCCAAGTTGGAGTTTCCGTATTGTTCTTTATGAGCTCGCCAAAGCACCCGCCACTCGCCTTCAGATGAGATCATGGCGGCGCGAGACTGCTCCACAAGGGTATCCGCGCCCGTCATTTGCGCTAGGGGCTTGAAGTCCTTGTCCATGGCCGCTTGCTGAGCGAGCATCGCCAGAACGGCGGCAACTATCTTGTTGAGCAGGAACATCTATCCAGTACGACGCTACGATCTTGGCACTTGTTCTAGACGACGAACCGGCGGATAGCCTTTTTCATCGAAACCGCATTAAAGTTAATTAACAGGCCCATTCGTTTCCCCGTCAGTTTCAGGTGGGTCATCATTTGCGCTTCGTGAATCGGAGCGATGGCGGGAACGGCTCGTATTTCTACGATGACATGGCCCTCGACCAAGAGATCGACATAGAAGGTCTCCTCAAGAGTTTCCCCGTCGTAGACCAAGGGAACGGGAACGCGACGCAAGACGTTCAGACCATGGTGCTCCAATTCCCGGACGAGGCAAGCCGTATAGACTCGCTCCAGGAGACCGGGCCCCATTTCCTTGTGGACGCGAGTCGCGCACTTAGCCACCAACTTGGCGGTGGAGTCGATCTTAGGTGGAACGGGGTCAAAGACCTTCACCCAACTCTTTTACCTGGGAGTTGGGTGAATTCTTGAATCAAATAACGCTTTTTCGGGCGAACTCTTGGCCGCGATTCCGACCAATGGGTTTGACGGAGGCAACGTTTTCCGGTTCGTTGTCCAGGAGTTGGAGCCAATCCTCTTGAGTGTCGCTCTTGGGGAATATCTCGTTCTCTTTGTATTCCTGGCTGACGGCGGCGAAAAGATCGTCAAGCGACACTCCCGCTTGGTTTTGGGGATCTGCGATGGCTCGCTTGATGGCGTAGTCCTTGGCCCGATCAACGATGGACTTTAGGAGAGCACCGCTTACCAGATCTTTCCAGTAGAGGGTGTCAGTTTGACCATTTCGGAGATTGACCCGGAGGAACTCGGTCTCCTTGGACTTTCTCCAAATGAACTCGGTGGTTTCTTCGATCAATTGCTTCCGAGCACAGTCGATCTCGCCCTTCCAGTTCTTCATGACTTCTGGATCCAGGGGGATGGTGTCGTGAAGATAGATTCCCAGGATTTGCTGGGTGGCGTGCCGATCTGGTCGATTGATCTTGATCTTGCGGTCGATGCGTTCTGGACGGAGTACGGCGGGGTCAATGTAGTCCGGGCGGTTGGAGGTGAGCATCAGGACGACGTTCTCTAACGATTGGAGACCATCGAGTTCGGCACAGAATTGGGGCACGACAGTGTTAGAGATATTTAGCCAGCGACCGCTGGACCGTGTTCGCAAGACGGATTCGGCCTCATCCATGAAGATGAAGACCAGTCTTCCCTCTTTTGCCTTCTCTCGTGCCGTCTTAAATATCTCTCGGACCATGCGCTCGGTCTCGCCAAGCCACATGTTCAGAATCTTTGGACCTGAGATGGCCATGAAGTATTCCTTGACGGGCTTGCCCAGCCGCTTCGAATACTCTTGAGTCAAGTTGTGGGCAGTCGCTTTGCCAATCAGCGTCTTTCCGCAGCCGGGAGGGCCGTAGAGAAGGATGCCTTTAATCGGCTTCTTTTCGAATTTCTCGAATATCTCCGGGTAGAGCAACGGTTGCTCGATGGTGTCTCGGATCAGTTTGATGGCTTCTTGCTGGCCACCGACTTTTTCCCACGGGATATCGGGAACGCTCTCAAGGAAGTAATCGCGGCTCTCCTGGCGGACGCTGTGCTCGATCGCAAAGCGGCCACTGCCATCGAGGCGCACCTCGTCTCCGGCGGTGATCTGGGTGTCCTTCAGGGCAGCGCTTCTCAGCACAATTCGACCTTCCGCTCCCGGCGTCTCCGATCCGACACGCAGCCGACCGTCCGCAAGGACGTCTCCCACCTTGAGCAGACCGCCAATGGGGCTATGGGCCACGACGCCGACGACGGCGTAAGCATCGTTGACTCTCACTCTGACTCCATCTTGGAGTAGGTCGGGATCGACATTGGGATCGACGTGGGCGACGAATTCGGTATCTCCGACAGCGATCATCGCAAATCGGGATTCTTGTTCATCGATCCAATTGAGGAAGACGCCAATCCGGTTAGCGGGGGCAGTGAGCTTGTTGTAGGCCTCTTCATATTCGGCCAGGAGGCGCTCTGACTCCTCTTTCTCCTTCGCCTCGGCCAGCAAGGCGCTTTCAAGGGCGGAAAGGCAATTCTGGGCTCGTGCGTCGTCTTTCGAAATCTGCTCACGGATCTTGTCGAGCAATTCCCGCGCACGGCTGGGTTGCGAACTCATAACTGATATTACGTCGCGAGTTTGCGAGTCGGCAGACCCGAAGATCAAATTCAGCGATTTGAAGTGGGAGCAGACTGCTGAAAGGCCTGGAGGGTAGCGTTCGCCACATCTGTATACAGGTCGTTCTCAACCGTCATTACCCCGCCAACGGGTACCGCTTTTCCATCTGCGGTCACTTGGGCCGAGACGGTTACCATTCGTCTTCCGTCTTGCGCTTGGGTCAGATGAATGTCGTTGATCTGCAGCGGTCGTTCTGGGTATCGGCGCTCCAGCGCCTTGGCGGTTGCCAATGCGATGGACTCAATGACGGACTTGCCCATTCGGGCGCTCACACCACTTACCACTGCATCGCCCACGCTAATGATGACTTGGGTCAGAGAATTCGATGTGTGATCGTCGGCGAATACGCTGACGACCTTAATTCCGGCAGCAGCCTCAGGCTTCTTTTCCTCTACGCTGACCGCGGCGACGACAGAAAGGTCACGCTGAGCCATAACGGTCTTAGCCGTCTTTTGTGCGATACAGTCCTTGGAAGCGAGATTGATCAAGTTATCAAGCGTCGCGGCGAAGTGGATATTCTCGCGCTCCTTGCTTCTCTTGCCACCGTGCATGCCGATGGTGAAGTCCACGCCTTCTTCCGTCTCGCCCACGAAAATCTCATGGACCTTCCGTTTCAGCACTGCGGCGAATATCTCAGCTTCACTACGCTCTCTTAGCGTGCCGATAGCAAATTCATCGCCACCATATCGAACCAAGACGTCTCTGTCTCGGTCGACACTTTCGAGCAACATGGCGGCGACGCGCTTCAGCACATGGTCGCCCACGATATGACCATATCGCTTGTTGTAGTGGCCGAAGTCGTCAAGATCGATGAACAGGATGGTGACTTCGTTGCCTCGTTTGAGGTTTTCGACGCCCCATTCTCGCAGTTGATCGCTCCACGAGAGGCCGGTGAGGGGATCCCAGGAACGGCCAAGTTCCCTTAGAAGCATGTTCGAGTTGATCATGCCGAGATAGCGGCCCTCAAATGCGACGGGAGCAAAGTCGACGTTTTCCCTTACGAAGAGGTCGGCGGCTTCTCTCACGGAAAGATCGCCATCCAGAACGACTTTGGGCTCCAGCATGGCGACCCGCACCTCGGCGAAGTCGGCCTCATTGACCAAGGAGTCTTGGCTGACCACCCCAACGATCTGACCGTCTTCGATCACAGCCATGGTTCGGAGGTTATGGCCGGACAAAATGATGCGAGCCGTGGACACAAGATGATCGGGAGACACCCAAACTGGCAGGAGCTTTAACGCCCGAATCGATTGCATGGTTCCACGACACGACCCGGTCACACGGGTTCCAGTCTCGACAGTAATCAAAGTGCGTGCCAATGGGGAATGTTATAAATACGGGTTTAGTTGGATTGCAGGCTTTCCGCAATCGTTTCGACGAAATGATTGAGACAACTTTGCAATTCCGGCTTGGAATTGAGCTGTTTCTTAAAGGCTAACGACCGATCATGCACCTGACTCGGTTCGATTTGACAATGGCGGGCAATATCGGCTTCGCTGAGACGGGCCTCAAAAGACATGACATAGGGAACGATCTTTGCCCCTTCGACATTGGGGAACGTTGAGGCGATTCGATTCCAGGCCTGTTGGATTTTCTCTTTCAAATCCCAGTCCGGGTTATCAGCGAAGAATGGGTCGAGAATTCCGCATGCCTCTAGAACTTCGCTCGGGGTAATCCAACTGCGCCCGTAAGTTCGCAGGCGGTTGATGGCGCCGTGAAGCGTGTTCCCGTTGCCCCTCATTCGGGAGGCAAGGACGCGGGCGATGTATCGCGAGATTTGCAGTCCCTCAAACTTTGCCATCTGCTCAACCACGAAAACGCGCTCATCTGCTTTGGGGGTTGCGATCTCGTGAAGGGCCCACTCTCGAACGTTAGGAAGAAACGACAGATGCTGCCTGGTGAGCTTGTCGCTGGTAAAAGCGAGCATCGCGGGGCGACCGGTTCGGACACGCCTTTCCAGCGCAAGTTTGAGCTGGACCTTCGAGCGGGTTCTTAGAACCGCATCTTGAGCGTCATCGACAAGCAGGGGAAGTTTGGGATCGACGGTCGCTTGTCCGTTGAGCCAATCGACCGCACTGATGATGGGCGGGCGGTAGCCGTATTCTTGAGACAGTCGGTAGGAGACGCACTCAAGGAGGTGAGTCTTGCCCCAACCACTCGGACCGACAACCGCGACAAATGGGCTTGACCCAGTTGCGAATTGCAGCGCGGCGTCAATCGCCTCCACATTCGAAGGCAGCTCAGCCAAAGTTCCAAAGCGACGTTCCATTCCACCGAAAAGGACCTCGGATAACCGGGGCCTCGCCGCGCATGCAACATCCTGAAGAAACAATGAACTGGTCATAGGACATATCGCCTGGGCGGAGAGTTTCCTTTACCCGGCGATTTAGTACCTCCATTGTCTCGATAAGAAGATGAGCGGTCAACCGAGATTATGGCCAAATAACGGCACAGGCCAGGTTCAAGCGGAGTCGTTTTTCTGCGATTTCCTCGTGTTTTTAAGGCTTTGCACCATTTTTTGACATTGTCTTAATCCACAGGTTTTCCACCTATTTGTGCTTAATCTTTGCCCAATAGGTGGAAAAGTCGAAGCGTGGACTGTTCTCGGGACGGTGACACGACATGCATGCTTTTTCGCCAATTTTTGGCATAGGATTGAGTTTAGGCGCGGCGCTATGAGCCTTGCCCGCCCCATGACAGCTCTCGCATCCGACCGATGCCAAGTCGGGCGTTTTCATTCGAGAAACGAATCCGTTAAGACTATCGAGACCGACCACGTGGCAACTCACGCAATCGGGATCGCGGTCATGTCCTTCGTGTTCAAGCGTGGCCAGAGCGCCGGCATGCTTTGAATGCTTCCAGACATCAGCCGCCTGGGCATGGCATGAAAAACACGCCTTGCTTCCAACATATTCGTCTTTTGAAGTTCGAGGGAGCTTTTCGAGGAGATGTTCGTCGGACACCCGCTTTAGGTATGCCTTGTAGAGCCGGGTGGCGTCGGGATCGTCTTTAAAGTTTGGGCCGAGATCGATGGGAAGGTAGGAACCGAATTTGCCGTCTTTCCAGGTGAGTTTGACCAGAACTTTGCCGCCATCTCCGGGTGTTACTAGCGCCGTATTCCCTTCCATTTCTAGTTTCTCCGGGGGGTGGCCCACCGATTTGTACTGGATGAGGGCGAGTGCGGGGAATTTCTGAGCGAGCCTGAGGGCAGCTTGTCGGTTACCGTCCAACATCAACACCGGATAGAGCCCCTGTGCTTGAGCTTCGGAGACGAATTTCTCGACCGCTTGATTGATGGGGGTGGCCGATTCACCCAACGTCGCGGCGATGGCCTCGGCCTGTTCCGAAGCCCCGGCGATCGCGAAATTCCCTTTCTTGATCAACGGAGGAATATCGAGGACGGGTGACTTGGGAACGCTCAAACTCGTCAACCTCCCTTTACTGAGTTGGGACAGGGCGGCGAGGTTGCCCAAACCTAGTTTGGCTTCCGAAAAGCACAGATTGATGGCGGTCCCAACCATTGAATCGTGAAGTTGGGCGAACGTCTCCGACTTGATTTCGTCCTGCCGGCCGATATCTTTGATAAAGCCGCCATTCTCAAGCACGATCGTTCGTCATTTTTCACCAAGATCGCGAATAGCGGTTGCGCGGCGCTTGGCACCCCCCATCATTGGATAGGAACAGCCGCACGGGGCCAAATAGCCATTGGCGTCTCCGGTGACGAAGAATGTGTAGGCCGGTTCCGCAGCGGGTGGCTTGGCCAGACTGGCGGCGATGCCACCGATCCCGAGGATACCGACCCACAGTTTCATCTCACTGTGCCCATCACGGGAATTCGAACCGTTTTCTGCTTAGGTTCATTGGTCGTTACGGTGATCATCGCTCTCAGGTCGCCGATGGGGGCTTTTCCGTTGTAGACGATTTTGAGGATGTACTCGGTTTCATCCTTTATCGGCTCAGCGGTCACGGAGATATAAGCCGAATCGCATTCCGCCTTCTCGATCTTGAAGGGCCGCGTCGGGCGTGAAAGCACCATGGAGGCCTTACGTTCAGATTGTCCCAGTTCTCCCAGATAGGCGGAGGCGGGCAGGACAGCGATTCCCTTCTGCGCGAAGATGGTGTAGCGAAGTTCAGGATATTTCTCGTCATCGGTTTTGAGAACGAGGGTGGCGGCTGAGCGGCCGCTGACCTGGGGCTCATCAAGGTGCAACTTGATTCGGTGCCCTTGGCGCGGTTTTACCGGTTCGTTGTACTCGGGATCCGCCAGCTCGCCCTTCCATGGCTCGATGGTTGCCGCGCCTGGATTTCCAACGACCTCGACGCTGTTGACTTGGAATGGGTATTCGGCGGGAGTGACCAGGAAGAGGTCGACATCTAGCCCGCCTTCATCAACGATCAAGACCGATCCTTTGGGTGAGATAAACCGATAGCGAGGAATCGTTCGGATATGGAGGGGAACGCGGAAATAGGGTCGATCGGGGTCGTTAGTCACCACGATCAGGTGCTTTTCAAAATCGTTCGCAATATCGGCGGTGTTGATGATGAGCTTGACGAGCGACGAACCGCCGGGCGGCGTCAATCCGCCGGGAGTAGCAGCAATGCAGCTACAGTCGGGGATGGCGCGGAATGAAACGGGAGCATTGCCCACGTTGTTCAGTTGAACGCTGAGATCGACGGGCGTTCCCTGAAGCACGGGTCCGCGTTCAATCTTATCGGGATCGTAGGTGACCTTCGGGCGGGCTGGAGTTAACCTTTGTTTCTTCTCAACCGCCTTTCGAAGCTGGTCTTCTGCGCTTTTGACCGAACCTACGAGGTTGATCTCATGAACTTGAATCATGGATCGGACTGGCATCTGGAAGTCGTGCCGTCCCGATGCGCTGTTCGGGAATGGACTTGCGGCGAGGCCCAGATAATTCCCCACCGTGAAAACGATTTCATTAAAGAGGGAGATATTGGAGATGTTCTCGGCGGGATTACCGCGAGTGAGACCGATCACCGATTCTAATCTTGGTTCAGCAGGATTTTCGGAAAAAAAGAGGGCGATTCCTCGGGGAGCGTCGCTATCTGGCAGCTTCGCCAATTCCTTTTCGAAAGAGAACTTGATTTGGGGCTTCGCTCCCTCCACAAGTTTGATTTCAGGAATGCGCTCGTTCCACAGCTTAAATGCTGCCTCTCGCGTCGATCTGAATTCTGGCCTCAAGTTCGCGGGCACTTTGGAATCGTCCCACGAGAACACGATATCTGTGCGCGGCAAGAGCGCCAATTTGGCCTTGGCCTCGTCGAATTGTCCCTTTTCCAGGGCCTCTTCAACCAGCACAAATGCACGATGAAGATCGGCGTTGACGCCAGCGGGGAGAATGGGAGCAGCCGTAGACTGGCCCATCGCGAGGAGACAAGCGAGTGCGAGCATTCTTCCGAGAACCTACCTTATCCATTACGCCAAGGAGACGGTTCTTTACGCGTAGAAGTTGAAATCGAACTGAGGCCTCCAGTGCCGCAAAGGGGAGAGCAAATCAGCACGGGGCCTCAATTCAAGTTTTCATATTATGCGATGAATTTACACGAATAACCTCAATCGGTCACTCGATAAACGCATCGTCGCTTGGTTTTTGCTTTAGGTAAGCCTCGATGAAGCCATCGATGTCACCATCCAAGACTCCAAGGACGTTACCCGTTTCGTAGCCCGTCCGATGGTCTTTCACCATCGTGTAGGGCTGCATGACATAGGAACGAATCTGTCTGCCCCACTCTGCGGGACCTGACACCATCAGCGACTTCATCTTCTGCTCACTGCTTCGACGTTCCAATTCGGAAAGTCTCGCGAGCAATACCAGCATGGCACTTGCCCGATTCGCGTGCTGGCTACGTTCGTTCTGGCACGTCACGACGATGCCAGTCGGAATGTGGGTGATACGCACGGCGCTTTCGGTCTTATTGACGTGTTGCCCGCCCGCTCCCCCAGCACGCAAGGTTTCGACCTTAAGATCGTCGGGATCAATGTTAACTTCCGCCTCTTCGATTTCCGGCAAAACTTCCACCTTCGCAAACGACGTGTGTCGCCGCGCGGCCGAATCGAAAGGCGAAATGCGGACAAGGCGGTGAACGCCGTTTTCCGCTTTGAGATAGCCGTAAGCGTTTTCTCCCGAGATCATGACCTGCACCGAACGGTAACCGGTCACGTCTCCGGGCGTTTCGCTCAAGATTTCCAGTTTGTATCCGCTGGTTTGAGCCCATCGGGAGTACATCCGGAAGAGGATAGAAGCCCAGTCGCACGCTTCAGATCCGCCGGCGCCGGCATTGATTTCAAGCAATGCGTTGCGCCCATCGTGCTCGCCACTCAAGAGAGTTTTGAGTTCATATTTGTCGAGTTCTTTGAGAAACTCGATCGCCATGTGGTCAGCTTCCTTTTCAAGCTCCTCGCTGGGGTCCTCTCGCAACATCTCGTACAACTCGGCGATGTCTCGCTCCGTCTTATTGAGATCTTTGAGTGGGGCCACGAAATTCTTGATTCGGGATAGCTTTTGAAGGGTCTTGTTTGCTGAGGCCGGATCGTTCCAGAACTCAGGTTGGGAGGAAATTTCCTCTAGTTCAGATATTTGAGATTGCAGCGAAGGTAGGTCAAAGATGACCTCCGATAGCGTCCAATCTCCCACGAGCCTTGGACAGCGCTTCATGCTGCTCAATGTTCAGCATGGCGGAAAGATACCTCAGCTTCCGTTAAGTTAAATGAAATTTTTCGTCAACACTCGCCATATGTTGCGAAAGCGTGTAATCTGGTTTTCGAGTGGGACCGGAGGCGATCGTAAGTCGGCTCCAATCGGCGCCCCCTCGGCGTATCCGTCTTTCTCCTTGATTGACGGGTTGTCTGACGCTTGAATGTATTTGCGGCGATCCATCTATATCGATGATCGTGCAGACCGAAATCTAAACGGCAGCATCGATCAAAAAAGCCCGTGTCTGGGAGGATCGTTTGCACCCGCCTCGTACCTCGAACTTTTGGGAGAGGTCTTGCGTCCAACCTCTCGGACCAGGGTAGCGCTCACCATGCCATTTTTCACGCGAGGCTTACTCGTTTTTGGTCATCCCTTGGGTGACTTATTCCCGCACGGCGCGGGCCCTTGTCTTGCCGACTACACTGACCATCACGGCTTCTCCGATGCGAGGGGCGCAGGAAGTCACCAAAACCTTATCACCCCTCTAAAGGAGGTCTTTCATTGAGTCCTAATCGAGCAACGAAAATCAGCCGTTCGGGCGATTCGTTTGCCTCATCGAAAGCGTTTGGATTCCAGGTGCGAGCCGGTTTTTCGGTCTTAGCCTTGGCCATCTGCGTTGGGTCCGCTCATGCGGTCCGCCGAGAGCAAATGAAGAGCATGCCGGACACGGTGCTACCCGTCCTTCGCGAATCCCGAGAGGTCGCGGCTACACGCGCCGCGGATCGGATCGAGGTCGCGGTCAGCCTCCGGCCCCTGCGCCAGGAAGCGCTGGAAGCTTTTTGCGATGCCGTGAGCGACCGCCGGTCACCACAGTATCGTCGATTCCTGTCTCCGGATCAGGTAGGAACGCGGTTTGGCGCTTCCGCATCCCAGCAGAGCGCGGTCATCAAATACCTCAAATCCAAAGGTTTAACGATTACTCTCGCCGCTCCAAATCGCATGGCGATTCTGGCTTCCGGAACCGTGGGACAAGTTGCATCCGCTTTCAATACAACCATCAAGGAATTTGTCGGCCCGGCGGCGGATCGAAGCGGCGAGATTCGGTTCCGAGCCAACACCACGCCAATCCAGGTTCCCAACAACATTTCGAGCTACGTCATCGACGTCTCGGGTGTGGAGACTTACACCCGGCCGAAGGCCCGAAACACAACGACTCTGACCCCGCCTCTGGTCCGTGCCCTGTACAACGCGAAGCCGATTTACAACGCACTTTTCCAAGGCCAAGGGCGAACGATCGGTATCTCGAGCTGGGATGGATTCCGACTTACGGACGCCGCTTCCTACATCTCGCAGTACAACTTGCCGACTCCGATTGGCGGTGCCACCTCGAATATTCAGGTCATCGCGATTGATGGCGGATCGGGGAGCGGAGCTCCTTCCGGCGAAGGCGATTTGGACATCCAAATGGTGCTCGGCATGGCTCCATTGGCCAACATCATCATCTATGACGGTGGGGCGGGGCTGCTCAATGTATTGACCCGAGAAGCTACGGATAACAAGGCTGACATCATCACTGAGAGCTACGGTTGGAACCTCTCAGTTCCGGGAGCAAACGCGGCCCATAACCAACACTTGGCGATGACCGCACAAGGCATCACTTATATGTGCGCTTCGGGCGACTTCGGCACGGACTTCGGTGGTTTTGACTATCCGAACTACGATCCGGAAGTGTTGATGGTCGGCGGAACGGTGGCTACGGTTAACGATACAACTGGCGCTCGAGTTCAAGAAGTCGGTTGGTCGGGCAGCGGTGGCGGTTGGAGTCTGGTCAATGCCAGCTTCAACGTGTTGCCTGCATGGCAGGTCGGCAATGGTGTTCCCACTTCCATTAACAAGCGTCTGGTTCCAGATATCTCCGTTCATGCCGACGGCAGCGGAGCTGGCGGATACTTCATCTTCAACCAAGGTTCCTTAATCTCGATTTCGGGCACCAGCGCCTCGTCGCCGACCTTTGCCGGTGGTCTTGGGTTGGTCGAGCAGAAGCTCTTGAGTTTGGGACGATTGCCAACCTTTGGCGCAAAGAATCGACTGGGGCGAATTCAGAACGTTATTTATCAGCAGAACGGCCGCTCAGATGTGTATTTGGACATTACATCAGGCGCAAACGGGACGCTGCCTAACGGTCAATCTTCGACCTGTACTCCAGGTTGGGACTTCGTGACGGGCTTTGGCGTCATCGACTTCGACAAATTCTGCGATTCCTTCGCAAGTTCGTTTGGCGTCGATGTGCCGCCGACATCGGCGACGACGGTTCAGGGGACCTATCAAGATGGTGACCTTAACAGCATTCTGGATGAGGATGGAGACGACTTCATTCTCGATTCCTACATGATCGACAATACGGGCAACCCGGTCTCTGGCAATGCAAAACCCAGTGCCCAGGTGGCATCGATGTCTTCCGACTTTACGGTCGATCTGAGCTCGGGCACTTTGAGCGATCTCAAGGCGGAGATCACCGGCTCCTGCTCCGTTTCGGGAGTATCCGGTCAGGTGTTCGGATACAACTGGTCGACAGGAAACTATGAACTGGCCACGTCCTTCGGGCTTTACACATCCCAGAAGACGGTCAAAGTCAACATTTCCAAGTCGAAGTTCAGCAAGTTCGTGGATGGTTCGGGCAATATCCGACTTCTTATTCGCGGAATCAGCGCGGTTCGAGGAATCAGTGGCAAGGTACCGCCTCAGTTCGAACTGAGTTTCGACAAGATTGAGCTGAAGGCATCTTTCAGCAACTAATCGTTCCTTTCTCAAGCGGGCGCTCAACTCTGAGCGCCCGCTCTTTTTTTGATTTCGTGAAAATACACAGGTCTTCAGAATCGTGCTATAGTCCACTTTCAACTATCTGGGAAGGCTTCCCTTTGCAGGTCAGGAGTTTGATACATGATTCGTACAATTCGAGCCGCCACGGCTCTCGCATTCCTTATCACGGGCGCCATTGCTTCAGCGCAGGTGGCCGAATATGTACCTGGCGAGATTCTCGTCAAGTTCCGCAGTAATACTTCTCGAGCAGGACTTCTTGAGAACTTGGCGGTCCGCGCCAAGAGGCTCTTGACGATTCCTCGGCTTGATGTTCAACAGATCAAGCTGCCAGCTGGAATGTCGGTCATGGATGGTGTTGCCTACTACAGCAACATGTCCACCGTCGTCTATGCCGAACCGAACTACAAGAAGAGCCTCGATTTCGTTCCTAACGATCCTCGCTACAGCAGTCAGTGGGGACAGAAGAAGATTCAGTGCCCGCAGGCTTGGGACCTGACTCAAGGTTCCGGTGCGGTAACTATCGCGGTGATTGACTCTGGCTGCGACGTCAACCATGAAGACCTCAAGAACAAGCTCGTGCCCGGTTACGACTTTTCAGACGACGATCCCGACGTGACTCCGGACGGCGATCACGGCGTACACACGGCGGGCATTGCAGCAGCGGACACGAACAACAATCGGGGAGTTGCGGGAACCGGTTTCAACTGCAAGATCATGCCGCTCAAAATCTTCCCGAATGCCACGGACGCGGTTTCGGCAGCGGCGATTATTCACGCTGCCGACAACGGCGCGAAAGTAATCACCATGAGCTACGGCTCCTATGGCGAGTCCCAGACTGAAAAGAACGCGGTCAACTATGCCTGGGGTAAAGGAGTCGTTCTCTTTGCTTCCGCCGGCAATCTTAATACCGACGCCGCCCACTTCCCTTCCGACTTCGAAAACGTTATCAGCGTTGGCTCCACCAACACGAACGATCAAAAGTCTGACTTCAGCAACTTCGGCGCGGACCGCGTCGATATCGCGGCTCCCGGCGAAAACATCATGAGCACCGTCACCGGTGGCTATGCCAACGAGACGGGTACTTCTATGGCCTGTCCGATGGCGGCAGGCGTGGCTGGCCTCTTGTGGGGCATCGCTCCAGCGGGAACGACTAATGTCGAAATTCGTGAGGCCATCGAGTCCACCACCGATCCGATTCCGAACAACAACAACTTCGTGAAATACGGTCGCATCAACGCCTATAAAGCGGCGAAGAAGTTCGAGTCTTCGATCGTCGCCATCGAGAGTAAGCCCTCGGCGGTGACCCACTGGTACGGCACCAATCCCGACGGCGACGAATCGGATCTACTCGCTTCGGATACAGACTTCTACACGGTGAGCTCTACCATCGATTCCCTAGGACAAGTGGGAGGGGTGATTGTGGACCTGGACTACGCAGGAAACGTCACCACTGGCTTGCGAACCGCTGATCTCATCGTTGAAGCTAACGCTCCGTCCGGCACCTCTCATCAGGTCTTCTTCTGGAATTACACGACCAATCGATTCCAGTTGATGCGTTCGATCGCCCTTCGCCCCTCGGGTACGAACCGCCAGAAAGCTTCTTTGCCAAAGAACCTGACGCCGTTCATCTCCGCCGGCAAGCTTAGGGTCGGTCTCAAAGCGATCGCCCCGAGGCGGAGCCTGCGCGGGACGTCGGCTTCTCCGTTCGACCTCAACATCAACTACGTAGTCCTCGAAACTCGCGAAAGTAACTAAAATCGCGAGAATTTGCTCAACGGCCCGGTAACAGTTACCGGGCCGTTTCCTTTTTGTCGAACTAAGCGGTTTGCAAGCGCGGTCGATTCGTGTACCCTAGTGGGCGAAGAACTACCTACCAGGTCAGGAGTCCAGATTAATGAATCATTTGACAAGAGCGTTATCCGCGCTCCTTTTGATTTCAGGGGCCGCTCTCGCCTCTGCTCAAGTCGCCGATTTTAAACAGGGTGAAGTTCTCGTTAAATTCAGAAGTCAGTCGCGCGCTGGCCTGATCGAGAACTTGGCCATTCGCGCGAAGAAGGTTGGCACCATTAGCCGACTGGATGTGCAGCAACTTAAGTTGCCGTCCGGGATGTCTACGATGGACGCGGTGAACTACTATCGCGGCCTTTCCTCAGTCGAATATGCTGAGCCCAACTACATTAAGCACCTCACGTACATACCCAATGACCCGCGCTATACGGGCAATCAGCAATGGGGTCAGAAGAAGATCGACTGCGAAGGCGCTTGGGGCATCACCAAGGGCAAGGGAACGGTCATCGTCGCGGTCATCGATACGGGCATCGACCTCAATCACGAAGACCTCAAGAACAAGTTAGTCCCTGGTTACGACTTCTCGGACAACGACAGCGATCCGACCTTTGACGGAGATCATGGCGTTCACTGCGCCGGAATCGTGGGCGCGGACACCGACAACGGTAAGGGAGTTGCCGGCACGGGCTTTAACTGCAAGATCATGCCGCTCAAGATCTTCCCGAATGCCACCGCCTCGGCTTCTGCCAACGCAATGATCTACGCCGCCGACCATGGCGCAAAGGTCATTTCGATGAGCTACATTTCTTACGGCGAGTCCATCACGGAGAAAAACGCCGTGAACTATGCTTGGAACAAGGGTTTGGTTCTTCTGGCCGGCGCGGGCAATGACAATACAGATACGCTCGGCTACCCGAACGCCTATCCGAACGTCATCTCCGTTGGCTCCACCAATACCTCCGACCAGAAGTCCGGCTTCAGCAACTGGGGCGCCGATCATGTCGACGTAGCTGCTCCCGGCGAGGACATTATGAGCACGCTTCCTGGCGGCTATGGAAACGCCACCGGCACCTCCATGGCATGTCCGATGGCGGCTGGTGTAGTGGGTCTGCTCTGGAGCGTGGCCGCCCCTGGCACCACCAATACCGAGATTCGCGAAGCCCTGGAGAGCACCTGCGATCCAGTCGTTGGCGCGAACAACTTCGTGGCCTTTGGTCGAGTGAATGCGTTCAAGGCCGTGAAAAAGCTGGATGCCAGTGCAGTCGTTATTCCTAGCCCGCCCACATCGATCGACCCTTGGATGGGCAACGATCCTTCGGGCGGTGTGAACGATGTCCAGGTTTCTGATGGCAACACCTATTTGATTCGGAGCCAGAGCGACGCATTGGGGCAAGTCGCTGGCATCGAGGTGAACCTGGCCTATGGCGGGACCGTGACATCCGGCTTGAGATCGGCCGAGCTCATTGTTGAAGCGAACGCGGTATCCGGTGCAAGCAACCAGGTGTTCTTCTGGAATTACAACACCAATCGATACCAATTGATGAAATCGCTAGCGCTTCGCCCGACGGGCGCCAATCGGCAAGTCGCGAAGCTGACGACAAATCTCACGCCATTCGTCTCTGGTGGCGCGCTCAAGGTTGCCTTCCGGGCAATACTTCCGAAGCGAAGTCTGCGGGGACTTGCTCCCTCCGCCTTTGACTTCACCATCAACTACATTCAGCTCGAGACCCGAGAAAACTCGAACTGACATCAAAAAAGAACCGGGGGCGAGAAATATCTCGCCCCCGGTTTCTTTTTGCCTAGCTTGCTCGATCAAATGCGGACTGCGTCTTTTGGGGTGCGTAGGCTCGGTAAAAGTTGCCCGTTGCAACTCCCGTTCGAATCTGCATTGTGATCTGAGAACTCATTCGCTTCAATCCACCCACGAGCCGTTGTTCCACGCGTTGGATTTCGGCAAGATCTTCGGCTGAGAACCTGGCGCCTGCTTTCTCAAATTCGGCGAGCAGATTATCTCGTTCGTTAATCAGACTCGAAGCGACTTCCCAGGCCTCTCGCTCAAGTTCCTGCTCAAGGCTCAGTGTTAAGAGCAGGTACCGATCCAGCTCCTTTCGGCTGGAAGCATTAAGCGGCAAGCGGGACCTCGTTCAATTCCGACTGAGGTCTCGTCATCTTGTCGATTTCAACCCAACTCTCTCTCAAATCGGAAAGAATCTTGATACATCGATCGATGGGTTCAACCTTGTCGCCAACGTTCGCCTCGACCAGTTCGCCAATGACATAGGTGTAGAGCGCCAGGAGATTCTTGGAGACTTCTCCTCCTTTTTCCATGTCCAAGCACGAAGTGAGTTCCATCACGATCTTCTGGGCTTTCTGAAGATTGGTGTTCTGAAGCTCGAGGTCGGCGGTTTCGATTCCTCGTTTTCCGACGTTCATGAAGCGGATCGCCCCATCATAGAGCATGATCACAAGCTGAAGTGGTGAGGCTCCGTTCACGGCGCCTTTCTGATATTCCTGTACAAACCTTCCGTATGCCAACGTGTCGTGTCCTCGAAAATGTAATGGCTACAACACGATTGTCGGCACGTTTTTCCAGTAACTCCATGGGGTTATGGTCTTTCTGTTCCCTTTGATTCTTCCTTCACAAAGACAAGGCAAATGAGAAGGGAAAATAGAATGGTCGCCAAAGGCGCCACGAATTGAAGGGTTCGAGGATATTCGGGTTCGGGAACTTGACGGGCCACCGCGCCGACGAACGCTTGCTCGATTCGGAGGTAGAGAAAGATGGATGCGGTGAAGACTCCACCCATGAATCCAGCCGCCCCGGCCAGACCAACTTTTCGGCAGACAATGGCCCCACAAACCGCGGCAACTCCAAATCCTGCGGCAAAATCCCCAGCGAAAACGATCAATCGGTGAATTTCGAGCCAAACGAGGAATGGCCAAACAGCGAGAAAGTAAACAAAAAATGCGATAGTCGCAAAACCACTACACCCCAGGATCATCTGGGTGTCCATGTCCCTTTCCTTCTTAACCGGCGCCTCTAGTTTTTCATCAGTTTTGAGCCGATTCATACTCATATCCAATCACTTTTACGAGGGATAGTTGCAGCTACAGTTGCCATTCTAGACCACTTCAGGTTCCGTTCAATTCCAAGAAACTTAACACAGCGTATGAGGTTTTGAATTTAAAACCCTCTAGTTCACCCGTGGAAATACCAGTATCATTGGTATGGCTCGTTGGCGTGCATGGATGTGTCTGCGAACGCTACGGGCAAGCTAGTGGAGGAAACATATGCGCAAAGCAGGATTGCTAGTGACCATCGCAGTTGCAGCGACAATGCTCGTCGGCTGCGGCGGTGGCGGCGGTGGTTCGAACAGTCAGAAGACGATGCGAACCGTTGCCGGTTTTGTTTATGTAAAGGGAACGGGCGGTGGTACGCCCCAAGTTGCTATTTTGCCTACGGCGAACCCGCCATCCGGCTACTTCCCAGCAACGGGCGGCACGATCCGACTCGCGGTTGCTGATGGTGAGATCAGCCGAGCTCCTGACCAAGAAGATTTCTCGATGGCCACGAGCAACGCGATTGTTGCTACGGTTAAGGGTCCCATCAACAGCTCGGTCAGCGTCAGCGCGCTCACGACGATCACGGGTACGGACGGCTCAAACGCTCTCTCCGGCACCATGAGTTCGTTTAATGGCAACCTCGGCCCCAAGGCCAACGAGGGCACTGTTCTGACTCTCAACAACGGTCCGGCAACTTATACGCCGGGGGCTACCGCTTCGATTAAGTACACCATCGATGGCGCCGTACCGACCGATCCCACGGTTGACTTCATTCTTGGCGATGCCGATCGAAGTCTTGCGGTGATCGGTCTTGACGCCAGCGGCGTTGTCACGACTCAGTCGTTCACGGCTACCGCCTCGACCGACGGCGCAAGCGTTACCGGTTCAGGCAATGCGTTCACTCTTACTGCCGGTGGTCCGGCGGCGACGGTTGGACCGTTCACCGTAGACATCGATGCAACCGGCGTGAACCTTCAGGCCTCGATCGACTCTACGTTCAGCCTCGGCACGGTCACTTCGATCACGTTGACTTCCGCGACGGGAACAACCCCGCTCGTTTGGGGAACGACATCGGTTCCGGCAGCTATCGCGAACACCACTTCGGTGATCACGGCTACGGTTCTCAACGAGAATGGCGTCGCGATGCAGGGTCAAAACGTAACTCTGACGACCGACAAGGCTCCGGCCAACGACTGGACCGGCGCGCCTGGCGTATCTGGTTCCGTTACGGGCACGATCTTCACCGCCACTAACACGGGCGCTACCAATGGCAGCGGTCAGTTTGCGGCCACGTTCAACCCGCCAGCAGCCGTCGACGGTCCTTTGACCGGCGCCGACCTGGATATCAAGGGCACCAACGTCATCACGGCGACTTGCGGTTCCGTCACCCAGACGGTTAACGTAACGGTTGAGCGACCCTTCGGTTCGTTCACCATCGCAGGTCCGACCTCGATGAACATCAGCAGCTCTTCAGCGGCTAACTTCACCAGCGGCTATCGAATCACTTCCGCCACTGACGTGGACAACGAAGCGATCGTGAGCCCGCGTCTGGATCCGTTCCAGTCTGTTGCCGTCTACTCTGACGCGAATGCCGCTTCATTGCCGGCTCAGGTTGGTAACACGGGCGATTCGTCCGCTCCGACCGATGCTTCGCTCGCCTCTTCCTTCTCGGGCAACGTCCTGACGTCCGGCAGCGTGCCTGGTCGACTTGACGTCACCGCGACGGTTAACGGCATCACTTCGTCCAACACCCTCGTGGTTGCGGTCCTCGGTCAGCCGTCCAAGATCGTTCTGACTCCAGACACGGCCTTGGCCACCGGAAGCTACACCGGTCCGGCGACGAACAACGTCTATGCGGGAACCGCGAACACGGCTCTTGGCAACGTTTCGATCAGCCTGATCGACGCCGGTGGTAACGACGTGACCGGTTCCACGTCTGGCCTTGCCAGCACCGTGAGCGTGGTCTCCGGTTCGGGCGCCACTCTTCTGTCCTCGCCGAGTTCGAATCCGTTTAACGTCCAGGCAGGTACTGCCGATGGCGCGTTCGACGTAGTCGTGACCGGTACCGGACTGACGGGTGCATTCAACATCAACCGACGAATCGGCATCGACCTTCCGTAAGGAATATCTCGATTCACGTCTCAGACGGTCCGGGCGAGCAATCGCCCGGACCGTTTCTATTTGTCCAGGTATTCCTTGGGTAATTGGCACTAGGGGTTCTGAATGTGGCCCCGGTTCCTTGGGAACCTAGCGGAGATGAGGTATCCTTCGCTCTCAGTCGAAAGACTAAATGAAAATCTAGCCACAGATCAGGCACGCCGACCCTGCCAAGGCGACGCTGGACCGATCTGATAACGGCGGGAGAAACTATGGCAAAAACAGCGCTTATTGAAAAACAGCAGCGGAAGCCGAAGTTCCAGGTGCGGTCGTACAACCGATGCACCATTTGTGGACGAGCAAGCGGATACATTCGCTTCTTTGGCATCTGTCGTATCTGCCTTCGAGAGAAGGCTCACCTCGGTCAACTGCCGGGCGTGAAGAAATCGAGCTGGTAAGGAACAGGAGGTCATTCAATGCACAGCGATCCCATCGCGGACCTTCTGACGAGGATTCGCAACGGAGCTCAGGCTCGACTTGCGACCGTCGACGTTCCGCACAGCAAAATCAAAGTTGAAATCGTAAAGATTCTTGAGGCCGAGGGTTACCTGACCGGTCACGAGATCACCACCGAGAGCAAGTTCCCGACCATCAAGGTGCACCTGCGCTACGATGCGAAGCGAAAGCCTCTCATTAACCACCTTGCCCGCGTGAGCAAGCCGGGTCTTCGCGTTTACAAGATGTGCGACGAGCTTAAGCCGATTCGCAACGGTCTCGCGACCCGAATTCTCACCACGTCTCAAGGACTCATGACTGATCGAGAAGCCCGAAAGCGAAAGATCGGCGGTGAGATTCTTTGCGAGGTGTATTAAGACATGTCACGAATTGGAACTAAACCGATCACAGTCCCGAACGGCGTCACCATCTCGGTAGACGAAGCGACCAACGTCGTGACCGTAAAGGGCCCCAAGGGTGAACTTACTCAGCCGATCTCTCGACTTCTTTCCTTGACGCAAGAAGACGGCAAGGTTGAAATTACTCGCCCGAACAACCTGCGCGAGGCGCGAAGCCAGCACGGGCTTGCTCGCACGCTGATCAGCAACATGGTCGACGGCGTCACCAAGGGACACACCAAGACCCTTGAGATCGTCGGTGTCGGTTACCGCGCTCAGCTCGAAGGCAAGAACCTTCTTCTCAACATGGGTTATTCGCACCCGGTGCGAATCTCCGCGGAGAACGGGGTTTCTTTCGAGATCGTCGCCGATGACAAGACCCGTACGCAGAAGATCAACGTTTCGGGAATCGACAAACAAGCGGTGGGTCAGATCGCCGCCGACATTCGCAAGGTACGAAAGCCTGAGCCTTATAAGGGTAAGGGTATTCGCTACAGCGGCGAGGTCGTGAAGCTCAAGGCCGGTAAGCGAGCGGCCGCGAAGAAGTAAGGAGTTTTAAGCAATGTCAATCAAAACTACTGCTCAGCTGCGCAAAGCCCGCCACGTCCGGCTCCGCAAGCGAATTTCGGGAACCACCGAGCGACCCCGCTTGGCCGTTTTCCGCAGCCTGCACCACATCTATGCGCAGATCATCGATGACAGCACGGGAACGACTCTGGCCGCCGCAAGCAGCCAAGAGAAGGGCCTGGAAGTCACCGGCAACGCAGAAGGTGCGAAGAAGATCGGCATCGCCCTGGCGGAGCGCGCCAAGGCAAAGGGAATCAACGCGGTGGTGTTCGATCGCGGCGGTTTCCGCTATCACGGTCGCGTGGCGAGTCTCGCCGACGGCGCTCGTGAAGGTGGATTGGAGTTTTAAGCGATGAGAATGATGAACCGCTTGAGCGGCAAGCGAGAAAGCCGCAACACCGAAGGCCCGCAGCTCGACGTTCGCGTCGTGCGCACCAACAAGGTGTTTAAGACCCACAAGGGTGGTAAGACCGCGAGCTGGTCGATCCTCGTCGTTGTCGGCGACAACAAGGGACAGGTCGGTGTTGGACTCGGTAAGGCCCGAGGCATCCCGGATGCGATTCGAAAGGCTGAAGAAGCCGCCCGAAAGAGCATGTTCACCGTTCCGATGATCGGTTCCACCATCCCGCACGAGATTCGAGCGACTTCGGGCACGGCCCAGGTCATGCTTCGACCGGCAGCGGCTGGTACCGGCGTTAAGGCCGGTGGCGCCGTCCGAGCTTGCTTGGAAGCGGCCGGTATCCACGACGTCCTCGCGAAGTCTCTCGGCTCCCGCAACGCCATCAACATGGCCTATGCGACCATCGAAGCGTTCAAGAGCTTGAACGTTCCGGAGAAGGCAGCGGAGAAGCGCGGACTCGAAGTCAGCGAGCTTGTTCCTTGGTTGGAAAAGGCTCGAAAGGAGGAAGCGGATAATGCTGCGTATTAAGCTGGTTAAGAGCCCCATTGGCAACAAGCCCGGCAACCGCAAGACGATTGCCGCCCTGGGACTTCGCAAGATGCACCAGGTTGTCGAGCATGCCGATACTCCGACGATTCGCGGCATGATTCATCACGCCAAGCACATGCTTGAAGTGACGGAAGTGGAAGGCGAGCCGACGAAGAAGGCTTCGGCTAAGAAGGCTGCCGCCGCTCCCGCCGCCCCGGCTAAGGAAAAGGCCCCAAAGGCCGCTAAGCCGAAGGCAGAGAAGGCGTCTGAAGAGTCCGAACCCGCAGCTGAGGCCAAGCCGAAGCGCACGACCAAGAAGAAGACCGAAGAGGAAAAGTAAGTGGGACTGCACGATATTCAACCACCGGCGGGCAGCTCGTTTAAGAAGCGTCGCGTTGGCCGAGGCATCGGCAGCGGCATGGGCAAAACGGCAACCCGCGGAACCAAGGGCCAGAAGGCTCGACGACAGATTCACCCCAACTTTGAGGGTGGTCAGTCGCCGATCTTCCGACGCCTTCCTGTAAAGAAGGGGTTCCGAAACATCAACCATAAGGAATTTGCGATCGTCAACCTGGACGATCTTGAGAAGCTGTTCAATGCGGGCGACGAGGTCACTCCTGAGTCGCTTGAGAAGACCGGCATCGTCACGCTGAACAAAGATGGCGTGAAGATTCTGGCTTTCGGAACGCTCACCAAGAAGCTCACGGTTAAGGCTCACAAGTTCAGCAAGTCTGCCACCGAAGCGATTACGAAGAACGGCGGCGAGGCGATTATCCTGTGAGCTCCATGGCGGGACTAGGCGGCGGTTACAGCGGCAGTCGAGGGGACAAGGGCCTCTCGATGCCTCTCGTCGAAACGATCAGGCTTGCCTGGGCCGATCCCGATCTCCGATCGCGGATCCAATTCGTCCTGCTGATGTTCGCCGTGTTCGCCTTGGGCGTCCACATTCCCGTGCCTATCCCCGGCATCGACTCCAGTTCGGTAGTCGACCGCTTGAAGGGTTTGCCCGCATTTGACTATCTCAACACCTTTGGTGGAGGCGCCCTGAAGAAGGTTTCGATCTTCTCCTTAGGCTTGAACCCCTACATCACTGCCTCCATCATCATGCAGGTTCTGACCAACGCGTTTCCGACGTGGAAGAAGGAGCTGCAGGAGGGAGGAGAGTACGCGCGCAAGCAGCAGAACAAGCGCACGCGCTTCCTGACGTTGTTCCTCTGTATCTTCCAGGGCTGGGGCCTTTTGAAGTTGCTGGGACCGGCCATGCCGGCGACAGCGACGTGGGTCACGACCGTCACGATTGTGACTTTCTGGACCGCAGGCGCGATGTTCATGCTCTGGCTGGGTGAGCAGATTAGTGAAAAGGGTATCGGCAACGGAACCTCGCTCCTGATCTTCGCGGGCATTATCCTTTCCTTGCCGAATACGGTTGAAGGGTTGGGACGCGGTCTTAAGGATGGCGCCATCCAGTGGTGGAGCATTGTCCTCGTTCTCGCGATC
Organism: Armatimonadetes bacterium 55-13; assembly: GCA_001898035.1. Lineage (GTDB taxonomy): Bacteria > Armatimonadota > Fimbriimonadia > Fimbriimonadales > Fimbriimonadaceae > 55-13. The sequence continues at coordinate 309,407 of MKRX01000006.1, forward strand.
TTCCTTGCCGTAACTTGGTTGGTCGTCTACTTCACCACGGCTCAGCGCCGCATTCCGGTGCAGCACATGCGCCGCATGGTGGGAACTAAGATGATGGGTGGTCAAACCAGCTATCTTCCGTTCCCGGTGAACTCAGTTGGCGTTATCCCCATTATCTTTGCGGTCGCGTTGCTCGGAATTCCGAGTCAGCTGGCTCTGATGGTGGGACCGACAACTCCGGTAGGTAACTTCCTCCAGACGGCGGGCCTGTATTTGCATCCTGCCCTCAGTTTCCCTGAGGGTTTGATCGGCATCGTGCTCTATACGGCGATGATCTTCTTCTTCAGCTACTTCTGGACGGCGATTCAGTTCAACGTCGAGGATATTAGCAATAACCTTAAGCGCGGTAACTCCTACATTCCGGGCGTTCGCCCTGGAAAGCAAACCAAGGAGTTCTTGGATGGCGTCATCTCACGAATCACCGTGGTCGGCGCTCTCTTCATCGCGTTCGTCGCGATCTTGCAGTACCTCTCGCCTAGCCTAACGGGCGTTAACGCGAGGTACGTCAGCATGATCGGCGGCACCTCACTTCTCATCTTGGTTAGCGTCGCTCTTGAAACGATGCGCCAGATCGAAGCCAACCTGCTCATGAAGCAGTACGGTCAATAGTCGGGCTAGGGGTGCGGGGTTCTACTCAGCGCCCCCACCCCGCACCCCCAAACTATGCGACTTATTCTGATTGGCCCCCCTGGGGTCGGCAAAGGGACTCAAGCGGCGTTGCTTGAATCAAGACTCGGCGTGAAGCCACTCTCCTCTGGCGTGATTTTTCGCGCAGAGATTGAGGCTGAAACGGACTTGGGCCGTCTCGCCAAACGATATATCGAACACGGCGAGCTTGTTCCCAACGGCGTGACCATCGAAATGATGGCCAAGCGAATCCGACGCGACGAAGTCCGCAAACATGGATTTGTATTGGACGGTTTTCCCCGTACAATCCGCCAGGCGGAGGCCCTCGAAGAAATTTTGGACGAAATGGGGATGCCCCTGGACAAGGTGGTCTCCATCGAAGTCGACGACGAAGTCGTTCTTTCCCGGCTGGCGGGTCGGATCGGATGTACCAAGTGTGGCGAGATTTACCACAGCGTCAATAAGCCGCCCAAGCGAGAAGGGATTTGCGACAAGTGCAACAGCCCACTTTTTGTCCGAACCGACGATCAGCCTGAGACCATTTTAGAGAGACTTCGCGTCTTTCGAGAAAACACTGCCCCTGTGCGCGACTACTACCGGGAAAAGGGACTGCTTCAAGTAGTCGATGGTCGACACGAGCCAGAAGAGGTGTATCAAGAGATCGTGGCGGGAGTTGAAGCTTGATCTATCTGAAATCAAGATCCGAAATCGAGATGATGCGGAAGTCTGGCAAAATCGTTGCCAAGGCGATCCGCGAGTGTTATGAAGCAATCGTCCCCGGAAAGACGACAACTCGAGACTTGGACGCACTAGCCGAACGGATAATCAAGGAAGCAGGAGCCGTTCCCTCGTTTATGAACTATCGAGGCTACAGCGCGAATACCTGCATCTCCGTCAACGATGTCGTCATTCACGGCATGCCAACCGATGACCCGATCATGGAAGGCGATATCGTGGATATCGACATTGGCGCATGCCTAGACGGTTGGCATGCAGATAGCGCTTGGACCTTCGGCATCGGCAAGATCTCACCCGAAGCGCAGCGACTTTTGAACGTCACGAAAGAATCGCTGATGCAAGGCATTGCCCAGGCAAAGGTCGGGAATCGAATTGGAGATATCTCCGCCGCCGTTCAAAAATACGTAGAAAAGAATGGGTACGGAGTCGTGCGAGACCTCGTGGGCCACGGCATTGGTCGCAAACTGCATGAAGAGCCGCACTCGGTCCCCAATTTTGGCAAGGCGGGGAAAGGCGAAGTTCTGCGCGAAGGATGCACGATTTGTATCGAGCCAATGGTGAATGAAGGCACTTATCGGGTGAAGACGTTAGAAGATGGCTGGACAGTCAAGACGGCCGACGGAAAGCTTTCCGCCCACTTCGAACACACCATCGCCATCACGAAAGACGGTCCCGAACTTTTGACCCTGGAATAGTTCAGAGTCCCGAGGCCATCGGCCACAAAGGTTGACAAACCGTCTACAATATTGGATATAGGAGATTTATGGGCAGAAGAAGACCGCAGTACAAGCCACAGGACGATAAAGAAAAAGGTATCGAAGTAGAGGGAACGGTTCTGGAGAACCTTCCTAATGCACGTTTTCGCGTGAAGCTCGAAGAGGGCGACGGTATGGAGCTTCTCGCTCACGTTAGCGGAAAGATGCGCATGAACTACATTCGAATCCTGCCTGGGGATCGTGTACGCGTCGAGCTCTCGCCCTATGACCTTACGCGCGGTCGCATCGTCTACCGCTACAAGTAAGTCGAAGCCGTCAACAGTGTGGGATGCCGCGCTGGAATTCCACCGGAATTCGTTCAAGACGGATGATGTGTGTCGGAAGATTCAAAATCACATCGGCAACCATCGAAATGGCATCAAAGACCTAGCGCAACTTAGACAACGATAGGTATAATCCCTCCTTGCGTCAGTCGCCTCCGGCGGGAGTGTGCGTATTCCAACGCCACTTGAATGAGTAGACGGAGCGGATTAGCGAAAAGCTTCAGGCTGAAACCGGAAGCAAAGAGTGTGAACTTTAATGAAAGTCAGGGCCAGTGTAAAAAAGATTTGCGACAAGTGCAAGATCATCAAGCGCGAAGGCGTGGTACGTGTGATCTGCGAGAACAAGAAGCACAAGCAACGACAGGGCTAATCGGCTGACGGGAGAAACGGAACGAACTAGATGGCACGTATCGCAGGTATCGACCTCCCCCGAGACAAGACGGCACAGTACGCGTTGCCCTTGATCTACGGGATCGGTAAGCATAATGTTCTCGACCTTCTGGAGAAGGCGGGCGTGGACCCGCGCAAGAAGGTACGGGACCTCACCGAAACCGAGATTGGGCGTCTTCGCGAAGTATTGGACCGCGATTTCCAGGTTGAGGGAGACCTTCGCCGCGAAGTCAACGGCAACATCCGCCGCCTGATCGAAATCGGCAGTTATCGTGGGCTGCGTCACCGACGCGGACTCCCGACTCGCGGACAGCGCACGCGCAGCAATGCTCGCCAGCGCAAGGGTCCGAAGAAGACCGTGGCCGGTAAGAAGAAGGCTAAGAAGTAATAACTAGGGTCCAGGGGACAGGGCTCAGGGTGCAATCACTCTGAACCCTGCAAACTGATCCCTGAACGCTGAAAAATAAAATGGCACGAAAGCAAGTAACGAAGGGCAAGGCAAAAGAGAAGAAGAACATCCCGGTGGGCGTTGCTCATATCCAGGCATCGTTCAACAACACGATCGTGACGATCACCGACCCTCAGGGCAACGTGATCTCTTGGTCGAGCGCCGGTAATGTGAACTTCAAGGGAAGCCGAAAGGGCACCCCGTTCGCAGCACAGGTCGCCGCGGACAAGGCGTCCCGACTGGCACAAGAGCACGGCGTTCGCAAGATCGACGTCCATGTGGCCGGTCCCGGCAGTGGTCGCGAGACGGCCATCCGCTCGCTGCAAGCCTCCGGTCTCGAAGTGACGAGCATCACCGACGTCACTCCGGTCCCGCATAACGGCTGCCGCCCTCCGAAGCGCCGACGAGTCTAAGTTTTAAGCCCCGATTCGTCGGGGCTTCCCAACACCGGCAACAACCGGTGTAACCGAAAAAATGCCGCACATTTCATCGCTCGATCTCAGTACAGATTACGGAAAGTTCGTCCTGGAGCCCCTTGAGAAGGGTTACGGGCAGACGATCGGCAATGCCCTTCGCCGCGTCCTGCTCAGCTCCATCCAAGGCGCTGCCGTTTCCGCCGTCCGAATCGATAAGGTTTTCCACGAGTTCGCCCCGATCCCGGGTGTGAAGGAAGACACCACCGAGCTTCTTCTTAACCTGAAGGACCTCGCCATTCGAATCGACACCGAAAACGGAATGCCCACCGAAGACCCGGTACTCCGAGTCGACGTTCAGGGCGCGGGCCGAGTCACCGGCGCCGACGTCGTTTGTCCCGAAGGCGTCGAGATCGTCAACCCCGAGGTATACATTGCCACGGTTAGCGACGAGAAGGCCAGCCTGAACATGGAACTATACATCGGCTGGGGAAGCGGCTATCTCCTTCCCGAGAAGCAAGAGCGCTACAAGGGCATGATCGGAGTCATTCCGACCGGCTCTCAGTACACCCCGGTTCGCAAAGTCAACTACACCGTTGAAGCGACCCGTGTCGGTCAGCGCACGGACTATGAGCGACTGGTTCTGGATATCTGGACCAACGGCGCTACCAAGCCCAACGACGCGCTGAGCCAAGCCGCTCACATTCTTGACAAGTATTTCCGAATGTTCTTCGACCTGGGTGCGGCCGGTTTCGAAACCGACCTGATGACCGAGGAAGAGGGCACGAGCGACGTCTCTCACATCCCGGACCTGCGCATTGAGGAGCTCGACTTCTCCCAGCGCACGTTCAACTGCCTCCGCCGCGCTGGATTGCTCACGCTCCGCGCTTTGGCCACGGCAACCGAGAGCGACCTCACCAGTATTCGCGGCTTCGGTAAGAAGTCGTTGTTTGAAGTTCGTGACAAGCTTGCCGAGCACGATATCGAGCTCAAGCCGCCGAAGGGTGGTTTCCGCTCCATCGACATGCTCGACGACGACGACGATTTCTAAAGGACCATGAGACACTTAGTTGATCGAAGAAAACTAGGACTGCCAAGCGACCAGCGCAAGGCCCTTCTGACGAACCTGCAGCGACAATTCATTCGCCATGGTTACGTTCACACGACCCTGGGCCGAGCAAAGGAGCTGCAGCGACTCGTCGAGAAGCTCATCACGCTCTCCAGAGAGGACAGCCTCGATGCTCGCCGCCGTGCGCGACGAGTTCTGGTTGGCCACTCCAGCAGTAGCCCCAAGCCCGTTAAGGAGCTTGCCGGTAAGACCGATTTTGAGAAGCAGCAGATTCTTGCTCGAAAAAGCCTCATCAATGGTGAGGACCTCGTCAAGCACCTGTTCGATAACATCGGCCCGCGCTTCAAGACTCGTAACGGCGGTTACACCCGTCTGACCAAGACCGGTTACCGACGTGGCGATGCGGCGGCTACCGCTGTGTTGGAGCTTGTCGACTAAAAGAGTTAAGTTAACCGTCGCTTATGACGGAACCGATTTCTGTGGGTTCGCCCCGCAACGTGAGCAGAGAACTGTTCACGGCACATTGACAGAAGCTGTTCGCCGGGCAACCGGCGAGGAATTGGAGATCACCGGCGCGAGCCGTACCGATGGGGGCGCCCATGCCTACGGGCAAGTCGCTCACTTCGATACGGACAACCCCATGCCCGCTGAAAAGTGGCGGCTGGTGCTGAATCGAGTGCTTCCGGAAGACTGCCGCATCGCAAATGCGGAACAAGTCGATTCGGACTTTCACTCTCGTTTCAGCGCGTCGAATCGAATCTATCAGTATCGAATCCTGCTCCACGAGTTCGACCCCTTTCGAAAGCGCTATGCGCACACGTATTGGAAGGAACTTGATCTGGAGCGGATGAAAGAAGCGGCAACCTACTTGGTTGGAACGCACGACTTTCGAGGCTATACCGAAGAGGTTGGCCCCGAAGTGTTGAACACCGTTCGCCGCCTGCATTCTGTCCAGGTTGAAGAGATTGATCAGCAAGTATCCATCACCATCGACGGCACCGCGTTTCTGCGCGGAATGATGCGAAGGATGGCGGGCATGCTTTTCGAAATTGGACGCCACCATCGCCCCGTTCTCGACGCCAAACGGCTGTTAACCGAGGAGCGCGATCAAATGCAGTGGCCCGTCGTTCTCCCCGCCCGCGGATTGACGCTGATGGAGATTCGCTACGATATTCCCGGCCACGACGCGCGCACCAAGCCCGTTTTTACCGAGGACTCCGATTAATTCCGCCGATCGGCGAGCAGCTTCAGCTTTGGCTTAATTACTTCCCTCTTCATGAAGGAAGAAAGCTGGAAGCGAGTCTTCACAAGACTCGGCAGACCGACAACGCCCGCGTTGTCAAATTCTGATCGCACAGAGAAATCTGTGCAAACCCAATCCCCGAAGTGTGCGGCTTGTGCGCATCAACGGATACGAAAATGAACAGGACCTATACAGTTAAGGAAGGAACAGTCGACCGCAAATGGCATGTGGTCGATGCAGCGGGCGTGCCGATCGGTCGTCTCGCGGCGCAAGTTGCCCAGGTGCTGCGAGGCAAGCATAAGCCCACCTTCACCTATAACGCCGATTGCGGCGACTTCGTCATCATCATCAACGCCGAAAAGGCCGTCCTCACGGGTGGCAAGAAGGACGAACTCATCTACTGGCACACCGGTTGGCCGGGCGGTCTCCGCAACGTCAGCCGCGGCAAGATGCTGGAAGAAAACCCCGTTAAGCTCGTCGAAAAGGCAGTCTGGGGCATGACTCCCAAGACCAAGCTCGGCAAGCAGATCTTCAAGAAGCTGAAGGTATACGCCGGCTCCGACCACCCGCACGCGGCTCAGGAACCCACGCCGCTGAACATCAAGAAGGACTAACTAGTAGATGGCAGCAACGAATACAAATTACGGAACTGGCCGCCGAAAGAGCGCGGTCGCCCGAGTCTGGATCCAACCCGGCGAAGGCAAAATCACGATCAACGGGCGAGAGTTCGCTCACTACCTCGGTCGCCCGGTGCTTGAGATCCTCGTCAAAAGCCCGCTGGTTCACCTCGGTATGGAAGGTCGATGGGATGTTAAGGCGACGACGAAGGGCGGTGGTATCACCGGTCAAGCCGGCGCCATCAAACTCGGCATCTCTCGAGCCCTCGTTGAATACGATGAGACGCTTCGAAAGGAGCTTCGCGCAGGCGGTTTTCTTACCCGAGACCCGCGCATCAAAGAGCGCAAGAAGTACGGTCGCAAGAAAGCGCGACGTGGCTTCCAGTTCGTTAAGCGCTGAGAACTCAATAAGACAAAGGCCCTTGCAATTTGGATGCAGGGGCCTTTTTGCATTTTGATGCATATAATGCAGCGCAATGACGGCCGCACTAATTCTTGCGCTGAGCGTGTACGCTACTCCTCAGAACGATATGCCAAAGTCTCCTGTCGCAAAGATCGAATCTCAAACCCTCACCCTTCATGGCGAAAAACTGGTCGACGACTACGCCTGGCTCCGTAGGAAGGACTCGAAAGAGGTCTTGGACTACCTGAACGCGGAAAACGCCTATGCCGAGGCGGTCATGAAGCCCACGGAGGCTCTCCAAAATCAGCTTTACGATGAGATGCTAGGCCGCATCAAGCAAACGGACCTGAGTGTTCCCTATCCCAAAGATGGCTACCTCTACTACTCCCGCACGGAAGAGGGCAAGCAATACCCCATCATGTGCCGGAAGAAGGGAGAGAAGGGCGCAGAGGAAGTTCTGCTCGATGTCAACCAGTTGGCCGAGGGCGAGAAGTTCATGTCGGTCGGCAGCTTCGAGATCAGCGACGATGGCCAACTCTTGGCTTACACCACCGACAACACCGGATTCCGCCAATACAGCCTCCACGTCAAGAATCTAGCTACCGGATCGCTCCTCCCGGAGACGGCGGAGCGAGTTACTAGCCTGAAGTGGGCTGCCGACAACAAAACCCTTTTCTTTGGCACTGAGGATCCGGTCTCGAAGCGCTCAAACCTCATCTTTCGCCTCGCCCTGGGCGGGAAGCCCGAGCAGATCTTCGAAGAGAAGGACGAACTCTACCGATGCGGAGTCGGAAAGAGCCTGGACAAAGAGCTGCTCTTTATCCAGAGTTCATGCTCCGATAACGATGAGACCTGGTTCTTGGGCGCGAATAACCCCAAGGGCAAATTCAAGCTGATCGAGAAACGGCAGGGCAAGCTGCAATACGACGTGGCTCACCACAATGGTCAGTTCTTCATTCGGACCAACAAGAACGCGAAAGACTTTGAGATCATGTCGACCAGCGTCTCTGAGCCGGGTCAGAAGCACTGGAAGCCCTTTATTCCGGCGATTCCAAAAGGAATGATTAGCGGATTCTCGGCTTTCAAGGATTACCTCGTGTACTCCAAAAGGGAAAACGGACTCCCTGGCATCGCCATCTACGATTTCGCGACCAAGAAAACCCGAGTCATCGAGACGTCAGAGGCGCTCTTCAGCATCAGCGGCAGCACCAATGCGGAGTACGACACGAAGCAGTATCGCTACTCCTACGCCTCCCCCCTGACTCCGCAAAGCATTTATGAAATTGACCTCAAATCCTTCGAGAAGAAACTCTTGAAGCAGACCGAGGTGCTGGGTGAATATGATGCTTCCCTTTATGCGATGGAGAGAACCTACGCCACCGCTCCCGATGGCACCCGTGTTCCCATCGGTTTGATCTATCGGAAAGACAAGAAAAGCGCTTCCAGAAATCCGCTGGTCCTCTACGGGTACGGCGCCTATGGCATCTCCAGTTCGTTTGGGTTTAACAGCAACCTCTTCAGCCTCCTGGATCGCGGCGTCGTCTGGGCCACCGGTCAGATTCGTGGCGGTGGTGACATGGGCGAACTCTGGCATGACGAAGGCAAGATGATGGCCAAGCGTAACACCTTCACCGACTTCGCTGCTTGCGCCGACCATCTGGTTTACGAGGGTTGGACCTCCCGAGATCGGCTTGCCATCTACGGCGGCTCCGCCGGTGGCCTGCTTGTGGGCGCGACCTTGAACATCCGCCCCGATCTCTGCAAAGCCGCCTATCTTTCAGTGCCTTTTGTGGACGTCATCAATACGATGTACGACGAGTCGCTTCCCTTGACCGTCGGCGAGTTCTTGGAGTGGGGCAACCCAAAGAAGGAATCGGAATACCGCTACATCCGAACCTACTCTCCCTACGAGAACATCAAGTCCACCGCCTATCCCGAAATCCTCGTCAAGACCAGCTATAACGACAGCCAGGTCATGTACTGGGAACCGGCAAAATACGTGGCGAGGATGCGAGCGCACGGGAAGCCAGCCAGCGTTATCTTTAAGACCAATATGGCGGGCGGCCACGGAGGATCGTCGGGCCGTTTTGATGTTTTGCGCGAGCGAGCTTTTGACTACGCCTGGTTCCTGGAAAAGCTGGGGGTTAAGTAGTCCGCCGTAACATAGTCTGAGATAATCCCGACCGGGTCCCGCAACCTCGAAGGCGGGTACCTGGTACACCTTATGTAAACTGTTTGCGCTTGGCGAAGCCGCCAGGCGATGTTTGAGAGCGCCGTAATCGATGGTCACCAACCCTGCCCCGGCTGAAATTCCCGATAAGAACCAGTCTCCCATTCGGAGACCGGCGGTGTTTCGGCTCTTGATCATCGCGCTCATGGCGGAGATTGCTTACGGAGTGATGAACCTCTCCACCATGCCGGTGTACCTGTCCGGGAATCCGAATATCGGTCCCCACTGGTTACCCAACGGCCGTGGCTTTGGCGAATCGGTCATCGGCATCGTTCTCGTGGCGTTCCTGTTGAGCGAAGCGGTCTTTAAAGGCCCGATGGGCCACCTGGCCGACAGAATTGGTCCGAGGCGGCTCATGATCATGGGCCCGTCCCTCTCCATTGGCACCTCGATCCTCAGTCTGTTCGTGCCCCACGGGGGCGGAGCCTTTGAGGTTCTCTGCTTCATTCTGCTTCGAGCGATCGACGGTCTAGGCGCGGCCATGCTCTGGCCCGCCGCATTTTCCGCGATGGGCGATGCGGTAGAGGACGACCAGCGGCAACAAGCGATGTCGCTGCTGAACCTATGCTACATGCTGGGAATCGCCCTTGCCCTTCCGATCGGGGGCATTGCGAATGACCTGGCGGGGGTGAAGTGGGCGGGATTAGTGCTGGCGGCGGTCCTCTTTGTGGGAGTCACCCTGGGATCTTGGCGTTTGGTGCCGGATACTCATCCCCCGGCTACCGAAGGAGATCCTCACGGCGAATTCAAAATCAGCGAATTCATCGAATCCTGTCGGCAGATCCCTGCCTATCTTGCGATCGCGATCGTGACCTTCACCGGCATCGGCTTCCCGATGGCCATCTTTAAGCTCTTCCCCATCGATCAGTTTGGAATGAGCGAAACGACGATCGGTTGGCTCATCTTCCCTGGCGCGATTGCGATGGGCGTGGCAAGCGTGCCAATGTCGAAGTACGGCGAAAAGATCGGACGCTCCAAGGCGGTTCACCTGGGCATGGGGTTCTGTTCCTTGGGGTTGGGGCTCATCGCCATTGGCGCGTTTGTGCCGTTCCTCCGCCATGCCTGGCTCCTCGCTCTCGGCGGACTACCGGTTGGGATCGGGTTCCTTCTGTCGATTCCGGCATGGATGGCCAGCGTGAGCGACATCGATCCTAAGAAGCGAGGTGCGAACCTGGGGGCAGTGATGACCGCTCAGGGACTCGGCGCCATTATTGGCGCTCCGATTGGATCAACCCTTTACGAGAAGCTCCAACCGGTCGGCAAAGCCATCGGCTTAGGAGCGGATTTCGGGCGGTATTCCCCCTTTGTAGGCTGCTTCGCTTGCGTCACCCTCGGGTGGCTCCTCTCTTTAAGAATCCTGCGCGACCCGCATTAAGCGACGGTTTGTACCTACCAGCTACCGGGATAAAGGTAGGTATTCTAACCTTATTGCTGGGCGACGCTGCCCGGTCCAGGAACCAAAAGCTTATGGCTACTCGAATTGGCATTAACGGATTCGGGCGCATCGGTCGCCTTTCATTGCGCACCATCCTTGCTCGACACCCGGGCGAACTAGAAGTCGTTGCGATCAATGACTTGACCGACACCAACACCAACGCCCACCTTTTTAAGCACGACTCCACTTACGGAGACTTTGCCGGAACCGTGTCTTCCGACGAGGGCATCATTCACGTCAACGGGAAGGACATCAAGGTCTTCGCCGAGAAGGATCCAGGCAATATTCCCTGGGATGCTCAGGGCGTTGACGTTGTTCTGGAGTGCACCGGCTTCTTCACCGATGCGACCAAGGCGGTTGCCCACAAGAACCACGGCGTCAAGAAAGTCATCATCTCCGCACCGGCGAAGAATGAGGACGTCACCATCGTTCTCGGCGTGAACGACGAAATGTACGATCCCGCCAAGCATCACGTGATCTCGAACGCGAGCTGCACCACTAATGGTTTGGCTCCGGTCGCAAAGGTCCTCCACGACCGTTTTGGGATCGAGAAGGGTCTTCTCACCACCGTTCACGCCTTCACCAATTCCCAGAAGACGCAGGACACGGCGGCCAAAGACCTTCGCGATGCCCGCGCGGCTTCTCAGAACGTAGTTCCTTCCTCCACCGGCGCCGCCAAGGCGGTTGGTCTGGTTATTCCGGAGTTGAAGGGCAAGTTCACCGGCATGGCATTCCGCGTCCCGGTTCCCACCGTTTCGGTGGTGGACTTCACTGCGCTCCTGAACAAGGAAGCGACGCCGGAAGAAATCAACGCCGCGATGAAGGAATATGCCGAGGGCGCCATGAAGGGCATCCTTGCCTACACTGAAGAGCCGCTGGTTAGCACGGATCTTCGCGGAAACGAGCACAGCTCCATCTTCTCCGCCATCGACACCGTTGGACTTGGCAATCTCGTCAAGGTCGTCAGCTGGTACGACAACGAGTGGGGTTACAGCTGCCGAATCGCCGACATCTGTAAGTTCGTCGCCGACAAGGGTCTCTAAAGGCTCAACTTCATCAAAAACAATAGCGGGCGGAGAAAGTCTCTCCGCCCGCTATTGTTTTCGTTTCGTTACTTGACTCGCTTTAAGTCAAAGTGAGCCACATAGCCAGCCTTGCCGTTTTGGAAGCTGGTCCAATCGCTCACCACGTGGTCAGCCGCTTTGAAGCTCAACTTCATGGAGTGCATGTGCATATCTGTGGGCTTCATGTTGGAGCCCTTGGTGAAATCGAAACTCAGCGTGTTGGCATCGCTTGACTTCAGCTTCATCGAGGGTTGGTTACCCGCCGCACAGTAGTGGGTCAAGACGAGTTGATCGCCGTCAAGGTGATACACCGTCACCATCTCATGCCCCGTCCCGGGGAATTGAGTCTCGATCAAAGCGCTCCCAGCGCCGGTGACTTTATAGACCACCTTCACATCCATGTCGCCGCTGGCTTTGCCTTCCCACGTTCCCTCAAGAGTCTTGAGTCGCTCGAAGGCTTGCTTCGCCGTCAATGCTGGTCCCGCCCAAGCCATGAGGCTTGCGACCACGAGCAATAGAATCAAAGTAAGTTTCTTCATCATTTCACCTCGAAGAGGCCGTCTTCAATATAGGCCAATTTAGGCCGTTTTCTCCGCCAAATCTCTTCCCTCAACCACGGCCTTGATCGCGCCGAGGAAGGCGCCCCAACCTTGGTTGTAGCCTCTCGTTTGATCCGGCTGAGTAAATCCGCTGTGGGTCAACTTCAGGGTCGTAGTCCCCCCGTCTCCCTCAAGTGTCCATTCCACGGTGGTATTCGGTTCGTCCTCAAAGTGCCAGTCCGTCACCAAACACTCTCCTTCCTTCAGACCCAGGATCTTTTCCGGTCCGAGTCCCCATCCATAGGAATAGTCTCCGCCCTCTTGGAGATCGACCTTCGCCCCTTCAGAAATCCAGATGTCCATCTTTTCTGGGTCGGTAAGGGCTGCCCAGACGTCTTCCTTGGGGGCTTGAATCGTGACCGAGCACGTGACGGTCGTAGTCAGGTTCGTGAGATCGAACTGAACCAACGCTTCACCGTTCTCCAGGTAGTGACGCAGGTTATAGAGCGCCACTTTCAGGCCATCGTGGGACATTGCAAGCGTGATGTAGTCGGTGTTGCCGGGAATCACGTGCTTCGCCAAGACACTCGATCCACCGTCCGCCGGTTGGACTTCATAGCTGAGAACGCTATCAAACCCCTCATAGGGCCACTGGACTTCTAGTGACTTCGGCGGTTCGAGCGCAGACAGAGTTTGTCGGGCGGACTCAGCGGTCCCCGTGCCCAAGATCGTCCGGCCCCAGAATCGGAACGGACCACCGACTTTAAGGTCGGTTTCGATTCCGTCGCAGAACCAAGTCTTAAGTTGATCGGGAGTGGTGAGAGCCTCGAAGAGGCGTTCCGGACTGGCCTTGATCGTCAAGGTCCGGGTAGCGGTGGTTAGGTCCATGGTTTCGGTCATGATCTCCTCTCAATTTCCGGGTGGACGGCCCAAACCATTCGGTAGGGACGGCTCGATCCGGATTCGGTGTGATATTTGGAGGCAATCGCCGCGGCCGCCCGCGCAAGCTCTTCAGCAAATCTTGCGCGTGATGCGTCGTCGGCAAATCGGATAGAAGTTTCGACCGCGAGGGTCGGTACGTGCTCGGAGTTCGCCCGTAGTTCAGCGAGATCGTCGATCAGGCGAGAACCCAGAGCCACGACGTAGTCCGAAGAACTTCGGTCTCTCATCGCCTCTATGTCCGGCTTCAGTCCGCGAATGGTTTCTGGAGAGATGACGAAGGAGTCTGCGACCGACCGATAGATTCGCTCGATGCAGTTGCCCCGCTTTCGTTCCTCGACAAATTCCACGAACCCGGCCTTCTCCAATTCGCGGAGATGGTAGTTGACCTGCTGCCGGGGAATGCCAAGAGACGGAGACAAAGAGCTTGCCGAACCGGGCTCGGCGAGATTCTCCAGGATTTGGATGCGGATGGGTTGGAGAAGCGCATGAGCTGCCTCCCCGTCCCGAATGATCTGCACCACATTTGAAGCCATGGTCGAATCTTACAACCGAAAAGTTAGTTTGTCAAGACATATATATTATTCGGCTGAATTTTCTTAAAGGAAACAGGTTAAGGAAAGGAGAACGTAATCTCTAACATGCCATCATCCGCCCTATTTCGCAGCGCCCTCTTGCCTGCGCTTGTGAGTCTTCCATTCGCCGTTCATGCCCAGTTCGCGGGAGCGAAGGCGGTTCCTAACGATTTGAAGGTTGGGTTCAATGCAATCTCAATCGACGATGCCAAGAAGTGGCTAGGTTTTCTGGCCGGTCCGGAATGCGAAGGAAGAGGAACCGGGCAACCCGGCTTCCAGAAGGCAGCGGACTTCGTCGCAGGAAAGTTTAAGGAATTCGGCTTGAAGCCCATCGGCGACAAAGGCACCTACTTTCAGAATGTGCCTTTCTATCGATTCCGCGTCGATCCAAAGGAGTCATTTCTTGCCGTTGGTGCAGGTGGCAGCAAGATAATGTCGAGTGGAAAGTTCGACGTAAGCACGGGGGGAGGCGATGTCGATGTGATGGCCCCCGTGGTATTTGTCCGAGCGAAGGGCAAAGGGGCAATTCCTGAGGGAGTAGATCTGAAGGGCAAGATTGCAGTGATCTTTTACGAGGGCGGCAGGATGTCGAACGAACTTCGACGTTCCATGTTTCGCTCGGGCGCTTCGGCGACTCTGACGGTGGAAGGCAAAGTGCCGGAGGCGAGTTGGTCGGTTCGGCGTGGCAAGCTGGAGGATTTCAAGCCCAGTGAACGCACTCCTACCGGAACGATTTCTACAGAGGCGGCCAAGTCTCTGATGAAGAGTCTGGAAGTCGAGGAAGACTTCGCGACGAAAGAATTAGCGGAAGACGGCTCTACGTCTGCGAACGGAACGAAGGATGTTCGATTAGTCGCCAAAACCATCAAGGAAGATGTGGGTGTTCCGAACGTTGTAGGGTTACTAGAGGGCTCTGATCCCAAGATGAAGGACGAGGTCGTTGCCATCGGTGCTCACTTGGATCACCTGGGCAAGCAGGGCGACACGATTTGGTATGGCGCGGACGACGATGGCTCCGGCTCAACGGCGCTCCTTTGTGTTGCCAAAGCATTTTCTCTGAACCCCGTTCGGCCAAAGCGAAGCGTTCTTTTCATGGCCTTTTGCGGGGAAGAGATGGGACTTCTAGGGTCGGCTTACTATGCCGCGAACCCGATTATTCCTCTCGACAAAACCCAGTGCCTCATGCAGATGGATATGGTCGGCCGCGACTCTTTCGATGCTCAAAATGGCGACCAGAACCGGATTGACAAAGTTGATGAGAACAAGGATACGATGCGACTCGTCGGATCCAAGCGAATCTCCCAAGAGTACGACGACATCATTCAGGATGAGAACAAGTACATCGGGTTCAAGTTCAAATACGATGCGGAGGATGTGTACACCCGTAGCGACCACTATAACTTCGCGCGGAATGGCGTACCTATCGCCTTCCAATTCTGCGGATTCACCCCCGACTACCACCAACCAACGGATACCGTGGACAAGATCAACTTCTTGAAGTTGACCAATGCTGCCAAGCTCTGCTACCTGACCCTCAACCGGGTTGGCAACATGGACGGCAAGCTGAAGCGGGATGGTTCCGACGAAAAGCACTAGGCTCAAACAGAAGAGGGGCGGAACCAAAGGTTCCGCCCCTCTTTCTTTTTTGACTACTTGCTGTGCTCGCCGATGAGATCGATCATGCGATCGTAATCCATTGGAATAAAGAGTCCCATATCGGTCTTTCCCTCTTCCGTTCGCGTCTTCAAATAGAAAGGATCTTTGAGAGCCTTGAGAGACTCTACGATCTCTCTGATGGACTTGGTGTCCTCACCCATTTTCTCGATTCGGAAGGTGTTTTCAAAACCCTCTGCCATTCGCGAAATGCTGAGAGCGAACAGGGTCTGCGATCCATCGATCAGGTTTTTTTCGGAAGGAGCCCAAGCCGAGTCGGAGTTCATGCCGTCGCGTCGCCCCTTCAAACTGGATACAGTCCGGTCCAGTAGCTTTTGGTTGCTTGAAAGGACCACCGTCTCGCCAACGATTGCCCAGGTGATGGTCTTGTCTTTCATGAGGGCCTGGGAATCGACTACGTCGTCTTCGCCAGAAGTTTCCTCGGCAAAGCTGTCCTGCATCTCCTTCTCGACATCGGCCGATAATCGATACTTTTTGACATCGCCCTCGGTTGAGGACTCGAACGGTTCCGTATCCGGCTGCTGCTGCTTTGCCTGCCGCTCGATCGACTCGCGAAGTCGTTCGGCGAGCGCTCCCGGCGTGGCTCCGTTCTTGTCGTCGAACACCACCAGGACGTCAATGCCGGCAACCTTGTCGGAAGCCTCGCTGGGATAGAAACCGATGATGGCGTTGCCCTGGAACGCGGGAACCAGATCTTGGTGAAGGCTCAGGTTCAGGTTATCGGCCAATCCTTTTTCCATTTCCCTCAAGGCGCGGCCGCCGTCCGGCTGATCTTTCAGCGCGGCTTCGGTGCTTTCGAAGTACTTCGATGGCTGAGCGGTAGCGGTGATTCCGTAGGCACCCTTTGGCATGATGGCCATCAGGTCGGAACGGATGGGAGCAATGTGCGCCAGGGGATTGAGCCACTTCGCGGCGGAGGCGTCGAAACTGCCGCTGTAGTTAATCGCCAATCCGCCGTCGCGAATGGCGAGACCCAGCGACATCCATTTATAAGTTCCAGCGAACATCTTCGCTTCCTCGGGCGCCTCTTTCGAGAATTCGGCCAATGCTTCGGGAGCCAAGAAGACCATCAAGTTCGCGTCATTCGCGATCTTGGCGCGCTCGGCGGCAAAGTCGGGACGGTCGAGGATTGAAGGCGCGGAGCCTTCCATGACCTTTTCAACACGGCTCAATGGTTTTCCGGTGGCAGCCACCGCCAGCATATCGTTCACGACCATTAAACAAGGGCCGTTGACCTCAATTTGGTAGTACTGGGTTCCTCTCCAAAACGAACGCTTACCGTTTTCCTTGAGAATCTTGGCGACGGCAGGGCCATCGCTCAACGCGAAGTAGGCCACGAGATCGTTGTCCGGCGAGATCGATTCGCTTGGCTTCTCGGGCGTAAGGAGCGCGAAGGATGCGCCTCGCTTGGCGTAGGGTCGAACGAGGTCGCCAACGTGATTCTGCAGGACCATGTCGGTCAGTGCGCTGTCAAGCTTCTTATCCAGACCGTTTCTAGACAGGGCGTCGTCAATCTTCTTAAACACGAGCGTCTGACTGGGAGACGGGGAAAGATCCATCGTTCCAAACAAAATCGCGTCCTTCGGAATGAACCGAAGGGAATCCTCACCCGGGCGGGCAAAGAATGAGCGGAATGCCACCGCCGATGCCACGGCACCGGCGATTCCGAGCCCTAAAATGACGCGCCGGACCCCTCGACGTCGCCTCGATTGCGAATTCAATTCCTTAACCATCACTGCCTCCACAAGAACGCTCTCCATCATATCAATGCGTTACTCTAATTCAAAAATGTTGGGAAGTTGGACCTACATTCCTCAGGGATTCAGGGTCCCAAAAGTCCCCATTCGCGCTTAGTTCTACAATAGAAGCATGTCTGCGCCCGACATCTCTCACTTGCTCCAGCCCACGGAGCGTAACCCTGGCGTCCCTCTCGATCTGGATTGGGTGGAGTCGGTGCAGATCAATCGATCGGCGGTAGAACGCAGAGCGTCCACTCTGCCGGGACGTCGAACGGTTAAGAAGCAATGGCAAGCCGCCTGGCTCCTCCGTGCGATCACCTGCATGGACCTCACCACGCTGGCGGGCGATGATACGCCAGGAAACGTTCGACGACTATGTGCCAAGGCGATGCGACCGGTTCGTCAAGACTTACTGGAAGCGTTGGGAGCTGGCGATATGAGACTGACGACGGGAGCGGTCTGCGTGTATCACGAAATGATCCCGACGGCCGTTCGATGCTTATCTGGCTCGGGCATTCCCGTTGCTGCGGTTGCCGCAGGATTTCCCCACGGCCTCTCACCTCTCAAACAGCGCATCGAGGAAATCCAGGCGTCCGTGGAGCTTGGGGCTTCAGAGATCGACATCGTTATCACCCGAGGGCACGTACTGAATGGCGAGTGGCGCGCTCTTTATGACGAAGTCGCAGCCTTCCGAGAAGCCTGTGGTGAGGCACATCTCAAGACCATTCTCGCCACCGGCGAACTCGGGACCTTGCGAAATGTAGGAAAAGCCTCGCTGGTCGCTATGATGGCGGGAGCAGACTTTATTAAGACCTCAACCGGTAAGGAAACCGTCAACGCCACGATTCCCGTTGGCCTCGTCATGGTTCGCGCCATTCGAGATTATCTGGCGGCTACGGGATATCGCGTAGGTTACAAGCCTGCTGGCGGCATCCGCACGGCCAAGCAATCGTTGGACTGGCTCATTCTGATGAAAGAAGAACTCGGCGATCTCTGGGTCCGCAACGATCTCTTCCGAATTGGCGCGTCCACCTTGCTTGCGGATATCGAGCGACAGCTCGAGCATCATGTGACCGGTAGATACTCGGCTTATAATCGACACCCCATGGGCTAGACGGACGGTAATCTGAGGCGGTGGCAATTCCAAGACGCCTTCCGGCGCTTGCCCACCGGGATTTCAGAAACTTCATTTTCGGCAGTTTTGTCTCAAATGTCGGCTCCAGCGTCCAGATGTGGGCCGTCTCGTGGCACGTTTATCACCTCACCCACAGTTCATTCATGGTGGGCTTGGTCGCCGGTATCCGGATTCTTCCTCTGATCATTTTTAGCATGCTCGGCGGGGTGGTGGCCGATCGGTACGACCGCCGGATTATTCTGATCATCACCCAGTCGATCATGGCGCTCATCGCTCTATCGATTTCGATCTGTACGTTAAGTGGTTTTACGTCCGTCTGGATTTTGATCCTATTGGTCACCCTGAACGTGGTGCCGGTTTCCTTCAATAACCCAGCCCGACAATCGGTGATGACGACCCTTGTCCCGAAGAACGAATTTCCCAATGCCGCCAGCATCAACGGAATTCAGTGGCGATTAAGCGAAGTCCTTGGCCCCGGCCTAGCAGGCCTTCTGATTGGATTGCCGATGGGGCCTGAGAAGGGTTTGACTCTTTGTTACGCGCTCAACGCCATTTCCTTCTCGGCCATGATCTATGCCGTCTGGATCATGCCTCGCCGCCCGATCGAACGAACGCAAGACCGGATGACCTTCCCGATGATGGTTCAGCTCATTCAAGAAGGACTCCAGTTCGTTTGGAGAAAGCCTGTGCTGAAAGGCACCATGATCGTGGACTTCTGGGCAACTCTCTTGAGCGGCGCCGAAGCCCTTCTTCCCGCCTTCGCCGCTATTCTCAAGCTTGGACCAGAGGGATACGGAATTCTCGCTGCCTCCAGCGGCCTTGGCGCATTGCTCGCCGCCTCCACCATGGCATGGCTTCCCCCCATCCGCAAGCAAGGCAAGTGGGTACTGGGGATGATTGCTCTCTACGGATTGTTCACCGTTCTCTTTGGCCTGAGTCCTAACTTGTCCACCGCCGTCCTCTTCTTGGCCGCGACGGGAGCAGCGGACATGGTGAGCACAGTCCTCCGCCAGACGATTCGCCAACTCGTCACTCCCGACGAAGTTCGAGGTCGAATGTCGGCGACCAGCATGATCTTCAATGCCGCTGGCCCTCGATTGGGAGACCTTGAAGCCGGTATTACCGCCAAACTATTTGGCGAACGCATTGCCATCGTCTCGGGCGGGATTGGATGCCTCATCGTCTCCCTCTTCTTCGCCTTCAAAGCCAAGGAACTGGCGGCGTATGAGCACGATCCGCTGCCAGAAGCCGCCGCCTGACGGATTTCGTTCCACAATAGAACCGTGAGCATCACGGAGATCTTCGAGACGATGGAGTACGGACCTGCGCCGGAGGGGGCCGATCCCGGATTCCAGTGGCTAGACGGACACCAGCGCCAGATGAAGTTGTTCATTGGCGGCGAATTCAGCGCACCATCTTCGGGCCAATACTTCGAATCGCTCAATCCTGCCACCGGTGCTCCGCTCGCCAAGATCGCGCAAGCCAATGGCGAGGACGTCAACAAAGCCGTCGCCGCCGCTAAAGAAGCACAAATCGAGTGGGCAGGCTTGGCTGGCAATCGCCGGGCTCGCTATCTCTACGCTATCGCACGCCAGATTCAGAAACACTCCCGACTCTTTGCGGTCTTGGAAACGTTGGATAATGGCAAACCGATTCGGGAAACCCGCGACATCGACATACCCCTCGTCGCCCGCCATTTCTACCACCATGCCGGTTGGGCGCAGACCATGGAAGCTGAGTTGCCCGGATATGAGCCGCTAGGTGTTTGCGGTCAGATCATCCCCTGGAACTTCCCGCTCCTGATGCTCGCCTGGAAAATCGCTCCCGCACTGGCGATGGGAAACACCGTGGTTCTGAAGCCCGCTGAATTCACCTCCCTTACCGCTTTGCTCTTCGCAGAAATCTGTCACCAGGTCGGACTTCCCCGTGGCGTGGTGAACATTGTGACGGGAGACGGCGAGACAGGCAGGCTGCTGGTTGAGCACCCAGACATTCAAAAGGTCGCCTTTACTGGCTCGACCGAAGTCGGGCGTATCATACGCGAATCCACGGCGGGAAGCGGGAAAAAACTCAGTCTGGAACTCGGTGGCAAATCGCCGTTTATCGTTTTTGAGGACGCAGACATCGACTCGGCGATTGAGGGATTGGTTGACGCTATCTGGTTCAATCAGGGGCAAGTCTGTTGCGCGGGATCTCGCCTCCTGGTCCAGGAATCCATCTCCAAACGGTTCCACGAGAAACTCAGGGTTCGGATGCAAACCCTCCGTATTGGCGATCCCTTAGACAAGGCCGTGGACATTGGAGCCATCATCGCCCCCGTTCAACTCGACCGCATTTCCGAGCTCGTCCAAAAGGGAGTCGAAGAAGGCGCAACCCTCTTCCAGCCTGAATGGACGTGCCCCCGCGAGGGTTGGTTCTATCCACCCACACTTCTGACTGAGGTCACTCCCTCCTCCACCGTGGCTCAGGTGGAGATCTTTGGCCCAGTCCTGGTTTCCATGACGTTCCGGACCAACGCCGAAGCGGTGGCTCTGGCTAACAACACGCCTTACGGACTCGCCGCCAGCGTCTGGACCGAGAATCTCTCGCTCGCCCACGACGTTGCCGCTAAGATCAAAGCAGGCACGATCTGGATCAACTGCACCAACCAGTTCGATGCCGCCGCCGGTTTTGGTGGATATCGAGAAAGTGGATATGGGCGCGAGGGAGGGAAGGAAGGCCTTTACGAATATGTCAAACCTGCAGGGATGGCGCTGCAATCCATCGTAGCGATTGAGCCTTCGAAAAACGCCGGTCTCGACAAGACTCACAAGTTGTATATCGGAGGCAAGCAGACTCGTCCCGACGGCGGCTACAGCTTCACGGTCGATGGCATCGAATTCGCCCAAGGGAACAGGAAAGACATTCGCAATGCGGTCGAGGCCGCAACCGGCGCCGCTTCAAGTTGGGCGAACCAGTCGGCACATCTCCGGGCTCAGGTTCTCTACTACCTTGCAGAAAACCTCGAACTCGCCCGCGAGGAATTCCCGGTATCAAACGAAGAGTTCGCCATCACCCTGGACGCCATCTTTACCTATGCGGGAATGGCGGACAAGTTCGATGGACAAGTCCACAGCGTTCCCTACCGTGGACTGACTTACACTCGTAACGAGCCAGTTGGCGTAATCGCCCTGATCTGCCCGTCCGAAGCTCCTCTCCTGGGTCTTGTGGCCCCACTGGCTGCTGCCATTTCAATGGGTAATTCAGTCATTGCCGTTCCGTCCTCCAGTGCCCCCCTTTCGGCGGCGCTTATATATCGAGTTTTGGATGCGTCAGACGTCCCCGCGGGCGTGGTCAACATCGTAACCGGAGATCCTGCCGAACTCGCCGCGACCTTGGCGGACCATGCGGGCGTGGACGGATGCTGGAATTTCCAGCAAGATCTCATCGCCGACGTCGAGCGGCGCTCAGCAAGTAATCTCAAACAGGTTTGGTCCGTCACCAGCCTTCCTTTCGGCGCAAAAGAATGGCTCCGACACGCGACTCAAGTAAAAAACGTTTGGGTCCCGATGGGCGATTAGGGTATAAATTTCGGAGAGCGCGGGTGTAGCTTAGTGGTAAAGTTCCAGCCTTCCAAGCTGGCCACGCGGGTTCGATTCCCGCCACCCGCTCCAAACGCTTCCGAAAAGGGAATGCGGGCGTAACTCAGTGGTAGAGTGCGACCTTCCCAAGGTTGAAGTCGCGAGTTCGAATCTCGTCGCCCGCTCCAGACTTTTTTAGGCCGCGCTTGCGGTTTCCAACTCCAAGTTTTCGTATTTCACGAGAAACTCGCCCATCGTGGCCCGGATATCGGGCGTCAACCCGTGGTGGTCGTCATGGCTTTCCTTGGCTGCTTTTTCAATGGCGTCCAAGGCCTCATGCTCCCCGCTCTTAATTTGGTGAAACCAAGCGGCGGCGTCCTCTATGGCCAGGTCCACGCCATTGATCTTCAAAAACGCCAAGCAAGCGATCAAAGCCGTAGCATCGTTTCCTGCCGCAAAAGGCTTAACCTTTGCGAATCCGGTCAAGAACCGGGCCGCTTGGGGGAGCAGGTTGGTGCTTGATCCATAACCGTACTGGTAGTAAGTCGCCTCCTCCAGATCAGCATAGCGGAAGTCTTCGACCTTCTTCATCAGTTGAAGATTGAGCCAAAGGATGTCCTGAACGGTTAGGTAATGGAGCGACATTCTAGCATCCTATTTTACCGAGTGAATATACACGCCGACGATCCGGAAGGATTGTCGGCGTGTATATTCACGATTTATCCAGTTATGCACTTATCGCTTCAAATAAGTACTATAATATTTGACCATCGAAGAGAATAATGGCTTGTCTAATCGGAGCATCCTTTCTCACACTTGTGATCTCAATAACGAAAGTTTATCCGGCACCTTGGAGTGTTGAGGCTTGGATGTCGGCGTCTTTGATCTCAGGTGCCACGTCAACTCCACAAGATACGCGCTTTCATGTATTGGTCAATGCCTCGGACCTAGACACGTGGAAGAACCCAACTAATTCGACATATTTTCAAGCGAGAGGTTGATCAGCCACGATTACGCCTAGCCTGACAAGCGGAGGCGTGAATACATTAATAACAACCCTGACGGCAGACAACCTAAGTGCTGGCACATGGGCCTATACAATTTCGAATGTAAGTGGGCCCTTGCCCCCAAACACGACAAGCGTTCTCAAGGTGGACAGTTATACGATCCATGACGACTGCTCCATTGGTATCACAAACTTGTCACAAGCTCCAGATGTTACACTTAAGCGACAGGTAACGATAAATGCCAGTTAGACGCTAATATGATTACTTTACTCATTGCCAACAGCCTCGTATTCAGTGGAGGATCAACTCGTGACCTTGCGAAGGCGATTGCCGCTGCAAACAAAACTCCGGTGGTCGTGATGAGAGGCGACCGTTCCGAGATTCCTCAGTTCAAGATTGAGCCATCGGACGACCACCTCTATCGGCATTTGCTAAAGTTATTCACTGGACTTGAAACGGGCAGAGATTTTGTTGGATATGGTCCGGCAGCTTGGCCCGAGTATTTCGTGACCAACAAGATCCGTCCTGGCCAATCTGGTTTCATCAAGCCAAAAGATCAAAGTCCCCCTGTCGTCGTGGTCTCCAAGCAGAGTCTGACATTCAAGTTCGGCCCCTCAGGCAATTTCGAGCTTGGCTCCTTGCTGGTCAGCCCAGTGGGCAATGATATTCAGATCCATTGGCTATTTGAGCGCGCAATCGTTGCGATTAGCACGACCGAGATCGGATTAGAGGACTTGTTCAAGGATATTGCCGAAGCAACCGGGACGAGATTCGACACCCAAAATGGGAAGCTGGTCCTGGATCTAGACGGAAGCGTTTATAAGAGGCGCATGATCGCAAGAATCGATGCTCAAATAGCGTCGGCGCGCAAGCGAGCGGCCGATCCATATTTGCTGAGTGATCTAAATTTCCAGCGAGCAGCCTTTGCCGCTGCCACGGGTAAAGAAATCGAGGAGGCCTATGCAAAGCCGTCGTCGAGGACCTATATCAAGATAAAGCCACATACGGCAATTTGGAGTTCTCTGATTGCAAGGCTGGCGGCATACGCGAAGAGAGGGGACTCAGCCTCCTTAAATAAGCAAGTCTTAAAATCGCACTCAGAACTTGCAAACATGGTTGACCTGGACAATGATGTTTACGCGGTGATTTCAGCCAGCAACGTTGTGTCCATGTTTGGATACATCAAGGGAAAGCCGTCTTCAGGCATTGAGTTTTGATCTGAACGGCTTGTCATTCGACATTTCTGCAACAAGGAATTCGCCCAGAAATGTCGAATACTAAACCCCGATGGCCTTCTACCGCTTTTTGCCTGTCGCCTTGCTTGCCTCAACCGTGGGGATCGCCGCCGCTCAAGCCCACAAGCACAAGAATTACGACCTGATCGATGTTAGCTACCGCATCTCTATGGATGCCCGAAACGAGGTTGTCTTCGGAACTTGCACCAACACCCTCGTTCTCCAGGAAGACGCCACTCGCGTCGCCTTCGACTTCGCCAAACTTGGGATCAACTCCATTTCAGTGAACGGAAAGCCCGCCACCTCCACTACCGAAGGCGAGATGATCTGGGTTCAACTTCCCACCTCCGGGAAGAAAGGGGAACGCCTTAAAATCACCATCGACTACGGAGGACGACCAGAAGCTGGCATCTACTTCGTGCCCGCCGCCCGCGCTTACCCTTCAAAAACCCCCATGGTTTACACCCAGGGTGAAGCCGAAGACACGCGGTATTGGCTTCCCACTTATGACTATCCTGACGATAAGGCCACTAGCGAAGCCTGGCTAGAGGTTCCCCGAGACTGGACCGCCATCGGCAATGGACGCCTGGTCGATATTTCGTTTAATCAGACGAATAAGGTTTTCCATTGGAAGATGGATCAACCCCATGCCACCTATCTCAACTCCATCGTTGCTGGCCCCTATGTGGAAGGCAAGGAGATGTGGGGCAAGATGCCAGTCAGCTACTTTGTCCCACCCGGACTGGAAGAAGAAGGCAAAGCCTCGTTCGCCAATACGAATGAGATGATCGACCTGTTCTCCAAACTCACCGGATTCAAATACCCTTACGCGAAGTTTGCCCAAAGCACGGTCGCTGACTACATGTTTGGCGGCATGGAAAATATTTCGGCGGTCACTCAGACCATCGGAACTCTTCATCCCGTCGACACCGAACCTCTATCCTCTTCGAAGGGCCTCGTCCTTCACGAACTAGCCCACCAATGGTTTGGCGACACCATCACCTGCAACGATTGGTCGCACATCTGGCTCAACGAGGGCTTCGCC
Organism: Armatimonadetes bacterium 55-13; assembly: GCA_001898035.1. Lineage (GTDB taxonomy): Bacteria > Armatimonadota > Fimbriimonadia > Fimbriimonadales > Fimbriimonadaceae > 55-13. Next base: position 334,610 of record MKRX01000006.1, read on the forward strand.
TCGTTCCTTCCCAGCTTCTGGGTCCGCGAACACGAAGGAGAGGACGCTTTTGATCTTTCCCGCTATGACACCTTCAATGGCGGACTCGGCGCCATGGTGGGCGAGCCTCGCCCAGTGGTCAACCCCAACTACGAGATCCCGATGGACAACTTCGATGGCCATGCTTACGCAGGCGGCGCCACCCGAATGTTCATGCTGATGGAACTCCTCGGCGAGAAGACCTTCTGGAACAGCATCAAGAACTTCCTGAATCAATACAAGTTCAAATCGCCCACCACGGAGCAGTTCTTCGCATCGGTCGAAAAGTCCAGCGGAAAGAACCTCAAGCAATTCATGCAGCAGTGGTTCTACACCCCGGAAATGCCGAATCTGACCGTTGCTAGAGAGGGAGGCAGTTTTACGATCACCCTTGGCGACAAGTCACCCTTCATGCTTGATCTTCCGATCTGGATCCTACAGGACGGAAAATGGTTGAAATCCAATATCTCCATTGCAAATCGTCCCGTCGTGCTGGGCGATGTCAAAGGTTTGGTCTTAGTGGACCCCGAAGTCAGACTGGCCACCAACCTCACCTATAGTTTTGACTATACAAACGCGGAGTGGGAATCCTTGTACAAAGCAATGCCCAACGCCGCGGGCCGAGCGCGGATGATCGACCTCTTCCGAAGCAAAGGAAAGCAAGATCTCCTTGCTCGACTTCTCTCAAGTGAGAAGTCGGAGAAGGTGGTCGTTCGGCTCATCAATGCATGCTCTTCGCTTCCGGCGGCCCAAGTGTCCGGTTTACTCAACAGCCCCAGCCCCTTCATCAAGGAAGCGACGCTTCGCCAAGCCGCGAAGCTCAGTGGCGACAAATCGATTGCCGATCAGATTCGGACCATGATGAGCAAGGAACCGAACTCTCAGCTCAAGCTGCAGGAGTTCTCCGCCCTCGGCCGAATCACCAATGACACCAGCATGGTCATTCAGGCGTGGATGACGGACAGTTGGAATGACGGCTACCGCGCGATGGCGCTGGACGTGTGGTTTAACACCGACAAAGACCAGTGCCGAGAAAAGTGCCTCGAAATCTTGGAGAAGCCAACGACCGAACCCCTCCGCCAAAACGCCATCCGCAAACTTGGATCGCTCAAAGATAAGCCCGGCGAGCGACGAGTCTTCGATGCCTTGGTGAAGGTGGTTCAAGAAACCTCCTTCGGTGCTCGCAATGGAGCGATCTCCGCCCTCGGAGAATACGGCGACAAGGCTGCCCTGCCCTATCTTGAGCCGCTGACGACGAACAGCATGTTCTACATCGCCCGATCCGCCAAGTCGGCGGTTGAGCGACTCAAGCGCTAATCCTTGGGAATCAAGAAGGCGGTGAGATTGACATCAACCTCACCGCCTTCTTCTTCAAGCGAACTGGCCCAGTCCCCAATCTCCATCAGTTTCTGACGCAGCTGATGGATCTGCCCCGGGCTCAATCGAAGGTTCAACCGAATCGTCGCTTCAAGGCTCGAATCGCCGTTCTTGTTGTGGGCAGCATATTCGCGGCCGACTAAGCGAAGCATCAAGCGCGTCCCCGCCGCTACGGCCTCCCTAAACTCTGGACTCCTATCTGTTCGATCAACCGAAAAACGGGTTGAAGCCGGAGCATAAAGGGTTTCCAGCCTCTTCCCCGCCATTCGCTCGCTATCGACAACAAGGACCCCTACTTCCACCAGCTGCCTAACATGCGGATACAAGGCCTTTGGAGATTTTCCTAAACTCCTTCCAAGTTCATTAACGGAGAAGACACCCAGCCGTAGCCCTGCCTCTAAGATTTGAGACCGCAGGGGGGATGCTAGGCATTTCAGCTGCTCAGGCGAAAGAACTAGGGAATTGGGTCTGCGCATGGAAAGAACTGTTGTAATATCTTTTCTAGTAAGATTTTAGACTAATTCTTACCAGAAAGGAAACCATGCGAATGATGCTTTCAATCCTAGTTGCCGCTACAACCCTCGTCTCCTGCTCGAATCAAACGACTCCAAGAGCAAGGCTAGACGCGTTTGTCGCAGCATTCAACACGCAGGATCTCAACAAGATCCGCCAGATGGTGGATCAAGATTTTTCGCCCAAGATGTTCCAGAGTCGTAAAGCCGAGGAGTGGGCATCTCAAACCCAGCAATTCGCCCTCAATTTCGCCCCCATTTCCGTTGAGAAGATTCTCCTCGATAAGCCGGAGGCGATCGTCGCATTGATCGAAACCAAAGGGGGGCGTAAGATGGGTCTGAGGTTGGACTTTGAGGGCGCGGCGCCTCACCAGATCATCGGTATCCGTTTTGGCGATCCCGAGAACTTGTCCGGAGGACCGATCAAGTTCGACTTTAGCGATTACAAGAACCTGAACGACCTCGCAACAAAAGTTCGGGACTTCAATCACGTCCCCGCGATTGCGATCGCAACCTGGAAAGACGGAGTAATTAATTCAGCGGTGAATGGCAAGCGCGAGGCAGGCAAACCAGCTGCGGTAACGAAGAACGATCTCTGGCTGGTTGGATCGATCGGAAAATCGATGACCGCAACGCTCATTGGCTTTTTGATCGAGGAAGGCAAGCTCAAGTGGGACTCCAAGCTGGGAGAACTGCTACCGAAGGTGAAGATGCGAGATGAATATCGAGCCATCACTATCGAACAACTCCTTCAGCATCGCTCTGGACTGCCTCAGGACTCGCTCTACGATGGCGTCACCGTCGCCCGAATCGTCGGCAAAAACGTCACCCCAACCGATATCCGAGCCAGCTATGCTAACGACATTCTGAATCGCCCTCCACTCGCAAAGCTGATGGAGAAGTTTGCCTACTCTAACGCAGGCTACGCGATCCTCGGACACATCACCGAGATCGTCACCGGGCAACCCTACGAGAAGCTGATGAAGACCTACGTCTTCGACAAAATTGGGATGCCCAGCGCCTTGGTCGGAATGCCCGGAACGAAGGGGCAGCCGAGCGGCGAGGGACAACCTCATGGTCACCTTCGAAACGGCACAGAAGCGATTCCCCACATCCTCCAGGGCCCTATCAACCACATGACCGCTCCGGCCGGCGGCGGCGTCTGCTGCACCATTGAGGACCTCGCCCGATATGCCGCCTGGCATATGCGAGAGTTCAACGGGGAAAACCTTGGGCTCAAGCCAGAAACTGTCCAGAGATTGCACACGCCGATCGCGGATCAGCCGTATGCCGCCGGATGGGTTATGGACACCCGAACTCCCAATCCATTCCACGGCCACAACGGATCCGATGGCACCTTTGTGGCCGAGATGGCTTTCTGGCCGAAAGAGAAATTTGTCGCCGTTTCAATCATCAACGAAGGATTTGAGGCTAGCCCAACTCCGCCCATGCAGGCGATCCTGACCATCTACAATCGCCTTTTCGGGCAAAAAACTAACTAAGCGAGACTTGGCGGAGACTGGCGGAAACCTCGAAGGGCGCCTGAGTCTTCGCCTTAACTTCTTCTTGCGTCACTTCGGGAGCAAGCTCGATCAACGTTAAGCCCTTGCCTCGAGTTACCTCGAAGACGGCAAGATCGGTAATGATGAGGTCCAAACAAGCCTTGCCAGTAAGCGGAAGGGAGCACGTGTTGAGGATTTTGCTCTCGCCCGCCTTGTTGGTGTGCTCCATGACCACCACCACGCGCTTCACACCCGCGACCAAGTCCATGGCGCCCCCCATTCCCTTCACCATCTTTCCCGGAATCATCCAATTCGCCAGATCGCCTTCGGCGCTGACTTCCATCGCTCCCAAGATCGAGAGGTCGATATGACCTCCGCGGATCATGGCGAATGAATCGGCGCTGGAGAAGTAGCTGGTCCCTGGGATCTCAGTAATCGTTTGCTTACCGGCGTTGATCAGATCAGGATCGGCTTCGCCCTCGAATGGAAAGGGCCCCATCCCCAACATCCCGTTCTCACTCTGCAACACCACATCCATCCCATCGGGAATGTAGTTCGCCACTAGGGTCGGAATTCCGATTCCCAGGTTAACGTAGAAGCCGTCTCGCAATTCCTGCGCGGCACGTTGAGCAAGTTGTTCTCGGGTTAATGGCATAGCTTCTCTTCGTTGAGGGATATGACTAGATTCTAGCCGAATCCGTTTGGTTAAGGTCCTTAACCAAAGGAGGGTTGTTGTTTGGATATTCTAAACATCGATTTGCAAGGACCCCAGACATGTCGATCATCCCTCTCCTCTTAGCCGCCTCCTTCACCCTTACTTCGCCTCCCGCCCTTGAATGGTCACAGGTGACGACGAATGCCAAGGAAACCATCAGCGGCATCGTGCATTGGGAGACGAACCGATTCCTTGTCGTGCATGACAACAAGGAAGAAAAAGACGTCAAGTTGAGCTTTCTCCAGTCCAGCGGCTCTAGCTGGAAACTATCTCCCTTGACTCTTTCCGATCCCAAAAAGCTGACCTTCGGCGCTCAAGGAACCTCCGAGTTAAGGGACCTTGAAGGCGTTACGCTGATTCCGGGGCGAACCGGCGAGGTCCTTGTCATCGGAAACAAAGGAAGCGAGGATGGCTGGATCTACGACCTGAAGATCACCGGTAACACCGCCGAAGTGGTCGATGCATTCCGGGCCCCTGGCGCTTACCCAGACAGCGACTTCGAATCCATTCAAGCATTCAGTATCGACCAACGCCTGATTTTGGTCTGGGCTGACCGCGGCACCGCTCGCCGCCCCGCCACTATCTGGGCCGCTAATCTCACGCTCGGTGTCAAGCCTGTCGATCCTGTCGCTTTAACCGTCAAAACACCTTGGCCGACCGAAAAGGATTACCGAGCGATCGCCGATCTAAGGGTGTCGCCCTCTGGCGAAATCTATGTAAGTTCCGTCAGCGATCCCGGCGACAACGGTCCCTTCGATAGCGCGATTTATCTCGTAGGTCGCCTGGAGCGCAGTAGTAAAGGACCCATCCTCGTCCCGAATAGCGTCCAACTTCCGGTCTCCATCGTTCCCGGCTACAAAATTGAAGCGATGGACTTCGATTCAACCGGCCGTCAATTGGTCTTCGCCACAGATGATGAGGCCCTTGGGGCATCCATTGCCTGGTATCAGAAATAGTCCTTAGGATGACTCGACGTGGCCCGATATCGAATCAGAACATATTCGCTCGAAATGACGACTACCCACGCGGGCGGGTGGTCGCCCGTTCGATTCTCTTCTCGTAATGCACACCCTCGATCACCCGATTCACGAAGATCGCGGGGGTGTGGATTTGATCGGGATCGAGATCGCCAACTTCCACCAACTCTTCCACTTCGGCGATACAAACCTTGCCCGCTCCCGCCATCATCGGATTGAAATTACGTGCGGTTTTTCGGAAGACCAGGTTTCCCGACCGGTCTCCTTTCCAGGCCTTTACGATGGACAAATCGGCATGAAGCGCCGTCTCCATCACATACATCTCACCATCGAATTCGCGAGTCTCTTTTCCCTCGGCAACCAACGTTCCATAGCCCGTCTTGGTGTAGAAAGCGGGAATACCCGCACTGCCTGCCCGGATGCGCTCAGCCAAGGTTCCCTGCGGGTTGAATTCCAGCTCTAACTCGCCACTCAGGAATTGACGCTCGAACTCGGCATTTTCGCCAACGTAGCTGCTCACCATCTTCTTGATCTGGCGAGTTTGAAGCAGGAGCCCCAATCCAAAGTCGTCAACGCCACAGTTATTGCTAATGACGGTGATGTCTTTGACGCCCGATTCGCGCAGGGCAAGGATGAGGTTCTCGGGAATGCCACACAAACCAAATCCGCCGGACATGATGGTCATGCCGTCAAAAAGTAGGCCCTCAAGGGCATTCGTCGCGTCGGGATAAACCTTGTTCATTGAGCCTCCGTTGGTTCAATGTCATTCTACTTGGAAGCAGAAAGGAAGCTTGACGAAAGAAAATTGGGGGACGCAAAATACGTCCCCCACAATCATTTCAGGATATGGCTGCTCCTTTCAGATAAGCCACTTGTTTCGACACGTTGACATTAGGAAAAGTTCCGCAATTCGCATGCCAATCTTAGACTTTTTGAAGAATTTGTGGAAGTTTATGAGTCAATTCGCTATTCGTTACTAACAAATGACAACCTAGGTCACGACCAATTTCGTGCAATTCCTTCTCTTTGTGTCCGGCATGGCCGATCACTTTGATTCCCGCTCGGTTTAGTTGCGGAACTAAGTGCTCCGGTTTGAGCGTGGACGATCCTAAATTGACGATCGCTGCGTCCGCTTGTTCCGTCTCTTCGGTCGCTTGGGTCTTGAGGACTGCCTCGTGTCCAAGGCCATTGACCGATTTCACCAGTCGGGAGCTCCACATAAGGTTGTCCTCGTAGATGAGAATGCGCATTTGGTTCTATCATGACCCCCTAGACCCGGTGGAATTCGGGCTGATAGGTACTCTGAATTTATGATTTCTCCTATGCGATGGGACCGAGACCGGCTCATCATGCTCGATCAGCGCGTTTTGCCGACCCAAGAAGCATGGTTGGAACTCTCTCAATACCATGAGGTTGTCCAGGCGATTCGGGACATGGCGGTGCGCGGCGCCCCTGCCATTGGAGTGGCGGCCGCGTACGGAATGGCACTGGCTGCCCTGAATCACGTGCCCAAACATCAGGCAAAGGCGGCCCTTGCCGCATCGAGGCCGACCGCAGTCAATCTTTTTTGGGCGCTGGATCGCATCGATAACATGCCGATCTGGTCGTTCGAGGAAGTGCTGGCTGAGGCACAAGCCATCGAGCAAGAGGATTTGGAGATGAATTACGCGATAGGTCGCCATGGCGCAGAGCTCATTGCCCAAGGTGCGAACATCATGACAGTCTGCAACACCGGGTCACTCGCCACCGCTGGACATGGAACCGCCCTCGGCGTGATTCGTACGGCTCACCAAGAAGGAAAAGGGATTCACGTGTACTCATGCGAAACTCGGCCGCGCCAACAGGGACTTCGGTTAACTGCCTATGAGTTAAGCGCAGAAGGGATTCCGTTCCACTCGATTGCCGACGGGGTCGCCGGCTCGCTGATGAGAGCTGGGAAGGTCGATTGCGTCATTGCTGGCGCGGACCGGATTGCCGCGAATGGTGATTCCGCCAATAAGATTGGAACCTATTCACTGGCCGTTTTGGCCAATCACCATGGCATTCCGTTCTATATCGCCGCTCCATCATCAACTCTGGATCCTACGTTGCCGACGGGCGATCTCATCCCCATCGAGGAGCGTTCTGCCGAAGAACTCACTCACATCGAAGGCATTCAAATCGCACCGACCAACTGTCCAGTTTTCAATCCTGCCTTCGACGTCACTCCGGGGCATTTGATTTCCGCGATCGTCACGGAAAAGGGCATCGTTCGCGCTCCCTACTCTTTCTAAACAAAAAAGCGGGCTCTGTCTACAGACAGAGCCCGTCCTTACTTAACCTTTGCCTGGTTATTCCCAGGCTTCCCGTAAATCTTGATTTGCTCGCCAACTTTCCCGCATCACTTGGGCTTTCTTAGCTAAATGATGCTGAGCTTTCAAAGTTAGTTTCGCCGGTTGCTTTGCGGCCCTCGACACCGCGGTCTTTGTTCTTTCGAACTGTTCGGCGACCCAGTCTCGGGTCCTGTTAACTTTGGAAAAGAAGCGTTGGCGTCGACGCCACGCCCGATTACGGTTCGTCATCACACTTATCTCCTCGGACGAGATTGATACGGGATTTACCCGTATGTTCACTATTATCCGACCAGTTTTCAGATTCCGTGGTTCCGTATTCGGCAAGTTTTGATACGTTCCCTAACGATATCTACCAGTTGCACGAATTTCTCGACCCTTGGCCTAATAATTGCAAAGCGGGGAGCCTATTTCAGTTCCTCTAGCGCCTTCTTGGCGTCAGCGTATTCGGGATCGAGCTTTAGAGCCATTTGATATTGCACTTTGGCGTCTTTCTTCTTGCCCTGTGACTTTAGAAAGTTGCCGTAGCTTAGATAGAAAAATGGACGGTCAGGCGCCAACTCCAACGCCTTCTTAAAAGAGGAATCCGCATCCTTGCTCTTTTCTTGCCGCCAAAGGGAGATCGCCAGGTCTAGATGTCCATTTGCGTAGGTTGGAAACTTTGAAATCAGTTGTTTGTAGAGATCGAGGGAATCAACGTAATGCCGTTGATTGTCAATCACGTTAGCAAGACGCAGAAGGAATTGCGGTGCATCCGGCGCGATTTCAACGAGCCGCCTGGTTATCTCCTCTGCCTCCCGATCTCGGTGTGTATCTACATAGAGTTGGGAAAGTCCATCCAAAGCCCGGAAGCGCTTGGGATCCAAGAGGAGGGCCTGCTTGTAGGCCTTCTCGGCCTTTGTCGACCGATCGGTGACGCGGTAGACATCTCCAAGATTTGCATAGGCGAAGGGGTTTTGAGAATCTAGAAGGAGACCTTTGAGAAGTAACTTTTCCGCATCGTCATAGCGCTTTCCATTGTAGAAAATCACGGCCATCTCGAACATCGCTCGCGAATTATCGGGATTGATTTCCAGCGCTTTTGCGTACTGAGCTTCCGCTTCTTTTTCCTTCCCAGCGGCATCGAGAGCGTTGCCGAAGTCCACGTAATTGTCCGACTCGTCCGGCTCGAGTTCAACTGCCTTCCCGTAGGCTGCCACCGCTTGTGGAAACTGCTTCTGGTTGAAGTAACAATCTCCCACGAACTTATAGCCACCCGAGAATTTTGGAAGAAGCTGAGTCACTTTTTGGAAGCACGGCAAGGCATCGGCAAAGCGATCTTGATAGAAAATGGCCCGTCCGAGCTGATAGTTGCATTCGGGATCATCGGGCGACTTTTCGACGCATTTCTTGGCAATGGTCTCAGCCTCGGCATACTTACCATCTTTAATCAGCTTTTGCGCTTGCTCAATTTCAGGAGCTTGTTGCTTCTTAGGGGGGTCTTGAGCGGGCGCGCCAAAAGCGGAGCGAGATAGCCCGCCAAATCCAACGAGCATCAAGGATGCAACACAAATAGGACCGAATTTCCTCAGCACCCTTGTTATGACGACAGCGACCCCGTTTCGTCACAGTAATGAGGACAAGAATAAAAAGAAAAAGCCCAGCCGAAATAATCGACTGGGCGTTTCTTGAAAGCTCGCCAGAGAGAGAACAGAACTGTAGACCGACCTGGATATGTCGATCCTAGTAATACTAGTTCGAGTGCTTATCCTTTAAGGAGGTGATCCACCCACACCTTCCGGTACGGGTACCTTGTTACGACTTAGTCCCCCTTACTCCCCTCACCTTCGGCCGCTCCTTCCTTACGGTTAGGCCACGGACTTCGGGTGAAGACAATTCAGGTGACTTGACGGGCGGTGTGTACAAGACCCGGGAACGTATTCAACGCAGTATAGCTGACCTGCGTTTACTAGCGATTCCACCTTCATGCAGTCGAGTTGCAGACTGCAATCTGAACTGGGGGCGTATTTTTGGGATTGGCTCCACCTCGCGGTATCGCTGCCCTTTGTTTCGCCCATTGTAGCATGTGTGAAGCCCCAGGCGTAACTGCCATGCTGACTTGACGTCATCCTCACCTTCCTCCGGCTTACACCGGCGGTCTCCTGTGAGTCCCCGACTTTACTCGCTGGTAACACAGGACGAGGGTTGCGCTCGTTGGCGGACTTAACCGTACACCTCACGGCACGAGCTGACGACAGCCATGCAACAAGTGTCTTCACGTCCCCTTGTGGGGGAGGGCCCTACCTCTAGAGCTTACGATCGATGTCAAACCTGGGTATGGTTCTTCGGTTAGTATCGAATTAATCCACATGCTCCACCGCTTGTGCGGGTCCCCGTCAATTCATTTGAGTTTCAACCTTGCGGCCGTACTCCCCAGGCGGGATACTTAATGCGTTAGCTGCGGCACAAGAGGGGTCGATACCTCTTACGCCTAGTATCCATCGTTTAGGGCGTGGACTACCAGGGTATCTAATCCTGTTTGCTACCCACGCTTTCGCGCCTCAGCGTCAGATAATGCCCAGTTTGCTGCCTTCGCCATGGGTGTTCCTCCTGATATCAACGCATTTCACCGCTACACCAGGAATTCCACAAACCTCTGCATTCCTCAAGTCTGCCAGTATGCGAAGCAGTTTCCGGGTTGAGCCCTGGAGATTTCACTTCACACTTAACAGACCGCCTACGCGCTCTTTACGCCCAGTAAATCCGGACAACGCTTGGACCCTACGTCTTACCGCGGCTGCTGGCACGTAGTTAGCCGGTCCTTATTCGCACAGTACCGTCCTAAGTCTTTCTGTGCAAAAGGAGTTTACAGACCTAGATCCGTCATCCTCCACGCGGCGTCGCTGCATCAGGGTTTCCCCCATTGTGCAAGATTCCCAACTGCTGCCACCCGTAGGTGTGTGGGCCGTGTCTCAGTCCCACTCGAGCGGATCATCCTCTCAGACCCGCTACCCGTCGTCGGCTTGGTAGGCCATTACCCCACCAACTACCTGATAGGCCATGAACCGCTCCTAAAGCGAAAAACCGTTTAATCCTCTCCTGATGCCAGGTGAGGGTCACATCTGGTATTACCCATCGTTTCCAATGACTATCCCAGTCTTTAGGGCACGTTGTTCATGTATTACTCCGCCGTTCGCCACTGTGCCCGAAGGCACCGTTCGACTTGCATGTTTTAGGCACGCCGCCAGCGTTCGTCCTGAGCCATGATCAAACTCTCCGAAGAAAGTGTTGACCAAAAATCCGATTACTCGGACTTGGTTGACTTTTTAATTTGAAGTTTCCATCGCTGGATCCCATTCCCACCGAAACAAGTTCGCAGGGTCAGGGCCTTCTCCCTCGGGCTTAGCCCTCAGGTTTTTACGGGATCATATGTTATTGATCTCGATTTATCAAGACTACTGTTCTGAACGTCTTTCTCTCTATTGAGCTTTCAAGGTACTTCGCGCTTTCGTTTCTTCGTTTCAGGCGCAAGAGATATTGTAGGCAGATCGTCTTTCGTTTGTCAAGTCCTTCTCGATTTTTTCTCGAAATTCTTGATTCGTTTCTTCGATCCGTCTCGTCTTTCTGTTTAGGCCTTTCTCGCGTTAGCGATCAGACTTCAACCGGCTGACGAGGGGAAAATGTACCAGACGACTTCCCAAAGATGCGCCCCTCTGGGACCACTTTTCTTAATTTCCTCTTAAACCCCGGTAATTCAGGCTCAAAACTGCCTCCTTAACACCAAAGGGACCTACCTGGGCCCACTTTAGTTAGTGCCACAAACCTTCAAGAAACGGAGACCATGAGTCGTCCTCGTTATTTGTCGAGGCAGGAAATTGCCATGAAGAACTCAGGGTCTTTTAGAAAACAAAGTCGTTTCATGAGCTCGCTGGTCCTAGCGATTGCCGGAACGACCGCCTTTGCCCAAGAAAAACTGCCCGTCTACGAAGTCGCCGGGCCCCTAGTCACCCCCAATTCTGGAAAGTCGCTTGCCAAGAACCTTTCTGTAGAGGGAATGGTGGACGCCTCGTCTATCTTCTCTTACTATCCCGCCAAGTCTCCCCTTGTGATTCCGCAAAAGAAGCTCACTACCGGAATTCAAGAATCAGAAGACCGCGGCGTTCGGGAGGACTACGCGCTGGACCTCGCCGGACTGAACCGGCTGGTCAGCGTCCCTCGGGCCACCGCACAGCGACAAGTCACTCGCGCCCTTAGCCTTGCCGGCATTCGCCTTCAGGAAGCCAAGCCAATGGTCTCGGAATCGCGACTGGAAATTCGTGACCCCAAAGGGAAGCCTCTTGCATCCAAGAACCTCGAAACCGTCGTGAGCTACCAAATGTCCCTCGGAGGCATCCCTGCCGTAGGTCCAGGCTTCAAAGCTCGATTCGCCTTCGCCCCCTCCGGCTCCCTCAGTCAAGCCTATGTCTTCGGCCGCCAACTCAAGAAGGGCCCCGAAGTGCCGCTGATGTCCAAATCCGAAGCGCTTCAAATGGCCATGGCCTCCTTCGGAACCAAGAACACCAAGTTGACCGCCCGAGTGGTCTACTTCCTTCCTGGCCCTGATGTTGAAGCCAAACGGATCTTTCCTCACTACGAAATCGGCGGCACCATGCAGCTGGGTAAGGAAGTGATCAAACTGCGCCCGATGTTCATCCCCGCCGCCAAGGGTTACCTCCAAGCTTCGGTCTCCGCGAACTCACGCGGCGGATCGGTCAGCGGCAAGGTCTCAATCCGAGGTGGACGCAAACCCTACACCGTGCAATGGGACAGTTCGACGACCGATCTTGGCAAAGCGGCCTTTAACGAAAGTGGCGTCCAATACCAAGTCAAAAACCGCTTCGGAACGGAGACCACCAACGAAACGCTGAAAGCGGTCGTCACCGATGCGGATGGCCTGCGCGTCACCACCTCCTCTTCCCTCAAGGTTGTCACCCTCTTCGACTATTCACCGGAAGCCCTCTTCGCCAGTCTTGCTCCCACTCCCCGGGCCAAGAAGCCAGGACGCTATGACGGAGCGATCGAATATATCGACTGGGCAACTAACGCGAGTAACTGCCGAAGCGAAATGAACAACCGCGGCCTTCCCGTCCAGTTCTACTGGGGAGAAAACAACGCCTGGGAACAAGACTTTAAGAAGGAAAGCGCCGGCGGCGACGATAGCAATTGGGTTGATGACGTAGACGTCACCTTCTATACCGGTCATGCCAATGGTGATGGATTTGTCTTCAAGTCCAACCATGACGACACCTTCCTTCACTATAACGACGCCTCCTGGGGCGAGCGGGAAGCCGAGTGGATCGTCATCGCCGCATGTGGCCCGCTGCAACCGACCGAAGGTGGACGTGGTCTTGACCGCTGGGTCCCCGCCTTCCGAGGACTCCATATCCTGATGGGCTACGGCAACATCAGCTACGACTCGAATGAAGAAGGTCGCAAGTTCATGAATCGAATCCTGCGAAACTCCAATCCCACCAAGGTCAGAGATGCCTGGATTTCCACCGCCTCGGAAGAGCAACCTTCCGATGTCCTCATGGGACTCATGGGTGTGGTCCGAGACGACTGGGCTTGGAACTGGGACGACTACTTCTGGGGCAAGGGTCCGGTCGGGCCAGACATCCCCGCCAACCGTGTGATCGCATATTGGTATTACGTCGTGCCCTGCTAAAGGTTAGTGATGGGAGTTTCACCCTGGTGGAACTCCCTTTATCCGGGCTAAGAATGGTAACTTACGCCCAACGGTGCGCACCCTCTACACCATCACCCTCTTCTTAAGTTCGGCCCTTCTGTTCTTGGTTCAACCGATGGTCGCCAAGATGATCCTTCCCCGACTAGGAGGGTCTCCCGCCGTCTGGACCGCCAGCATGCTCTTCTTCCAAGCGCTGCTGTTGGCTGGATACGCCTATGCCCACTGGTCCACCCGAGCGCTCGGCCTCAGGAGGCAGCCCAAGATTCATTTATTGGTCTTGTTGGGAGCGCTCGCCGCCATTCCGCTCTTTCTCCATACGGCCCACCAACTACGAACGGGCGAAGCCGCTGGGCTGGACTCTGGAAACGCGAATCCCGTATTCATCGCGCTACAGGTACTCGCGGTTCTGATTGGCCCTTTATTCTTCGTCGTTTCGGCAGGAGCGCCGTTGCTTCAGCGGTGGTTTTCGACAACGAGCGATCCACATGCGAAGGATCCTTATTTCCTCTATAGCGCCAGCAACGTGGGGAGCATGTTGGCGCTGCTCGCCTACCCTTTTCTGCTTGAACCCAGCTTCCCGCTCGGCACCCAGGCGCTGATTTGGTCGGTGGGTTATGGTCTCCTTGTCATCTTGATGATTGCTTGCGCCTTGGTCCTTCCCAAGGCGGTTACGCCAAGAGAGTCTCAGGCAGAGTTAGAACAATCTGAAGAAGCTATTTCCAAGAAATCTAAGCTTCGCTGGCTCATTCTATCAGCCGTTCCTTCCAGCCTCTTATTGGGCGTGACGAACTACCTCACCACGAACATTGCGCCCATGCCCTTGCTCTGGGTGGTTCCGCTTTCGCTCTATCTCATTACCTTTATCGTCGCCTTTGCCAGCAAGCAGTATGTGAAGTCTGGCGCTTGGGCCCGAGTCCTCCCTTTGATCGTCACCCCGTTAACGCTAGTGATGATCTTGGAGGCCACCGATCCCATTTTTATTCTGGTGGCCATGCATTTGGCAGCATTTACCGTGGCTGCCCTCATGTGCCACACACGGCTGTCGGAAACTAGGCCCCAGGCTTCCAAATTGACGGAGTTCTATCTTTGGATATCGCTTGGCGGCGTCCTCGGCGGGCTCTTTAACGCGCTTTTGGCTCCGATCATCTTTAAGACTTTGGCCGAATACCCGGTCGCCATCCTGCTCGCATGTGCGTTACGTCCGGCAAAGGCTGGCATCGTTCAAAGCCTTAAAAAGGACGTGATGGTTGCCGCGTCTCTGGCGGTAGCCTTATTCGGACTGGTGTTCATGGCTCTTCAGGCGAACATGCCTCCAAGTCCAGCACGAACGGGACTTCTCATTGGACTTCCCGCGGTGATCTGTTTCCTGATGGTGGAGCGGCCCATTCGTTACGCGCTTTCTCTGGGCTCCGTGTTCTTTGTGGCTGCGATGACCTCCGTAAACAGCCCGGGAAAGATCCTCCTGACCGATCGGAGCTTTTTTGGCGTTCATCGAGTTCTGGAGCGAGCCCATGGGCGCTATCACGAGCTGGTTCACGGCACCACGACCCATGGCATCCAAGACACTCTAAATCCGGGTGAACCTTTAACTTACTATGTCCGCCAGAGTCCGATAGGTCAAGTTTTCGACTCCTATACGGGGGCCAACAGGAAAGAGAATGTGGCGTTGGTCGGCCTTGGCGTTGGGTCTTGTGCAGCGTACGGCGAATCCGGGCAGCACCTAACCTATTTTGAAATCGACCCGGTTGTCGACCAAATTGCGAAAGACCCCCAGCTGTTTACCTATCTGCGAGATTGCAAAGCCGAAGTCGGCGTAAGGCTTGGCGATGCTCGCCTCACCCTGCGCGAAGAACCGAACGGAAAGTTTGGCTTGATCGTCCTCGACGCCTTCAGTTCCGACTCCATTCCGATCCACCTTCTTACGCGAGAGGCGATTCAGATGTATCTGACCAAGCTTCAACCCGACGGATTCCTTGCTTTTCACATTTCGAATCGGTATCTGGACCTCTCCCCCATCCTCGCCAAAATCGGCGAAAGCCTAGGGATGACAGCTTATGAAGACCGATTCGAACCCAGCCAGGAAGAGCTCGAAAGTGGTATGCGGCCATCTCGATGGATGGTCCTCGCCCGGCAACGCGAGGACATTGAGCTTCTTCTCGCTAAACACGCTTGGGGGCAGGCCCGCTCCAACCCAGGAACTCCGCTTTGGACTGATGACTATTCGAATATCCTCAGCGCGTTTAATCGAGACGGAGGCTAGAGAGCCTTCATGCGGATCCAAGGCTGTGTCGGAATGCTGCGCAGGTAGGGCTGTGCCCATTTTTGCTGCGGAAACTTCTTGAAAAACTCTCCCGGATCGAGGGTACTCCCATCTGAGAAGCCCATTCGTGCCCAGAGTGACATTTTCCCAACCGAATCGGACGTCCCCACCAGAGAGTTCACCGCTCCACTCAACCCACCAAATCCATCCGCCCGACCGCAGAGCGTGGAACCACTAGCGCCCTTACGTCCGAGGACCTCATCATAGGTATCGCCAAGGAACGATTGAGCCAAGACCGCGTCTACCTTGCCCTGATTCTGAGTCAGCAGACTGTTCCAACGAACCTTGCGGCGGATGCACCCATTAGCGTTTGGATCGGGGTTGAACCCGATGACTTCGTCTTTGATGATCTTAGGATCTTCTGGAAAGTTGGATCCCACATAAAAGCCGTCCTTGGTTCGATCGAACACGACATTCTTTAATCCAAGCTGCAGCTTTCCGATCTCGTTGGACCGAGTGTCTGCCATCAGCCAGGTGTTGGCGTATCCGCCATTATTCCCTTTCTTGAAAATCCGCACCATGTCGTCCAGTGAATTTCCGTACTGGATCGCCTTTCGCATCCTCATGAACTCCGGCAGGCCTTCGGGATCGAACCCGTGGAAACCGCTGATGGTCGTTTCACACAGCATAAGCCCGGCAGAATTGATCGCGAAGTCACTTCCGCTGTGAATGAATCCGCAGAGCGCATCCATCATCACTCGATTCCCCTTTTCCGGTTTGATATCCAGCACCGCGTTAAACCGCTGCCCCATGATGTAGTCCCACCATAGGTTGTGACCCATGACCACCTTGCCGTCCTTGGTGGTCTTGCCTACCGCCACGAACGCGCTACATGCCTCTTTGGCTCCTGTAACGACCTTTCCGGTGCGTTGAGATTCTAACCAGGGAACGTAGTATCCGCCGACTTCGATGTGGGCATTAAAAGCCAGCATGTCCCATACATCGTATTTGTATCCCTTGGCCACCATTCCTTCGGCCATTCCGGTTAACTCTTGCTGATACTCTGGGTCTAACTTCTCCCAGAACAGCTTCTTGGTCTCGATTCGGTACCAAGCCCAGGTTTTCGAACCCAGCCCGGTGCCCTTTAAGGCTCGATGAGCGTCATCGATCTCAGCGGCCAAGAGATAACCGTATTGAAAGCCGATATCCTTCGGTTTTCCCTCCAGGTGCGTGTATATCCAACCGGCTTGATCCTTTCGGAACGCCTTGGCAAGTCGGGCGTCGGTCTGAACCTGCAGTAGCGCAACGGCGCCAAGGAATGCGAGCATTCCAACAGAATACGACTCTTCTAGCGCTGCCGCAAAGCCTCGTCTGCAATCGCTCGTGCATACCGAGCGCTGGCGCCCAAGCTAGCATCGACCAACGCTTTCGCCGCATCCGACATCTTTTGCCGACGCTCCGCGTCGCCAAGCAAAGACTGGAGGGTTGCAGCCAATTGATCGGGATCTGAGCAGACCACGGTTGCTCCCGCATGAAGGGCGCTCTCCGCCGCATCCCGAAAGTTCTGCATGTGAGGGCCATGAATCACCGGTTTCCCGTGCGCCAGTGGCTGAATCAGATTCTGTCCGCCAAGATTGCTAAAACCTCCGCCGATGACCACCAAGTCCGCAACCGAATAGACCTTGGAAAGCTCGCCGTACGTATCGAGCAACAAGTAGGGACCGTTCTCTTTTTTCGAACGCAGAGCTACCGTGCCAAACCGCTTTTCGACGTTCTTCGCTAAATCCGGGATGGATTCCATATGCCGGGGCGCATGTACAACTTGAATCCTGTCCAATCCAACTTTTTCGACCGCATCCAAAACAAAGTTCTCTTCCTCCGCGCCTCGAGTCGACCCGATCACGAGGATGGGTTTCCCTTCCACCAACCCCAATTCTTTTCGCCATTGGGCGGGATCGGCATCTAATCCCTCGACCGCTTGGTCGAACTTACAGTTTCCCAAGACCTCGACGTTCTGTGCCCCAAGCTCCCGAATGCGATCGGCGTCTACCTTTGTCTGCATGAGAGCCCGATTCAAAAACTTTAAGAGGGGCCGGTAGAAAAACCCGATCTTCTTCGACCTTGGAAACGATCGATCGCTAATCCGCCCGTTGATCAAAAGCGTTCGAGCCTCGAACGTCTCCGCCGCCCACAAGAAGTTAAACCAAAGTTCGGTCTCCATCACGGCGATCACACTGGGGCGCACCCGTTGCATCGCGGCTAGTTGAAACCTCGCAACATCGATCGGAAAGTAAACCAAGTGATCGTAAAGGTCCGATGCCTTTTGACGAGCGGTTTGGTGTCCGCTACTCGTCGTCACGCTCAGGACGATCTCATAGTCTGGAAGCAGTTTTTTGACCTCTCGAAGAATCGGCATGGATGCGACGACTTCCCCGACTGAAACGGCATGAACCCAAACCCTCTTGCCGTCCTTACGGGTCGGCAGTTGGTACATCCCCTGTCGCTCCTTCCAATCCGGCTGCTCTCCTCGTTTCCAGGCGCGCCACCACATCCAAGGGGCCCAAATCGGGGCGAAGAGGATGATGAGGATGTTGTAGAGCCAGTACATCTAGGCTTTCGCCTCGATTTTAGATTCCTCGCTTCCTCGGTTCCTCGGTTGAGTCTCTGATCTCAGGGTTTGGATACTCGCCACGCACAATCCTACGATTCGATTTGCTCGAAAGTGAAGGTCCCGGATCGATTCGGGACTCGTAACGCCACATTTGGCCGCCAACTCAAGCCAAGACTGACTCTCGTCCGCTTCTTCAAGCACGATGTTGAGTTTGTTCGCCATGCCTTTCGCTCTTAGCCCGACATGCAGCTCAGTAATTCGCTCCAACCGAAGCCCCTACTCGACTAAGCTGGTTGCGATCACCACGGCCGGCCGGGTTTGAGGCAACGTAGAGCAAAAAAGTAAAACGTCTCTCGCAAAGTCCCTGGTTAGATGCTTGAATTCTCTTTCTGTCATTTCCAAAACGAGGAACCTAAGATCCAGTAAATGCTTTACCCGTAACCAACTCATACGCCGCCACATACTTTGCCCGAGTATTGGCTACCACTTCCGGCGGAAGGAGCGGACCGGGAGGTTGTTTGTTCCAGTTCAGGGTTTCGAGAAAATCACGGACGTACTGCTTGTCGTAGCTCGGCTGAGCGTGTCCCGGTTCGTATTTGGAGGCATCCCAGTAGCGGGAAGAATCGGGAGTGAGCGCCTCGTCGATGAGAATGATCCCGTCGGGCGTCTCTCCGAACTCGAACTTGGTGTCGGCGAGGATCAGCCCTTTGGTGGCCGCATGTTCAACCGCCTTCGCATAAAGCTCAAGGGTCCAACGCTGCACCAACTCTGCCGTCTCTCGACCAACGCGGTTACTGGCTTCGGCGAAACTGATATTTTCGTCGTGTCCCTGCTCGGCCTTCGTCGCGGGTGTGAAGATCGGCTCGGGGAGTTTGGAGCTATCCACCAAGCCATCGGGAAGGGTCAGCCCATGAACGGAGGAACCTTGGACGCGGTACTCCTTAAATAGAGAACCTGAAATATAGCCGCGCGCCACACATTCGATCGACAGAGGTTTCGCTTTCTTGGCCAGGGTCGTCCGGCCCTTGATCTCTGGCTGCGGTTGATTGAGTCGCTGCGCGATCACATCGTCATCAACCGATAGCACATGATTCGGGCATACATCCTTCAAGTATTCAAACCAGAAGGCGCTCATCTGGTTGAGGATCACTCCTTTGTCGGGGATTCCGTTTGCCATGACGACATCGAACGCCGAGATTCGATCGGTCGCGACAATGAGCATTTCGTCGCCAAGGTCATAAACTTCGCGAACCTTGCCAACCCTCGCCGGGGGCAAGCCAAAAAGTGCGGTTTGAAGGAGCTCGGCCATTACTGGAAGTATGGCAGAGCCCCGCGACATAGGCGCGAGTCTACGCGGCGCGAGAGTCTAACAACTCATCACTGATAAGGGTGAGGAGCGCACTCACGATCTTCGGATCGAACTGAGTGCCACTGCAACGAACGATTTCTGAAAGGGCGTCCCGAGCCGAAAATGCTTTCTTGTAGACCCTTTCGCTCGTCAAGGCATCATATACGTCGGCCACCGAGACGACCCGCCCGGCAAGAGGAATCGCTTCTCCTGAAAGACCTGCGGGATACCCGGTTCCATCCCATCTTTCGTGGTGAGTCAGAGCAATTTCCTGCGCTTTTTGAAGAAGTGGCGATTTGCTGTTCGCCAACAGACGCCCCCCAATTTCTGGGTGCTTGCGGATCACATCCATCTCCTCGGGGGAAAGAGGACCATGCTTCAAGAGGATGGAGTCCGGAATGGCCACCTTGCCTAAATCGTGAAGAAGCGCTCCGTAGCGAATCAGGCTCACTTCGTCCTGGGGCAAACCCAAGTGAGTCGCCAACCGCCCAGACATATCGCTTACCCGTTTCGTGTGCTCACCGGTGTCGTCGTCTCGATACTCAGCGGTCATGGCAAGTCGGGCCAATATCTCGACGTGAGCTTCTTGAAGTTCCCGAGTTCGCTCCTGGACTCGGCGCTCCAATTCCTCGCGCTGAGTGTGCTCGTTTTGATACAGAAAACGCAGCTGGAGGAAATTCTTGACTCGAAGGCAAATCTCCAGCAAGTCGCCCGGCTTGGTTAAGAAATCGGTGGCTCCGGAGTTCAGCGCTCGTCGTTTGGCTTCGCTAGTCGTATCAGCGGTGAAGACCAAGATTGGAAAGAAGTCCTCACGCTCGTTTCGCAGCAGTTCGAGCGCCTGAAATCCGTCGAGGCGAGGCATGTGAAGGTCCAGCAGGACAAGATCCGGCTGACGCTCGCGACAGAAGTCAATGGCTTCTTCTCCATTCTTCGCTTCGTGCAGATTCGTATAGCCAGCCGACTCAAGCGCTTTGCGGAGAAAGAGCAGATTTGCATCCGCGTCATCCACCATTAAGATCAGCGAGTCAAGGTGTTCACTTGCCTTATGCAGCATGTGGCACCTCTTCACCGAGTGTGGCCGCAATGCACTGCACAAGGTCTCGAATGTCGAAGGGCTTGGTCATATAGCCGTTGGCCCCAGTTGCCATTAGGGCCTCGACCCGGCTTGGAGTCGCATCCGCGCTAACCACCAAAACCGGGATCCCTCCCAACTCTGCCGATCCTCTTATTCTCATCAAAGCTTCCGCTCCAGGAGCGTCGGGAAGATCGAGATCCAGCAGAATGAGATCTGGGTAGCTTAGCAGCGCCTTTGTTAAACCGTCCTTGACCGTTCCTGCGACGTCGAGCGTCCAATCCGAACGGGCGGCAAACACCTGTTGCAAGAGCGAGACGTTTGAGGGATTGTCTTCTATATAGAGCACGCGTCGGGTCCCTCCCGTCGCCTCCAAAGCCGGATTGGCCAATATCGGTATTGCCTCTGTTGCCATTTCGCCTCGCTTCAATTCAAGAAAGAAGGTGCTTCCAACGCCTAACTCGGATTCGAACCACATGGCTCCTCCCATTGCTTCGGCCAGGTTTTTTGAAAGCGTGAGTCCAAGCCCCGTTCCTTCCACCGTCGCCCGTTGCTCCACCCCCAACCGATCAAAAGGCATAAAGACTCGGTCTGCCATTTCAGCGCCAATACCCATTCCCGAATCCCGGACCCAAATTCTGATCGTGTCGTCTTGGCAAGCGCCTCCGACTTGAACCTTGCCTCCGTCCACGTTGTACTTGATTCCGTTGGAAGCGAGATTGATCAAAATCTGGAGCAAACGTTGTCGGTCCGCTTCCGCCCAAAGGCTTTGTAAAGTGGACACGTCAACTTGGAGCGAAACTTTCTGCAAATCTGCGAGAGGCGCGACGAGGGACATGGCTTCCTGAACAACCTCTCCCACCAAAACGGCTTCCTTTGAGATTGTCATGGTCCCGGACTCGATTCGACTGATATCCAAAATCTCATTGATCAGTCCCAGCAAGTGCTTTCCTCCCCTCAATATCTGAACGACGCAATCTTTCTGCTGGTCCGTGGGGTCGTACATTTCGAGAAGTTGAGCGAATCCCAAGATCGAGTTCAGAGGAGTTCGTAGCTCGTGACTCATCCGGGAGAGAAATTGATTCTTGGCTTGATTCGCTCGTTCGGCTCGATCTCTCTCCGCTTGCGCCGCCTCTGCCTTCTTACGCTCGGTGACATCTCGGGCGTGCGCCAGAACACAAGGTGTCCCACCTATCTCGATCTGGCTGATTTTCACCTCGACCGGAAATTCGCTGCCATCCTTTCTTCGGTGAATGCCGTCGATCGTGTAAGCGTGACCAGGTTTCATCTGTGTCCACTGTTCTCGCAGCCACTCCGGATCAAAATTGGCCTCAATCTCAACGACATTGAGAGCCAAAAGCTCGTCGTGTTGGTATCCCAGACTTTCGCAGCCATGCTGATTCGCATAAAGAATGTGACCGGACGTGTCGTGAAGGAAGATGGCGTCCACCGCGTTTTCGGCAAACGCGCGGAATCGCTCTTCGCTCTCTCGGATCGCTCGTTCCGCCAGTTTCTCCGCGCTCAGATCCCGAATGAAACTTGTAAACGAAAGTTCGCCCTCCAAGAAGACCGCAGAGGCCGCAATTTCAACATAGATTTCCTCGCCCGACTTTTTGATTGCCTTTGCTTCGAAGTGACATCCTCGGCAAGGTCCCTCATCCTGAGCGATAAGGGCGGTAATTTGTTCTTCAAAATCGCTCTTCGCCAGTTGAGGCAAAATTGTCTCAGCCAGAGATCGCCCGATCGCTTCATCTGCGGACCAACCCAGCACCGCTTCCGCTTGACCATCCCACCCGGTGACGATGCCGCTGGCATCCGTGGTAACGATGGCGCTCAATGCCGCCGTCAGAATAGCGCGCTGTCGGGCCTCGCTCTTGGCTAAAGAATCCAGAGCGCGCTGGGTTTTCGCCTTGGCTTCCAGCGCTTTGCACGTCGCTTTGTGCAATTCCTCCGCATGCTTCTCCATCATCGCGGTTTGGGTTTCTAGCCAAAGGTTGGTTCTTCGACTCTCCAACTGGCAAACCACCTGCCGCGCAATTCTTCGTAGGGCATCCAATTGTCCTTCGGAGAGCTTTCTGGGTTTGACGTCCTTGATACAGAGGGCTCCAATCGCGGCGCCGTTCGTGGCGACCAACGGGGCGCCGGCATAGAAGCGAATCTTAGGTCCGTCCGTTACCAGTGGGCTATCTTTAAATCGATCATCGCGCGCGGCGTCGGGAACGATGAGAAGATCGTCGGTCTGGATCGTGTGTTGGCAGAAAGAGATGTTGCGGGGGGTTTCCGAAACATCCAATCCCACTTGCGCCTTAAACCACTGTCGGTCTTGGTCGATCAGACTGATCGCCGAAATAGGGGTATTGCATATGTAGGAGGCGAGGGCAACGAGATCATCGAATTCCTGCTCAGGCACAGTGTCCAGAATTCCATACCCTTCGAGGGTCTCTTGACGAACCCTTTCGTCGACTCTACCGTTTAACCGCATGCCACCCATTGGAACCTTTCCAATAGATGACATTGGCTATTTCGTTTAGCTTTGCGAACGAAATATAACTATTGCTACCATTGGCGCAATTAGTACTTTCGGACAGACGGTCTATTTCATGAAAGGATACTCGGACCGCTTCTTGCGCAAGATGCTCTCATACTTGGAGATCTGATCCTCAATTTCCGCTGGATGCTGCTCAGCATAAACCAGAGCCGCCGCAAGTTCCGATTTTGGCAACGAAGGAAACGTTTCCGTCAACCGCTCCACCGAGCCCAGTTTGCGGTACTCGCGGACAATCTCCCATACCGCCACGCTGCTCTCGGCAAGCTTTGCGATGCTGGAATCACGATCGACCACCACCGCCCAATCGTAATCTTCCTTGATCGTTCGCTTCCGAAACTCAAGGAGACGTCGATCCACCTCATCGGTAGAAATCTTCAAAATTTCGGCGCATTTGTCAACGCTCAACTGCTCTTGGTCAACGGCGGCTATCGCCAGTTCTCCGAGCAACCCCGGATAGGAGTTCCAAAGGGTGTTGAGCATCGTTTCGACTCGTTCAGAGTCGACTTGCGCCAGTCGTAAGAGCTGGGTCAACTGCCAGCTTTCGTATCTTGTCCACATGACTTGCCACCTGCGTTGGCTCAGGAGGGTCCACGAACGACGTTGGTCGCGACTCGAGCTTTTACTTTCCTAAATAAGTGCTTATCCGTTTTACCGCACGTACAATTGAAGACGGGGTAGACCCCCTATTTCGCTTGTTTCGTGCGCGAAAACTCGCTAAAAATCCCAAGTTCGTTTAAGAACTCAAAAACCGAAACGCGATATTTCTCCGGTTGTTCCCATCGTCCCTCGGAGTGATCGCAGCCTTCAAACCATACCGCCTTTGCGCCCGGACCGAGCGCAAAAAGGTTTCTTTCCGCCTCTTTTGGGGACGCAAGCACATCTTTTGCGCCGTGCATGAGCAGAATCGGGCGGCCCTTCAGTTTTTCTAATGCCTCGCTGACATCGATCCGAAATGGATTCGCACCCAGGAAGGGGCCACCCAAAATGACGGTAGGGCTCAGAAGGACGGAGAGCCACGGACCGCCCATGAACTTCCACCAGCCCAAGACCGCTTTGCTCAGTCGTCCATAGGCGCTGTCTAGCACCAAGCCATCGAGTAAGTCCGGTTCTTCACTCCAAGCTAACGCTCCCGCCACAGAACCCATACTGCTGCCGATCAGAATCACCTTCTTTCCCGGCATGCGCGATTTGGCATATCGAACAGCCGCTTTCACGTCATCCTTCTCATGCACGCCAAAGCTACATGTCCCACCCTTAGACTTTCCATGTGCCCGAAAGTCGAACAATAGACTTGATATGCCCCGCTGCCACAGCATATAGCTAACCGAGGCCAACTCTCCTTTGCTCAGGAAATAGCCGTGAGCTAGCACGACCACAGCCTCTGATTCCGGTGCATCGATCCACCAAGCACTCAGTTCGATCTTCTCGTTGACGCGAATGGCAACGTCCTCCTGGGGTGCGCCAAAGGCGCCCGGAGAGGTAATTGCGGGAGTGCGCATGGGTCGGGTGCTAAACACCAAAAGCCCAAGAATCAGTGCCAAATAAACCGCTGAGACGACAAGAACCCAGATCAATAGAACCTACCTATTTCCCACACCTCGCGTTCGGGAGCGTTTTTAGCCGATAATAGTGCTTCCGATGTTCGCGCTTAACTTTTACTCCGATCTCTACGGGGACGTGCTTCGAAACAATCGTAAGACGGTCACCATCCGATTGGGAGACAAGTCTGATAAATATAAGACCGGAATGGTCGTTTGGATCACGGTTGGCCCACGATTTGGCCGCCGGCAAAAACTCTACTCCGCCATTCTCGACCGGGTCGAGGTGAAGAAGATTTCCGAACTCTCGCCCCGCGACATCGAACGAGAGAATCCCGAATTCCGGTCCACCGATGAGGTGCTGGACATGTTGTCTCGCATCTATGGCGACCTGATCACTCCCGAGCACCACGTAACGGTGATCTACTTCTCCCGAATCGACGACTAAGCGAAGTCCCTGCGCCGCCAAGCCCACGCCAAGTATCCTATGGGAGCAATGACGTGGGCAAAGGCGCTGTTTCTGACCCTCGCGGCAGCGTGTCTGGTCCCCATCGTTCCACCGTGGGCTGCGCTTGTCGCAGGCACCGCACTCGCTCTATCGCTTGGGAATCCATTCCCCAAGGAAAGCAAACAATACTCAAAGATCCTGCTTCAAGTCTGTGTGGTCCTTCTGGGGTTCAGCATGGATTTAAATACGGTGATTAAGGCCGGGAGCCAAGGAATTTTGTTCGCACTCGTCAGCATCAGCGGCGTGTTCTTGTTGGGTTGGGGTCTTCAAAAGGCCCTTAAACTGCGCCCCGTCGCGGGACTCTTAGTCTCAACTGGAACGGCCATCTGTGGTGGCTCCGCTATTGCCGCCATGAGTACCGTCGTGGACGCCGATCAAGAGGATGTCTCGGTCTCGGTTGGAACCGTATTCATTCTCAATGCGATCGCCCTCCTGATCTTTCCGCCACTTGGCCATGCGCTTGGATTGAATCAACACCAATTCGGCACTTGGGCCGGAATCGCAATTCACGATGTCGCTTCGGTTGTCGGCGCGGGCAAGGCCTACGGCGCCGACGCGCTTGAAATCGCGACCGCCGTCAAACTCTCGCGTGTTCTGTATTTGATTCCGATCACCCTTGTGGCCGCCTGGTACGTCAACAAGTCTCGACAATCGCAATCGGGCGAAGAAGTCGCGAAAAGCAAGGCAGCGTTTCCCTGGTTTATCCTCGGCTTCATCCTCGCCTCGGTGCTTCGCAGCTATGTCCCCCAAGTCGCCGAAATTTCTCCTTACGCTAAGATGGTGGCAACGGCCGGTCTGGCCCTCGCGCTGTACTTAATCGGATCGGGAATCACGCGCAAGACCCTCAAGCAGGTGGGAGTCCGGCCCCTCGTTCAAGGCGTCGCGCTTTGGGCATTCATTTCGGTGGCCGCCCTTTTCGCCGTCTACCAACTGAAGCCTTAATCTCCGCCATCGCGCCCCTTTCCGAACCCTTCCCTCGCCATAATCAATCCATGGCCCGCATGGTAGTCCCGGCAGCGGAAGAGCTGTTGGATAAGGAAATTAAGGTTCTCGACAAAGGCTTCGTCCGGCTGGTGGACTACATGGGTGGGGACGAACGCATTGTCCAATCTGCGCGTGTATCTTATGGCGCGGGTACCAAATCGGTTCGGCAGGATCGAGGGCTCATCCATTACCTGCTCCGCAACGACCACACGTCTCCGTTCGAGCAGGTGCAGTTGACCTTCCATACCAAGATGCCCATCTTCGTTGCCAGACAATGGGTGCGGCATAGAACCGCGCGCCTGAACGAGATTTCCGGTCGCTATTCCGTCATGCGGGATGAGTTTTACGTGCCTGCCCCGGAGGACGTCTGCATCCAAAGTGCCAACAACAAGCAAGGCAGCGGCGAAGCTCTTCCAATGGAAGACGCCCTGGAGATCATTCGCCAGTTCGAAGCCGATCAGAAGGCCCTTTACGCTCGCTATGAGAGTCATCTGGAAAAAGATCTCGCCCGTGAATTGGCCCGAATCAACCTGCCCCTCTCCCTCTACACCGAGTGGTATTGGCAGATCGATCTCCACAATCTCTTCCACTTCATCCGCCTTCGAGCCGATGCCCACGCTCAGAAACAGATTCGTGTCTTTGCCGAGGCATTGGCAACGTGCGCAGCGGCCGTCGCTCCTCTCGCCTACGAAGCATTCGAAGAACATCGTTTGTATTCCCTGAAGTTCAGCCGATCCGAATGCCTGGCCATTCAGGCGATGCTCGCCGGTCAACCCAATCCGTTGGAAGGGCGTAATCTCCAAATCTTTGAAAGCAAACTCGCGCAAATCCCTTTTTTCGAAAAGATTCAAGAGCCGGACGAACCAACCCCTCCGAGCCCGGCTACCGTCTCTTAGCAAATGAATACCAAGCTCAGCCTGGCCGCAGGGTTTGTAGGATTCGCGTTCACCAGTGCGATCCTGGGCTTTAATTCTTTGGGTCAGGCAGCCGCCGTTCTCGCCTGTATTTGTCTAGTTGGACTGATTACTCATCTCGTGGCCGGTTTCAAGCGGCGGGACCCGTACGATCTTCGAGAGCTTAAGAAACTCCAAGAGCGTGAAGAGAACCGGAACGATGAGGCGGAGCTCGACGATTACGACCCTTCTGGAAAACCTATTTGTCTCCATTGCGGGGAGGAATACGATTCTCGACTCGGCGCATGCCCGCGATGCCGCTGCCAATAATCTTAGAGAAATCCCAGAAACCGCTTGCTAGCCCATTCGTTTGACTCCGTGAGAGCAAGCAATGAAGCGTTGGCAAAAAATCCTCATCCTGGTCTACTGTGTGGCAAGCGTTCTGGCGCTCGTCCTCACGACCGCCCGCGCGACCGACTCCGAACGAACCGTATCGCTCCTTAAAAAGCCGATTCACCGCGCTCTCAATCCGGTCGGTATTCGCCTACCCTTGAGAATTCACTAGACCCAATTCTGCGCCGCTCTATTCGTCCCTTACGTCTAAGTCGTATATGTTCCCGCTACGGCTCATGTCCTTCAACGTCCGACATGGAACGGCAGAGGATGGAGCCAACCACTGGCGGTTTCGCAAAGCGTTCGCCCTCCAACTGATTCAAGACACGAGTGCAGACATCATCGGTCTTCAGGAAGTGCTGGAATTTCAACTCCACGAAATTGCCGAGGCTCTTCCAAATTACGGTTGGATCGGCGTCGGGAGAGAAGACGGCCTATCCGATGGCGAATTCGCTCCCATCTTCTTTCGCAAGGACAAATTTGAAGTCATCGATTCCGGGACATTTTGGCTATCCACAACCCCGGACGTGCCCGGAAGCAAATCTTGGAATACGGCCTGCACACGCATCTGTTCCTGGGTCGACCTTTCTGGTGGAGCTCTGAAGATCACCGTATTTAACCTTCACACAGACCATGAGTCGGCGGAGGCTCGAGAGCAAGGCATCCGCGAGGTACTCAACCGAGTCGGACAGGAGATTTCGGTAGTCATGGGAGATTTCAATGCGGGCGAAGGGAGTGCTCCCATCCAAAAGATTCTCGACTACGGTCTCATCGACACGTTTCGCGAGGCACATCCAGAAGATCAGGACGTCTACACCTTTCACGGATACGATGACAATCCCGAGACCAAAGAAAAGATCGACTACATTTTCGTTTCGCCGTCTCTCAAAACGGTTGAGGCCGCCATCCTTCGTCAGAAAGATGGCGACCTCTTCGCTTCGGACCACTATCCAGTGACCGCCGTGGTCACCTACCGTAAAAGTTCTTGATACTAGTGATAATAGACGTTGATCCGTGTCCAGTAAGTGACCGCGAGAGCCACCGATTCGCGGAATTCTTCAATAAGTCGCCCTTTTTTGACGACTGAGTTGGCCCCAAGCTCATAGCAGCGATTTATGTCCGTTTTATTGTCGCTGGAGGTCATGACTACGACGGGAATATGCCTTGTTTTCTCGTCCTCTTTTATGAGACGAAGAACTTCTAGTCCCGCAACGCGGGGAATACAAAGGTCCAACATGATCACTTTGGGATCGTTCGATTCCGACCGACTTGCGTGTTGCCCTGTTCGAAAAATGTAGTCCGTAGCCTCCTCGCCGTCGTGGACAACGACCGCGCAAGATTCGAGATTCAGACTTTTAAGCGTTCGGAGAATAAAAAACTCGTCTCCAGAATCATCTTCAACGACCAGAACGGAACCCTTCCCAAATTGAGATGAATTGGCCCGTTCCTCGAAAGGTGAGTAATGCAATAACACTTAGGACTCTCCACCGGATTTAGCTCCCCCTGCCAAATCGCGACTTGTTTGATTAGTAGTAAAGTCTATCACTAATACGGGAAAAACCGCGGTGGTGATTTATTCCCTTTTTGGCGCAAATCTGGAACATTTCACAGCATCTTGTACTTTCGGGACTTGACGTTAGCGCCTCATTCATTCGATAGCGAGCATCTCAGCTAAGTTCCATGATTTTGCAAATAAGTAACTGAAGCCCTTAGCGTTGCAGCAACTTTCTGCAAGGATTCGTCAGTATTCTTAAAATCATGATTGTCCGTTTCGCAACTTTGGCCACCGTTTTTCTGGCAGCCTCCCTCTCTCTCGCAGCCGATAAAGAGGTCGAGGATCTGCTGGCCAAGATGCGCGCAAAATATTCCAGCGCCAAAACGGCGCATATCATTACTCGCGCCACCTCATCTAGCCTGGGGAAGAGTGCCGTTACGGTTGACGTTGTGTTTCAACAGAAGGCTAAGATCCGAGCAAAGGTCTTCGGGCTTCCATTTATGAAAGGGAAGACCTGGAACTTCACCTCAGATGGCTCAAAGATCGCCTCCGACGACTTTACGGGCCACCCGCAATACAGCGAATTCGACCCTGATCACATTCCGATGCCGGTGAATTTGGAGGTCATGAGCTTTTGGGATTGGGAACGCCAACTGTCCACCGAGAAAGGTGCGAACATGGAGCACAGCAAATTCAAGCTGATTGCCAATGAGGCATGGGATGGCAAAAAGTGGACGGTCCTGGAAGAGACCGCGTACGGACAGTCGGTCTTTGTTCGGTATTTTATCGATCCGAAAACCTATCTCATTGGCCGCGTCATTGTTTACGATATCAAGCGGAGTGTCCAGCGCCAAGAGATGGTCGTCAAGAAAATCGAGATCAATCAGAAGGTCAATTCGAGGATCTTCGAAGTCAAAGGAGAGCCCGAAGAACAGCGTACGGTTCGGGGGCGCGTCTATAAGTCGATTGGCGGTTAGGATTTAGCGTCGCCAAAGATTCCGATAAGTCCTCCACTCGGTCGAATCGGTCGTGTAGTCGGCAAAGATGGCAACGCCTTCAAATCGAGGACTCGATTTTTCGGCCAATGCGCTCTTGACCGCTCTAAGTGCGATCGTCAAGCATTCGGCCCGTGGATTGTGCGATCGAGTCCCGTCTTCATAAGTTGGCACACCGATCACATACCGGCAACGGCTCCCCTTGACGGCTCGGCCAACAATCGCAACCTGTTGGGCCACGAACCAACTGTAAAGGCGGGGAGAATAAGCTGCGGAATCGTAGGCCATTACAGCTATTTGGTCGCATCTATCCGCAACGGCGCGAAAGTAACTTTCGCTCCAACCCACGGAAGACAAGGGCCAGGGATACCAGGTTGGGACTGCCGCTCCCAGCCAGGTCGCCGGTGGCAACGCCTTTCGGGAGTCCTCGAGCAGTCGCAGCATCCCTCGCTCACCATCGCCACAGATTTCGTAGTCCCATTGAATCCCCTGAAATCCGCATTCCACTACTAATCGCCGAGCCTCCGAGACGAGTTTCGTTCGGACCTCTTCGTTGAGTAGATCGACGGCCCCCCGACCACGGCTATTCCCCACATAAATCCAAGCCACCCTCTTGAGAGCAGGTCCTGCCTGAGCGATGGTTCGATTCAGTCTCTTCGCTTCTGCCCAGTGCGGATAACGCAGGGAGCCATCAGGTCTGACATCGCGGGCATGAAAATACGCGTAAGCAAATCCATCCTCGCAGAGCCGACTTGCCATTTGCTGCACTTCGCCGTCCGTGTGTTCGCCGAAGTACCAGGGGTACCGCATCCAAATTCCATTGCGACCTTGGTCGAAGCAGCCCTCGGGGGACTTTGAGAGTAAGGGAAAGGTCCAGTAGTCGAAGACGAATAATGCGATGAGAATCGCTATGGGCCACCTTGTCTTCTTCCAATACCGCTTCACCTTATCGACAAGAACCGAAAAAACTCACCAATCATTCCCCAAGAACCCTCGTAGAACCGAGTGCCATGCCCAAACGGTTTAAGCAAGCCCTTTGTTGGATTCGACGCGACCTCCGCCTGAACGACCAACGAGCCCTTGCCGCCGCTACAGATTCCGCTGAATCGGTAGCCATGGTTTTTGTTTTTGACACGTTGATTCTTAATGCGCTGGCGGATAGAGACGATCGACGTCTCACGTTTATCCACAGATGCCTGACTGAGTTGGACCGGAAACTGCGGGAACGGGGATCCGCCCTTATTGTCCTCCACGGTGATCCAAAAGATGAAATCCCGAGGCTAGCTCAGGCTCTGTCTGCCGAGGCGGTCTTCACCGCGCGAGACTATGAGCCCTACGCAAGGTCCCGTGACAAAGAAGTAAGTCGGCGTTTATACCAACTCAATATTGGCCTCCACAGCGTCAAAGACTCGGTGATTTTTGAGCAGGGCGAGGTACTTAACCAGTCAGATGCGCCGTTCCGCACTTACACTCCCTACGCTCGAGCTTGGCGCAATCAATTTGTGCTTGCTCGCGATGCCAGCGAGGCCGAGGCCGAGTTAGAATGCCTCTCACCCCTTTCGACGCTGAAAGACTGGCTTACCGAGTGGCCGCTGGAGAAGCTAGGATTCGAGCCCGCCGACCTTTGGATCGAGCCAGGAGAGAACGCCGGTCTGGCCCGCCTTGACGAGTTCGCAGATCGGATCGGTCAATACGCTCATGATCGCGACTATCCCGCCATCGACGGGGTCAGCGCCCTTTCTGCCTACCTAAGGTTTGGTGCCGTCGGAATTCGCCAGTGTGTTCGAATGGCCGTCGAGCATGGCGAAGCAGGAGAAAAATGGCTCTCCGAGTTGATCTGGCGAGACTTTTACCAAGACATCCTCGCAAACCATCCGAACGTGGTGGAAGAGCCGTTTCAACCGCAATACAAAGACCTCGACTATCCTGGCTCCGAGGAAGGCTGGGAGGCGTGGTGCAAGGGAGAAACCGGCTATCCCATCGTTGATGCCGCCATGCGCTGCTTCAACGCGACAGGATGGATGCACGATCGACTTCGCATGATCGTCGCGTCATTTTTGACCAAGGACCTCCTTGTCGACTATCGCAAGGGTGAAGCCTACTTCGCCCGTTACTTACTGGACTTTGATCTCGCAAGCAATAACGGCGGCTGGCAATGGGCGGCAAGTGTCGGCTGTGATGCCCAACCTTATTTCCGAATCTTTAACCCCATCCTTCAGTCCAAAAAGTTTGATCCAGACGGAAAGTTCATTCGACAATGGCTGCCAGAACTGGCTGCTTTGGACAACGAGGCAATCCATTGGCCACACAATCTTCCAGCTTTTGATCTTCTCGCACAAGGAATTGAACTCGGCAACACCTACCCACATCCAGTTGTAGATCATGCAACCCAACGAGACTTGGCGATCAAGTTGCTCTCCACCGTGTCAAAGAAAGGTTAGGGTTGCTCTGGGCTTAACGATTCTTCGCCATCGGCGTCTAAAATGATAAAACGCACGGACGCGAAACATGATTCGAAAGCCTAGACCCCTTGAGCCCGGCGATGTAATCGCCCTTGTATCTCCTGCCTCGCCTCTTCCAAGAGAACGAACGGACTTCATGCGAAACCTCTTGGAATCGGAGGGCTATAAAGTCGTCTTCGCCAACAACTGTTTCGATTCCGATTTCTACCTCGCCGGAGACGATCTCGCCCGAGCATCAGACCTAATGCAGGCGTTCCTCGATCCAGGGATCGACGCCGTTATGTGTACCCGTGGAGGCTACGGTTGCGCGCGGCTGTTCCCGTTCCTAAACCTGGATGCGATGGCCGCGCAGAACAAGATGTTTCTTGGCTTTAGCGACATCACCACCCTGCATATTGCCTTGAATAATCGAGGGCTGGCAACGTACCACGCTCCCATGGCTCTCACCTTGCATTACGAACGCGAACCGTGGGTTTACGAATCGCTCAAGGCCACTCTCCGAGGAGAGGACCCCATCGTCCCTGGAGCCCCGAAGGGTCAGACGCTTGTGCCGGGCATCGCCGAAGGTCCGACCGTTGGCGGCTGTCTTTGCCTTTTGACTGACAGCCTCGGCACCCCCAACGCCTTAAATACCGAAGGCAAGCTCCTGATTATCGAGGATGTCGATGAGAACCCTCATCGCATCGACGCCATGCTCACTCACCTCGTCAACTCCGGCACCGCGAGCCAAGCCGCCGGATTCGTCATCGGCGAAATGACTCGCACCGACGAACGCGTTGACGAGGGGATTGGGGGTAAACCTTGGCGTGAGATCGTCAGAGATCGAATCGCGCCCCTCGGCAAGCCCACCGTTATCGACTTTCCTTTCGGCCATTGCAAGAACATGCTGACCCTGCCCTTGGGCATTCAAGCTAGACTCGATGCAACCGCCGGAACCCTCACCTATTTGGAGAGCCCCTGCGCATGAAGTACACATTTCGAAGTCTCTGGATCGTCGCCGTCGCGGCAAGTATCGGAGCCGCCCAAGGCCAGGCCTGGGAAAAGCCCATCGCCCCCGGAGTGACTTATCGCATGGAGGTGGACCTCGCCATTCCTCGCATCATTCATGCGTTGAGATTTAGCATGGGTTCGCCGACCGTCAAGATGGTGCCCGAACTGGGCAGCGGAGTGGTCTACCAAGAGAATTCGACCAAGGGGCGAGAGACGGTAACCGACATGGTCACTCGGACGGGCGCCCTTGCTGGCGTCAACGCCGACTTCTTTCCGTTCACGGGAGATCCTCTCGGCGTTATGGTGCGAGACGGTCGTCTGGTCAGTGTTCCCAGTACTCAGCGTGCCGTCTTCGGCTGGGGACAGAATACGGCCACGCAGGCCCTCGTGGGGTTCAAAGGGACGGTCGAGGTCAACGGGACGAAACTCGAGTTGGACGGGCTCAACGAGGAATGTCCTGTGAACAAGATGGTGCTCAACACCGACGTCACCAGCCTGGCCATGAGCAAGACGCCTTGCGTTCATGCCGTTCTCACCATGGATGATGCTTCGTGGGCTCCCAATGGGACCTACACGGGGACCTTTCAGTCCATCTTTAAGGATGCCGCAAAGCTCCCCATCCAACCCGGCAACGCCATATTAACTGCCAGCGGAACCAAGACGCCTCTTCTCGAAAACCTTGTCCCCGGTCAAAAGGTATCCATCTCCTTTTCAACTACAGGATTCGATTGGAGCAAGATCGATCAAACCGTGGGCGGAGGACCTTTCTTGGTGAAAGATGGCCAACTCAGTGTGGATGCGGATAAGGAAGGCTTTAACGATGCCTTTACAAACAAGCGCCATCCCCGGACTGCGATCGGAAAGACGGTAGATGGAGATATTTGGCTGGTAGTTGTTGATGGCCGCCAGAAGATTTCGGATGGCGCGACACTCCCCGAAATGGGAAAGGTCATGCTCAAACTCGGGTGTACGGACGCTATCAATCTCGATGGAGGCGGTAGCTCTGCTCTTAACATCCTTGGGTTAACGTTGAGCCGCCCGAGCGATGGCCGGGAACGTCCGGTAGCCAATGGCGTTCTCATCATGGGCCCCAAACCCGTCCCCAGCACAGATATCTTTGCGATCAAGGCGCCTTCCAAACTCGTTGTTGGTACCCCCACCACCGTCCAAGTTCTCGACAGTCAGGGTGTCATCGTCCCTAATGCCGAAGTTCTTTGGTCGTCGCTGGGCGATGCGTGGATCGATCAGGGCGGGCTGATCCGCCCGTTCCGACGCGGCAAAATGGACGTTTCTGCCCTTGTCCGTGGTCAACTGGTGAAGGCAACTATTGACGTAGTCGATCCCGAAAAGCCGGCTACGCCTCCCAAAGCCGCCCGAAAAACGAAGAAAGCCAAGCGAGCCTAGTTCAAAAGAAATCCCTGCTCGCGCAACCAGCCGAGCAGGGTATCCCTCCCCGTCATGTGGTGCAGATCTACGCGTCGGCCAGATCTCGTTGACCATGTGACGTCGCCCTTCATCCGTTGCGATTCATAGAATGCCCTCATTCTCTCATCGTATTCAGCCGTATCGACCTCCGATTCGTAACGCTCCCTGAACCAGACCGCTTCCTGCCGAAGTCGAGGCTTGATTTCGGCTTTAAGCGGCGCCTCTGGCCATCCGATGCAAAGACCAAACACGCCAAACGTTCCCTCGGGAAGTCCAAAAAATTGCTTGATCCCTTCGGCATCGTTCCGAAGCGCGCCAATGTAGCAGATACCCAGCCCCAACGCCTCGGCCGCACACACCATCCGCTCCGCCGCCAGCGCAGCGTCGATAACCGCCATGATGAAGAACTCAGCGTAAGAGAGGCCCTCGGCCAGTTCGTTTTGACGGAGGGCCGCCTGCCGAAGTCGATGATGATCCGCGAAGAAGGCAAGGAACACCCCCGCATCTCGAATTTGGTGTTGGTCGCCACAGAGCATGGCAATCTGCTCACGGCGTTCCTTCTCCTGGACGCTGATTACGCTCCAAAGTTGAAGATTGCTGCTCGTCGCCGCACTTTGGGCCGCTGCCACCAGCGCCGCAAGCAAGGTATCGGAAATCGGTTCGTCTCGATACTTCCGCACCGATCGGTGATTCAGAAACTTCGAGAGATCCGGTAAGGGCGGCGCATCAACGCCATATCGCTTTCGCCAAGCATCTTGGACCGATTCATCGAACATAGGCTCAATTGTGTCGCACGCCCGAACAATGTGAACGTAACTAAGGAAGCGGCGATGGATCAAGCCACGGCGTTACCAATTCACGCTTCCAAGTCGAGCCATTTTGGCGATATCGCATCACGGAGCAATTATCCGTTCGGACGCGTTCCAATCGCTCGGGAGAATCCAGCGAGATCCCATCGAGAACCATCTGCATCGCCCGCATCGTGCCACCGTGAGTGACCAAGACGATTCTTCCGTCGGGATTCTTGCTGAAAGCCTCCCGCAGGAATTCTTCTGCCATGGGATAGAGGTCGATCACCGCTTCACCTCTGGGTAGCCTCGTACGCCAAGTTGGATGCCCGCACCGATGAATGTCTCCCATGTACTCCTGCGTCGTGTAAAGAGGATTGGTTTCAGGCCCGTATTCACCCCAATAGCGTTCTCGTATCCGAGCATCCGTAATCCATTCCACGTTATCGAGCTGCAAAAGATCTGCGGTCTGTTGGGCGCGGACAAAGGGCGAAGTGTAGGCGGCGGCAAATGCGCCCTCAAACTGGTGTTTCAGCCATTCCCCCGTCTTCCTCGCCTGGGTCTCTCCGTCGGCCCATAAGGGCCAAGCGGCCTCGTCTTTGCCGGTCACCATATGCTCGTCTAGCAGGCTCGTATCGCCCTCAAACGCCAAATCCGTGTAGTGGTTGCGAACGGACATTCCGTGACGAATGATCAGAAGTTCCAACATCTCTTGTTCCTAATTCAACGGAGGAAAGAATCTCCCTCTTCTGTCTATTCGGAATGCGGCCTTTCACCTTTCAGATCCCGGCGACGGACCATAGGCCCTCTAACCTATCCTGGGTGTCATTATTTTAGAAACACCAAAATCTCTTACTAACCACACAACTCTTGAAGAGACAGTCAAGTTAATTGCGTCAGTTAACACAATTAACTGTCCACATTTAACACCAGAGCACCCATTCGACTAACCCTGAACCGATATTAATTTGTAATTGAAATTCATTATCTAAATGCATTTATGTCAAAAATATGTGATGTTTATAAGAATCAATCTATTCGAACTAACGTTACAGCATTTATATTTGAACTATCTTGTTACTATAGGCACTTTATAGTTGCGATTATTGCGCTCAAGACAGCAATAATATCCAACTAACCCTGTTAAACCCGTCACCGATAAAAGCCTGTGTGCATTTGCTGGCGAAGGCAAATGATGGGAGTAACTTGTGAAAAACGTTTTTGGGAACCTGAGGCTTGCTGCCAAGCTCGGGTTGGGATTTGGGATTTGTCTAACCCTCGCCTTAGGTGTAGGTCTCTCGGCAATAAGCAGCATGGGCAAGATGAACCAAGCTGCCACGAATATGTCAAAGGATAGCGACGCAGAACGCGGAGTATCCACGCTTAATATCGATCTGCTGCAATATGTCAGATCCGCTAAAAATCTTATGATCGCGGAAACGGAGTCCGAGCGTGTCAGGTACTCGGAAGACATCTCGAAAGCGATCAAAACGGTAGACCAGGACTTCGACGACTTCAAGGCTGTTCTCTACACCGATATGGCGAAGAAGGTTCAGGCCGACCTTTTGGGCAAGTGGAAAGAGTTCCAGCCCTACAACCAGAAGCTTGTGACCTTGGCTCTGGAAGGCAAGCGCCAAGAAGCACAAAAGGCTTCGTTGGAAGGAAAAGCCCTTCTCGACGACATTGAGAAAGGAATCGATGACTTCCGGTCACTCAAAAAGAAACAAGGGGCTGAGAAGAAAGAAGCGGCGGCAGCCGCTGCCGCGAGTGCAACGAAGACGACCTTCATGTTGCTTTCTACGGCGATCATTCTGGGGATTCTTGTTTCGCTCTATCTCACGAAGTCCATCACTGGCACATTGCGAGTGATCTCGACGAAGTTCACGTCGATCAAAGAAAACGACGTCAATCAGCTCACCTCCGGCCTCCAGGCCCTTGCATCCGGTGATCTCACGGTCCCCGCTCAGGCAATTACCGATCCTATCGAACTCAATACGAAGGATGAGTTCGGCCAGATGGCTCAGACGTTCGATTCGATGCTTATCGACCTTCGGGGTGCGGTT
Organism: Armatimonadetes bacterium 55-13; assembly: GCA_001898035.1. Taxonomy (GTDB): domain Bacteria; phylum Armatimonadota; class Fimbriimonadia; order Fimbriimonadales; family Fimbriimonadaceae; genus 55-13. Next base: position 372,118 of record MKRX01000006.1, read on the forward strand.
TTGTCCTATGGACAAGCACGAGAGTCGCTCACTCAGTTGGTTCGGGAGCTCGCCGAAAACTCTGCTTCAGTAGCGGCGACCAGCCAAACCTTGGCTGCCGCATCTGAAGAAAGCGGCGCCGCCGCATCCGAGATCGCGTCCGGCAGCGATAAGTTGGCACAAAGTGCATCTGATTCGGCCGCCATCGTCGAAGAGCTTATCGCTCACGTTTCTACCGTCAGCAATAGCAGTCTCCAGCAGATGGAGTTGGTGAAGCAATCGGGTGGCACCCTTGACGACGCGGCGTCCGGCATCGCCGAAGTGGCGACATCCGCTCAGCACATGGCCTCCGCTGCAAGCGAAGGCGATCGAGCGGTGACGGAGACCGTCGAGGCGATGACGCGAGTCCAAGAAACCGTCGCGCTCTCGGCCAGTAAGGTCAAAGACCTGGATCAAAAGGGACAGCAAATCGGAAACATTGTTGGCGCGATCGAGCAGATTGCCGAACAGACGAATCTCCTCGCTCTGAACGCCGCCATTGAAGCGGCTCGAGCTGGCGAACATGGCCGCGGCTTTGCCGTCGTCGCGGATGAAGTGCGAAAGCTCGCCGAACAATCCAGTTCCGCCACCAAAGAAATTGCCGATCTCATCGGATCCGTGAAGGCAACCGTGGACGAAACGGTCAAAGCGATCGAAGGCACCACTGCCGAGGCTCAAGTGGGAACTGAACGAAGCGAACAGGCAGGTAAGGCCCTAAAGGCTATCCTGTCCAGCGCCGAGCAAGTCGCTCTCCAAGCGGAAAGCGTAGCCTCGTTGACCCAGGCCGCTACCTCTTCCATGGGAGCCATGTCCCAGGCAGCTCAGGAGAACGCCACCGCTTCTTCTGAGATGTCGACCGGCGCCGAGCGAGTAGGGACGTCGATCACCAACGTCGCAGCCGTCAGTGAAGAGTCGGCGGCAGGAGCGGAAGAACTGAGCGCCAGCATCGAAGAAGTCAGCGCCGCCGCCAGCGAACTGGCCCGAATGAGCCAGGACCTGGAGAATATCGTTGGCCGCTTCCGAGTGGAGAACGAAAGAGGAGGCAAGCGTCCAAGCCTGAAGGTGGCGGCGTGAACCCCGGCAAGTACGTCGTCTTTGCCCTGGACGGGGAGCGCTTCGGCCTCCCCATCGAAAGGGTGGAGCGAATCCTGCCTGCTCAAAGTGTAACCCGGATTCCGAAGACCTCCCGAGAACTTCTCGGGGTCTTCGACCTCCGGGGGAGCACGCTGCCTGTTGTCGATACTCGAGCTTTGCTTGAGTTCGAAGAGGGGGAAAGGGGTTGCTTCGTCGTTGTCCTGGCCGACGACCGACGGATCGCACTCACCGCCGATCGGGTTGACTGTATCGCCAACTTTGAAGCAAAAGAAATTGAGTTTTCTGAGGAACTCGGAACCTACGTGGGGAAGCAGGCAGATCGCTTGACTTTGCTTTCCACTCCCGAAGAGATGATTCCTCAGCTCCTTCTTGAGAGGGCTATCCCGGCCTAATCAAGCGACCAACCAACAACCAACCACCAACGGGGCTCCACATGGAGCCCTTAAAGAATGAATTCGTTGACCAGGTTTTCGAGCATCTCCTGCCGGCCCGATTTTCGCTCCGGCTCGCCATGCCTCAGGACGTGGTCTTCAAGATCGTCGAGCGTCTTATTGCTCTCCATAATCTTGCGACCAAATTCGCTCTCCCACTCCGCGTAGCGAGTTCTGACAAAGTCGTCCAATCGTCCATCCTCCAGAATCGCCCACGCCACCTCTAGTCCCCGGGCAAACGCATCCATTCCTCCGATGTGGGCATAAAAAAGATCGACCGGCTCGTGAGATTGCCGACGCACTTTCGCGTCGAAGTTTAAACCGCCTGATGTGAATCCTCCCATCTTCAGCACTTCGATCATGATCTCTGTAGTGAGATAGAGGCTCGTTGGAAATTGATCAGTATCCCAGCCGATGAGCTCATCTCCTGTGTTCGCGTCGACCGATCCGAGAACGTCCGCATGTCTCGCCACTCGCATCTCATGCAACATCGAATGCCCCGCCAAAGTCGCATGGTTCGTCTCCAGGTTTAACTTGAGGTGATTCAAGAGGTCGAACTCCCGCAGGAAATTTAAACATGCCTCTGCGTTCGAGTCGTACTGATGCGTCGTCGGTTCTTTCGGCTTTGGTTCGATATAGAATTGCCCCTTGAAACCGATCTTCTTGGCATGATCGATTGCCATCCAGAGCAGTCGCGCAAACTGCTCCCGTTCTCGTTTCAGGTCTGTATTCAAAAGCGTATCGTAACCCTCACGGCCTCCCCAGAAAACGTATCCCAATCCGCCCAGCTCTTGGGTCGCCTCAAGGGCTCGCTTGACCTGCGCTCCTGCATAGGCGAACACGTGGGGATCGGGATTGGTCGCCGCGCCGGCTTGGTAGCGAGGATGGCTAAACAGGTTAGCGGTTCCCCACAGCAGTTGAATTCCCGTATCGGCTTGTTTCTCACTGGCGTACTCCACCATGGATTGCAGATTCTTGGTACTTTGCGCAAACGAAGAATCCTCTGGTGCGATGTCGTGATCGTGGAAGCACCAGAAATTCACTCCCAGCTTTGACATAAACTCGAACGCCGCATCCATGGTGTCGCGCGCTCGTTGCATCGGATCCGCGGCTTGGTCCCAAGCTCTCATCATCGTTCCTGCGCCAAATGGATCGAGTCCCGTTCCCCTAAACGTGTGCCAATAGCACACCGCGAATCGAAGATGCTCGGCCATTGTTTTGCCCCCAATCACCTTGTGAGCGTCGTAGTGGCGAAAGGCCAACGGGTTCTTGCTACCGCGCCCTTCAAACGGAATCGGCCCCGAGACTTCTGGGAAATAAGCCATGTTGTTGAGATTATGCCCCGTAGGTTTAACAGGTTCAATGAACATTCCCTGCCAAAAACTTGACGTTACGGTCAAGATTCTCAAGCGTTCGTCAAATTCGCATCTTGGTCGAGATCCAAAATTGGAGATTCTCTTAGCTAGAGGGCGCTTGCCCCAGGAGAGAAATGAAAAGCACTTTATTTAACGCGGTCTCGACGATGGCCCTGTTTGCGGTCTTCTCAGCCGCGGCCTCGGCAGACCCCATCGACGACGCTGCCCCCCAAGCGATCTCGATGACTGGAACCACCTCGTTCGACGGTTGGAATAACCTCACCAGCACCGCCAATCCGGGCTACCCCGGATTTCCGGGTAGCGGCGCGTGGCCGTCTCCCATCGGTTCGAATGTAGCGGGCTCTGGCGATGCCATCGTTTCCAAGGTATCAGGCAACATCTTCCCGTCCAGCACGGGACTTTACTTCGGGAGCTTCACCGCTGTCCCAAACACGAATGCTGGAACCCTTGGCGTCACCGACAGCACCATCGTGAGCGGCCTCAAAACCGTGGTCTTCCAAGTTGAAACGGGCGAGTCCATGGGTTATGACTTCTATAACGGAGTGTTGCCCACCCTCAGCTACAATGGTGGCTCTCAGGCTCTGGCCGCCACATTCTCCGACAAACTGGTACAGGCCCCCAACGGAACCTTTGATTCTCCTGTCGGTCCGCAGCCCCTCTATGTCAATCTCTGGGCGCTTCAGTGGGATCTGAGCAGTATCGTCGATCCCATCACCTCGCTCAACATTAGCTTCAACGGTGTGACTCACTCCCAAGTTTTTGGGCTCCAACTGGATCAGTCCAGCACGGCTTACAGCAGCGCCGTCTTCGCCGCTCCTGTACCAGAACCCGCCAGCATGGCGGCCCTCTCGCTTGGCGCTCTCGCTCTCATTCGACGAAAGCGACGCAACAAGTAATCCTTCAATCGCTTGCAATATAAAAAAGCTCGGTCAATAACCGAGCTTTTTTATTGCTTAAAGTCTTGAACCTGCGGATTAGGGGTGCGAGCTATTGCCTTTCTTTGCGTCGCTTAAAGCTTGCCGCATCTTCTCGACTTCAGGGTCGGAGATTCCGGTGGATCGTTCACCCTGCTGAACCTTCGTTCCACCATCGACGGCATCCGGCGAGGGTCGCAATGCCATAAAGACGGCAAACCCGATCGCTAGTAGACATACTGCAAGTAGCGCCAAGGCTCTCTTTGAGTTCGATTGAGATAACGCCACAGATCCTATTCCAGATCCCAGATAGAGAGGTCCGCCAAAGTTCCCTTACCCTGAGTAACCGGAAGCCCTCGTACGTGAGTATCGGCAAAAATCGTCGTCGCACGATTCATATGTCGAGGCCAAATGTAACCGAAAGAATCCCACTTTAAAGGGGGCGAGCCCAGCCACTCGTCGGGCGGATTAACATAGAAGAACCCTAGCGACGGAGCTTCGGCATCGTTCGCAAACGTGCTCTCAGCCAGCATCATCGTGTCGGCTGTCGCGCCAATTTCGCTAGCGGAACGCCCCGTGTGATAGCCCGTGCTAGGATCCGTTAGATATCGGTAGTTGTAGCCATATCCCGGCGTTAACCCGTAAATGTAGTCCTGCATGCTGGGGCCATAGGACTTGCGGTCGTCCGCCGTCGAGGGACAGAACACGATTTCCCGATTCTTGGCGTAGGGTGGCACCACATAAAGCGGCCAGCGATAGGTGTTTCCCGAGTAGTACAGCCCAGGCATTCTATCGTCGTAATCGTTCAGGTAGAGGTTAAACGTTAGACCTATCTGTTTCGCATTGCTCACACAAGCCGTTTTCTTGGCCGCCGCCTTCGCTTGCGCAAACACCGGAAAGAGAATCGCCGCTAAGATGGCGATGATCGCGATCACCACCAGCAGTTCGATCAAAGTAAACGCCCTTTCATACCGACGTAAGTTCACGCTTCAAGTGTGAAAGCCTCGGTTCCCCTCCCAGTTTGTAAATCTATCGACTGATATCCAATCATGACGAAAAAGTTTGGGTTCAAGATCGGCGATCCAAATCACAACAAAACAGGCCCCGAAACAATCGTTCCGGAGCCTTGGAGTTTTGTTCGACGAAGAGAGGATTAGCCTTTCTTGCCGTCCTTGTTGCCGGGCCAGTCCTGATTCGTTCGCTCTGCTTCACGAGGGTTGGCTGCGCCCTGACGATTGTTGATATCGACTTCCTTGACCGTCACGAAGAAGACCACCTCAGAGCGAATCTTTTCGTTGTTGGTTCGGCCAAACAGTTTGCCGATGAGCGGAAGGTCCTTAAGGATCGGAATTCCACCGTAAGTCTTGCGATCTTGATCCTGAATCAAACCGCCGATTGCGATCGTCTCACCGCTCTTGATGTTCACTCGGCTCATCGCGGAGCGAACGCTCGTCTGCGGCAACTTACCATTGTTTGGCACGTCGGTGAACCCTTGCAGGATCGAAAGAACCGGATTGAAGTCGAGAACGATGTTGCCATCGTCGCCAACCTTGGCCGCCATTGCGATATCGACGCCCACGTTCACCTCATCGGTAACGATCGTAGGCCCATTCTGGCTGTTCGTCGAAGACTTCACGTATCGAACGGTATCGCCAACGAAGATGTTGGAAACCACGCCATCGGACAGAAGGATGTTCGGTCGAGCCAGCAGATTGTTCTTGGTCGAAAGCGCATCCAGGCTGCCGAGAATCGACGCCGTTCCGCCACCCTTGAACCCAAGATTTGTCTTGATGCCGCCAGCACTCGACTCATCGCCGATGCCCTGGTTGATTCTCAGAGAAGTCAGAGTTCCACCAGTCAAGATGCTCCAGTCCAGACCGAACTTCAGCGCCTCGTCTCGGCTCAATTCCATCACTCGGATCTCGACGGCGACCTGCTTGGGAGCAATGTCGACCATCGCCAGGTATTCCTTGGCTCGATCGATCTGCTGTCGGGTGCCCTTCAGCATCAACTTCATCGGCGTGGTCCAAGTCTTGACCTCGGCTTCAAATTGGGTCGTCTTGTCAGAAGAACCCTTGCTCAGCGAGGACCGATCGCTATTGGCGCCGCCGCCACTGGAACCGCCATTGCTGCCGCTTCCGCTTCCGCTACCGCCGTCTCCGCCAGAGCCGCTGCCGCCATCGCCACCGTTCTTATCGTCGCCCTGCTTGTTTTGATCAGCAGCGCCTGCGGTGCTCAGAGCACTATGGGTGTACTGCACGCCTACGAGCGGATCGACGGGAGGAGGCAGAATGGCCGCGCGAATTCCTGGTACCGCGCCCATGGTCTCCACCATGGCGACCTGAGGCTTGATGTATTTCAAACCCACGATTTCGTAGAAAGTCGGACCGCCCATTTGTGGGCTATCCAGGTTCGAGAGAACCATCATGACTCGATCGACGTCGTTTGCGCGTCCGGAGACCACGACCACCTGTCTGCTGGTGCTGGACTTGGGCGTCGCAAGGATCTGAACATTGCCAAAGTCGAGGCTCTTATCGGACTTCAGAGTCTTCATGAGTTCCTCGGCGGCGATACCCGTCGGCTCGAAGGTCTTCTGAACGATTCCAACTCCTTGGTCGGTCTTGAGCCCCATCGCCTTTGCGATTTGGCCATCGATCTCCTTGATCGCCTTCTCCACTTCTGCGAGTCGGCTGGGCGTACCCACGATAACGATGTAGTCGTCTCGCTTGGCTGTGCCAGTGACGTCGCTAGATGCTGTTACTTCGGTTGAGGCGCCGCCTGTTGCCGCGCCTTTATCATCGCCAGACTTGGCGTCGGCAGGCTGCATGCTTTCCTTGGACTGAACCGAGACCTTATCAGACGGCAACACCAAGTCATAACGTCCGGTGATCGTCGTCGGGGAGATGGTCTTCAGTACAGCCGCCTTGATCTGCGTGCCTTCGCCGCTATAAAGCGGAACGACTCGTGTCTCGCTGCTCACGTCGATACGTCCGCCGATCTGTTGGATCGTGTCCGAGAATCGACTATTCGAAGTCACTACGAAGGTGTTGCCCACCTTGGCGTAACGCACGCCACCGAGGGCAGTCACGATGTCCAAAGCATCCTTAACCGAAACCTGGTCCAGAGTCACCGTGATCTTGCCGCTAACATCCGGAGAGGTCACGATGTTGACGTTAGCCTGGAGAGCAAGCGCCTTCAAAATTTGCACGATATCCGTGTTCACGAAGTCGAGCGAGACGTTTCCATAGCTGCCTGCCCCGCCCGGTGCGAAGCCATTGTTCGCCATCAACGCCGGAGCGGCATGGGCCGCCTCGAGCGGCGGAACCTTATCCGGGAAGGTGTGAATGACCGCCGGCTTGGGCGCGACCTCCTCAGCGACGTTGAAATTCAACGCCCAAGTTCCTTCGGCTTCAACCAGCTTTGGCTCAGATCCCTTGGCCACGTAGAACGAGACTCGAACTTGAGATGGTCGGCGACTGAACCAACCATAGCTAACCGACGAGACGCCATTGGAGCCAACTTTAAGGCTCTTGGCTTTTCCATCGAGCTTGCCCGCGAAGGTAAGCGTATATGTACGCTTCGACTTCGACCAGGAAGTCTTCGGCTTGTCCAAATCCTGACCCTTGATCTGGACTTGGAGCCCGCTTCCGACCTTCTTCGCCGCCACGCCACTGAGCGATTGAGCTCCGGCGCCGCAAACGAGGGCTAACGCGAGGATTCCTGCAGTTGTACGGAATCGATGAGTGTTCATTTAGGGTTCCCTCCCAGGGGTATTCGCAGCGTCTTGCCGCGATGCTCGACCGTGACTTGGCCTTTGTCGATGGAAACAACTTTGCTGTCCCCGTCAAGCGAACCACCTACAGGTACGAGACGTTGATTTCCTTGAGAATCTGTGAATACGGCGGCAGGTCGTTGACCGACGATAACGCCGGAGACTTGGTAGTTAAACGCGCTTGGATCGGGTCCAGCGGGCGAAAGCGTCAAAGGACTTCCTGCCCCGGGAAGGTTTCCACCCAACGTCACCGGCGGAACCGTAAAGTCCGGAGCCGAAGAACGTCGAACCGGTTTTCTTGTCGTGGACTTCGGCGCGGGCAACGAAGGCGCGGGCGGCGTGGTCATGTCCGGCTGAGGCGAGGTTCCAGCAAGATGCCCGATCTGGAAAGGATCGCGCTGTGGCAATTCCGCCGCGTACAGTGGGTTCTTTGGACCTTCGTCCTCGTCCTTCGCTGCTACCTGTTCGTCCTTCTTCTCGTCCTTCTTGCCGCTATCGGCAGAGGCAGGCGTCGAACCGCCACCCATGAAGGAGAACGCTCCTACGCAGACGATCACCAGGGCGAGCAAGCCCAGGACCATTATCTTCTTCTTATCACCCTTCATGATGATTTGCCTCCAAACTGGCCGTCTTGTTCTCCGTGTTGGCAGGCTTTGGCTTGTCCTTGCCGTCCGGGAAAACGTAGGCTCGAAGCTCGACAACCATTTCTAGATCGACTTTCGCCTGGCCCATCTCAACCTTCGGCGCGAGTTGAACTGAGCGGGCGGCGACGATCTTCGGGAATTCCTGAAGCGAGTTCACGAACCGCATAATCGAGCCATAGTTGCCCAGCCCCTTGACCTCGATCGCCATCTCCTGATAGGGCTTATCCTTCTTGGATGACTGCTTCTTATCGGAAGAAGCCGCCTTGACGATCGGGCGTACGCCCAAAATCTTGATTCCGAACTGCTTGCCCGTCTTTTCCAGCTCTGTCATGAGCGTGGGGACATAGGCGAATGTCGGTACGCCGGCTTCGAGGTGACGCAGTTTTGATGCGCACTCATCCAGCTTTGCCTTGGATTCGTCGAGTTTTTTCTGAACCTCTTTCTCGTCCTGGACCTTCGACTTCACTTCGGCAACCGCCGCTTCGGCGCCGGACATTTGGCTATAGCCAAAGTAGGCTGCAACCGCGCCGAGAACGAAAGTTCCGACCGCCATCAACATAAAGGTTCGCGGATTGGGACCTCGCTTCACTTGCTTGCCTCCTCGTCGGTTTCTTCTTTCGGTTTGGGTTCTGCCGTTCCAACGATGTCCGCTGAAACTTCAAACTCCACAGCCTTGGTCATTTGAATGACTTTCTCCTGCGAATACTTCAGGCTCACGTTCTCCAAATCGTTAAGGTTTTGAAGTCGCATGATGAATTCGCTAATCGGCTCTTGTCCAGGAGACACGCCTTGCACGCTCAAACTAATCGGCTTAGTTGCATCGGCCGCCATCACGCGCATGGCCGTCAACCAAGTCGCCTTGGGGGTTTGGTGCGAAAGATGGGTGAGAATCCTCCCCCACCGCCCGCTCACCGTCTGAGCGTCTTCCAACGTCTTAAGTCGTGGCGAAAGCTTGGCGAACTCGGCGTCGTATTCTTCGATCTGCTTGACCAAGGGCGCGTTCTTCTGAATCTGCGCCTCAATCTGAGCCTTCTCGCGACCGAGGGACTCTGTCTGAAACAGGAAGTATCCGTAGGCCGCGACCGAAGCCACCGCGGTGCCAGCGAAGACAAAGAAGAACGAGCGGGCTTTCGCCTCGTTGCGCTTCTTCGCCAATCGTTGTTCTTGTATAAGGTTAATGAGTGGCATCTTCTTGTCCTATGCCGCCTTCGCAAACGCCCGCATCGCTAGTCCCGATGCGACCGAAAGGTCGAGGCCGGATTCGTCGGGATCGCCCATGTGAGCGACCCGAGGATTGGCAAAAACGTCCTGGAGTGTCGTAGGAATCGTGAGCTTGTGGGAGAAGTACTCGGCCAAGCCCATCAGCTTCGCCCCTCCACCCGTCAGCAAAATGTGGTCGATGGTCTTAGCCTGACTGCCTTCTTGCTGCTGCGATTGATAGTAGTTCAGCGACCTTCTGATCTCACGGACTAAGTCGTCTACGTGAGGCTGAAGAACGCGAAGAGGAGGATTCTCCTTCGGCTTGCCTTCCTCCAGCAATTCGCGGAGGTCAAGTTGAGCTTTCCCGCTCTCCGCATCCTCGTCCGAAAGCTTGAAGTAGCTTTTGAGCGCCTGGGTCAACGTGTCGGCGCCCTGGGGGATAGATCGAGTCATTGAGAAGACCGAGTTGCTCACGACCGAAACGTTAGTCGTCGCCGATCCTACGTCAACCAGTGCGACCGTCTTCTCCGCCCACTCGTTATCCAAATCGGCCTCGACCAAGGCCCGATACATCGCGAACGCTTCAATGTCAACCGACTCCACTTCCAAGCCAGCGCTTTCACAAGCTTGCATGCGGCTCTCAACCACATCCTTGGGAGCAGCCACCATCAGGACGTCCATCTGGTTCTCATCGACCGGACCGATGATTTCAAACTCGATATAGCTGTCCTCAACGGAATTCGGGACATACCGGCTTGCTTCGAACTTGATCGATCGGCGCAAGGTGGCTTCCGCCATCTTTGGCATTCGAACCTGGCGAACGACGACTGAACCGCCCGAAACGGCGATCATCGCGCCGCTGGCGTGGATGTTGTTCTCCTTGCACATCGCTTTGAGACGAGCGCTCAGACTTGCCACATCCACCACCACGCCATCTTTGATCGCGTCCGGCGGGGTCATCGTCTGCGCCACTCGCTGCACGCGCCAGCCATTAGCCTGCTTCTCAAACTGAATGACCTTGATCGTGTGGTGACCCATGTCAACGCCGATATAACTCTTCTTACTGAACATTCCCATGGTTAGGCCTCCATCTCCCGCTGCTTGCCCTGGAGATTCAGCCACTCGTCCACGGCGGTACGGGCGAATCGCCACTTGCCGTCGATGAGAAGAGCCGGAACCTGGCCTTCACTGGCCATCTGCTCCAAAACGCTCGGAGGAATGCGGAGGTATTGAGCGGCTTCGCGAAGGGTCATTACCGTGTGCTGGTTGGCGACGACGGCGCGGAACAAGCCGCTGAGCTGCTCTGGTGAAAGGAAGAGCTCCAACCGAACGACGCCACCCTGGGTCACGGCCGGATTGGGCGGGTCCGGGACTCTGGTCTCTTCGTGTGCTGGTTCCATGTAGGTCTCCACTTTCGGTTTCGGTTCCGGCTTGGGGGCCGGGTTTTCAATGACTTCGATAGTCGGCGGCTGCGCTTCGCTGGGGAGCGGCGTCCCATTGGTCTGCGCGGCCTGCCGAATGGCATCCGCGAGGTTCATGCGGCCTCCTTCCCTGTAAACTCACTGACCACGCTGTGAACCAGGTAGCCATCGATCAGCTTCGCCTTTTGAGCGAAGCCAACCATCAGCGCGTTGTCCGCAATCTGACTGATGAGTCTTGGGTATCCCTTGGTGAACTTGTGAATTTCGTAAATCGCGTCCGGAGAGAAGGGGCTGGTTTCCGCGGTGTAGCCGGCAACACGGAGGCGGTGAAGGATCATCTCTCCCGTCTCGGTTACATCCAGCGGCCGCAAAGTCTGGCGAACGGCGAGGCGCTGCTCTAATGCGGGAACCTTCGCAATCTTCGGGCGGAGTTCGCTTTGACCAAGAAGAACAAGCGACAGTAAGAACTGGTCGTTCATCTGGCAGTTCAAGAGGAGCCGCAGCTCTTCGAGCGTGCTGGTCGAGCGAATCAGATGCGCCTCGTCGATCATAAGCACGACTCGCTGTCCGCGCTCGTAGAAGAACAAGAGCTGCTTGTGGAGCTCTTGAACCAGAACCTGGCGGTTGCGAGAGGTCGTCTCAAAATCCAGCTGCGCCAAGATCTCTTGCAAAATCTGAACGGGCGTCAAGATCGGGTTAACGATCAGGACAACTCGGTTGTGAACCGGGTCCAGGAGGTCCAATAGCTTTCGGCTAACGGTCGTCTTACCAAGACCGATATCGCCTGAAAGCATCGCCGCGCCCTTGTTGCGCGAAATCGCGTAGTGCAACATCATGAGCGCGTCTTCGTGGCCTCGGCTCATATAAAGGAACCGTGGGTCAGGTGTCAGGCTGAACGGTGGCTCGGTCAAACCCCAATATGCTTCGTACATGAACAAATCTCCGCGGGCGAAAACCCAGTAATTCTTCTCGGGTCTTTGAAACGAAAAGCTCAGGAAGAACCCTAGGTTTTTTGCTTGGCAGCCCTGAAGGGAGTTCAAAAGCCTTGGAGAAATTCTTTCGACGAGGAAAGAAGCTCTTCTTCGAGCCGACCGCGCCTCCCTGCACGTGCCAAACACACTATTTCCCCGCCAATTGGAGAAAGAACAAGGTAACCGTAAGGGGATTCGAGCGGCGATCCTTAACCGAGTAAGCCCCACCCCTCGTCCTGCGAGTGTCATAATCCTCCCCGATGGGCACAGTCCTGCTAGACGCCGGAGGCATGCGGCGCACCCTTGGTCGCATGGCGCACGAAATACTTGAGGCCAACGGCGGCGCGGAAGACCTCGTTGTGGTTGGAGTTATGCGACGAGGTTGGCCAGTCGCCAAACGCCTCGCCTTCCTCATGACACAAATCGAAGGATCGACCGTCCCGTGCGGCAAACTCGATATTCGAGCGCACCGAGATGACCGCAAAGTCAGCGAAGAGAACGAAAGCGAGATCCCTTTTCAAATCAACGGGAAGAAAGTCGTCCTGGTGGATGAAGTCATCTATACCGGACGGACGATCCGTGCCGCGCTCGATGCGCTGATGAGTTTCGGAAGGCCCCAAAGCGTGCAATTGGCCGTTTTAGTGGATCGAGGTCACCGCGAACTACCCATCACCGCTAACTACTGTGGCAAGATCGTAAGCACCGAGAAGGACGACCATATTGTGGTGAAAGTCAACGAATTTGACGGAGAGGACGCCGTGGTGCTGGAAAGCGCCGAGGGAGAAGCCTAAACATGCCCCGCAACCTATTGGGAATTAGACATCTGGCCCAAGACGACATTAACGAGCTCATCAGCTTGGCCGCCGATTTTAAACTTCGAATCATCGAAGGCAAGGCGGTCCCCGAACTCTCGAAAGAAGTGGTCGGGATGCTCTTCTTTGAAAACTCGACCCGAACAAGGGTCTCCTTTGAGCAAGCGGCCCATTACCTAAGGATGAAGACCGCCAACTTCTCCGCCGGAAGCTCCTCAATGAGCAAAGGTGAGACGTTGAAGGACACCATTCTCACGCTACGATACGAACGACTGAACGGCCTGGTAATGCGGCACCGAATGTCCGGTTCAACCGCGCTCGCCGCTCGTTATTTCGGTGGCCCCGTTCTCAATGCCGGAGACGGACAGCACGAACACCCAACCCAGGCGCTTGGCGACGCCCTGACCGTTCTCGAACGGAAGGGACAGATCAAAGATTTGACCGTCGCCATCGTCGGCGATGTCGAGCACTCTCGAGTCGCCCGGTCCAACGCATGGCTTTTCAGCAAGCTTGGCGCCGAAGTTCGCTTCGTCGGACCCAGAACCCTCATCCCGGCGCACCCCCAGCTTTTGCCCGGAGAGGTCTATCACGATCTTCGCAACGGCATCGAAGGCGCGGACGTCATCATCTGCCTCCGACTGCAAAAGGAGCGCATGGCTCAAGGGCTGCTCAGCTCGATTTCCGAGTACGCCAGCATGTACCAAGTCAACCGAGAGACCCTGAGATGGGCGAATCGAGAATGCCTCGTCATGCACCCCGGACCCCTCAACCGAGGCATCGAAGTGGACGACGTAGCCGCCGATGGCGACCACTCCGTCATCACGACCCAAATCGAAAACGGAATCTTCGTCCGCATGGCCTCCCTCTACTGGGTCTTCACCAGCGAGGCAAAGCCTTCGTCCCCGCCGGAACTCAAGGTTAAGACCGCTAAGGCAAAGACCCCCGCCAAGGCCAAGCGCACCGCCGCAGGAGCAAAGAAGAAGTGAGAACCCTTCTCAAAAACGGTCGAATCCTCGACCCCTCACAGGACCTCGATATCGTCGGGCACCTGATTATTGAAGACAGCCAGGTCGTCGAATTCGGTGAAGAAGTCGATCTGTCTGAGATCGACGAAGTTTACGACTGTACCGGCATGTGGATCACCCCCGGCTTGGTGGACCCGCACGTTCACCTCCGAGAACCCGGCCAGCAGCATAAAGAAACCATCGTCAGCGGCACTCAAGCCGCCGCCGCCGGTGGCTTTTCCACCATTTGCTGCATGCCGAATACTGATCCGCCTCTCGACAACCCCGCGCTTGTTGACTTCATCCTCGATAAGTCCGCATCGCCCGAAGCCGGCGGCGTTTTTGTTGCCCCCGTTGGCGCTCTCACCGTCAACATGGCTGGCGAGCGCCTCACCGATCTCTCCGCCCTCAAGCGAGCTGGAATCATTGCCGCCAGCGACGAAGGCTTCCCCATCCAGAACTCCGCCATGATGCAACAGGCCATGGAGTTCTGCGTGCAGTTGGATCTGCCGATCATGGCCCACTGCGAAGACCTGAGCCTCACTGAAGACGCCAGCATGAACGAAGGCGCAGTCAGTGCCATGCTCGGACTCAAAGGCATGCCCCGGTCGGCGGAGGAGATCATGGTAATGCGCAACTGTCTTCTCAGTCTGCACACCAACTGCCAACTTCACATCATGCGAGTCAGCACCTGGGGTGCCGTCGAGATGATCCGCCAAGCCAAGTACCTGGGCGCACCCGTCACATGTGAAATCTGCCCCATGCACTTCACCTTCACCGAAGAAGCCGTCGGTGAGTTCGACACTCTCTTCAAGATCACGCCGCCGCTTAGAACCCAGCTCGACATCGACATGATTTACCAGGGCTTGAACGATGGCACCATCGACTGTATCTCCAGCGACCACTCGCCCCACGCCTCCCACGAAGTGGAAGTCCCCTTCGAGGAAGCGCCGTTTGGACATTCCGGCCTGGAATCCACGGTTGGCGTGACGCTGACGATGCTCACGCATCGCGGCGTTCTGAGCCCGTTGGAAACCATCCGCAAGCTAAGCACCAAACCCGCAGAAATTCTTCGTCTGGAGGCAGGCACGTTGCGTCCCGGTGAAACCCCGGTTGCCCAAGTCACCGTTATCGATCCCGAATGCGAATGGGTTTTCGACCGTCATAAGACGTTCAGCAAATCAAAAAATTCGCCATTCCATGGAATGACCCTAAAGGGCAAAGCGATGCTCACCTTCTGCGGCAGCGAAATCTACCGCGATGCGCTCTTTTCGGACGACCGCTACACCATCAATGAGTAGATTCGGATCAAGCCAGCCACTCCCATCGAGAAAAACGATGGCGGCTTGGCGCTTGATTGTGAGCTTGTTCGGTCTTGTCGCCTTGGTTGGCTGCAAGACCGGAACGTTGCCTGATCCGAATGATCCCGCCGAAGCGGGCATCCTCGCCCCCGAGGTCATTCGCCGCCAACTCAAAGGCGCGTCCGACAGCCTGCTGGAGCGCGTGGCCAAGCGTCAAATCACCGACGCCGAATTTCACGACCTGATGGCCAAACGCGCCAACGAGCTTCTCAACGATCTTCCGATGGATAAAATCGATGCCGATCAAGCCTGGGAATACGCTGAAGTCCTCCGCACCGCCAAGCACTGGGATCAAGCCGAAAAGATGCTCAAAATCGCCGTTGATTTTGCGATCAAAACGAAGAACGAGGACCGCAGAATCAACGATACGCTTCGGTTGGCCCATGCACAAGCCATGCAAGGCAAAGTCGAAGAAGGCATCAAGACCGCCGAGAGAGTAATGGACGCCAGCCCAACCGGCTCCGCCCCCATTCTCCCCGCCGTTCTATTGGAGATAACACCCGCTGCCGAAGGCAAAGGGCACGACCTCGAGCTTGCCAAGCTCTTGGAAGATGCCATCGCCAAGCATATGGCGACAAAGGTCGATCTCAAAACCCAGGGAGGAACCGACTTCATTCTCGCTCGACCGCATCACGTCCGAAATGCTTGGGGCAAGGTCGTACAACTCTATGCCCGTTCAGGCAAAGAGAAAGAAGCAACCGAGGCTCTCAAGCGAGCGGAGGAAATGCTGGATTCAATGCACCGTGTCTAACATCTCGCGAAGGAGTTCGAGAGGCAACCCGATCACGTTGCTGATCGAACCCTCCACCGATACCACGAACCCCGCCGCGCCCCCCTGAATCGCATAAGCGCCTGCCTTGTCCATCGGCTCCCCGGTCGCCACGTACTTGGCGATCTCCGCGTCCGAGAGTTCACGAAACCGAACTTGGGTCGTTGCCGCATCCGCCGCCCCTTCCCCATCCCTTGCCAACGCGAGCCCCGTAATCACCACATGAGATCGGCCCGCGAGTTGACCAAGCATCGATTGCGCATCGGCCACGTCTGTCGGCTTGGCTAACTGCGTAAACTGCCCTGCCTCTGACTCAAATGCTACGACCGTATCGCCCCCGATGACCAACTTCCCAGGATGCCGCAAAGAAACCGCCTTGGCCTTCGCCAACGCCAATCCTTTCGCCGTCTCCCAAGGGTCACTTACCGTCAAGGCATCCTCATCCAGATCGGCCGAGTCGATCTCAAAAGTGTCGACAAGCTCCTTAAGAAGCTCTTGTCGGCGGGGAGAAGCGGACGCCAAAACCACTGGAATCTCGATCATGAGAACCGAAACCATACCGCTTCCCGAACCTCGAGGCCCTATTCTTTGACCCTAGGACCCCTGCCTACTCAACGAATCGGCCAAAATAAGTCAGGCACCCGGAATGAGAGTCCCCTTCTACGATATCAAAGCTCAGTACGACGAATTGCAGACAGAAATGGATCGAGTGGTCCATGAGGTGATTTCGGGAGGCGCCTACATCATGGGCCCCCACCACAAAGCCTTTGAGGAAGAGTGCGCCGCTCTCCATAACGTCAAACACGCCATCGCCGTGAACTCTGGAACCGACGCTCTTCGCATCATCATGGACGCCATCGGCATCGGTGCGGGAGACGAAGTCATCACCACCGCCTTCACCTTCGTCGCCTCCACCGAAACCATCGTTCAAACCGGCGCTACCCCCGTCTTTGTCGATATCGATCCCGAGACCTACTGCATCGATCCCGCCAAGATCGAAGCCGCCATCACCCCGAAGACCAAGGCCATCATGCCGATCCACCTCTTCGGCCAACTCTCGGACGTCAAAGCGATCAAGGCTATCGCCGATCGACACAACCTCCAAATCATCGAGGATGCCGCCCAGGCCTTCGGTTGTCACCACGACGGAACCTTTGCCGGAAACTGGGGCATCGCCGCCGGATTCAGCTTCTACGTAACCAAGAACCTCGGCGCCTGCGGAGACGGTGGAATGATCGTCACCAACGACGATGAAGTGGCCGCCAACTGTAAGTCCCTCCGAATTCACGGCATGGGCCGCGAGCGGTACTACTACGACCATGTCGGCTACACCAGCCGACTCTCGGAACTGAACGCCGCCTACATGCGAACCAAACTCCCGGTCCTGGATACGTGGAATGACCGCCGCGCCAAGTTCGCCCAAATCTACATCGACACCCTCCAGGGCTCAAACGTGAAACTGCCCATCGTCAGCAGCGGCAACAACACCACCTGGCACCAGTTCTCGATCCAAGTCGATAACCGAGACGCCCTCCAAGCTCACCTCAAGGAACAGGGGATCGACTCCATGATCTACTACCCCGTCCCCCTCCACTTCCACGAGCCCTACGCCAAGTACGGACAAGGAAAGGGCTCCCTCCCGGTCACCGAAGAAGTCACCGACAAGATCCTCAACCTCCCCATCCACCCTCACCTGACCGAAGAGCAAGTCAAATACGCCGCCGAGACGATTAAGTCGTTCGTTGGTTAACGCCAGTTAGAAGGTTGCCTCCCGACGGAGGCAACCTTAATCGCCCCAACTTCCAAACTCGAGTCCGTCATACTTATCCCAATGCGAATTGAGGTCTTTTCCAGCGCCGACCATCTGGAATCGATCCGCCCGCCATGGAGCGAGCTCGCCCTCGCCGTGCCCACCGCGACTCCGTTCCAGACCTGGGAATGGCACTCCACTTGGTGGAAATACTACGGCAAAACCAAGTCCCCCTACATCCTCGCCGCCTACGAAGGGAACGACCTCGTCGCCCTCTATCCCCTCGCCGAGAGAAAGGGACTCTGGCGCATCCTTCGTTCCGGGGGAGCCGGCCCCTCCGATTACCTCCAACCCCTCATCCGCCCCGGCTACGAAACTCAAGTCGAGGAAGCAATCCAAAGTCACCTGGAAAACGAGACGAAAGCCGCCCTCGTCGATCTCCACCAACTCCGAGACGACCTCTCGGACCTTGAACTCGAAAACGAGAAAACCATCGAGCAAGGCACCTGCCTCGTTCTTGACCTTCCGCCCGACTACGAGCACTACCTCGCCACCCTCAGCAAGAGCCTCCGCTATGACGTCCGCAAGCTCGATAAATCCCTCTTCAAAGAAGGAAAAGCCGTCATCCAGCAAGTGACCGAAGACGAAATCGGCCAAGGTCTCGATATCCTCTTCGAACAGCACAAACTCCGCTGGAGAAAGCGGGGACTCCCCGGCGCCTTCCTTGGTAAGGCCCAATCGTTCCACCACGAATGGGGCCGCCACGCCATCCAAAACGGCTGGCTCTGGCTCAGCATTCTCCGCTACGAAAACCAACCCATCGGCGCGATTTACGCCATGACCATGGGAGACACCGTCTTCTACTATCAGGCCGGTTTTGACCCTGCGCACAGCTCCATTTCCCCCGGAACGCTCCTTGTCGCGGGTACCATTCGACGCTCGATTGAAGAAGGAAAGGCTCACTTCGACTTCCTGCGGGGAGACGAGCCCTACAAACGGCGGTGGAAACCGCAACGGGAACATAAGAACCTCCGTAAGATCGTTGCGGTGAAAGGACTCACTGGGACTATGGGCGCGCGCTGGAACGTGAAGGGTAGTCAGATAGAGTCAAAGATAAGAGCAAGGCTCGAAGGTAAAGGCCTGATCTGAAGGAAGAAAACATGTCCAGTCGAAGTCAGGCAAAACCCGGCAAATCTTACGTCCAACGGGCCCGGTCGCGTGTAATGGGCATGCAAGAAAGGGTGTACTGAAAGGGAATGGCTGAGGAAACCAAACGCCAAGTGGCGGTGATCATACCGGCCAAGGATGAGGAGATGCGCATCGGCAACGTGCTGAAAGCGGTCATGGCGTCCAAATTGGCCAACGAGATCATCGTCGTTTCCGACGGCAGTACCGACCGCACCGCCGAGGTCGCCGGAAAATTCGAAGGCGTCAAGGTCTACAAACTTCCCTACAACATGGGCAAAGGCGCCGCCATGGCGTTCGGCGTCTCCAAAACCAAAGCCGATCTCATTGCTTTCGTCGACGCCGACCTCCAAGGTCTGCGCGGTGAGCACGTAGATCAGATCATCCTACCGGTTCTCAACGACCGTTGCGATGTTTGTATTGGTGTTTTCCGTGGTGGAAAGTTCTGGAGCGATACCGCCCAAAAATTCGCCCCCTACATCAGCGGGCAACGAGCCATGCGCCGCTGGATTTTTGACGGCATCCCCTACCTTAACGAACTCCGCTTCGGCGCCGAAACCGCCCTCAATCACCAAGCGAGGCGTGTCAAGGCACGAGTTTTGCGCGTAGCATTACGTGGCGTCAGCAATTGCTTCAAAGAAAAGAAGTTGGGCTTGGTAAAGGGCATCAGCGCCCGCACCACCATGTACAAAGAAATCGGTCAAGCAATGCTGCGACATCGGAAACGGAGAAAACCGACCCGTGGTTCACGTTGGAAATAGCCTGCTTGCCTACCTCGCCTTTGCTTTAGCCCCCTCTGCCCCTGCCGCCCCGGAAGCAAACCGGGTCCTCGTGGTCATCAACCAAAACAGTCCGGACAGCGTTGCCGTCGGCTCGTACTACGTCAAAAAGAGGTCAATCCCCACCGTCAACGTGGTGATGGTCAAAACGAGTTCAACCCCAAATATTCCGCTCGCCGAGTACTACTCCACCATTCAGAAGCCGATCCAGGACAACATCGCCAAGAACCGCAATAAGATCGACTTCATCGTCACGACCAAGGGAGTTCCCATTCGCTTGGATAGCGATGGAGGATATTCGGTTGACGGCTATATCGCTTCGATGGAATTCAAACTCGCGCCGATTCGACCGGATTTGCCAAAGCTATCCGATTCCCAACAAAGTGAGGAGTTCCGCCGCGCCGCCAATCCTTACTTCAACAAACGAGAGTCATTCACCCATGACAAGTTCGGGATGTATTTGGTCACTCGTCTGGACGGCTACACCGTCGAAAATGCCAAACGCCTGGTTGATCTATCCCTCGCTGCCAAGAAAGAGAAAGGGCCCTTTTTCTTCGATATGGCGGGAAATCGAAGCGATGGCGCCTACGGCCAGATGAACCAAATGCTGAAGATGGCATCGGACGCATTGGAGTTTCGCGACTTCGATACAATCCTCGACGAATCGAAAGACTTTGTCGCGCCAAAATCGCCCGTCGCCGGATACGCCTCCTGGGGCAGCAATGACGCCGCCTACAAGCGAGAAATCTACAACCAAATCAAGTTCAAACCTGGGGCGCTTTGCGAAACTTTCGTCTCCACCTCGGCGTTCACGTTCACTAGCCACCAGCACTGGCAAAGCCTCATCGCCGATCTTATCGATCAAGGCGTCACTGGAGTCAAAGGCTACGTCAGCGAGCCCTACACGTTCGCTCTTGCCCGCCCCCAAATATTGTTTGAGCGATATGTGACCGGCTATAACTTGGCCGAAAGCTTCTATCTTGCCTCGCCCGTGATCAAGTGGAAGGACCTCGTCATTGGAGACCCGCTCTGCCGCCCTTACAAACAGTAGGCTAAGCCCGCTCCCCTTTCCGCAGCAAAATCAAAAGCGATGGCGCTCCGAAGAGCGCCGTCACCGCTCCAATGGGAAGCTCGGTCGCCAAGAGTTCCTTACCCGTCAACAGGTGTCCCAACCAGGGCAGTCCCCGCTGGGCTACCACATCGGCAGCCAACATCAGCGCCGCCCCTACCACCAAAGAGCCCATGAGTGACCAACGCCAGTCAACACCCAAAATCCGGCGCGAGATGTGAGGGGCCACCAGGCCAAGAAACGCGATCGCCCCCACGGTTCCCACGGTGGTCGCCGCCATGGCCGTACCTACAGAGAGCACCACCCACTTCAGGCGATTCGGGTCGATTCCCAGCCGAGCTGCCGTGTCCTCGCCGATCGCCAGCGCGTTTAATTTCCGAGTCTGCCCGCGCAATACCCACGTCCCTCCCACCAGCAAGATCAGCATCAGCCACACCCGCTCCCAAAAAGCTGGGCTGGTCGATCCCAAGAGCCACTGCATCAGACGATTGGTATCCGAGCCGGACATCAAGATCAGGATGCTCAGAATTGCCGAGAGAAGGGCTCCCACAACGACTCCAGCCAAAAGCAGATGGGTGACATCCACCACCCCTCTTTTCCTCACAAGTCCAAAGACCAAGAGCAACGAGAGCATGCCGCCGACAAAACCCAGGATCGGAGTTCCCAACCCGAAGAATACGAAGTCGAGTCCCAGCAACTGAGCAATGACTCCCCCCACTGCTGCCCCAGAAGAAACGCCTACCGTATAGGGCTCCGCCAAAGGATTCCGAAAGACTGCCTGAAAAGCCGAACCCACAACTCCCAGCATTCCTCCTGCCAAAACGCAATACAGCGCTTTTGGCAAGCGAATTGCCCAAACCACCGTATTCACGCTGTCGTCGGAGTTGGTCCGCCCTCGCAGCAATTCCTTGACGACCTGCAACGGCGAAACAAAGTTGGTGCTGCCAAATCCAAGGTGGATCAGAAAGAAAAGAATGCCAACCGCCACCAAAAGCCCCAAGGCCAGTCCCCGCGAATCTGCGCGCTTTCGGCTTTCTGGGGTCCCCGACTGGTGGGTCACGGCGTGAATTATAGCCC
This sequence comes from Armatimonadetes bacterium 55-13, assembly GCA_001898035.1. Taxonomy (GTDB): domain Bacteria; phylum Armatimonadota; class Fimbriimonadia; order Fimbriimonadales; family Fimbriimonadaceae; genus 55-13. The sequence continues at coordinate 393,766 of MKRX01000006.1, forward strand.
CTCGGCTATACTCAAAGGTGGTGAACACACTCAGCCTCTCGAGCCGCGTGGGCGCGCTGAAGCCCTCACCTACGCTCAGCATCACAGCTAAGGCCAACTCAATGAAGGCCGAAGGTATCGACGTCCTTTCTTTCGCCGCTGGCGAACCCGATTTCAACACCCCCGAGCCCATCTGCAATGCTGCGATTGAGGCGATTCATGCGGGCTTTACCAAATACACCCCAAGCGCGGGAATCAAAGAGCTCAAAGAGGCCATCGTTCAGAAGCTCGACCGCGAAAATGGCGTCAAGGTCACCCCGGAGCAAGTCATTGTCTCCTGTGGCGCTAAACACTCGGTCTATAACACCATGCAGGCCCTGGTCGAACCAGGCGACGAAGTCATCCTCATTGCCCCGTATTGGATGACCTACGCCGACCAGATCCGCCTTGCCGGTGGCACGCCGGTCGTCATTCACACCAGCGCCGCGAACGATTTCGTTCCCAGCTATGACGATCTGAAAGCCGCGATCACTCCGAAGACCAAAGCGCTCTTGATGAACACGCCGTGCAATCCCACCGGTGCCGTTCTTCCCCGCGCCACCATCAAAGAGATCGCCGCTCTCGCCATCAAGCACGACTTCTGGGTCGTCGCCGATGAGATTTACGAGCGCCTTATCTACGGAGCGGAGCACCAAAGCATCGCCGCCCTCGGAGCAGACATCGCCGAGCGAACCGTCACCATCGGCGGTTGCAGCAAGGCGTACTCCATGACCGGCTGGCGAATCGGCTTTGCCGCCGCTCCCACCCCGGTCGCCAAGGCCATGTCCAACTTCCAGGACCAGGTCACCAGCAACCCCACATCCTTCGCTCAACGAGGCGCCATCGCCGCGTTCAACTTGGACCCGGCGGTTGTAGAAGGCATGCGCGTGGAGTTCGAAGCTCGCCGAGATCTTATCGTCAAGCTGCTTCGCGAGATACCCGGTCTCAATGTTCCCGAACCGAAAGGCGCGTTCTACGTCTTCCCAGACGTGAGTTCCTATCTCGGCGGAAAGATTAAGGACGATCTCGAGATGGCCGCCTTCCTTCTGGAAGAAGCCAAGGTTGCGACGGTCCCTGGTTCAGTATTCGAAGGCGCGGGTCACCTCCGTCTCAGCTATGCCACCAGCCGCGCAAACATCGAAAAAGGCGCTGCCCGAATCGCGGAAGCACTAAAGAAACTGGCCTAAATGATTCCGAAGCCGATTCCGCTGCGCAATGAAGAGCTCTTTGGGCTCGCCGTGCGTCATCGGTCGGCGGCCCCGAACTCAGTCACGGACAGTTACGAACGACTCGAGTTCTTCGGAGACTCGGTCCTGGGATTGGTGATCGCACAGTATCTGTACGAACACCATTCCCACTGGGACCAGGGCATGCTCAGTAAAGCCAAGTCGAGCATCGTCCAAGAGGGTCCGCTGGCTGTAACCGCGCTTCGGCTCGGCCTGGACCAATGCATCGAACTCAGCGGGAGCGAGGAAGCCACCGGAGGCAAGACGCGGCCCTCGATCCTTGCCGACGTCTTCGAAGCCGTCATTGGCGCCATCTATCTAGAATCGGGACTAGAGGTCGCCCGGTGGTTCATCCTCGAGCAATTACACGAGTTTATTGTGCAAATTTCTGGCGGGAATGTTTCACCTAACGATTTTAAGTCTAAACTACAAGAAGTCGCGCAGGCGACTTGGCGTAAGACGCCCAACTACCGAATAGTCCGGGAGACGGGCGTCGCTCACGAGAAGCGATTTACCGTCCAAGTTGCCTTCGATGACGAAGTCATGGGCGAAGGGTCCGGAAGATCCAAAAAAGAAGCCGAACAAGCCGCCGCCGCTGACGCGCTACAATTGATTGAAAGGGCACAGAGGGCCAGGGAATTGGCTCACGATCCTTTTAGTGAATGAGTTTTGGAACGAAATTTGCGGTGACTCCGTCGTACTACTTGTTTTAAGTGGACACGGTGTCCCAGTTTTATGGAGACGGAATTAACTTTGAAAAGGGCAATTATTATCCTGGGACTGTCGATGGTGGTCACCACCGCGGCATTCGCGCGCCCTGACCTGAACGCCTTTATCAACAAGAAGGCAGACTCCACGGCAGAGCTCGTTGGACAGGTCAAACGCGATAAGTCGGTCATGGACCGATACATGCGTCACTTCGGCATGACCCGAACCGAAGTCATTGAGTACCTTAGCAGTTTGCGTCCGACAACGCTCAAGGAAGAGGGTGTCTACGCAATTTACAGCGTTCCGGAAGGCGGCAAGATCAAGATGCATCTTGAGAAGCTCAAGAAAGGCAGAAAGGTCTTTGCCACCGCCGATGGCACGCCCCAACTTGTTCTCTTGTGCGGCAATCCGTTAACCCTTGGTCCCAAGCAGGTCGTAGCGCTTAACCGGACACCCGTCACAACCGAGGTCACGACCGCCGAAGAAATTCCGACCGAAATCGTCGCGGACATAGAGACCGACTTTGAGCCGGTTGCGATGCTTCAGCCCGCTGAGCCGATTTACACATTCGGTACCACCACGGCGCCCCCCATCCCCATCGTTTTGGGCGGAGGCGGATTCAATCCACTCCCGCTCGCCTTGGGTGGCCTGGGCTTTCTCAATAACGGCGGTTCCAACGCCGTTCCAGAGCCCATGTCGATGGCCGTGTTCGGCGCCGGCATTGCTTACCTCGGCGCGAGGAAGCGACGCCGAGCCGCGAAGAAGTAGCAGCCTCTCCGTTCCTCAAAAAGGAAACGAGCTTCGCTCACCAAGAGTGAAGCTCGTTTTTTGGTCATTAGTAAGATCGTGGACTAAGAACAAGCGCCCCGGAATTCATCTCAGAATCTCGAGATTTGGGCTCGGCTCGACGTTAAAGCTCCAACACCCCTCTGCCTTCGACATCACGATGTTCTCAATCCGAACCCCAAACTCGCCGGCCAGATAAATCCCTGGCTCCACCGAGAAACAATTCCCCGCTTCCAACTTGAAGTCGCTTCCCGGAGTTACGTTCGGATCTTCATGCCCTTGCATCCCGATCCCGTGCCCCGTTCGGTGGAAGAAGTAAGGACCAAACCCCGCCGCCTCGATCACGCCTCGCGCCGCGGCGTCGATGTCACCCATTGCCGTGCCCACGTTCGCCGCTGACCTCGCCGCTTGGTGTGCCTTAAAGACCGTCTCGTAAACCAACTTCGCCTTGTCGGAGGCGCTCCCCATCGCCACGGTCCGAGTGATATCGCTCTGGTAGCCACCCACATCGCAGCCAAAGTCCAAGATCACCACATCACCTTCTGTCAAAACCGTGTCGTCGTTCAAGTGATGCGGTTCTGCCCCATTCGGCCCTGCCGCGACAATGCAGAACGTCGGCTTCCCGCCCAGCCCCGCCATCGCGTCCACCAGTAACTTCGCAACCTGAATCTCCGTCATGCCAACCTTGATCTTCGGCTTCACCAGCTTGTAAGCCTCGTCGGCAATATCCGCCGCCTTCTTCATCAGCGCCACTTCCGATTCATCCTTCTGGCGCATCAGCTGCGAGATCGCCGCCGATCCCGGCTTAAAAAGGGCCGCTGGCAGCGTCTCTTGCAGCCCCAGCAAAATGTCCGCCCGCATCTGGCTGTCCACCGCAATGATCCCGGACCGGAGGTTCCAATCGTCCGCCAAAGCTTCGATGAGGGCCATCGGGTTCTCCCCGTCCGCCCAGGGCCGAATATCCTCAATCCCCGTGCGCTTGGCCTGAGTCGCCGTCAAAGCGGGGCAAATCAATCGAACCGCGCCCGTTGAACTCACGGCAAGGATCAACAGGCGCTCATGCCCATCCTCATGCAGCCCCATCAAATAGCCCATGCTGATCGGAGTACACGCGAAAAAGGCATCGATACCATCGGCCTGCATCACACCGGCAAGCTTGGCGATTCGAGAAACGGACGACTCACTCATGCTCAAGATTATGAGTCAGCGCGCCATTTTACGATCTTTTAAGAACTGCTTAATCGAAACTTTAGCACTCCGTTTTAACGTTACAGCAAATTGCCTAAACGGTTAATACTTTGGAGGATAAGTTGAATTCCCTCAGAAAAGCGTTCACGCTCATTGAACTCTTAGTCGTTATCGCCATCATCGCGATCCTCGCCGCCATTCTTTTCCCCGTCTTCGCCCAAGCTAAGGCTGCCGCCAAGAGCTCAGCCTGCTTGAACAACGTTAAGCAGATCGCCACCGCCGCCATCATGTACGCGGGCGACTACGATGACGTGACCGTCCCCTGCCAAACGTGGGACACCGAAGCAAGAGTCAATGGCGTCCAGACCACGAAAGGTGGACACCTCTTCAACAGTTGGCGAGCCTTGGTTTTTCCCTACATGAAGAACCTTGACATCGTCACGGACCCGTCTGCTCCCGCCATTTACAAGGATCCAAACTTCGCCAGCGCCCCCACGGCGAACTTCCTGCTTTACGGAAACCTCGCGATGAACCACATGGCGATGGGCCCCTCCTACTACAACGGCTCCACGTTCGTACCGAAGGGCGTTTCGATGACATCCCTCGGCGAGCCTGCCGCCACCGTCTACTTCACCGAGATGTACAACGCCGGCACTGAGGCCACCAGCGAGTACGTCGCCGCCCCCGCCTACTACTGGACCGGCATGGTCGACGCCCCTATGTGTTGGGACACCGCTCTTTCGGGCACGGACGCCAACCAGGTCGATGGCAATGTCGCCTGTATCTGGAACTGGGGCAAGAACAGCGGCTGGGACACCGACCTCGGCCTCAGCATTGCGAACGGCGGCCAAACCGGCGGCCTCGCCCAGCGCTCCGCCTCCGGCGCCAACGTCTCGTGGGCAGATGGCCACGCCAAGAAGCTCTCGATCGGCGCTCTCGCTGCTGGAACCACCTTCCAGGTGAACCAGGACGCCAACAACACCCACTTCGTCATCGCCAACATCAGCAAGTACGTCTGGGACAACAAATGAGCCGAAGACTCATCTTGGCCGCCCTAGCCATCACCATCGGGATCATCGGGTGTAGCGAGAAAGTCGATCTCGCCAACGAGAAATCCCCCGACGCCACCGGCGCCCCGGCGCCCTCGGCTGCAGTCAGCCAAAAACCCAACACGGGTTTCCAAAAACAGGCCGTCGGTTCTGATACCGGCCTGAAATAAGCCAAAGGTTGGGCCAGATTTACTGGCCCAACCCACTTCCCCTCCCCACCAGGTATAATCCCACCCGCTTTGGCGGATCGTCCAATGGCAGGACAACGGTTTTTGGTGCCGTGAATCTAGGTTCGAATCCTAGTCCGCCAGCCACCTCCTTTTGAATTTGAGATCCCTATCGATGAGGACTAGGATTCGAACAAACGAGGCGGGCTACAACGCCTTCATCACTCCCGTACTTAGTCCAATCCGGATAAATGCCCATTGAAGTCACGTTTCGGGGGATAGACGGCTGACAGCTACTGGTAAGCTTTTGAGCCGAGTGTGAGGGCATAACGATCAAGTTGCAAAGAAAGGCAAATATGATAGCCAATAGGCTAAATTCATATCATGCAAAGGCTCATGAAAGGTGAAACATGGCCATTCACTTGCCTTCTCTTTCAACAGCCCTTTCCCTTGAAGAAGACGTAACGTGTGGCTGCAATCGCTACGTACGGACCGGAATTGATCCAAGGCCGTAGCATTACCTCGTCGGTATAGTTCTCCGATGCTTTCGTGTCCTAACACTTTTTGGGCAAGCCAAGCGTCTAATTCACAATCACCAGATAGCGACTTCCACGCCTAGCAGTTTGAACGCCTCCCCTCCCTGAATTGCGTAGAGATCCGGCGGTTCGGGTCCATCGGGTAATCCTCTTTCCGGGTTTTGCAAGAAAGGAGGGCCTTCCTGATCTTTCGAATACTCCAAGACCCTGCGAGACATAGAGGCGATCAGCGCCAAGATTCTCAACTCGAGTATCGAAATCTGTTCTAATGTTAAAAGAACCAGATCCCTTCTTTCAGCCGAACCATCTGCGACAAGGGAGTTCGCAAGAAATCGAGTGTATGCTTCAATCTTCTCTTCTTGGTGTTCTCGGACCACATTGTCGATCACCCGAAAGGCTAGATCCTCGAATTCGGCACGGTCGACCTTCAATTCAAGCTCTCCTTCGTGAGCCTGAAGTTCTCTAACCACGCTTTCGACCACATCCTTCAGGCGTTTTTCGGCTCATGACTCTCTCCACTTTGAAAAGACTCGCGCTGTAAGACCCGCACCTGGTACGACAACGCCCAGAAGATCAGACAGTAAACCTGCAGCATCGAACGCGAGCGCCATGGCATCAGTTCCCTCCAGTGCCTCCGAAATCTCTGACCACTTGATACTGACTGGAACAGCTTTACCCAAAGCAGGCTTCAATCACCGATGACCCACATACTGGTTCCGGAGAAATCCCAGCTGTTTCGTAAACGGCAGGTTCTCGCGCCAAGTAATCCACTTGTCTGATCTCGCGGCAACCTCTTGATTGCCATTGGGGAATTCCGCCTTTCCGGTAGCAGAAAAGAGCCAGGTGCATTCCTGAGGACTTTTCTTCGCGTGGGTACAGACCCCCAGGATTCCAGCAGTTTTGGGATCCGAATCGAACATTCGCCATAGAGCCATGACGAGGGTCTCGTGAGCGGTTCGATGCAGCGCCGCAAAGAAAGGGCTCTGATCCAGGATCTTCACTGCACCCGAGGAAGCAGACAGCAATCTGAGCAACCCGAGAGCTTGCAGTGCCGTCATGTGATCGTGACTGATAGCTTCGACAAGCTCCTTTAAGCCAGCTTGAGGTTGTTGCGCCGGTGCACTCGTCTACCCAGTTTATTGCATCAGGCTAGAGCTACTATTGGAACTCAGGCTTGAAAGCTCTCCAAGACGGCCAGCTTCTGATTATTTGAACCTGAAATCCTGGTAAACCCCCGCTAGGATTCGAACTCAGTCACACATGGCGACTGAACAGCGGCGTTTCAATGATAGATACTAGATGGCACCGCTATGTGGCCGATCACTCGCAATGACAATGAAGAGCACAGTTTCAATGCAGATTCTAGAGCACAGTTCTAGAACGAATCTTCGAAGCCCGAATCGGGAGCAATCGTGGCACGAGACTCTGGCCCCCTGAAAAGCCGCGCCAGGGTCGCGAAACGGTGAAGACCTATTACGAGTACATCGAGGGCATGCCTGTGGCGGCATAAGACAAGGTCGCGGATAGGAGGCTTCAAGCCTCCCATCCGTTTCGTCAGCACCTTCTTAGTTTTGGAAATAGAACAAGTCTTCGGTACACCCGCCGAGACAGTCTTCCATGCGCCGTTTGTGGAGAGCGTAAAACGATCCGTCCATGCGGATCCGGTATATCGGCCCCTTCATGCGAGGTCCGTGCGAATTGGCAAGGTCCTCTCCCTCCACCACGGAGCGATCCCACGCCACTACTTCCCCAATCCATGGGCTTGCGAGCATCCCCACCGTAGGGTCTTTGCGCAACTCGCGGTTGTAGCGATCGCTCGTCCACGAATCATCCGGGAGCATGGTGCGAAGGTAAGGGTAACTCACCATGTAATTGACGCGCGGAACGTAGCCATGCGGGCCGCACGGGGCCGGAGTCCAGTCGCCCGTCACGGCATCTGGCTTGCGCGGGTCAAGCGGCGAGGCGTACACCTGCCTCGATCCGGCGTAGCTTAAGACTTCGGTGATGAGTTCCGGGGATCGGTCGTTGTTGTCGTTCTCGTACAGCGTCACCGCGGCGTAGAGTTGGCGCATGTTGGAGATATCAACCGTGCCCTTTGCGGAACGCTTGGAGCGAGTGAGAACCGGAAACAGCAATGCGGCGAGGATGGCGATAATCGCAATCACTACCAAAAGCTCCAGCATCGTAAACCCAGTTCGGGTTTTGGTGTTCATTTATCCCACCTCTTGTTGATGAAGACGGGTCAAACCGTTCCGGAGTGCGGACAGGCCACGCCAGAGTCCCTTATGGATCGGTTCAGCCAGGAGCCCACAGTACAAGCCGTAGGGAGCCATGATGAGCCCGGCGGCGTCACCATGCCGCACGTAACCACCAAAGGCGAACTGACCGTATATCGCTCCAGAAACCATCCACAGGGAGAGCTTAAGCCACCACGAGCGGTCGATGAAAGGAATGAGGAGCAGGGGAGACATGAGAACTCCCAAGGGCCAGCCGAGGCGAACGGCGTCTGCGACGGCCATCTGAAACCCCGAGAGTGCATAGCCGAAGGGGTCTTCGACTCGCACGCCGGCTGGACCAGCCCAGAACGGAGCAAACAGCCCGGAGAAGCCAGCGACCAGCGTCGCAACAAAGACGCCAACGATAGACGTGGCGATGGTAGAAAGCACCCTCTTGGCTGCGGTCTTCGGTTTTTCCAGGCGGTTCGGTTTCATAGGCTCTAGGGGGTGCAGGTCGGCGGTACTGGGCTTCTGAACCAGTATCCCGTGGATACGGCCGCATCACAGCATGCCTTGGGACTCGCGGGATTGAAGGTGCCACAGTTGTTAAGCACGTAGGTGGAGACACCGGGACAACACCACACGTCGCACGAGGCGTCGTACACCCAATCCCAGGCTCCGGTCGGATTGCATTTGGTTGTCGAGGCCGCGACGCACTTGCCCACGTTGCGCGAGCCACCATAGTTTCCACCCGCGCACGGCGACGCCGGTGCAGGTATTGCGATCAGCGTTGCCGCCAGCGACATGACCACGAGGGCCAAGAGGACAATTTTTTTCATGTTTACTCCTCGCTGCCAGTTGCAGCGTTCGTGTAACACCGTAGAGAAAGGCCTTAATCCACTGCTCGTCGTCGGTCCAGCCCGACTCGAACAAGAGCACAGTTCCGGTCTGCGAAACGACCAGGAAGGTTGGGGTGTGGGTAAACGTCTCGGGCCGGAACGTGATGTCGGCGAAGACACTCCGATTCGTCTGTCCTGGTTGGGGAAGTTCGAGATAGCGACACGGCACCTTCGTTTGGGTGTGCAGGTATCCCTTTGCCTTCACACAGGGCGGGCAGGTGTCTCTCCCAACATACATGAGCACCGGCTCCGTTAACTTCTCCTTGATCACGATCCCCAGGTCCTTGACGTTGGCCCCTTGCCAGTGCGGATCTTGGGCCACTTGGGGTCGCTCCACGCACCACCACAGCGGCTTCTAAGGAACCTGGCACAGCCAGGGCGGTGAAGACGGCAAACCCAGCGAGCGACGACACGAGTGCCGCCGCTGTGTATCGGGGCTTCGTTGCCTCGACCGGATAGGTGGTCCGTCCGAAGAGCGTCGCTCCAACCAGCGCGAAGTTCACCGCTCCCACGAGGGCGCACGGGAAGCAATCCACCGAGGCGGAGCTGAGCACGGCACCCCCTTGCCACGTTGCAATGAGGCACGCCCCAGCCACGAGCCATGCGTGCCCTTCTCCGGATCGCCGGAAGACGGCGGCAAGCGCCAAAGCAGAGAGGAGGAGAAAGCCGAGAAATGCGGCATCGACGCCGGCGATGGTGAGTGCCGGACAGGTAGGACATTGGTGTGTCCACTTCCACCACGCGCTCCCCGCACCGACCGCTAGGGCCCACGAGGCATGTCGGTAAACGTGGCGGCTAAGGAAAACCCCAAGCCAGAGGCCCGCGAGCGCGGCAATAGCAAATCCGGGGATGGTTGATTTGTTCGAAGGAATCGCCGCGTCGAGTTGGGCGGAGATTTTGGCCGGATCGGTTTCCGTCGTAACGGTAGGGTCTCCGCCGTTGATCACCAGGACAAGTGCGGGCGGTTGTGCCAGTTTGAGATTATTCAGCAGGGAAGAACCGAACTCGGAATCCTGCCTCGCATAGGTTACGCGAGCGCCGAGCAAACTTGCGTTCTTGATGGAGGAATCGAGAGATTCGGGGCGAGCGGACAAGACAAGGTACCGCACTCCCGCTGGTGATCCGGCTAAGCGCTCATATCCGGCACTCCCGATGAGCCAGGCTACCGCGATTACCAACAAGAGTGACCAAACCCGGACTACTTTACCGGTCAATTTCCCTTCCCCAGCCAGCTTAAAACAAAACACTAGATATACGAACATACTATCAGCAAGTACGAAGTTCTCCAAGCAGTCTTTCCGATGCGGTGGTTTCGATACCCCTACAAACGCTTCTCGAGCCCGAAACAGTTTGGGCGGGTGCAGATCAGGTGGCATCAGAGGGTTGCAAGTGAATAACCAGCAAAATAAGATGTTAGTGAGCCCCCCGGTCAACCGAGTTTTGCTGTCGCCCAGGTCTTCGTGGTGCATCTGCGCGAAATCATGGGTTCGGATTGGGTGTGCCCGCGCCCTTGGAAAGTGATTCTTCACGATGGCGCGGTAGGTGCTGGAAAGGTCCATGCAGACGACTTCGACTCTGTCTTTGCCTTTGAGACGGCTCAGATACCCTTCCAGAGAAGCTTCGCTTCGCCCCAGAACGACGCCATGCACCTTGCGTCGGGCGAGGTCGCAGAAGGTGGTGGCAAAGCCGTCTTTCCTGGACTCGCCGGAAGCTGAAGAGTCCCCGCCTCCACCCAATACGACTTCGCGAAGGACGGAACCGTTAAATACGGCTACGCATTCCAAGGCAGCAACAGCGCGGTTGGCGGCGGAAACGCCACCGGGAGATGGATCCTAGACGGCTACCTCGTCGCCGTCGACCTTCCCAACAGCTACATCGTTAACGAAATCTTCCGCTACACCAAGGACGCCATCGTGATCGGTCAGCGCATCTATTTTCGAGTCAAATAGACGGCAAAGAGACACGAACGGCCGAGATAACCAGTCACCCCAAAACCGCCCAGACAAGATAGACTCCTTCCAACGCCTTAGCGCAACAACTTAGCAAGGGAGTCGCAATTCATGGGTTTACTGAGCATCAATCTTGGCCTCGCCGCCATCGCCCTCGTCGGTCAACAGGTTCGAGACATCAAAGTCGACGTCAAAGCGACCGCCGGTCCCCTCAGTCAATCCTTCCGACATTCCGTCGGCGCGGGACGAGCCAACGAGGGCCTCCGAGCCGATTGGCAGCGACAACTGCGCGAGGCCAAACAAGCCTGCGGATTCGACTACGTGCGCATGCACGGCCTCCTCACCGATGACATGGGCGTCTACCGAGAAGAAGGCGGCAAGCCGGTCTATAACTGGCAATACATCGACGAGCTTTACGATTTCCTCGTCGATCTCAAGGTTCGCCCGTTCGTCGAACTCGGCTTCATGCCCTCCGCCCTCGCCAGTGGCAACAAGACAATCTTCTGGTGGCGCGGAAACGTCACCCCGCCGAAGGACTATGCCAAATGGGCCGATCTCATCGCCGCCCTCACCCAGCACTGGATCGAACGCTACGGATTGTCCGAGGTCAAGAAGTGGTACTTCGAAGTCTGGAATGAACCCAATTTGGACGGTTTCTGGGCCGGAGACCAAAAAGAATATTTCCGGCTTTACACCGAGGCTGCGAAGGCCATCAAACGCGTCTCATCAGACCTGCGAGTAGGGGGGCCTGCCACTGCCGGTAACGCCTGGGTGCCCGAGTTCATCGACTACTGTTCAAAGAACAAAACTCCCTTGGACTTCATCACCACCCACACCTACGGGGTCGATGTGGGTTTCCTCGACGAGTTCGGCGGACGCGGAACCGTCCTCAGCAAGAACCCAAATTCCATTTCGGATGACGTCAAACGAGTACGCGGACAGATTCGCGCCTCCGCCCTGCCCACCCTCCCTCTCTTCTATACCGAGTGGAGTTCCTCCTACACCCCGGCCGATCCCGTTCACGATAGCTACGTCAGCGCCGCTTACATTCTGGAGAAGCTAAGCAAGTCCATCGATGACGCCGACTCCATGTCGTATTGGACCTTCACCGACATCTTCGAAGAAGCCGGTCCCCGCACAACTCCCTTCCACGGTGGCTTCGGACTCATCAACTACCAAGACATCAAAAAACCCGCCTTCCGAGCCTACGAGTATCTCAATAAACTGGGAGCCACCAAACTCAAGTGTGACGCTCCCCAATCCCTCGTCACCAGAGATCAAAATGGGGGCGTTCAAGCCCTCTTTTGGGACTTCACCAACGATATCCCCGCTAACACCAACAACCAGGCGTACTACATCACCGATATCCGCCCGAAGCCCAAAGCCGAGGTGAATCTCCAGATTTCGAACCTCAAACCTGGAAGCTATAAGGTGACGGTCTACCGCGTCGGATATCGAATCAACGACCCCTATGCCGACTATCTGGACCTCGGCCGCCCCCGTCAACTCACACGCGCCCAAGTGGACAAAATCAAGAGTCGCAATGACGGCAAGCCGGTGCGGGTGGAATCAATCAGAGTTTCCAAGGAAGGCGTCCTCAACTGCAAATATGACCTCCGGGAGAACGACGTCTACTTCATACAGATCTCAAAGGAGTGAGCGCTTCCATCGGATCCATCCCAACTCCAGCTTCCCAAGCCTGCTCAAATGCCTCGGAGCCAAGGGCAGCACGGGCCTCCCCAATCTCTTGCTCATTCCTTTGCCGCTCTCGTGTCGGCAAAGGAAGCAATTTCCCTTCACGCAAGCCAGAAGCACACGCCCAAAGGGTCACCGCCCAAGCGGCTTCCCCCTCTCGCATACTCAGTGCCCCAAGGTTATCGAGCCCCATCGCAATCCCGCGCGTAAAGTTCGTCTGACGACACAGGTCCAAGCTCTCTTCAAATCGGGACCGGGCCAACTCAACCTTTCCTCGGACCAGTTCCAACCGCCCTAGATCAGAAAGAGTCAGGGCCAAGTCGCGCCGACCTCCATGCTTCCTCACCAATTCCAGACTTTCCGTAAACGAGGTCTCTGCCGAATCCAAGTCACCTTCATGAAAAGCGACCGAGCCCAACGTCCGCAGCCAAATGGAGGTGCCATGCAAATCCCCAATCCGGCCTGAGATCCGCAGACTCTCTGCCACATACTCCCTCGCCAGGCTATAGTCACCCTGAGCATCGGCAATGAGGGCAAGACCGTCCAAAGAAGAGACCGTGACCGCGTTAAACTCCACCGATTGGCTCACCGTCAAAGCCTCCTCGTAACACGCCTTCGCGGCCGCGTATTCCTCGCGATCCTGGCGATTTCGCCCCAGGTGCTGCAAACCCCAGGCGAGAATGTTCATCTCCCCGGACGTCCTTGCCAGTTCAACCGCCTCCTCCCACAACGATTCCGCAAACTCAAGTTCGCAAAGCTCTTCCGCGACCAAGGCCAATGAACCCGCCGCGTGGGCGATGCCCCTCGTGTCGGAAATCTCACGCGAAACTCTTAACGCCTCTGAAAAATGGTGCCGAGCCGAAGGAAAGTCGTCGCCTAAGAAAGCAGCGTTACCCAAGGAGCGTAAACAGCCCACAATGCCCGCCGAATCCCCTAACTCCCGATAAATCTCTAGGCTTTCCTCGCTCAACTGAGTCCGAGCCTGAGGATCATCCGCCGAACCGATGAGATTTCCTGAGCCGTAAAGCGCCTTCGCTCGATGACTCGTGGGCCGCCTCTCTATATCTCTCTCCAAGACCAGATCGATGTATCGTTTACCTCGAGTCAGCTGCCCCTTCCGATTCCAAAACAGCCACAAATTCCCCGCTATTCGAAGACACTCATCGATGTTTTCAGGAGTCTGCGAGCCACCCTCCATCGCAAAGCAGAAGTTGTCCAAATCAGCCTCAATCCGTTCAAAACAAAGCCCCTGATCGGGACGGCCAATCCCACGTTCCAACTCCTCCGTCAATTCCCCGCACCAGCGAAGAAATCGGCTCTCGATCAGTTCTCTCTCGGCAAATGCCTCCAGCTTCGCCGCCGCAAACTGCCGCACCATCTCCAGGTACCGATAGCGCACTCCTTGACGGGTTTCTCGAAGCACCACCAGAGACTTCTCGACTAAGGAAGCCAAAAGATCGGCAATCTCGTCCGCCCCCTGCCCGTCATCGCCTCCGACCTGCCGGGCCGCTTCGGCCGTCCACCCACCCACGAACAAAGAGAGTCGGCGAAACAGAGTTTGTTCAGCCTCGGAGAGGAGTTCGTACGACCAATTCAAAGTCGAAGAAAGTGCCGTTTGCCGCGACCCCGATGACCGCGTCGTGAGCAATCCCATATGGTCGTTCAACCGCTCCAGGATCTGCCCCACTGTCATCGATCTCACCCGAGTGGCCGCAAGCTCAATGGCAAGCGGAACTCCCTCCAGCCGAAAACAGATTTCTGCCACCTCCCTTGCGTTCGCCGATGCAAGCGCAAACCCTCGGTTCGCCTCCCGCGCCCGCTCCTCGAACAGCTGAATCGCTTCATAGCTAGACAGCACTCGCTGCAGCGTGGTCGCCCCGTCCGGAAGTTGCCTCGGATCAGGCGCCGCCAAACTCGGGACCGCCCACACCGCCTCACCAGGAATCCCCACCGCTTCCCGGCTCGTGGTCAAGATTCGAATCCCCCGAGACGCCGCCAGCAAGCGCGTTACTACGGTCGCGCAAGTGTCCAAAAGATGCTCGCAATTGTCCAAGATAATCAGCAGGCGTTTATCTCGAACATGCCCTTCCACCGTGTTGAGCCACCCATCATGGTTGCTCTCCATCAAGCCCATCGCCCCCGCCACTCGAACCGGAATTTGAGAGCCCTCTGTCGTCGTGTCCAACGGAACAAACCAAACGCCATCCGTGAATTCGTCCCTCGCCCGAGATCCAATCGCGATCGCCAGTCTCGTCTTGCCAATCCCGCCCACGCCCAGCAAGGTAACCAAACGAGATCGCCTCAGGAGCGTCACCACCTCATCGCGTTCATCCTCGCGTCCTACCAATTCGGTAATGGGAACCGGCAAGTACCCTTCCTGAATGCCCACCACCGCCACCTGAGCAATAGGCTCTCCATTAACAGGCTTCCGCGCCTTTGATCGCAAACGCTGATAGAGGGCTGTCGTTCGTTCATCGGGGACCGCATTTGCCTCCCCGCGAAGAAGGTCTGCGTAGGATCGGTACACCTGCAGCGCCTCATTCACGTCTCCATCCTGCGCCAGCGCTTCCATCATTCCCCGCCTGGCCGCATCCGACCAAGGGTCCATTGCCGAAGCTCGGGCGTACCAAGTCAAGCTCCCCCTAGGATCTCCAGCCTGTAGTGCGGCGTCTCCCAACCTTTGCAAGGCGTTCAGGCACTCTCGCTCCCGGGCGTCACGTTCCGGAATCGCCCACTCCTCAGAACATCCTTCAAGGAGCGCACCGGTGTACAAACCAACCGCCTTCAACAAATCTTCCGAGGTGCCGTTTTGAATCGCCTTGTCGAACTCCCGCAGATCGACATGCGCCCCCTCTAGGTTCAAATAAACCGTCTGATGATCCCCTGGGTGGAGCCGTTCCTTCTCTTCACCCAGCGCCTTTCGAAGTTCGCTCATCACCGTGCGCAAGTTAGCTAACGCTTTCCCTTGCTCGGCGTCTGGCCAGAGCATCGAAGCTAACCAAACTCGCTGGACGGGGCGATTCGCCCGAAGCGTCATGAGGGCGAGGAGCCAATAAGCCTTTCGTGAGCGAAGCGGGGGCAGAGCTTTCCCCCCCACTTGGACGTGCATAGGGCCGAGGAGCTGGATCGTAAGTCCAGAACCCACCAATGGCTCCATATCCACCCCTTCGTACGTGCTCAATTAAACTCCTTAGAGAAGATCCACCTTCAAGAATATCGCAACGACAACCCCACCGGAACGAATTTGCGGTCAGAGCGTAACGGTCCCGTTAGCGGACTCTAGCGACACTCCTCTCGGCGGCATCCACCGCAAAGGAGATCACATGTCTAGTCAACCAAAACGCGATCCGATCTCGGATCACCTGCTCACTCCCGAGAATTCCGCCCTGGTTCTCATCGACTACCAAGCGCCCCAGGTGAACACCATCCGCTCCATGGATAGCATCAAACTAGTCGCCAACGTCGTCGCCCTGGCCAAGGTCGCCCAACTCTTTAAGCTACCCATCGTTCTGTCCTCCGTAGGTGTTCAATCCGGGGTCAATCCAGACACCATCCCCCAGCTCAAAGAGGCGCTGCCTAACGTCGTTGGCATCGACCGCACCAGCATCAACGCCTGGGAAGACGCCGATTTCGTCGCCGCCGTCAAAGCTACCGGTCGCAAGAAACTGATCATGGCCGCCCTCTGGACCGAGGTCTGCCTTGCCTTCCCCGCCCTGGATGCCATTCACGACGGATTTGAAGTCTACGCCGTTGCCGACGCCGTCGCCGGTACCTCCACCATCGCCCATGAGACCGCCCTTCAGCGCGTTTATCAAGCCGGCGGTCACCCCGTCACCTGGCTCTCCGTCCTTTGCGAACTCCAAAGAGACTGGAACCGCCAAGGAACCGCCTCCGGAATGCTCCAAATCGGATCAGAGCACGGTGGCCCGTGGTCTACCGAAATCGCCATCAAGCAATTTGCCGCCCACGCCTGACGCCGGGCCAAGGATCCCATGAAAAACCTCAATCTCAAATTCATTAGTTGCCTGATCGTCCTCGCGGCGGGTTGCCTTGTCAATGCCGGTGCCATGAAGTTGCCCTCCGGCTTCAAGGAGTCGTCCCAATCCGTCGGAAACGGCCTCTCTCTCCGCTACCTCCACGGCGGCAAAGGAGAGCCCGTCGTGCTCATCCACGGCTTCGGCGACACCGCCGAAATGTGGCGTCCCATCATGCCCGAGCTCGCCAAGTCCTACACCGTCATCGCCCCCCAACTCCCTGGCCTTCGTGGGTCATCCTTCCTCCCCGGTGGCGTCTACGACATGAAAACCGTCGCCCGCAACATTCATGAGCTGGTGAAGCGACTCGGCTACAAGAAGATCCGCTTGGTCGGTCACGATATCGGACTCATGGCCGCCTTCGCCTACGCTTCTCAATTCCCGCAGGAGGTCCAAAAGCTCGTCCTTATGGATGCGCCCATCCCGGGCATCGGCAAGGAGTGGCCCATCGTTTTCAACAACCCCAACCTCTGGCACTTCCACTATCCCAATAGCCCGGTCGCCCTCAAGTTGGTAAAGGGACGTGAGCGAACATTCCTTGATCACTTCTGGATCAGTTTCTCTGGCAATCCCGCCAAGGTCGCAATCCCAGAATCAGACCGACAGTTCTACACCACCGCCTACGCGAAGCCCGGAGCCATGGGCGCCGCCTTGGGATACTTCAAAGCCTTCCCCCAGGACGCCATCGACAACCTCAAGTTCCAAGAGTCCGGCCAGCTTCCAATGCCCGTCCTCGTCATCGAAGGCGAACGTGCAATGGGAGGCATCCTAACGGCCCAAGCTAAGCAAGCAGCCACCAACGTAAAGTCGGTGATTCTGAAAAACGCCGGCCACTGGCTGATCGACGAACGACCGACCGAAGTCCGCAAAGAGATCGTCGGCTTCTTCCGCAACTAGGGGACAAAGATGACGACAAACTTTAAAATGAGATTGTTCTTGGTCAGTCTCGGCGCTTGCGCCCTTACCTTGGCCACCGGTGGCCAAGGCGCCCCAAAATCGCGGATGACTCTAAGCGAGATCATGACTCTATCCTTCAAGAAGGCGGGAGCCGGAACGTCCGGCGTCTCCGGAATCCAAACGCGAATCCTCAAGGGCGATCCCACTCGCCCTGGCCTCTACACCATCCAACTTACCGTCCCCGCCCACACCACGATCCAAGCTCACGACCATCCCGACGACCGCGTCGCCACCGTGATCTCTGGAACGTGGTCGCTAGGTTACGGACCCAAGTTCGATGCCAAGGCGCTCAAGTCGCTTCCCCCCGGAAGTTTCTACACGGAGCCCCCTCATCAACCCCACTTCGCCCAAACCGGCAACCAACCCGCCGTCGTCCAAATCACCGGCTACGGGCCCACCGGTACTAAGTACATCCACCCCTAATGGGGCAAACGTTGAAGAGGCGCGAGCCAGTCGCCTCTTCAACGTCTAAGGAGACCGATACCCCACCCAACCCTTGAACGTGAATCCCGCATAGAAGAGTTGCATCGACCGAAATCCCGCCTCTGCCAAAATCTCGACATCCTCTTCCGGCGACGACACCGGCAACCGCTGGTCAATGGCATCGATCGCCTTCTCCGCGTTCTCACGCGGAACTCCCAATGCCACCGAAAACTCCGCGTAGCGGCTCAGCCAACGCTTCTTCTCCTCAGGACTGACCGGGAAACTATGATGCGCCACCACCAAGGGGGCTCCCGGCTTCAATCGCTTGGCGATTTCAACCAAGGTCATCTTCCTCTCCTCCCTCGGCAAAAAGTGCAAGGTCAAAAGACAAGTCGCACCATCAAATGGGCCCGTCGGCGCATCCACCACATAGCCCTCATGAAACTCCACTCTTGCCGCCGCTGCCCCTAGCGTCGTCTGGGCTAAATCGAGCATTTCCTTCGACGGATCAACGCCCACGAAACTCCAATCAGGATGCGTCTCTGCAAAGACCTTCAGCTCCGATCCGCCTCCCGCTCCCACGACCAAAACCTGCCCACCCGATCCAACTTCTTCCGCCAGAAGCAAGCAAGCCATCTGCTGAAGGTGCCGATATCCAGGAACGAGCCGTTCCGCATTGCGCGCATAGTTGCCAACGCCCGGAGCCCCACTATTCGCCATATTCGAGGAATATAATACCCCCTACCCGTATTGCAGGCACCCAGGAATAACCAGGTGAGCATGGTAACTCACCCTTCGCAAACAAAAGCAGAAGTTATGATGAGTGCATGCGTCGGGTCATCGCTTCCGTTATCTTCGTCTCTCTTTCGGTCGCCGCCTTCACCCAGGGTTCGCCCAAGCTCGTGGGCGTCTGGACCGCGTCCAAGACTCAGGCAAAAGAACTGCCCAACATCGGAGCCCTCACCATCTCCTTTGCCAAGGACGGAACGTGCCACATCAAGAGCCAAACCGTTGAGGCCGATGGCGACTACAAACTGCAGGGAACCAAGCTCACCATCACCCTAAAGAAGAGAAATGGCGTTTCGCCATCTGCCAAAGAAAAGGCCGGAACCGGAGTCCTCGTCGAGAACGGGAAAGCCCTGCTGCTTGATAGTGGAATGAAGCGAAACGGCAAGTCCGTCAAGATCCGCCTCGTCCGCAAGTCGTAGCCCATCACGGATCGTTTCCCGATCTCTCCTATCTGCTCCCGCCAGGAAAGAAAAGCGCAAGGAATCCTCCCGTCGTCGCAAGAAAAGAGAGACCAAAAGCAACCGCCTTCGGGACCTGAAGGAAGTGCAACGTCTTCAGTCCCCCAGAGGTGAACTGCGGATTCTGAATCAAGATCAAAAGGTCCTCCGTCAAGTCCAGAGCAACCGCGATTCCCCCGATCGCCAGCGCCAGCCACCCCCACGGATTGGGCAATGCGAGTCCCACCATCGCCGTCAAAGCCGCATAGAAAACAACGAACCCCAGGTCCCACCCCATCGAAATCGTGAGGTCCCGGGAAGGAATCTCTCGCAGGCGCCGCAAAACTTCGTCCCCATCCTGGGCTCGAATCAATCGACCAAACACCAGCAAGTCGGCAGTTAGCTACTTCTTCCGAGGCTTCTTCGGCTTATCCGGAAGAGTGCGAACATACGTCGCACTCTTCCGGATCCACTCCAACAACTGCTCGTCTGAAGCAAAACCCTCTTCCTTCACGTAGGCAAAGTTCTTCAGCGGCTTGCCCGTAAAGTCCATCGGCTCGACCAAGTCCGAGGCCATGGCTTCTTCAGAATCCACATCCGAGAGCCGGATCATCAACCTCAGTTTCCCCAGTCCCACCGTCATCTTCCCGTTCAGCGTAAAGCACAACCCACCGAACATCTTGATCTCGCCCCAAGACTCGCCAGCTTCTAAGGGGAACTGCTCCAAAACCCCCCGCACCCTCTCCGCCAATTCCGCATCAAACGCCATGCTTGAGCCTAGATCAAAATAGGACAAAAAAACCGCTGCAGAGCGCGGTTTGAGCCAACCTGGATGCAAGCTTGATTGGTTCAAACGAGAGACTGGCAAAACGCAAAGCCAATTTAAGCGAACAAGGCATCCCGTAACCCGATCACCCATTAATGCGTCGGAAGGACATGGGAAAGGTTATGATCGCCGTCCTTTGGGTTGCCCTCGCCGCATCCACCGTCGCCCAACCTTCGCCCTCGTTGGGAAATCGTGATTCACTTGAATGGGCTGCAATGGACTCCACCGTCATCGTCAGAGGAAAAATTGAGTCAGTCCGCGAAGGCTCGAACCGAGAGGCCGTGATCATTGCCACCGTCGTGATCGATGAAACGCTCAAAGGGGATGTGAAAGGCAAACTCGAATTTGCCATCGAATCCACCCCTCCGTTTGACCAGGCAAACCCATTCGAGTGTTGGAAGAAGGACCGAAAAGAGCTCCTTCTTTTCCTCATCAAGAACGGAGAGAGACCAGAAGCGCCTGACTACTCTCGATTCGCTCCCTACGGCGCTCACACCGGGCGTATCACCGGCAATATCCTCGTTCTGGACAAAGCAGATGGAATCCAAGCCGTCAGGATGGACTTAACCCCTCTCTCCTCTCCAGAGCAAATTCTGTCAATGACCAGAACCGTCATCAAGGGCGCCCCCTCGAAGCCGCAAATGATTCGCCTGCCCAGCGCACCCAGCGTACTTCAACAATGTTTGCCTGGCGAATGGAGGGGTCCCGCCGGATTACGTCTCGCGGTTCCGCTTACCGATGAGATGCGCACCATCGTCCAAAAATGGCAGCACTCAAATGTTCCGGAGTGGCAATCCCTCGGAAACCAAACTGCCGCTCTCATCAAGAAATCAGTCGCCTCCCACTAAGGGTTAGGGGAAACCTTGTTAATGTGTAAAGGAGCCGGGTCGTTAGGCATCAACGTAAACGACGCTGGTGAATCCATCCGAATCGTCACCCGAGATGCCTGCCCCGCTTGAGATCGCAGTTCACTCGCCTTTGGCTCCGGGCCTTCCACCTTCGACTGGGAAGGATTCAAAGCAAGCTTCCCACCCTCAAGGGCATACGTGCCCGAGACCTCGACATGGCACGCATCGTATAACACGTCCATCGAGAACTTTCCGTCCTTGTGAAAGTGATATGTCGTGAGGGCGCCCCCCA
This sequence comes from Armatimonadetes bacterium 55-13, assembly GCA_001898035.1. GTDB lineage: Bacteria > Armatimonadota > Fimbriimonadia > Fimbriimonadales > Fimbriimonadaceae > 55-13. The sequence goes on from MKRX01000006.1 coordinate 414,809, forward strand.
TTCCAGATTGCCAGGTCCCCGTCAGGTCCGGCCCTTTGGAACATCCTCCGACGACAACGGCGAAGACTAAAGCGATTGAGTAAGGCAAGCGCACGCCCTATCTTAATCCAAAATCTTCCGAACTCAATTGAGATTTGGAGGCGCTACGGCGCCGAGCCCAATCCCTCGCTCCTGACGTTCCAAGTCCCTTTCGGAAATCCCGGCGCATTCCCGCTCGGAGCCCCGTCCCACCCCTTCGCCATCATCGCCACCGCGTAGAGCAGTCCTCCATTCGACGGGAAATAGGGGAACGGACCTCCCGTCGCCAAACCCCGCTGATCGAACTGAAAGCCCGCCGCCGGGTGCAAAAGAAAATCAATCGCCCTTGAAGGCTCCCCAAGGCGAGCCGCGCACATTGCCAACATCGGGAAATCCCAGCCCCACGTTCGATCGAAGTTCCAAACCTTGGTGACCTTATCCAGCGTTCGCGCCATCACCGCTTTGTCCACTCCATCCCCCGGCAACATGCCGTAAACTCCAGTAAGCGCCGGATGCTCGAAGTTCCACTGTGTCCACATGTTCTGAACGCCTTCGTGAAGCACGTACACCCCATCCTGTTGAGGCAACGGCGAGAGCCCCTGAAGCACCTCACCCCAATGCTTCTTCGCGGGCTTGCCCAACTTCGCCCGCCACGCCTCGGCCACGCGCAGCCCGTACCTCCAGTATCCCAACTCAAACGTCGGATTCTGAGTCGTCTTCGGGTCGGTGTTCTCCGAAACCACGTGTACCGGCGGCCCTAAGACGTACATCTTCTTGGTAGAGTCATAGAACGCGTAAGACGCCAGAAAATCCGCCGTCGCCTCCACCACCGGCCACCACTTCTCAAGGGTCGCTTGAGTCGGATGCGCCCGATAATCCAAGTCCGCAAAGAAAATCGGATGGGGTTGCTGCCAAATCAAAAGCGAATGGATCACATGCGGCCACTCCGTCAAAGTCGATCCCAAGCACTTCGGCCACCGAGCCCCCTTATACCCTTCGCTCTTTGCAAGCTTCTTTGAGGAAGCCAGCAGCTTCTTGTAGATCGACAGGTTCTTGTCAAGCTCCGGCCACTTGTTCCAAAGCGCCCAGTGCGCCGCATGCCACCACACCATCTCCATGTGAAAGCGTCCGTACCAGCCGTTGTTGACCAGCCCGCTCTCCTGCGGAGGCAACGATCCCGCCTCGTTCACCTTCATCAAGTACTGGCTCAGCACAATCCGGCGCTCCAACTCCTTCCAGCGAGAATCCGTGCTCCCCGAAAGATCAATCGCCCCGCCTCGTTGCCAATAGTTCGGCCAAGCCTTCCGGCTCTCGGCCAACACTTGCTTCGCCTGGGGAAGCGCCTTGCCAAATCCTTGCTTGGAAAATCCAAAGGTCGCCGAGAACGACTTGCATGGCGCGGGCTGAAGCGTCAGTCGCTCTCGTTCCGGAGCCGGGTCGATGACGACATCCTGACCTTCCTCCACCCGAACTTTCCGTTCGTGGCCGTGGCTGGAATACACCACTTCCAACACCTTCCGTGCCCCCAGCGCCGGATCGCCAAAGATGGCATTGACGACCTTCGCCCGAATCCGCCCGTCGTGAATCTGGTTTCGTAGCGCCTCCGTTACATCGGCCCATCGCTGGTCCGCCCCAAATCGTGCGGAAACGATCTTAAGATCCGAGTCCCCCGCGTGAGGCGGCTCCAACTTCGCCTCCCCATCCCAACTCAGCGCAAAACGATAGTCGTCCTCATCCAAATTCCGGCTGAACTCCGCATGATTCACGCCCTGTTGCACAAGATCAAACGTCCCCGGATGACTCCAATCCCCCACAAAATTCGCGAACTGCAAGGGATTGTTTCCGGGGCAAGCGGCAAAGATCGCCAACCGACCCTCTTCCAGTAACGGAGACTCCACGTAAACGGCCCCGGCATCCATCGTCGGATGACATGCCGTCTTCACCGTCACTGGCTGACCTTCCACCTCAAATCGGCTAACCACCACCCCGTTCCACAGATCCAAGGTCTGCCGAGGGTTCTTCAAATCCTCGACCTCCGCTAACGCTCCATCCTTCAGCCGAATCGCAAACCCAACCCGGCCCAAATTGATCCGATGCGGACTGGATTCAAACCAATAGGAGATCGCCGGATGCTCAGGATCGGGCATCGGATACCGAACCGGCCGTCCGTGCGTATCCCAAACCTGCCCCTGAAAGTCGGAGGGAGAAGTCCCCGCCGGAATGGGGCTAGAGTGCCAGCCCCATTGAGACATCGTGTTAAACGGCGCAAAGCTCTGCAACCCCGTGATGTCCAACCCCATGGCAAACTCCCCATTCCCAACCTGGAGGGGATTCTGGCCATCAAATGACGTCAGAACCACATCGTGCCGCTGGACCAGGGCATGCCGATCGATCTTGGCAGGAAGCGTCGAGGAGAGACAAAAAAGGAGGGCGGAACAAACCATCGCTCCGCCCAGGTTACATCCTTAAATCCTCTAGCCACTCAGTTTGCCGAGCACTTGGCTAACCAGAGCATCGGCAGGCATTAGACCCACAAACGCCGCCTTGGCTTTCCGGCCCTCCACCAAAACGCAAGTCGGAATGCTCTGAATCCCAAACGCGTTCGCCAATTCAGGCTCCTGGTCAATATTCACTTGTGCCACCCGAACCCTTCCGACCATCTTTACTGCGGCTTCCTGAAGGATCGGCTTCATCATCCGGCACGGCCCACACCAAGGGGCCCAAAAGTCGATCAAAATCGGAGAGGAGTTCTCCGCGACCTCGGATTTAAAGGACTCTAACGTCAGTTGTAAAATCTGGTTCTCGGTTGCTTGCTTCATAGAAATAAGAGGCGTTCAACCCCGACAAGGATTCATCGCCCATGAACCGCCTCAACTTCGCCGATCGCCTGAAGAAATGGCTCAGGAGCCACCGCTCGCTGGTGATCGAAGTTGAGGCCCTGCGCCAAGAAAACGCCGATCTCCGCCAAAAGATCGCCAGCCTCCACAATGAAAAGGACCGGACCGAAAAGAGCCTCGAGGAACGCCGGCGAGAAAAGGAAGCCCTCCGAACGCGCCTCAATTCTCAGAAGAAAGCGTCAGAAACGTCTGAACGAACGGCCAAGCAATTGGGTGAGAAAGTGACGGAGTTGCGTGAAGAAAACGAGAGGCTCCGACAAAAGGACTCCCCGCCTCCCGAAGACTAACGGCACGGAACTTGCGCGGACATTCTTAGCTTCGATTAGGTAGCTTCAAAGAACCCAGAAAACCCCATGCACAAGTACCGACCTGAAATTGACGGCTTGAGAGCCGTGGCCGTCATCGCTGTACTTCTCTTTCACGCTCAGCTCGGACTCCCCGGCGGTTACGTCGGCGTGGACGTTTTCTTTGTCATCTCAGGGTTCCTCATCACTGCCCTCATTCTCAAAGCAATCAGATCGGGCGAATTTCGCTCACTAGACTTCTGGGAACGTCGAGTTCGACGCATCGCGCCCGCGATGGTCGTGACGGTGCTGGCCATCGTCGTCGCGGCGTGGTTCATCTACCTGCCCAATGACTATCAGCGAGTTGGAAACGCCGTCGTAGCCCAGTCAGCCTTTATCTCCAATGTCTATCACTGGAAGGCATCCGGCTACTTTGGACCTGGCGTAGACACTTTGCCTCTTCTCCATACATGGTCTCTCGCCGTGGAAGAGCAGTTCTATATCATCCTTCCTCTCATCCTGATCGGGATTGCCAAGTGGAAACCCCAATGGCTCAATGGCTTCCTCATTGCCATCTTCATCGGTTCGCTGGCTCTTGGCCTGATCGGCACGCCAAAGAATCCCGATGCCGCGTTTTATCTACTGCCCACTCGTGCCTGGGAGCTTCTAATGGGTTCCCTACTTGCCATTTATCCCCAGATAGGGAAGAATGCCGCCAAGGGAGTTCGTGAGTTAATTGGCTGGCTGGGATTGGGAGCAATCGCTCTTTCGATCTTTACTTTTGACGCCCAGACGCCCTTCCCGGGATACGCAGCTCTTCTGCCTTGCCTCGGCTCGGCCGCGTTCATTTGGGCAAATACCGAAGGGTTGACCTCCAGCGGAAAGCTTCTTGCTCTGAGTCCTGCCGTTTTCGTCGGCAAGATCTCTTACTCCCTCTATCTCATTCACTGGCCAGTACTAGTCTTCACACTTTACTGGCATCGTGACGAGATGACCTTGGAACGCAAGCTCTTCACGGTGGGGCTTATCCTTGCCCTCTCCGTCTTGTCCTGGGCTATCGTAGAAACCCCAATCCGAAAACGTCAGATTCTGAAGGGTCGAAAGCCACTCTTCGCTGGCGCGTTCGGAGCAATTGCCCTCCTCGCCGTCCTTGGACTCGCAATACGTTTCAAGCACGGTTTCCCTTCTCGTTTCGATGCCCAAGTCTTGAAGTACAGCGATGCTCGAAGCGACGTTGGTTTTCTCAGCGACCTCAGCGTCGCAGATGCGCAAGAAGGCAAGTTTAAGTCCATCGGCGCAGAGTCAGGGCCCGTGGTATGCATGGTATGGGGTGACAGTCACGCCATGGCCATCACGCCTGCCGTCGATCTCCTCTGTAAGGAAAACAAAGTCAAGGGCCTTCAGGCGACCCACGCGGAGACATCGCCCATCCTTGACTTCGTCCCGAAAGGAAAGTTCTCCCTCAGATCGGACGCACCCGCGTTTAATGAGGCCGTCGTCAACTACGCTGTGAGCCATCGCATCAAGTTCATCGTAATGACCGGCGTCTGGGCCAACTACCAGGTGGAACCAAACTTTGAGCAAGGCCTTATCAAAACTGTTCAGACCCTCAAGAATGGCGGAGTCACCCCCGTCATCATGGCGGACGTCGCCTTGCAAAAAGAGGACGTTCCCTGGCTGCTGGCCCGCGCGGCCCTGAGAAAGGAAGACCCCTCTAAGATTGGCGTCACCATCCAATCACAAACGGAGCGAAACACAGAAGCCGATCGTGTCTTTGCCAAGCTGTCCGCATTGGGCGCGAAGATCGTCCAACCTGGCGACCGCCTGATCGACAAATCCGGTCTTTGGAGAGCCGAGTACGATGGCGTTTCGATGTATCGCGACGCAAGCCATCTTTCGGTGCAAGGCGCCTACTATCTGAAACCCCTCTTTCAGCCGATGTTTGCCGAAATAAGCCAGACGCACACCACGCCATGAGCCAAAACCCTCAATCCCTCTGGAATGCCTCTGCCGATGCCTGGATGACCCGCCTTGAAAAAGGCGACATCAACCGCACCCACCTCCTCGACCCTATCATGTTGCTTCGCGCCAGCGACGTGACGGGCAAGAAGGTCGTCGATATCGGCTGTGGAGAGGGTCGTTTCTCTCGGATGCTTGGGCAAAGGGGCGCATTCATCACTGGCATCGATCCCACTCCCGCATTTATCGAACGAGCCCAATCTCTCGACCCCGCGGGCCGTTACATCGTGTCCGGCGGCGAGAGCTTGCCCCTGGAAGACGACGAGTTCGATCTCACCGTTTGCTACGTCGTCCTCATCGATATCGAGGACTACCAATCCGCCATCGCCGAGATGGTGCGCGTCACTCGCCCCGGCGGGCGTATCCTCATCGCCAACCTCAATCCCTCCTACACCGCCACCGACGAGCAGTGGACCTACAACAAAGAGAAATCGCAAGTCGATCTCCCCATCGCCAATTACTTCGATGCCCGTGGCGTCCGCGTCCAATGGTGCGGCATCGACGTCATCAACTACCACCGCCCGCTCCGAGACTATTTCGCCGCCTTCCTCTCTCACCCTCTCCGGCTCACGTACTTCGAAGAGCCCCGCCCTTCGGAGGAGCTTCTCGAAGCCCACCCCTCCTTCATCACCGCCCGCACCATGCCTTATTTTCAGATTTTTGAATGGGTGAAGTCACAACCGTAGTTTCCCAATCGTCGTCCCTGCGACAACGACATGAAACCACTCGACTATCAACGACAAATCCCCGAAGTTCTTCAAGCCTTCATCAAAGCCCAAGCTGCCATTAGCTCTGGTGACCTTTCCCCAACCCTCGTCGAACTCATCAAAATCCGCGCCTCCCAAATCAACGGATGCGCGTTCTGTCTGGACATGCATCTGCGTGACGCCCGAAAGCAGGGAGAATCTTCCGAACGCCTCGATCGCATCATTGTCTGGCGACAGGTCCACGACTTCACCCCTGCCGAACAAGCCGTCCTCTCCTGGACCGAGACCCTCACCACCATCGATCCCAAAACCGACTACGCCACCGAACGCGCCAAGCTTGAGGCACACTTTGAGGAAAAAGAGATCGCCCTCATCACCACCTCCATCGCAATGATCAACCTTTGGAATCGAATGCAAGTTCACAACCACGCATGAAGGGCCCCGAATCCGCCTTCCAGAAAGAAAGGTCCATGCTCCTCGGACTCGCTTACCGCATCCTCGGCTCCCGCGCGGACGCCGAGGATGCCGTCCAAGACACTTACCTTAAGTGGACTGCCGCCAATCACGACAAGATCGAAAATCCCACCGCCTGGCTTGTCTCTACGTGCACCCGGCGCAGCATCGATCTCCTACGTGCCGCCCACCGCAGTCGAGTGGACTACTACGGCGAATGGCTCCCCGAGCCCGTGCCCACCAATTTCGCTCAAGAACCCTTCGATCGCCTTGAGCTGATCTCCTCATTGGAAACCGCATTCCTGCTCATGCTGGAGCGCCTCACTCCAAAAGAACGAGCGGCATATCTCTTGCACGACATCTTTGAGCTCTCGTATGCAGAGATCGCCACGACCCTGGAAATCGAAGAACCCGCCTGTCGCAAACTCGTCTCCCGCGCCCGGTCCAACATCTCACAGAACTCGGTTCGGACCTCAACCCCACGCCAAAAACAACTCGAACTTCTGGAGGCCTTTCACCAAGCCATTCAAGGAAACAGCCCCGAACCACTCACCCATTTGCTTTCTGAGGACATTCGCCTAACCGCCGATGGTGGCGGCAAAGTCTCCTCGGCTCGTCGAACGGTCACAGGCAAGACCAAGGTCCTTCGTTTCATCGACAAGGTTATCTGCCGTTTCTGGCCCGACTTTGAATGGTCCGTCGCTGATCTCAATGGAGGTCTCGGCGCAATCCTCAGAAGCGAAGGCAAGATCGTCGCCAGCCTCACCTTCGGATTTGACGAAAACGGGGTTGCGAACCATGTTTTCATCGTCCGCAACCCCGATAAACTCGAAGCGTTGAATGCTCTAACGGACTAATTTAAAGCCTTTAGAATTTCTTCTCCTTTGAGCCGAACCTTGTAATCAGGGTTCGAATGGGAAAAGATGATCTTTCCACTCTTGTCGACCACAAACACCGAAGGCACCGGCAAGATGTGGTGAGTCATCCCGCTCGACCGCTCCAAGTCGATCTTGTATCGATCCCGGTACATCGTAAACGTATCGTCGTCCACCCGGAACGCGATCCCAAACTTCTTAATCGCCTCCGCCGGAGAGTCCGAATAGAGCCTATAAGTGACATGGTCCTTGTCCATCGTCTTGCTCAGCTCCGCCGGTGTGTCCGGGCTGATCGCCACGATCTGATAACCCTTTGCTCGAATATCCCCCTCGATCTTTGCCAGTTCGGAAAGGTGAGCATTGCAGAAGGGGCACCATCCGCCCCGGTAGAAGATCAAAACCGTCGGCTTGCCCCCCAAGACCGACTTCAGTTTCGTCTCTTTCCCGTCTAACGCCTTCAAGGTCGCATCGGGAGCCATCACTCCCGTCTTAATCGGTTTCGCTTCTGCGGCCGAGGCCGCAACCTCTCCCTGAAAGCCCTTCGCTATTCCCACTGCTGAAACCACTAAGGCCGCGCCGAGAGCAACGTATCGCGAATGAATTTGCATGATGCTTTGGTAATGACCCAAGCCCTCAAGAGGTTCCCAAGAAAAGCGTTGAAAAAGTGGGAACAATCCCGCTCAACCTGGGCTTCCCCCATCGCGCCCGTCAGTCGATGACGGCGGGCCGGGAGGATTGATGAAAGGCAGATCTAAGTTTCTTATCTTGTCACTGGTCGCCGTCGCCGGCGTCGCCCATGCGGACGAATTCAGACTCACCGTCACCAACCTGGGCCCACAACCACTGAGCCCACTCTTCTTTTCCGCCGGAGACAGCACCTTCAACATCTTTGATGTCGGCGGAAGCTCTTCGCTCGGCATCAAGAAGATCGCCGAAGGTGGCGACACCTCGTCGATGCTTGATATCGCCACCGCCGCCGGTTCCCACTCCGGAACCTTCGGTGTCCTCGGGGCCGCCCCCCTCGGCCCCGGTGGCGAACGCTCGCTGGTCTTCAACACCACTTCCGCCCACGGCTACTTCTCCTTCGCCGCCATGCTTGGCAAAACCAACGATGGCTTCATTGGAGAGTCCTTCAGCTCCCAAGGTCTCAACCTCTACAGCGGAAGCACGCCCACCGGCTTTAGCTTCCTCGTAACCGGGGCTCGTGCCTGGGATGCCGGCACCGAGAACAACACCCAGAACGCCGCCGACTTAGGCTTCCTCGGCGGCTCTGGAAACCCCGCCGAGACGGGTGGCAACGACCACATCCGCGTCCACGCGGGCGTCATCAACGGCGTCGGCGATAGCTGGGATCAAATGCCCGCGTGGTCGACCGACACCGAGCTTGCTCGCATCACCGTAACCCCCGTTCCTGAGCCCGCCACCATGGCCGCCCTGGGAATGGGCGCCCTGGCCCTTCTTCGACGACGAAGAAAGAACGCCTAATGCGCATCCGGGTGAGCAGGAACATCTTTCTGCTCACCCATATCGCACTCCGATCCGTCCTCGCTCCGAGCATAAAACCGCTCGCCCCACAAGAACCGCGTCGGCTTCAAAGTCGCCGCCAAAGGCAACGTCTGCGCATGGCCGTCCGCAAACACGTAGTTGCTCTTCTTCTCATGCGCGGTCCAGTTCAAGCGGGTGATCAGCAAGTCCTTATCCGAGTTCACCTTCGGCAGCATCTTCACCGCTTCGTCAAAAGTCACCCGCCGATAATCTGCCCCTAACTCTAAGTTCCGGCAAGGCTGCCCCGGCACAAATCCGCTCGTCCCCTTCCACCCCAGGAAAAGCAGTCCACTTGGCGTCTTCGCCCGGCGCTCCCCAATCACGATCAGCATCCCCGGATCGCTCAAGATATTCCGAGGCACCGGATAAAAGTCGTGCGCCGGAATCGCCGCGTAGTTGTTGATGTAACTAATCCTGGGCACCGCCAACCGCTCGCTCGGCGCCAAACCATACGTATCAAGCGGAGCCGAATCCTGCGGACAGATGAACATCAAACTGGATCGCAAATAGGGTTGCACCGCCTGACTCCAATGCACCCCAAACCCGCGCTTCGGCTTCTTCTCGGTGGTGACTGGCAGCACATCGTCGTGGTCCTGCGCATAGAGCATGATCCCCGTACCAATCTGCTGCATGTTCTGAATACAGGTGCTCTTCCTTGCCTGCGTGCGCCCCTGCGCCACGATCGGTAACAACAGCGCCGCCACCAATCCCACCGCCACCGCGACGAACAGCACCTCCACAAACGAGATCCCTCTACGCAACGTGCCGCTCCCCATAGGATCGTCGCAACTTCCGCCGCAAGTTCATCGCCAAACTCGCCTCCGCCATCGCCGCCGAAATCGGCAGCCAAAACGCCAACTGGAAGATCGCCAACAAAAGCCCCGCCGTCTGCGGCAAAACCGAAACCCCCACCACAAACGAGTAAATAATCGCCACCAACATCGCCCCCGTCACCGCCCGCGCCGGTCGAACCGGAATCCAACGCCCTGCCAACCAGCCAATCAAGAACGGCGCGAGGATCGGATAGACATACAGCACGAAGAAGTCCAACGGATGCTGCGGAAGCGGCAATGGCCAAGGCAAAAGCACCCTCATATCCCCCGGATCCAAGGGCAAATCGTAAGCCGCCCCGCTTGGAGCAAAAACCCTCAACTGCAGCAGGAGCACGTACACAAACTGCGCAAATCCCACGATCGCAAACGCCGTCACGTTCGCCCGACCAAAGAACTTGAACAGCCGAGAAGCCCTACCCCCTTCGTACAAACTCAAAGTGATCTGATCCGCAATCTGGGAAGGATCGCCATACTGCTGAATCGCCATCTCCGCCGCCGCCCGCTGCGGTCGTCCCTGTGAGGCGTAGTGAGCGGTCAGCCGCTCCAGGTGAAACGCCGCCTCATCCTTCAACCGGGCTCGGTCCTCCGAGGCCACCCGACCAATCAAATTGGCCGCTAAGTGATCGAGATAATCTTCGACCAATGCTCGGGCCTGACTCTCGTCGTCAAAGTCCTCCAAAAGCGGCGGACCCGGCATTTCTTCTCTAGGCAGGCTGTTCGTGGCCATTCGCGCCAATCACTTTGCTCATCGCCGTCGAGAATTCGCGCCATTCGGCAATCGCCTTCTCGGCTTCCCGACGTCCCGAATCGGTCAAGGCGTAAACGCGACGCTTCCGCTCCCCGATCGGCTGCTCCCAACAACTTTCCAAATCGCCTGATTTCTCCAAGGCGTACAGCACCGGATACAGCGTCCCGTGGCTGAACATCAACCGGTTCTCACTCCGACGCTCCACTTCACGGGCAATGTCGTACCCGTGACGCGCCCCGTCCAGTAACACCACCAAAACCAGTGTCGTCGCCGTACTCTTCTGTAAACCCTTGTCTTCTGCCATCCTTAGCTTGCCCGTCGATATTCTGGAAATCAAAACGTATTGAACACCAAAGTGACAAAGCTGGACAACCGCCCCCAGCACTTTTATTGAAATCTTAACCGGTGTCTGGAGTCAAACTAAGGAAGAATCCGGGTCTTTGCTATGTTAACTCTTATCGTTGGAAGCCTCCTCACCGCCGCGGCGCCCCCCATCGTCCAAACCCTCAAAACCGAAGGAATGAGTCCCGCCGAGCGCGTCCTCGGTCAGACTCTCCAGGGTCTCGTCGGCCGCCAATCTCCCAAGATCTGGTTCGAAACAAAGGGCATTCAACCCCTCGTCAAAGAGGACCTCGCCAAGTCCGGCGTGAAGTTCCAAGAGGCCAAAGGCATCTGGCCCCTCGTCGCCCAGTTCAAATCCGACATCAAAGGCGCCATCCTCTACAAAATCGGCACCCCCAGCCTCAGCGTCGCCAACGGCCTCTGCGGCCCCATGAACGCCGTCGCCATCGATGAGTCCCTCGAAGACGCCGCCAAACAAGCCGGTCTTACCATCCTCCTAGACGTCCGAGGCATGACCGAGGAGCAAGCCTTCGACAAGTACCGAGACCTCTACAAACCCGGCATTATCGTCGAACAATCGATCTCGAAGACCGGATTCCTCCGCGACTACGCCGTCAAGCACTCCGCCTTCGTCATGGACACCAAGAACCGAGAGTTCCGAAGAAAGGTCGTCAAAGCGTTCGGCCCCACCCCCTTCGTCCTGGGCTGGGGGCCTGATGAATACCAGTGGATCTCAGATGTCAGCGCCGGCGGGGGCACCGGGCTCGCCGCCGACTGGTGTTCCAACCTCTCCGCGCTAGAGTCCCTTCCGGTCAAAAAGCTCAACCCACCCAAGTTCAAACCGGCCAAGAACGAAGACAACGTCCGCTATGTCGCCTTCGTCATGAGCGACGGCGATAACATCCAGTGGGTCACCGGAGACTTCGCCACCAATCCCAAGTTCTACGGCAGCCCCCTCCGTGGCCAATTCCCTCTGAGTTGGGAGATGGCCCCCACCCTCACCCGTTTCGCTCCCAGTGTCCTCGCCCGCATCTACGCAACGGCCAAACCCACCGATGACTTCGTCACTGGCCCCGGCCTCCCCGGTTACATGTTCCCTCACCTCCAGCCGGACCTAAACGTCCTTGCCAAGCAAACCGAGCCCTACATCAAACAGTCCGGCCTCCGCACCCTGTCCTTCCTCAACACCAATAGCGGCAAGATGGAAGAAACGTTCCCTTGGCTCGACCTCAAAGACGCCGATGCCGCCATCTACAAGGATTACTCTCCCTACCACGGTCGCCACGGCAAGATCCTCTGGCACAACGGCAAGCCCGTCGTTTCCTACCGATTCGTCCTCTGGAGCAACCTCATGGACATCGATCCCTTAGCCCAAGCCATCGCCAAGATGCCTACCGAGCCCCGCACCAACGTCGAAAGCTACGCCCTCATCAACGTCCACGCCTGGTCCTATGGAAATATCGGTGGCCCCGTGGAAGCCGTCCGCCGCACCATCGCCAAACTCCCACCCAACACCCGCGTGGTCACCGCCAATCAACTGATCGATCTTCTCAAGAGAAATCGATCAGGCTTTCAGACACCCTAACCCCTGGATTTTCGCCGTCGACGACGAAGAAGGCCGATGACCCCCATCCCCGCTACGGTGAGCGTAGCAGGCTCTGGAACAGGTGTCACCGGTTCGAGCTCCGCAATAAGCGTTCCAATGATATGGTTCTGCCCAATCGACATGAATCCGCCAATCAGTGAATTCGATTGACTTGTCACCAGAGTTGAAAGGACATCTACGGTTACGGTCCCCGTCCCCTGAAATAGTCCGTACTCGGTGGAATCGATCGGAACGACCGGCCCCGTCACGTTCTTCAGGGGCATCCCGAAAGGCGCAGAACCGAAATTTCCCGGCACAAAACTGGATTGATTCCAAGATGTGGTTGCCGCCGCACTCCCCGTTCCTCCTGGGGATGTGATTCGATTGGTCAGAGCGATCGTTTGAAAGCCAAACTGCTGATTGGAGCTAAACCCAAGGTACGTGCCTGACCCCGAAGCCACAAAGTCGATGCCAAGGACAAGGTTTTGGATCGAATATTGGGAAGGATCGTATTGATCGAACAAAAGCGTTCCGGTTGCTGTCTTCGGCGATCCTGCTGGCGTATTCACCGTCGCCGTTAGAGGTAAATCAATGGTCCTTACTTGGATATCTGCCCAAGAGCAGACAATCACGAAAGATGAAGCAAAAAGTACAGAAAATGCTCTCATGGGCCCGTCCATGAAGATAAATTTACAATTAAGTACGTGACTCTAGTATGATTCTTAGGAGAATTTAATCAGAAACTGGCAATCTCACCGGGAGTCCGGCAAGCGGACGGCGTGGATCTAGTCGCAGTATCCTAGCAAGATGCGTCGCCTCTTTCCGCTGCTCGTCCTCCTCACGGTCATCGCCCACGCCGATCAGGTCGATGACCTCGCCGCCGCGGAAATGAAGGCGTCCCACGCTCCTGGCCTCGTCGTTGCCATCGTCAAAAAGGGTGAGATCGTCAAGATCGGCGCTTATGGCACGGCCAACCTGGAAACCAAAACTCCCGTCACTGCCGCATCCGTATTCCGGGTCGCTTCCATGTCCAAGCAGTTCTGCGCCGCCGCCGCCATGTTGCTCGTCGAAGACGGCAAGTGGAAAGTCGAAGATCCCATCTCCAAGTACATCCCAAACGCCCCCGAAGCCTGGAAAGACATCACCCTGCGCCACCTGCTCACCCACACGTCGGGAATGCCCACGCTAGAAGCCGAAGACGGATTCACTTTCCGCACCAATCCCTCAAGCGATGACTACATCGCCAAGCTCGCCAAGAAACCCCTTCGCTTCGCCCCCGGTGACAAGTACGAATACAGCAACGAAGGCTATTCCTTGCTTGGCATCCTCGTCGCCAAGGTCTCCGGCTCGACTCTCGCCAGCTTTGTCACCAACCGTATCTTCAAACCCGCCGGAATGTCCACCGCCAGCTACTACCTGCTGGAGCGAATCGTTCCGGACCGCGCCAACGGCTATACCTGGGACAAAGACCATCTCGAAAACGCCATCCCCCTCCGCCCCTATGCCATGGCGGGCAGCGGCGGCATCATGGCCTCCATCCTCGATTTCGCCAAGTGGGACGCCGCGCTCTACACCAACTCCCCCCTGAGTCAAGCCATCAAAGACCAAATCTGGTCGCCCGCCGTCCTCAATAGCGGGACCAAAATTGCCTACGGATTCGGCTGGTCGACCAAGAAGAAGGACGGCAAACTCATTGTCTCCCACAACGGCAGCACCGCCGGCTTCGGCTCCCGCATCGTTCGCCACGTCGATGAAGGTCTCACCGTCATCGCGTTTGAAAACGTCCAGAACGGAACCGTGGGTGATTTTGCCGATAAGGTCGCCGACCTCTATCTCTCCGGCAAAGCGGGCCAATGACCCTCCAAGCCACCGCCCACTCCCCCGCCGCCGAAATCGCCCTCGAAATCTATCGTCGCACCCTTGAAGAGATCCGAGGCGATCATCTCATCCAAGCCCACGTCGCCAGAACTGGTGACCACCTTCGAATCAAAGACACCCAACTCGACCTCACCCAATTTGATCGCGTCATGATCGCGGGCGCGGGCAAAGCCTCCGCCAGCATGGCCCTCGGTCTCGAATCCATCCTTGCCGACCGCCTGTCCCCCGGACTCATCATCACCAAGATCTCCCACCTTGAGCCCCTCGCCCACTGCCAACTCCTGGAAGCCGCGCACCCCATCCCGGATCAATCGTCTCTGGATGCGGGCCAAGCCATGCTGGACTTCGCCGCCCAAACCACCGAGCGAGACCTCGTCCTCTTCGTGCTTTCCGGTGGAGCGTCTGCCCTTATGGAACAGCCGGTCCCCGGCGTAACCCTCCAAGACCTGCAACAAGCGAGTCAAGCCCTACTCGCTTCCGGCGCCACCATCACTTCCATTAACGCCATCCGCTCGCGCCTATCCAAAATCAAAGCCGGAGGACTGGCCCGCGCGTTCGATCGCGCTACCGTCGTCGTCTTGATCATGTCGGACGTCGCTCAAGACAACCTCGCCGTCATTGGCTCCGGCCCCTTCGTGCCCGCGAACCCAGAACTCGATCCCGTTCAGGTTCTCGACGCCTACAACCTGCGCGCCCTACTACCCCCTCGCGTCGTCGATCTGCTCGAAGCCCCATCCCACCCTGTGTCTGTGCCGCAGGTAACTCACATCATCCTCGCCAATGCCGCCACCATGGGCGAAACCGCCAAGCGGATCGCGATCGAACGGGGACTCTCTTGTTTCGCCTCCAACTCTCTTTCCGGTGAAGCACAACGCGCACTCGACATCTACCAAGCCAAGCGCCTTCTCCCCACGAACCCCGGAACGGCCCTCATCGCCTACGGAGAACCCACCGTCACTCTTAAGGGCAAAGGCCTAGGCGGACGAGCCCAGGAAGTCGCTTGCGCCGCTGCCATCCAATATGCGGGTGATCCCAAAATCGCCGTTCTCTGCGCAGGTTCCGACGGGACGGATGGCCCCACCGATGCCGCTGGCGCCCTCATCGATGGCCAAACCCTCACCCGAGCCCAGCAAAACGGCCAGGACGCCCATCGCGCCCTGGCCGAAAATGACACTTACCACTTTCACGAAGCCGGAGATTCGCTCATCAAAACCGGTCCCACCGGTTCCAACCTCACCGACCTCCTCATCGTCGTCCGCGCTTAGCAGCTCACGTTCCGACCTTCAGAGCCAAACAGCTCCATCCGCTCCTCGGTCGTCGTCCTCGGCGTCCCCTTCGCCACGTAATGGAACTGCAAGGCCCGCCGTCGAGTGTTTGTCGTATTCTGCGGCGTCCCGTGGGGCACCAGCCCGTCAAAAATCAGACAGCCCCCGGCAGGGATCGGCGTCGCCACCGCCTGATCGCGCTTCAAAATTTCGGTATCGCAAATCTGCCAATCTCGACGGTTGAAGTGCGGAATCGGCCCTTCCCGGTGACCGCCTGGCAAAAAGTGCATACATCCGTTCGCCGGATAAGTGTCGTCCAGCGCAATCCAAACGCCCACCACATGCGTCCCCTCCGGCAAGTTGAAGTACGCGTGATCCTGGTGCCAGGGCTTCTCTCGACCAATTCCCGGCGGCTTCAAGAGCGCCATCTCCTGGAACATCTCCGCCTCCGCCCCCAGTAAGTGCTCAACCACCCGCAGCAGCTTCGGCTCGTACGCCATCGCCTCAATCCGCGGGTCCAGATCCACAAACCACATCAGCTTCCGAACATAGTCCAGCCGCTCTTCGGGAGACATCGATTCGATCTTCCCCGCCGCCAACGCCTCGAACTGCAATTGAGTCTTGTCAGGAAGTTCCCTCACCGTCAGTTTAAACAGCGCATCCAGTAACCCCTCAACCTGCTCCGGCGTGAACGCATTTGCCACCGACACAAAGCCCACTTCGCGATACTGGGATTCGATCTCCGCAGGGTCTTCCGGCAAGCCGTTGATCGGCGTTACCGAGGCATGATGGTCGTAAAGGCTCTCCGGATAAGCGTCCGGGGCAATGGGGTCGATGTCGAGTTTCGGCGACGATGCCATACCAACATTTAACATTAAATCTGCCAAAAACAGAAGCAAAAAGGCTACCCCTGTAACCTATACGAGGGGTAGCTGTCAAAACGGAAAGGGGGGTTGAACCTGGCCTACTTCAGGAACCGGTTCAAGGTGAGCCGAATCTCTTCCAACCGCTCTTCGGAGGTCGAGTTATGCGGATGATCACCCGCTTCATCGTGCCCATACACGCAGTTCTCAAGGTGAGTGGAAAGAAGAATGACCCCAAGTTGATCCAGGGCCGCTCGAAGGGCCGCCACTTGCGTCAGGATATCGACGCAGTACCGCTCCTCGTCCACCATCTTTTTGATGCCATTCACCTGGCCGGACATGCGCGCGATACGATTCAGCGCGTCTTGCTTAACTTTCGCTTTCATATTTATCGCTCAAGCTCATTGTGAAGGATAACTGACGCCGCCTGCGTCCCCTCCGTTTCAATCCCGGCCTGAACTCTTATTACAATAGGCCCGTTAGTCCACCATTTCGGAAGGAGACATGCAATGCGTTTACCGGTAGTCATCGCTGCCCTCTTGGCCACCAGCGCCTTCGCTGGCCAAGAGCCTTCGCTGAACGTAACCCCGCCCAAAGAACTCGCCAAGGTCGATTTCTTCTTGGGTAAATGGGAAGGTACGGAAAAGATGCTCGATGCCATGGGCAAGTCCGTCACTGCCAAGGCCACCATGGTCGGAACGAAGGCGATCGGAGATATGTTTTTCCAGACGACCCATGTCGCGGATCTCGGAAAGACCGGAAAGATGCAGAGCATGCACCTTATCTCCTATGACATCTTCAAAAGGAAGTTCACCGCCTTCTGGTTTGACTCCTCGTCCCCTGGCGTCACGGAGATGAGCGGAGGCTTCCAAGGGAATAAGCTCATCATGATCAGCAAACCCAAGGAATTCCCCGGGATAGCTCTACCTCTGATAATGCGCTTCACTTGGCAACGACTCCCGCAAAACAAACTCTCCTTCTTGCTAGAGATGCAAGCCGGAGACAAATGGCAAACCGTCATCGACGGCTCGTTCAAGAAAGTCTAGTGAGACTTTGGGTATCCGGCCAACCGGATACCCAACTCAAACTTAGCTGCCCTTACGTCGATGACAAACGGCTCGGCCACCCTTTTCGACGTACTGCTGGTGATATTCCTCCGCCAGCGTGAAGTCCTGAGCGGGCACGATCTCCGTCACGATCTTCCCACTCAATTCACCCGAGCGCTGCAAGGCGTCTCGCGACTTGATCGCCGCCGCCTTCTGAGCCTCGCTGTGATAGAAAATCACCGATCGATACTGCGAGCCAAAATCCGGTCCTGCCTGATTCGGCGTCGTCGGATCGTGCAACTCCCAAAACAGCTTCAGAAGTTTGTCGTAAGAAGTCTTCTTGGGATCGTAAGTCACACGAACCGTCTCCGCGTGTCCGGTCGTATCGCCGCAAACCAACTTGTAATCGGGATTCTTGGTGTGCCCGCCGGAGTAACCCACCGCCGTCGAGACGACTCCGGGCTCCTTGCGAAACTCAGCTTCCACGCCCCAGAAGCAGCCACAAGCAAAACTCGCAACTTCAACCTTCGGCGGAGCCATCACACCTTTAACCGGGCGGAGACCGGTGAAAGCGTTGGGACCAATCGTCACCAACTTCTCCGTGCCCCCCGCCGCCGCGCAGGCGAAGGCCGCAATGCCAACAAATGCCGCAAAAAGGGCGCTTGGAATCTTGATCATCCGTATTGTCTCCTTTTTCATATTATCGAACCCCTAAATGCCAATTCCCTAAAAACGGTTCACACATTCGTCCTCAGGCGTCTCAAAGATAGGACCACCTGCCCGAAAATGAATCTCAAGGCACAATAACACTATGGCGGATGACCCACAAATCGTAAATACCGAGACGATCGCCGATGCGATCGATCTGTATTCCGAAGACCGAGCGCGTCGTAAGAGAACGATTCAACTCGGAATCGGGGCGTTCTTCTGTGCCGTCCTCGGCGCCGGAACCGTCCTCGCCGTCGTCTTCCTGACCCCAAACGCCCTCAATCGCCCCGCCGCTCCCGTCCAAGTCGCCGTCAATCCCCCGGTAAAACAAGAAGAGAACCTTGTCTCCGCCTACCAACCAGACAAGCCCACTTCGACGGAGCCAACCGAGCCCACCAAAAACGAGCCCGAAAAGAAGGACGAAGCCAAACCGGAAACCAAGCCCCAGGACAGCCCAAATCCATCCGCTCCCGCCCCATCTCACGTTCCCCCCTTCGATCCCTTCAACGGCGAACCGGTTCCCGAAGGCTGGGCCAAGGGCAGACTCAATGGAGAGATCGATGTTCAGCCAGAACGCGGCGCGCAAATCGATCCCGACAGGGTCCCCCCTCCCATCAAAGAAAAGACTCCTGAGCCCGCCCGGCTTGTCATTGCCAAATCGGGCGGCGGTGATCCCGAGTCAGATGCGCAAGCCATTGTCCGCGCTCTTCAGTCCGCGGGCGCTTCCGTCCGCTCCTCCTCACACTACAGCCCCTCCGGAAGTGTCGTCGGCGTCCAAATCGTCGCCACCCTCCCCGCCACTTCGCTCGATTCCGCCAAATCCCGCCTCCAATCCGCGGGAGCTAGAGTTGGCGAAGACTGGAAAGGGGAACTTGGAGAAAGAAACACCCGAGCCGAAAACGCCATCGCCACCCGCCTCAGCGCCCTTCGAAACAAGAAACTGGAGCTCCTCCAGAAGTATCTCGACGACGCTCCCCAGGTCACGCAAGTCGAAGACGAGATTCAGAAGCTGAACCAATGCCTCGGCGCCGCCCGCCTCGGCGGAAAATCCGCCAAGAACGCCGTGATGGTCATCGGTATCGGAACCCTCACCGACGAAGCGAAGTAAGTCTCACCAATCGATGGCATCGCCCAACACCTTGGGCTGTACCGGAGCGCTCGACCGAATCGAAAGCACCCGCTCCGGATGCGTCACCCGCACCAGACAAATCGAAGAGATCTTGCTCAACAGGGCCACCGCGTCCCCCAACCCATTCGTCCCCGTCTGGCTCGACCAATAGCGCACCGCCTTCTCGCCATCCTTCGTCAAACACCAGCCCAGGAACACCGTCGAGTGCCCAATCCCACTCTTCCAGGAGATGTTCAAGAAGTCGCCCGGTCGCGCCTCCGAGGGCTTAATCCGGGTTCCCATCCCCGAGTACTGCACCAGGGCCATCTGGTTCCCAAATCCATCGGCGTTCCAGTTCCCCCAGAACTTCACCCCGTCGTCCCGCCGCCCCCCGTCCAACTCCTGCATTCGCAGCGTCTCAACTTGTTCGGCCGTCAAAACAGGCCGTTCAAAGGACACATTCGCAAACGGACTCGTCTCAAAATCGCTCGGCGGAGACCAAACAACGCGCTCTTTGGCCATCCACAATCCCAGCCCCTCGATAAACGCCGCGTACGAAGCGCCCGAACAATAGCTCGTCCGGCGCGGAGGGTCCAAGAGTCGTCGCCCGCAAAGCGTCAAGGGATAGCCAATCGGAGATTCCGTCGGCTTCGCCTTAATCCCAATAAAGTAGCCACCCCCATCGGGAGCGCTCCCCTGAACCTGATCGATCCCCGCTAACACCAACCGGTTAAACCCCGGCGCATCGCTCCCAAAGACTTCCACATGCCGCCGGTGCTGCGTCGGAAGCTCTAGGGTCGTAGGCGGCAGAACATACCAACCGATCATACTCATATTATGCTTTTATGATCGCATTCACATACGATCTCAGTTTATGTAGAGATACAAAAATACGGCAATAGCACCGCGAATCAGCAAAAGTCCCTAGGTAAAATAAAAATGAGGCTGGCTTAAGCCAGCCTCAAAACTTTGGTTCGGAATCGTTGCGTGGTTCCTTGCAGAACCCGAAGAGGATGTCCCGAACCCTTCACCAATAATAATGGCACAAGAACAGCGGAAGTTCCTGGCATTTGATGAGGCAGCAACATATTTTTATGAGAAGTTTGCCGAGTCCGCCCCGCAACGTTTCGACAAATACTTACAGGCAGCGGGGGGCAACCACGTAGAAGCGATCGCCCGCTATCGCTATAACCTGGAGCTAAGCGCCTCTCTCCTGCCCGCCCTCCATGCCGCAGAACTTACCCTTCGAAACTCCATCCATCAGGCCATGTGCCTTCACTACCTTTCTCCGAAACCAGGAAAGGCGAAGCCCACCCTCTACTTTCCTGACGGAACTCTTGCCGAGCCTGACTGGTGGCTCTCTCATGAGGTGCATGGCAAGCCGCTTCTAGTTGAACGAGATTGGGAAAAAGTGGTTGATGCTTACAATAAGGTTCCAAAAAACGGGCAACCCATTACACCTCGCGTTGTAGCCGAGTTGACATTTGGATTTTGGGTCGAACTGCTGAATCCAAATTACGATCAAACAATAGTCATTCCGATGCTGGGCACAACGATGCGAAAGGTGCAAGCGCATAATAAATCGAACAGAAATCGAGGCTGGCTCCGCCTGTGGTTTGGTCGTTTTCGCGACCTTCGAAATCGTGTCAGTCATCACGAGCCTATCTATCACCTCGACCAAGAACTGGAAGAAAGGTGGCAGATGGCGTGGCTAGTTGCAGGAGAAACGAACAACTTCTTCACAAATGTTGTGGCACGATCGTGCAATTTCATCCAGACAAAGAAAGCTGGCTGGACGAAACAACAAGCTAGCGTGCAGACTGTAATTGAAGAGTTCTACAGGGACCATAAGGCCAATCAATAAGAAGCAACATAGTAACCGCAGGCCTTAAGAAAGAACGCTAGTTTCAAATTCCAACGCAAAACGAACCGTCCGACAAGGCAGATCGTGCTAACCATAGCAATTCACTCAATTCGAATCCCGCGGGGCTTGGCAATATTCTGGATGTAAGCAATCAAACCAGAAAGCCTATTCTAACTCGTGATCCCCTAGCAAGACCTCGAACGCCACCACCGCCGCCGCCACGTGGACATTAATGGAGCGCCCCTTGCCCGCCATCGGGATAAACACCGCCCCATCGCAACGCTTCATCACGCTCCCATAGACCCCGGTCTGCTCGTTTCCCAGCACCAGACAAACCTTCTTGGGATAGGGGTACTCCATGTAATGCTGCGCCCCCTCCGCCACTTCCACCGCCACAAGCGAATACCCTTCCGCCTTCAACGCATCCGCCGCATCGTCGTAGCGATCGAACTGCCGAAACGCCACCCGCCGATGGTTCCCCAGCGAGGTCACGCTGATTTGAGGATGGGGCGGCGCGGGCGTCCGTCCCGCCAAGATCACTTCCTTCGCCCCACAGGCATCCGCCACGCGGAACAATCCGCCCACGTTATACGGATCGGTCCAGTCCTGAAGAAAAATCGCCAATTCGATGTCGTTCCGAAGGCTTTTCGCCTCCTTCATCATCTTTCGAACGCCTGTCTTGGACCGAATCTGTTTCATAACCGCCCGCCTACTTGGCGGGCTTCCAAGTCAGCGGTGCTAAGTAAACCCCGTTCATGTCCCATCCCGAGTCGCTCGCGTACCACTTGTCCCCATCCTGAATCACTTCCGCCGCGTGGGAAGGGAAGCTATAAATCGGCTTGTGCTCCCAAAAGTAGGGGTTAGAGGATCGGTAAACCTTCGTCGCGTGGTACCCGCCATCTGGCCCGCAGAACAGATAGAAATAGTCCCCTTTGCGCACCACGAACGGAGACTCCGTCGGCCCTCCAAACGTGCCCTTCTCGGGGTGAACGAACGCTACCCGCGCCGGAGACCAATCCAGCAAATTCTTACTCGTCCGAACGTTCACGATGTGGTGGTTATCTTCCTTGTCGTAGTTTGCGGTGTAATACATGTAGTAGGTGCCATCCACCAAGAGCACCATCGGGTCCCGCGCGTCATAGAAGTCCTGAAACACCGGATTCCGGCTCGACCTCGTCCACGTTTTCAGATCCTTCGAGGTCGCCAAATTGATCTGATAGTGATAGTTGGAAACCAGACTGCCCGCGCAGTAGAACATGTAGTACGTGTCGCCCTTCTTGATCACATGCGGCGCCCACAAGTGGTTCTCCCCCAACTTCGGATCCCACGTCAGCGCGAACGGCTGCTTCTTCCAAGGCGCCTGCATCAGTTCCGGCGAGGTCCCATGCGCAAAGTTCCGCTCATCCATCGGGTTTGCCGGTTTGGCATGGGTGATCCCAAACACGTGCCACCCATCGTCACCCTTGATGAAACAGTGGTCGTTGATGTACCACCCCTCTTTCTCACCCACCGACTGGTCGAACACGTGCGTAAATTCACCAACCTCCGGCGTCTCCGGCACAAAGCTCATCTCTGGCGAGTTCGTAGGCGCGCCCCACTTGGAAAACTCCGCCTCTCCATCCAACACCAGGTACCCGCCACTCGTCCCGAACGCCTGAACGTCGTACGCCTCCAAAACCGGAAAGCTCTTTCCGCCGATCCAAACGCGAATGCGGCGATCCGATGCCTGCACGGAAAGATCCAAACTCACCCCGTCCAGCGCTTCCCATCGGTACGTCGCCAGTCGCTGCTCCTCCGGCCACTTTCCAATCCGGGCCAGAATCAACTGCCCCAGCCGAGAGTCCAGCCGGACCGAGTACCCCTTCTCCAGCTTCTCATCCGCCCAGAAGATCACCCCCGCCGATCGCCCCCGTTTCAGCCGAATCTTCCCTTGCCACTTGGGAGCCGCCGCCCGATCAAAGACCGGCACACGAACGTCAAGGTCTCCCTTAACGGTTTGATCAAATGGCAGAAGAGGGGTAGGTGCGCTCATCGTTAGGACTGCAAGAAAGGTACAAATCATCTCCGCTCCCCATCTTGAGTGAATTACTTATTCAGATGTAAATGCCCCGCATGGAATTCCAGCGCTTCCTGCACGTGCAAATCCCAATAATCCCACGTGTGCCCGCCCGGATACTCCGAGTACTCGTGAGCAACGCCGAGCTCCTTCAAGTGGGCATGAAAGTCGCGATTCGCCTCCAGCAAGAAATCCTCCGTCCCGCAATCGATCCGCACCAGCGGCATCTTCGAGGGTCGTAACTTCCCCACCAGCGCGTACAAATCATTCACTCCACCCGCTGGCGTTTCCCCCACCACGCGCCGGGCCTCCGCCGCAAAGGCGTCCGTCCCCGTGAACTCGTTATGCCCAAAGTAAAGCGCCCCTGAGTGAGAAACCGCCGAATGGAATCGCTCCGGGTACCGAAGCGCCAGTTTCAACGCCCCGTAGCCACCCATCGAGAGCCCCGTGATGCACCAAGGCCCCTTCGTCGAAAAGGTCTTCTCAACCAGCTCTGGCAACTCTTTTCCAATCGCCGTCTCGTACGCATAACCCGCAATCGCGTCCGAATACCAACCGCGCCCCCCATCCGGCATCACCACGATCAACGGCAGATCCGCCACGTACCGCTCAATCGAGGTCCGACGCATCCAAATCGACTGATCGTCGGACAGCCCGTGCAGCAAAAACATCACATGAAACGGCCCCGTCATCTTCGGGTCCGGCAGCAAAATCTCCGCCTGGGTCTGCTTCTGCAGCGCTTCTGAAAAATAGCGATAGGTTACGTGCGGCACGTAACCTATCTTCGCTTCCCAAAAAGAGATTCCTGCTTACATCGATCCGCCCAGGATCATCGCATTCAGCAGAATCTTGTTCAATCCCGGCCACATCGCCCGTTCCGTCGGGTTGTGCGTAAACGCAATCACATGCCCTCGTCCCACCGGCACATCCTGCAGCCAAACCGTGTCCGCCAGTTCCTTCTCCGAGGTATCCCAGGCCCATCCGCTCAACAGCTTCGTCGCCTTTTCATCACCCGAAAGCGTTACCACTCCCCCGCCTTCCTTGCGCCGCTTGTAGAAGCTTCCTCCGTCGATGGGAACCGCAATCTCAACCTTCCCATCTTGAGCCCCCGAATAGCCATAGCTCAAAAAACTCCGCCCGTCCAATTCCGCCTTAAACAGGGCGCCCGCCAAAGACTCATCCGCTTCCTTGGTCTCCAACGTTACAAAACCACTTGCCCCAATCGCCCAGCCCGGATTATCCAGCACCACCACGCAGCCCCCCTTCTGAGCAAAGTCTCGAAGCCCCCCGCTCGCACTGGCCGAGACGCCCCCCGGAACCACAATGCACGTGTACTTGCTCAAATCTCCGCTCAGCGCCGAAGAGTTCAACGGCGTGAACGGCAGACCGAACTCCCGCTCCATCAAATACCAAAGCGGCCCCACGTCCGCCAGATTCCCTGTCGAACCCATCACAATCCCGATCTTCGGCGCCCGAAGTTGGGTCACCGACTCGCTCCCCGGCCCCTGCCGCCCTTCATCGGGATAACTGGTCTTCACCGGCTCAAACACCAGCGAGAACTTCGCCGCCGCGGCTTGGAGCTTTTTCTCAAACCCATCGTCGTTGCGAGCCGCCAGGAACATAAAGGTGCCGGGAACGATCGTCTCCCCTCCCACCTTCATCGCCTTGTTAGGAACCGAGACCTTAACTCCCTGACCTAACAGCCACGCCACCGCCAAAACGTCTTCCTCATCGGTGTAGCGAAGCTGATAGCCCACCGGAGAGGTCTTGCCCAATCCCATTTGAACCGGCGGAACCAGAGCCGCATTGCCTAGCTTTGGCGCCGTTTCGCACCACCAAGCCTTCAGCCCATAAGCGTAGGGAAGCGACCAAGCCGTCGTGTCGTAAAACTCCGGCTGATCCGGTCCCGGATAATCCTCGCCCTCCGGTGCCGTCTTCTTCTTTTCCTTCTGCGCCTTCACAAACTCCGGTTCGAAATCCGATCCAGGTTCCAGCAACGCCTTGGCAAACGGCCCCTGCGCCTGCGCCAAATCCACGACCAGCGCCCCCACCGCAAAGCTCTTGCCCTCCGCCTTGCCTGTCCAGTAGTCGTGCGCATCCTCCTGCCGCCAGCCCTTCGGGGCGAAGTAAGACTCGATCCCCGCCCACTTCAAATGCTTCTGGAATCGAAGCAGCGGCCGAGGGTCCGTCGATTCCAGCACCACCCGCTGGAACTTGCCCGCCGATTCTCCTGACACCGCCTTCTTCTTAAAATTCGCAAACGAGTCCAGCAAGGCCGCCCGGTTCTTCGAAGAAGCCTCGATCACCGCCAACGCCGAAGTAAAGTGCTTCGCCGCCCCATCCCGGAGCGTCAACAACGTGTCGTCGGACCGAAGTCGAGCCAGCACTCGCCCCCCGTCCGTCTCATGCGTCATCCCAATCGCTCCCATCAGCGTCGTGCTCGCATCCAAATAGCCCGGGTAGTAAAGATCGAACGTGTCCCGCACAAAGTAGGTCCACCCGTTCGCGTCAAACGCCCCCGCCGTTGCCCGGCCAAACACGTCCGTCCACTTATTCACCCTGTCCCGATCCACATTTACGTTCTGCGAAAGCTGATTCGGTGGGAAGAAGTAAGTCTCCACCTGCCCGTGCTGATCAATGTAGACCTGCGGGTTCCACTTCAGAAACATCGCCACTTCCTGCCTGGTCTCATCCTGCGAGAACGAAATCCGGTCGCGATTCATGTCGAATCGATAGTGATTGGCACGACCGTAAAACGCGCTCGGCAAGGACCCGTCGTAAGCCGCCGGATCGGCGCTTCCATTCGGGATCGAGTTATAGGCCACCACGTACCGCTCGTGCCCATCCGGGTTATAAACCGGATTCAAGATCACCACCGTATTGTCCAGAGCCGCCCGCAAGCCACCCTGCTTCGCCGCTGCCAAGTTGTAAAGGACGGCCATTCCGGACTCGAAAGAAGCCGTCTCGTCTCCGTGAATGCACTCGTTCACCCACACAATCGCGGGCGTCCGCTTCAAGATCGGCGTCAAGTCCTGCCCCGCCGCCGGGTGAGCCAACGTCTCGTTGTCCTTTCGAATCTGCTCTAGCCGCTTGATGTTCTCCGGCGAAGAAATCGCAAACACTCGCAGCGTCCTCCCCTCCGGCGTCTTCCCGTACTCCATCGGAACCACCCGCGCCTTGGCCGCGTTGGCAATCGCCAACACCACCCGTTCCTGGTCCCGAAAGTTCGTATGCCGTGTGCCCAGGTCGTATCCCAAAATCGCATCGGGCTTCGGCACCCCTCCATCGTAGGGGCCGCGGTCATAGAAACTGAACTTCGGTGGGCTCAGCAGGATAAATCCCACCATCAAGTTGGAGAGCATGAAGCGAAGTATAGCGATGGATCACCCGAGCCGATAAGTGGCGTCCAAACAATTTGGGTGAACGTTAGGGTCCCAGGACGGTCTATGCCCTCAGGAACCCCCTAAGATCCTTCAGGCGTTTCACTTGAACACAAGAGGCTAAAGCATGAAAAAGACCGCATACATCGCACTAGCCGCCGCCGCGTTCGTTGGAGTCTTCGGCGCACTTCAAGCCGACCGGTGGATGGTTAATCGCTCTTCCTTCCAATCTGCCGCTGACCCCGTCCACTACAACGAACGCTCCGACGTCAAACCCATTGACTATTCTTCCAACACAACCGCTCCTCCCGACTTCAGGACCGCTGCCCAAAAGGTGATGCCCTCCGTCGTCTCTATCGACCGTTTCCAAAAGGTCACCGACTTCTTTGGCACGGATCGAGGCATTCAAGAGACCGGCACCGGATCCGGCGTCATTCTTTCCGCGAACGGCGTCATCGTCACCAACAACCACGTCGTCACTGATGAACGAACCGGCGAAGTCGTTGACCAAGTGAAAGTCCGCCTTAGCGACAAGCGATCCTTCACCGCCAAGGTCCTCGGAACCGATCCCCGCTCAGACCTCGCGGTGATCAAAATCGAAGCTCCCAACCTTCAACCGGTTGAAATGGGCGATAGCGGCAACCTCGCCGTCGGCGAATGGGTCCTTGCCATTGGCAACCCCCTCGGCTTTGACAATACCGTCAGCGCCGGCGTCGTCTCCTCCCTCAAGCGAGACCTCCCCGTCGGACGCAGTGGCCTTGTGAACGCCATCCAAACCGACGCTGCCATCAACCCCGGTAACTCCGGCGGCGCGCTTACCGATGCCAATGGCCGACTCGTCGGAATCAATTCCGCCATCGCCAGCAGCACCGGCCAAAGTGTCGGTATCGGCTTCGCCATCCCGGTTGACCGCGTGAAGCAGGTTGTGAACGACATCGTCAAATTCGGTTTTGCCAAGTACGGCGGACTCGGCGTCAGCTACTACCCACCCGAGGTCCTGACCTATCCCCGAAATCGAGAGATCATCGCCCGACAAACGGGAGCGAATGCCAACGATGTCCCGTCCACCGGGGTCCTCATCAAGGAAGTTTCTGGAGCGGCGTCCAAAGCGGACATCAAGCCCATGGACATCCTGCTCTCCATCGATGGCACCGATCTCGAAGATTCGTTCACCCTTAACAAGCTGCTGACCCCCAAGAAGCCTGGGGACAAGGTCCAGGTCAAGGTCTGGTCAGCCGGTAAGGTCAGAACTACCTCCATCACGCTGGAAGAAATCCACGGCGTATGAGGATTCCTTAACAAATCTGTCTTTCTGACGACACTTCCCCCACCAAAGTCGTCTTATGATGTACTGGAGCTTGGTAACCCAAGCTCCAGTTTGACAACCAAATATGTCTCCATATTCTGACGGCCTCACCCAATTCCTCGAAGTCCTTCCGGCGGTGGTTCGAGAGCGACTGGAGCGATCTGAAGAACTCGATTCGCTCATCGAAGTCGTCCTCGACTACGGGCGCCCAGCCGAAGCCCGGTATCGTGATCGGGTCGAGCGGATGGCAGACGTTGTGGTGTCGGAACACGACATCGATTTCGTTCAAAAGTCCATCGGCGAATTCGGAAGCGATAACCGCGCAGGCATCGAGAGAACCCTTCACCGTATCTCCGCCATTCGGAACCGTCACGGACGAGTCGTCGGCCTCACGTGCCGTGTCGGACGGGCTCTGGAAGGCACCATCGACATTATCGATGACATTGTGCGTTCCGGAGAATCCATCCTTCTCCTCGGCAAGCCGGGTGTCGGTAAGACCACCAAACTCCGCGAAATCGCTCGCGTCCTCGCCGACGAAGTGAATAAGCGCGTCGTCATCGTCGATACCTCGAATGAAATCGCCGGCGACGGAGACGTCCCCCACCCCGGAATCGGATTTGCCCGACGCATGCAGGTACGCGTCGCCGCCGAGCAGCACAACGTGATGATCGAAGCGGTCGAAAACCACATGCCCGAAGTCATCGTCATCGATGAAATCGGAAACGAAGCCGAGGCCGCCGCCGCTCGCACCATCGCCGAACGAGGCGTCCAACTCGTCGGCACCGCTCACGGTCAAACGCTTGAGAACCTCATGCTCAACCCGACCCTCGCCGATCTCATCGGAGGCATCCAAGCCGTCACCCTGTCGGACGCCGAAGCCCAACGACGAGGGACCCAAAAAACGGTCCTGGAGCGCAAAGCACCCCCCACCTTCGATGTCGTCATCGAACTCCTGGACTACGACCGCCTCGCCGTCCACCACAACGTCCAAAAGACGGTCGATATGATCCTGCGTGGCCTCCCGCCGCGCCCCGAAATCCGCGTTCGCACCGGAGCTGGAATGGAAATCGTCCAGCGAGAGCAAACAGCTGAGGTTGAGGAGCCCGGCTTCAATCAACGCTTTCCAGCGCTCGCCCGCGCCGATTCGGCCGCCAGCGGAAGGCCCCCTCGCCCGACCGTCCCCACTAGCGCCGTCGTCGCCAAGGCGTCGTCGCCCATCTCGGAAGACTTAGGCAACCTCGTCAAGATCTACCCCTACGGCATCGCCCGTACCCGTCTGGAGCGAGCGATCCGTGAGAAGCGTGCCCCTGCCTTCGTTACCAACGACGTCTCGCAGGCCGACGCTATCATGGCTATCCGAAGCACCTATCAGTCCAAGCCCAAAAAGCTCCGGGACCTCGCCGGGAAACCCGTCAACACGGTGGTGGTGAAGTCGAACACGTTCCAGCAAATCGCCGGAGCCCTCGACGAAATCATCCGCCAAGCCAACGAGGGCCCCGACTACGAAGCCAAGGCGATGCAAGAAGCCCAATCGGGAATCGAAACCGTCCTCCAAAGCGGCAAACCCTTCGAACTCTCCCCTGCCCCCGCCACCATCCGAAAGATGCAGCACCAAATGGCGGAAGCCCGAAGGCTCGCCAGCGAAAGCGTCGGTGACGATCCGAATCGAAGACTGCGTATCCTGCCCACGCGCCTCGCGTAACGACACCGGGGGAATCACCTTCCCCCGGTCTTCTCTCCTAGCAGGAAACTTTCACACCCATCCAGCGCCGCCTTACCGTCCTTACCGAAAGGGAACATGCAACGGCGTACAAGAATCTGGGCAGTCTGGTATCTCATCGGCCAATCGCTAAGCGCGTTTGCTTGGTGGATCGCCATGCTCTCGAAACCCGATTGGCGAGGTTGGTTCTTTGCATCTCCGAGCGCTGAAATGCACTGGATGTCCTTCCTCCTCCCGGATCTCGTGTTCTTCATCGGAGCCGGCTGGCTCGCTGCCGTCGGCCTCCGCCACGAACACCGCTGGGCCTGGCCCATGCTCTTACTCCACGTCGGCGCCGTCGGCTACGCCGCCCTCTACAGCCTCACCGCCGCCCTCATCTCCAGCGCCGCCTGGCCCGGCGCCTGGCTCATGCTCGCCAGTTTCCTCATCACCGCCATCCTAGCCCACCGCCTCCGCCCGTACTAACAACCGAGGAAGTGGCATGGGCGGCCCGCCCATGCGCCGAGGTCGCAGACAAGAATCAATCCGATGGATCAGAATCCCACTAGGAAGAACCTGCGATCAAGTTACGAGGCGCCGATATGCGACTCCCAATTACCCCTCAGGAAGCTAAGTCTGCCCCTATCTGGATTAATGTCGCCAAGACGCTCATCCAGATCGTTTTGATGTGGGGCTTCTTCCTCGCCCTCGTCCCATTCCTCATCTCAAGGCTCGAAACCATATTCGGAATCCCCAGATTCCACATCCCTCCGTGGATTGGGATCGGGTTCTTCGCTCTGAACGGAGGAATCGGCATCTACAGTGGCATGCTCTTTGCCGTCAAAGGCTCTGGCACCCCGCTTCCTCTCGACACCACAACCAGACTGGTTATCCTAGGCCCCTATCGCTGGGTGAGAAACCCGATGGCCATCACTGGCATCCTACAGGGCGTCGCCGTCGGGCTCACCATCGGCTCGTGGTCGACCATCGTCTACTCCATATCCGGAGCATTCGCCTGGCATCTGATCGCGAGGCCATGGGAGGAGGCTGACTTGGTGAATCGGTTTGGAGAGAGCTATCTGGACTACCAACAATCTATCCCCCTCTGGCTCCCCACCAGAACCCCCTACCGCCCCGTCGTCCCCGAAAAAGCGAAGAGCGAAGAAGCCAACATCCAGAGCCCAAATCCAACGCCTAACGCCTAAGAACCCCAAAGGGGTTGCGTAACGCCCCAAGTGTGCGTTTATTGAAGCGCGTCTTTTACCCGAGCCAAGTACGCCCGAGCCGCGTTGCAATGCCAGGCGATATGATCGATCTCCGCCTGAACCTTCTCCAACTGCTCAAGAACCGCCGCTTTCGATTCCGCTCCCAAAACGCCCGGCGCCAGTTCCTCGCGAATCCGGTCCGCCGCTTGAAGCAAATCGTGAATGTCCACGGCAATCCCGTCAACATCGTGGTGATCATAACCTTCGGCAATGATCTTGTCTTGAACCGCCTCGCCGAGCACCCAGTACTCGGCCACCATCGGATCGGTGCTGCCCTCGTTCGGGTCGCGATCGCTCATGCGTTAGGCCGCCTCTTCCGCTTCGGCCAGCTTCTTCGCTTGCTCATCCTGAACAAGCGCGTCGATCATTTCCTGAATATCTCCATCCATAAAAGTCATCAGGTTATGGGCTTGGAATCCGATGCGGTGATCGGTAATGCGACTCTGTGGGAAGTTGTAAGTTCGAATCTTTTCGCTTCGATCGCCGCTGCCAATCTGCCCCTTGCGGAGCCCGGCGCGTTCCGACGCCAGTCGCTCCTGCTCCATCTGATAAACCTTGGCCCGCAGAACCGTCATCGCCTTCAGCTTGTTCTGCGCCTGACTGCGCTCGTCCTGACAGGTCACCACGATCCCGCTCGGCTTGTGAATAATGCGGATCGCCGTCTCGTTCTTCTGCATGTGCTGACCACCCGCCGAAGATGAGCAGAAGGTCGAGATTTCCAAATCGTCGTTCTTGATCTCCACATCCACGTCCTCCGCTTCCGGAAGCACCGCCACCGTAACCGTCGAGGTGTGGATACGTCCCTGGCTCTCCGTCGCCGGAACACGCTGCACGCGATGAACGCCGCTCTCGTGCTTAAGCTGGGAATACGCGCCCTGCGCGTTCACATTGAAGACCACCCGCGAGACGCCGCCGATGCCGCTCTCTTCCATTTCCACGACTTCGGTCTTCCACTTGCGTCGCTCACAGTAGCGCAGATACATGCGCATCAGTTCGCCCGCAAAGAGCGCCGCCTCATCGCCACCCGCCGCCGGTCGGATTTCGACGATAACCGGCTTGTCGTCCAGCGGATCCTTGGGAACGAGCATCCCCTTGAGGGTCGCTTCGAGTTGAACAATCTGCTCCCGGAGAGGGTCGATCTCCGCAAGAGCCAACTCCTTCATTTCGGGGTCATTGAGCAGTTCTTGAGCATCCGCCAAGTCGCCCAAGGCCTTTCGATACGCTCGAATGGTCGTGACGATCGGCTCCAATTCCGCCCGCAGCTTGCCCAGCCGCTGCATCTCTTTCGGATTCGTCACGATCCCAGGATCGTTAAAATCGGCTTCCACCGACTCGAATCGCTTTTCAATTTCTTGGAGCTTCTCCAGCATCTACCTTAGATTTTACCGGAGTGAGGGGAAGGGGAATTGGGGCGGATAATGGGTCTCGAACCCACGACCTCCTCAGCCACAGTGAGGCGCTCTAACCCCTGAGCTATATCCGCCGCGCAGGACGGATAGTTTACCGCCGGATTTCCCACCCGCGCAACCGGCCCTACCGCGTCCCAAAACACGTCATCATGGAGTCAAAGATGGTCCCCGTGGTAATTGCGCTTGGTTCGAATGTCGGCGACGCCGTCCAAAACCTGCAATCCGCCGTCGACCAACTCCGCGAATTCGTCCACGAACTCACCCCGAGCCGGATCTATCAAACTGCGCCGATGTACGTCACGGATCAGCCCCCGTTCCTCAATGCCGCCGTGTCGGGCCAAACCGACCTCGGCCCCCTCGCCCTTCTCGCTCAGATCAAAGCGATCGAGCAACGAATCGGCAGGCAAACCCGCGAACGCTACGGTCCCCGAGAGATCGATCTGGACATCATCGCCTACGGCGCGCTTCACTACCGTCAAGACGACCGTCTAGAGATCCCTCACCCCCGAGCGGGCGAAAGAAGATTTGTCCTTCTCCCGGTCTCCGAGATAGCTCCTGGGCTAAAGTTGACAAAAATTAACACCGTTGAGGACCTACTTTTCGCAACGGAATCTCAGGCTGGGGACGTCCTTCTCAAAAACAATGCCCTTCTTTCAGTTCACCGCCACCAATAGCCAAGGCCAGCCCATGCAGGGCCAAGTCCAAGCCGGAAGCCTGGAAGAAGCCAACCGCGCCCTCACCCAACAAGGCTATCGAGTCTCCGACCTGCGAGAATCCAACCGCCTCGCCCCCAACGCCCCTTCTCCATCCCCCAACGCCCAGCGCCCAGTAGCCAATGCTCCTTCCATAGCGCCCAACGCCCAACGCCCAACGCCCAACGCCCAACACATCAACACCCCCGCCCCCAAACCCAAGCGCCACAGGGTCAAAACCCGCTACGGGACAGAAAAGGACACCTTCTTCCTGTTCTCGCAACTCGCCGCCCTCTTCAAGTCCGGCGTGAATGCCTCCCAAGCTTTCCACGACCTCGGCATGCGCAACCGCCGCTCCGACTATCGCGAAGCCATGATGGAGGTCTCAAGAAACGTCATTGAAGGCGGCAGCATCGCCGACACTCTCGAACGCTATCCCTACCTCTTCGCCCCCCACGTCGTCGGAACCGTCCGCGCCGGCGAGGTCGGTGGCTATCTCCCGGAAGCCTTCGAGACCATTTCCAGCCAAGCCGACTCGTCCCGAAAGTTCCGCCGGTGGTTCGTCTGGCTCGGGTGGGCTGTCGTCAGCGTCCTGATCTGCGTGCCCATCGGTAAGGCGTTCACGGACGGTGCCGTTAATAGCTGGGATGTCCAAGAGAAGTCAGGTGGAATGGCCCCCGGTGGCGCAACCCTACTCGCCCAAATCTGGCAATTGATCAAGTGGCCCATTGGCCCCCTTACCATCCTCGTTACGCTCATCTTCATCGCGGTGTCCTACATCTGGCAGTCGATGCGTTTCCGCGAGTTGCGGCACCGACTGGTCCTCCTCGCGCCCGCCGCCACCAAGCGAGCCAAATCAGAATCCTTCGCCGCCTTTTCCTGGAACCTGTCCAATCTCGCTCGCTCGGGCATCGCCCCCCATCGGGCATGGGAACTCGCCAGCGCCACCGTCCCGAACCAAGCCATCCGCGCTTCTCTAGATGCCCAGGGCGCGCAAATGACGGAGCAGACCAAACTCTCCGAAGCGCTCTTTAACACACGCATGATCCCGCACGAGTACTCCGCGCTCGTCCAAACCGGCGAGATCACCGGAGACGTCCCCGGACAGCTCATGCAAGCCGCCCGAATGTCGCAAGATGAATTCGGAATTCACGACAAAATGGCCAAGGGACGAGTCGGCTGTTGGATCCTTATCGTCTCTTTTGGCATCGGGACCCTCGTCATCTACGCTCTTTACGGAGGCTTCTGGACGAAGTTAATCCCAAAGATCATAGGAGAATGACCCGACAATTCTCGTAGGAAAATCCAAGTAGGAATACCATGCCGTCATTCGAGTACCAAGCCATCAACGCCACCGGCCAGCCCGAAACCGGCACTGTCCTCGGTCTGAACATCACCGACGCCATCCAACAACTGACCAATAAGGGCCTGCGCGTCGAGAAAATCAACGTCGCTCAGTTCCTAAATGATCCCCTCGCCAGCGTCGCCGTGGCCGAGTCTCAGATCATCGAAACACCCCGCCCCGTCGTTCCCCCACCTCCCCAAACGACGTACTCGCGCCCCGAGTCCGAACTCCCCAAAGCGCCTCCCGTGGAGGCTCGCCCCTACATTGCGACCAATGTCGTCGGACCCCTGGTTGGAAAAGTCGGCCTCAGCCAGTTGATGTTCTTCTTCCGGCAATTCGGCACCATGCTCGACGCCGGTGTCCCCATGGTCCAAATCTTGGACACCCTCTCCGGACAATCTCGTGATCCTCGATTCACCCACGTCATTAAGGAAATCAAGGGCCACGTCCTCGCTGGTCGCCCCGTCAGCGCGGGCATGCAGCGCTACCCTGAAATCTTCACCCCACTCCACATGAGCCTGATCCGTGCGGGTGAGGAAGGGGGATTCCTTGCCGGTTCCGCCAAGCAGGTTGCCGCGTATATCGAGCAAGAAATCAGCATTCGGAACGCCTACAAGCGCGCCACCTTCATGCCAAAGCTGACCGTTATCAGCTCCATCATCATCATCGGCGGCGCCAACCTCGTCATCACCCACTACGCCAAGAGCGATTCCACCATCTGGTCGCCGCTGACCCAAATCGCGACCTGGTTCATCCTCGCTCCCATCATCGTCGGGCTGTTTCTCTTCTTCCGAGTCGGCCTCTCCAACCCTCGTATCCGTTACAACTGGGATGCCTTCATCATCCGCATCCCCTACTTGGGCAACACCCTCAAACAGTTTGCCATGGCCAAATTTGGCCGAGCGTTTGGGGCGCTGTATGCAGGTGGTGTCGCCGT
Organism: Armatimonadetes bacterium 55-13; assembly: GCA_001898035.1. Taxonomy (GTDB): domain Bacteria; phylum Armatimonadota; class Fimbriimonadia; order Fimbriimonadales; family Fimbriimonadaceae; genus 55-13. The sequence goes on from MKRX01000006.1 coordinate 449,936, forward strand.
TAATAAATCGCTGATGCTCGCTGCCGACGCGTGTGGCAACGAATACCTCCGCGCCAAGATCCACCCCGCCGTCCGAACGCTCGAAACCGGCGCGGGCATTACCGAGACCCTCGCCTCCACCCACGCTTTCAGCCCCATCGTCATGGACATGGTCCACACCGGCGAGGCCACCGGCAACCTGGACCAGATGCTCACCAAAGTGTCCGAGTTCTATGAAGACGAGGCCGAAGTCCGATCCCAGCAGCTAGGAAAAGTCGTGGGCGTCGTCGCCATCATTGCCGTCGGCATCTACGTCCTCATCGTCCTGATCAAGTTCTACACTGGCTACTTCTCCGGACTCTTGAACGCTGCCAATGAATAATAAAGAAGCTTGGCCAACCACTACGAGACCCTAGGTGTAAAGCGATCCGGCACGCAGGACGAAATCCGTTCTGCGTACCGAAAGCTCGTGCTCAAGCACCACCCAGACCGCTCCTCCGACCCCAAATCCCGCGAGATATTCCTTCGGGTCACCCAAGCCTACGAAACCCTCAGCGATAAAACCGCCCGGATGGAGTACGACCGGCTCCTGAACCTAGAGGAACAACAACGCGCCCAAGTCCGCGCAAAGGTGAACTCCGCCAACCAGGCCACCACCCGCCCGCAACCTCAACCGCGCCCCAAGCAAGTCGAACCCGTCGCCGTCGAACTCACCAAGCTGGTCCAACTCTTCAGCCGGGGGCGCATGATCGAAGCCGAGTCCATGGCCCGCGATCTCATCAAAAAGGCCCCCAAAGAAGCCATCCCCTATGGCGTCCTCGCCGATATCCTCCGCTCCCGAGGCAACCTTCGCGAAGCCTCCAAAATGTACGCATTCGCCGCCCAGTTCGATCCCAAAAACACGCTCTACCAACGCCGCCACGAAGAACTCATCGGCGCCGCTCAAGTCACCACGAGCACCGTCAACATCGCCCGAGATCGCGAAGCAAAAACCGCCCCCCTCATCGTCGCCACCATCGTCTCGTTCCTGGGCGGCATCTATCTCGTCCTTAGCCGAGAGACCCCACTTTTCCCCGGCATCCCCCTGGTGTCCACCCTCACCCTCGGGGTCGTCGTCGTCTGCGTCGTTTGCGGAATCACCATAGGCACCTCGCTCTCCATCGGTGGCTGGATCGATCAGTTCTACGCCACCGCCACCAACGCCCTCGGTCGGCGCTCCCCCACCGCCAGTCTCGGATTCGTCGCCGCCATCAATTTCTGGCTCGCCGGACTTATCTACGTCTTCATCGGCCTGAGCCAACAGTCGTTCAACTACTCCACCTCGCGCATCGTCGGCGCCATCGCCGCCCTCACCCTCCTCCTCACCATCTGCGCCGCTCCGTCTTACAACGTCAACGCCTGGCAAGTCCTCATCTGGGGCGGAAACATCGCCTACCTCGCCTCCCTCCTCGGCTGGATGGTCGCCGATGCCTTCCGAAGGGTCAACCTAAACGTCTAAACCCCGTTCCGCTCATAATGGAGCGATATGATCGCCATCGTTTTCCCCGGCCAGGGTTCCCAAAAGCCGGGCATGGGTAAAGAGCTTTACGACCTTCGACCGGAGTCCCGCCAAGTATTCGAGACCGTCACCAAGGCCACCGGCATCGACGCCGCTAAGCTCTGCTTCGAGACCGACGAGGAAACGCTCCGCCAGACGCAGAACGCCCAACTCGCGCTCTACACCTGCAGCGTCGCCGCCTGGTCCTGCCTCTCCGCCCACCTGCAAGGCGAAGTCCGAATCGATGGCGTCGCCGGTCACAGCGTCGGCGAATACGCCGCCCTCGCCGCCGCCGGAGTCCTCAGCGTCGAAGAAGGCGCGCGCCTCGTCCAAACCCGAGGCCAAATCATGGCAAAGGCCGGAGAGAAGCACCCCGGAACCATGGCCGCCATCCTGGGCCTCGACCGAGACGCCCTTGAGAAAGTCTGCAAATCCACGTCTGGCATCGTCGTCATCGCCAATGACAATTGCCCCGGTCAGCTCGTCATCAGCGGCGAAGTCGAAGCCGTCGCCAAGGCCGGAGAAGCCGCCATCGCCGCCGGCGCCAAACGCGCCCTCCCCCTCAACGTCAGCGGCGCCTTCCACAGCCCTCTCATGGACGAATCCGCCGTCGAGATGCGAAAGGCCCTCGACCAAGCCACCTTCGCCGAAGGCTGGGGCCGCGTGTTCAGCAACGTCACCGCCCAACCCGTCGTCCAACAAGGCGTCTGGCCAGACCTCCTCGAACGCCAACTCAAAAGCCCCGTCCGCTGGACCGAAACCATCCAAAACATGGTCAACGAAGGCGTCAAAACGTACATCGAGTGCGGTGTAGGCGACGTCCTCTCCGGACTCCTCAAACGAATCGACCGAGACTCCAAGGGCCTCCGAGTCAATAGCCTCGAAACCCTAGAAGAAACCGTAGGAGCCATTAGAGCATAGAAGAACTCTTCGCTGTACTCAGTATCGGCATCCTGTTCGCAAAGGAAGCCCCCTCGCCGTCATCATCCGGCGAGGGCCCTCCCGACGCACCCAGCTAGTTCTCTGGCACACCGACACGGATCGCTTTGAGTTCGGTCAGTGGTTCAAGGGAATCGTCAACGTAGCATCGATGAGTCGAGACGGCAACTACTTAGCAATGGACTTGCGGAGTGATCGAGATGGCCAAGAACATACGATTGTTTCTCGATCTCCTTATTTCACCGCCCTCGCCATATCCTTCTCTCCACTGGTAATGGCCCACGTTTGCTTTGATGCCAAAGGGGACTTGCATTGGATGTCTTACCGTTCGATCGAGATGAGAGCCCCTGATCCATGTCCCTTCGAGATCGAAAAAGATGTATTCCCGACCTATGCCGAAGAATTCCTTGATCGCCACCAAAAACAAGAGATCTGGACCTCCCCCTCGGGTCGCCAATTCCGCACTCTCGACGGCCGCATCTACGAAATTCTGTCCACTGAGGAACGTGAACTCCTCGATCTTCGCCCCTACTCCTTCACCGAAGTCCCGCCCCCTGAATGGGCCAAAACCTGGAACGAGCCTCGCCCCGCTATAACCGAAGGCCCATAAACAGATTCCCCTCGATCGAGGATTCGAAGTAAGGCTCGATCTCCACGAACCCCACCTCCCGATACAGCCCAATCGCCGCTTCGAGCGTAACCAAGGTGTCCAGCCGCATCTCCCGATACCCGCGAGCCCGTGCCTCGTCCAAAATCGCGGCTACCAGCCTCCGCCCCAACCCTTGCCCGCGCCCTGGGGGCGCCACGTACAGCCGCTTCATTTCGCAGATGCCATCAGAAAGAGGACGCAAAGCCACGCACCCCACCGCCTCGCCCGAGGCGTCCATCGCCAAAAGAATCTCCCCCAACGGAGGCGCATACTTGCCCGGAAGCCCCGCAACTTCTCCCTCAAACCCCTGATAACTCAAGTCCAGTTCTAGAGAAGCGGCATATTCTCGGAACAATCGGCCCGTTGCCCTCAACTCGGGAGAATTCCTGGCCCTAGCTATCCTCATGGTTCAATTCCACCCAATACGCTTATCAAATCCAAGGCACAGTCGCCAAGTTGTAATCGCGTAACATAGGCTATGCCGCCCACCTGGAGAATCGCAATGCTCGGCGGGCTCCAGGCAAAGAAAGGGGACGAAATCATCGAGCGATTCGTCACTCAACAAGCCGCTCGGCTATTGGCGTATTTAGCGCTCTTCCCAAAGACTCGCCACTCGCGAGAGTTTCTGACCGATATGATTTGGCCGGAGGTCGATCCCGCCGTCTCGCGACTCCGTCTCAATCAAGTTCTCGCCACGCTAAGAAGGCAGTTGGGTCAGTTGGGATCGGGCCCCGGCAATCTTCTTGTTTCTGATCGCCTCTCGGTACGGCTCGATCCCTCGCACTACGTGACCGATGTTCAAGAGTTCGAGACGTACATCGCTCAAAGTAGGCTTGAGGATGCCTTGGCGTGTTATCGGGGCGACCTTCTGCCCTTTATCTATGATGACTGGGCCGTTTCTGAGAGGGTCCGACTTTCGGGCCGACTCGCCACCGTGTTACAGGCCCTGATCCGGCAAAGTCGAGATCCAGAAGAGTCGATTGAATTCGCCCGGCGACTCATTGAACTCGATCCGCTGCAAGAGCAAAGCCATGTCGAACTCATTGGGCTCTATGGTCGAGTCGGCCGCATCTCGCCAGCTCTCGATCAATATCAACGTCTTCAGAAAGCGCTCCGGGAAATCGGACAAGAACCTTCTGGAGCCACCCGCCGTCTCATGCGCCAGATCCAATCGGGCCAGGTAGCCAAGTCTAGTCCTCCTCCAACACCTCACCTGATTGAACCACCCGCTCCCCATAACGACGTCTCCCGCTTGCCCAGCCGCGTCGCCGCGTTCTTTGGCCGAGAATCGGACATTCAGGAAGGCATGAACCTTCTTAAGGAACACCGTCTCCTCACCTTGCTTGGAACGGGTGGAATTGGAAAGACACAGTTGGCTCTGGAAATCGGACGCCGACTAGAGTCGGATTACCAAGAGGCCATTGCATTTGTTCCCCTCGCCAACATTAACCAATTGAGCCAAGTCGAAGAGACAATCCTCCAAGCTCTTGATATTCCGCTCGGATCGCAGTCCTCGCGGGAAAAGCTCCTCTCCGCTTTGTCTCGGTGGCCAAAATCGCTTCTCATTCTCGATAATTTCGAGCACCTGGTCGAAGCCGCTCCGATTGTCCAAGACCTTCTATCGAACGTTTCCGGCCTAGCCGTTTTGGTCACATCTCAAACTCCCTTGGGAGTCGCGGGAGAACAGCTCAAGCCCATCCAATCTCTGCCGACAGCCCCTGAAAAGACTCCGCTTGAGGAGATGACCCAGTTCTCCGGAGTTCAGCTCTTCCTAGAAAGGGCCCGCTCCGTCAAGCCCGACTTCGCTCTGACTCCAAGGAACTTCGAATCCATCCAGGCTCTTTGCAGTCGTCTTGAGGGCATTCCTCTCGCGCTTGAACTCGCCGCGGGCTGGGCTCCCACCATGCCGCCGCAACAAATGCTCGCCCAACTCGATCAACGATTGGACTTTCTCCGCACCCGACGACGCGATGTCCCCGAACGCCATCGGTCGCTTCGCGCGGCGATCGAATATGGTTTTGCAAGACTCGACAAGTCCGCTCAGGACACTCTCCTCGCGTCGTCGGTGTTCGAAAACGGGTTCACCCATGACTCGATCAGCGCGGTAGAGCCCTCGCTCCCGATCACCGATGCTTTGGCGAGCCTCGCCGAGAGAGCGTTGGTAAAGACCGACGAGAGCCAAGCCACTGGCTCTTTCCGATTCGAGGTCCTAGAATCCATCCGCGAATTTGCGCAGGATCTGGTTCAGCCCGCGCTACAGTCAAAGTTGAAGTCAAATCACGCGGTCTATTTCGCAGCGCTGACTGAAAACGCCTCCCAAGATCGATTCGGCCCTCGACAACGCGAATGGCTTTCCCTCCTCGCCGAAGATCACGAAAACCTCCTTGCCGCCATCGCTTGGCTCGAAACCGACGACCCTGCGGCAGCGCTCAAAATGACTGCTTCCCTTGATTGGTATTGGGAGGCGAAGGGACGGTTGAAACTTGGCGTCGAAAGGCTTCAGCAACTCTTGCGAATCGTCGAGAAAACCCATCCCATCTACCCTCATGCGCTCAACAGCCTAAGCTGGATGCTGTGGAACCAAGGTGAACTTGAGAAGGCTGCCCTCCAAGCAAGGGAAGCCCTGAGTCTCGCAAAGGACTCCCAAGACCTACATGCCATGCAGGACGCCAACTACAACCTAGGTGTCGTAGCATTCAAAACCCAAGACCTTACGACCGCTCCACGCTTCCTGGCCGAGGCAAAACGACTTGCCGAGCAGGAAAATGACCTGCCAGGAATCTCTCGATCCATCCTCCTCTTTGGCAACGTTGATCGAATCCAGGAGCGGCTCGCCGACGCCAAGCAAAAATATGAAGAGGCCCTCCGCTTAGAACAAGAGTTGGGAAACGCCATTCGAATATGCCACACCCTCAGCAACCTTGGCGGCATCGCCGTGGACGAGGGGAGCTATGACTTGGCGGTCGGCTACTACGAACAATGTGTCGCTCTTTCGACAACCATTGGTCACCGAGGTCATGAAGGAGTCTTCCGCTACAACTTAGCGACTGCTCTCGCGCTTCTCGGCAGAATTCAGGAATCCCTTGCCGCTTTCAGAGACGCCATCAATTGCCTCTTGAATGCGGGGCGCGAAGACGTTATCTTCTACGTCCTCCGAGATATTGGGCGCTACGCAATGTCAACCTCAAACTCAGAGAGGAGGGGATGGGTTTGGGGCGTGGCGGATGGACTAGGCAAGCGAACCGGCGTTCATCCCGCCGACTTCGCCCTCTTTCAAGAATGCGAAACGGATGCGGTGGGAGAGGAAGAAAGGACGTCGCCCAACTACGTTGCCGGTCGCGCCCTCGGCGCCTCGTTAAATAAAGCCGATGCGTTCAGAAGCGTTTTGGACTGGCTAACCAGCGAAGGCGGATTGCCGTAGGCCCAAGGTCCGGGTCATCTTATAGACTTCTTATAGAGCCCTTTCAAAGTGTCTCCAATCGCCGCCCACCAGGGCTGCTGCTTGAGGTCAAAATGAAGATCAGTCTCTCTCTCCCCATCCTCTTCGCCGCCGGAATCATTTTCACCGGCAGCTCTGCTCACGGACAGGCCAACTCTCTCACCATTGGTGATCCCGCCCCTGCTCTCGCACCCCATAAATGGGTCAAAGGAACGCCTATCGATAAACTCCAGAAAGGGCAGTTGTATGTTGTGGAGTTTTGGGCCACCTGGTGCGGCCCATGCAAAGCCGCCATTCCGCACCTGACCGAAATCGCAAAGGAGTTCAAAGGGCAAGTCGAAGTCATCGGTATCGACGTGTGGGAAACGAATTCCGCGAAGGAACCCTATCTCCCCAAAGTTGAAGCCTTTGTGAAAAGCCAAGGCGCGCAAATGGACTATCACGTTGCCGCCGATGCTCCAGATGGACGACTCGCAAAAAGCTGGTTGACGGCGTTCGGAGAAGCGGGAATTCCCACTTCGTTCGTGGTCGATAAAGAAGGCAAGATTGCTTGGATCGGACATGACCCGAAAGAGCTCCAGACAGTGTTGCAGAGCGTTGTCGGTGGAAAGTTCGATGTCGCCGCGGCCCGGGCTAAGCGCGAGTCCGATAAAAAGCCATGGGTTGAACTTCAAGCGGCCTTCGGCAAGCGAGACTTCCCTGCCGCACTCGCCATTCTCAAATCGGCCATTGAAAAGTATCCCCAAGACAAAGGCGAGTTCATGTTTTACTACTTCGTCGCTCTAAGTCATACGGACCCCACAAAGTTCAAATCCGAGGCGACCGCCTATATCGATGAGCGAGAGAAATCCGCCGACGTTTACAACATGATGACGGCCATTATCGCCAACGAAAAAGGCCTTCCAAAAGAAATCTATCAGTGGGGTTTAACCCTGGTTGACGCGGGCGCCAAACTCAAGATTCGAGAGGCTCTCTTCCTGAACATCGGAAAGGATATCTGCCTCAATCTGAACGATCTCCCCGGGGCTCTCAGATACGCCGAAGCGGCCGTGACCTCTTCTCAAGGAGACACGAACTGTACCGATAACTTCCGAAACCGAATGAAAGACGAGAGAGACGAACTCAAAAAGAAGATCGGCGGTTGACGCTTCTTGGCCCCCATCCCCAAATGGGGGCCATTCGCTTCCAAAACCCGACGCTCCGACCAAGCCTTTGTCTTTCGACTAGCGAATCGGGAACTCCGCAATCCACAATCATTTCATGCGTTTTGCGGATAAAGTCGTCGTCGTCACCGGAGCCAGCCGAGGAATTGGGAAGGAAATCGCCCGCGCCTTCGCTGCCGAAGGGGCCAAAGTCGCCTGTGTGGCTACTACGGAGAACGGGGCGAATGCCACGGCCTCGGAAATCGGAAACGGCGCCAAGGGTTACGCCTGCGACGTAAGCGATTCTGCCGCCGTCGATTCGATGATTGAAAGCGTTGTCGCCGATCTGGGTACTCCCGCCGTCTTGGTAAACAACGCCGGAATCACAAAGGACACCCTGATCCTGCGAATGAAGGATGAAGACTTCGACCGCGTCATAAACGTGAATCTGAAGGGTGCGTTCAACTGCATTCGCGCCGTTGCCAAGCCCATGATGAAGGCCCGCTACGGTCGAATCGTAAATCTCAGTAGCGTCATCGGTCTGCACGGCGGCGCCGGACAGGCAAACTACGCGGCCTCGAAGGCTGGTGTGGTCGGCCTCACTCTTTCCGTGGCCAAGGAACTCGGCTCACGCAACATCACCTGCAACGCCATTGCCCCCGGGTTTATCGAAACCGACATGACTGAAGACCTTCCCGCAGAATTCCGAGAACATGTCGAAAAAACGGCTCCTGCGGGTCGGTTGGGGACCGCCGCAGACATTGCCCCCGCTGTCCTTTTTTTCTCAAGCGAAGAGTCAGCCTACGTCACCGGACAGACTCTCACCGTTGACGGCGGATTGTTCCTATGATCGGCTGGGAACCCGCGCCCATGGCACTGCATCGGGTTCCCGTTTGAACCTGGCAATTTGACCATTCTTCTTCGGTAGGAAATAGCCCCAAAACGGACCACCCGATCCAGATGAAATCGTGGTATCTTCCGTGTCATGTCAGCGGACACACTTGAGAAAGTCAGAAAGGTCACCGTCGAAGAGTTAGGCGTGAAAGAAGAAGAGGTCGTTGAATCCGCCTCCTTCACCGAAGACCTCGGCGCAGACTCTCTCGACGTCGTCGAACTCGTTATGGCTTTTGAGGACGAATTCGGCATCGATATTCCCGACGATGAGGTTGGAGAAATCAAGACCGTAGGAGACGCAGTTACCTACATCGACAAGAAGAAGTCTGCATGAGCGATCGGCCCGTTCCTTCCGGACGGGTCGTGATCACCGGCGTCGGAGCGGTCACGCCCCTCGGAACGGGCGTGGCAAAGTTTTGGCCTCGGTTGCTCGCCGGTGAAAGCGCCGTCGAGCGGATCACGTTGCTTGACCCTTCCGAATATACGACCCAAATTGCCGCTGAAGTTAAAGACTTTGTCGCGGAAGATTGGCTCGACAAAAAAGAAGCCCGAAGAATCGATCGCTTCATCGCTTTCGCCGTCGCGGCGGCAGCGATGGCGATGCAGGACTCTGAAATCAAGGTCGATGACGACCTTCGCAACGAATTCGGAGTCATGATCGGCAGTGGCATCGGAGGTCTCACCTATCTCGGCGAACAGCATCGACGTCAGATTGAGGGCGGCCCCAGCAAAGTTTCTCCCTTCCTCGTTCCGTACATGATCCCTGATATGGCCAGTGGCTATGTTTCGATCCTGAATGGTCTGAAGGGACCAAACACATGTGTCGTCACCGCTTGTTCCACTGGCGCCAACGCCATTGGAGATGCTTATCACATCATCAAACGGGGAGACGCCATTTGCATGCTTGCGGGCGGAACCGAAGCTCCGATTAACGAACTCGGACTCGGCGGATTCTGTGCCGCCCGAGCCATGACCACCCGGAACGATGATCCGGCCCACGCATCTCGTCCGTTCGACAAGGACCGCGACGGATTTGTCATCGGAGAAGGATCCGCCGTGTTCGTGTTGGAAGACTACGACCACGCGATCGCTCGCGGTGCGAAGATCTACGGCGAGGTCATCGGCTACGGCATGACCGGCGACGCCTATCACATCACACAGCCTGATCCCAACGCGGATGGCGCATACCGGGCGGTCAAAATGGCCCTCCGTACCGCTGGCAAGAGCCCCGAAGATATCGGCTACGTCAACGCCCACGGCACCTCGACCTATTACAACGATAAAGGCGAGACCATGGCAATCAAACGAGCGTTCGGAGATCACGCCTATAACGTGCCCGTCAGCTCAACTAAGTCGATGATCGGTCATACCCTCGGCGCGGCTGGCGCCATTGAAGCGCTGATCTGCCTCCTTGCCATGCGAGATAGCAAGCTGCCACCCACCATCAACTACGAAACGCCCGACCCTGAGTGCGATCTGGACTATATCCCCAACGTCGCTCGAGACAAGGAAGTAAATATTTCGATGTCGAACTCATATGGGTTCGGAGGTCACAACGTCTCGCTGATTCTCAAAAAGGTCTAAGAGACGCCCCTTCGTGTGAAAAAGGCCGAGCTTAAGCTCGGCCTTTTTCTTTCTTGCGGAACTTGATTCGAAATTGGGACAGTACCTATAATGACCCTATGAAACTTGCCGCACTTCTGCTCCCGCTCCTTTTCTGCGTCCAATCCAACGAAGAACTACGCAAAGAATTGCTGGCGATGGGTGAGATCGACCAAAAAATCCAGTTGGATCAGAATCTCAATCCCCTCAGCGGTCCCGATCACGACGCAAAGCAGGTCTACGTCTTTGTCCAAAACACGAAACGCCTTCGAGAGATCATCCGAACCCAGGGCTTCCCAACCGCGGCTCAAGTCGGCAAAGACGGTATGAAAATGGTCTTTCTTATCATCCAACATTCTGACTTTGCTCCCGAATTTCAGGAGAAGTGCCTGCCCACCTTCCGCAAGATGGCCATGAACGGGGAAATTCCAAAGCAGGACTATGCCTATCTCTTCGACCGCATCCGCGTCAATACGGGACGTAAGCAACTCTACGGATCCCAACTCGCCTATGACAAAGATGCCAACCCCTATCCAAAACCCGTCGAAGACCCTAAGAACCTCGATAAACGCCGCGCCGAGATGGGCATGTCGACCGAACAGGAATATCTCGACGTCGTCAAGGGGTTCCAACGCGACATGAAGAAGAAACTAGAGAAAAATGGGGGTTCCTAGGCGCCCATTTAATAATTGAGAGTTCACCCACCGAAAATGGCAGAGCCTCCGTCTTGCCAAATTTCGTCTTAAAGAAAGAGTGGCCCCCTCCAACAAACCCGAAGTCGAGGATTCGAAAAGTCAAGGAGCCTCTACGTCACTGGACGAAAGCATCCAGTCCTTCTTAGACAACTTAGCCGTCAAACGGTCAGAACACACGGTGCGTTCCTACGGCTCGGATTTGGCCCAGCTTTCAAACTTCCTCGAGGGTGAATTCCGTCTCGATACCAATGCATTGAGAGGCTATCTCAGACAGTACGCCCCCACCCCCATTACTCGAGCGCGCAAACTCAGTACCCTCCGCACTTTTGTGAAATTCCTGAAGCGAACGGGGTTCCTGGATCACGATCCCACCGAATCTCTGGAAGCCCCCATCCGTCGTCGAAGGCTCCCCAAAGCGCTCAATCAAGATCAAACGCAAGAACTGCTCGACCAGCCGGACGAAGGAAGAAGTCCTTTGCGGGACCGTGCGTTGCTGGAATTAATGTATGCGGCAGGCGTCCGAGCCTCCGAGGTGGTCGGCGTAAACGTTCGAGACCTCGATCTGTCAGATCAAAGCCTTCGTGTCCACGGAAAAGGCAATAAAGAACGCATCGTCCTCTTCGGCTCCACCTGCGCCTCCGCGATCCGAGACTACTTGGCGGGGGAAAGAACCGCGCCCAAACAAGGAGATGCGCTCTTCACGAACGATCAGGGTGCCCGCCTGACCACTCGTACGGTCCAAAATGTCGTCAAACGATGGGCCAAGCGGGTCGGACTGCCTCCAACCACGTCTCCACACACCCTCAGACATTCTTTCGCCACCCACATGCTGGACGGCGGAGCCGACCTCAAATCGGTGCAACAGCTCTTAGGACACGAAAGCCTCGCGACCACCCAAATCTACACCCATGTGAGTGTAGAAAGGCTGCGCGAGGCAGTAGTTTTAGCCCACCCGAAGTCCCCCAAAGCAAAGGTTTAGGGGATGCGAATGCCTGACCTTTGGCAGATGTCTCGAAGCATCTTTCTTCCGCGATGGATCCGTGAGCGAACGGTTCCTACCGTTGTGTTTTGAGCATCGGCAATCTCCCCGTAACTCATGCTCTCCAAATCGCACATCACAATCGCCGTCCGATAGACCTCCGGCAATTGATCGAGAGCGGCATGGAGCTGGGTAGTCCATTCGCGATAGAAAACTTCTTCATCTGGTCCCGCGCCACTGTCCGGAATCGGAAGTTCCTGTACGTCGCCATCGCTGGGCGAGATCATCGAGTTCAAGGACTCGGCTTTTCGAATCGGATTGTCTCGACGCCGGGTGTCGAGATAGGCTCGCTGCATGATGCGCAGAAGCCAGTTGAGGAAAGGACGACCGGGCATGTAGCTGTCAAAGCCACGCCATGCTTTCACGAACGTGTCCTGCATCAGGTCCTCCGCGTCGGAGGTGTTGCGTGTAAGTTGAAGCGCCATGCTGTAGGCCCGTCTCTTATGAGATGAGATCATGTCTTCGAATCGCTCGAAATCAAGATCGCTTCTCCCTGCCTGAAATTCAACCGGAGCTTCGATGGTTTGCATTATTTCCCTCAGTTTCAGTAGCTTGCTACCGTAAAAGCATTAACGCACACTGATATGTTTTTGTTCCAACAGGTTTTCTTACGGGCGACGCCGCCAGTTTTATTGCTTGGTAATGCGCATAGAATGGAAATTGCTCCCGAATTTGTGTAACGTTGTGTAATCTTTCCAAGGGGAAGGTTGGGGAGTCGGATGAAATTTTTGGTGATCACGAAAGATCCGGAGGTTGAAACTGCCGCGAAAGAAGGCTTTCACCCCACGGATGAAACAATCGTTTTTGAGGATTGGCATCAAGCGCTCGAGGCGTGTGAAGGCGTAGACATGCTCTTTGTCGATCTCCTCGCAACCCTAATCGAACCGCACAAAATCGCGGGCTACGAAGCATTTGCCTACGCGAAAATGGAGCACCCCACGGCCAAGGGCGTCCCCCTAGTTCTGATTTCGCCGCCGGATGATTACGAACTCGATTTTATGGCCGGCTGGCCAGATTTCGTCTTCGGTCATGTGCGTCGACCCGTGGACTACCGAATTTTCCGTCGTGCTTCAACCTGGATATAGGGAGGTATCCATTCCTTATTGGGAAAGGCTCGGAATTCGGTTAAACCCAAGCGGGCCAAAGAGGACAGACGTCGCCGCGGTTTACGATCCCGAAACGAAACAGATAATTCTCAGAAGTGAGGGATTCAGTCTGACGGCTTTTGTGGCCGCAATGGGTAACCATCTCTTCTACTATCTGTCGGAGGCCCCCGAGGCGGCGCCCACGATGCGACGACTCTATCCCATCTCAGATCCTGCCGAAACTGACGCCGTCAGGGAGCGATTCGTGCGCGACTATGTGACCTTTCAAGAGCATCGAGACCCGTCTGCGTACCCAGAAAGCACATCTGTTCCCCTAGTCCCAGAGCTGACGGACTTTTTTGAGAAGTTTACAATCGACCCCGATCAACGATGAGAGTTGGATGACCCTAGCCGGGTCATCCAACCACTCGACCTAGTTAGCCGATACTCCCAGTTTGGAGAGCGCTTCCTCGACTCGTTTATCCCCTTCCGAGTAGCCCACGATCGAAGCCGCAACCTTTCCATCTTTGTCAATGATGTAGGTTGTCGGAATGCCAGACACCTTATACAAGTTTCCGGCAATGCTCTTCGCATTGTCCCGCCCCGCTGGATCGAATCCAAACTGGAACGTGTACTTGCTCTGGTTCGCTGGAACCCACTTCTCGTAAGCGCCGCGCTCGTCGAACACGCAAAGACCAATGACCACCACGTCCTTGTCCTTCACCAACTTGTAAACGCTCTCAATGTGGGGCATGGAGGCTTGGCACGGTCCGCACCAAGTCGCCCAGAAGTCCAGAATCACGACCTTGCCTTTGTAATCCGACAGCTTCAGCGATCCGCCGCCCCACTTGTCGGCCGTAAAGTCGGGTGCAGGGGAGCCTGCCGCCAAAAGCGCCGGACGCTCTGCCTGCTTCGGAGTCAAGTCGAGCGCTTGCTTTGTAGTAGGAGCCAGATCGAGTTTGGCGCCGTCAGCGGAGATTTTTGCTTCCAAAGTCTCTTCACCCAGCTTAAAGGGCGCGCGCACGTCGATCGGCCCAGATGAGTATTTGCCGTCGTCTTTCAAATCGATCAGCAGCCAAACGGGTCGGGACTTCCTCGCCTCCTCCACGCTGGCAACCGACTTGTTATAGAGTCCGTCCGCATCGTTTTCGACGAGGAGAGCCTTGTGCTCTTTCCCATCCACCTTCACCATGCCAGACCGTGCGCTCTGACGGAACATAAATGCGTTATTCAACCCTTCGCGAACGAATCGATAAAGCCCGACGGTGTACTCGCCAGAGGAAGTCTCCTTACTGGGCGTCCCGTAAGAGGCATGAACGGTTACATCCATCACGCCATACATCGTGCCGCTCTTTGTCGACTTCTCATTCCAAGCGCCATCGCCGTCGTCCGTCAAATCGCCGTTCTGGTTCTTGTCAATGTAGATCTTGTAGTCCGCGTCCGCTGGCTCATCGACTGCCACCACCGTCTCGCTCTTCGGCCCGTTGCCAATCTTGATCACGCCATACTTCGGCTTCGTTCGATAGGTCGGTTCCTTCTTAACCTGAGCCGGCTTTGCATCGACGAAGGGCAAGGGAACGGGATAGTAACCCAACCGAGCCTCCGAAGCCCCCTTGGGCGAAAGCGTCATCGTTCCAACCTTCTGGAAACCAGCGCCTACCGCCACCACCGCAACCGTCGCTCCAAAGGCGATCTTCATTCCCAAACTGTCCATTTTCATCAACGTCCTCATATCCGCATTTTAACGCGAAGGAATAAAGTAGGACGTGATTCCAGGAAGAAACCACCCGTGGTACAATCCCAAGTTACCGAGTTGGCCTCCCGCCGACTCCAGAAATCGGGATGTGGCTCAGCTTGGTAGAGCGCTGCGTTCGGGACGCAGAGGTCGTGGGTTCGAATCCCGCCATCCCGACCAATATCTCCAGATCTTCTAACCCGACGTAAGCTGATCGATCGTCGCCAACTCCTCAGCAGAAAACTCCAAGTTTCCAAGGCTGGCCACGTTCTCTCGCACCTGATCCGCCGAACTGGCGCCGATCAACACGGTCGTGACCTCTGGCAATCGAAGCAAAAAGGCTAAAGCCATCTGCGCAAGCGTCTGGCCGCGCTCGCCCGCCATCTTATTCAAAGCGCGCAAAACGTCTAACCGCTCGGGACTCAGGTTTCGGTCGAGCCATTCTTGCCCCCACTTCTCAGCCGCCCGGCTTCTGGCCGGAGCGCTTCCGTCCAGATATTTGTCCGTTAGAATCCCACTTGCCAACGGACAGAACGCCACCA
The DNA here is from genome assembly GCA_001898035.1 of Armatimonadetes bacterium 55-13. Lineage (GTDB taxonomy): Bacteria > Armatimonadota > Fimbriimonadia > Fimbriimonadales > Fimbriimonadaceae > 55-13. The sequence goes on from MKRX01000006.1 coordinate 465,213, forward strand.
ATCCCATTCCCAACTCGCGTGCTGCCACAAGTAAATCGCCCTCGATTCCGCGCGAAAGCATGTGGTAATAGCACTGATTTGCCAAGATGCGGGTCTTCGCCACCGCCGCGGCATCCCGCGTGCTCTGCCCGCCATAGTTGCTGATCGCCGCATAGAGAGCCTTGCCTTGCCGAACCAGCGTATCCAACGCGTCCATCGTCTCATCCAGGGGCGTCTCGGGATCAAAGCGGTGAGAATAGAAGATATCGAAATACTCGAGGCCCATGCGCTTCAAGGATTGATCACAACTCGCCACAATGTACTTCTTGGAACCCCATTCGCCATAAGGTCCATCCCACATTCGGAAGCCCGCCTTAGAGGAGATAATCAGTTCGTCCCGTGGCATTTCCTGAATGATCTTTCCGCAGACGATCTCCGCATTGCCGGGCGGCGTTCCGTAATTGTTCGCCAGATCGAAGTGAGTGATTCCTAGATCGAAGGCCGTGGTCAGGCACTCACGGGCCACATCTTCGCCCCGATACCCTCCAAAAGTTTCCCATGCCCCCAACGAAACGGCGGGCAAAAGCAGACCGCTCCGACCGCATCGGCGGTAAAGCATCGAATCGTAGCGGGAAGGGTTAAACGAGGGCATCTCTCATTCTTACCGAATCGAACTTCGAATTATCACCAAAGTTAGGTTTCTTCAACAAACGACCGAGTGCCAGAATCTGCTTCGTCTCAACTCCAATTAAATTGATTTGTGAAGGTATCTGACGATGAATCTCTCCCTTATGCTTTTGGCCGCAATGGCGGTTAGCCCCCACGCGCCGGCCACGACTCCCATCTCACCCAAGATCCAACCCGCTCTATTCCAACAAAGTGAAGATCGGCTCGGCGCCGTCGCTCTCGAACTCAGAAATGAGAAGTCCGATGCGAAAGCCCTTTTCACGGAAGCCGCCCGTCTTTGCGGATTCGCCATCTGGAAAGAAGACCGAACCAAAGTTGCCGACCCAGTCTCAACTCCCGGTTTGGGGCTTGCGCTGACCGATTCCGAAATCGCAGCCTACGCAAAGATGTACCGCAGAGGCGATCATGTCGCCCTTACCGATCTCCTTTCCGCTCTGGAACCCACCTACAAGGATCTCGGAGGGACCCGGGGGCTCGCCATCCATGTCCAGTCCTTTCTCACTGAGGGCCCGTTCAACGCCCGAAAGCCCGTAAGCAACCTCGCGACCTTTCTCAATCAACTCGCCGCCAATCACGACGACGACGCCGACAACCCCATTACTGCTAAATCCAATCTGGACGCTTTGCAAGCGCTTATGCTGATGCGAGTTCTTACTGAGGAACTCGCCCTTCCGCTTCGCAAGAGCATCGCGAAGCAAAAATCCCAACTTCTGCTCGCGAACGTAATTCCGCAGCCCCAACAGACCGAAGCCCCCGGTTGGGCCGAAGACGCCTTCGCCGGAGGCATCACCGGTCTGATCGGAGAGCTCGGAAATGCCGTCGGTGGCGGTGCCAAGTCCATCACCGACGGTATCGGGAAGGCCAATGCTCTCGCCTCCATCTCCAAGTTCATCATGACCTATAGCTTCCTAAAGGGAGAGGCCAAGGTCGAAACCCCCGGAGACCCACTTATTCGCACGAAAGACACGTCCGCCGGAGACACCCGAACCGTCGTGGCGAAGTTCTACATAGACGGAACCCAGGCCACCGATTGGATCAAAGATAATCGGAAGCTCTTTAACGCCATCGGCCTCGATCCAGACGTTCCAAAGTCCGGTCCACTAAAGGGAGTCGAAACCGCCTGGGAAGTCGGGCAAAGCCGGATCAATTCCAAACAACTCATTCAATACAAGGGGCAAATCGACATTTCAAAGATCAAGACCAATGATCAAGGCGAAGCAAGAGTCACGTTCGAAGGCAAGCCTCAACCCAAAAAGTTGGACCCTCGCAGCGTCGTCGCCGTCACAAAAACGGTCTGGATCACCGTCACACCTCAAGTCAAGTCGACCGAAATGCAGCAAGACTTTGTGGACGCCGTCACCGGCGCCATCGGCCTTAAGGAAGGCGCGGCGGGCTTACTCACCCCCGCCATGGAAATGCTCTATCGCATGAAGTGGAACACCCCGGTGATCCTTCCCTTCCACGTTCGAGATTGGGTAGAAGGCAAAAACGTCGGCCAGCTCACCCTCGAAATCCGAGGCAACGGAAGAGAAATCTCAAACGAGCACAGCGAGATCTTTTCGGTAAGCCACACGGTCAACTGTACGGACATCGTCATGGAAGCCAGTGGTGGAACCGCTATTCCTGATCTCGATCCCAACATCCTGAATGCGCTTCCTCCCGAACAGAGAAAGCAAATGGAAGAGGGCTTAAAGAAGGCTAGAGAATTCTCCAACCTCAGAATGTTCACTTCGAAGTCGGGAGACTGCCAAGTCACCTTTAACGATCAACAGACCGTCAAGAACGTTTTCAGGGCCTGCACTGAAGAGAAAACCTCCTCCTTCAAGACCTGGAAGGGACAGCGACAAGGCGATGCCAACCTCGACAACGGCCTGGGCTTTATGGTTAGCGTAGACATGGCCAAGAAGCAGGCGCTCGTCACGATCGCCGGGGTCACAGAAGGCGTATTCCACTTCGAATCGGACCCCAAAAACAGCAGCAATGGTGATCAAAAAGGCGGGCTGCGTTATACCGATAACCTCAAGATCGACGATCCGGCGTTCACGAACAACGGATTTACCGTCCCTCTTAAGCAAACCCAAATCCGCGAATCGAACGATTCCAACTTCTACGGCACACTCAGCATCCCCGTTAAGTTCGGCTCGAAGCTGCAATTCACGGGGAACTTGTTGTTGTCGTTCAGCATCACCCGAAAGGGCGCCGCGAACTAGCCCTAAGCTTGTGGGAGGGAACTTTTACCCTCCCACAATTCATGGGCGATTTGATTGATCTATCGGTCAATCAAATCGCCGTCAGATTCGGTACGCTAACGCAAAATCATGGATCCCCTACGCATCGGCATTATCGGCTGCGGCAACATCAGCGGCATCTACCTCGAAAACCTTCAGCGCTTCCCCAAAACGACCGTCCTTGCCGTCGCGGACATCGATCCCGCAAAGGCACAGGCCGCGGCCGAGAAGTACGGCGTCCCCGCCCTTACTCCCGATGAACTGCTGGCTCATGAGGAGGTCGAACTCGTTCTCAACCTCACCATCCCCGCCGTTCACGCCAACATCAATGATCAAGCCATCGCGGCTGGTAAGCATGTCTATGTCGAAAAACCTCTTGCCACCACGCGGGACGCTGGCGCTCAAACCTTGGCAAAGGCTTCTGCCGCTGGCGTAAGGGTAGGCTCCGCGCCTGACACTTTCCTCGGCGCTGCCCTTCAAACATGCCGAGAAGTCATCGACCAGGGCCTCATCGGCGAACCCATCGGCTGCAATGGGTTCATGCTGGGACACGGCCCCGAGGCCTGGCATCCATCCCCTGAGTTTTTCTACAAGCCCGGCGCCGGTCCAATGTTTGACATGGGCCCCTACTACCTCACCGCGCTCGTATCGCTGCTCGGCCCCATCAAGTCCGTTCGCGGTGCGACCAAGATCAGCTTCGCTGAAAGGCTCATCACCAGCGAACCGCTCAACGGAACGAAAGTCAAAGTGGAAACGCCCACCCACCTGATCGGCCTCTTGGAATTCGAGGCCGGAGCCATCGGCCAACTCACCACCAGCTTCGATACCTGGGCCAGCAACCTGCGAAACATTGAAGTCTACGGAACGGAAGGTTCCATGGTCGTTCCCGACCCCAATAACTTCAACGGCGCCGTCCAGATCCGAACCGCCAAAGATTCGGAGTGGCAAGATGTTCCGGTTACTCGGCCGTTCGCTCAGAACAGTCGCGGCCTCGGCATATTGGACATGGTATACGCCATCCGCACCAACCGCCCTCACCGCGCCTCGGGCGATCTTGCCCTGCACGTTCTGGACGTCATGCAGAGCATCATCGAATCGGGCGAGTCCAAGCAGTTAGCCGAGATCGCATCCAACACGGAACGACCCCAAGCTCTCGCCGCCGAACTCCCCGCAGACGATCTAAACGAATAGTCCAAGTAGAATGGGTTCGAGGCCTTGAAGGGAGGTCTCGAACCTCTTTCAAAATGACACGGCGCGATTTCATTAGAGGCGGCCTCGCCGCTGGCATTGGGCTGAAAACTCAACCCATTATCGATTTCTTAAACCCACAATCGACATTTCCGGTTGTCCGCCGCAAGGTCGGCGAAAGACATTTCACCTCCCCTGTGATCGAAGAGACGATCACGACCGTACAGGGCCAAATCGCGAATCCAGAACTCGCCTGGCTTTTTGGCAATTGCTTCCCGAACACGCTCGATACAACCGTGACCTACAAAGAGGAAAACGGCAAGCCGCTCACCTTCGTGATCACCGGCGATATCGACGCCATGTGGCTCCGAGATTCCTCGGCCCAAGTCTGGCCCTACCTCCCGCTGGCCAAAAAGGATCCTAAGCTCCAAAAGCTCATCGCAGGCGTTATTCGCCGCCAATCTCGCGGCGTCATCCTGGACCCCTACGCCAACGCTTTCTATGACGATCCATCTCGTCAAAGCGAATGGCACACCGACTTCACCCTCATGAAACCCGGCGTCCATGAACGCAAGTGGGAAGTGGACTCTCTTTGCTACACCATCCGCCTCGCTCATGGATACTGGAAGGCCACCGGTGACACCTCACCCTTTGACGATGAGTGGGAAAAAGCCTCCGATCTCATTGTTCAAACGTTCCGAGAACAACAAAGAAAGGAAGGAAAAGGGCCCTACCACTTCCTCCGAGATGTGCCCAATCCCTCACTGGAGAACCCATTGGCGTTCGGATCGCCGATCAAACCAAATGGACTGATCTGCTCCCGCTTCCGCCCCTCGGATGACCCCACCCAGTACCAGTTCCTCATTCCCTCGAACTACTTCGCCGCAACCAGCCTGCGCGAGTTGGCAACGATGTTGGACAAGATACGCCATCAACCCAAGAAGGCCGCCGCTGCCAAAGCGCTGGCCGACGAAGTGGACCATGCCCTCAAGGCTCACGCCCGGTACCAACACGAAACGCTCGGCGAGATCATCCCCTTCGAGATCGATGGCCTCGGCAACCAACTCCTTATGGACGACGCCAACGTCCCGAGCCTCCTGGCAATGCCCTACCTCGGCCTCCTCAAGAAGTCCGATCCCCTTTACAAGTCCACTCGAAAGTTCGTCATGAGCCCAGAAAACGAACAGTTCTATGTGGGCAAGTACAGCGGAATCGGGGGCCACGCCGGACCGGACATGGTCTGGCCGATGTACTTCATCATGCGAGGCTTGACTTCCGACTCCCAGGGCGAAGTTACCGAGTGCCTCCGCATCCTCACCGAGACTCACGCCGGAACCGGCTTCATGCACGAAGCCTTCCATAAGGACGACCCCAAGCGGTTCTCCCGATCATGGTTCGCCTGGGCTAATACCCTCTTCGGCGAGTTCGTCCTCGACACCTTAAAACGATTTCCCGAGGTCCTGAAAAAGCCATGAAGAAACTCGCTATCGCTCTGTCGCTTCTCGCCACCGCCGTCGCAAGCCACGCCCAAGATCCCGCAAAGCCCACTAAGATATTAGAAGGCGTCCACCGTGTAGTCATGCTCGGAGACAGCATCACTCAGGGCGGTGAGGGACCGGGAGGATATGTCTGGCTGGTGCGCCACTATCTGAACGCGCTCTATCCGTCTCAAAACATCGAGATTCTCAACGCCGGAATTTCCGGTCACAAGTCGACCGACATGATCGCCCGCTTTCAACGAGACGTACTCGACAAAAAGCCCGACCTGCTCACCATCAGCGTTGGCGTCAACGATGTCTGGCACGGCTTTTATGACAACCATCCCAACGGAGATGGCCCCCGAGGCGTGAAGTTGGAAGACTACAGAAAGAACGTCGAATCGATGGTCTCGCAGGCGGAGAAACAAGGCATCAAGGTCGTCATGCTCTCCACCACCGTGATTTATGAAGATCTGAAGAACCGGGAGAACGCCAAGGTCGCCGGATACAACGCCGCCCTTCGAGACATCGCCAAGCGGCACAACCTCACCTTCGTCGACTTCCAGAAACCATTCCAGAACCTCATCAAGACCTATCGAAACACCACTGGCGCCCGAGATAACCTTCTCACCGTCGATGGTGTTCATATGAACACCACAGGAAACAAAGTCATGGCCTATAGCATCCTCGCGGGATTGGGAATCTCCCCCGAGGACCGCGCTAAAGTCCAAGACAAAGTGGCCAAGGAAGCAACTAAGTAACGTCTAGCCCACCACATCTTCCAGTGCCTTCGTGAGCTCCCGCATATGCCGCAGTTCATGAAGGCTCTTGGAAGTGATCCTCTCCAATACCGCTCGCCCCTCGTCCGTAAGGCGTACCTCCACCACCCGCCGATCCTCATCGTGATGTCGGCGGTTCAGAAGCCCCTGTTCCTGACAACGGTCGACCAATCCCACCACCGCATGGTGCTTGATCTGTAGGTACTCAACCAACTCCATAATCGAAGCCCAATCCTTACCCGGTTGTCCGTGGATGGCGAGTAAAGCTTGATGCTGCTGAGGCGTTACTTTCTCTTCCCGAGCTGCCTCCTCAACATATCGTAAGAACTTACGAAGCGATTTCCGAAACGCCGCCAAGCCCTCATAGTCCGCCTTCGTAACCGCCATGGTCCTTTCTACTTACCTGAATTTAAAATATATCGCATTGAGATATAATTTAGGAATCAAGGAGGCATGGCCCAGAAAGTGCCAAGTCAATCGAACGCTTACTCAGATCCGCTACCCATCTCTCCCAGCCTAGAAGAAACGGTTTCAAACCTCAAAGACGGCTCCGCCCTTTTGGACTCTCGCATTGTCCTTGTCACGTTAGTAGCCATCGTCGTCGCGGTCGGCTCCACTCTTTGCGCGAAGGTCCTTCTTCTTCTCATCAACGCCGTCACCAACCTATGCTTTTATGGAGCCCTATCTTTTAGTCCCGCCAATCCGAGCCAAAACCATCTCGGATGGTGGGTCATCCTCATCCCGGCAGTCGGCGGAATCGTCGTCGGATGGATGGCCCGGTATGGTTCGAAGGCAATCCGGGGACACGGCATCCCCGAGGCCATGGAACAGGTTCTCACAAACAAAAGCCGCATCCCTCCGCGTCTAACGTTCCTGAAACCCACTTCATCTGCCATCGCCATTGGCAGCGGAGGGCCGTTCGGTGCGGAAGGCCCCATCATCGCCACCGGAGGCGCCTTAGGCTCCCTGATTGGCCAGATGCTCCATACCACCGCCATCGAGCGAAAGACGCTTCTCGCCGCTGGCGCGGCCAGCGGGATGACTGCCATTTTCGGCTCTCCCATCGCCGCCGTCGTGCTCGCCATCGAACTCCTCTTGTTTGAACTTCGTCCTCGGACAATCATTCCCGTCGCGTCGGCTTGCGCCATCGCCGCTGGAATCCGTCATCTCTTTCTCGATCCAGGCCCCGCCTTTCCTATGCCGTCGGTGGCCGCCCCCGGCGCCCGCGCCCTCTTCGCCTACATTGCCCTTGGGCTGGTGATCGGTCTCATCGCCATCGGCGTCACGAAGATCGTCTATTGGATCGAAGATCAATTTGAGCGACTTCCTATCCACTGGATGTGGTGGCCCGCCTTAGGTGGCCTTGCCGTCGGCCTCATCGGCTGCTTCTGGCCAAAAACGCTGGGAGTTGGCTATGGGAATATCACAGATGCCCTCACCGGAGCCGGGACCGGAGTTGCCTTGATAACCCTTGCTCTCGCCAAGCTGGCATCTTGGTCCATCTCGCTCGGCAGCGGCACCTCGGGAGGTACCCTCGCCCCCCTCTTAACGATTGGTGGAAGTTTAGGCGCCGCCATCGGCGGCTTGATCGCCGTGACATTTCCCTTCCTGGGCGTAGACCCTCGTCTCGCCGCACTCGTGGGCATGGCCGCCATGTTTACCGGCGCTTCTCGCGCGCTGCTGACTTCCATTGTCTTCGCCTTCGAGACAACCCAGCAGCCCACCTCGCTCATGCCCCTTCTCGGTGGTTGTGTCGCCGCCTACCTGCTTTCGTGTCTCCTGATGAAGAACACCATCATGACGGAGAAAATCGCCCGGCGAGGCATCCGAGTGCCCAGCGAATTTGCCCCCGATCATCTTGGGCAGATCTCAGTCGGAAGCGTCGCCAAAAAGTCCGTCGTCACGGTGTCCGCCGAAAGTTCGCTGCTCGAAGTTCGGAATTGGCTGAAATCTCACGGACGTGATTCGGAGCACCAAGGATTCCCCGTGCTTGATTCCCAGGATCACCTGTTGGGTGTCGTCACTCGCCGAAATCTCCTCGACCCCGCAATCCCGGAGGATCGGCGCATCCAAGACCTCCTCGCACGCCGCGTAGTCACGATTGCGGAAAACAAAAGCCTACGGGATGCCGCCGATCAAATGGTACGCGAGCGAGTGGGGCGCCTGCCCGTCCTCGATGCCGGCGGTCAGCTTGTCGGAATCGTCACCCGCAGCGATCTCCTTGCCGCGCACCATCCAAGGCTGGAAGAGGCCGAACAATTCGAACGCTCGATCAACCTTTCCGACACCCTTAAGATCCTTGTCAAGAAAAGCTAGCGGGGAAGCTCTTGCTCAAGCTCGGCGTCCACGATCATTGGCTCTTGAAGTGTCCCCGCTCGCCCAAGAAGGAGCCGAAGCGAGCACATTACCTGATCTCGCTCTGCCGAGGTCAGCCTCTCAAACAAATGAACGGTTCGCTCGTTCCGCAGGGCTCGGCGCTGCCTCATCAAAGAGATCCCCTGCTCCGTAAGCTCGGCATAACGTACCCGGCGGTCCTTCTCGTCGTCGTAGCGTCGCACTAATCCCGCGTCTTCCAGTCGGGCGAGAAGATGCGCCAGTCGACTCGCCGACATTCTCAGTTCTTTTGCCACGGCGGAAACGAGCTTGGGATCCGGATAGAGCCCCTTCACTACCCGTAGCTGCATCAAAGGCAAGTCGGAAAGCGGCTCGTTTTCGTTGACGTGAAAAAGCTGCCGCAAGAGCGAAGACAACACCGTCTCGAACTGATCCGCAACTTCCCTCAAATCCTCAGACATCCGCCCCCGCGCCTCCTACCGCCGCCACTTCGGGCTCGAGAAACTCCGATGGAGCCAAATCCCGCTCGTCCTTTCTGAGCCTCCTCGCCAAGTCGTCGAACAGGGTGTATACCGCCGGAACGATGAACAATGTCAAGAACGTAGAGGTCGCCAGGCCACCCACCACCGCCGTCGCCAAGGGCGCCTGCAATTCTGAGGAATTGCCGAGCTTCAAAGCCAAGGGCAACATGCCCAAAATAGCGCAGAGTGAAGTCATTAAGATCGGTCGCAATCGCGTTGGCCCCGCCTGCAACAGCGCCGCATCGCGAGACATACCCCTCCCCCGCAATTGATTCGTATAGTCGACTAACAAAATGCCGTTCTTAACGACGATTCCGATCAACATGAGAATGCCCACATACGCCGTCAAACCAAACGCTCGGTCGCTGATGAACAGGGCAAGGACGACTCCAACGGCGCACAGAGGTACCGAGCATAACACGATCAACGGATAGATGAAAGACTCAAACTGGGTCGCCAACAGCATGTAGATCAGAGCGATCGCCAAGAGAACCGTGACGCCCAACCCGCCAAACTCACGCTCGCGCCGAAGCTGCTGATCGCCAAACGACCAGTACATGCCCTGCGGAAATTGAACCTTACCAAGCTCCTTGGCAATGTCGGCTTGAACTGCGCTATCGCTTCGGTCCACCACCCGCCCCGTCACCGCCACATACCGCTGCCGATCCGTTCGCGTGATCTGATTGGGACCGGTGCCGATCACGGGCTGAGCCACCTGTCCCAGCGTCACCTGACGTGGTGAATCGCCGGGGCGCGCCGCCGCAATAGTCTTGACCGGCAGATCTCGCAGGCTCTCGATCGACCTTCGCTGATTCTGAGGGACCTGAACATAGATCGGATACTGAAAGCCCTTTTCCTGGAAGTAGGTGGTGAGCGCGCCGCTGGTGCTGGTGCCGATTGCTGACGCGATGTCTTGGAAGCTGACTCCCAACTGCGCCGCCTTCTGCCGATCTACTTTCCATTGCAACTCGGGCGTCGCGTCTTGAACGGAGAGGTCCACGGATTCCAAGCCGGAAACGTTCTGTAAAACGCCCTGAATCTCCTTCGCCTTCGTCATGATCTCATCCAAGTCCTGGCCGATGACATCGACTTCGATGCCCTGGTTGGACCCACCCAAAATATTCGCCACCAAGTCGGTCGGCTGGGCCAAGGGTCGAATGCCAGCAATTCGATTGAGCTTGCCATTGAGACGCTTAATGACGTCTTCCGTCCGGCTCTTGTGGTTCGCTTTCAGCCGTACGGAAGCCGAACCCTCGTTAGAATTGCCGTTGCTGGACGTCCCCCGCAGATTCAGGTTCGCGCCAATTGCCAGCAGAACGGTCTCCACTTCCGGATCGTCCATCAGGATCTTCTCTACCTGGGACATCTTTTCATAGGTCGTATCGAGACTCGTTCCAATCGGGAGTCGAACTCGCACGGAAAAGTCGCCGGTATCGGTTTTGGGCAAGGTTTCCGTGCCAATCATCGGCGCCAGAGGAAGCACTAAGAGAGTCAGCACGATCGCGCCCCCAATAACCATCCAACGGTGCTTGAGCGTCCATTGAAGACCTTGGTGATATGACTGATCCACTCGGTCTAAGAACTGCCCAAATCGGTCGAATAGGCGAGTCAGGGGTCCAACCTTCTTCCCGCGCTGGACGCGCAGCTCAGGATGAGCTTCTTCTTCGACCTCCTCTTCCTTAACCACGCGGGAAGCCAGCATCGGCACCACGGTCGTCGCGTCCAGGAGCGAAACCGCCAAGGAGAAAATCACGACCAACGCAAACTGAGTAAACGTCTGCCCAGACTGTCCCTTAATCATGAAAAGGGGCAAGAAGACGACCATGACCGTAATCGTCGAGGCCACAACCGCGGAAAGAATCTCTTGGGTACCGCTAACGGCCGCATCGGTCGCGCGTCGCTTGTCGCGCTCGATATGCCGGTAGATGTTCTCCAAGACAACGATGGCGTCGTCCACGATCAAGCCCGTCGCCAGCGCCAAGCCGCTGAGCGAGATGGTATTCAGGGTGAAGCCCATGAAGTACATCAACGCAAAGGTCGAGATAACCGAAATCGGAATCGAAAGCGCAACGACCATGGTTGATCGCACGCTCCGAAGGAAGAACATGATGACCAGGATCGCGAGCACGCCGCCGATCATCGCCGTCTCTTTCAGTTCGTCGATCGACTTCTCGATAAAGCCGGACTGATCGTAAGCCTTTCCAAACTTCAACTGGGGATAGCGAGCCTCGATCTCCTTGACCTTGGCTTCTACCGCCTGCGCCGCGTCAACCGTGTTCGCCCCCGTCTGCTTGGTGATCGAGACCGCAACGGCGGGATCGCCATTCATTCGGGTGAAGATTCGTTCCTCCTGACTGTCGTCCCGAACGTTGGCAACCTCGCCCAACGTAACGTTTCGACCACTGTAGGAACCCAACGGCATCAGCTTCGCATCGGCGATGGAAGTGAAGTAACCGACGCTACGGATCGTGTATTCCCGTGCCCCGTCTTTTGCGATGCCCGCGGGGACACTGATGTTCTCCGCCTGAATGCGTTTCATCACATCGGCCAGACCGATTCCGTACGCCTCCAGCTTAGCCGTGTCGACATCCACAATCACCGCCCGCTCTTGGCCACCGGTCACGTTAACTTGAGCGACGCCACCTGCAGACTCCAGAATCGGCGAGATTTCGTTGTCGAGCAACGTTCGAAGCTTGATCGGATCCTTAATGCCCGAAACCCCATAAACCACGATGGGAAGGCTCGAGGGATCGAACTTAAAGACGGATGGATTCTGAATGTTGGGATCGTCAGGGAACGTGCGCGCCGCCCTCTGGACGAACTGCAAGACGTCCACTGCCGCCTGATTCACGTCCACGCCGTAATCCAGTTGCACGCGAACGGAAGATTGCCCCAACGAGGACGTCGAGGTGACCTTATACATCCCGGGAACCGTCGAAACCGCCTGTTCGATCGGACGCGTAATCTGAGTTTCAATCTCCTGCGGAGAGGTATTCGGCCAAGATGTGTTCACCACGATCGTGGGAATGTCCACCTTCGGAAGAAGATCGATGGGAAGGCGGAATAGGCAAACCAAACCCAATACGGCCAAAGCCGCAATGCGCATCGTAACGGCTACGGGCCGTGAAACCGAAAAGCGGGCGATATTCACTTGGTCTTACCTTCGCCCTGTTTGGGAAGTCGAATCTTCGAGCCGTCCTTGAGGGGCGAATAAGAAAGAGTCACCACCTTCTCCCCCACCTTAAGTCCGGATCGTATCTCTGTGAGAGTGGCGTCCGATTGCCCAATCTCCACGGCTCGCGTCGAGACGACTCCCTCCGAGTCAACGACCTTCACCTGGGGTTTGCCGCTCGAATCGTCTACCGCCCCCTTGGGTACCGCCACCGCCGCCTGAACCCGACTGATAATGATGTTTGCTTTGGCATACATGCCCGGACGAATCGCGCCGTCCGGGTTATCCAATCGAACTTGAAAACTGAACTGCCGACTCTGTGGATCGGCCGCCGGGTTCACCTGCGAGATTTTCCCGATCCATGTCCGACCGGGAAACGCATCGAAACTCAGCTTCACCTCTTGTCCAATATGAACGGCGTCCGCATTCTCGATCGGAAGCGAAGCCGTCACAAACAGCCACTTCAAATACTGTATGGTCACCACCGCCGAACCAGGGCTAGCCATGCTTCCCGGGTCCGCGTTACGAGCCGTCACCGTTCCCTCGATCGAGGATTTCAAAACCGTGTCTGCCTGCTTGGCCTGTGCCTGAGCAAGCTGAGCCTCTGCCGACTTCACCGAAGCCTCCAGCGCCGCCAAGTTCTCGCTATAAGCCGCCGAACCAGACCGATTGGCCTTGGCAATGTCCAACGCCGCTTGAGCCTGGTTCACCCTCGCCGCCGCCGTCTGGACATCCACATCCGCCTTTTTCTTGGCTATTTCGAGTTGCTGTTTCGCGGAGTCTAGCTGCGCGTTGGCCGAATCCAGGGCCGATCTGCTGGCATCGAGTTGGGCCTCCGCAACATCAACGCCTTTCTCCGCGACCTGATAATCGGCGCGAGCATCGTCCACATTCTGAGCCGCTACATACCCTGATTTGAGGAGTCGCTCCAAACGCTCGTATTTGAGCTTTGCGTTGTCGGCGTCCGCTTGGGCAGAAGCAACTTTCGCCTGGTTATTCCGAATATCACTCTGGGCGGCCTTAACCTTGGCTGTAGCATCCACTACATTAGACTGCGCGGATTGAACCTGGGCCTCGTAAGTTTGCTTGGCCTGAAGCAGTTCCGCCTTCGCCGTCTCCAAATTCGCCTGTTGCTGACGAACGTTTCCCTGAATGGCTACATCGTTAGAGGACTTGCTGATCTGAGCTTCTGCCAACTTAGCCCTGGCTTCTGCCACCGCCGCTTGCTGTTGAAGCGCCGCCCCTTCCAAATCGCTGGGATTGATCCGAACAACCACCTGTCCAACCTGAACGTGATCCCCCTCGCGGACTTCCAGAAAATCGATCCGACCCGCCGTACGAGGAGAGAGATCGACTTTGTAGGGGCTTTGAACCGTTCCCACCGCTTCAAGCGTCGTGGAGAGGGTCGCCGGGGCTGCCTCAGCCATATCCGCCGAAACCACCGCATTCTTTCGAGAGCCCTGCTGACTCGCCGCTTCCTGCGCCGCCGCCTTCTCCGCCGACAACCTCCAAAAGACAAGACCCAGGATCAGAACGATAGGAATTCCAAAGACTAACAGTCGCTTCATCGATGCCTCATAGAAAGTTTACGCGCGTCAAGTAAATTTGTTCACCACAATTGACCCAAAAACCTAATCTCCTGAATCAGGTCAAAATAAAGCCGACATGCTCAAAAGGCTCCTCCCCGCCCTTGCGCTCCTTCCCATCCTTGGTCAAGCTCAAGACCTCAAAGTCGAGAAATACACGCTGCCCAACGGCATGACCGTCATCCTCCACGAAGACCACAGTCTGCCGATGGCTGCCGTCAACGTGTGGTATAAGGTCGGTTCCAAGGATGAGCCCGAACGTCGAAGCGGCTTCGCCCACCTCTTTGAGCACTTGATGTTCATGGGAACCGAACGTGTCCCCAATGGTGAATTCGACACCTTGATGGAGAAGTACGGTGGCAGCAACAACGCCACAACGGCGGAAGACCGCACGAACTACTTCGAAGCTGGTCCATCGTCTCTCTTACCTACCCTTCTCTGGCTAGAGGCAGACCGCCTGGAAGACCTCGGTCGAATGATGGATCAAAAGAAGCTCGATCTCCAGCGGGAAGTAGTCAAAAACGAACGGCGCCAAACCACGGAGAACGTTCCCTATGGGAAGGCCTACGAAGCCATCCCTCACCTAATGTTCCCCAAGGGACACCCTTACAGCACCAGCGTCATAGGATCGATGGAAGATCTGGACAACGCGTCGGTAAAAGACGTCAAGGACTTCTTTGCCACCTTTTATGTCCCAAATAACGCCTCGATGGTCATTGCGGGAGACTTCGATTCCAAGACAATCAAACCCCTCATCGCCAAACTGTTCGGATCGCTTCCCAAAGGCAACGATATCGTCCGCAAATCGGTAGTCCCGTTCTCCTTCTCGACAAAGCGCACCACGATGGTGGATGACGTCCAGGTCCCAAAAACCATCATGGTCTGGCACAGCCCCGCCGCCTATAAGCCCGGCGACATCGAAATGCGCCTTGCTGGTTCTATTCTCTCGGATGGCTATAGCAGCCGACTCTATCAGAGCCTCGTGGTTGACAAAGGGCTCGCCAGCGACGTAAGCGCCTACCAAAGCTCACTCTTGCTCGGGTCGCTGTTCTACGTAGAAGCCACCGCGCGAGAAGGCGTGCCGATCGCAAAATTGGAAGCCGCCATCGATAACACGCTTGCTGAGTTCCGAAAGAAAGGTCCTACGAAATCGGAAGTCGATCGCCAAATCGCCGGAACCCTCTTCCAATCGGTAAATCGCCTCCAAAGCATTGATGCCCTCGCCGATCAATTGAACGAATTTAACTTCTACTTCGGCGATCCCAACTCGTTCACGAGAGAAGTCAATCTCTACAAATCGATGACGCCCGCAAAGATTCAAACCGCCGTCGCCAAGACTTTGGATCCTCAAAAACGGCTCGTCCTCCGCGTCGTTCCACAAATCGCCAAGCCCGAAGTAAATCCCCGCAACACAAAACCGGAGATGGCGGCGGATAAGCCCTTCAACTTCCCTAAGCCGACCCAATTGAAACTATCGAAT
This sequence comes from Armatimonadetes bacterium 55-13, assembly GCA_001898035.1. Lineage (GTDB taxonomy): Bacteria > Armatimonadota > Fimbriimonadia > Fimbriimonadales > Fimbriimonadaceae > 55-13. The sequence goes on from MKRX01000006.1 coordinate 480,645, forward strand.
GGCATTCCCATCTACTATTGGCGCCGAGCCGAAACCCCCATGGTGACAGCCACCATTCGGTTTGATGCGGGCGCCGCGGTGGACAGCCCTGCCAAATCTGGCCTCGCCTACCTAACCGCCGATATGCTGGACGAAGGCGCCGGCACGCGAAACGCCGAACAACTCACCACGGCGCTCGAATCGCTCGGCGCACAACTCTCCACCGATGCCGACCAAATCTCATCGAGCGTATCACTTACCGCAACTACGGACAATTTCGCCAAGGCTCTGCCTCTCATGGCCGATGTCGTTCGTCAACCGCAACTGAACAAAGATGAATGGGATCGGGTGAAGTCAATCCAGATCGACGACCTTAAACAATCCGCGGACAATCCTAATTCGGTCGCCGGCCGCGTTGGAAATCGAGAGTTCTTCGGATCGAGCCACCCCTACGGCCGTCCCACTGGCGGCGAAATCTCCACCGTCAGTAATTTGAAACTGGATGACGTCAAGGCCGAGTACAAGCGAATTTTCCGGCCCGAGCAAGCCGCCATCTTCGCCGCCGGCAACTTGTCGCCGGAAGCGTTCAAAGCGCTGATGGAAAAACAGTTCGGAGGATGGAAGTCGGCAGACAAAGCCATGATTGCCAAACCCATGTACGCCGCCGTGAATCCTGAAAAGACTCGCGTCGTTGTTGTGGATAAGCCTGGCGCCGTCCAAACCGTGATTCGCATATACATGCCCACCGAGCCGTTTACCTCGCCAAACCGGCCCGCACTAGCTGAAACGGGCATTGTCTTCGGCGGAACCTTCACCTCCCGTATCAATCGCAACTTAAGGGAAGATAAGGGATATACCTATGGCGCCAACTTGCGATTCAACTTCTCCCGAAACGTGAGCTATGTCATCGCAGGTTCCTCAGTCCGTACCGACGTGACCGGCGCATCGCTAAAGGAGTTCCTCAAAGAGTTTGAGAAGATACGCACCGGCGACATCACGGACGACGAAGCCTCGAAAGCTCGCTCCACCTATCGTTTCGACGCCGTCAGCGGCATCGGGTCCATCCAGAGCCTCGTCGGCACAGGCATCGGTTATTACGAAGATGGAATCCCCTTCAACGCTGTGGATGCCGAACTCGCAAAATTCGCCGCCCTCAAAGCCAGCGACCTCAATGCCGTCGTCAAAAATGGACTGCCCGTAGAACGAGCCCTCATCGTTCTCGTGGGTGACAAGGGCGAAATCCTGCGCCAAATTACCGACCTCGGACTTCCTGAACCGGAAATCGTCAAACCATAACCTCATGTACGTCCCAAACTATGTCCCAGACCCCATAGAGATCCCCGGTAACGTCACCGAGGAGCCCTATATGGCGCGTCTGGGATTTGTAAAGCGGGTCTCCGGCCTTCACTTTTTCAGCCTCATCTTGGTCGGACTTATTGCGTATGGATCGTATGCGCCGGATCGAGATGCCTCCATCTGGCTGCTTATCGTCACCCTCGTGGTCCTGGCCGTTCTTCGCGTTGCGCTGAGAAAGGGCCGTCAAGAGGCCCGCGTCTCCGCCCTTTGCCTACCATTCGTCTTGGTGGCCGTTGGATTTGTCCTGAACCACGTCCAGCGAGCGGGTTGGCCGGTCTGGACAATCATCATCGGCCCAGGTTGCGCCCTCATATATTCGCTGCTCTGTGGACGAGACTTCAGCTTCGTGGGTCAGTACCTCCTTTCGCTTATCGCCAGCAGCACCATGATCGCCGCCATCGTCGTCATGGCGCCCGAAGGTCTCCCCAATGCCCGCTTTGCGCTCATCGCCAATGGGATCTATCTGAGCTATTTCGTATACGATCTCGCCTCACTCCTCGCCCGCCGCCGACTTCGCGAGGAATTCGCCGCCGTGATAGATCTCTACCGAGACGTCCTCAACATATTTGGCTATGTCGTTCGGTGCATCGGTCACTGGCGTAAGCATCGAATTTGGGTACTCCCACGCTAGCCCTCCGGTTTGATACAATAACGGTCACATGGAAGGAGACGCCCGCTGCTAATCCTCGTTAGCATTCTGCTTGTACTTGGAAGCGTTTTCTTCGTCGCCGCAGAGTACGCCATCGTCAGCGCCCGAAAGACGAGGGTGGATTCCCTCGCCAAGAAGGGAAGCAAGATGGCCAAGGCTCTCTCCAAGGAGTTGGAAGACGTTTCACCCTATGTGGCGGGCAGCCAGATCGGTGTCACCATGATCGGCATCGGCGTCGGCTCGGTCACGGAGCCATTCGTCACGGAAAGTCTGGTCGAATTGTTTGGGCATTCTGTGCCCCGCGCCATCAGTTTCACCATCTCATTTCTTGTCGTCACATTCATCCTCGTCGTGGTCGGCGAGCTCCTGCCCAAGTACCTCGTCCTGAATTCCCCCGAGCGGGTCGCTCTCGTCACCTTCCGCCCGCTTAAGTTCATCATCACCATCCTCCGTCCCCTCATTTGGCTCGTTCAAGGAGCGGCTCGGCTCCTATTGCGCCTATGCGGCGTCAAGAAAGGCCCTGACTCAGGCTCCGTGGCCAAGGAAGAGCTGATGATGCTCGTGCAAACCGGCGGCGCCGAGGGCACGCTGGACAAAATGCACGCCGAGATGGTCACTCGAGCCCTGAAACTCGACGTTTTGGATGCTCGAGACATCATGGTTCACCGTCTGGACGTCAAATGGCTAGATCTCTCTTTGACCAAAGATGAGTTGCTTGAAAAGATAGCCGCCATCCCCTTTACTCGTCTCCCCGTGTGCCGAGGAGATATCGACGACATGGTCGGCGTAGCCTATCTCCATGACATCGTCAAGAACTTACACCGATCCGATTTCAAACTCGAATCGCTGATGCGTCCCTTGGTCGCCATCCCAGAGAACCTGACCATGGAGAAGATCGTCGCCACCATGCGCGATCAAAAAACCCAAATCCTCGTGGTCATGGACGAGTACGGTGGCACGAGCGGACTGATCACCTTGGAAGACGTCGTCGAGGAGATATTTGGCGAACTCGAAGACCGCCTAGAGAGCGAAAGACCTCACATCGAGGTTTTCGCCAATGGTCGTGTTTCCGCTCGCTCAGACGTGCGTCTGGACGAAATCATTGACTTCTTACACCTTCCAATCGAGTCGGGTGAAAATACAGACACCCTCGCCCAAATTATCGTAGACACCCTAGAGCGAGTACCGCGCCCTGGCGACTCAGTTGAGACTGACCTCGGCAAGATGCGAGTCGAAAACATGGCCCGACGCCGAGTCACCCGCGTTTCCATCCAGTTGAAGCCGGAACTTACAGATCCGGCCAACAAGGAGTAACTCGCTAGGTACCGACGGCGACAACTGGTTCGTAAAGCATCTTCATGCGCTTGGCTATCTCCACCGCATGATCCGCCACATGCTCCAACGCATGAAACGCCTCGATCGTCCGAACCAAGTGAGCCGTATTCTCCGGATAGGCCTGAATGATCTCGATTACTCGGTCGCGAGCATGCGAATACTGCGTATCCACGCTCTCATCCGACTCGATGATCTCCGTCGCCAGTTCCGGCGAGTACTCCGCGTAGAGCCGCAGAGAGGCCGCAAACATCTTTCGCGCCTCTTCACCCAACTCCAACAACGCCACTTTCATCTCAGAAGGGAACTGGCCACTCAACTTGCGCGCCCGACGCGAGAGCTTCACTGCATCGTCCGCCGCCTTCTCAATTTCGCCGACCACGCCAAGGGTGGAAATCAAGAATCGTAGATCCGTCGCCACCGGCGCTTCCTGCATCACGGTCAAGACCGTGCGCTGATGCAGGTTCTGCTCCATGTGGTCCACCTCGTCGTCGCCGCGGATCACCGAATGCGCCTCTTCAACGTTTCCGTTGATGATCGCATCCACCGCCTGCTTGACCAGGTCGTTCGCACAAGTGCCCATTCGGATCACTTCCGTGCGAATCTCTTCTAAAATCTGATGAAAATGTTGTCTCAAAGCGCTGGGTATTTCCACTATTTGTATAGGTTTCTCGATATTGGACGAATCTGTAACCTTCTCCGCGTCAATTTAACGTACACTTCGCATTCGTAACGCATGCCGCAAGTAGACGAACCTCACGAACGTGGGGCCGACGAGCGAAAGGCGCCATCTGCGCTTCGTCGGCTGTTTTCGGAGCTCAGACCGTTTCTGGGGCTACTGCTCACCTGCTCCAGCCTCACGATTGCGCAATCGGCGTTTGGATTCGTACCTCCCCTTATTCTTGGCGATATTGTCAATCGCCTTCAGCACGGGGATCCGATTAATGCGTATGCCTACTTAGGTTACATTGTAGGGTTTGCAGTTGTACAAGGCATTCTAGGATATGCCTTGGGTGTTTACACGTCTCTGATGGGCCAAAAGTTCCTTTTGCTTATTCGAGAACGCCTCTACCGCCACATGCAGAGCCTCCCGCTCGCCTATTTTGAGAAGAACCAAACCGGCAAGCTCGTCAGCTACGTTATTAACGACGCGTCTACCGTAAACAACCTCATTACCGGAAACCTCAACACCCTCGTTTCGGGCGCGGTTCAACTCGTCATCGTCGTCATCGTCCTCTTCGCCATCAACTGGAAGCTCGCCCTTCTCGCCCTCACCCCCGTCCCGTTCTACATTGTCAATTTCCGCCGGTTCCTCAAGCCCCTCCAAACCACCTCTGACGACATTCGAACCCGCCGAGACACCATGTTCGGCGTCATGCAAGAGCGCCTTGCCGGCGTCCAAGTCGTTAAGAGCTTTGGCCAAGAGCGTCGAGAATCCCGAGGATTCATGGCCATCACCCGCGGCCTGATGGGTCTCAACGTCCGCCAAGGCGCCCTCGGCGGCGGTCTCTGGACCTCCGCCGACGCTCTCTGCGGCATCGGCCAGGGCCTCGTCCTCTGGTATGGCGGCATTCTCTGCCTCCAGGGCACCATCGGCGCTGGCACCCTCGTCATGTTCCTGATGTATTCCGTCACCTACGTGTACGGCCCTATCATCCAGTTCCTCGTCGCCATCGACCCCATCGCCCGCGCACAAAACGCCCTCTGGCGTATCTTCCGAACGCTGGACATCAAGAACGTTGTGGACGACAAACCCGAGGCTCCCCCCATGCCCCCCATCAAGGGCGATGTCCTCTTCGACAACATCTGGTTCGAGTACGAGCCCAATCAACCCGTCATCAAGGGCCTCACCCTCGAAGCCAAAGCGGGTCAAATGGTCGCCTTGATCGGATTCAGTGGCAGCGGCAAGACCACCCTCACCAGCCTCCTGCTCCGCCACTACGACCCCACCTCCGGCCGTCTGACGATCGATGGTCATGACCTTCGGGACATCCAACTCCTCTCCTACCGAGAGCAAGTCGGCGTCGTCGCCCAAGAGAGCATCCTTTTCAACACCTCCGTGTTCGAGAACATCCGCTACGGTCGCATGGACGCCACTGAAGAAGAAGTCCACCGCGCCGCCCGAGCCGCCAATATCCACCAAGCCATCCTCGATCTCCCCGACGGCTACGAAACCAAGATCGGAGAAGACGGCGTCAAGCTTTCCGTTGGCGAAAAGCAGCGCATCGCCATCGCCCGCGCCCTCCTCGCCGATCCCAAGATCCTCATCCTCGACGAGGCGACCTCCTCCCTGGATTCCCAAACCGAGGCCCAACTCCAACAGGCTCTCGATAACCTCCTCCAAGGCCGCACCAGCTTTGTCGTCGCCCACCGCCTCTCCACCATCGTCAAGGCGGACGTCATCGTCGTTCTCGAAAAGGGCGTCATCACAGAGCAAGGAACTCACACCGAGCTTCTCAGCAAAGGCGGCCTCTACGCCAGCCTCTACCAGAAGCAATTCAGCGTGGCCCTAGAGAATGCGTCGTAACCCACCTGAGCATCGAACGTCGCTCCTCTTGGGCCTAGTCGCCAACGGTCCCATTCCATAAACAGGTAAGTTTCACCCGTGCGTTCGATAACCTCCCTTGCGTTGATCCTCGTTTGCGGTGTGGCAAGTGCTGATCGCTTGATCACCATTCCCACCGGCTCAAAAATCCGATTGAACACCGTTCGCGTCGAGTCCCTCTGGGAGCAATCAAGATCGCGAACGCAAAAGAATTACGTTGGGTTCGGCGTCACCGATGGCATCGACATGGAGGTCTTCACCGAGAAATACGAAGGGAAGAACATCCGCACCTCCTTCGATGTGTCGTACAACTACATCCCACCCATCGTTGGTATCGGTCCTGGCATCAGCTTCGGAATCAAAGACTTCCTCAACGTGAGCCGCGACGGTCGCCGAATGTTCCTCGCCATCACCACCAAGGAAGGCTATGCGGACTCCGTCACCGCCCAGATTCCTGCCGAGATCACCATCGGCGGATACTTCGGCTCCGTTAATGCTCCGTTCATCGGCGCCATGCTCCCGTTCACAGACCGCGTTCGCTTCCTCGCTGAGTTTAACGGCAAACACTTGGAAGCCGGTCTAGACATTCGCCCCCTCCGCAACCTCGGTCTCCGGGCGATCTTCGACAACAAAGACGTCTTGGTCGGCGCGCAGTTTACGTTTCGCTACTGACCGGAACCGCTTCCGGTACTGACTCAAGAGCCGGAAGCACCTCAAACCCGTTCTCATTGCAGAGTTGCCGAATGCGCTCTGCCAATGTCTTGGAGAACGCCTCCCGAGCCAGCTTCTCATTCCCCGTCGTGGCGACCACATCCGCATAGGTAAACGGCTTGCCGAACACCACCTTAATCCGGTGCCGCTTGCCCTTCGCCCCGCGTGGCATCACGATGTTGGAGCCAATAATCCCCACCGGCACCACCGGCGCGCCGGATCGCTTCGCCAGCATCGCCGTTCCCTTATTGATCGGGTTCATGTGAATGCCATCCCCCCGGGTCCCTTCTGGGTGGACCAAAAGCGCTTCCCCTTCCTCCAACATCGCCAGAGATTTCCGAATCGCCTCCGTGTCGCCTTCGCCGCGATGAACCGGAAAGGCCCCCAAAGAGAAGATGATCTTCCCAAAGATTCCCTTAAACAGCTCTTCCTTGGCCATAAACCGCAATCGCCGTTGCGGCATCGCGCAACCCGTCGCCGGAGGGTCCAGATGGCTCACGTGAATCGGTGCAATAATGACGGCACCTGTCTTCGGGATGTTCTCCCGACCCACCGATTCCAATCCCCCCGTCACTGCGCCGAAATAAACCGTTCGGACCAGCCAGTTGACGAAGCGATACCACCCATCATAGTGCTTCGCCATCGACCCTAGAGGTTACTCGGAAAGCCCCCTTTCCTGTATAACTACCCCAATGGCTACCCTTGCCGATGACGCCTCCCCTCCCTGGTACCGGGGTCTCACCCGATTCCAATGGACCATCCTCCTCGCCGCTTGGCTCGGGTGGGTCTTTGACGTCTTCGATGCCGCCATCTTCAACTTCACTAAGACTTCGATTCTCAAGGAAATGATGGGAGCGGAAGGCTACGCTGCCAGTGGCCCTACGGTGGAAGGTTGGATTCAGGGAATCTTCCTCTTCGGTTGGGCGCTCGGAGGCCTGCTCTTCGGCATCCTCGCCGATCGCTGGGGCAGAACTCGCACCCTGGTCCTCACCATCCTCGTCTACAGCCTCTTCACCGGCCTCACCATCTTCTGTCGAGAGGTCTGGCAAATCGCCGCCGCCCGATTTATCGTCGCGCTGGGGATCGGCGGAGAATGGGCCGCCGGCGCCGCCTTGGTCGCTGAGGTCATGCCCAACCGATCCCGGGCCGCTGCCGCCGCTATCCTCCAATCCGCTGCCGCCTTCGGCCCGGCCCTCGCGGGCGTGGCTCAGCTCTTCCTCAGGGGAATGCCCTGGCAGTACATGTATGTAGTCGGCGTCGTTCCCGCCCTCATCTGCGTCCTCATTCGCCTTGCCATCAAAGAGCCTGAACCGACCGCCGGCAATTCCCCCACTCATTCGGTCAATCCACTCCGCGACCTCTGGGCAAGTCCAACTTGGCGAAAAAGAGTTCTCGTCGCTATGGTCATCGGCGCCGTCGTCGTCACCGGTGCCGGGACCGCCTCCTTCTGGGCGCCCAACCTTCTGGAGTCCGCCAGCAAGGGACTCTCCAAAGCAGACGTGGATGCTCGAAAAAGCATCGGAATTATGGTCTCCCACATCGGCACCCTCATCGGGGTTCTCTTGGTGCCCTACCTGTGCGAGAAGTTCGGCCGCAAGCGCACGATCGGCGCATTTTTTGCCGCCACCCCCATCGCGGTGGTCGCCATCGCCTCTTCCGGATTGGATTACGGAAGCCTCCTCCTCATCCTGCCGTTCATCAATTTCTTTGCCATCGGCATCTCCGGCGCACTGGCCCTTTATTTCCCGGAGCTCTTTCCCACCGCGCTCCGGGCCACCGGAGCAGGCATGGCTTATAACGTCGGACGTGTCTTCTCCATCCTCATGCCCATCGTAACCGGATTCATCATTAGCCAATCCCATTCCATTGGAACCGGATTCCTCGTCTCGGGAAGCATCTACCTCGTCGGCCTTCTTGCCCTCCCCTTCGCCCCCGAGACCAAAGGCAAACCTCTGCCGACCGCATAAAGAAAAATCCCTCGGAAGATCGACTTCCGAGGGATTTCAAAGAGGATTACCGACTAAGATCAGTCGGCGGGTGCGATGACCACACGGCGGTTCGGCTCTTCGCCCTCGCTGTAGGTAGTGATTCCCGCGTACTCGCCCAACGCCTTGTGAACGATGCGTCGCTCGAACGCCGGGAGGGCATCTAAAACCGCTTCCTCGCCGCGCTTGATCACTTCGTCGGCTACTCGCTTCGCGTGAGCCGTCAACTGCTGCTCGCGTCGAGTGCGGTACTGATTGCCGTCGATCGTGCTGCGAACGCCATTCGCGAAGGATCGTCCCGCGATGATGTTGACCAGATACTGGAGCGCGTTCAAAACTTCGCCGTGCTTGCCTACCAAGTAAGCCGCGTCCTTTCCATCGAGCTCGATGTTGACGTACTTGCCGCTCACGCCCGAAAGTTTCGCCGTCACCTGCAGATCGGCCTTCTTGATCAGGTCCTCGACGAGAGCCAAGAACTTCTCTCCGTCCTCCTGAGTAGCCACCACTTCTTCGGCGGCCTCCTCTGCCGGAGCCTCGGGAGCAGCCACTTCCTCAACAGGAGCGGGCTCCTCCTTCTTAGGCGCCTTGGTCGCGCGCCCCTTCTTCACCGGCTTCTCTTCGGACTTCGCGGGCTTTTCCGTAGCTGCCGGCGCTGCCTCTGCCGCCTTCACTTCTGCCCGAATTCGAACCGTGCTTTTACCGAAAAGACCCTTTGTCTCTTCTAATACTGTAATCGTAAGCTGGTCTTCTGATACTCCCAGCTTCGAGACCGCCGTTTGGGTGGCCTCCTGTACTGTCTTCCCCGTGGTTTCGATGGCTTGCATAATCCTCTCTTGCGAACTTTACTTGAATCGGTTAAAGAATGGTTGGGGGACGCCCCTCTGCGTCTCCCATTTTCATCTACCTACTTCCTTTTCTTCGGCTTGTGCTTGGCTGGTGCACCCGTCTTCCCGTTGAGCGAGTTCACGTTCGCACCATTTGCTCCCTGACTGTTCTGAGCCTCTTGGAACTTGGCAAAGAAGCCGCCGCCCGGATACGCCCCGCCGTCCTTCGTATTTACTTTAACCAAAGGCGGCAACGGCAACCGGTAAGCCCTCAGCGACTGCGCCGTCGCCAAAATGTTCGTGAACGTCCAATAAAGTACGAACGCCGCCGGTACCGGGAAAAACCCAAGCAACATGAATACCGGCATCAAAACCGCAAAGCTCAAACCCATGATACGCTGTTGCTTCACCTGAGTCGGATCGGTGACCGGCTGCAACATCGTGGAAGTACAGAGCGAGATTCCGTAAAGAATAATCAGAATCGTGTCGACCTGCCCAAGGTTCGGGGCAATGAATCCCTTTGTTGCCTGGCTCGTGGAAGCGTTGATCCAAAGGAACGTGCCTTTCTGGAATTCGAACTGGTAGTGCAGCATGCACTGGTACACGAACAAGAACAACGGCATCTGAACTAAGGCCGGACCGCAGCCCGCCATCGGATTGATCCCGTACTCCCGGTACAGCTCCATCGTCTTGGTCTGCTGTGTCTGCGGACTGTCCTTGTAACGCTCCTTAATCTCCTTAAGCATCGGAGTGAGCTGAGACATCTGCCGTGACCACATCAACTGGCGCTGAGTAAGCGGGTAGACCACACCTCGAACGACTAACGCCAACAAGAGCGCCGCAAACCAGTAGCTAAATGCCGGAATGGAACCCGTGGCGTGAACGAGGAGATCTACAAACTGATAGCCGCCCGGCATGAATCCCCATACCAAGTCGGTCTTGTTGCGCGTCGTGAGCTCACTGACGACCTTCTGATAAAGCTCGTGGCCCGTCCACTGGCTCCACGTAAAGCGCTCCGGCTGCCGAACCGTCTTCGGAATCTCGACGGTCGTCTTATTCCACTCGTCCAGCCCCGCCTTCTTGCGGTTCATCGTATCGAGCGAATAGTAAGCCTGTCGAATGCGCTGAGTCTCGTTGCGCTGCATACCCGCCTTCAGCTGGGTATCCGCCACCAAGATCGATCCCTCAATTCGAAGGGCCTCTGCTTGTTGTTCGGTCAGTTTCTTGGCGTTGGTCTCTTCGTGGATCTTGGAGTTAAGCGCAGAGTTCTCGCGAACGATAGAAACATCCAAAAGCTTGGAGTTCATCTCCCGCATCGACTTCAACACGTCGGCGGTCGTGCGATTGCTGTCTGCAGTATTCTGCTGTGGCTTGTTGCAGAAGAGCTGCATGCCCAAGAAGACCGTCGTGACGATCAGCAGGGTCTGTAAGAAGTTCTGTTTAGGGGTCGGGGCGGGGCGACTCATGGTTACTGGGGGATCTCGCGGGTTGCTTTCAGACGAGCGCGCACGATCAAGTTACTGTCCAAATCGATCGGGGTTGCGGAGCGCGGGCCATTCTGCCCAAGCCCCCTCACTACGGAACCGGATCGTGACCTCCGGGGTTCCAGGGACCGCATCGACAAATGCGTTTGAGGCCGAGCCACGAGCCCTTGAAGAGCCCGTATTTCTCCACCGCCTGTAGCGTGTAGTTGGAGCAACTCGGGGTGAATCGGCACGTAGGCGGCATCCATTTCGTCGTTCTCTGGTAAAGGCGGATCAAGAAGATTCCGATTCGGCGGCCCATCTCTCATTCATCCTGCTTAAAGCGTCGTCGATCTCGCTTCCCATCTCGCCCCACTCGGCGTTGACGGAAGTCGCAGAGGCAACGAAGATGTAGTCGAGATCGGTTCTTAACACGTCATCGAGCCTAAGAAGGATTGCGCGAATGCGTCTTTTGACCCAATTCCGGCGCGCATGGCACCCGATCTTCTTAGATGTCGCGATTCCGACCCGGCCTTCCCCAAAGGTGGCGCTGAGACGAAAGTGACGAGTCGAGACCCGCTTGCCGCCTTGGAAGACGGCTTCGAATCGTGGCTTGCTTAGGCCTTTCCTCAGGAGGAAATCCGGTGGCGACCCTTGGAGCGGCGTCGCTTCAGGGTGTTCTGGCCATCCGTCGTTCGCATGCGGACGCGAAAGCCGTGCGTCTTCTTGCGGTGGCGGTTATTCGGTTGGTAGGTCCTTTTCATGGTTCTAAATCGTCTCTAGTTGATTAGACCTGGCATTCTACCTCAATCAATCGCTCCGTGTCCTCGGGCGATTGCCGTTTCTGATGCCTAATACCAGGTCTTTCGGGCCAGTTTATTAGTCGAGGAATTCACGCGGGTCCGCGAACTTACCCTTCAATGCCGTCGCCGCCGCCGTTAAAGGACTGACCAAGTGGGTCCGAGATCCCGGCCCCTGTCGCCCCTCGTACGGTCGGTTGGAAGTCGAAGCGCTGCGCTCTTGCGGTCGCAAGATGTCGCCGTTCATGCCCAAGCACATCGAACAACCCGCTCGGTGCCACTCGAAGCCCGCTTCCTTGAAGATCGAATCCAAGCCTTCCTGCTCAGCCAACGCCTTCACCGCCTCGCTGCCCGGAACGACCATCGCCCGAACGCCCGACGCAACCTGATGCCCACGCACCACTCGCGCCGCATCCCGAAGGTCTTCGATGCGAGAGTTCGTACAAGACCCGATGAACACCGTGTTCACCGTCGTCTCCGCCATAGTGTCGCCCGGCTTAAGGCCCATATACTTCTGCGCCCGCTCCTCGCCCGCATCCTGCGGCTCCGGAATGGCCTGATCGATATCAACCGTCATCGCCGGAGTCGTTCCCCACGTGATCTGCGGCTTCAACCCGTTAATGTCCAACGTCTCGTGACGCGTAAACAGCGAAGAGTCGTCCGTCTTCAGTGTCCGCGCGTCTTCCACCATTCGGTCGAAATCCGCTCCCTTCGGCGCAAACGGTCGATCCTCCGCCGCGATGTAGTCGAACGTGATATCGTCAGGCTGGATCATCCCCGCCCGAGCGCCCATCTCGATCGACATGTTGCAGATCGTCATCCGCCCGCTCATCGGCAAATTCCGAATTGCCTCTCCGAAATACTCGACCACGTAGCCGGTTCCCCCGCCCGCGCCGATCTTCCGAATGATCGCCAAGATAATGTCCTTGGACGTCACCCCTTCCGAGACCTCGCCGTTAATTTCAATGCCTAACGACTTCGGTCGCCCGCTGGAACGCAACGTCTGCGTCGCCAGAACGTGCTCGACTTCCGTCGTGCCAATCCCAAACGCCAGCGCGCCAAATGCGCCGTGAGTCGAGGTGTGGCTGTCGCCACAAACAATCGTCAGCCCTGGCAACGTAATGCCAAGCTGCGGACCAATCACGTGAACGATCCCCTGCTTCTCATGGCCATAGCCAAAAAGCGGAACTCCAAATTCCTGACAATTCCGCGCAAGCGCCGCTAGCTGTTTCCCACTTAGAGTCGTCTCGTCGATCGGACGTCCGTCGGTAGGCACGTTGTGGTCAACCGTCGCAAACGTAAGCTCCGGTCGCCGCACCTTCCGACCCAACTCCCGCAGACCATCGAACGCCTGCGGTGAAGTGACTTCATGGACAAGGTGTCGGTCGATATAAAGAAGCGCCCCGCCGCCCGGCAATTCGGACACGACATGACGATCCCAGACCTTGTCAAACAGAGTGGAGGGCATACACTCTATTTTACGCCCGCCGCTCACCCTATAGTTGACACAGACCCATAACAGAAGAGGGGAATGCCAACGGCATTCCCCTCGATTCGTTAGCGAATGGACTCGCTTACTTCTTATTGCGTCGGCGTCGAATCAAACCCAACGCACCCAGTCCAAGCGCCGCCATGGAAGCAGGCTCCGGAACCGGGTTGGCTCGCGACGTGAAGGTCACGTCATCGATAGCCAATGCGTGGTCATTTCCAGAATCGTTGAGGTCCGTCCACTTGATCCACAGGCTAGAGCCAGCCGTCCAGACAGAAGACAAGTTAACCATGTCGTTCAGAGTGGTTCGATTCGCCGCGGCATTGCCATTCAATGCGCCCGCCGTAGTGGTGTGAATCGGGCCTGTAAAGTCCAAGCTGGTAACCGAAGTCCAGGTACCCGTCGTGAGAGATGTTGCGTCCAGCGAGTAAGCAAAGCTCAACTTCTGAGCGGTTGCGTTACCGCCGTTGCGCCACTGTTCGCCGGTGTACTGCAAAACGAAGAAGTCTGCGTCTCCGCCCATCAAATTGACGAAATTAGCACCGTAGATCATATCTCCTGCGCTGTTGGATCCGACCGAACCCAATGCTCGCTCGTTATCAGTAGAGGCAGAACCGTAGCTATGAACGCCACCCGTCGTGCTCGTTCCAGAGTCGGCAATATAGGTCGTCTTGTTCGCGTACCAGCCGAGCAACGTGCTGTTGTCTGTCCAAGTATTCGAAGTGCCGGTCATCGCCAGAGTGTTGAAGTCTTGGCTGTAAGTACCACCCGAATAACTAACCTGAGCCATCGCGGCGCTGATCAGGCTCAGAGAGCCAACGCCGATAAGTGCAATTCGCTTCATACGCATTCTCCAATTCAAGACACGGCAACCCCAGCGTCCACCGATTCCTGACAATAATAGCAGTCAAGAACCAAAGTAAAAACTGATAATTTTGCCTATATCGTATTTTCCCGATCGAACGGACCTGCAAATACACGCCCGTCCGTCCCAGAAGATAAAGACAATCTACAGGCCCAAAGTTAAGATGGTGTTAGCGACCAAGGCAACCCGTATTTCTACCTATACAAGTACAGGATCGTCCATGCCAAGTTCCGCAAAAGCGTTCTTCCTCAGAATGCAAGAATCGCATCTTCCACAGGCTCGACCATTTGGCAACGGATCGTAGCAAGAGTGCGTCATCCCGTAGTCCACACCCAACGAGAGCCCCCGCTCGATGATCTGTACTTTGGTCAGCGCGATCAAAGGAGCGTGAATGCGCATCCGCTTCCCTTCCACCCCCGCCTTCGTGGCAAGCTGCGCCAAGTGCTCAAAAGCGGCAATGTACTCCGGTCGGCAGTCTGGGTACCCGCTGTAATCCACCGCGTTCACCCCCACAAAAATGTCCGTCGCCCCCACCACTTCCGCATAGCCCAACGCCAGCGAAAGCATCACCGTGTTACGAGCAGGCACATAAGTGATCGGAATATCTTGCATCGCGGATTCATCGCGATCCTTCGGAACGTCCAGCCCCGAGTCGGTCAAAGCCGAGCCTCCCAAGGTGTCGAGGTTCACCGAAACAAACCGATGCTCCGTCGCCCCCAAAGCCGCCGCCACCCGCACCGCCGCATCCACCTCCACCTGGTGCCGCTGTCCATAAAGAACGGACAAAGCATAAACATCAAACCCCAGGTCTCGAGCAACCGCCAAAACCGTAGCCGAGTCCAACCCACCACTCAAAAGGAGCACGCACTTAGGCATAAACCCATTATCCCCAAGCCAAGGAGCGTATCATGGGCGGCCCGCCCATGAACTCCGCCGCTCACCACCAACCCAAAATCCCAACAAGAAAAGGAGCGTATCACGGGCGGCTCGCCCATGAAGTCCGCCGCCCACCACCAACCCAAAATCCCAACAAGCCAAGGAGCGTATCATGGGCGGCCCGCCCATGAACTCCGCCGCTCACCACCAACCCAAAATCCCAACAAGCCAAGGACCGTATCCTGGGCGGCCCTCCCAGGAACTCCAGCTACCTGAAACTCGTGGGCTTCTTCGAAAGCCCATGACCAACAAAACGTAGCGGAATCCTCGACGACCGCGAAGCGACTACGCGCTCACCGCTTCTGGCTCGCGCTCGTAATCCCCCGCCATGATCCGCTCGAACGCCCCGCTCAGCACCCAGCGCTCAAGCTGCTGCGTGCGGTGGACCGGCATCGGGTGAGAATAGGTCCCCGTCTTAGAAAGGAAGATCAAAACCTTGCCCAGTTCGTCCATGATCGACGTGTCCTGATAAGCCCGCGCCTGTTCCATGAACGCTTCGCGGCTCTGTTCGCCACGCAACCGCGTCGGCCCCGCCGTCAGCGCAATGTTCGCGTCCACGCTGATGTCCAGCGATTGCGAAACCAAAAGCCCCGCCCGGTCCGCCGTAATTTCTGCTTGGCGAGACCACTCCTCATAGGCCAAGATCAGCCCGATCGTCGCCACATCTCCCAACCCAAACGTTCGCCGACCAATCATCTCCAACAATGGGAACAGCACCGCGCCCACCGACTTGTAAAGCACATGCTTCGCCTTGATGTGCCCCAACTCGTGCCCAATTAAGTGGAAAAGCTCCTCGTCCGTCAACGTATCCACAATCGAGGACCGAAGCGTGATATACGGCCGCTCCACCCCGCTCGTCCAAGCATTCGGGAAGGGGTTGCTCGTCAAGTACAACTCCGGCTCCGGCATGTCCAAAACCGCTGCCGACTCGCGCATGATGTCGTAAAGCGTCTTGTACTGCGTCGGCCCACATCGAACCGACATGCTCATGTTGTAGCAATAGAACCAGCGGTCCAGGCCAAGCTCATAGAACTTCTGAATCACCTGAGGAAGTAAGGGAATTCGCTTCAGCTTATCAAGCGCCCATCGGTCGGTATCCGCAATGAACGCCTCGGCGGCGATGCCTTCGAAATGCTTGCGCGTGGCCATGATCGATCTACTATACGACCGATCCTCAAAAGGGATGCACCAACTAGGCCGTTGCGCCCTCTAACAGATCCACCGGCAGCGTCGTCCCCATCGGAACCTCTTCGCCCGCCACCCGTCGCATCAAAACCTTGATCGCCGTCTCCGCCACCAAAGCCCAATGCGCGTCGATCGTCGTCAACCACCTTCGCCGACCAAACTCCACTGAGATCCCGTTGTAGCCCATCACCGCCACATCTCCTGGCACAGAGAAACCCATCTCTTCCAAGTCTGCCACCGTCTGGTCCGCATTCATATCTTCCCAGCACGCAATCGCCGTCGGTCGATCCGGCCCCAGCATGATTCGCTTCTCAGGATCGGTCAGGCCACTCCAGCCCCCCGCCACCGTCATCGTCCCGTCCACCACTTCCAACCCCAAAGCCGCCGCCTCTTCCCGAAACGCGGTTTCTCGACGAATGGTAGAGGCGTACTCGCAAAACGCCGGTCGGTACATCACCCGCCGATGCCCCTTCTCATGCAGATACCGAGCCTGAATCCGCCCTCCTTCCGCGTCGTCCACCACCACCGAAGGCAAGAAATCGACCTGATCTACAATTGCCACGGCAGGCACCCGAGATTCCGCGATGATGTGAGGCAACTGGTGGTGCGTCGAAGCATGGACAATCACCCCATCTGCCCGACCATCGAGCAACGACTGGGCAATCGAGTGATCATCAGCCTCCGGTGGCCCCGTGTGAATCAGTAAGTCCACTCCACACTGCGCACACCCCACCTGGAGCCCCCCCATAATCTCCGCGAAGAAGTAGTTCTTGGCGCTCAACTCCTCGTACCCAGAGTAAATCGCCACCACCCCCGACCGCTGCCTAACCAACGACCGCGCCACATTGTTAGGCCGATACCCAAACCGCCGAGCCGCCTCCAAAATCGCTTCCCGAGTCTTATCAGAAACCCGAGTCCCGGACTTGGCTCCGTTCAGCACATAGGAAGCCGTGGTGATCGTAACCCCCACTTCCTGCGCAATATCCTTAAGAGTAGGCCGCCCACCCACCGAACGCCCTTTAGAGATTTTTTCCACTTGAATGAACGGTCATTGTAACCACGAACCCAACGAAGGCCAAATTCGAAGACCACAAATGGCCCCAGATGCTCAAGTTGAGGTGCCGTACCCTGGCTCAGATCCGGCAAACACCTTCACCCCATCTAAGATCACCTTCACCACATTTGCTTCGAAGCGAGGCTCCAGCAATTTACATTCGTCCCTAAGCTTGAGATAGGCAGACTCATTGTTCCAAGCCAGTTTGAGTCGAAAGCTCCGTTTGTAGATCTTTCGCATCAGTGTGACAATCCAATCGTTGAGCGGATCCATCCCCAACGCCTGCTCGCCCCGGAGTTCAGCAAGATCCCACCGCTTGGCCTGCGCATAGGCGTTGGCCGCAAAATAGAAACTCTGGCTATCTGTGGGCCGCAACTCGCAAGCCCGATCAAAGCTTGCCGCGCTCTGCGCAAAGTCCCTTCGCTCAAACATCACTCGCCCCCGAATGAAGTGCGAGTAATAGAAGTGCGGCTGTTGATCGACAATTTCACGCGATTCGAGATCCGCGTCCTCCCCTGTCAAATCGCCAAGCCTTGAGAGGGCATTCAGCCTCTGCAAAGGAGAGGGCCCCGACCCAACAACATCAAGAGCAGCATCACTCGCCCGAGCAAAAAGCTCCGGCGGGGTCGGTTCCTTATCAGAGACCAACGGCAATCGGCCCAAGGCCTCGACCAGGACTTCCCTCACCCGAAACAACCTCATCCTCTCCGCAAACTCAACTGCCGCCCGGCACCCATATGCACTTCGGCAATCCTCTTCAACCATCTGCTCCAGGAGTGAGAGCGCCTCCGCAAATCGCTTCGACTTGACAAAACTCCAAAACAACCCCTGCTGCGCTTGGAACGGATAGGATTGAGCCACCAAGGATTCATAAATCGCGATTGCCGCCCTAAACTCCCCTCTCATATAAAGAACACGCGCCTTCCCGTGAGCAATGACCTCATCGTCGAGGTCAAATTCGGTCCTCAACTCGCACAGTCTCAAAGCCTCATCAAAGAATCCCGCCGAGGACTTCACATAAATCAGATTCGCCCACGCCAACGAATCCTGAGGATCCTCGCGCCACCGGCCCTCCGCCTTGCGCATTCCCTCAAGAATCCACCCATGAAGCACCAACTGATCTATCCCCACCCTTGTCCCTTGTCCCTTGTCCCTTGTCCCTTGTCCCTTGTCCCTTGTCCCTTG
>MKRX01000006.1:499036-510017 GCA_001898035.1 Armatimonadetes bacterium 55-13
CCCTTGTCCCTTAAGGAAAGCCTAACACCTGCGCGAAGCGCCCCTAATACCTGCGGCGAAGCCGCTCAACCACCGCCCGCCCCAACGGAACGTAGTCGCCTTCGCCAACTGTCGCCCCTTCCGCCGGAATCTCCGCCAGCATCACCAAATTGATAGGAAACGGAAAGTCTGGCAATCCCTCCAAATCGGCATACCGAGCGTTCGCCGAAAGGTACTCCACCTCCCTTTTCTCTCCCGACCGCGCATCCCAAATGATCTCCCTCGGAGTCCACACCTCAAAAAACGGAACCACATCCCCCGCCAAGTTCCGCCCAAATCCCACGACATCCACCTCAACGCGCTCTCCTGTCCCATCGCGCTCAATCACATACCGCTGCCCCAATACAAACATCGTGCGTTCGCCCTTCACTTCAATTCCTCTGCATCTATTGACACTCTGGATTCCAAAGCAAGAACGGTCCAAGCGGATCGTGCGTTCCAATCCAAACCCAATCCCGGCTGGCGACGGGCGTGATGTAAACATCCAAGCCCACGATCCCCTCCCGCGGAAAGTCTCGCGCTTGAGCAATCAATGCCGGATGCCGCGGATCATCTGGAATCAGATACACCGCCCCGTCGAAATCCACCGAAAACCCCTCCACCTCAAACCCCTGCTCAGCAAAGGAATACCACCAAAAACCACGGTGCAATGCTCCGTCGATTAAGGCGACTTTCTGCGGAGGCCGGTGGTAATCGATAAGCAATCGAACCTCCTCCCGCACCCACAACATCTCCCGGTCCCCCGCCCGCACCACCGGCACCCCTGCCGAAACAAAGAACCCCCTCAAACATCCCCTCAACAAACGGCTCACCAAAGACCAAGACCAATTCCTCGGCCCAACACGGAATCAACCTCTACAAAGAAGCAGACCTATCCAGGGCCGAGTGCACTATAGCCCAACGCCCAACGCCCAACGCCCAACGAAGGGATCCTAACACCTAGCGCGAAGCGCCCTACTACCTAACACCTGCGGCATAGCCGCCCCTAACACCTCCGCGCCAACGGCCTAGGGCGTCTTCGCCCCCGGATGCTTCTTCTTATATTCCTCGATGCTCTTCTTCATCGCCTCGTTCGCCGAGGCCGGCCGAGGCCCGCCCGCAAAGTTCGCCTGCTCCTGCGCCGTTAGTTCCGTCGAAGGCTGGCCGCAACCAACCACCAACGCACAACCGACCAACAAAATCACACTCAATTTCAACATAGAAAAACCCCAAAATGGGACGCCCGCCCACCAGAGACGGGCGTCAAGGAACGGGAGACTTACCGGTCGGCGTCCCACATGTTGTCGGCGGGCCGATTGATCGGGTCGGGATTGGTCTGGGAAGGCTTCATCGTCTTCACGTGACCATCGGCCATCGCAAAGTTAGCCCTCTTGGCGTTGGTCAAACTGACCGCTCCATCGGGTCCGAACGGATACGGCTCCGTCGCCACTAAACGACCATCGGGAATCTCAACCGGAGAGCCCCAATCCCACTGATAGGCGCACTCCAAACAGAAGAACGAAACGCCAAAGAACGCCGAAAGGTTGCCCCAACCACCCGCCTTGATCGCGTCGGCGTTGAACTTATCGGTGATCATGACCGTCCCCGCCACGTTCGTAACCACGGTCTGAGACTTCGTCCAGCTGGTAAACCAGTCGCCCGGGGCGCAAGAGTCCGGCTGGGCCATCGGCGACATCACTCCTCCCAGAACGCAAGGGTCGCCACAGCCACACCCCGCGCCCACTTTGGAGTTCTGCGGATGGTAGTAGCTGTTCGCCCCGTAGGAGATCGGCACTCCCGACCATCCTTCCAGCCAAATGTCGGCGGGCTTGTTATTCGAGTCAAACGGACTTCGGTAAACCCCGAAGTTCTTGATGTACGGCTGCGTGATAACTGCCCAAGAGCTGTTCCACACGTTGTCCAGCGCGTACGGAAACATGTCGTCATAGTCCCCGCTGTACATCAGCACCGCAAGCGTCGACTGTTTCAGATTGGAAATGTC
This sequence comes from Armatimonadetes bacterium 55-13, assembly GCA_001898035.1. Classification (GTDB taxonomy): domain Bacteria; phylum Armatimonadota; class Fimbriimonadia; order Fimbriimonadales; family Fimbriimonadaceae; genus 55-13. Next base: position 501,057 of record MKRX01000006.1, read on the forward strand.
CGCGGAGTTCTTTGCGGCGGCTTTCGCCTGCGCAAAGACCGGGAACAGAATGGCGGCTAAGATCGCGATAATCGCGATAACGACAAGTAGCTCAATTAACGTGAAGGCTTTTCGCAAATAATTGCTCATTGAGACCTTCCTCCTTTGGAATTGACTTGCAGCAAAGCAAGCCGAGGGTCGTGGCACACTTCAAGTCGTGGCTCCCTGAACGAAGTGAACGGGCAATGTCGTGACCGGAGGCACGTCCTTCCCTTCGATCTGATGAATTAAAACGCCGATGGCCGCCTCCGCCACGTTCGCCCAATGGGCGTCGATCGTCGTGAGCCATCGGCGATGGGCAAATTCCACGGAAATCCCGTTAAAGCCCATCACGGCAAGGTCACGGGGCGTCTTCAACCCCATTCCCTCAAGTACAGAAATCGTCCGGTCTGCCGTAGCATCCTCCCAGCAGACAATCGCAGAGGGCCTTTCTTCGGAGAGAAGCAGATCGCATTCGCGCTCCGAGAACTCGGCCCGGTGTCGGGATGGCGCCACATCGCCCAAGATCACCTCCACCCCAAGCCGCTCCGCCTCGCGAAAGAATGCGCCCTCGCGCTCCACTGCCGACAAGAAGTCGCCAAACGCCGGTCGATAAAGCACCCGCCGATGCCCGCGTTCAAACAAATGCCGAGCCTGCAACGCCCCGCCCTCCTCGTCGTCCACCACCACCGAGGGAATAAAATCGACCCGATCGGCAATCGCCACCGCCGGAACGCCCGACTTAGCAATAATGTGCGGCAATTGGTGGTTCGCCGCCGCGTGGACAATCACCCCATCCGCCCGACCGTCGAGCAGAGACGCCGCAATCGCCTCATTGTCGGACCCCGGAGAAGACGTGTGAATCAGTAAGTCCACCCCCGCCTTCCCGCACCCCACCTGCAACCCGCCCATGATCTCCGCAAAGAAGTAGTTCCGCGCGTTGATCTCGTCGTAGCTGGAGTACATCGCAATCACCCCGCACTTCTGCCGCACCAGGGATCGCGCCAGATTGTTGGGCCGGTACCCAATCCTCTTCGCCGCCTCTTCCAGGGCCCGCCGAGTCTCATCAGAAACCCGCGTTCCCGACTTCGATCCGTTCAAAACGAACGAAGCCGTCGTCACCGTCACCCCCACCTCCTGAGCAATATCCCGGAGGGTCGGTCGAGTCCCAATCTGTCGGCTACGGTTTACATTCGCCATATAAATAAACGTTCATTCAATCAAACTGAACGTTTATTCTAACGAACCTTTTTGCAAATGCCAAGCGATAAGAGAGAAAAAACCGAAAAGCTCAAACCCCATGTCCAGACCAGGAGAAGGACACGAACCCTCCACGCTGGCTGAATATTGGGACTAGCCAAGAGCTCACCTGGCTCTGCCTAGTCCATGGCAAGCCGGAGGCGATCGACTCCGACAACGGCCCCGAGTTCCAGGCAATGACGTTTCCAAGGGCGTCGCAAACCGCTTCATCCAGCCAGGCGCAAGCCCTGGCAAAACGGATATGGCCGACCCTGCCTTTCAGAGGGCAGTCACAGATTGGCTAGCGAGGGAGGTTTATCAGAAACTACGAAAACCAATAGGCACAGCCGAGCGAAGGGCCCCGTATGGTGAGGGTCAGGCGAGACGCCGTGATGCCTAGCTCTAGGTGTTGAACTAATTGCTATGAATGTTTAGCTTATCGAAGAGCACTCGATTCCTCTTTTTTGCATCCCGAAGGATCTTGGTGTACGACAAGACCTCCACGTACAGATTTAGCTTCACGTTGAAGCCAAAGTAACCCAATCCATCAGGAGTTTTTTGAAGACTGGCGTTTTCTGCGAGAGTCTCCATTTGGGAAGTGAGGTCGCAAACAATAAAAGCGTATCCCGGTACGTTTTCGGATTGCAGCTTTACTTCCCTTCCAAAGTCGTCCTTATAGTGGCTTGTACGCAACTGGCGGACATGATTATAAACTTGTTCAATAGGGTTGTCTCTTCTTACATCACCCCGCTCAGGTCTTTTGAACTCAACAATTACGAAAGAAGACACCGGAGTATCGCCTTCGGTAAAGGCCAGTGCTCGATCGAATACAAGCATGTCTGGCCTTAGATCAGACTCAGAGTCCAGCGGCTGGAGAGAAGACAGCGGCTTGTCTGAGGCAAGATAGCGGTGGTAGGTAAGCCGTTCATCAAGCAACCACAGATTCTGCAACTCGTGAGGCACTTCCTCGGAGATTCGTCTCATCGGAAACACGATGTTGTGCAAGGTTTCTTCGAGATGATGCTTTCCCGTAACCGGGTCTATTTTCATGGACTTATCGAAGAAGTCTAAGACAACCTTTCTATGCGCAACATACTTGGCGAGTTCTGATTTGCCTAGGTCATTAAACTCGTCCATGAACTCCTGAAGCCTCTCCGCATAACCGTCGTATGTGGTCAACTCAGGCTCTTCGGCAAAGAGTTTCTGTCCACGTTCCTTTAGTTCTATCTCCTTCCTTCTCTGGAACTTGTGGAGTGCGATATCAAGCTGATCATTTGATAATCCTGGTTGAACCTCCTGCACCAGTTCGTCCATGTACCTCTTGAGCGGCTGAAACTGTGGTGCATCTGAAGACACGAAGGAGTCGATGCGCTGTCGATTTTGTTCATGCACTTTCTCAATGAATCCACCAAGGTCCGCCTTCACCGGTTCAAGTGCCGCTGTGCGAATCTCCTGGAGTGTGAGAATTGGCAAGGCACTTTGCACTTCACCGATACCGTCGGGAAAGCTGAATCCAGTTCTCTCCGAATTGACACTGGCGTCTAAGTAGTCTCCGGTAATAAATCCAAGGTAAACAAACGACTCACCAGCTTCGTCTCCTAACCTTTGTGGAAGAGCTTCCAGCGACTTGCTGAGCTTATCAACTTTGACCTCCCGCCTATTTGCAGCATAGACAAGGGCGTGCCCACGTTCGCTTGGGTGATAAAGTCGAACTCCACGGAAGTTGAAGTCTTGGCCAACGACGCTGAAGCTATGGGTTGATGCACGGTCCCCGATGTACTCACCGAAGTATTCGTTTAAGTTGAATTTTTCACCCCCGGTGCCTTCGAGGATGACCGTAGGACACTTGGCGTCTAGAAAGAACGCAAGGCAATGCTCAACGATCCGTTGGGCAAGAATGTCTAAACTTCTCGGCGCTTCCTCCTTGTAGGGAGATTGGTAGTCTTTCAGGCTAATGCGAGTTAGCCGCACCGACTTTTCTGTTGGCGAGGCTGGGGGCTTCGACAAATCCGAGCTCAGGCTAAATGTGAAGCTACGTTCCCAGTAGCCGCCGTCTTCGAATCTACTATAGATCTCGGCCCGGCTAAATGCCTTGAGCCACATGAATCTGCCAACACCTTTTCCGCCGAGCCGTGCTTTGTAATCAGAGTCCGAGGTGAGAAACGATCCAATGTTTGCCTCGTTGAATCCGACCCCGTTGTCCTCTATGACAAATCCACAGATTGGCGAATTTGTCACGCTCAAGGGGTCATCGTCAAGGACCGTGTCCCGCTCCGCAAAAATCCGAATAGACTTCCCATCGACGTCGCCGAGCTCTTCCAGGGATTGGAACGAGTTTACAATCGCCTCAAACAGGGGTTGAAGGGGTTTTGACTGAGGCAGTTTCATCGTTGAAACTCGGTGCCCCAAATTCATCGGCATGATCATGGCGGGATATCCTCGAAACTAGTAGACAGTATGCTACCATGACACCTTCCTAAACTGGCTTGCAATTGTCGTGAGTGTCGATAATTCTTGGCCCTATGCTCACATGTGCCCTCCAGGTCGCTTCTTGACCCAGTGCCCCCTTACGCCCGTGTGCTATGACTGAGTAGGGACGGTGACCTAACCAGACCTTTCCCAGACTCCCGCAAGATTTCTTGCCACAGACTGCTAAGCGTTGATTTGCCCATGTAGGCAAGGGATACAGTTGTGTGTTGAGTCTGGTGACCTTGATTCCTTGCCAAATTCCTCCAGACGTCTAGGTATTTCTATGTCTGAGACAAAGCCATTCGTCATAGCCAACTTGAGGCAGTCGCAAGGTGGGCGGGTCGTCGCCCGCTTTGACCTTCACTATGCTGGCCTTAAGCTCATCGATTTACAACTCGCATATGATCGTAATAAAGCTCGGTTCGATCTGATTCATCCCAAGAAGGGCCAGTACAGCCAAGCCCTTGGCGAGCATGTATCAGACCGGGATCAACTTGGCGGCTCCGGGAGATCGCCCAAGCCGTCGTATTGAAGTCATGAAAATGACCAAAGGTGGCAAGAAGGTCTGTAACATCCATCATCCGCACGCGTCCAATCGACTGATGCGTTACCTGTTTGTGGCACTGTTGATGCTGGCGGCACTCATGGCTGACGCCCAGCCGACGATCACCTACCGTGATTCGCTGGAGTGGGCCACTATGGACTCCGACCTGATCGTTACGGGACGCATTGTCGCTGTCCGGGCTCCCGGCAAGAGCGCCCGCGGAACCACCATTGTCACCCTAAAGGTTGATGAAACCATCAAGGGCCCAAAGCTATCTGAGGTGGTCTTCGCCACGACTTCGGAAACAGACCGAGATGGGCATAACGAAATTGAGCCCCTCTGCAACTCTGGAAAAGAGATATTGCTCTTTCTGATGGCAACCGATCGAAACATCGGGTACCGCTCTGGTCGGCCAAACGAGATGGCCCCGTACTGTACTCACGCCTCCAGCACAGCGCCATTCACCTACCTGGATTTAGATCCAACCGTCCACGCAAAGATTCCTACCCTGGCCATGACGATGGATTTCAAACCAATCACCCAGCCTCAAGCGGTGTTATCAGCGACGAAGAAGCTAGTCAAACAAAATCAACCCGCCTCTCCCCCTTGTCGCTTGGGTTGGAATATCTGGGGACTTGACCCAACAAAACCAAACCTCAACGGGTGGTCTGGCTACGATGGAATGAAACTAACCGTCCCCGCCAACGCCCATCTAGAAAGCCTCGCCCGAGGATGGATCAAGTCATCCGACATCAACACACGATTTGTCGGCCTACTTGCCCTTGAACCGTTTCCCTCCAAAACAAACGAAGCCCTGATCAATCAATTGCTTCAGCGACTAGAGAATCAGACTGCGGAAGCGAACACCAAGCCCGTCGTGACGAGAATGACCACCGAAGCGTCCCGCATCCTGAAGGCTTGGAACAAGTCCAAGCAATGAACTCAAAGGGCCACTCGAGCTTCTAGCAAGCTCGAACCCAGGCCGCTACTGATCCGCTGACTTACCCGGATCGAACGCTCCGCGAGCGCCTGGATCATATCCATCGGGAAACTTCGTTTCCCGGTCGAACCGAGCGCCCTCCAGCCTCGCCCCTTCAAGATTGGCGCAAGAAAGATCGGATCGAAAGAGGCATGCCTTCCTCAAATCGGCTTTTCTGAGATTCGCATGTTTAAGGTTTGCCCCACCAAGGTAAACGCCCGAAAGATTAACCTCAGTGAGGTCGACATTTGAGTCGATGAAAATGGCATCGTCAGGCGGTCCCCCTTCCCACTTCGTGGTCGATGACCAAACCGCCCCTTTCCACCGCGCCCCTCCAATTTCACACCCCATGAAATCAGCGCCGAAGAGATTCGCCCCTCGAAAATCGGCATTCACCACCGTCGCCCGATTAAAACTCACATCCATCGCCGAGCACTTACGAAGGTCGGCAAACGTCAAATTCGCATCCGAAAGATCCGTTTGGTCCAAACAGGCATACCGCAAGTTAGCCCCAAGCAAATTCGCCCCGCCGAGCCGCTCTTTATAGATAAAAGCGCCTTTCAAGGGTGCTCCAATCAAGCAGGCTCCTTCGACAAACCGCAACCATTCCGGACCTCGAAGCTCAATGCCTTCTGGCAAAGTGGACTCACCCGAGATCTCCGTCCAATTCAACTCTGCCCCCTCGAAAGTCGCGTTCTTCAAGTTACAACCATCAAACCGCGCCCCCTTCAAGAGGGCGCCCGTAAATACCGTGTTTGACAAGTCGCAATCCGAAAAGAACGCGCCCCTAAGATTGCAAGCCCGAAAACAGGCAGCGGAAAGATCCACTTCTGAAAAGATCTGTTTTCGGAGGTCTTGATTTGAATAATTCATCTCGGAATAGATCATCCAATATCCCTGGCTGCCCAACGAGGATTCGCCGAGCAGCCCTTCAGACGAACCATCTCCGGCTCGGGCACCGCATTCATTCAAGACAATTGCGGTAATTCGGCCCCGCCTTCATGTTGATGTCGAAGTCAGGGCCCGCTGCTTTTAACTCCTGCCCCGAAAAACCTCGCAACCTTCACACGGCCAAAATCGCCGGTCTCCAGGCTCCAATGGTTCTCACGGTTCATACCACCGCGCGATCAGGTCGCTTACCGTTGAGGCAAAACAAAAGCGCCGGAAATAACGAGTTTCTTTGCCTTGGAATAGTCGGATTCGGACATGAGAGCCTCCGGCCGCCCAAAGGAGAATCCATTTCCAGAATCCTCTCGGCAAGCAGAATTGAATGCCAGACCACCCGTTGGCGACCGCTTGAGAAAGAGGAATGTCTCTCGCCGGTGCAACAAGATCGGCTTGCCCATGGCCACTCTCAAGAGGTCCAATTTACCGATGTCATACGTCGGATACCAATCATATCGGCGGCCATATTTCTCGCCTTTCAACCCGTGGGTTTTCAATTCCGATCGCGCACGTTCCAAGAATTTCAACTGAAAAGCAATCTGCTCCTTGCCCGACTTCCTTGCAAGAAAAGCAATTGAATCGTTTGCCCTCACCCAGTCACTGCCAGATTGCCGATCACGATAGAGAGCGATCGGTGGTGGCAGTTGAACGAAAGGATTAATATCCGCAATCACTGTTGTAAAAATTAAAGCCAGCATCATCAAGCCCCTCCTTGTCGAGTTCCCAACACTGTCAGTACGATTCCAACAAAGAAAAAAGTGGCGGCGACAATCGGCCTGAAGACTTTATGGGCAGACCTAATAGAGCGCGGCCCACAAAGTCCGACCAATAAACCTACTTTCCGACGATCTCGATCCGCTTATCCACATCCCCACCCTGATAAGTCTTCAAGAATTCCACCAAGGCATCCCGGTCCAACGTCCCGGTATCGAGCCGATACCCCTTCGCATCCCGAATCATCGCAAACCCATCGCCACCACCTGCTACGAAATTATTCGTAATGACTCTATAGGTATTCCTTTGATCAAGGGGTATCCCGCCGATGCTCGCCAAGAGCACCCGCTTCCCAACCGGCTGTGAAAGGTCGTACCGGATCGTGGTCCCCTTCGAAACATGAATGGTCACCCCATACCCATCCGCCCCCGCCTTCGAAGCCGCGTACTCAAAGGCCGACAAAAGCTCCGCCCCCGTCAGGTCCACCACCACCAACGTATTCCCAAACGGAGCCGTCTGAATGACCTCATCAAACGTAATCGGCCCCTGGTCGATATTCGCCCGAACCCCACCGTTGTTCATGATCGCCACCACAGCCCCACTCTTCGCCCCGTAGGCCAACATAGAGTCGGTAAAGATATTCCCCAACCGAGAATTCCCACTAGAACCGTTGTCCCGAGTCAAAGCCACCGGCGCCGTCGCCACCACCGTCTTCTTCAACTCCGCAATTGGCTTCTGGAAAGCCGCAATCATGCTCCCCACCACCGGATCGTCAGGAATCCCGTCGTCCACCAAAATCGGCTGATTGTCAGACCAAGACTTCACCTTCCCGGCATCGTCAAACTCCACCTTGATCCGCCCAAAAACCTTCCCCCACTCCCAAGCGCTCACCAAAAGCACCTTGGACTCACTGTTCTCGACCACCGTCGGATAAGGTCCAGGAGGGTTAGCAAATCCTTGAATGCCCGTGGATTTCCCGAGATAAGTGTGCGAATGGCCCCCCACAATCACATCTAGCCCCGGCACCTTCTTCGCAACCTCTTGCTCAAGCCCATAGCCCAGGTGACTCAAGAGAATGATCTTATTCACCCCCTCTGACCGCAAAGCCGCAACCGCCTTGTCCAGGGATTGATAGAGGTCCAACATCTTCACCGTCGGCCCCGGGGAACTGATAGAAGGTAGATCCGGAGTCGTCGCCCCGATCAGCCCAATCTTCTGTCCACCCACCTGCTTAATCGCATAAGGCTTCACTACCGACTTCAAATCCTCATCGCCGGAGACATCTAAATTGCAGGAGAGCAACGGGAAAATCGCATGCTTCCCAAACTCGCCCAACGGCTTCGGGCCGAGGTCAAACTCGTGGTTCCCCACCGCCATCCCCTCATAACCCATCACATTCATCGCCGCCAAGTCTGCGAGTCCCGTGTACTGGTTAAAGTAAAGCGTCCCCTGAAATGTATCTCCCCCGTTCAAAAGGATCGGATTGGGATCGGACGTTCGATATTTTTGAATCAGTGTCGCTTGCTTGGCATAACCGCCAAACATCGATTGACCAACTTTGCTCGGCTCAATATGAGCATGTAAGTCGTTGGTGTGCAGCACCGTCAACGTGAAATCGGCGTGCGCAAACCCAAAAATCCCAAGTCCGGCAATGAGAAGAAGTGACTTTTTCATAACCTTTGCTCGTAAAGCTACCCGTTCGGCGTTAGCCCCAAGTTAAGAGCTATGCCCATCATAATCTAAACCATGAGCCTCTACGGTTCCATCCTCCGCCCCCTCCTCTTCTGCCTCCCCCCAGAAACGGCGCATGAGCTAGGGATGAAAGTTCTTCAGCGAGGTTGGGTTAAGGCTCGTGACTTCCACCACCCTATTCTTGAGCAGGAGTATTTCGGAGTCAAATTCAAAAACCCCCTCGGCCTCGCCGCTGGATTTGACAAGAACGCCTTGGTTCTCAACCACTGGCACCAACTCGGGTTCGGCTTCGTCGAGATCGGAACCATCACCTGGCATCCCCAACCCGGAAATCCAAAGCCCCGGATGTTCCGAATCCCCA
>MKRX01000006.1:510025-514138 GCA_001898035.1 Armatimonadetes bacterium 55-13
GCCTCGCCGCCAGCAAACCCCAAATCCCCGTGGGCGTAAATCTCGGCAAATCCAAGATCACCGAACTGGCCGATGCTCCCAAGGACTACCAAGACAGCTACCGACTTCTCAACAAGAACGGCTCCTACTTCGTCGTGAACGTCTCCAGCCCCAATACTCCCGGCCTTAGAAATCTGCAGGAGAAAGGGCCGCTCATCGAAATCATTCAAGCGATCCGAGAAGTCAATCCCGACCGCCCATTGTTCGTGAAAGTCGCCCCCGATCTCGAATTTCCTGCCCTTGATGAGGTCCTGCAAGTCGCCCAAGACATGAAGATCACCGGTCTCATCGCCACCAACACCACCATCTCCCGCGACATCCTTCCTCCCAATACACCGAACCGCGACGAAACGGGTGGACTCTCAGGGCAGCCCGTTAAACAGAGAGCCGACGAAGTTCTGGCCCATCTCGCCAAGAACAGCAAAGACCTGACGCTCATCGGAGTGGGAGGCATCTTTGACGGACAAGACCTGTACGACAAGATCGCCCGTGGCGCACATCTCTGCCAGATCTACACCGGCTGGATTTACGGTGGCCCCCACACGGTTCCGAACATCCTCGAAGAGTTCGTCGGCATTCTTCAGCGGGATGGCATCAAGAGCCTGGAAGAGTTGCGCGGTTCCAAACTCGGCTAAAGGTCAAAAAGCGTTCCTACGGCTTCCGCCGTCTCCGGCCTAGAGCCATTAAGTTCCTTTTCAACCAACTTCTGAGCGGCAGCCCAAGCTCTTGCAATGTCGGCCACCAGAAGCGAGTAGCCCCCGTCGTTCTTCTGAACATTCATCTGACGAAGAATGTACGCCGGGTGTAAGGTCGCGATGGCGGTCTTAGCAAACTCGCAAGGAAAGTACATTCCCCGCTCCTTTGTAATCTGAAAGTTCTTTTTGATCAGGTTCTTGGCGCTCGGGGCACCAATGCAAAGGATCACCTTGGGCTTGATGAAGCCGAGTTGAGGGACTAACCACTGGCGGCAAGCTTGAACCTCGTCCTCCATTGGAGCTCGATTAACCGGCTTGCCGGTGCTCCAGTCTGCCGCCCGGCACTTCACGGTATTGCAGATATACACCTTGGTTCGATCAAGCCCGTTATCCGTTAGCGCCTTGTCCAGCAATTGTCCCGCGCGACCAACAAAGGGACGTCCTGTCTTGTCTTCATTCTCACCAGGTCCCTCGCCGACCAATACCAACGGGGATTCCGGGTTGCCTTCTCCAAAGACGACATTCGTTCGGCGCTCGGCAAGGCGACAGGCTTGGCAGGTTAGCGATGCCTGACGAAGCTCTTCAAACGTCTGCATCGGCAACTTCCTTTAGCCGCTCGTAGCTTCGATCCAACGTTTCTGGCAGCACTCGTACTTCACCGACCGTAGTCATGAAGTTTGTATCGCCATTCCAGCGAGGGACGATGTGCCAGTGGATGTGAACCGGGATTCCAGCTCCGGCCGCTCGTCCCATGTTGACGCCGACATTGAAACCATCTGGACCATAGACCTTTCGAATCCATCGGACTCCCTTCGCCAAGAGCTGATTGATCTCAAGGAGTTCTTCGTCGTTTAAAGCATCAAGCTCTGGAGTCTGACGATACGGAGCGATGAGCAGGTGGCCGTTGGTGTACGGGTACGCGTTGAGCATCACAAACGCGGTCTTGCCACGGAAGAGAATGAGGTTCTCTTTGTCATTGTCTTGGGCCGGCAAGTCAACGAAGATATTGATCTCACCGGTCCCCGTGGTCGGTTTTTCAATGTAGGTCATACGCCACGGCGCCCAAAGCCTTTCTGCCATGGCTCAGATTATCGCACGACGCTACTTGACGACCTTGACCTTGAACTCATCCGTTGACCATTTCTGGCTAACTTTCACATCAATGCCGTCGAGTTGAATCCGTTCGAGACTGTCGGCAATCTTCTCCACCGACCGCTCCAGGCTATCAAGACGTGGCTCAGGAGGGGCGGCAGAAACGCGAACACCGATGAGGGCAACCGTCACACCGAGCGCGACGAAAAAGAGTTTGGAGTTAGACAAGGACTTGAGCATGCGTCCATTGTCCGATGGAAACCCCTGATAGAAGGATCAGGGGTTCGTAATTCGATGGGATTAGACCGATTTAGCGAGGATAATCGCCTCGGCGACTTCCTTCATGGTCTTTCGAAGATTCATCGACTGAAGCTGGATGCGGCGGTAAGCCTCCGACTCATTCAGACCATGCTCCGTCATGAGAATTCCCTTTGCGCGATCAATGAGCTTGCGCGATTCGAGCTTCTCTTCAAGGCTGGAAACTTCCTTGTTCAGAGCAGTGTTCTGTTCGTAGCGGCTCCGGGCCACTTCAATGGCGGGGGGAAGATCGCTTGGCTTAAAGGGTTTGACCAGGTAAGCAAAAACGCCCGCATCTTTTGCCCGATCAACCAACTCCTTGTCCGAGTAAGCCGTCAAAAGGATTGTCGGTGCGATGCTCTCCTCGGTAATGATCGAGACCGCCTCAATTCCGTCCATCACCGGCATCTTGACGTCGAGGATACAGATGTCGGGCTTGGTCTCGCGGGCCATCTGGAGGGCCTGCTGACCGTCTCCGGCTTCGGCTACAACCTCATACTCAAGATTCTCAAGCATTTGCTTGAGATCTAGTCGGATGATTGGATCGTCGTCTGCGATTAAAACTCTGAGATTTGCCATGGTGAACGCTGGGTCGGGTTCCACTCTGACACCCGGAATAAGCAATTAGAATACCATTTTATGGCTCTTTTCCTGGGACTGGCCATCTTACGCGCAAGTTCGGCGGGAATCTTCGATGGCTGTCCTGGAAGTAGACTCTAGGCATGACCGACGCGCTGAGGCGTCTCCTTGATGGAGTGATCGATTTTGCGGGAATCTTCCCCCCGGCAGCCCTGTCAATGGACGATGCCGTTGACAGCTACCTTCGCTACCGATCAGGCGGCGAAGAGTGGATACAGGATCGTTTCATCTGCTCAAGCACCAGGCTGACGGATCTCGCGAATTCACTGAAGGCGCGGGACATTGGTGAACCCATATCAGTGAGCGTGGTGGGTATGGCTCCTTCTGGCCACAGCGAATGGGGTGACTCGTTGGTGCATGACGCAGGAGCGATGACCCGCTTCATGGAGATGGTTGGAGAATCCGCGGATTTGGAAGGCTACGAAATTCGACTTCCCGATGTCGACCACCTCGACGAATACTTGCGGGACCTCCGTTCCTTTAACCAAGTCGAAGTTTATTGTGAGTTGCCCGCGGCTACCGGATTTGCCGATGCGTTAGGAGCGATCGCGGACACCGAGTGGCTCGGCGCCAAACTACGAACCGGCGGTCTTGAAGCATCGGCTTTCCCTTCCTCCGAAGTGGTTGCCACCTTTATCCAGCAATGCGTCCAACTTGAGATTGAGTTCAAGCTGACAGCTGGACTGCATCATCCCATTCGATCCTACCGAGATGAAGTCAAGGGCAAGATGCATGGCTTCTTGAACGTCCTGTCCGCAACGGCGCTTCTTGAGCCCAACGATCTTTCGCGGCAGGAGATGGAAACCATCCTTGAGTGCGAGGATCCGGCCCAATTCGTTTTTGACGACGAGGGCCTGAAGTTCAGGGAGTGGACGGCTGACCTTGACGATATTGACTCCGCGAGAGACTTATTCATCGGATTTGGTTCCTGCTCTATCGAAGAACCCCTTTCAGACTTAAAAGCACTAGGACTGGCTTAATCATGAACCTCAATCGAACCCACAACCCAAAGGCGAAGAGTTGGATCGAAGTGGGGAGTGAGTCACACTTCCCCATTCAAAATCTGCCGTTCTGCACCTATGCCAGCGAACGTGCGCCAGCTGGCTCGATTGCAGTGCGAATTGGCGACACTTTAGTGGACCTCTATGAGCTTTGCCACCTTGGCTATCTCAAAGGCGGAGACGACCCCTTCTCATGCGACTTTCAAGAAGTCCTAGAGTACGGCGGACGAGCCAGCCTGACCTCCATTCGAGAACAGCTCTTCGACTTGCTGTCGGTCGAGAATGCCAGTCTCCGTGACAATGCGGACTTGAAGGCGAGGGTTCTCACTAGCGTCGCAGAAGCGGAGATT
>MKRX01000006.1:514149-879652 GCA_001898035.1 Armatimonadetes bacterium 55-13
CACCACGCCTCGAACGTCGGGAAGATGTTTCGGCCCGACATGGCGCCATTACTACCGAATTACCGCCACTTGCCGATCGGATACAACGGCCGAGCATCTAGCGTGATCGTCAGTGGAGAATCGATTACTCGTCCGAAGGGTCAAACCAAGGCTCCCGATGCAGATGCTCCCTCCTTCGGTCCCACTCGGGAGTTGGATTTTGAACTGGAAATGGGGTTTTTCACGGGCCGCAGTAATGAAATGGGGGAACCCATCTCCATCGAGCAAGCGGAAGACTTCATGTTTGGCCTCGTTCTGGTCAACGACTGGTCAGCCCGGGACGTTCAGCGTTGGGAGTATCAACCGCTTGGGCCATTTCTGGCGAAGAGCTTTGCGACTTCCATTTCGCCTTATGTCGTGACCTTGGACGCGCTCGAGCCTTGGAGATTGGAGGGAATGCCGCAAGAGCCGGGCGTCTTGCCACATCTACGCAACCCTGGTCCATCCCACTTCGATATCCAACTTGAGGTTTCGATTCAGAGTGAACAAATGACCAAACCCCAGGTGATTAGCCGTTCTAATAGCAAATATCTGTATTGGTCGTTCGCCCAGCAGCTTGCGCATCAAACCTCGAATGGAACCCCAGTGGAGTCTGCCGACCTCTATGCCTCCGGCACCATTTCCGGGGAGTCTGAAGATTCGTTCGGCTCAATGCTTGAGCTCTGCTGGAAAGGTACGAAGCCGATAACCCTCCATGAGACTGGGGAGACCCGAACGTTCCTTGCGGACGGCGACACGGTCACGATGACGGGCTGGGCTCAGGGAGATGGCTACCGCGTCGGATTCGGCGATGTAAGCGCCAAGATTTTGCCAGCAAAGTAATCCTCATTAAAACGGGAACTCCAGAATGCACATTTTCGATAATATGTGTATTCCATTGAGGATTTACTTATGTTTACACCCGTAGCTCTTGCATGCTTGCTTATTGGTTCTGGGATCAACTCGGCTTCGCCACAAACCCCAGCCACTGAATTCACCCTCGACAAAGCTTATCGAACCCAGACCATCGATGCCCTTTGCAAGGCGATCAATGATCGCTACGTGTTTCCTGAAGTCGCAAAGAAGATGGAAACCGACCTCCGGAAGAGGATGGCTGAGGGCGAGTTTGATACCCTGGAATCCGGCGCAGACTTTGCGATACGAGTCAACGAGTTGCTGAAATCTCAGGTGACCGATGCGCATCTTCGATTTCGATTTAGTCCGGATGTCCTTCCCGTTCGAAAGAATCCAGGGCAACCTTCTGAGGATGAGATCAAACGCGCAAGTGAGCAATCGAGAGTTTCCAATGCCGGTTTTGAGGCCGTTGAGCGGCTGCCTGGCAACATTGGATACGTTCGTTTCAACTACTTTGACGATCCGAGTGAGATGAAGCGTCCGACTGCGGCAGTCTTTAGGTTCCTTGCCAATACGGATGCCCTCATCATTGATCTTCGCCAAAACGGAGGCGGTGATCCGGCCGGCGTTCAACTGTTCTGCAGCTATTTGTTCGGAGCCAAACCAGTCCATCTGAACAGCATTTACTTTAGAAACGGCGCCTCGGGGACCACAACCGATTTCTGGACTCTTAAGACCATCGACGGACCTCGATATCTGAACAAGGATGTCTATGTCCTCACGTCCAAGAACACTGGTTCTGGGGCCGAAGAGTGCGCTTACGATCTTCAAAATCTCAAGCGCGCGACGATCGTTGGCGAACCCACCTGGGGCGGGGCAAATCCGGGAGGCACCGTGAGGTTGAACGATCACTTCTCGATCTTTATCCCGAGTGGCCGAGCAATCAATCCCTACACCAAGACGAATTGGGAGGGAACGGGGGTGAAGCCAGACATTGCAGAAAATCCCGACACGTCCCTCAAAGCAACCCATATTCTTGCGCTGAAGGCTCTGCTGGCCAAGGCAAAGGATCCAGACGCCAAACAGCGTCTTGAGGCGAGCATTAAGCAAATCGCAGGTGAAACCTCGAACTAAGTCGTGTCTATACTGAGGCATGCCCCAAATCGGCGTCTATCCTGCCTCGGTGACACCCATGAATTCGGACGGCTCGGTGGATTCACCGAGCCTCATCCGACTCCTAGCTCACTTTAAGGCTTCCGGTTGCAAGGGCGCGGTATTGGCGGGTACGAACGGAGAGGGTCCCTCGCTCAGTTCGGTCGAGAAGCGGGACATGGTTCGTGTTTCCGTCCCCGTGTTCGCAGACTTTGAGATCATTGTCGGGATCGCTACCGCCTCTTTGCCCGATGCGATTTGGCTCTCCCAGCAGTCTCACAAAGCGGGAGCTTCCGCCGCTCTCGTCATGGCGCCCAGCTACTTTCGCGAAGCTTCTGTTGAAGGACTCTGCGCATGGTTTGAGTCCCTCTTCGAGGAGTCAGATCTGCCCGTGCTGGTTTATAACTTCCCGCAACGCACAGGCATCGAGATCGGGGCTTCTATGATTGAGCGGCTTGCGAAGCACCCTCAAATGATCGGGCTGAAAGACAGCAGCGGCAACGCCGCCAATATCCGGGACTATGCCAAGGCTCTGGAGGGGACGGACAAAATGATGTACGTCGGAAACGAAACCCTTCTGTGGGATGCGTTAGAGGCGGGCTGGGCAGGGACCATCAGTGGCGCGGCCAACTGCATCGCTCCCTGGCTGGCAGCCGTGATCCAGGATTACTCAGAAGGCAACACCGAATCGGCACGAACCAAGTTTGAGCTAACCCTGAAGGGAATTGACGCGCTCAGAGGTGTTCCTCAACCCCAAATCAACAAGGCCGTACTTGAGCGAATGGAGATTCTCCCGAATAGCTCAGTCAGGCTGCCACTTCAGCAGGCGCCTATTGAACAAGTGACCAAGGCGTGGGCTGACTTGGAATCGCTAAGGTCCTAGTTGGATTCCAACTCTTCGCATGCCTTTTCGCCAAGGTGCTTCCACTCTTCGGCGGTCATGTCTTTTCGGATCCTATCGATGTCGATTCGGTAGACCTCAAGCATCTGCCGAATGGCTTCTCGATCTTCGGGAGTCTTAGCCTCCGCCAACTCCATTCTCAAGGCAGACATTCTTCTGAGCAGGGAGTCCAATCGGTCGTGGATGGGCATTGCTCTTGCTCCGGCATAGGCGGGCATTGCAAGCGCAGGAAAAACCACGACGAGGCCGATCGCGGTCGCCAAGGTGGAAATCAGCACTCTGGCTTTAAACAAACGTCGCTTAATTGCCCCGCAAGGCTGGGTAAGAATCGTTCCATCCGCCCTTCGGTAGAAGCGAAGACATACCTTTCCGCCTGTGCCTTCAATGAACTTTACAGCCTCATCGCGACTCATGCCGGAAATGTTGTAAACATTGCGTTCGCACAGGGAGCAGTGGCGCACCCGCTCATCCCCCGACATAGTTTTCCAATCGGCGGGGCAATGAAAGGCGAGCTTGACTTCACTTAGCGCATCTGGACGGGCCACTATAATCCCATCTTACGACAGGTTCAGGAGCGCGGCGCCAAAAACTCCCGCGCTATCGCCCAAGGTCGGTTTGACCAGATTAATCGAGGGTTCAGGGTTAAAAATCCAGGGCAGGGCGGCCCGCCCCCCTTCTATCGAGAGCTCGTCAATATTTCCGACACCGCCTCCGAGGATGATGACGTCGGGATCAAGGACGTTGACGATGGGGCCAATCGCTTTTCCGAAGGATTCAAAAAGGTGCGTGAGCGTGGTCGCGGCATGAGGATCGTTCCCAGCGCGCCAACCGGCGACGATCTCGGGCAGACGCTTCCTCTGTCCAGAGAATGATTCATAGAACCGCTCGAGGAAGGGTCCCGACAGAACGGTTTCCACGCAACCCTTGCGCCCACAGTAGCAGTCCAGACCATCCGGTTCGAGCAGGTTGTGTCCCCATTCGCCGGCAATGCCTTGCCGCCCATTCAACACCTTTCCATCCACCACCAAGCCGCCGCCGACTCCCGTGCCCATGATGATTCCAAAGACGATTCGGCTTCCCTTTCCCGCGCCGAGGCGAGCTTCGGCCAGGGCAAAGCAATTGGCATCGTTGGCCATGTGGACGGGAATACCGAGCCTGGTTGAGAGGTCTGACTGAAGCGGTTGACCATTCAGGCTTGTTGTATTAGCTCCCCGCATGAGCCCACTTGCCGGATCGACGGTGCCCGGAGTTCCTATCCCGACCGATCTCGGTCGAGATTGAACCTCCTCAGAGACGAGATCGAGCAATTCGGCGATACGCCCTATAATGTGATCGTATCCCTGGTCTGCCTCCGTGGCGATCCTCTTGCGGCACTTCACCTCCAGGTGATCTTCCGCAAGAGTCGCCACCGCGCACTCAATCTTCGTTCCGCCTAAATCAATGCCCCAAAGGTCCACAGCCGATTAGTTTGGCGTAATCCAGTCGCGCAGGTCTTCGCTACCGATTCGATAATGACTTGGCTGGGCAGATTCTAGATTCTGGAGTTGGAGGATGGGCATCAAGGTGTTTACACGCTCCAAAGTATCGGTCGTTTCCAACAGCCGTTGCTTAGCCAAGTTCTCCATGTGAAGCATGTTGGCAATGGTAAACGACAGCACCACGGGGTCAGTGGGCAGTTTGACCTTCACCTCAAACTCTTGGCGAGCAAAGATTTTCTGGATTAATTGTTCAAATTGATCGCGGGCCTCGATGAAAAGGGTGCGAGAGGGCTCATCTTCATCCAGTTCCAACTCGATAACCGGCTCCACCTTGCCCACCAAATAGGGCTTTGAATCCTCGTCTAATTCCCGGATTCTGAACCTACGTTCGCCTTCGACGTGAATATCCATCCGTCCATCCTCGTAAGGAATAACACGGAGGATACGAACGACGGTACCCACCATATAGGGGGCAGCAATTCCGCCTACTTCCTCGCCCTCGCGAATGAGAACAATGCCAAAAGGTCGATCAAATTCGACGCAGGCGCGAACCATCTCGCGATATCTTTCCTCAAAGACGTGTAGCTGTAATTGAGCGTAAGGAAAGAGCACGGTGTGCAAAGGAAACAACGGGAGCTCTTCTAGGTGGCCGGACATCCCGTTTCCATTATATCGCTCGTATTGCGGAAAATAAGGTTAAACCCGGTTCCCAACATCAATGCTGGGATGCATCGGAAGGCCGTTCGGAGGTAGATTCAGAAGGTGTCGTTGGGAGTTCCCGGAAACATGATTGAAGGTAGAGACGAGCCGCAGGATTTTGAAGCGCTGCGGAAGCAACTTGAGGAAACGAAGCGGCAGCTTGAGGAAGAACGCCAAAAGCGAAAAGACCTCGAGGGCCAGTCAACTCCTCAACCCGCCAGCGAAGCTGACAGTCGCGGCGCGGCGCGGTCAGGTGTGGATTCCAGTATGGAAGTCGCGCCGATCAACGAGGCTGATGTCACCCTTCGCCGCCTCGTTCAACGCATCGCGATGATCCTCCAAGCTGAGAAGATCGCGATCATGTTCTATGACCGTGAGAAAGGTGAGTTGATCGGTATCCCGCCCGCCTACGGCATCGACAATGAACACCTCGGAATTTTTCGAATTCGTGCCACTCACGGAATTTCGGGCCAAGTCTTCCGCGAAGGCGAACCCGCGATCTTCCACGATACGAGCGCCGATTCTCGCACGAAAGAAGATCCTTTTGGCCTCCTGCACGTGCAAAACGGCATTACCGTACCGCTGGTTATTGAAAAACGCGACGAAGAGAACCGCGTTATCGATCGAACGACGATCGGCGTTCTTCACGCGTTCAACAAACGACACGGAGAAGACTTCAACGAAGAGGACGTCCGGCTCCTTGAGCGAATGGCCCGCAATGTGGGTTCCATCATTGCAAACCTTCAGATGTACCGAGAGGTCTTGGAGGAGCGTGAGGAACTCGCTCAAACGTTTGAGTCGCTAACCGCCGGTTTGATTCTGGTTTCGCCGGATGGACGACTCAGCCAGATGAATGCGTCCGCTCGCGCCATCTTCGACGCGCCCGCCGACTCGATTGGAAAGAATTATCGCGACGTCCTCAAGAATGAGGAAGTCGAGAAAATCTTCTTGGCAAACCAGCGCGGCGAGGAAACGCCTAAAACGGAAATTCACGTCAGCGTTCACAGCTACGACCGAATTTATGAAGTTCAGTCCGCTCAAGTCAAGAATGAAGAAGGACGGGGCCTTGGCATCGTCGCCATCTTTAACGATGTGACGGACATGAAGAACATCGATAAGATGAAGTCTAGCTTCGTCGCAATGGCGTCCCACGAACTTCGAACGCCGCTCACGGCGATCAAGGGATTCTCCAGCACCCTCTTAGAAGGACTGGACGAGGACATGTATGGCAAGGAAGATCAACGCGAGTTTCTTGGCATCGTCGTCCAGGAATGCGACCGACTTCGACGACTTATCGATGACTTGCTGAACACCAGCCGAATTGAGGCGGGCGAGTCGCTCAAGCCGAACTATAGCCGGTTCGACCTTCTTCCGTTGCTTGAGAAGTCCGTCATGGTTCAGCAACAGGCTTCTAATCGCCACAAGGTGAGCCTGGATGTTCAGGGGCCGCTACCCGCGACGATAGTAGGCGACCAGGACAAGCTCGATCAGATTCTGACCAACTTGTTGAACAACGCCATCAAGTACTCACCGAACGGAGGCGACGTCATCGTCCATGCGAAGGTGGAGGGCGACTATCTGCTGGTGGGAGTTGAAGACCAAGGTCTTGGTATTCCAAAGGATCATCTCAGCAGGGTCTTCGAGAAGTTCCACCGTGTGAATAACGAGGACAACCGAAAGATCTACGGCACGGGTCTGGGCCTGTTCTTGGTAAAGCACCTTGTTGAAAAGGTCCACATGGGCGAAATTTGGGCAGAATCGGAAGTCGGAAAGGGATCTACCTTCTTGTTCCGAATTCCATTAGAGCTCGACATCGAAAAGGCTAAAGCCTCCAACGATTAAGCCCAAAAAAAGACGGCTCGTTTGCATCATCGCGAACGGGCCGTCTTTCACTATCTTATCGGTCCATGCTCCACAAAAGATAGGTTTTGCTATTCTATTGAAGTGAAAACGGTTTGGATTATCCTTTGGGTTTTGGTCGGCCTCGCGCTGGTTTGCTGCGGCGGCGTTTTCTTCATGGGAAGAGGCCTCTTTAATGCCGTTGCCGAGAATAACAACGCGGCGGATGCCTTCTCGCTGAAGGTGTTCAAAGAAGTCTCTGCCGAGTGGGATCCCTCAGTTCTCACGTCCTATGCTTCACCGGAATTCAAGCGAGACGTATCCGAGTCTCAACTCAAAAACCTGATGAAGACTCTTTCCCAAAAGCTGGGCAAAGGAAAGAAGGCGGCCGAATTTTCCGCCACTAACACGTCGTCCCGCATCGAAAACGGGGACTCTTATATCTTGATTTCAACGGAATCTACCGCTGAATTTGAGAAAGGCACGGGAAAGGTCCGGATGCAGGTGATCAAACGAGACGACAAGTGGAGCGTTCTTAGCTTCTATGTCGATTCGGAAGCGCTCAAGAAGTAGCCGCCGTGGCGGACTTTTGAACCCGAATCACGAAATTCTTCACGATAGTGAAGCCTTCTTCGGTTAGCACGGATTCGGGATGAAATTGGACGCCCTCGATAGGCAACGATTCATGACGCAAACCCATGATTTCCCCGTCGTCGTCAGCTGTGGCGGTGACGATGAATCCGGGCGGCACCGAGTCCTTTGTGACCACTAACGAATGATATCGAATGGCGCGGAAGGGATTTGGCATTCCTTCGAACAATCCTTTTCCGTCATGGCTGACCATGGACGCTTTGCCATGCATGATATTGCGCGCTTGCTTGACAACCCCTCCGGCAACCTGTCCAATGGCCTGATGGCCCAGGCAGACTCCAAACAAGGGCACCTCAAGAGCCAGGCTCCTTTGATTAAGGGCGGCCTTGAGAATGTCGAGGCAAACCCCGGATTGGTCTGGCGTACATGGTCCCGGCGAAAGCATGATGCCAGCAGGGCGCAATCTCTCGATCTCTTCGAGCGTGATTTCATTGTTGCGTCGAACAACCACCTCGACATCGCACAGCCCCAAATACTGCACAAGGTTGTAGGTGAAGGAGTCGAAGTTGTCGATGACGAGGATCACAGAGTTAGTTTATCGCCCTCCGACATCTCAAATGGGTCCAGACGGTGGGAGTCGATCTGATTCGGGTTCAATCTACGAAGACGTGGATTATCAAGTCCTTCTCTACTATATGTTCGTTCCTCTGGACGACCCTGAGGCGATCGCTCGAGAGCAGCGATCGTGGTGTACCGAGCTCGGGTTACACGGCCGCATCATCGTAGCTTCGGAAGGCATAAATGGAACTCTTTCTGGGTTAAAAGCCGCTACGGACGAATATCGCGCTCGAATGTCTAAACATCCCTCTTTTCGGGCCACTGAGTTCAAAGTTGACGAGCATGATGGCCATGCCTTCAAGAAGCTCTCGATCAAGGTCCGGGATGAGATCGTGACCCTGGGAGTCCAAGCGGATGCAATCGGCAATACAGGAACTCATCTTAGCCCGCGAGAATTTCAAGCAAAACTTAATGATCCGCAGGCATTGGTATTGGACATTCGGAATGACTATGAATACGACATGGGCCGCTTCCGAGGCGCCGTGCGCCCCGACGTCCAGTCATTCAAGGAGTTTCCTCAGTGGTTACGAGACAATTTTTCCAACGACAAAAAGCGCCCGATCTTGACGTACTGCACCGGAGGAATTCGGTGCGAGAAACTGACGGCCTTCCTCAAAGACGAAGGGTTTGAGGACGTCTACCAATTGCATGGCGGGATTGTCACCTATGCAAAAGACCCGGTGGTGCAAGGCGAAGGATTCGATGGCGACTGCTTCATGTTCGACGACAGGCTCTCCGTCCCCGTTGGAAAACCTGTAAGCCAGTGCGAGGAATGTGGTGAGCCTTGTGCACGCTACGTGAACTGCTCGAACGTCGACTGCAATCGACTCTACTTTCTTTGCCAAGAATGCGAAGATCACCGGGGTGTCGCTTGCTCCGAATCTTGTCGAGACAATGATCGCCAGCGCGAGAGGAACGAAAAACTTGTTCCCACTCTCCGAAGGGAAGGAAAGCGACTGCGTCGGCAAAGACATCGGGCGAAGGTTCGCGAGAGGGCCAAAGCCTTGGCGAGCCCAGATACGCAAAAAGACCCCTCCGCTTAAGCAAGAGAGGTCTTCGATTTGAGGCTTAGGCCTTTTTGGCCTTGCGTCGTCGAATCAAAGCAACGACTCCCATTCCAAGTGCGGCCATGGAAGCAGGCTCAGGAACGGGAGCGCTGCCGGTGAAGCCCCACCGGTGGAATTCGCCACCATTCAACTGAGTTGCCGACCCAACAACAACCTTTCCGTCGATGGATCCGCCGCTGATTGTGAGGTTGGCATTCGGCGCCAAGACGCTGCCAAGAACTTCGATATTCGAGAGGTTCAGGGAAGTTGCCTCAGAGAAGTTCAAGATGATATTTGTATTCTTGAGACCGAAGTCGTGCAGCCAGCTATCCGCATGCATGCCGTTTTGCATGGAAGCAGACGCGCCCGAAATGTTAATCAGAACGGTTGAACCACTTGGGGCATGGATCTGTCGGTCAGAAGCCGCCGCCCAGTCCGCAGCATTTACATTGAACACATTGAGGTTGGCGTCTGTCCCGGTCAAGGTGTAGGTCGTCCACTGATAGAGCTGCGTTCCGTTATCAGAGAATCCGGCGAGGTAGTTGGACCACCAATTGGCGCCCACATAGATATCGCTGAAATTGACAACGTTTGACTGCTGCTGAATCGTGTAACCCGACTCCATTGAGGGCAGATTCGTGCCATTCGCGTACTTTGCGTTACCGTTAAACACCTGCCAATTGAGGGACGCATTGAGCGTACCGCCGACAACGAGGCTGTTCTTCGTATTGTCGTCAGGTGCTCGATCTCCAACGCTGTAACCGCTGGTGGTGGTCATGTTTCCGCCCACCGCGAGGCGTCCTTCAACGTCACCGCTATTACCGTTCAAGTTGTTAAACACCAAGGCGTCGAAATAGCCAATGGGCTCAAACGGGTCGCTCGCGTGGGCGGCTCCAGCCAGGCCCAAAACAGCGGCAGACGTCAAAAACGAAGCTTTAAGATTCATCAGATCTCCTCAGAGGGTATCAAAAAATAAGGACTTGGGGCCGCTCATGGCGACCACCTCTAGTTATGACGTGCTCAAAATGCACCATTTCTGGTGGTCTGGGCACTAACGCGGGTAAATGACGTGAAATCCGGTAATTGAACTGGGTCTAGAACTCGAGAGTCCTAGGCCCGTGCTCAATGTCTACACTAAGACTTCGCTTCTACGCTCGGCAACACGCCGTTCGCTGTGGTCAAGAATCTTCTTCCGGAACCGAAGCTGCTTAGGAGTGACCTCCAAAAGCTCATCCTCACGCAGCCAGCTAAGAGCTTGCTCAAGTGAGAACTCTTTGTGAGCATCTAGAACCGTCGTGGCATCGGCGGAGGCGGAACGCATGTTATTTGCCGCCTTTTCCTTCGTGGCGTTGACGATCATGTCCTCGTCTCGGGAGCATGCGCCAACGATCATGCCGCCATAGACGTCCGTTCCGACCGGATAGAACAAGGTTCCGCGCTCTTGTACATCCTCGTAGGCGTACCGAGTGAGCTTGCCTGTGTCCTTGTTGATGAGCGAGCCCTGAGTTCGGGAAACGATTTCTCCCTTGTAGAGTCGATAACCATCAAACAAAGATGAGATCAGGCCCAAGCCACGAGTCATCGTCAAGAAGTTTGATCGGAAGCCGATCAGACCGCGGGTCGGAATGCTGTAGTCCAACGAAGTCGTCTCGTTGTCATTCTTTCGCATGTCGACCAACTCGCCTTTTCGGCGGCTCAGATCTTCCATGACCGCGCCAACTGAATCCTCAGGGCACTCCAAGGTCGCGAGTTCATACGGTTCCTCGACTTGCCCCTGTTCATTGCGGCGGAAGATAACTTGAGGTCGCGAGATTTGAATTTCGTAGCCCTCGCGGCGCATCGTCTCAACGAGGATGGCAAGCTGCAGTTCGCCGCGTGCTTGCACCTTTACGGTATCCGCCGGAGCATCCGGGTCGATCTTGACGCTAACGCTGACCGCTTCTTCCTTCTCTACGCGTTCTCGAATCTTATGGATCGTTAGGAACTTTCCGCCGTCCTTTCCGGCAAGCGGAGAATTGTTCGCGTAGAAGTTCATGCTCAAGGTTGAGGGCTCGACCTTGATCGATGCCAATGCAGGCGACGTGTCAACGTGAGCGATGGTGTCGGAGATGAGGACATTATCCAATCCGGCCAACATCGCTATCTCTCCTGCTTTGACTTCCTCTGTTTCCTTCAGCTGAAGACCTTCATAGGTCCACAGTTTGGTGACGTTAAACCCTGCCTTTTTGTCGGTTCCTTCACGCAACATCTCGACACGGTCTCCAACCTTTACGCTGCCCCGCAAGACCTTTCCGCCAAACATGCGGCCAAGGTAGTCGTTATAGTCGAGGTTATTGACTTGGAGCAAGAAAGCGCCGTCGTCCTCCACTCGAGGCGGAGGAACCGAGTTCACGATCATCTCGAACAGTTCTCGCATGTCCTTCTCCGATCCATCGGGAGCCACACGAGCGAATCCACCCGCGCCGCTGGTGAAAAGATGGGGAAAGAACAGGTCGTCTTCTTCGGCGCCAAGGTCGATAAAAAGATCGATCGTCTTATCGTACGCATGAAGCGGACGGGCGTTGTCTCGGTCGATTTTGTTGATGCAGACGATTGGCTTCAATCCGTTCTCAAATGCCTTCTTGAGAACGAACCGAGTTTGAGGCATCGGACCTTCGTTAGCATCGACGATCAGAAGGACGCCGTCAACCATCGACAGAACGCGTTCGACTTCGCCGCCAAAATCGGCGTGGCCCGGAGTGTCGACGATGTTGATCTTGTAATCTTTGTAACGGACGCTTGCGACCTTCGAAAGGATGGTGATTCCTTTTTCACGCTCAAGATCGTTGGAGTCCATGACGCGCTCAGCCATTTGCTGATTCTCGCGAAATAAACCGGACTGCTTGAAGATAGCATCCACCAACGTCGTCTTGCCGTGATCGACGTGCGCAATTATCCCGACGTTGCGGATATTTGAGGGCATTTTATGATTTTACCTTTGGCTCTTGCTGGTCCCAGTGAGGACTGTGGCCGGTCCTTCAGTCCCCTTCACCTACCTCGGAAAGCTTGACGAGTCGCCCTCTCCGCACCCGATAGACTCCGTACAGTTCGCCCCAGGGGTCCTTGACGGCATGAACAAATTCGAATGTGCCGTCTCCGTCATAGTCGGCGAAGCCAACAAATTCAGATTCAAAGGGACCGTACTGTTGCCGGTAATTTGAGTAGTAGCCCAATTCAATCGTTTTCATGGCCTGACCCACGCGTGCGCGGAGAAGGGCCACGCAATAGTCGTCCTTGCTCTCGATCGTCGGATTCGTTCGCGACCGCGCCGAGATCAAGACCTCTTTCATGCCATCTCGATCCAGATCCACGGCCAATGCCTGATCAATCACAACCTTGGGATTAGTAATGCCTTTCGAGCGGACATAGAAGCGAACAAAGTCCAGGAGGGCCCGATCTCTAGGATTGAGAGCCACAAGCTTAGGAGTCTTTGGCTTACTTCCGGCAACCCTCACGCGGAACGTTGGACCAAGGTCGATATCGGTCACGTTTTCGCCTAGATACACGTGATCGGGAAACGAGCCTCCCCCTTGTACCAACTTAAACGTCTCCGGCGTTCCCAGACCGTTGGCAAGTACTTGACGCCATTCAAGCTCCTTGCCTAGGTGCCTTCTTCCTGGCTTGTCCGTCCAGACCTTTCCCGCACACTCACCCACGATCAGACGGTTCACCGACACGATGGATGTCTGTGCCATGAGCACAATCAAAGCCGCAATCATCACCCGTAATTTTACTGGCGATTGTGTTAACTAACCTTGAAGAAGGACTCGTTCGGCAAGGATGAGGGCAACAAAGTCGTCAACTGGTTCCGGGGGCGTTTGCATCGTACTGGGTAAAAGTCTGCGCCATCCACGCCGCTTGTGGTGCTCCCAATATCGCTCGCGAGCCTGAAGGGTTGTATCCTTCTCGTCCACGACCAGAATCCCCATACTAGGAAGGTGTTCTCGCACCCTATGAACCGCATTCTTGCCGCTGGTTCCTGACCCAATGATAATCAAGGAAAAAGGAGCCATTTCATGAGCTTCGTCGATTTGGGACGTCAGGTTCTCCGTCGGAGCAATTCCTCGCCAGAGCAGTTCAAGATGATCTTGTTCTACTCGACGCACCAGCGCCATGCCGCACTTGGACGTGCCAGGATCAATCGCAAGGACGGTCTTATCGGTCACATCAATATTTTATTCGGAAAGTGAGTTCCAATTGGTCGCCTGCACGCGTGGCGCTCTTGGCGAGTGCCTGCAAACGGACAATCTTGTTTTCATATTTCAGATCACGGACCATATTGAGGATTTCTTCGCCATCGACTTTGCCAAGGGAACTGTTACGTCCACTCGGAGGCACCATACCATCGCTTAATGCCTTGGCCCGGACGTTAACGCTGATGAACTGCTGCACGGCCTGGAGAATTTCTGATTCTAGTTTTCTCCCATCAATCCTTGTTTCGATGATGACCTGCCCCGGAGTGTAGACATCCTTGTTTCGGTAGGCCACAAACTCGAGTGGCACAAACTCACCCTCAAATGCGTTGTAGCCTGCCTTCGCGATAAAGATCAGTTCTGATCGCTGAGCGATAAGGCCACGGATGATGGCGTCTTCCTGCTCTTCCGTGGAGACAAATCTCTTCTTGCCGTTACTGTCAGTGATGTTCCTTGGTTGAATGCCAGCTGGCGGCAGCGTCGCTAGGTTCCTGGCGCCATGCTCAAGCGCCACCGCCTTGGACCTTTGCAAAAGGTCGAAGTAGGCGTTTTTGGCGGCAGCCGGAGGCAGCGACGGGGGAAGCTGAATACGGGACAGTTCTTCCTGGTACTCGAAGATCATTGGTCGGTATCGGGTCACGATGAAGTTCGCACCGGCCTGACTTTGTATGTACTCAATGTCGTTTTGAAGGCGCGTCTGTGTCTCTTGTAGGTCCTTCAGGTTTGTCTGTAAGCCTTTGATTGTCGAGTCGTATGAGTTGACTTGATCTTGCAGAGTCTGTTTTTGGGCTTGGAGGATCTTGAGGTCACCCTTCAACCCATCCACTTGAGACTCAAGGGCGGCATTCTGCTGGTCTAATTCAAGGGCGTTCTTCTTGTTTTCGTTGAGCTCGCGTATTGCCACCCTTGAGGTGATTTCAACTTGACGGAGCGTCTCTCTTGCCTTAGAAAGCTCTTTTTGGCTCGCCACTAACTCAACTTGTTTGGTCTGAATCTCTTTCTGCTTGGCCCTAATTTCAGAGTCCTTCTTCGCCACTTCCCTGCGCTTAGCACTAACATCAGCCTTTGCGTCCGCCAGGAGCTTTTTGGTCCCCGTGAGTTCGCCTTTAGTCTGTGCAACTAGAGTCTTCAATTGACTCAAATTGCCTTTCAAGGATTGATAGCTCTTCTCCAGATCTTTGTTTCGCAACTCAAAGTTCGCAGCTCTTTGCTCTTCCTTGGCCGCCTGATCTTGATATTTCTTAGCATCGGCTTGGGCCTCTACCGCGGCCCGGCGACCCTTGATAATCCACTCCCGCACATCGGAACTCAGGACGTACATCGCGGCAATGGTGATGATGGGAACCAGAATTCCCGCGAGAATGATAATCAGAGTCGCTGTATGTCGCGGGCGAAGCCCCATGAAGGAGAGCCGCTTCTTGCCAATCCGACGGCCCAGGCTATCCGCCACCCACGCAATGACACCGCCAACAATGACGAGTATCGAGAGGAATAGGTAGGGCGTGAGATCCGTTCGCAAACTAGGCATTCCTTCGCCAAATGATGATGACGGAGCAAACTAATCCTATCGCAATTGGAGTGAAACTTGCCACGAATGGCGGGAAGGACCCATTCAGCGCCCACACATTCATGAAGTTCGCAATGGTGAAGTAAGCAAAGATGATCGCCACCGCCAACGCGAATCCGGCCGCTGTTCCCGTGCGGTGATTGCGGATACCGAGGGCGGCGCCGAGGGTTCCAAAGATGAAAGCGGCGAGGGGGAGCGCAATCTTGTTCCAGTAACCATACTCATAGTTACGAAGCTCTTTTGCCCTCATCGTCTTGATCGTCGCCGCCCGCTCCCGGTCGATGAGTTGCTTCAATTCCCGCATGCTCATCGCTTCAAACGACTTCAATCCCTTGGAAAGAAGATCGGCAATTGAGACATTCACGCTGGGAACGTCGGGTGGCCAAGCGCCTTCCTCAATATCGAGGAGTTGAGAACCGTCGGCTTTCAGAAGTTGAGCGCCGCCATTGATGCGCCACCCTGAAGACTGATCTTTCTTAAACTGGCTCGGATCAAGTTTGAGTTCGGTCGCGTACAGGTAAGCAGTTGGCTTGCCGTCCGCACCATAACTGATGACGGTTGCACCTCTCAAGACTCCTTGGCTGGGCGAGAAGTCTTTGGCCACGAGCATTCCCTTGAGGACTCCCTTTTCAGAGAGGGGATAACTTGTGCTCTGTTCCGAGGTCTTATCCAGGTTTCGGGCGATTTGATCGGTCAGGGAAAGCGACTTCTTAGCTGCCGCAGGAACAATGGTCTCGTTGGCCAGAAACGCCACCGAGGCAATGCAGAGCGCAAAAACAGAGACGGGCGCGATAATCCGAAAAAGACTAACGCCCGCCGCCCGCAACGCCACGATCTCGCTATCCGAACTCAACCGACCAAACGCCAAGAGCGCCGCCAGCAGGATCGACATGGCAAAGGTCTGGACTAAGATGGCTGGCAGAATGAGGATCGTAACTTGCCCGATGAGATCAGCCGGGACACCCTTGGAGACGTATTCGGCCACTCGACCAAGATAGGTCGCGGCGAACAGCAACGCGCCAAAAAGCGCGACCCCAAACATCCACGGGCCGATGATCTCCTTGATGATCAGGCGGTCAATTCTTCGAATCAACCGCCCACCTCTCTCAGACTAGTCGGCAAGTGGCGGCTCCTCGTCATCGGGGGGAAGTTCCGAGCCCTCTTGAGCCTCAATCGCCACATCTTCATCCTTCGGTCCTTCGAATGGCTGCGTGCCAAATTGCTGTCCGAGATAGTGCTTACGCACGATATCGTTGCCAGCAATCTCACGCCCCGTTCCCTGAGCGATGATCTTTCCGTCAATCAAGATGTAGTTTCGATCCGTGATGCGTAGGGTCGCGGAGACGTTGTGGTCGGTAATGAGGATGCCGATGTTTCGATCTTTCAATCGAAAGAGGATCTCCTGAATCTCTTCGATGGTCACCGGGTCGATGCCCGTGAATGGCTCGTCAAGCAAGATGAACTTGGGTTCGGTTGCCAAGGCTCGAGCGATTTCCACGCGTCGGCGCTCGCCTCCCGAAAGAACATTGCCCTGGCTCTTCAAGATCTTCGTGATATGCAGTTCGCCGGCCAGTTCTTCGATCTTGGCTTTGATCTCAGATCGGCTTTTCTTCGCCAACTCCAAGACCAGCCGCAGATTGTCCTCAACCGAGAGTTTGCGGAAGACACTCGCTTCTTGAGGCAGGTAACCGACTCCAACTCGGGCGCGTCGGTACATCGGCCAAGAAGTCACGTCTAATTCGTCAAAGAAGACTTTGCCCGCAGTGGGGCGAACCAGGCCAGTGGTCATGTAGAACGTGGTGGTCTTTCCCGCACCGTTCGGTCCGAGGAGCCCCACGATCTCCCCCTGACTAATCTCGAAGTTCACGCCGTTGACAACGGTCCTTCCCTTGTACTGCTTCTTAAGGTCCTTTCCCTGGATCTTCACTTCGTTTCCCCGCCCGAGCGCTTTTGGCGCGTGCTGCTCTCTGCCGGGCTCCCCTCCAATTGAATGCGTATCGGCTTGAGATTCTCGTCTAAGTAGAGAATTGCCCGGTCGCATGAAGTCTTACCCACCAACGCGCTATTCTCGCCGGTGACTTCCACATCCCCGGTCAGAGTGATCGTTCTGTCGGTCTTCAGATCAATCAATGCTTGTTTAGCGGTGGCATGGATCTTCGTGATCTCCGGCGCTTTTCCCTCGCTCACTTCGGATCGGCTCAGGTCGAAGACAAGCGGTCCTTCCAGAGTCCCCGACTGCAACGCCTTCTTCTTCACCGTTTCAGAGGGGCTCAACACAAATTTGCCAGACGTTCCCGTCGCCTTGATGGTTTGGGTGTAGGTGATAGGAACCGTCTTCTTGTCCTCGATCTTGTTCGTCGTCCCCTCCGAACTGGAGTTCAAAACGAAGGAGGTCGGAACGGTCAGGGTGCCCATTTCCCGGCTGCCTAAGTAGTCGAGCTTATCGGTTACCAGGCTCATCAAGTCTTTTGATGTGGGCTTGGCGGGCGCTTCTTGTCCGTTTCGCTCCGCCTGCTGGAGTTGGGCCGCATAAGCGATTTCGCTGTCAGATGTGAGACTCATCCCTCCCGCCGCATGGACCTCTTTGATATAGGCCGGTTCCGCTGCCCCTGGCTTCTTCGGAACCAAAATGCCTTTCATCGATGGGGCTTCAATCTTTAAGCCATCTTCGAGTGACTCAACGATCAAGGGCTTTCCGACGCCATCAAATTCAAATCCATCCGGGCTGCTGCTCCCACCGCCCTTCTCAAGATTCGAAACGCGCAGGGTCCCGGTCACGTCTTGATAAAAAACACGCCCTTGAGAAAGGGCGAGCAGACAAATCACTCCCGTGATGGCCTTCACTTTCCACCGCCGGTTCGGAAACTAAAGGAGGTCATCTTTTGATCCTTGAGGTTAATCACCAACACGTCGACGTTTCCGAGGTTGCCCAAGCCAGTCGAGTTCTTCCCTTGCGCCTTGACATGCCCCGTAAGCGTGATTTTGCTGGGGTCCATGGTCAGTTTGTCTCCTGTGAACACCACTCGGGAGCTCTGATTGCCTGACTCAATGACCTCGACTCGAACTCCGTTGGTAAGAGTCGCCGTTCTCAGTCCAAACCCGCCTTCGGCTTTTCGGTCCAACATGGCGGTCCCTGAGGCGCCCTTTGCGTTGAGTGACTCTTTCTTTGCCGAGTCAAAGCTCTGGATCGTTACCCCTCCGCTTGTATCAAGTTGCGCCGTCTCGCCGAGGCTCTTGTAGTTGGCAATCGCGCAAGTCAAAGTCGTCTTTCGAGCCCCCGCCGATTGGTCGAATTTGACCGATCCCGTCGCCTTGGCAGTCTTCACTTCATCAGGGGACTTTGAGCCCTTTGAAGCAACGGCTTCGACAGTGATCTGATTCGCCGAGAGGCTCATTCCTTGCCGCTTGGAAACAACGCTGGCCCCGCCCTTAAGGTCAAATCGATAGCCGCCTTTGATTTGAGAACCTTGAGCATCTTTGGCTCTTACCCGAAGGTTCCCTGCCGAATCCGAGTAGTTAAAGATCGTCTGAGCAAAGGCGATGCCCACCAAACCGAATATGCCGAGCCATCTCATTGAGCGTAATATCCCGGCGTCCCCGCCTTTTTGAGATCGGGAAGACACCACAATTCGTCTACGGGACCAATTCGGCCCTCGGCCAAATCGATGGAGACGGCTCCATCTGCCTTCAAGAGTTTCTCTTCGGTCTTCCATGACAAGTGATCGCAATTCAGTGTTGCGGGACCTTCTTTCGCTATCACTTTGACCTGCTGTTCCAAGCGAAGCGTTTTCTGTGTTTCGTTGGCATAACCGTATTCCGCGGCGAAGGTACTGGCAACCTTTCCATCCTGGTAAAGCTCCCCGGATACTTTATCCAAACGCCCCGTTTGTGCCCCCTGCTCCCGAGTGTAATCCACTTGAGACTTCTCCCAGTTAATCTTGTAGCGGATCACCAGCGATTTTGGGTCGCGGATAGTCAAGCTCCCCGGACCGGTGTAAATACGCTGAAGATCTTTGGCGGCGGCGTCCTCATCAACCTTCTCCTTTCCGGAAACCTGCTTTCCCAGGCAGCCCACGCAAAGTAATGCTAGGAGAGGACCGGCAAGACGGATGATGGCGCCCTCCTGGCGAACTTCCCTTGGTGCTGACCGGCCAATTGACCGCAAGCGGCGGCGATATCGTGACCGCGTTCCACTCGCTGGGTGACGTTAATGCCTCGCTTGGCGAGAATGCCACGGAAGGTACGAACGCGCTCTGCCTCCGGGCGATGGAATCCTTCGCCCGTGTCGACCCAGTTGAAGGGTATGAGGTTGACGACGCTGGGCGTGCCCTTCATGATTCGGGCAAGCTCGACCGCCTGCTCCGAGGTGTCCGTCACGTCTTTGATCAACAGGTACTCAATCGTGATCTTTCGGCCGGTCGCCCGTTGATACTCCTTCATCGCGCCGACCACTTCCTTCACTGGCCACTTGTGGTTCACCGGCATCAGACGATCTCGGATCTCGTCAATCGGGGAGTGCAGGCTCAGGGCGAGATGGATCGGCAATTGCTCCTTGGCCAAATCCAGGATTTGGGGAACCAAGCCGACGGTAGAGACGGTGAGGTGTCGGTAGCTCAAACCCACTTCGTCGTGCAGGAGGCGAAGACTGATGAGCAGGTTCTTGTAGTTCAGCAGCGGCTCACCCATTCCCATAAACACAACATGACTTACCCTTCGCTGCGAGATTCGTTGGAGCAGCAGGTACTGTCCGACGATCTCACCAGGCGTCAGGTTTCGGTCAAAACCGCCCAAACCGGTGGCACAAAACTTACACCCCATAGGGCAGCCAACTTGGCTTGAGATACAGCAGGAGACGCGGTCTTCGTACGGCAACAGCACGCACTCATAGACTTGGTGGTCTCCGTTGTGAACGAGCAACTTTTCGACGCCGTCGGTCGAAGTTCGGTGGGCCGCGACCTCTAAGGGTTGGACCGCAAAGTGTTCAGCCAACTCATCTCGAAGCTCTTGCGGGAGATCGGCCATGTTGGCAAGATCAGCCTCGGCGCGCTTGTAAAGATGAAGGGCGAGTTGCTTGCTCCGGAGGTTGGCGTCAGGGCGTGAGACGAGCGCTTCCTTCAGCTCGCCGCGGGTCATCCCGACTAGGCTGGGTTTCGCCTCTGACACAGCCCCTATTGTACCTTTGGCCCTTTTTGGAGCCGTAGGCTCAGGTCAAGGTTAAACCCTTCTTGTGAGCCAAGAGGGCCGCCTCGGTTCGGTCGTTGACCTGTAGCTTCTTGAGGATCGCGGTGACGTGGGTCTTCACAGTTTTCTCCGAGAGGCAGAGCTTGTCGGCGATTACCGCATTCTTCATCCCCGCTGCGATGCAGTCGAGCACCTCGACTTCTCGCCTTGAAAGCTCCTGGAAGACTTGTCGCGTCTCCGTAGCCGCCCTGGTTATGCGATTGAACTCGCCAAGGACACGGGCGACCAGGGCAGGACTGAGGGAGCCATCGCCATGATGCGCGGCTTTTACGGCGTCTCGGATTTCATCCAGCCCCGCGTCCTTAAGGACATATCCAATGGCGCCTGCCTTGATCGCGGCGAACACGTTCTCGTCGTCGCCAAACTTAGTGAGGATCACAACTTGGATCTCGAGAAACGTCTCCTTGAGTTTTCGGGTTGCCGAGATGCCGTCGAGCCGAGGCATCTGAATATCCATCAGGACGACTTGGGGCTTGACGATATGCGCTTCCGCTACTGCTTGTTCCCCATTGGGAACGGCCGAGACCAGATTCAATTCCGGGTCGAGGCGTAGCAGTTCGGAGAGGGTACTTCGCAACAGCGAATCGTCCTCGGCAACCATGACTCTGATCTTTTCTTCCATTGAGATACTCACTTCGCCACGCTTCGCAGCCTTCGTGGCAGGCTGATTTCTAACTTCGTTCCTCGGGGGATATTGGGACCAATTCGGAAGCTCCCACCGTTTTCTTCCGCGCGAAGTTTCATGCTATCCAGACCGCTATGATCCAGTTCGGACTTCATCAGATCGTCCGGCAGACCTACTCCGTCGTCTTCCAGGCAAAGCTCCACTCGTTCAGATCCGAAGGTCAACACCACCCGAACGTTCTGAGCTTGAGAGTGCCGAAGGATGTTGTTCAATCCCTCCTGAGCAATCCGGAACATCGCGTTCTCGGCTTCTGCCGAGAGCCGGATCGGAGTTCCTTCTACCTTAAAGTTGAGCGCAACATCGTTCCGCTCGCAAATGTTGTTGGCGTATTGACGTAAAGCGGGTTCAAACCCTCCCGTCAATTCGTGAGACCGCATGCGTTGAACCAGGAACCGGAGTTCGTCAGTCGTCTGCCGTACCAGGAGCCGACAGTCTCCGGCAATCTGGGCCGTGCGCTCGGGATTGCTCTTGGCGAGCATCTGCGCCAACTCCATTTGCTTCGCGGCGGTAATCAAGCTCCCTTGCAAGCCATCGTGCATTTCCAGCGCAATTCGGTTTCGGTCTGCCTCTACGCTCAGACGTGACCGAATCTCCGCCGCTTGTCTGGCCAGGATCGTGAGCAAAGAACTCATCAAGATCAGAAAGAAGAATCGAAAAGCGATGTTGAACGGCGTCCACTCCGGGATCGGCGCGTGAATCGAGGCAGTGATAGAGCCAAGGATGGTCATCACGGCGACGGAGGCGGCCCATTTGACACTCAACGTCTGCGCCGCTTCCGCGATGGGTAGGAAGTAGAGGAGGGCGATGTTGCTGAGCGGGTTACTGTCGGCAAAGTAGAGAAAGAGGCTAACGATGGTGACGTCGATCGGCGGATAGACACGGTCCCATTTGAGCCACGCCGGGTCCTTGAAGGCGAGATAGGTTCGGATGCCGAGGTAAGCCATCACGATCATCACGCAGATCCAGAGATTGCGCGCGGCATCATCCGTCAGGTGACGTCGAACCTCCGGCATTTTCACCCAGAGCAGAGCAAAAGGGGTGCAAACCCAGAGATGGGCCAAGAAGATCAGATGTCGCTGCCGGCTACCCAAGCCCATTTGCTATCGAGTGTAACACCCGGAGGAGGGCTAGGCAGTCGCGGTTTTTTCGGACTCCGGCTTCATCTCAGACTTAACCTGTTTCAACCACGCCACCACGATGTAACTAATGATGACCAGCAGGAACCATGAGGAGATCTTGGATTGATGGACCATCGACCAGGCTTGGTGCTGATCTGGATACTGCCAGGCCCCTAGAAACGTGGCGATGTTCTCCGCCACCCAGATAAAGAGACCAATTAAGACGAAGGCGATGGATAACGGTAGCCAGAGTCGATGCTCACCAACGGTAAAAGAGCAACGAGTCCTGGTGTAGAGAACCATCACAATGGCGGCCAGCCCCCACCGAATATCTGGGAGATAGTGGCTCGTAAAGAAGTTGACGTAGATTCCGGTTGCCAGTGAAATTGCTAACCAGCCTGGTGGCAGAGGCTCCATCTTGAGATCGAATCTTCTCCAAGCTTGCGTGATATAGCTGGCCACGGCCGCGTACATAAACCCACTATAGAGAGGAACTCCCGCAATCTTCAAATAGGCGTCTTCGGGATAGGACCAAGACCCTTGATGGGTCTTGTATATCTCCAAGACGAGGCCGATGACGTGAAAAAGTGATATGACCTTAACTTCGTCCCACGTCTCTAGTTTCGATCTCACCATGAGCCACTGGACAGTAAGGCAAAGCGCAAAGATAAAGTCGTACCTGGGAATTCCTGGAAGATGAACGACGCGGGTGAAAGCCAGAATCAAGAAAACCGATATGCCGAATAGGCTTGAGAGCGCCTGGAACCACGCGAATCGACCAAAGTCTCTGAGGAAAATTTTTACAAAGGACTCCTTTGCCGTCGTCTCAAACTCGCCCATTTCGTCAGCAACCACCCGGTTTAAGGGACGGTTCCCAGGATAGGGCTTATGAAATTTCGGCCTTTCCTATTCCACTTTTTGAATCTAAATTGGGGTGTTTCGGGCCAAACCTAAAGTAGATTGCGAGGTTTCTGCCCTAAACCCGGCAAACATGCCTGCCGACAACTGATGGTGGGATGAACCGTGGAATTTACAGCACCGCGATCGGAATGATCGGAGCGCAACGCGCGCTGGATGTGACGGCAAACAATCTTGCCAACGCATCGACCAGCGGCTTTAAGCGCGATGGGCTGATTTTCCAAGACACACTCCAACGCGAAATGTACGCCAACGGCGGGACGGGCGCAAAGGTCGGAGTTCTCGGATCAGGCGCTCAAGCGGTTGAGGAATATTCGGTTCAAGAACTAGGGGTCATCTCTTCCACCAACAATAACTTCGACATGGCGATCAACGCTCCGGTCGGGATGTTCGCGGTCAAAGTAAGCGATACGCAGACTTCTTACACTCGAGACGGCGCACTGGCTCTGGACGATCAGCGTAGATTGGTCACCAAGACCGGCTATCCCGTTTTGGACAAGGATGGAGCAGAGATCACGATTCCAAGTGGCCCCATGCACGTCGAAGCGAATGGCGAAATCATTGTGGATGGTAAGCCTGTAGCCCAGGTCGGTGTGTGGGTTCCCAATAGCGGTGCCAAGTTCATGAAAGAAGGGGAAAACCTCTTCTCAATTTCGGGCGGAACGGCTCGTGCGCTGGATGAAAGTCCGATCGCACCGGCTTCGCTTGAAGGCTCTAACGTCAACGCGGTCGAGTCCATGCTGGACATGATCAAAATCGGCCGCCTCTTCGAACTCTCGCAGAAGTCGATCCAACAACAGGACGACCTAATGCAACGACTCATATCTAGCCTTAGCGAGCAATAAGAAAGCCGGCCCCTCGGCCAGGAAGGTCAGGGAGGCAATGTGACGTGAAGGATCGATCGTCACAGTAAACGCTCAAGGAAGGCGACAATCGGGCACACGATAATCGGGTTTAACTCAACTCCGTTGAGTTGGCCATCGCACTTATCGCGTTCCCATCCGCAGGAATACGCCGACTATGATGCGATCATTGAATACCGCCGGAACCGGAATGGTGGCCCAGCAATATAACCTGGACATCATCTCGAACAATTTGGCGAACGTGAACACGACCTCCTTCAAGCAGCAGAGGGCGGAGTTCCAAGACCTGATGTACCAGACTTTTAAGGCATCGGGCGTTACAACGGGCAGCACGACCGTCAATCCAGTTTCACTCCAGATCGGTTTGGGCGCGGCATTCTCCGCGAACGCCAGCAACTTTGCTCCCGGACCTCTTCAAGCCACGGGCAATCCTCTTGACGTTGCGATCAATGGCGAAGGTTTCTTCCAGGCGCAGCGAGCGGATGGCCAGATCGCTTACACCCGCGATGGGAGCCTTAAGCGCGACGCCAACGGCCTGTTGGTGACCAGCGATGGTTACCCCATCATACCGGAAATCACGATTCCGGCCAACGCCACGGCAATCGACATCGCGAACAACGGAGTCGTGAGCGCCATCCTTTCCGGCGATACCGAGCCGACTCAGTTGGGGCAGATCCAAATCGCCACCTTCAGCAACCCCGCCGGTCTGAGCCGAATTGGCCAGAACATGTACTTGCAGGGTGGCGCCAGTGGCGACCCCGTATTGGTCAATCCAGGCGAAAGCGGCTCTGGCGACCTCAAGTCTCGCTTCTTGGAGGGATCTAACGTCTCCGTCGTGGACGAAATGGTCCACATGATCTTGGCCCAACGCGCGTACGAAATCAATTCGAAGGCGATTCAGACAGCCGACGACATGCTCGGCCAACTCAACCAGCTTAAGCGATAAGGAGTAACGAATGACTAGCGCCCTTCTCATCGGACTGATCCTCGCGGCCCCTTCTCCTCTCAAGGTGAAGGTGGACGGTGACGGCTACCTTCGCTTTGTGCGAGACGGCCGAATCGTCTATGCCAAGGAGACTCAACTTCAGGTCGCCCGTGGCGTATTGGTGGGGACTCAGGGAGTGGCCTTGTTACCCCAGATTTCAGTGCCTAGCAACGTCGCCGACTTGAGTGTCTCGCTGGATGGATTCATTTCTGGGAAATCGGGCGCAAAGGTTATCGACCTGGGTAGGCTCGTTATCGCACTCTTCAAACCAGGGACTGCCCTGAGCCCGAAGGAAGGCTACTTAATTGCGACCGACCGCGCCAACCTTACCAACCCGGGTGAGGGTCTTGCGGGAGTCATTCGCAGTGAATTCGGCGGGGCGCCATTGGAACAACCAACCACTCCTGCTGCATCAACCAAGCCCCACACCGGCAAGCCGGAGATCAAGATTCGAGCCCTCAGCGAAGTGGCTGGTCCAACGGTCACGCTAGGTGAAGTCGCAGAGATTAGCGCTTCTGCGGAGGATCGAACCAAGCTTGAGGCGATCGTTCTGGGTGACGCTCCAGTTGCCGGAATCCCTCGCCCGCTGGTTCAATCACGCCTACTCTTCTTAATCCAGCAGGCTGGCTTTAAGTCAAAAGATATTGAGATATCGATTCCTCTGGAGGCGAAGATCGCCCTCAAGATTCAAAAGGTTACGGCAACCCAATTCATCGCGGCGGCAAAGGACGCAGTAGCGCAGCAACTTGGTGTAAATCTCCCGCTCACCTGTAGTCAGAGTATCAGCGATTTCAACGCTCCCGTCGGCGAACTCAAACTCGAGGCCGGTCAGGCGACAAAGAATCAGGCCGGATTCACGGTACTGGTAAGTATTCTCGTCGATGGTAGACGCCTTAATTCCCGACTAGTAGCGCTCAACCTCGACTCCGCTTCTATCGTCGCAATCAAGTCTGGTGATCCCGTTCGAATCCATCTCAAAAGCGCGGGAGCCTCTATCGAAGTGACGGGAAAAGCGCGAACCAGTGGGTTTCTCGGCCAGCAAATTACCGTCGTCTCCTCAACAGGATCGGTTCATCTTGCCACGGTCGTTTCGGCAGGCGAAGTTGAGGTGAAGCTGTGAAGATCCTTTTGACTCACGACATAACTCGTTCAGGCGATCAGCGCCCTTCGAATTCGATTCACTGGCTCCGAGCCGTCGCCAGCCTTTTGCTTCTGAGCATTGCCGCCTTGCTTCACTCGCAGAGTGGCCCCACCGATCAAGACGCGGGCTCTCTCTTCAATAAGGGGATCAAGAATCCATATTTGAGCCGCACCGCAAAGGGAGTGGGAGACATCTTGATGATTGTCGTGAGCGAGTCGACGTCCGCAAACTACACGGTCAATACGACGGCGACGAAGAAAGACGACAATAGCGTCGCTAGCGCCGTGATTCCCTTCTTGACTGGCCTGAAGATTCCGCTCATCGACCAATTACTGGGCGGCCTCTCTACCGGCGCTAACTCAAGCAACGCTGGCTCTGGCTCAACCAGCCAGCAGGGCAAATTCAGCGCCAAGGTCACGGTCGTAGTGAAGGAAGTTCTTCCGAACGGCAACATGGTTGTAGAAGGCGTCCGCAACATCAAGGTTAATAAAGAGGAGCAACAGATCACCTTCTCTGGCATCGTTCGGGTCGACGATGTGAAAGCCGACAACACCGTTTTGAGCGAGAACGTAGCCGAGGTGAAAATCACCAATCTGGGCAAGGGACTCGCCGCCGATCGTCAACGCCGAGGCATCCTGACCCGCCTTCTGGACTGGCTGTTCTAACCCATGAGATTTGAGATGAAACCGATAATCAGCACCCCGTCCCACTCACCCAAAGCCCTTTTCGCTGCGTTGGCCCTGGTTTTCCTCACGGTCAGCCCCTTCGCTCAAGGCGGAGGCTCTCCGGCCACCCAAGGCGGTGGTCCAGGCGCCAAAGGAAACGCCGGTCCGGTCAACATGACCCCAGAGCAGGTCAAGAACGCCGCCGACAAGCAAGAGAAGATTCTTCGGGGCGAGCAAGAAGGCGTCGAAGTTCGACTCAAAGACATCGCGCGATTCCGCGGTATCCGAGCCCAGCAGCTTAAGGGCGTGGGTTTGGTCACAGGTCTGGCCGGAACCGGAGACTCGAAGAAGTCTGCGGTAACCCGGGAACTGTTCGCCAACTACTTCAAAGAGATGGGGATAAAAATCGATCCCGCCGAAGTGGACAACAAGAATTGCGCCGCCGTAATGATCACGGCCGAGTTACCCCCCTTCGCCACCAGCGGCCAATACATCGATATCAGTGTGGAGACCATTGGCGACGCCAAGAGTTTGGTCGGAGGCACGCTCGTTCAGTCTTTCATGTACTTGGTGGGCGATAACCAGACCGTGTACGCGGCAGCCCAGGGCCAGATCACAGTTGGCGGATATGACGTAAGCGGCGGCGGTAGTTCAGCGAGTAAAGGGCACGTAACTGCGGGAACGATTCCCAGCGGAGCGATTGTCGAAAAATCGCTTCCGGCGAAGTTCGTTTTCGACAATCGGATGTATCTAGATCTGGACGATCCGGACATCACAACCGCCCAGCGCGTAACCGAGAAGTTACGGGATATGTTCCCCCAGTTCCTTCCCCATGCGGATAACGCAGGAACGATCTCGATGACGCTTCCGGAAGGCGTTTCCCCTATCCTCGCGATGAGCCAGATCGAGCCGGTAAAGGTCAAGAGTGATGCCCAGGCCACCATCGTAATCGATGAAAAGACCGGCACTATCGTCTTTGGCGCGAATGTAAAGGTAGGACCGGCGGCCATTGCCCAAGGAAGTTTAAACGTTCGAATCGATACCGTCTTCGACGTCAGTCAACCGGCGCCTCTTTCCAAGGGAGAGACGGTGATTATTCCGACTTCCAACATCACCGTCGACGAGAAAACGGCCCAAATCGCGACTCTCGCCCCGAATACGACGGTCCAAGACCTCGCGAAGATGTTCCAGGCCCTTCAGTTGAAGCCCAAAGACATCATCTCTATCCTTCGAGCTCTTCGAACCCAAGGCGCCCTTAAGGCAAGGATCATCTCCCAATGAGCATGGACTTAACCGGTATGGGAAAGGCGATGGCCGTTGCGAAGGTCGCCAATCACGACTTAAAGGAGTTAAAAAAGGCGACTCAGGGATTCGAGAGCATCTTCCTCAAGAAACTGTTTACCGAACTCCGATCGACGGTGAAAGACAGTCAGTTTGGGCAGGGGCTCGGAAAGGACATTTACGAAGATATGTTCACCCAAGCTCTAGCCGATTCGGCGGCCAAATCGAACTCTCTCGGAATGGGTCAGATCCTGTACAAGCAATTTGCCCCCCGGATTGTTGACCAAGCCCGCCAAACGTTTGAAGAAGCGACGAAGCTCGCTCGAACTCAACAAAAGATTTCATCCGCAACCGCCCCAGAGGCGCAATCAACGACTCAACCCGAAGCTCCAACTTCGGATTCCGACACGAATACCGAAGAAGGACAACCTCTTCCATCCAATAGGTAACTATGAAAACACGTGAACTGCAAACACTCTGGTGGGATTGGCTCAGCACATCTGAGCGACTCCTGCGATCTCTCTACGAGCAGACGGCAGCTTTGACCTTGCGAGATGTCGCACGCGTCGAACGCATTCAGCCCGAACTCGATTCGATGATGGCGAAAATTCGCGAACTGGACACCAAAGCTGTGGCGTGCGCCCAAAAACTGGCCGAAGAGCTCGACACTGAAGCGAGTCTTCGAGGTTTGCTGCGCGTCCTGGATAAGGCCGAAGCACAGCAACTCCAGGGACTGGGGAACCGCGTGACCGTCGCCGCTCGAAACGTTCAAGCGGTCTTGAAGAAGAACCGTACATTGATCGAGAACGAAATGACCTACATCAATGGCTCGCTGACGCTCATCGCAAAAGCAGCCGTCGATGCCAAGGGGCCCTTCAGGAACGCGGGAGTGCCATCGGCCGTTTTGGTCGATCAAGCCGCTTAGGGGGAGTACATGCCAGGCGCATTTAACGGTCTAAACATGTCCTCAAACGCATTGCGCGCCTTCCAGCGGGCGCTCGATGTGACGGGACACAATATCGCGAAC
The DNA here is from genome assembly GCA_001898035.1 of Armatimonadetes bacterium 55-13. Taxonomy (GTDB): domain Bacteria; phylum Armatimonadota; class Fimbriimonadia; order Fimbriimonadales; family Fimbriimonadaceae; genus 55-13. The sequence goes on from MKRX01000006.1 coordinate 543,070, forward strand.
GTCAACACTACTGGCTATACACGCCAGACGATCGACTTTAGCGCAACCGAACCGACCCTCTTTCATCAGGGCGGCACCTACGCGCTTGGTAATGGCGTTACGATCTCATCTCTCAACCGCATTCAAGACACGTTCCTGACTCAGCGACGGCTGGCCGCGAGTGGTGATACGGGTCGCTATGCTCAGATGGCGGATGGCCTGAAGAACGTTCAGAGCCTGTTCCTTGAACCAGGTGGCAGTGGGATTTCTGATGCGATGGACAAGTTCTTCAATTCTTGGTCCTCCCTTGGATCCAATTCGAACGAGCCGACAGCGCGAATGCAAGTGCAGCAAGCGGGTTCGACTCTTGCATCTCGCATCCGAAGTACCTATCTCTCGCTTAACGATCAGCTAACGAATACGAACAAGCAGATAAACGAGACCCTAACTCAGGTCAAGAATCTTTCTCAACAGGTCGCCGATCTTAACGGCCAGATCCGGCAAAAGATGGCTGAGGGCGCTCAGCCAAACGACTTGATGGACTTGAGAGACCAGGCTATTCAACAACTTGGCGAGTTGGTAGACGTTCACACGTACGCACAACCGGACGGTTCCATCAACGTCTACATGAACCAGCTCACGCTGGTCGATAGCGCGGGAGCGGTTCCAACACCGATGACCTACGATACCGTCGCGAGTACGATTTCCGACTCCACGGGCACCTTTGACGTTCGTGGTGGAAAGCTAAAGGCCCTCTTCGACTCGGCAGAGCAAATCAAGACCTACCAGACCAATCTGGATAACCTCGCCAATACTTTACGGACGTCGATCAACTCCATTCACACCACCGGAACGAACCCGCTGGGCGCTACGGGAGTGAACTTCTTTAACGACGTCACACCCCCGGCGACCCAAACCGGCGCCATCGACTTTGACCTCGATCCGGCGATCGCCGCCGATCCTCAGGCCATCGTCACGAGCGTTTCCGGTACTGCCGGAGATGGGGGCCTTGCCCTTTCCGTGGCGGCCGTACGCAATCAATCTCAGGCATCCCTTGGCAACGTCACCCTCAACGGTTACTTCAACAATCTCGTTTCCGACGTGGGAAGGCAGTCCCAATATTGGGACGCCCAGTTAAGCACCCAGCAGGCGATGAATGCTCAAATCGACAACCAGATTCAAGCCGTAAGCGGCGTGTCTCTCGATGATGAGATGGCCAACATGCTTAGGTTCCAAAGAAGCTACCAAGCAGCGGCAAAAGCTCTGTCAATCTTCGACCAAGTTACCGAAGATTTAATTAACCTCATTAGGAGATAACAGGCACTTTAACCAGGTTTGAACCATGAGAATCAGCACGGCTTACCAATTCGATACCTACACCAATGATATGCGCCTCGCTCAAGAGCGGTTGGCGGCCGCTGGTCGTCAGGTCTCAACGGGCAAGCGCATCACTGCTCCAAGCGACGATCCTCTCGGAACGTCTCAGTCACTGACCATGCGCAGCTATAAGTCTGCGACCGAGCAATACCAAAAGAATCTCCTAACTGGCAAGGGCTATTTGGGCTACACCGAGGACGCCCTTGCGAACATCTACGATAGCGTTAAAAAGGCATATACCCTTGCGGTTTCTGGCGCCAACGATACTGCGGACCAATCCGCCCGAGACGCGATGGCCGCGGAAATCGGAACGATCCAAGAGCGCATTGTCCAGTTGGCTAACACTCGCGGACCGAGCGGTCAATACATCTTTGGCGGTCAGCAGAACGGTACCGCCGCCTACACACTCTCCGGTTCTAGCCTGACCTACAACGGGGACTCAAATCCCATCAACGTAGAGGTTGGTCCGTCCGAGATGATGAAGGCAAACACCCAGTCCGAACCCGTGTTGAGCGACCTCTACACGAAGTTGGAGACTCTGAAAAACAATTTGCTAGGAGGCAATGCCGGCGCGATCAGCGGCGTGAGCATCAACGAGATGCAAGACGCCATGAAAAGCGTGAGTGCTCTCCGAAGCGATGTCGGCGCTCGATTACAGAAAATCGAGGATTACCAAACTCAGTACACCAGGAGGGTGGACGACTTAACCGAAGGGATATCTGACATCGAGGAAGTCGATATCTCTCAAGCAATTATGAAGTACCAGTTGGCGCAGACCGCCTACCAAGGCGCGCTAAGCATAGCCAGCAAGGGCTTCGGCTTGAGTTTGATGGACTTTATTCAAGGTTAGAAATAGCAATGACCATTCTAGGCACCCGTTTCGGTGACATCGACTACTCCGCCGACGACATCATCACATTCGAAGATGGCATGATCGGCTTTCCCAAGCATCATCGGTACATCCTGCTGAACACGAAGCCGGACACCGCGTTCCGCTGGCTCCAGAGCCTGGACGAACCGACTCTCGCGTTTCTCGTGGCCTTTCCTGAGATGTTGGTCTCGGGCTATTCGCCCCTGATTGATGATCGGAGCGTAAGCGAATTGGAACTCACGGAGGAGTGTCCAAAACTGTTGCTAACGACAGTAACGATTCCCCCCGGCAAACCCAACGATATGACCACCAATCTTTTGGGGCCAATCATTGTCAACGGTGCCACAATGAAAGCAAAACAAGTCGTTCTTCAGGACGATGCGTATACTGTAAGACACCGGGTGTTTGCCGTGACCGAGAAAGTAGCTGAGCGCGCCGTCGCGTGAAGCCCACAGACTCTTAACACAGCGTTCGTCACCAGGCCACGGAGGGCATATCGAGCATGCTGGTGCTCACTAGAAAATTACATCAGAGCATCGTAATCGGTGATCAAATAGAGGTAGTCGTGCTCGAAGTTCGGGGGGAACAAGTACGTCTGGGCATCAAGGCGCCCAAAGATGTTACGGTCCACCGAAAGGAGATTTACGAGCAGATTCAGGAAGAAAACAAGAGTGCGTCGAACGTACGGCCGGAGGACATTCCCGGCACGTAGGAGGCCCTATGGGTCTACAAGAACGCTTTCGGATTGTCTCTGCCGCCTCAAACTACTTAGTGGTCAGCAGCTTCTTGGTGCTGCTGGCTCTTTTGTTGCGTTCCGGAGGTGTCAGCCTGGCAAATGTGGCCATTGGCACTGGAATCATCTTGATTGCCAATTTTGTGTTCGTGATGTCTGGATTGGTTGCTCCAGAAATGATGGGTAATGGTCGCATTCAGTTCCCGATGACCCTCACTCTACCAATCGTTTTTACCGCTTGGCTCCTCGTGGTCTTCTTCTTAGCCGGTCGAACCGGAAATCCTCTTGAATCCACAGTGGAACCCATCAAAAAGTTCGAGAACTGCTTTCGAGTTTATGACTTGGCAATCTTACTTATTGCCCAGTTTCTGTCCTTTGCTGTCGGTCGGCGGCGGCATCCCGACGATCCCGCACCCAGAAGTGTAGACTCCCAATGATGCAGGTCCACTTCGGTATTGAACTGCTCAAAGCGGAGTGGCCCAGCGCCGTTGCCTGCCTGGGAACTTTCGATGGCGTTCACCGTGGTCATCAAACGGTCATCTCGGCGGCCGTCCAACACGCTCGCGAGCGTGGACTACCCTGCGTTCTTGTAACCTTCGATCGTCACCCGGCATCCGTATTGGCTCCAGACCGCTGCCCCCCTTCCATTGCGCCACTGTCACTCAATCTTCGACAAATCGAGTCTCTGGGTATCTCCGCCGCCGTCATTCTTCCGTTCACCCACGAGCTGAGTCAAACCACGGCAACCGACTTTCTCGCTCAGGTCCTAATCGAGAAAGCGCACGCAACCGAGCTTGTAGTCGGTCATGACTTTGCTTTTGGTAGGGGACGTGAGGGGACAACCGCATGGCTCAAAGACAGAATTGCCACTTCCGTGGTGCCGCCGTTCGAAATTGACGGGCAACGAGTCAGCAGCACGATTATCCGATCGGCCATCGAAAGAGGTGATATGGAACAGGTGGCTCACTGGCTTGGTCGACCATTTGAAATTGAAGGTGTTGTGGTTGGCGGCCAGCGCCTCGGTCGCGAACTCGGCTTTCCCACGATTAATCTCGCGAGAGCCTACGACGGCGTCGTTCCCGCAGATGGCATCTATTCCGGAAAGGCTCACACGTCTTTGGGTTCTTTCGATGCCGCAATCAGTATCGGCATGCGCCCGACGGTCAACGGCTCCAACCGTACGATTGAAGCCTATCTCCTAAACTTCCCGCCAACTGAGATTTACGGGTACTCCGTTCGGCTTGAGGTTCGCCGGTGGATTCGAAATGAGCTCAAATTTGATTCGCTCGAGGCTCTGAAAGAGCAGATGGCCCGGGACGTGGAAATGGTTGCAAACTCCCGCTAGCTATGCAACGTCGTTAACAATATGAAGCGCCCGATTCTGATCGTTGCCGTCATCCTGGTTGTGCTGGTGGGTATTCGAACCATCATGAGTCTGGGTGGACCAGACGACAAGCAACTCGTGCGCGAAGCTCTTAAGGAATCTATCGTCGCCAGTAAAGAAGGGCGCCCTGGAGGAGTCTTGGACAAGCTCTCCAAGAATCTGACCGTGGACGGGCAATCGGTCGGCAGTTCGTCCCAGATCAGCCAATTCATCAAATCATCCAAGCCTGATATTGAAGTTGTAAATACTGAACCGGTCGTCATTGGTGACGAAGCCAAGATCACTTCGCCCGTGAAGGTTAAGTTCAGCCTTCCAGGCGGCAACTCGATTGATCGAACCATTGAGGACGTCACCCTGACTTTTGCCCGCGAAGACTCTATGAAGTGGCTCATATTCCCTTCAAAGCAATGGCGGCTCCGTGAGGTGACGACTTCCAGCGACATCACGAGTCTGGTCAATCCTTGGTAGGACCATCGACCCATAGCCGCCACCAACCCCACGCAGATATAGTTGCCTACGTTGAGCCCGGAACAAGAGCCGGGTTTAACCTAGGAGGTTCATGAAATGAAAAAGCTACTGAGCATGCTTGCTCTCGGCACTATTCTCAGCGTTATGATGATCGGCTGCAGTGGCCAGCAAGAGGGCGATACCGCTCCTGCGACCACCCCTTCGACTTCGACGGAAGGCACAACTAAGCCTGCCGATACCCCTGCCACCACCTCGGAGACTCCGGGAACGACCAGTGGTACACCGGCCGCTGGTGGAGAGACCGCTCCGGCAACCACGCCTGACGCCGGTAAATAACTAAACTTACGTAAAAAGCCCGCGCCTTCATTGGCGCGGGCTTTCTGACTTACAGTTTGTAAGTGCCCTCAAGCGTAATCTCAAGGTTGAGCACCTTTGAGATTGGGCAGCCAGCTTTAGCGGCGGCCACAGCTTCTTCTACCTTCGCCTGATCGGCTCCGGTCGCGACCACGGTCGTCTCCAAATGAGACTTCGTGAGAACAAGATTCTCCATCGTAATCGTCGCTTTTGTTTCGATGGACTCTGGCGTAATCCCGCGCTCACCCAATTGTGCGCTCAAGGCCATCGAAAAACAGGAAGCGTGAGCCGCTGCAATGAGTTCCTCGGGATTGGTGCCCGGTTCATCCTCAAACCGCATGCGGAAGTCATACTTCTGATCCTTAAAGGCGCCACTCTGGGTGGAAATCGAACCCTTCCCATCCTTGAGTCCGCCTTGCCAAACTGCACTTGCATTTCTCGTCATCTGCTTTCTCCTAATCGATCCCAACTATCGAAGGTCCGATAGGTTCATTTTGATTCCATGAACTCGCCAAGAGGCGATCTAGATAGGATAAAGTCAGAAAATCGTGACACTCGACGAATCTCAGGACCGCCGGCACCAGCTTGCCCAGATGCCGAAAGTGGAACTCCACGTCCACCTCGAAGGCTCCATACGTCCGGAAACGGTTTTGAAGTTAGCAGAGCGAAATGGCGTCTCGCTGCCAGCGAAAGACATCTCTGGCCTGAGGGACTGGTACCGATTCCGCAACTTTCCCCACTTCGTTGAGGTCTACGTCGCGATCTCTAAGTGCATTCGAACGCCTGAAGATCTCGAACTGATTGGGCGAGAATTCCTGGAAGGTCAAGCCGACCAAAATATCCTCCATAGCGAAGTTACTTACACGGCCATTACGATAGCCAAGCATGTGGGCATCCCGTTCGATGAGCAGATGGCGGCTCTGCGGTCTGCGATGGACTATGGACGTCGAAATCTTGGAACGTCGATGAATCTCATTCTCGATATTGTCAGGGGGCATTCCCTCGAAGACGCAATGCAGGTAGCTGAATGGACCGTTGAAAGCTTTGGCAACGGCGTTTGCGCCCTTGGTCTCGCTGGTGAAGAACGGCTGGGAACCAGTCAATACGCCCCAGCGTTCGCGCTTGCGCGCCAATACGAAATACCGGTAGTGCCTCACGCCGGTGAGACATGCGGCCCCGAGGTCATTTGGGATTGCATCAATCTCGCAAACGCCGTCCGTATTGGTCACGGCGTTCGCAGTATCGAAGACCCTGAGCTGATCGCCGTTCTTCGAGAGCGACAAATCCCCCTGGAAGTCTGCCCCACCAGCAATATCTGCTTGGGCGTATATCCCGATTGGACTTCTCACTCTCTAAAGCAGCTTCTCGATGAAGGGCTGTACGTCACCCTTAACTCAGACGATCCACCTATGTTCAATACAACCTTGACCGACGAATACACTCAACTCTGCGAGAATCTTTCATTGGAATTTGGGGACTGCCGTAGCCTGGCGATCAACGCGGCCAAGGCAGCCTTGCTTCCCGAGGCGGATAAAGTCTTGCTAATCGAGCAAATCTTAGGCTAAGCCGAGAACTCGGCCCAAAGCCGCTCGAATTCCGCCACCAACTTCTCCATCGCATCAAAACCACCGTCCCAGAATTCCGGAGACTTCAAATCGACGCCGACGATGTCCATCAGTTGCTGAGGGCTTTTCGATCCGCCCAACCTTAGTAGTTCGACATACTTCGATTCAAAGCTTGGTCCTTCAGTTTTTGCCTTCTGATAAAGAGAAAGAACGAGTAGCTCTCCAAACGAATAAGCATAGACATAGAACGGCACCGAAATGAAATGTGATACATAGCTCCACCAGCATTTATGCTGATCGCCAAGTTTCACACTCTCACCGAACATCGCTTGAAGTTCTTCTTGCCAAATTTGACCAAACTGGTCTGCCGTCAATTCTCCTTCGTTGCGGCGGGCCTCATGGCATCGGCGTTCAAAACTGAACATTGCGGCTTGACGAAATACTGTCGCGAAGACACCCTCGATTTTCTCGGCATAAAGAGCCAGCTTATCCTTGAGAGTTGCCGATGCTACTAGCTTTTCGAAGACCAGCATTTCGCCGAAGGTAGAAGCGAGTTCCGCCAGAGGCAATGTTCCGTGGTAATTAAAATACGTTTGCGCCCGACTCAATGAAGCATGAACTCCATGCCCCAACTCGTGGGCAAGCGTCATGACGTCATCCGGCATATTCATGTAGGACTGAAAAACGACCGGGTGGGTGTCTGGAGTGTTATAGGCGCAAAACGCTCCTCCACGCTTTCCTTTCCGTGGCTCGGCATCGATCCAGTGAGAGTCGAAGAACTCGCGCGCTCGCGACTCCAACTCACCGCTGAACGATCCAAATGCTTCCAACACTATTTTTCGAGCCTGGTCCCACTCGACCTTCGCCTCCGTATCGAACAGAGGCGCATAGCGATCAACATGGGTCAGCTCAGATAAGCCCAGTATCTGGCGCTTAACGTCATAAAACCTTTCGACAAGACTATATTTCGCTTGGCACTTCGAGATGACCAAGTCGACCGTCTCTTTGTCGAGCTCATTGGCTAAGTGTCGGCTATGTTCGGGATATTCATACTCCCGCAGGCGGTCATCTACGGCTTTATCTTGGATGAGGTTGTTGTAGGTGAACACCAAAACCCTCTCCATATCCTTCAGGCCAGCCGTAAAGGCATCCGACGCTGCCTGCCGAAGTTCCCGATTGGAGTCTCTCAGCAGGTTTAGAACTTCTTCTTGAGATACTTCTTCTGATTTGTCTTGGCCAGGCCGGACTAACTTGTACGTGTAGTTGGAGGTAACTTCTTCGAACAGTCTTTCCCACGCGCGACTACCCGTATTGGCCGTTTCTTCGAGAATAACTTCCTCTGCTTCGGTCAAGCGGTGCTTGGAAAACGTACGAGCGACGGTCACATAGTGAACGTAGTTTGCCATCACGGGATCATTGATCGCCCTTTGGATGACTTCGTCCGGCGCTGCTTGAAGTTCAAGGTCAAAGAACATCAGTTTGACGCTCAGCTCCGTACTCTTCTCCATTTGCTTCTGAAGGAAAGCTCCCAGGGCGGCATTGCCTGTATCGCAAGCGAATTGGAGGTGAGCAAAGTTAATAGGTTTACTCGCCTGTGCAACGAGATCTTCAAGTTCTTTTAAGGCGGTTGCTAAAGTCGCTGGGCTAAGATCGGGAACATCAATCTGCCCGCGATACTTGGCAGCAAAAGTATCGGCCGCCGCGTGCGCCCTCTCCCAACTCTCCTGAATCTTCGGATCGTCGTTGCCGGAGAAAAGAGCGGACAGATCCCATCGGACCTGAGGAGGTGCGGATGCAGAAGCAGACATGTCTGGATTATGACGATTATTTGAATAAGTTAATCGCCAAGGCCGCCGTCTTCGAAATAGCGTTAGCTGGCCCCAGAAGAGTATCTAGCTCGTCGAAGTCGGCGAGCTGTTGCCGACGTACAGCATCATTGTTTAGCAACTCCGCAAGAGCTTTCTGCACCTGTTCTTTGGTAACGCCCTCCGCTTCGGCCAATTCGGGAACGCTCATGCGGTTGAGAATGATGTTGGGAAGGGCGATGAACTGCGGGCGCTTCATTCTCAAGAGCTTTACTTCTCGCTGCATCGCCTTGGAAATCTGATAGACCACGATCATAGGGCAACGGCACAGCGCCGCCTCCAGCGTCGCCGTGCCAGAACAGATTATTCCCACCTTGGCTCGCTTCAGGACGCCATACGTGTCCCCTACGGTAAAGATGTCAGAACGCCCAGGCGCTAACCGATTCCACTCTTTCCTAAACTCTTGCACGTCCAAACTAGGGGCAAGACCAAATTCCAGGGGATCTGTGGTTATTCCTTGAACGGAAGCCGCAATGAGCGGCAAGTTCATCTCCAATTCATGCTGCCGACTCCCTGGCAGAACAGCAATCGTCTTGCGCTCCTGCTCCCCAGATTGGTTTTCGGCAATCAACTGCTTGATAGGGTGGCCGAACCAATAAGCATCCGCGCCCATTTTCGTCAGCGTATCAGCGGACCAGGGGAACGGGGTAACGACAGCGTCCGAGATAATAGGAATGTCCTTACCTTGCCGGTCCCGCCTCCAAGATCCCGGAGGCACGAAATAAAGAACTTTCCAACCATTCTTCTTGGCAAACCTGGCAAGGCGAATATTGGCAAAACCAAAATCGATCGGAATAAACAGTCCACTGGGCCCTTTCCGAAGATGCTTTTTTGTACGTATCAAACTCGACCAAACGCGAACAAACACCCGGACGGCTTGGGCGATTGATATGGCCCCCCACTTCGAGGAGTCTGCGTAGAGTTGGACGCCTGCCGCGCGCATTCGCGCGCCGCCGATTCCCTCAAAGTGGGGCGAAAACGTTTCTGACACTCTTGATCGCACGGAACGCACGACATCTTCGTTGGTCATCCACCGACTGATTTCATCTTCAGGAATGCTGACGCCAAACTCGGATTCCAAGACAAGGAGGAATTCAAGGTCTTCCATCGAATCGACGTCCCAACATCTCCGGAATGAGCCCTCAGGAGTAAAGGGTTCCAGTGGCCCCAACTCTCTGTGCATGATCTCGAAGACTCTTTTCCGAACGTCAACCCGAGCTTCGCTCATACGCGTGAGATTCTGGACCAGGGAAGCGCCGTAGGCGTCTCCAGAAGCTTCACCTGCGGAAATGAAGACGCGCATAACGCAGTTGACTAAGGCTGGTCGCCACGCCCGTTCTTGCCCTTAAACCGGCGTAATTCAAAATCGATAAGCGTTTGCACTTCTGGAGTCACCGCAACCTCTCTCTTTACGGTTTCAATGGCATTTGTAAGCCCGAGTTGAGATTTGTACAGAAGCTTGCACGCTTTATGAAGCGCCATTCGCCCCTCCGAGGAGATTCCGTATCGCCGCAAACCAACCGCGTTGATATCGCGAACTTCACAATCGCGACCTTCCACAATCATAAAGGGGGGTACGTCACGAGTAATTCCGCTCATGCCCCCAACCATCGAGACTTTGCCTACGCGGACCCACTGATGAAGCCCGACCATACCTCCGAGGGTCGCCAACTCTTCGATGGTGCAATGCCCCGAAACTCCGACGCTGTTCGCCATGGTCACGCCATCTTCAACGACAACGTTATGCCCTAGATGCACGAACGCCATAAAATAGCAATGATTGCCAACCCTGGTCGACTGTCCTTCACCGGTAGCACGATGAATGGTTACGTATTCCCGAAAGAAATTGTCGTCTCCAATCGTGAGATACGTCGGTTCGCCTTTATATTTCCGATCTTGAGGATCACCCCCAATGATCGATCCTTGTCCGAAGTAGTTTCGCTCGCCAATGGTGGTCCCGCCCTTGATCGTAACGTGAGAGTCAAGTTTGGTGCCTGCGCCAAGGATCACACCCGCCTGCACATCGCAGAAGGGGCCGACGATAACGTCATCGGCCAATTCGGCCATCGGATCAACGACAGACAGAGGATGAATCTGGGGCAATTAGCTATCCCTGTCCAGTAATTTAAAGGTCATTTCCATTTGACAAGCAAGCTCGCCATCGACCGTGCCAATGGCCTTGAGACGTCCAATGGTTCCTCGAATCCACTCCAGCGTTACATCCGATTGGAGTTGGTCGCCGGGGACCACCATTCGCTTGAACTTCACGTTGTCGATAGCGCCAATAACCGGAATCATTCCCTTATATTGAGGCTCACTCAGCAACATAATGCAACCAGCTTGTGCAAGAGCTTCGACAATCAAAACTCCAGGCATGATGGGCTTCCCAGGGTAATGCCCTTGGAAGAAGGGTTCATTGATGGATACGTTCTTTATTCCAATGCAGTGCTTGCCCGGCTCCATCTCCAAAATCCGATCAACGAGAAGCATCGGATATCTGTGGGGCAAGCTTTTAAATATCTCTTCGATATGGATCAAGGGCACTATCCTCTTAACTTATTAAGAGAGGGTACCTGCTGACGGTCCGTTCGCGGCAGCCAGAGGCTCTCGACATAGAACAATTCCCTCTCCTGTCTTTTGTCGGAGAGGGAATTGAGTCATCGAGGCACATGTCTAAGGATAGATACCGCGCTTGATCGTCGCCTCGGCAACGCGCTTCACACCAATGATATATGCGGCCGTTCGCATATCCGTCTTATGCGATTTCATCGATCCTTCAACAGCGGCATAGCTATGTTTCATGATACGAGTGAGCTTGTTGTTAACCTCATTTTCCTCCCAAAAGAAGTTCTGAAGATCCTGAACCCACTCGAAATACGAGACAATCACGCCACCTGCGTTTGCAAGCACGTCGGGAACAACCAAAACGCCCTTGTCTGAGAGAATGTGATCGGCTTCCGGCGTACACGGACCATTTGCGCCCTCCACAACCAACTTCGCCTTGATCTTGTCGGCGTTTTCGCCTGTAATTTGAGCGGAGATGGCGGCCGGTATCAGGACATCGCAAGGCAACTCAAGAAGATCCGAGTTAGAAACCTGCTCGGCATCTTTGTATTCTCGAATGCCACCTTCGCGATTCGAGTATCGATGCACCAGCTCCGCGATTGGCAACCCATTTGGATTGTAGATTCCACCCAAAGCGTCGCTAACTCCGACAATAGTCGCGCCATTTTCTTCCGCTAACTTTGCCGCAACCGATCCTACGTTTCCAAACCCTTGGACGACGATTTTCGCGCCATTCAGATTGATGTTCAGAGATCGAGCCGCTTCCTCGGCGGCAACGACGACGCCTCGGCCGGTAGCTTCAACTCGTCCCTCTGACCCACCTAACTCAATTGGCTTCCCCGTCACACATCCTGGAACAGTGTGCCCCGTGTGCATTGACACGGTGTCCATTATCCAAGCCATCACCTGTGCGTTGGTTCCGATATCAGGTGCCGGAATATCACTTCTTTCGCCAACCAAAATTCCGATATCGGAAATGAAGCGTCGAGTGAGTTTCTCGAGTTCGCGCTTGGAAAGTTGCTTGGTGTCAACCTTGACCGCGCCCTTGGCTCCGCCGTAAGGAATATTGACTACGGCACACTTCCACGTCATCCACATGGCCAAGGCGGTCGTCTCTTCGACGTCCACATCGGGATGATATCGAATGCCACCCTTTGTGGGACCTCGGCTCGAGTTGTGATGAACGCGATAGCCCTCAAATACTTGGACTTCGCCATTGTCTAAGACAACCGGAAAGTGGACGACGAGTTGTCGAATGGGTTGGGCGAGGACGGCGTGGAGCCCCTCATCTAGATCGAGATATTTGGCGGCGACCGCGAGTTGTTCGCGGGCCATTTCTAAAACATTGACGTGTTGACTCATGAGGGCTGCCGACGGTCCGTCCGCGAGAACCCATACTAGGCGCCCTGGGGACCGAGAATCCTTCTCAGTAACGCGTACACAGGCACCGCGAGGACGCCATTGTACATCGCTGAACCTATTGTAGCCCCCACGAACGCGGTGATTCCTGACGGTGGGGCAAAAAACATCAGGATCATTTGTGCGATGATGGTCACAAGCGCCGCGTTTACAGCGGCCACAACGAAGTTGGCATCGAAGCCAAAGTTCCTCGACCAAGCGTCCAAGAATCCGGTGAGGCTGCGGCTAAACACGTATTGCGTTAGATTCGCGCCAATCGTAGCTCCCGCTGCGAGCCCCGCAAAGAAGCCGATGACTGCGCCGCCAACTCGACTTGCGTAAAGGCATAGGCAAGCCACAAAAGTGAGCAGAAAGTCTGGACTAAATCCAAGAATTCCCAGCCGGTGAGCAACCGCTTGCTGGAGCGCGGCGCCGAGCCAAATCAGTAGACCGCAAATCGTATAGAAACGTATGTCGATCACTTGAGAACCACGACCTCTCTCACACTCCCCAATGCCACATTGGGAAAAACCTCAACCCGTCGGGTGCCCGTATTGGGATCGTCGTAGACCTGATTCACTCGACCAATCGGAACCCCTCGTGGCACGCGTTTGCTGAATCCAGACGTCGAAACGAGGTCGCCATTTTGGACGGGTGCGTTCGCATCGAGAGATAGAATAACTGTCGAAGTCGTCTCCCCACGAATAATTCCCAATGGCGATGGCTTTCGACTTTCCACCATTGCCCCGATCTTCCGGTTAGGGTCCGAAATGAGACTGACTTGGGACTCCGTGGCGTCAACGGTTTGAATGACTCCAATGAGGCCATCTCCGTTAACGACGGCGAGCCCGGCCGTAATTCCCTGTCTTGATCCGGCCGAAATCGTCACTCGATTTTCAGTAGGTGCGTATCCGATGACGGTGGCAGCAATCTTGGTTCGTCCTCCGATTGCCGGTAGGTCGACGATTGCCCGAAGGGAATCGATTTCTCGATTGAGACGATCAACCGTTTCAGTGTATTGGTTGACCAGCCTTTCGAGTTGCTTGAGTTGGCGATTCTCTTGGGTAAGAGACCTGGCGGAAAATATGCCGGTAAAGAAGTCGGAGCAACCGTTGGCAATGTTGGTAAATAAGATTTCAGGTGGCCGAACCGCCGATTTTACGATGCCATCGAATGTTCCCGAGCGCCCGGCGGCACGAGCTGTTGACTGAGAACGGCCGAGCATGACTCCGATGACGCATAACGCCAAGAGGACCAAAAAATCTCGACCGTTCGACTTCTTCACGTTCTGGAGGACTTCTCTAACATCTTTCGAATCAGAGGATTCTCATGCATCCCTTCAACAACGATTCCCGTGCCGATTACCACGCAACTGAGAGGATCCGGGGCAATGTGGACAGGCATGGAAGTCTCTCGGTGGATCAGTTCGTGGAGTCCTCTGAGTAATGCTCCCCCACCCGCAAGCACAATTCCTCGATCCATGGCGTCGGCAGCCAGTTCGGGAGGAGTCGCCTCTAGAGTAAGTTTGACGGCTTCAACGATCGCGTTAAGCGGCTCGGAAATGGCCATCCGAACCTCCTCGCTTGAAATCGTAGCGCTTCTCGGCAGGCCAGTCACCAGGTCGCGCCCCTTAACCTGCATTTCGAGTTCCTGCTCCAGAGGAACCGCACTCCCGATTTCAATCTTGGTCTGCTCAGCCGTCCTATCGCCAATATAGAGATTGTAAGCTCGGCGTACGTAGCCGGCGATTGCCTCGTCCAGTTCATCGCCAGCGACCCGGATTGATCGCGAATGGACAATTCCTCCAAGCGAAATCACGGCGACCTCGGTCGTTCCTCCGCCGATATCGACGATCATGGAACCACTCGGCTCGTCCACGGGCATACCCGCGCCGAATGCGGCTGCCATCGGCTCCTCGATCACGTATGCCTGACTTGCCCCCGCATTCTTGGAGGCCTCAATAACGGCTCGCCTCTCGACTTCAGTAACGCCGCTCGGAATTCCTACGACGACCGTCTTTCTTAGCAAAAACCGCGTGCTGACCTTGCCAATAAAATGTTGGAGCATTTTCTCGGTCTGGTCATAGTCGGCAATGACACCGTCTTTGAGCGGGCGCGTCGCCACGATATTGGCTGGCGTGCGGCCAAGCATTCTCTTGGCTTCTTCTCCCACGGCGACGACCTTTCCGTCGTCTTTGTTGATCGCCACCACGCTAGGCTCTCTCAACAAGACCCCGCGTCCGCCAACGTGAACGAGCGTGTTGGCCGTGCCTAGATCGATACCGATATCGCGGCCGAAGCGATTAAAGAACCGTGTGAATGCGTTTGACCGATGACTATTCCTCATCAACATTGATCTCCCCCGTATTGAGCCGTTTGGCTAGAGTCTCCTGGGAGATCGCAGACAAGATGATCGCGGAATCGGTGGTAAAGATAACCGACTTGGTGCGCCTTCCTTGCGTTGCGTCGATGAGGTTGCCGGACTTACGCATGGTTTGCACCAACCGTCGCATTGGAGCAGACTCGCTGCTTACCAACGCGACGATCTTGTCGGTCATCACGTAATTGTAAAACCCCACGTTCAGAACAACCGGGGTGGGCATGTGTAGGTACTCCTAGTCAACGGACTGACCTACAAGTGTGACCTATTCAAACCCGTGGTCGCAACAGAGACTTACTTTGGAGCCATCGGCGAAGCCGCAGCAGCGCCAATTCCGCCCTTGCCGCCTCTGGGACCACCCATCGACGGACCGCCAGGACCGCCGGGGCCACGTCCGCCACCTAACCCACCGGAGTTTCCACCACCGGCGCCAGGCAAGGAGTTATCCCACTTAATATCACCATTCGGAGTTTGCAATTCACCCAAGTTGACTACTTCCGGAGGAGACATAGTGAGCGGCTCTCGCTTCGTCCCGATGCAAACGCCCATGATGATGAGGGCGAGCACGATGGCTACTACGGAAATGATGATGTCGTTCTGGTTCTTCATGGCGCTTTGTTTTCTAGACGCGACTTCTAAGACTATAGGTTACACCCGGTTTGTCTTCAAACATTCAAACCGGGGGGTAACTTTGGCGAATTCTAGTGTCGGAAATGTCGGACGGAGGTCAAAACCATCGCGATGCCGAGTTCGTCGGCGGCGGCAATGACATCGGCATCCTTCTTGCTTCCGCCGGGTTGGACCACAGCAGCGATGCCAGCGGCGGCGGCGGTTTGGATGCTGTCAGGGAATGGGAAGAAGGCGTCACTGGCGAGAACGGCGCCTTGGGCTCCTTCACCGGCTTGCTCAAGGGCGAGGCGGACGGATTGGACGCGGTTCATTTGGCCAGCGCCGACGCCAAGGAGTCGATTTTCCGTACCGACGACGATGGCATTGGACTTCACGTGCGGAATGATGCTCCATTGGAACTTGAGAGCGGCCATCTGCTCGGGAGTGGGAGCTTTCTTTGTCACAACCTTCCATTCAATTCCCGGATCTTCATCGGAATCCTGGATGATGGCGCCACCTCGGATGGTCTTGACCATGAGAGTTGCTTTCTCGGGAGGAAGCGGGGCGGCGAGGAGGCGGACGTCTTGGCCCCAGCCAGATCGGTTCTTGAAGATTTCGACGGCTTCTTCGGTAAAGCTCGTGCCGATGACGACTTCGAGGAAGTTGCCTTTCTCGGTCATGGCGTTGGCGGCGTCGGCGTCGATTTCGGTGTTGAAGGCGGCGATGCCTCCGAAGGCGGAGATGGGGTCGCTTTGGCGGGCGAGGCGGTAGCTATCGCCTAGGGTCTGGCCATGGGCGGCGCCACAGGGGTTGCCGTGTTTGATGATGGCGCAGGCTCCCTTCGGGAGGTCGGCTACCAGTTCCCAGGCGCCGTCGGCGTCGTTGAGATTGTTGTAGCTGAGTTCCTTGCCCCAGAGCTGTTTGGCTTGAGCGATTCCGGGGGCAGCGAGGGGGTCTGCGTAGAGGGCGCCGGTCTGGTGGGGGTTCTCCCCGTAGCGAAACCCCATGATCAAACGGTAACCCATAGAGAGGGTTTCGGAGAGGGGGTTCTCGTTTGCCGCTTCGGTAAGGTAGCGGCTGATCATCGAATCGTAAAAGGCGGTGTGGCGGAAGGCTTTGGCGGCGAGTCGGCGTTTCAGTTCTTGATCGTCTTCCGTCGCCTTTTCGAGAACGGCGGGATAGTCGGCGGGGTCCACGACGACGTAGAGATTCGGGTGGTTTTTGGCGGCGGCGCGGATCATGGCAGGGCCGCCGATGTCGATGGACTCGATGGCCTCGTGGAATTCGTGGGGGCCGGTGACGGTTTTTTCGAAGGCGTAGAGGTTGACGCAGACGACGGTGATCGGTTCGATGCCGGCTTCTGCCATGGCTTGCCGGTGAGAATCGAGTCGAATGTCACCCAAGAGTCCGCCGTGCACGAGGGGATGGAGCGTCTTGAGGCGGCCATCCATCATTTCAGGGAATCCGGTGACTTCGCTCACGTCTTTGACGGTGAGGCCGGCATCCCGAAGCGCCTTGGCGGTTCCGCCGGTGCTGACCAGTTCGAATCCCTTGGCGGCGAGCCCCTTGGCGAAGTCTACGACACCGGATTTATCGGTTACGGAAAGCAGGGCGCGCTTCATCTGCCACCTCCCATTGCGGGGCCGCCGATGGGCGGGGTGGCGCCGGGGTCTCCGGGGCCGAGAGGGGGTTCGACGGGGTCGGCGACATCGACCTTGAGGGTCTTGGATACCGATTTGCCATTGGCGTCAATGGCTTTGATGGTGAACGTGGTGGTCTTATCAATCATGAATTCTTTGCTGCCGGGTGCATTGGGATCGTCCGGTACGGTGGTATCGACGCCGTTGGTGATTTCGACGCGAGCGGCGTTAGAGACCTGCCAACTCACGGTGGCGTATCCGCCGTTCGAGTCGAACTTATTTGGGCTGATGGAGAAGGCGAGGATGACGACTTTCGCCTTGTCAATCACCGTCACCGTGACCTTATCGCGCGCCACCGATTTGTCCTTGCCGGTCGCCACGATTTCATAGGTAAAGGTCCCTTCGGTGGAAGGTTGGACGACCACGGAGTTAAGGCTGAGCGGGAGCTTTTGGCCGGTGGGCTGGAGATACGCTTCCTCAGCATTTTCGACGGTGTAGTTCAGTTCCACCGTTTCCCCGAGGTTGATGCTTCGGCGTTTGGCCTTGATGCTCACAACGGGTTTGGGGACGGGAGGCGGCTCATCCACATGGAGGACCGAGGTTACGCCCTCACTCGGTTTCTGGTCCCGGAAGGCCTGCGCTTCGATGGTGAGATCGCCGGTTCTTGCGGGAACGTAGTCGATGCCCTGATCGGTTCCTGGCCCATCGTAGGCACTTTCTCCGTCCACTTTGATCAACACCCGCGTGGAATTTTGGGTGTGCCACCCGATCTTGACGGATTCGCCACGGTAGACGGAGCTTCGGCTCAGATTGAGGCTAATCGAGGGTGGTTTGGGAAGGAGCGCGAACCAGGCGATCCCGACCAAGAAGACCAGGATCAGCGAGATCAGGGTCGCCGGGGTTAGCAGGGGCCGCTGCTCGATCTGCGCCTGGGACGAGGTCATGACGTTCGGGAGTTCCACGCTGCGCGCGCTGACCGAAAATCCGAAGAGGCGGGAGCTGGACAAAAACGGGGTACTGGAAGGCGCGACTTCCAATTCGACCGACTTTTGCTGACCGGGACTGACGCTGAGCTGTTCATGCTCGAAGTCGTAGGCAAGGGCCTCATCCGGGTCGTTTCCAAACAGTTGGAGGGTGTGATCGGTGTTTCCCAGATTCAGGATGGTGACCGTATAGGTGTTCTGTTTCCTTCCTGGCGAGTAGAAACCCTTTTTCGGGCTGATTTCGGTGGTCAGGTAGTGGAACGGCTTAACCTGGACGACCCCTTGAGCGGTACGGGCGTCGCCTGAGTTGAGCGAGCGCACCTTGACGACAAAGGGGTAATTCCCGGCCAGGCTCTCGCTGGTGCGGGGGACCTTAAAGAAGACCTTTTCCGTGTGAAGTTCGCCTGAATCGACGACGAAGACGGCCTCCGGCACGGCCGTCCATTCGGCATCAATGCCCTCGATTTGGAGCTCATAGCGATCCGTCTCGGTCCCTTTGTTCGAGACTTCGATGGAGAGGGGCACGGTGGCGCCGGCCTCTACCGCGATCAGGTCGGTGGATAGTCGGACGCTGAAGCTCATTACTTGGAATTTTAGCAGACTAGGGGTCTGGCGGGGCGGGCCCGCTCGTTTGCTCCGCTTTGCTTTGCTTGGCCTAGCTTAGCTTTGCAATTGCGCCTTGGCACGACGACTCGGCCCGGGCTACGCGATTACGCGTTATGCCTACCCCCAAATCAACAACAACCTCGCCGTGCGAGGTTGTTGCGACCAGTTGCTAAGATCAGGTGCCCCTAAGAGTGCTTCTCGCCTCATGCGACCGACTTCTATGACTGGAAATTTGTTTGCCCTATCTGTAACTTTCATTCCCTAAGAGTGCTTCTCGCCTCATGCGACCAGGATGTAAGTCGCCGCCGAGTTCGAAATGTTCTGCCTTTCATTCCCTAAGAGTGCTTCTCGCCTCATGCGACGGCCTGGGAGTTGAGATGAACATCGACGAACTACTAGCTTTCATTCCCTAAGAGTGCTTCTCGCCTCATGCGACATAAAACACCGCAAGATCAGCCCCACTTACAGACGTTCTTTCATTCCCTAAGAGTGCTTCTCGCCTCATGCGACCCAGGTTGTTCCCAACGATGTAGCCAGCCTCTCCACTTTCATTCCCTAAGAGTGCTTCTCGCCTCATGCGACGACCAGAGTCGACGAGGGCAACGATCTTCGTTTTGCTTCTTTCATTCCCTAAGAGTGCTTCTCGCCTCATGCGACGTAGCGATCAAAGGTGAGCCCTCGCTGCGTCATAACTTTCATTCCCTAAGAGTGCTTCTCGCCTCATGCTACGCTTGCGTCCAACAACTTAGACACTGAGGTCCAACTTTCATTCCCTAAGAGTGCTTCTCGCCTCATGCGACACAGACTTTTTGCAGGCACGTCCACAGGTCGCAAGTTCTTTCATTCCCTAAGAGTGCTTCTCGCCTCATGCGACTCGGCATCCCCGCTTGATTCTAGCCCGAGTTGTGCGCTTTCATTCCCTAAGAGTGCTTCTCGCCTCATGCGACGGACACCGAGTTCCTTGGCCATGGCCTTGATCGAGCCTTTCATTCCCTAAGAGTGCTTCTCGCCTCATGCGACAGGAAGCGAGACCGGGGGCATAAACGTTTTGCGTGAGGCTTTCATTCCCTAAGAGTGCTTCTCGCCTCATGCGACGCCATAAGCAGTCCAGGGGATGCACCTGGCGGCACAATCTTTCATTCCCTAAGAGTGCTTCTCGCCTCATGCGACCTCGCTCAAGGACCCGGAGCGGGAGCGCTTCCTCCCTTTCATTCCCTAAGAGTGCTTCTCGCCTCATGCGACTTTTCGATATCATCGACGTGACGACTGGACGAAAAGTTCTTTCATTCCCTAAGAGTGCTTCTCGCCTCATGCGACCAACCCAGGAGATCGGCACACGCCCGGACTGGTACAACTTTCATTCCCTAAGAGTGCTTCTCGCCTCATGCGACGTCATGTTCCACCGCTACCACGAAGACGACTTCGCGCTTTCATTCCCTAAGAGTGCTTCTCGCCTCATGCGACTAGAAACAACTGGCGACCAAGCAAGCGTAGGTCTTTCATTCCCTAAGAGTGCTTCTCGCCTCAAGCGACGGATGGAGCTACTTTGGACAGGCCGCATCGCTCTCTTCTTTCATTCCCTAAGAGTGCTTCTCGCCTCATGCGACTACCGACTGTTTTCTTGACTCCACCATCGGTGACCACCTTTCATTCCCTAAGAGTGCTTCTCGCCTCATGCGACCTTGCGAGAGATGGGGCTCTTTACCGCCTCTTCGGGCTTTCATTCCCTAAGAGTGCTTCTCGCCTCATGCGACGCTGGAGTCCGGAGGGGCAACGGGTCGGCGGCTGCTCTTTCATTCCCTAAGAGTGCTTCTCGCCTCATGCGACAATGCTGAAGATGTCGCAAGTCCTGCCTGAATCTGCGAAACACTTTCATTCCCTAAGAGTGCTTCTCGCCTCATGCGACTTTCTCAATTGTCAAGTAATCCTTGACAACTCGATTTCTTTCATTCCCTAAGAGTGCTTCTCGCCTCATGCGACGACCGCCGCGCGTCCATCGTCATGGCATTCTCACCTTTCATTCCCTAAGAGTGCTTCTCGCCTCATGCGACATCAGTCTCAAGAAGCTCTACTGCCGGTTGCTCGTTCTTTCATTCCCTAAGAGTGCTTCTCGCCTCATGCGACGATCCAGTTGTCACAATCCTTGCGAGTGCATTTGATCATCTTTCATTCCCTAAGAGTGCTTCTCGCCTCATGCGACTGATACTGACCTGGAAGCGGCCAAAGCTCAAGAGCTTTCATTCCCTAAGAGTGCTTCTCGCCTCATGCGACACTGCCATTTAAGCAGCGCGACGTTCAGATCTTCCACTTTCATTCCCTAAGAGTGCTTCTCGCCTCATGCGACATGGACACTCCTAAAGAGTGTCCGGGGATCATTGATTCTTTCATTCCCTAAGAGTGCTTCTCGCCTCATGCGACGGGCAAAGCCCAAGGACGATCTCGAACCGATCTCGCTTTCATTCCCTAAGAGTGCTTCTCGCCTCATGCGACGAAGTTTGGACCCCTCGGGCACCGATGGACGATGGAACTTTCATTTCCTAAGAGTGCTTCTCGCCTCATGCGACGTCAGCACCAGAACCGCGTAGTAATAGCGCGAATCTTCTTTCATTCCCTAAGAGTGCTTCTCGCCTCATGCGACGGGCGGCGAAGTACTCGTCTGATGCCTTCTTGAACTTTCATTCCCTAAGAGTGCTTCTCGCCTCATGCGACAATTCCCCGAGCTTCTGAATCCTGAGGAGGAATGGCCTTTCATTCCCTAAGAGTGCTTCTCGCCTCATGCGACTGACCGCCCACAACTCGGGGGCATGGCACGCCAAGAGCGCTTTCATTCCCTAAGAGTGCTTCTCGCCTCATGCGACCGTTCTCATTTGAACTGAGGCGTCATACAAACTCTCGCCCAACTTGTCCCTAACAAGTAGAAGGGCGAATTTTCGAAATCCACAATTAACCTATCAAGGTGCCTTGATGTGCGAAGCCAACAGTTGGTTCGATATTAGGATACAGCATAGAATCAAAGAATTTGACGTTAGGAAAGCTCGAACATCAGGCGAACTGATCTACCTGGGAGCGCTCACGAGGCTCAATTCGCAGAACGATGTAGTTCAGATTCGCACATCTGCCGATGCAATCGGCCATCAACAAGGTTTCGAAGGTCTCACCAAACGTCGTTGCAAAATCGACGAAACTCGCAGTTTTGACACTTGCCCGAGTGCGGGGTGGGCCTGGGAAGTTCATCCGACACCAAGCCTCTTTGAACTTCTTCGATTAAGAAGTCGAGTGACCGCTTGATCTCGGAACTTATCTCAATCTTAAGAACCTCTTCTTCGGGCAGCATCACAATGAATCCGAACGGCACGGCAGTTCCTGTTAGACTCTCCAGCATTCGGGCATAAGCCGCAAGCTGCATGACGTTGTGCTTTTGTTGAACCCGGAACGTTGTCTTGTACTCCACGGGCACAAAGAGAGGATCATCCCAATTCCATTCGTTGGGGCGTAGGCCCGCTTGGGCTTCCTCAAAAGTTACATCGGTTGTCTCGATCAGGCAATCTATTCTTCCGGCAAGCCCAAGCGAATCCGAACGAACTGAAAACTGGAATCTTTTGTCAACGGCGGTGATCCCATACTGCGAAAAACCTCGGCGAGTTTCCAACCTTTGACGCTCTGCCTCTGCATCAATGCCTGCTTTCATAGCTCCGCTTGTTGGGCGGTAATCGCCCATTGAACGGCCATACCAAACGACCCGGGGACAATAGCTCCACTGCCTTAATTCACTGACACTAACAATATCCGCCTGCGCGTAGGGATGAGTTTCATTTACCATTGCTAGGCTTAACTCCCATGTAGTTGCCTATCTGAATCCGAAAGGTCTTTTTCCAATCACGGTCGCAGATAGGAATAAATCGGACTTGACCTGGATGATCACCCATTCGACGACGAATCTGAGCGGCGAGATCAAACGCCAACGTTTGATTCATATCGCCCAGGAAGACGCTGTACTGGACACGTTCGAGTCCTTTATCCAGACAAAAGTCGGCAATCTTCTGCCGAACGCTGTCCTTTTCGATATCGTAACAAACGAGCCACTTCATCTCATTACCACCTTTGTCGAAAAGCACGATATTGGGCGCGACCGAGGAAGTGGCGAGCGGCATCTCTGGCTTGAAGTTGAAGCACACTTCTCAGGCGAATTTTTCGTCCTTGATAGTTAACGCGTGCATCCCACCGCTCGGAAATCGCTTTAAGCAGTCTCTGCTTGGTGGCAAAATCCAGCCATCCGTTCTCCTCTTGACCGATTTTCCAACCCTTAGCCGCAAGACCAAAGACGAGGCGATCCGCGATAATCGGGCGAAACTCTTCCATCAGGTCCAAGACAAACGAAAGTCTTCCGGGCCGGTCAACGTGCAACAATCCGGCGTATGGCTCTAGCCCAGCCAGGACCACGGCGTTCCACACCTCGCCATTGAGTACTCCATAGGCGTAGTTGAGCGCGGCGTTTACGGGGTCTCTCGTGCCTCTTTGCTCCCGCCGAGCGAATCCGGATCTTGTCCCATAGAGGCGCGAGAGGGCGGACCAATAGATACGAGCGCCTTCGGCTTCTAAGGTCATCAACGGCAACCGTGCTGTATTCGCGCACTTTTCAGAGATACAGGAAGCTCTTTTTGAAATCTCATTGATATCATCTGCCGAGGTCTCAAGCAGTTCGTGTTGCGCGGGGTCGCGAGTCTTTCGATTTTTGCCAAAATATCGAAGATTGTCAGCTTGATTCAAGAGCTTCCCGCAGACGACTTCCCGAGCGAACTCAGCGCCTAAATTGGCGTCAAAGGCCTCGAGCTGAGCTCGGCGAATATGGGCGGAGCCGTGAAGCGCGGGGCTACCGAACCTTCCTACGGGACGCCCCCTCCAATCGACAACCGTAACGGGAATACCTCGCTCGCAGCATAAGGCAAGGGCATCGCTCGATACGAGCACTCCCTTTGTCCCCACAAGCAGATGGTCCAGATGGAGGACAGGCACTTCCCGCTTAATATTCTTATCTAGGGCAGAAGGGATGCGAAGTACGAGACGCTCGCTATGCTTGAGGACCTGGCTACCATAACCATCAACAATTTCGTAACGCACAAATTAGGTTAACGTCACCTTTTCTTAATGGAACTCGTGATTCTGCCAGATTGTGAAGGAGGTGGGTGGCTTAGGGATTCCACCCACCAGCACTCTTAGAAGTCCACCGCCTGAAAGAGGCTTGTCATACGGACTTAGGGGCGAACCCCGCAGGGCTATCACTCGTGTCGTATAGACTACAGCGTAGTATCCGTTCCGCATCGAGATGGAACTTAGAAACTATATCACAATCCTTCTCAGCGCGGCACGAGAATTGTCGTTCTCAGCGATAAATTCGTAAACCGGGATCTTGCAACGGATCTCAAAGGTCGGGTTCAACTTGACATGTGCTTCCGCCATCATCGCGGTGGTGAAACCTTTGCCTTTGCCGTCGTTGACTAGTGGCCGAAGGGCAATGTTTAGGGCTCCCACAAAATCAGCATCCAACACAACGCCTTGAGAGAAGGACTTTCCTTTAAATTCCTTTTGATAGGGATCCCAGAAAAGTTCACTTCCCCAACTGAACCTTCTGGGTTGTGCAGGGTCCAAGTCTTCCGGCTGAACCACAAACCGACTTCTTCCGTAGGCCTTTCCTTCTTCATTTCTGAGTTTCATCCATCTGCCCTGCCGATAGATAGTCGAATGACTTTCTATTTCATCGTCCTGCGGACCTTCATATCCCTCGCCAATCTTGCGGCCAATCGCCATGCTTTTATCTTGTTTCTTGGCCTTCTCCACTTCATCGCGCTTGGCCCACCAGCCAAACGGAGAAACTTGACTTGTATAGCGTGCGGCTTCCCAACGAACACCATCCACCCGGTTCGATCGGGAGTTGTAGAAGTAGCCTCTTTTCCGCATCTGATAGATCAATGCCTCTTCCATGGAAGCGAGATGTTTAACTCGGTTATTTCTTTTTAAGTTAAGAGCACCTAACTCAAGGTTCTCCAACACGAAGCAGTAGTTTCCTTCCCCAAATCTCTCGCTGCAATTCTGAACAAGTTTTGCAACAGCCTCAACCGTCTCTGTCTTGCCCAAGCTGCGATCTTTCCTACGAGCTTTGGCAAGCGCAACCACATAGCGGTTCCTTTCTTGGGCACTCTTGGAGAGGTCCCGCATGCGCTGAAAGTACGCGATCTCTTGCCGAATGGCTCGCCACTCCCGCTTTCGACCCGGTAGAGGGATGTCGTCGAT
The DNA here is from genome assembly GCA_001898035.1 of Armatimonadetes bacterium 55-13. Lineage (GTDB taxonomy): Bacteria > Armatimonadota > Fimbriimonadia > Fimbriimonadales > Fimbriimonadaceae > 55-13. The sequence continues at coordinate 568,134 of MKRX01000006.1, forward strand.
TACGGCTTTCTCTTCAGTATCTACAACAACCGCTCGTAGCACGTAGTTGATGCCCCGATCAATGCCGATAAGGTATCGACACTGCGGTTTGCACCAGGGGGCGTTACTGTTCTGTATTGTCTTATTAGAGTCATAGAATTTGAAGACAGGTCGGATGAACAGCCGAGGATGCTTTCCTTCTGGGTCGACGATGACAAACTGCGTTGTGTTATGAATGCATCGCCGTTCCAAAGGGGCCTCGGCCACGTGATTTTCGACGTGTTTCGTATACCATCGAAGAAAGGCATGCTTAAATCGTAGAGGCATCAAGGCACAGTCCTTACCCTCGGACTTGGTCTTGGAAGTAATTTGCCGATCCGAGAGAAGGGAGGTGCCATCTTGATACATATATCGCTGCACGTCAATTTTCGGCATGCCATCTAATGGGATGGCGAGAGCCAAACCGTTCTCCGTTCGGTGACCATCCCAAACGAGGGAAGCCTGCCTTTTCCTGGTAATGGTCCCTTGGAGATACGAGTGGCCAGCCCACCTGCTACGTTCCTGCTCCAACCTTACACGTGGTTTGGCTTGGCCTAGCTCCTTTTGCAGAGCCGTCACTCGGTGGCGTTTCTTGTCGTCAACCTTCGCAATCGTGTATCGATCCTTGTCCTCCAGATCGAGGAACTCAAGCACAGAGTCGACAACTGATTCAAAGTTCGCGGACGGTTTCTCCGATGTCAAATAGGGAAACTGGGGATTCGTGTGTTTTCCTGAATTTGCCGCAGAATGGAATGCTTTTAAGCCACTCCGCAGGCGACGATCCAAAGTGTCTTTATCTACGCCCTTAGGCGCCGAGTCCTTGATCGACTTCGCGATTTGATCCACCCAATTCTTTTGGGCTAGGAGCTTCACCGTCCGCCACGCTTTTTCATCGCGAATGAGTTCCTCATCGCTCAAACTCCCCCAGGGGTCAATATTCTGGAGGAAGCCTCTCATGATTTCCGGCTCTCTTTGCAGCAAAGCTCCTGCTAGCAGGACTTCTCTGGCGGCCTCAATGCTGCCAAACTTGGTCACAGCCCATGTTCGGACAACCGAACGCTCGTCTTTCTGAACGAATCGCATCAACGCCTTTATGACTCGATGGGCATTAAGCATAGGCAGCTCAACTTCGATGAAAGGCGCTGAAGTCCAAAATCTGCCTTCTTGATCCGATTCGGACTTTTGATCCGATTTACCGAATCTATTGATCAATCGTGGGAGATTGATTCCAGGTACGGGCTGGGGAATCACATAGCGACTCTTTTTGGGCCGGGGCCCTTTCTTCTCATCAGGTGGAGACGGTAACTCTGTGGATGGCAAAGAAAGTTCTTTCCTATGTTTCGTCTTACCTGGCTTTGGCACATACGACTCGTGCCCTTCGTTCTGGTAAAGATTTCGGTACAGATCGTTTCGTTCAACTTCAATTTTATGAAGAAGAAAGTGCAGCGATTGAAAGTCACGCCGCCCGCGCTCCGACTCCAGGTGACGACGAATCTTCTCTTCGCGCTGTCGCAACCTTTGAAGTCGCTTCTCTCCAAGTTCGCGCAAGCGAATATCTCTGGGTGACAGAGCGACCGTCGATGTCTTTTTGGGCATGGAGAATGTACTATCACAGAAGGGCCAACGGTGTCAATGCCGGATCAAAGGCACTGAAAAATTGGATCGATGAGCAGTCGATACTATTGCCGAAAGGCTCAGTCTGGGCGCCGATGGTGAAAGAATGGGGGGATGGTTGATGGTGGTGAGGGGGATGGGGGGTTGTTGGTGGTGGATCGGACGATGTCGACGGACATTGGGATTCGCGATCTCTACCTTCGGGTGGACGATTGGCCGGAGGAGACGTTGGCGTTTGGCGAGTCGTTTGAAGCTCCGTTAGAGCCGGGAGAGCACCGCATCAAGGTGACGAATCGGCTTTACTCGCTTACGGAGACCTTCGAGATTGCGGCGGGGGAGACGGTGCGGTTTGAGGCGGGAAACGTTCCGGGGAAGGGGCTGCTGACGGTCCTAATGGCGATTACGGGAAGCGGCGCGTATCGTGTGGCGCTGGTCCGCGATCCGGGTGAGCGGTGACGGAAAAAGGGTTAGCCCCAGATGCGATAGCCCAGCGTGAACAGAGCGCCTTTGATGGTCTTGGTGGTTTGTTCGGTGAGGGTTTGGACGGAGGTCTTTAGGTTGGCGGCGTCATCCGGGGTGATGTCCAGCAACGGGCGGAAATTGTAGAGGACCTGGCCCTTTCCTTCAGTGACCTCGATCATTTGGGGGACCTTGTCAAAGAAGGCGTCTAACTTCTCAGCGGACGCATCGGCCCGGGCCAAGGCGTCTGTCCCGGCAAAGGTATAGAGTTTGTGACCGCTGAACCAGGCTTCGACGGTTCCGGCGTCTCCCGGCTTAATTTGGACTCGGAACGAGGTGGTGACGGCGCTGCGGTGGATGGGCAGATTTCGCTCTTCCATGTCCGCAATCAAGTCTTGGGCGCGTTCCTTGCTGGGCGGGTGAGTGCGGTAGATGCCCCAATCCAGGCTAGGACGGCTCTTTTCGTCGCGGGCCAACCGCTCCATCATGGTGATCATGCCGGTGGGGTCGTACTTGCTTTTGAGCATGTACTGGAACCCGCCGAAGTCGGCGGCTTTTTCCGCGTCCACGCCCCATGTGCTGATCATGCTCTGCGCGCCCAACTGGACGCCCTGCATGACGTTGGTGGCGTCTTTGGAGCGGGTCATGGCGGCGACGATGACGGCCAGGATTTGAGCGATCTGAAGTTTCTCGGATTTGCGCTGAAGAGCCCAGACGTGACGAAACGCGGCGTGGGAAATCTCGTGTCCCATGACCCCGGCCAGTTCATCGTCCGATTCCACGTACTTCACCAAGCCTTCATAGACGTAGATGATGCCGCCAGGAAGGGAGAACGCGTTGACGTCTTCTCCTTCAACGACGCGGAACTCGTAGGGGAACTTGGAAGGACGAGTATCACCCCAGAGCGCTTCGGCCTGGGTGGAATTGGCGATGCCGGACATTTCGGCGCCGATCTTCTGCACCCGCTTGATCATCTCTTCGTTCTTGCTGGCCTTGAGCTGCTTATCAACCTCTTTGGCGTATTCCTTTCCGAGCGCGATGTCTCGATCGAGATCCTTCTGGCGGGTGGGGTCGATCTGAATCTCATCGGCCTTTTTCCAAGCCATGAGGACGAGCTTTTCGACCTGATTTTGGGGAGTGAAATGGTGGCAGTCGCACCCATCGGTATGCCCATGACTCCCGGTGGACGAAGCGAGAACAGCGGTAAGGAGCAGGGCGTTGAACATCGGATGGTTACTTTTATGACGCGCCGAAGCCGATAGGGTTATCTTTCAAAACTATCGGAGACTTCGCACAGGCGATGGTTCTGGCCAAATCGAAAGAGCCAAAGCAAGTTTACATGCAACGCGAGAACGGAATGGTTTCGGCCGCTATCAAGTTTCAACGTCCGAACTTCAAGAATTGTTCTCCGGTACACCTCCCAATGGGGACTTTTTCACGATTTAGACCGTAGGTAGAATCCGAACGATGCCCACGGTAGAGACCACCTGCTTCATCAACGCGCCGCTTTCCAAGGTGTATGAAATAGCCAAGGACAGCCGCTCCTTCCCCGACTTCATGAAGGATGTCAAATCCGTTACGTTGGTGGAATCGGATGGGAATCGGTTCGTGTGCGACTGGGTCGGCGTAGTTCCCACCTTTGGTCTCAAGATTCGTTGGCGGCAAGAAGACCTTTGGGACGATTCCACTTTCACCTGCAACTTTAAGCAGTTAGAGGGAGACTACGACCGAATGGACGGGGTTTGGACCTTTGCCGAGGAAAATGGCGGCACTCGATTCAACCAGTCGCTGGAGTACGAATACAACGTACCAACCCTGGGTCCTTTGGTCAAGAAAGTCATTCACGCCATCGTCGTGAAAAACTTGGAAGGGATCAACGAGGCCTTTACCAAGCGCGCTGAAGGTTAGTCACTCGCCCGTGTCTTTCCAGTGATAGTACATGGCCTGGGTAAAGGCATGGCCGGCATTTTCTTGGGAGAGCATGGGCCACTCCTCGCGCAGAGCGTCGATGGCGTTATTCATCAGGCCCGCTTTGATCTTTCCGGCATAGTCATAGGCGCGTTCCGTTACCATTCGGCATTGGCTAACCAGGGCCTCTCTTTCTTGCGCGGTCATCTCCGGCAGCCGATGGGCGAGCCGCTCATGCACAGGCGCGAGGGCCTGGGCGCCCCATTCTAGGACCACTTCCATGGCCACATTCCATTGTTGGGAAGTCACTCTCTGGTCACTCGCCCGTTTCTCGCCAGTGGTAGTACATGGCTTGGCTTACCGCTCGGCTGGCATTCTCTGAGCTTAGTCCTGGCCACTCCTTTCTCAGCGCCTTGATCACTAAGTGCGTCCCGCCGGACTTTGCCTTGGCCGCGTACTCATAGGCGCGGCTGGTGACTTGCCCGCAAACGCGAATGGCCTCCGCTCGTTCTTTGGGCGACATCCCTGGACAGCGGACGGCGAGCCGCTCGTCATCTGTTTTCATCCGTTCCGGGCCCCACTCCAGGACAGTCTCCATCGCGGAGTTGAATTGGTCAGTGGTCATTGGATGACTTGCAGGGAGCGCAACATCACTTCCACCATGTTCATGGTGCGAACGGTTGCTTCCGGGTCACAGGTGATTCTGATGAGCATGGCGGCGTTCTCCCTTTCCGGGCGGTCCATCACCATAAATATCTGATCGACATAAACGTCTTCAATGGGGATTCCGCGGAAGCCAACCGTCTTCATTCCCGCCAACTCCATGGTGATCCACTTGGCTTCCGGATAAGCTTCGGCAATCTGGGCGATGACCTGCTCGATCATCTGCTCGTCCGAGAATTCACCTCGGTCGTGCAGGTCAAAGTTGATCTGCACGGTGTTCTCTTCGTTGAACACCAAGGTCCGCTGACCATCCTCAAAAATGTGCCAACCCATCGGAATCGTCAGGTAAGCCCAGATGCATCCGCAGGCAAACGTGCCCGAAAGATCCTGGATATCGATTCCCGCCATGTTCGGCACCAATCCGACCCCGTTGTCCCGGAGATTCGCGTTCATCTCCTGGTCTTGCATAAAGCTCTCGGGAGTATTCGCCGAGGCAAAGTCTTTGAACGTGTATTCGAGTTCGGGTGTCTCCGTAGACATGGCAGGGTTACGGTACCCATCGCAATCTTCTATTTTTAAGCTATTGCATTAAAATGCCGACTTTGGACCTTTACCGAGCTTTGCGAATCGCTTCCGTCAGCGCCTTGCCCCACAACTCGTACCCACCCGCAACGGGATGAATGGTGTCGCTGGAGATCAGGTTGTAGTCCAGCGTCCCATCGGCCTTGATAAAGTGGCTTTCTAAGTTCAGGAAGTGCACCCTCTTTCCGTCCGCGAACTTGCCAATCAGCGCATTGACTTGCTGGGCCGCCATGCGTCGGGGTGTTGTCGGTTCGCCACCGGTGCCAAAGAGCCCCATCAAAATGATCTTCGCCCGGGGAGCTTCCTTCTTGATCTGACCTAGAACCGATTGAATGCCTTTGGCAATATCCTCCGGCTTATCGTCGGCCAAGTTGTTCGTGCCGATGTGCAGCACCACGAACTTGGGATCGAGTCCCTTCAGCGCGCCCTCTTGAATTCGCCAAGCCACGTTTTGAACCCGATCTCCGGCAATGCCCATATTCGCTGCATGGAGGGGGGCCAAATACTGCTTCCACGCCGCAGATTGGCCCGCAGAAATGTGACGATGGCCATCGCCAAAGTTCTGGGTAATCGAATCGCCCAGCAGGATCACCTCTGCTTTTTCTTCCCGCGCGAATTGCTCGGCTTGCCGATGCTGTTCGAGCCAAGACAGCCCTTGCCAACCCGCCAGGTTGTAGCGAGACTCCGTGCTTGGGGCCGGGATCAGCGGCGCGGCTGGAGAGCGACGTGTATCGTCCTCATGTTTCTGGACAAACTGCACCAGCGGTGTCGGATCGTCCAGCCCGTGAGGATGATGTTTGCCCCCCGGCTTGTGGATGACCTCCATCGTTCCGCCCAGCGCCTTGTATCGCTTCTCCACAATGCCGGTGTTCTCCGGCATCGGCACCGCCTCGTCCGCATCTCCAACGATGTGGATGATCGGAATTTTTGCTTTCGCCAAGGGCGCTAAGTTATCGATAGGATTGAAGGGAAACTCTAGCGCCGCCTTCTCATCCGGAAATCCGTAGTCGTCGATCAGCTTCTTCCAATCGTCATCGCTCCGCTGACCACCGCGCGCCCCGTAGGGCCAAGTCTTGAAATCGCAAACTGGCGCGTCTCCGTACAACACCGCCACCTTATCGGGGTTTCGAGCCGCAAACTGGTAAGCGTAAAGCCCTCCCCGGCTCAGCCCCTCCAAAATCGCCTTTGGCTTGAACTGATACTTGCCGGTCAACTCCCGGTAGAACTGCCCCAAGTTGTCACACGCGCTCGGGCACCCAAAAGTGTTGCCGACGTTGATGTACGCCAAGAAATAGCCCCTTCCCAGCATCGCCAGATCGAATTCGGGCCGGTGGTCAAAGAACTCCATCCGCCACACCCACGGGTTTCCTTTCGCCGCCTGCTTCGGCTCCACCACCAAAGCGGGTAGCCCGTTCACCGTAAAGTCGTGACGAACGAATCCGTGGTAGTCGGAAGTCTGGCCGGGCCAGACCTGGGCAGCGAGGACGAGGGAGAGAAAGAGCATAGGTAACTACAATCCGAGTTTTGGCCAAAGGCCGTCGATCTTGGTGCGGACGTCATCCGACATCTTGATCAGCTTGGGATAGTGACGATTGAATCCGTTTTCGCCGGGCCATTTGTGCGTGCAGTCGAACCCGATCTTCCCGCCAAACCCCTCTTCAAGGGAGGCGTGGTCCAACTGGTCGACCGGACCCTTGCTCACCAAGGTATCGCGGAGTGGGTCGCAATTTGCGCCCAACCGGAATAACACTTCGTCCACGTTCTGAACGTTGCAGTCCTCGTCGAAGATGAACACCATCTTCGTAAACGCCAATCCACCCAGTCCCCAAATCGCGTTCATCACCTTGTAGGCGTGCCCGGGATACTTCTTCTTTATGCTGACAAACGCGACGTTGTGGAACGTGGCCTCCACCGGCAGATTCATGTCCACAATCTCGGGAACGGTCAACTGAATCATCGGAAGGAAGATCCGCTCCACCGCCTTACCCATCCATCCGTCTTCCATGGGCGGCTGTCCCACGATGGTCGCCGGATAAACCGCTTTCTCTCGCATCGTCACCGCCGTTACGTGGAGGACAGGGAAGTCTTCGGCCAGCGAATAGTAACCGGTGTGGTCGCCGAACGGCCCCTCAAGACGTCGCTCGGAAGGATCGACATAGCCCTCGATCACCATCTCGCAGTCGGCAGGTACCATCACGTCCACCGTCTTCGCCTTCACCATCCGCACGTTTTCGCGTCGAAGGAAGCCCGCAAACAGCATCTCGTCGATTCCCGGCGGCAGGGGAGAGATCGCTGCAAAGTTGTAAACCGGATCACCGCCTAGACAGACGCAGACCTCCAGGTTCTTCCCCTTCTGCCCGGCCTCTTCCATCTGTCGCATGCCTGTCTTGTGCATCTGCCAATGCATGCCGCAAGTGTTCTTATCGTGAAGTTGAACGCGGTACATGCCCACGTTGCGCTTCCCAGAATTAGGATCGTGGGTGAAGACCAGAGGCAGCGTCACAAACGGACCACCGTCTTCCGGCCAGCACGTCAAGATCGGCAGTTTGGTCAAGTCGATCTCGTTGCCCTGCATCACGATCTGTTGACAAAGCCCTTGCCCGACTTCCTTGGGCTCCGTGGTCTTGACCTCTTTCAGCAGATCCATTCCAAACCGAGCCTTATCCAACAGCCCTTTGGGCACGTCCGGTTTGAGAAGTTTGGCAATCCGCTGGGCATGTTCCTCGAAGTCGTCGCAACTCAGCGCCATGGACATCCGCTTGCGGGACCCCATTGTGTTAATCGCCACCGGAAAGTCGTACTTGACCGGCGAAACCGCTTCGGTCTTGTGGATGCTCCCGTGCCCAATCACCGCGCTCAGCGGATCGGGAGTGCCCAATCGATGGGGACGACCGACGACGTTCTCAAAAAGAAGCGCCGGGCCATCTGCCTTCATCACCCGATCGGCCACCTCCGTGATCTCCAAATAGGGACTCAGCGGCTCCTGAATGCGCTTGAGTTCACCTTTGGATTGAAGGACGTCGAGGAAGTGCTGAAAATCGCGGTACGCCATAGAGCCGATAGAGTCTACGCGGTTCGAGCCCTTTTCGACCGCATTCCCGCATCCTTCCGCCATTGGATTCAGTACTAACTTCTGGGATGAGGAAATGTGTCTTTGCTTCATTAGGTATTGCAGTGCTTGCCGTCGGGTGTTCTCGCACAGTGAATCTCAGTGACGACTGGGAAACCGTTAAGAAGGACGCAAGGAGCGCGGGAGTCCCTCTGACGATCTCAGAGTCGCTGAAGGACTTTCCGAAGGTGGCTCAAAAGGACAATGCGGCCGTGGCCTTTAAGAAGGCCATGACCCCCGCGTTGGAACCTCTCGCACCAGGAAAGCTCCTTTTCCAGCAGGGCTATATGCCTGTCGTTGAGCGAGCCCACCAGAACATTTCCTCGTCCCAAGCCAGGTGGTTCATCGCGGGGACTCGCCCCAACTGGACCGCGCTACGGCAAGACTCGAAGACCCTGCGCCCAATCTTGAAGGCGGTCGCTCGAGCGTTGGATCCGCCAAAGTGGGATTTCCATCGAGACTGGGCTCAGGGGCTGGCGCTTCTGTATCCCGACTTGGCGATGTCGAAGAACCTGGCGAAGTGGTATCGAGCCGAAGCCTTGCTCGCCGCTTATGAACACCGAGACCAAGATGCGCTTCAAGCAGTTCAGGCCCCGTATCGACTCGCCGCTCACTTACGAACCGAACCTAGCCTCATCTGCCGCCTCGTGGCGATCGCCATCGACGTGATCAATGACCGAACGGCGCAAGACGTTGCCCGATTACGACCTGGCAAATCGGCGCTCCTGAGTCGCCTTGAAAAACTCGTCAGCGCTTCGAGCCGTTCTGGTGAATGGCAATCGATTTGGGACTTCGAATATGCCTGCATAATCGAGGCCCTCAACCCAGCGTCTCCGGCAAACTTGACCGAGTTTGCCGGAGACGCTCAAAAGGTAACTCCTCCCACGCCTGAACAAATTTCAAAGGGACGCACCGAAACCGTCAAGTTGTTGATCGAAGCGAAGAGGGCAATGAAAGCAAAACCGACGGATGTCAAGGCCATGCTTGCCGTCGTTCCTTTTGACTCAAAGATTCAGCAGATGCTCGGCAGAACGATTCCCATTCTTAAAGAGCCAATGGGAGACACCGGGCTTGAAAGCATCTATGCCCAGGCCTCTAACGCCGAACTGTCCAGCATCGCCCGTCAGCGCTTAACTCGACTGTTCTTACGGATGGTTGGAAGCGGGGGCAAGGGAGGTTGGCATCTTCCTGCGGAGGCTTCCCGACCGGAGTTTGCCGACCCCTTCACCGGCAAGCCCATGAAACTCAAGTCCGAGGGATAGGGGCTTCCCAAGCCGACCGACAGCGGAACAACATTTTTGGTTGAGAGCGGGGAAGGTTCTGAACAGGGACCCGCCTTCCTAACCCTCAACACGAACGCCACTCTCAAAGGTGTGGTGATCTACTACCCCAGGCAGGATCCCGCCGAGATCCCGAAACCGTACCCTTACGCTGTGGCGATGCGCGGTAAAAACCCGGCGATCCTCGATGTCGAACTACTGAACCCATACAACGGCATCGATGCCACCCAAAACGAAAGACACCTAATTCGTAATGTACAGGGTCAGCCCCTTCGACGAGGAATCTATGTCGACGCCATCTATGACATTGGCCGAATCGAAAACGTCCACTTCAATCCCTGGTGGAGCATGTCCCCCAAAGTCTTCAAGTGGCAGCAGGAAAACGGTGAGGCGTTCATTTTTGCCCGTACCGACTGGCAGTACGTCCTTAACACCTTTGCCTTTGGCTATAACATCGGCTATCGTTTTATCGAATCCAAAACCGGAGCCTGCAACGGCAATTTCCTCGGCATTGGCGCAGATGACTGTTTCACCGCCGTTCAAGTCGATCAGTGCGCGGCTTTCGGACTCTTAATCACCAACGGCGAGTTCGTATCGTTCCATGGCCCCGATCCCACCATGGTCCGAGTTTCTTCGTCCAATTCTGGCTCCATCCGGTTCGTCAACTCCGCCTTCTGGGGTCCCTGTAACCAGATTGCCGAACTCGATGGCAAGGGAACGACCGGATTTAGCGATTGCACCTTCGTGCAATGGGACGGACAAAAGAAAAACCGTCCTGCCATTCACGCCAAAGCGGGAACGGTCTTTGTCCGGGGTTGTGAATTTCGTGAAGACAAAGACCATATCGTTTTGGAGAAAGGCGTTAAGAAGTCGGTTGTCACAGACAACATCGTTCCCGGCGAAATTCGCGTCAAGAAAGGGTCGTAGGTCGATTGTTGAGCATCGGACACAATGAAAGCAGTCCGATGAAAGCCGCGCCCGACAAACTTCTCCTCGCGGTTGATCTTGCGGGAACTTTCGTCTTCGGCTTGGAAGGAGCGGTGGCCGGAGTCCGCGGCAACCTTGACGCCCTTGGTCTCATGGTCGTTGCTTTCGCCACTGCCCTTGGTGGTGGGCTCGTTCGAGACCTCCTCATCGGCTCCGTTCCCCCCAACGCAATCCGAGATGTTCGCTACGGCCTCTGTGCGTTTGCCGGGGCCGCCGTTGTCTTTTTCCTCCATCCTTTTGTCCAACAGGTGCCCGAACCCCTGCTCGTCCTCATCGATGCCGCGGGTCTATCCCTGTTCGCGATTGCTGGCGCTCGGAAGGCCCTGGACTATAACATCCCGCCATTCAGCGCCGTGCTCATGGGAGGGATCACGGGGGTGGGCGGCGGGACCATTCGTGACTTATTCTTGGCTCAGGTACCCGCCGTTCTTCGCACGGATATCTATGCCGTTGCCGCACTTCTGGGCGCGGCCCTCATGGTAATTGGTGTCCGGCTGAAACTCTCGCCGGCCGCGATGGCCCTAGTGGGTGGTCTTGCCTGCTTCACCCTTCGTATGGTGAGCTATCATCTCCACTGGAACCTGCCCCGACTCGCCAACAACTAGCGATCACTTCTTTTTATAGCCTGGACCAATCGTACGATCGAACAAATCGAGAATCCTGCGGTACTCGTCGACCCAGCTCGAAGGTCGAGTAAAGGCGTGATTCTCGACCGGGTAGGGAGCAACTTCCCAGTTCTTCTTGCCCAGATCGATTAACTTCTGAACGATGCGAACGGAATCTTGGAAATGCACGTTGGTGTCCACCATTCCGTGGCAAATGAGCAAGGACCCTTTCAGTCCTTCCACAAAATTAATAGGCGAAGATTGTGCATAGGCCTCTTTGTCGTCCTGCGGATTGTTCAAGATCGGAGAGGTGTAGCCATGATGGTAGGAAGCCCAGTCTCCCACCGGACGCAATGCCGCTCCTGCCGTAAACACATCTCCTTCCTTAAACATCGCCATCAGCGTCAAGAACCCCCCGTAACTCCCGCCATAGATTCCAATGCGGTCCTTCGAGACTCCCTGGGTGGTTACCAACCACTTTGCACCATCGACCTGATCGGTAAGATCTACTCCACCCATGTGCCGATAGATCGCCGTCCTCCAAGCCTTGCCGTAACCCGCAGAACCCCGATAGTCGATATCCAGGACGGCGTAGCCGTGATCGGCTAAGAGGTGGTGGAACATGTACTCCCGGAAGTAATGGCTCCACCCGTCATACACGTTTTGAAGGTAGCCCGCCCCGTGAGCAAAGATGACCGCTGGCCCCCCTCTCTTCCAATTCTCGGGTTTGTAAAACCTCGCCGGAACGGGAGTACCGTCACGTGCCGGGATCATCACAATGGGAGGGTCGATCCACGGTCCTGCCAGCCATTCTTCCGTGGGCGTGTTCGTCACCTGAACGTTATTGACATAGAGTTCGGCAGGGCGATTTGCCTTGGAGCGGACCACCGCGATGTCCTTGCCATTAGGCGCCAAGGCAAATGCTGCGTCCTCGTCTGCCGAGTAGTCCGCCAACTTTTCCTTTCCGGTCCCATCATAGGCGATTGCGTCGATATGGCGTTTGAACGGACTGCCTTCGCTTGAAACGAAAACAAACCGATTGCGAGGAGAGTCGAGGAGCACGTCGGAAACTTCAAATTTTCCTGCGGTCAACGCCTTGCTTTCTCCTTGAGGAGTTGAGGTCATCAAGTGGGCGTAACCGCTATTCTCGGATTCGAAATAGAAACGTGAAGAATCCGGCAGCCACCCAAGTGTTCCCGCTCCGGGGCCACCCACCCAGGCGTCGTCGTGTTCGGTCCAAAGCACGGATACTTTGTTGGAAGCCGCCTCGAATCCCAATATCCACGCATCCTTATGATCTTCTGCGTAAGCCCAGGTGATCGCATACTTTCCATCGGGGGACCAACGAAGTTGGCCCAACCTTCCCGTTCGTTGGGGCGCCAGTTCGGTCATCTTTCCCGTTGCTAAGTCGTAAATGAGCGTCTTGCTCGTGTCTTGTGGCGTCCCCACTCGTTCATAGGTGGGAATCAGTTCGGAGTACCCACTTCGGGTGATGTAGTTGGGAACCGGCGCGCGCGTGGTTCCCTCCGGGGACTGAAAGAGATCGATGGAAGCATGCGATCCCGTCGGCGAAATCGCCAAACGACTGTTGCGATAGCCCGTCGGTATCGTAATTGCCACTGCCGTGCTGTCTCCAGAGCCAAAAGGGTTAGATCCACTCGACGCGGGCGCCTCGGTCTTGAGATTCGTCAATTGTGTGGTCGCGCCATCGGCTAAGTTCACCCTAAAGAGATTGTCTCCCTTGGAGTAGATCACCGCTTCGCCATTTGCCACTAACTTTGGGGATTCTTCGCGATCCAGTGTGTTGGTGAGTCGAAGAGGATCGCCAGAACCCTTCCTCAAATAAATGTCTCCTCCCGATTCGTAGACCGTTTGGTCACCTAATTGATCGCCGCGATTCACAGCCCGTCCGGGACGTCCGTTGCCCGAGCCTGCCGCCAGACCTGTACCGTCCCGCTTAACCACATACTCTCGGTAACTTGGCTCTTCCTTTCCATCCGGCTTGGCCCATTGGAATCTCAATTCGCTTCCGTCTTCCGACCACCGCAAGCCACGCGGCGCCATTCCCACCAACGCCGGTCCTCGCATAATCGATTCGATCGTCAGTTCGAATCTCGGTGTGGAAGGCGTAAACAGCAGGGCCAGAGAGAGCATTCAGTAACGATACACCTTCACGTCCACCAAAGTTAAGAATTAAGGAGTCTGAAATATTGCGGTCACCACCGCAGGATTGGCCCATAGAGATGCACAAAAACACTCCAATGATCATTACTGAAAGATCATTGCTGTTCGGTGGAGAGGAGTCGCAATAATCACGCGTTAATGGGACATTAAGTCGCTCAAAGATGAATTAATTGGCTTAAGTACCAATGATTGGATTGGGACGCGCTTTGGCGCGAATGGATATCGTTTATGCGAAAACGCTTCTTGGATTTGCGTCTGGGCGCAAAACTTGCAATTGGATTTGGGTTTTGTTTGGCTCTTAGCGTGGTCATCGCCATCGCTTCTTACGCGGGTTTTCGTGAACTCAAAAGAGACCTCGATATCCTGACCGATCAGTCGCTGGAAGGCGTTGGAATCATTAGTAACGTCGATACGGCCATCAACGAGTTCCGAACCACCCAGTTCCGATACGCGATGCATAAGGATGCCGAGGATTTCGCTCGCATGGCGAAGTTGGAACAGGAACACGTGGCTGAAGCGCAACGACTTCTCGACAAGTACGAGGAAAACATCACCCAGCCAGAAGATCGAAAGAACTTCGATAAGCTACAGAAGACATGGGATGCCTACGTCGAGAGCTGGAACTCGATCAAAGAAAAGGCGCATTCTCTCGACGAGACTCATATCGCCGACTTCCTGGAAGAGCAAACGACCAAGAAGTTTGAGGAAGAAGTCGTTCCGGATTTGGGCGCGGTCGTGACGTGGAATGAGAACGAGGGGCAACGAGCAAAGAAGCAAGCCGCCAGGACGCTCGCTACCTCTATCGAGGAAGTGATCACCGCGCTGCTCATCGCCATCGCATCTGGCATCGCCTTCTCCGTTGTCATAACACGCGCCATCGTTCGCCCCGTGCTTTCCATTTCAAAAGGCTTAGAGAGCCTCACCGACAATTGCGTCACTGATCTTCAGAACGGCATGAACGCGTTCGCAGAAGGTGATCTGACCGTATCAGCCAAGGCCGTCACGCAACCAGTGATTTTGGACACGAAAGATGAGTTGGGCACGATCGCAAGGGCGTTTAACCGTACTCGGGGCATGGTCACGGACACCATTTCCTCTTACAACAACGCCCGATTTTCTATGTCCTACTTAGTCGGACAAGTTAAGGAAGCTGCTGCGAACGTCGCACAATCCAGTGAGATTCTTGCCGCCTCGAGTGAAGAGAGCACTGCCGCCGCCTCCGAGATCGCTAATGGCAGTGAAAAACTGGCCCGAGAAGCAACCTTGGTAGCGGAAGTTGTGGAAGGAATGTCCATGAACGTCATGGACCTCAACCAATCGAGCGAAGAGCAACAAATCCTTGTCGTTCGGGCAAATGACTCCCTCGCCAACGCGACGAACGAGATTTCCGTCGTGAGCCAAGCCGCCGATAATATGGCTCAAATCGCGGGACGCGGCAATGCCTCGGTTGAAGAAACCGTCGATGCGATGAATCGACTTCGCAACCGATTTGAAACCTCTGCCCAAAAGGTCAAAGAGCTCGATGCTGCGGGGCAGCAGATTGGCGACATCGTCAAGTCCATCGAAGCCATCGCTGAACAAACAAACTTGTTGGCTCTAAATGCCGCCATCGAAGCTGCCCGAGCCGGAGAGCAAGGAAGAGGCTTTGCCGTCGTGGCCGAAGAGGTCCGAAAGCTCGCCGAACAAGCAGGATCTTCGACCAAAGAGATTTCCGCGCTCATCGAAGGCGTTCGCAGGACCGTTGAAGAAACCGTCGTCGCCATCAACGGAACGAATGTCGAAGTGGAAACCGGATCGGCGCGGAGCGCTGAAGCGGGCGAAGCGCTTGCCCAAATCGTTTCCGCTGCCCAACGCGTTCTGGCTCAGTCCCGCGAAGTGAGTCAACTGACGGAAGAAGTCGGCAAAGACGTCGAGGACGTTTCTTCCGCTTCCACTCGCGGTCGAACCATGATTCAGAATTTAACGGCCGGAACGACCTCCGTGACGGGATCGGTCCAAAGCGTCGCGGCGATCAGCGAACAATCGGCGGCTGGAGCGGAAGAGCTTGCCGCGAGTATGAATGAAATCAGTAGTGCGGCACAGAGCCTCGCCGGCACCAGTTCTGAATTGGAAGCCTTGGTCTCAACTTTCCGAACCGAGAAAATTGACCGCGGGCCAGACTTGGCGAAAGCCGCTTAGCCTTCCGCGTTCTTTGCCAGCCCGGCAATGACGAGGGACAAGATGGCGACCACGCCGAGCGCCCACCTCAAGGTGATCCACTCGGCAAGGAAGCCAATAAGGGGCGGGCCCACCAGAAAACCGCTATAGCCCATCGTCGCCACCGCTGCGATAGCCGTGCCGGGAGCCATTTGGCGCGACCGACCTGCCGCGCCAAATCCGATCGGCGCAACGGTTGACATGCCCAATCCCACGCACCCAAAGCCGATCAAGGCGAGTATCGGGTGACCCGAGAAGAGCGCGATCGCAAACCCAGTTCCAGAGATAGTCCCGGCTGTTCGAAGCACCCGACTCGCTCCCCAACGTGTCATCAGCGCGTCGCCACTGAATCGCGCGACCGTCATCATAAGGGAATAGACCATAAACCCAGAAACCGCGAATTCTGCGCTGGTTTTCAGACCGTCTCGCAAGTACACCCCGCTCCAATCACCCATGGCTCCTTCACACAGAAAAGCGCACGTGACGATGGCTCCTATCGCCCAGAGCGACTTTGAAGGCATGGCAAATGTAGGATGGTTGGCATGCCCGGTTGGGTTTTCGTGCCACATTGCCGGATAGAGCAGAGCCATCATCGTGGCCAAGAACAAAGAAGCCCCGATGAGATGTGTCGTAGGTGCAATCCCCAGCTTGGCGATGAGCCATCCTGCGCTTGATCCCAATAGCCCCCCGAGACTGTACATGCCGTGCAGGGAAGACATAATCGATCGACCATAACGATGCTCCACGTCCACCCCGTTCGCGTTCATCGCCACGTCCATACCACCATAGGCGAATCCGAAACAAGCCAAGATCGCGACGAGTCCCGAGAGTGAACCAGCAAAGGGAATCGCTCCCAAAACCAGACAGAGAAGAACACCCAGAAGAACTGTCGAGGAACGATTGCCAATGCGCGCGCACATTGCCGCTGCAACCGGGAAGCCGAGCAAAGAACCAACCGCCATGCCCAGCAAGGCAAGACCCAGCTGACCTTCCGTCAATCCATGTTCGTGACGAATCTCCGGAATCCGGGACACCCAACTGGCGATTGCCGCGCCGTTCCCCAAAAACGCCAGCGAAATGGCCCATCGACCTCGCTTATGCGACGACATGGGTTCAATTCGTGCCCTGGCTTCACCTATTGGCAGCGCGTCGTAATCCGGCGAGAGATCGTCCATTCGCTGCCGAAGTATGAAAGACGTTCGGTCTCGTCCCCTGGGCCATTCAAAAACCCAGGGCCAAACTGGCAATCATCTAGTAACCTCAATTCATGACTCCCAAGCTGACCGCCGACGATCTCCGAAGAATCGTCGAGATCCGACACGACCTTCACGCTCACCCTGAACTCGGATATCAGGAAGTTCGCACCAGCGGCAGAGTTTCGGAAGAGTTGAGGCGCTTGGGGATAGAGCACAAGACGAGCTTGGCTGGTGGCACTGGCGTATTGGGATATCTTCCCGCCACCACAAATTCAGAGTCTGCGCCTACCGTTGCATTGAGAGCGGACATGGATGCTCTCCCCATTTTAGAGAACACGGGGCTGGCCTACGCCTCCCAGACCCCAAATGTAATGCATGCCTGTGGTCATGACGGTCACACGTCGATTCTCCTGGGCGCGGCTAACTTGTTGAAGCATTTGCCCGAACGTCCAAATAACTTGCTGTTCCTTTTCCAGCCTGCCGAGGAAGGCGGCGCGGGCGGGATGCGCATGTGTGAGGACGGCGTTTTGGATGGCAAGGTCTTGGGCAAGCCTGCCGATCGAATATTTGGCCTTCACGGGCATCCGCAATCCACGGTCGGGCAGATTGCGACCAAGGTTGGTCCCATGATGGCGTCTGCAGACTCGTTTGCGGCTCGGGTTCAAGGCAAAGGCGGTCACGCCGCCATGCCCCAGTCAACAATCGATCCCATCGTGATAGCTAGCCAAATCGTCACCGCTTGGCAGACCATCGTTTCCCGAACCGTCAATCCACTTCAAGCTGCGGTGGTAACGGTCGGGCAGTTCCACGCGGGTGTTGCCCACAATGTCATTCCAGACACCGTTAATCTGGAGGGCACAGTTCGTGCTCTTGACGAAGATGTCCGACTGTCGGCCATCTCCAAGGTAGACCGGATGGCCGAGGCCATTGCGGCCGCTCATGGCGCCACCTTTGAAATCGAGTGGATGCAAGGTTATCCCGTTACGTCAAACGACGCCGACGCAGAGGCCCTGTTGCGAAGGACCTTGGGAAGTTACTCCGGCGAACTCATCGACGAACCCGTTGTCCCCACCATGGGCGCGGAAGACTTCAGCTTCTATGGCGCCAAAACAAAGGCCTGTTTCTTCTGGCTTGGGCTAAACCCGTCGGAAGATAATGTCTATCCGAACTTGCACGCGCCCGAGTTCGATTTCAACGATGCCGCGATTCCCTTCGGCGTCGAAGCGATGGTTCGACTCGCCTTGGCATCGTAATTGCCCGGAAGATGACCCGTCCGATGGGATTGAAAGATGAATTTTCGGATTAGAATCCTTGCCTTTGCCCTTGCTGCGATGTCGATCTGGACAAGCGTGTCGGCTCTTGCCGATAATTCCATGGGGAGCAAGGTCAATGTGTTCGTTCCCCCCCGGCGCTGGGCGCTGGTCATTGGGGCCAGTCGCTATCAATCGATTGGCGCTCTCAAATATGCCTCTGCTGACGCGAAGCTCTTTGCTAACACCCTGAAAGAGACATTCCAGTATCAGCCCGAGACCGTTGAACTGCTGACCGACGACCCCGACTCTGGCAAAACCCCGGATGCCAAGTCCATCACGGCGGCTCTGGATCGTCAAATCGCCGACAAGCGCCTCGATAAGGGTGATCTCTTCATCTTCTACTTCGCGGGACATGGAGTAGGCACGCCCGAAGGAGACATGCTTCTGCCCACGGACGCAACCACGCAGAACGCGGCGAAAGTCGGATTGCCGGTCAAAGCGGTTTTGGATCGGTTTGTCAAGGCGGGCCTCAAGAACGTCGTCGTGATTGCCGACGCCTGTCGGGCGGGTGAAAAGAACACGTTTGGTGCGGAACTCCAAGCGTTGGGAAAGCAAGCCAATATCGCGGTTCTACTGGGATGTTCGCCCGGCGCCCGCTCTTATGAATATCCGCAGCTTGGTCACGGCGTGTTCACGAGCTTTCTTGCCAAGGCACTCAAGAGCAAAACCCTTCGCAGTCCCTTGACCGGAGCCCTTTGGACCTCAAAAGTCGCGGAGGAGGTCCAATCTAAGGTCCTCGATTACACGGCGAGAGACTATCCAGAGAGCCCCCAAAAACCGAGCATTCTCACAGAGAAATCTCAAGATGTCCTTCTGGGCGCATTTGAATCGAGCGTTGACGATCCTGCCGCCGTCCGTGCGATTCAAAAAGAGTCCGAAGGGTTGTCTCAGGACAAGAAGTGTGATGCGTTAACGCTCTTTGCGTCGGACCTTTACTCTTCGCACAAAGTCGAAGAGTCGATCGAAGTCTTCAAGGTGCTCGACCAACTGGATGCGCTTACCCCGATGAATCGCTACCTGTATTCGCTCGCACTTCGCGAACGCGGACGCTATGCGGAAGCTGTGAGGGAATACGACAAGATTCAGAAATCCGATGCCCAGCCTCTGATCCGTGAATTGGTGACTGCATTTAATCCATCGCGCCTCATCGCTCCAGACGTTCGATTGCAAGCGGCGGAAAAAGCCTGGGACATGGAACCGGCTGAGTGGGTGGGATTTGTGGTTTGGGCTTCTTGCCAAATGTATGGGTCCAAGGCAGACGCGAACGCGATACTGGAGAAGCTTTTGGCCAGCGACGTGCTGTCACCGCGCGCCCGGAAGTTCTTCGAAGGCATCCAAGCCGCAAATGCCGGAAACTGGCGGGCCGCCCTGGCCTCTTACGACTCCTGCGAGAAAATTGAGGGTGATACTCCGGGCGTTGACCTTATTGATGCTTATCGCTTTATCGGGCTCACCTTTTTGGGTGACACCGATGCCGTAGTGGCGTTGCTAAGGAAAAACGGAGAGGATCCCCAAAACGGAACGAAGAGCCTGTTGACGTTGGCTGAATACTACAAAGAGCAGGGGCAAGCCGATCTCATGATGGCCACCGTGAAGGCTGCGTTGGCGAATAACCCGGAACCTGATGACCTCTTGTGGGCACTTCGCATCGTAGCTCTTCGCTATCCCGAAATCATGCCAGTGTTGAAAGAAAAAGCGGCGCTCTATCCGTTTGCGTGGAAGGCAGCGGTGGCCAAGCTATGGGCCAATGCCGATCAAGGTTCCGGCTCCGTGCAAGCCTCCATTGACGAGGCCCTGAAATTCTGCGACGACGAGTTTACGGTCATGTTCGAATATCTCCGATTGCTCGACGAGCAGTTGGATGAGATGTTGGCAAAGGGACTCATCGCCAAAGATTTCTACCTGCAAACTCAAGTGGCCTATTCATCGATCATGGCGGAGAATGTCGATGAGTTTGGCTACGATCCATACGCTTGGCTCCTGCTGAACAAGTTCGGTTTGATGTCTGAGAAATACGAACAGGTGTTGGCTCTTTACAATCTCAAACTGGGAGCGTTGGCGGATCGAGGAAGCCTAGAACCCATGCTTCGCGCGCCTTACTTCTATGCCGCCGTTTGCATGGGAGATGAAAAGAGAACCGAGCAGTTATGGAAGCTGCAAGGATTTCACCCGGCGGATATTCGAGACTGCGCTCTGGTTCGGTCTATCTCTTTTGCCTTGCGCGGCCAAATCGCCGAAGCAAAAGCTGCCATGCCCGCTCAACTGCCATCGCCAGTGTTCAGACCAGCTCTCAAAGCCCTGCGTGCGTATATTGACGTAAGGGAAGGTAAGCCGGCCGACCTGGAGAGCTTGGTTGCGGGAGCGCAAAAGGAACCCGCCGCTCTCCAAATCCTTGCCCTTGCCTACGTTGCCAAAAAGGACTGGAAGCACGCCGAGCCTCTGCTGAAGAAGGTGGCATTCGAACGACAACTCATCTTCACGTTCGTCCAAGCCAGGACGGTGAAAACGCTCTTTGACCGATATGTCTCCACCAAGCGGATTAAAGAAGCCAATGAGATTGCGTACACCGTCATGACCTCGGCCTACGGAAATCCTCTGTATCGGGAGATTGGCTTCGATGGCCCACCCGATGTGAAGAAGTTTGTGGGCACGATCCAAATGGATACCGGAGCCTTCGATCTCTTGCCTGATATTGTCAGAGGGCATATTAAGCTCACTTTCACATCCGCAGGAGCCGTCTCCGGCTCAGGAGCCATGGGCGACTATCCGTTGAGTGTGACGGGAAAGATCGATGGCTACGGCAACCTGCAGGCCACGCTAAAGGCCCACGATCGAGTCTGGCGAATGACTGGAAAAGTGGCGCCGCCGCACCTTTATAAGGAGTTGCCTCAATTTCAGTCCCTCGGCCAGATATTCCTTCTGTTGGAGCCGAACGGCCAGGCTCTGTTCTATATGTGCCAACCCTCTAAACAAAAGACCGCGCCTCCAAAGAAGCGCGGTCTCTGAAAGGCGTCAATCCACGTGAATCGGAGCGACGGTGATGCCAGCAATTTTCCCGTCGGCTACCCTGACTCCGAACAGCAGTCCAGGATAAAAACTCCATTCCTCTAGGTTTCCGCTCGTTCCCACAACCTTCTTGGTTACCGCTTTGGAGAGATCCAAAACCTTGCCGAAGTCTTCCGTTGACATGCCTACCGTAACGCGGTAAGTTTGGTTTACCGTCGGATCGGAGGCTTTGAGATCGATATAAGCGCCCACGGCGGAAGAGGACACCCGGATGATCTGCCCACGCTCGGTAAGAGCCGCCAATGCGCCATCTTTCCAAACCCAGAACTGAACGTCGGGGTACTTATCGTCGATCTTCTGCTGAAGCAAAGGAGCGCCGAACGTATCCACGAACTCATCCGAGTCGATCAAGATTCCCGCTTCCTTACCATTGAAGTTTAAAGCGACCACATTGCAAAGATAAGTTGGCTTTGGATTGACGTCGGCAGGTTTAACGCCTAGGGCTTCGCAAGACTTTACGTAGTGATCCTTCACGATCTGGAAGTAGGTGTTGGACGTCGGCGTGTTTTTTAACCACGTCAGCATAACGTCGGCCGCCAGCGCTTCGTCCTCCTTGGGGCGATTCGGAACATTGAACCGACCAAGGTTCTGACCGACGTATGGGCTAAATGCGGTGGTTGACTTTTGCGCCGCCAAAATTACGTCGTAAGCTTTCTGTACATCTCCCGCTCGGTGATATCCCACCGCCACGTTGTTGGCCAGGCGGAGCCGGTCGAAGTCCTTCGAACCCGTCATCATTGCTTCCAGCTTTTTTGCCGCCCCCAAGATGGGAGTTTTGTCGTCGTCTGGAGCAATGATCGTAGCTAAACTCTCCAACTCGGAGACTCGAACGCTCGTCGGAAGTTTTGCTTTGGCGTTGGCGATGCGATCCATGGCCACCTTGAATCGAGCGATATCTTCCGGCCGAATACTTGGATCGATGGCACGGTCGCCTCGCGAATCCGTGAGCATTGGGCCAAAGTCAGGTCTAAACCACTTGTCTTGGACGGCTGCCGGAAGATTGTCGTAGTAGTCCATCAACGAGACCTGGGCTGCGTTAATGAGCGCGTCGGTCTGTTTCGGTTCCAGTTGATAGGCCTTTTCGAAGAGACGTGCCGCCGTCTGATAGGACCGGCACTCCCAATAGGCAAGTCCTTTCTCGAACGCCATCATGGATCTCATGACAGCCGGATTGCCTGAAACTTGTGCCGCACGATTCTTGGCGCTTGTATGGTCGTTCTTTGCCAGCTTCCACATCCAAGTTGCATCGGACTCAAGCTCATCCAGCTTGAAGAGCATGTCCACCATGTCCTTCTTGCTGTAACCTGCTTTCTCAAGCAGAATGGCGCCTTGTGCATCGGCGGCCATTTCTTGCTGGCGGGTCCAAAGATGCCGTATGTCTTGGGCGACGAATACGGGATTGTTGACGTGCCCGAGCATGAGGTGCGACACCTCGTGGGCGACCACGGCACGAATAATACGCCGATCCCCTTTGCAGAATTTAACGAGGCCGCTGTAGACGACCATCACCGCTTGGGGCGTTTCGCCTTCCTTGACTTCTTTTTCGATGGAAGCGTAAGCATTGACTTCGTCGTTCGTGACAACGGAGCACTTGATGGGATAGATGTACTTGGAGTTGCGGGTCGACACGGCGTCAAGCTCACTCACCATTTTCTCGAGTTCCGCTTGCGTAAAGTCCTGAGCAAGGGAGGCCGCAACTCCGAGGGCTCCCACTGCCAGGGTCATGAATAAACGATTCAGTTTCAACAAAGTCTCCTTCCGTTGAGGTCCGTTCAATAGGATGCACGACAATTTCAGAGGTTTCGTCGTTCTGCTATGAAGACTTTTTACTCTCTTCATAACTTGGCCGCCAGTCCTGTCAAAAGTGCTTGCACTGAAGTCTCGCATTTCTTCGTAACGGAGCTGACGGTCTCCCTTTTATGGGTGCTGTAATCGCTATGGTGCACAGCAAGAGAAATGGGGTCGCCTATGCCCACGTGAGCCTCTTGCCACCCCTGAATTTGAACCTGGCCAAACACTTCCTGCTCCATCCGCACCAAAAGTTGCACCATTCTCTCAGGACTCGGATCGGCGGCGACGTAGCCATCGTAAACCGCGATCCAGTTTGCCAGTCGATCCAACTCATGGAGCGCTGGTTGGATATGATTTCGCGCCTCTTCCCAAAGTCTTAAGTCATAGGTCGTTTTGCCCTGGCTGGAATCGTGAGTCACTTTGTGAACAGCGTTTACCACCACCCGCATCTCTTCGGCGAGATTTCCTCCCTTGAGCTTCACTCCTGCTATCTCTGCCGCCCGTTCAAGCTGCATCCGCTTAATTCGATCCATCCGGTCGCCAAGGGCCGATGCGTCGTCTGGTTTGATCCCATACTGCCCCTCCAATTTGGCTACCATCACTTCTCCAATCCCACGGATTCGACCGTAGATCGACTCCGGTTGCGCCTCCGAAATCCCAACCGCTTTTTGGAGGCGACTGATGGAGTGGGCGATGGCGGGTTTCATGTCCTCGACAAAGCGATAACGAACTGCCACCGGCAGGAGTTTGATGTCGGCGGTCTCGTCCCCTTTGAGAGCGTCCTCCAGTCCCCAAAACGCCAACTGGACGACGCCCGATTGGAAGGGGAGAAGCGAATCGTTTTGCGAATAGACTTCTCCTTCGGGAAAGATCACTACCTTTGCCTTAGGTTGGGCCAAGAGGTTCCGAGTCATTGAGAAGGAAGCCCGATCCAGTGCGCCGCGCACCAGGGAGTAGGCGCCAAGTCGCTGAATAAACTTTCCCCATAGTCCGCCCCCTCTATCGAAGGCCTCTCGGCAGCAAACGTAGTGAAAGGCATCTCCCGCTTGCCTCGCCAGCAAGAAAATGATGGCGGGCTCGGTATTGGTCGGGTGGTTAGGCAAGATCACCACGCGTTCATCACGAAGCTCGCGGACCCTTTCCACATCCTCCGGCTCAAAGCGAACCGACCGAACCCGTCGCGACTTCAGCGCCAAAGGAATAATCCCGTTCGCAATCGTCAAAGCGGTGCGACTTAGTTTTGGCGGCTTGAAATCGTGCATCGCAGTTGCAATAAGTTATTCCAAGTGATCGCCCAAATACGAGAGAAACGAAAAATCTCTTCCGAGATTCGTCCACCTTTGCCGATCTAGCCCCGCCCCGAATAATATGAAGGGAATGTTTGGACTATCCGAACCGGAAGTCAAGATCGTCGTCGATGTTCTAATTAAACTCGGCGTGAGCGCGTTGCTGGGCGGATTGGTGGGTTGGGAACGAGAAGTTCATGGCCGTCCAGCGGGCATCAGGACGCATATGCTTTTGATCATCGGCGTCGTCCTTTTTACCGAGGCAAGCAAATATTTCGCCCACTCCGAAGCATCGCGAGTGGCCGCACAAGTGGTGGTTGGAGTTGGCTTTCTTGGTGCCGGCACCATTATTCGGACCGGCGGAGAGATTCGCGGACTCACTACCGCCGCCAGCATTTGGGCAACTGCGGGGATCGGAATGGCGGTCAGTCTGGGTGGTGCGTTTATGGCGATCGCGGTCCTCGCCGCCGTTTTAGCGCTTTTCACCCTAATCGTCGTCGACGTCCTCGAACATCGCTTCCTCCATACCAAACAACCCAAGGGGATGCGCCTCAAAATCGACGACCAAAACCAAGCCTTCGCGCTCTTAGAACACCTTTCGGCACAGCACGATGTCCAGATCAGGTCGGTCGAGGTCGTCCAATCCGCACCGGATGTCGTGCTGGACCTTGAAGTTCGGGGGGCAACTCAGGGCCTGCTTGAGAAAGTCCTCGCTCACCAGGGCGTCCGTTCAGCCGCCTGGCACAACCACTGACCCTCATGAGTATTGATCCTGAAACCGAAAAATCCATCGCAAAGACCCTTTTCAACCACGTCTGGACCTTGATTCAAAGCGAGGCCCGCACCCCCGTTCAAGATGACGAAATGGAATGGGCTGCCATGGCTTCGCTGTACCATTGGTCTAAAGTGGGAGATGCCGGAAACCTCGCCATCGGCCAGTGGCAAGTCGCCCATGTTTACCTTCGGCTGGGAAGATTGGAAGAAGCTAAGCGGTATGCCCAAAAGGTGATCGAAACCTGTATGGGCGCCGGTCTAGGGGACTTCTACTTGGCATACGGCTACCTAGAATTGGCGCGGGCGCTTCGGAGCGAAGGCAAAGAAGGGGAGGCACACGCTTATGCGCTCAAAGCCAAAGAGACGCCCATGGCCGACCCTCACGACCAAGAACACTTTGATCAAGATTTCAAGTCGGACGGCTGGGCGAGTTAGGGCGTGGGATCTTTGACGCGTGTGGGATAGGTGACACTGACGTCGGCAGGCAGGATGCCACTCTTCTTCTCGTTACTTCCCTTATCGTCTTTACCGTCAAAGCCGACACTGTAGATCTTGAATCCGTTGGCGGTGAAGGTCATTTTGAGAGGGGCATCCGTGAATGGGTCTCGCCATTCTGGGCGACTCGCCTCGGCGGGCATGTGCCATGGCCCTTTGAGAGGTTGAGTTTCCACGATGAGAAGGGCCATTCCGGTTACTCTTTGCCTTGCGATTCCAATGGTGAGTGACCTCATCGGCGCTCTATAAAGTTGTCCTTCCTCCGAGAACGCGAACTGCTTGTAGATGGGACTGTAGGCTTGATAGATTGCTTCGATTCTTGGCTGAAACTTGTCGCTGACCTCCTCTAGCTTTTGTGGATTAGGGTTTTCACCTAGGGCTTTGCGGGCTTCGATGAGGATTTTTACGAGGCTGGCTTTGGCAAGGGCTAAAGCCCGGGGAGACTTCAATTGAACGTCCCCCGGCTTGACCCCAAGTTGTTTGAGACCTTCGGTCGTGGTCAACCACTCCAGGCTATCCAACATTAGGGCTTGTTCGAAGTTCCAAATCCGGCGGAGGTCGGGCGCGGGCCGAGGCGTCATGACGATCTTTCTTGTCTCGGCGAGAAAGGCCGAATCTTGGGGGCGGATGCGGGCGAAGTCAAGGGCGGTACGGGAGGCGATCGCATCGATGGATTCGGCGACGATAAGGCAAATGAGATTTGGCTCAGTCCCGATGTGTTCGGAGAACCGATACATTGATCGGAGGATTTGGTTCGCGTACTGAGTCTCGCCATTGTGGGCGGCAAGCGTGGCTTCTGCCCGCATCCATTTGGCTAAAGACTTGAGACGCGCGAGGTCTGGCAGGAGGGTTGCAACGCCCTGCCCCCACGGACGATTAAAATCCCAACCGGGCTTTTCCAGAGCCCGCATGGCATCTTTGAGAATGGGGCGCACGATGGGCAAGTACTTCTTGAGTTCGCCGTAATTGGGTTCTGCCGATCCGAGAAACCAATCTTTCTGGGTGTCCGCTACTGCCTGATTCAGTTTTACGATCTCCGGTCGGTATCCTTGCTGAAACTGGAAGAAGCCGGGTTTCTTCGGCAGCATCGCCCTCACCAGCGCCTTCTTGAGATCAGCGGCGGCGTTCTCCTCGGGGGAAGGGCGTTTTATGCCTCGTAGAGCGTCTCCAATGGTCAGGGGAACGCCCTGGGCGACCGCCTTCTTTTCGACAGCGGCCAACTTCGACAACGGATTTGAGCAACCCGTGACGATGACGCAAGCCGAAAGAAAGATAAAGGCCTTCATTCCATTCACTTTTTTAGTATCAAACAGCCTTCGGCAAACTACTCCGTTTTGCCGACGGATGATTCGAAGAAGGGGTAGGTCACGACGATATCGGCGAATGGACCGCCACCTCGACGGGATTGAGATCCGTGGTCGTCCTTTCCATTCGGGCCGATGCTGTAGAGGCGAAATCCTGATGTCTCGAAGGCCATTGTGGGCGGGGACGGATTCCCAAGTTCCTTTGAGGGTAACCCCTTGAGGAACATTGATTTGTCCCAGAAAAGGATAGCTTCCCGATGGAGCGTAAACCTGGACATGCTGGCTGGCAGCAGAGTCCAGAGCAGTTTGAAACGCCTTGGTGTCGTCGGTCTTACCATCACCCTTGGCGCCAAAGGAGGTGACATCGATCATGTTGGCTTGGCCAAAGGTCAGGGCGGTCGCCAAGGATGCAATCAAGGTTGGGATCATGAGATTCGGATCGGAAGTTGGAACGCAAGGCCGGTCTTGCTTCGACTTGTCCTGCGCTTGACGGCAATTGCCGGACATTGCCCGTTTACGTACGCGGGGAAAGCGTAGCGGGGAATGTCCATCGATTACATCTTATGTTAACCAAATCAGTTTTTTAGGACGTTACTTCTTCCGAGGCGCCCAGATTCGATACTGACCGCTGGCGTGGAGCAATCCGAACATGTAGAGCATCCCATCGTAGTAACGCCATTGCCCGCTGGGAATAGGAGCGTTCCACAGGGCGTTGACGAAGTCGGGGGCGACTTTGTCCGTGGCGGCAAGACTTGCCGCGGCATTCATGGCGACGTGGCCCGTTGCTTGATAGTCAACCACGGGGTTGCCATCCACCGTATAGCCGGAAACGTATTTGGGTTTTTGGTTTGCGAAGAATTTGAGAAGACGATTCGTCTGCTCAACCTGCCACGGATCTTCCCCAAACCAAGCGTAATCCATAGCAATATTGCCCGCAACGCGGAAAGCATCCGATTGGAAATTATCCGACTTGTTGGTGCTGGGCCATGGGGGCTTGGTTGGTTTGCCATCGAAAGTGCTGTAGTCAGGATAAAGCCCCGTTACAGGGTGAGCCGCCTTTTTGAAGAACTTGCGACTGGTGGCGGCGGCATCTTTCCAAAACTCTCGATCTTCCTTTGCCCACCTAGCCCAGAGTTCATAGAAGGCGGGAAGATGGTAGGAAGCATCGGTGAAAGTTGCGGCCTGACCGTTCGGAACAAAGACAACCTGCTTCTCCTTGGAATCGAACATATTCATCGCGTTATCCACGATGCCTCCGTTGTCTTTTTCTTTTCGTAGCATGACGTGGAGAATATGATCGGCCTCGGCCCGGTAGTTTTTATAACCACTGGTTGATCCCCAACGGCCATCGGCGAAGAACAGGGCCATGGCGAAGTATTCCTCGCCATCAGAGGCAGGAAACTTCGTGCGTTGCTTCCCGGAGTCCTCGCAAGACCATGCGAAGTAGCCTTTCCAGGGCCCCTCTTGGTGCTGCATATGGGTTTTGGCCCATTTCCAAAGGCGGTCGAACTCCGCTTGGCGGCCGTACTGCACCGCGATCATCATGCCGTAGGACATTCCCTCTGAGCGGACATCGCCATTGCCGATGTCTTTGATGTATGCCATATCCTGGCCCACCGGATAATAAACGCGCTGGTTTTCGGTCCCTTCAAAGAGCTGTTTCCAGGCGGCGTTGAGCTTATCGCAAATCTCTTGATCCGACTTACCCTGCTCCCGGAAGAGGTTTCGGTATTGCCCAGTAGCGAACGACCGGGGACTCTTTCCCGCCGGGGCGGCTTTCGAAAGAGGCGGTTGAAAGAGGTCTTGAATGACAAGCACAGCAAGAAGGGTGAGCATGGTTCTAGGCGTTCAACTCGGTCATGGCTCCCGCAAGGAGCTTGGTTAGGTCTTGGAGGGGATCGACGGAGTGGGACTTCCACAAGGCTGCGGTCACTCCTCGTGGGTAGTAACGACTTCCGACTGCCTTCCCTTCTAACATCTGATCGCTCCACGCATAGTAAGCATTTTCAGGATCGAGAAGCCACTGAACGTGAGCTTTGTCGGCGTGCACGTCAGGAGCCTCTTTCAAGATGCGCTCGGCGACGAACTGGCAAAGATAGATCTTACTAAGCCAAGAGTTGCGACTCGTCGAGCTGAGCCGCCAGCCTCCGTCTCCGAATCGGCAGATTCCCGAATCCATCACGGCCTTGAAGTGTCGGGTCAAAGTTCGGTTGAGTTCATGGAACGGTTCGGTCTCGATGCCAATCACGAATGGATAAACAAGGGCTTCAATCGCCGGGATGATTCTTGCATCGACTCCCTCACCGATGACGGCGGGTAGGAAGGCATCTTGGTCGGCAGAATTCGTGATGGTCTCTGACGCACGATGGGCCTGGACTCTGGCGCGATTGGCGGCTTCTGGGTCTGAGAGATTATCAAACAAGTAGCCCAAGACGAGATAGGCGGCCCACGCCTTTACGCCTAGGTACAGATTGTTTCGGGCTTGACCGAGACTGGCGTCTAAGCTGTCGTAAGTGGTGATTTCGGCCCCGCCCAGACAACGGTCGGCATCCAGACCGATAAGACCATTTCTCTTAGCCGGTTCGGGATGATCGCGATTCTCAAGGCTCTGGAGGCAGGCGAGGAAGGTATTGCGATGGGATTCAGCCCAATTCTGGTCACCCGTGCGTTTGAGGTAGAGACCAGCGGTAAGAACCCAATTCATCAACTCCTCTCCGCTCATGTAGGAAAAGCAGCCGTGGAGCCCAGCTTGCTCGTATCCTGAATACCCAGGCCGGGAAAAGTTGTTTGCAACCCCCATGTCATGAGTGAACGCAATACCTCCGGGCTGTGAATTGGGATTACCGGGAAATCGAACGCGATCTTGATAAGAGTATCTCTCTACATAGAGGTCCAAGACGTTTCGGACTGTCCAAGGACTGAGTCCGAGTTCGAAAAACGCTTGGTCCACCGTAAGGTCGAAGGTGTTCATCATTCGATACTCGCCCTCATGGACAACCCATAGCGGGCGGCCATCTTCCCTCTCCAAAAGTTGGGTCGAGCCAAAGTAGCTGCGAATGGCATGAGCGAGCATGAAATGGCGTTCGGGCGTCATATCTTGAGCAAGAGCTCGATCAAAGGACTCGGCGAGAGCGATGGTCTTGTCGGCGTGAGTCAGCGCATGGATCAAGACCTCCTCGACCTGGTCAAACCATCGACGGTAGAGGTATTGCGTGGGAATGCCGGAGGTGGCAACTCCATCTCGGAAGAAGCCGATCGCGAATTGAAACGTGCGTTTCTCTCCGGGCTCGACGGTGGCAACGAGAAGGCCCAGGCTTCCCAGCATAAAGCTGAGGTTTTCGTGAAGGTGCGGAGATAGAATCGATTCCGGTTGCCAAGCCAAGCCAGCGTAAACATCAGAATCCATGGTGGCGATGGCGGTCGATGTTCCCTGACCCACCCCGATAAGGCCCAACTGATCTAGAATCCGCATTCCGGCCGACCTCTCCGAGCCCTTATAACCCAAAAAGGCACGACGAGGAAGTTTGCCCGATCGGTTATCGATGGTGAGTTCAGCGAGGACTGCCGGGGTGAGAGCACCCTTAGCATCTTCTTGCTCCGGGTCCGGCACCGAACGAACGGGAGAAATCAAGCGAAAGGTGAGATCTCCGGCTCGCCATTCGTCGATAGAAGCGCTCATTCGGCGTTCGATTTCTTCTTCAGCGAATGGGAGAATGGCTTGAGCGACGGCTAGTTCGGACAAGTGTTCGGAATCGAAGTCATGGGCTGCGTTCTCTGCTCCACCGTAGAACGGCAAAGCATGGAACTGCCCCGATTCCTCCCTATCTTCGATGCCAATGTATACGCTTTCGTTGGCGGGGCCGTCCAATTCCAAGCCTAAGCCGCCCTTCGGTCCGCGAAATCCCAGGGTGAAACTGGCGAATGCCCCTACCGGAGAATGGTGGGCGTTGTAGAAAATGGAGCTCTTCATCTTTCTCAAATCAAGTGGGCAATAGCCCGACAGTCCCTTCTTGAGGGCAGATCAAGGACCGCTCCGAGGCGCACTACTTGGAGCGCTTATATTCGACGTCTAACTTGGACGCCTTCTGTTTCAGATGAAGGATGTCACCTTTGAGTTCGGCCGCGTAGCGCGATACATAGGATTCCGGCCCTTCAACCTTGAACAATAAGTTCTTGTCGGAAATCTTCCATTCGCCAGCTGCCTTCGAAGTTCCTCGCCCCACGGCGACGTTCGTCATGTTGGCTTTGCCATCCTTCGAGAGTTCGAGCGTAGACGTTTTGTCCGCGGTGATCCAAATTCCCGCATAAGAGGGATCGACTTTGCCTTCGAACGCGATTTGGGGGGCAACCGGTTCCGGAGAGTTGGCTTCTGGTTCCCCGCAGCCAACGATGATCCAAGCGCTCAGGATAGAGAGGGCGGCAGATGCGATCTTTCGACCTCCACCGCCCCACATGCGAGAACACCCAATCATTTGCCCTTGGCGACTCCGTTCTGCTGGACCATCGATTCGCTTTGCCCCATCGCGCTTTGCATGGAGGCACGCGCCTCTGGGGGCATGGCGTCGATCTCAGCCTGAGTCATGGTTTTGTGGGGAGGAGGCGCCTGACCAGGGTCTCCTCCACTACAGCCAACGCTGACAACGGCAACGCCAATGAATAGGATGAGCTGCTTCATGTTAGTTGACGTAGGCTGCGCAAATTCCACCCGGGGTGAACATCCATGACCAGTCTTCGCCATTGATGGAGAAACCCGTGTAGATGTCTCGGCACCAGTTGAGAGCACCCTTCTTCATGGTCTTGGCGTGGCCGTCTGCCCAGGCGATATTCGCGGACTCAGTGTAACGATAGCGAGGCATCGCACAACTTGGCCCGGGTCCTGTGGGCGTCCAGTTACAACCGGCAAGATCGTTATCCCACTGAGCGCCGGAGGTCGGACCGGTCCAAGCGGGTGGGTATTGAGCGCCGCCGTGCCACCACCAGTGGTACTCGATGAATCCTGATGACGAGTTTGACCAGTCCGGATTCACACCCACGGTCGTGATGATCATCGTTCCCGCTGGTTTTTCAAGCGAAGTTTGGGAGCGTGAAGGCTCCAGAGAAGCCGGATTCGCGTTGTGCCAGGGCAGCAGCGATACCGGGCCTGCGTAGCCATATTTGGAATTGCTGGGTTCAGTTGGGCTCCGCCAAAGATCGCCAACGGCTAGTTTCTGATTATTGGAGTAGGTTCCGTCCGATCGTCCGCCGCTCTTCACGTAGGGCTGAGTCGTTTCGCGCCACGTTACCCCGTTATCACCATAGTTGGGGTCAGGGTAGAAGCCGCGCGGGTAGAAGTCGTCGTAGTCCGACGAGTACATGATAAGGGCGGTGCCGAGCTGTTTGATATTCGACAGGTCGGCGGATTTCTTTGCGGCTGCCTTGGCTTGGGCAAACACGGGGAACAGGATAGCGGCCAATATCGCGATGATCGCGATGACCACCAAAAGTTCAATGAGGGTAAATGCTTTTTTCATAAGACAACTCTTCACTGAGTGCGTGGAGGCGCTGTGGATTCTCGGACATCGAGGCCACAGTCATAGATAGATGAGACCGTGGGCGACGGGGGCGTACCCTCCGCCACTTCACGGATGAGAGAAAGCAAATGGAGCGTCGCCGCGTAGGCCATGCTCTCAACCGGCTGATTGACTGATGTGAGTCGGGGCTTAGTACTCTCACAAAAACTTGAAGAGTCAAAACCGACGACCGACAAATCGTGCGGCACCGAGATGCCATAACGTTCACAAGCCTTTAGAAGGCGTCCGGCAAGGGTATCGCTGAAGCAGACCAGAGCCGTATGGGGTGGATTTGATCCTGCGTAATCTTGGACCTCCAAACACTGCTCATCCCAAACGAGCGTATCCGGCGCCAACCCCTCTGCTAAAGCAGCGGTCACCAGCGCGTCACGACGAGCCCGTCCTTCCATCGCCTTTTCGTTGATCGGTTCGATCACGTAAGCGATGCGACGATGCCCGAGAGATTTCAGATGCTTCACGACATGGCGCATAGCGCCATCGTTATCCGCACAAAACGATGGGATACCGGGGAGGAAGCCAGGAGGGGCGTGCATCGTCACCACCGGAACGCTGGAGGAACGGATTGCTTCGATCGAAGCGTCGTCATAATCGGGACGACACCACAAAACGCCATCAAATCGGCCGTCTGAAATCGATCCTGCGTCACTCCCGAGTATTAGTTTTGGGCAAAGTGCGAGGGCGCAATCGGCAGGAAAAAGGGCTGCCATGACGCCATTAAGAAGCTGGGGATAATAGGGTCGCTCTTCTCCCAGTCGATCGAAGTGCTGGAAAACGACTCCCACCATATTTGTTCGCTGGCTGCGGAACGAGCGGGCAAGGTGGTTTGGGCGATAGCGTAGTTCCCGGGCTATCTTCCGGATGTGTTCGGCTTTCTCCGGGCTGACCTTTACGTTGCTCCCCGTTCCGTTGAGAACGGCGGAAACAGCCATCGCAGAGACACCGGCGGCTTCGGCAATGTCGCGAATCGTTGTTTTCATAGATTTACAGTTAAATCAACGACACACTATACAATCACTTTTTCAACTTTATCAAAGAAATATCTGAGACCCCGCATTGTTAACTAATCGTTCAGTCACTTTCAGATTCAAACTCTGAACACGGAGCGATTTACAGTTAAATTAAACAGGTAATTTTGCTTGCCCTCAGTCGAGATATCTTGAGGCAAATTCGATGAAAGTCGGCCAATTGGGGCCGTTCGAATGTCCCCCATGGTGCTGACTGAAGGCCAGATCTCCGCCGATCAACGGCGTCCCCTCGGGAGGCATCTCGGTGGTGCCCAATCCCTTATTTCCAAGTAATTCATAGACTGGCGAGGCCAAAGAAGTCGCCATAAAGGTTCCTCGCGAATCGATCCAAATGCCCTCGACGTTCGGTGAGCCCACCCCGACAAACACCGGACGAGGGGCGCATAACGCCACCAATCCACGTGCGTCCACCGGAAAATCCTTCGGCGTCAACGGGCCTGCGTACTTCACGTAGTTGCCCGCCATCCAGCCCACCTTTTTGGCGTTCACCCTTCTATCGATCTGAAGGTAGTCCAGCACTCGACCCGCGCCCCAAGCCCACGCCTTCAGCGCTCCCCATTGATCGGGCTTTCGGGGTTGTCCCTTGTTGACCAGGCCGATAATCCCCTTGGTCAGACCGCCGCCGTTATCCGCTTGAACGCTGGTCGGGTCCAAGACGGTATAGCCCCCTTCGCGAGCACTTGATCCTGCCAAGTCGGCCCCTGGCTATTGCGCGGCCTCCGAAATCCGGGGAATCCGAACTCGATGATCACCGGAACCGGCCCCTTCGCCTTCTCCGGCAGCGTCAGTGAGCACTTGATCTCCACGGTAACCGCCGGATAACTGGCGTTGTCCACGCGCCCAATTAACCGGCGCGTGTTCCCCTCCTCCCCCTCCACTGTCCACCTCACCTTGGGCAGCTTCGAGGGCGGTCGACCATAAATCTCTCGATCCATGTCGTCCAAAATCTCCTTCCTCCGCCGATCCCATTCCTTTCGGGATTTCACCGGCTTGCCATCCCGGAACTTCAGCGCGTCCGGAATATCCGGATAGGGATTTGCCTTCGCCCCGTCGGTGTTCGCAAAGTTCGGCGAATCAGGATTCATCCCATCCACCCCCGGACGGAGGGCATCGATTCCCAACTCCTTCAGCAGACGGGCATGGTCTTGCGCAGCGGTGAGATTAACGGGTGGTGGAACCTGCTTTACAGGGTCCATGTTAGCTGCAATAATGAGGAGACAGGGCAACATTTAACCGTATATTAGCTCTGTCAGTCGAAGAGGACAACCCTATGTACACCCTCGCCCTTTGGTCGCTTTCGCTTCTCTCCTCCCCCCTCTATTTCGATCCGCCTACCGTCGTCCCCTATCATGCCAACGGAATCTATGAACTCAAAGAAACGGTCGGGTGGAACGTCTCTGGCCAGGGCGGAAAGTACAAGTACACCGTCAAACTCAACAACGCCGTCCCGATCTCCAATGGCGAAATTGACCTTGCCAACGGTCCCGTCAAAATCGAAGCCAAGCCCACCGAGCCCGCCATGCTGTTCATGCAGCTCACCCCGACCGAGGGCGGAAAACCCCTAGACTTCGGCGCCGCCGTTTCCCCCACCAAGATTCCCCCCGCCAAGCCAAAACCGAAAGACTTCGACGCTTTCTGGAAGTCGAAAATCGCCGACCTCCACAAGATCCCCATGAATCCCACGCTCACGCCAGGAGTTAGCGGGAGGGAAGGTATCGACTACGGCACGATCCGTATGGATCACGTCAACGGAACCTACGTCTACGGCCAATACGCCCGCCCTAACAAGCCCGGCAAGTACCCCGCCATCCTCCAACTCCAATGGGCCAGCCCCCCTTATCCCCTCGATAAATCCTGGATCATGGGCTACGCGTCCATGGGATTCATCGCCCTCAACATCGAGCCCCACAACGTCTTGCCCACCGAGCCCAAAAGCTACTATGACGCCCTCCCCGCCGCACTGAAGAACTACGGTGCCATCAACATGGATGATCGGGATAAGAGCTACTTCGTCGAGATGTATCTTCGCGACTACCGCGCTGTTGACTACCTTGCCAGCCTCCCTGATTGGGATGGCAAGACCCTCGTCGTGATCGGCACCAGCATGGGTGGTCAGCAAAGCCTCGCCGTCGCCGGTCTCCACCCCAAAATCACCCACCTCATCGTCAACGTCCCCGCCGGTTGCGACCTGAACGCCGGACTCCATAACCGGCAAAACGGCTACCCCTTCTTCCCGTCCAACAATCCCAAGGTGATGGAAACCGCGCAGTACGTAGACTGCGTTAACTTCGCCTCCAACATCAAAGCCACCAGCCTCGTCGCCATGGGATTCGTCGACACGGTATCTCCGCCTACCGGAATCTGGGCTGCTTATAATTTGATTAGGGGACCTAAAGAAGCCGCTGCGATGTTCGATTCCCCGCATAACCACCTCGCGACCCCCGAACAGCAACGCCCCTACACCGAGCGATCCGCCGCCTGGCTACAAGCCCTCGCCAAAGGAGAACCCGCTCCCGTCCGCAAATAGCGCTATTTCAACAAATGCTGGAGCGTCAACCGCTCCAGCCCCGATTGATACTTCCGATTCCGTGGAACGGACCGGCAGGTTCGCCAACGGGACCGAGGCGTCGAATCCAAAACGCGGGGAAGAATGTAAGAACTTCGGCAAACCGCGGGCGTATTCCCAAGCGATTCCGCCACGTTCTTCACCACCTCGTTGACCTCCCGCCGAGTCGTCGGCTGCTGTTGACGAAAGAGCTCCACCGCCCGAACCGTCGCCGCCCACGTGCGAAAATCCTTCGCCGTAAACTCGCCCCCCGAGGCCGCCCGCAGGTAATCGTTCACATCCTTAGAATCCACCTGCTGCGTCTCACCGTCCTCATCCTGATATGCAAACAGCCGCCCCCGCGAAAGCTCTCGGCACTGACTCACCACCCGCGCTAACCGGTGATCTTCCACCTCGATCTCATGCCGCTTTCCACTCTTGCCCTTGAAAGAAAAGACCAATCGCTTTCGCGAGGTCTTCGCGTGGCGATTCCTCAAAGTGGTCAACCCAAACGATCCGTTCTCCTTGGCATAACGCTCGTTCCCCACCCGAATCAGCGAACACTCTAAGAGCTGCACCACCGCCGCTAAAACCTTCGCCTTACTCAGTCCTCGCGAGCGTAAATCCTTTTCAATTTGTCGCCGAATCTTCGGCAATGCCTCGCCAAATTTCGCCAGCCGCGCATACTTCGTTCGCTCGCGCTTGGCCCGGAACTCGGGATGATAAATCGCTTGCTGTCGCCCCTTCGCGTCCCGCCCCGTCGCCTGAACCGGTGACGATTCGTCGATCGCAATCCAAACGTCCTTCCAAGCCGGAGGAATCGCTAATGACTTGATTCGCTGAAGAACCTCGGCATCCGAAACTTTCTCCCCCGAAGGATCCAAATACCAAAACCCTCTTCCCGCTCGCTTTCGCTGATACCCACTCGTTTCCCTCGCCTTTTCCATGTTGTCTTTCTGTTGACTGAGCGGCTTTGAAAATCGGTTCCGAGGGGCCAAACATAAGATTTTCATCTCTCGGGCACTTGTTCGAAAGCCCGGACCGTAGTACCCTGCATCCCGGGAAGGGGAGGATTTTATGAAGTCTCGAAGATGGATCGTTGGAGTAGCCCTCATCACTGCCGCCACCTTGGTCGCCGCCAGTTACCGAGCGGATGACGTCGCCAAAGTGATGGCGGACTATGTCGTTAAGAAGGACAAGCTCTTCGAAAACGGCTCCGTGAAGGCGGACATGTTTGAAAAACTCGTCAACGAGACCATTGCTCGCATGGACATCAAAACCATGTCCGCCAATGACGTGGCTCTCGTTAATCGCCAAGGCATTTGGCCGAATGCGAAAGCCTTTCCCGACGTGCTCGCACGGCTCGATGAACTGTCCGACACCAAGGATGCTTCCGGCGCCCTCGCCCTTTCCATCAGCCTCGAACTCAGCGCGTGGCTCCCCGAGCCGCCAACCGAAAAACGCAAAGCCAACGCCCAGCGCCTCCTGAATCATCCGGCTCTCAACGAACTCCTCCACAGTGAGAACTGTGAAGCCCCCATTACGGGGCTTTCCACCCTCACCCTGCCCAACGAAGCTCATGATCGAGTCATGTCCCTCGTGGACCAATTCGATCCCAACCGCATCGAGTCCGGTTCCGCCATGTCCAGCTACTGGCGAATCGTCACCAAACTAGAAAAGGATCCGGCCAAGCGCGAACCGATCCGCCTGAAGGCTCTCAAAATTATTCAGGGCGCCACTGCCACCGCCAAGAGCAAGCCCGGCCAAGAAAAAATGGTCAGCATTCTCGAAAAGATGGCCGTCCGAATGGATGGCGCCGATGCCAAAGGTGGCCTCATCGGGCACAAGATTCCGAAAATGGACATCCTCTGGGCCAGCGATGAGAAGCTGAAATCCTTCGAGGACCTCAAAGGTAAAGTCGTCATCCTCGACTTCTGGGCAACCTGGTGCGGTCCTTGCGTAGCCTCGTTTCCAAATGTGAAGGAGCTAAAGAATCACTACGAGGGCTATGACGTCGTCATCGTCGGCATTACGAGCGTTCAAGGCAACATCATCGGCCTCGACCCCGCCGTCATCGACACCAAGGGCGATCCGAAGAAAGAGTTCGGACTCATGCCCGAATATATGAAGAAGAAAGAGATCGACTGGAAGGTCGTCTTCACCAAGCAAGACGTCTTCAATCCCGATTTCGGCGTCAGCGGCATCCCCCACGTCGCCATCATCGATCCCGCCGGCGTCGTCCGCTACGGTGGCCTTCACCCCGGCGAGGACAACGCCAAGAAGATCAAGCTGATCGATGGCCTCCTCAAAGAATTCAACCTCAAAGTCCCGGCGAACTAATTCGCCGGGACTGGTTAGCTCACTTGGTCAGCAGCCGCGTCAAAAACTCGGAATCGTCATACTCGTCCCGCAGCCGAATCCGCGCCTGCCGGACCACCGTCAGTTCCCGAGAAGGAATGACGTAAAGCCGCTGACCACCCGCGCCCGCCGCCACCACAATGTCATCCGGCAGCGTCTTGGACCAATTCCAATGCTTCCGCCCATCCGGCTGAAGCCCGCCCTTCGTCGGCATCCACCAGCTAAGCCCATAGGAAGGGTTCGCCGAAGTGGCCACAAAGAGCTTCTTCACCGATTCCGCCTTCATCACCCCCGCCCCCTGATGCCGAATCATCTCGCCAAACTTGGACCACTCCCGCGCCGTCATGTGCGCTCCGCTGGGCATATGGGGATTCCCATCCTCATCCTTCTTCCAAAATCCGTGCTCCATGCCCAAGGGCTTGAAGATCTTCTTCTCCATGTAGCCCAGCACCGTCTCGTTCCGAGGCATTAACTTCCGCCGCATCACCTCGCCAAAGATCATAAACGGCGCCGGTCCGTACTGAAACTTCGCCCCCGGTTTCGCCTTCGCTTGGGTCAAAATCGCCTCCGCGTAGCTGGGAACCTTCAAACTCAGCCCACGCCCCTCCCGCCCCGGAATGCCTGACGAGAGGGTCAGCAAATCCCGAATCGTAATCGTCCGCCGAGCATCGCCTTGCCACTCCGTAATCGTTTTCGAGACCGGCTCGTCCAAGGTAAGAAGCCCCTCTTCCTGAGCGCAAAGCGCGGTCACTCCGGTGAAACTCTTGGTCCCGCTCGCCAATTCCAACGCGTTGTTGACCGACCCTCCATTCGGATACTCCTCCGCAATCACCTTGCCCTGATACAGCACCAGATAACTGGCCCCGTTCATCGACTTGTTGTATTCCGCCGCCGAGGCGATCTGACGGGCGGAGGGAGGCTGCGAGAAAATGCCTAATGCAAAGATAACGGAAACAAACATGCTTCGCTCGGACGGCTTTTCATGAAAAGGGTTCAGCCACCACCCCACCAGCTAGGACTATCCCTTTTGGACCCCACTTGTCGAATCCCCCTCGCCCCCGTTCGACGATAAGATAGAGCGGTTCCCGAGCCGCGACGAGGAGACGACACATGAAGTTCTTGGTAGCCATCCACCACCCCGACGACTACGACCCATCCATCGAAGACGAGACCATGACCCGAGACATCGATCTCCTGAATGAAGAGATGGTCGCCAAAGGCGTCCGCGTCTTCGTCGGCGGCCTCCACCCCGCCCCCCAAGCCAAATCCCTCCGCGCCAAAAACGGCAAAGTCGTCGTCACCGATGGCCCCTATCTCGAAACCAAGGAACACGTCGGAGGCTTCTGGGTCCTGGAGGCCGCCAGCATGGAAGAAGCCCTCGAATGGGGCCAAAAAGCCGTCCTCGCCTGCCGAGCCCCCGTAGAAGTCCGCCAATTCCACGGCGCTTAATCAACCTATGGCGAAGGTCTAAACGTCTGGCGACCGGTCCCGATACTGCACCGCCTCG
This sequence comes from Armatimonadetes bacterium 55-13, assembly GCA_001898035.1. GTDB lineage: Bacteria > Armatimonadota > Fimbriimonadia > Fimbriimonadales > Fimbriimonadaceae > 55-13. Next base: position 607,969 of record MKRX01000006.1, read on the forward strand.
CTCAAATGCACCTTCGCCACCGCCTCACTCCCCGCGAGGTCCGCAATCGTCCGCGACACCTTCAAAATCCGATCAAACACCCGCGCTGAGATATTCATGCGAGCCATCACCACCCGCATAAAGTCCTCGCACTCCTTGTCCAGGACAATCAGTTCCCGAATATCCCGAGGCGTCATCTTCGCGTTGACCCGGTGATTCCCCAACCGGTCATGCTGCCGAGATCGTGCCACCAGAACCCGGTCCCGAATCGCTGAGGAACACTCCCCCGTCTGCATCCCCAACAACTCCTCCGCCTTCAACCGAGGAACTTCCAAGTGCAGATCGATCCGGTCGAGCAACGGCCCGCTGATCTTCGACGCATACTTCCCGCAAACCGCCGGCGAGGATACGCACTTCTGTTCCGGCAACCCCTTAAACCCGCAAGGACAAGGATTCATCGCCCCGATCAAGATGCACTCCGCCGGAAACGTGATCGTGTTCTGGACTCGAGAAACCGTCACCACTCCGTCCTCCAGCGGCTGCCGAAGCGCCTCCAAGACCTGCCGCTCGAACTCCGGCATCTCGTCCAAGAAAAGGACCCCGTGGTGAGCCATGCTGATCTCACCCGGCTTCGGATTCTTGCCGCCGCCCACAATCGCCGCGTGACTCGCGCTATGGTGCGGACTTCGGAACGGCCGCTCCCATAGCAACCCCTGCTTCCCGGCCTTCTGCCCCGAAGCCGAATAGATCCGCGTGACCTGAATGGACTCTTCCAAAGAAAGTGGAGGCAAGATCGTCGGGAGTCGACGCGCCAACATCGTTTTCCCCGAGCCCGGCGGTCCCGACATCAGCACGTTATGACCGCCCGCCGCCGCAATCTCCAATGCCCGAATTGCGTGCCTCTGCCCCTTCACATCGGCAAAGTCCACGCCGTAATCCAAGGGTCCCTGATTTGTGGCCTGAGTTAGAACGTGAGGCTGATATTCCGGGGCCCCGTTGAGCAGTTCGGCACACTCGATGAGGCTGCGAACCCCGAAGACTTGGACATCCGGTGCGATAGCGGCCTCGGGTGCATTTTGAATGGGGAGAATGAGACGACGGAAACCTTTCTCGTGCGCCATCAATGCTACGCTCACCGCGCCATCGACCGGTCGAAGCATTCCGTCAAGACCAAGTTCACCAATGATCAACGTGTCCTTGAGTTCATCGAGATTGATTTGCTCATCGAGCGCGAGAATGGCGACAGCGATCGGCAAATCAAGGAAGGGTCCTTCCTTGCGGATGTCTCCGGGGGCAAGGTTGCAGATGATCTTTCGGTTGGGCATCTGCATATCGGAGTGGACCACTGCGGAGCGCACGCGGACTTGGCTCTCTTGTACAGCTTTGTCGGGGAGCCCGACGAGCTGGAAATTATTGTCGTTTCCGATGGGTCGAAAGTCGACCTCCACCACAACGGGCAGGGCTTCGATGCCGAGGAGGGTGGCTGAGTGGACCTTGGCGATCATGGTGGGCGGGTACGTAAGGCAGGCTGACGCTTGGGTTATGTTACTCCAGGATTCCTATGGGGAGATTTGGGACGTGAGGCGATGCGATGAGACGGAAGGCTTATCGATATTTCCTTTCAACTGCCAAGAAAAGTAATCTATCAATCTTCCGAGACAGCGGTTGAATTTCTTTGGAGAGATTTGTTATGGGATTAGAAGAGCGACGGAAGATCAAAGAGTATCAAGACACGATCGTGCCCGAGCGATCGGCGGAGTTGGCAGAAATTTGCGGGACGGCCATTCCCTACGATATCGATTGGGATAGCTTTGCGAACGATGCCGAGGCCCTGCGATTTTTGGACAATCTGTCCTTCCACCGGATCAACATGGCGATGCGAGTCATCTGCACGGACGAGCTAGGCAGAGAGGCGATCAAGGACAGCCTCAAGGTAATCAAGTTGAAGAATGTGGCCGATAAAGCGGAGATGAAGATCAACTTTGGCGGTGGAGCGCTTGAGATGGCCCTAAACTACGCCAAGGGCACCGAGGGCTACTACTCGGACGGAGAGATTCGCACCGTCTTGATGACTGGCCTTTAGGTCTTGGGAAGCGACCTCAGCCTGCTTGGGGTCGCTTTGCCAATTTGATTTCCTGAGCCTTGACCCTAATTTCTATATTCGAAGTCGTCTCGCCGCCAGGGATGGGCGCATTGGTCAAGGTCCACTTCCCATTCACCACAATGCTGGCGGTGCTCTCCAGTTCGCAATCACCCTGGCAGGTCATCGGACGATCTCCGCCGTTTTCATATCGATCGAAGGTATATCGGAAGGGGTCTTTGCTTACCACTCTTATCTCTCCGGCCACCCCCACAACTCGGACGTTAGGCGGGACGGGCCAGAAATCAGGTTGGGGACGTCCGAGGGAAATCATCCTTTCGATGCGATATCTCGCAAGTTCCGGCTCTTCCTCCGTGGGTGGCTCGTCAAGTTCGCCGGTGAGAGCGATCGACTGGATTTTGGGCTCGACGCCTTTCGGAATCGGAATGACTTCGCCATCGACCTGTGTCTCTTTGAGTCTCCAGGCGGCCGTTAAGCGTATCCCCTTGGCTCCTTTTACGACCTTGTACTCGGTTGTTTCCACCTGAGTCATGTCGACGTCCATGGGTCCGCCATAGAAGTGGAGGGTTTTGATTTCGGTCCACTGATCACCGGGCAAGAGTCGGTAAGGAAGCGGGTTTGAGAGAAGGGTAAGGGCTAAGAGGGACGTGATCATGGCTGGTCGACAGGAGACTCATTTGGTTTACGCCAACCCTTCGCCCGAATCGCCTCTTCGCGACCGATGGAGCTGGTCAGCGCCGCTTTCTGTTCCATCAGACGCACTCGCTCCTTTTCCGCTTCACTCATATCTGCCTTGATCCCTTCTGCCTTGGCCTGCTGCTCTCGATAGACCTGCCAAGGTTTCCGAGACAAATACAGTCCCGTTGCGGTTGCCAACACTACCACTGCGACTAGCCATCCTAGCTTCATCCGTTCACCACCTGCGTTAAGATCAGGTTTGTATTGCCCTCGCCGAAAGGCACTCCAGCCGTGATAACGACGAGGTCATTTTCTTTAAGACGTTTCTTTTTGCGAAAAGTGCGAATCGCGTTAATGACGCCCTCTTCCGTGGTCTTTGGCGTTGGCAATCGAATGGCCTCTACTCCCCACACGACGGCAAGACGGCATTGAGTCCGTTCATCGTAAGTTGCGCAGAGGAGAGGCGCCTTGGGCCTGTACTTGCTCACGAGACGCGCGGTATTCCCGCTCACGGTTGTCGAGACGACGGCAGCGGGTCGCAAAAGGGCGGCGAGATCGGCGACCGAGTGCGCAATGGCTTCTTGGTGCCCGACATGGTTTTTGGCATGATCGGTGAATCGATTTTCGATACGCGTTCGATCAAACAATGCCTCCGCCTTCTCAGCGATTCTCACCATGGTTTTCACGCATTCCACGGGATAAGCGCCGCTGGCGGTTTCGCCGCTGAGCATGATCGCGTCGGTGCCATCCAGCACGGCATTGGCCACGTCGGTTGCTTCGGCACGAGTGGGGCGGGGGTTTTCGATCATGCTTTCCAGCATCTGGGTGGCGGTGATGACGGGTTTGCCAGCCCAGGTGGATTGATCGATGATCTTCTTCTGCATGATCGGGACGTCTTCAATGTCCATTTGAAGTCCCAGATCGCCTCTTGCAACCATGACCAGATCGACCACCTTTAAGATGTTGTCGAGATCCTTGATCGCCTCCCGGGTTTCAATCTTTGCGCAGAGTCCAATACTGGGGTCGTACTTGTCCACTTCTCGACGCAGCCCCACGATGTCTTGCGCCTCTTTGACGTAGCTGAGTGCAATGTAATCGACGCCCGCAGCGCAGGCATGGCCAATATCTTCGATGTCCTTTGAAGTCATCGGAGGCACATCGAAGACCTTATTCACCAGGGTTACCCCCTGGCGGCTCTTAACCTGACCGCTACTCATGACGCGGGCGGTGAAGTTCTCGCCCTCCTTCTTCCCAAGCTTAAGCTCGACGTTCCCATCCCCTAGGAGAAGCCGGGCGTTCGGACTCATCGCGGCAAGAATCTCGGGCTGGTGGACCGGGAGGGTGGCAGTGGGTCCACTCCCTACGGTGATCGTCTGACCTTCCTCCACCTCCATAAAATCAGCAGAGAGAAGCCCGATCCGAAACTTGGGTCCTTGGAGGTCAGCAAGGATGGCAATCGGTGAGATATCGGAGCTCAGTTCACGGAGCCACTTGATCCATATTTTGCGGGTTTCCCAATCCCCGTGACTGCAATTGATCCGGGCAACATTCATTCCCGCATCAATCAACGCTTTGAGCTTTTCTCGGCTATCCACTGCCGGTCCAAGCGTGCAGACGATTTTTGTTCGTCGTTTCATATTCCTTCCCTAGACTTTCACGGTACCCCGCATTGTAGAGTTTCGGTAAAAAACGTTCCCGAAAGCACCGTTCCTTGATCCTTCAATAGCAATCCTTGGTAAGCCAGGGTAACTTACGCGCTATGCGCTATTTCGTCGTAGGAGTCGATGGAGAGCTTTATGGGCCAGCGGACATCCCCACGCTGAACCAATGGATCCTTGAGGGTCGATTGATGCCCACCTCCATGCTTCGCGAAGAGCTAGGAGGCGCTCAATTTGTGGCGTCTCGGCTGCCCGAATTGAACTTCCCGGCGGGTCCTCATACAGCGAACTATCCGCGCCAAGGCGGATACATGGCCGACAATGGCGCTCAAGAACTGAAAACGGCGTGGATCTTAGGGATTATCGGATTCTTGTGCTGCGCGATCTGTTCGCCGATTGGAATCGTGTTTGGATTCCAAGCGCGAAAAAAGGGCAATCCGAACGCCACGGGGGCGATCGTTTTTTGCAGCATTATCACCGTCCTGAACATCGCCTGGGTGATTTACTACACCACACACGGTGGCATTGCCGGCATCTTCAAAGGATTGTAGTTGAGGGGTGGCTGGACCACCCCTCTTTCAGTTAGTCGACACAACGGATGTTGCCCACGTTGATGTGGCCCCATCCGCCGGTTTCTCGATCGATGATCCTGATCCGGAATCGTCGGCCCTGGAATCGAGAAACATCCCACGTCACCGGGTCCATCTGCTCGCTGTTTCTTCCTCTCGCAACCATTACAACCTCGGGCTTCGTTTCGTTCTGGTTGATTGGATCGGCGATGAGTTCAACTCGTACGCCCTCTCCCGCACCTCCTCCCACGTTGAGCTTGATCTTGGACTTCGTTGTCTTAAACCATGGAGAGAGGATCTCGCCCTGGAAGTTGTCTTCGAATCCAGCGCGACCGTCTTCGCAGGTACCGATGAAGGGGAGATTGTCGTTGTTCCAGTTGAATCGGCGCGGGTTTTTCACCGGCCAGTGGAGGAAGTCTCCGTTAAACTCCCAGCCGGGCATGCGCCAGTTCGTCATATCGAAGACCGGGTTGGTGAGGCTGGTTTGATTGAGGTCGATCTTGGGCGTCCCCCCATCCACCACTACTTTTCCGCCACCTTTGACCGTGTAGGACGGGCCGTATTTATCGAGTAGCCAGGCCATACTGGTGAGGCCGGAAAGCTCACCCCAGTCCGGGCCGGTTCTTCCCGCTTGATGATCCGATCCGCCGTGTCCGTCATTCTCAGGTTGGAGACCGAGGGGATAGTTCGGGTTTGGATAGATTCCGAACTTTTCATGCAGCGGGTGGTTGATGAGGGCCATAGACGCCCGGATGGCAGCCACGCCGCGTTCAAAGTAGTCCTGTCGTCCGAGTTCCGCGCCGAAATCGGCGAGAGTGTCGCCGAATTGGGCTTGGCGCGCATCGTTGTATTCGCCGTCTGTGTTCTGAACGCCAAATCCTCCATAGGTGTAGGCGACCTTTCGGTAGGAGATGGGCCAGACGTTTTGGTAGAGGCTCATGATGTCCAGGGCCTTGAGCGAGGCAGTCTTGGCTCGGCCACTGAGGTCATTCAAGGCTTTGGTGTCGCCAAGGGCGAGGTGGACGGACATAAGAGCTTCCGCCGTCCAGTGCATGCACAACGTGTTTTGTGGCGGCGACATTGTGTGGGGATCGTGCATGGCTGCGTCATCGATGGTTTGGGACACTTGCATGCACTGCTTGGGAGAGCAGGAGAAGAAGGTTTCGAAATCGTAGTAGCGCTGCTGGTCCACGATGTTCTTGATGAGGAACTCGGCGGAGCGTCGCAGACTTTCCGCCATTTGATCTCGAAGAGCGGAGCCAGGCCGGTAGGATTTGAGGTCCTTGGTGTAAAGGACACTCGCCCGAGTTTCATCGCGAAACTTCTTCATTGCCTCAGCAAAAAACCAAGCTGGAAGCGCCGATTGAGCGCTGCGATCCAAGATGGGGACCACCTTATGATCCTTGGTCGTCCAAGTGGGGAACGAACCATCTTTGTTTTGAACGCTCATCATGTAGCGAATCATGTCGCTAACCTGCTTTTCGACCTCTTCCTTTCGAGGGCAGTCATCCAGTTCCAGCCATCTCAGGAGCCAGATTCCCTTCCAGGCCATGTTGGTGAGGTCGTAATAGCACTTGGGATCGGGCGAGATCAACGTGCCTTTCCAAGCCTTTTCCTTTGACATGTAGGTGGTAGGGCATGCGCCATTGTCCATGGGAGCGGCAAGGGCGAGGTTCAGCATCTTGTCTGCGCGCTCAACCCAGAGCTTTTCGCCGAGCTTCTTTCCCCACCAGCGGAGGCCCCAGGCGGAGCGAAGTTGGTTGAACCATGGTTGCCAACTCACCCAACCGCGATCACGTCCCCAGCCGCTCGGCATGCCGCCACAGATTTGGCCATCGATTTCCGTCTCGAACCAACCGCCCGTTTCCTTTTCATTGAAATCGGCAGGGATACAGACCTTGGCATACTCCTCAAAGGGCATCGCCTGCGGCAGGATCTTGTCCAGATACGAATGGCCGTAGCGATTCCATTGATGATGCGCGGCCTTTTGATAGGCGCCGAAGGGGACGGATTGGGCGTCCAACAGAATTTCTTGAGAGAGGACAAGCTCAGGTGGCGCTGGCATCGTCATCGAGGAATCGTTTGCGAAGTAGACGTGTCCCACCAACCGCGATTGGGCAAATCCGTAGGACATCAGAGGAGCATCCACCACCCCGGACTTGCAGTCCAGATCCATGATGGTGGGGATGTAGCGGTTCTCTTTGAGAACGTCCAGATCGGGCATGATGGACGCGGAAAGTTCGCCTTTTTGAACGGTCACTACGGGCGCCCGGAAGAAGTGATCGCCAATAACCCCATCATCCCTCGGTCGAATGGCAGGGACGAAGGTGGAATCCGGTTTACCTCCTTTGCTCATCGACTTGCCGTCGGGGGCAAATGCGTAGGTATCGAGCAGATAACGAATGACCGGACTGGCCATTTGAAACTGACATCTGACAGTCGATTGAATGTACTGGCCCACCTTTGGGATTCGCAGTTCCTTGACAATCTTATAGCCGTTCCCGTTGGCGGTGAGAACGATCGTCGCGCCGCGATCGTCCGGTTTGATGGCCACCTCCGAGAACCCAAAGGACGGTGCGGCGGAAAACAGACCCGTGCTCCCTTGCTGAAGCAAGGGATTCTTTGCCGCAACTCCGGGTACGGGAAGCCCGGGACGAGTAGGCGTTGCGAGAATCAGACGCATTTTGCCTTTGGCGTCAGCGCCATAAAGCGTTTCGAGAAGAGTCCCATCCACCGCGCGCTCAAGACGCACTCCCACATCTTTTCCAAAGAACTCCGTAGGGGGCGGCATCAGGACGGCCGCCAGCACCATTGCATGAACCATAGGAGCCTAAGTTTGGCTGGCAATCAGGCCTAACTGCAAGTTATTTGAATCAAATAACTATATTCCCTATGCAAAATAGTCTTTGACGCAGGAATAACGGGATGATTAGTCGGCTCTCGCCAGCACAATGGTTTCCTTGGCTTGGGGATCGAGTTCCGTAGTGGTCAACGTCTGGTCATCAGAGTTGACCTGGAAATGGAGGCTATCGCCGCTGGTATTGGCAAGGTCAGGTGAGTTGCCGGTCTTGAGAGCGAGCGTGCTTCCGCTCATGCTCCAGGTTCCGCTCAGGGGCATAGCCATCTTGAAGACGAAGGTTTTGTCTGCCTTCAGTTCAAGGGTAACGTCTTCAAACGTTTTTTCAACTACGGGGCGTTGGTCCGGAGGCAAGTTGGAGAAGTCGGGCTTGCTTCGGGACATGTCGATCCTCCATTTTCCGACCACCTTCTTTTCGAATCCTTCCCCGCAGCCGGTCAACAGTAACAGGAAGGCCGAAATGGCGCAAAGGGATCTCATGAGAGCTCCATTTTAAGGGTTCTGAGTTGGATTGCGCCCCTCATGCGGTCTCCAACTCAGACGAATCTCTTGTCCCTAGCTGCTTTTCACCAGAGCCAGCTTTCCGGGCATCTTGGGATCTGGGCTGGTGAAAGTCAGGACCGATCCGCTTGAATCGACTTCAAAATCCATGGAGTCCTTTCCACCAAAGGAGGCTTTCTCACCTTCCGCGGGTTTCAGGGAGAGCTTGTTTCCGTTCAGAGACCAGGTGCCTTTCAGCGGGAACATGATGACGAGCTCAAACGATTTGTCTTCCTTCAGTTCCAAGGTCACTGTCTTCATGATTTCCTCGGCCATCTTCTTGTCGGCCTCGGTCTTTCCGGCATTACTGAAATCGGACTTGGAGATATCGGCCTTCCAACTACCCACAACCTTCTTCTCCAAACTGCCACCGCAGCCAACCAGCAGCGGGAGCAACATCAACATAACGCATAAAACTTTCATGACGACCTATTGTACGGTTCGCACACGGGTAGGTTTACCGAAATAGGTATTTCGCATAGAATGGACTACACGTTATGAAATGCCTATCCTCATTCCTTGTATTAGGGCTAGGGATTGTCCTGGCTCATGGCCAAGGCGATCCTAGCGCCATTAAGAAAATCGTGGAAGAGGGCAAGTATCGGAGCCAAGTCATGGCGACGCTAAAAGAACTTACGAGTAAGTTCGGCCCTCGATTGACCAGTTCGACGAATTTGGAGCGCGCCCAAGGGTGGGCGATGGATCAATTCAAGAAATATGGATGCACCAATGTGCATTTGGACCAGTGGGGTGAGTTCCCGGTTGGGTTTGACCGCGGCAAGAAGTCCTTCGGCCGGATGACGTTGCCAGAGAAGGTTGATTTCGAGTTCACCTCGCCGTCTTGGACAGAGGGAACGAATGGTCCTCTCAAGGGTAAGGCGGTCAAAGCTCCGACGACGAAAGAAGAATTCGATGCAGTTAAGGGCAAGCTGAAAGGCGCCTGGGTGGTGTACACGGAAGGCAACCCACCTCGTCCTCCGATGCGTCCCGGCGCTGAAATCACGCCCGAGCAGAAGTCTCGCATGGAGTTGGAGGAGGCGATTGGTAAGGCAGGCATTGCCGGCAAAGTGACGGCAAGCCGAAACGAGTTGACCATTACATCTGGCAGTTGGCGACTCGACCTGGCTAACTTGCCCACGGAGAGGCGAGCGATGGTTCGCAAGTCCGATATGGACAAGATCGCCGCAAATTTGGCGGCGGGCAAGGATGTCGAGCTTGAGTTCAACCTCGATCAGAAGTGGGTCAAGCAAGCTCGCCCTCAATACAATGTAGTTGCGGAGATCAAGGGAACGGAGAAACCCGACGAGGTCGTGATCGTGAGTGGGCACTTCGATTCTTGGGATGGACCGGGCTCACAGGGCGCGCTGGATAACGGAACCGGTTCCTGCACGGCGTTGGAAGCGGCTCGGATTCTCTGCGCAACCGGAGTCAAGCCCAAGCGTACGATTCGTTTTATTCTCTGGTCGGGAGAAGAACAAGGGCTCTTTGGATCTCGCGGATATGTCGCGAGGCATATGGACGAGATGGATAAGATCTCGGCCGTTCTTGTTGATGACGGTGGCACCAACTACCAAGGCGGATACGAAGGAATCGAATCTCAAAAGGCGATTATGGAGGCGGCATTTGCGCCGGTTGTGGATGCTTTTCCTGGGTTGTCTGAGGTCTTCCGAAGCCGGCCACAAATGCCCCGGGGAGGCGGAAGCGACCATGCTTCTTTCAATGCCGTGGGGGTGCCTGGCTTCTTCACGATCGAGACGGGCCGAAGCGATTATAACTACGTCCATCACACTCAGCATGACAAGTACGAGATGGCGATTCCTGAGTATCTCGTCCAGTCTTCGACGAACCATGCCGTCGTAGCCTACAACTTGGCTTGCCTTGATGGCCTTTTGCCGCGAGGTCCCAAGCCGGAGCAAACTCCCGATCCATCGGGCGTACCTGGACTGGATAAGCTTCTTCAATCAAAGAACTAAGACCTACTTTCGGGGCGGGACTCCCGCCCCGTTGGTCCGAATCTTCTCGGACCTTTCGCGCCTTCGGGGCTCCAATTCCGATATAACAGTTGGCGGTGGCTAGGACTCAACTCGGAATTATTATCGGACCCAAGGGGCGCGGCTCAAACATGGCGGCGATTATTGCAGCTTGTTCGGAAGGGCGTTTGGAGGCCGACGTTCGAGTCGTCATTTCTCCAAGAGACGCGACTCCAGCAACGGAAGAGGCACGGGAATGGGGAGTTCCCGTCATCGTCATTCCTCCTTCTGAAGAAGGTTATGGCGTGGCATTAATGGATGCATTATCAAGTTGCTCGATCGTTTGTCTGGCCGGATTTCTCCGTTTGTTACCGACGGAAGTTCTGAACGGTTTTCCGGGAAGGATTCTAAATATCCATCCGTCGCTCCTTCCGAAATTTGGCGGGAAGGGAATGTATGGCATTCGCGTACACGAGGCGGTCTTGGCGGCGGGAGAGAACGAGTCTGGTTGCACCGTTCATTTAGTGAGTGAGCATTATGACGAGGGAGCAATTTTGCTTCAGCGCCGGTGCGCTGTTTTGCCCGACGACACGCCGGAGACATTGGCGGCGCGGGTTTTGAAGGAAGAGCACATCGCTTACATTCAGGCGATTAAGGACATGATTCATGCCCAACGAAGTTGACGAGATCGGGCCACACACTCGATTTCACCGATGGTTTTTGTTTCCAATTGGCCGGGTGATTGCTTGGTTGTTGTTCTTGATCTTGGGGCCGATCCGAGTTTGGAACCGATCTCGAGTGCCTCGGTCGGGTGGGTTGCTGATTTTGGCGAACCACTTAGCGGACGTGGATCCGGTGGCGGTGCAGTTGGCGTGTCGGCGTCCGATTCACTTTATGGCGAAGAGTGAGCTCTTTGAGATGAAAGTTCTGGGGAGCGTGATTCGAGCGTTCAAGGCGTTTCCTGTGAAGCGGGGAGAGCCTGATCGGGGAGCCATCAAGCGGGCGGTTCAGCTTTTGCGCATGGGCGAGGTGGTGTGTGTTTTTCCCGAGGGGCAATTGAGCGCGGACGGCAAGTTGCAGGAGTTGAAGCCAGGGATTGCCTTGTTGGCGCGCATGGCGGAATGTAACACCATCTGTTGCGGGCTAGAAAACACCAACCGGATCATGCCCTATGGAAAGGTGACGCCGCGGATCTCTTGGCACCGGACGCACGCTCGGTGGGGGGAGGCGCGAAAGTTTGATAAAAGCGCCGAGACGGAAGAGATCGTGGGGTGGGCGGAGGCGCAGCTTCGGTCACTGACAAAGCAAGAAGGCTGAGGGAATCCCCCAGCCTTCTTGTTTACTTTCGGACTTCGCTTACCAGCGGGAGCGAATGAACTCTTGCGTATCCTTTGGCGGATTTTCACCCTTGCGGTCAATCTCTCGGGAGATGGCGGCGCCCCGGTCTCCCGGGTCAAAGGCAGGGGCCGGTTCATACTTCCTTGTTCCGTAGTCCATGAGGATGAACAGCATGAGCGTGACCCACACGAAGCCGGTGAGCATCCAGAGCTTAACGAGGTTGGAGCTGAACTTCACGTGCATGAAGTAGCTGATGACCAAGTAAGCCTTGAGGACGGCGATCGTCATGGCAACAACGTTGTTCGTCACCGTTCCCCCGGGGAAGTGGACGGTCGCAGCGAAGATGGTGAGACCCATCAAGCACAAGAGTGCGATCAGGGTCTTCGCATACATCGATGCCGGGAAGACGTGGATGGAGTGATCTTTACCGTGGGCTGCCATGATCTTATTGCGGGATGAGATAGAAAAGCGGGAAGAGGAAGATCCAGACAAGGTCTACGAAGTGCCAATAGAGGCCGACGAGCTCAGTCGGGACGTAGTCTTCGGTAACGATGGTCTTGCCCTTGTGCCACAGGCCCGCCAGCACTCCGATGATGAGAATGCCGATGATGATGTGGATGGCGTGGAGACCGGTCATCAGGAAGTAGAGGCTGAAGAAGATCTCGGCCGCTCGGGGGCTGGCGCCGTGGAGGTGCTCCGGCATGGTGCCGAAGGTGGGACCAGGGACGAGGTGCTCATGGAACTTAATCGGCCACTCTTGGGTGAACTTGATGATTAAGAAGCCGGTAGCGAGGACGATGGTGGCGCCGAGCGAACCAACGACCTTCATTCGATCTCGAAGCTGGGCGAAGTGAACGCCCATGACCATCGTGAACGAGCTGAGCAGGAGCAGCGTGGTGTTGATACCACCCCACAACGGGCTCAGGTTCTCGTGAACGCGGTAGAAGTCCGGTTGGTAGTTCCAGCGGTACAGGATGTACGCGAGGAACAGCGCACCGAAGAACATGACCTCAGTGACGAGGAACGTCCACATACCGACGATGTAGGACTCGTTCTGCTGTTCGATATCTTCGAACTGGTGGTGAACGTGTACCGGAAACTCGTCCGCGTCGTGGTGGGCGATGCTAGCCATTCTTAGTGGTTCTCCTTGCCAGCGGGAGTGAGATCACCCTTCTTCTTCTTATGGCCGTGGCTCGGGTGAGCGTACTCGACGCCGGGGAAGTCATAGACTTCATCGGTGACGATCGGAATGTGGTGGAAATTGTGCGTATCGGGTGGCGAGGCAGTCTCCCATTCGAGTCCATGAGCCCCCCACGGGTTGGCACTTGCCTTTTCACCCTTGAAGAGCGACCAGACCAGGTAGATGCCGGGGATCAAGAACGCAATCGCAAGGATGGACGCGCCGAGTGACGACGCGATGTGATACGGCTGGAATTCCGGCGCAAAGTAGTAGTAGTGGTAGCGTCGCGGCATACCCATAAAACCGAGGATGAACTGCGGGATAAAGGTGAGGGTAAAGCCGATGAAAACGAGCAGAGCGTTTACCTGTGCGATCTTCTCCGGATACATGCGACCGGTCATCTTGGGCCACCAGTAGTGGACTCCACCAAGGAACGCGGTGATGGCGCCACCCACCATGACATAGTGGAAGTGCGCGACGATGAAGTACGTACCCGTCAAGTGAACGTCGGTTCCCGCGCTGGCAAGGAACAGACCGGTGAGACCGCCGATGGTGAACAGTCCGAGGAAGCAGAGCGCGTAGATCATCGGCGCCTGCAATCGGATGTTGCCCTTGTAGAGCGTGGCCGTCCAGTTGAAGACCTTGATAGCGGAGGGAACCGCAACCAAGAACGAGATCAACGAGAAGACGACGCTTTGATACATCGATTGGCTGGAGATGAACATGTGGTGTCCCCAGACCAAGAAGCCCAAACCGGCGATGGCCAGCGAGGAGAACGCCACGAAGTGATAGCCGAAGATTCGCTTGCGGCTAAAGTTCGCGATGATCTCGCTGATGACTCCAAAGCCCGGGAGAATCATGATGTAAACCGCGGGGTGGGAGTAGAACCAGAACATGTGCTGGAAGAGGACGGGGTCTCCACCCAGTTCAGGGCTGAAGATGCCGATTCCAGTGATTCGCTCGGTCATGACCAAGCCAAGGGTGATCGCAACGACGGGGGTTCCGAGAAGGATGATGACCGAGGTTGCGTACATCGCCCATACGAAGAGCGGCAACCGGAACCAAGTCATTCCAGGAGCGCGCATCTTATGGATGGTGACGATGAAGTTGATACCGGTAAAGATGGAACTGAAGCCGACAACGAATGCACCTAGGATGGTGATCGTGATGGTTCCATGCGAGTACATGCTGGAAAGCGGCGTGTAGAACGTCCAACCGGCTTCCGTACCACCCAAGATCATTCCGATCATGATGAGGATGCCGCCGAGCATGTAGGTGTACCAACTGAGCAGGTTTAGCCTAGGGAACGCAAGGTCCCTGGCGCCGAGCATCAGTGGTAAGACAAAGTTTCCGATCACCGCCGGAATCGACGGGATCAGGAAGAGAAAGATCATGACGATGCCGTGGGCGCTAAACGTCTTGTTATAAGTCTCGGACTCCAGCAAGACACCCGCGGGCGACGTGAGCTCCAAGCGGATCATGGAGGCGGCAAAGCCACCCACCATGAAGAAGAAGGCCGTGGAGATTAAGTAGAGGATGGCGATCCTCTTGTGGTCTCCAGTCAGCAGCCAAGACTTTAACGACTTTCCGTTCGTTAAATAGTTCAGCTGCTCCTGCTCTTCATGGAGCTCGCCAGGATTGACTACAGTTGCGCTCATTGTCGATTGGCCTCTTTTTCTTCCATTGAAATTGCGCCCACAGCCAGGTTACGGCTATTCGGACCGGCTTTCTTCGGACCGGTGTATCCAATTGCATTGGCGGACGACCGCGGGGGAGCCTTATAGTTAGCTCCAGTGGTCTCCAATCCCTTATGGATGTCATCGGTGGTTGCAGGAACCTTGGGTTCTGCGGTGGTCCCGAGGGTCTTGATGTACGCGACCAGCTCAAGAATCTGTTCTTCGTTGAGCGTGTTGTACGCGGACATGGTGTTTTGGTATCCAGCGGTGATATGGTCGTAGGGATCGATGATGGACTTTCGGATGTAGTCCTCATCGGCAACGAGCCCGCTACCGTCCGTAAACTTGCGTTGTTTGCCCATCAACCCGATCAGGCTGGGAGCGCGGTCGGTGTCCTTATCGCTGTGGCAGTTGTTACAGCCCAGTTGATTGAAGGCAGCGGCGCCTCGCTGCTCCATGGTCATCGGCTTGACGTCGTTTCCACCCGAGGCGATCCACTCCGCGTAGTCCTTGGGCTCCATCGCATAGACATAGCCCCCCATTTCCGAGTGCTGCGTTCCGCAGTACATGCCGCAGAACAGGTGATAAACGCCGGGCTTCGTCGCGGTGAACCACTGGGTGGTGTAGCGACCGGGAACAACGTGGTACTGAACTCGGAATTCTGGAATGTAGAAGGCGTGAATGACGTCTTGCGAAATCATGGTCAAGCGAACCGGCTTCCCGACCGGCACGTGAAGCGTATTGTTCTCACGGACGCCGCTGGGCGCGTGCTGCGCGTGCCACATCCACTGCTTACCAATGACGTAGATATCCATTGCGTCCTTCGGTGGCGTGCGCATGTCGATAAAGAGTCGCGTACCGAAGAAGAACACAACCAGGCCGAGGAGTAATGGAATGATTGTCCAGGTTAACTCCAGAGGAAGGTGTTCGTATATCGGGCGGGATCGATCTACCTTGGTTCCCTCGCGGTAGCGGACGGCGAAGAAGATCACCAACCCGGCGACGAGAACCGTGAACACGATTGTCAGAATCGTGAGCGTGTAGAAGATGGCATCGTATTCGCCTGCGAAGTTCGAAGCCCGCTCCGGGGACATTGGGAAGTTGAATGCGTTCATTGAAAGCAATCCTTTGCCAGTTAGGCTCGGGGTGATGATCCTCCGTTATCTTTTGGTGCTGCGGTTAGCGGCTCCCGGCGGTTTTGGAACGCCATCACACCGATCCAACTAAAAATTCCTATTGCACAAATCCCAGCGATGAGTCGGATGACATTTTCGATCACGAGACTTCTCTCACCGGTTTTGGGGTCAATCATGATGCAACCCAGGAGTTCAACTTCAGCCTTGGTACCGAGCTTATCCTGGGAAGCGGTGTCGAGGGCGAGCTCGACCATCTTCGGCGGATAGTCCGCGCCGTAGATATATTGAGAAACTTTGCCGGAGGCGGTCAGCACCATCATTCCCGCAGGGTGATTGATGCGTCCGTCCTTCTCGTCATAGGCATAACCGAAGCCCACGGCATCGGTCACCTTTCTAATCTCTTTCAGCTCACCGGTTAGGAAGTGGAAGCCTTCTTGGGAGCCTTCCTGGTTGAAAACCTTGAGCAGCGAGACTTTCTTGTTCATCGCTAACTCAGGAGTCTCCCGAGGATCGATACTCAGAAGGATGACATCGTAATCCTTCCCAACCTTCTTATCTTTGAGAACCGCTACGTCTTTAAGCAAGCTATCGACTTCCTTTCCGCAAATTCCTCGGCAAAGGAAGAACATGGGAAGAAGGACGACGGGGCGCTTACCTAGAAGCGATGCAAATTTGATGTTCTCGCCTTTCTCGTTTCGAAGCGTGGCATCGGCGGGAACTTGAGCACCGAGCTTCTGTTCGATCTTCATCTGCTGCAAGGCTTGGTTAAAGCTTTGTTGGGCAGGTGCGAACGACACCACGGCAAGTGCCGCGATGCCGGTCAGGATCGTTCTGAAGCGCAGATTCATGGCTTAGTGGCCACCTTCTTGAGGTTGTACCGGAGGCTTTGCCGTACCGGTCATGTCATCCGTCATATGGACGCCAATATTCGCCTTCCGCTCAGCCGAGAGTTTGATTGCTTGCTCGATCGGAATTCGCTTGAATCCCTGGGCATATTCAGAGTCTCCCGAAGTCGCCAGAACCTCGTTCTCGTGTTGCCTCAAATCTCGAATTGCGGTCTTTGCGGTGATGTTCGTTTGGAGGATTGGATTTGGTTCGGCCGGAATTTTCGACGACATCACCGTGTTGACATCAACCTCAGGCGGGTTTAGGTGCCCCAGGAAGTGCAAGCCAGCGTAAACGATGCCCCAGGCAAAGAACGCGAAGCCAAAGAAAATCATCGTCGCCTTGAAGATGTTCTTCGGCGCAATGTCCTTTTGCTCGTAACCAAGCTCAACTAGCGGATCAACTTTGTCATCAGTGTGCATGAGCTTCAACCTCCGTCAAGCGAGGATCGTATGCAGGCAAGAGTGGAGCTTCTTTCACGGCCCCAGAGAATGCCCACGTCCAAAGTCCGCCGATGCCGACGATAGCCACCAGATCCCAGAAACTGGGAAGCGGGAGGTCTCGCATGGCAGGCATGACCACGTAGTACATATCAAGCAACCGCATCACCAAGATCCAACCGCAAATCTGGGCGAGCAGCTTTGACTGCGCTTTGACTCGCGGCGAAAGCAAGGCGAAGAAGGGAACGAAGAACTGCCCAAGGACCGTCGCCATTCCGATTGCGTTCCAGTGGTTGTTGGAACGCTGAACGTAGTAGCTGATGGTCTCGCCCAAGTTGCCAGACCAGATGATCAGGTACTGGGAAAGCGAGGTGTAACCCCAGAGCATGGTAAACGTGAGAAGCAGGTTGCCCATATCTCGGGTCCAACTCGGCTTAACGATTCCCGCATAAGGCGCCTTGTCTTTGTTCAACGTGGCAATGATGGTCACGAAGGCGAACGCCATGAGCGCCATGCCAACGACCCACCAAACGCCGTAGATGGTGGACGACCAGTGAGGCTCCAGACTCATCACCCAGTCCGTAAAAGCGAAGGTGATCGAGAGAACGAAGGCGACCAGCCCGGGAGCGGCCCAACTTGAACGCCGGTCCGTTTCTTTCATTCCGCCCGTTTCATCTTGCTTGCGAGTGGACCGTCGGAGAAGCCCGGTCAATCCCATCCAAAGCAGGAAGAAGAGAGCGGCCCGAATCAGGAAGAACGGCAGGTTAAGATACGGTTCCTTAAACTGGATCACCTTGTCTGTGGCCTTGACCGCCGGATCCGACCACTTGTAAAGATATCCGTCTCCACGTCCAATCGAGACGATGAACGGAATAAAAAGCGCAGCCAGGAGGCCGAAGTTCCGCTTGCTTGCGCCCGCTTCCAGAATTCGCATGACCGGCAGACCCCATTTACCGTTCACCGTGTGGAACAGCAAGAGGACGCCGAAGCATCCGAGCGAGAGTGACGCCCAGACAATGTAGCCGAATAGATAAGCCTGCCACGCAACCTTATTGCCGCCGAACATGCCGGCCAAGGTCACGATGGTTCCCAGCGCCCCGACCAGCAAACCTGCGTTAGCGTAGCGGTGAAGGCTTATCGGTTGGTGTTCGTGCGTCTCACTCATTCGTGGTGAGCCCCCTCCTCATTTTTCGGGGCTTCAGGTTGCGGGTATTTAGCATCCGCCTCGTCCTTATCGGCCTGGGTCGCATGCTGACTCAACTGGAGCGTTCGGATGTAAGCGACGACGGCCCAGCGATCTCGAGGTTCGATTCGAGACGCGTAGGAGTACATGGCGCCGTATCCGTTCGTGATGACATCGTAAAGGTGGCCGACC
The DNA here is from genome assembly GCA_001898035.1 of Armatimonadetes bacterium 55-13. Taxonomy (GTDB): domain Bacteria; phylum Armatimonadota; class Fimbriimonadia; order Fimbriimonadales; family Fimbriimonadaceae; genus 55-13. The sequence goes on from MKRX01000006.1 coordinate 626,351, forward strand.
GGGATGTTCCGGAGGCGGTCCGTATGATAATTACCGACCGGGCGGCGGAGGGTGAACCCTCTTTGTGCGATCATGCCTTTGCCGTCGCCAAGTTGACCGTGGCAGGGTGTGCAGTAGACCTTAAATCGATCTTGGCCTCGGCGGATCAGTTCCTCATCGACCGGCAGGGGGAACTCAGTTACGAGTTTGCCGTCCTTGTATCCGGTAAAGAACGCATCGTCCAACCGAAGATGACCCCGAGCGACTGTTCCCTTGATCAGGGGTCGCGAGGCCATTCCATCCGCGTAGAAGTGGCTCTCCTGGAGTGGATCATGATGCTTGGGCTGCACCCACATATCGGTGTGACATCCAGCGACCAGAAGGCCTCCCGCGACGGCTAACCCAAGTTTGTGAGTCAGCTTCATTCGGGGGTCTCCCTGACGAGCGAAACGTTATTTGCGTTCATTGTTTCCAGGAACTGCTGCGTTTCAACTTCATCGAACTTCTCGTCTTCAGCCTCAATGGCGAGGAAGAACTTATCTTGCGAAGCGCGTTCGAAGTTCGGTGTATTGAAAACACCGTGATAAGGCTGTGGGAGCCGATTGAGAGCGAACATCCCGAACACTGCACCAAAGGCAGCGAAAAGAATGGTCGCTTCATAAGTAACCGGGAAGAACATCGGTAGCGAGTTCAACGGTTTGCCACCCACATTGATGGGGTAGTCGATAACGGCCGTGTAGTACTGCAGAAGATATCCACCAGCCGCGCCAGTGAGAGCGCCAGCAAAGACGATCCAGGGCACCTTCTCATCTTTAAAGCCAATGGCGTCGGAAAGTCCATGGACAGGGAAAGGCGTATAAGCATCAAGTTGCTTATATCCTGCCTCTCTCGCCTTATTTGCAGCCGACATCAATTCCTCTGGGGAATCGAACTCGGCAACCACTCCGTAAGTCTTGGTACCGCTTTTCTTAAGCATTACTCAACTCCCACCGTAGCTTCCACGTGGGTCTCTTTGGGACCGTCCTTTTGCTTCATCTTGAACAAGAGGTCCTTCACTTCGAAGATGTTGATCACCGGCAAGAAGCGGATGAAGAGCCACATCAGGAAGAAGAACAGACCGATGGTGCCGAAGAACATCGTGAAGTCAACGATTGTGGGGTAGTACATGCGATCGCTGGCGGGCAGGTAGTTCTTGGTGAGCGACATCGGGATGATGACGAAGCGCTCCAACCACATGCCGACATTAACCACCAGGGCTACCACCCAGACGGTGGGCAAGTGTCTTCTGAGCTTGGGTACCCACATCAGCTGCGGAATGATTCCGTTGCAGAGGATGAGCATCCAGTACGCAGGAGCGTAAGGCCCACGGAAGCGCCACTGAACAAGCGATAGCTCTGCCGGGTTCGCCGAATACCAACCGTAGAAGACTTCCAGGATGTACCCGTAGAAAACGATGAGTCCGGTTGCCAACATGATCTTGCACATCCAGTCGATGTGTCGCATGGTGATCAGATCTTTTAAGCCGTACCAAGCGCGAACGGGAAGCGCGAGGAGCAACACCATCGCAAAGCCTGCGAAGACCGCACCGGCAACAAAGTACGGCGGGAAGACCGTGACGTTCCAGCCCGGCACGATCGACATCGCAAAGTCGTAGGAGACGATGGTGTGCACCGAAAGAACGAGCGGAGCAGAAAGTCCGGCGAGCAAGAGGTAAGCCTGCTCATATCGGTGCCAGTGTTTGGTTGAGCCACGCCAACCCAAAGAGAGCATTCCAAAGATGGTTTGAGGAAGTTTCTTCGTCGCCTTATCGCGAAGCGTAGCAAGGTCAGGAACGAGTCCCACAAACCAGAAGAGGATTGAAACCGTGGCGTAGGTGGAAACCGCGAATACGTCCCACATCAGCGGCGAGCGGAACTGCGGCCAGATCGCCATGATGTTGGGATACGGAAGAAGCCAGTAAGCGGCAACCCACGGTCGTCCGGTGTGCAGAAGCGGATACTGCGCAGCGCAGATAACCGCGAAGAGGGTCATCGCTTCCGCAAATCGGTTAATGGAATTACGCCACTGCTGACGAACCAGGAGCAAGATCGCCGAGATCAGCGTTCCTGCGTGGCCGATACCGATCCACCAAACGAAGTTGATGATGTCGAAGGCCCAGCCGGTGGGGATGTTATTGCCCCAGACGCCAACTCCTTGGTAAAGCAGCCAGCCGACCGACACCAAGAAGAAGTTGAGCAGCATGAATGCCGCCCCGAACATGATGTACCAGTTCTTCTTGTGCCGTTTGGGGTCTAAGACCATCGAGCCGATCGAGTTATCGATCGACTGGTACGTCTGCTGCCCCGTTATCAATGCATCGTTAAGGACTTCGCGCGCCATTTTTATGCCGTGATCTCCGGATTCGGGTTACGAACTCGACCGAGGTACGAAGTCCGGGGTCGGGTATTCAATTCTTCGAGAAGCAGATAGCTTCTCTTGTCGGCTCGCATCTTGGAGACTCGGCTTTCCTTGTCCGCCACGTTTCCGAAGACGATGGCCTTTGTAGGACACGCCTGTTCGCACGCGGTGACGACTTCGCCATCCTTGATGTCTCGCCCTTGCTTCTTCGCTTCGATTCTTGAGTCGTTAATTCGCTGGACGCAGTAGGTGCATTTCTCCATGATGCCGCGACCTCGGACGGTGACGTCCGGGTTGTTGAGCATCTTCAGGAGTTGGATGCCGTGCGTCTTCTCCGTGGTCACGCGGCCAGGAATGGTGGCCGGGCCTTGGAGAGTCGGGTTCATGAACTGCTGTTGGTTATCCGCATAGTTCAAGTAGTTGAACCGGCGAACCTTGTAGGGGCAGTTGTTAGAGCAGTATCGGGTTCCAACGCAGCGGTTGTAAACCATCTGATTAAGACCCTCGTGACTGTGAACCGTGGCGCCGACCGGACAGACGGGCTCACAGGGAGCCTTTTCGCAGTGGACGCACATGACCGGCTGGTGAATAACCTCTTCAGGATTATCCAAGCCGCCGACGTAGTAGCGATCAACGCGAATCCAGTGAAGCTCGCGGCCTCGCTTGACTTGCTCCTTACCGACGACCGAAATGTTGTTCTCAGCTTGGCAAGCGGTAACACAGGCGTTACACCCGATACAGGTATTCAAGTCGATGGTCATTCCCCATTGCGGGCCATCGAAATCGAAGACCTTATCGGGATACATCGTCAGCTCTTCGTGTTTCTCGCCTTCCTTCAGCGAGGGATTACGCCTCCACTCAGCGAGAGTTCCAGATCGAATAATCGAGTAAGGCTCCAGGTCCCCGTGCTGCTCAATCTCGTGGTGAATTTGCACCGTGGAAAGTGGGAACCAGCCGCCCGCCTTGGTGAGACTTGCGCCGCTCACAAAGGTGAGCGCGTCCGACTTGCGGAACGGATAGGCATCGAAGCCTACTTCTTCTGCAACCGTTCCACCCTTCTTTCGGCCATAGCCGAAGTGGACGGTGATCACATCATTCGGGTGCCCGGGCATGACCCAGACGCCGCCGGTTGCGGTTTCGCCCGAAGCAAGCTTAATTTCCATCTTCTCTTCGCCCTGGACCCCAAGTTGTTGAGCCATGGACGGACTGACATGGATGGCGTTATCCCAAGTAATTCGACTCAACGGCTTCGGCAGTTCTTGCAGCCATCCGCTGTTGGCGTAGCGACCGTCGTGAATGGTCGGATCTTCGCGGAGAAGCAATTCAACGCCTGAAACCGGAGGCTTCACCGTCGGCGCCCCCCCGGCAGAGATCGCAACGTTCGCTGGAGTGGAATCGGCGACAAGTCCGTTGTTAAGAGCAACATCCCACGCCTTACCCGGAAGCTTCTGCTTGTAAGAATTTCGGAGCAAGTCAAAAGAGGGAATCGGCTTGTTTAGGAGCCCTCGAAGCACTTCTGCCTGAGATCGACTCTCAAAGAGCGGCGCAATAAGCGGCTGAATGAGCGAAACCGTTCCGTCATAGGCCCGAACATCACCCCATTCCTCCAAAAAGTGCGTCTGAGGAAGATGCCAGTGCGCGAGTTCCGCGGTTTCATCGAAATACAAGCCGTGGTGAATGGCCAATTTCGCCTTCTTCATTGACTCGCCGAAATTGAAATCAGCCGGAGCGTTGAAGACGGGGTTGCTTCCAAGAACAACTAGTACTTCAACCTTTCCACCGTCGAGAGCCGCTTTGAGTTGTCGGAGCGAATCGAGCTGGACTTCGGGACCGAAATCAACACGAGGCCCGTGCTGAACGGTAACACCGTTGTTCCCAAGCTTTTCGTTGATCAGATGACAGAGGTGATGAACCTCGGCAGGCTGATGATCACCCGGGATCACCACACTTGCGCCCCGGTTTGCCTGGAGGTCGGCCGCGACCTTCCCAATGATGTCACCCGAAACTGACGATGCCCCCGCATTTGACGCGATTCCCAGAACAGACGCGATTTGACCGGCAATTGTCGCGACCTCAGAACCCTTGACCGCCCAGCGGTGATCGGCGTTAGTTCCGGTTGCGGTCGGAAAGCTCTCAAACTGATAGAGGCGATTCATCACGCCACCGTTGGCTTCCAATCGACGACCATCGGCAAAGTCTCGCGCATAGCGCAGACTGCCGGGGAGATTAATCAGGAAGTCAGCATCGAGCGAAACAATGACCTTGGCTTTGCTGAAATCGTAAGTCGTATTCACGACCTTGCCGTAGGCAGCCAGTGATCCGGCTCGAACGTTGTCCCTTCCCGCGGGCTCCCATGCGTGCCAGGTGGCCGCCGGATACTCCTTCAGGAAGGCTTCAATCTGCGCGTTAACGAGAGGCGAAGCAATGGATTCGGTCAGAAGCCGTATTCCAGCCCCACCCACTTCCTTCTGCTTAGCGAGGGCGTTGCGAGCGGCCTTATTGAATTCATCCCACGTGCTGATGTCCGTGCCCTGCATCACGTTCTGTGATCGGTCCGGGTCATACATCGTCAAGATGGAGGCTTGAATCTGCGAGCTGGTAGAACCCCGACTTTCCGGATGATCGGGGTTACCCTCGATCTTCGTCGGGCGACCTTCGTGTTGCTCGACCAGGACACCGACGCCGTAACCGTTGAGCGGGATGGCGCTTGCGTAGTAGAGCGGCTTACCGGTAACGAGCTCTTCCGGCTGCTTGACGTATGGGACGACCTTTTCCTGGTCCATGAATACGCCGCGACAACCGGCGAGTCCGGCGAGCGCGAGAGATGCACCCATGAACTTGAGGAAGCCTCGACGATCCATCTCCAGAAGAGATCGACGGTTCGGGAACTCGTCCTCTAGCCATAGTTGGAACTCCTTGGTTTCCGCCACTTGCTCCAAGCTGCGCCAATAGCGCTTGCCCTGCTTGCCCGAGAGCTTCTGACGGATCGCTTCGAGATCCAGTCTTTCCTTAGTTGTTTGGTTATCCATTAATTCGAAATTCCCAAATCGAAATCACTAGTGGTGACACACCGCGCAGTCAGCGAGCTGCTGAACCTTGACGCCGTACTTATCGAGGAGGGCTCGGCCCTTTTCCTTCATTTCAGCGTTGTCGGTGCCCTGATCCTCTCCCTCAAGGATCTGTCGCTCTCGCGGGCTCAGTTCTTCACCGGCCTGATACTTCCAATAGAGGTTGAAAACTTGCGAGCGACCTGTCACCTCAGGATGCGCCTCGTCTTGATAGAGGTACCGCTCTGGAGCCCGGTGACACTGAAGACACCATGCCATTTGGAAAGAATTGCCCTTAAACGTGATGTGCATGTTCTGGACAGGGCCGTGGCAAGTGTTGCAGTTGATTCCTCGGGAGATGTGAATGCTGTGGTTGAAGTAGACGAACTCAGGCGTCTTGTTCACGAGGTTCCACTTGATCGGCGTTCCCGTCTCGTAGCTCTGGCGAATCGGCTCAAGAAGCGGCGAGTTTGTCCAAATCTGCGAGTGGCAGCTCATACAGGTCTCCGTAGGAGGCAGGCCTGCGTAAGGAGACTTTTCGACCGTAGTGTGGCAGTAACGACAGTCGATACCAAGCTCCCATGCGTGGTGCTGATGGCTAAATGGAATCGGCTGGTTTAACGGCACCTGGACCTTGGTGTTCGCTGGAGAACGCGAAAGCGCGGCAATTGCGTAGCCCAGAACGAGCGGCGCGAGTAGACCCCCGATGAGGCTAGCGCGCGCCAGGTAATTGGTGGCGGGTTTAAAGATCTGCGGCATCGTACTGTTCCCAGTTGTCGAAAACGTTCGTGTGTTCGCTCGGCTCTTCCATGAGGCGTGCCGTTTGGTTCACCCGAACCGGGGCGGATTGTACCGAAGCTAATCTTGACTTTGCTGTCAACTTAGAGCGATCCAAAAATCCACCTCTGGTCGACGGCAAACATCAAGAATAGAGCGGCAAGATAAAGCATGGAGTAATGGAAAAGCGCGCTGGCCTGGGGTCGCTCCGTGTGACGAGCCAAACGAGCACAAAACCGAACCAAAATCACATCCAAGACAATAGTGGATATGAGGAAGATGAGCCCGGCCATCCCTGCAAAAAACGGCAGCAGACTCAGGGCAACGGTGAGGGCGGTATAGAAGCTGATCTGCGCAACCGTGGCTCGCTCTCCCTTGACCACGGGAAGCATGGGAACCCCTGCCTCTTGGTAGTCATCTTTTAACAATAAGGCGAGAGCCCAAAAATGTACGGGAGTCCACAAAAAGATTAGCGCGAACATCCACCATGCCATTGCATTGAGCGAACCGGTCACGGCGACCCAGCCCACCATCGGGGGAACGGAGCCCGCCGCTCCACCAATCACGATGTTCTGCCACGTTCTTCGCTTGAGAATGAGCGTATAGACGCACACATAAAACGTTTGGCCAAAGAGCGCGATCATCGCCGCCCAGAGGTTTGCGCCTGCCCAGAGCACCGCAAAGGAACCAAGCGTAAGCAACAATGAGAAATTCAGAGCCGCGCTGGTTGAGATCGACTGAGTGACGGTAGGTCGAGTCGAAGTGCGATTCATCCGACCGTCGATATCTCGATCCACCACCATGTTCATGGTATTTGCGGCGCCTGCGCTAAAGTAGCCACCGACCATGACGGCTAGGAAAGGAATGAGACCGGGCCACCCAGGCTTGGCGGCAAACATAGCCGCCCCCGCGGTAAAGATCAGCAGAGAAATAACTCTGGGTTTTGTGAGAGCAACGTACGCATCGAAACGCTCTCCCCATGTGTTGAAGCCGACGCGCTCTGCCGGATCCATATGACCTTCCCGGCGCGGTGTCGATTCCAGCAAGGCGGCGGCCGCGGCCACAACCAGAGAAACGAAGACGATATCCCCCAACACCAGATGGATCATTTGCATCCAAATGGGGGCCATTAGCTGGATATTGAGAAGACCGATCAGGAGCTGTCCACCAAACGTCACCAGCATGATCAAAAACGATTTTCTTACCAGCGACGAGGGGCGCAGATGAATCGCTAAACCCGCAACTAAAGCTAAATACAACCCGACAGCCAAAGAAAGGTAGGGATGCAGAGGCTGAAGGCGAACCATCCAGAAGGTATCGGGATTGGAAGCTACCTCAAGCACGTTTTTGACCGGCATCAGCGTATGCCCAAGTGCGGAAATAGCACCCGAGACACCCAGAACGACAATGCCAAGGAACCCGACTCCAAGAGTTGCGGCAAGACCACCCTGCCCTCTTAGCTTCAATCGGCCACTTCCCGTAGCGGCCATGGCCGCCATCGCAATGGCGCTCAGGAGAAGGAAGGTGGAAACCACGTGGAACGACATGATTCCTGCACGCGCGGCAGAATCGTTCTCCGTGACCAACTGGAATTTAACCAGCGCCCAACCAATACCGCCTTCCAACAGAACGAATCCAAAGGCGACCCAGGACGCGATTCGAGCCTGATGGCGCTTGGGGAAATTCTTGATTGCCATCACAAGCATCGCGATGACAAACACGCCGCACAGCGCCGTAGAAATTCGATGCGAACTCTCGATGATACGAGCGATCGGGCCATTGAGCGGATCGGAATTTCCGTCACACAGTGGCCAGTGGCTACCGCACCCATCGCCCGATTTCGACGCTCTCACAAAGACGCCCCAGGCGACTGCGGCGAGATTGTAAACCAAAACGATCCAAGCAAAGGCAGCGAATTTTGGAACCGCTTTGCGATGTGGGTCGTTTAAGTCTTGAGAAGAAATCTGGGCAACCCAGCTAGGGTCCGGCGATACTGGCGCGCCCGGCTCTGCGGCCTGCTGGGTGATAGAGTCTGGATGCTCCGTTGAATCGTGAGATGAGGCTCGTCTCAAAACGTTGCCTAGAGTGTGACATAACCTCTCACCCTTTACGCAAGGAGGTCCCCTTTCCGAGGGGCATCCTCGTGATCCTTGCTGAAAGTTACGCTATAGGTTGCTTAATGTCGTTCTAGCCCGTAAAATACCTTCTGTTTATATTTGCGGTTGCGCATTCGATTATCGTTTGTGCATCACTTTGCTGCGGAGTATCTAAAATTGGCCGGAACAAAAACAACAACCCGAGATCAGATCCTTGATGCTACTGAACGTATCATGGCTCGATACGGCTTCCGAAAGATGACGATGGACGACATCGCACGGGAGGCCCGTGTCGGGCGTCGCACGATCTACCTATATTTCAAAAACAAAGAGGATGTAGCCCTTTCTTCGATCGGCCGTGTCGTCGAACAGGCCGAGGCGCGGATGAAGTCGATTTTGAACGACGACATCGGCATTGAGGAGAAGTTAAGACTCATGCTCACCGAACGCGTCATGCGTCGAGTGCGTGCGGTGGCGGAGTATCACGAGAGCTTAGACGAAGTTTTCGAGATCGTCCGCCCCGCTTATATCGAGCGACGCAAGCATTACTTTCATATTGAGAAAGATATCATCGCCGACGTTCTTCAGAGCGGATACGAAGAGGGTGTGTTCGAATTTAGAAACGCCTACGCAACGGCGGAGATTGTCCTTCACGCCACTAACGCTTATTTGCCCTACAGTTTGAGTGTTCGCGAGTTGGGTCAGCCAGAACAGATCGAGGCACAACTGGGCTCGATGATCGATTTGCTGCTTCGAGGATTGCGAAAGTAATTCCTCGCAAAGCCCGGCTTCCTTCCGAGGAAGCCGGGCTTTCCTTTTTACAGAGGAACGCTGGAAAGTTCTTCTTTTAGAGTGTTGATCGAGTCGATGTTTTCAGGATCGATGCCGTTCAGGGCGGCCAGATAGATCGACACGAAGTCGCCAAAGAAAGTCAGAGAAAGCATCTTTTCCAAAAGAGCCTCGCCCCGAGCCTGAACATGATGAAACTCGGCCGTTGAGCCTACGAGCCGTTCCGTCACCCGGCTTCGGGTCTTCATCTTCTCGATTTCCGTCCCATCCTCAAGGGTAATCATTACCCAACTGTCAACGCCTTGCTTATTGGCGCCAACCCAACCGAGGATCTCGTTGTGATTGAGTTCTGGGTAAGTATTTGGGAACGCCAAGTTCTTCGCGTTCTCGTTGATCTGTCCCTTCCAACGGCCCGCAATCGCACCTTGCCACGGTCCGAGACCGTAGATGACCGCAAGCTTTCCGTGAAGCGCCTGAGCGAGCTGCTTTGTAGGATTTTGGTCGAACTCCGCGCCGTCGACCGTCCATTCCGCGCCGCATTTCTCGATAAGCGAGAACGCCTTTTCGTAGTCTTGCTTGGGGAGGATTCCGAGAGCCTCACAGGCGACGAGGACGGGAATCAGCATATAACCAAGGGCTGTGCGCGGAGGGTTGCCACCCGGAATGGTGAAGACGGTGAAACCATCTGCCTTCGCTTGCTCGGCCAACTTGCCTCCGCTGGTGACGGCGATGATCTTAGCTCCGGCCTTTTTGGCGTCCGCATAGGCGCTAAGCGTCTCTTCCGTGTTGCCAGAGTAAGAAGCGCAGAAAACGTAATCACCTAGTCCGACATAGCTGGGAAGACGGTAGTCGCGGTTCACGATAAAAGGAACGGCGGCTTGGGCTTCAAAAAGACTGCGGGCAAAATCGCCACCGGCTGCTGAGCCACCCATACCGGTCAGCATCACGACGGAGGGACGCTGGGGCGCAGGCTTTAAATCGACGGCGCGGGCGATGGCCAAAGCTTCCCGGCACTGTTTCGGAAACTCTTCAGTCAGCCGGAGCATCTCCTTTGGGTCCAGGCGGGTGACAAAAGCTCGATCGTCAAGTTGATGAGACATAACTTCTCCTCAAGGTACCTGGTCGATAGATTAACCTTCGACTAAGGCTCCAAATGCTTGGACGATCTGAATCGCTTGTCCGATGTCGATGCGAGCGCCCTTCCAGCTCACTTCTCGAAGGTTTACCCCTCCGAGTTCCGCCTCACGCAAATCGGCTCCCGACAGATTGGCACCGGTCAAATTTGCGCGAGAAAGATTTGCTCCGCGAAGAACTGCACCTTTGAGATTGGCGCGAAAGAGCTCCGATTCGACGAAGGACACCTTTGATAGGTCGGCTTTGGAGAAGTCGAGCCCAGATAGGTTTGAGTGCGACCAGTCTCCTCCCTCAAATCGCGCGGCGCGGACGTCTGAGCCCTCAAACTGGCTCCCGACCATACGACATTGTTCAAATATTGCGGCAAAGAACTCCGAGTCGGTGAAGTCGCAGCCTGTGGCCACGACTCCTCTTAACTTGGCGTCTCGCCAACGACTTCGTTTGAGATCGCAATTGTCGAAATGGCAAGCGTTTAGCGTAGCGGAATCAAAGATCGTAGAGATGAACTGACACTCTACGAACTGGCAGTTTCGAAACTTGGAGCCGGAAAAGTCTTCTCCGGTGAAGGCTTGCTTCTTAAATTCTCGGTCTTCAAATGAATCCGGCATGACTCAGTGTGAAAAAGAAAAATGGAGATTGGCAACTTCCAATCTCCATTTCATTCTTTCGTTCCAAACGAACGCTTACTCGTCAGCGAACGGATCGTACTCGTCCATGCTCGCGGCCGCACTGACCGCCGCGGTTTGGCGCCCTCCAGAGGACGCGGTACCGTGATCTCCCCCGCCTGCATCGTCACGCGGTCGATCAAGGCCCTGTACGTTGCTCGCTACGATCTCGACCACTTCGCGATTGGTTCCATCGCTGGCTGTGTACTTGCGCGACTGCAAGCGACCTTCGACAGCGACCAGCCGGCCCTTCGCCAAATAATTCGTTACGTAGTCCGCCTGGTTCCCCCATGCGACGATATTGAAGAAGTCGGCATCGGGAGAGCCATCGGTGGGCTTGATACGCTTCGTCACCGCAAGGGAGAAGGAGCACACGCTCTTGCCCGTATTGGTGGTCCGGAGTTCCGGATCACGGGTAAGGCGACCGACGAGAACGACGCTATTGACAGACATGTTTTAGTCCTCGAGCTTATAGATTCGGTGGCGGATGATGTCGTCGCTGATTCGCATCAGTCGTCCGAGTTCGGCAGGAGCGGCAGCCGGAGCTTCGAAAAGCATGAGAACGTAGTTGCCCTCTTTAAAATCGTTGATTTCGTAAGCCAGCTTTCGCTTATCCCACTTACCAGCCTTCTCTACCGTACCACCGTTATTCTCGACGACGCCCTTGAAATGATCGGCGATCTTCTGAACTTCGGAATCGGTGATATCCGGCTTGACGATGTAAAACGCTTCGTACTTGTTGTTATCCATAAATGCTCACTTTGGGCTTTTGATCCCGAACGATCGGGACAGCGAGCCGTGAATCGGCAGAGTGAGATGATACCAGAACCGTTCGAAGCGGTGGGTCAAGGGGCATTCCATCGCTCTTCAAAGCCTTCGATCCCTTTCAACCTCTTTAGGTAGCCAACTCAAAGGAGCGAGGTCCCAAGAGAAGCGATGGCGCGCTATGGCTTAGAGACAAGACCAACGCTTCCGTCCGCATAACCAACCACATTTCCCTTCTCATGCCTGGGAGTATTGGGCAGAAGTCTAGGCGATGCAACGGCGTTTTTGCCCAAGACGTTCGAATCGAAGATGAGAGGAGTTTGAAACTCCAAATCGAGCAGCCGCTTAGAACTGGCATCCGAGTTGAAAGCATAGCCATAGGACCCGACGCCTCCTGCTTCCGAAATCTTGGGACAATGAAATCGAGCGCGGTTCGGGACATACGGAACCAGGGCATCCATCCAAGCTCTATCCGGTGGAAGACGATCGTCAAAATCGGCAGCGTACATCTGCAATGCCGTTCCGTCGATCTTAATGTTTGCAATGCAAAGTTTGCCGTATGTCTTTGGCGGGTCGCCAGCGACTACGGGAACGGTTGCAAGGCCCACCAATGTAACGATCACTACAGAAAGCAACATTTCCCACATGGTGATCGCACGTCTGTGAAGTTGAGATTGTTGAAGAACGGGCCCGACCATCAGAATTTTCGGCTTCAGTGTAAGCCACTTTTGAATTCCAGTTGACTACCACGCACCTTGTATCCTCGTAAAATCACCTGCTTTGAGGACCATTACTCGCACCTAGCGGTGGATCGCATATAGTAAGGGGGATATCGGCAGGATTTGTCGTGATTATTGATTCCTTCGTAGCAATACGAATTGGAGGGAGTATGAGTTTTCTTAAATTACGCCGCGTTGGCTTTGCTATTGGGTTAGGAGTGATGGCATGTGCAGCCCAAGCCCAGATTAATTTCTTCGAGAACCACGATAGTGGAAGTTCGACTTTCACCCAAACCGCAATTACGGGTGGTAATCCGTGGGCTATGGAGACAAACGCCGCCAACGCGCATACCAGCGACACCTATTGGCGACTCCGAGAACCGTCCAGCATCAGCGATAGCGTCCTGACCAGCCCTACACTCAACTACACAGCAACAACAACCGGTCCGGTAACGCTGAGTTTTTGGCACAAGTTTGGCTTTGAATTCTCCGACGATTCAGTGGGCTTCGACGGAGGAATCGTCGAACTACAGATCAACGGAGGCGCCTGGTCGAATATCGGGGCAGGAGCCTTTACGACGAACGGCTATACCCATACGATTAGCTCGTCGTTCTCCAGCCCCATCGGTGGTCAGTCCGCATTCTCAGGCAACAGCCCCGGATTTACTACTTCCGACAGCACCACGAATTGGATCAATTCCATCGCGATGCTCAACGGCTTCGTGGCAGGAGATAGCTTTGCCATCCGATTCCGAGGAGCCAGCGATAGCTCTGTTTCGAAGAACGGATGGCTCATCGATGAGATTTCCCTTACCGCTGATGCAGCTCCCGTTCCCGAACCAATGAGCATGTTGGCACTTGGTATCGGAGCGCTGGGAGTGTTCGCCAAGAAGCGACGACGCTAAACCTCATCACCCCCATGAAGTCAGGAAATGCCGGGAAATTCTCCCGGCATTTCTTTTTGGAATAATTAGTAAGTTGCATTAAAATAGTGTTCTGCATTCACCGTAGATTGCGTTGAACAAGGAGGACCTTCTGTGAGATTCACTTTTTCTGCATTTGCTATTGCCGCTGCGGCCCTGGGGGCTGCTCAAACCTTTTCGAACCCCTCCTCAATTGCGGTACCCGCATCGGGTACCAGCGGACCTGCGACGCCGTCGAGCATCGCTGTCTCGGGGATCACCGATCCAGTCGTTTCGGTCACCGTCGATCTGTTAGGATTGACGCACACTTTCCCAGACGATCTAGACATCCTGCTCGTTAATCCTTCAGGTCAGGGCGCGATCATCATGTCCGATGCGGGCTCCTCGTTCGATATCGACGGGGTTGATCTCAGCTTCGACGATAGTTCAGCAAATGTCTTGCCCGATGCCGCCATCCTCACCTCGGGCACCTATATGCCGGCGAACTATGGCGGTTCCGACGTCTGGACAGCCACCACTCCCGCGCCCCCCGCCGGGCCCTATGGAACGACTCTCTCCAGCCTATTGAGTGGAAACGTCAACGGAAACTGGTGGCTCTTCATTGAGGACGATGCGGCAGCCGATGTCGGAGTGTTTGCCGGCGGTTGGAGACTTAATTTCACGACCCAGCCCGTCCCCGAACCAGCGAGCATGTTGGCGCTTGGAGCGGGAGCCTTGGGCCTTCTCGCCCGTCGCCGACGGAAACACTAGGATCGAAAATGGAAACAATAAGAGGGGGCCCTTTTGGCCCCCTCTTATTGTTTCTCTCACCGTCTTTTCCTACCATGGAAGACGATGCCATCCTTTCGCCTCCCCGAAGTATTGAATCTCTCACCTCACGCGATGCTCTATGCCTTGACCGAGCATCTAGCGGCCGAATTCCCTGACCATCACCTCCTCGCAACGGCCAGTTGGTCGTTTCAGATTGAGGGCTTCGCTTCGGAAGGGCATTGCCAATTTGATCCTCTAGAAATTCCTGTGGAGTACGAGTATCGGTGGGAAATGGAACATCGTCTGTCAAGGGCAAATATCTGGACGGGATGGTTTTCTGTGCAGTGGGAGGAACAATCCTATTTCCTCCTTTGCGTCAACTTCCACAAAGATTACGGTCGGCAGCGCCACTGGTTCTTGCTTGGAGAGACCGAGGCGGCAACTCGGCGCTTTTTTGAGGCCGTCTCTCAGTTTGCAACCGAGGTAACTGGCGAAGTTCTCGTCTTCGACGGAGGTTGTTGGGCAAAAGACAAGGATCTCTTTGACTCCATCCAGAATTCCACCTGGGATGACTTAATCTTGGAAGGAGACTTAAAGGCCGAGATTCGGCAGGATTTAGAAGGATTCTTCAAAGCCGGTGAAACTTATCGTAAGTATAAAATCCCCTGGAAGCGCGGCATTCTCTTCCTCGGTCCTCCGGGGAATGGCAAAACCCATACCATCAAGGCAATAGTGGGCTCAATCGGCTTTCCGTGCCTCTATGTCAAGAGCTTAAAAGCCGAGCACCAGACCGACCACCAACTGATTGGCGAAGTCTTCGATCGAACTCGAGCAACGGCGCCCTGCGTACTGGTATTGGAAGACTTGGATGCTCTCATCGATGATGAGAATCGATCTTTTTTCCTCAATGAGTTGGATGGATTTGCCGCGAATGAGGGAATCCTGACGATTGGAACCACCAACCACCCCGAACGTCTTGACCCCGCCATTTTGGAGCGCCCAAGTCGTTTCGACAGGAAGTACACCTTTCGGTTACCGGGCGAATTGGAGCGAAGCGCTTATTTACACCGCTTCTCCGAGAAGCTCGAGCCGGACCTGCGGTTGGACGATGAAGATTTGAAAATCGTGGCTGAAGCGACGGACGAATACTCGTTCGCTTACCTCAAGGAACTCTACCTATCGTCGCTGATGAGTTGGATTAGCGCCCCTGGAGAGAGACCCATTCGAGAAATTATGCTGAGCCAATGCCAGACATTAAGATCGCAGATGACCACGGAACCAGAGCCTGAATCCCAACCCAGTCCTCAAAGACGGAGCACCCTCACTCCCGCCATGATGCGCGCCTACATGGATCGTTGGCGATAAGCGCTATTCCAGATACGTTCCGTTGATGTTCAAAGCAAATTTATAGCCGAGAATGTCGGCGGAACGACGGCACATCACCATGCGACTGAGAAAAATCTCGAAGTACTCCATGACGGTGGCTTGCTTGGTGTCAATCTCGAGTGTGAGCTCGATTGAGTGCTTCTCGGAGTTCATCTCAACTCGACTCTTTTGAACCGCGTAGTTGACGCGATCGTGGATATCGAAGGTTTCGATGATCGGATTCTGAACTCGGCTGTAGTGAACATCGCTTTTGTCCGCGATGATAATGGCGGCCGACATGTTACTAACCGGCGTCCCGAGCAGTTCCTCATGGTTACCGATCGCGCCTAAGATCGGCGCAATCTCTGCCGGGTCCATCCCCATCTCGTTGAGAATGGTAAAGGCGATATTGGCTCCAGAAATGGGATGATCTACGCGATTGATGACATTTCCAATGTCATGAAGATAGGCGGCGATCTGGGCGAGGTCGGTCTCTCGGGCTGGAGAGCCCAGATTTTCCATGATATAGCGGGTGATGCTAGTAACCACTCCTACATGTCGGTGACCATGCTCGGTGTATCCCATGGCGCGCATGACTTCGTTGGCGCCGTCGATCAACTTACGAACCTTTGGATTGGCGCGCACTTCTTTGAGTGTGACGAGTCGGGGAGATTCTACGAGGACGGGTTCCATCGGTACAACAACTATATGATTCGGCATCTTTGCCAAGGACTTGGAAGGTTTACCTTCAAGACGCCGTGCAGTGAGTCTCTACGGTCGGGACTCGGTCAGCGTTTCGCTATCCACTCAACCGTTCGATCTTGAGAATGAGGTTACCGTTTATCCACTGACGCTGCGTCGCAATGCCCGCACCATCTTGGAACATGGTTTGAAGTTTGATGGTTTGATTGGGCGAGATTACCGTCAGAACGCTCTTCGTCACTTTAACCGTCCGGCCACCTAACTGTTCCTCGGCCGGACCTTGCTCTAATGTCGCCGTGCCTTCGGCCTTGCCCCACAGCCCCATCAATTGGCCCTTCCAAGTTCGTTTGACGCGGGAAACGTTTTCGACCGCCAGCGGAATGGCAGGCTCAAATCGAGAGTTGATAAGCCGTTCGGCAACCAGTTCATCGCCTTTCCACGCTAATCGCGATTCGCCCATCGGCCCCGTCAGCACATAACCTTCTACTCCCGCGACACCAGTCTTTTGCGAAACTCGAACCTCGGTGTTATAGGAATTGAAATTGGCATCCACCGTGTAGGTCCATTTTTTCCCCACAGCCATGGGCATCAGATCGTGCTCTGCCCCACATCCGGCCAGCACAAGCAACGAGAGAAGTGCAATCTTCCTCATCTAAACTGCCTCAAGTTTGGCAAAGCTCTGCGCGAGCTTTTTGACGCCGGTGACTCCGGGGAAAGCGACGGTGACTTCGGAGTCATTCTTGATGGGATTGCAGGCAACCACCACCCCGATCCCGAATTTGGCGTGGCGGACGCGCTGGCCAATTTCGAACGGGGGTTTGTAGGTGGGTGAGATCTTCTCTTTGTGAGGCTCGGCAAATAGCGAACTGGGAGGCTGGCTGTAGGAGCCGGTTCGCTCTTGATAGACCGATCGGCGCTCCGCGGGCATGGCGTAGCCGGAATGTGAGATGGTGTCGATAATCTCGTTGGGAAGATCGTCGAGGAACCGGGAACGGCGGTTAAAGTTGGGCTGGCCGTAAAGAGAACGACGGTGCGCATAGACGAGATTCAGCTCTTCTCTGGCTCGGGTCATTCCCACGTAACACAGACGGCGCTCTTCCTCAAGCTCCGAGTCCGAGTTGAGGGAACGTGCGTGGGGGAAGACCCCCTCTTCCAAGCCGACCATGTAGACGATGGGGAATTCCAGCCCCTTGGCCGAGTGGAGAGTCATGAGCGTTACGGCGTCTCCACCTTCGTTCAAGTTATCGACATCGGCGACAAGAGAGACGCTTTCCAGAAATCCGCTGAGCGAGGGTGAGTCCGAACTGGCGTCGTACTCCGAGGTTACGTTGAGCAATTCTTGAAGGTTTTCCAGTCGGCTGAGCGAATCATCCGATCGGTCTTCCTTTAACATGTCTACATATCCGGAGCCGCTCAGAAGCGATCTAAGGACGGGCGTGACTGGCCCTTGTTCAGCGAGTTCGGTAGCATCGTTAATGGCTCCCACGAAGGCACGAACCCCACTGGCGGTTTTCTTTTGAAGGCTGGATTGGACTTCTTGCTCAGCGAGGGCATTGAACAGAGGAAGGCCACGGTCGTTGGCCCATTGTTCGATCATGGACATGGCGCCAGCGCCGATTCCGCGGGTGGGAAGGTTGATGACGCGTCGAACGGCGATATCATCCCTGGGATTGAGCGTGAGGCGGAGATAGGAGAGCATGTCCTTGATCTCCTTGCGCTCGTAGAAGCGCACACCGCCCACGAGCATGTGGGGGATCCGCATGGTGAGAAAGGCTTCTTCCACGACGCGCGATTGGGCGTTGGTTCGGTAGAGAACGGCAAAGTCTCCGTACTTGCGTCGGCCGGTTCTCACGTCTTTGAGAATCGCGTCGGCGACCAGCATGGCTTCGTCCTGCTCGGTGCCCGCTTGGGTGAGGGTGATGGCGGCGCCTTCTTCGTTATCGGTCCAGAGCTGTTTGCTAGCGCGGGAGCGATTCTTTTGGATGACGGCGTTCGCGGCGGCGAGGATGTTCTTGGTGGATCGGTAGTTCCTTTCCAACTTGACGATTTTGGCGTCGGGATGATCCGACCCGAATCTGAGGATCAGTGACACATCGGCGCCTCGCCAGGCGTAGATAGACTGGTCATCGTCCCCGACCACGACGATATTTCTATGTTTTTCTGATACAAGATGGACGATTTGGTATTGAGCGTAGTTGACGTCTTGATACTCGTCCACCAGCACGTGAAGGAATCGCTCTTGGTATTTTTCGAGGACGTCCTTTCGTTGTTCAAAGAGTCGGACGGCGTAGAAAAGGATGTCGTCGAAGTCGAGCGCATTGGCTTTGTTCAGTAGCGCGTTGTACGACCTATAGACGTCGGCGACGATTCTCTCGAAAAAGCCGGTAGCCTTATCCGAGTATTTTTCCGGGGTCAGGAGCTTTTCTTTGGCGCTGGAGATCTCGTTCAGGACCCCTCGGGGCTGAATGGACTTATCGTCGATGTTCTTGGCTTTGAAGATCTCGCGGATGAGGGAAAGTTGATCTCCGTCATCGTAGATCACAAAGTTAGGGTCGAGGCCAATGGCTTTACCGTCGATGCGGAGGATGCGCGCGCAGAGCGAGTGGAACGTTCCGATCCACATGCTGGCGGCGCTATCTCCGACGAGAGCGGCAACCCGCTCTCGCATTTCGCGGGCGGCTTTGTTGGTAAAGGTTACGGCAAGGATGCGCGAGGGGGGCGTTCCCTCTTTGATGAGGCGAGCGATGCGTTGCGTGATGACGCGAGTTTTGCCGGAGCCAGCGCCGGCAAAGATCAGAAGCGGGCCGCCGGGCCACTCTACGGCCTCTCGCTGCTCTGGATTTAGGGTGTCTAAGTCGAGAAGCACGGCCATATCTTGTCTATTATGGTGGACAATCGTATATCTTTGCTGATTCGGAAAGTTCCGTTAGAAAAGGTAGGGACGAATGAAATCGTCACTTCGCACGATGTGATGTGACGTCTAGAGAAATATGAGCGTCATAATTGAAACGAATACGAGCGTGCGACCGCACGACTCGGAGGACTGTTGATGAAGCGAACGTTTGGAACTCTCGTGTTCATGTGCGTGATGGGCGCCGCCTTTGCTCAGGCTCCCTTCACTATCGTGCGACCGGCCGATGGGTCGAAGGTGCGCGAGAAAGTGCATGTGTTGATCCCGAAGAACAGCATCCCCCAGGGTGGCTACATTGGCATCTTTCTGAATGGTAAGTTCGTCGAGGCCGTCACACCTCCCCTTTCGGGCAAGTACTACGACTATGTGCTCGACACGAAGGGTCGGAAGATCGCGGACGGCAAAGTCAATCTGGAAGTTGTGCTTTACGTCGACTACAACGAGAATCCACGAATTGTGGATCGTTCCTCCGTCTCGGTCAACGTGGCCAATTCGGCCAGCATCGCCATCCCGGCGAATGGTTTCAAACTTCGCTACAAATTTACGCCTGGCACCGAGCTGATCTACAACATGGAGCAGCGAATGGCGGTTTCGACCATTAGTGGTACTCAGAACAGTGCGGGTGGCCGCCCGGCAGAGCTTCCTCTTGATGCCGAAAAAGTACGACTGCTTTATGCCGTGGACAATGCGTACGGTAACGGCGACGGATTGGTTCGAATCCAAGCTCTGACGAACAAGGGCAAAGACTACGCAATGCTGACGACCAGCGCAAGTGAAGGCGAGCCCAAGAAGTTTTACGACTACATGATGCATCCGGTGTATATGCGGATCAATAACACTGGCAATGAAGTCTTTGGATCGGTCCCTAACTACTTCCCGATGGAAGGCACGTCTGGGAACACAGGAGAAGACGTCATGCAGAATCTGTATGCCGTGTTCCCGCTTCCCACGCTACCGGCCAAAGCCGTTCGCCCCGGAGATTCATGGCAGTCACGATTCCAAAATGGCAGCCTGAATCTGGAGAAGCTGGACGAGACCACCTCTCTGGTCAACCGATTCCCCGCTCGCGGAGAATTTATTGGCGTGGAATGGGAGATGGGACATCCATGCGCAAAGATCAAGAACTCCATTGCCCAAGGCACGAAGAGTCTTGACGGAAAGAAACTTGCATCCGCTGGCGCCGCCTTTACCGATGACAAGATTGAACTGTCAGAGACGATTTGGTTCGCGCTTGACCGTGGCGTCATCATGAAGGTTGAGCGAGAGCTTCGAATCGATCGCAAACTGGAAAGTCAGGGCGGCGCTCCCGGGATGGGTGGTCCTGCAATGGGAGGACCTTCAGGTGGTCCTTCACGAGGCGGTCCTGCGGTTGGTCCCGCGATGGGCGGCGACACCTCAAGACAAGTTGGAGCTCCTCCTGCCGGCATGCCCGGTCGTGGTGGGTCCCGTCAGGGTCCGGGAATGGGTCCTGGAATGCCCGGTTTGGGTGGCGGACGCTCCGGCGGTCCTTCTGGCGCGGCTACGGTCCAATACCTGCGAATTAGACAACTCTCCACTTTCACCTTGGAAGGGTAAGCTGGAGACGCCGTGGGCGCTCAACCAGACATGTCACGAGATAAGGCACGAAACTCCTCAGGAGATCCTGAGGAGTTTCGTGCTACTTTGATTGAGCACTTGGAAGAATTGCGGACCCGGTTGGTCCGCTCGATCACAGTCATCGTGATCTGTTGGGTGGGGGGATGGTTCGCTGAGCCCTGGGTTTACGGCACCCTTCACAATATCGTCGGCGAGGCGATGAAGTCTTCGCTTCCGCCTGGCTCAAATTACGTCGAGGCCTTCAACCACTTCACCGAGATGTTTCTGTTTAAGCTGAAACTCTCGTTCTTGATCGGGCTCGTCGTTGCGCTACCTCTTGTCATCAATCAACTCTGGGGCTTTATCGCTCCCGGATTGACTCCCGCTGAGCGACGCCCCGTTGTCCGGTTGGCGCCCATTTCTTTCCTGCTGTTCCTCATGGGGGCTACGTTCTGCTGGTTCTGCCTCCCGGCCGGAATTGGCTGGTTTGTGAGCTACTTGGCCGACTTCCCGGGCGCAAGTCTGTTCCAGGAACCGGGGGCCATGGTGCTCTTCTTGGTCAAGCTGATCTTGGCCTTTGGTCTCGGATTCCAGCTTCCCATCATCGTCTATGGCTTGGGCGCGTTGGGACTTCTGAGCGCGCAGACCTTGTCGAAGTACTGGCGACACGGAACGGTCTTCGTGTTCTTCCTCTCGGCCATTCTCACCCCGAGTAACGACCCGCTGACGATGTTGATGATGGCAATTCCTCTGTCGATCCTCTTCATGATCAGCGTTTGGGCCGTAAAGATCGTGCAGCGCAAAAAGGTGAAGGTCATCGAGAACCCGAACTTTAGCGAAGACGACGACGTTGACTAACGGATCTTCCGACTTTACGCAACTCCTTCACGACCAGGCTTTGCGCGACCAGATTGCGCATGTCGAACAATTGCCGCCGCGTGACGCTGCCTATGGACAGTCCAAGGCTCCCATGCACCGCTTACTCTCTGAGCGGTTGGAGGCATTGGAGATCAAGCAGCTGTTCGCTCACCAGGCCGAGGCTTACGATGCCGCTATGGCCGGGAAGGACTTGGTGGTGGTCACGGGCACTAATAGTGGCAAGACCATGTGTTACAACTTGCCTGCCCTGCAGTGGTCCTTGGCGGAGCCAGCAGCGCGGATGATGTACTTGTTCCCGACCAAAGCCCTGGCGCAGGATCAGTTGTCTCGGTTGGAGAAGTTGCTACCAAACGCCAGTGTGAGGGTGGGGACTTACGATGGCGACACTCCGGCGAACCAGCGGGGGACGCTTCGTCGGCTGGCGCATATTGTTCTGACCAATCCAGACATGCTTCATATCGGGATCTTGCCGGGGCATGAGCTTTGGGTGAAGTTCTTGAAGTCGCTGCGGTTAATCGTCATCGACGAGATGCATGTTTACCGCGGGGTTTTCGGTTCGAATGTGGCAGGAGTTCTGCGGAGACTCTTGCGGTTGTGCGAGTGGCATCATTCGCGGCCGCAGATCATTGCCTGTAGCGCAACCATTGGGAACCCAGGCGAGCTGTTTACGAAGTTGACGGGGAGGAAAGGACATCTGATCGATCAAGACGGCTCTCCAAAAGGGCGACGAACGTTCGTCTTTTGGAACCCGCCTGAGATTGGTGGGGGACAGCGGCTGAGTTCCAACTTGGTGTCCTCCGAGGTCATGACGATGCTGACGGAGGGCGGGTTGAGATCGCTCACCTTTAATCGGGCGCGGATCTCGGCGGAGTTGGTCTTGAAGTACGCGCGTGAGCGACTCAAGAAGAATGGAGAGGTCTCACCGACCAAGATTGAGAGCTACCGGGCGGGCTATACACCAAAAGAGCGTCGACAGATTGAGAAGTCGATCTTTAAGGGCGACTTGTTGGGGCTCTCGACTACCAATGCGATGGAGCTTGGCGTGGACATTGGTGGACTGGATGCGGTGATCATGAATGGATATCCGGGGTCGATCGCGAGCTTTTATCAGCAGGCGGGGCGAGCGGGGCGAGGCGTTCATGACGGGCTGGCGATCATGGTGGCTCATGAGGATCCTTTGGAGCAGTACATCCTTCGCAATCCGGAAACGGTGATGGATGCGGCGAATGAGAGCATTTCCATCAATCCAGAGAATCCGCAGATCCTGAGTCAGCAACTCCTGTGCGCGGCGCACGAGCGGCCGTTGTCTCCAAGTGAGTTGGAGTCGTTTGGGGCGAGTGCGTTCGAGATTGCGGAGTCGATGGATCGGTCGGGGGAGTTACAGTACCGGGCCGGAATGTTCTTTTATCCATCCCATGAGCCGCCTGCTCCCCGAGTGAATATCCGGGGGAGTTCGGGGGAGACGGTGACCTTGCTTCATGACGGTGAAGAACTGGGGTCGATGGAGAAGTGGCGGGCGATGCAGGGGGCTCATGAGGGGGCGGTGTACTTGCATCGGGGATCGACTTACGTGTCGATGGAATTGGACTTGGACGTGGGGGTCGCGCACGTCGAACCGGTGGAGGTCGATTACTACACCCAGCCGATCCTCCAATCGATCATCGAACCTCAGGTGACCATGCTGGAGCAGGGAGTTATCGCTTTGCAGGGCGTACGGCTAACGACGGCCATCGTTGGATTCAAGCGCAAGTCTTTGGATGGCGATACCGTTTTGGCGACGGAGCCATTGGATATGCCTCCGCAGACGTATGAGACCTTGGCGGTGGGAATTGTCTTACCCAACGCGATGCCGGGGGACGATCCGGCGCGGTTCTTGGGGGGAGTTCATGGGGTGGAGCATGCTCTGCTCGCGTTGGCGCCTTTGCTCAGCGGATGCGACCGGAGTGATTTAGGGAGCGCTTGGTATGCTTTCCATCCCAACTCGATGTCACCGGCAGTGTTCGTGTATGACCAGATGCCGGGAGGCGTGGGGCTTTGTGAAAAGTTGTTCGACTCGTTTACCGGGTGGGTTCGGGCTTCTCACCAGTTGCTTCATAGCTGCCCCTGCGAGACGGGGTGCCCGGCTTGTTTGTTCAGTTCTCGTTGCGAGGCGAATAATGAGGCTTTAGACAAGGGATATGCGCTTACGCTGCTGAAAAGCCTGGCTGGAGATGGAGTTTTCTAAGACCCTGTATCGAGAAACGTAGGCAAGGTTCTACAATCAACGCCACAGTATGGAAATAAAGTCACTTGGGGATTTGTTACGCGACTCCTGTCGCCGCCACGCATCGAATATCGCGATGCTAGCGCCGGGCAAGAAGGAGTTCGAGACCATCTCCTATTCCCAGCTTTACGAAAAGGTCCACGCCTACGCGGGGGTGGTGAAGTCGCTTGGGGTGGTTCGGGGCGACAAGCTGGTCATTTTGAGCGAGAACTGCGTGGAGTGGGCGCTGACCGATTGGGCCTGCCAAACCCTCGGCGTCATCGTTGTGCCGATCTATCCGACACTTCCGGCAGATCAGGCGGCCTATATCGTCAAGGACTGCGAAGCGAAGATCGTGGTCGCGGGTGACGAGTCGCAGAAGAAGAAGATCGACGGGATTGAGGGCGTTGAGGTTGCGATGCTGCGAGGAGCGGGATCGATTTCTGAACTCGCAGCATCAAAGGCGAACGAGATTCCCAAGGCGGAGTGGGAAGCGGGAATCGACGAGGTCCAGCTCGACGATATCGCGACGATCATTTACACGAGCGGAACCACGGGGCTCCCTAAGGGAGCAATGTTGGCCCACCGTGGGTTCATCATGCTCTTTGGCTCGATTCGCCAGAACATTCCGGTTGATGAGAATGATCGGTTCCTTTGCTTCTTGCCGATGTCTCACGTCTTTGAGCGAACGGACGGGCAATATTTGCCAATTTCGCTCGGCGGATCGATTGTTTACGCCAAGAGTCTGATGACCCTGGCCAAGGACATGGCGAACAGCAAGCCCACCGTGATGCTGGTGGTTCCCCGCTTCCTGGAATCGACGATGGATAAGATCCTTGATAACGCGAAGAAGGAAAAAGGGATCAAGAAGTTTCTCTTTGACCTCGCGCTGTCTCAGGGCAAGAAGAAGTTCCATGGGAAGTTTGCGCCACTGTTTGGGTTGACCAATAAGGTGGTGGGGGCCAAGATTCGCGAGAAGGTTGGTGGCCGTTTGAGGTTCTTTGTCGCGGGCGGGGCGGCGCTGCCCGCGCATGTGGCGGAGTTCTTTGGCGCGTTTAGTCTGAAGATCATTCAAGGTTACGGGCTCACCGAGACGTATTCCGGAGTCTGCGTGAACCACCCGGATCGTATTCGCCAAAACACGGTTGGTGAATTAATCCCGGGCGTTGAACTCAAGATCGCCGAGGATGGGGAGATCTTGTTCCGAGGAGCGGCTCGCATGGTGGGTTACTACAAGCTGCCGGAGGAAACAGCAAAGGCGATCGACGCGGATGGTTGGTTTCACACCGGCGACATTGGTGAGTTTGACGGGAAGTATCTGAAGATCACCGACCGCAAGAAGGACCTCTTGGTGCTGGGAAACGGCAAAAACGTCGCGCCTCAACCTATTGAGAACAAGCTACGCTCGTCTCACTTCATCCAGGAGGCGGTAGTGCTAGGCGACGGCATGGAGTACTGCATCGCCCTCATCGTGCCCAACATGGAGACCGTGGCGGACAAGCTTGGAAAGAAAGACATCGCCAAGCCGAGTGAAGATCCTGACGTGAAAGCACTAATCAAATCGGAGATCGATCAGATTAACAAGACGCTAGCCAACTTCGAGATGGTGAAGAAGCACTCGATCTTGGACAAGGCCTTCTCCATTGACTCCGGGGAGCTTACGCCGACCTTGAAGGTCAAGCGTAAGGTGGTCAAGGAGAAGTATCAATCCTTGATCGATGCAATGCGAAACTAGGCGAAGATTCGAGGGGTGAAGTCGGTATCTGGCTTCACCTTTCGGCAATAAGCGGCCATCAATCGCGCACAGTTTTCGACATCCGTCAGCGAGAGCAATTCGCACGGGGT
Source organism: Armatimonadetes bacterium 55-13 (assembly GCA_001898035.1). Lineage (GTDB taxonomy): Bacteria > Armatimonadota > Fimbriimonadia > Fimbriimonadales > Fimbriimonadaceae > 55-13. Next base: position 651,911 of record MKRX01000006.1, read on the forward strand.
GTGCATGTATCTCAGCGGCACGCCCACGATGCCGACGGCCATGCCGCCCATGTTCATTTGCATCGCGTTTCCGTCCGTTCCGGTGCCTCCAGGAGCCACATCCACTTGGTAGGGGATGCCCTCTTCTTGGCAAGCCTCGGTGATCATCTTGAAGACGATGGGGTTTGCATTCGCACCACGCATCACGCTCGGGCCTTTGCCGGTATCAAGTTGACCGTAACGGGTCTTTGAGACGCTCGGATAGTCGATGGCGTGATTCACGTCCACCGCGAGTCCCGATTGGGGAGCAAGGTTGAAACTGGCGGTTCGAGCGCCGCGGAGGCCGATTTCTTCTTGAACGGTGGCGACGGCGTAGACGCCAACGCCCGCATCCAGTCCGCCGTCCTCCTTGAGGATTCGAACCGCTTCGGCCACGATCATGGAGCCCATCTTGTTGTCGAAGCCTCGGGCGGTCGCGCGGTCGCCCATGAGCTGCTGGAATTCGTATTGGAAGGTCACGACGTCGCCCAGGCTAATGACGGCCTCTACTTCTTCTCGGCTGGTCGCACCGATGTCGATCCAGAGGTCTTTCAGTTCGGGTTTGCGCTTGCGCTCATCCTCGTCCAAGAGGTGAATGGCTTTGCGGCCAATGATTCCGGGAACGCGCTCTTTGCCGTGAACCCATACGCGCTGTCCAACGGGGATGATACTGTCATGTCCACCGATGCCGGAGAAGTAAAGGAGACCTTCTTCGGAGATGTAGTGGATGATGAAACCGATCTCGTCCATGTGCCCGGCGAGCATGATCTTCATCTCGGCATCGGGGTTTAGCGCGGCGTAGGTATTGCCGTGAACATCGGTCCAAACCTTGTCGGCAAAGCCTTTCGTGTACTGTCGGTAGATCTCGGCCGCGTGTTCCTCATAGCCGGAGGGGGAAGGAACATTGACGATGGACTTGAGGAATTCAAGCGACTCGGCGCGCATAAATTCCAGTTTGGCCGAATCTTCGTTTGAATTGCACTTTTAGGGCCTAAGCCGCTTCTGCGCCCGCGCTCGGAGGAAGATTGAAAACGAGTTGAGGATAAGCAAGGCGACAATGAGGACGATGATGGCGGCGGCGGCAGCATCGTTGAACGCCTTACGCGAGTCTAGCGACCAATCGAAAATCTGGATCGGGAGAACGGTGAACTTATCTCCGAGACCTTTGGGAAGCGTGGAAATATAGCTGGCCGCCCCGACCACAATGAGGGGAGCGGTCTCTCCGATGGCTCGCGAGATTGAAAGAATGATCCCCGTGAAAATGCCGGGGGCGGCAGAAGGAAGCACCTGGTGCCGAATCGCCTGCCAGCGGGTAGACCCCAATGCCAAGGAACCTTCCCGATACGTCTTCGGCACGGCCTTAAGCGCCTCCTGCGTTACGATGATCACCGTAGGCAAGATGAGCAAGCTCATCGTTAACGCACCGGTGATGACGCTCGACCCCAGACTTAGCCAACGCGCAAATACGGCAAGTCCCAGGAGTCCGTAGACGATGGAAGGAACACCCGCAAGATTCGCAATATTGAGTTGAACGAAACTGACGAACCGATTCCGACGCGTGTTGAACTCCTCCAGATAGATCGCGGAAGCAATGCCAACCGGAACGGCAATGAGCGCGGTCAAAGCCATCACATAGAGGCTGCCAACAATGGCTGGCCAAATTCCAGTGCGTTTGGGACGGGAGGAAAGTGGATCTAGCAGAAACTTGAAATTTAGACGACCGATGCCATCGACATACATCTTCACCAAGAATATGATCAGGAGCACCACGCCCAGCCCGGCCGCAGCGAAACAGAGATAACGGAAGATATTATCCGCGCGCCTTCGCCGAAGACGGTGCGCCGAGGGTTCGAGGAAGCTCACGAGTACACCTGCCGGAACTTCTTCACCAACTTTTGAGCGATCATATTCATGATCATCGTGAAGACAAAGAGTGTTATTCCCACCGCAAACAGCGATTGATACTTAATTGTTCCGGTAGGCGCATCTCCCTTGGCGGTCGAGACGATATACGCGGTCATCGTCTGAATACTCTTAAGCGGGTTAAAAGTGAGAACAGGGTTAGAACCTGCCGCCAGCGCAACGGCCATCGTTTCACCGAGCGCGCGACTCAGTGCAAGAATAAACGAGGCCATGATTCCCGAGAGCCCAGCCGGCACCACGATTTTAGTGATGACTTCCCGCTTGGTAGCCCCCAAACCATAGGCTCCTTCCCGGAGTGCTCGAGGAACGGCCGATATCGCATCTTCACAAAGAGAAGAAACGAGCGGCAGAATCATGATTCCAACCACAATCGCGCCGCTTGCGGCATTCGTCGCCTGAGTACTAGGGAAGATGCTCTTCAGCAGCGGCGTTACGAAGAACAAACCAAAATAGCCGTAGACGACCGTTGGAATTCCGGCGAGAATCTCCAGCGCCGGCTTTAATATCGCACGAAACTTGGGATGAGCGTACTCGCTTAAGTAGATTGCGCTCAGGAGTCCAACGGGAACTGCAATCAGACCGGCCCCAAGGGTAATCAATAATGTGCCGGTCACCAGGGGCAATATGCCGAACGATGGATGCTCCCGCGCAGGCGCCCACTCCGAACCAACAAAGTCGGTTATGGGGACCTGCTTAAAGAAAGGTAGGGACTCGCTCACCAAAACGACAATGATGCCGAAGGTCGTAAACACTGAGACGAGAGCGCAAATGAAGCAGATCCACTTCACCGCGCTCTCGCTAAAACCACGCGCCGTCAGTCCACGCTTTGCGCGAATTGCGAACGAATCGAAGACTGACGGCTTGCTCGCCATGGTGGTTACTTTGCGGCGGCTTCTTTGAGAATATCGAGGGTCGACTTACCCCCAGCCGCGTCCATAAAGATGGTACCGGTCTTGCCCTCGCTGAGTCGCGCCTTCACGAGATCATATGCTTCTTGGGGCATTTTGATGTACTCGTTTTCTTCCACTGCGCCCAGGCCATCGCCCAACGCGAAGTCGAAGAATGCTTTCACTTCTGGCTTGGTGTCATAAGCTTTCTTGCTTACGTACATGAACAGAGTTCGGGAAAGGGGAGCGTAGCTACCGTTCTCGATGGTCTCAGGAGTGGGCTCCACACCGTTCACCTTGACCGCTTTGAGCTTGTCCTTGTTCTCAATGTAGTAGCTGTATCCCATGTAGCCGATACCGTTTTTGTCGCCAGAAACCGCGGTTACGATGGGGGCGTACTCTTGATTTGCCTGGTAACCCTTTCGGATTTCGTTCTTCTTGCCTGCGATCTTCTCGGTGAAGTACTCGTAGGTGCCGTGGTTGTTGGTCAGCCCGTAGAACGTGATCTTCTCAGCGGGGAATCCGGCTCGAATGTCCGCCCAAGTCTGAACGGTGCTATCGGGAGCCCATGCCTTGCGGAGTTCATCGGCGGTGAGGTCGCCCGCGAAATCGTTAGCGGGGTTGATCACGATAGAAACGCCGTCAAACGCGATGGGGACTTCGATGTAATCGATTCCCTTGGCCTTGAGCTGGTCCACTTCTTCCTTTTCAATAGTTCTTGAAGCGCAGCAAATGTCCAGGCTCCCGTCAATGAACTTCTTAAAGCCACTTCCCGTACCCGACTTTGTGACGTCGAGCTTTACGCCCGAATTCGCCTTGCCAAAGTCTTCCGCCATCGTGTTGGCAATGGGATAAACGGTGCTACTTCCGTCGATACTAATCGACCCAGTGAGGTTTCCGCCTGCCGCAGGTTTGGATGAACCTCCGCCTGCCGTTTCGCCCTCGGTTGAGGAGCCGCCGTTGCAGCCCGCCATAAGCGCAGCACCTGCGACGGCCATGAGGCCGAGAGTCCAAATCCTATTCATTTTCATCTGTTTTAAGTGTCCTCCGTCGAGCATTCGGACACCCGGAAGCTACCAATGGCGTGTTAAGTGATTGTTAAGAAATGGTCCTCTGGGACCTTACAGGGAGTCTGAACACGAATGTTAACGGGGTGATTCATAATGCCTAAGCGATGAGACGTGAGTGGGCGGCATTTATTAAGAACCGGCGTTGGGAAGAGTTTGAAAAACTCGCAAAAACCGAGCCGGATCAGATCCTTTGCGATACCGTGGCGGAGCTGGAAAAAGGCTTTACCGAGAAGGCGGATCGGAAGGCACTGAAGAAGGTCCTCTGGATCTTAGAAAAGGAAGGATTTACACCTAACGAAGTGGAAGAAACCGCTTCCGAAGCCCCGGCGCCAGCGCTTCTTACCGCCGCCTTCATGCTCTCCGCCGACTCCCGCGGGGACACCCCGATCACCTACGGTTCTGAGGACAAGGGTCGGGTGCGATGGCTGACCGCTTATGTTAACGAAACGAAAGGAATCACGCGGGCCAGCGAGGACTCGATGTCCAGTTCCGAAGGCCACGCACGGCTTCAATTATTAAGATCTAGTGAAGCTCGTCCCTATCTTTCCGCCGAGATTGATCCTGCATACGCCCTCTGGCGATTCAAGCGAGCCCTTAGTAAGAACCGCCCGGGGAGCACTCCGCCAGCGATTGCCTACTGGCGGTCCGTGATCGAAAAAGCCACCGAACTGCCCCATCCGTCCAAAGAACTCAAGGCAACTAAAACCAAGGCGAGTGAAAGGTCTGAGGAAATCCTCTTGATGGATCCAACCCTGTCTTGGCGATTGGAGTTAGGTGCGGCAACTCCGATTTTGGAGCAGATGTACGAGGCTCAGCAGGCAAATGCGGCGGAGTCTGAAGACGAGAAGAAGGCGGCCACCAAGAAAGCGGGGGAAGAGGCTCGAAAGATGGTGATTACCCCAGAGATCGTTGCCGATCATGCGATGCGGCTGCGCGACCTGGCTTGGTTGATGCATCTGAAAGGTGACGAGCAAGCGGGCAAAGTGCTCTCGGCAGCAGAAGAGTTAGAGAAGAAAGGCGCCGACAGTGAGTATGCAAAGGGCTTGGTCGACAAGACAGTCGTCATCTATGTTGAGTCGATGAAGAACGCCGAGCAAAGTTAGCAGTTTTGTCCGCCTTTTTGCCTGAAACCTGAAATCACCGAACAGCCTTAATAGGGTTAGTCGTCGGTGAGCTATGCGGTTCTTCGTTCCAGGAACCTTCGACGCGTCTACGGCAGACGTTCTGTGGTCGATCACGCGGAATAAGTTGCAGAAGGCCTTGGACGTTCCCATTTGGGATCGTCGGATTCAATCATTGTCATTGATGATTGATCGCGAACACGTCAATGTGACGATTGGAGAGGCCTATCATGGCGAAGAGGTTCTCATGATCTTTGAAGCGCCCCAGTTGTTGATCTGTACCGCCGGTCACGGGATGTATCGGGGCAAACCGATTGTGGTTCCAAAGGAACGGGCGGTGGCGGTGGAGTTCTTCGACGCTTAGTCGGGTGGCAAGCCCTCATTCCTGCCACCCGATTTGCCGTTACTTACGGCGTCGGCGAACTAATGCTACGATGCCAACGCCAATCACAGCCATAGAGGCGGGCTCTGGCACGGCTTTGGCGGTCATGAACGTCACGTCGGCCAATGAGCCGTTGATGTCATCGATCCAATCCGATCCGACATCGAAGGTAATGAATCCGGTTACCTTAACGGTGTGAACATCATAGCTGGTGAAGTAAATGGGCTCCAGTTCATATCCGTTGCCGCTGTGGCTCCAACTTCCATGATTTGTTCCTGGCCCACCGTTAACACTGACGGTCAAATCGCCAATTTCCGAAAAGTTCGGGGTGGAGGCTCCGCTCGGTGTCTGCACTTGAACTAACGGCACGAGATAGGCTAAGCCTTCATCGCTTGGTTTGAGGTAATTGCCTGTCAGGGTCGTCCCGAACATCGACCAGGCAATATCACCGGTGTCAACGTTGTAATTAAGTTCGAACTCCTGCGGCTGCCCTAAGACAGACGCCCAAGGATTGGTTGGACGTGTTCCCTCCGAGGCAATAGTCGAACTCTCGCCCAATATCCACAGATTAGATCGCGTTGGAGGATTGAACTCCAGGCTCGCCCGCGCCGCAAACCGAGTGCTAGCGGTTGCATTGTCGTAGATTCCCGGGTTCACCAAGCTCGTTTGAGCCATCGCCGATACAACGGCTACGAAAGCACCTAAAATAAATCCAGCCCGCACCACTGCGCGCCGGTTCTCTCCAAATGAACTAACGATAAACATCGCATTCATTTTGATTTAATGCAAGAAATAGGCAGGACCTTTTTCTTAGCCGGTGCTTTGCATTCCCGCAGCGATGCCGGCGATGGTTTGAAGCATAGCTTCTCGCCACAGACCGGACTGCTCTTCATCCGAAAGAGAACCCCAGCGTCGCATAAGGGCGACTTGCATGACGTTGAGGGGGCGGACGACCGGATCTCGGAGGTCAACCGTGTTACGAACCGTCTTTGCCTTCTCCAACAGATCCTCGGCTTGAATCACATCGAGGACGCTTGAGAGGGTGGTCTCGAATTCTCCGGCGATGAGATCGTGAATCGCTTGCGACGGGGCCATTTTGCCGTAGAGGCGAGCGGTTTCGAAGTGAGCGCGTTTTAGTTCGAGCTGAGCGTTGTCGATAACGGTGCGGAAGAATCCGGATTCTCGGTAGAGCCTCTGAAGTCGTTCTCGCTTTTCAGGAGAGCCCTCGGCATAGGCGGAAAGGGCGTGACCGATGCCATACCAACCGGGGACAACGTATCGGGACTGCACCCAGGCAAAATTCCACGGGATGGCGCGGAGGTTAGATAGGTCGCCCGACGAGGACTTTCCAGGACGGAACACGGGGCGGGAGGCGATTGTGAGGTACTGGATGTAATCGATGGGGGTGGCGTGGGTGTAGAAGTCCCAGAAATCGTCTCGCTCGTACACCAGCTTGCGGTATCGGGCTCTCGACGATTCGGCCATCTCGTCCATGGCTTCATCGAGTTCGGCTTCTTGACCTTGGCCGGTGCCGGAGGCGGCGAGAAGACAGGCGCTGACGATCTGCTCCAAGTGTCGGTGGGCGATCGGTGCGATGGAATAGCGGAAGGAGATGACTTCGCCCTGCTCGGTAAACCGGATGCTCCCGGTGAACGAACCCTTGGGCTGGGCGAGGATTGCGCGGCTGGCGCGGCCACCACCCCGTCCTACCGTACCGCCACGACCGTGGAAGAATCGGAGGTCACAGTTATGCTTCTCGCCGACTTCCGTCAAGTTCCGCATGGCTTGCTGAAGCGCCCAGTTTGCCGCCAGGTAACCGCCGTCTTTGCTGCTATCGGAATAGCCGAGCATGATCTCTTGACGAGGGCGATCTGTGGTGATCACGTCGCGGTAGATCGGCGTGTTGAGAAGCTGGTCGATGATGCCCGGACAGTGATCGAGGTCTTCGATTGTCTCGAAAAGGGGGACGACTTCGATATCCGAGATGATGCCGCCGTTCTCCGTTCGGACCAGACCGTACTGCTTGGCGAGGAGGAGGACCTCCAGCATGTCGCTGGCGCCGTGGGTCATTGAGATGATATAGGCCCGGATGGCATCGACGCCGAGGCTGCGATGCGCTTTCCGAATGACTTCGAAGACGCCAAGCACGTGATTGGCGGCAGGCGAGCCATCGAATTCGATCGGGATCAGGGGGCGGCGAGAGAGGAGCTCCTTGGTGAGGAGTTCGACTTTATCGTCTTCGGCGAGGGCGAGATACTCACCTTTCTCCAGCACTCCGGCGGCGGTAAGGATCTCGTCCAGAACCTTCTCGTGCTCATGGCTATGTTGGCGAATATCGAGCGCAGCCAGGCGGGATCCGAAGCACCGGGATTGCCAATAGGCGTAGAGAAGCGATCCCCCGTCGGCGATATCAGCGGCGCCGTTTTCGCGAAGACTATCTCGAATGGCCTTAATGTCTGAAGTCAAATCAACGCGGGAGAAGTCTCCTCGCTCCAGCCCCTCTAAGGCGAGTTTGATTCGATGTTCCAAGACCAAGCCCTTTCGGACGTAGGGTTCTTGGGCGTAGCGCAGGCTGTGGAAATCGCTTAAGGGCAGTTCTTGTTCATCTCGAACGAGTCCCTCTATGAATTGGGGAGTGGCATCCACGAGCTTGGTGGACATGGTCAGCTCTCGGCGAATGGTCTCCATTCTCGCCAAGAGACTTTCCAGAGCGGCTTTGCGGTGCTCGACCAGGGTTTGCCAGGTGACTTCGGGAGTGACGTTGGGGTTACCGTCCCGATCGCCGCCGACCCACGATCGGTATTCGAGGATGGGCGGAACGTAGATTTCGTCGTTGGGATAGGCCTCTCGAAGTGCGTTCTCCAAGTCCTCCATCATCCAGGGCACCACCTCAAGCACTGAGCGCTCTAGGAAGTAGAGGACGTTTCGGACCTCCTCGGTGACGGTGAGAGTACTGGTGCGCATCTCGTCCGTCTGCCAAAGCGCGGTCAGGTTGCGGCGGATGATGCCTTCACCCTGCTCTTTCTCATTGATGGGCCCCGTGAGGGTGCCAGTGGCGCTTTCAATAGCGGAAAGCGCCTCAACAATTCGCTGGATCTTTTCGAGAACGGCCCGGCGCTTGGCTTCGGTGGGATGCGCGGTGAAGGTGGGGACGATCGAAGTTCGATTGAGCAGGTCTTCAATCTGTGCGGCGGTGAGTCCCCGGTTTTTGAGTTCGAGGATGGTTTCGCGGATCGACTCTCGACGCGGCGCATCGCCTTGGCTCCGCGCTCGATTGACGCGAACGATCTCTTTTTGCTCGGCTGCGTTTAGCAGTTGGAGGAGCATGGTGAAGGCGCGGGCGAGTCCTTTGAATTTCTCCGGATCGTTAAGCTCGGGGAATTCTTGGAACAGGGTTTCCGGGTCGGCGCCTTTGTACATCTTTTGAGCGGCTTCCAAGATCCAGGAGCCTTCTTGCTCAAGCAGCGCACCGCCGAGTTGTGAGTCCAAGATGCCGATGTCGGCGCTCAAGGGCTTTGAAAGACCGTGATCCTCCGGTCGCAGGCCTAAGAAACTCACGCTCTCCATGGGTTCGATGTTACCGGGTCTGGGCGGGCAAGGGTTGGGCGATGATGTGACGGATACTCTTGCCTACGGTGTAGAGAATCACGCAGAGTTCTCGGTCACCGGTGAGCTTGAGTTTTTTGCGCATCGCCTCCAAATCTTGATCCGCTCCCCTTTGTTTGACGACGGGAGTGGAAGAATGGAGGCATTCCAATTCCCGCTTGGTTTCTTTCAGGTCCGCTTTGCCATGGTAAAGGACTCGGTAAGCACGGAGCCACGGCGAGGAAATCTCATTCGGACCCGTGAGGTAACCGTTGGAATCGCCGAGGGCGTACAGATCGAACGGGTCGGCGAGAGCGCCCAGAGTGTGGGCTCGAATCGCGGCGGGATCGGCTTCGTAAAGGTATTCGTTTGGGGTCTCGGTTTGAATGGGGTCGCCTGCCTCCTCCAGTTCTTCACCGGACTCGACTTGGACGGCCTTGCGGGTCGGGTTGACCTCAGAGCCAAACGAGACGAGGACTTCGCGGCACTCTCCGCCAAAGGAGACGAATCGAATATCGTCGCCGAGGGATTCGAGGAAGGAATCCGGGAGCATGGGGCTGAGTTTGAAGACGACGCGTTTGGCGTCTTTGAAGCGCTCGGCAATCAAGGAAGGATTTGGGGCGAATTGAGAAGGATCGAGGGTCCGGCGGCCGCCTTCTCGGCGGGCGGGATCGGCGAAGATGTACTCGCTGGAAGCGGGAATCCGTTCAAGGCCATCCCCGATGAGGATCTCGGCGGTTTGGCGATTCGCGTCCAGGTTGTGACGGGCTAGTTCGGCTCTTTCGGGAGAGACTTCCACGCCAGTGGAGGGTCCCCGTTGGGCGAGCGCGATAAGGTCGGCGCCGATGCCAGCGGTCAAATCGAAGACATGGGCACTTGCGGGGAAAAGCGAGGCGTTGTATGCTGCCATACGTTCGTGGGTCGCCATCTCAAGGCCCTCGCGATCAAAGAGCATCTGGGAAGCGTTTTTAAACTTCGCGGCGGCTTTTTGGCGGAGGGTCCACTGAGTAAACGCCCAACGAGCCGCTTCGTCGGAAGTTTTTTTAGCGACGGCGGCAATTGCGGAAGGCTTTGGCTCTTTGTTTTCCGCAAGATTTAGAGCTTTTTCGTATAAGGGATTCACCGATATGTTGCAGTCATTGTGCTGTCTGAGCTTGCTGTTGATGCAACCGACTCAGGCCGAAACCGATCTTCAGTCTCTCACGAATGGAGTTGCCAAGGTCGCGAAACCCGGATTGCCGGGTATCGTGAGCGCCGTTGGCAAGGACGCCATTCCCTTTCTCATCTGCAAAGATGGTCAGACGCTGGCCCCTGTTGCCAGTGCGGGGAGGCTCGGCAAGGGCCGAGTCGCTGCGTTTGGCCACGGCGGATATCTCACGACAGAGTCCGCCGACGAAGGCGACACCGGAAAGCTCTTGACCAACGTGGTGCAGTGGTGTTCTGGGCGAGCTTCCAAACCGCGAGTAGGCTTCCTGGCGGGCTCCAGCATCCGGCAATTAGTGACCAAGCTAGGATTCGAAGGGGTTCCCCTCAATCGTGCCACTTTAAGCGATGACCTAAAGCGGGCGGACGTGGCAATCATCCCCGCCGATTCTGATATCTCCGTTCTGGAGAGCTACGTCAGAAACGGAGGCGGCTTGATCACCGCACATACGCCTTGGGGTTGGATGCAACTAAACCCCGGCAAAGACTTGGCTACCGAAATGCCGATGCAGAGCCTCCTTCATAAAGCAGGACTCTCTTTCAGCGATGGTACCGCCGACCAAATCTGGCCCGCGAAGTCTCTCACCGAGTCGCAAAGCTGCAACGCCGAGTACGCGCTGGCCCACCTCGATACCGATGGGGCGCAGAGTTCTTCGATCATCATGGCGGTCTTGCGCTCGACGGTTGAATCCGATCCTTTCCAGAAAGCCGTTCGCGCTAAGTGCGCTTCGGCAGGGAATCGCATTCCGACCGCCCAAAAGCCCCTTCAGGCAAAGGATGCAGTGGACCGACTCGCTTTGACGATTCGATCTCTGGACCGCGCCAATGGTCGCCCCGTTCCAAAGATCGAGCCCAGCGCCAACGACTTTCCCGGCGCTGTGCCCACCGACGCCTCACGAGTCGATGCCACTGTCCTCGTTCGGGTTTCGAAGCAGGAGTGGTCGAGCACCGGGCTCTATGCCGCTCCTGGCGAAGAGATCACCGTGGAAGCACCAGCTTCGATGATCGGTCAAGGATTTAGCGTCCAAATTGGATGCCACTCCGACCAGTTGTGGGGACTCGATAAGTGGGAACGACATCCCTCCATCGTCACTCGCAAGCGCATCGAAAAAGGATTGACGCGAATCAGCAGTCCTTTCGGTGGCCTGGTATATATCGTCGTCGATAAAAAGCTTGGGCTCCCCGACCAAAAGGTGGAGTTTGGAAACGTGATCCGCTCCGCTCGCTACGTTCACGGCAAGACGACGAAAGAAGAGTGGGCGAAGCAGCTTCGCTACGCTGCTCCTTGGGCAGAAATTGGTTCCGACAAGCTCATTTTTAGCGTTCCGATCGATGCGGCTCGAAAAGTCGAAGATCCCATTGCGCTGATGAACCTCTGGGACAAGTGCATCGACCTCTATAGCGACCTCGATGGCTCGCCCGTGTTTGATCGGCCGGAGCGCATAGTATGCGACCGGCAAATCAGTGCGGGATACATGCACTCGGGTTATCCAATCATGACTTGGATGGACAAGTCCGTCCCGCTCTCGCTAGACGTGCACGATCTGACGACCGAGGGAACGTGGGGCCACTGGCATGAACTGGGCCACAACCGACAAAAAGGTGAGTGGACGTTTAGTGGCACCGGTGAGGTAACGAACAACATCTTCACCCTCTACATGATGGACAAGATCGCAGGAAAGACGATCTGGGATCGCATCGGATCGGAAACGCCAAAGTTCAAGGCTTACATCGAGAAAGGAGGCGACTTCAACCAGTGGAAGAGCGAACCCTTCTTGGCCCTCTACATGTATGGACAGCTCATTCAAGACTTTGGATGGGATTCGATGAAGAAGTATTTCCGCAGCTATGAAGGACCCAACGCTGGCACTCAGCCTCGCAATGACATGGAAAAGCACGATCAGTTCCTGATCCACTACTCCCGTGTCGTAGGCAAGAATTTGGGACCGTTCTTCCAAGCCTGGGCGGTCCCCACTTCGCAAGCCGCTCGAGATAGCGTAAAGGAACTTCCCAAGTGGTTACCGAAGGACTTTCCTAAGAGCCCGAACCTCTAAACTCTCTCGCCTACCCCGCCTTGATTCCAACGGGGTAGGCTACCTTCCTACGAGGTTTTTGAATCAGAGCTGGGCGGATACCTCACTCCGACATTGAATGTCAATGTTTTATTGACCTATCCATCCCGCGTAAGCTAGCAAGGTGGCTCCAGTGGCGATCGCCTAGGCGTCTTTTGTGAATGCGATTCAATTAGGAACGCATGGAAACGAGACGTCGAATGGGAAAGATTGCGAGTTTTGCTTTTGGGTTCAACGTTAGGACCAGGTGGAAACTGAACTACATGGAGCGCTAAGCCGCGATGTTGCCGCTACAATTGCATCGTTCGAGAATCGGATAAGTTAAGTTTTATAACCGCCATGGACGCGATGTTCGCGTTCAATAGGATGGGAGGAACAATGAAGACCACCAAGACACTCGCATGGCTGCTCGGCGCGACCATCGCCCTTGCCGGCTGCGGGGACAAAGGAACTGAGACGAGCTCGACCGGATCCGCCACGCCGGAAGCCGGTAAGAAGCTCAAGATTGCCGTCATTCCCAAGGGTTCGACTCACGAATTCTGGAAGTCCATTCACGAAGGGGCAAATGAAGCCGCCTCCGAGCTGGGCAATGTCGAAATTATCTGGAAGGGTCCGCTCAAAGAAGATGACCGTAACGACCAGATCAAGGTTGTTGAAGATTTCACAACCCAAGGCGTCGATGGCATCGTTTTGGCTCCCCTCGACGACAAGGCCCTGGCTCGCCCCGTCATGGACGCAAAGAACTCGGGAATTCCGACCGTCATCATCGACTCTGATTTGAAGGATGCGGAAACCGTAAGCTTTGTTGCCACCGACAACTATAAGGGCGGCGAAACGGCAGGCGAGGAGATGGCCAAGCTCCTGGGCGACAAGGGCAAGATCGTTGTCCTGCGATACGCCGAAGGATCTGCCAGCACCAACTTCCGCGAGCAAGGCTTTATCGACGCGATCAAGAAGCACTCTGGAATCACAATTGTCAGCGAAAATCGATACGCCGGCCCGACAACGGATTCCGCGCAGACGGAAGCCGAGAATCTGCTTGCCGGATTCAAGAAGCCCGATGGCTCGCTGGACATTGACGGAATTTACACTCCGAACGAGAGTTCCACCGCCGGTATGCTTCGTGTACTTCAGCAGAATAACTGGGCAGGGAAGGTCAAATTCGTCGGTTTCGACTCTTCACCCAAGCTCCTGGATGGTCTGAAGTCAGGCGAAATCAACGGCCTGATCGTCCAGAACCCCCGCAAGATGGGGTACGAAGGCGTCAAGACTATCGTTGACGCCATTAACAAGCGAACGGTTTCGAAGCGAATCGACACCGGGGCCACCTTCGTTACGAAGGAGAATATGGAATCCCCCGACATCGCTAAACTGATCGCTCCCCCGAAGGCCTAACTCCAGGCCACGTCCGAGATGGGCGGCGTTGAATTCGCCGCCCATTCGCGAGTACGAACTCAACCGCGTCTGAGAAGATGTCTTTTCTTGAACTCAATAACATAACCAAGCGCTTCGGCGCGACCCTTGCGCTAGACGGCGTTTCCCTCGCGGTTGAGAAAGGCGAAGTCCACGCCCTCGTCGGCGAGAATGGCTCTGGTAAGAGCACCCTGATGAAGATCCTCGCAGGGGCTCAGCCGCAAGACAGCGGAAATATGGTGCTGGATGGAAAGCCTTTCAATCCTCGCAATCCGCTCGATGCCCGTCAACAAGGCATCGCCATGATCTACCAAGAGCTTGCGCTTTGTCCTGATCTCAATGTCGCTGAGAACATCCTGCTCGGCCTCGAGGACGCCAAGAATGGCATCGTAGACCGAAAGGAAAGCGAACGCCGAGCGCGGGAGGCGTTGGCAACACTTGGGTACCCCGAAGTAGATGTAACCACGCCGGTTCGTAATCTTCCCATCGCAGTGCGACAAGTAGTTGAGATTGCCAGAGCCGTTGCTCTTGGCTCCAAGGTCGTCATCCTGGATGAGCCAACCAGCAGCTTGACTCAGGCCGACGTGGAGAAGCTATTCAAAGTCATCGAATCGCTTCGAACTGCCGGACATGCCGTCGTTTATATTTCTCACTTCCTTGAGGAAATCAAACGAATTTGTGATCGACTAACGGTTCTGCGCGATGGTGTCTACATCGGTTCTGCGAACGTGGCCGAAGTAACGGCCGACGACATTGTCTCGATGATGGTTGGCCGAGACATTGCCGAGTTGTATCCCCACTCCACACGACAACCGGGCGAAGTCGTGCTCGAACTGGCCAACCTTGAGACGATTAAGGGCAGATCCACTCTGCAGCTTCGACGGGGCGAAGTGGTGGGAGTGGCTGGCTTGAATGGCTCGGGACGATCCGAACTCTTACGATCCATCTTCGGACTTGATCCGGTGAAGAGCGGCGAGATCAAGGTTGGAATCGTTGAAGGCTACCGACCGCCTGCAAAACGTTGGGAAGAAGGCATCGGAATGCTTAGCGAAGACCGAAAGCTTGAAGGTCTCGCCCTGGGCATGCCAATTGCCGACAACATCTTGCTCACCAAGCTGCCGCGCATCATCTCCACCCCCAAGCACCTGGCGGAAGGAGAGATTTGGATCGAGAAAATGCGCGTGAAGTGCCAAGGCCCCCAGCAGCCGGTAGGGGAACTCAGTGGGGGAAATCAGCAAAAGGTCGCGATCGGCCGATTGCTTCACCACGGTGTGGACGTCCTCTTGCTGGACGAGCCGACTCGAGGCATCGACGTCGGAAGCAAGCAACAGATTTATCAATTGATCGACCAATTGGCGATGGAGGGTAAGGCGATTTTGATGGTGAGCAGTTATTTGCCCGAACTGCAGGGCATGTGCGACCGCATCGCGGTCATGCACAAAGGTGATTTGGGAGAAGCTCGCAGAACAAAGGAAATCACTGCGGAAGACATCATGCGTGAGGCGGCAGGCATTTGAAACGACTTAAACTTGGCTCGGCGATCAATGTCATTGGTCTGCTTGTAGCATGGGTATTGATCTTTGGAATCTTTGTCGTCTTGCTCCATATGCAGGATAAGTCAGGCTTTTTGAGTCTGATTAACATCGAGACTATCCTTCGTCAATCCAGTTCGGTTTGTCTGGCGGCGCTCGGGATGACCCTGGTCATCATCACCGGAGGTATCGACCTCTCGGTTGGCTCCGTTGTCGCCTTCGTGACGGTCGCCGTCGCTTGGTGTCTCAACAAAGGCGTGTCTCCCTATGTCGCTTTGGGTGGAGGGCTGGTCGCGGGAACCCTATGCGGCATCCTCAATGGTCTTTTGATCACTCGACTCAAGGTCGGACCGTTTATCGTGACTTTGGCCACCATGCTCATTGCCCGCGGTGCGGCGAAAGGCATGGCAAATGAGCAAAAGATCGACGCTCCGATTACATGGCTCAACGACCTGCTGGCAGTTCTGCCCCAAGGCGAGAAATGGAAGATATTCCCGATTGGCGTTTGGATCATGATCGTCTTGGCCTTTGTCGTGTCGTGGATATTGAACTCCACTCGCTTTGGCCGACATGTTGTGGCCGTGGGTTCAAACGAGAATGCCGCTCGCCTTTGCGGAGTGCCTGTTGAGCGCGTCAAGCTCCTGGTTTACATCCTCATGGGCTTACTCGCCGGATTCGCCGGCTTGATGGTCTTCGCGCGCCTCTCGGTAGGCGACCCCACCACCAGTCAGGGGTTTGAGTTGAGCGTCATCGCCGCCGTCGTCATCGGCGGCGCCTCTCTCTCGGGGGGTTCTGGCTCTATCCTCGGCGCGATCATCGGCGCACTCATCATGGCCACGATTAACTCGGGCTGCTCCCAGTTGGGATTATCCAACTGGGTACAGGAGATGATCACGGGAGTGATCATCGTCGTCTCCGTGATGCTGGACAGAATTCGCTTAAAGCGCGCCACTTAAGGAAGCGACGCGCCCCGAGCGGCGACCAAAATTCGGTACCAATCTTCGCGGTCCAAGTCGATAGCATCGGCTTGGACCGCGTCTTTGATGTGACTCGGGTTCGTTGAACCTACGATAGGAATGATCCCACTCGGATGCTTGAGCAACCAAGCCAGCGCGATCACCGTTCTCGATACCTCGTACTTCGCCGCAATTTCGTCCAGAGTTTCCTGGACCTTTCGTCGGAGTTCCACTTGAGGGTTATCGTCGGCGACTTTACCACCCGCACCTAGCCACCCTCCGCCCAGGGGACTCCACGAGAGCGGAGTGATTGACTTCTCGATGCATTGATCCAGGGTTCCATCGACAAAGCAATCGAGCCGCCCCAGATGGATCTCCACCTGATTCACCACCAACGGAAACGAAAGCGCCGATTGCAGAGCGGAGACGAATGACGGCACAAAGTTTGAAACGCCGAAATAGCGAACTTTGCCTTGCTCCTTGAGTGTTGTAAACGCTTCTGCAATCTCTGCCGGATCCATGAGAAGATCCGGTCGATGCAGTTGGTAAATCTCAATCGTCTCCACACCCAACCGCTTCAGAGACTGCTCGCAGGACCACAGGATGTGTTCGGCCGAGAAATCGTAGCGATGGGGCGAGTCCGCATGAGGTTCTCCAGAAAAACGAATCCCACATTTGGTGGCGATCTGCGTTTCTTGGCGGAGCGATGGAGAGTCTTTCAGGACCTCACCATGAATCGCTTCGCACTCCCCTCGGCAGTAGATGTCCGCGTGGTCAAAAAGGTTGTAGCCCGCATCGTAAGCAGCCAGAATGGCTCGCTTTCCCTTCTCTCGCATCTCGGTCGTAATGTCTGCCGGGGTCCATGTCCCCGCCACCCTCATGCAGCCATAACTCAATCGTGCCGATTCAAGGTCGGAAAGACCCACTTTCTGCCGCTTCATCACCCAACTATGCCCCTATTTCCCTAAGGAAATCGCCATTACGCGCCGAAAACAACGATGGCGATGAATATCTCAAGCACTTCCGGAGTCGATGCCGCGCTCACAGCCGTGCAAAGCGTAGAGGACAAGCGCGCGGGTCTTCAGATTGCCTTATTGCGTAAGTCTCTGGACTCTCAACAGCAACAAGCGGCAGACCTCATGAAACTTCTTGAGGGAAAGGGCCAGCAGATAGACCTGCGAGTCTAAATAAATTGCCCTATAGCACTCGTCGAAGTTCGGTAAACTTATAGCCCGTGCCCGATAAGAAGCCAGAAAAGCCTCTGCCGAAGCCAGTGTGGTTCAAAAACACCTATTTTTGGATCGCAGGATTTCTATTCATCCTCGGCTTTATCGGCCTCCCCTTTGTTGGCGGTGACGCCGCGATTCGCGATCCTGGTCAAAAGCGAGAGGGTTGGCTATTTCTGCTCTACTTTGGCGCCGCCGCCGTCATGCTCATCAATGGCTACATCAGCCATCAGCAAACGGTTCAGCACTATCGGGAAACAGTTGGAGAAGTAACGGAATGATTCAATGTGCGTGCGGAAAGACGCTCGACAAGGTGCCTACCTGGCTGGCCAATGCAAAGGTCGCCTTCGTTTGCAACAATTGCCCCAACCGACAGGCTAAGAACATCGCGTTCTTGCAGTTGGAATCCGAGATGCCTCAGACCCCCAAGCTCGATGAGGACCTCGACGAGACCGAAGAAGAAGAAGACGAGGACTAAGCTGCTCGCGGCCGCGCGCTGAGGCAGACAAACTGCTTCGGCGTGTGGTGAAGTCCCAACTCACACGCGCATCGAAGTCGAAGCTCTCGAGGCGTGAGTTCCGTAGAGTCAAGAAGGGTCACATGGGCCCTCATCTCTCCCGATTCGAACCAGACCGACGCATCGATCACATCCGGCTGGGTGAGCAGGTAGTGCTCTGTGATCTTCGGATCCACTCGATTCAGATAGATGACGTTATCCACCAAATGGATCATCGGCATAAAGAAGGCAATCTTTAGCCTGAGATTCTTACGAGACTGAGGCTCTCCTTTCTGGTGAGAAGGGGCGCTACCCAAACCTGGCCCAACTGCTCTTCCTCAGCGCGCTTCTGAGCAGCCAGCGCTGCATCTTCCGACTCGAAGAGTCCAAATAATGCCGAACCTGAACCACTTAAGCCCGCATTTGTTGCGCCAAAGACCCCGAGCCGCTCTATGGTATCGGTGCATTGGCAAGGCGCTACCCGCTCGAAGTCATTGTAAACGGCATCTCCCTCAAAGTCCTTCCACTCGTAAGTAAGTTCGTCCAGGGCCTGGTACATAGCAGGCGTAGAGCAACCAACCGAAGGCTTTACGATGACCGTCCAGCTCGGTTCTGGATCATTTAAGGGCTCCAAGATATCTCCATAGCCCGTGGCCTTGGCCCGCCCACCCACCAAGAAAAAGGGAACGTCCGCCCCAACGGCCTTGGCCACCGTTAAGGCATCTCGCTCAGAAAGCCGTTCAGGATGCAAGTAACGCATCGCACGGATTATTCCCGCGCCGTCCGAGGACCCGCCTCCCAAACCCGCCTCGGACGGAATGCGCTTCTCGATCTCGATCCTCATTGCGGGAAGATCGGTGTACTCCGCCATCAGACGAAGCGCTTTCGTTACCGTGTTGCTCTCAGGCACATCGGCGCCCAAGAAGTCGACGGTAGTCTCGGAGACGTCCAGGTCGATGCGCATGGCGTCGTACAGCCCTACTGCCTGGAAGATCGACCGGATCGGGTGGTAGCCACGAGTGTCGATGGGTCCTACCGCTAGAAAGAGGTTGAGTTTGGCAGGGCAGGAAACGATGAGTGACATGGTCCGCTTGAATTATGAATCCAAGCGAACCAGACGGTTTACTTCTTCTCCTCGTCGATCCCTTCGATCAAGAACTTGGAGAAAGCCTCGTACAATTCTTTGGCGGTCACGGACTTGGGTGACGAAGGATTCGGAATATCCGAGTCCGGGACATCCACTTTTCGTAGCCGCAAGGTCTCGACCATTGTCGTCTTGTCCACCTTGGTAATCTCTTTCATCACCACCGGGTCCTCATCCTTGGTGACGGACGTGTAGCTCGTGGCCCTCCCCAGAGATTGCTTCATCTCCTGTACCGCGATTCCTTGGACGGTGTAGATTGCTTGAGAAGCCAGGGCCTGGCTACTCATCGCGCCAAGCGAATTCGAGAACGCCGCTGAGAAAAGGCTGTTGGTGAGAACACCCGTCAGGCCACCCAAGAGATTTCCGCCCAAACCGCCCAGAATGCCTTTCTTCTTGGGCTTCGGCCCGGCTGCGTTGGCATACACCTTGGCAAAGTAGCTGACGCTGGCAACGGGTTCGTCTTCCTTTGGAGCGGGCGAGGTGTAGGCCTCTTCGCCGATGATCAAGGTGATGTTGCCGGATGACGAATCGTTGATGATCCACGCCTTCTTATCGTTGACGTTGATCAAGGTCGCCTTTCGATTGTCGAGATTCAACTCGTCGTGAATCACTTGCAGTTTGGTGCTCCCGCCATCGGTATCCCGAAATAGGGTCACGTACTCATTTGCTGAACTATAAAAAACCGCCGAAGCGATGAAAGTAATTAGCATCGATGCTCCTTGGATTTGCGACTCTCCGTTCGCTTTCCATCCTTATGATGGATGGGCCCGCCAAAGAAGCGCGTCACACCAAAGTGCCAATTTCAGCGCTATGTGTGCAATATCTCGCTGGCAATCTTCGCCGCCTTGGTGCGGCTATTCACGCCCAACTTAGTCAGCAAGTGGGTGACATGTCTCTTCACCGTGAAAGGACTGATTACCAGTCGCTCAGCGATCTCAGTGTTGGAAGCGCCTGCCGCCACTAACTCCAGCACTTCAATCTCCCGCGGGGTCAGCTTCTCCTCGGTGCCCGGAATGATCACCACTCGATGTTCGGCAGTCGGCAATGAGGCAGCGAGAATCTTCACGGGCGTTGCCTCGGGAATATCGACGATCTCCAACAGCGGTTCCAGAATCTCTCGGCCGGTCATGAAGAGAAGGCCGGGGCGAGCATTCTCATATTCGCGTTTAATGGCCACCTCGGCCATCTTTCGCGCTTCTTCATACTCACCTTTTTGCAGTTTAAAATAAGCCAACGCTAGATTGGGATCGGCCACCACGACGAGGTTGGGCCACTTCTCAAGCAAGTCCGCCGAGGTCTGGAAATAGGCCTGAGCTCGGTCCATTCTTCCCTCCGCCATGGCAATGTAGGCCTTGCCTGTCACTCGGAACCATTCGGCGGTTGGCCAGCGAGACTCCAGTGAACCCGTCGCCTCCTTCGAGTAGGCTTTGGCCTTCAGAATGTTCTTCTTAGCCAGGGCCACCCGGACGAGGTGCAGAGTATAGAGATCAAGCCAGGGCCTCGGATGGGTTGCCCGATGCTTTGAATTGATCACTTCCTTGCCTCGGGCCAAACATTGCTCCGCTCCCTCCAACTGTCCGAGGTGGACATAACACATGGGGATCATTCGGCAAATATCGACGATGATGTTGTGCAAGCCGCCAAACCGATCGCTAATTGCCAGCGCTTTCTCGCCAAATTCAATTGCTCCTTCCCAATTCCCTTTACACATCTGGAGATAGCACTCCAGAAGGTGTACGTGAGCGCGCTGAGGAGTTTCTCGCCCTCTAATTGCCGACTGGAGGATGGGAAGAATCTCCTCAAGGCGCTGAGCCACTCGAGGAATTCTAAAGATAGGTCCATTGAATGCGGCTACCAATTCATAGAGTAAAGCGGCATTCCCACTGGCCAGGGCCATGTCCAATGCAATCGCGGCATCCTCTCCCGCTCCGTCGTAATCGCCATTCAGGCCGCGCAGCCAGGCCCGTGTGCAATAGAGGGACATTCTCGCCGTTTCGTCGACATCCGAAGCAAGCGCCTCCTCTGTATTCTTCCAAACCGTGGTGAGGTCGCTGAAGGTCCAACCAATACTGACCAATCGCGCTTTTGCGTAGCCGATGGCGAGATCGTCAGTTTTCTCCATGATGGAGACGGCTAATTCAAGTTCGTGTCTGGCTTCCGCGAATCGCCATCGTTCCGTGTGGCAGAAGCCTAGCAAGAAGTGCAGAATGCCAGAATCGGAACATTGCTCCTGAGGGATGGATTCTAGGATGTGCTGCAGGCTGGAGATATTCGCTTCGGATTGAATGCCAACGACGTCTTTGCGTAGTCGAGCCAAAGCCAAATCGTACAAGTTGGCGTTCACCAACATTCTCGCCGCAATCAATGGGTTGTCGCTAGCATCTGCCGCTCGAGAAAATAGCTCGGCAATCTCAGTAAGCGGTAATGCTTGGAGTCGGGTTTGAAGGAAGTCTCGAAAGATGTCGTGAATGCGGTAGGAGTTTTGGATCGGGTCCAAGGCCTCCACGAATCGATTCTGAGAGTGAATTCTCTTGAGTTGGGCCGAGTTGACTTCTTTATCCAGGACCCTGGAACAAGCGATAGGATCGAGAATCTCAAGCATCGCGCATCGCACCATCAGCCAGCGGTCCTCATCGGACATCTGCCCCAAGACCTCGGTCTCCAAATACTCAAGCCAGGTCGGAAGCTTGGCCTCCAAAGCGGTGTCGATTCCTCCGCCGGATGCGCTGTGTAAGAGGTTCAGGCCCGCAGTCCAGCCACCCGTGCGTTCGAGAATTCTCGCCACTTGCTCGTCTGACACTTCAAGGTTAAGGCTTTCACGCAAGAAGTCAGCGGTTTCGTCTTCCGTAAGTTGCAGATCCCGTAAGTCGAAATCCAGGATGTCCCCGCGGGAATGCCATCTCGCATAGGGCAGATTGAGCTTGATACGAGAGCCCGTCATCACGCGGACTTGCTCCGGCAACAACTCCAAGAGATCGGCCAACATGGCTTCCGCGGCTGGATCTTCCAGTCGATGCAGATCGTCGATCACTAGCAGGATAGGTTCGTGAACGAACTCAGCAATTTCGTCCGCAAGCATGACGGCCATCCGCTGAGGGACGCTCTGCTCGATGATGGAAGTGTGCGCCGCATCCTGAATCGCGCTGCGCAGCAAGGGAAATGCTGCTCGGCAGGCGGAGAGGATCCCCGTAGCCAAATCGTGGAGAGTATCTCCCTGCGTCAGGGTCAGCCAACATACGCGCTCGGTTTCTTTCCGCTGCTCCCCGATCGAGGCCATCAAGGTGGTCTTGCCATAACCCGCAGGAGCAATGACATTTATCCATCGAGGCGCCGGGCTCATCGCCGCCACTCGACCTAGCAGGCGGGAGCGCCGTAGGACATTGGACCTCAACGTGGGCTGTTGTAAGCGGCTGGACGACGCGCGAATCACTCTGGTTAGCTTGACTTTAACTTAGCTTGGAATCAAGCCCTCTGGGACAAAAAATGGCACCTTTGGACGATTTGCCCGTGCAGAACTACCCCCGCATACTCCACCCCGCATACCCAGCGAAGGATGTAACTGAATGAAAAACTTACTTTTAATTGGAATGTTTGCGGCTGTATTGGCGGCAAACGGCAATGCACAGACTAAGAAAACGAAAGGACAACCCGCTCAACGAATCGTGAAAGGCACGACTCAATTAGCAGGGGACAACGGCAAACTCAATGTAACGTATACCCTGGGCAAAGTAGACCCGATCAACATCACTTTGACGAATGTTCGCTTTAGTGCGGTTCGAGAAGTAGTGGGTAACGATGTAGTCGCTCCCAACAAGGAAGAAAAACTCCTAGTGGTGGACTTCATCGCTCATAACCCGAACCCCAAAGCGATTTACTTTGGCGGGGGTTCCGTTAAGTTTGTCGGCGTCGATCAAGAATCCGTTAACCGTCAAGGGACTGGTACTTTTACGAGAGCCAAGACAGGAGAACCATTCAACGCGGAACTTAAGCCAGCTCAGAAGGTCGAGCTGAGAGCCGTCATCGTTGTTCCTGCCGCCGGAACGGTGCCCAAGTTGATGTTAGAGCACCAAAGCGGCGGTCCGGTTCTTCGTTACGATCTCAAACCGGCCCTGAAACCACTTCCTGCGCCGTTCGGCGATGCCAAAGACGAAACCGGAATGACGGCAGCCGCGACCTACGAATGCGAACCCGGCACTTACTATCCGATGGCCTTGATCGACATTAAACTTGCGGATAATCCCGTCGGTCTTCACGGTCAGAAGTTTCACTTCAACACGACCGGGGCAGATAAGATCTTTGCGACGGTGAAGTTCACGCTCAAGGGGCAATGCCCCCATCCCGCATTCCTTCGATTCGAAGGGGATATCTACGATGAGAATGGTGAAAAGTATCCAATTCTGAAGGTGGCTCAGGTTGCCACTGAAGAATCGGTGGGCCGCCAACTCGAAATGGGCGAGGAGTACACCGTTCGATTCCTGACCATCATGCCTGCCAATGCGAAGCCCAAGATGGTCAAGCTGCTGGACACCTCGACCAATCGGCTGTCTCGACTTTATATCTTCAAACTGCCCTAAGACAGGGCAATTCCCTCTCCTGCATTTGCCCGCGATTACCTCTCGCGGGCCTTTTTTGTTTTGGACTGGGGCCGTTTTGTCGTTTGCACTCATGGGAAGCGCGAAAGTGGCACTTTTGGGCGATTCTGCTGCGGGATCTGGCCTTACATAATTCAAATCAGATTCGAGACAGCGATATGAAAACTTGCATTTTTGTTCTTTCAATTGCGTTGTTTTTCGCTGCCACGGGAATGGCTCACAAGCTCCGAATCGCCAGGACGTGTGGAAAAGGGGACCACGCCCTTGGTGGGCGAGCGATCGTCGTGATACCGGCGGTTTGGTATTCCAGGAGCCGCACCTGTGCTTTCAATTTGCCCTCGGGCAATTAGTCCCAAACATTGCATGCTATGTGCCCGCGACTTTGACTCCCGCGGGCATTTTTTTGTGAATTCCCCCCTTGGGTTTTCGATGTATTATGTAGACAATATTCTACATAAATTGCCCTCTGGGCTTACTTCGAGGACCTTTCATGAAGCGCGGCTATGCCCCTATTCAATACTCTTTACTCTCGCCTGACGAGGCGCCTTTGATGTTCGGTGTACATCATCACCGAGCCACCCAGGATCACTTCGACCTACGGCTGGAATGTGGCTCCTTCGCCCATAGTTGGGTCCTTCCCGAAGGCCCCAGCCTATACCCAAAGCATGTCCGCGAAGCCATTCGGGTGAAAGACCACGCGAAGAAGTGCCTTGGGACCGAGGGACGCATTCCAACGGGCTTCCGAGGGGCAGGTCCGATCTTGCTTTGGGACAAGGGGACCTATCTTCCCTCTCTGGCCAGCAATAGCTCGCCAGAAGAATCAATTGAACTAGGTCTGCAGCAGGGATGCCTTCACCTCACTTTTCGGGGGGAAAAGCTCCTGGGAGCGTGGCTGTTGGTACGGAGGCGGACCGGGTGGTTGTTTCAGAAACTACGGGACGCACACGCCTCCGATCTTGATGTTCTGCGGTTAGATCGATCGGTATTGACCGGGAGGCAGATCGGCGATCTATGAGACGTCACATCCTCTTTGTTGCCCTTGACCGATTCTATGTTCGTGAGCAAGAGCGTCGTACTCCGGCCTTGCGTAAAGAGCCGCTGGTGATCTCTCGCGATAAGCAGGTCTTCGACGCGAATGTTGAAGCGCGTAAGCTTGGGGTGTTTCGCGGACTTCCCCTAGAGCGTGCTCGTTTGCTCATGGGCTCCACAGGGACGATACTTCCGTGGAAGGCGGAAGACTACTCAGAATTGCAGACCCGCTGGTTGGACCTCTGCGTGGAGCATAGCGGGGCAGTTGAACCAGAGGATCAGCATGCCGCTTACCTCGACCTGTCTGCCCACCCCGATCCTTTGTTTGTAACCCAGGCGGTCATCGATCGTTTGAGCGCAGCATTAAAGCATGCAATTCGTTACGGGGTCGGTCCCGTTCGATGGATTGCCAAGACCGCGGCCTTGGTGGAAGGCGCCTCCTTGCGGTCCTTCTGCGTCGATGATTTCGCCGAGCTGAAGGTCGAACTCCTCGCCCCGGTTTCTGAGGCGGATCGGCAGCGCCTGCACTTTCTGGGTTACCGGAAGATTGGCGATGTTTCGCGACTACCGCTTTCGATCTTGACTCGGCAGTTCGGTAAAGAAGGTCAACGTATCTACGATGCGGTGAATGAGAGTCTTTTTGATCCCGTTCGCCCGAGCTATCCCCCCGATTCGCTTGTCGAGAGAATGATCTTTGAAAGTGCGATGGAGGAACTTGAGCCACTACAATCCGCCTTGATCGAGATGGCTCAGCGGCTCTCGCAAAGACTTCAAGAGCGTCAAGCACAGGCGACGGAGGTAATCGGGGAGGTCGTTTGGGAAACGGATCAGAAGGAGAGCTTCTCGCGTCGTTTCACGAAGCCCCTCCGCTGCCCTCGCTCCACAACCGCCGCGTTAGGACTGCTCTTTACTCACGTATTCTCCCAGCCCGTCAAAGCGATCGGCGTAAGATTGCCGAAGTTAGAACCGGTGCGATCCGTACAAGGCGAATTGATCTTGAACGGTAAGGAGAATCTGCGCGTGCCGCGGCTCGATTCCGCCTTAGCTCGAGTTCACGCGACCTTTGGGGAGAATTCTGTCCTAGCGGCGAGCAAGATCGTTCTCCCGAGACGCGAAAGACTGCTCAAGGAATGGCGGCGTGCCACCGGCTGGAATTGAGCATCTCGCTCGCTGGCGCGAGGTAGGAGAATGGTGGCAAGAGGCACCGCCGTTAGAATGGGTGCGCTATTTGGACGCCGATGGTGTCAGACGAGAACGCTCGCGGACTCTGCCCATTCCTCTCACACCGGCAGAGATCACGCTCACTCCCGCTGATCCTCGCGACGACTATAGCGTTCGCCTGCACAAGACCCGAGA
Organism: Armatimonadetes bacterium 55-13; assembly: GCA_001898035.1. Lineage (GTDB taxonomy): Bacteria > Armatimonadota > Fimbriimonadia > Fimbriimonadales > Fimbriimonadaceae > 55-13. The sequence continues at coordinate 677,916 of MKRX01000006.1, forward strand.
CGAGAAGGTTGCGAAGGCGTGTGGAGCTATTCACGATCATCATTTGAAAGTCCTAACGCCCCAGGTTAGGCGAGCCGCTTGTTTGTTTGTTCAGACAGGCTATTCCTTTGGGCGCAGCACCTTGCTCGCCACAGAGGCGCCGGGGTTTGTGGGGAACCGAGGGTTCTCTGCCGCTCTCATTGCCGATCGTTTCTCGTTGGCTGGAGCGAGGGAGTTTTCGAATACTGCTAACCGCGTCGGTCTACACCCTCTTATTGGAGCAACGATTGAGATCGCTGAAGGTGGCGAGATTGTTCTGGTGGCCCGCAATGCCGAGGGCTATCGCTCGCTCAGTCGTTTGATTACTGAATGTCACCTCGGGGAGCCTCGAAACTATCCGCTGGCTCACTGGAGCCGGATCGAGAAACACTCAGAAGGCTTGCTGCTGCTTACGGGGGGCAATGCGGGCCCGATTAATCGTCTTCTTGTTCGCCGGGAAGAAGAAACGGCCGAGAAACTCCTTCGACGCTTCATCACGCTGTACGGTTCTAAGAACGTTTTTGTCCAGATTGAGCGCACCTACATGCCTTGGGAGATCACGGTCAACCGAAGGCTGCATGACCTTGCAGAACGATACTCGCTCTTGCCGGTAGCAGGAAACCCTATTACTCACCTAGAACCCGGTAGCTTCCCCGCGCAGGACATTCTGGTTTGCGTCGAATCTCTGTGTCTCATTGAAGAGATTGAGGGGCGAAAGCCTCGACGTGCCGAAGGACAGCCGGAGGTTGTTTTGCCACCTCGACGAGCGCTCAATGCTGAACGATACATGCGTTCAGTGAAACAGTTGGAACAGTTGTTTAAAGACCTGCCTCACCTTGTCACCAACACCTTGGCGCTTGCGGATCGGTGCGAACGCGACATTCTGCCCGGCATGATTGATCTGCCTTCGCTCGGGATCTGCGACGAAAGCGCTTTGACGGAAGCGGTCTACCGGGGAGCGCAAGAAAGATATAAGACGATCAATCATTCCCAGCATCAGCGGCTCAGAGAGGAACTCGATCGGATCATCGGTCAGAAGTTTGCCCGCCACTTCTTAGTGGCCGCCGATATGTGTCAGTGGGCGCGGGAGCATGGGATTTTGTTTAGTGGGCGTGGATCGGTGGTCGATTCGATGGTGGCTTATTGTCTCGGTTTTTCCCGAATCGACGCCCACGAGCATAACCTTCACTTCAATCGATTCCTCCCCGAAGATGCCAGCAAACGCCCTGACATCGATATCGACTTTGAAGCTTCGCGTCGCAACGAAGTTCGGCAATACCTGGTTCGCAAGTACGGCGAAAAGCACGTCGCTACCGTCGCCGCCTTCGGGGCTTATCGGACGCGAGGGATTATCCGTGATGTGGGAAAGGTGTTGGGGATTCCTCCAGAATCGCTGAGTTATCTGAGTAAGCGCTTGCATGGCAGCGTCACTCCCGAGCGTCTGCGCGAGTGCATTGAAAACAAGCCTGAACTCCGCGACAGTGGGATTCCCGTTCGGCGTTTCGAGTGGGTGTTTCGGTTGGCCAAGATGCTGATGGATGTGCCTATGGGGGTACGCGCTCACTCGTCTGGGGTCGTGATCTCCCAGGAACCAATCTGCGACATCGTGCCAGTGATGCTCTCCGGTGATGAGGACGTGCAGATCATTCAGTGGGACAAGCGAAGCGCCCGAGCGAGTTTCGATAAGTTCGACGTGCTCTGCTTGAGGGGGAACGATGTTCTCTCGCGAACCCAAGATCGCGTTCGTCACTTGGACTATAACTTCGACGTTGAACAGGTTGCCCTGGACGATCCAGAGACCTATCGGACGATGCGAAGTGGTCACTTGATCGGCATTCCCCAATCTGCCTCACCGGCGATGCGACAGGCTCATATTCGAATGCGGACTCAGAACCTCACCGACGCCAGCTTGGTTCAGGCAGGCATCCGTCCGGGGGTGGGAGGAGCCGTGAAGATCAATGAATTGATCGCCAGAAGGCGTGGGAAGCCTTACGAGATTTATCACCCGGAGATGGATCGTATCTTGGGCAACACCTACGGGCTGATCGTCTTTCAGGAACAGGTCGATCAGTTGCTGGAGACCTTTGCCGGCTACTCAGCAAACCAGGCAGAGGTGATGCGTGAGGCGATTCATGAGCGCCGTCGCGAAATGTATGTGGAGACGCTGAAGGAAGAGGTCATTCAGCGCATCGTGACCAATGGTTTCAGCCGGGAGATTGCCGTGCAGGTGTGCGAACTGGTAGCCGGGTTCAAAGGTTACGGATTTGCCCAGGGTCATGCCTTGGCGTTTGCCGAAGTCTCTGTTCGCTCAATCTGGTGCCAACAGAACTTCCCCACGCAGTATTTTGCCGCCCTCCTCGATTCGCAGCCAGCAGGCTACTATGGCCCTTGCACCATCGCGAACGAAGCCCGTTCCCGTGGGGTGCTTCTCCTGCATCCAGACGTCAATCGCAGTGAATTGAACTTCGTTGTGGAGGATATGGATGAGGCGGCAATGCCTGATGTTCCTCATGGCGGCATTCGAGTTGCGCTTCAGCAGATCAGCGCCGTGGCCAAAGACACTCTGCTACGCACCTTGAATCAGCGGATTGAACGTCCTTATCGTTCCTTTTTCGATTTCATCGCGCGCGTACGGCCTAATCGAGACGAGTTGGAGCAGTTCATCTTGGCGGGAGCGTTTGACTCGATGCACCCCAATCGTCGTGCGCTCCTATGGGCGATTCCTTCCGCTTACGAGTTTGCAGAGCTGGTTCGCAAGAATGGCGACGCCTTGGACATCTCTTGGGAAGAGCCTTCTCTGCCAACTAACGTGGAAGATTTTGATATCGTTGAGAAGGCAATCCGCGAACGCTATGTTCTCGATCTCGATATCGAAAGGCACCTCATGGCCTTCGAAAGAGAGCGGGTGGCAGCGAAAGGAGTGATCACGACTCGAGAAGCTACGCAACTTGCCCCCGGAACAAAAGCGTTTGTCGTCGGTAATCCCATCCGCCTCCGCTTCCCTCCCACCTCAAGTGGGAAACGCGTGATGTTCTTTGACCTGGAGGATGAAACCGGGCTCTTGAACGTGACTTGCTTTGATGACGTTTACCAACGATACGGACATGCCATCATCTGCTCCCCCTACATCACCCTGTATGGCGAGGCGCAGGATCGTGACGGGCACATCGCGTTTCTTACCGAGAGGGTCTATAACTACCAGCCCCGGTTTGGAGATGCGCGTAAGGAAGTGGACGTGCGAGAATTGCCAATTACAACGGCTGATTTCTTGGTGAGTTAGCCCCTGCCTAAAAGGCAGGGGCTTAGAATGAATCGCTTACTCGCTGGCGAGGAAGGGATAGCGGTAGTCGGTGGGAGGAACGAAGGTTTCCTTGATGGTGCGGGCGCTGAGCCAGCGATAGAGGTTCAGGATGGAACCCGCCTTATCGTTGGTGCCGCTCGCGCGGGCTCCGCCGAAGGGTTGCTGGCCGACAACGGCGCCGGTCGGCTTGTCGTTGATGTAGAAGTTGCCTGCGCAGTTTCGAAGCTTGTTCGTGGCCAATTCCACCGCGTACCGATCTTGGGAGATCACCGCGCCGGTGAGGGCGTAGGGGGAGGTCTCGTCGATCAGTTCCAGGGTCTCCTCGAACTTGTTCTCATCGTAGACGTAGATCGTCAAGACCGGGCCAAAGATCTCTTCGCACATGGTGGTGTACTTGGGATCGTTGGCTTCGATGATCGTGGGCTGAATGAAGTAGCCCTGCGATTTGTCATAAGTGCCGCCAACCAAAATCTTCTGACCGTCGGCTTTGGCCTTATCGATGTAGCCCGCGATCTTATCGAAGCTTCGCTCGTCGATGACCGCGTTGATGAAGTTGCCGAAGTCCTCAACGGTGCCGACCTTGAACGACTGAACACCCTGAATCAGCTTGCGCTTGACCTCGTCGGCGATGTTGCTCGGGATGTAGGCGCGGGAGGCGGCGGAGCACTTTTGGCCTTGATACTCGAAGGCGCCGCGGAGGAGGGCGGTGGCGACGACGTCGCTATCGGCGCTCTTGTGAGCGACGACGAAGTCCTTGCCGCCGGTCTCACCGACGATTCGGGGGTAGGCGCGGTAGTTGCCGATGTTCTCGCCGATGGTCTTCCACATTTGGTTGAAGACGCCGGTGGAGCCGGTGAAGTGGACACCAGCGAAATCTGGGTGCTTGAAGCAGACTTCGCCCAAGGTCGGGCCGTCTACGTAGACGAGGTTGATGACGCCTTCGGGAAGTCCGGCTTCGATCATGATGCGCATGAACATTTGGGCGCTATAGACTTCCGTGTTGGCGGGCTTCCAGACCACGACGTTTCCGCACATGGCGGCGGAGGTGGGGAGGTTGCCGGCGATGGCGGTGAAGTTGAAGGGGGTGACGGCGAGGACGAAACCTTCGAGCGCTCGGTATTCCAGGCGGTTGTGCATGCCGGGGCTGCTGATGGGTTGCTGGCGGTAGATCTCGCTGAGGAAGTGGACGTTGAAGCGGAGGAAGTCCACGATCTCACAAGCGCTATCGATCTCGGCTTGGAACGCGTTCTTGCTTTGGCCGAGCATCGTGGTGCCGTTAAGGTACGGGCGGTACTTGGTGGCGATGAGGTCGGCGGCGCGAAGGAAGATGTTGGCGCGGTTCTCCCAACTCGTGTTGGCCCAGGCCTCTTTGGCTTCTAGAGCAGCTTCGATGGCTTGGTTGACGTGGCTGGCATCGCCCATGTGGAAATGGCCGAGGGTGTGGGCGATTTCGTGAGGGGGGTGCATGGAAACGAGGTTGCCAGTACGGACTTCTTGGCCGCCGATGTACATCGGGACATCGATCTGTTCGGCCTTCAGCTCACTGAGAGCGCTTTTGAGGGCGGCTCTTTCCTTGGTGCCGGGGGCATAGGTCAGTACGGGCTCGTTTGCGGGTGAAGGGTAATTGAAGTAACCGCGGTCCATTATGAAGAGAAGTGTACCGAGGCGGGGGAAAAGGGTTCGTGACCGGGTGGGTTTTGCAGTAATCTTGTGGCATCGGTTGGATACCCTATGATCAACCGGATACCCCATGATCAAAAAAAGAGCCATCAACGACAGATGAACTCAACTATCGATAGTTCAATTTTCTCTTTCACTTCGTTAAAGCGGGTTCTTTTGGGGCTCGTTCTGCTGTCTTTGTCGGCGGTGGGATCGGCGCAGATTCGGTTCTGGGCGGTGACGAGCAGTTTGCGGGACGTGGAGATGTACCGGAAGCTGGCGGAGGGGTTTACGGCGAAGACGGGCATTCGGGTGGAAGTCACGCCGCTGGCGTGGGGGAACTTTCAGACGAAGTATTTCACCTCGATGGCGGCGGGATTGCCGCCGGACGTGGGGGTGACGAACCTGGGAGGTCCCTTCGACTACGGAAGCGTGGGGGGGTTGGTGGACCTGCGGGGGGAGTTTCCGGAAGAGACCAAGCGAATCGAATCGCGATTTCACCCGGGAATGCTGGAGATGTTCTCCCAGGGAAACAAGCTGTATGGGATTCCTTCGGATATCTCGACCCTGGTGCTGTACTACCGCACGGACGTTTTTGAACGGCTGGGCTTGAAGCCACCCAAAACGTGGTCAGAGCTGAACGAGACGATCGCGAAGTTAGAAGCGAACGGCTATCGGTATTACTTTGGCTGGGTGGCGGGGGCGCAGTGGGCGCTGAATCTGTACACGATGCCGTTTGACCTTCCCGGATTTCGGCGAGGAGCCGATGGGAAGCCCGAAGTGCTTTGGAACGACCCGCAGTACCAGCGGGGGGTTGCGGAGGCGCTCCAGTTGTGGCATCTGCACGACTCACCCGGGAAGGATTTAGGGAACCGGATTGTGGGGATGTTCCGGTCGAACGACAAGGACACAGCGGTACCGATGTTCATCGACCTGCACAACCTGGGCGGGCAGATTCGGCAGTTAGCTCCCGAGTTGAATGGCAAGTGGGACATTGCTCCGTGGCCCAAGGCGGACGACGGGAAGGCGTTCCATGTGATGGGCGGGACCACCTATGTGATCTTCCGGCAATCTCGGCACAAGAAGGAAGCGATCGCTTGGCTGGACTATCTGAATTCGATGGAAGCCCAGCGGTTTATGGTTCGGAATCGAGAGTCGCGGGGGGATGAATCGACGTTTTCCATCTCGCCCTTGAAGGAGATGTACGCGCCGGCGAACGATGCATTTTGGCAAGAGCCGGAGATGCGGGCAGACTTGCCGCTGAAGAATGTCTTGGCGGAGATGCTGCCGAATTTCCGAACCGTGCAGACGATTCCGGGCTCGGTGGAGGCGGGGCGATTGGAGTCTAATCTGCTTGACCAGATGGGGACGTATCTGCGCGATCAGATGGATGCGCTGGGGCAGCGATACAACGTCTCGCGGTCGGAGCTAGTGAAGCGGCTTGGGAACGGAACGCTGCGGACAGAGCGCGAGAAGTTGGAGCGATTGCTCCGGGCCAAGTTGAAGAACGAGTACGCGAAGATTCAGCCGCAAGCGCTGAAGATTATGCGCGAATCGGCCTCGAAGTACGAGGAGCGGTACGGCGATGTGGTGAAGCGGCTGCCAGAATACGAGCGGCAACGCAATGTCCTGGACGCGGTGAAGCTGTTGATGGGCGGACTACTGGCGCTGGCGGTGGTGGCGGTGATTGCTCGTCCGCGACTACGGCGGCATTGGGTGTCCTACCTCTTTGTTTCCGTTCCGATTTTGTTGGCGGTGGTGTTTGTATTCGTGCCCGCGCTGACCGCGCTCTATCTTTCTTTCACCGACTACCACCCGGTGCTTCCGCTTTCGACGGCGAAGTGGGTGGGGGGTGAGAACTACTCGGCGGCGGTCCACTCGGGGGACTTGGCGGCGACAGTGGGGCGGACGCTGCGGTACGCGGTGTACACGCTGCCGGTGGGGATCTTGTTGGCGCTGATCTTTGCGTACCTGCTGAACGGCAAGCTGCGCGGCGAGAAGTTCTGGCGGTTCCTGTTCTTCTCTCCCCTGGTGACAAGCGTGGTCTCCATTGCGTTGATCTTCACGCAACTCTTCTTGGGGGGCAAGCAGGGGTGGCTGAACGCGCTGCTGCTGTGGGCGGGGGCGATCCGGGACCCGATTCCGTTTTTGACCTCGGAACACAGTTTTATGAACTGCGTGATCGTGCTGGCGATCTGGCACGGGTTGGCGTTTACGATCTTGGTGTTCTTGGCGGGACTCCAACAGATTCCGGCTTCGCTGTTCGAGGCGGCGACGATGGACGGAGCGAACCCGTTGCGGCGGTTCTGGAATGTGGCGGTTCCGGGGCTACGGCCTCAGCTTTTCTTTATCACGGTGTTGGGTCTCATCGGGGCGTTTCAGGTGTTCGAGACGATCTACATCCTGGCCGGGAAGAGTGGGGATGCGGGGGCGCGGTTTGGACCAAACGATTCGGCGCTGACGATGGTGCCGCTGATCTATCACAGCGGCTTCGAGACGTTTGAAATGGGCAAGTCCGCCGCGTACGCTTACATCTTGTTCGTGATGATCTTGATCCTGACGGGGATTCAGTTTGCGGTGTATCGGCGCAAGGAGGCGACGGAATGAAGCATGGACGCTGGGAAGCGGCAACGGTCTATACGGTCCTGACTTTGGGAGCGCTCTTGATGGGTCTTCCCTTCTACTACATGATCGTGACCTCGCTGAAGCCGAACACCGAGATCGCACAACCGACGGTGAGCTTGATGGTTCACCAGCCGACGATTCAGCCTTATGTGGACTTGATCGACGCAGGATTAGTATTACGAGCTACTTGGAATAGCTTTGTGATTGCGCTGATTACGACGGTGGGGAGCATGTTCTTCTGCACCCTGGCGGGATACGCGTTTGCCAAGCATCGTTTTCCGGGTCGGAACGCGCTGTTCCTGACGCTGCTGGCAACGATGATGATTCCGGGGTCGGTGCTACTTGTTCCCTCCTTCCTATTGATGCGGGATTTCGGGTGGCTGAATACGTGGCTGCCGTTGATCGTGCCCGGGCTTGGGGGCGCGTTTGGGGTGTTTCTGGCGCGACAGTTCATCGAGAAGATTCCCGACAGTCTGCTGGAATCGGCGAAGCTGGACGGCGCCTCGGAGCCGCGCATCTTTTGGTCGATGATTCTGCCGCTCACCAAGCCGCTCTTGGCGACCTTGGGGATCTTGACGTTCCTGGGGTCTTGGAACAGCTTTATTGGACCGCTGATTATCTTGCTGGATGAGAAGAAGTTCACGCTGCCGCTGGTGATCGCGATGTTGCAGGGCCGGTTTCCGGGGAAGGACAACATGCAGATGGCGGGGGCGATGATCTCGATTCTGCCGGTGCTGGTGATCTTCTTCTTGTTTCAGAAGCAGATTGTGAGCAGCTTGGCGTCGAGTGGGTTGAAGGAAGGGTAACGCGATTTTCGATTTTTGATAGCGGATTTTGGATTGGGTTGTTTGGGTGATGCTGGGTGGATGCAAACGCTTCGATTTGGGTGAGATGCAGTGCGCGCTCTGTGAATGCGCGGGTGGGACGCCTGTGCTACGATCCACTTATCTATTTGCGCTCTACTATTGGACGCGCTCACGTCGGGCTTGACCGACGACTACACCTGCCGGTGGCCGGAATTGATGGGCGGGGTCGTGGATTGGCGGGGCGCTCGGCGGGTGGTTGCGCTCACGACGGTGCGACCGTCGACTACACCTTCCGGGGGCCGGATAATTGGTTCGTAGGTGGTCCCTGTTTACACTCTGAAAGCGTCACGGGCGGGACGCCCGTGAAAACCATGGTCGAGACGACCATGCTACAGCTTGGATGAAAGTTTGAGGATTTGTGATAGCGCTTTGCAAGCGGTCATCCCTTCATTTTAGGAAGAGCCACGCTCGGCTTGGCCGGGCGTGGCTTGGAGAAGTTGAATTGGTTCTCGCAATGGGGCGAATTTGAAAGCACCCACGCGACGAAACCGCGGTTACGCCCTTCGGGTCGGCGGGCGAGGTCCCGAGTTTTTGTTGAAAGTGCCCGTGATTCATTGCGCTCGTGTCGGGCGACTACGCGTGTCGTTGGCCGGATGGGGTTGGTGAGAGGGTTGGGCTCGGTTGCTTGGTTTCGTTCGACTGACGGACTCCATCTATCTTTGGGAACGTCTGCCTGCCCGCTGGTCAAGGGCTGTTTCAGTCGCAGTCGATGGTGAATTGAGCAAGGCCCTTTGGGCCGAAGACGAGGTCGAGGGTCCAGTCGGTGTAGCGGCTGTTGTCCTTGTTGACCGGGTTCTGAGAGTAGCGGATGAGGCCCTTTCGATGAATCGAACTGGTGGCAAGTTTGATGCCCAGGGCCTTCTCGACCTCTTTGCGGGACATGCCCTTTTTGAGGGTGGCGAGGAGGCCGTAGTCGGAGCGCTTGAGGTGGATTTTGGGGATGTTCTTTTCGACTTCGCTTGAAGGTCGCCAATCTATTTGGAAGCCATCGAATATCTCGCCTTTGTTCGAGTAGTTGAAGCCATCGGCATAGATGAAGATTCCGAGGCTCGGGTCATACCATTCCCGGGCCCCATTGGAGTGGCCGCCCATGGTGACGTGGCCCCTTCGGTAGCGGCGCTCAAAGTCGGGGATGGTCGTGAGCCCGGCGGTGATTCCGGCGGCGGTGGCGATCCTGGGGGCTTGGATTTGAACGGGAGTTTGCGCGGTGCAGAGAAGGGCGATGGTGAGCATGTTGGGATTCTCCTATTGTTGCCTGGATCCTTTGTGGGGGCAAGAGGAGATTGTTGAGGGGTGCCGGAGATTTTGCGGTTTGGCGAAGGTACTCTGCTTACGGAAGACGAGTTGGTTCTCGCATTGAGGCGAATTCGGAAGCACCCACGCGGACGAAACCGCGCCTACAAGCTTCGCGTAAGTGGGCGAAATTTTGTGATGTTGGCGACGCCGCCCTGTCCGCGAGAGCGATCACGTCGGGCTTGACCGACGACTACACCTGCCGGTGGCCGGAATTGATGTGCGGGGTCGTGGATTGGCGGGGCGCTCGGCGGGTGGTTGCGCTCACGACGGTGCGACCGTCGGCTACGCCTGCCGGGGGCCGGAATTCTTAGCTATGCCTTCTTCAATTCATGGTGAGAAAGCCAGTGTTTTCTTTCCTCGGGCGGGAAGTGTTCGAGGGCGGTGCGGAGGGTGATTCGGGGCATGGTGGAAGCGTGGCGAGCGAGGAGGGATTGGAGGGTGGCAGGGTCAATCTTGCTGGCCTCCCGAAGGATCCAACCCACGGCTTTGTTCACGAGATCGAACGGGTCATTTATCAGTCGCTCCGCTATGCGATACGCGTCTGCGGATTCATGTCGAGCGATCAAGAAGAGCGTCGCGACGGCGGCGGTGCGGCGCTCCCAAGGATTTTCCGATTGGGCAAGTTGGTCCAAGACGGCGCGGGATTCACTGGTCTCGTAGAGGTAACGACCGACGACTTTATGGGCGGCGAGATCGACCAGGTCCCAATCGTTGATGCGGTCGTGACGGCGTAGGTAGAGGTCATAAAGTGCGCGTTTTTGGAGAGCGGTGGCCCGCTTGTGGCTGGCCTGCTGTCCCATGACGCTACAACCTCCGGCGCGAATCTCGTGGACGGGGCTTTCTAAGAGCTTCTCGATTTCGTTAGGGGTCAGATCGATGAACTCTTTGGCGACGGCGAAGACCTGGCCCATGCGGATACCAACGAATCGATCTCCGTCACCGGATTCGTCGTCGTCGAATTTGAAGTACCGGTGGTACTTGCGTTTCTCCTCATCCGACTGAAAGGTCATCAGCTTTTCAATGAAGCGCTCCGCCGTGAGGGTGGGGTCTTCTGCCGTCGCCATTCTTCCTATTGAGGCATCTGAGACATGTCCATGTAAAGGACATTCCAGCGATGGCCATCTAAGTCCTGGAAGGCACAGCCATACATCCAACCGTCGGTCTCGGCCGGTTTGGCGAAGAGGTTTCCTCCGGCAGCGGTGACCTTGGCGGCGATCTCGTCCACTTCCTGGCGGGTATCGGCGCCGACGGAAATGAGGACTTCGGCGGAAGTCGCCGTATCCGCAGCTGAGGTCTTCACAAATCCTTCAAAAGTGGGTTGGGCAAAGAGCATGACAATGAATTCATTTGTGCCTAATTTGAGGCTAAGGCAGTCGTCGCCACCGGGGTGGTGAGGGTTGAACGGGAAGTCGATCTTCTCAAAAAACTCTCGGGCCTTGGCGACGTTTTTGACGGGCAGGTTTAACCAGATGGAATTGGGCATTTTTCTTTCTCTCCTTCAGGCAATTTGTTCAGTGGCGATCTCCGCCAGGACCTCGTCCAGTCGAGCGTAACCCGCGGATACGCCCTTGTCCATGCCGGAAGCGATGGTGGCGTCCCGGGCTTCTTTGGATGGATAGGTGAGGGTCATCTTCAAGGTGGTCTTGCCATCTGACTCCTCGAATGAGATGGCGGCAAGTTGTTGTCCGGCTTGTGGTTCGCAGCCGATCTCGAAGGACTCGGTGCGAACGATTCGATCAAAGGGGGTGATCTCTTGGTATTCGCCGAAGAGGGCAAGTTGCGCTTGATCGGGACCGATCCATTCCCAGCGGAAACGTCCTCCCTCTTGAAAGTCGTTATCACACAGGGTCATTTCCCAACCGGGAGGGCCGAGGAGCCAGCGACGGATCAGCGCGGGTTCGGCCAGGGTTCGCCACACCATTTTTTTGGGTGCGTCGAACATTCGTGTCAAGACGATCTCAAGATCGCTGGGGGTGGTGACTTTGAAGGTCTCTATATAGTTCATCGTTGAAGTCCTTTCTCTTCTGCTTTCATTTCCTCCAAGAGGCCGTCCATTCGCCGGAAGTTGGCGTCCCAGAGTCGTCGGTAGTTTTCGAGCCAGTCATCCGCCTGCTGGAGCGCCTTCGCTTCGATGCGACATGGACGGCGTTGGGCTTCTCGTCCCCGGGTGATGAGGCCCGCGTTTTCCAGTACACGTAGGTGCTTTGAAATCGCAGGCTGGCTCATGGCGAACGGCTTGGCCAGTTCCATCACGGTCGCTTCCCCGTGTGCGAGGCGCGCGAGGATGGCTCGCCGAGTGGGATCGGCGAGGGCGGCGAAGGTGGCGTCGAGATTGGCGGTGGCAGTCATTTCGATAACCGGTCGATAATATAACCGTTTAGTTATATTACACCTTACTAGCTGGAAATGGTCATCAATAATTGGATTCTTTTAGCTTTTGTAGGCTTCAGTCCAGAAGTCGTGGAAGACCTGCGGGCCCATTGGGGAGTCCATGGCGACCTGGGTCATGAGGATGCCGATGAGCTTGTTTGAGGGATCGGTGGCGGCGGTGGTTCCGAATCCGCCCGACCAGCCGAAGCGACCCAAGTGATGTTCATGGCCCGACGCGGCGATATCGACCGCCATGCCCATGGCCCAACTGGAGTGGTCGCCGAAGAAGAGAGCGTTTTCTTTTCGTTGTTCGGACGTGAGTTGGTCCGAGGTCATGTGTTCAACAGTTTCTGGCGAGAGAATTCGGGCGTGACCGAGGGTTCCTCGGTTTAGCATCATCTGGCAAAAGGCCAGGTAGTCGTCGGCAGTGGAAACCAGGCCACCGCTTGCGGAAGGGAAGGCGGGCTCTCGCGTCCATTGTCCATCTTCTGCCGGGTCAATCACGATAAGCTGGTTTTGCTCGCGATCTCTTCGATACGCGGTCACCAGCCGAGGGAGCTTCGCGGCGGGAACGTAGAACGCGGTGTCCTTCATACCCAGGGGCTCGAATATCCGTTCCCTCATGAATTCGCCAAGGGGCTGATTTGCGACGCGGGCAATGAGAACGCCGAGGATATCTGTCCCGAGATCGTACAGCCACTTCTCTCCTGGTTGATACATAAGAGGAAGACTTCCGAGGCGGCGCATCCATTCGTCAGGATGGGGCGTGGTATCTGGAGCGGGAGGGCCGAGCAACAGCCCAACTTCGGTAAGCGCCTTTCGAATGGGATAGTGATCCACCTGGGCCATGATGTGCCCCATGCCGAGACGCATGGTGAGCAAGTCTCGCAGGGTGATGGCTCGCTTGGCGGGGACGGTATCGGCAAGCGGGCCGTCGACCTGGCGGAGGACTTGGCGGTTCGCGAGTTCCGGGAGCCAATAATCGACTGAGGCATCTAGTTGGATACGCCCCTCTTCCACAAGGGTCATGGCGGCGACGGCGGCAATAGGCTTGGTGAGGGACGCGATGCGGAAGATAGAATCTCGGGCGATGGGGGTTCCTCCCAGCGTCTGAACGCCGAGAGCTTGGACCTCGGTTTGGCCGTTTCGATAGATAAGGGCGACGAGGCCGGGAACTTGCCCGGATTCGACGTTTCCGGCGACGGTATTTGCTTTGCTCATATGAGGTAGTCGACTGGCGATAGGATGAATCGACATCTTGCGACTTTTTGCCACATTAGCGCACGTTCATTGCAATTTTGTCCCGTTCGGCGTTTAATGCAACTATGGTTCGAGTGTTGGTGATCGAAGATGATCCCTCGACGGCGCGGCTCTTGGACGTCTGCCTGGCTCGAATGGGGTTATCGGTGACTTTGGCGGCGGCAGGGTTCGAGGCGTTAATCCGGTTGCGGGACGAGGCGTTTGACGCGGTGGTCTTGGACTTGAAACTGCCGGATATCGATGGATTTTCTTTACTCCGGCGTATTCGGGCCAATCCGGCCTTTGAACGCACACCGATTTTTGTGGTCACGGCGATGGAAGGGGATAGCGTCATCTTCCGCGCCTATGAAGCGGGAGCGGATATGTTCCTTCAGAAGCCATTCAATCCGAGAGAGATCGCGGTGGCGCTGGGCGGAAGCGTTTGATCCCGAAGGAATGGGTAACGATGCTTCATAATTGAAGGGATGCCCCCCGAAAGTTCCTCAAAGATCAAGATCGTCACGCTTGGGTGCGCCAAGAATGAGGTGGATAGCGAAGAGATCGCCGGGGTCTTGTCGGGTGCGGGCTTTGAAGTTGACGGGCGCTCCAAAAAGACGGGCGTCACGATCATTAACACCTGTGGCTTTTTGGAAGCGGCAAAAGAGGAATCCATCCGGGCGATCAAGGACGCGGTACGCGAGAAGCGGGCGGGACGAACGGAGAAGGTCATTGTGGCGGGCTGCTTGGCGCAGCGGTTGGGCTCCGAGCTCGCAGAACTGGCGCCGGGCGCAGATCTGTACGTTGGCGTTGGCCAGATGGGACGATTCGACGAGATCGTTCGAGAGTCTCAAGGTGCGCCGAAGATGGATCGCGACCAGAAGATTCAGGTCTCGGCTCCTCATCACCGATGGGCAGACGTTCCCACCCGAGCCCGAACCGGACGACCGTGGAGCGCCTATCTCAAAGTCAGCGAGGGATGCGACCACAAGTGTACGTTTTGCACCATTCCCAGCTTCCGCGGCGGGCACCAGTCGAAGCCGCTGGAGCGAGTTCTGGAAGAGGCCCGGCATTTGGCTCGTACGGGCGCGAAGGAACTCAATCTCATTGCCCAGGACGTGACGCAGTACGGCTACGACCTCTACAAAGAATTCACGCTCCCGAGACTGTTACGCGAGTTGAACAAGGTGGACGGAATTGAGTGGATTCGGTTGCTCTACTTCTATCCCAACCGGCTGACCGACGAAGTGATTGAGACAATGGCGACCTGCGAAAAGGTGTTGCCTTACATTGACATCCCCCTTCAACACGCCCATCCCGATACGCTACGACGGATGCGGCGGCCATGGGAAGGGGAGCGGTATATGAAGCTGTTCGAAAAGGTTCGGGCGGCGATGCCGGACTGTTCCATCCGAACGACCTTCATCGTGGGATTCCCGGGTGAAACGGACGAAGAGTTCAAGTATATGATCGATTTCATGAAGGAATCGAGATTGGATCGAGTGGGAGCCTTTCTGTTTTCACGCGAGCCGGGTACGCCGTCTCACGACATGGACGGCCAGGTCTCGATGAAAGTGAAGCAGGAGCGGTACGACAAGCTCATGCGGACTCAGCAGAAGATCTCGCTGGAAATGAATCAGGCTTGGATTGGCAAGAGGCTCAATGTGCTGGTGGATGACAAGCAAGACGGGTGGTTCATTGGCCGGTCTCATCGCGATGCGCCGGAGATCGACGGGATGGTTTTCTTCCAGGGCGAGGCAGAGATTGGGCAGATCGTTCCTGTCGAAATCACTAAGGCCGAGCCGTATGACTTGTACGGACAATCCGAAGGGTACGTGCCCAAGCCTGGACGTCGGCTGGTTCCTTTACGACAGGCGGGGCCAATCGCACCACAATAGGGTGTGATCTTCGATCTTCGTTATCCCATCTTTCAGGCGCCGACGGGCTCGGTAGCCGGACCTGAGTTGTGCTCGGCGGTGACACAGGCCGGCGGGATGGGAGCGATGGGACTCACTTGGGCTTCCTCTGATGACGCCGTGGCGGCGGTCCGGGCGGTTCGCGACGCAACGAGTGGACTCTTTCAGGCGAATTTTGCGCTGGCATTTGAACCCGAGTCCCTTTCCGCGGTGCTTGACGCCGGGCTCCCAGTGGTTACCTTCTCTTGGGGCGATCCCACGCCGTATGTTTCCACGGTGCGCCGCTCTGCGGCTAAGTTTGGAGTTCAGGTGACGAACGGTCTGGGAGCGAGGCGGGCAGTGGATCTTGGCGCGGATTTTTTGGTGTGCCAGGGAGTGGAAGCCGGGGGCCATGTGCAAGCCAACAGGAGTCTGTGGGATATCCTCGCCGGGGTGGTGGATGCGGCGGGGAACGTGCCGGTGGTTGCCGCGGGAGGGATTGCGGATGGCGGGGGGATTGCTCGCGCATTAGCGACGGGGGCTTCTGGGGCGATGCTGGGAACTCGGTTTGTCGCGACGGTCGAAAGTCGAGCGCACCCGGAGTATAAGGCGCGGCTTTTGGAATCCGAGGGGCAGACTGCGCTTACGCTGTGTTTCGATGGTGGTTGGAAGCAATCGGCGCAACGAGTGTTGAGAAATTCGACTTTGGAGACGTGGGAATCGTGCGGAAGTCCCGCGGCTGGATCGAGACCTGGTGAAGGGGAGACGATAGGGTTTTCTGCTTCAGGCGAAGCGATCTTACGCTATGAAGAGGTGGCTCCTCGGATCGGGTTCTCGGGAGATATTGAAGCAATGTGCCTTTACGCGGGGGCGGGTGTCGGAGTGATTCGAGACTTGCCAACGGCGGCGGAGGCGATCGAGCGTCTTTGGCGAGAAGCCCAGACGCAAGAATAGGCTGACACCTTCCCTGGTGCCAGCCTGGAGTGGAGGTTGCGCTGTCAGAGCAACTAGCCGCGGAGCAAGCTGAGAACCGCTTGCGGCGCCTGGTTGGCCTGGGCCAGAACCGACATACCTGCCTGTTGAAGAATCTGCTGCTTCGTGAACTCGGTCATTTCGGAAGCAACGTCGGTGTCTCGGATAGAAGACTCGGTCGCGGCGAGGCTCTCTCGAGAAATTCCGAGCGATCGGACGTTCGATTCGAGAATGTTTCGCTGGAAGCTACCGATGGCTCCTCGGGACTTGGAGACCTGGTCGATGGCGGCGTCGATGACCTTGATGGCATCTTGAGCGCCGGAAGCGGACGTGAGGTCCAGGTTGCTCATGTTGAGACCGGTTACGACGCCGGTGCCGATTTGGCTGGCGGCGAAGTTGCCGAGGGACAGCTGAGTCGTCTGACCGGCGTTCGCACCGATCTGGAACTGGCTGGAGCCCACGGTGACCTGACCGATGGTGGAGTTGGCGACGGTGTTCGAGTTTCCGGCCTGGGTCAGCTTGATGGTGTTTCCATCGGCATCGCTGAGGGTCAGGCCGTCGTTGCCGTTTTG
Source organism: Armatimonadetes bacterium 55-13 (assembly GCA_001898035.1). Taxonomy (GTDB): domain Bacteria; phylum Armatimonadota; class Fimbriimonadia; order Fimbriimonadales; family Fimbriimonadaceae; genus 55-13. Next base: position 694,726 of record MKRX01000006.1, read on the forward strand.
ACCCGACGTGAACAGGGCGGTGGCGGTGCCGACCTGTACCGAGGCGACTGCATTAACTCCAGTGGTGGACGTCGAACCTGCTCCACCTGCTCGGACGACGCCGTTTGCATCCGTGAGGTCGATGCGAGCGTTTGCGCCATAGGCAGTAGAGGTGAGGATGATATTCGTGCCGTCGTTGGTTGCGAAGACGCCGGTTTGACCCTGCGCCGCGTTAATCTGGTCGAGAACTTCCTGTCCGGTCGTGGTGGCGGAAGTCGAGAAGGTGACACCGTTGATCGAGAAGCTACCTGCGCCAACAGCCTGTCCCAACGTTGCGGCAACGCCCGTTACGGTGGCCTGAGAGGCGGCGGTGAGGACGGTTGCGATAACGGATGTGTTGGACGAGACGGCGGCGCCAGCGAACTGACCGCCGATGTTGATGGAGCTGACGAGCGAGCCAGCGACGACATTGGCGTTTACGCCGGAACTGCCGTCGAGCAGTCGCTTTGTCCCAAACTGAGTTTGTTGAGCAATTCGAGTGATCGAAGAAGAGATGGACGCGAGCTGACTCTGGTTAGCCTGGATGGCCGAGGAGCTCAACGTACCGGTGTTCGCGGCGGCAACGGCGAGGCCTCGTGCGTCTCGGAGCAGTTTGTTAACTTCATCGAGAGCGCCTTCTGCGGTCTTTGCGTAGTTGATGGCGTCTTGGCTGTTCTTGACCGCCTGGTCAATGCCGTTAAGTTGGGCTCGGAAATTTTCCGAGATGATCAAGCCAGCAGGATCATCCGCTGCGGAGTTGATTCGAAGACCGGTCGAGAGTCGAGTGATCGACTGATTGAAGTTCGAGTTCGTGTTGCCTACGTTTCGCAGGGCGTTCATCGCCGCTACGTTGGTGTTAATTCTGAATGACATGCGTTTCCTCCGTGATTCGCTGTCGCCGCTTCCCCGCGGGGAATTTTCTGCGGCTGACTGTAAACATCACCAGGGGAATTCCACGTTATCTTGCTGGGTTATCCAAGTAAAATTACCTGGATTTTAAAAAACTGGATTATTTGACTGGCCGGGATTAGGCACGAGGTTTTGAATTTCGCCAAGCCGGAAGAAAGTCGAGGGGCTGTATTATGTGCGGCGGAGATGTCCGCTCAGCTCGACCCGCGCGCCCTGCGCCTTATTCCTTTGGCCATGACGATCTTCTGCTGCGTGAGCGGCGGGCCGTTTGGCTTGGAGCCGGTGATGCAGTCCGGGCCAGGGTTGGCGGTGCTTTTGATTTTAGCGACGCCCTTGGTGTGGGGGATTCCTGCGGCATTGATGACGGCGGAGTTGGCGACGGCCATTCCTTCGGAGGGCGGGTACTACGTTTGGGTCAAGCGGGCGTTTGGCCCGTTCGCCGGATTTCTGTGTGGGTGGTGGACTTGGATTTATACATGGGTGGATGCGGCGCTTTACCCGGTGCTCTTCGCCACCTACGTATCCAGTTTGATTGAGCTATTTGGCGGTCAAGGGGTTTCCGATCCTTGGCTCAAGTGGGCAATTGGGATGGCGATGGTGATTCCTCTCACCTGGCTCAACATACGAGGCACCCGTCTTGTGGGCTTGTCTTCGGTCTTGTTCACGCTCCTGTTTCTGGCTCCTTTCGTCCTTCTGGTGGCGTTGGGACTGCCGCTGATCTTTCACAATTTGGCGGGGACGGTCACGCCGTTTTCGCCGCCCCGCCAGTCCCTGTCCACCGCGATTTCGTCGGGACTCTATACGGTGATGTGGAATTACCTTGGCTGGGATTCTTTGTCGACCGTGGCGGGCGAGGTGGAGAACCCGCGCAAGACGTTCCCTCGGGCGCTCGCGATCGCGACGGCGATCACGGTGCTTTGCTATCTTTTGCCCAGTCTCGTTGGGGCGGTTGCCCTGCGGGACTATTCGAATTGGGAAGAAGGGGCTTGGACGTCGGTCGCGCAGGTGGTGGGGGGCCGGTGGCTGGGTTTGGCGGTGGTCTTTGCGGGACTCTTTAGCGCGGCGGGATTGTTCTCAGCGACTTTGCTCGGCGCGTCTCGGATCCCGTTTGTATTGGCGCGAGAGGAGATGCTTCCTCAGTCAATGGCGCAATTGCATCCGCGGTATGGGACCCCGTGGTTAGCCATTTCAATCAGCTCGGTCGTGTACTCGGTTTTGTCTTTCCAGACGTTCGAAACACTCATCGCGATCGATGTAATCGTTTACGCAGCGGCCCTTCTGTTGGAGCTTTGGGCGTTGGTAGTTTTGAGAAAACGGGAGCCGGATTTGGAGCGACCGTTTCGGATTGCGGGCGGTTGGCTTGGGGTTGGGTTTGTTTCCGTGGCGCCGACGGCGATCTTGGTGTTTGCGGTGGTGAATTCGGTTGTTTTTGACAGCGAGTACGGAATCCGGTCGCTTTGGATGTCGGGGGTGGCGCTGGCGACGGGACCGCTGGTTTATGGATTTAGGTCGTGGCGGCGCTCCAGAAGATACGCGTCGGCCTCGTGATAGTGACACTGATCGAGAATTTTGAATTCCTTGTTCAAGTCGGTGGTATCGGCCACGTTGATGCCACCCGAAACGATCCAGACTCTGTCTTCTTTCACCTCCGCGGCAAGTCCGTTCTTCTGAACGTCCAGGCGAGAGATGGGCTTTACGAGGTCGGCTTGGTCTCGGAAACGAAGATAGTAGGAGAAATTCTCTCGATCCCAGTCGATAGCATAGATGGGCAGACGAGATGGATTTCGGTCGGCAACATAGTAAGCGGCTTCCCGCAACTGCTGCTTAGTGGGACGCACGAAGTAGCCGTGGCCAATGGTGGCTTGGATCAAATGCATTGCCGCAACGAGGCCGATCAGCGCGGGCCATTGGTAAGCCTTTTTGATCGGGAGGAAGGAAAATCCCCGCGCGAGAAGCAACCAAGCAGGAATGGCCGCCAGCAGGAGATTGCGAGGGCTGTAGACGGGACGGACGGTCAGGCTGACCGCCAGGCTAATCACCAGGGGAACGAATATCCATGCCAACAGCCAGCGATCTCCGGCAGGAAGTGCGGCGCTCTTCTGCCGAAAGAAGAACAAGCCATAGCCAACCAGGATGACGATAACGGCAATCAGGTCCAATCGCCAACCTGCGCCATAAAACACGTTCACCGCCTCAAGCACGAAGCGAACAGTAGGAGCGGTGATCCAGTTGGATTTGTTTACGCTGTGGAGGGCGACGGGAATCCAAGGGGCGTACATGGCTAGGAAACCCAGGCCAAAGAGAAGGGCAATCTTGCGTTGGCGTTTGAAATGAAAGCCGTAAACGACAAGGGTGGTCACTACCAGAAAGCTAAAGAGCAGGCCAAAGTAGTGAAAATAGCCGTTGACGCCGCAGATCAGGAGGAGGCCCACGTAGCGCAAAGGCGACTGCCGACGGCTTTCTTGCAGATCGCGAAGGCAATCGAGCAGGAGGGTAACCGAGAGTCCGGAAAAGAAAACCAAGAAGATGTATGCCCGAAGCTCTTGACTGTAGTAGATGCTCTGAAAGATGAAGGCGGTGATGAATGCGCCGAATAACCCGGTGCGCTGATCAAACAATTGGCGTCCGATTCGGTAAGCGATGGGGACGGAAAGGACTCCCGCGACGGCAGAACTCGCGCGCAATGCGGCGTCGGTGACGCCAAATACCCTTCCCCACGACCAAAGAAACGCGAAATAGCCGGGGGGATGAACATCAAACGAGATAAACCCGATGACGTCCTTTAAGGATGGAAGCTGCGCAGCGTATCCACTAAAGGCCTCATCGTTCCAAAGCGATTCTCGGCCAAGGCCGATGAAGCGAACAAGGATAGCGCCCAGCAGGATCACCCCGAGGGGCAACCACGGACTCCCTCTGAGTGACCCTGCCTTCACGTTGGGATTATAGCAAGGACTTTGTTAAGCGGCCTCGCAGATGACCTCTAGGTTATGCCGGGCCTCTTCGTAATCTGGTCTAATCGCCAGGGCTTGTTCATAGCCGAGACGAGCGCCCCCAACCGCTCCGAGCCGCGCCAATGCATTGCCCAGAACGAACCAACCGCTTGCGTTATTGGGTTCGATTCGAAGACCAGCCTGGTAGTACTCAGCGGCATCGACAAACTGTTCCAGCTTGTAAAGCAAGTCACCCGCGTTGAAGTAGGCGTTAGGATTCTGAGGCTCTCGTTCGACAGCTTCTCGGAAGCAGATCAGCGCTCGTTCAAACTCGCCTGAGTCATTGAGAGCACGTCCCCAGTTGATGAGGATATCGGCGGTAGCCACGTGATTTTCGGCATAGGCAGAATAAGCTTCGACGAGCATTCGCGCATCGCCGGTGGCATCCCCAGCCTTGATCCAACCGATCCAGGCCTCTTCGTCGTGAACGTCCTTGCGCCAAGCTTCGCGGTAAAACTCGGCGGCTCGCTTTTGCAAATCCAACGCGGCGCAGACTCGACCCGCCCCCTTGAGGCAGAGTTGGGCGACGTCTTGGTTCTGTTGACCGGCGCAGAACGTATCGAGCGCTTCTTCAAGCTGTCCCGCCTTCTCCAGCGTTGCGGCTTTGGAATAGATTGCGGGGCCATAGGTGGGATTCACTCGAAGCGCGCGCTCAAACATGGAGAGCGCCTCGGGGAATTGACCCAAGACGGACAGTATTTGGCCCCGAACGATATAGCGCTTATATTCGACGATACTGGCATCGCCCGTCATATCGGATGGCCATTCGGCGGCCAGACATCGATTAGCGGCATCCAGAGCCTCTTCATGAAGGCCCAATCTCAGATATGCGTTCGCTCGCTCGAAATCATTGAGCAGAGTGCCAAATCCGTTTCGATCGGCGGCGTCGCATACTTTGGAGGCGTCACCAGCACGATCTTGCTTGAGGAGCGCGTTGCTCCATAGCTGATAGTTCAAAGCGCCCACTTGGTCGCCAGGGGCCAGATACTTTGCGCACTGGGCGGCGGCGTGTTCGGCACCGATAAAGTCGTTCGCCGCGGTATAGGCGTTCGCCAGATTGAACCATTGGAAGGAGTCGGTGGGGTTATCCGCCAGTTCCTTCTGGATCATGGTTACGGTGCGTTCAACCTTGTTTCGCGCCTCCATTTCCGAAGGGCGGTAACCGTAGTGAAGCAATTGAGCGCCCTTAAGATACGCCCAAGGTCGCCCACTTTGGGCGATGGACGGCATCACCTGCTCGTGAATGCGTCCTGCAAATTTGATTCCGGGTTCGCGGCGGAATAGGCGAACCGGGTTGTGGACGTAGCGCGCGGCTTCGGAATCGTCTTCGGTGAAGTTGACGATCTCAATGGCGTAGCCACCGAACTGGGGTCGGACGATGGCGCGTTCAATCGCGGCGACCGATTCCGGGGTTAGTTCTTCATCCGCGTCGATCCAAAGGGCCCAATCGCCGGTGGCGATTTCGAGCGAGAAATTTCGAGCGGCGGAAAAATCATTGCACCATTCGAAATGATCGACATGAGCCCCAAAGGATTCGGCAATTGCGACGGTCTCATCTGTCGAACCGGTATCGACGACGATGATTTCGTCAACCAAATCCTTCACGCTGTTTAGACAGCGAGCAAGATTCTTTGCCTCGTCCTTGACGATTAGACAGGCGCTGAGCTTGATACCGATATGATCCAAGGGACGATCGGCGTGAATTCGTACTTTCTCGAGCGCCAGGTGAGCGATACCGTCTCGTTTGCCCTTCTTGGCGGCCAACTGCTGGCGGCACATGTAGTGCTCCGTAAGCAATCGCCCCAATCTTCGAGCGCGGGGGCCCTTTCCGCAGTCGTGGATCAGTTCTACGGCGGCGTCCTCTTCTCCGGCAAAAACGTGCAACAAACCCTGAGCGGCCCGGAGATCCGGCTGCGTAGGCTCGGCAACGAGAGCGGCTTCAAGCAGCTGACTGGCCTCTTGCGCCTTACCCGCGCGAATCAATCCCTCGACCTGCTCGGCGATGGGATGAAATTCGGGGGAAGGTTGGTTAGGCTGCATTGCCCATCTCTCGGCTCTTAGCCAGATATCGGCGAGCGCCAGCGATGGAAAACATTTCGTCACGCAGGAGTCGCTTGATGACGAACACGGTCTGGATGTCTTCCGAGCGATACCGGCGTTGACCACCATCGGTTCGGACCGGGTTCAAGAACTCCTCGAACTCCCGCTCCCAATACCGGAGGGTGTGCACCTCTACGGCGGTGATTCGGCTGGCAACGCTGATGCTCACCGCTTGATCGTTTCTTTGACGCTTATCCGTCGACACGTTCAGCAAAACTCCTCGACCATGATCGGCCTACCAAATGATGTATCGGTTAAGGCCCGGTGTTTTTGCAGGGGTTTGTGCGTTCTGGGTATGGAACGAGTCTTCGTTCTGCTTCAAACAGACCTGGAATCCGAGGGCGACGTCCTCTCAGGCGCAAGGCCCCCAAGAACTCTCAGGAGCCATCTCTTCACTTGAATTAGCGGCGGCGGCGTTTACGCTTCAACTAGGTACTCCGCCACGAGCGCAGCGGTGTCTACGAGAGCATCGAGGTGAGTTCGTTCGTAGCCGTGGCTGGTATCGACGCCCGGACCGATCAGCGCAACCTCGGCGGCTCCCCCGGAACGCCAATATGCGCTGCCATCGGAGCCGTAGTACGGATAGATGTCCGGAATGAGGTCGATGCCTCGGCGGTCAGCGATGTCCCGCAGCTTATTGCTCAGGCGCATGCTGTAGGGGCCGCTGGAATCCTTCACGCAGATGGAGCAGTGGAATTCGTTTCCGCGCAGACCTTGGCCGATGCAGGCCATGTCCATCACCACGTATTCGGCGAGGTCCGCCGGGAGGCTGTCCATACCGCCGTGACCGACTTCCTCGAAGTTGCTGATGAGGACGGTGGTGGTTTGGGCGGGGGTCATGCCGCTTTCTTTGATCGCCTTGATGGCGGCGAGGGCGCAGGCGACGCAGCCTTTATCGTCGATGAACCGGGAGCGAATGTAGCCCGCCTCGCTGACTTCCACGCGAGGATCGAAATAGACGAAATCGCCAACTTCGATGCCGAGGAGCCGGGTTTCTTCGGAACTGCTGGTGCGCTCGTCCAAACGGACTTCGAGATTGTCCGCATTGCGAGCGGCGGTGTTCGCGTCTCGGTTCACATGGGCGGCGCCGTTCACCATGACGACGGAACCCCGAATCTGTCGGCCGGAGCGCGTGGCAATCCAGACGCCCTCGCTTTCGACCGTCGGCCACATCAAGCCGTTCAGGGCCGTTAGCCGGAGCCGACCGCTCGGCTTGATCTCCGCCACGACCGCGCCCAGGGTATCGATGTGGGCGGTGATGGCACGGGGATGGTCGTTTCGGTGGCCGTCCAGGTGAGCGAGCAACGCCCCCTTCTTGGTGCGAGTCGTCGCCACGCCCATTGATTCCAGTTCGCCTTGCACGAACGACACCGCGTATTCGGTATCGCCGGTGGGGCTGGGGGTGTTCAACAGGTCGACAAGGGTTTTGGTGAGGTAGTCGGTCGAGATCTCGAATCTGGCCACAGGTTGCTCCTACGCGTTGACCGAAGGTTTACCACATTGGGGAATTGCTTGATTACGGCTTGAGTTGCAATATCTTGGTCTCCAATGGACGTGATTGCCTAACTTCGAGGTACACAAGTCTGACCGGGCAGGCTTCAAGAAACATCCTGCAATTCTTCAAATGATCGAGCCAGAGCTATTTTCTTCGATTTCTCACGGTCCACCACCAAGCGAGGTTTATGCTCATCAAAATCTTGAATGGCTCCGTGATAATTTGCCCGGTACACCATGTAGGCCTCCCGCCAAAAAGCAGCACCATTTGTTTGATTTCCATTGATGACTTTATCAAAGAAATATGAGTTCATTCCCAATCTCGACTCGAAATCACAAATAGACTTGGTTATTACTATCTCGTGAAGGACAAACGCGGATGGTTTGGCCCCGTCGAAATCCCCTCCAACCACGCAAATGTCACTGAGTACATTTCCTTCAAAATCCGTATATACATCTATTTCTTCTTGCTCTTCAACACCATGGTAGACATGTAAGAATGCCTTCCCGTCAATTACGGAGGCGCTGATCAAAAGAGATATTGGCTGTTCTTCGGCTATGGGTGATTTAGAAAGGACGCTGATGGATGAGCTACCAAAAGTGATTCTTGCACGAACCCGCATTGATTTATCGATTTCAACAGATACATAGATACCTCGTTCATAACTGCCAGTAGTCACAAGAGTTTGCGTCTCTTCACTTCTAAATACGGTTAGAGACATCATAATCATGATGCCTTCCGCATTTTCATATTTACCAAAGAGATCCTTTCGGTTGAACTCAAGCGCGCTTAGGACATCGTCGTAAGTTAGAATTCTTGACTTCCTAGGATTCTCAATCAGTGCAGCTCTGGCACGATCTCGGTCAATGTTTCTGCCAGCAATTAGTAACGTCGCGATCTCATTGGAAATGTCAATCTCGTAGTTGTTTGAAAACCAAGCTCTGTTCTCAGCTCGAGCAAACCACTTTATATAGTCGTCGCATTGGGTCAGATGCTTGGATAATTCTTGGCTTAACCTAGTTCTCCGACCATTGCCAGAGACCAATTTAACGGATGGAGTCTTCAACTCAATGATTTCGTAGAATCCGTGAACTGTTCTACCTATGAAATCGGGAATTAAATCGTCCTCAGAATCAGATTTAAGAATTGGATGAGGCCAAAATTCTTGAAATCCCAAGACTCTTAGGACGACCGGATGACTTTCAAGAAAGGATTGGAACTTTGACTCTTCTTTTGGTTCAGTATCTATGAGGTGTCTCAATGCAACAACAGCGGTTTCAATGCTGGCGCGCGAAACGATTGCGCGTTTGTTCAGGTCCTTTTCCATATCTCAAAGACTTATTTTAATATTGCAAGCTTTTTATTTCATTCTACAGCATCGAGAAATGAAAGCCAAGTTCCTAGATGATCTTAAGTACGATCAAGAAGTGCATTAGTTAATCTTTGCCAAAAGGATTCTCGTCTCAAGCGTGTTTTAATCACCCTCTTGTTGCCGTATAGTTGATTTCAATGTTGAAGTCGAGTCGAATTCTCCTTGTTTGGCTGATGGCGCTGTGCCTGGCCGGAGTGGCGACCGCCCAGCGGGTTCAGGACCGTTACACCAAGTACGAGTACATGATTCCGATGCGGGACGGGGTGAAGCTCTATACGCAGGTGTACGTGCCCAAGAACAAGCCGGGCAAGCATCCTATCATCATGGAACGCACGCCGTACGGTGCGGGACCGCAGGGGCCGGAACGGTATCGAGGAGGATTTGGCGGGAGCCAGAAGCTCCAGGAAGAAGGCTACATCTTTGCTTATCAAGACGTGCGTGGGAAGGGCGCGAGCGAAGGGGACTTCGTGAACGTTCGCCCTCAACTCAAGCCCGGCGAGAAGGGAATCGACGAAAGCACGGATACCTGGGACGCGGTGGACTTCTTGGTTAAGAACGTGCCTGACAACAACGGAAGCGTCGGCCTATGGGGCATCTCTTATCCTGGCTTTTATGCGGGGGTCGGCGGAATCAATACGCACCCGAACCTCAAGGCAATCTCGCCGCAAGCGCCGGTGAGCGATTGGTTCCTGGGCGACGACGTTCACCACAACGGAGCGTTCTTCTTACAGGACACGTTTGGGTTCATTCAGTTCTTCGATGTTCCCCGAGGACAAGAAGGGCCGAAGGTGGATAAGGAAGGGAAAGCCGACTACGACTTCTATCTCTCCGCGGGCGCGCTTTCTAACTACGAATCGAAGTTCTTACAGGGCAAGCTGCCGTATTGGCAGGAGCTTTTGGACAACGGAACCTACAACGCCTATTGGAAGGACCGAGCCTTGCCGCCCCACATGCGCAACGTGAAGTGCGCGGTGCTGACGGTGGGCGGTATGTATGACGCGGAGGATATGTGGGGCGCGTTTAACACCTATGCCCACACGGAACGACAGAACAAGGGCATCAACAATTTCCTGGTCATGGGGCCGTGGTTCCATGGCATGTGGGCGTTCGGCTCGGGGCAGACGTTTGGCGATATCGACTTCGGCGTTCCGACCAGTCAGTACTACCGCGACGAGATTGAGTTCCCATTCTTTGAGAAGTATCTGAACGGGAAGGACGTGGCCGCCCCCGCCGAGGCGACGATGTTCGAGACGGGCGCCAACGTTTGGCGAAAGTTCGATCAGTGGCCGCCGAAGGGATTGAAACCGTTCGATCTCTATCTGGGAGAAGGCGGTTCGCTCTCCGCCACCAAGCCGAAGAAGGACGGATCGGACAGCTACGTTTACGATCCCGCCGATCCGACGCCATACATTGCCGACTACAAGACCAGCAAGCGACGTCCTCGGGAGTACATGATCGCCGATCAGCGATTCTTGTCGGAGCGCAAAGATCTGGTGAGTTACCAGACGCCGGCGCTTGAGGCGGACCAGCGAGTAGTGGGTCCAGTAGAAGCGGACATTTGGGTCTCGACCACGGGGTCCGATGTGGACTTGGTGGTGAAAGTCATCGATGTCTGGCCGGCCGAGACCGATGCCAAAACTCCGAGAGGTGAATCCATGGCGAACTACCAAGAGCTAGTCCGTGCCGACGTCTTCCGGGGCAAGTTCCGAGACAGCTTCGAGCATCCGCTTCCCTTCCTTCCCGGCATGCCGACTCGGGTGAAGTTCAACTTGAACGACATGCTGCACACCTTCCGCAAGGGTCACAAGATCATGATCCAGGTCCAGAGCGCCTGGTTCCCCTTGGTGGACCGCAACCCCAACAAGTTTGTGGACATCTACAAGGCGAAGGACTCGGACTTCTCGGCGGCCACGATCTCGATCTATCGAGATCCCAAGCACCCGAGCGCGATTCGGTTCAAGACGCAGTAGGCGGATTGATTTGAGGGGCCGGATTTCGGCCCCCAATGAATCGTTAGTTGTCGTCCTTGTTGGGACCGCCGATCGGCTCGAAGCCGCCGGGATAGAAGGAGATGTAGGTGAGTTCGCCGGGGCTCTCGAAGTTCTCCTTTCGGGCGAAGACGCCCTTGGTGCCGATCTGCCATCCCCAATCGGTGGGCTGGGCTTCCGGCAGGCGGAAAACGGTGGGGCCGCCGTAGCGGTAGGAGATGCTGAGCAGTCCGATGGGGTTACTCTCATCGAACTTGTAGGCGGCGATTCGCTGCTTCTGCTCATACCCGCATCGTCCGAACGGAAGTGAGTAGTTGATCTTTAACGAGCAGGTCTGCCCGGCTTTGAAGCTGACGGTGGCGACGAGGTCACTATGGTAGCTGTAGCTCTTGTCGTCCGTGCCAATCTTGACCCCGTTCAAGCCTTCGGTGGCCGGAGCCATCTTGATGGGGGCATTGTTCCAAAGGGCGGTGATGTTGAACGTGGGGTTACCGGATTGGGCATCGCCGATTCGGCGTCGCGGAATGGTGAGCGTGAGGGTCACCGGCTTATTCGTTTCGTTCTTGTACACGGAGGTGCTGGTCACGGTGGCGACCTTCATGGTGGACATGTCGACCTGAACGCCGTGGGTTTTAAGCGTGGCGCCCGGAAGGCTGGGAACGCCCGAATAATCGAAGCTGGGATTCTCGGGGACGTTCATCCCGACGGCAAGCATGAAGAGGGCGGGCGTTAGCATACGTAAGGTCTTGACGTTTATTTCGGCCGGATTGATCGGTAAGCCGGGGCTTATGTCCCCGAAGATGATGGCGGAGCCGATCGATCGAACCGGATCGATTGCACCCGACCGGTCGGGGTGAAGTCAATTGCGCCTTCATCCAGGCTGTCGCTCTTGGTGGCTTCCTCGTACACCGTTCGGGTGTAAATATAGGTGAAGCCGCCGTCCTCCTGCTCCCGAATTTGGGTAGGAGCGCCGAGCTTTTTGATGACCTCTTCCGAGCGCGCTCCGATCTCAATCGCTCCCTCTCGAAGCAGCTTCACCGGATTGGGGCGAGGGGCAGGGCCGACGATGGCTTGAATGCCGAACCAGATGATGAGCAGGCAGATCAACGGCCCGCCGACGATGACGGCGTAGTCGATGGGTAGCAGCTTGGTCTTGATTCGGCCCTTCATGCCGGTCTTAGTCTACGGCCTTGATCCAGTTGCGCAGGTTGTAATAGCTGGTCACCCGGACGATCTTGCCGTCGGCGACCGCGAAGAAGGCAGCGGCGGGGATGGCGTAGGTTTGTCCGGTTGCCAAGGGGAGGGGGCCATCGGTCTTGAGGTAGGCGCCGGAGCACGTGAACTCGGCGGCGCCGCGATTTCCGGCGGTCATGACGACCAGATCGGAAATCTGCTCTCGGTAACACTCGTCCATGTGCGCTTTGAATCGGCGAAAGGCTTCTTTCCCGATCTCGCTGCCGCCTTCGTTGATGTCGTGCCGCACATCATCGTGGAGGGTGGCGAGCATGCCTTCCGCGTCGTGGCGGTTGAAGGCATCAAAGTAGGACCGGATGAGGGTCTCGGTTTCGTTCATGGAGATATTTTCCCTGGTAATGTCGATCCGATGACGAGACCGGACCATATTGAACTCACCACGGGCGTTAGCGAGAGCGGCGTCGCCCAATCGCGAAAGATGCTCTCGGAGCTTGCGCCTTACTTCGCCGATCTTGCGGGAGTCGGAGAGGATCAGGTGGTTTACGAGACGTTCGGGTGTCCTGGCGAGGTCGAGGGACCGGCGCGCCTGCTTTATGCGACGACGGTGCTTCAACCGGGACAAGTTTCGGGAGAGTATTTCATGACGCGCGGACACTTTCATGTAAACCCGGAACGTGGCGAGAACATGCTGACCCTGCGAGGCGAGGGCGCGTTGGTGCTGATGAACCGGGAAGGCGAAACTTGGACAGAGCCGATGCGCCCGGGGTCAGTCCACGATATCGACGGTCGACACGCGCACCGGGTGGCCAATACGGGCGACGAGCCGCTTGTTTTCTATGTCACCTGGCTGAGCGACTGTGGGCATGACTACGGTTCTATTCTTGAAGAAGGCTTTGGAAAGGCGCTGAAGGCGGGTCCGAATGGGCCAGAGCTTGCGGAACGTTAGGCTCGCCGTGTTCGTCCCTACGGCGAGTAGAGTCCGTCTGTAACCCCGCAAAGCGCCCCTCCCTGTTCGTTGGGACCCTTTATGGCCACCGGTATAATTTCTCTATCCCCCTAAATGAGTGAATGACCCGTTTAGGGTTTTCGTAAAGAAAGAACAGCAATGGCAACAACGAACGGCGAAGTGAAAATTGGTTCCGCGAAGAAGACCTGGCGAGAGAAAGTCGGTCTGGCGGAGATGCTCAAGGGCGGCGTGATTATGGACGTCGTCACCCCCGAGCACGCAAAGATTGCGGAAGACGCAGGCGCAGTCGCGGTTATGGCCCTGGAGCGCGTTCCCGCGGATATTCGCCGCGATGGCGGCGTGGCTCGAATGAGCGATCCGGAGATGATCCAAGGCATTCAGGAAGCCGTCTCCATTCCGGTCATGGCCAAATGCCGAATCGGACACTTTGCCGAGGCACAGATTTTGGAAGCGCTGGAAGTCGACTTCATCGACGAAAGCGAAGTCCTGACCCCCGCCGACGAAGAGAACCACGTGGACAAACACGAGTTCACGGTCCCTTTCGTTTGCGGCGCACGAAACCTGGGCGAAGCGCTTCGACGCTGTGCCGAGGGCGCGGCAATGATTCGAACCAAGGGTGAAGCGGGGACCGGCGACGTGGTCGAAGCCGTCCGCCACATGCGAACGATCATGGCCCAGATCCGAGCCGTGCAGAACGCTCGCGAAGATGAGTTGTACGTTTTGGCGAAAGAACTCCAGGCTCCGCTCGAACTGATCCGAGAGACGCGCGAAAAGGGCAAGTTGCCCGTCCCGAACTTCTCCGCCGGTGGAATCGCCACTCCGGCCGATGCCGCGCTGATGATGCAACTGGGCGCAGAGACGGTTTTCGTCGGCTCTGGAATCTTCAAGGCGGGCGCCTCGCTTTCCGACGCCGAGCGAATTAAGGCTCACGCCCTTCGCGCAAAGGCGATCGTCGAATCGGTCCTCTTCTACAAGGAGCCGAAGAAGTTGGCCGAGATCAGCCGAGGGCTGGGCGAGCCGATGGTGGGCATCAATGTGTCCTCCCTCAAGCCAGAAGAGATGATGGCTGGCCGAGGTTGGTAAATCTGGAAAAGAGTAAGTTTTCGTTAGCAAAATAATAAATAAAGCGGGAGGACGGCGTTTGATCGTGCTCCCGCTCTCTTTATCAAAACGGCATGTTCGTAAACGCCTCGCCACACCAGGCGCAACGATTGGAGTTTCGTGTAAGCAACTTCCGGTGGCAATGCGGACACGCCATATCCACTCTCGTGATCTTTCCGTCGACTTTTCCGTCGCGCGCATCGACCTGATGGATGGCAGCGGCGAGGTCGTCGTCGGTATAGCCATGTTTTGTCTTGAGTAGATCCCAAAGCCCGGCGCACGCTAACTCCAACGCGTCCAATCGCTGCTCGATGGAAAAGACGGCGGTCTCGGCGGCCCGGGCGCTATTGGCAGCATCTCGAGCGGCTAGGCTAGAAGTCGACGACTGCGAAACGATAAACGAAAGCATGCTATCGAATGACACGTTCGATCTTGGCTCTGGGTTTCACTTTCCGGCGGTCAGAAGACCCTCCAGGGCCGCTTTCCACTCGCCGTTCGCGCCATTGGGTCCGAAGTAACTTACTTTGCCGTTGGTGTCAACAATGAGCTTGAAAGGGACTTCGGAAACACCCAATTCGAAAAGCTCAGGTGCGAACGGATGGGCGAGGTTCACATGGGTCCAAGCCGCACCCACGTCTTTGGCTCGCTCTTTTAGATAGCTTAGCGGCCAGGGATCTACATTCACGGTTAGGATAAAGAGCCGCTGGAGGGGCCACTTTTGGCGAATGGCGAGCAAATCCGCGATTTCCGGCAAGCTGCTCGGATGCTCGTAACTGGAAAACGTAATCAGAGCAACTTGGCCACGCAGGTGGCCCGGATCTACGGGGCGGCCAGTGCTGGTTTCTGCGAAGGGCGCCTCAGGCATGAGCTGGCCGACCTTGATCCCAGCGAAAAGACGAAGGGCGGCGCGTGCACGATCGGCAAACGCTCCCTTTGGGTTCTTCTCAAGGAATTGAGGAAGGGCGGTCTTGGGGTCCGTGGAGAGGAGGGCTTCGGCGTAGTCAAGTGCGGTCCGAATAGGATCGGAACCTTTCTTTCTAAGCCTCTCGAACTCGGAGGAAAGGGCGCCGGGATGATCGCCAAATATCATCCGGGTTTGGAAAAGAGCATCGGGAAACGTCCGGTCCTTTCCGCACGATTTGACGAAGGCGTTCCACAAGTCCCCCGCCCTGGTCTTTCCAATTTGGTCGACGCGAGTTCGGCTCAGAAGGGCGAAAGACTGAGCGAATACCTGCTGACGGAGTTGACCGTCACGGGTGGATTGGGCAAGCTGGAGGAGGGCGGGGATGTATTCGTTGCCACATCGCTCAAAGAACGGCTGAAAGATGACACCCTTCTTGGAGGGATCGAGTTGGGCGTTTGTGTAGAGTCGCTGGGTCGAAATGATGTCCTGTTCGATCTTCTCCTGAATCGAATTGAGATTCTGCGCCTGGGCACAGCAAACGACCGTAACGGCGAACCCGGCCAGACACCTTCTCCAACCCATCTCCCTTATTTACCGGAATCCGCAAAATTTGTGCTCTGTTATCCTATCGCTGGGGATTGGTCGCGCGTCTGCAAAGTGTGAGCCCCCTTGTCCTTGCTCTTTTATTCATTGGTCCGGATAAACCTGGAACCCACCATCTTATTCTTCCGAAGGATCTACCCAAGCCCTACGCTGTGAAGTCGAAGATCACGACTCCGGTCGTGATGAAGGGAAAAGTGGCTCCGCTACAGGTTCCGCCGGGCTTTAAGGTGAACGTCTTCGCGGCGGGACTTCAGAGTCCGCGCAATATGGCGGTGGCCCCGAACGGCGATGTCTTCGTCGTTGAATCCTATCGCCGCCGGATATCCCTCTTACGGGTCACGGACGGATCGAGTCGCGCGAACAAGAAGTTTGTGTTTGCCACGGGGTTAAATTTGCCGTACGGGATCGCGCTTCACAAAGGTTACCTTTATGTCGCGAACACCGACGGGGTGGTGCGATTCCCCTACAAGGCCGGGCAAACGGCGGCTACGACCAGGGAAACGGTCGTGAAGGGCATTCCTGGCAAGGGCTATCACCAACACTGGACGCGGAACTTGGCGTTTAGTCCGGATGGCAACCAGCTCTTCGTCACCGTCGGCTCCGAGACCAACAAAAATCCAGAAAAGCCACCCCGTGCTTCCATCCAAGCCTTTGACGTTGATGGCAGCCATCAGCGAACCCTTGCGTTCGGCATGCGGAACCCGGTCGGCATCGCCTTTCGTCCCGGCACCAACGAGATGTGGGCGACCTGCGTGGAGCGGGATTACATGGGGGACGACGTAGTGCCCGACTACGTCACTCGGGTAAAAGACGGTGACTTCTTTGGCTGGCCCTGGTACTACATCGGCAAGAATCGGGATCCAAAGACTCCTCTAAAGGGAGCGCCCAGCAATCCCGTGCGAGTGCCGGACGTGCTGGTGGACGCCCATTCGGTGCCGCTCGGGTTCCTCTTCTACCAGGGCGGCATGTTTCCCTCCGAGTATCGCGGCGACGCCTTCGTCGCGATGCGAGGCTCGACCAACCGGAGGGTGCGCAGCGGCTACAAAGTCGTTCGGATTAAATTCGAGAACGGCAAACTCGTGCCTGGTTTTGAGGACTTCGTGGTGGGCTGGGCGCCGGATCGGACGAAGCGAGATGTTTACGGCCGTCCGGTGGGCTTAGCGGTCTGGAATGACGGATCACTCTTGATTGCCGACGAAGGAGGTCATACAATCTATCGCGTAAGTTACGACAAGTAACTTTCTTGCGAGAGGAGAATGACTATGAAGTTAGCAAAGATGGTAACCGTTGCCTTGCTTACCCTGGGAGCGATGGCTGCCCACGCTCAGATGCCCGAGCCGCCCGCTGAGTTAAAGGCTATCGAGTGGATGGTGGGTAATTGGGAGGGCGACGTTCACTGGACCATGCAGGGCATGGATGAGACCGGCAAGATGACTTGGAAGGTGGAAAAAGACACCATGTTCATCAAGCAGAGTTCCGTCATCGAGATGATGGGAATGAAGATGACCGAGGTGGGATTTACCGGTTGGGACGCCAACAAGAAGAAATATTGGAGCCAGACCTTCACCAACTACGGACCTACACCACGGACCGAATGGGGGACGCTGGAAAAGGACAAGATGACATTTGTGAGCGATCCCTGGGATATGGGAATGCCCGAAGGGCCAATGACCAGTCGATCTACCATGACCAAGAAAAGCAACGACGAAGTTCTCTTCGTTCTTGAGTTCAAGATGGGCGACACTTGGCAAAAGGCTGGAGAGGGGACATTTAAGCGAAAGAAGGTGTGACGAGCGGGTAATCCCGCCCGGTTTGCTCTACCGATTTACGCGAGAAACTAGTATTTAGTAACTCATATTTAGTAGACACATGATGATATTTGGGCTATGCTTTCTCTCCGATGAGAGGCTATGCACGTCCTGCAAGTACTTGTGCGCTCGCGGCGTTTATCGTCGCGAGCTTTGTTGTTGGCTCACCGGTAACATGGGCCCAGAACGATAAGAGCGATAAGCTTGACAAGAAGGACACCCGGGTTGAGCCCACGAGTTGGGGGAACGTGTACGGGCACGTCTACGACGCAGTGACCGGCGCTCCTATCGAAAAAGCTAAGATTTCGGTTCAATTGGACGATGGCTTTCAAGAGAAGGGGCGGTCAGTCGATGACTCCGACCTTTTGGGGGAATACAAAGTCCAATGTGTCTTAGGCCGAATCTCCAATAACTTTGACATCGGTAGAGCCCTACTCTCCTCCCCGATGGGAATGCTCTTCGGCGGTGCGACAAATACCACCAAACGAATTGACGTCTCCCGCGTGAATCTCAAAGTTCACGCCGACGGTTACAAGCCTTTTGAGGGCATGGCCGTTGCGCGGACCCAAAACGCCAAAGCCTTTCGGATCGACATGGAGCCCATCCTCCTTGTTCCGGACAAGGTACATGGAGAGTCAGTCTCGGCCATCGGGTGGGCTGCGGTTCGAATCGTCGATGCATGGGCGAAGCCCTCGGTTGCCAAGAAAGGCGACCAGATTCAGTTGACCGCACTTGCCCGAGCGTATGGAAAAGACCCGGGAAAAGCCATCGAGATTGTTGCCGTCTCCCCGCTCTGGAAGGGAACCAAAAAGCTCCGTTACGCCAAGGAGCAAACGAGCCAAACCGAACGCACGTTTGAACTGGACTACACGGTCACGGGAAAGGAAAAGCTAAAGGCGGCTCCCGTGTATTTCGTCATCACTAAGAGCAATCTTGACTACGATAGCCGTCAGTACGTAGCCTCCGCGCTCATCCAGATTTCCGACGCACCGACTCAAGACCCGATCGTTTCCCAACGCGTCGAAGCGCTCGACGCCTGGAACCAAGGCGAGAATCGCCGAGGGATGCAGCAGTTCTTCAAGGTTGCCGAAGCCGGTCAACAACCTTACGATTGGCTGGTGGCCGCTCGAATGGCCGAAGAACTCTCAGCTTTTTCAGAAGCGGTCAACGGGTGGGAGAAAGTGAGAGACAATAAGCTGTTCGAACCCAGTTATTACCGGCCTCATCTGGTTGAAGCCTACTACCGAAATCGACAATACGAAAAAGTCATCGCCGAGTTGAGTACGACCATCAAGAAGAACCCCAAAGACTGGCAGAAGGAGGTGGATGCGACGGCGATTGGCTATGGGGGATTGAGCCTGGTCAAGTTGGACAAGTTGGAAGAGGCGCAAAAGATCAGCAAGTCGCTTCTGAATTGGCCCTATAGCGGAATTTATCCGGCCGTCATTGAGTTTCGGGGCGCATTGCGGCTGGCGGAGGTCGAAAAAGCGCACGCCGCCAAGCCCAATTCTGCAGAAGCACTCTGTAACTACGGTCGGGCTCTCCTGGATTTGGGACGTTTTGAAGAGGGCATAGCCAAACTCAACGAATCTCTTGAACTTAATCCCGATGAACCTGGGGTTAAACGAGACCTCATCTGGGCGGCCCTGCAACTCAATCGAATGCCCGAGGACTCTAAAGACCTCGATCAAGCCGTGAAGGACGCAGAGAAGGCCCTAAATCTTGAAAAGGGGAAGCAGAAGTCCAAAGACTTCTTTGCATGGAATCAATATGCCGTCCTAGGATACGCCTTGGCCGAACAACAAAAGCGGCAGGGAGACGCCGGATGGGAAGCCACTCGAGATCGTTCGATCGAAGCACTCCGGGAGGCGCTGGTACTTGGACGAGTAGGAGCCAAGGTGGACCGGGGCGTGTTTGAGTACAAATTTGGATACACGACCAAAAGTGAAGTCGCGATCTCTGGCTTCGCCTACCCCCAGGCGAACGCCAGCTTTCAGCTTTTAGACAGCATGAAACGTCTGCGGGCGCATCCAGATGACCATCTGGCGCTCTTTAACCAAGCCACAGCATTGTTCGATCTCGGTCAGACCCAGTTGGCCGGAAAGTGCCTTGAGGACCTTCTCAAGGTCAAACCCGACTACCTAGAGGCGACCTTCCTATCCGCGTTGGCGGCGCAACGCGCCGAAGATCCTGAGAAGGCGAAAGAACTGCTGAGGGCCGTCGTGGAACAAAATCCCTGGCATCCTCGGGCAAGTTTAGCCCTTTCCAAGCTCTTAGCGGAAGAAGGAGACGTCTCAGGTTCCGTTGAACAAATGGCGGCTTTCGAAAAGCACTATGGAGTCGTGAGATCAGTGAAATGATGCGTAGCTTTGTCTTCGCCTTCCTCCTTCTGACCGTCCCACTTTCGACGGGCCATGCGGTACAAAGCCCGAGCGTATCCGCCATTCGCACCGAGCTCACGCGGACGGATACGCAATGGGAAGTGGAATTTGGTCGGGCAATCTACGATGAGATCCTTAGGCGAGAAATTCTCAGCCATAACCCAACCAATTTACGGCGGACAGATCGCGTCTTTTCGCAGATACTATCGGCCCTCCCGGACAACCACCTCTACACCTTTCAGATTAATCTCATCGCCTCAAACTCCGTCAATGCGAGCGCTACGGCGGGCGGGTATATGTTTGTGGAAGAGGGATTGCTGACGTACATGCCGGACGACAACGCGCTGGCCTTTGTCTTTGCCCACGAGCTTGGTCATGCGGTCAGAAGGCACATGGCGCGCCAGCTCAGACGTCAGCAATCCGATTTGTTCAAACGCGTCATCGTCGCAATGCTTGCGAAGAGCAAGAGGATCGACGAATATACCCACGGGATGTCGGCGCTTAGCACTTCGCGAGAATTTGAGGACGAAGCCGACGCATTCGCCACCGAGCTCTACCTGAGGGCTGGCTTCGACCCTAAGAAAGTCACGTTAGGACTCCGATGCCTGCAAGAATACGAACTAACTCGACCTCCTAACCCAACTCCTTACCTTGAAAGGAGTCATCCCTATATTCACGAGCGTATCTCGGCGGTGGACGCACTCGCGAAGAGGCTCTTGGACGCCGGGCTTAAACCCTATGACATCAAGGCGCCGGACTTGACGATTGAGAACGTTTTTGGAAAGATCCCGACCCTGGCCCCCCTACCGCCGATTTGGATGCCCATCGGTGTCGGGTTCAAGTGGCAGTACCAGGCCAAGACAAAGGACGGGCTTGAGACCGGCTACACCGTATCGGCTGTTGGCGTTTCAAAAGTCGGCCTGACCAACATCGCTCGCATGTCCCTCTCCGTAGGAGGGCAAGAAGTCTTCTATCAAGCGATCTCGGAAGGGGACCGGCTTTGGCGACGGAATCGACCGACCTCTCGAAACAGCGCTTGGAACATCGACGCGATGTTCCCTGGGTGGGAGAAAGCGTGGGCACGGACAAGTGGGCGTATAAGGGAATCGCCGTGGAGTCCGTTTCCACTCCGGCCGGGGTTTTCGATGGTTGCCTGCGTATTCAAAGCCTCAACATCGACGGGACAGTCGTCGAAAGCTGGTACGCACCTGGAGTTGGATTGGTCAAGAAGGTGAACGAGAAGACGGGAACGACCGAACTTCTCGTTTCCTTTTCGAAACCCTAATTACTCCGCCGGAGTAAGGGTCACCTTGCGGAAGGTGACGGGGCCGTGGTCGCCTTGCAGGAAGAGCGGACCAGGTTCGCCCTCGTTGCAATCCAATGCGCCACCGGTAATCCCGGGAATCTCTTGGTGGTCAACAACCTTCTTGCCGTTGAGAACGATGGTGATCCAGCGACCGATGAGTTCGATCTCGCAGGTGTTCCACTCTCCGTGGGGTTTGACCGCGTTCTCGGTAGGTCGGATGAACCCATAGACGGCGGCGCTGGTGCCCACCGTGGACTCCTGGCCGTAATCGTCCAAGATTTGAATCTCGTAGCGACCGCGGAGGTAGATGCCGCTGTTGCTCTTCTCCGGATACTTGTACTCGCAGACCAGTTTGAAGTCAGAGAATTTCTGCTTGGTGACCAGATCGCTTCCCGCCTTGGCGTTCACAAGTTGGCCATCTTCGATGGACCAATGAGATTCCCAGTTCGGGGAGCGCGGGGTCCAATTGGAAAGGTCCGCGCCGATTAGTTCGACGGGGGTTCCCCACTTCACTTCGCGGTGAGGAAGCGCCGGGGCTTTCTTTGCTTCCCAGGAAATGGTTTCCCCTTCTTTATCGGTAGTCGTTCCCTTGAGCGCGCCTCCGTCCAGCTTGCCCTCAAACCGCATGTCATCCTTGCGGCCTTCATACTGCGGAGGAAGGATGAAGACCAAGTTATCACCCTCGACCTTGATCTCGCGAATCGGCCGGGCGCTGCCGACCTGTCCTACAAAGCTCCCGGTGTTATCGTCGTTGATTTGGAACCAAGTGGGAAAGGTCCCACCCTTGCCGTGGACGACGACATCCCAGCGTCCAACAATATCGTTAGCCATACCGGGCGAGTTGACCCGGAATGTGGGGGAGGACGCAAGGGCTAGGGCCGCAAAACATGCGGTGAGGCTGAGCATTCGTTCAGTTTAGTCTTCTGGAGGAGGCATGGCGGCCAGTTCTTCCCGCGCGTCTCGGCGTTTTGTCACCAGTTCATCGTTGACCACGCGACCGTCTCGGAAGCGGATGATGCGTTTGCAGTGCTCGGCGATGTCTTGTTCGTGGGTGACGATGACGACCGTTTTGCCTTGATCGTTGAGATCTTGGAAGAGAGCCATGATCTCCACCGACGTGCGCGTATCGAGATTACCAGTGGGCTCATCGCCGAAAATGATAACGGGATCGTTCACGATGGCTCGCGCGATGGCAACCCGTTGCTGCTGACCGCCCGAAAGCTCACTTGGTTTATGGTGGGTGCGTTGTCCCAGTCCTACCGTTGCCAACGCCTGCTGGGCGCGGTCGCCGCGTTGTTTGACGCCGGCATACATAAGGGGGAGTTCAACGTTTTTCAGTGCGCTGGTTCTCGGCAAGAGATTAAAGTTTTGGAACACGAAGCCGATCAGACGGTTGCGAATATCCGCCAATTGGTTGTCATTCATGTCGGCGACATTCTCGCCATTCAAGAAGTACTCCCCGTAGCTTGGTCGGTCCAAACATCCCACCAAGTTCATGAATGTGGACTTGCCGGAACCCGAGGGCCCCATGATGGCGACAAACTCGCCTTCATTGATGGTCACGCTGGCGTCTCGCAGGGCGTGAACCACTACGTCACCCATGGTGTAGTCCTTCCCTAACCCCTTTGTCTCGATGATC
Organism: Armatimonadetes bacterium 55-13; assembly: GCA_001898035.1. Classification (GTDB taxonomy): domain Bacteria; phylum Armatimonadota; class Fimbriimonadia; order Fimbriimonadales; family Fimbriimonadaceae; genus 55-13. The sequence goes on from MKRX01000006.1 coordinate 717,501, forward strand.
GGTCTACTCATGTCTTGCGGTTACGCTACCTTATGGAATCTGGAGGCCTAGGGCTATTCGTACCTCAGGGCCTGAATCGGTTCAAGTCGGCTGGCTCGAAGAGCGGGATAGAGGCCGAAGAAAACGCCCACCGCCGCCGAGAAGAAGAACGCGGTAATGATGGCCGCGCTATTAATAACCGGTGGCACTTTAAAAAGCTTGGCCACAAAGACCACACTGCCTGCGCCGAGCAGGATGCCGAGCGCTCCACCGCACATGCACATCACCACGCTTTCCAAGAGGAACTGCGTGAGGATGCCCTCTCGCTTCGCGCCAATCGCTTTGCGCAACCCGATCTCCCGGGTGCGCTCCGTCACGGAGACGAGCATGATATTCATAATTCCGATGCCGCCGACCAAGAGCGAAACCGAGGCGATGCCTGCCAGAAGGGTGCCTAGCAGCGCCGTCTGCTCCTGGATCTGCTCAATCATTTCGCCTTGATTGAAGACTCGGAACAAGCTGTCTCCTGCGGCATTGCGACGCTTCTTGTTCAGGACCTCTTCCACCTGGGTCTGGGTGATCGGCATCAGGTCCGTATTGGAAGCCATGATATTGATCTGGTCCAGCTTGGTCTTGCCGAGGAGCTTTCGCTTTGCCGTTTCCAGCGGAACGTAAATCTGATCGTCCGGGTTGCGCCATCCCGATCCGCCCTTGTATTCCACCACGCCGGTGACTTCGTAGTTTTGGCTGCCGATGCGAATGATCGCTCCGACCGCATTCTCGCCCTCGAAGAGTTGGTCATAGACCTGATAGCCCAGCACCGCCTTTTGGCGCTGAAGTTCATTGTCTTCGGCCGTGAACCACTTGCCTTGATACATCTTGGTGGCATTGCGGATGATGGCAATCTCGGGAACCCCGCCCGTTATGCTGGTTTGGGTGCTCTTGTTTCCAAAGATGACCGGCTTGTTTCCGCCCACGACACCCGAGATTTCTTTGATGAGGGGAACCTGATTCTTCAGATCACGAACGTCCTCGTCCTGCAATGTCGCCACGGAGTTCCCTCCCTGACTCTGCCCACCGCGCCGCCAGTCCGGCATGACGGTCAGCATGTTCGATCCCATCTTGGCGATGTTGTCCAGCGACTGCCGCTTCGTCCCCTCGCCAATCCCGATCATCGCGATCACCGAGCCTACGCCGATCACGACGCCCAGCATCGTTAGCGCAGAGCGCAGTTTGTTTGCGGCAATGGCACGAAGCGCAGATTGGAAAGAGTCGCCGAGGGTCATGGTGTTAGGTGTTAGGTGTTAGGTGTTAGGTGTTAGGTGTTAGGTGTTAGGTGTTAGGTGTTAGGTGTTAGGTGTTAGGTGTTAGGTGTTAGGTGTTAGGTGTTAGGTGTTAGGTGTTAGGTGTTCTACGAATGGATCTTGGACCGGACTATAGGTCGAGACTGGATCTCTGACAACATTGTCCGACGAACTTCGGTGGCGAATGATGGCATTAATCATCTTTACGATTTCAGTCAACTCCTCTATCCATCCTTTTCCGATTGCTTCGTCGATAACTTGTCTCTGCACGGCTCGATGAAGCCAATGTCTAGCCTCTCTTGCCGAGGCCCTCGAATAGACAAAGAACCGAGTTGGCTCCTTGCCCGTCCTCCCGTCACCCTCTACAAGATTTGCCGCGACGCTATCGACTGACCGACAAAGCTGCTCTCCAATCGTGCGTTGACAAAACCCGTCCCAAGTTTTGACCCGGAGCGATTAAGTCCGCGAGATCTGAGGCTCGTCGATAAACCTCTGTTGTCTCCATTGCCCGACTCATCTGCATGCACCATCCTAATACCTAACACCTACTACCTGTTACCTCGACCGCGTCGTCGTCGTTCGGCTACTGCTGCTTCGGTTTCTTGGGCCTTGGCCTCCGGCGAGTCCTCCCCCTTCAGCGGCTGCTTCCATCTTTTGCTGGGTTTCGCGGAGTTGGGCGAGGTCGATGGTGGCGGTTACGACTTCGTCGCCTTCCTTGAGGCCGTCCACAATCTCGGTGCCTTCGTTACCGGTCTCGCCTACTTTGACCTCAACTCGCCTAGGCTTCTTTGGATCGGTGGATTTGATTTGGACGTAGTTCTTGCCACCATCTCGCTCTACCGCTTGCGAGGGGACGACGAGGACATTGGGCTTGCTCAGGGTGATAAATTCGCAGGTGGCGGTCATGCCGGGGAGGAGTCGATCTTTGCCTTGATCGACCACTTTGATGCGCACCTTCACGGCGGTGATGTTGTTCTCCGTGGTGGCCGCGGGGTTGACGCGGGTGACGATGCCTTTGGCGGGCGAGGCGCGGAACGCCTCGGTCACGATTCGAACCTGCTGTCCAACCTTGACCTGCGAAATGTCAGCCTCGACCACGGCACACTCCACGTACATGGTGGTGACGTCGCTCAACTGGACGATGCTGGTGCCCTGGGCGAAGGTGCTGGTGCCAGGCGGGATGATGGTGCCCTCTTCCAGATACTTCGTGGTCACCACGCCGTCTCGGGGAGCGAGAACGGTGGTGCTATCGAGTTGAACCTTTGCGTTCTCGACCGAGACTCGGCTGCGCACGGTTGAAGCCTTCGCCGCCTTAACTTCGTCGTTTCGAATTCGATTGGTAATCGCATCGTCTTGCGCTTTTTGAAGACTGATCTCGGCGCTCTTGACGGCCTTCTCAGCTTCCACCACGCTCTTTTTTGAAAGATCGATTTCAGAGGCATTTGCTTTGGCTTGATCCAGCGCAGCCTTGGCTCTGGAGACATCGGCGACCGCCGTTGCCTGCTCGACCTTGATGTCCTTGTCGAGCGTGCTGAGCTCTTGCTGGGCGAGGTCAAACGCGGAGCGCGCGCTTTGGAGCGTCGCCACGGCCTTTTCCAGAGTGGCTTTGGTAGTGAAGCCTTTATCCAGAAGTCGTTTTTGGCGGTCGTATTCGGCCTGCGCAACATCAAGGTCAGCCTTCGTCCGATCAAAGGTGCCCTGGGCGTCTCGGCGGCGCTGAGGGATGGTGACGACTTCTAGTTTTCGCTTCGCCTCGACGGCAGAATCGTATCCCGCCTGGGCGGTTTTGATCGCGGCTTGGGTGAGCGCTGGTTGACGCTGGGCTTCCAATTTCGCCTTGGCCAGCCTTACCCGTGCCGTCTCCAGGGCCGCTTTCGCATCGGCAATTGAGGTCTGACTGTTGGCGACTTGGAGTTCGTAGTTCGCTTCGGCTTGGGAGGCTCTGGCCTGTGCAGAAGTAAGGTCGGCGGAGGCTTGGTCGTAGGTAGCCTGAGTGTCGGAGGGATCGATCTCGGCGATCAGGTCGCCTTTCTTGACGAAGGTTCCCTCGTCGACCGCCAATCGAACGACTTTGCCGCCTGCTTTCGACTTAATATCGACCGTGGTGCTGGCTACCAACTGACCGGTCGCCGAGATCGAGCGAACGATCTCGCCGCGTTCGACCTTGGCGTATCGATACTCGATATCGCCGCCATCGTCTTTGCCACGATTGACCCACCAATAACCAAGGGCGGCCACCAAAAGGAGGCCGACAATCCAAATTAACTTGCTCTTCATCGATTCGCTTCGCCCGGCATCGGTTTACCAGTCACCAGCCGGAGATTTACATCGGAGACGTAGTAGTCAAACGTGGCCTCGATGTAATTGGACTCGGCGGTTACTAAACTTACCTGGGCGGTGAGCACCGCGATCAGATCGTTTATGCCTTCTTTCTGAGACTCCGTTGCGGCCTCATAGTTCAGTTGAGCGGCTTCCAAAGCTAACTTTGCCGCGGCAACTCGCTCTGCGTTTTGGACGAATTCAGCGTATGCGGACTCAATCTCGGCGGTCGCCTGACGCTCGGCCTGAAGCAGATCCTTTCGGGCAGCCTCTAAGGAGAACTTCTGAGCGCGCGCGGCCTCTCGCAGTTGGCCACCATCAAAGAGCGGATAGGTGACGAGGAGAGCGAGGTTGCGATTTTCGTTATGATTCGGGCTGAAATCTCGCGAGTAGTTGATATCGACGTCGAGGGAGACGCCAGCCTCTCGGTCGGCACGCTTGACAGAAAAGACTTGAGCGTCGACTCGTTTGCGCTGGGCCTGCAGGTCTGCGCGATCTCGAAGCCCTTCTTCAACCACCTGGTCACGAGGGGGCGGCATCGGGAAATCGGTCGGGGCATCGATTTTGACGAGTTGGGGAAGTTCTTTGGTGTTTGGCCAACCGATAGTCGATTTCAGGCTCGCTTCCGAAGTGGCGACGAGATTCTTTGACTTGAGGTACTCCACTTTGGCGTTGAGAAGGTCCGCCTTGGCCTGGAGGATGTCTTTCTTAGGGAAGGCGCCGATCTCATCGCTGGCGCCGAACTCGGTCTGCTCGAGAATTTTTTGGGACCGCTCCACTTGCTTCTCTGAAACGCGGAGAAGCTCTTCGGACCGCAGGGCGTCGTAGAACTGCTGATGGACGGTGTAGAGGATGTTTCTTAACGTTTGCAGCGCGTCGTATCGCGTCGCATCCTCGCTGCGTCGGCTTCCCAAGAGGCTGTACTGGCGCAGACCCAAGTCGAAGATCTTCCAACTCGCATTGAATCCCGTCGTGGTTCCGTCATCTTTGAAGATGGAATCTCCCAACGAATTGTCGGTTACGTTTCGCGTATTGTTCCACTCCAAGCGAGGAGTAACCGTCGGGAAAAAGGCGCCTATCGATTGTTTGGTGCGCGCCTTCGCCGCATCCAGATCGTAGTAGGCGGCTTTGATCGAACCATTGTTCTCCCGCGCGAGTCGCAAGGCGTCGTCGAGTGTAAGGGTGTCCTGCGCCATCGCAGAGCCAGCAAGGACGCTAGCGCCCAAGACCGCAAGGCATGACAATGGAACCCGAAAAACCTTCGGTGGCATGGTGCTCACAACGTTACCGCTCACAGGGACGTCTAGACGACGATTTTGCGGAATTGTTGGGTCTTTTGGTCGCAAAGGCTACTCGATTGCCCAAAGCTTGTAGCTTGAGAACCGAGTAGCCTTTTTGTGGGGCTAGGCGCCCCAGATGAGGTCGGGTCGAAGAACAATCGTCTCGTCTCGATCCGGACCAACGCTCAGGATCGCGGGAGGCGTCTGGGTGTATTCCTCCATAAAGTCCAGATAGGCTCGGGTCTCGACAGGAAGATCTTCCAGCTTTCGGCACTTGCGCAGGTCGCCGCTCCAACCCTTGAGTTCGGTGTAGATCGGCTCAACGCGCTCGAAGTCGAATGTATTGGTCGGGACGTAATTAATCTCTTCGCCATCCAGCTTGTACCCGGTCGCGACCTTGACCGTCTCGAAACCACTCAAGATGTCCAGTCGGGTCACGACCAATCCACTCAGCGAGTTCAGTCGGCAGGAGTGCCGAAGCATGACCAAGTCCAACCATCCGCAGCGTCGCCCGCGTCCCGTGGTGGTGCCGTACTCCTTGCCGTGCTGACGAATCCACTCGCCCACGTCGTCCAAGAGTTCCGTCGGGAACGGACCGGCGCCCACTCGTGTCGTGTACGCCTTGCAGACGCCCAACGCCGAGTCGATCATTCGGGGGCCGATGCCGGTGCCCAGACATGCGCCACCCGTGGTGGGATGAGACGACGTGACATAGGGATAGGTGCCGCTATCGAGATCCAAGAACGTGCCCTGCGCCCCTTCGAAAAGTACGCGCTTGCCTCCATAGACCGCGTCCTGGACGATCGGGTCGGTGTCCTTAACGTAGGGGCGAAGTCGCTCGGCGTAGGCGGTGTACTCCTCAAGCAAGGCGTCGAGATCAAGTGGATCCTTGCCAAACATCGCCAGAAGCTGATTCTTGACCTTCACGACTTCGGCGAAGCGCGCCGGGAAGACGTTGGGGTCGACGAACTCGCCCATTCGGATGCCGATTCGCGCCACTTTGTCTTGGTAAGCGGGACCGATACCTCGGGAGGTCGTTCCAATTCGGTTGTTGCCGCGCGCTTCCTCTTCAAGAGAGTCCAGCATTCTGTGATAAGGGAACACCACGTGGGCAGCGCTGGAGATGATGAGCGTCCCGAGTTCGCTCTTCTGAGCAAGGGTTCGGTCGAGTTCTTCGAGCAGACCCTTCGGACAGACCACCATTCCGCTCCCCACAATGGCAGTGGTATCGCGGTGAAGGATACCGGCGGGAATGAGGTGGAACTTGAACTCCTGTCCTCCGGTGATGACGGTATGTCCCGCGTTATTGCCGCCGGAGTAGCGGACGACGAGTTCGGCTTCTCCACCTAAAACGTCGACCAATTTTCCTTTGGCTTCATCGCCCCATTGGGCGCCCACAATCACGAGTGTTGGCATGAACTTGTCTCCTCACGCGCCAGACATAAGAAGGCCGGCGCATCCTAGAGTCGAGGATCCGCCGGCCGTTTCGGCCCATGAGCCTTATCTCAACCGCAGTAGTTTACACTTTTTCGCGGATTGCATTAGGACCGCTTATCCGCCAGGGGGCTTGGCTAATTTGTTGTAGTCCTCAATGGACTTACGGTTCGGAACAAACACCAAATTACGGGTATTGGCGGCCGGCTGAACCTGCATTGCCTTGATAATCTGTTCGAGCGCCGTCACTTTGACGGTGAAGGTGGACCCATCACGCACGTTGCCCATGGCCCGCTTTCGCATATCCTCCGCTTCCTGCCAGGAGAACATTAGGGGAATAAGCGTGGAGTCTTTCTGAGTCACCGTCAGAAAATTGCCATCCTTTCCCACGACAAAGAAGAGCGGCACCCCTGGAAATTCTTTCGCATCGGCTTTGTCCTGCTTGAGAATTTCCAGGGCCTTTATCTTCTCCGCTTCAACCGGGATCAACGCAGTGGTGGTTCCCTTGGGGGTAGCAAGAGAACCAAAGCTTCCCGCGAAGACGTGAACTTTGTCCATTCCAGGTTGCTTTTTCAGACCGGCAACAAACTTCTCGCATTCTTCCTTCCCAAAGAAGACACCAATGGTTTGCTGACCCTTTTGGGCGGCGGTCACGGGCGCATTATCTTCCCCTACCGGAATGAAAACCGGAATCGGCTTGAGTTTCTCAGCGATTTCTCCTGGAGAAAGCGGCGGGGCGGTCGCCTGGGATTTTTGCATCCCAATGGCGCATGCGAGGAGGAATGAGATCATGTATCTTTCGACGAACCGCCTTTTTGAGGAGTTTTGTTAACCTTCGCGATTCAGAAGTTTCGTAGGCCAAAGGCTACCATGCCGCCTTGGGAGTTTGCTCTCGACGGTCGCGTCTTCTGGAATCGTCGAACCGTGCAAGAAGGCTTGGACCAGATGTCGCCATTTTTTACCAAGCCATCTTTCAATTCCACGGTCCTGCCGTTCCCGATGTAGACGGCGAGACCCTTCGAGGAAATGAGTACGTCCCCCGGTCTCAACTCGTCTCGCACCCCAATAGCCAAAGGAGACGCGGCGATGGCGGCACGATCTGCCGGTACAAGCACGCCGTTCGCTTTCAAGACCTCACTCACCATTCTTGAACCATCGTCTCCGGCCAGATCGGGCGTGGCAAAGCGCCATCGGTACAGTTCTCGCAGGATGCCCTCGGCAAATTTGTCGTCGGTGCGTTCGCTCGCCGGCCCTAGCGGCACGCGAACAAAGCCACCATAGCCATTGTCCACTTCTGGCTGGCCCAGATCGACTCTCCGCACGCCCTTATTCGTGGCGACCCAGACGCCGGTGGCGTCGGCGAGAAACGCACGGGGTATTGCGGTGGGCTCGTTCCACGGCAGAAAGGCCTGGGCCAAGCCGGTGGAACGGCTTTGTTTTACCAAGACGTTTCCGGTCCACCACCAGACGTCGTCTCCTTCGGTTTGGAGCCAAAGCGGGTCGGGGCGTCCTTCTTCCGTCAGCCATATGGGTAGAGGTTTGCGCGAGGTCTCCCAGTTTTCGGCAAAAAGAGGAGCGTCCAAAAGTGACTCTCCTTCGATAGCCGCCACCCCGGAGGCATCGAATCCGAAGGTGTCGCTGATCGACTTGAACTGAGCGTTTGAAGGAATCTTGCCGTCGGCGGCCACGTTTAGCTCGCCAATCGGCTGAACATCGAAGGCGTTGGAGGCGAAGCCGGCACGGCGGCTCCATCGATTGTTTTCGAATTTGTAAGCCGTAAACATGCTGACGTAAGGCAGTCCGGTGGCCCGAGGATCGCGTCTGAGCGCAACCGGTTTGACAGTCAGAAGATACGGATCGCTAACTTCCACCCGGGACTGGATCACTTCCCGGGCCAGGGCCGAGGGAAGGAACGACTGGGGAAGCTCTACCGCGTTCGTCCGGGCGTTATAGAATGCGGCCCCGAAGTCCTGCATGAGCACCACTCGAGGACCCAGCCAAGCCAACTTCTGGACCGGAGCGTTCACACCTGCGGGTCGCAGGTCGATCGTAATCGTTCCGTTCTCAGGCGTTCTCACGATGAGGGCCTGCTCCGAGACCTTTCCCGTTTCTCCAACGCGGCTACGGATGGACGTCGATCCAGGGCCTACGATCCAAGCCACCCCGTATGAGGAAACGGCCACCAATCCCACTGTCTCCTTTCGAGTCGACTCGAACTGTTCTTGATAGGCGGCGGTGCGGGCATCGAATTGAATCACACTGCCAGTCGTGGTTCCGACATAGATTCGACCACCGAACACGTCCAACGCCGTCGCATCCACCTCTTTCAGAGCTTTTTGCGATTGGACCAGAAGGCTCAACACCAGAGCGCTCGTAACCATGCTCACCGTTGGTTAGACGCCGATTCTGGGGTGACTGTACGAAAAATAAGTGCAAAAAGCCCGTGTAGCAACCAGGTTTTAGTTGCCGATAACTACCCTGGTATGGCTTCTCATCGATTGCGTCTCGGCGAACTTCTCCTGTCGCTCAAGCTTCTGAATCAGAAGCAACTGGACCAGGGATTGGAGATTCAGCGCGATTCTCCCGCTCCTCTTGGCAGCATCCTGGTGTCTTTGGGCTTCATCACCGAAGATCAACTACTCAACGCCTTGGCGGCACAAATGGGAGTCTCCCCTTGGCGACTTGACGAGCAACGCCCCAAGCCAACGGCAGTCGCTCGATTGCCGCACAATATCGCTCGCACTTATCAGGTTCTGCCGGTTGACATCAAGGGAGACCTGCTGGTCCTAGCGATGCGCAATCCGTTGGACGTGGACGCCATTGACCTGGTCCACAACATGACAGCGATGCGCATAGAGCCCGTTTTGGTAGATTCGGACCGACTGATGAAGGCCATCGAAGAGACCTACGGCAATTTCCGCGGTCAGCCTTCTACCAACGTGGACAGCCTGGTCATGCAGGCAATCAACGATTTCAACCCCAGCGAGTCCACGGGCAAGAAGGGCGTCATGGACATCAAGGACGCCGACAGCAAGCCGGTCGTCAGCTTGGTCAACCAAATCATTTCCGACGCCATCCGATTGGGCGCCAGCGACATCCACATCGAGCCTCGCGGCAAGCGCGTCGACGTTCGCTACCGAGTGGACGGCGAAATGAGAAGGGTTCGCGAAGTGCCGATGGCGATTCTGCCCATGCTTACCACCCGCTTGAAGATCATGGCGGAGTTGGACATCGTAGAATTCCGGATTCCGCAGGACGGTCGCTTCTCGGTAGCCATCGACGGCCGCGAAATCGACCTGCGAATGTCGGTTTTGCCAAACCACCATGGCCAGCGCGTGGTTCTCCGTGTTTTGGACAAGAGCATTTCGCTCAAGAAACTCACCGAACTGGGCTTTTCCGACGATAATCTTGCGATCTTCCGCAATCTGATCGCAAAGCCTTATGGAATGCTTCTGGTGACGGGTCCCACGGGCAGCGGCAAGACCACGACTCTGTATGCCGCCCTGGCCGAGCTACTGACCGAACGAAGCAACATCATGACCTGCGAAGATCCTGTCGAGTACGAGATCGATGGCATCAATCAATCTCAGGTGTACGAGAAGGTCGGTTTAACGTTTGCCGCTCAGCTCCGCGCCATTCTCCGCCAAGACCCGGACGTGATCCTAGTCGGTGAAATTCGCGATGGAGAGACCGCTCAGACGGCCATCCGCGCTTCGATGACCGGTCACCTGGTTTTGAGCACCCTGCACTGTAACGACGCACCTTCTGCGGTGCCCCGATTGCTGGACATGGGGATCGACCCGTTCCTGTTGAGCACCTCGGTGATTGGCGTTATGTCTCAACGGCTGCTTCGCACGCTCTGTCCGGACTGCAAAGCCAAGAAGGCGGCAACCGAATCTGAGATGGAAGCACTGGCGAAGTATCTTCCTCGACTTCATCCCGGCGCATCCGGTGCTTACGAGACCTACCAGCCCGTAGGTTGCCCGGCTTGCGACAATTCTGGATACCGGGGCCGTACGGCCGTTCACGAGATCTTGCCCGTAACCTCTGAAGTGGCGAACTCCATCGCCCGACAGGATTCGATGGACCACGTCCGGGAACTGGCGGCAGCCACCGGATATAGCCCGATGCAAGATGCGGCGATGAGGCTTGTTTTGGAAGGTCTGACCACCGTAGAGGAAGCCCGAAGGCACGTGTTCTTCGATTCGTTTACAAAAGAAACAGGACGCTCTATTCGTCTGGCCGCCTAAACCTTGGACAAACGCGGTCCCCTGGCGCAGGGGACCGCGTTTTTTGTTTTGGCTTCCTTACGGCGGTAAGATACGCCCGTCATGCTCAGGCGCCGCATCCTTGCGCTCCTTAACGGTCAACAGGCCGGTTTGGTTCTCGTTATCCTTGCTCTCGGCATTGTGCTCACGATGTTTGCTGGAACCTATACCGACCGGGTGACGGGGAAGGCAGTCAACATCTTTTTGAACCCCAACACGCTGTTCCAGACCGCGTCAGACTCCAGCTTTTTCGCGATCATGGCGGTAGGGGTTACGATGGTGATTATCACCGGCGGCATCGACCTTTCCGTCGGTTCGATTTATGCTCTCTGCGGGGTGATGACGGCGCTTTTCGTGAAGTCACAGCCCGCGCTTCAGACGTCACACCCCTCTCTGGTCCCGTTCTTGGTTAGCGCTGGGGTTTGTCTGGGAATTGGGCTGCTCTGCGGTCTCTTTAACGGTTTTCTGGTCGCGCGCCTCAAGGTCCATCCCTTCATCATCACGCTCGGCACCATGTGGGTATTCCGCGGTATCGCTTTCGTCTCCAGTAAAGGGCTGAGCATCAATGTGCCAGAGGGGCTTACCGGGGTTTTCAAGGCGACCTTTGGACTGGAGAAGGGCCTCTTCCCCGTTCCCACCATCCTGATGATCGTCATTACGATTCTGGGATCGATCTATTTGAATAAGACGGTAGCCGGACGAAATATCTATGCGCTTGGCGGAAACGTGGAAGCCAGTCGCTACGCGGGGCTGCGCATCGGAAAGATTCAGATTGGAGTGTTTGCCCTGTCCGGCTTGCTTGCAGGAGTCGCCGCGTTTGCCGGTGCTTCCTACTACGGAGCAGCTTCTTGTGCGGATGCGCAAGGTTATGAACTCTATGTTATTGCATCTGCAGTTGTTGGCGGTGCATCCTTAATCGGTGGAAAAGGAACTGCGTTAGGAGCCATGCTGGGAGCCATCCTGGTCGTTCTTATTAAGCAGTCCATCCGCACCCTGCATTTCGACCAAAACTACGAATCGATCATCATTGGCACCGCCGTGGTGGTTGCTGTGGTTCTGGACCAGACCTCCGCGCGGCTTTCGGCCAAGCGGTTGGCGGCAGCGTCTCGGGAAGCGGCGTTGACGAAGGCGAATTAAGGCAAAGAAGATTCATGACGACCATTCTCGAACTCAAAGGCATCTCCAAGCACTATCCTGGCGTGACCGCGCTGGACAACGTAAGCGTGAACATCGGGCAGGGCTCAGTTCACGCCTTGATGGGCGAGAACGGAGCGGGTAAGAGCACCCTGGGAAAGGTGATTTGTGGATTGATCCATCCAGATCATGGACAGATCGTTCTAGAAGGTCGAGAGGTCAAATTTAACGATCCGGGGGATGCGGTCTCCGCTGGAGTAGGAATGGTTCACCAAGAACTGCTCTTCTGCGAGAACTTGACCGTGGCCGAAAATCTATGCCTCGGCGATACGCCCCATCGGGGGGTATTTGTCGACCGTCCAAGGATGGTAGAACGCGCTCAAGAGGCGCTCGACCGCATCGGTGCGAAGGTCGATCCGAATGCTCGACTTGGTTCGCTCCCGGTTGCGGTTCAGCAGATGGTTCAGATTGCGGGAGCGGTGGCCAAGGGCGCCAAGGTTTTGATCTTTGACGAGCCCACTTCCTCGCTCTCGTACAGTGAATCGGAACGACTCTTCGATCTGATTCACCAGCTTAAAGATGAAGGCGTCACCTGCATCTACGTCTCTCACCGCATGAACGAGATCTTCCGTCTGTGCGACACCATCACCATCCTACGCGATGGCAAGCACGTGGAGACCAAACCCGCCGCCGACTTCACCCCGGACTCTCTAGTGACGGCGATGATCGGTCGTGAGTTGAGCCATGACAAAGGACCGGTATCTGGAGCGGGCGGCGAAGTTGCGCTTAAGTTGTCAAATCTCTCCAGCCCGGGCAAGTTCAAAAACATCAGCTTTGAACTTCGTAATGGCGAAGTGCTGGGTTTAGCGGGACTGGTAGGCGCTGGGCGAACGGAGGTCACCGAAGCAATCTTTGGACTCGATCCCGCCGCTACTGGCGAGGTGACCGTGCATGGCGAGGTTCTTCTGATGAAGAACCCGCAGGAGGCCATCAGCAAAAAAGTAGGGCTGGTGCCGGAGGATCGCAAAAAGCACGGCTTGATCCTCGGGATGAAGATTCGAGAGAACGAGACCCTCTCCATCCTGGATCGCTTGGCTCGCTTGGGGTTTGTGAATCGCGCCGAGGAACGAGAGACCGCTAAGAAGTATTTCGATCGACTCCGGGTTCGCGCTCCCGGCATGGAATCCATCACCGGCGGACTCTCCGGCGGAAATCAGCAGAAGGTCGTCATCGCCAAGTGGGTTGCCGCCGACTGCGACGTGCTGATGGTGGATGAACCCACCCGAGGCGTGGACATCGGCGCGAAGACCGAGATTCATGACATCCTGCGCGAGATTGCCGAAGCCGGAAAGGCCGTCCTCATGGTCTCATCCGAACTTCCCGAGCTGCTCAAAATGGCCACTCGTATCCTCGTCTTCCGCAATGGCGAAATCGTGGGCGAACTCACTCACGAAGAAGCCGATGAGGAGAAGCTGATTCGGTTGATGACCGGCGTCTAGTCGCTACTTGATGCTTCCCATCATCACGCCCTTCACAAAGTAGCGCTGACAGAAGAGGAAGACCACCAGTAGCGGGGCCATGACGATGAGCGCCGCCGTCATCTGAAGCGGCCAGTTCGTGGCGCCGTAGGAATTCTTGAAGATCGCCAAACCCACTTCTAGAGTCCGCATCTCGGTGGAATTCGTGGAGATGAACGGCCAGAAGAAGTCCGTCCATGCACCGAAGAACGTAAACGCCGCCGCCGTAGCCAAGGCAGGCTTCACCAACGGCATCAGGATCCGGGAATAGATCCGAAAGAACCCGGCGCCATCGATTTTCGCCGCCTCATCCAACTCCTTGGGAATGGCCAAGAACGCCTGGCGAAGGAGGAAGATGTTGAACGCTGAAGACAAACCAGGCACAATCAGCGCCGCATAGGTATCCAACCACCCAAAGTTCTTCACGATCAAGAAGACCGGAATCTGAGTAACCGGCCCGGCAAACATCATCGAAGCCAAAAAGAGACTAAAGACTAAGTTTTGACCCTTAAACTTGAATCGAGAAAAGCCGTAAGCCGCCAGCGAGGAGACGAACAACTGTCCGATCACTACGCAGACCGTCACAAGGACCGTGTTGAAGAAGAAGCGCGCCACTGGCAAGGTCGGATCGAAGAGAACCTTGCCCACGTTGTCAAAGGCAGGCTGCTGCGGCACGAGTTTGTCCAGGGTCGGGATCGGCGTTTTGCTGGGGTGTAGCGAGACCAGCACCATCCAAATGAAGGGAGCGATCATGAAGAGCGCCAGCGCGATCATGCTGGCGTAGCTCAAGATGTTTTTGACCGTCTTCATGCCGCGCTATACCCCTGCAGCTGCCCCCGCATCATGCGGAACTGAACCAGCGAGATGGCGATGATGGCCGCAAGCAGAACGAACGACTTCGCCGACGCCAAGCCTGTGTTGAAGTTCACCCACGCCTCGGTGTAGATGTGATAGCCCACCACATCGGTCGATTCTTCCGGTCCGCCCTTGGTCATGAGGTAAATGGGCGTGAAGACCTGAAGCGCGCCGATGGTCGAGGTCACCACCACGAAGAAGGTGGTCGGAATCAGCATCGGCAGGGTGATTTTCCAAAACGCTCGCCACCCGGTGGCCCCGTCGAGTTGCCCGGCTTCGTACAGTTCTTGTGGGATTCCCACCAACCCCGCCAGGAAAAGCACCATCCTCGGGCCAAGCCCAGTAAAGACCGACATCACCGCCACCGCCGGCATCGCCCACTCGATCTGGTTCAGAAAGTCCGTCTTGTTGTAAATCCCGAAGAGATTTAAGACGGAATTGATCATGCCTGTCTCCGGAAGATATACATAAATCCAGAGCATGGAGATCGCGATTCCCGAGGTGATCGCAGGGATGTAGTAGATCGTCCGGAAGATGGTGATCCCCCGGAGTTTCTGGTTCACCAAGATCGCCACCGCAAGCGCCACCGCGATTCCCAACGGCACGCTGAAAAGAGCGTACCGGAGCGAATTCCAAAGGGAGTTCAAGAACGAAGGCTCTTGGAGGGCGAACGTGTAATTGTCGATGCCCACAAACGCCTTCTCCGGCCGGATCAACCGGACTTTGAATAAGCTCAGCCCGAAGGCGTAGCCAATGGGAATCAGGGCGAACACCAGAAGATGAAGAAACGCAGGGGCGACGAACAGCCAACCCAAACGCCCTTCCTTTCGCTCGATGGTCACTTGGCCACCCCCGGAATCTGTCGCTTCGCCAATTCCTCGTCAATCCGTTTGGCCGCTTTGGTCAGCATCGCCTTCGGGTCGCGACCATTCTTCAGCACCGCATCCATCGCATTCTGAGCCTGCGTTTCCACCATCTCAAACCCCTCGACCTGCGTCCCGTAAGGCGGTCGCGCGGTGGGGATGATGGGGAGGAACATCGCATCCAACCGATCCTTCCCCCGCTCCTCACTCACGTCGATGCGCGCATCGATCGCGATGCCGGTGCTGATCAGTTTCTTGCGCACCTCGGCGGATGTCATGTACTTGATGAACTTCCAAGCCACCTCGGGATGCTTGGCTCGCTTGGTGATCGCGTACCCAGATTCGTACATCACCGTGACCGACTTGCCCGTGTTGCTGGGCAAGGGCACAACCCCTAAGTCATCCAAGACAATCTTGGGCTTGCCGTTTTGGTCCTTTGGCGCGACGGAGTAGCCGACCAGCGCCCAATGACCATTGACTGTCATCGCCGCCTGTCCATTGGCAAAGAGGTCGACGCCACTAGCCGCCGCTTGACTCAGCGAGGGGGCGGACTTATCGACATTGATCAAATCCCGCAGGAACTCCACCGTCTTCACGTTTTGGGGACTATCCAGGTAGCCCGAGGCGCGGGTGAAGTCGGGGGAGAAGCAGTCCCCGCCGTTGTTCCACAACCACATCACCCACCCGGGAAACCAATTGGTAAAGGAAAACCCGTACTGCTTGCCCGGGATGGTGAGCTTCTTGGCCGTCTCTCGAAAGTCGTCAAAGGTCCAACCCGCCTTAGGATAGGGCACGCCCGCTACATCGAACAACCGCTTGTTGTAGTACATCACCATCGGCGTGAAGTCGTTCGGAATGGCGTAGACCTCGTCGCCCCGTCGAGCGATATCCACGATGTTCGGATAACGGTCGCTCAACTTGAACGATGGGTCTTTTTCGATGAATGGAGACAAGTCCTGAAGCATCCCGCTGTTCAAGAAGAGGGCAGAGCTGGAGGCGTCGAGGGTGACGATGTCAGGCGAGGCGTTGGCGATGTGGGCCAGCATCATTTTGGCCACGTACTGGTCCGGGCTTCCCTCGATGACCACCTTCACGCCAGGGTTTTGACGCTCAAACTCTGCGTAGAGGTTTTGCTGGACTTTGTTGAAATCGCTCTCGTCCGAGGCGCCGCCCCAGTTGGCAACGCGAATCTTGATGACCTGAGCCGAGTCGGAGGGTCGCCCGCAGGCGCAAGCGAGGCACGCGATCGCCATTAATCCGACACTCAGCCGCATCTTGGTGAAGTTACCATCGAATCCGGTCACCTGCACAAAGATGGCGGATACACGATGAATCAGGACTACTCCTGGTGAGGGACATTGCCGGTACCCTATGGCCATGGCCAACGAATGGCAGCAGTTCTTCGACTCCCACGCGCCCCACTACGATCAGAACCCGTTTACGGAGCATACGGTCGCGGAAATTGACTTCTTTCTGAGCCTCTTCCCCATCTCTCCCGGCGCCTCCATTCTTGATATGGGTTGCGGGACCGGTCGGCATTCGGTGGAGCTTGCGAAGCGAGGTTACAAGGTCACCGGTCTCGACCTCTCCTCGGGCATGCTGAACGAAGCCAAGAAGAAGGCGGAAGCGGCGGGAGTCGAGGTGGAGTGGATTCAAGCTGATGCCACCGTGCCCTACGAATTCGGCAAGCAATTCGATGCCGCCATCTCTCTCTGCGAGGGCGGATTCGGACTCATCGGTATGGAAGGCGATCCCGAACGCCATGATCTAGCCATCCTGCTTAACATTGCCAACGCCCTCAAACCGAACGCTCCGTTTCTCCTGACGTGCCTCAACGGCTAC
Organism: Armatimonadetes bacterium 55-13; assembly: GCA_001898035.1. GTDB lineage: Bacteria > Armatimonadota > Fimbriimonadia > Fimbriimonadales > Fimbriimonadaceae > 55-13. The sequence goes on from MKRX01000006.1 coordinate 734,296, forward strand.
TCCGTCATCCGCCAAATGAAGGAAGAGCACATTACCAGCGGCAGCTTTAACCCGGCGACCATGATCTCCACCTACATGGATGATTGGGAGCTCCCCGAAGGCGTGAAGACGATGAAGATCCGCGAACGACTCTTCATCGCTCCCGAAATGGTCCGCATGCTGGGCGACGCGGGATTCCGATGCGATCGCGTTTTTGGCGGGACCGCTGGTTCCTGGGCTCAGCGACCCTTGAACATGGATGAGATTGAGGCGATGTACGTGTGCCGAAGACTGGGCTAGTCCTCGACTCGATGAACGGTCGCCCAGATTTCCCGCTTGGCATCCAGATCGCGAGTCTGCTTTCTACCTTCCACGATGTCGAGATAAACCGTGGCGATCTCGTACGGCCGCATCGGCACCCCAATCGATCCGTCCGTCGAAAGCTCTTCCTCAATCACGCCCAGGGCATTGGTCTTAAACGCCTTCCCCACCGTGCCGCTGACCGTCAGATTCGCCACGGTTTCCAGACCATCAAACTCCACCAGCCGAACGACATACGGATATCCCATTCCCTCCCCCGCGTAGTTCTCCAGGTACTTGCCCGAATAATCCTCCGTCTCCCGGTAGAAAGCGGTCATCACGACGTTGGGGGCATCGCAGCTGAGGGCGGAGAATGGCTGAGGTTCGAGAGGTGCGGACGCAAAGGCGCTGGTCTCGGAGGGCCGTAGCCACTCTTGGGCGGTCTTCCATCGTTCGGAGTTCGTCATCGGTCCGTGCGGGAGCAGGAGGAATTTCGAATCGAGGTCGTCTCGAAAGTATCTTTCGTCCCACGGGTCATACATGGTGATCAGGCACCGAACAGCCTGACGTTCATGGTCCACAAACCACTGCTGATTTCCGTTGTGGACAATGAGCAAACCCCGGTCGGGGTTATCGGCATCCACTAAGTCGAGCAACGTCAGAGCTGTAATGGAGTGATCGATCTCTTCAAACCACTGGGGAGAGGTCATCCAGTCCCCTTCCGGATACTTCTTCAGGAATGGCCCACCGCCCTGAACTTCATTGATGCTGTATGGCTGATCGGCCAAGATCTGGGGCCGGAAGCTCAGTGGAAACTCCACCCAGTACCCCGCCTTCATTCCCGGGTCAGGGCGCGTGATATTCCCCCAGTAGGAGAGTTGTACGCCTTGGCAGTGGTCGGCAAAAAGAGCATGCACTCGGAGTTCCTTGTCCGCAGAACCGACGGCAACCGCGTTCCCATTCATATCGCGGTCGTATCGATTGGCAGGCACCGGTTGCTCCACGCCCGCATGGGTCGTCATCACGGGACTGATACCCTCGGAAGCGAACACTCCTTCCGGGAACTCTGGTGACTTGAGCTGCAAGATCCTTTGGGAAGGATGGTCAAACTCAAACTCCAAGTCACCCCGGGTCCGCGTTGCCACAGGTGGCTTGGGCTTCAAATCTTCGGGATCGACCTTGACCGTTTGCCATGAGGCAAACGCATAACCAAATGCAGGAACCTCGACGATCTGCTTCTGTGCCCTTGGCCCAACCGATCTTTGGACCGGCCACCCCAGCGTGTTAACCAACATCAGGTGAGTCTGCTCTGGCGTCGGCCCATTGAGAGCTCGGCCAGGAGTTCCGTCCACCTTTGCGGGCGAGAGTCCGCCGATGAACGACTTCATGGGTCCCCAATTCACACTCCCGCCCAAGGGCTCACCGAAGCGGCGCATCAAGTTCGCCAACCCTCTCCTCCCGACCCGCGATGAGATCATTAAGCTGCGTTCGTAGCTAAACCGCCCAATGTGCCCACAAAGCCCTTCGCATTCGTCGTTATCGTGGTGCTGCGCCGAGAGGACCTCGCGCCAAGCCTCCTCCAACTCCCAGGTTGGATACACATCCCACTGCGCATAGGGTCGTCCCATGAGGCCGCCGATCGCGGCCATCGTCTCCGCCGAGAGCAAAGATTGCTCGGCTTCGCGGGACAAGCGGCGGATGTTGTCATTGTTCTTCCCCAAAGACATCCCATGCCAAACCTGGTCCATGGAATAACGCCTGACTGGAAGGGCAGCATGGGCGTCTCGCCCATGGTTTCCATGACCGTCCCGGTCATGGTCCGGGAAACTCTCGCCAGCCCAAACCCACCGCCAATCACTCAACCCGGCGCGGTTGGGGTTCTCAAGCACATAGCGAATCTGTGCAGAGAGATCTTGGCTATTTCGGACCAGGTGATCGTAATACTCAACCTGCCAAAGGGCGCCCTCAACACCCGTGCTCTGGTTAATCTCGTGCGCCGTATAGGACTTCCAGGAATGCACAATCTGTTTGAGTTCAAATCCCACCCTTGGGCGAACAATAACATGCACGTGGTTCGGCATCACGCAGTAGGCAAGCAGCTCATACCTTTCGCCATCAAAGTGCTTCAACGCGTTGGCAACCAGATCGCCATTTTGGGCTTCTTTGAGGACACAGCTTCCGTGCCCTCGGTCAAGTTGATCTTCGACTTTTTCTGAGTAGAGGCGGCGATATTCATAGGCGAGCGCCGTTGAATTGAGCCTTCCCTGCTCGTGCATTCTTCTTAGCTGTTCGCGCTCCCGAGCATATTCCTCCCGCACCTCTCTCGGTAGAGAATCAGCGAGCCGGAAAGTCACAGCATAGGTAGCCCCCTCTTGAGTCCAGTGGGGCAAGTAAGCGCCCTGTCGCTTCCGGACCTCGGACGAGACGTCCAAGGAAACCATGGGCGAGACGCCCATGCCACTTAAACCCTCTAAATACTCCCCGAGCGTCCCCATCCGAATCTCAAACCGCTCATCCGCCAACAGCTCCCGCATCTTCGGCAACAAGACTTCGCTTCGACACATCCAATCCGGCGAGGGCATCAGTTCGAGCCATTGGAGAATGAGCGGCGTTGATCCATCTCCCACTGCTTCCTCGGCCAAGGTAGAGAAGGTCAGTTCCATATCCTCGGGCCACTGGTGCAGGTTGAGGCGGTTCCGGGTGGCGCAAAGGAGTCGAGTCCCGTCGTGCCCTTCCCACCAAATCACCGGCTCCGTCTCTTTGGGGATCTCCGGCGTGTGCCAGGTCCATTGAAAGAACAGCGAGGCATATCGGAATCCGGCGGTGGCCAGCATCTGTGGCAATTGAGGGAAGAAATCAAACTCCTCTTCCCAAAACGTCTGCGGCCAAATCCCCAGCAGTCGCCGAACGGCCCGCGCCCCATAAACCCGCTGCCGAAGGTTCGATTCCCCGCCATGAAACAGACCGTAAGGTTGCCCATAGGAACACCCCACCGGTTCCACCATTCCCTCGGAAACTGCCGCCCTCAACTCCGCCAGCGCCTCCGGGTCTTCCGCCGCCAGTTTCTCGTAGCCAATGCCCTCAAAGTTAACATTCCCCTTCGCCCCCGTCTCGCGGCAAAAATGGAGCATGTCGCGGATGCATCCGGGCAGCACGTGGTAACCCCATAGCCACTCCATGTCCACCCAATGCATGTGATTGCCAAACGTGTAGAACAGGGGAATTCGGGCCATTCTGCAAGTATGCAATTGCCATCAATTTCGCCCAACCTAGGCATACAAATTCACACCAACTTTGGCAAAGTTGATCAATTTTTGTTGAGACGGGGTGATAGTTATGCGAACATGGGAATATGCTCGCCTCCATCGGCATCGCAGCTGCCATGACACAAGCATCCTTTCGTCCACCCGCCGTTCCGCTCGTTGCGCACGACCCCTACTTCAGCGTCTGGAGTTTCTCCGATAAGCTGACGGATACCTGGCCCAAACATTGGACCGGTTCCACCATGGGAATGGCTGGCCTGATCCGAATCGATGGAAAGACCTTTCGATTCTGCGGCGATAGCCCGGGAATACCCGCATTGCCGCAAACCGCACTCCGCGTGGAGGCAACCACCACTCACTACACCTTTGAAGGAAACGGCGTTCGACTTCATGTGAAGTTCACCTCGCCCACCTTCCCCGAGGATCTGGACGCCATGTCCACCCCCGTCGCCTTCGCGCGCTTCGCCTACGAAGCCACCGATGGCGCCAGCCACAAGGTCCAGGTTTATTTGGATACGTCCGGCGAGTGGGTGGTCGATAAGCCCAATCAGCGCGTCACCTGGGGCCGCGTCAAGCTCGGCGGAAAGGAAGCCCTGCGAATGGGTTCCCAAGAACAGCGCATCCTGAACCGCAGTGGAGACGACCTCCGCATCGATTGGGGTCACCTTTACATGGTTCCGCCCGCCGGCGCCCAGTCCGCTCTGGCCAATGACACCGCCACCCGCGGCGGCTTCGCCCGAGACGGCCAGCTCCCCACCAGCGACGATCTCCGATTCCCCCGCGCCGCCAGCGACCAGTGGCCCGTCATGGCCACCGCGTTCAGCCTGGACGCCGGTAAGGAAGCCGCCACCATGCTCGCCTACGACGACATCAAGTCGCTCGAATGGCTAGAGCGTCCCGTGCCCGCCTACTGGCGACGCAACGGCATGTCCTTCGAGGACCTGATCGCCAAGTCGCTGGCCGCCAGCACCGATTGGTTCAAGAAGGCCGACGCCCTGGACGTCAAACTCCGATCCGAACTCACGGCTCGCGGCGGCGACAAGTATGCCGACCTGGCCTGCCTCTCCTACCGACAGGCGTTTGCCGCCCACAAGATCGTCGCCGACATCGATGGCAAGCCCATGATGTTCTCCAAGGAGAACTTCTCCAATGGCTGTATCGGCACCGTCGACGTCATCTACCCGGCCGCCCCCATCATGCTCTGGCTGAACCCCGAGCTGCTGGAAGCCAACCTTCGACCGCTCTTCATCTACGGCAGCCTGCCTCGCTGGAAGTGGCCCTTCGCCCCGCACGACCTCGGTCAGTATCCGCTGGCCAATGGTCAGGTGTACGGTGGCGGTGAGCACTCCGAAGAGAACCAGATGCCGGTTGAAGAGTGCGGCAACCTGCTGATCCTGGCCGCCGCCCACGCGCAAGCCGCCAAGTCCACCAAGTTCGCCGCCGAGTTCGAGCCAACCCTCACCAAGTGGGCCAACTACCTGCTGGAGAAGGGCCTCGATCCGGAGAACCAGCTCTGCACCGACGACTTCGCCGGTCACTTGGCGCACAACGCCAACCTCTCGGTGAAGGCCATCGTCGCCATCGGCGCCTACGCTCAGCTCCTCGATAAGATGGGCGGCTCGGCCAACAAGACGCTCGCCACCAAGTTCCGAACCTCCGCCGAAAAGATGGCCAAGGATTGGATGAAGCTGGCGGAAGACGGTGATCACTACAAACTCGCCTTCGATAAGTCCGGCACCTGGAGCCAGAAGTACAACCTGGTCTGGGACAAGCTCCTGCACCTGAACCTCTTCCCGAAGGAGGTTTACACCAAGGAACTCGCCTATTATCAAAAGGTCATGGGCAAGTACGGCCTGCCTCTGGACAACCGAAAGGCTTATACCAAGCTCGACTGGTGCGTCTGGACCGCCTGCCTTACCGACTCCCGGTCCGAGTTCGATAACTTCATCGCCCCCCTCTGGCAGATGGCCAACGACTCCCCCAGCCGCGTCCCCCTGACCGACTGGTACTGGACCACCGACGCCAAGCAAGTGGGCTTCCAAGCTCGCTCCGTCGTCGGCGGCGTGTTCATCCCCATGCTCAAATTCTAACGAGCCACTCCCTGCGGGTTCGGGCGCCAAGCTCGAACCCGCATTTTTTTCGCCCAGGACCCATTGCACCCACCTCGCCCCCGAGGTAAAATATCCGTCTTGCGCGCGGGTGGCGAAATTGGTAGACGCGCTACCTTGAGGTGGTAGTGCCCACAAGGCGTGAAGGTTCGAGTCCTTTCCCGCGCACCAGAATTTGCAACGTACGGCGGCAATTTCCGCCGTAGAAAAGGACCCACGAAAGGACCCACGCAACGAGCGGCGTATGCTCACAACCCCTTCTTCTATATCTCCAGACGTGTTGCGCTTATGTTCGCTGATCGTCGAGAACCCCAAACCAACTTTTGTTCCTGTGCGGGTTGAGCCTGGAGCTGTGTTTCGCTACTGCTTCCAGGCGGTTGCCGACAAAGTTGCAAGGGACGGAGGTGCATGCGTGTATGGTTGGATGATCTGGGAATACCCCGGTTTCCTCGTTGAAGGAGAGTTTCATGCAATTTGGCAAGACCCGGCAGGCGCGTTGGTTGATATATCGCCTAAACCCGATGGGGAACAGCTGATACTCTTTCTGGCGGACAGTACAAGGTGCTGGAATTACCGCCCAACTCCGAGCGTGCGGCTTCCATTGTCGATGGATCAGCGGGTCCTAAACACGATAGTTCAAGCTGTGGCCACAGATTGGCTGAGGATGAAATATTGGGATGGAGAAGAGGCCCGCATACCTCCTCAGGCACATTTGGAATTCATGAAAGATCCCATATCCAATTTCTTAAGAACAGGCCGGAATGATTCCTGCGGATGTGGCAGCGGAAAGAAGTTCAAACAATGCTGTTTGCCAATGATTCAAAAATGCCTTTAGACTACTCACGCTCATCGGGCGTCTATCATTGACTAGGCAGAAATTATGATCGATCCAATCAACCCGTTCTTCGGTATCCAGAACCTTCCAGATCCCGCGACCTACGAGGGCGAGTTCATACACGAGAGGGGCTTTCACATCGAGCGCCGAACGATGGTTCTCGCGCGAGGGCTCACAAAGGTCAATCGATTTCGCCCGGCGATCTTCACCTATCGGCGAATGCAGGAGGAAGACGGAACGTGGGTCTGGACTTACCCGCTGCGACTGAAGGCGCAAAACGCGGCAATGAATTGAAGGTTGGCCAAAGGTCATGAGGCTAATCAATAACCAATGGCCGACTTTATTCTACTTCGGCTTTTTACGCGGGCGCCCGTCTTTTCGGACACGGACCGCGTCCAGATCCTGGCGCAGGATGACCCAAGAAACTCCGATCTTCTTCGCCTTCAGCTTGCCGTAGCCGCCATCAATCAGAGCTCGCACCCTGCGGACGGATACACCAAGCTCGGCCGCTGCATCGTCCACTGACAGTACATCGTCTGGACTTGCCATCGCTCTATTCTAAATCACCAGATTGGAGGGTAGCCCCGCCTCTCGGCGGGGCTTTTCCTTTAGGCGATTATTCGACCCTCCGCATCGATGCACTCAAGGAAGGGCATGGGGACGAAGTGTCGATCTCGCTCTACGAGTGGGATCGGACCATATCGGAGCGATTCCAGTTCGCGAACGCTGGTGTAACCGAGTTCGGCCCCACCCGATCGTCCCTGACCGTAAAGGTCTGCGTAGCAGAACACGATCTCATCTTCGGGATCGTATTCGAAGATCAGCCAGGTGGCTGGTCCAGCAACCGCGAAGAACTTCGCTCGAACGAACAAAGTCTCGTCGGTGCCTTCGGCATTGCTTCCAATCGCGGGAAGCTCGCTTTTTAGTTGGTCATTGATTAGCCTCATGACAATAAAACTATACCGTACTCGGTATAGTTTTGCAACCTAAACAGCAAAAAAACTCAAACTTTTTATCGTATGATCTGGCAATGCTGGAGCATCGAGACGACAACCAATTGAGACCTCAGGTTTGGGCATTTCTTCAAGACATCGTCGGGGTGTGCAAGAAGCATGGCCTGGTCCTGTCGGAAGATGGAGATCAGCTCGTCATCCGAGCGTACGAGGGCGACAGCGACCGCGACTGGATAGAGGACGCAAAGGACCTGTCTAGGTAGAAACAGGCTTATTCGATCAGCGGATTGCTTGAGGAGAAGAGGTATCGGCCAACATGAAGGGCGAATCCCTGCCAAAGGGTGAGATCGACGACGACGCGGTCGACCGCGCAATAAGTGCTGCGGCAGTGCGGCTCGGCCTGACTCAAAAGAAGCCTCTGAAGCGATCCTGCCCCGATGTGATAGCCGATACTATACAAATGTCTACGCATCAAGATATGATGGATGGGATGAACTCTGAACCTGAAACCCTAGGACCACCTTTGAAGCCGATCGTTACACGCCCAACCGAGGAAGACGATGAGCTACCGACGCCTTCCGAGCGAGACGGAAGTCCAAAGGACTGAGCGTCTCATTCGGCAATGTAGCCTCTGGGCCTCAGAATTCCCCGTAGCGTCGCCCTTTCGGCACTTCTGGTCACAAGAGGCGTCTCGACACCGAAAACGCCTACAAACGCTTACAACGCACCGCGACGCGGTTGCGGTCAATGGGCATGGGGTGCTTTATTTGGCGGACGACAAAGAAATCTGGTGCGCCGAAGATGCCGGAGACACTTACAAGCTGACTCTAGTCCACCGTGGCCAGGTGGTCCGGGAACCGATCATCGTTACGCGGGAATCGTTTGGTCACGGGAGGATGAAAGATTCATGGCTGTCTTTAGAATCGTTACCTGGCGCTTGGTGTCGGCTACTCATAGATGGCGAGGAGTGGACGCAACTCACGAATGGCCAACGGAACGGTCTGATAACCATGGCGGGAATCGCTCAGGACAAAGCAAAAGGTCTATCACGAAAAAATTAAAAAGTCCTTGCATTTTTTGATTGTCTGCCATATAATCAAACCATGGAAACAACAATTGGTCTTCGATACTTCGCCGCGATCGCTATTCCTATGCAGTCAAAGCCATTCCTTTGGGAAGGCGATGAAGACGAACTCATCTCCCTTGCGCAGAGCGAAAATGAAGCCGGCGGCTACTCGATCGAAACGCTTAACTCTCTCACCGCTATGTTTGGAGACGAGGAAGAGATTCCCGCCAAGGCGCTTGAGATCGTAAAGCGCGACGGAAACGTCGTTGAAATTAACCACGAGTTCTTTACCGTTAAGGAAGCTCCCACCAAAGTCGAATGGGCAAAAGAGGCGTTTGGCAATGACTATTACGCTTGCCATTGGTTTGAAGGTGATACTCCAGAATCCGCCAACACTCAAGCGAAGGAGTTTGCCGAAAGCTACCAAGGCCATCGGTATCCCTATGTGAATGGGCTTTTTCGATGAGCCAATTAAATCTGAAAGGTCTTCATCCAGCGCCAAAGTGGATTCTTGGTGAAGATTCAGACCTAAAAGAGTGGCTTGTTCATCTGGACAAGCCACGTTTTGCGTGCCGTGTTCGACAGACCGATTTCACGGAAGCAGAGGAAAACGCCCCCGAAGAATTTAAGGTCTTTGAGTTTGGATTCGCAGACGCATTCAGCGATTTTCTGTGGATCGACGACCAGCCGCCAGAGGAGGAACTGACCGTACTCCTTGGGCTAGGCGCTGATTTTGTGGAGAGTTTCGTTGAGTAAATCAGAAGACAAGCCAAAAGGTCGCGGCGGACCAGGGCGCGGCCAGGGGCGAAAACCGAACGCAGTGCCGACGAAACGAATCTCAGTCCAGGCTCCTATCGCTGATTGGATCACAGAGAATCAAGACACGATTTACAAAGTGTCGGGCATCCCCAAACCAAAACACGACGCCCTCAGTTAACTACTGTGGGCGTCGTTATGCTCCAATTCCGAGGGCTCTGACTTCCAACTCTTCATCAGACAGAGACTGGAAGAGCGCGGTTAATTCCATGGGATTGGAAGCAGGGTCTAGCCAAGCATCGACGCCCTCGTCCCTGAGCACGACGGGGATCCGGCTGTGATACTCGGCCGCCTTGCCGATCGCGTCCGTCGTCACCATCGTGCAGGTCGGGCCTGGATTGTCCCGGTATGCCCACATTCCGGCAAAAACAAAAAGCGGCCGGTCGACTACTGAAAGGCGGTTAGCAACCTTCGATCCTTTCTCGCCCGTCCATTCGCACCAGGCGGACGCAGGCAAGAGACATCGGCGCGACTTCATCGATGCGTAGAACATCCCGCGCTTGTTTTCGAGGTTGGTACGAATGGTGTCGTCTCGAGCGTTGTTCGGCGCTGTCCTCCGGATGAAGGTGGCGAGGTCCTCGTCTTTCACCCATGGCGGCACCAATCCCCATTGGGCCATTTCGAGTTCGCGTTCGCCATCATCGTTGAGGCGAATCATCAACGTCGGCTTGTCTGGGAAGAGCTGGAGCGGACCGTGATCGGTCACGCGGATCCGTCGAACTGAGTACCGTTCAGCGATTTTTTCTACTTGATGTTCAATCCAATAGCGGTTACACACTTAATCAAACAATATAATTGATGCAGAGAAATTACTCAAACCTCCGATGATTACACACACGTTTAATTCATTTCAGAAATTCGCAAATTCCTTATCGCTTCCAAACATGAAGCCATACATCGAGCGTCGCAAGAGATTAGCAATGCGCCTGAATAGGAGTTTTTGGGGAATCGATTCTGAATCAGATCACATGGTGGTTGTTGGTAGTATCGGGAGGAAAACCACACCGGGCCCCGCAAAGGATATCGACGTCCTTTTCCAACTGCCTCAAGAAACTCGACGAAGGGTGTCTGGATTTATGGGCAATTCTCAATCAGCGTTGCTTCAAATTATTCGTAACGAATTACGAAAGACCTACCCAGAAACCAAGATCCGAGGCGATGGTCAAGTAGTTGTCGTTGGATTCTCGGACACAATGAAGTTCGAAGTTGTTCCAGCCTTCATACAGAATGACGGTTCTTTCCTCTACCCAGACAGCAATGTTGGAGGGCAATGGAAGTGCTGCAATCCAAAGGCTGAACAGATTGCTTTCGATGAGTTGAATGAGAAACTCGATGGAAAGCTTCGCCACCTTTGCCGAATGACAAGAGTATGGCGGAAGCGATTCTCAATTGACCTACCTGGCATCTTCATTGATGCAACTTCGTATCATTTCTTAAATGATTGGCAGTATCGAGACGAGAATTATGAATACTACGACTGGATGTTTCGGGATTATATGGGCTATCTATCTTCGATAGACCCTAACAGGAAAATATGGTTTGTCCCTGGCAGCAATGCGAAAGTTTGCCGACCATTCAATATTGTAAAGAGAGCCAGTGAGGCCCATTCCATCAGTTCGGATGCTTGCGAGTTCTCTTTAAAGGGAGACCACCGCCGGGCATTCCTCAGATGGCAACAGATTTTTGGGGGAAGATTCAGTGGAAAGTGATGATCTCTATATGATCTATGAAGATGAAATTCGAGAGTCTTTTGGCAAAGTTTGCTATACGCACAAGACTCACCTAAAGATGATGGATCTTTTACGTGGGCGATTCGACAAGCTAAAACATTGCCAGATCTTACTTTCGGCATTAACGGCCAGCACTCTCGTAGCCTATCTTGTCAAGAGTTTTGATTGGGCACCAGTTGTTGCGGCTATTCTTGCGCTGATATTGACCTATCTGAATACCGCATTGAAAGAAGGCATTCTACTGGAACAGATACGCGACCACAAGGACACGGCCAGCGAAATTTGGATTGTTCGCGAGAGTTTCATATCACTAATTGCTGACATAAAGACTCGATCAGTTACTGTACTAGAATTGAGAACGACTAGGGATCAATTGAATGATACGCTGAAAGAAATATACAAGAGAGCTCCAGAGACAAACGCTGTCGCCTACGAAAGAGCAAGAAAGGCTCTTCAATTCGATGGAGAACACACGTTTGAGCCAAACGAAGTCGACCCATTGTTACCTCCAGGTCTTAGAAGGTCAACGAACTAAGGGCGCAACTGACTGATATCGCAGGATTCCTGAATTCGACAAGGGCGAATGGCGCATAACTATGTTTGAACTGTTACTTCGATCTCCAGCCCCACACTGGGAAAAACAACCCAATCGGTCGGCGAAACCTTCTGAATCAACGCTGGAGCGGTCTGCTTCATCGTGATCGGATCGAAGTAGAACGCTTTCAAATTAGAATTTTGATTCGCGAACCGCACCGGGCCGCCACCGGCCACGATCCAGGGAAGAGTGCCGGTCGCCGCGATCGACAAGTACTTCCCGTCGTCTTGCGTTGGCACCGAGATGAAGCCCGTCGGCTGCGCCGTTCCACCTCCCGAGATGAATAGGTGCTTCGACGACGGGATCGGAAGACCATCAGCCGAGACGATGCAGCTGAGCTTTCGTTCCCCCCACGGATCGCCCGACGTCTTGAACCGAACAAGATCCGTTTCGTAGGTGGTTTCTCGCCCACTGGTGAAGGTTTTGACCGGCGATGGGTCCAAGAACACGTATCGGCCCAAGTGCCGCGCTGCGGCCCGCATGGGCTCCTTCTCGGTGTATCGCTCGACGAATGGTCCCTCGGCCAGCATTCCTTTGTTTGAAGCGGAGAGGAACCAACAGATCGCGGACAGGCCTTCCGCCTTCGCCTTGGCCGCTAACCAGAGCTCGTTTTCGAATCGCAGCGGGTTTGGCCAAAGAGATCCCACCTCAAGGATTCCGCGCGGCTGCCCGGCGCCATACGCCCAGATGTCGGCGGTCTGCCAAGGCTGCTCAGCCCAAAGCGTCGCGTAGTACTTCGTGAGAGGATCGCCCTCGCGAGCGTCGTCACCGTAAAGGTGGGAACTCACGATCGGGAAAGTCGGCGTGATCTTCGACCAGTCGCCGGAGACGCCGGCATTCTTGAAGAGCGGGAAGGCACTCAGTTTCGCGTCAGACATTACGGACTTGATGTGGGTCACGAAGTCGGCATAGGTCGCAGGATCGCCCGACTCTTCGTTCAGTGGTTCCACCGCCAAAAGCGCCGGCGAATCGCCAACGGCCGCGGCGAAGGCCTTGATCCGTCGATCGATCTCGGCACGAGCTGAAACAGCGTCTTTGTCTGATCCGCCCTCAAGGGCTTTGCGCTGCAGGTACTGGAAGTCACCGAATGGCGAGGCGTCGGCCGAGGCCAGGGAGACGATGATGTAAACGCCGAACTTCTGCCCCGCGGAGAGCATGTACTTCATCGGCGCGTATCCTCGCGTCTTGATCAGCGGGTCGACGTGGTGAAGGCGCAGGAGGTTGTATCCTCGGGCGAAAATTTCGCCAACGATCTGGTCCGCTTCGGCCTGATTCGCCGGCATCGCGGCTTCATAGTTGAGCGTCGTGCCCCAAAGCTTGGTTGTTACGACCTGGCCAAGTTGACTCCCGACGACGGCCAGGCGCGAGGAGATCGGAGTCGGAGTTTTGTCGACCTGGTTTTCCGAGACCTGGGCACGACCGATTGTCACGAGAACAAGGGATACGATCATAGTGAGCGCCCTCATGGCATCACCGCCTTTGGGTAAGTCCCTTCGATTGCCCGGAAAACTTCCTCGGGTGTTTCGTTGACATAACGTCGCATGCCGTTCGGGAGGTCGATGATAGTGCCGCCGGGCGAGTTTTCATCCGATGGCTGAAAGGTCACGATGAACTCGGATTCGATGAACACCGGGGTGGGGGATTCGACACGCGAATGCGCGTCCGTGAACGTAAGGATCATGGGGTTCCTCCGGGCCGCTAGGTGCGGTCAGAAATAGAAAAGCCCGGCGAAGTGCCGGGCTTTCTCATGTGAATCTACTTTGAGCGCAGTAAGATCTGAACTAGGTGATTATATGTAAATCGCACGGTCGATATGTCGAGAACGATCCGCCCAAAAATCTACCGTTCGCGCTACCCGATCTGCTCTGCTAAAAACCGGTCTTTGCGTTAATCGTCAAACGATCATAGATTCATAATGAACCATGAGCGAACTAGAACCTAAGCATTGGGATGAATCGATTGTAAGCATCTGCCCTGCCGACAATTGGTATGCAATATTCAAAATTTACGATGCGTATCATGCCAAACGACTGGCTGTTTGGGCGGCTTGTCCGGGTTCTTCAAGCCCAATTCACGGAATTGTTGCTGATGACATGATCAGCGCGGTCTATGAGGAAGACGAATTCGTCCAATATCTGCATAAGGATGAATTGGCGGAATGGAGGAGCCAAGACAACAAGCCACTTACACCGTTTCCAAGATAGCTCGCTCAAAGGTGTCGCAACCTGATGTACTTTGGTTGCGTTAAAATCTGGAGATGTCGAACAGTGGCTGTTTCCTTGCGCTCGTCCAGTTGCCAGGATTGATATTAAAGGACATCGAGCGCAAGAAGAAATCGAAAAAGAGACCAAATCGCGACGTCGGCAATTCCAACCGTACGCGGCGGTCAAGGCGCTGACATCGCCTGAATTGGTCTCCCGCCATCACCCCGACCGCTTCTCAATCCCCTCTCCCATCTGCTCAAACCGCTCGAGGATCGCCGCACAGTTCTCCGGCGCCAGCTCCATCGCGTAGACGTTCCGCCCGGTGACGTGACCGGCGACCAAACGTCTAGGCGTTGGCAAAAATATTCGCAAACTCTTGCAAACTCCGATATACTCTAGGAAATAGAGTCTAGAAAATAGAGGTTCATGAAGAGTGCGTAACCCAAAGTGCGGAGAAACAGAAGAAATCATCATCAGGGCCCTTCTCAACATTGACAATGAGGGTAGCGGCGCTGATATTCAGCGTGAAATTGCACGTGTATTAGGGCGAGGCTTTACTCCTGGCAATTTTTATGGCACGGTAGATTCTTTGATCGATAAGGGCCTCATTGAAGTCAAGCAATACGAGTCGCCTTCGCCGAAGACGGGAAATCGGTCGGTAAGAATCCTCGAGGTATCCCCACGAGGAAAGGAGGCAGTAGTAGCCAAAGAGAGGATGCGCCGAAGCTTCGAAGCTAGCTATTCATTCTTTAGATCAGGAGGATTTCCTAGTGAGACGTAGCGATTCAGATGAGATGCGCAGGCATAGAATTGAGGCTACTGATGCAGTGAGGTCAATCCGTCGAACGAAGAGACTGGCTAAGCGTTTGATGTCAACAAATAGAGGCACTTGCTTTAGAGATGTAGTTCGTGCCCTCTGCAATCCGCAGTTGGAAACCTTACCGCACCCGGATTTGTTTCTGATCGCCGAGTTGTCTCAAGACTTATTGGAACTGATCAAGTCTGTCCCAACTGAAGCTCAGGTCGAATCAGATTGCCTAAGCCTTCTTGACACGATATCAACGGCATTAGCCGACGCCGGCATAGAGCCAGATTCCCCCCTCACCACCCGTTCTTGTATCCCCCGGTATATCGATTTTTTGACATACTTCATGGGCTCGGATTCACGTCGTGACTACCTGGCAAGCGAAGAGCCGATTTACCAAGAAATGCTTGGGAAGTTTAGCCGGACTTGGGTGAACGTTCGGTTCTCCCTCAAGATTGGAATGGTCGGACTTGAAGCATTTCTAATATGGATTCGAAAGCACTTGGTCGCGATAGTTTCAGAGTGGCTTACGGCTAGGGCCCGCAACATTTCGGATCATGGCCAACAGTAGTTAGGAGAATGGGTTCATTCGCTCGCTCATTGACAGGGCGTAACCTGGGTGGCTCTTTGCGTAATCTGAGTTAAGAACTCAAGGCCTAGTGAACCACCATTCAAGGAAACCTACTCAATGCAATCCTCTGTTTTTTAGTGGAAAAGCACGTGACTTTCGTCTAAAATATCCGCGTGTCAACGCAGCCGAAATTGTGCCCACAGTGCGGAACTGCTCAAGATGAATCTGCACCTAAGTGCTCCCGGTGCGGTCATGATTTCTCATCTCAGCCAATGCCTAGCAGCAAGCCCACAGTCTCAGTTAATTCAACGTCAAAATGGGACCTCCTCAATCGGTGGGGAGTGCTCTCAATACTAGCGGTTGTCGTGATCGGTGGTTGCTATCTCGCCTACTCTTTCGCGATTGGCCATCCCCTAGCCGGGACTTGGCTTGCATCGGAGAGCTTTGGAACCGACGGCAAGATGATCTTGAGAAAAGATGGCACCGGCGAATTTCAGTCAACAGCCGTGTCAAATGGAACGCCGACGAGCTTTCGACCCTTTAAATGGCACACAGAAGGATCGTTCCTGTTCTTTGATCCGCTAGAGGCTTCAGACTCTGCGCCAACCACCGCCCAGCCCTACCGAATGTACGATAGCAACCGCTACCTATCGGTTTCAGTCAATGGTCAAGCCTCCACCTGGAGAAGAGAGGAAAAGTAATCCCTATTCGATCGTAAGATTGCCCGCCAATCGCACGGGGATTTCCGGATTGTCCGTGATCCTGAGATAGACGTCATAGCGGCCTTTAGACAAAGTGACGGTGCCGGATGGGCCAACCAATATCTTCGCGTCGTAGGTTCCCGCAGAAGTGTCCCAGCTGCCTGCGAACCAGGTCGTCGGCGTCTTCCCTGGTGACACAAAGGCAAACTGCACGACGTCACCTGAAGGATCGAAGCTAACCATGTCTGGATTGGTAACGGTGACTCGAACGAACTCGAGTGACTGAGCAAGCATTTTCATTCTGAAGGTTCTCCAAAGCTCCAACCAGAAGCCGGACCAGAAGCCGCCCAGCTTGGAACTGGCGATGAAACGGACCAAGAGTTGAATGGTCGACCGCAAACCCAGGTGAGATCGCGTGAAGGAATTGAAGTCGGTCGCGCAAAATATCGCGGCGCGAAATAGCCGGGTGCAAAGTAGCTTGAATGAAACATCAGGTCACGTCCAGAACAACATTAGATCGGTTGCCGACGCTGTCAACGGTTGCCGAGATCCTCGTCTTGGACCCGTCTGTGCTTTTATATTCAATGTTCGTCGTCCCAGCACCCGTGTTGGTACCTGCAAGAGCTGATAGGCATGCCCGAAGCGCTTGGCGTACGGTAATTCCCGGATCCACTCCATTGGCGCCGTCGAGGATCGCCATGATGTCGTTTTGAAGTGCATCCACATCGGCACCAGTTGCGAGAGTGGCCGCCGCGATGGCCGTCGAGACTTGCGAGTACACCTCGGCCTGCGAGATGTCGTTCAGTCCATTCACTGAAGTTTGAAGCGTGTCCACCTTCCCATCGATCAATGAAGTGGTGCCGTCTATGGCTTCTACCGTGGCGAGCACTTCAACCATATCGACACCTTGCGCGGCAGTCTTCGCAGGATCGTACGCAGGAGTCAGGGCATAGCCGGTCTTGTCGTTGTTGGTGGCTACAGTGACGTTAAAACCAAAGGCAGACAAAGTGCGCGTCGCTGCTCCCCAGACCGCCGTCGCGATATCTGCGACTAGCGTCCCGAAGCCGGTCAGAGTTCGCGTGCCGACCGCCCAAATGTCCGCCGCTGAGTGGGAAGACCGTGAAGAAACAGTTGCATTCACATTCTCAACCCACTGTTCGCCTATGATCCAAAGCCCCGGTACGTGCCTCTGATCAACTGAGGTGTCTGTCGTCTTGAATAGAAACTTATAGTTCCCAGCATTGGGTGTTGAGCCAGAAGGCAAGACGTAGTCGTAAAAGCCTCCTCCTACTTCGGTGGAAGCCTGACCAGAGAGAATTAGACCACTTGAATCATAAACATCTACCGTCGGAGAAAGACCAGGCTTGGCGATGCCTCCCGATGTGTAGTGAGCAGTGACTCGAGCAGATTGATTCTTTTGAGTTAGCAATTAAAACACCTGCCAAATGCGATTGAGGTAGGCAAGCCATGGAGCTTGCTCAGCGAACGTCATCGTGCGATTAACCAAGATCAATCGTCCTAGTTGGACTTTGCCCGGGAGAATTCCGTTACGGTAGCCAAATAGCCTAGATCCGGTGTTGCTTGTCGGAGTTGTCGCATAGCTCGCCGAGAGGATGTAAGTCGACGCCGAGTTCGAAATGTTCTGCGGAATCGTGACCGATGATCCGTTGATACTTCCGTTTGCGGCTAGAGGCGGATCAGTTCCAAAGCGATTATTAGACTGAGTCGCATAGGAGTTGTAAGTGGCAAAACCATACGCTATGTTGCCGGAATCTCCAGATGTCCATACTGTATCGAGCGTGTTCGAAGGTCCCGGAAACGATGTCCTAATTACACGAACCACGGCAAACATCGTCAGTTTTGAAGAGTTGCAGATCGTGGAGGCGTAATCGAGATAGTCGTTAGAGCCATCTCCCTCCGCCATCCCGAGACCGTTTTGGACGTTCGCTCGCCAAAGCGGTTTAAGGGACGCAGAGCTCTGATCGTGGTGGTAGCCAAATGGCCCCTGATCGCGAATTCGTCCGATGACTTGATTTGCGCCAGTGGCGTTGACCTGTCCAGGCTCTTGCCAAATGAGCCCTGACGTAGCGCCGGAGAAGTCAACATCAAGAAGGTAATCGGGGTCCTTTGATGGGTCGAATCTTCCTGAAGCGACCGCCAAAGGCCCGAGCTGTCCAAAGAGAGGCGTGAGCATTCTAACCCGCGACGCGCTGGATAACAGACTCGCGCTCTTGGGTCGCAACGGCGCCACCATCGGCAAACGCGACCAAATCGAAGGCTACGCCAATGTCGATCAGAAAGTCGTTTCGACTCACCCCGCCGCTTTCTTGTATGAAGCCTTCGCTGTCGTCAAGGGCTTGCAAGGAAGGGTCATTCGAGTTAAGCGCCATTCCAGCGCCATAGTCGCCTCCGTTGTTAGCCACGTGATACGCCTTGAGCTCTCGCGCAAGAATGATGGTTTGCCGAAGCTGTTGAGAAAATGCCTTTGCTTTTGCAGCGGCAACTTGCACGCGCGATTTTTGAACTGCCATTGAAATCTCCTTAAAGTGGTTCCTCGAACCATTCCCGTCCGTCGTCAGTGGAACGGAACCGCCGGCGTTCACCGTCGACCATCCCAATCATGTCTATAAAATGAGTCGCGTCTTCGACGATCTCGACGTCGAATGAGGCGTCGTCAAATTCGATGCCCCCAATCCCGTCTTCATCAACTGGAAAAGTGCCTTGAGACACTTGTTTCCCGCTGAAGATCTCGACGCGAACCTTCTGGTCTTCGGACATCACGAAGAAGAGGTCCTCATGAGTTCGTCCGTTATGTCGTTCTCTGGCGTGAAGCACGTTGGTGTAAAGCGGATCACCGCTGGAAGGAAGGGAGATCCATTCGTCCCCGAAGTCGTGAGATATCCGGCGATAGAGCTCGCCATCTTTGATCGCGATGGCAGAGAAGTATCCTTCGTCAGAGTTGAACTCAAGCCGCTGACCACGCCAGCCTGGTCCTTCCTCAATCACCCGTTCGCGAAGCGCGGACGAGTCCGCCCTCCATCTCGTTTCGATGAGCCAGTTCCCGTCGACGTCGGCCCACGAGACCATGTATCCGGGATGGGAACTGCGTAGGGCAATCCCACCCTTTCCAGGCTCGATGAGCGGCACCGAGCCAAGCCAATAGACCGCACCAAATGACAGCGATTCATTGAGTTTCGCGTATTGGATCGATCCCGCTTGAGAAGGATCAGAGTATCGAAAGTGCAGAGCGTCACGATTGAGAGCCGCTCCTTCGGACGGAGATTTGTTCCCCCATTCCAGCGGCGAATACGCTGGCGGAAAGTGCCAATCGATGACCTGGAAACCGTAGCCGTTGTTGTTCTTGCAGTCGATCGTCAGATCCTGAGCGAACGATCCGTCGAAGGTCTCGCGCTTGATCTTTGCCGTCGCCGGTTTCGGTGTGGAAACAGCCAGGCCGTTCCCCCAAACCATCGACGCATGAAACATTGGCCCATCCCCCCACACGCCGGCGCGATCGCATCCAAAGAAGCCGGCGAAGAGGCCTTGGCCGATGAAATAGCTGTATTCAAGATCGAGGCCATCAGCCACGATGTCGACTTCGGGATAGAGCGTCCCATCGCGACGAATCGCCGGCTGATTGATGAGCACGGGGGTGAGATTGTCGACCCCCGTCGTGACGAACGGCGACGCCGTATCTGGCCAAGGCGTGAGACCTATTGGAAAGGTCGACCGGAAAGCGTCCAATCCGTCCACTTCGCCATAGATTTGATACTGAGCGTTGCCAGTTCCAAGGAAGTAGGGATTGTAGGTATCACCCGTCAGCGCAAACGGATCGTACGCATATCGCGGGCTCGATTGCCGCGCCTTCGCCTGATATCGGACTTCGCCGCCCCATTCGCTCAGCGTGATCGTGTTGTCCGCGAAAACAACGTAAACGCCGGATACAGACCAGATGCCGCCGAAGCGACCACTGGAATAGAAACTAGGATGCGCCGCCTCGACATTCTGTCTATCCAGGCGGGCGAATTCCTTCGCTGGTGTCCAGGTTGGATAAGGAGTCGGCGCACCGTAGAAAATCCTTTCGGGATTCGCCGTATCAATCCAAACCTTGTTCGTGCCCTCTTTTACCGAGACTTTGTATCCTTTCCTGAAAACGAGAATCCCAACCGGTTGGTCAAGCCATATTTCAATGACTCCCGCTTTTTCTGCTGTACACGTCACCGAGAGATATCGATAAGGATGGACTGTCCCGAAGGTAGAGCCAGAGAGGCGTGAGAAAAACACCGCCGACTGTGGGCCATTGACCAGAGTGTTTCCACTGATTGAGTATCCGGGCGCCGCGTAGTTGATCTGCCAAACTCGGCCGGGCGCACCTGGCTGCCTTGGCCAAGGCAAGCGTTGCTTCAGCTTGATGTTGCGGAGCGTAAATTCTGCATTCGCGTTTCTCGGTGGAGAGAGCGGAACAGGCACATTCTTAGCGCGAGAGTCTGGCCGCACCAATGGAAGCAAAGGCACCTTTGTTGGAGTTTCCCCTCCATTGGCCGCGTAGACGCTCAGCCACGCGTTACCCGCGCCTTTCCACCTCTGGATGGGGGTTCCACCTGTGGCGGAAGCTCCGTTCAATCCACGAGCGTCGATCATGACGCCACCGAGTGGATACTTCAAGTTTGACACCGGCGGATTGCCGTATTTCGTTCGATTGATGCCTGCGGCGGTGAGTCGTCCGTAGTATTCAATCCACTGAAACGACTCACTGACCGTGGCTTCAAAACTGCCTGTTTTTTCCTCAACGACAGCGGGGTTACCCCCTCCGAATATGCTTTGCAGGAAGAGAACTGGCTTGCTTACTTCGTTGCCATCCAGATCCTTGAGGTGAAACTTTACCGAGTACTGCCAAGGAGACCACCACTGTTTGGAGATGAACGCAGACACTCCATCGCCGGGGTTATCTGTTGGCGGACCTTGTTCAAGAACCGTCATGATCTTGCCAGGCTCGCTCCTATAGGATGCCTTTCGGCCGGGAGTGAGAGGCGATTCTTGCTCGTCCTCGATCACAAACGCGTCGTTAGCCTGCCCCCAATAGGAGTACTCGACGACATCTGTTTCCGAATAGCTGTAATAAACAATATTTGGAGACGGATTGACCCCAATGGTGCTCCCGCCGCCAATGATCTGGATCAGCCCCGGAACGGTCCGTATGACGTTGTCGCCATATCCCCAATCACCGACCTTCGTCCAAGACCCGGCGGGAGAAGAAAGCGTATAGGTCACTTTCCACCGCCTTGGCGCCGGAAGATACGGCTGACCCGCGGACGCTGTGGTGTAGTCAGTCGAAAGCGCGCAACCCGGACCGCCTACCGACTGCCACAGGCCGCCAAAGACCTGCCCCGCAGATCCCGCGCCACCCTCGGCCGGGTCGACAGTTGCTACCCAAGTCTCTCGATATTCGATGAAACCCGCCCCACGAAACTCAAGTGTTGGTTGATCCGAAAACCAAGGCAGACCACCCGGGGGCAGGTAGAACGGATTGAGCGTTTGAGCAGGCGCTCGGAGATTTTCGAGGCCAGTCACCGTGTCGAGATAGGCTGCAGTGAAGTCCTGCCGATGACGATATTCGAAGACCGTTACTTCCATCAGTCCTCGATGTCAGCAGGAAAGTCGTACCCCCGCAATTGCGGCAAGGAACCATTCGGGCTTTGCGGATTCCATATGGTCCCATCAGCGTTATAGAGAATCCCCTTGGCTCCCTGTAGCCCGTTTTCTGACGCAGAGAAAATGGCGGAGAACTTCTCACCAAATCCATTTTGTCGGTTCGAATACATCCGCAGACCTTCTTGAATATCTCTAAGATCCCTTCCAATCATGGCTACCTCGGGGGATGTGCATCAGGGCGAAACTTTGTGGCGCTGTAGTTCGCCCGCTTGTTTCGATCATTTGTCCAACTTGGTTCGACCTCGTCTATCAGCCACAACTCACCATCGATGTAAATGGGATCCCACTTTCGAAGTCGATATGTGAATTGATCACCCCAATCAGCATCAAAGTGTCGCCACTGATATCCGAAGCAAAGATCTTCGTATGCACGCCTTCCAATCCACTCGAACGCGTCTCGACTTGGACAATTGGGGAGCGGAATAACTTTTATGTGTTGTTGGCCCATGTAGTCCGGATGTTTCACGTCGGGATTCAGGTTCTCCGGGTTTCTGAACCCACGAGGATTGCTCCAGACTCTCGAAACAGTGTCCTTCCCAATCAAGCTGAAGGACTCGGCGTAATTGATGTCAGACTGATTCACTTCGCCTTTGTAAACGATATCGGACAAGAGCTTTTGAGGAATATCCGCGAAAAGATCTGCGTTCGTGGTAAGGACAAGGGTCGTAAAACTTGGCGGGCGCGGTCTCCGTTTCAAATTCGAGTGCTTATATCGAGGAACTCCCTCATACTTGGGATCTTCACCCGCTGCGCGATAGGAAGCATCATCTTTAAAGAATGCGGCTTTGGGACGAGTCGCAAGCGTTTGCTCTGGAGTTGGCCTCTTGTAAACATGCCATGCATGGTCTCCTAAATCCCATACCCAGTGCCAACCGAGGATGTTTTTGATCAAATCATTCACGAACTGATAAAGAGGCGTGACCGGATCAACGTACCAAATGTCGTCTTTCTTATTGGCGCCTTCCTTTTGGCCGCCTTTTGGTCCTCCGCCATCGCCCTCGGCCCAGAGCCTGAAATTCCACCGGCTGGCATCGGTCCACTCACCTTGGTAGTAAACAGGGTCAAATACGATCTGTGATGATGGATCGTAACCTACAGCTTCGCCACAACGCCGGACGGCATCTTGCCACTTCCATGGTCTCTTTACCTTTGCTGAATCGAAAGGGTCTTGTGTGAAGTTCAGCCCTAAAACATGACCACGGAGAAACCTATCGGCCTGACCAACACAATCGAATACAAGTTTCTCAGGTCCTGAAGTCGGCGCTTCTCCGACTTCGTTTTGCAAAGCAAATCCCTCAAAATAAGTGATCCCCGATTCATCGTCGAACAGTCTGCATGCGGCATAGCTTCGCTCTATGTAATCAGATGCTTGGCCACGCGAATTGTCTACTGAGACTGTTAGTCGGGACCGCTCGGGGCTATCACCTTGGTAGATTCTCTGGCCAAGCGTTTTAAATGAGTGTGGAATTGTGCTCGATGATTCAAAGATTGGTGCCTTGTCAATTCCATATCCATAGAACTCAGGCGACTTACTAGATGTTTTTAGGGTGCCTGATCCTCCAACAAGGTCATTAGCACCTACCATCGCGCATCGTAACGCAGGGCATTGCTGACCATTGTTGCTTTCGAATGGCGCTAGCGTTGCCTGACTAAACAAAGCTCCATCGAAGAAGCCGTAGGAGATGTTCCCTCCATTTAGGTCATGCAGGGTGTGGTAGTAAATCTGATTAGTCGGAACGAAACCTAGGTCTTGACCCTTGTCCCAGAAAATAGCAGGGGCCGTGACTCCCGAGAAGAAAGCTAATCGAGATACTTGAATGAAAGCCTTATACTCCCGACTGATTCGAAGTGTCCACGGTCCAGCTTTCGTGATGACCGGCTCACCGTTCGGTAGCTTATGTAAACTACCACTGAACCTATATGAACCACCAATTCCAGCACCTTTCTTCGCCTTCCATAAATACAGTTCTTTTGCCCAATCTCGAATATCTCGATCTATGTAATCCACATGGAAGTCGATTACTCGGCCAGCGTGTGGAAAAATGAGGATGCGATAGACAGATCCAAACCCTTGACTGTGCCAAGCTGGATGCCACTTAAAACTATACAAGTAAGCATAGGTTTGAAAGTTCTCAGTTCTCCAGAGATGAGCATCACCAGTTGAGTCGACTACTAGAGCGCAATCGCCAAAGTAAAACGTGAACATCTCAGGACGCGCACTTGTTGAACGCCCCTCAAACCGAAATCTAAGTTGATATCCAGTGTTCTCCGGGAATGACTGCACGCTTTGTAGTGCGTTTACTCCTAAGGAGGCCTTTGCGTTCTCCAGCTTTGAAAGCGTCGGTACTTTCACTCCTCCAGGGTGGTCTTGCTGATTTGCTAGAGCGTCTTTTCCAGGTCCGGCATAATTTTTCTTCTTGATGATTGAATGAAAGAAGTAGTCGCTTTGATTATCTCTTCCCTCCGGGACCTCAGTCCACCAATCCGCATCGTAAAGACAGTCTGAAAGTCGAAACTTCAAATAGTCGTATGTCTTTTCTCCCGAGAAATCAGGTGTAAGATTGATGGGGTAGAGCGTTATGGATTCTGAGCTTGGCCAATATTTGACCCTATACTTGTCATTGTGGCGAGACAAGCTTGCTGCCGTTCGCTGATAGGTGATTCCGCGCTCCTTTAAGTAGAGTTGCGGAGTATCAAGTTCAAGTTTAGTTCCCATGAGGCATTAAAAAAGGCCGCGTTGATGCGGCCCAAGATTAGATGATTCTGATTGAAATGCTTTTAAGGCTGTCGCCTACGTTGCTTACTCTCCAATATCCATCGGTAATGTCGGCACTATAACTCCTTCTTTTGCAAGGAGTTCGAAGATTTTGAGTTTGCCTTTGCCAGTGATGAGAGTAAGGCCGCTAGACATCGACTCGCCAGATTTAGGATGCGAATAAGTTGTCGCAATCCTGCGGAACCATCCTTGATCCAAATACTTCTGATAAGGCGCGTTGTGGTCTTTTCCACCACCAATAATCAACTTTCGGGAGCGGAGCCACTTATAGAAACGAATCTCTCCCCACTGGAATTCCTTCGCCACTTCTGCGACCGTTTGAGCGTTTACCGCCTCGTGAACACGCTCGGCGAACTGTGCTTTGGGGATAAGTTCACGATTCCTCTTGGAAAGCGCGGCATTCTTGGACTCAAGCTCCCGCTTTTCCACAATCTGTGCCAAAAGCGTCCGAATGGCCGACTCATAGTCTTGGGGCACCGGCGGAAGCGACGTTTCTGCCCTATGAGTTTGAATCGCAAAGTAGGACTGGGCCAGAGCTACTTGAGACTTTCTCGGATCACCGTTCATCGCGACCAAATAGCAGGCGTATCGCGAGAGGTGGAAGTCGTCAACCTCCAGGGTAATCGGACCGTACTGGTTCCTACTAATCTGGGTTTTGCCGGCGCTGGCAAAATGCTCCGATGTGCTAAATCCAAGGTTCGCACACGATATTTCTGCCCGCTCACTGATGCTCCTAGACGATGACGAAAAGGGTGTAACTATTTGTAACACCCTTGGTGGCCCCCAAGGGGTGTAAAAAACGTTTACACCCCCACCACGAGCGGAACACAAGAGATCGCCTTCATCGCTTCCAAAGAGCATTTTCGAGGAGCCTCGAAAATGGGGCCATTGAAAACCTTGAATGCTCTGATGAATTTAACCAGCGCAATTTTGCGCCCGTTACCTACACAGACGCCCTTTGGCTCTGCGCCTTTCCCACCCGTGATCACTTTGCCGGCGCTGGCAAAGTGATCAAAAGTGAGAGCGCTTTTCAAGCGACTTGCCGAATCATCCGTTCGGCGAGGTTTCGGAGAATCGGGAGATCGTTGATCGAATCGATGTAGGCGATCTTTGAGCCCATCCTCGCCCGCACGGTTTCAAGTTCGAGATTGATGCCTCGAAGGCGTGAGTATTCGTCATAGAGCCGGTGGTAGGCGTCCTGGTAGTCAATCCCCGTGATTCGCGCATAGCGACCAATGAGGTCCATGACCTTCTTTCGCATGCCAAAAGCAGTCGGTGATTCAATTTCATCTCCTGCAACAGGCTCTACAACCTTTAGGCGATAAACGGCAGGATTGCCAATCCCAGCGATTGCGTGGTCACCGGTTCCACGCTGAACGTCCAGTTTGTCAATCAGTGACGTGACGGACCCGGTCAGAGAGATCATCGATTTCATCATCTCTACGAGCAGTTCGTTGGACGGTGCCGCTGGTTGTGGCGAGATACTGTAGCTCCCGGTTTTGCGGATCTGGGGGAGCACTTCACTATAGACCCAATCCATAAACCTCTTGGCCTCGGGCTTTGAGGATCTTGCGACCATCGCGTATAGGTTTCGTTCGTTGATAAACAGTATTTCCTGCTCACCGCTGGAAGTGGGGGTGATAAATTTCATCACCCCCCTTGGGTCACACCATTCGGACCTTGTGAAGTTTGTTGGACGCTCCATCTCCAGGATGGCGCCGACATCCGCCAGGCAGAACCATGGCTCGTCGTCTACAATGTTGGTGCGTACGGGCTTTTCACCGTACGTGAACGCTTGAAGAAGGGTGTTCTCTTTCATGTTTCTCCTCAGCGTGGAGATTTAGGGGCTCGGGCCGCTGATACCGCGAGCCCCGGATATTGCCCCCTCCTGTTGCAACCAGGATTAACGGGGGCAAACTGTTTTACGCAGCCATCTCCCCGACCGCGCGGGACAGGCGAACATGGATCATCTGGTAGATCTTGTCGCCGTAACCTTCATGGATTGCGAAGGCAACGGTCGATCCTAACCATCCAGAGTTCTTCTTTCTCACCGTAATCCGCACCCCAAACCGAAACTCCAGTTCGTTGTAGATGCTTGCGAAGAGCGCGCCGGGACTACATCCCGTGAGTTGACAATAGGCTCTCGCTACGCGATTGATGGCGGATGAGTTCGTGAACCCCGGAAGGACGCCTAGCGGTTCGGGGAGATCACGCAACTCTGATCGGGCGAGTTCAGCATTTTTCTCAAGTCTGTCAAGCCGAGCGTCATAGATCTCGAACCGATCAAGAATTCCAAGTTCAGTGTTGCTGGTGATCGAGAGAGAGTACGCACCTGTCTTGCGAATACTGGGTAGGACCTCGTGAGTTATCCACCGCTTGAAGCGTTTCGCTTCTGGCTTCCTCGATCGAAGGATTAGGGAATAGAGTCCAGCTTCGTTGACAGTTTGGAGTTCCTGCGGCCCCCCAAGGGTCGTCACAATATGACGCCCCTTTTCATCATCATCCAGTGATGCCAGAGACCTGTGCGGCTGAGCGATCCCAAGCGCTTCGCACACGTCTTTGGCAATCCACTGTGGTTCGCCATTGGATAGAATGAGTCGCACTTCCCGCGACTCGAATGTAAGAATGGATGTCTCCATTTGGTATTTCCTTGAGCGGGAAATAGGGGTTGGGTTGCTCAAATCCACAACCCCTTATGCCCGGCCTGGAGAACTTGCAGGGACCCAGGCGGGCAAACTGTTTTGTAAGGTTTCCTAAGCGATTCGCTTGGAGGACTTGTCGAGGATCGGATGGAGAGCATCGGCCTGAAGAACTCTTTGGTCCTTCTTGATCGTTCGCTCGCCCTCATCCTCAAGGGCCGTGAAGGCTAGGTAGTTGTGCTCGAACAGGTCGGCGAGTTGCGCATCACCGCAAGCACGGAAGAGACGGCATTTGGTTTGCCGGTACCAGACTTGCTGCTCTTCGTCGATGGAGTTCCACAGAGGGTCGTTTGCTTCCTCGAACTCTAGATCACCAAGTTCATTCGACCTCGCATCCCATCGCGTCTCAATGTCCTTGATTACGGGATCGGTGTCGAGCTCTTCATTGAGCAAGTTGAGCACTACTCGGTAAACCAGGTAGCAATACTCGGGATAGGTGATTTGCCCCGCCTCGCGGGACTTGGCAAGTAGTCCAACCGCCTTCGGATCTGGACTCTGAATCAGTTCAGCATAGATAACTGCGAAAGATCGGGATAGTACACTTATCATCGTCGGTGGGCCTCCAACGCCCTTCGGCCACGGTCCCGGCTGTTGACGCAGCGCGGGGCCATTTGCTTTATAGTTATTTTACAGGAAAAACTCAGGAATACAAGAGCCTTTGAGAAAATCCTGTAAAATAACTACATGCCAGGTGGCAGACCCAAGAAGCAGGGCCCATTGCGGTCCCCAGTTTATTTCTCCCTTGACCCAAATACGGTCAAGCGTCTGGATGATGCATCCAAGACGTTGGGTCGGAAGAAGTCTCAGATCGTCGAAACGGCGGTTACCGAGTATCTCGACCGGGTTGAAACAGAAAAGCCCCAGAGCTAATCTCTGAGGCTTTCAATTCGTGCGGGCGAGAACCTCTTAGAACAGACCGGGAATCTTTTGCCTACTTTCAGGTTGTTGCAGCGCCTACGACTGCAATTGCGGGTTGAGGCGGGACGGTTCCCCGAAGCATAGGTTCATTGGGATCGTTTGCGACGCGTTCGCCATCTTTAGTCAGCAAATCAATCAATTCCTTTGCTTCCTTAACAGCCTTTTGAGGATCATCTTGGATTGGCTTGCCGAGTTCATAGTCGGCTCTGATCCGCTTTTTATGGAGACCCCTGCCTCTTGAGCCAATATCCTTGGTATTGAGGTCGGCAGAATACCAATTCCATAAAGCTTTGTGAGACGAAACTTTGGGAGGCTTTTTGTAACCCCTCTTTTTCGCCCACGCAAGAGCGGCGTGATAACACGAGTAATAGGAGTGCCTGATAGCATCCCGGGCGAAGAGCTCATAGCTGTCTTCGCCCGGAGTCGCATGGATCGCAAGGGCTTCTGCCCATCCGAGAATATCTGGAAACTTAAGCGGCATTGGGCTCAACCACACAGAAGATTAATTCGTCTTCGATGTGGCGAGCGGATTCTGGCATTCTGAACTTCACGATATCGTCCAACTTCTTTCTGGCTTCTGATCCGCTGATCTTAGCCTCAATATCGACAGACAATTCTGGTTCATCTTCAGAATCCGGGTCGGAAAATGCCTCAAACGAGACCTTTTTGACCCAATCCTCGTTCATTAGCAGCGTGATCAAATCCTTGGCCGCTGCCTGAAACTCGGGGCGCTCTCGGAGAAGGGCAAGAGTATCTTCAGAGGGGGTCATAAGAATGGACTCCTGAAAACCGTTGCTTAAAGCTTCGGTTTCGGAGCGCTTCTTCATCAGGTCAATTGCGACCCTCTTTTCCTCCAACGTGCAAGTGCTCATCATTCCTCCGTTCTTTACGTGCGCACACGAACTTCTCTCATCAAAAACTTGATGGATTATATACTCAAATGACGATTCGTAAACAATGTAGGTTCATTCTGAACTAGGCCCAGAAGCGCAATGATGCCGAGAACCAGGAGCTATGTCGTGTTACACTGAATTCCAATGGCAAAAGTCATGGCCCTTAAACCATGCCCGTTTTGTGGTGGCAACCTTCCTGAGCACTCACAATCGTGTGTGCATTGCGGGAGGTCTTTACAAATATCTTCTCAAACGGAAGAATGGCCCGACTGGCTTTTGAAATTGAACTCGCTGCTAACCAGCGAACGGTCTCCAATCTCGATTTCTCAGCTTTCAAAGACCGAATTACGAAGTGCGTTCGACGACGGATTGACGCCCGAAGAGTTTGCCAACTCACCTAGAATTTTCGTTCAGAAAGAGAATCCTGAACCTGTGGCCACTCCGGTTCCTCGCCAGAGCTATGAGTGGTCCAAAGCTCCCCCATATTCTTGGAAGCAGCCGCAAGAAAGGCCCGACTGGTGGTCATGGCGTTTTGTAATCATCGCCACAGGAATCATGCTGGCCGTCATGACGATTACAGGCATCATTGGCATTGTGCAGACTCAAAGATTGCAGCAAGAGATTATTCAAAGATCTAACCGATAGCGCCTAGGTTCATCTCTCGCGCCAAGCGACCGATCCCTAGTTGGCTTAGGTGACTTGGCATTCCGTGCCCTTTTAGATCATCGAATCTATCGCCCATTCGATTGACTGCGGAAGTGAATTTGTCGGCAGCGTTGTCGATCTTTTCCGCCGCTGATTTCATTGGTTCAGACTTCTGATCACCAGAGTCCATTAGCTTAGATAATCCATACATCGCGCCACCAACTATCGCTCCACCCATGAAGATTCTGCCAAGAGCAGATAAGTCTCCGGCCATGAATTCGGCTATGGCTGTCTTCACTCCAAGGTCTAATGCCGCAGCGGCTGCCATTCGAAAAGCTGCTTGAAGTTTTCCGACAACTCCAACAACAAGAGCGACCGCGCCGCCAAAAGCGGTCATCGCCACGATCCAATTCGGGACGCCTCCGAGAATGTCGTTCAGATTGCCCCACCAATTCGCGAACAGCGTCAGCAACTCGACACCCATAGTAAGGACTGGAAGTAGTTGCTCAGCAATCGGATAGATCACTCGTTGAAGAAGAGTCTCGCCCGCCATGTCACTGGCAAACGAGAACCTTTGGATAGCCTGGCTTGCCCCCGTATCGTAACTATCCGCCAGTTCCGTTACTGCTCGGCGTTGGTCGCTCGTGAGGCGAAGAAGCGGAAGCAACGACTCGGCGCCTTTTTCACCGAAGATCTCCGCCATGATCTGTGTCTTTCGGAGGCCGTCTTTCATCGTGCCAAGCCGTTCCGCGACCTGATTAAAGATGTCCAGGCCCGATGCGTTGGGATTTGGCATGATCCCCAACCGTGAAAGTCCGGCTTGCCCCTGTGCGGTGAAGACCGACCTCGAGGGTCTGGCAAGATCCTTAACGACCGAAGCATCAAGTCCGGTGACTCGCCCAAGGACGACAGCTCTCGCTGAGTCCTTAAGCGATGACCCCGTCAACTGCGATAGATTCATCACCTTCGTCGCAAAGTCGACATACGAGTCGGTCATCTTTGTGATGGCGAAGGCGACGATCGTGAACGCGCCAGCGAGCTTCGCCGCCCCCTTCAGGTTCTCGTTGATTACGTCTCGTGCGGCGACACGTGCCTCTTCGTAAGCTTGCTTCATCTCCTTGGCGCCAGAGGTCGTGTGAAACCTGTTCATCGCCGCCGCATAGCGTTCTTGCGCTGTGGACAGCTTGTTGAACGCTCCAAGGACCTGGTCTGCGCCAGTGGCCAGGAAGACGGTGACAAGTCGATCTGCGTGTGTCATGCGAAGGGTAGCCTCGACGCTTTAATGCGTTGGTGATGAAGAACGAGACGGAACGCCTCTCGGCGAGTTAAGCCCTTGAGGGCACGACGGGGGATGTTGCCAAGTAGATCTAAGCAGGCTTCTTCGATCGCGACCGAGATGTCGTCCGCTTCGATCCTTTTTTTTCGGAGGCCATTTCCCCTTGAATGGTCGCAGCATCCATCGAGGTTTCTTGCGCTAGCCACTTGAAGATTTCCTCCATCTTGGCAACGCCAACCTTACGCCCGAACATCGCCCATTCGTCGATCGACAATTTGGGCACCGCAACTTTAGCAAGAAGCGCAAGGGAGGCCAAGTAGATAGGATTTCTGACGGTGAAAGCTTCGCCAACCGGTGGCTGAACCTTGAGGGGTTCTTTCTTCAAAATGAATTCGCTGGACTGGCTGGAATACTCGTAGAAGTGGTCAGCCTCATCCATCACGTTCGGGTCCAACGTGATCGGCCATTCACGTCCGTTAGCAACGAAGACCTTCGAGACAACGGGACGTTGTGGAAGCTCGGTGGCGGCGAGGATATCTCCCAATCCCCAAGGGTTCGGAGTTGTTTGATTCTCTTCCATAATTATGCGTACACGATGCTGTCGCCGTTGAAGACCCCGCCAACGTAGGGGCCAACATTCTCGATGTCAAGAGACTCCGAAGCAGCTTCTTTATTGCGTTCGTAGGAAGCCTCCGAGATACCTCCAATGAGATATATCGTCCCACCACCTTGGACTTCCGTGAACTGGATGTAAATATAGTCATCATTGATGCCGAGAGCCAAAGCAGTCGAACCACCCGTCCGAACGACATTTGAGAGATTGGCTTTCCAGTCATATGTGGTCCGCCGTTTCTCTTTGATCTGACCAGACGATGGAGTGACATCCACCCAATCGTTGGAGATGGTGACTTTGATGTCCTTCCATACACCATAAAAACTGATTTGATTTCCAAAGACAAACGAGCCGTTTGCCAAGTCGTCACCGCCGGATTGGACGAGGTACACGTAGGCATCACGGCCAACAAGAACTTTGCTCATGATTAGGATCTCCTATTTGCTGTAAGCGCGGCGTTGTGCCTCGCGGAATCGGTTGAAGAACTTCTGATCTTCGACTCGGTGAATGGCCTCGATAATGGGTCGATGCCGCATCTTGTCCGTCCCTTCCATGGCCTTGGAGTAAGGCGCATCGTTCCAAAGCACGACGATCATGCGGTGAGGTGTGAAGGCTCCCGAGCTTCGCCAAGAGCTATCGAATAGACCTTCTTGCTTGTTGATGATGGCGAGGTTTCCGCCGTTTGGCACTGGCCCGCGAGGACCTCGCCAGTTCGACCTTCCATACCCGTACGGGTGATTGAGACCAGGTGGCGGTTTCGATAACTCTGCTGTGCTGGTGGTACCGTGACTGAATGAGTGAGCCGCAAACTCCACGCTGCCTCTTGAGGCAAGAGTGGCCCGCTGAAGCTCTTTTTTGAGTGCGATCGCCCGTTCGCGATTGATCTTCGCCAAAGCGGCTGCGTTCGTCCTCATGTCCTCATCTCGGCGCCCAGAAGAAACACTTCCGCACCGTTCACGTGTAGGCCCTTTAGGTAGTCGTTCGCAACCTGGCGGGCTCGATCAAACATCCAATCGAGAAGCTCTTTTAGCCTTGGGTCAAGAACCTTTGGCCCATCCCAATGCATACAGCAACTTCCCGCTTGGTCAAACGAGAACGCCGCAAGATGCGATCTCGCCAAGTCATCGTTGAGACGAGTAGTAACTCGAAAGTCATAGTCGGTTTCCGAGAGAGACTTGACCAAGACAATCGGGGTAGCAAACATCGCCGCCCGAGCATTCGCGCGTTCAATTTGAGGGGTGAGAATCATAGGACAAGGGAATCCTCGATGTAACACTCGATCGAGAGGACCGAGATGGTTATCTCGCGTTGTTTGTGTTGGGACGCAAACCGCTGCTGATACTCGTTTCGGCGATCATATGGCGTACTGACGACTCGTGTCTCGTAGGCACTGGCCTCCGGCGTCTCGCCAAACATCTGATAGTCGGCAAGGATCCGCTGCTGAAGCGCAAAGAGCTCCTCGCGTTGTCTTTGGGCGTTATCGATGCCAGCCAGAGTCTTCCGAACGATGACGATGTCGACCGGCACGACATGCGCCACATCTTGAACGGCGAGATCAATTTCCGAAGGCGACTTCGCGACGATCACCGCGTAGTCGAGCTTTAGCTCTTCGCCGACCGTACCGTCAGGCAGGGCCTCTGGAATCCCAGTCAGTCCGGGAAAGACCGACTTGATGTTGTATCGAATCGCGGGTATCAAGCCGCGGTGGTTGCTTCTGCTGACTACCGCAAGTCCTTGACCATTGCGGAACTCTACGGAGTTCACGTGCGCGACCGCTTCGACTCCGCCAAGTTGATGACCCATCGAGAATCCAATGGTCTCGATGTTGTTTCTCGTCTCCGAGGCAGTCAAAGAATGCGCTTGAGCAAATGTCGCCTGGGACACGAGCTTTGCCAGGTCAATGACGCCCACGCCATGGGCATTCCGCACCGATCCACTCGCCGGCGTGATGATGACGTCGGCAGGTGATAGGAATTGACCGCCATGGCGGACGGAAATCGTCTCCGTGACCGTGAAACCGGTGTCTAGGCTGAATTGTCCGCCATTCTTGAATGAGACTGCATCAACGACCGAAATAGGCGCGGTGAGCGTAAACCGCCCGCCGTGCTTTAGGATCGGAGTCTCAACTGCTCGGATGAGATCTGCCGAGCCTAGCCTATGAGCATTGCTGAACGACGCTGATGTGATCCAAGCCCCGGCCTCAGATTGTTCAACACGCTGAGCGTTTTGAAATTCAACGGTGTCAGTGATCTCGATCGACGACGATCCACCGAATATTTGTCCGTTCTTAAAGGAAGGCGTTTCCGTGGTCGCAATGGACGAAGAACTTGCAAACCGATGTCCCTGCAGGAAGGATAGAAACTCGTAAGCAATGCTCCCGCCAGGCGTATAGGCGCTGATTGCTACCAACCGCTGAGCGTTCTTAAAAGCCAGACTCTCGGAGATTGCAATGCTTGAGTTGTTTGCCCAGCCGATTCCGTTGTTGAAGGATACGGTTTCAGTTCCGCTTACTGGCGGTGGACCTTCGATCGAGAAGAACTGTGCGTTACCAAACGACACAGTTTCTTCATAAAATCCTGGAGTCGAAAGAGAGTCGGTCGCGGTGAAGGCTTGTGCGTTGCTAAACGATATGTTTTCCGCTGATCCACCGGATGCGGTTACACGCGGAATCTTGGAATAGGCAGTAAGAGCAAAGCCGCCATAGATGAGTTTGAAGTCGAATGTGTCGCCAGGCGAGACGTCCGCACTCCGTAGTTGAAAACAAAACTCAACCTCATTGTCGGAGCCCGGCGCCATAAACACCGAACTCGAAACGCCCGTTGTTTCCCACGCGCCTACCGACGCAAAGGTGTTTGATCCATATTGAGTGAGTTGGCGAGTGATCGTGTCGCCATCCGCAAAGTGTGACGACAAGCTCGCGCGAACGTTCGTCGATGCGCCCGTTACGTTGTTGTAAGAACCTCCGTTCTTGGAATACTGAAGTTGAACGACGCCAGGCGGCGGGCTGATGCCAGCTCCGACCGCGGTGTCCGAAATGACAAATCGAAGCCGAATATTCGTATCAAGCGAAGCCGAGATATCGACATCTTCAGCCGCCGACCATGTTGCCGGGTCCGCCGTGCCGTCGTCGTTCGCAAATCGCGCGTGACGCTGATCGAATTGTGTCGGCCCTCCTGCTGGCATAGTGGTTTCTCGACTGAGAAGAGGTGCCGGGAGAATGATTCTCCCGGCTTACTAGCCCTGGGTGTCGAGCCAGTTCATGTTGACGGTGATCTGCGACCCATTCGTGACGTTGTACGTCGTCGAGAGGGGAGCCGATCCAATGAGAACGCCCGTGTTATCGCTTGTAGACGCCAATGAGGCGTGCGTGATGCCGGAGAAAGTTCCAGTGAAGGTGAATGTCTGCGCCGCGACCGTGAGCACAGAATCCGCACCACTGAGCGACTCGGGGAAGTTTGTGGCGTTGAACGCGATCGTCTTTCGCGCGTAACCCGCGCCCGAGACTTCGTTCAGGTTTGAGGTGAGAGTGTCGGCGGCGGCGGCGTCACTCGGCCGTCCCGAGTTTCCGTCTAGCTGCCGAAGCAACATGTACAGATTGGCAGGACGGGCCGTCGATCCATTGAGGATCTGGTTGACCCACCGGCGTCCGACCGTGTGCATGATTTGACTGCCCATGATAGGTTCTCCTTAGAGTTGGGATTGCTCGCCGGGTGGGTTCCCGTCGAAATCGTTAGGCGATGCCATCTGGAAGGACCTTTAGGAACTCCAGTAGAACGCGAATGTGAGCGGTTTCCTCGAAGCGGGCACGTACAGCAGGTTTGCCACGAATAACCCAGCACTCGCCTGACTGATCCTGGATGACGCGGCCATTCTTGATGTCCGTGCGATTAGCGTTCGTAACCTCAAAGTAGGCGATGGCGGCTAGAGTGGCGTCCATTCCAATGGCCAGAGCGGAGTCTTCGGCTTGGCGACCACCGCGGTGGATGTTGCAAGGGATTCCACCTCTGAGTAACTCCGCTGCTTCGGGAAGCACGTTGAGAGTCGCATCGATTTGCAACTCCGTCGTGTAGAGCTTCACCTGCTCCGTAAATCGGTCGGCAACTGGCATGGCGCTAAAAACTCGTTTGGCCGTCTCGGGTCACGATCTCGCATCCACAATTGAAGTAGCACGGAGTCTTGCACTCACCAGGAACGGTCGGCATCGCGGACTTCGAAATAAACCCTCGCGCGGCCAGTTCGGGACATGTGAAGTCGAATCCCTGCGTCGGTTGGCAGTGTTCCTTTTGACCGAGTTGCCACATCACCAGCGTGGTGAATGGGATGTTGTCGAACCATGCCCGATTTGCCGTTCCTCTGATTCGCTTCGAATAGTTGAAAAGCCTCGTGTTGATTGGATCCGTCCGGATCGATCCGTCTGGGTTCGTGTAGCGACCGTCGACGATGTCACGTTGCAGGCTTTCAAAAAACTCCTGTTGTTCGAGGACGATGGCCTCGGCCGCTTTGGTCTGCACTTCAGTCGAAGGGATCAGGCCAGCTTTGACCATTCCCATTCCATACGCAGTTTCGTGCGCGTCCTTGATGATCGCCTGAACACGTCCAGACCACTGAAGGAAGTCGATTTCGCGATCGCGGAGCATGCTCGTGGTGTCGAACATGCGATTCCCGATCAGCTGGATTAAGATCGGGAGGAACAGGATGAGGACCTTATCGCGATCTTCCTTCTCCAAACCGTCTTCGTCCTCTTCTTCATTGATGACGTACTGGTAGGGCGGAGCGGTCATGGTTAGCCTCCAACCGCGTACGGTCGAAATCTGAAGTATCGATCGAACTTCTCTTGCCGCATCTTCGCCTGCTCCTGAAGAGCATCCGCGGCCTTGGCAAGATCCACCGACTCATCGCCTTCTTTGTAGGATCCTTGTCGGCCAAGAGTGACGGCTCGCTGCGAGAGCGCTTTAGCTGCGCAAAGATCGATGATCGCATCGAGATCCGCGTCAGGAATGGTCTCGACCGTCTGTTGCGCGTTGTAATAAAAATCGAGTGTAAGGTCAGCAACCGGAACCGGCGTGATCTGTAGGATCGGTTGACCAGCCAGCGAGAATCGAAAGGTCACGCCAGATGGAAGAATATTCGCATTCGGATTTCGCCAGTATCCGGGATACGGAATGGCTCCGCGAACGTTCTGCGAAGCGTTTGGCGTCGGCCCAACAAGTCTCATCGCGTTGGTGTACGACGAATCGTAATAGGAGGACGTCTTCTTCACCAATGCCTTAGCACCGATGGCGATGTCCAGCGATTCCTGATCTGGCGATACGAAATCTGCCGGTAGCTCATAGGTGTCGACACCCGCGAGAATCTGCAATCCAACCGTCGGCTTGGTTACATAGGCGCCACGGGCATTGGTTTTCGTCGCTGCGCCAAACGTAATCCGAGTTGGAGCGCCAAGCGGGACCGGATACGAAGTGTCTGGCTCGACTGCTGTTAGTGTTAGCGTTTCTTGGCTTGCTCCAAGGCCGACCTTGACCAGGTCACCTACGGACCACGGGCCGCCGGTCACAGTAATCGAGGTGTCACCTGGGGCCAAGGAATCTTGAAGGATGCCCGCTCCGATCCGCCGCTGCACAGGGACGTACCGCGAGTACTCCCGAATCGCAAGAGCAATGGCCGACGCCCGCGCATCATCGCCAAACTTCGACCCGGTGGGGTCATCGAGCGACGACATCAGCAATTGATCGAGACGGGTGTAATCCATGAGGATAGGAAAGGCCGTAGTCGGATTTCCGACCACGGCCTTGGTGAGTGTCCGGCGTTACCGGAGGATGATCGTCTTGGCGACTGGGTTGATGATGTTCCCGCTCTGGTCCTGCACTTGCGGCGTGCAGAGGACCGAGTTCTCTTCGCCGTAGTAGACCTCTTTGGCGATGATCAGACCGTTCGCATCGTAGCTTGGGTACGGTCCCTTGAGTTCGAAGGGAGTGTCGATGCCGTACTTCGTCGAACCCTTTCGAGTGAGAAGGATTCGTCGATCGAGGCCGTTCCACGGAGCGTTGATGCGCGCCATGTTGATTCCGGTTCGCCCGCCGAAGTACTCGGGCGTCGGGAAGAGTTCCGATCCCTTGGGCGAGTTGAGCTGATAGAACAACGTTGCCCGCGTGATGTTGGTGGACGCCACCAAGCTCATAACCGCGAGGTTAGGCTTGCTGTACCGAGGAGCACTTCCCATAACCGCCGCAGTGTTGTCGAACTGCCCAAGCAATCCATTCAAGTACTGCTCGTAGGTGATGCCCGTCCCAAGCGTGACGTTGTTGATCTGGAAGTTGTCGAAGTTCGTCGCGTAAGCGTAACTGATAGTGGCCGTGCCACCCGTCAGGACGCCCGCGCCATTGCCCCAACCTGCAGCCGTATAGCCAGCCGCGTTGAAGACGACAACTCCATTCTCCCAGTCCACCGCGTAGGTCGGTGAGGCCAACCCAGGGATCTGCTGGATTGCCTTGTTGACGTCAAGATATCCCATGACCTGAGCGCCCGCACCACCGATGGTGATCGGATTCTTGGTCGTGGTCGTGACCTGACCCGTCGCATTGAGATCCGTCTGCACTCGGGGGCGAACGATCGGATCAGAACCATACGCGGTGCCCATGTACGGGGCCGACGTTCCGTTACCTCGAGTCTTCACGCGGATGCCAGCAACCACGCCCGCGCCGTAGGTCGCGTAAGCGTCCGTGGCAAGGACAACCGCACCGCTGGCAACCTTGGTCGGGTTCAGGTTCACGGTCACGCCGCCGGCAGCGTTGTAGCTGGACTGGTTGGCGAGAGACGGCGATTCAGCCGCCACCGTGACCGCACCATATTCGTCGGAGATGGCCAGCATCTCATCAAGAATTCCCTTATCAACACGGCGGCTCTTGTCGTATCCAAGATGGAAGAGCGTTCGCCCAACGACGCCGTAGTTCGCCGGACCGTTCCCCATCGCCTTGATCGCATCGCGAGTCATCGATGCGGCGATGCGTCTCCATGCAGGCGCAAACGACAGCCACACCGTCTTGACCGTTCCTTCGTCGATACCTGATCCTTCAGGTGTGAAGAGGCCCGCGTCGAAGGTTCCACTCGCGGCGCCGTAGCCCGCTGGATTGGAGTAATACTCGACCGGAACGCGGAGAACTTGGCCGATACCTCCAACCGATTGTTCCCAACCCACGCTACCCGAGGCCCGCATCCCGGGACCGATGCCCTGAACGAAGTCCAGGCTCTGCATGTCCTGGAAGCTTTGAATGATAAATGCGTTTGCGATCGTCGGCTGATTGAACAGCTGGCTCGTGGTCGTCGCGTCACCGCCCACCAATTTTTGCATTCCGTCGAAGAACGCCTTGTCGGAGAAGTTCGCCTCGCCGTCGATTCGCTTAAACCAGGCCTCGACCGAGTCGCACCCGGCGCGGCTAACGGCAAGTTCCTCGACAATTCGATCGGTGAACTTTCGGTTGTGCTCACGTCGCTTCTTGACATCAGGATCATCGGGATTGATGTCGTGAGACGTTGCGCGGCAGTGATCGTCCGCCGCTGCGAGGATCTTATCGACGCCTTCCATCCACGGCTTAGCCGTCGATTTCACGCGAGCGTTAGCGCTTGCTGGATCGTTCACGGTGTCTCCCTTGACGAAGCCAAGCTTCGCCAATCGTTCGGGGGCGAGGATCTTCGAGAGTGACTCGATTTCGTCGTCGACGAGACCGGAGACCGACTCAGCACTTTGAGCGAGCTTTCGAACTCGACCGACAATGTGATCTCGCTGCTCGGTCGTGAGCTTCTCAAGTCGCTTATCGTCCTTTAGGGAATCGACCGCGGCCTGAATCTCCTCGTCTCGCTTCTTGTCGGCTTCGGCCTTTTCCGCGTCGCTCAGGAGCTTCTTGACCTTGTCGGCCTCTTCCTTTGTAAGCACTGGAGCGGGAGCCGCATCAGCCTTCATGCTCCCCTGCGAGTTCGGAACCGTGGCCGTGTTCGTAGCCGGGTCAGGACCGCGTCCATGCCGCTCGATTTCAGATCCCCAGCCGGGCCCGCCATTGCCAACCTGCGAAGCGAAAAGGAACGTCGGAGGCGTGCGATCGGGCACGTAACCACCTTCAGCCATGTCCGCTTCAAGACGCAACGCGGAAGGAATTTCCGCGGAGAGGTCTTCTTTCGAGTCGTGCGCCAAGACGAGCGCGTCGTAGAACGCCGTTCTGGCCGTCAGCACTTCCTGCTGTGGCGCCTTCTTGGTGATCAATTGCGCCACGGCTTCGCGAAGGCGCTTAAGTGTTTCGTTCATTTTGGGTTTGTCCTCCGCCGCAGAGTCACGGCGCTCGATTTCGTCTTCGCAAGCCTCAAGCTCTTGAAGCACTTCGTCTTTGAGCAGCACGAATTCGCCTGCTCCGGTGGTAGCG
The DNA here is from genome assembly GCA_001898035.1 of Armatimonadetes bacterium 55-13. Classification (GTDB taxonomy): domain Bacteria; phylum Armatimonadota; class Fimbriimonadia; order Fimbriimonadales; family Fimbriimonadaceae; genus 55-13. The sequence continues at coordinate 774,165 of MKRX01000006.1, forward strand.
GGATTGTCGACATCGTCGACGGTTAGAAAAGTCTGCTCATCGGCAACAAAGACGCGTTTGCCCTGGGCCGATCGAAACCGGCCTTTCATCTTCCAGCGGACGGAAACGCCAGGTGGGTTGCCACGTCGATAGGCGTCGGCGAGTTCGCGGCCCTTCGGTGTATCGAGGATCGTTCGAGTCCCCCAAACCCAGCCGTCTTCGCCAACATCCTCGATGTCGTCGACACGGGCCGTTGTGTTTTCGGGATTGGCGACGTATTTCTCTTGGCCACGGACACGAACGACGTCCGGGTGTCGCCGCTCGCTGAGCATCGCTCCTGCGCGAGCTACTCGCCGTCCTTCATCTACAGAAGCTTGGAGCGACTGACGGGGGTAAAGGCGTGCGTTCTGGTTGATTGAGTCGGCACGCGTGAACTTTTGCCGGACGCGCAAAATGCCCCCATTCGCGCTATCCGGCAAGAGTTCGAAATCGCCGCTGCCAACCGGGGCGGCTTCGATCTCATCGGCGAAGATGACGTCCTCAACAGCGTCACCAAGGAGCTTATAATCCTGTTCCACCACTGTCCTCCAAGGTCTTTGAGGCAACTTGGCGAAGACCGATTAGCTCCAAGATGAAGTCATCGATACTTGGGACCGAGAACTCCGTGTCTTGCGAGTCCCTATAACCCGATTGCCGGGCATGGAGTGGGACATTTGCGAGGATTTTGACCGTTGCGGAGCCGTCTGCTCGGACGATCCCCTCGCGCCATCCGCATTTGCTTTGGAGATAGACCTCACCATCTACAGGTGTCGTAACAAACCACCCAGCCATGGCAGTGGCGACCTTGGCTTCCGTTAGGTCGTAATCAACGTCGTCCTCATCGAAAACCGGGACGGGCTCTTCATCGGTGATAGGTCGACGCCAGACGCCGTCCTCGTCTTGTTTCCAAGCCGTGATGTCGAAAACCGTGTTTCCTTGAAGCCACAACCGCTGTTCGTCACTCAACGCGTGAGGAGTCGGCAACTGCCCCTGCGTGATCCTTTCGATAAATGCCTCGAGTGGGCAATCGAGCGGGGTCATCGGATGCATCGGGAAGGAGCCTTCCTTCTGGAGGAATGGATCGATCTCGCCCTCGACAAGTGGCGATTCTTGACTCAAAAGAGCATTCAGTAACTCTTTGGTCGTTGACTCAGGGTCAGGCACGATCACGGACTTGGTGTCTGGGACATCAGCCTTCGGACCATCATCCTCTCCATCGTTATCCTCATCGGTGATGGGGCGACGCCAGACGCCGTCCTCGCCATGCTCGAACGCTGATAGGTCTGCCTGCATGTCGTCGAGCCATTTGTGTTGGTCTTCGCTCAACGCGACTGGCATGGCTGCTTCTGGCCGGGTCATGTACTCTTCGAAGTCGTCCATCGACATTTCAAGAGGCATCGATCCCGCACTCGTTTGAGGAGTCTCAGATGGCGGGTCAGCGGTCGGATTCGACTGACCAACAGCCGCCAGGATAGTCGCGAGAACATCCTCTTTTTTAGCGCCAATCGATGGGACTTTGATGTTGTTTGCCTTTGCGAACTGCTTGAGTTCAGGCAAGGTCATTTCGTTAATGCTCGGCGCGGCGGCCGGTGTCTCAGTGCTCATGTGTGTTCACCTGCTAGTTCACGGGCGAAGGTTTCGCCTTGCCGTTGGAGAGTTTTGAAAGTTGAAGGTCTTGTTGCCGACCAATTTGAGCCGCTTGCTGCTTCTCTTCGTATTCGCGTTGGTCGGAGATCTCTTGCTCAATGCGCTTCATTTCCTCCTCCGGATCATCGATATCCGTGAACTCGGCGAGGATTTGAACGGCGCGTTGGAATGAAATCAGAGGCGTCGGCTTAGCGGATCGCAGTTTCGTGACCCAATCGATCACTTCTTGAGGCTTTTCGATCGATCCGGACGGGATCCGAACCGTGAAATCTATGAACTCTGGAAGAATGCCGGCGAGGAGAAGTGCGGTTTCGAAAATGTCCTTTACGACGGCCTCGATGATCTCCGTAAGGACTTGAGTTTCCTTGAGCCACTCTTCGCGAAGGTCCTTGACGACGTCGCGATTGATGGACTCAGAGTCGAGGTTGAAGATCGGACCGGGAGTCGGCAGATCGCCGGAGACATACACGTTTTGCGCATATCGAATGTCGTCTACTTCGTGAACATTGCGGTCACCTTCGAGAACCTCAGCCTTAACAAGACCGTTTCCATAGATATCGAGTGCGATGTCCATCGGGTCGAAGACATCACGCCTGCCTTCAACTTTGCCATTGATCTCTCGAAACTCCTTGACATGCTCGGCCTCTCCGGGGCTACCCTCAGTACCAATGTTCCAGAGGACTTGTTTTGCCGCTCGGCTCATTCGACGGACCGATTGAGCTTCCTCGGACAGATTTAGAAGATCCCAATGGCGCCGACCGGTGAGAATCTCTGGCTGTCCATATCGTTCGCCATCGATTGCGTCCCACTTAACGTGAGTGATGACCCATTGAGCAAATGACGCCACGGTCTCTTGCGTGAGGACGTCGATCTGTTCAAACGCTTTTACCGGGTCGATAAATTCATCCGTGTCATCGGTCAAGCGCTCCATCGATGCCGCCGGCATGCGCTTTACGTCTACTAACCGGCCTTCGCCAGCAATCTTCTGAACAAAGAGATCGCCTTCGACGATGAGCATCCAAGCCCACGAAAACAGTTTCGGCTTTACGATCTCCTGCACTTCATCGGCGATGGCTCTGGCTTGATTAGCCATTCCCGACTCACCGTCGACCATGATAGTCGCGCCTTTTCGGACGGCTTCTCTAGCGAACTTCTTGGTTGCCCGTCGCGCCCGACCGTCATCATCGATCATCTTTCGACAATCGGAGATGACTGCCCATCGGTCGTATCGCTGCTGGATATTCAGCAGGTGCGCGATCGATGGCGAGGTGGTACCCGATGTACCCTGTTCCGTCGTTTGTGTCGGATCAACCCTCTTGAATGCTCGATTGAAGGCATTCTGGATCCGCGCGATTAGACCTTGAGCCTGTGGCTTGACATGCTGCGCCGGTCGAAAGGCAGTAACTTGACCCGAGTCAATGACCAGGCGGGTGCCGTCTTTGAGCTCGAACTCCTGACGTGTGGTGCGTGGCATGAATTACCTGCTCCGCTTAGGCGGAATGATTCGACCGGACGAGTCTTGGCCGACCGCGTCTTGGCTTAGGTTCTTTCTCATCAAATGTGGAGGAAGGCCCGTGGACTGCGGCTTTGAAGTCAGAACGTCAGACCGCAACATGAGGAAATTGAAGGCATCGGCGCCGGCGTCGACCTGGTCATCAAAGTCGTGTGACTCGTCTTCGCAAAATCGTCGATACTCAGTGAGAAGCGGTCGAATCCAGTGAAGGGTTTTCCCCTCCAGTTCCGTTCGCTTAGTAACCTCATCAAGGAACCGGTCAATGGCAGGTAGGCGCGGATGACCATCTTGCAAAAGGCGGACATTGCCTTCGTTCCAGCGAGCCGCGTATTTTTCTGCCCGCTTCGCTTTAGTGCCGGTGACGGCTTCGATGACGGCGCCGTGCTTGCGCTGGTCCTGCTGCGCGACTTTCTTGCCCGCCGATCCTGGATCCTGAGGCATTCGAACGTGGTACTTAGCGCCGAACCTCGATCGATCCCAGGCGGTGACCATCGCGACCAACGCGTCCACGTTGTCGGAGCTGAGTTGAGCACGAACGACGTCGAGTATCCAAACAACACCATTGGCCGTTAGAGCCATCAGCACTCCGACGGTAAAGTCGCCCGCACCTTGAGTCGCCGCCGTATCCCAAGCTCGAACTATCCGAACAATGCTATCGGCATTGAACTCTTGGACAATGATCGCGGCTTTCTCATCGAAGAAGTAGCCTGTACCTGCGTAGACCTCATGCTGCGCTTCCTCCCGGAAGGCGAGAATGCCCCAATCGAAAATCTGCTTTTGGCAGACTTCTAGGTCTTGCCCGACCCAGGTCGGATCCCCACCAATGATGAAATGGCGCGTTCGCCCATCCTCGCATACGCGGCCCTCAGTTTGGAGGTTGATGACCGCAGGCTCAAGGTGGACTTGGCGATTGGCAAGGAAATCGGCGCGACCGTCGTACAGTTGGGCAAAGATGCCATCCGGAATGATTAGGTTTTGCCCGCCGATGACGGCGCAATCTGTCGAGCCAGCGGGAAGCAGCTTCTTGGTTATCTGACGGATCTTCTTGGCTGTGGTCTTCGCCGTATCCTCAGTGCCGTCCAGGTCATCGAAGACGATCAGGCCAGGTCTGAAACTTCCAAGCTTGATACCGCGGGCGGCAACGTCGAGGCCAAGTGCCATGACGTTGAAGCCATGCGCTGTACGGAGCTGATCCTTTCGCCAGCCCTTTTGATTTCCGAAGACGCCGGTAAGACGTTGAACACCTATCGCCTCGAGGTAGTCACCGATCGACTGAACGTGCTCACGAGCCTGGTCTTGAGTCTCGGAAACGTAGAGGACGAAGGGACGGGACAGCTTAGCGCCGACATACGCGACACCTAGTTCAAGCGTCGTCGACTTTGCGCCTCCTCTTCCCCAGATCTCGATGTCAGGATCAGGCGGAGGACAGTTGAATTCTAGTGAATCAAACCAGTCCCAAACACGTTCGTGGCGCTTTGCAAATGGCTTGCTTGCGACGTGGGGGAAATACTGCTTGATCCATGATCGCCAGCCATCCCCTGGATAGAGCGCGTCATAAACCAGCGGATCGCTCTGTGTGTCCATCGTCTCACAAAACTGAAAACCCTCGACCGCGCCGAGCTGTCCCCAAACATCCAAGTCCGGGAGCGGTTCATCCGCTTTTCTCGGTTTCGCTCGTGCCATCGTCTAGAGGGAGCGCGGTCTGGCTCGGAGGTGGTCGCTTACTGGCCCTTTCAGCGGCCTCCATCATTCGAAGCGCCTTGTCCGAAAGGACACCGTGAAGCATCGCCATATCAGCGGCGCTTTGACGATTGAGCCAAGTCTTATCCTGGAAGTGCGCCTGTTGAACCGTCAGCGTTTCAAGTTGCGCATCGAGAAGGTTAAACACCCTCTCCGCTATGCTTTTTTTTTGCGTATGCACCGTATGCATACGGCCATCGGATACGGTCGGGGTTTGAACCTGAATGGCCGTATTTTCCGTATGCATACGGCTATCGGAAGCCGCATTCTTCAGAGAGTCGTGCCATCGCTGAACAGTGCCTTTCGAAAGGCCCAATTCCTTGGCGACTCCACCGATCGTGCCACCGGCGAGAAGCAGAGCAATGCCTTTGGCTTTGATCGCGTCGGGAATCTTCTTCGCCACATTAAAGCCTTGCTCCGCAACCGCAGAAAACGTCGCTCACCTTCGCGGAACTGATCTCCGGTGGGCTGTTGAGCGCGCGCTGAAGTTCGATCATCGAAGGATGGACCGCGCCATATCGCTGGACGACTCCGATGAACTCCTCAACGTCGTGGCCACGCATCGTGAACCTGGGCATCCCGTCGATATAGATCGGTTCACCGTGTCGGTCCATCGCTTGCCCGCAGTGATACAACTCGTGCTCTATGACTGAGCAAACCGAGGTTGGATCCGCTTCGATAAAGAACGGTGCGCAAAGAGTGATCACAAACGTGGGGAGCGCTCCGCCGTGCCACTCATAGTAAAGCGATTCTTGCCACTCTTTCTTCCCCGGTCCGCCGCCTCTCTGGCTTCCAGTCTGTGCGGTAGCAGCGACAACGCGGCCTTGGGATTTGAATGTGTGGCTTGACCAGACGAAGAGAATGGTCGCGAGATTGAGGTGATCGTGGTCGGGATTTGAAAGGGGACCGTCAGGGTCGATGAAGACGGACCTCGCCCATTCGCCGACGTCGTGAGCTGGTTTGAAAACTGGATAGTCAGCTTCCAGGATCTCGGGAGGTGGTTTGAACAAGTCGCACCTGAAATTCCACCGGATTCAAGTTGTTTTGAACCCGGTGGAATGAATGTCTACTACTGGATTTCTCTAGAACCGAAGATCGATGCCCGCGCCAAACGCCCAACCCGTGGGAGTGGATTGACTGACGATCGGTCCGGTTCCGAAATAGAACGTCGCCTGATCCGCAATTGGCTTTCGAAGTCCGACAAGAAAGGCTGCTACGGGAACCTTGCGCCTAAGCGTCATCCCTGCGAATGCATCGAGATCTGCTGACCATCCTCGGCCAAATACGTTGGTGAAAGTCTTAAGGCGGTTTTGTGCTCCTGCGGCGGCTCGGTCTTCGTTTGGGCCCGTCACTCGGTAAAGATAGGAAGCGGACCAGACAGCACCGGCGGGCGGGGTGTCAACCGGAGTCGTGGGATCCTGGACTTGTACATCGAAGAGATTGGGGGTCGGTGCGATCGCGAAGACGTCTCGGTCAATCGTGTACAGGCTCGTTGATCGATCGACGGCCGAGTACTTCACATCGAGGGTCTTACGGATCGTTCCTGCCAGCGCCGCAGCGACAAGGGCAAGGACCAAGAGCACAGCAGCGAATAATCGCCCGAAGGCGGTCGGCTTGATTTTCATGGGGTTATCTCCGAACTGCCCGTCGGGCAGGAGTTGGTCGCAGGGCGGCTCTGCACTGTCCGCCCCACTTCGCGTCATTCCTTCGGGATTCGCGCCGTGTACCTAGCTACTTTCCAGCTGTAGCCGCCACCGGATTTTGAATCCGGCTATTTTCCCCGCGATGGCTTAAATACTGCCAACTGTTGGACCTGCGGTGGTCTGGCTACACCAGGATTCCTTCGAATCGAAGTCCGGGTTCACCACTAAGCAAAGCGTAGCGACGCCATCAGAGCGTCATTCTCCAGAGGTCTTGGGAAGTGCTTCCACCAGTTCTTTCAGCTTCTCAAGAAGCTCCGGTGTATCGTGCATTCGGTAGTACTTGATTGGCCCCAGACTTGCGTTGACGGCGGCAAACGGTCGCGCGATATACCACTTGTAACCCTTGGTTGTCGGTTCAATCGCGGCGAGGCCATGGTCCGACATTAACGCAAGCATGTCGTCTGGATGCAACGAGCCGCAATAGGAACAAACTCGCTGCCCATTAGGGAATGAATCCCAACGGTCTCCATCCTTGGCGATGTTAGGGCCGGGACCACCTTCCCCACGCCGAGGGCACCAATGAATCTCATTGCCTCTAGTGCGTGGACACTGAGCACTCGTCTGAATCCGGTAACCATCGCTATATGAGCCGATGACGCCGAAACTATTCTCCAAGAACGACATCTTGCCCTTTAGGACATCGTCAGCCGTTTCGTCTCGAAGCTGGCTCCAACTGGACATTGCTGAGACATAGTCCACGTTAGTGACGCCGAACTCTTCTCCGCTTGGCGTTCGTACGCTCCAACTCCATTTGACTGCGGGGTTTTCTTTCAGTTGATCAACGCTCATCGATTGCTCGTCTCCATATCTGAGCTAGTCAGTGGTTCTAGGTAGACAATGGGGCCGGTCTTTTATCGACATCCGGTGCAGTCGGCCTCTGGAATCCCCGTCATGACCAAGGAGAGACACGCGATATACGTCAGCGCCTGAACGCAGGCGCTCATTGCCTAGGTAAGCGCAAGACTTGAAAATGAAGTGGGCCCCGGGATACACGTCTTAATGGGTTGTTTAATGACGGTCCCCACCTTCTCACCCGACTACTCCGCGTGCGCTTCGCCGGTATAACTCACGATCCCTTTTTGTGGGGCCCTATAGGTGAAGTCTTACTTGTCGATCTCGACCTGGTCTTTCAATCTCGCCTTCAGCCATTGCTTGAGAAACGGTGGCGCCTTAACGCCCATCTTCCCAACGTTCTCTAAGATCGAGATCCCTTCCGTCAGCACAACGAATCCGAGGACGCCAGAGATGGCGGTCGATTGAAGCTGGCCAGTTCCAGCGAGTGTCTTCGTTGCCGCAGAGCAGACGTAGACGACCGCGCCATAGCCGAAGAACTTGGTGAGGACGCGACTGAACCTTGCGCTGGTGATCTGCTTGCCAGAGACGATTCCAGCCCACACGCCGGTCGCCGTGTCGAGAAGGATCAGGACCGCCGCGGTATACGCGATATCTCTCGATGCCATAGGGATGGTGTAGTCAAGAATGGCGGCGAGGATCCCCGCGAGACCTTTTAACAGCCAGGCGTCCGCAAAGAGCTTTTTGAGGAACTCTGGGAGTGGCAAAAACAGTCGTAGTGCTTCGTGCATGGCGATTAACGGAAGTCGTCGATGTCTACGGTGTTGAGGGAATGACTCACGCCCCGGGATGTTTCGGCCAGGTAGATGAGGGCTAAGTCGCGATCAAAGCATGATTCCGCATTCCGCAATTCATCTAGGCCTATCCACGCAATGAGGTCCTCATCGTGTTCAACCTTTGCTGTCTCTTGGATGGTCATGACAGATCAGGCTTGACGATCAAGACGTAAGGGATCTCAGCCTGCTTCTGAGCGTCCATGGCGTGATAGACCGAGTCGATGAACTCATCCCACTGATCGGGATAGATCGTCTGGCACCCTTCAGAACTCGTCGAGTTGTACGAGCCTTTGTGGATGTTGATCGCGACGCCTTCTGATTGACCAACGCCATCACGAGTAACGGGGAGTTTCTCGCCTGGTGTCGCTGGGCGAAGAGCTGGATAGCTTGGCGGGCGACTGATTCGGTGGCGTCCCTTCTTGTACCAGTGGACACCGGGATTGAGAACGGCTATCCCTTTGCGGCTCACGCTTGGATCCGTATTCGCGTTGAATGCGAGCACGGAGTCGGGCGTCACCAGGAAGATGGCATCGTCGTAGATTCCGCGATCGTTCTTGCCCGGCTTCCCCATGGAGTCACGGAAGAATCCACGAATCCCAACAAGGGCGACCTTGGACTTCTTGTCCCTGGCCACGTGATCAGAGATGATCTTGTTCAATGCCTCTCGGCTCTGAACGGGACGATTTGGAGGTTTGATTGCCATGGCAAAAAGTGCCCTCGCCTTTGGACCAGCCGGGCGAGGGCGATGATCTGCGTTGCTTTAGGTGCTTTGGCTCACGGGCCAAATTGTTAAATCTCTTGGCGACGCCAAAAGGCGGCGACGGATCCATATCGGGAATTGATTAAATCGGAAGCGTCGTATGGCCCTTGCTCGCCAACTTTGATGCTCTCGCTGAACTGCCAGAGGTCGCATGGGAGCTCGGGGCGTCTGTCTCCATAACGTGCCAGCCAACGAGGACACTCGGTTACCTGCTTCGGGCAGTTCTTTGGCTTGAGGACCTTAACCAGCTTGTCAGAACCATAGAGAAGAGGATGGCGATAGATCTGCTTGAGCGATAGTCCGACCATCGCGTCGAGTACATCAGCCGTCGGGCTATTGCCCGCCGCTCTTGTTTCGTAGTCGAGCGCAAGCACCAAGGGACGGTATGGGTCAACGACTTCGTGGAAATGCGCCCACTGCTTCACCGGGTCCTCGCCGGTCATGAAGTGATAAGCGCCAACTAGCAGGCCGACACTCTTCGCCCGCTTCACTCGATCGACAAACGTGGGATCGATGTAGGATGTCCCTTCGGTCGCTTTGAGGATGACGGCTTCGACACCGTTCTTCTTCAGAAGTCCAAACTGGACATCGTTATGGTGCGAGAGATCGATGACCTTAGCGATTGGCATGGTGATCAATAAGGAGGGGCCGCGCTCTGAGCATCCTTCAGGGCGGCCCTGGTCATACCCGCTAGGTGCCTGAAGCACCCGTCGGGCTGGCTGAGAAATTGGTTTGCCTTCCTGTGCGCTTTCAGGAGGAAACTGGAAGGCTCGCCGAGTTCTTACGCCGCGGTTATGGTCGCAACGATCGCTTTCGCCGGCAGCAGAGGGTGGAGGGCCTGGCCGAGAACTCAAGCGGGAAGTCGGTAACAAAAAAGCCCCTCGATCTCAGGAGAGAGGGGCTTCGGGCAACGCCACGGGCTTAAACGCGACGCTCAACTACGGACATTATGACGCGATTTTCTTAGAATGCAAGGACTTTCTTCGATTTCCATTCCAATATCGGTTCTGCTCTTTTGCCGCTATGATGTCCAAAAGCTCGCCGACTCGGACGTACAAGCGCTTTCCACGCCATTCGTAGATCAGCTTTGATCCAGGAACACACCATCGCTGAGCCGTCCGCATCGAGACTCCTGCCATGAATGCCGCATCGCGAACCGAGATCTTGGCTAACCGGACGTTCCCGCGGGGATCCTCGCGTTCGAAGGTGTCTGGATCAAATGGACTCTCACGGAGCTTTACCGCAAGAAGTGACTCGAATCGATCGATCCTCGATTCCGCATAGGGGTCCAAGTTCTCTCGATTGAGGACGTAGCGGGCTTTCAACCAGTGTTCGCAGCGGCCATAGCCTCGACACGTGACCACGTACAGCCAGGCGATCAAGTTGACGTCCGGGCCTGGGGTTTGGTTGTCGTAGCCCTTCGGACCAATCCTTCCGACCCGCGGGAGTTGGTGTCGGCCATAGGCTCTCAAGACTTGCTGCGCGGTCCACGTCATGCCGTCACCACCTTGCCTTGCCACCACTCCGCCTCGTCAAATGGCTCATCGCTTCCCGGCTTGAACCGCTCTGTGACGGGTACCTCGCGTTTGCTGACCTTGGACGTTCTTAAACCCACGACACGTTCCTCGAAGTCAACTCCGGCAACGGGGCCGAGGACCTCCAAGAGGGGCCGGTTTGGCGAGGATTTCTTACCGCCACCGGAGACCTCGGTGAGCTGAGTTTTCACCTTGCGCCACCGGGGCAGAAAGTCGGTAATCCGGTTGTCCAAAATGCCGACAGGATCGTCCTTCCCGAACTCGTTGGGGTGGTCGGTGTGGAACTCGGCGAACTCCATCACGAAGCCGCGAATCACCTCCTCGTCGGGGGCCTCTTGGCGCAATCGATCGACAACACGGTCAACCCTCGCCGCGGTCGGAGGGCGCCGGCAGTTCTGGAACTTCGGGATGGCTGAAATCTGCTCACCAGTCCAAGCCACAAGCGGATCCGGATGGTCAGCCCACCAGGGCGAATCCGCTGCTGCTGCATCAGCCCCTTGGGGCAATACTGCGTCAGCAGTATGGGGATTACTGTTGCTGTTGCTGTCACGCGACAGAGAATCCGAACAAGTGGCGGTTGTCCGTAACAAGTCCGAATTGTCCGTAACAATTTCAGAGCTATTTGAAACAGATTCGCTTTTGGTTTCCGCGACTTGTCCGGTATTGTCCGTAACAACTGCCGTTTGTCCGGGACAATTTCGCTTGCGTCTGTTTTGAACACGCTTGGCATCCGGTGTTTGAGACTTCTCCCAGCGAGTGACGACCCAGTGCCCTTTCTCAACTTTAAGAGCTCCTCCACGTTCAGCGGCCTCAAGACATGCGACCATGTCAGCCGGCGGAATCCGGTATGGCGCTGCGATCATCGAGGCGGCGACGACCGGGCACAGGCCTCGCTTGTTCCCGTGGGTCCTTACATGAAGGAGGAACACATGCCAGCAAGAGCCGACGGACCAAGGCAAGTCGGTGAGCCAAGGGTCATCGGGGTCAAAGTAATAGTCGACGTTCTGTCTGTTCCAGCGAGATTCGGATGCCATTGTTAGTCTCTCCCTCCGTAGAGATTTCGATACCGGGCATAAGCTGATTGGAAACCGAGAATGACCTTGCCCGTGGGACCGTCTCGGTGCTTTGCGATGATGATTTCCGCCTCCTCGACGGCGTCGGGGTTGTAATCCGGAGTCTCTTTCGTTTCCTTGGCCTTGTAGTAGGCGTCACGGTAAAGAAGCATCACCAGGTCCGCCTCAGCCTCGATCGATCCAGATTCACGAATGTCCGACAGAACCGGCCGCTTATCCTCTCTCGACTCCACACCTCGGTTTAGTTGAGAAAGCGCGACGACGGGGACGCCGAGTTCCTTGGCCATGGACTTGATCGACCTTGCGATGTCCGAAATCTCTTGTGTGCGGTTCTCGGTCTTCTTGGCTCCGCGCATCAATTGGAGATAGTCGATCACCACAAGGGACAGTCCTGTCTCCGCCTGAAGGCGCCGACACTTGCCGCGCATGTCCAGGGGAGTGAGATCAGACGCGTCGTCGATGTATATGGGAAGCGTGTAGATGCTGTCACAAGCGTCCGCGAGCTTCTTATAGGTGTCCATCGAAAGCGACGGATTCTTGAGGACGTGCGAGTTCACGCCGCTGACCATTGAGACCATTCGGCGGATGAGCTGCTCACCGCTCATTTCCAGTGAGAAGATGGCAACCGAGCCTTTACCACTCTTCGCCGCTGCGAGGGCAAAATCCAAAACCAGCGCCGTCTTACCCATCGATGGACGGGCGCCGACGATGACCAGGTTTCCAGGGTAGAAGCCGGTGGTCATCTTGTCGAGATCGGAGAACCCACTCGAAAGACCGACCATGGGTTCACCGGTTTCGATCAGGTTATCGACATCAATGAAGAAGTTCTTGGCCAGAGTGCTTGCGTGTTTGAAGTAGGTTCCCGTCCGCTTGCGTCCGACTTCGAAGACGAGTTGCTCGGCCTTGTCGAGCTTCTCGCTGGCATCGCCACTATCGCCGTCGTGGACAACGCCGACAATGTTCTGTCCAGCCTGCTCCAGTTGACGAAGCATCGACTTCTCGGCAACGTCACGCGCGTAGAACGCCGCGTTGGACGGGCTTGGTACATACTCAGCGACCTGTAGGACGTAGTCCTCTCCACCGATGTTATCGAGAATCTCCGTGTCGCGAAGCTGCTGAATCACGAACTCAAGACTTGGCGGGACTGCTCGGTTGACGCAGAACCGGATGGCGCGGAAGATCTCCCGGTGGGCCGGGCGGTAGAAGTCGTCGGCATCCAGGATCCCAAGGACCTCCTCCGCGGCTTGTTCGCTGAGCATCATCGACCCCAGCGTGCTCATCTCCATCTCTAGGGAGTGGAGAGGCACCATCTCGGCATTGGCCAGCCTCATCGGGCCCTCCGGACATCGACTTCGATGATCTGAATGTCCGGGGCGACTTGGCGCAACCACAAGAAGGCCATATAACGAGCCTTGGAACGAGTCTCTGCCCAAAAGGTGGTATTGCTCCACACTGTCCATCCAATTGGCCTGGCTTGATATGGCTTCTTGTGCTTTCTGTCAGCCTCGATCCGCTTCCAAACTAGCTCGTTCGCCTTCTCGATGCCTTTATCGGTGGCGATGTAATAGCGGCTAATATCGTCACAAGTGCCGACCCGCATGAGACCCATAAAGACCAACTGGTCGCAGATCTCGTCACCGTCCGCATTCGCGCAGTAGTAGTTGCGATAGGACGTGGTTTGACGGTCGAGCCCCAACGTGTGGAGGAGGGTGGATTCTTGCTGAGAAGTCATTCCATCCACCTCACGCATCCAGGCGTTGAACAAGCGGCATGGACAGGCCCGTTGAAAGCTCGGCTGTATTGAAGCGTTCCCGCGTTACAAGCCGGGCATGGCAATGAACCTGACACCGATCTTTTATTGCCGCAATGCTTGATGATCGCCTTACGAGCAATTAATGTCTTCCGAAATGATTCTTCGTATCGCTTTTCGCGAGCCTCTGCTTCTTCTTGCGTGTGATACGAGCAATGCTCACAATGGTTAGGGCTGCTGTTGCTTGCACGGCATGGCCACCGCGCTAGCCCTTTTCCTTCCATCGTCTCGAACTTCGCGTACTCAACTCCAGCGGCACAATGTGTATTCCCCCAAGTGCCAGTGAAGTGACGGCACACATTCATGTGCTGCTCGATGAGTGTCATTCGCGTTCCATCAGGCTTCCTCATTTCTCCACCTTCTTGAAGACCTTCTCGAAGTCATCGGGGCCCATGACAAACGATCTTCCCGCATCGCCCTTCTGGTGATATTCAACTCGTCCGTCTTGGTGGATTGAACCAACAACCCAAAGAAGCCCCTCGGATTCGTAAATGCAACCAGGGATAGCGAATGGCGTGGAATCCGCTTCCATCGCTTCAGTGATCTCAGCCAGCTTTTCAGGGCTCAACTGTGCAAAGCCATCGCTATTGGGATCAGGCCACTCTTTGATAACCAGCGCGATTTGGCGCATGTCTGCGATTTCCTGGACTGATGGTGCGAACATCCCCCACTCTTTTCGCTTGCCAGTGATGCACTCCCACAAAGCATCCTCGATTCCTGACATCCACCCAGCAGCCCAACACATTTCAGAGATGTCGGACATCTTCGAAAGCAGTGACCTGCGCAGAACAGGGCGGAGCCTCTCAACGTCAGCGGCTATTCCTACGGTGGGGTCTTCAACTTCGACCCAATGCTTGATCAGCCGAACCTCGGTAAAACCGGACAAAAATGCCCGATCCCCCGCTGAGCCAAGAGAGTTCAGGGGATTAACATTGACGCCATTCCCATCGACCAATCGGAGCCATACCCCTTCGCCTGGCTTCCGCAGGCTTTCGACCTTGCACACGACTCCCGTGGCATCTTGGCGGTAGTACTTCCCAACGCACTCCGACAGGTTCTGAACGTTAATCATTCCAGCACCTCGATGGTCAACGCCACTTCGCCCCGCGTCCCGCTATCCTTGGCGGAATGGAGCACACAACGACCGAGCTCGAAGTACTGGGCGCTGTCGTCTTTGACCAGTTGAGCGTCTACGAGCCCATCGAAGGCGGCTTTCAGTGCGGACACGGCGTTTTGCACATCACGAGGGCGATACCGCCCATCCTGCGGCAATCGTCGTCCTAGCCACCACTCGGAAGAAACGCGAACGCGCTTCGCGAATGGCAACGGTGTCTTGGTCGAGATCCCGCGTATCGCCTGAGTACAGAACAGCTCAGCTGCTTGGCGGTAATCCCGTTTGTCCTTAACTCCCTTAGACCAGTGACTTCGGGAGTTTGAGGAAGCCCCTGCCGGAGGCAGAGGCAATTTGATCGTGAGGACGAGTCCTTTCATTGCCAGCCTGATGTTTCACAGTGAACATCTGCACTCGCGTCGCAATCGCCGGTCACTTCCACTTCGATGACATAGCGCTTGAAGTGAACGCCATGAGCCGCGCATCGTGCGGCGAAGTAGGTTTCCCAGGGTCCCAGGCCATCGAGTTCCAAGACCTTGCGCGTGTCCCGGTTCACGAGAACAAACCCAGCCTCACGGTTGAATCTGCGATAGACCCGGTGGTCAAGAATTCCGATCCGGTAGATCAGACTGAGTTCCTCAAGGACTTCCAGGATGCGGTAAACGCTCACGCAATCGACGCGCTTTCCGCGCTCCTGGAGGATCGCGTACAACTCGTGAGCGCTGACCGCGACATCAAGGGAGGCTAATACCGACACTACCGCGTGACGTGGAAGAGTGAACTTGTAACCGTTCTTCTTCAACGTTTCCATGGCGAGGGATGCAAAATCTTGTGTGTGTTCCATCTAAGCCACCTCCGTGGTGGTTTCCTGTGCGCGTCGGCGCTCTTGGGCTTTTGAATGAGCCTGGAAGGCAAAGGGAATCTCTTCCAGGCCGCGGACCATCCGCAACGCCCACCTGTGCAGGCAATAGCGGTCATGCTCCGTGAGTTGAGTCGGCTTTGAGATCGTGCGACCGAGAACCCGGGAGTACTCCCGGGAGCAGGCCGCCCCATGAAGGGCGAAGGTCGGCCAATGCATGATCTCGCAAATCTCATCGAATCCGAAGCCGTGATCTTCACACTCGGCGAGAATGGATTCGATCACGGAATCGGGAGTTTCTTCGGGAATAGCAGGCGCGCCGGGCGTGGATTTCACGCAATTGCGAAATCCTCCCGGCTCAGCTTTTCCCTGGTTCGACTCCGTACGGGCACGGACAAGGATCTGACTAGGTGTCATCCCTGCTGATTTGCCTTGCAGGATCCGATCCGAGGACTTCCAGCCCTTGGCCTTGCAAATCTCGATCAGTTCGGTGAGCTCGGCTTGAGTGCCACCGCCGTCATTCCAATAATCCTTGGCGAGCTTCTTGCTTTCGTCGGATGCTTGAGGTTTTGCTTGCGATCGATCATTTCGTTGCGCAGGTGCGGGAGCGCATTGCTCGACTTGCTTCAAACCTTGCGTGAAGCACTTCAGTCCGACAGCGGCGATCCTTTCGATATTCACTTCGAGATCTTCAAGGCGCATTTGCATCGCTGATTCGATGGCCGTCTTGACGATCACCGCGATACTCGCTGAGTGGATCTCCGCAGAAGTCTTTGGCGTGAATGACCGAGTGTTTCCGCCACCTTTGCCTGCGAAACCTCCGCTACTCTTATTGGGCCCACCGAACGTCGTAATAAACGCTTCGTTGCCGTAGTTGCCAGCCTTGACGTCGAGTTCGGCTTCCGCCGTAGCGCCGACTTCAAGAGGAGTCGCGAACTTGGTCATGGAGGACTTCCAGACCTTGAGCGGCTTCCCAAACCCTTCGATGTTGATGAACGCGAGCTTGTCCTTGTCGGTGATCTCGGTAATGGTGATGGTCGCTCTCTGCGGACCGATCTTCGATAAATCCACGGGGCTACTTGCCGCCATGATTTTCCTCCTTAGTTGTCGTGGAGGCAGAAACCTGTGCTACGCTAATAGCCGAAGTTGGGTTGGTTTCAACCTCAAAATTCACCATGAGGTCGGTAGGTGTGTCAGCACCTCCGGCCTTTCTCATTTGTCGTGTGCTCAATTCCCCTCCTGATCGGGCATGAATTTGAGCATCTCGTACACGCGGCGCAACGGAACGCCAGACGTCTCCGCGATAGATTTCGGAGAGATGTCCGGATTGTCGCGACGCATTTGCCACACATGCTCCCGATGCTTCGACCACTTGTCGGGCCTGCCATTGGTGCTGGGTTTTGTCGCTTCAGACATGCCCAGATGATACACCACTTTGCGCAAAATGGTATAGAGTGTAGGAATTCTTTTAATGGTTTGCGCAAAAAAGGAGAGGTGGAAGTGTCAAGAGCAATAGCACGTGCCCTGGCCGATGTGAAAGTGAGTGAAGGACTCAGCGCGAAGGAGGTCGCTAAGAGGGCAGATATCTCTTATGACGTCCTTCGGAACTACAAGCTTGGAAGGACCAGCCCGGACGAGGCGAGCCTAGACCGCCTTCGCAAGGTCATGAAGCTGCCCAAGACCTGGCCAAAGAGCGAACCTGACAGCGATGGGGAGATCGTTAGCCTTTCAGGTACGCCAATGAAGCCTATCCGCGTAGTAGGTGAAGTTGAAGCTGGAGAAGGAGCCTACAACGTAGATATCGATGAGTCATCGATCCTTGTGCCAGAGAGGCTTGCCGGACTTGGCGGCTTCGGATGGATTGTCCGTGGGGACTCCATGATGCCGTTTCTTCAGCCAGGTATGGTCGCTGTTTTCAAAGAGTACAGAGAGCCGCGGCCGGGGTTCACATTCCTGCTCAAATCTAAGGATGGTGGGCTCCGGGTTAAGACGCTTGAGTGGCGCGATGGGCAATGGATGATGATCTCAACTAACCCAACGTACGCACCTACTCCGATCGATGATCACCAGCTCCTTGGTTACCTCATTGGATGGTATCGAACGAAAGGCGCAAGAGAAACGATGGACTCAGATCCAGGTGGGCTCATTCTCTCAGAATAGACTTTGCGCAAAATTGTGCGCAAGTTTTATACCGTTTTGCGCAAAGGTGTGGTAGATTGATTCTGTAGCCGCTGACACGGCTGAGGAATCAATCAATGTCCAACTTCACACAGAGACACACAACCCAGGAGATCGGCAAGCCAATTGTCTGCTGGGTTGGTTCCGACTTCAAGGGTGGCACCAAGGTCATCGTAAGTGACCCCCTCACCCTCAATCGCTTCTTGATTGAGAACATGCAGAGCCGGGAGGTTCGTGCCTACCGAGGCGGGCACCGAATCGCTTGCGTCAACTGCAATTCGAGCCGCACGCGCTGGTCACGGCACATCGATATCGATGTCTGGAACGAAGTTCCGGAGCGTTTGCGATGAGGGAACTCATCCAAATGCAGATGGCTGAACGTGCGATCGCAAAAGCCAGGCGCGATCGGCAATTCCAAATCTCGGTTCTCACCATCACCGCGTTGGTCCTCGGCATCGCCCTGATGTTCGCCTACAACCTTGGCGTTGCCAAGGGCTACGAAGTCGGTCGATATGACCGCTTACCGTTTGGAGGTGGGATCCGATGAAGGAGGGTCTCGCTCAAGGTTCGTCCTGGCGGCAAGCCGAATCACATCGCCGAATGGTGACATTCGCCACAGCTCAGGCGGAGTACCACGAAAAGCGTGCCGAATACTGGCGTCGGATAGTAACCGAATGCGAGGCCGAAGCCGACCGGCTTGAATCGGGCGAGGAGCAGGAGGCCTGATGTACCAGGTCTACATTCCCGACCTGCGCACTTGGGAGCCCGCCGTAGATGCGGCTCCCGTCCAGTTCGAGAACTTCGACCAGTTTAGTTTCTTCGTCGCTCGAAGCTCTTACGGATGGGCTGTCTATGAGACGTCCACGGGGATGCTCGTTCCCGATTCCGAGAGCGACCACAAGCAAACCGCCATCGATCGCGCGAAAGAGTCCCTGGAGCACTGGGGAATCGAAACGACCAAGCAAGCGATCGAAACGGCCCTGACCGAGATGGGGGCGATGAGCGCCTAGCCATCACCTGAAGGAGTTTGTTATGTCCAGCATCCCAACAACAACCGACGGCGTCGTCGTTCGAAAGCAGAACATTTTTGAGATCGGAGAAGAGCTCGAACAGATATTCGACGCATTCGATCACCTTCCCTCTGACGAAGCCGACGAAGAGATTCGCAAGGCTCTTGAAGCCTACTTCGAGAAGGTCGGCGAGGACCTCAACAACAAGATCGACGGCTATTGCGGCCTGATCAAAACGATGGAAGCCCGGGCCAAGATTCGAGCAGAAGAGGCCAAGCGCCTGAAGTCCTTGGCCGAGACCGACGAGAACAACGCCAAGCGACTCAAGAAGCGCCTAAACGACTTCATGTCTGTGACCTCCAACACGAAGATGGAGACCAGGCGATTCAAAGTCTGGGTTCAAAACAACGGTGGGGCAACGCCCATCGAATGGACCGGTGGTGAAGAGCCAGACCCCGAGACGTTGCCTCCGGCCTACGTGATCATCAAGAAAGAGCTTGACCTTGAGGCGATCCGTTCTGACCTCGAAGGCGAAATCCCCCTCGACTTCGCAAAACTCGGTGAGCGCGGCACTCACGTGAGGATCAAATGAAGCACGCGATCCTCCTGTTCCTAATCGGTTGCATCTGTGTCCAGCTTTGTGGAATCGGCATGAGCCTCGACAAGATTTCCAAGCAGTCGCCCGCACCAGTTGCGCCCGCTACTCCTATCGTCGTCCTGATTCCCCAGGACGGGAGAAAGCCCCTGCTTCCCGCCGTGGCGCCTCTTCCTGACCACTACACCGAGGACCTCATCGCTGAACTCAAGGCGGCGGGTCTCTCGGATTCCGACGCTGCGAAGTTCCGCAAGGAGGTGTCTCGATGAGTGCCAAGTACATCGACATCGCCATAATGTGTGGCGCTTGCAAAGCCATCGTCGGGAGCGGGAGAGAGGCGGAAGAAACGATCGCTCAGATGGAGCCCATTGCGAAGGCCGCTGGGCTTCAGTTTCTCCGAATGTGGATGGATCCGAACATCCAGACAGAAGAGTGCTCGTGTCCAGAGCCAAAGCCTGCTCAGAAATTCGCGAACGCAATGTCCTTGAGCGGGATGTTCGAGGTTGAGATTAAACCGAAAGATAAAGGCAAGTGGGAGAAGTTTCAACCTTCATTTTTCACTAAGAGTGAACTCCGGCCAGACGACCCTGAAAAGGCGCGGGAACTTCTGCATCAGAAGATCAAAGAGATCGAAGAACAGACAGGTCTCAAAGGCATTTCCGTTGGGATCATCGAACAAGCAATACCCACAAAGTTCCCTAATCGATCGAAGGTTGACCAAAAGTGCTTGTACGCATTTTCGGTGGACGGATTTGAAGGGTTGTTGTTCCTGGTCCTTAGCTACAAACGAAGCTGGAATGAATGCGAGTTAAGGGTGGTTGAGTCCGAGTACGGGTTTCAGGTTTTCCCTATTGATCCCACACAAGTTGTCGTCTTCAAGAAAAGGGACCTGACGGCCAAGACCATCAAGGAGGAACTTGCTTTCCCCTTGGCCACTCACCTTGTCAAGAGCGCCACGCCCGAGAAGTTCAAAGCCTGGGTTCGAGAGAACGCAGAACTGTACGCGGGAGGCGCAAAGTGAACAACTCCAAAATCGAATGGACGGACGCCACTTGGAACCCCATCGTCGGATGTTCGAAGGTCTCCGAAGGTTGTCGGAACTGCTACGCCATGACGATGGCGGCGAGGATCGCGAACGCTGCCCAAGCTGCATTGCGCCAAGGAAAGGGCTTGACCGATGTCCAGGCCGCTTATCGCAACGTGGTGAAGTGGGAGAACGGCAAAGACCGCGCTGCCGGCGAAAACGACAAGGCGTTGCCGCAGTGGAACAACCTGATCGCGGTCATCGACAGTGTGCTGACTCTTCCGCTTCGATGGAAGTCACCGAGGCGGATTTTCGTGAACTCGATGGCGGATCTGTTCCATGAGTCAGTTCCGTTTGAAGTGATCGACCAGGTTTTCGCGGTGATGGCACTTTGCCCCGAACACTCCTTCCAAATTCTAACAAAGCGTCCGGAGCGGATGGCTGAGTACTTGAACCAAGTCAACGTTGACCAGTTCCGATCCATGGTCTTCGTAAACACCCTTCGCGAGTTCAAAGAGCCCAAGAGCCCGGAACCGTTTCGACGAGCGTCAGAAGCAGTCAAATGGCCACTGCCTAACGTTTGGCTAGGAACGTCGGTCGAGAACCAGGAGCAATTCCTGAAGCGGGTTCGGGCACTGATTCATTGCCCGGCAACGGTTCGCTTCCTGAGCTGTGAGCCACTTGTTGGTGAACTAGTGGTGACGGATCTCTTCCCTGATGACCCAAACCTTGGTTTTGATCCCTTGACGGGACGAATGTGGGGCGGCATCCCAGGGGGAGAGGATTTCTTCGAGAGCTTAAGGATTCATTGGGTGATCTGTGGCGGAGAATCCGGCCACGGCGCAAGACCGATGCAGTTGGAATGGGCAAGATCTCTTCGGGATCAATGCCAAGCGGCTGGCGTCCCCTTCTTCTTCAAGCAATGGGGAGAGCACTCGCCTTACTACGAGAAGGCTGACACCGAAACGGGTCGAATCGTCCTGGCCGAACTTCCACATGGCGAATCCCGCCGAGTAGGCAAGAAGGCTGCCGGTCGACTTCTCGACGGCCGCGAGTGGAATGAGTTTCCGGGGGTGGCCAAGGATGCCTAACCTCGATGGCCCTAAGCCGACTCCGGCGCGGGTGCTAACCCTCGACTTCGATCAAGACTTATACCGATCGATGCTTCGACCGGAGACGCAAGCAGCTCTCGCCGAACGCGACCGCAATCAGATGTCTCCCTTCCGGGGTGACAGCCAGCGGTGCAAGGAGTGCGACGAACCGTTTCGCCCGTGTGACTCGACCGGATCCGACCTAGGTCTTTGCCAGAACTGCTGGGAAGCACTATCGGCCAACGATTTCTGGAAAGAGGTCAAGGACCTTGAGCCAACCGGATATCCCGACGAATACCGGCGCGTGAGTGGAGGCGATCAGTCGTGAACACACCGACCCGGATCGTCTACATCGACCCCGTGACGAAGACGCGGCTATATGCCGCCCCTGGCGGCAAGTGGGTGACCATCGACGGCAACAAGTACTCGCCGGTGGGTCAGCCCCAATCCGAACGAAATTACAAGGAGGTTTCCCATGGTGGAAGTGAACAGCAAGTGGCGCAAGAAATGCTCCCGGCACGATTCGCATATCTACACGGTTGCGGAGGTTTCTGAGATCCGCAACGGCATACGCGTGAAAGCCGAGATGGAACAACACGGCATCCGCTCTCGATGGATTGGTCCGATCGAGGACTTCGAGGCTGAGTTTGAGATGGTTCAGGAGGTGGCACATGCACGCTTCTAATTCCGAACACTACACTTCGTGCCCAATGTTCGCCGAAACGGTCCGTTTGGCACGATGGGCCGAGGGAGACCTGCCGGGTTCTCGGAGGCTGGTGCGATTCTCCATGGAGATTTATTGGCTTCGAGAAAGCGAAACACATTTCGCCTACTATTGGGACGGTCGGATTTTTCGAGAAAGCTCGACGACCAATGACTTCTATGGATTTCTGACATCGCCAACCGTTGAAGTGTATGAGCGGACCGTTAACCTATTCTCGTTAACTGCAACAGATCGGCTTGAATATCGTGCAACAACGATCATTTCAGAATATCCCGTTCAACTAATCAAGGCCGAGCCAGGGAAAAAGTCTCTCGTCAAGACATTCTCCAGTGACATCTTCCTTGGATCAGAAGACGACTATGTGCGGATTGAGAATTACGATTACGACAAAGGGGAACCCGACTGGGTTCCCGGCGACGTACTGCTAAAGCCTCGCACAGTCGACGAAGTAGTAACGTTCTCGTCAAAGCGGTCGGAAGAGGAAAACGACCGATCCCTTAGTGACCTACGGGCGCGATGGATGGAGGTAGTCCGATGAGCCCAAGGGAAGATCTTTCGCAGTACGAGGGCTTCTTAAAGGCCAAGATCAAACTCGACAAGGGTAGCGGCTTCGATGTCGACCCGGCCGAGATGAATCCTAACGTCAAGGACTTTGTCCGAGCAATGGTCGCCTGGGCGCTTCGAGGCGGCCGCCGCGCCTTCTTCGCATCGTTCGGCCTGCACAAGAGCTGCGCTCAGCTCGAAACCATGCGTTTGATCGGGAAGCATCGACCATGCCGGCGGTTAATCGTCCTGCCCTTGGGGGTGCGACAAGAATTCGTTCTCGACGCCCTCGAGTACTTCTCCGGAGACTACGCCGTCTCGGTTCAGTTCATTCAGTCAAGCGAAGAGGTCACGAGTGAAGAGCCGATCTATCTGACGAACTACGAATCAGTTCGAGAAGGAAAGATCGACGTAACCCTCTTTGGAGCAGTGAGCCTCGATGAAGCTGACGTGCTCCGGTCCTTTGGATCGAAGACATTTGGTGAGTTCCTCTTCGGCCCGATGCAACAGATCCCGTTCCGGTTTGTTGCGACGGCCACACCAAGTCCCAACGATCTGCAGGAGCTGATTGCCTATGCTCACTTTCTTGGTGTCATGGATATCTGGGAATCGCGAACCCGGTTCTTTAAGCGCAACTCCGAGAATGCCGATGACTTAACCCTTCACCCACACAAGGTCGAAGAGTTCTGGCTGTGGGTCGCGTCGTGGGCACTGTTTGTCTCTAAGCCGTCGGATCTCGGATTCTCTGATGAAGGCTATGTCCTTCCGGAGCTTGATGTTAGATGGCACGAAGTTCCAACCGACCACACGACCGCGGAGCCGACGAAGCTTGGTCAAGGAAAGCTGCTTAAGGACGATGCCGTCGGAGTAGTTCAAGCATCTCGCGAGAAGCGAATCAGCCTTGAAGCGCGAGTCGCCAAGATGCTCGAACTTCGAGACGAGGATCCGGATGCGCATCGGCTTATCTGGCACGACTTGGAGGACGAACGGCGCGCCATCGAAGCTGCTATTCCGACCGCGGTATCGGTCTACGGTTCTCAGACGGATGAGAAGAAGGAAGCAGCGATCATCGGGTTCCGAAACGGAGAGATCGCAGAGCTCGCGGCCAAGCCGGTCATGCTCGGCGGCGGATGCAACTTCCAGCGCCATTGCTCATGGGAGATATTCCTCGGCATCGGGTTCAAATTCCGCGACTTCATTCAGGCGATTCACCGCCTTCAGCGATTTGGTCAAAAGAACACGGTCCGCGTCGATCTGATCTACTCGGAAGCCGAACGCGGAGTCCGAGAGATCCTGGAAGCGAAGTGGCGCCAACACATCGAGTTGGTTGCGACCATGACCGCGATCGTCAAGCAGTTCGGTCTTTGTGGCATCGCGATGGCGGAATCCCTGACGAGATCGATGGGTACCGAGCGAAAAGAGGCCTCGGGGCAATCCTGGAAGCTGGTCTGCAACGACAGCATTCTTGAGTGCAACGAAATGGAGAGCGACTCGGTTTCGATGATCCTCACATCGATCCCGTTCTCAACTCAATACGAGTACACGCCTTCCTATCACGACCTTGGCCACACGGATGATGAAGCCCACTTCTTTGAGCAGATGGACTTTCTGACGTCCAATCTCCTTCGCATCCTGCAGCCAGGGCGAATCTGCGCTGTCCATGTGAAAGACCGGATCGTGCCAGGGGCAATGACCGGGCTCAAGTATCCAACCGTTTCGCCTTTCCACTGTCACACGCTTCTTCACTTCTTGGAGCACGGCTTCACGTTCCTCGGGATGGTGACGATCAAGACGGATGTCGTTCGAGAGAACAACCAGACCTACCGACTCGGTTGGACAGAGCAATGCAAAGACGGAACCGTCAAGGGCTTCGGAATGCCCGAGTACGTCCTGGTCTTTCGAAAGGCGCCAACGGAAGCAAACAACGGTTACGCCGACAATCCCGTGGTTAAGACCAAGGAGGAGTACTCCCTAGCCAGGTGGCAGATCGACGCCGACGGATTGTGGCGATCGAATGGAAACACGATGATCAGTCACGAGGACTTCCGGGGCCTCAACATGAAATCGGTCTACCGATTGTACGAAGAGCGATCGCTGAATTGCCCTTATGACTTTGGAGCCCATGTTCGCCTGGCTGAGTTTTTGGACAAGGAAGGCATTCTGCCGACCGACTTCTCATTGATTCCCGTCCACTCGGATCACCCGGAAATCTGGACTGACATCACTCGTATGCGGACCCTGAACAGCTTCCAAGCCGCCAAGGGCCGGGAGAAACACATCTGTCCGTTGCAAATCGATATCGTCGATCGATTGATCGAACGGTACACGAATCCGGGCGAAACCGTCTTCGATCCGTTTTGCGGCATCGGAACCGTACCTTGGCGGGCAATCAAGCTCGGTCGCAAAGGCGCCGGCTGCGAACTCAACGCGGGCTATTGGGCCGACAGCGTTTCCTATCTCAAAGCCGCGGAGGCGGAGATGAACGTACCGACGCTTTTCGACTTCCTGGAGCCGGAGACGGCCGGGGCGGTGGCGTGATGATTCACTGCGACGAATGCATCCACCTTCGGTGGCAGGAGAGCCTTTTCCCGCCACTCCCGATGAAGATCATCAAAGGGAAGCGCGGAAAGCCAGACCAGGTCGTCTACGACGCCGAAGCGGCGGAGCTATTCGATACCCCTTACGGCTATTGCAATGCGGGCGTCTCGATTACGTTCCAGATGCCCACGGGAGATCCTTACAGCCTCTGGGGGTATCGCCCGACCCACCGATGCGCGTGCCGCCAGGAATTCAACCAAGACAGTGAGCCTGAATATCGACTCACGGAGGTCGCATGAGCCCCAAACCAAAAATGAAGCTGATCCGGGATCTCATTCCCGAGGATATGCACAAACGCGGGTACCAGCCCGCCCTCGTGATCCTCTCGCCTTCAGGACGCCTGGAATGGCTCCTCGAAAAGCTGGTCGAGGAAGCAGCGGAAACGAAGAGTGATGGCGGGAGCCTCGAAGAGTGCGCCGACGTTTACGAAACGCTCCGCTCGGTCGTGGAAGCGCGGGGAATGAAGATGGAAGACATCATCGCCCGAGCGGACGCGAAAGCGGCCAAGTACGGCCGTTTCGAGAAAGGGCTTCTCTGGACAAACGCGGACGACGACTCGCCCGAGGCGCAGGTCGCGCGGATCTCATACAAGCAGGAGCGTGAAAGCTGATGGTAGGCGTATATCAGACGATCTTCGACTCTAAGCGAGGGAACTGCAATGCCGCCTGTTATGCATCGGTTCTCGAAGTGCCCATTGAGTCGATTCCAGATAATCCGAATGGATCATGGGATGAACGGGTGCAGCTACTCAAGTCGTGGCTTGCAGAGCGAAATCTCTACTCACTCTGCTTGAGAAGCGTGGAAGGAACCCTGCCTGGCTACTCAATCGCTTCTATTAAAAGCCCAAGGTTCCCGGATTCAAATCACGCGGTCGTCTGCCTTGATGGACGTATCGTGTGGGATCCATTTCCAGGTGGACTCGAACACTGCGAGTTTGACTATTCACGCACGTTTGACCACGAAGTGATTCTTCCCGTTGATCCGTCAATCTGTCTACCCGGCAATTACTCAAACAATCCTCCGACACAAGAAGGATGGTTTTGGGAGCGGTGGAACGGGAACGGATCCCACCGAGGAGAATACGGGGAGCCTTATCCCATTCAAGCGAAGCTGTACAGAGGCGAGTTATGCAACTGCAAATATTCGCCGCCACATCCGTTCTCGAACATGACGGGCGAGAGGACCCTCGGTGACTTCCAATGGTGGACTGAGCCCATCAAACCACCGCAGGAGGGTTGCTGATGGAAACCTTATTTGGACCTGCCGTAATCCGCCGTTCTGCAACCATCAGTGAGTGCAAGACCTATCGTTGGACGCTCAAGCGCGAGTGGGACGGAGGAAAGCGAGTCTGCTTCATTGGTCTCAATCCCTCGACGGCTGACTATACGGTCGATGACCCGACGGTCAAACGGTGGATGCATTTCGCCGAGGCTTGGGGCTACGGCGGTTTCGTAGCGGTCAACCTTTACCCCTTCCGATCATCCTCGCCCGCCGATTGCCGGGAGTGGTCTAACTACGAAAACAACGGACCCGATTGGTACGCCCGTGACGCGATGGCTCAAAACCTTGAGGTCGTAGCTAGAGAAGCTGAAGGGGCGGACCTGGTGGTCGCGTGCTGGGGCGCCGGAGTGTGGGATGTCGCGTGGTTGGAGATTGTCCTCGAAAAGATAGACCGCGACATCTACTGCTTCGGAAAGACCAAGTACGGCGATCCAATTCACCCGATGGCCAGAGGCGATCATAGGGTGCCGGACTCGGCACAGCCACAGATTTGGAGTTGGGCACGATGAGAAACTACTTCTTTTGCCGCTTCTTCCAGTCGAGGTACACCCATCGAAGGAACTGGGACAGGCTCATGCCGTTCTCCTCGGCGTCCTTTTCGAGCTGCTCTTTAAATTCCGGATCAAGGCGAAACTCGACTCGCCCTTCCTTCTTAGGCCTCACTGAGGACCGCCTGTACCGCGTGAGGGTTAAGTTTGACGTCCCAATT
Organism: Armatimonadetes bacterium 55-13; assembly: GCA_001898035.1. Lineage (GTDB taxonomy): Bacteria > Armatimonadota > Fimbriimonadia > Fimbriimonadales > Fimbriimonadaceae > 55-13. Next base: position 801,315 of record MKRX01000006.1, read on the forward strand.
GATCAGAGCCTCTTCTTGGATGTCCGCGACCATCTGGCGCCGCTCTTCATCGCTGGAGGTTCGAAACAGATCCTTGACGGGCATGACATCGCCACCGGCGAAGAAGTCTCGGACGTCGACGATTTGGGATGCGGTTGGTTCTTTCATTGTACGTACATTGTACGGAATCTTTTAACTAAAAGCAAGGGCTTTTTTATGACAAAGAGGCAATTCAACTCTCTGAGCGTTGGCGACTACATTCGAACATTTGAATCGCTAGATCTTTCCAGGCAACCGAGGACGATCGTCGAGGTTTGTCACGATGACATTGACCCAATATTCGTCCTCGAAGACGGATGGATTGCCCAAGATCCTGAGCTGTGGGAAGTTGTACGATGAGCACCCAACCTCAACTCATTGGCCTCATTGATCGCCCTCGGCCAGAGGTCACCTTCGGTGTTGTCCAGACTCATGAAGACGGATGGCTGATCGACGCGCAACCATTCGTGATGACAAGAGTCCGTAACCTCTTTAGGAACGGGCGATCTGCTTGGAATTGCGGGAAGTTCACGCATAACCCGGTCATCCTTCCGAAGACCCCTGACTCGGGCAAGGATTTGCTTTGGCTTCTCGACCGCCACCCGCTCGACGTTGGCGACGACGTTTGGCATGACCTGACCAGGTATTCGGAGCGGTACGATCGCGCCTTGGCCGCTGCGGCGGTCGGTGACTCGAACCATTCGTTCGATCTCAGCCACGGCGCTTTGCAGATGGCAAAGCCACCTTACTGGTACCAAGCCGGGTACGTGAACCTGGTCAAGACAGTTCGGAGGATTCTCAACGCCGACTGGATCGGAGGTGGAAAGAGCGTCAGCCTAATCGCGACCCTTTGTGAGCCTGATGCGAGGCCTGCCCTCATTGTTTGCCAACCTCACCTTACGCTACAGTTCCGTGAGTTCTTAAACGAGTTTCTTCCGGATGCCACCGTGCAGGTCCTGAAGACTGGCATGAAGAAAGAGATCAAGCCTGTCGATGTAGTGATCGTCGGTTACACAGGCTTGAGACCTTGGCAGGACGTTCTGGTCCCGTATCCTTTCCGCTCGATTTGCTTCGATGAGATACAAGATCTCCGGCATCTCGACACGGAAAAGCGCAGGGTCTCGATAGCGCTCAGCGAAAGGGCTGACTTTGTGACCGGCTACTCAGCCACACCAATCTACAACTACGGAAGCGAGATCTGGTCAATCCTCGACGTTCTCTCGCCTGGCTGCCTCGGCGCCCAGGGCGATTTCAAACGGGAGTGGTGTACGGGCGATCGGGTCAACAGTCCGGCGGCGCTGAACAGCTACCTGAAGTCACGCGGCCTGATGATCCGTCGAACGGCCAAGGACGTGAAAGGATCTGAAACCAAGCCGCAGAAGCAGACCATCACGCTTGAAGGCGACATGCACACCTTGCGGCAAGTGCAAGACGTGGCCAAGGCTCTCGCGATGTCGGTTCTATCGAACCGTGTCGGAGAGTCGGAGAAGTCCGCCCGTGAGCTGGACTGGAAACTCCGGCATGCGACGGGCGTCGCGAAAGCGAAGCCAGCGGCCGAGTTCGTCAAGATGCTCTGCGAATCGGGCGAGAAGGTCCTTCTGTTCGGGTGGCACAGAGAGGTCTACGACATCTGGAAGTATCACCTCAAGAACTTCAACCCAGTTCTATGCACGGGATCCGAGACACCTGCGCAAAAGCAAGCGGCCAAAGACAAGTTCCTGAAGGATGGATCGTGCCAAGTCTTCATTTGCTCCCTTCGCTCAGGTGCAGGGATTGACGGCCTTCAGGATGTCTGTCACCTGGCGGTCTTCGGAGAACTCGACTGGTCTCCCCAGGTGCTAGATCAGTGCATCGGACGGTTACGGCCAGAACTGAACAAAGAAGAGATTCTCGCCTACTTCCTCACGATCGACGATGGAGCCGATCCGTTCATGATCGAACGACTGGGTGATAAGCGTTCCCAAAGCGACGGGATCATTGACGGCAAGGACTCTGAAGGCGAGATCCTAGAAGATGGCCCGCCGGCAGATCGAATTCGGCAAATGGCCGAGGCCTATCTCATGCTGATCGGTGAAGAGATCCCGGTCGCCGAGCCACAGTCGGGGCTTCACGCAGAGGTCGCGTCAGCTCTTCGAAAGATCAAACTTCCCTCGAGCTCTGAACGCGAAATGCAGGAAGCGATCTGGGCCGCGCTACCGGGGCTAGTCCCCGATGCCCTTGTCGAAAGGGAGTATCGAATCGGAGAGCGTGGCCGACTCGATTTCTTGGTCACTAGCGGGAGCGATTCGATCGCCGTTGAATGCAAGATCGATCAAACCGGCCGAGGGTCGGTTTACCGACAAGTCCGCCGGTACATCGAAGAGGCAGACGTCTCCGGCGTCGTGATCCTCGCTCCCTGGAGTGGCGTTTCTAATTTCGTCGTGGAGGATGTCCCGGTCACTGTCGTCGACTGGGCTAAGGCGAAGATCTAATGGCAAGCGTCGCTTACTCTGTGCCCCGGGATGTTCCTCTCCGCCTTTCGCGGATCGAGGACATGACCGGCTGGCCGGAGTCGACGCTTCGAGATGAAATTTTGAAAGGGCGCCTTCGAGGAGACAAGGTGCATGGAAGATGGTGTTGTACGCTAGATGATTACGATGAGTGGGTCCGGGCAGAAAAAGAGCAGGGCAAAGGGAGAGGGGACGTACGAGAAGCTTCCAAGCGGGAAGTATCGATACATCGTAAAGAAGAACCATCAGACCTTGAAGGGTCCGGCGGAGAAGTCAAAAACGCTGGCAAAGGAAGCGTGGAAAACAAAGTTCGCAAATCCTGTCGCAAAAAACCAACCCTCGTTATCCACGTCCGCGAAGACGTGGGCTGAGATCAAGAAAGCCGAATCCAAGAGTCCGGCCACCAAAGAACAGATCGATCTCTTCATCAAGAACAAGGTCGAGGAAGATCCGATCGGTGCGCTCAGACCAGCGGACATCAACGACGAGGATGTCTTGGGATGGCAACTACGGCAGAAGGGCGCAAGCAGCACGAAGCGGAGGAACTTCAGTCGCTTAAAGGCATTGCTGGCATACGTTGGCGTTCAAACCAAAGTGTCGCGGCCACCTGACACCGGCCACGCCAGGCGGCCACTGTCACCGAAGGAGAGAGACGACATTTCCATCCTCATGGCCCAAGCGGACGAACCCACCCGTCGGGCCATCATCATCGCTTTTGGAACGGGCCTGAGCCGCTCGGAAATTTGCGCACTCAAACACGAGGATCGAGATGGGGACGGTCTTTGGATTAGGCGCCGGGCGATTCAGACAAAAGGACGTCTCGATGTTGAGCCGGAGACGAAGACAGCACGCCGGCGAGCGTGGATCCCGATTCCCAAGCACGTCCGCGACATCGTTGGACCGCCAGCGTCCGGCTTCGCCCTCACTGACTCGAAGGATCCCATAACTCCCCATGCTCTTACGAAGCGACTCCGCAAGGCCATGATCGGGACTCAGATCGAAAAGGTGCCGTACGCTGGCCTCCACACGCTGCGGAGAACGTACGGAATGATCTTGCTCGAAAAGGGCGTGGAGGTCGTCACTGCGGCAGAGCTGATGAGACACGATCCGACGATGCTCTTGAAGGAGTACACACGATCAAGAATGGACCTGAAAACAGCCGCTATCAACATGGTCTTCGGAGACGACTCTGAAAGTGAAAGGACCCACCCAGGGACCCACGAAGCCGCAGTTTGAACCTAACAGCCTTACCTTGAGGTGGTAGTGCCCACAAGGCGTGAAGGTTCGAGTCCTTTCCCGCGCACCAATCCCACGTCTGCTGCTTTAGAGTCAAGCTCTAGGTAGACGTGGAGTGATTTTCCGGCCTTTTGCAGTCTTCTTCGGCTTTGTTTGTCGTCAAGTCTGTCGTCACCGGTTGGCTTACCAGAATCAGAAAAAGAATGGCCCCAGCGTATTGCCGGGGCCATTCTTTAATTGGGGGGCTTAGCCCTTGGACGACTCAGGATCATGACCGTGAGAGTCACGAGCCCTGATTTGTCCGTTATCTGTGCGATGAATGAACAACTCAGCTTCTGTGCGCACAGCCGCAGGTCTCCCGATGTTCTGGATCGCTTGTTGTTGTGTCTGGGCGCGTCCAATTACGGTTCCGCCCTGCGTCACTTTGTAACCATCGCTTCGGTTTCCCGAAACATGCACGTCTTTTCCTTTTGCCAAGGTTATTCTCCTTGCTGGCACAATGAATCAGGCTTGGTGCCAGGTTCTGATTACAGCCTGATTATTAGCTGGTCGAGTGGGCGATTGATCGAATCAACCGCCCAAGCCTCAGAGCCAGATACGTATTACCCATGCCTACAGAGGCATCCGGCTCCTTAGCTACTCGTTTACGTCCACCCAGATGGCGAACGCCTTCTTACCATACTGCCAGGCATAAATCTTCTCTTTCGTTCCAGGGTGGATATACCACGCCCGAAAGATGAGCTTCTTCTGCTTGGGTTCCGGCTCTTCAGACTTTCTTTCCATTACTGGCCCCCTAAGGAGTAGTAGGACGGGGCAGCTTACAAAGAGCTAGCTACGCTGCCATTGTCAAAGATGGCCGAACGTGGTACTATTAACTTGTCTAAGGTAAATAGCAGCTAGCCGTTTCGGCCAATAGCGAGGGCTTGCATGGCTTCCCTCGCTAAGCTGTTCCAGGGGGCTCCCCTTCGAGGCTTTAGTTAAGCTACCTCGATATTTGGCCCTCCAAGAAACTCTCCACGGGTTCAAGATAGGATCGCATCTGACTGTACGGAATCCACTTGTCCCGCTGTAACCTCCCAGTGATGATTCCGGGATGTCGGCGGATTCTTCGGGCGAATTCCCGAACCATTGCAGGGGTAAAGAATCCATCAGCTTGGTCAATAAACTGTCGATAGGCTGAGGAAGGTATCAAAGCTCCTTGAGCAAATCGGTCGGCTTCGATTTCCTCTCGGTTGGCGAAGTCAGAATCGAGCGCGTCAAGTCGCGAGCCGCTGTGACCATGGACTAAGTGACCACACTCGTGCAGAAGGGTGAACCAGAACCAATCCACTCGGTTGAAGCGGAGAGTTAGGGCGATGATTGGTCCATGGTTGTCCCGAATTAGCGCCCCATCGAGTTTGGTCCCTGGTATCTGCGGCAAGTAAACGACCCGTATGCCTAGGTCTCTTAGAATGGACTTAACATGACTGACCCCGTTGGCTTCCGCAAGAAGCGGTTCTATCGCCTGGAGGAGACCCTCTATGTTCAAAGGTCCGAGACCTTCCTGGTTGGAAGCAATGTGTTCCACCTGCCTCACCCAAATATCGCTGGCGATTGTGTGGGACTCCGTTTGGAACTTCGCTCGGAAGCTGACCTCAAAACTGCGGGGTACGTAATCCAAGAGTGACTCGACTCCCAATAGATTAGCAAGGGACTCTTCCCGCTCCGCAGCTGTCTTCCCTTCAATCCAGCCCAGTTTCGCAGCTTCACGGAGCGGAAACCGATTTGCTAAGTCTCGTCTGCGCCGCACTTCGTCCCCAATAGATTGGGCACTCCTTATCTGCGCCAGCCGGTAAGCCGTTTCTGCCCGCAGGAGTTCTTCCGCAGTTATTGGCAGGGCAGCCTCAAGAAGCACGGCGGTATCGGGGGTTACGGGTCGAACCCCCCTAATGATATCGCTTACAACTTGTGTCGGCTTCCCCATCACCATTGCCAAATCCGCCTGTGACCAACCTTCCTTCGCTAACAGGTTCTGAATGATCTGCCCGGGTCTTTCCACCATATAGCCGCTCCATCTTACCTGATGCGTTTTCCCAAAGGGGAACTCTGCGAAGTACACGATTTTTGTTTACTTCGACTATTGGACGTACCAGGGTGAGAGTTAGATGCTCATCGTCAGTTTTTTTTCTGATGTGGGCCTATTTTATATCTACACTGCACCATCTCTGCGAACGCTCCTGATCCAAGTGCACATTGCCCCCTATGCAAGACGAACAAGATGTGGCGATCTGCCGAGTGGGAAATCTCTGGATCATTCTCCCAATCAATTTTGAGGATCGTGCCAGGAGGGATACAACTAGCGGCATGTCCCCTCCCTCGAACACAGGGCAGACCATAGTGTTGAGTGCATGTAGTCGAAATACCTCGGTGCTTACCCCCAAAGGCTGCACGGATTTGTTTTCATGCGCGTGAGAAAAAGCACTTCATTGTCGCAATCGTTGTTCCCGCAGGAAACGAGTGCTAAAAGGTCAGTGGCAAAGTCTCGGGATTGGAAAGAAGTCCCGTTTGGTCAGCCCCTTCCTGGTCAAAGCCAACCGCCCACTCGCCTCATTTGGACTCGCTAGTGCTTCTTAGTGGCAGACTGAGCATTCCGGCCGGGAAGTCATCGCGTAGAAAACGAACAGTGGGTTTCAGTCCTCTCCAGCGTACCATTCCTTTCTTTGGTTGAACTGACCCTGCAGTTTTTGCCTTGAGTCAAAGGGATTCTCCAAGGTGTCCACAAACCTTTCCCACTTCAAATCGAAGGCATGAGAAGCTCCGTTTTCATCCCCCTTCACATAAAAAGGCAGTGAGTCGCGATTCCTATGGAGTACCAAAAGCGGTAATCATCGCGTCGAATAGGTGGTAGGCCTCACAAATGACAACCACAAAGCAGGTCAGGAAGATAAGATCAGCCCCATGGGCTATTGTCCTCCTCCTGACCGTGGGTTGTGGGCACATGACTTCGGTGCCGCTCGTAAGTTCTATCGGAGACAAGACTGGATCGAGCGATCAATCAAAGCCTGAAGTCGAGGCAATCACGAAAGATCACAAAAAGTCTAAGCTGGTATCTCCCGCCGGAGCCGCCTATGCCGCAAGAGGGCGCGAGCTATTGAAAAAGGGCGATAAAAAGGGCTACGTAAGGAGTCTCTTGGTCTCTTACTCTATCGACAAGAATGATAAGTTCGTTCCTCTAGAGCTAGCTCAGTTCTACTATTTTGCCAGAGATTACAAGAGTGCGTTGCCCTTTTATCGGGATGTGACTCAATCGAATCCTAAGATCAACTCGTCCATGGAAAGCGACCCAAGATGCCTGGCGCCTTATGGTGAGTGGGAACTTCTGTTTGGCGATAAAGAAGCCGGTGTGGATGCTATTCACAGAGCCCAAGCTGCTTACAACATTCGCTATCCGAAACTCGGTGGTATCGAAGCACGCTTTGGCAATACCGTCAGAGAGTTGCGCGCTCAATCTCATTATCTCGTCGGACGGATTCTTCAAAGTGGTGGACAAGTTGATCGTGCGAGGAGTGAGCTTCTTGAATCCGTCACCTTGGCCCCAAACAACCAGGAAGTTAAGCTTATTCTTGCCACAGACCTGGACAGGACTCTTCCCTATCGTTCGGAAGAAGCCCTTAAGCTCTACAAGACCATAGCGAATTCGAAGAACAGAGAGATCGCGAAGGAGGCGGAAATAGCCGAAAAGCGGCTGGAACGATACAAGAAGATTCACGGATCGTTTGATCCCATCGATCCAAAGACCGGCAAGAAAATGATTTGGAATCCTGAAACCCATCGCTATGAGGTGGCAGCCGGTTAACGTCATGGGTGCACAGCGATTCCGATGATCAAGGAGGGCTGTGCACGCGTTACAAACTCGCCTTACTCTCGGTCCAGCACAAACGAGGCTCCAGACATCTTCTCCGCAGCCAGAATCGGAAAATAAACAAATAGAATTTCCCTCCGTCGCACAGAGAAAACGTCGGCAACCAATTTTCTACTGATTGAGATCCACGACTCAAAAACCCAAGTGTTCCTAAATTCAAGGCCATCCGTCATGTGCACGTGTTGGCGGTAGGGCCGGGGCATTTCTGCCACTACCCCACCGCCAAAGTGGACCCCCTAGTCTTGCCGACCAAGCGTGAAGGTCGTTTCGATACTTCCGCTCGTCAGCGCTCCCTTGAGCTTATTCCCGCCATTGGAGAACTTAAGCTCCCCGGTGAATTGCACCGCAGAAGAGCCTTCGTACTCAAATGTGCCGGAGACCTTGCCATTCGACTGAACCTGCCCGGCGATTACCCCATTGAGATCATTGGTATCGTCGCGAATCGTCCCGTCGATCACACCCGACTCGTCAATGCGGATGAAGCTGCTGCCTTCGCTGTCGTCGCTGGCGGTCCAGAGTCCCTCATATAAGCCTGCGAACCGACTGATGAGAGAGGTGTCTCCGCCACCGCCACCGCTACCACCACATCCCACGACCAAGAGCGAAATCAGAATCAAGAACAGTTGCCTTTTTCTCATGCTAGATCGACCGTTTCGGGATCGATCCAGATCGCCAATTATCGTTGGGTGCGCCCCAACCAGAGTTAGGACTTTCCCCCACTGCGGTAGGCATTTCCGTAGGCCTCAATAAATGCGTGCGCACGCATATGATATGATTGATGCATAAACGGTAATGAGTGAACTAAGAACCCTCTTCGACTTAATCGGCGTGCTCGCTCGCAAGAGGTATCAAACGGCCGACCGTCTCTTTGCCACCTTGGGGCTGAACCATACCGAGGCCCGCCTGCTCACCCTCTTGAATGCAGAGGCCAATGCCGTGAGTCAGGATGTGCTCTCTCAAAAGGTGTATGTGGATCGGAGCAACGTGGGGCGAGCTTTGGATCGGCTCGCCCGAGAGAACTATCTCGTCAAGCGCAAAGACCCCTCCGATAAGAGGGCAAATCTAGTCTTAATCACCGACAAGGGACGGACCACGGCCCAGGAAATCCGAAGGTTGGGAGATGAAATGGCGACGACCTTCTTTGGGGATCTTACCGAGGATGAGGCGGGGCAGATTGTCCGCATGCTGCGACAATCAGAAACCAAGGGGGACCCGATCCATGACGAGAACCTCTAATCTATCAGCGACTCCCGCGCTGGTTGGGCTTTCGCTCGCCATGCTGATGTCATCGCTCGATACCAGCATCGCGAATGCGAGTCTTCCAACCTTGGCGCAGACGTTTAAGGCATCTTTCCAAGCCGTTCAATGGATCGTCTTGGCCTACCTGTTGACCGTGACGACGCTCATTGTGAGCGTCGGGCGTTTGGGAGACGTTCTTGGGCGGAAGCGGTTGCTGATTTTAGGAACCGCCATCTTCACCTTTGCGTCCGCCCTCTGCGGACTTTCCCCCTCGCTCGGGGTTCTCATCCTCGCTCGGGCAGGACAAGGTCTGGGAGCCGCCATGATGATGTCGATGACGCTGGCGGTGGTTGGCGAGACGGTGCCAAAGGAAAAGACCGGAGCCGCCATGGGGTTGCTTGGCGTCATGTCCGCCGTCGGAACGGCCCTGGGCCCTTCTTTGGGTGGAATTCTCACGTCTTACCTCGGCTGGCGAACTCTCTTTCTCGTGAATCTGCCCATCGGTGTGGCTGCTCTTGTGCTTATTGCTCAAAACGTTCCCATGGACCAAGGAGCAAGCCCCGCTAAAAGGATGGGGTTCGACGGATTGGGCACGACCCTGCTCGGCATTACCCTGGCTGCCTACGCGTTGGCCATGACCTGGGGTAGGGGGCAGTTTGGACCCCTCAACATGGCTCTTCTGTTGGCCACGTCGGTTGGGTTGGTTTTGTTCCTTCTGGTTCAGAGACGCGTTAAGTCGCCTCTGATCCATCTGAATACATTCCGCGAACCCATACTCCGGGGCGGTCTCCTTGGTAGCTTGCTCGTTTCCACGGTCTTGATGTCCACGTTAGTCGTTGGCCCCTTTTATCTCTCCAGGGCGCTTCACCTGAATGCCGCTCAAGTGGGTTTTGCTCTTTCGGTTGGGCCAGTTGTGGTTGCCCTCTCAGGAATTCCCGCGGGGCGTATGAGTGATCGTTGGGGGGCTCAGCGGCTTGTCTTCTTTGGCCTCTTCGGTGTCGCCATCGGTTCTCTGCTGATGGTTCTCTTACCGACGGAGACCGGAATTCTTGGGTATCTCCTCGCCATTGTTGTGATGACCAGCGGATACTCCGCTTTCCAAACCGCCAACAACGCCATGGTCATAGGAGGCATTGAGCTGGAGCGGCGAGGAGTGATCTCTGGCATGTTGAACCTGAGCCGGAATTTGGGACTCATCACCGGAACCTCCGTCATGGGAGCCATCTTTTCAATCACCAGCGCTTCCGATTCACCCCTTACTTCACCCGGCCAACTGAGTTTCGGTCTGCGCATGACGTTTGCCGTGGGGTTTGTTTTGATGGTCATCGCCATCGGCGCCGCTTTCCTTGGTCATCGGGCCACCAAGCGGAAGGCTCCCCTCCGCTTTTCAATGTTCGACGAACATAGAACAAGTGTGCAATAATGAGATCAATGGAGATGGATCGTTCCGACTTCTGCGACGGCGCACTTCCTCATCCCGAGGTGGAAGAATTGACGCTGACTCATGTGCTTCACGCCCTCAGCGACCCCGTTCGCCTCAGCGTTGTCGCCCAGCTTAAGGGTGAGCGCGGTCCAGAAATCCCCTGTGGCACCTTCGACTATAACGTCGCCAAATCGACCTTCTCCCATCACATCAAGGTATTGAGAGAGGCGGGCGTACTTCGCGTGCGGCAAGAGGGAACGCGAAGCATGACTTCGCTCCGAGAAGCGGATCTGGAATCTCGATTCCCAGGCCTTCTTGCTGCCATCATGCAAAACGTCTAACCGGGCGAATCGTCCGAGCGGACCGAGAGAATTCTCACCGGCAATTCAGAGCCATGGGCGGGCGCATATCCATGGGCCTCCGCGCTCCAAAAGGTCGCGCATTCTCCCACTTCCAGTCGAGTCTCTTGCTCCCCTACCGACAAAAGGAGTGAGCCGGAAAGCACGTAAACCATCTCTTCTCCCGGGTGGCTCCGTTTCTCGCTCGCCTCATAGATCTCCAGAAGCGCGGGCAGGAGTCGCCCGTTCTCCAACCGCGCCCGAATCATCATGAGCGGCACCTTCGCCGCTTGATGGCGCTCCTCTAAGGAAAGATCTCCCAAAGGGCCTGCACCGAAGTCGGTCATGTCGAACCACTGATCGTCTTCTCGGCGATGCACGGCGATCGACTGCCCAATCGATTCCTCGGGATTGGTCAGCCCCGCCAGGTGCAAGCCCATCGCCGCGCAAACCTTGACGATGGTGCCAAAGTGCCCCGGCTCGCCCTTTTCGAGTCGAACGATGGAGTTCTTACTTAGTCCGGCCAATGCCGCCAAGTCGCGAATGGAGCGGTTCTGTCGTAATCGCGCCCGCCGCAGCCGTTGCCCTAAAACCGAGGGTGGCAACGCCCGAACCGCTTGTTCCAACGCCTTTTCCGCGGAAGCGGATCGCTTTTCCATGCCGCTCGGAAGTTACCCGGAGCTAGCTCTTCACCGGAACGAATCGACCATTCGGCAATTCTCGCAAGCGAACGATTTCGGTGTTGGCAACCCGTACCTTGCCCACTGGCTTCTTGCCTTCCAACATCTCCAGCATTCGAGATCCCTGCAACCCGTGGCCGACCATCAGAATCGTCTTCCCGCTATTGGAATAATCTTTCATCGCCAACTTGTAGGCCAGAGCAACCTGTCGCATCCCATCGTTGTAGGTGGGAGCATCGATGTAGCGGTCGCCGCCATTCCGCAATCGGTAGTACGGAGCAAGCCAGCTGGGCGGATCGATCTTCGAGCCGAATCGAACCTGAGGCAAGGCAGGCTTCCTCCGGGCCACACCCACTTGGTGACAAACCTCATAGAGTTCGGGCCAAATGGTCGCCGTCTGCCGCGTCTGACTCAAATAAGGGGCCAAAGTCTTCAACGCGCGGTCGGAAGGGCTGACGACGATGGCGTCAAAGTGCATCTGCTTCAACCGCTGCGTGAGCTTGGAGACCTGTTTCTCTCCCAGTTGGGAGAACGAATTTAGGGTCTTCGTGTTATACCGACCGGTTGCGTTCGCCACCGTTTCGGCGTGCCGAACGAACACGATCTCCGTGGGCCTTGGCGCCATGGCCAAGAGAGCGAGGAGCAATGGCATACGAGAAAGAATTTACCGCCTAGGCTGCGTCGTTGTACGTGTCTCTGAGTCGTTCGGGCAAGGGTCGACCGGTAAACGGATCTTCCAAAGCCGCTTTTCTCACATCCAGAAATCGAACCACAAGACGAGCCACCGAAGACATGATTTCCAATTCCCGGTACCCAATGCGGCGAGGGTGGAAGTCCAGGGCGCAGATCGTCCCGAGCGCCAGACCCGAGTGCGTCATCAGAGGAATCCCCGCATAAAAGCGCAAATGCGGCTCACCCGCCACGTAGGGATTACTTTGGAATCGTTCGTCGCGGCTGGCGTCTTCGACCACAAAGGGTGTGGATTGCATAATCGCAAAGGTGCAGATGGAGACCCCGCGCGATGTCTCCGCCTGATCCCAACCCACTTTCGCCTTGAACCACTGCCGGTCCGCGTCCAAGAAGGAAAGGACAACAATGGGGACATCCAAGATTCGTTGAATCATCTGGACGACCTCGTCGTAGCAACTTTCAGGCTGCGTATCGAGAATTTGATAGGATCGGAGAACCGCGAGCCTTTCTTCCTCATTTGAAGGAATGGGAAAGCCTCGTTCCACCCCAGGCGCCTCGCTCATATTTGATTATCTCGGTCACTTACGTAGCCGATTCGGGCGATTTGCCGAATTCAGATCGAATTCCCGCAATTTCCCCCTACGGTATTTCAACGGGGCCGGAGACTTCCATGTAAACCGTGGGCATGGTGATAAGCAAGCCAGAATCGCCCTGCTCGTTGCGTAAGTCCTGATCCTCTCCTGGGCGCAGTTCGAACCGGAGCGAAACTTTCGGCCCCGAGCGGAGATCAAGTGGAATGGCATGAACGGTGAGGATGCCCGAGGTGATGGACGTCTGGAATCCTGGATGAAAAACCGAGTGATGCATCGCCCCGTCCGCCGTGTTTGCCGCCGGATCGACAGAACAGACCTGACGAAGCTCGTTCATGAGAACCAATTTTGGCTGAAGCCCAATCTTAGCGAGCGGAATTTTGTATGCCCACCCCTTGCGAAGATTCGCGAAGAGCTCACTCCTCATCTTGGGGGACAGCTTATCGAAGAACCGAATAAAGGGATAAGCCCGGGCAGCCCATGGGTCTCCAAATGCAGGAGAAATTCGCGCGAACTGAGCGTTTTGAGACGGTGTCACTTCACGACAATAGGCTTGGAGCGCCGCCAGTGGCGTGATTCCATCTTCCGCGGACCTCTTCAGTTCGAGAACCGGCTTTAGGTCCAGAGGGTACTTCTCGTCTAAGAAGGCCCACTCGTCCCTAACCAACCAGACTCCCCTGTCCTCTTCCACAGTCCAAGCGGGAACTTGCTTTCCGTTATCTGGTTTACCCTCCGAAATCCAAGCCGCGAGGGATGCAGCCGTGGTGGGACGCACCCAGGCGTCGCGAATCGGCTGCACCTGGGCCACCACTTCACTCTGCGTAGACTCAGCGAATCTCACCCATCCTTCGGCCAAGGACCGACTGACGGAGGTCGGGAGGGGGCGCTTCCACCGCGCGTTCTGAAGCGTTTGGGTCGTACGGGTCATGCGAGACCCGATTTCTTCCGCCACTTCTGCCGATGTTTCGATCCTCTTCAAGAAGGAGACATCCATGGGGAGCCGCAGGGCGCGTACCGATGAAGCGTCATACCACCGATCTCCTGCCCCCGTGACGGAGAGAGTATTGACCACCACAAAATTGCCATCCTTTCCCCCCGAGACCGTTCCCTTCAAATTCAATCCCGTGAGAACCTCTTCTTTCGACTGTCCAAACCGAAACACCGGCGGGACGGAAGGATCCTCCAGCACGGAAAATTCATACTTCATCGCACCTTCGACTGGATCGAAGCGTAACCGGTGCGCTACGTTGATGTTGCGCGCCTTCTCGTCCAACCTCCGTTGCTTTTCTTGGACGGTTAAATCCATCTTGGCCAATTGGGTTTCTAAGTTCCGAATATGTGCCACCGCCCGAAAGCGGATGTATTCCGGTAGATCCCGCCAGTCTCGCCAAAAATAGCCGTTGCCTTCATCGATCAAATCGCCGGCCACCAGAGCCTTAACAGCATTCCCCTTCATCAAGTGATAAAGCGTAGGACCGCTCAACTTGAAGTCGGGCACGCTGCTTGAGGCAGTTCCGTAAAGCAAAGCCAGAGCGGAAATGTCGTCTGGTGGGGCGGAGCAATTGAAGAGTTGATGCCCCTCATAGAGGCCCGGTTTTGGGGGCGCCTCGCGAATCTTTTCTTGAATCAACGCCTCGATGTAGTTAAGGTCTGGCGGCACCTGCCCTTGGGAGAACTTACGAAACTCCTTAAAGACCCGTCCATAATGCCCCTCTGCCTCCCGAAGGAACGCATTGTACATGGCCAACTTTCGGGCCGAGGCTGCGGGATCTTCTTCGATCCGCCAGGAGCCTTCTTCTAAGGATGTGAATTTCAAACCGAGCCCTTTTTCCAAAAGCGAAGCAGCTTCCGGCCAAGGGCGCCGATGTAGGGCCACCACTGCCAACCGCTCCCGAAGCTCCGGGGCAATCGAGACTTGTCTCCCCTGGACGCTCAGCTCCTGAGCAAGCTCGGGTAGGGTGCGTAGCTTGGCAGCCAGTTCTACGGACTGATTCTCAATATGCCGCCCCGCCCCAACGATCGTCAATACAAGCGCTGTGACCAACATTGCGAAATCCTCTCCTATAGACTACAGGAGTAGACATCGAAATGATTCCCGATTTTGTAGTTTCTATGCAGATACGAGCTTTACTTCTCGACGCGGGCGCGGCGTAAGCTCGCCTTGACAATTCGGGCACGTCCAGTCTGCTTTCTCGGCGCAGTCCACGCAATACGTACATTCCATGCTGCAGATAAAGGCGTCGCTTTCCCACTCCAGCTCTTTGCCGCACGTTTCACACCGATCTTTCATTTCCAAAGCCATCGTCTGTCCCCACAATGATCAGAATGTTCAAATGTGATACGCGTCACCCCCTCCCTTTCGTTCACGCATTTGTAAGAGGTTTTTTCTCAGGTTCCCGAGGCCCCAAATGGGGTGGTCTTTAGACTCACCGGAGAGGGTCATAATGGCGGCATGGCTTCTGCACGCGTGCTCTTTCAAGGCGATAGCATTACCGACTGCGGTCGGGATCGAAACGACCCTCTCAGCCTTGGATTCGGCTATGCCGCATTGGCCGCGGCCCAAGCCTTCGCGAATGAGCCCGCTCTCGATATCGAATTCATGAATCGAGGCATCGGCGGCCACCGCGTGTACGATCTGGAAGCCCGGTGGAGCGAAGACTGCATCGACCTCCGTCCCGATGTCGTCTCCATCCTCATCGGCATCAACGACACCTGGCGACGCTACGACTCAAACGTTGTTTCCCCCATCAACGAATTCAAAGATTCACTCCAGCGCATCTGCGAACGGGTGACGAACGAGTTACAAGCCCACCTCGTTCTCATGGAACCCTTCGTCCTCCCCGTCCCGGCCGATCGCGAACAATGGCGAGAGGATCTCGATCCACGTATCCAAGCCGTTCGCGCCGTCGCCCGAGATCTCGGCGCCACCCTGGTCCCTCTCGACGGCATCTTCGCCGCCGCCGCTTGCGATCAGCCCCCGGCCTTCTGGACCCCCGATGGCGTCCACCCAAGCCTTCCCGGCCATGCGCTTATCGCCAAGGCTGTGCTGGAAGCCATGGGCCTCTGACAAAGCCAGCCCCGTATCCAAGGGCTTTACTTTCAAAGCCCAAAACAATCAGCATAGGCGCGTATGTCTAATGCCGCGTCCTATTTGCGCCGCAAGCTTTCGAGCGAGCCCTCCCAAGAAATCGAAGCCCTGATCCGCCGCGCCACGTGCCAGATCGATTTCGCTCGCGCCTTTGTGGATGCCGGTCTCGGCGGTGACGCCTCCGCGGTCCAACGAGCCCAAGCCATCTTCGACGCCATCGATCCCGCTGGCGGCATCATCGCCCTCAAGACCGGCGTGGACCAGATCGAAGCCACCTTGGCCCCCATTTCCGCTGACGCGAAGGCCTACACCATCCACCTCGTCGCCCATGGCCACATCGATATGAACTGGATGTGGAGCTGGCCCGAGACCGTTTCCGCCACCCACGACACCTTCGCCAGCGTGCTCTCACTGATGAACCAATACCCTGAGCTCACCTACAGCCAGAGCCAGGCCAGCGTCTACGCCCTCATCGAGAAGTACCACCCCTCAATGTTCGAGGAGATTAAGCGCCGCGTGAAGGAAGGCCGCTGGGAGGTCGCTGCCGCCCACTGGGTAGAGGGCGATAAGAACATCGCCAGCGGAGAATCCCTCGCCCATCACCTGCTTTACACCCGTAACTACTTCTTGGAGAAATTTGACCTCAAGCCAGAAGACGTTCAGGTGGACTGGGAACCCGACACCTTTGGCCACGCCAACACCATCCCGTCCATCCTCTCCCAGGGTGGCGTTCGGTACTACTACGCCTGCCGAACCGGCGGCGGCCACCATCACTCCCGCCACGGAGAAGAGCGACCGCCCGTCTTCTGGTGGCAAGCTCCCGATGGCGCTCGCGTCCTCGTCAATCGAGAGACCACTTGGTACAACAGCTACGTCAACATCGGCGACAACTACGCCGTCCCCATGGTCAAGTTCTGCCAACAGACCGGCCTCAAAGATTGGTTGGACGTCTACGGCATCGGCAACCACGGCGGCGGCCCCACCCGCGTCGAGCTGGACTACTTCCTAGAGTCTCGAGAGTGGCCCTGCTGGCCCTCCGTCATCTTCAGCACCGCCCAAGGCTGGTTCCGAACCGCCGAGGCGTACATCCAAGAGAACAACCTGGATATCCCCGTCATCGACCACGAACTGAACTACGAGTTCACCGGCTGCTACACCTCCCAAAGCGCCATCAAGAAGGCCAACCGCTTCGGCGAGAACTACTGCGTAGAAGCGCAAACCCTCGACGCCCTCCGCGTCAAGGCGCTCGCCCCGAACGCCTCAAACCTAACACCTAACACCTCCGCCCTGCGCGAAGCCTGGCTCAACGTCCTCTTCAACCAGTTCCACGACATCCTGCCCGGCTCCGGCGTCGCCGCCACCCGCGAGCACGCCCTCGGCCTCTTCCAAGAGACCGGCGCCATTACTGGCGCGGTCAAGCAAGAGACGCTGAAGTTCATCGCCCAAAACGTCAACACTGTCGGCCTTCTTCCCGATACCCCCGAGGGTCGAGAAGAGAAGGAGTTGGCGACTCAGGACAAGGTCAACGCCCCCTACGTCGCCGGCGCCGGTCACAACGCTTGGTTTAGTGGCATCTCCACCTTTGCCGGCGGCGGTAAGCGATTCCTCCCCGTCGTCGTCTACAACCCCTGCTCATGGGCACGCACCGAGATCGTCGAAGCCGTCCTTTACGACATCTCCATCAGCCCCGATCGCCTCGTCGCCACCGATGAAACCGGGACCAGCTATCCCACCGTCGCCGTTCTCAAAGAGGGCCAAGAGTGGGCGTGGGGACATAAATCCACCCGCATCCTCTTCCCTGCGGTGGAGATCCCCCCGCTCGGCTACAAGACCTTCCTCATCCACGAAGGAACCGCTGACGGCGATTTCCCCACCGTCAATGCCTCCGCCAACGAACGCTATCAAACTCCGCACTACAAGGTCCAACTCGACCGCTACAGCGCAGGCATTCTGGAACTCGAGACTGCGGACGGAACCGATCTCTCCCTCCACCAAAACGACTTCGGCAACTGGTGGTTCTCCCGAGAGCTCTCCCGCGGCATGACCTCCTGGGTCATCGGCGGATTCGGCGAAGAGACCGCGCTCGAAGCCTCCAGCTGCCGAGTCATCGGCGACGTCCGCAACGAAGGCAACGACACCCCGTTCGGCAGCAGCCTCGCCTACGTCATCAATCGCGAACTGAAGGTCAAAGACACCAACAGCAAGATTCGCCTCAAGACCATCGTCCACTCCCTCGCCCCCCGCATCGACTTTGAAGCCGAAGTGGACTGGCGAGAGATCGGTACCCAAGAATCGGGCATCCCCGGCCTCTACATCGAATTCGCCGATTTCCACAGCGAAGGTGAGGACCACCGCTTCGAAACCCCGTTTGGTTCCGTCCTCCGTCCCGACGAGATCGAGGAAGTACCCACCCTCCGCTACGCCTCCCTGGGCGGCGGACGCGTGACCGTCCTCCAAGACTCCAAGTACGGCCACCAGATCTTCAACGGCGCCATCCGCACCCGCGTGGTCCGCTCCAGCTTCGACCCGGATCACGCCCCCGAAGTCGCCAAGACCAAGATGCGCTACTCGGTCTACCTTCACGAAACCCCGCCCACCGCATCTGAACTCACCCGACTCGGCGCCGCGTGGAACCACCCCCTCATCGTGGTTAACGCGACCCTTCAAGAGGGCGCACTTCCCGCCAGCCAGGGCTTCGCCGAGGTCAAGACTCCCAACGTCGTCCTCACCGGCCTCAAGCTTGCCGAAGACGGTAACGGCCTCATCCTCCGCCTTGTGGAGCACGACGGCCTGGACGAAACCGTGGCTGAAGTGGAACTGGGCGAAGACCTGGTGAAGGGCTATTCCAAGGCGGAAATCACCGACCTGATGGAGCGACCGATCGGCTCTGCCCAACTAGCAGGAACGACCCTTAAGGTGAGCATCAAGGCAAACTCCTTCGTCACCGTTCGTCTCAGCTAATACACCGTTGCCGACCTGAAACTCCCAAGATTCAGGTCGGCAACGGCATCTTTCTGCTGACGTTGAACGACGGCAACGGATTCTCACACTCAATAAGGTAACGAAAGGGCATTCCTTTTGTCGGATACCTAACCATGAGAAATTCGTTGCCTGCTCTCCTCTCGCTCGCCCTCATCCCTGCGGCTTCGGTCGGACAGGTGTCGATCCCCAAAGGCAATATCGTCCAAGTTCTCAACAAGGACAAGCGATTCACGCTCTACCGAAAAATGCTGAAGACCACTGGAATGGAAACCTTTCTCAGCACCACCCACCCCTACACCGTTTTCGCCCCCACCAATGACGCCTTCAAGAAACTTCCGAAGAGCGTGATCAAAGCCATCACCGAGACCGATGCCTATGGCAGCCAGGTGGCCGCCGCCTCCGCCGTCAAAGGCAAGTACGGACTCATAAGCTTCACGAACGGTGTTTCGCCTACCGGACAACCGCTGACTTACAAATTCATGTCTCACTCCGAGACCTTCATCACCACCATCAGTGATAAGAACGGTGTCACCGCCAACGGAGTAAAAATCATCGGCGAGATCCACGCCTCCAACGGCACGATCCTCATCGTCGATAGCATCCTTCCCGTGGTCATGCCCGCCCCCGCGCCATCCGGTCTGTCCCCCGCCATTAACCCGCTTTTGTTAAAGTACGGTCTTGGACACTACGTTCTTCCCGCCCGAAAATCAAACGGGATCAGTCGGTAAGAAGTCGAGTTCCGACGAAAGCAAAAAGGGTAACGCTGAACATGAACCCATTTCGAGCGGCCGCTTGTTCTTGAAACCGCTTAAAGGCTTCGTAGTCCTCACGAGTCACCATGTCTCTCCTCACCAGAGCTTCAAATGATTCGGCCTGGCGCCGTCCATAGGAGCCGGGTTCGAAGCTCGTACTGATGAGCGTAAACGCACGAACCTCTCCTTCAAACTGTCGATTCTCCGCAAAGAGCCGTCGCAAACGCCGCCCCGTCCATGGGTCGATAGCATCCATCCAGGCTTGCTTCCAATCGCTAAAGCAATGAACCATCCGCCGGACAAGATCGCGATCCTCCCCGTCGAACGTCTGCGTGTCCCAGTCGAAATGCCCCAAAACGATCTGCCCTCCAGGTCGGACCACCCTCCCGCACTCCCGGAGAAACCTGGAGGGGTCGGCAAGGCATTCAAGAACATTGATGGAATACAACGCGTCTACTGAGGCGTCTTGGAGAGGCATCGGTTCTGCTAAGTCAGCAATCTGAAACGCAAGATTGGAAGGAAAATCACTTACCGTTTCGGCCCCTCTCCAATCCGATCGGTCAAGCCCGAGAAAGGACGTAGCAGGGTGCGCCTTCGCCATCGCCAGAATGTCTTCACCTTGCCCGCAACCCGCGTCGACCACCAGCCCGCTAGAAGGAATCTTCAATTGCCCGGCAAGCCAATGTTTCAACCCCTCCGTATCGGAACTCATCACTGCATTTTGACCGAGGAAACCCACTGGGCAAAGAGTTCCGCCAGCCCTAAGATCATCGGGCGCCGATCGCTAAACTGAGCCGATGATTCGGCTCACCATTCTCTATCCCAACACGGAAGGCGCCACCTTCGACCTCGACTACTATCTGAACACCCACGTCCCCCTCTCGAAAAAGCTTCAGGGAGACGCCGTCAAGAGTTTCACCGCCGACTACGGAATCGGCACTGGCATCCCGGATCAAAAGCCGCCCTATCTGCTGATCGCCAATCTGGTCTATGAATCCATGGATGCCTTTATCGAGGCGTTTATGCCCCACATGGAGGTCCTGCAGGGAGATATTCCGAAATACACAAACGTAGAACCGGTCATCCAGTTCAGCGAGATCAAGCTCGACTAAGTAGACTTCCTTCCATGGGCATGGCCTTCCGAATGGCGGCGCAGCCGTCCAAGCGACCAATCAGCAAAGAGACCACGCGGCGTGTCGTCGCGTGTTTCAAACCGTACAAGAACCGAGTCGCCATTACCGCCGTGTTGGTTTTGGGTAGCGCCAGTCTGGGCCTGCTCAACCCGTTCTTCCTCAAGCACATCATCAACGATGGCTTGTTGAAGAACGACCTCAGCGTCGTTGCCCTCTACTCCATTTACACCCTGCTCGCCACGGTGGGCAGCACCGCCTTCGCCCTCGGCTTCGGCTACCTGAGCGTCCTTGTCGGTCAGCTCATCATGCGGGATCTAAGAAACCAGCTTTTCCAGCACCTGCAAGGCATGTCGCTCCGGTTCTTCACCGGCACCCGCACCGGCGAGATTCAGTCCCGGCTTTCCAATGACGTGACCGGCCTTCAGTCCGTCGTCAGCGATACCGCCGCCAACATCCTCAACAACGTCACCATCGTCATCTCCACCCTCATCGCGATGATCGTGATCGACTGGCGGCTGACCTTGCTCAGCGTTGGCGTCATGCCCATCTTCGTCTTCATCGCCAAGTGGGTGGGCGACAAAGCGCGCACCTATCGCCAAAAGATGCAGGCCCAAACCGCAGACCTGAGCGCCACCATGAACGAGACCCTTTCCGTGTCGGGTGCGCTCCTCACCAAGACAAGTGGCCGGGAAGGGCTGACCCTTAGCAAGTTCGTCAAAGAGAACACCGCCCTGACCGAAACGGGCGTGCGCATGTCCATGGTCATGCGGGCGTTCTTTAACCTGATTGGCCTCACGTTCTCCGTCACCCCCATCCTCGTCTACTGGCTGGCCGGATACCTGGTCATCGGCCATCGAGACCCCGGCCTCAGCATCGGCACCATCGTCGCCTTCACCGCGCTCCAATCCCGCATGTTCTTCCCCCTCACCAGCCTCATGAACGTGCAGGTGGAACTCAGCAGCGCCATGGCCCTCTTCGATCGCATCTTCGAGTACCTGGACATGCCGCAGGAGATTGTTGATGCCCCCGATGCCGTGGCCGTCGATCCTGCCAAGGTGCAGGGAAAGGTCGAATTCAAAGAAGTCGTCTTCCGCTACGATCCGAGTCAAGAAGAGCCCACGCTGAACGGTGTCTCCATGACCGCCCAACCTGGCCAACTCGTCGCCCTCGTCGGCGCTTCCGGCGCCGGAAAGACGACGCTGACCTACCTGATTCCCCGACTCTACGATGTCGAATCGGGCTCCGTGGAGATCGATGGCATCGACGTTCGCAAGATTAAACTGGAAGACCTCAGTCGCTTCATCGCCGTCGTCACCCAAGAGACGTATCTCGTTCACGACACCATTCGTGAAAACCTGCGCTACGGCAAACCGGACGCCACTGATCCCGAGTTGGAAGCCGCCGCCCGCGCCGCCGCCATCCATGACCACATCGCCAGCCTCCCCGAAGGCTATGACACCGTGGTCGGAGAACGCGGTTACAAGCTCTCCGGTGGAGAAAAGCAGCGCATCTCCATCGCCCGCGCCATCCTCAAGGATCCGCGCATCCTCATCCTGGATGAAGCCACCTCCGCCCTGGATACCCAGAGTGAACGACTCGTCCAGACCGCGCTCAACAAACTCATGGAGGGCCGCACCACCTTCGCCGTCGCCCACCGCCTCTCCACCATCCGCAACGCGGACCAAATCCTGGTCTTACAATACGGAAATGTCGTAGAAAGCGGTTCTCACGAAAGCCTCCTCGACCACGAAGGCGAATACGCTCGGCTCTATCACTTACAGTTCGAGAACCAAGAGAACCCGGCTCCGATCTAAGTTTTGCTTGCCGTCTTCACTCTCAACCCGCCAATCGCATAAAAGAGAATCCA
The DNA here is from genome assembly GCA_001898035.1 of Armatimonadetes bacterium 55-13. GTDB lineage: Bacteria > Armatimonadota > Fimbriimonadia > Fimbriimonadales > Fimbriimonadaceae > 55-13. The sequence goes on from MKRX01000006.1 coordinate 823,741, forward strand.
GCAAAGGGCCAACGGAACGCTGACGCTGCTTCCGATGATCAGCTGCCGATACTCCTCTGTAAGGTCAAGCTTTCCACCTTCAGTGAGCGTAGCCCAAACGACCATGAGGGCATATTGTCCAAAGACGGCGGGTGTCGACGCCAGGCAAAGCAATCGGTTCTTTCCATTTGCCGCCGCTATGCGGGCGAATCCCTCCCAGAGGAACGCCATCGCGGCGATATATCCAAGGATGCTTGAGGGGATTCCGATGAAGTCAGACAACGGCCAAAGCGCCAAAAAAACGCTTCCCGCTGCCGCTAGCTTAAATCCAGAACTCTTAGTGGCAGGCGTTTTGGGCTCTTCCCCGCCAACTGCGAGTTCAATAGCTTCCCCTTCGGCCACAAGATTGCTCACATACCACTGACAAAAATCGTCCGGCCACCCCTGGACCTTCATTTCCAGAACGATCTCCTCGCTAGGAGTCCCCGACTTTAAGCATTCCGCACCAAATTCTCTTAGCTGCCGAAGCACTTTTGAAGACGCCTGTCGGTACACCATCATAAACCGCCCGGGTACGTATATCCTAGACATAGGATGAGTATATTCACCTCGCTACGTCTATGTAAATGGCAAAAGGCAGTACCAAATACTGCCTTTTGCTCAATAGCGGAAGAGATTTTCGCTTTCTATTTCTTGGCCGCTTTGCGTCGGCGAATCAGCGCCAATGCGCCCAACCCAAGCGCCGCCATCGAAGCAGGCTCCGGTACTGGCGCTGCCGCCGTGTACTCGATCTCACCCGCGAACAACCGCTGGGTAGAAGAGCCGTTGTGAGTGGCGAATGGGTTGCTCGCCAACCCAAAACCCTTGGCCACGCCGCCGGAAACCGTCAGTTCGCCACTGGTAAAGGTGTTCTGTGGGGCGACATTGACCGAACCAGTACCGGAGCGATAGCCGATGCCGGCCGCGCCCCCGTCCAGCGCAAAGATCGCCAGACCATAGGTTTGTCCTGCCGTCAGATTCAGGCTCGAACCCACGTCCAACAGCGACCGGTTGCCGTCCCCTGCCACGTTGGCAATCCCCGTACCAAGCAGGGTCCAGTCGCCGAGGTTACTGCCATCGTTAGCGATGTGCCCCAGATAGCTACCTTCTCGGTAATACACCGCGACCGATTCCGTGGTGTCCGAAGTGTCAAGGGAGTTAACGTCCAGATTCAAATTGAATCGGCCCGTCAGCGTCAGGTCGTTCCCGCCCGAGGCTTGAATGTCGAAGATCGTTCCACCGTAGTGAATCACCGAACCTGGCTCGTCGAAGTTGCTCCACAAGTCGGCATGGGCCGAGACGGCCAAGGTGGCGGTTCCAATAAGTACGAGTAATCTGTTCATGGCTCCTGTCATTCGGAGCGAGTTCCGCATCAGCTTGCCGGCTCGTGGAACCCTGCTCCTCCTAGTTCACGCAAGGCAAAGAAGCAGGGGCCAAACCCCAACCTCTCCGCAAAGTGACAAATCGCGCGGCGTAGACCACCGCACCCCAAGAGCCTAGATTCCCAAGTCGTTCCCCGACTTCAAGGATTTGCCGACGCCTTATCAATCTTGACTATTCCGTCAAGATAAATGGCCGCAGGTAAGCGATCGACAAAAATGCAAAGCCGTCCGCAAGTAGCATGACCGTCCCGGTCATGGTTTCCACGGGCGTCCCGCCCGTGTTCCCTTCCGATCACTCCCGTTCCACGTAGCCCGAAGGGCTGAGGGCGTGGGTGGGGTCCCACGTGGACGCAATCGACAACAGAGCGTCTCCCACAAAACAAAGGGAAGCCGAGTGTTAGATCGCACTCACGCGCTCTTTACCGAAACGGTGATCAATAGCAAAAGACTCTCTGAACCGCGATTACCGATGGCCGCGAAGGTTCGGGGCGAAACAAATCCGATCAATTTCTTAACCTGAAGTCCCTTCGCCTTCACCAATTCCTGAACATCGAATGCCGTTCGCTGGACCCAAAGAATGCTCAATACACGCGTGGGTTTCGATGAATCGGGTCCGTAGTACGCTACCTTGCCAATCTGTAGCCCTCCGCTGCAATCAATGCCTGACGCCGCCGCCCCCGTTTCGTCGCCCTTGGGCTGAAACGCTTGCCCAAGGACCAGTTTGACGGGCTTTCGATCATGCCAGACCACTGCGTCGGAACGGTCGATCACCCCAAAACCCCCGCTCCAACCTGTCGCAAAGATCGTTCGAAATGGATAAGCCGTTCCAATGATGGAGCCGTCGAAGCCGAACTTCAAGGGGTACGCATCTTCCTCTCCCGACGGAAGAGCCAGCCGAACATACTTCGTCCCTTTGCCGAAGTACGGAGGCAGTTTCGGAAACTCTCTCGACTCACGGTGCGCCTCAAACGCGGTGAACAGAACGTTCCCGTCGTCGTCGATATCCCAACACTTCGAGGCCTCCATCGCTTGGTTCTCGTAGCCATCGATATCGGAAAACCCATACTTGGGTCCGATTCGATGAATCACTCCGTCTTCGGTTCGATAAGCCGCCTCTTGAATCTTCTCTCCGTTGGAGATAGACCGACAGACCTCTCCTTTTGAATTCATCCCATAAGGGACAAAGGGAAGCTCGCCTTTCGCCTTTCCCGTGGAATCGAAAAGGGTTCGCGAAACGCAAAACCCTCCCGAATAAGCCTCAATAAAATTTGGCCACTTAGCCGACACCTTCGCTTTGAATGACCCCGCGGTGTCGAAGAAGAAGACGGATGCTTCGTCGGTGAGACAGATTCCATTCCCATTGGCAGAGCCATAGAGGCAGGCAGTTTGCAGTCGAACTTCGGATACTTCCAACGACATGCTTGGGGCACGGAGGGCCAAACTAGCGACGAGAGCGAGCACGTAGTGGAAGACGAGCGGCGCCGCCTCCGATTCCTCCACATTTCCCACCTCTATGCAAAAGTGCCCTCCCAAGCAGAACGAAAACACAAACTGAGCGCTTCCCCCTCGCCCCCCGGGAGAGGGGCCCAGGGGTGAGGGCACGCCCGCCGGGTAACGTCCCGCGATGAGCGAAACCTCGAAGCTTAATGAGAAAAAGCTACAACGATGTGGCCGATTTGTCGCTGTCTGTAGCCTCTTTCTACTCGGAGGAGCCTTCGCCCAACCTACTCAAGACGTCCCCTACAAGGTGGAAGTCGTCGCCAAGGACCTCCGCGTCGTCTGGTCCATCGTCTTCACCTCTCCCAAACGCATGCTCTTCACCGAGCGACCCGGCCGCGTTCGCGTCATGGAAAACGGCCAACTCCAAGAAGCCCCCTTACTCACTCTGGAGGACATCGACGCCACTGGAAAACTCGGCGCCATGGGCATGGTTCTCCATCCGCGGTACAGCCGAAATCACTGGCTCTACCTCGCCTATTCCTACAAGACCGATGCCGGTCCCAAGGTGAGAGTCGTCCGCTTCAAAGACAACCAAAAGGAACTCACCGATCGCACGGTCATTATCGAGAACATCCCCGCCTTCACCAACCACGCCGGGTGTCGCTTGCGCTTCGGTCCGGACGGCAAGCTCTACATCACCACCGGAGACGCCAACCAACCCGACCTCGCCCAACGCCTCGATTCCCTCGCCGGCAAAGTCCTCCGACTGGACGAAAACGGCAAGGTCCCCAAGGACAACCCCTTCGTCAATCAACCCAACGCCCGACCCGAAATCTGGTCCTACGGCCATCGAAACAGCCAAGGGCTGGATTTCCAACCCGGCACCAAAACTCTTTTCGAATCCGAACACGGCCCCACCGGTGGCGATGAAATCAACATCATCGAGAAAGGGAAGAACTACGGCTGGCCCACGGTTCACCACGAACAGTCCAACCCGGCTATGGTCTCGCCCCTCACCTTCTACGGCCTCCCATCCCCCGCCCCCGGAAGCTCCATTTTCTACCGAGGAAACGCCTTTCCCCAATTCAAGAACAACCTCCTCGTCGGCTGCCTCCGCGGCGAATGCATCCTCCGCTTCCGCCTCGACGGATCCAAGATCGTCAGCCAGGAACGGCTCCTGGAAAAACAATACGGACGCATCCGCGAAGTCGCCGAGGCCCCTGATGGCAGCATCTACTTCACCACCAGCCAGTTCGATCCCCCCGAAGGATCTGGCCGTCCCGAATACGACCAGATCCTCCGATTGGTCCCGAACCGATCTACGCGACCTTAAAGAACCCGCGTTGCTTGGCCGACCACTCTGGGAAAACGGCAGCTGGATGGCTACCCTTCACCCGGGAAGTCAGTGCGTCGGCCAAGACGTCTCGATAATCGGTCGTGACTTTCAAGTCACCGACCGCATCCAGCTGCCTCGCTTCGAGCCCCGGCCAGTCGGCAAACACCTTGCCCCCCACCACGCCCCCGCCCATCAGGAACATTGCCGAGGCGCGCCCATGATCGGTGCCGAGCCCCGTGTTCTCGTTCAGCCGACGTCCAAACTCGGTCTGGACGATCACCGTAATCCGCTTCATTTCGGAACCCATATCCCGCTCAAACGCCGCCAGCGCATCCGCCAAGTCCTTGAGATAAGAGGGAAGCCACCCATTCACCGTCCCCTGCCCCACGTGCGTGTCCCAGCCACCCATCTCCAGGCTCGCCACTTCTAAGCCCACATTGGAACGAATCAACGTGCCGACCTGCTGCAAGGCTCGCCCCAAATCCGACTTCGGATACGCTTTCGGGTCCATCTTAACGTCGAGCTTCCCGAGCTTGTCCAGCACCTCCAGCGTCTCGCGTCCCGCCTGCGCCATCACGTCCTTCCCGCCTCCGTAGAGCGAGACCAACATATCGCGAAGAGAGGGATCGGCCAGCCGAAAATCCGTCAAGCTCGCCATTGCCGTCGCATGCGTCGCCCCCCTTAACGAATCCGGCATCGTCGCACTGAGCGCCACCGCCCGCAGCGGAGTCGGATTCCGACGGGGCGTTGACTCCAAATGCCGAGCGACCCAGCCCGTTTGCAGCCCACCCCGCATCTGGTACATCCCCCGCTCCATCGCGTTCATCGCCTCAAAGTGCGACCGTGTCTGATCGCCCGATCCCACCGCGTGGACCAACGACATCCGACCCTCCTTAAACAGAGGCAGCAGGGAAGCCATCGCCGGGTTCAACCCAAAGAACCCATCCAAATCAAGCGCCTGATACTCCTTGCCCGCCGAAGCATCCCCCGGCTTTCGCAATCGCAGGTTCGGCCGCGCTCGGTGGTAGGCATCTTCCGCATACGGCACCACCGCGCTCATTCCATCCATCCCGCCGCGCAGGAACACATTAACGATCACATCGCCCTCATGCTCCTTCGCGTCCTCGCTCAACACCACCTGCGCCAGCGCGGAAGGCGCGGCGAGCGCCGCCACCGCCGAGAGTCCCAACGTGGCAAGTAACCCCCGCCGGGAAACCTGCCAACCGAGCGTCTCCTCTTCCCGCTTCGCTTCCGCCATCCGATACGATTCACAGCCTCGACTCATGCGCTCATCTCCACTGAAATTCCGGCGAGGCTAAACAGGCCGCCGCCATCGTCGGTAGCTCGCTCGCTACATGCTTAATCGAATCCACCTTCGGCGTACCCATAAGCGCCGCCGCAAAGTCCTGACTCCGCTCGCCGATCTTCTCCAGATCCACCGAAGTCCCTCCGATCTCGTTCTTCGCCAATGCCGCCGCAAAGTTCCACCGCGCCAGCAAGGTCCCCGTCCAAGCTTCCGGTTTCACCGGATAACCATCCGGCATCGGCCACTGATAGACCGCCATTCCCATCTTCTCCAGATGCTCCTGAATGGGCCGCCCGCAATCGCTCTGCGCCCCGGTGGCCCGCAATGCGGACACCACATAATCAAACGGTCGCTTCTGCACAGGCCGAGATTGGTCTATGTTTTCATCTGAAAAAATAAACTTAAGCACCGCCCGAGTGTCCCCCTGCTTCTCCAGGAACACCTTCGCCGCCCCATCCACCACCGCCTCGTCCGTGTGGCCGAGGAATCGTTTGCATAACTTTGAGCAAACAAACTTGGCAGTATTCGGATGATTCGCCAAGATCGTCAGCACCTGCTCGCCATCCGACTCGCCCCCACCCGCAGGAATCCGGTGCCCCAACACCACCTTCTCCCCGTCGTCGTGTTTCTCCGGGTCAAACACGAACTTGCCTTTGGGCCGCAAGAAGCGGTTCTCGATCCCCCACCCGGTAAAGCACCGCGCCACCTCCTGCACGTCTTTCTGCGAGTACCCGCCGTGAACCCCCAGCGTGTGAAGCTCCATCAGCTCCCGAGCGTAATTCTCATTCGCCACGCCCTTCACATTGACTTGGTTATCCAGGTAGGCCAGCATCGCCGGACTGTGCGCGGAGGCGGAGATCAGGTCGTGGAAACTCCCCAAGGCGTGCTTGCGGATCACGTTCAAGTCGTCCGTCCCTTTCCGAAACGCCGAACTCCCCTTCCGAGCGTAAATGTTCAGGTGATCGCTCCAGAACTCCACCATCCGCTCCCGAAGCTGGTGCGGGCTGTAGGTCGCCCGAAGCAAGACCCCTTGCTGTAACTGCATCAGCACCAAATCGATCGGCAGCTCTTCCATCTCCGCCGCATCCATCCGGTAAGCGTCCAGCCGCTGCAACTGCACCATCAACGCCAGCGGCTCCTCGTCGGTCGGGTTCAGCTGTTCTTCCAAGTAGGCGCCACGCCCCATCGCCTTCACCCGAGCCAGTTCGCCCGGCGTCGGACCATAGCTCACTCGGTTCACCAGACGAAGGGTCGACTCCACGTCTCCCTTGGGAAGGGAAACGTCCTCCGGCAGGTCGGCCGCCAGTCGGCGCGCAAAGGGCGCGCACCCCGTGACCACCACTCCCGCCGTCGCCGCCCCTAACCCTAAAACCTGGCGGCGACTCAGCTTCACGGGATAAACCTCGGCGCTTCATTCGTTGCTTCCGAGCGCTGCATCAGAGCCGAGAGGCCCGCCCCCGTGGAAGCAAACACCAAGAACGGAACCACCAGGAACCATCCCAACAGCGGTACCAATCCCGCCGTCACAATCACCGCCGCGCTCTTGGCGATGGACGAATAGCTCGTCATCTCCGGCGCCAAAGCCCGCAGTCGCTCCGAAGCCAGCAGCACCAACCCCGAGGCCCCCACCGACGCCACCGAAAGCAGGGACATCACCACCGTCCAACCCATCAACTTGGCCAAAGGCAGCGGATTCGCCACCATGCCAAAGCCGAGAATTCCCAACGTCAGCCAAAGCGCCATCCCCGTAAAGAACGAAGCCCATGGCTTGGCCGCAATGCGTTTTCGCGCATTCACCGCCTTGCTCGGAAAGACCAGCGCCACCGAAATCATCAGGGCCCAGGCGGAAAGGCAGATGCCTCCCAAAATCGCGACGACCGCAAAGCTGTCTCCAATTGTTACCATTGTCGAATCCTCCGAATTGGCGACATAGTAACGCCCTCTTTCCGACCCTCCAAGCCGCACGGTTCCCCCTAGGCCTTTAGGGTTGACCGGGTCCCGGGACCCTTAAAGCCCTGCCGAACACCCCACCCACCCCCGGTACCCATAGGTCCCTGCGACTTTTCCTAAACCTAAATCAGGCGCATAATCGAGTCACTTCGGACGTGCGCGCACTCAAAACAATCCTCAAGGTCCTGGCAATCTTTGTGGGGCAGATCCATTTCTGCCACGCTGCGTACGTACTGCCAAATGGCCAAGAGTGCGGCATCTGTCCGACCCTCGCCCAAACAGAGCGTCACACCGAAGCCCAAGAAATCCAAGCCAGCCACGGCGATTGCCACGACTGCTGCCAGTTGAAGTCCTGCGACAAAGACGGCGTCCAAAAACTCGCCAAAGTCGCCCCTCTGGTGCACCTCGTCATCGACCTTCCGGTCGCGCCCAACTTCTGGCTCCCCATCGCCTTTGCCGACCAGCCCCAGCGTCCCATCTTTCTAGAGACCGCTCCCCCCACCGGTCCGCCCGCCACCACTCCGTCCCGCGCGCCTCCGTTCTTCGCCTAGTCGCGTCGCCGCCGTCCTGCGTTGCAGTTTCGGCCCGCCCCTAGACGGAGAATCCCCTTGAAACCCTACATCCTGATTGCCCTGGCGTTGACTCACGTCACCACCCAAGCGCAAACCCTTAGTCTCGATGACGCCCTGCGCGCCGCCATCAAGAACCGGCCGGCCATCGAATCCGCACGCCTGAACCTAGAGCGCGCCAAACTCAGCGCCCGCGCCCTGGGGTCCCCCGCCCCCACCACCCTCGGCATCGGTTACTCCAGCCGAGAGGAAATCGGTGCGACCGATGACGACCTGTTCCTCAGTCAACCCATCGACCTCTTCGGCCGAACCGCCGCCGGTCGCCGAGTCGGACAGGCCGAAATCAAAGCCGCCGAGGCCGACTACCGCACCACCCTCGCCCAACTCCAATCTGAGGTCCTCACCGCCTACTTCGAGGCCCTCTCCGCCCAAAACCACGCCGAGGTCGCCACGGAGGTCCTTCACATCGCCGAGGGTCTCAAAAGTGCCACCGAGCGCAAGTTCGAGGAAGGGAAGATCCCCGAGGTCCAACGCATCCGCGCCACCATCGAATTCGACCGGGCCAAGCAGTCCGCCGCCCTCCGCCAATCCCAGCTCTCCGCGGCCAAGAAACGCCTTGCCGGTCTCCTAAGGATCGATGAGGTCCAACTCGCCTTGGACTCGAAGTCCGATCTTGCCTCCGTCCAAAACCAACCCCTGGATCAGCGTCCCGATCTCCTGCTCCTCCAAGCGGAAAAAGAAGCCGCCCAAGCCGAAATCGGCATCGCCAACGTTTCCACCCGCCCTGAGCTAGAGCTCCAGGCCCGCCGCTCCTCTTGGCACGATTCCACTGCCTACTACGGCGCCCGAATCCAACTCACCTGGTCGTTCTTCGATCACGGCCGGGCCAAGTTCGAGAGAAAGGCGGCGGAGAAGAAAAGGGACGCCACCGAGGCGAAGTACAAAGACGCTCGCCAATTAGCCGAATCTGAGCTCAAAGCGATCGAATCCGAAATCGCCGCCGCCCAATCCCGAGTCGAGAGCTACGCCGAAATCCTCGCCGCCGCCCGATCCCTCGTTGCCAAGTCCCAACGAGGCTATGACGAAGGCGTCGGGACCCTCATCGACGTCCTCGAAGCCACCCGCGCTCTGCGAGAAACCGAGCAAGAACTGGCCGAAGCCAAATTCGACCTCGCCAAAGCCGTCATCGCTCAATACCAAGCGTCCGGATACCTGCTGGAGGTGGTCCGATGAAGAAACTCCTATTCCCCCTCGCCGCCCTCATTCTCGTCCTCGCCGGTTGTAAGTCTGGAGAAGTTGCCCACGAGGATGAGCACGGTCACGAGGAGCCCGGCCACAGCGAATCCGTAGAACTCACCCCCGCCGCCGAGGAAATCGCCGGCATCGAAGTCGAGCCCGCCACCCTGCGCCCCATGCAGGCCACCCTCCAGGTCCCCGGCGTCGTCAATAGCACCACCCAAGGCAGAGCAGTCGTCACCCCGCCGGTAGCCGGTCGCATCGTGACCCTCTCCGTTCAACCCGGAGACAAGGTCACCAAGGGTCAAACTCTCGCCGTCATCGAGTCGTCAGAACTCGCCCTGTCCTGGACTTCCATCGCCGAAGCCCAGCGAGCCCGAGACGCCGCCAGTGCCGACCTGAAGCGAGAAATCGCTGAACTCAGCCTCGCCCAAACCAAACTCACCGCTGCGCGCACCAACCTCAGGCGTCAGCAAGAGTTCGTCAAGGCGGGCGCCTACAGCCAGGCCCCCATTCAGCAAGCCCAAAGCGAACTGAACGAAGCCCAGAGCGAACTCCTCAGCGTCCAGCAAGAACAAGCCTCCCACGCCGAACAGTTCCGCCGAACCGAAAACCTGTTTAACGACGGCCTGGTGTCCAAAGCCGACCTCGAAGCCGCCCGTCTCGAACTCCAACAAGACGAAATTCGCCTCGATAAAGCCAAGTCCCGGGTTGCCCAAGCCAAACTAACCTACGAACGCGAAAAGAACATCTCCCAAAAGGGTCTGCTCAACGCGCGAGAACTCCAAACCGCCGAGGCCGAGGTCCGAACCGCGGAGTTAGAGCGACAGCGAGCCGAAATCTCCGTCCAATCCGCCCGCGCCGCCCTTGCCAATGCCCAAAAAGCCATCGGCAACGCCCAGGCCTCTTACCGAACCTACACCGGGGGCGGCGCCGCCTCCGTCGGACGCGTCACCCTCGTCGCCCCCATTTACGGCATCGTTACCCATCTCGACGTCACCCGTGGCCAAGCCATCGACCGCACTCAAGCTCTCCTGGAAGTCGAAAACCTAGAGTCCGTCTGGGTCACCGCCAATGTGCCGGAGAAGGACGCCGCCAAGATCGTCAAGGGCGCGTCCGTATCCGTCCACGTCTCCGCCAACCCGGATCAAGAGTTCTCTGGCATCGTCCAAGTCGTCGCCGGTCGGCTCGATCCCAAAACCCGTTCCATCCCCGTGCAATGCCTCATTGTCGATGCCCGAGGTCGTCTCAAGCCCGACATGTTCGCCACCGTCCACCTCGGACTCGGCGCCTCCCAAGACTCCCTCTCCATCCCCAAATCCGCCCTCGTTTCAGAAGATCACGCCAGCTACGTCTTCGTGAAGGAAGGGAAGGGCTTCGAAAAGCGTGAGGTCAAGCTCGGACGCTCCAACGAAACTCATGTCGAGATCCTCGACGGCCTGGAAACCGGCGAACCCGTCGCCATCAAAGGCAGCTTCGTCCTCGCCAGCGAGCAGAAGAAGGACGAGTTGAAGGGGCATGAGCACTAATGCTGGACAAGCTGCTTCATTTCAGCCTCACCCAGAGGTTCCTCATCCTCTTGGCCACCCTCGCCATTGTTGGCGTCGGCTTCATCTCCTGGAACCAGCTCACGCTGGATGCCGTCCCGGACATCACCACCAACCAAGTCCAGATCAACACCGAAACCGGGGGCATGGGGCCACAGGAAATCGAGAAACTCGTTACCTTCCCCATCGAGACCAGCATGGGCGGCATTCCCGGCGTCCAAGAGGTCCGCAGCCTAAGCCAATATGGCCTCTCCCAGGTCACCGTCACGTTCGAGGACAACGTAGACGTTTACTTCGCCCGACAGTTGGTGAATGAACGCCTCAACAACGTCAAGGAGCAGCTGCCGGAAGGGGTAGAAGCGCCCCAACTCGGCCCCGTCTCCACCGGTCTCGGCGATATCTACATGTACGCCATCGAGAGCGAAGACCGGTCGCCGATGGAGCTTCGAACCCTCCAAGACTGGTTCATTTCCCCCCAACTTCGCACCGTCCCCGGCGTTGCCGAAGTGAACGCCGCCGATGGCAGCGTCAAGCAGTACCAAGTCATCGTCGACCCCAGCGCCCTCCTCGCCCGCGGAATCGCCGTCGATGAGGTCGTCGAAGCTCTGCAAAAGAACAACCGCAATGCGGGCGGCGGCGTGCTGGAACAAAACGGCGAGCGCATGATGATCCGCAGCGTGGGCATGGCCACCACGCGAGAAGACATCGAAAGCGTCGTCGTCAAATCGGAAGACGGCGTCCCCGTCTTGATCCGAGACGTCGCCGAGGTCACCCTCGGGGTCCCTGTCCTCACCGGCATCAGCACCAAAGATGGCCGAGAAACCATGCTCGCCGTGGTCATGATGCTCAAGGGCGCCAACGGACGCACCGTTGCCGATGCCGTGGACAAGAAAGTCCAGGAGATCAAGGCGCAACTGCCCAAGGACGTCACCCTCACCACCACCTATAACCGCTCAGATCTGGTCGGTTCCACCATCGGCACCGTCCAAAAAAGCCTGCTCGAAGGCGGCATCCTCGTCGTCGTCGTCTTACTCCTGCTCCTTGGCAACTTGCGCGGCGCCATCATCGTCGCCCTCGCCATCCCTCTCTCCATGCTCGTTGCCATCATTGGGATGAATCGGTTTGGCATCTCGGGCAATCTCATGAGCCTGGGGGCCATCGATTTCGGACTCATCGTTGATGGCGCGGTCGTCATGATCGAGAACGCCGTTCGTCGGCTCGCCGAAGCCCGAGAACACGCCGGGAGAAAACTCTCGCGCCAAGAAGTGCGACATACCGTGTGGGAATCTTCCAAAGAAGTCGCCAAGCCCACCGCATTCGCCGTCAGCATCATCACCGTGGTGTATCTCCCCATCCTCGCCTTGGAGGGCACGGAAGGGAAGATGTTCAAGCCCATGGCGTTCACCGTCGTGTTCGCCCTCATCGGGGCGCTCCTGCTAACGCTCACGCTCGTCCCCGTCCTTGCGTCCATGCTCCTCTCTGGAGACACCAAGGAAGGTCGCAACATCTTCATGGAGTTCCTCAGCCGGATCTATCGTCCGGTCCTGGACTTCGCCCTGCGCACCCGGGTCGCCATCGCCTCCGGTGCGGTAGTCCTGTTGGTCCTCGCCGGACTCGTCTTCTCCAAGCTCGGCTCGGAGTTCATCCCGCAACTGGATGAGGGGTCTCTCGTTATCCAGCCGGTGCGCGTCCGCACCGTCGATGCCGAGCAAACGGTCCGCCTCGTCACCGCCATGGAAAAGAAGATTCGAGAAGTGCCGGAAGTCACCACGGTCTTCTCTCGTAGCGGCACCCCCGAGGTTGCCACCGACCCCATGCCCCTCAGCCTCACCGATAGCTTCATCATGCTCAAGCCCCGTCACGAATGGCGAAAGGGGCTGTCCAAAGAGAAGCTCATCGAAGAGATCAGCCAAAAGGTGGCCGACGTCCCCGGTCAAGGCTATAACTTCTCCCAACCGATCCAGATGCGGTTCGCGGAGCTCGTTTCTGGCGTTAAGGCCGATATCGGCATCAAGGTCTTCGGTGAGGATCTGGAGGCCCTAAAGGACCAAGCGGATCAGATCGCCGCCATCGTTCGGGCCATCCCCGGCGCGAAGGACGTAGAAGTAGAGCAGGTGGATGAAGTCCCCGTGCTCCAGATCGATATCGACCGCCAGGCAATCTCCCGCGTGGGGGTGAATGTCGATGACATTCAGGAACTCATTGCCGTCGCCCTCGGCGGGGAACCCATTGGTCAGATCGTTGAAGGCGACAAGCGATTCGCCCTCACTGTCAACCTCCCCCATCAAGTCCGAAACGACGTGGAGGCCATCAAATCGCTCCTCGTCGAAAAGCCAGACGGGGGCGCGGTTCCCCTCAGTTCGCTGGCGGAAATCCGAAACGTTCCCGCCCCCGCCCAGATCAGTCGGGAAAGCGGTAAGCGCCGCGTAGTGGTCCAGCTCAATGTGCGCGGACGCGACCTCGGCTCGTTCGTGGAAGACGCCCAGCGGGCCATCGCGCAAAGGGTCAAACTCCCCGAGGGCTACTACCTCACCTGGGGTGGCCAATTCGAAAACCTCCAACAGGCGGGTGCCCGGCTCGCCATCGTCGTCCCCATCGCCCTCGCCCTCATCTTCCTGCTCCTCTTCTCCACCTTCGGGTCGCTGAAGCAGGCGCTGCTGATTTTCACCGGGGTTCCTCTGGCGGTGACCGGCGGAATCTTTGCGCTTGCCACTCGCGGAATGCCATTCAGCATCACCGCCGGTGTAGGCTTTATTGCGCTCTCCGGCGTGGCGGTCCTGAACGGCGTGGTCATGGTCTCCGCGATCAATCGCCTGCGAGAGTTGGGAAGTAACGTGAGGGAAGCAGTAAGAGATGGCGCCTATCAAAGGCTTCGACCCGTGCTCATGACCGCGCTGGTCGCGGCGCTCGGATTCATCCCCATGGCGCTCAACACCGGCATCGGGGCGGAAGTTCAACGCCCGCTCGCCACCGTCGTCATCGGCGGCATCGTCTCCTCGACCCTGCTCACCTTGGTCGTCCTTCCCGCTCTGTACGTCTGGTTTGAACGAGACCAGGCGAAGGAGGAAGTCCTTTGATTCGGTCCGAGTCCTACATCATCGACAAGATGGATTGCCCAGTCGAGGAGCAGCTTATCCAGAAGCGACTCGCCAAGGAGCCCGGCGTCCGATCGCTCAAGTTCGATCTGATGAACCGAAATCTGACCGTCGAGCATGAACTGGACTCGGACGCCACCATCCTCAAGGCGCTCGACGAAATCGGAATGGCCCCCAGCGCCCCCGATGCCGAGCCATCGGCAACGCCCAAGATCTCAGCCAACTGGCTCTTGGGCATTGCCCTCGTCCTCGCCCTGGGCAGCGAAATCGTCGGTTGGGTTCTCAAGCAGGAAAGGAGTTGGCCCGTCATCGGCTTGTCCGTTCTCGCAATCCTGCTCTCGGGGCGAGAGACCTTTACCAAGGGCCTCATCGCCGTCCGCACTCTCACCCTGAACATCAACTTTCTGATGTCGGTGGCCGTGGTCGGGGCGCTGGTCATCGGCTCCTGGCCGGAAGCCGCCATGGTCACCGTCCTCTTCGCCATTGCCGAAAAGATCGAGGCCTACTCCTTGGATCGCGCCCGAAATGCCGTGCGGTCTCTTATGGAAATGGCCCCCGATGAAGCGCTCCGACAACTCGAATCCGGCGCATGGGAGTCGGTGAGCGTGTGTCAGGTCAGCGTCGGCGATCTCCTTCGCGTGAAGCCGGGCGAACGTATTCCCCTGGATGGCGAAGTCCAAAACGGACGAAGCGCCGTGAATCAGGCGCCCATCACCGGCGAGAGTATGCCGGTGGAAAAAGCCGCTGGCGATACGCTGTTCGCTGGCTGTATCAACGGAGAGGGAGTGCTCGAATTCCGAGTGACCGAAATGAAGGGTCACACCACCTTGGACCGTATCATCGCGACAGTCCAAGAGGCTCAGGCGTCCCGCGCTCCCACCCAACGTTTTGTCGACTCCTTCGCCCGGGTTTACACCCCCATCGTTTTCCTCGTCGCCGTACTCGTGGCCACCCTCCCCCTCGCCTTCGGCCAACCCTTCTACCCCTGGCTCTACAAGGCGTTGGTGATGCTCGTCATCGCGTGCCCCTGCGCTCTCGTCATCTCCACCCCCGTCACCGTCGTCAGCGGACTCGCCGCCGCCGCCCATCGAGGCATTCTCATCAAGGGAGGCGCGTATCTGGAGTCGGGCCGCCACCTTAAATTGGTCGCCCTCGATAAGACCGGAACCTTAACTGAAGGCAAGCCCAAACTCACCGACGTTCTCCCGCTTCACGGCTTCGACCGAGACCACGCTCTTCGCATCGCCGCCAGTTTGGAAGCGCTCAGCGATCACCCCATTGCCCAAGCCATCGCCCGCGAATGGCAAGGAGACCTCGCGGCGGTTCAGAACTTCGAATCGAAAACGGGTCGCGGCGTCATCGGTGAGATCGAAGGTCAAAACTACATCCTCGGGAATCACCGCATGACCGAGGAGGAAAATGTCTGCTGCGACCACGTTCACGACGCCCTTGCTCAACTGGAGTCGGAAGGGAAGACCACCGTCATCCTCGCCAATGACAAGGAAGCCATCGCCGTCTTCGGAGTCGCCGACGTCCTGCGCCCTGAGAGCGTTGCGGCCGTCAAGGAACTCCACGCCCTCGGCGTCAAAACCGCCATCCTGACCGGCGATAATCAACGCACCGCAGAAGCCATTGCCCTCGCGGCGAACATCGACGATGTCCGCGCCGAACTGCTGCCAACCGACAAGCTTGCCGCCATCGAATCCTATCAAACCAACTACGCTTCGGTGGGCATGGTCGGCGATGGCATCAACGACGCTCCTGCCCTCGCCAAGGCCTCCATCGGCTTCGCCATGGGCGCCGTCGGAACCGACACCGCCCTCGAAACCGCCGACGTGGCCCTCATGAAGGATGACCTGCGCAAACTCCCCGAGTTCATCCACCTCAGCCGCAAGACCGCATCAATCCTCACCCAAAACATCGCCATCGCCCTGGGCATCAAAGCCGTCTTCTTCACCCTCGCCCTCATCGGCAAATCCACCCTCTGGATGGCCGTCTTCGCCGACATGGGCGCCAGCCTCATCGTCGTCGCCAACGGCCTAAGAATGCTCAAGAAGTAGTCCTCATGTCGCTTGCTTAGCACCAATGCCCTCTAAATCCAGCCCACGGTAGGGGTAGTCGCGGGTGGGGTCCCGCGCTGAGTGCCATCACACTCCGAGCGATTCCAAAGGGATTTCGTCCGATAGCGCCGGGTTGGAGCCGCGAAGCGTCTCCTGCCTCGGTAGTCAGGACAACGCAAAGCCAAGCAAAGCAACGCAGAGCCACAGCCCAGCCTCACCTTAATCTAAACCCGTTGTCCGTCGCCTCAAACACCAAATCCCGATGCTCGTCTGTGCGAAGGACCTCAATCCCTCGCTCCCTCAACGCGTCCAAAACCGACTGATGCGGATGCCCATACGGGTTATCTCGTCCGCAACTCACCACCGCCACCTTCGGCTGGATCTGATCCAACCACGCGCTGCCCGAAGCCGTCCGACTCCCGTGGTGTCCGGCATGCAGCACCTGTGCCGTCCACCCGGTCTCCCCCGCGATCCGAGCTTCCACCGGAATCGAAGCGTCACCCGAAAACACCGCGCTCGCCTTCCCATCGGAGATCCGAACAAACATCGACCCATCGTTATCCGGCTCCCCCTCCACCCACCGAGGCGTCCGAATCTCAAGTGAAAACCGACCAATCTTCGCATCCGCCCGACGGCCAAACCAAATCACCCGGTCCGGCTGAACGCCCGCTTCCCGAAGGGTCGTCAGCAAATCCGGGTGGTCTCGAAACTGATCGGACACCCCGACCTGCGCCCCCGGATGGGCCCGAAGAATCGCCGCTAACCCTCCAATGTGATCCGAATCGGGATGCGACAGAAGAATCAAAGAAATCTTGGCGACTCCGTAAGAGCGAAGCCGTGGAACAACGATTCGCCCTCCTGCATCGAAGGCATCCGTCTTCGGCCCTGCGTCAATCAAGATCGCCGTTCCCTCGGTCTCAAACAGGGTGCAATCCCCCTGTCCCACCGAGAAGAAGATCAACCGAGTCGGCCCCGGTCGTAGCCCCAAGGCCACGCCGATGACCCCCGAGAGGATCAGCGCCAGGACAAGGCTAAGCCGGCCGAACACGTCGCCTCGCTAATGCCAAAACCAACACATAGATCAGGACCAGCCAGTACCCGCTGAAACTCGCCGGCAGCGTCGGGTTCAAAGAAAGCCGACCCATGCCCGAGAGCACCGCCTGCATCTCGATCACCAGCCGCCCAACCAAGAGCTTCATGAGCCCCACCGCGAAGGGAAGGAGCACAAACCGCAATCCAAAGGACACCAAAGCCGCCACCACGGAAACCATCACGATCGGCGCGATGATGAGGTTCGCTGGCAACGTGGTGATCGAGACGAATCCAAAGTAGAAAGCCACCATCGGAGCGGTGGCCGCAAACGCAATCAGCGTCGTCCGATACCCCTCCTTCAGCTTCTCCAAAACCCACTCCTTCGGCGTCTCCACCCGGTCCGAGTCCATCCGACCAAACAGCCCGAATGCACCGACCGTCAAGAACGAAAACTGAAAGCCAATATCAAACACCGCAAGGGGAACGAAAACCAGATATCCCACCGCAGCAAACGCTAATGCCGAAAGCAGATCTGATTCCCGCTCCCAAAGGTAAGCGGTCAATCCTAACATCGACATCACCACCGAACGGACGATCGCCGACTGCAAGCCCGCTGCGCATGCGTAAAGCGCCAGCAACAGCCCCAACCCCACCAACATCCATCCCCGAGGAATGGGAAGCAGTCGCAACAGTCTTTCCAACACCCACGCGATGACAAAAACGTGGAGCCCCGACGCGGAAATGATGTGGATGGTCCCCGTCGCTCTCAGGTCATCCTTAAATCCATCGTCCAAGCCTTCGTCCACGTTGAAACAAAGCGCATCCACCACCGCCGCCTCGCGAGCCCCCAGCGCCTCGTGAGTGAAGTCGACAAAACCTCGCCGAATTCCCATCGCCGCCCGATACCAACTCGGCCCCCGTTCCTTCACCTCCAGCGAATCGGTTCGAAGCCTCCCGACGATCCCGTGGCTCAAGTAAAAATCTTCCGTCCCCTCTTTCAGCGGCCGAACCGACCCTTTCACTGAAACGAGATCGCCCAAACTGACATCGGCATCCCGATCTTGGGTTGTCACCAACCGGTGCCCCTCGAACTCCAACTCAAACCCCAGCCGGTCGCTGTACAGCCGAGGCATGCTCACCACCCGAACGTCCCCCGCGACCATCTGATGATCCAGCACGCCTTGCTCGGGAATCCGTGGCGCCAAAATCAGCCCCAATCCAAACCCCAGAACGATCGCCCACCCCGCCCGGATCTCACGGGTGTAGACAAGCAATGGGATTAAGAAAAGAACGTTAAAATTATACGTAAGTGAAGAAAGTCCAACGATGAGGCCCGCTGCCAAGAGCAGCAGCGGTCTATTGAGAAGTTCCGCTCTCATCCGGCCATTCCTTCAACCGTTGTTCCGCGATTTCACGAATCGAAAGACCGGTTTTGTCAGCCCTCGGCGGCTTGGGCTTGTCTTTTTCAACGTTGACCTCTTGAGCCTCCTTGGCCGGCAACGGACGCACGCCAAATCTCAGGTCAATAAACAGCGATGGTTCCCCCGACTTATCCGCCAGTTTCTGCAAGATGCGATCCTTGATCATCCGCAGCTCCTGCGCCCAAGCAGAGCCTTGGACAGAAACCCAAACCGTCCCCCGATCATAGCGATCTGGATGAGACTTCTCCGCCAAACCTGGACCCACAATCGAATCCCACTCCCGCAAGACTCGCTGCGCCCGAGCCGCTCGCAAAACCTCGTCCCGCCCAATGGCGGGCTTGATCATATGTTGAAGTTTTCTCACGCTTCCTTAATCGAACCCGCCCAAACCTCAAACCTTTTGGCCTTCTCCAAAATCGCCTCGCCCGCAGCCGAAGCTTCCGTACAGGTTAGCACCGCTTGCCCCGCCCGTGAAAGCACGATTTGCGTCAGCAAACTCCGCCGTCGTTCATCCAAATCGGAAAGGATATCGTCCAACAAAAGCAGTGGAGGCGAACCCGTATGGCGTCGACCAAAGGCTAAAGTCGCCATCTTCGTGGAGATCACCGCCGTCCGCTGTTGACCCTGTGAACCGAACAGCCGAGCCTCCCGTGAGTCCACCAAAATTTCCAGGTCGTCCCGATGCGGCCCTACCACGGTCGTGCCTCGGGCAATCTCGTGAGAACGACTCTCCGCCAGCTTGGCAAGCGCTGCTTCGTAGGTTGCCGCTTCGTCCTTCTCCAGGTAACTCAACGCCAGCCCTTCACCCTGCCCCATCTCTTCGTGAATCTCTTGCGCCAAGGGCCCCAGACTCGCCACAAACTCCCGTCGAGCTAACCGAATCCCTGCCCCGTGGTTCGCCAACTGGTCCTCCCATATCTCAAACGACTCCGCCGGATGATGCCGCTCCCGAGAATCCTTCAGCAAGGCGTTTCTTTGCTCCAGAGCGCGCTTGTAGAGGGTCAGGTGGCGCAAATATGCCGGATAGAGGGAGGAGAGCTCTAAATCGAGAAATAGACGCCTTTCCGAGGGCTCTCCACGGACGATCTCCATGTCCGCCGCGCTCACGCAGACACAAGGCAGCCTGCCAATCAGATCGGCCGCTCGTGGCAGTCCCAGTCCATTCAGGCTCGCCTTCTTCCGAGTGCCACGCTCGATGGACATCCCCAGCTCCGTCTCCGTCGGCAAGATCTTCGCTGAAACTGTCGCCTTGTCCGCTCCGTCCCGAATCGCTTCCGCATCCCGCTGACCTCTCAGCAACCGAGTCGTCGAAAGCAGATACAAAGATTCCAGAAGATTCGTCTTTCCTTGTGCGTTCGGACCCGAGACCACGTTGAACCCTGGCGACAGCTCCAAGTCCAAGGCTTCGTAGTTTCGGAATTCCCTCAGAGAAACGCTGCCCACCGCATGCAACGGGCGTTCTTCCACATCTCTTGATAATTCTTCAAAGGCATGCATTCAAGATCTATTGTTACTATTAAGGACAACAAAACTGTGGAAAACGCACAGCCGCAGGGGGAACGTGTAAGTTTACGCAGACCGTTTTGAATCTGAAACGGTTAAGAGAGCATAAAAACCTAATGTGGAAAACGGTGTGGGAAAACTCCGAGATGTATAAGTTTCGGAGGACCAGTTTTAAACACATGAAACGGCGTCCGCAGTCTTCCACCACGTTTCCACAAGCCTTACAGGAGGCCATGTTCACGACCGTATTTCATCACTGCGGCCTCTGCTAGGTACAGCGGATGGACATTCGCAATAGGCGCGATGCCCCGCTTGGCCGCGATCGGTTGATATACTTCTCGGATCAATTTGTCCTGAACTGGAGAGGGAAGCTCAGGAAATCGATCTGCAAACCGACGGAGCGCGTTATATTCCTCAATGGTCATCCCACGCAGCTCGCCCACCTGGTGTTCCAAAGGGTGAACCCCTACCGTATGCGGCGCCGGAGTGAAGTAGGGAATCGCCCGTTTTTCATGTACGACCACGGTGTTCGAAACCAAATCGCCAAGTCGTTGGGATCGAGGAGTAGTAAACATCGCGAGCAGTCCAATGAAGTAGGTTCCGGGAAACATATCTGCGGGTCGGAGCAGATTTCTCCCAATCGCCGCTCCAACGGTCAAGGGGAGACCGTCCGCCATCTTCACCCGAATTCCCACCGCCTTCTTTCCCAAGGTTTGGCCATTCCAAAACGCCTCAAAGGCGATAAAGTAGACCAACCACCCGAAGACCACCACGAAGACGGTGATGACCGTTGAAACCGTCGGGCTGACAAATTGGAAGATCTGTCCCACGGCCATAACGAGCGCGATGTCCAGGAACAAAATCAGAATTAGGTCGAGGATATGCGCCAGAATCCGGCTTCCGATACTCGAAAGTCGGTAAGTTATGATCGTCTTCTCGGGGCTTAGCACCGCGAGGTCGTTCTGCACGATCCGATGCTACCCGGCACAAGGGATGTCAATGGTACCAACGAAGCGATTCTGGGGGATGGTTGCTCTAGGAATACCCATCGGAGCCATTGCCTACCAAGCCGGCCAGCCGGTGCTTTTGCTTGTGTACAACTTGGCGCTCTTAGCCGTTGCATGGATCTCGCTCAAACTTGGACCAAACCCCGCTCAGCTAACCATCCGCAGAAAGTTCGATCCCGTCCTCTCCGTCCGCGCCGCCAATAAGATCGACCTCATCCTTGAGAACCAGGGACTTGAGCCCATCTCAGGACGACTCCGCGATGAACCCCCCGCCGGATGCACCGCCACCAATTTAGAATTCGGCTTCTCTGTCCCCGCCGAGCGTGAAACCGAACTCGGCTACTTCCTCACCCCGCTTGAGCGAGGCAGCGATTTCTTCCGCGGCACCTACGTCCGACTCCGGTGCCCCCTCGGCCTGGTAGAGCGTCAAGTCAAGCTCCCCACCGAGCAGCCCGTCCGCATCTACCCCAACGTCCTCGCTCTCAAAGAGTTCGAGCTCCTCAAGCAGCAAGGCCGTCTCCGAGAGATGGGCATCCGACGCTCCCGCCAACGCGGCCTTGGAATGGAATTCGAATCGCTTCGCGACTACGCCGAAGGCGACGACTACCGAAAGATCGACTGGAAAGCCACCGCCCGACGCTCCAAACTCATCGTCCGCCAGTTCGAGCAAGAACGAAATCAAGCCGTCATCATCGTCATCGATATCGGCCGGGGCATGCTCTCTGAGGTTAACGGCGTCCGCAAACTCGACCACGCCCTCGACTCTTGTCTCATGCTCACCCACGCCGCTGCCATGGCTGGCGACTTCGTGGGCTTGCTGGTCTACTCAGACGTCGTAAAGCGCTACATTCCACCCCGAAAGGGCCGTAATCAGATCGGGATCATCATCGAAGCCCTTCACGACCTCGTCGCTGAACCCGTCGAAAGCGACCCCCGCGCCGCCTTCTCATACCTCTCCGCCCGCTGGAAGCGCCGCGCCCTCTTGGTCACGTTTACCGATTGTGAGCACCAAGAGAAAGCCGTCGAACTCACCACCGCGCTCGGCCCCCTCGTCCGCCGGCACCTAACGTTGGTCGCCCGCGTGTCGGACCCTAAGATCAAAGAGGCAGAGAGAGCGTCTCTAGAAAAAATAGAAGGCATGTACCAACGCGCGGCCGCCGCCTTCCTGGTCAAAGATCGAGTGGATGCCGGTCTGGTACTCTCCGTGGCCAACATCCACAGTCTAGAGGCGGAACCGCAAGACCTCGCCTCCGCCCTCGTGAACTTCTACTTCATGGTTAAAGAGAAGTCGATTCTCTAGGTCATTTGCTTAAGCGACTAACAAGAAGCCAAGAAATGGCCACCCGCCAGTAGTCCCTTCTTCTCACCCGCTTCTGAGCCATTGAAGTTCTCATCTTCGAGTTCGATACATACCGCGCCATCGTAGCCCGCGTCTGCCAAGATCTGGAACGCCCGAATCCACCGTACACATCCGTGACCCGGAATCGTGTAGCGCCAATGATGACTCCCAAAGCCATGCCCCTTCGAAAAGGTCGCTGGCTGCTCGGTCCCAAACTCATACAGCGCCTCGTCCACGATCTCCGTGTCCTTGCCGTGGATGTGATAAACGCGGTCCTTGAACTCCGCCACAAACCGAATCGGATCGATCGCCATTCGGACCAAGTGCGAAGGATCATAGTTCACTCCCACCGCCATCGAAGGACACTGCTCAAAACAGGCTCGATATCCTTCCGGCGTACAGCAGAGCGCCCCCGGACCCGGCCAGCCCTCAATCACCAATCGGGCGTTATGCTTCTCTAAGTGGGGTACCAACTCATTCACGCCCTCCACCATGTAGCCAAAGTTTTCGTTGCGTGGCTTGCTCGGGTCCTCCGGCAACATCACCAAGAAGTGATTCCTCACGCCATGAGCCGCGCAAGCCTCGATGTAGGCCGCATTGCGGGCAACCGCATCCTTTCGCTTCATGGCATCCGCGCTAATCAGTCCCTGCCATTCCGCCAAATCAACCGACCCGACATGAAGGCCCGCCGCTTTCACTGCCTTGGCCGATGTATCTCCATCGCGCCCAAGGTCCACCACGCCCATCTCATTCGACTTTGCCCAAGCAATCAGCCCATCAAGGTCCTTCTGCCAGTCGCTCCATCCTCGTCGAAAGCCAATCTGAAATCCACCCGTCCGCGTTGTCAGCATGTTGCGCGGAGCTTATCCCATTCCCCACGCCTTTGCCGACCTCACTCAGGTGAAAATGCAGTTTCATTGAGGCGAGGCACCAACTGCGTTAAAACCTGCTTCACCCGCTGAAACTTCGCAAATGTCCAATTCATTTCTCGTGCAATTTTTGTCGCCTCATCGCCCGTCCCCGATGCGAACAACTTCTCCGAAGAATGAAAGTAAGAAGCCGTGTACCGGTCCGCGTCCAATTCTCTCAATGTCCGCGCAAACTGGATCGGATCCTCGATCGGCAGCATCGGCGAGATGCAAACCCCAACCTTCAACCCCGCCGCCTTCAGCTCTCGAACCGCGTCCAGCCGCCGCTCGATACTCGCGCACGAGGGCTCAAATCGTTTCCGAATCTCATCGCTGTCCGTCGTAATACTCATGTTCACTCGCAGGTGCTTAAATCGCTTCAGGATCGAAATATCCCGCGTCACCAGCGGACTCCGCGTCTGAATCACCACCCGAGGCTGATCCCGCCGCTCAGAAAGGTGTTCCAAAATGCTGCGACTCAATTCCGTACAAGCCTCGATCGGTTGATAAGGATCGGTAACCGAGCTCATGTAAATGCGAGCGTCCTCCAGGTTTCGCTGCTTGCCCAAGAGCGCCAGCGCGTTCTCTTTCACCTCAACCCACTTGCCCCAATTTGCCCGCTGCTCATCGTCCGGCACAAAGAACGCCGCATAGCAGTAGCTACACCCAAACCCGCATCCGCGATAGGGATTCAGCGAGTAGTCATAGCTCCCGAGTCGCCCTTTCGTCGGCGTCAAAATGCTGCCCGCTTCCACCGTGCGAATGGAAGTGCGCCCCAACTGTGTTGGAGTGCGCACCTGAGGCAACTCGAATAGCGAAGCCTGAATAGTAGACATATGTCTATATTAGACGAATTGTGAAGAAAACGTGTTCCTTTTTGCAGAATTTGCATGCAAGTAATATTGCCAGCCAAAGTGTGATAGGGTTAAAGGGTGAGCAGCGCAACGGATTTGGCGTTCTCCACGCCCCGATACGGATTCAATTTCCAGTGGATGGTCTGGTGGGAAGAGGGAAGGATTCCCGCCCCAGCCGATGAACGTGCCCTCGACTTCATGGCCAAACACGGCTTCAACTTCGTCCGCATTCCCACCGACTACCGGTTCTGGACCCCCAACCACCAGTATCTCCACCCCGAGGAGGAGGTCTTCGAACACGTTGATCGCTACCTTGAAGCCACTCGGCAGCGGAACATGCACCTCTCCTTCAATATCCACCGGGCTCCCGGCTACTGCATCAATTCCAATCACCTAGAGCGCCACAATCTTTGGCTGGATCGCATCGCCCAAGATGGGTTCGTCTCGCAATGGGAGATGATCGCCCGCCGCTACAAAGGCGTCTCCAGCGAATGGCTCAGCTTCGACCTCGTCAATGAACCCCCCGCGATCGGAGACTTCGATTTCACCCGAGATCGCCACGAAGCCCTTATCCGCCGTACCGTCTCCGCCATTCGGGCCGTCGATCCTGACCGCGCCATCGTGATCGATGGACTAGACGGGGGAAACCTCGCGATGCCAGAACTCGCCGACTTGGGCCTCACCCACAGCGGCCGTGGCTATCAACCCATGACCGTCAGCCACTACGGCGCCAACTGGTGGGCGCCCAGCTCAAAGTTCCCCCTCCCCACCTACCCCGGTTGTGAATGGGACGGCAAGATCTGGGATCGAGACGCCATCGACGAGTGGTACGCCCCTTGGCGTGCTGTAGAAAGACTAGGAACCAAGATCCACATCGGCGAATTCGGCTGCCATAACAAAACCTCGAATGAGGTCGCCCTAAAGTGGTTTGAGGATCTCTTCGGACTCTTTTGCCAGTACGGCTGGGGCTACGCTCTCTGGGGCTTTGAGGGCGCATTCGGGATCATCGGCCATGATCGCCCCGGAACGGTCTATGAGCAGAGGGATGGCTATCAGGTCGACCGTCAACTCCTCGACCTCATGCTTCAGAGCCGCGCCTAAAGGATGTCCAGTCGGCGAATCTTGTCGTCCTCCACCGTGAAGCGGTAGTGGAACTCCAAAGGGCTCCCCGGGAAGTCGCCCGAGACCTTTGCCTGAACGGAAACCACGCCCTTGTCCTCTTTCGCCTCTAAGGGTTCCACGCTTAGGTTGTAGCTCGCCACGACCTTCTCTAACCACTCTTTAATCTCGTCATGACCGGTAAACAGGGCATCCTCGCCCTTGTCCCACACCACGGCTCCGGGAGCAAAGCAAAACAAGACCGCCGCCGTTTCTCGAGCGTTCTTGGAGCGGAAGTATTCGTCGACTGGTTTCGGTAAAAGCATGGCAATTCCAGACTATGCGGTCGGGATGGTACCCCCATCGATGACAAACTCGGTTCCTGTGATGGAAGCCGCCCGAGGGGAAGCGATAAAAGCAATTAAGTCGGCAACTTCGGCCGGCTTTGCCGGGTTCCCAATCGGAATTCCGCCATCGGTCCTGCACGAGACGCGATCTCTGTATAGCCGAACGAAGAAAGTTGGTGATGGGGAGGAAAGTTAAACCCTTCCTCCCCGCAAAGGTTAACCGCCGAACAGCTTCTTGCGCTCTTGGATCTTCTCCAACTTCGCTCGAAGCTCATCCGCGGCGGATCGATCTCGCTCGATGACTTCCGGCTTCGCTCGAGAGATGAAGTCCGGGTTAGAGAGCCGCTGGTCCAACTTGACCAGGTCTCCCGAGATCTTCTCTTCCTCCCGTACCAGTCGCCCCAGCTCCTTCTCCTTATCCACCAGATCGCCCAGCGGAAGGTGAAGGTCGACGCCGGAGATAGTCGTCGAAACGAATTGGTCAGACGGTTTGCCCGGCCGCAAGTCTTCCACCCAAGCCTGAGACTTGACCACGCTTTCACCCCCCGAGAGATCGCCCTCGAAATAGACCACCGGTGCCGTCTTCATTGCCGCCAGGCCCAGTTCAGCTCGCAGCGCGCGCAGGCCACGAGTGATGTCGAAGATGCGCTCAATTCGCGCCTCCACATCCGGCTGATGGAACTCCTTCGGTAGTTCCGGCCACTTCGCCGACATGATGAACGGAGCCTTATCCGCTAGGGGCAAGTGAGAATAGACTTCCTCCGTCAGGTGTGGCATCACCGGGTGCAACATGATCAAGAAGGCTTCGATGCACGTCAGTAGCACCCACTGCGGAGTCGCCCGGCTCGCCGGATCATTCAACCGAGGTTTGGAGACTTCGATGTACCAGTCGCAAAGCTCCGACCAGAAGAACTTGTATAGCGCCTGAGACGCCGTCTGGTTGTCGTAAGCCTCGTACGCCGCGCTTACAATTCGCTCCGTCTCGTACAAGCGACTCAAGAGCCACTTGTCGGAATCCTCTAAAGCGACGGGTTTCGTCGGGGTGTCTTCGACATTGAGCAAAACAAACCGAACTGCGTTCCAGATCTTGTTGCAGAAGTTCCGCGCATCTTCTGTGCGCCGTTCGCTGTATCGAATATCTTGGTTGTAGCCGGTCTGAGAGAGAAGCGTGAAGCGCAAAGCGTCCGCGCCGACCTTCTCAATCACGTCCATCGGATCAACGCCCGTCCCCAGGCTCTTACTCATGCGCTTTCCGTCTTCGGTAAGCACGGTGGCATAGATATAGACCTGACTGAACGGAATGTCATGGGCACAGTCCAGCCCCATCATGATCATACGGGCCACCCAGAGATAAAGGATCTCCTGCGCCGTCACCAAAAGATTGGTCGGATAGAACTGCTTCAGATCGTCCGTCTGCTCGGGCCATCCCAAGGTCGCAAACGGCCAAAGGCCACTGCTAAACCAAGTGTCCAGAACATCGTCTTCCTGACGGACAATCTTCTGATCCCCCGCCTTCTCCTGAGCTTCCTCCCAACTGTGCGCCGCAAATGCCTTGCCTTCTTCCGTGTAGTACACCGGAATTCGATGCCCCCACCACAGTCGGCGACTGATGTTCCAGTCCCGGATGTTCTCCATCCAATCCAAGAAGATCTTCTGATACCGCTCCGGCACAAAGTCAATCTTGCCCTGCTTCACCGCCTCAATCGCTGGCTTGGCGAGCTCCGTTTGCTTGCAGAACCACTCTTCACTCAGCAATGGCTCGATGACTTCGCCTGATCGCTCGCTGATGATCAAAGCTATCTCATGGTCCTCGATCTTCACCAGGAAGCCTTGCTCTTCCAAGTCAGCGACCACGCGCTTGCGAGCCTCATACCGGTCCAACCCCGCATAAGCGCCGCCTTCCTCGGCCACCTTGGCCACTTCGTTCAACACCACCGGCATCGGTAGGTTATGTCGAACGCCCACTTCGTAGTCGTTCGCATCGTGGGCTGGCGTGATCTTCACGGCGCCGCTTCCAAACTCCGGATCCGGGTAAATGTCTGCCACCAACGGGATTTCGCGGTCCATCAACGGCAACCGCAGCATCTTGCCTACTTTGTCTTTATAGCGAGCATCGCTCGGGTGAACCGCCACCGCTACGTCGCCCAACATCGTCTCCGGCCGAGTCGTCGCAATCACAATCTCACCCGATCCGTCAGCATAGGGATATCGAACGTAATACAGCTTTCCTTTAACGACCTTTCGCTCGGTCTCAATGTCGGAAACGCTCGTCTTAAGCACCGGATCCCAATTAACCACCCGCTTGCCTCGGTAAATCAGTCCCCGCTCAAACCAGTCGATAAAGACCTGCAGAACCGCCTTGGCATAGCTGTCATCCAGCGTAAATCGGGTGCGCGTCCAATCAAAGGCATGCCCCAGGCGTCGGAACTGCCCGATGATCGTGTCCCCACTCTCCTTGCGCCACTCCCAAACCCGCTCAACAAACTTCTCTCGCCCCATCTCCAGCGGATTCTTGCCTTCCTTCTTAACCTGCTTGATCACCACACTCTGTGTAGCAATCCCCGCATGATCCTGTCCCGGAAGCACCAATACATCCTTACCCTTTAGCCGGTGATAACGACCGACCAGGTCCTGAATGGAATAACAAAGCGCGTGCCCCATGTGGAGGGAACCGGTGATGTTGGGCGGAGGGATCGTAATGACAAACTTCTCTTTGGAAGGATCCCCGCTAGGCTGAAACAGCCCCGCTTCTTCCCAAGCCTTATACCAACGCTGCTCAACCGTCGACGCATCATAACGCGTCGGAATCTCAATATTCGACATGTTTCTCCTCCCTTTCCTGTCGTGAAAGGTCCTTCGATTTTACTTCAGGATGAGGTGGATTGTTTCACGTGAAACGGTGCTCAAGTGAGGACATCAACGTCTTTAATGAAGAAGAGACGTTCCCCCTCGCCCTGAGGGAGAGGGGCCAGGGGGTGAGGGCAAGCGCACGGCCGCCCTGTCTTATTACAAAGGAAGCTAGCAAAAAGATTCAGTCCAACGGGGACATCGTCTAAACTCAACTGTCTTCTCCAACGGCTACAACCTCTCGTCCTAAGGGCGAGGGCTATCCGACTTCAACCAGCGCCCAAGTAACCAATCAACATCGTAGACCCTGACCACATGGAGACGAAATAGCCCAAGTGTACGCACCGGACCGGCCATTTAGGAGGGCCAGGTAAAGCCAAATCGCCCATCCACTAAATTGGTCTTCAACCGCTCAACCGCCTGAGAGAGAAATGGAGAAAGCAGACAAAAGACGCTGAGCGCCATCCCCCTCGCCCCGAGGGAGAGGGGCCAGGGGTGAGGGCCCCCCAGAACCCAGGAGTACCTACCCCATCCCCCGCAACCCACTGACCAATCCCCGAAGCGTCTCCATCACAACCCCAACCTCTCCAAACACCTGCGAGTTCCTAAACCGAACCACCATATACCCCTGATCCCTCAGCCAAAGATCTCGCTCTTGGTCCGCCACCACTTGCTCAGGAAACTCGTGATACTCACCATCGACTTCCACACAGAGCCGAAGCGTTTCGCAATAGAAATCGACCACATAGGAACCAAGGGGCGCCTGACGACGAAACTTCAACCCCTCAAACCGCCGCCCTCGCAAACAATCCCAAAGCACTTCCTCCGCCGCCGTAGAATCCCGGCGCAACTCCCGCGCCCGATCTCGCATCTCACTGGAATACCTCTTCATCAGAGCGCTGTCCCCCTCGCCCTAAGGGAGAGGGGCTAGGGGTGAGGGCCTACTTCAACTTCTCATACTGAGCCCGCTGTTCCCGCGTCAAAACCGCTAATGCCTGCTCATGCGCTTTCCTATTGGCCTTTGCTACTAAGTCCAAATTTCGAAGACTTCGGTTCAACACCGTCTTCATCATCAAGTCCATAAATCGAGTGGCTTCCTGCACTTTTTCGACATCCGAAAGGTCTTCAACATCGGACTTCTTGGGGAAAAGCTCTGCTGCTTTGGATGCGTCATCGCCGCTGGACTGGAGGCGGTCCTTCTCTGTAAAGAACGTCTCCCGCGCATGAGCAATCTGAGCGCGCTGAGCATCGGTGAGTTTGAGGGCAAAGGAAACCTCTTCCGTTAAGAGGGCTTCGAAAGGGCGATGCGCAAGGACCGATCGGCGAAGGGACTTCTTCTGGCCGTCATTGAGGTCAGCAAGGGAAAGCCCAAATTTGCAGTCGGTCAGAAGAGAACTGAGATTTGCCGTTAGTTGTTTCTGATCGTCGTCGTCGAGTTCTCCGTTCGCAATGCTGGACGTAAGAGTGACGATCATCATTTGCTGAATCTTCGTCTTCGCGGCGATGCATTCTAACTGCGGCCCCGTAAGGTGCAGATCCGACAAGACGCCCGAATCCATAAGAGAGTTAAGCAGAAGATCGTCCATTCTTGTGAAGACCAGATGCCTATCGCTCTCAAGATCAATCTTGACCGACGGCATTTCCTGTGCCCCGGCCCACACCAGCGAGATCACCCAAACCACCGCGAAAGCTGACGCGCGAAAGAATTTCATGTACTACACCATATCAAATAAAACAGGAGATAGGTACTCGTAACTGCATAAAATCTGGTCAGGATCAAGTGCGGTGTGTTTCACGTGAAACAGAGGGTGAAGTTCCCCTCGCCCTGAGGGAGAGGGGCTAGGGGTGAGGGCTCTATGGGTATCCCTTCGACTATAGGGTATCCCGTCGATCCTCTTCGAACAACGCCCGAATAACTTCGTCAAATTCGACGTCTTCAATCGACACATCCTCCACCGGAAGCGCCTGCAAGATCCGAGAAGCCGTGGCCGCCGTCTGTGCGCGAGGGACCTCAATGGTTGCCGTCAAATCCGTATGCTCCACCACCCGCCCAAATCCTTCCGCGTCCGCCGCCAGGACCGGAGAAGAGAACGTCAATTGGATCCGTCGAGAATCGCTAAATCGATTGGCGAGAGCATCCAGCGCCCCATCAAAGATCATCTCTCCGGAGTTGATGACCACCACCCGTTCACAGAGTTCCTGGACGTCCTGCATGTAGTGGCTGGTCAAGATAATCGTGCAGCCGTCTTCCTGATGAAGTTCCTTCAAGAAGTCGCGAATTCGCTTCTGGCTCACTACGTCTAAGCCAATCGTCGGCTCATCCAAAAACACTACCTGCGGCGAGTGCAACAGCGCGGCAACCAACTCGCACTTCATTCGCTCACCCAGACTCAGTTTCCGTACCTGGGTGTGAATCTTGTCCGACAACTGTAGGGTTTCGATCAACCGCTCGGATCGACGCTTGAACTGAGCATCGTCCACTTCATACAGTTCTTTCAGGACCAAGAAGCTGTCCCAGGCGGGTAAGTCCCACCACAACTGCATCTTGTTTCCCATGACCAGCGAGATGTTTCGAAGCATTTCCGCCTTTCGTTCCCAAGGGCGATATCCAAGCACTTTGGCTTCCCCGGAAGAGGGGTATAGGATGCCAGAGAGCATCTTCAACGTGGTGGTCTTGCCCGCACCATTTGGGCCAAGAAACCCGACCAACTCTCCCTGCTGAATGGTGAGATTGATGCCCTTCACCGCTTCGACTTCCGTCTTCTCGCGACTAAACAAACCCTTCATCGCACCCCACACGCCAGGCTGCTTTTTGTGGGAGTAATAAACCTTCTTCAGGTCATGGGTCTCAATCGCAGGCACCCCCGCAGGTTACCCGCCGCGCCTACTTGGGAGTAACGCGAAACAGGGCGGATTGGTGGGGTTTCAGCGATGCCGAGATCTCCGAATCAGTGACCGGCAAATCGAGGTTCGTCCAAAGATCTCGAATGCCTGCCCGCTTCATCGATAGCTCGCTGAGTGACAAAGAGACCTTCTGGGCGGCCCCAGAATCGTTGGTATTGAAAAGAGCAACGTAGCGGTCTTTGGACCGCGGAATACTCGCCACCCACGCCACCAAGTCGCCCCGGTTAAAGAGCTGATACCCCGCGTAGCTGTTCTGATTGACCGACAAGATCTCGCGGTTCGTGATCAACTTAAGGGTCGCGTCATCCAACTTGGTTAGATCGCAACCCAACATCAACGGCGATCGAAAGATCGCCCAAAGCGTCATCATCGTCTGCTGTTCGTCGGGAGTGAACCGAGTCTTCTCCCCGAAACGAATGTAGCCCAGTGGCAGCATGTCGGCATCTGGGAAGTGTCCGGCGCCTGTAATTGGCGACCATTTGCGGCAGCGCTCAAACTGCTCCTTCAGCGCCTTCCAGTCGTCCCAGAAATCATCGCTAATTCGCCACATATTCGCATGGCGAGCGGCGTCTTCACCCTCCACGACCGGCGTCTCTCCGGGCGACGTACTGAACACGATCTTGCGTCCTGTCTTGTCGATCGCCCGCCGGATCGCCTCAATCTCGGCGCGGTAGTACGGTCGCGAAAGATCGTCGACTTTCACAAAATCGATCCCCCACTCCGCCGCTTGCTCGAAGACGGAGTCATAGTAAGCCTGAGCCCCCGGCTTGCTCATGTCTACGCCATACATATCCCCATTCCAAGGACAGGTTGAGTTCGTGTCCGCGATATCGGCCGCCGTGTAATTCGTCCCTTTGATGGGCGTCTCCTCCCGCACCGCCTGCCGGGGTATCCCGCGTAGCATGTGGATTCCAAACTTCAATCCCTTACCATGGATGTAATCTCCCAGCGTCTTAAATCCAGCCGGGAAACGGTTGGGCGCTGGCAAGAGTCGACCCCACTTGTCCATCACCAATTCAGCGTTAGGTCGATAATTGAATCCCTGCGCCTTGGGCTCAAACCACTGGATATCAACGACCACATAGCTCCACCCAAACGCCTTCAACTTCGCCGCCATGACATCCGCATGGGCCTTGGTCTGCGCTTCGGTGACGGTGGTGCCAAAGCAGTCCCAGCTATTCCATCCCATCGGCGGAGTTTCGGCCCAAGCATGATACGCGAGGTGCGGAATATCTCGGGCAGATATTGCCACGGTCGCCAGACTCAGAATGGAAAGCAGCATGACCCATTTTGCCTAATCCAGGAATCTAGAGTCGAGAATGAACACATTCTAAAAGTTCCAGATTCTCGCTACAGGGGATAGGTAGCCTCTCGCTATCCCATGAAATCCCTTGTCAGATTCACCTTGGTGGGGCTTGCTATTGTCCCTAGTCTCCTTGCCGCGCAGACCCCCAAGCCGCCCATTCCAACGGCCCGTCGGGAGGACGCCGCCATGAATAAATGGAGGGAGAACCGATTCGGGCTTTTCATCCATTGGGGCGTCTATTCGGTTCCCGGTGGAATATGGAACGGGAAGCGGGTTGGCGCTGCCGAGTGGATTCAAGCGCAAGGGAAGATATCTCCCATCGACTATGCCAAATTCCCTGCCGACTTTACCGCCAAGAACTTCAATGCCAAAAATTGGGCGAAAGCGGCCAAGCAGATGGGTGCGAAATATGTTGTCATTACCACCAAGCACCACGATGGATTTTGTCTTTGGGATAGCAAGTACACGGATTGGGACCTGCAGAAGTCTCCGGCTCCAAAAGATCTCCTGAAACAACTTGCGGACGCGGTTCGTGCGGAGGGAATGGACTTTGGCGTGTATTACTCGATCCTCGACTGGCATCATCCCGACTATCGGACGAATCTGAAGTCGGACGCTGATCGCAAGGCATTTGAGCGCTATATCGTCTATATGAAGTCGCAGCTCAAAGAACTGGTCGATACTCTCGGTCCGATCAAAGTCTTTTGGTTCGATGGCCGCTGGGAGCCCTCGTACAAGGAGAACCCGACCTATGGCGCGGATCTCGAAAAATACTGTCGCCAAATCTGCCCGGGAGTCGTCATCAATGACCGCATCCGAGCCTACGACTCTTATGCCGACTACGATAGCGGCTACGAGCGAAAACTGCCAGAAAACGAACTTCCGCCTGTTAACTGGGAGGCCTGCATGACAATGCCGGAGGGAACGTGGGGATATCACTCCGATCCACCGGGAAACGGTTGGAAGACGCCTCAGACGCTGCTGAATATGCTGCTCAAATGCGCCTCGAAGAACGGCAACTTCCTCCTCAACATTGGGCCGAAGCCAGATGGAACGATTCGAAAAGAAGAAGCCGAAAGGATGAAGGCAGTTGGAGAGTGGATGCGGTTTTACGGAAACGCCGTATACGGCACCCAAGGCTTAGTCTTGAAGAGCACCACGAAGTTCTACGCAACTCGGAAGAAGGACAGCATCTATCTCACTTTCTTCGAGTGGCCTGAAACGGATCGCGTGACAATCGAAGGACTGCCTTCAAATATCGCTTCGGCTCAACTGCTAGATCACGGCAAAGGCTCGGGTCTCAAGGTGGAAGGCAACACGATTATTTTGCCTATGACTCCACCCGAGAAGCTTGCCAACGTAGTTGAAATCAAGCTCAAGCAGTAATTTGAGAGGGGCGGCCTAATGGGCCGCCCGAAGATCCCATTCAACTGAATCGGTATATTCCTGGCCATCTCGCCGAACGCTGACCTTAAGGACGTTTCGACCGAGACTAAGAGAAATCCCTTTAAAGACATAGTGGACCGGTGTGTAGCCGAGAGAAGGCGGAGGCATGACCTTCCCGTTCAGTTCCAACTGACACGCGCCGACGTTTGAATAGACTTCCACGTCAACTAGGGATTGAGTGCGCTCCTTCAGACGTCGGCCAACCAAGTAAAGAACTGGATCCTTGGACCAATTAGCCTTGTACCAATAGAAGGCATCTTTCTTGATCTTCCGATCGAACGTCACCAAGCCCTTCATATTACGAGCGGGGATTCCTCCGCGGCTCCACATTGGTACCGCGAAATCGAACATGTTCCATACGTAGCTCGCCCAAATCTCTGGGTGCTTCTTGATTGCCGCCCACTGTACTTCGTGGAAATAGGTTTGGTAGTTCTCTGGGAAGAACTGGCCGTTTGTGGGATCAAAGTCAAAGAGGAGTTTCTCCGATTGCTGATTCACGTTTGCCTCTGCCCCGTATTCGGCAATAGCGAAGCGGGTGCCGGGTCGCTGCTTCTTCGTCGTTTCGATCCAGCCTTCTAGATCTGTAACCTTGCCTCCGTACCAACCGAGATACCGGTTAACCCCCTGCAGGTCGGCGTGGTAATCCATTGCGCGGTTAAAGTCTCCATAGCCCGTCGTAGATACGGTTAGCCGGGTCGGGTCCTCGGCTTTCGCCAAGTTGTGCATTTCCTGAGTGAGGAGAACGGGGAAGTCGGTGGAATACTTCGAGTAGACCTCATTATGTAATCCCCAGAAGAAGATAGAAGGATGATTGTAGTTTTGGCGAATGAGTTCGCGGATCTGCTGGAGAGCGTTCTCGCGCTCCTCACCACTCCAAGCGTTGACGAATGGCACCTCCGCCCAAATCACGAATCCCATTTGATCCGCCAAAGAATAAATCGTTTCCGCTTGTTGATAGTGAGCGAGTCGGATGGAAGTAGCGCCGATCTCTCGGATCATCTCCATATCTTGACGATGTTGAGTGTCCGTAATCGCTGAACCCATCTCCTGCCAGTCTTGATGTCGGCAGACGCCATAAAGCCGGTAAGGTCGACTATTGAGGATAAATCCTCGATCAGCATCGATTCGAAAGCTACGGAAGCCCACCGGCTGATCAACCGAGTCATGGCGAACGCCATCCTTCAGAATCTCGACCCGAGCCCGATAGAGGTAGGGATCTTTTAAAGCATTCCAGAGATGCGGGCGGGAGACGTGCAACCGTTGGCGCACGGGAGTTTCAAAGTTGTAGCCGAGCGTCAATCTGTCATCTCGCTTGGCCACCGCAGTTCCTTCTCTATCGAATAAAGTCGTCCGCACAATCACTTGGCTGGCGGCATTCTCGCCGTTTATTACCTTGGTCAAAACGTCTAGTTCTGCCCCTTCGGCATTGACGTTCGATGGGGTCAGGTAAACCCCGGAAGATGCATAGTCCGTTGGGGTGACGCGGATGGGATCAGTGAGGATAAGCGATACGGGGCGATAGATACCACCATAGACTCCGAAGAGAAACTGATTGATTGGGATGACGTCTTTCCGATGCTCGTTGTCCACAGAGACTTGAATAAGGTTGTTTTCTCCGAATTTGAGTGCGGAAGTGATCTCAAAACAGAAGGCCGAATAACCTCCCTTGTGTTCTCCGACTAACCGGCCATTCACATAAACTTGGGCCACTTGCCCAACGCCTTCGAAGCGAAGAAAGACCTTTCTCTTTTTCTGATCGGTCGAAAGTCTGAGGTTGCGTCGGTACCAGGCTTGACCTTCATAGAACGCCGATCCCATTTGCATATCTTGGGCGTTCCAGGTGTGAGGGAGTCGAACTGCGTGATATTCAAAGGCGCTGGCCTCTTTGAGTGTTCCCGACCGTTGACTGAACTCCCATCCATCCAGGAGTTGCTTCGTTTCTCGATCTGCGGCGAGGAGGGGCGAAGCTAATGCGACGAGAGCGCAGGTGACGAGGGATCGAGCAGACACCGATTGAACTTACCAGAGCCTAAATCCTGGATTCGCGAACCTTTAGCGGCGGTTTAGTTCAGAAGGGCCAGCACGAGAGAAACAAAAGGCGCCGTAAACAGGATGCTGTCGATTCGGTCCATGATTCCGCCATGCCCGGGCAAGATCGTGCCACTGTCTTTCATTCCAGCTTTGCGCTTCACCCAGCTCTCAAACAGGTCTCCCATTTGACCAAAGATACCGGCGACGGCGCCGCCAGCCAAGGATGCACTAGGGGATACACCGATGAGTGCGCCGAGTCCCCAGGCCACTAAGACACAGGCAAAGAGATTGGCAATAGCTCCCTCAACCGTCTTCTTGGGAGAAATGGTGGGCGCGAGTTTATGTTTGCCGAATGCTTTACCGGCAAAGATTGCGGCGGTGTCTCCACCCCAGAGGGGAACGATCGCCAGCAGGATAGGATTCTTCCAATTCCACGTATCTGGCACGACGTGGCCGATATGAAGGAAGAGAAGCGCAACAAGCGGGCCGATAAACCAAAAAGGGGCGAGAAGCGCTAGTGGGCTCGTTTTTTCGGTGGAAACAAGACCCGATGAAATCCACCCGACGATGCTGCATCCAAGAATGCAAGCAGTGGCGGTGATGGGAACCCCTTGAAGTGTGCTCAGGAACCAGACTAGTCCAACCGCACACAGCAAAGCGCCCGGCCAAACTAGCTTTTGCTTAGTCATGAAACTGACTTCGGACGTACATCCGAAGCAGATGAGCAGACTAAGCGCAAGGATTGGCCAGGGCTTTGAATAGAAGACCGCGGCTAGAACCGGGGGTATAAGAGCAAGGGCCGTTAAGACCCTCGCTCGCATTACTCGGCTGTCTCCGAAGCCGCCATCGATGCGGTCGTGAGTCGAAGCGCAACCTGTACTCGGTTTTCGCACTTCAGCTTTCGCATGATGACGCTGACAAGGTTCTTAATGCTCTGCTCACGGAGACCGGTAACAGCAGCAATTCTGCGATTGGAGAAGCCCTTCGCGACCAAAGAAGCGACTTCATATTCGCGACGGGTAAGTTCGATACCGGCGCCATAGTTACTACGGCGCTCGCGAACGCGGCCAACTGGCGCTCGAACGAACGATGCGCCCACCTCACGCACCGCACGAAACAGCGCTGTACTTCCGCTATCTCGGGTTAAGACGGCATCGATGTTATTTTCATCGAGTTCGATCTCTTCCTCGCCTCCGAGCAGAATGATTCCCAAGTCGCCATAAGCGCGTGCGCCCATGAAAAACTCCACGTCATTGGTTTGAAGGCCATGGCCGTCCAACACGATAACCTGGGCTCGGTGATCCTTCACTGCGGAAAGACAAGCTCGCGGCGACGACTCGCGAGCAACAACGTCGAAATTCCCCTCGTGGCTTAGGAGGCTACCAAGAGCTTCACCAAACAACGGCTCCCTACTACATAATGCAATTCGCATGCTTTAATCCTTTTGTTAAGTATTAAAAAATACTGATGGGGTTATACCTTTTTTTGACCGCAGGAAATGTACCGAGGTCTATTTCCTAATCCTACTATAGTCGATTAA
Source organism: Armatimonadetes bacterium 55-13 (assembly GCA_001898035.1). Classification (GTDB taxonomy): domain Bacteria; phylum Armatimonadota; class Fimbriimonadia; order Fimbriimonadales; family Fimbriimonadaceae; genus 55-13. The sequence goes on from MKRX01000006.1 coordinate 861,263, forward strand.
CCGTTAAACCGCAACCGCGATGATTGCTAGTCTTTCAGCAAGGACCCTATCTTGCGTTTGACGCGTTGCAGGGCATTATCGACTGACTTTGGATGGCAGTTTAACTGAACTGACATCTCTCTGTACGACAAACCCTCAAGATAACACCGCAAAACTGCGCGTTCTAACTCACTTAAGACATTCGAAACCATGTCGTTCAGATTGTTTGGAATACGCCCGCCGAGGATCTGTTGTTCCGGGTTCTCGGCAATTTCACTTGGGAGCGCGTCTAAAAGAGTACTTTCTGTGGTTTCGGTTTGGTAGGATCGGTTTAGGGATATGTACCCATTTAAGGGGACATGTTTTTGTCGGGTGGCCGTTTTTACCGCCGTGATGATTTGCCGTGTCACGCAAAGTTCGGCAAAGGGTCGAAATCGATTAAGTCGATCGGAGCGAAAGTCACGAATGGCCTTATACAGACCAATCATCCCTTCTTGGATTACGTCTTCGCGGTCGGCGCCTACCACAAAGTAAGCGCGAGCCTTATTTTCGACGAGGGGACGAAATCTTGAAATCAGAAACTCGGTCGCCGCCATATGGCCACATTTGGCCATATCGACAACCTCTTCTTCCTGCATAAAGACAAATCGTGATTCCGAGCTTCCAGCTATTGTCTCCAACATCCCTCACCGCGAACGCGACCCTGCGTGACGCCTAGCCCTTCATTAGTTTAAAGGAATGTCGTCAACTTGCCAAGACGCTACGGCGCAGCAAGCACCCATTTAGTTCAAAAAGCAATGATGGTGAATGTCACACCATTAAAATAGTGAACGTAGACTACGTCACTAGTGCCAATAAAAAGAAACGCGGAACCCTTTGAAGAGTTCCGCGTAAGTCGATCGATCAACGGTTAAGGATTGACGGTGGCTTTAATCGATGTTGTGTAGGGTCGCTTCAGTCCATAGACGTCAGTGATGGTGAGAGTAATTTTGTAGGTTCCTGGTTTTCGGAACTGTCGTTTCACCACTTGCCCGACTGCGTCGTCTTGGATGCCGTCCTTGTCATCGAAATCCCACGAATACTTGAGAATGCTCGATCCTCCGTACCCATTCGCGCTAAAGGTAACGGTGTCCCCTAGGGCTAGATTCAGGTCTTGAAGGTTGAGATCTCCGGTAATCGGTGTGGTATCGGCAACGACGCGAATATCGCCAACATAGAAGGTCGTCGTGACGTCTCCGGCAAAGCCGATAGACTTGATTTCCTTGTTAGTTTTGTCAAATCCGCTGATGGCTTGGAGAGGAACGGCGACCGTCCGCCAGCCGCGGTCGACGGTACCACTGGTTGTTACGGGCACATAGGCTTCGCTCTTCTTGCCATCCGTCGTGGTTATGATCAGTCGAATGTGCTCAAGAGTCGGAGAGGTCGATGTGGAACCGCCAGGACCTCCTGGGAACCCGCCTCGGCCACCAGGTCCCTGCAAGCCACCGGGGCCACCTTGGAGTCCTCCACCTCGGCCTCCGGCTCCGCCTTGAAGACCGCCTCGACCACCAGAAGCGCCGCCCAGCGCTCCCGCACCGCCGGGACCACCCGGTCCGGCGCCCGCAGGGCCACCACTACTCTTTCCACCGCCAGGCCCACCTGGAAGACCTCCTGGTCCGCCCGTGTTACCGCCTCCGCCGAAGGTCATCGAACTGTTGGCGGGAAGGTAAGTGAGGCGAAGCATGTTGCTCTTATCGCCAAACTTATCGGAAAGGCTAACGGTATTGCCGAACTGGAGTAAGCCACCGGCGAAGTAGTTTCGAGTAGAAATTCGAATGGAGTGCACTCCTTCGAATGCAACTTCATCGGTTTCGCTTGCGGTACCACTGCCCCACGACTTGAGATCGATGCCCTGGTCCTTGATCAGCCTCGCTGGCGCATAAAGGATCGTGGCAGATTGTGCCATGACCGTAGCCGTAGCCAAAGAGGCCAGGCCGGTTAACCAAATTCTGTTCACTTTTGAACCTCCGCTCATCATCACGCTTCTTCGCCGAAACGAATTCTCTCGATCGCCACGGCATGTCCCGTATTTCTTTCGACGCTTATAACCACCCCACAGATTACACCAGGCTCGTTCGCAACCTCAAAACGTTGTGGCATGGTGGTTCGAAAACGCTTGAGAATGATCTCTCGATCCATGCCCAGAACGCTACGTACGGGGCCACACATTCCTACGTCGGTGATATAGGCGGTGCCGCCGGGCAAGATCGTTTCATCGGCGGTTTGAACATGCGTGTGCGTGCCTACCACCCCTGTTGCCCTTCCCGCGCAGTGCCATCCCATGGCGATTTTTTCGCTGGTGGCTTCGGCATGGAAATCGAGGAAACGGTGAGGAGTTTCGAGTTGCGAAAAGAGTCGATCGACCTCTCGAAAGGGGTCGTCGTAAGACTCCATATAAACTCGACCGCAAACGTTAAGCACGGCAAGTTCGATACCTTCCTTGGAAACAGTAATCATCCCGCGACCAGGGACCGCTTCCGGCATGTTGGAGGGACGCACGATGGGCTTTTTCGTTTCCAGATAGTCGCAGATTTCTCGCTTGTTGAAGGCATGATTCCCAAGCGTAATGGCGTCGGCGCCGTGCTTATAGAGTTCTTCGGCAATGTCGGGCGTGATTCCTACGCCCCCCGCGCTGTTTTCGCCATTGACGATGGTGAAGAGAGGTTGGTGAGTGTCCTGTAGACTTTGCAGGCCCTCGCGAACGGCTTGTCGGCCCGGCTTGCCCACAACGTCGCCGAGAAAGAGAATTTTATAGAGAGAAGACATGAAGAACGCCTCGAAGACCTATCCTAGTGGTTCCACATAAGGATAGCTACCGAGAATCGTTGTCTCGAGGGCGTAACCTTTTAGGGTTTCCAATGCACGCTGTACGGCCTCGTCGGTACGGTGCCCCGAACAGTCGCAGTAGAAAATGTACTCGAAAGTCGCCCGCTGAGCCGGACGCGATTCGATCATCATGAGGTTGACTCCTTCCTGATCGAATGCGCCCAGAGCACGGTAGAGTTCACCCGGCCGGTTGCGCAGGTTGAACATCATGCTGGTTTTGTCTTCCCCGGTCTTTGCAGGCTCGTTGTAGCCGATCACCAAGAACCGCGTGCGGTTGCCCGGATTGTCCTGAAGATTGTCAACGAGGATAGGAATGCCGACCGTCTCCGCGGCTAGGGAGTTGGCAATGGCGGCGCCGTGGGGGTCCTCAAGCGCGCGTTCTGCAGCCTTTGCGGTTGGGACCACCTCTAATATCTGCGCATTCGGCAGATTGGTTCGCAGCCACCGCTTGCACTGCTGGGCAGGCTGCGGTCCGGCATAAACCCGCTCGATTTTATCCAGAGACTCGGCCGTGGTGACCAGGTGATGGCGGATGGGTACGTACATTTCCGCGCAAATCTTCACGTTGGTTTGTGGGAACATATCCAGGGTCTCTGGCACTACACCCGCCACCGAATTCTCCACCGGCACCACACCATAGTCTGCTTTGCCATGTTCGACGGCACGAAAGACGTCTGAAATGGATTCCTCAGGTTGGAAGGTCGTGCTGCCGCCGAACGTTTGGATGGCGGCCACATGAGTAAAAGTGCCGGGAGGCCCCCAGAATGCGGCAACCAAAGGTTTCTCCGCCGCACGGGCCGCGCTAATCACTTCCCGGAAAATAGAGATCAATTGGCGCGCTTGAAGTGGGCCTGGGTTGACCTGCTCCAGACGTTGATAGATCTGTCTTTCTCTTTCGGGAGTAAAAAATGGCTTCAGATCGCGGCCTTTGACTCGTCCTACTTCTTGGGCAAGGGAGGCGCGTCGATTCAGAATCTCAACAAGTTGGTGGTCGATCGCATCGATATCCTTTCGAATTTCGTCGAGACTTCGAATGTTTTCGGGAGTTTGAGTAGGCTCGTCGCTCATGTTGCATTCCATCGCCGCGACATTGGGGCGAGCAGGTTAGGCAAGTTCCATTATGGCTTTTTGAGCGAATCGTGGGCTTAGTCGCACTTTCTACCTATTGGCAGGTTGGAATTGAAGCTTGGCGACGCTAAAATCGTGCCAACGAGTATTTAAACATTGACCGAATTTTTCAGCAGATGGCTTGATGCCTTTAACGGCGATCCCATTCGAAACGCGATCGATATCCTGATCGTGACCTACGTGCTGTATCGGCTGTTCATGTTAGTGCGTGGTTCCCGCGCGATGCGAATCGTCCTTGGCATCGCGATTTTCGTGTTGGTGCTTGCGTTGAGCAACGCTTTGGAACTGCGCACGCTAGGTTGGCTATTGGACAAAGCCACAATCCTTGGGCCGGTCGCTCTCGTCATCCTCTTCCTCCCCGAACTTAGGCAAGCGATTGAAGGATTCGGACGACTGAGAGTTGGAAAGCTTCAATTCATTCCCAAGTTCGCCGGAATGGGAATGCCAACGGAGGCCCAAACAGTGGAGGAACTGGTCGCGGCGGTCGCAGAATTGGCCGCCGAAAAGACCGGCGCTCTCATCGTTATTGAGCGGGGCGCCCCGTTGGAAGAGATAGCCAACAATGGCGTTATCGTTAACGCGAAAGTAAGCGCTCCGCTCTTGGGATCAATCTTCTATGAAGGGAACCCCCTTCACGATGGCGCCGTGATCGTTCGAGGTGATGTGATCATTTCCGCCGCGTGTCGATTGCCGCTGAGCGATTCAAACCGTCTCAGTCAGAACGTCCACATGCGACACCGCGCCGGAGTCGGGGTAACCGAGCAACTGGACTGCATATCGATCATCGTAAGTGAAGAGAGAGGCAGCATCAGCTACGCGAAAGAGGGCCGCCTTCGAAAACTCTCCAATCATCACGAACTTCGCGACTTTTTGAATCGCGAATTGAGAAGCGATGAAGAAAGCGCGCCGAAGGAACGTATCCGGCGAAAGCGGGGTGAGGTGAAGTAAATGGGGCAGTTACGCCGCTTGAATTTCCCAATTCTGTTTCTTAGCTTTGGATTGGCGCTGATCCTTTGGACAAACGTCGTGGCGCTTCGGCAAGAGGAGCAATCGGTAACGGGCGCCTTCACATTGCCTGTCGAGACAAGAAACCTGCCGGGTGGCTACGTCGTTCTGGGCAGCATCCCCAGCTCTGCCACCTTTACGGCGGAAGGCAATCGGGATGAACGAACAAAGATCGATCCCAAGAACCTCAAGGCTTACATCGACTTATCGAAGCCAAATCGAAGCGGTAAGTATGTCATTCGCCTGGATGCCCCAACCGAATACGTCGTCAGTTGGAATCCGAAGGAAATTCCGACTCAGGTTCATCTTGAGAAGGAGGTTCAGTCTGATCCTCTACCCGTCACGGTGGAAGCGATCGGGCAATTCAAGTTACAGAACTTCCGATACGACGGCGCAACCGCCGAGCCATCCACCATTGTAGTAACTGGCGCAGAGAGCCTTCTCAAGAAGGTCGACAAGGTTCGGGCGTACCTCAACTTGTCCGACCTGGAGAGCCAAAGCTCGGTTCGAGCCAGCATTGAGCTGATCGACAAGAATGGGGCGCCGGTCCAAGGAGTCAGGCCCTCAACAGATACGGTCGTAATCCGGGCGATTATTGCTGCGCGTCCACCGAGGCGTTCGCTGCTCATTCAACCGGTCTGGCAGGGATCTCCCGAGTTTGGAACCACCATCGCCGATTACCAGTTCACTCCGGCGCAGGTGTCGGTCGAAGGACCGGCGGACGTGCTGGCTAATCTCTCGGTCATCAACACCAAGCCAATCAATATCGAGGGATTGAACCAGACGACGACGCTACAAGCTGAATTGGATTTACCCCTAGGCGTCCGGTTGACGAATCCATCTCCCATCTCCGTTAAGGTCTTTGTTAAATCGTCCGGCAATTCACCAAATCAACCGGGCAACTCAAACAGTCAAGGCAATCCATGACGGAGATTCGCCCCATACGGCCCTACGAGGCAGAGGAATTCCTTCGCCTTCTTTGCGTCGTGTTCGACCTGGATTTTGATCGGGCCCACGGAATCTTCTTTAATGAACCGTTGTTCGACCTGCGAAGAAAGTGGGCGATCTTCGAGAATTCCAAAATCGTATCGATCCTTACGACGGTTCCGCTGGAATTTGGTTGGGGAAACGGAATTGGGATCGCCGGTGTAGCGACCGACCCAGAGCGCCAAGGCGAGGGGCTGGCCGGAAAGCTGATCCAATCCGTGATAACCGAGTCAGAGAAAGCTGGGGAAGGCGCCGTATACCTCTTCGCAAAAAATCCTTCGCTTTATTCGAGATTGGGGTTTGAACCCATCGACGAAGTCTATCGGGCGTCCATAGCGGCCGAACCCGTGGAATCTCTTGCTCCGGTCCTTACCTTTGAGGAGGTGGAGGCGAGCTATCGGGAATGGTCGATGGCCCACCCGAATCGGCTCCGCCGGAATGCGCAGCGATGGAAGTTTTGGAAATGGAACCTCCGCATCTGCACACCCCTGGCAGGCGGATATATTTGCCAAGAGGGCTTGACGATCCGTGAAGTCGTTGCGCCTGGGCTCGTTGACCGATGGCGCTTACCTCTTGGCTCGGAGTGGTTTGGAACTAAGTCCATGGCGGCTCAACTCCAGGTTCCGTTGCTGAACCCGTCCTTCGAACTCCATTTCATGGCGTACAAGTCTCCGTCCCTCCCCCAGATTTTCATGACGGACCAATTTTGATGGAATCAAGACTTCTCCGGGTTTTAGACCAATTCTTGCCGGGAGCGAGATTGATCAGGAGTTGGCCGCTTCGCGGAGGGATCTCGGCACAGATGACCGCGTTTGAAGTCGAAAGAGCCGGAAAGGTCGAGCGGTTTGTCGCCCGCTTGCCGGGCGAGTGGAGTTGGAAAGAGAACGCAAATCCAACCCAGAGCGAATTTCGTCTGCTAACTGAGTTGCGATCGATGGGAATTGTTTGCCCGGAGCCCGTCTTTCAAGAGACGGAAGGGCATCGTCCAATGTACATCCTGAAGTACATCGAGGGGGCGGTCGAGGTTCAACCCAAAGATCGAGGGAGCTTCCTTCGCCAATATGCAACGGCCTTGGCTCGGTTGCACCAAACGGATGTTTCCAGTCCCCAACTCCAAATCTTGCCAAGGCTGCTTCCGGCTGCTTCACTCGATAACCGACCTCTGAATGACAAATTGCGCGAGCCTGAAATCCGGGCGATTTTAGACTCATGTCCAATTCCTAGAACCAATGGTCCAGTTCTTTGCCATGGAGACTTGTGGCCGGGAAATCTCCTATGGCGAGGCGGGGAACTCGTCGCGATCATCGACTGGGAGGAGGCGCTCATCGAAGAACCTCTTTGGGATTTATCGATTTGCCGCCTCGACCTCCATTGGCTTTTCGGTTCCCAAGAGGCTGAAGAGTTCACTAACCTGTACCAGTCACTTACAAACGTTGACTTGAGTCATCTGCCTTACTGGGACTTGCGGGCGAGTCTTCGCCCGATGGCGAATATTGCCGGCTGGGCTGCGGGTTATCCCGGAATTGGCAGATCAGATATCACCGTGGATCATATGGAATATCAGCACGGTCTCTTTGTCGCAAGGGCCCTCCGAGAGCTGAATGCTTAGACGAATCATCTTCGACCTCGACGGGACTCTGACCGATCCAAGGGAGGGGATCCTCCGGTCGGTAGCCTATGGCATGGAGCGGATGGGCAGACCGCTTGAAATCTCCACCGAGTTGAACTGGCTCATAGGTCCACCGCTCCAGAATGCGCTCGGACGATTGCTCGAAACCGAAGACTCTGAATTGATAAACCGTTGCTTGGAGTTTTTTCGAGAGCGTTTTTCCAAAACGGGAATGTATGAAAATGAGGTTTACCCCGGAGTCCGGGAGCTCTTAGCCAGCCTGCGGGAGCAGGACCTGGACCTTTACGTTGCGACCTCCAAGCCGACGACATTCGCCACTCAAATCCTAGAGCACTTCGAACTTGCGACTTACTTCACGGGAATCTACGGAAGTGAGCTTGACGGAAGCGTCATTCGCAAGGGCGACGTGATCAGAAGGCTTTTGGTGGACGAATCGTTAGACGGCGCGGACGCCATGATGGTGGGCGACCGTGAACACGACGTTTTGGGGGCCCGTGAACATGGAATTCCTTGTATTGGAGTCCTATACGGCTACGGTAGCCGTCAGGAGCTTCTCTCTGCGGGAGCGGTGGCCATCTGTGAATCTCCTGCAGAAGTTTTGGCCCCGCTAGGTCTTTGACTCACCGGAAGCGGAAACGAGCAAACCCAGTCGTTTAGCTAACGCCACCAGCGAACTTCCTTGAAGCAAAGCGGACAAGAGAACGATGAAGAATACGAGGCTGAACATTTCATGGGCTCGTGGCAAGCCTGCTACGAGAGGATAAGTGGCCAGGATGATGGGTACGGCGCCCCTCAGACCGGTCCAGCCCACAAAAGTGATCTCTCTCCATCCGTATCTAAAGGGCAAGAGGGTTGCTAAGACTCCAAACGGGCGAGCAAAGAACATCAAGAAGAGCGAAAGAAGAATTCCGTGGATCGCCACCCCCGGAAGTTGGTGTGGAAAGACCAGCAGTCCAAGAACGAGGAACATGCCGATTTGCATCAGCCAAGCAATGCCGTCGTGAAACTTTCGCAAGCCCTTGCGCTGGTGAAAATCACCATTTCCGTAGGTGATGCCGGCTACGTACACCGCCAAGAAGCCGTTGCCTCCGCACAGGGCCACTGCACTGTAGGAGAAAAGGACGACGATGATAGAGACGACGTGGTACAGCGCATCCAAATCGAGACGGAATCGGCGCATGACGAGCACACCACCTCGACCCACCAGGTATCCACCGAGGGCGCCCACTCCCATCTGAAGCAGGAAAGCTGGGATCAATTCCAACAAAGAGTGACGTCGGTTCGTGATGAGGTCCAAGATGCCGATGGTCAAGAACACGGCCAGCGGGTCGTTGCTCCCCGACTCCAACTCGACCAGCGCCTGTAAGTCTTTTCGCAACGGGACTCGTTTGGCGCGCAATAAACCAAAGACGGCGGCGGCGTCTGTGGAAGAGACGATCGCACCCAGCAGGATCGACTCCAACCAGGGGTAGTCCAAGATATGGTGACAAAACAGTCCCACCCCTCCCGCGGTAATCAACACTCCTAAAGTCGAGAGACAAAGCGCCTGAGGCACGTATCGCCTGACTTCTCGCCAGGGCGTGTCCATACCTCCGGCAAAAAGAATGAAGGCGAGGGCGACGACGCCGAGCGATTGTGTTGCGCCTACATTGTCGAAGTAGATGCCTCCCGGGCCATCCGAGCCCGCCAACATCCCGATGCCCAGGAACAGCAGAAGCGAAGGAATACCAAGTGCGGCCGAGGCCTTGCTTGCGATGACGCTGAAGGACAGAAGCACCGCGCAGACAAAAAGGATGAGGTCAAAAGTGGCGTGCATCTGCTCCCCTCCATTGTGACGCAGAGCCACCCCAGAGCCCGAAAAATGCGATTTACCGAGAAAAATGTCGCTTGAGTGAACCGGGTAAGCGAGATAACGGAACGAAACTTGGCCTTTGGGCAATCGTAAGATAGATCGTGAGAACTTTATTCTATATTCCGGGACTGGTGGCGGTTTTAGCTGTTATCGGGTGCGGAGGAGGCAAAGGTGGACCCCGCAACACCGAAGTTAGCGGGATCGTTACCGACATTGACGGTAACTCGGTTCGGAATGCGCGTGTTTATATCAGCGGATTCGGCGAGACTCGTTCCAACTCCTCGGGGGCCTACGTTCTCGACAACATCGGAGAGGGTGACTATGTCGTTCGCGCTGAGATCACGCAAGACGGTGTCAAATTCACAGGCTCAAATGTGGCGCGAACCTTTCAAAACGAACGTTCCAAAAGCGTGAATGTCACGGTAACTCGCCCGTCTCAGCAAATGAAGATTCATGGGCGTGTGATCAACCGAGATGGTTACTCGGTAGGGGGAGCAAGAGTCTTCGTCGCTTCGAGCAGCCTTGATTACGCGAGCAGCACGTTTGACATCACAGATTCAGACGGCAAGTTCAGCATCGATGGATTGCTGGGCGACTACGACTATGTCGTGACCGCAAGCGCTCGTGGATACAACAATGATGTGGACAGTGTCTATGGATCGGCTGGTTCTGACCAGGAGTTCATTTTTACCCTTGGAAATGCGACCGATCCCCTGCTTCCTGCACCTACCAACCTCGAAGCGTATGCGTGGACATCGCCCAGCCAATTGACGAAAGCGGCTGGTGGCGGCAGCGGCTTGGCGTGGGCAAAAGCAAAGTACATGCCCAAGGTTCCGACCGCCAAGGTGACTCGTACGACCATCAATGGCAATTGGATTGAGACCGACCTCTTCTGGGATATCTATCCGGGGAATACCGCCCATATCGGATACGGTATTTATCGCCGGTTCGGGAACTCAGGATCGTTCACCGCGATCGACTTCTTGCGCGACCCCCTCGCCAACCTCTATGCGGATAGCGATGAAGGTCTTCAAGAGTTCGAGACGTGGTCCTACTCCATTTCGGCGATCAACACCAACTACCCCGACACGAGCAATGGCGAGAGCGATCTCAGCAATATTGCCGTCGCGGAAACCCTTGGCGATCTGATCGTAAACAACGTGACCTATTCGCCACTGACCTTCCACTGGAGCACAGGGTCCGGCGCCGATGAATACGTCGTCTATCTGTTCGATAAGTATCCAGGGGTGGGAGTAAATTCCATCTGGAGCAACTCCGGGACGCCGACAAGCGGACTGAACTTGACCTATTCGGGTTCGTCTCTAACGTCAGGCAAGAAGTATTACTATCTTGTCATCGGTACGGCTAACGGAGGCAACAGTTTGACGGTCAGTCCGGTTATGGACTTTATCGCGAACTAATGAAGAGGATGAGGACGTCGATCCTGTAACTACATCCTTCGACGGCCCCGGAACGCAGCAAGCGGGGCCGTTCTTTTTTTGTCGTCAATCAATGTCATGATTACGAGGCGGAGCGATTCCGCGAAAGGTGCGCACCTTGAATCCCACACACAAGCTGTCTCTATTCCTCTTGTCTGCTCTTGGCCTTATCGGCACAAGTTCCGCGCAGACGCTTAACGTAGAGATCGGGCAAAGCCGATCCGTCGAGGCTTTCGAAGCTAAGACGGATGCCGCCGCTCGACTCTTCAACCGCAATATGGGCATCCTGACCCGGCAGAGCCGGCAACGGATGGCAGGGGCGAACGCCTACAACGCAAACATCCCACTCACCTTCCCTACCACCATCTGGTTGACTTCGAATGGAAAGCGAATCGCTTCCGAAGGACCCTCAAGCCGAATTCCTGGCATTACGCTTTCCTTTGACTCCAGCGGGGCCAATGCCTTCTCATCTGGCGATCAGGCGTTTCTGCAGGGCGTGTTCGATAAAGCAGAACCGTTCCTTAATGCCCTGTTCGGCACTCCATCATGGAGCGGCGTGGTCAAGGTAAAGAACTACGATGCGACCATGTCGGATCGCGATGTGGTATCTGGTGGCTACTTCGTGCCAAATGCTCCGGGCGGCCCGGAGATTCGATTCCCCGTTTATTCCTCGCAAGAAGTAAGCATGGTGAATTTCCTGCACTGCCTCCTGCTCGCCTATATGGGAGACAAGCAGTACGGGTTTGATGCTTTCAAAGAAGGCCTGGTCCGAGCGGTAACGATGAAGCTGTCGCGTACCTCAGCCGCTATCCCGACCGGAATGGACAGCGACTTCATCGAGCAGATTCTGGCAAATACGTATGACGTTGGCGGATTCTATGACTGGTGCAATCAGCGTGCGTTGGGCGGCTCCACGTTCATTGCACCAAACCTTCGCGATGAATTTCTTCCCGATGCCGGGTCGGTAGGTGGGCTCTATCTCCTACGCTTCCGCATGGCCGGATCTGCGTGGTCGAAGGTTTTGGTGGAGTATCCCTCGTTTGCCGCATCGTTCAACAATTCGTTTTATGGCAACTCCGGGATCGCCAGCAATGTGCCGTCTCTGGTTTCTCTCGCTCAAACGACCATCGACGGTCTCGGCTCCAGTCACACGGTCGAGGGAATGAGTTTTGCGAACTGGTTTAAGCGCCAGTTCATCCTAGAGACCAAGGACACCAATGGGAAGAAGCTGCTTGTAGAGCCCATTCCCATCACGAGCAACCTCAGCGGCAACGACTTCGGAGTCTTTTTGATCCAGGCTCATTACTTTGAGCGAGACACAGGTGGATCGGAATCGCTCCTGAGTACCACCGCCTATCCGGTTGCTTGGGAAGGCGCCCTCAGTTCCACCGCACAGTATTTTGAATCCGGCAGTGAGAGCATTCCCATTGGCCTGGGATATGGTTCAGTTGCTCCCAATTTCGCCAGCGATAGCACGCCCTACCGTCTGGCGGTCGATGTCCCGGTTAGCGACCAGTTGGCGCGCGTCTATCTCCCCGTTGGCGCTATCGCCACCGCATCCAACCCGTCGCCCAAAGACTTTTTCGGCACCATCGAAGGCGCCAATCTTCAGTTTGGCGACACCCTTCGGCTGAAAGTGAGCGTGAATGGTACTCCCATTTCGGATGTACCGGTGACCCAAAACGCGTTTGGAACGACGATTGGCTCGGTTGCTTATCTTGGCTCTGCTCAAGTAACCGTTAGCGTGGTTCGGACCCGAAGCAGTTCCGATACGACGCTCCTCACCCGCGTGATCAACAAACTGCCCGGCGAGCTGGGACTGGACCTCAAGGTGGAAAGTGAAGTCGACTACACGTTCCCCACGTCGCTGCCCAAGGGAATTGCTTTTGTAGGCTTCCCAGTCGATCCCTTCGCCAGCCTCAACAGCGAAGTCCTGGGAGTGAACGATAGCACCCTCTTGGCCGCTCGTTATGACGCCTCGAAGGCCAAGTACATTCTTTATCCGGACATGGAGCCATTTCAAATCGGAAAAGGGTATTTCATTCGTTCCAACGCGGCGCAGAATCTCTTCACCGTTTCTGGCCGAGTCGCCCAGAATATTTCCCAGTCTGTCGCTCTCAAACCGGGCTGGAATATGATCGCCAACCCATTGCGAAGCACGGCGGCGACGAGCCAGATACAGGTAGTTCCCGGCGGAGCCAACGCCAACTCGTACTCCCTGGAAGTCGGAAATAGCATCGGCGCGGAGTTCTTTAGCTTTACTCCTGGCACGAACGACTCGGCATCGGGGGCGCCGGAGACCGGCACCTTTGCTCCGGCGAGCTCCTTTGAACCTGGAAAGGCTTATTTCGTGAGAGTCCTTGCGCCGAAAGGAGTGGTGATGCTGTTCTCTCCGTCCGCTCTCTCTGGAACGTCGCTAACACGTTCCACCACGGCCATGAGCAAGACGGTCACCGCAGACGGATGGCAATTGGCTGTCGACATGACTTATGACCGAAAACTGAGCGCGCGAGCGATCATCGGTCAAAGCTCCAGCGCTTCCCGTGGCTACGACCCGAAGGAAGACAGTGGCATGCCTCCCGGCATTGGGGGCTTCCAAGTGATTGTGGAAGGGACCGAGGCGATGTACCGAGATATTCGGCCCCTGGGTGCGCAAGAGGTTTATTCACTGCATCTCCAAGGCCTGACCAAGGGCAAGTTGCATCGGCTCAACTTCACCACACTGAAGGGCTCCGTCAAGACGTTTAGTCTTCGAGATGGATCCGGAAAGAATCTCGGAACGATAAGACCCGGTTTCACCTACAACTTCGTTCCCAAACAGAGCGACCAATGGATTCAAGTCGTCATCGGAGGCAAATAGTGAATCGGATCAAGCTTCTTTTGGCCGCTTTGGCGGGAAGTCTTCTCATCGGTTGTGGCGGCGGTGGCGGGGGCGGTGGTCAAGCCACCAGCCTCGAAGGACGAGTACTCAGCATCGTTACCGGTGACGCGACCAATCCTGCCACGACCGTACAAGCGATTGGCGGCAGTCCTTCCACGACGACGGATTTAACGGACGGTTCCTTCACCCTAACGGGTGTTCCGAAGGGGACCACCCAGTGTCAGGCGATACCGGGAAATAGCTGGCCGCTCTTCACCTTCCAGTTTCCGGCGGCTAATGGGACGACCGACGTGGGCGATCTTTGGGTCGGACCCGAGCAAGTAACCGTTCATGGCGTGATCCATAGTTCCGTGGATGATACGCCTGTTCCCAATGCTACCGTTCGATTCGCGGGGCGTCAAGCCACCTCCAACAGCAGTGGCGAGTTCGATATCAGCGGTGTCGCTTACTCCTCGGCCACCCAGGTCGCCTTTTGGGGGATCATCGGTACGATCAATGCCACTGGCTTCTTTGAGGCGGAATTCAGTACTTCCCCGGTCACGGCGGATGGAAGCAACGTTGTTGACGTAGGAACGCTGTTGGTAACGCCCAGTGGTAGCAGCAATCCGCCGGGTCTGCCGTACAATATCACTGGCAGGGTATTGCCGATTGGCAGTTCGAGCGGTTGCATCGTCACGCTCAAGGAATCGGGCTCGGCGGTGAGAGTCTTTAACGTCGGTTCAGACGGGAAGTACTACTTCTGGATTGAACCGGGGACCTACACCATCGATTACCAAAAGGGCGGTCAGTCGGCCCCTACGCAGAACGCAACGGTCACCCAGCCAAACTCAACCGTTACGGTGCCCGATGTCACGCTCAATTAAGAAACTCGCAACCCAGAGCCTCAAGGTTATTGCCTTGGGTTCTGGGGCCATCCTGACTCTGCTTTATACGCAGGCCATTCTCAAACTCGACCCGCTGTCTCCCTATCGGCGCGATCGGGCGGAGGGAATTGAGGAACAGGGGATCCGAATGGAGGACGTCCATCTCGTCCAATACTCGGGCGATAAAAAGGTTGCCGAGGCGAGAGTCGACCAAGTATTTATCCCGCGCGATCGGCGGCAATACCGTATGGCCGGAATTCGATCGGGGACGTACTTTCCGGAGAGTGGCAAGCCCGTTCAATTCAGCGCTCCTCGGGCGATTTGGACTTCGACCTACCGGCGTTTGAACGCCGAGCAGGGAGTAAGAATCTGGAATCCGGATATGGATATCAAAACCGCGAATTTCCGGATCGATGGTCGAAATGAAACCCTCTACGCGCCCGGCAAAATTTCCGGGGTTCTCTATAACGGACAAGTCACGGCGACGAACCTTCTCTACAACGTAAAGACGGAAGTCGGCACCGTTGGCCCCTCGCAGTGGGACGGGAATCTGGCAGTTTCTTTACAGGACGATGGGAAGGCACAGCCCAAGCGCTGGAAGTTCAATAGCGAGAACGGCACCATCAACATCAAAGGGGACATCCGAACCTGGCGTAAGGGAACCGCTACCGATGGCGAAGTGATCATCAGAGCGGACGTCATCGAACATAACAACAAGACCGACGTGGTCACCGCCACCGGGCATGTTCAGTATTTCTCGGCCAGCACCAATCTTGCTTGTGACAAGGTTGTCGCCTATCGCAAAGAAAAGCGCGCCATTCTTACCGGCGCCGTCGATATGTTGGTCAAGCCAAAGGATCAACAAACGAAGGCGGAAATCGTCGAAATCCCGCCGTTCCGTCCCATCGTTCCCAAGGACATCTCCGAGGGCCGTCCAGACGCTCCCCCCGCCGAGCGCGACCCTCAGCAGAAGAAATTGGACCAAGACGTCCAGGACCCCAAGACGCTTCGCAAATATCCCATCGCGATCACGGCCTCCAAGATCGAATACTGGTACGGCAAGGGCAATCGCCACGCCGTCATTACTGGAGAACCCCAGGCGCGTCAGGAACTGCCAGGCGGACGTTGGCGACACCTCTGGGCCTTCGAAGCGTTCTACGATGGCGAGAAGGAAACCCTAAGAATGGCCAGCCGCCCCGGAAAGGCAGATACTCGCCTTCAGAGCTCTCTGGGAGACAATGCCGTGGCGGAAGAGGTCACCGTGTCCACGAAGGAAGATGACGAGGATCTGGAAGCCAAGGGCGCCAAGGGCGAATTCTATGGCACGTCCGACGACGACGATGACACCAACATTGGGATCAAGCCTCCTGACCCACTCAAGCCGCCAACGAAAGGCGGATTGAAAGGGCCGATAGGTGGGGGCACGAAAACCCCGCCCACCGGCCGACTCTAGACGTTACTTGTGAATGACCGGGTGCAGCCCGGTCCCCACCCCAATTCGGTTCCAAGCGTTGATGGTGAAAATCACCGCCAGCAGTTCCAGATATTGGTCTTTGGTGTAGTGTTCTAAAACCTCCTCGTAGAGGTCCTCGGGCACGCCTTCTTCAGAAATGTACGTCACCGCTTCGGTGAGCCGTAGCGCTGCCTTTTCCGCCGGAGTGTAGACCTGACTCTCTGGCCATACCGTGAGCAAAGTGATGCGGTGAAGGTCTTCGCCATTCTCCAGCGCCTCTTCCGTATGGCTGTTAACGCAATAGGCGCATCCGTTGAGCTGTGAGGCTCGGATCTTCATCAGGTTGCGCAGCCCCAGGCTCAGACTGGTTTCTCCTAGCGACTTCTCAAGTTCGATCAAGGCCGCGTAGGGCTTGAACTTGGCGCTCATGCGGGGTCTAGGTTGAGATTCGTGACTGTCCATATCTATCTCCTCGTTCCAGTGACCTAAATGGCCGATACGCCCTCAAGCCCGAGTTCTTTGGCGTTTTCTTGGAACGCTTTGATGATATTCGCGATGTGTTGGTCCAATTCAAGGCCAATTCCTTGCGCTCCTTCGTGAACTTCGTCCCGATGAACTCCCGCTGCGAATGCCGGGGTTTTGAGTTTCTTGAGCACGCTTTTCACTTCCACCTCGTGCACGCTTTTGCTGGGGCGAACGTAAGTCACCGCCGTGATAAAGCCGCTCAACTCGTCGCACGCATACAAATATCTCTCAAGCGGTGATTCGCGAGGGATGTCTGTGTAATTGGCGTGAGAGCCAATAGCGCGAATGATCTCTGGACTCCAGCCCTGCTGTCCTAAGAGTTTCATCCCCCAGTTAGGGTGTTCCTCAGGATGGGCTTCATAGTCGAAGTCGTGCAGCAATCCCGTGATGCCCCAGGTTTCTTCGTCCTCCCCCAATTGCCGGGCGTACCAGCGCATCGCCGTTTCCACACCTAAACAGTGGCGGCGAAGGGATTCGGATTGGGTGTGTTCGCAAAGAAGCTCGAACGCGGCCTTTCGATCATGCATAAAACATTTTGTTCTACCGGGTATCTTTATCGTTCCATGAGGCTTCTTGCGGCACTGGCACTGTGCTTCTTTGCCGTTGCCGTACATGCGGAACGCATCCTGCTCGTTCCGCTCGATAGTCGACCCGCTGCTGGCCAATTCGCTCAGATGATAGGGCATATGGCGAATGTCGATGTGATCATGCCTCCCTACGAAACGCTGGGACGGTTCGTGCAGCCTGGAAATCCCGAGGCCATCCTGGATTGGCTTGAGTCGCAAGACTATACGGACATCTCTTCTGTCATCGTGAATACGGACATGATCGCCTATGGTGGTCTTATCGCCAGCCGAACGATCGACACTCCTTTGGAGACGGCCCTTGGACGATTGAAACGTCTGATTGCGATTCGGACCAGGTTTCCGAAAACAAAGTTTTATATATTCTCGGCAATCATGCGCATTGCTCCCACTGCCACTCGGGCCACCGCCGCTTGGCGATTGCAACTGGCCAAGCTGGGCGAGCTTCGAGATATGTATCGCCGTCAGCCCACCGCTGACCTCAAAAAGAGGATAGAAAACCTTGTCGCCAAGATTCCGGCGATCGAGCTGGATCGATATGACGACGCTCGGGCCCGCAACGTGGAGTTCATGCGCGAACTGGTGAAGACCATTGCCCGTCGGCAATTTGACTACCTTGTATTCGGCCAGGATGATGCCAAGCCCTACGGGCCTCATGTCGCAGAAACGGAAAGGCTAAAGAAACTGGCTGCAAACCTCTACGTATCGGGAAGCATCTACTTTTGCGAAGGAATCGATCAGTTGGGCAACGTGCTGCTCAGTCGCGCCCTGCTCAGGGCCACCGGATGGATTCCCAAGCTTCGCATCGTTTATTCGGACGACGCACAGAAGACTAAGATCGCCAATTACGAGTCGAAACAGATCCAGACGGGCATCAAAGATCAGATTCTGGCGAGTGGTGCGCAGATCGCTGTGGGGGATGAGAACTTCGACTACACGCTTTACGTAAACGTCCCCGAGCGTCGTCCCGGACCATTCGCGCTTTTCCAACGCGCGCTGACCCAAGAGATCGATCAAGGTTTCCCCGTTGCCGTTGCTGACATCAACATTGGCAAAGACGGTACGTCGGATGCTGAACTCTTCGAGACCCTGAATCAACAGGATCGAATGTTCAAACTGCTCAGTTTTGCCGGGTGGAATACGGCGGGGAACAGCCTCGGAACGGCTATTCCAGCCGCCAACGTCTACCTGCTTTCCCG
>MKRX01000006.1:879675-893337 GCA_001898035.1 Armatimonadetes bacterium 55-13
TCTGCTCCATAGGTTTGTCAACGACTATGCCTACCACAAGATCACGCGTCCTCAGGCTTATGCGCTCATCGACGCCAGTCCGCGCGCAAGTCGAGAGGAGACCTACGGCGAGGCGTTTGATGAAATCAACGACTTCGTGGCTCACGATCTGCGAACGCATCTCGACCGTTATTTCAATGAGGAATTCCTTGGCCGCAAGTTCTATGCGGGCACCCAACAATATGAAGTTTCCGGCTTGACGGACGTCAAAATTTTCCTCCCCTGGCCCCGAGCTTACGAGGTTCGACTGGAGTTCCGGCTCGAAGCGAAACCGGTCATTCCTTAGTAGGGCAGCTTCGCGACCGCCTTTCCAATCAGCGCAACCGCGATGCAGGTCATAGAAATCAATCCTGTCCCGCAGGCAAACCCTGCGAAGAGCACCGGAGCGTATCGAGCCCAGTTCTCCTTGCCGTACCGCTTGGCAAAATAACGCCGCCCCAAAATTGCCCCCAGGAACTGAGGGATGGTATTTGCGGGGAAAAGACCTAACCCGCCTGCAAACCCGTAAAACGCCAAGAGCGGGATGCGTAAAACGGCGAACGCGCCATAGAGAGTCAATCCACTCACGGCTCCAATCCCAATGTACGAAGGCTTGATGGCCTGCGCAAACCAGTTCTCACCGTGAGCCGCCGGGTCGTTGATTCGCATAATCACCGACTGCATCGTCGCCTGGGGGGGCCAGTAGGTTTGGATATACGGAAACTGTCCGCTAGGCACCGGATTTGCGTTCCAGAAGAACGCCCAGAAAAAGAAGCTCGCCAGGATTACCACCGGAAACATGAAGGCTTCCGCCTTGAGAATGCTGGTGAACTTGGTGCCCGTAAGCTCAACCTCCCGAAACCGCTGAGCCGCCCATCCATGATCGGCCAACGGGATGGGGGCATACCACACGTCGATGCGCTGGTATCCGGACGCCACCACGCTGGCCTCCTTCAGGTAAGGGAAGCCCACTCCTCGACCCGTCAAGCCGATCATCCGCGCCGAAATGTAACTGTTAAGCGGGCTCCAAAAGAATCCGAAGAACAGCAGTATCCAAACGGGGAACTTGGGCACGAAGTGGTGGCATACGAGAACGAGCACGACGACGGAGAAAAACCAGGCCAATAGCGCCAGTTTCACCGGCACATCGCCTCTGCCCGGTGGTGGCGATATCGCAATCTGACGTTCACGCTTGTATCGCTTCGCCTCCGCGAGCGCCTTGAATACCAGCCCAAACCCAATGATCGCGATGGCAATATTGACTCCGATTCCCACGGAGAGCCAGAAATCCATGTCCGCCGCCACCTTCGTGATGAGCGCGTCGCTTCCTAACTTGTAATGTGGCAGCATCCCCGCCTTATACAAGATGGGGTTCATCACAATCATCGCAAACACGCTGGCCGCGCATGCTCCCGCCACGATCTCGAAGGGCAGCACAAAGCCCATCAAAACATTTCCAAGGCTAAAGGAGATGCCCACGACCGCCGCAGGCAGGACCGTCTGAAGAGATGAGGTGTAGTCCTTGAAGGGA
The DNA here is from genome assembly GCA_001898035.1 of Armatimonadetes bacterium 55-13. Lineage (GTDB taxonomy): Bacteria > Armatimonadota > Fimbriimonadia > Fimbriimonadales > Fimbriimonadaceae > 55-13. The sequence continues at coordinate 881,225 of MKRX01000006.1, forward strand.
ATGGGAAATATCTCCAGAGGTTTACCAAAGATCGTTCCCGTGATCACCGGCAGTCCGACGTACACCAAACCGAAGAGAAGTCCCACGACCGTACCGGTAGAGAAGATGGTCCACCGCCAGCTCTCGCTGCCCGCCTCCGAGAGTGCCGTCGCTCCACTCGCCGCCACGGGCGCATAGGGAAACGGGAGTTTTTCGACATCGCTCGTCACTCGAAAAAGCGCATAACCCATGCCCATCCAGCCAATGCGATTACAAAGCTCGGTCAGGACAAGGATTCCGATCGGCACCCACCAATCGTGGTGCCAAAGTTCACGTTGGAGGATCGCCGCGCTATCTCCATGCGGCACTGCCCAAGTTGGAATCTGACTTGCAAAAGGCGCCGCCGCGGGCGACGTGGCAAAGTACGCGTTCCAGATGAGATTGGCAAATGGCCCACCTCCCAACCCCTTCTCTAGGGCGATGACCGAGGTCAAAGAGGAGGCGATGTAGAAGAGGATGTAGATCTCTTGCTTCCGAAGCGGCTGGAAACTTCGTCGAGCGATCTCGGCGAAGAGCACGATGGTCACCCACTCCGCCGCGTCCCCCACTCCCTGACCAGCCACCAGTCCAAGGTAGAGGCCGCCAGGCAGCATAAACAGCGCAATGAAAACCGCCCCGATCATCGATTTGACGGTGAAGCCATCTTCGAACTTCGCCTCGATAGGTGGGGGCGGCTCCGGTGCGCTTTCTGCGGGGAGCAGGTCGTCGCTCGTCGCCATGCGATCTTTCTATTCGCCGCGAATCCTTTGAGTTCCTTCTCAACGTCGAATTACGTAGACACAGGGTAACTTAAGCGTATGATCGGACGACTGCGGGGCGAACTGGTGGAAACGGAGGGCAGCCTCGTGCTCGTCGATTGCGCAGGCGTGGGTTACGAAGTCCTCGTCCCCGATTCCGTCCTGATGCAAATGCCCGCCAAGGGCGACGAAGTAACTCTTCTGATCCGGCAGATCTTCCGAGAAGACGGAGTTTCTCTCTACGGCTTTCTGGAGGTCTTCCAGCGCCGCCTCTTCGATCTGCTCATGACGGTCAAAGGCTGCGGCCCCAAAGTCGGACTTTCTCTCATCGGAATGGTGGGAGAGGACGCCGTTGCCGGAGCAATCTTGAGTCAAGACGCCAAGGTCCTTACCCGGGCATCCGGCGTCGGCGCCCGGCTTGCCGAGCGCATCATCCTGGAACTCAAAGAGAAGATTGGCGAGGAGCAGTTCCAACGAAAGGTAACCGCCGCCGCATCGGTAACCGCGAAGCAAGCGCCCGCCGATGAACTGGTGGACGCCCTTCTCGCCCTTGGTTATCGCCGGAACGAGGCCGAATCGGCCGCCGAAAAGGCCCGTGAAGAGGCCGATGCCGTCGAAGACCAACTCCGCCACGCCCTCAGGCTGCTGAAGAAATGAACCGCGACAACGACCTCACCACTGATCAGCTTCCCGGCGAGTATTCCGTCGAGCTTTCCCTTCGCCCGAAGCGCCTCGCCGAATTCGTCGGTCAGGATCAGCTCAAGGCAAACTTGGAAGTCTTTCTTAAGGCCGCTCGCCAACGCGAAGAAGCCCTTGACCACCTCCTGCTCTACGGCCCGCCAGGACTCGGCAAAACCACCCTCGCCCACATTGTCGCCATCGAGATGGGAGCCACGATCCACGTCACCTCTGGACCCGCCATTGAGCGTCCCGGTGACCTCGTCGGCATCCTCACGAATCTCGATCCGGGCTCCGTCCTGTTCATCGACGAAATCCACCGCCTAAGCCGCCCCGTCGAGGAAATCCTCTACCCGGCGATGGAAGACTGTAAGGTGGACATCATGATCGGCAAGGGACCTGCCGCCCGGTCGATTCGACTTGACGTGCCGCGCTTCACAGTCATCGGCGCGACTACTCGACAAGGGCTCCTCACCGGTCCGCTCCGAGACCGCTTCGGCATCATCTCGCACTTCCAGTTTTACGACGGCGACGCCCTCTTCCGGATCATCGAGCGCTCCGCCCAAATCCTCGGCTACCGCATCGATCCTGACGGGGCGGAAGAGATCGCGAAACGCTCTCGGGGCACGCCCCGAATCGCGAATCGCCTCCTCCGCCGTGTCCGAGATTTCGCCCAAGTCGATGGGCTTGCCTCCATCAATCAGCCAATTGTTGCCAAGGCCTGTACCGCGCTGGAAGTCGATCATTTTGGTCTCGATCGGGTTGACCGCATGTTGCTCCGATCCATGATCGACAAGTACAAGGGCGGCCCCGTTGGCCTAGAGACCCTCGCCGCAACGACTGGTGAAGACTCCACCACGATTGAGGATGTGTACGAACCCTATCTGCTCCAGCAAGGGTTTATCCAGCGCACCCCCCGCGGTCGCGCCGTGACCGATCACGCTTACCGCCACCTCGGCCTCACCCCACCCAAACGCCCCGAAAATCCCGGGCTCTTCGAATAGTTAAAAATCCTCTTGTCACAAGTCCATAGAGGGTGAATAATGCGACCAAGCGTCGGGTTGAAACGAACTTGGGATTGGTCCGTCGTATTTGCGGGTCCCCTAAGAAGCAACTTTCGTGAAAAATCTCAACCGCCGCCGAGCCCTCTCTTTCGCCGCCGTGATCGGCGCCACGACTCTTGCTTCCGTCGTATGGGCGTGCTACGGCGAACTTGTAGATTCCGTACATTTCTATGGCCCCAATCGATGGATGAAGCCAATTAAGGTTGACTTTGGCCGGGTTCCGCAGGCAATCATGCCGCCTAACTCAAACGATGAGCTTCGGAGGGGCGGAACAGCTTACGGAGCGAGCAGCGAAGATCAGAAACAGCAACGAAAATATAACCGGGCAAGAGCGCGAAACTTTGAGGTTCAAGGTGAGTTTCGCCGAGCGTTGAGGGCATACGAATTGTCAGACGCCGAACCTGCGCTTGTCCAAGAGCGCCGGGAATTGTTCAATGCTTTGGGATTTCGAAACGTTGCTGGGCTTCAAGGTTATCTGCGAGTTCGATATCAAGGAATTTATCGCCAGGAACTCAGCCGACAGCATTTGCTAAACAGCTTATTGGGTTCAACTGTAGATTCTCGACTGACTCCCTTCATCGACTATTTTGCCGTGGAGGTCAAGTCCTCTGTGGCGGGACCTGCACTAGCGAGAAGATATTGGCAATACGCTCAGAAATACAACGAGAGCCCACGAGCCGAGTCCGCGATGATCATGGCGATTCGGATGATGCTCACTGAGCTGCGCGACGAAAATCCCACCGCCGGACAACTCGCGGAAGCAAGAGGCTGGATAGAGAGACTGCTTGCCCGGTACCCAAAGACGAGGTTCCGTTTCAACGCGTTAGGCTGGCTAGGTCGCATTGAGCTTCTTTCAAATCGAACAGGCAAAGCCCTGGATTGCTATCTGCGACAGGCGAGGGATGCATCTTCCGAGAATGAACGCTGGCATGCCTATGACTCCATCTTTACACTCTGCGCGAAGGCAGGGAGAACTGACAAAGCCGTGCTCTGGCTCTTGCGGCAACGGTCGCTTAATGCTTCGCCAGCCCTACAAGTGCAGTCGGCAAGCGTTCTGCAAGCGGCTTTTCCAGCGCTAAAGCCAAGAGAATCCCAATTCGTTCAAAGAGAGCTTCGACAAGATCCAATCCTCCTTTACACTTACATCGCATTCCGAATCGAATTCACTCGCCTGAGTCCTGCTCAAGAGCAGAACCTACTTGCCTTCTGCGAGAGTTCACTAGCCAAATTGCGAGATGTGCCAGGGAAGTTGCTCAGTCGACTCGCGCAGTTGAATTACAACGTGGCCAGATATGCGTCTTGCGCGAGACTAGCCAGTCGCGCGATCAATTCACTCCCTTCTCGATCTGAAGAAAGACTGCGGGCAAGATATGCCCTTGCCGCTTCCTACGCTCGGCAAGGACTTTATCAGAAATCGATCCGCGAGTATCGGAGCCTGATTAGGGCTAATCCCCCTACTTACCTAAAACAGTCGGCTCAAGAGAGCCTGGCTTTGCTTGAAGAACGTCATGGGGACATCGTCAAAGCCGCCATTCTCTATCAGGATCTTCGCTATCCCTTTGATCTGGCCTATTTGGTGGACGCAAAAATGACGCCAGAGCAGCTAAGCCGACTTATTGGCGTCGGCCACTTTACTGACGAGGCACAAGTGGAGCGCTTCGCCCCGTTTTCCAGAAGGGCCACGCCATCAAAGAAGGTGCTGATTTACACTTTAGGACTTCGCCTTCTTCGGCAGGAACGTTATTCGGAGGCTCGGCGTTGCTTCCTCCGACTATCTAAACATGATCGTTTGAACTCAGGGATGCTTGAGGCCAACCGCAAAGAACTTGTCTCAGATGGCTCGATCGGAGATGAAGAAGCTCCCAAGAGAGTGGACCCAATTCAAGTCGTCAACGAGCTCGAAGAATTGACTCGAAAGTCATTGCAGGGGACTACTCCCGAGGCTCGCGCTCAAGCCATCTACACCAAAGCAGCCTACATTTATCATCGTCGAAACCTCATGTTCTACAGCATGGGGCTATGGCAAGGAGATCGATCAATGATTCTAGGAATCTTCTGGTCAAAGAGTGTCAATGATCAATCGGATGAAAGAGCGCTTGCGAAACATCTTGCCGAACACGAATGTCTTGCACACTCCCTTCGCCTTTGCGATGAGTTGGTCAAGAAATACCCGCATGCAAAAGTTGTCCCAGAGGCACTGTACACCGCCGCATTAGCAGCAAGCCGGCTCTCTAATTTCAATACAATCTGGCGAGATCGTGGACCACTCTTGCTTAAGATAGCAATCAATCGATTAGACCGATTAACGCGAGAATTTCCGGACCACAAACTAACGAAGGCAGCCCGGAAATACAAGGGCGTCTTTGTAGCCGACCTTCAGAATGCGTTGTATTGGCAAAAAGAGGATGGAAGATAACGTTTTAACTCGTCTTGTCAGTACTAGGCATGGGGTGACTAATACAATCAGGCGTCGGGTTGAATCGAACTTGGGATTGACCCGTCGTATTTGCGGGCCCTCTATGAAGCGACTTTCGTGAAAAACCGGCCACATCCGCCCAAAAACTGGCTGAATTGAATACCAGATGGCACAAAAGAATGGGAACGCTCTTGATCGTTTCAGTTCACCGATTGAAACGACTGATCCGTGACTATCCCAATCACCCGCTTGCCAAGAATGCCCAGAAGTACAAAAACGTGTACGCCGGTGAGCTGCACGGCAATTTGGACTGGCAAAAAGGAGATGATGACTAGAGCTCGGCCACACTGGCCAGCCAATCCTGGCCCTCTGGCGCGACCGTAGCCGCTCCCGTCAGCACTAGCAGAGTCGGACATCCCGCTCGACGCCCTGCGTCGATATCCGTGTCCATGCGGTCGCCCACCACTAAGGCATCGGGGGCCGCAACTCTAGCGTCTCGCAAAATCAGTTCGACCAAGTAGGGATTAGGCTTACCGATGATCGTCGGCTCGGTCTCCCCGCAGGTACGCACCGAGGCGACAATGCTTCCCGCGCCCGGAATAAACTGCCCTCCCTCCATTGGATAGGTTGGATCGGCGTTCGTCGCCACAAAGCGAGCCCCCGTCCGAATGTGCTGCATCGCTTGATTGAGTAGATCGTAGGTGAAGGACTTACAGATTCCCACTACAACTGATGCCGGTGACTCAGAGGTCACAGCGATTCCAGCTTCTTCCAAAGTAGCTGCAAGGCCCGGTTCGCCCACCACAAACGCGGAGGCAATTTCGTTCTCACGCAACCAAGCCGCCGTCCCAATTGCTGAGGAGTAGACCTCTTCGGGATGCGCTTCAAACCCCAACCGCCGGAGTTTGGCAACGTAGGTGTCTCGCGTTTGGCTTGAGTTATTGGTCAGAAACCGGATCTGAGAGCCGTCGGCACGCAATCGCGCCACCGCGTCCGCCGCGCCATCAATCGGCTCGTTGCCGCGAAAGAGGGTGCCGTCTAGATCGAAGATGTAAAGTGGATACCGTTTCAACCGACTACAGCTCTCTTCGAACCACGTAGTGGGCAACGGTCTCCAGCAAGTCACGAGAAGGAGTCTCGGGCAAGAGCGCCAGAGCGGCCAGCGCTTTCTCCACGTGCTCAATCGCTAACTCTTCGGCGTGCTTGTAGGCGTCCCGAGTAGCCATCCAACCGGAGATCATTCGAATCTCGTCGTCGGTCACCCCCGCACCAAATTTCTGCCGTGCGACCGATGCCTCTTGCTCACTCAACTTCTCGCGGAGATAGATGAGGGGAAGCGTCGCCTGTCCTTCTCGGAAGTCCGTCGCCACCGGCTTACCGGTCTTTGCCTTGTCGCCACGGTAGTCCAGCAGGTCGTCCACAATCTGGAAGGCCATACCTACGTGGTGCCCGTATTCTCGCAACGCTTGGCATATCTCGGGACTTGCGCCTGCCACCAGCCCGCCCGCTTCGCAGCAGCACTGAATAAAACTCGCGGTCTTCAGTCGAAGGATCTCCAGGTGCTCTTCGATGTCCAAATCGAAGTTCAAACGCGTCTCCAACTCCCGAACCTCGCCTTCCGCCATCTCGACCACGCTCTCGCTGGTGGTCTTGATGATCGCGAGGTCGCCATCCTCCGCCAGAATGCGCATCGCCTTGGCAAGAAGCACGTCGCCCGCCAGGATCGACCCGGTGTTGCCGTAAACCGCGCTTGCCGTTTCCTTTCCGCGTCGCGTCGCGGAGTTATCGATCACATCGTCATGGATCAGCGTCGCCATGTGGATCATTTCCATGCAAGCGCCAATCTTTCGGCTCCGCTCTTCGTTATAGGCCAGCCCGGTTGCCTTGGCCGAAAGGGCAACGAAGGCGGGGCGAAGTCGCTTTCCACCTGCGTCCAGGGTGTGGTGAGAGACGTCCTTCACCATCTGAACTTGCGAGTGAAGTTGCTTCGAAAGCTCGGTTTCGACAAACGCCACCTCGTCGGCAACCTGAGCCAAAAGCTCGGGGCGGACGCGGCCATTACTAAGATCGAATAGTGCAGTTGCGGTCATGGTTTGCGCCCCCAATGGACACAGATATTGCCGAACATCAGATCTTTGTATCCAACGTCGGTAAAGCCGGCGCTCTCCATTGAGGCAGCAAGCTGATCACGGCTCCAAAATTTCTGGGTGCTCTTCGGCAGATAGGTGTAAGCCTGCGTCTTGCCAAAAATCGAACCCAGCTTCGGAACCAAGGTGTTGAAAACGAACTCGGAGATCCCGCGCAAGGGCGCAAAGCGAGGCCGAGCCATATCCAGCGAGACAAAACGTCCGCCTTTCTTCAAAACTCGAAACAGTTCGCGGTGGGCGGCATCGATATCGGGCACATTGCGAATGCCCCAGCCCACACTCACTCCGTTAAAGGATTCACTCCGGATTGGGAGTTGACAAGCGTCGCCCAGAGTCAAAGAACGGCCCCCGGCCACTTTCTTTTCTTGAGCGCGCTCCAGCATTGGCAGGCAGAAATCCACGCCGGAAACATTGCCCTTCTCGCCGACAGCTTTCTTGAGCGGAACCATGAAGTCGCCAGTGCCACAGCACACGTCCAACGCGTGATCCCCGGGCTTAAGCTCCATCTTCCGAACCGCGAACGCGCGCCATCGGTGATGTAGCCGGAGCGACATCATCGAGTTCAAGAGATCGTAGGTGGGAGCGATCTCAGCAAACATGCCCTGAACGGCGGCACGCTTGCCTGCACCTTCAGTCTTCCAGATCGCGTCGTTTCCCATGTTGCCGCTCGGAAAGTTATACCTTTATCATGGCTGTTTATCTTTGAACTTTCAGAAGAAATTGAAAGTTCACGACTATTTCTAGGACGTATTGCCGGGTGGATTGGTTCAAGTCGAGCTTTGATCCGCCGAGATCACAGTCCCAAGATCCAACCCAAGCATCCAATTCGACCACCCGGCGTATGGCCAGAATCAGCGAATCGGGTGTCCCCAAAGGGCAACTTCATGAACATTCGGACCCCCGCCACCACCGACAGGATTGAACCCAGAATCAGGAAAAGAGAAACGTTGTGGCCCAATTCGGTGGTCCCGCGTCGATTCCTGACAGGATGGTGGAACCAGCTCTCAATCCAAGCATAGAAGGGAACATGCGTTCCATGGCCCGCGAGTTGAACCATGACCGCAAAGATCAACAAGACAATGCCCAACCCAATCAACGCTGTTGCAGCCCGAATTCGCCATACGCGCTTGAGGGGGTAGGGCTCATCCGCTGGTTCGCCACAAAGAGTGCAGCAGCCCTTACGTGGCCAAGCATAAACGTGCCGGTGGTCTCCAACCGCGTAGCGGTCAGATGGGGGGCGATTGTCTTGCCCACAATAGGCACAAAACGCCCACGTGGGGTCGATGTCTCTCCGGCAAGTATCTGAGATGCAATTTGGCATGGCTTATACCCACCAAAACAGAGCTCTAATGAGCCACCAGAGCCAGAAGCACCCGAAGCGTTCCTCAAGGTCGGCCGCTCTTACTATTGGCCGGTTGCGATGAGGCTTACCACACTTCATACAGCAACCAGACTGGTGGAGATATTGATGAACGTGAGCCCCCACTCGTTGCCGCGTAGCTGGGGGCCGATTATCCGACCCGCAATAGGGGCAGAAATCCCAACTGGAATCGACCTCCTTTCGGCAACTCGGGGACACACAATTCGACATCAATCAAGAGATACGGTCTTCACGCCAATTGGGTTGAGTCCCAGTGCTTTACCGACCCGACGGGCCTCACGTTCGATGGCCGGGAATCGCGCCTTGGCAATCTTGGTAAATGGCTCCACCGTAATCTCACCCCCCTTTCCTTTTCGAGTGAGCCGCCAGGTGCCCGCCATCTGCCCGTTGATCAGCACTGCCGCCTCAATCTGTCCCGCGATCCGAATCACCTGCGTTCGGTACTTCTCGGGCAAGAAGAGCGATTTATCCTTATGCCCCATGGTCAGAGGGTCGAATTTCGCCAGCAGCTTCACCTTGGGAACGTCCTCGGTCACCTCGGGGCGATACACCCAACGCTGTCCCTTTATTCCCTCGATCTCCACCGGTGTCAGTTCAGGCTTTACCGCTTCGAACGCGGCCTTGGTGAGCCCGGCGGGCAATCCCGTCCAATAATTAAAGTCCGCATAGGTCGCCGGGCCGTAGTTGGAGAAGTAACGCCGCACCAGTTCCTGCGTCGCCTCTTCCCGCTCAAGTTCGGCTTCGGCCGTGTGCAGGGCGAACTGGGTAGGACCGCCATCGGTGATGAGCAGTTTCACCTTGCCCAAGTAAGCCAACCCCATCACATCCGCCCCCCAACCCGTCCAGGAAATCTCCTTCCAAGCGGGAACGTGCTCGTGAATCTCCGGTCGCGTAAGTGGACCCCGCTCAAGCGCCACCAGAATCCCGTCCATCATCTCACGGAGGGTCTTCTCATCAAGGGCGCCGCTCCGCGTCATGAACTGGACGTACCGGTCAAACATCCGCTGGCCCGCCGCCGCCAAGAACAGGTCGTGATCGCTCGCGCTCTGCGCATGGAGGGTGTGGCGAAGCGTCCAAGACTTAACCAGATCATTCTGCGCAAGCTTCTTGTGCCAACCGGCTTTGAGCCCATGGGTTCGAACCGCCAATGCCATCGGCAAGCTCGCCGCGTACTGAGTCTGAACGGCAAACACCGCGCCCATCGCTTCCAAGGGAGTGGCATACGGCTCGATCAGTCCATGCCGACGCAACATCATTGACCGAGCCTGTGCCGGGGTCAAAACGATAGACATGTGTATATGTTATTCGACCCCGGAGCAGAAAAGGAGCGTTAGCCCAAAGAATCGACGGCGACCGAGTTACCGCCATTCTCCGCGGACTTCCAAGCCGCTTCCGTCAGTCGAATCACCTCGAGTCCGCACTCCAGCGGCGACTCCAACGCCGCCTTTCCCAAGATGGCATCGACAAAGTTCTGATCCGCCGTCGAACCGCCGATCAGATTCTCCGCCTTGAATCGACTGCCGTCCGCGTAAGTCACGGTGAGTCCCTGATCCTGACGAATGGCGAACATCATGTTCTCGCACCAGATCGTGATGTCCTCATGCCACTTCGGCGCATCGCCCACCACGGTGATGGTGCCCAAGGCGCCATTTCTGAATCGAATGGAAAGCGCGGAATCGATATCGACTTCAGTACCACGATGGTCGATCTTCGCCGAGACGCTCTCTGCCTGAAGCAGAGTCGACCACAGCATGATGTCCACCAAATGGCTTCCAGAGTCATTCAACTGACCGCCGCCACTAAGCGACATTTCCTGGCGCCAAGTCCCCTTGGTCCCCTTCTTCCAACCCTGGCACTGCAAGGCGGCAATATAGGTCACCTCACCCGCTTCGCCGGAACGAATCTTCTCGCGGATGTATCGGAACTCGGCCTGGAAGTGCCGCTGATAAGACACCATCGCCTGCTTCTGGGCCTTGTCTCGGGCAGCAATGACGCGGTGGGCGTCGGTTACGCTCGTGACCAGCGGCTTCTCGCACAAGGTGTGCAGTCCATGCTCCAGGCAGAACAGGATCTGATCGACGTGCTGAGTGTGCGGCGTTGCAATCATTACGGCGTCCAATCCACCTTCCGCCACCATGTCCTTGTAGTCATGGTAAGCAGGTAAGTCGGCTGTCGCCGCGTGGGCGTTTCGCATGGCCGCAATCTGATCGTCCGATGTATCTGCGAGCGCCACAATCTGCGCATCTTTCACCTTGAGCAGGTTTCCTACGCGATATCGTTGAAACCCGCCACAACCAATCAATCCAATTCGAACTTTGTCCATCGTTGGAAAGCCTCCTGAGCCTTAAATACAGTTGCCCACCTATTTCGCCAAATCCTGCAAAACGTTACAGGCATTCTTGAAGTTTCTCTTTCAGGTTTCTCAAGAATAACGTACAATACAGCAAGTAAAATTACCTGTGCGAGTTTTCGCAAAACTTCCCCTCATGCCGTGTCGAACTGGTGCCAATGCTAGGTAATAAGGACGACGAGCATGGAACGCCCCCTGTGTGAGGGATGGATTACAGGGCAGGGTAGTTTCTGGCGTCTCCTTCGGGAGATCCCTATTGAGCAGGTCAACGATCGGTAAGACCGTCTTGGCCGCATGTCTGCTTTTACCCACGATGGGAATGGCGACGCTGCGGGCGGACGACTACCTTCCAGAAGTAAACCAACATCTCGAACGAGCTCGGCTGGCCATGGAAGCAGGTCAGCTTTCAATCGCCTTAGCCCACACCCGCGTCATCTTACATGATGAAGGGCTAAAGGTCTATTTCGACCTTTCCGGCACACCTGCAAACCAAGTTGAAGACTGCCGAACGGCAGCGACCAAGGCCCTTGAATTTTGGAATCAGACGGTCGACAATCCGAACACGCTCACCCAAGTCGAAGATCCCAGTCTTGCCGATATCAAAGTGGTCTTCCAGCGAACGGTGCAACTGCAAGGCGTGGAAGTAGGGGGCTACTGCCAAAACAGCCGCTACGTGTCTGCCCGCGCCAATGGAGTGGCTACCGCCCAGTTTTCAGCAACGATCTTCGCACGCTATCAGCAGCCAAACGGTCGTCCCATGTCGCTTGCCCACCTTCGAAACATCGTCACTCATGAATTTGGACATGTTTTCGGGCTCAACGATTGCACAGAACCGGGTCACCTCATGTCTCCGCTCAATCTAAACAAACCGAGATATGAGCTAAATGCCGAAGAATCTGAGGCGGTTCGTGCATTGCGCGCAACAGCCTTCGATATTCAACGAAACGTCCTCGCCAAGCTCAAAGAACGCTAAGTTTGAGCCTGGTAGACTCTCCTTTGTGCGACTCCTACGGGCACTAGAGTCCGAGATTCTAATCGGTGACGGTGCCAATGGCACCTGTCTGGCTGCGCACGGATTCACCAACCAACCTTACGATTTGGCGAATCTACTTGCGCCGGAGCTTGTCCGGCGTGTGCACCAGGATTACTTCGAAGCCGGCGCGGATTTCGTAGAAACCAATACGTTCCAGGCGAATGCTATTCGACTGGAAGGCCGTGGCTATAGCATCCGCGACCTCAATCTTAGCGGCGCGAAGTTGGCGCGTGAAGCGGCGGGACCAGATCGAATCTTTCTCGGGGCC
>MKRX01000006.1:893368-945520 GCA_001898035.1 Armatimonadetes bacterium 55-13
TTGGCCACATCACCGCCGATCAAGTAACGGCTGCCGTCAAAGAACAAGCGTTGGCGCTTGAAGAAGGCGGTGTAGACGGATTTATCCTCGAGACCTACATCGACATGGATGAGTTGATCATCGCGGTCGAGGCGATCCACGAAGTCAGTCAGCTCCCCATCATCGTCAGCAAGGCGTACATCGAAGATGGCGAAATGCTGGCCGAGGGCCTTCCTGTCCGCTGCACGTCTCAAATGAATGACCTCGGCGTAGTGGCGGTGGGCGCGAACTGCATCGTAGGTCCCCAACGCATGCTGGACCTCGTCCGCATGATTGCCGAGACGACGGATCTCCCCATCCTCGCCTTCCCAACCCCGGGCATGCCGCAGTTGGTGAAGGGGCAAGTCACCTATGACACCCAGCCGGAGTACTTCGCCAAAGCGGCGCTTCGCTTAGTGGAAGAGGGGGCAAAGATCATCGGCGGCTGTTGTGGTACCACGCCCGCTCACATTAGGGCGTTAAGAACTCTTGTGAGTGCCAAAGGCGTTAAAGCCAAGGCCCGAACGTCTGTCAGCACGACCGCTAAAGAAAAAGCTCCCCTCCCCAACTCCGAACCCAGCGAACTCGCACAGAAACTTGGTCACAAGTTTGTGGTTGCTGTTGAGATGGACGTACCTCGGGGCCTGAAGATCGACAAACTGCTGAGTGCGTGCAAGTCACTCAAGATCTCCGGCGCAGACGTGATCAACATTTCTGATGGTGCTCGAGCACGCCTTCGCATGAATCCGTCCTCGGTCGCGTCGCTCATTCAAAGCAAGGTGGGAATTGAAGCCACTATGCACTTCTCCTGTCGCGACCGCAATCTCCTGGCGATCCAGGCCGATCTTTTGGGATGCCACGCTATCGGTGTGCGAAACATTCTTGCCGTAACCGGAGACCCGGCGAATATTGGCGATTACCCCAGCGCCACCAGCGTCTTTGATATCGATGCCATCGGTCTAGTGAGAATCCTCTCGCGCTTCAATGAGGGTATCGACTTGGCGGGCTACAGCGTCGGCGTCAAATGCGCCTTCACCATCGCTTGTGCCTACAACCCCTTGGCCATGGATACGGAGCTTGAGCTTGACCGACTGAAGCGCAAGGTGGACGCCGGGGCGCATGTCGTTTACACGCAACCGGTGTTCGATGCGAAGATCGCCGAACAAGCCGCCGAGACCTGCTTTGGCTTGGGAGTGCCCGTCTTTGTTGGAGTCCTTCCGCTCAAGAGCCAACGTCACGCCGAGTTCATGCATAACGAGGTCCCGGGAGTCGAAATACCCGATTGGCTTCGCCAACGAATGGCTGATGCGGAAGACGATGAATCGGCTCTCGCCGTCGGAATCGAAGAGGCCCAGCGTCTCTCTCAAGCCATTCGAAAGTGTGCCCAGGGACTGTATCTTATGCCGCCGTTTGGGAGTCCGCAGATTGCTCAGCAGGTCATGGAGGCCGTTCTCTAGGACCGGGAACGTCTCCCGTTGAGCGAAGGTTGAAACAGGTGTAGACCATGACTCCAGAGCGCCAAATATCCCGCAGACGGTTCTTGAAATCTGCGGGACTTGGCGCGGTCGGCGCTATAGGGACCTTCGCCTACGGCGACCTCACTAGCAGCAAGGTGCGCCTTGAACAAAAGGAACTGAAGCTTCCCAGATGGGACGCTGACGGGTTCAAGGTCGCGGTGATCACTGACCTTCACTTGGATTACCCCGAAGCCGTCCTCAGGACTCAGTGGGCCATCTCCCAACTCGCCGCGCTCCAGCCTGACGTCTTTGTGATCGTGGGGGATTTTCTTACTTCCGCTGCTCCCCAGAATCTCGAAAACGTGCGCACCGCACTCCGATACTTGGATCAAGTGAAGTGCCCCGTCTTCGCCACTCTCGGAAACCACGACTATTGGGTCGGATACTTCGACTTGGTCACGCAAGCTATCACCAGCGCCAATCTACGTCTCCTGCGAAACGAAGTGGTCGACTTGAATGGCGTGGCTATCGCCGGTATCGACGATGACATCGCCTATAAAGCGCGCCCTGAACTCATCGCGGAGGCCAAGAAACCTAAATCCACCATCGCCCTCTTTCATGAGCCAGACAGCGTCAAGGACGTGAGTACGGACCTCAGTCTTCAGATCAGCGGTCATAGTCACGGGGGCCAAATCTGTATGCCGGGAGGTATCTCCGTTCACACTCCTCGAGGCGCCAAGAAATACATCGCGGGGTTCTATCCAGATGCCAAGGTTCCGCTCTACGTCTCGCGCGGAGTCGGTACTACCGGCCCCAATTGGCGCCTCTTTTGCCCTCCGGAGGCAACTCTCCTGACCCTCCGCGGGTCATAACAAGGATATGAAGTTAAGGAACTGGGCATTTTTGCTCGCGGGAGCTGGCGCCGCCATGTTGACATATGGCGTCCTCTACGAATCAAACCACCTGGTTCTGGAGCGTCGTCGCCTGAAGCTGCCCGGTTGGAAAAAGTCTCTCGATGGCTTCACGATCGCCTTGGTCACAGACCTCCACCTCAAAGATCACTACTCCATCGAATTGGCCAAACAAGCTATCGCCATGGCCTTGGATCAAGAGCCCGACATGGTCGTCTTAGGGGGTGATCTGGTTGCCTATTGGCAAGAAGGCAGCGAAGACATGCTTGCCGAGGTTCTTGAGCCCTTGCTCCTGATGAACGGAAACGTCGTCGCGATTCCTGGAAATCGTGAGTATTGGTGTGGCGTTGCCGAGCGAATGCGTCCCGTAATGGATGCGCTCAATATCCGATTCCTTCGCAACGAGTCCTGGCGACATGCCGGAATTGAATGGATCGGGATCGACTCTGCCAATGCGGGGATGTCCGACCCTTATGAAGCCGTTAGGGGGACCGAAGAGGGCCCGGCCATCGTTCTCTGGCACGAGCCAGACATGGTGGATTCACTCCCCTTCAGCGCCGACCTCATGCTCAGCGGCCACAGCCACGGCGGACAGTTCCGTTTTCCTGGCGGATTTACTCCCATGCACTCCAAGAACGGTCGCAAGTACGTTTCGGGATTCTTTGAGGAGACGCCGGTTCCACTTTATGTGTCTAGGGGTATCGGCACCACTGGCCCCCCCAGCCGCTTTCTCTGCCCCCCGGAAGTCTCCCTCCTGACCCTTGAGTCCGCCTAAGGCCATCTTGTGCCGAATATAATAGAGATCACGCCCCTGTAGCTCAGTGGATAGAGCAACTGCCTTCTAAGCAGTGGGTCGCACGTTCGAGTCGTGTCGGGGGCGCCACTTCTTCTCTTGTACGTTTTCAAGCGGATTCCACCAGACCATTCCGGGCCACCTCCGGAACGTTTTGCACGGGCGGTGATGGCTCTTCCTGCACGGCGGGAAGCAGTTGCACCAGTGGTGCTGGCTGTACGAGCGGAAAGACATGCACCTTGTCTTCCACGGGGGTTTGTACGTCGGGCGAAAACTATACGAAGGGGTCAGACTTGTACCAACATTGTCGCGGGATCTCTGTGCACCACCGGGCAATGCACGTCAGGGGCAACCTGTACGTCGGGTACCAACTGTAGCTCGAAGAGTGGCCGCACTGCTTGTGACCCTCGTTTAACGCCGGTTGATCCCCCACCTGTCGATCCCAGCGGAACGAGTCAATCCCCGTCAATGCTTGAGCGTCTGTCACAGTTGTCGACATTGATCTTCGCTTGGCAGAAGAACCCCATTTGGCTCATGTTGACAAAAGTGATGATCGATCATAGGTTTGCTAGATACTTAGAGCAAAGTTAAGCGCTTTAGTGACCTAAGAGACTAAATAACGCATTACTTTTATGTTTCATTTCCTTGTATGTGAAACAGAGTTGCCATATAGTAGGGTTGTCGCCCGGGGACCTTACTGCTCGGGCTTCAAATATTTGGTGGAGGGAATTCCGTA
Organism: Armatimonadetes bacterium 55-13; assembly: GCA_001898035.1. GTDB lineage: Bacteria > Armatimonadota > Fimbriimonadia > Fimbriimonadales > Fimbriimonadaceae > 55-13. Next base: position 897,284 of record MKRX01000006.1, read on the forward strand.
TGAAGCGGATGCTCTTTTGTCTGACATCGCTTGTTCTAACGGCGTGTTCATTTGCCGGGACGACTAGCCAAGACCTACCTGTTCAGCGCCACATCGCTCACCTGTCCTCAGCGGGCATGGCTGAGGGCGTATCCAACGTCGTTGATTCGTGGAACGACATCGTCTATGCGGAGATCGAGGCCCCGCCTGTCGTTCACAGTTCGACCGGAAGCGATTGCACATCCGTGATCAACTGTACAAACCAAACTAATTGCACCAACAGCGCTTGCACGGACGGCGCTTGCACTTCTGATTCTAACTGTACTGCTGGTAATTACTGCACGAACGGCGGTCAGTGCACCACGGGTATCTACTGCACCGGCGGAGATGGGTCTTCCTGTACGGCAGGCAGCAAGTGTACTAATGGCGATGCCTGTACGCTTGGCACGGCATGCACAAGCGGAACATCCAACGTGTGTACGGCAGGTCAAAAGTGTACAGGTGGAACGGACTCAGGCTGCACCTCGGGCACAAACTGCACCGCATCCAACGGTGGCGGTCCAGGCTGTACGAAAGACAAAGTCTGCACGAGCGGCGCGTGTACGAGCGGCGACCAGTGCACGACCGGCACTTATTGCACCAAGGGAGGACAAACCTGTACGAACATCGTTGTGGGTTCTCTCTGTACAACGGGGCAGTGTACGTCCAATACCGCCTGTACGTCGGGAGACAACTGTAGTTCAAAGAGCGGCACGACGGCGTGTACTCGGCGGCCAACCCCCGCTGAACCGGCTCCAGACCCAGGGGTGCCGGCAGGAACGTTCGCAAGTCTGCTCAATCGACTTGCCCATCTCTCAACCGCTATCTTTGGGTAGCCATCTCCTTGCCCTGCCAGCCATTGGCAGGGCAACCGTGAGGATCTCGTGTTAGCAACGTTAGTTTTGCCTTTCATCTTGTTCGCCCCATTGGAGACTAAGGATCGCCCTCTTCGGAACGATTCCACGGTGAGTTTTCCGGTTGGCATCTATACGTTCGAAGAAATCGCGAGACGGCTGAGCACATCTGAATTCACGATCACTTCGGGGGTTCCACTCAAGCTCCGTGCCGCGCTTGTTTCTCTACGAGACCGGCCGCGTTCAGAAGCGATCGAACTCCTTGAGAAATCGTTGGATGTCAAAGTAAAGCCCCAATCTGACCATGGGGGGGTCTTAACGCCAGATGACACGACTGCCGCAAGGGAGAAGCAGTGGAGAGCGGGCGTTAATGGACAGCTCATCGCAAGGTTTCAAAAGCTTTCTCGAAGCGTTTATGAGAATCTGGTCCAATATCAGTCGCTCAACCAAGAAGACCTTCGGCAAGCGGTTACTCTCACTGGGTCCGAATTGGATGAGGCAAATGAGGAGCTGAGTATCGCTCTGAATCCTTCCCAGAGCCTAATGGATCGACGGGATCGACTCGTGGCTCAATCGATTGCGGCGCAGGCCATGGACGACAAGCGGTCCTCCGCTGCCCTGCATCTCTTGAACGCATACTTGGCGAACAGCCCCAAACTGCTGGCCAGTTTTACACTGGGTCCCCAGATCGTGACGCTCAGTCCGCGCGATAGAGAACTCTTGCTCAAGGCCTTCAGCGATGGCTATCCACTCGACCAAAGCGATGGCAAACAAATCGTATCGGTGTGGAATGCGGCTCGCGAACCAGACCGAATTCAATTCTCGCTGGATCTGATTTTCGGGCATTCCAATGGACTCACGTATCCTCTCGGCCCATCGCTCACCACGACTATCCCCTCGATCGTCACGAAGAGAAATCAATCTCTTGCCGCCCAACTCCTGGGGCCTGAATCGCAGAGGTGGGGACTTCGACTGGGAGAAGAAGCCAAGTCCTTCTTTGAAAGTGCGAAGCGAGATACGGAATCAGCTTTGCGGTCCGAGAGTCTCGCTACGGAAGTGAAACTTGAGCCTACGAAATCTGCCACGACCTACTCCGAATTAGTCGAGGCCTGGGCGAGGGAGACGAAGGCTGATGTGGTGATGGAACTGCAGCCTCTAGCCGACAGGCTCCGAGGACCCGTCCAGGGCATCTTCTATCTCACAAAACTCCCTTGGATCGAGGACTCAATGAGCTTGTCCTACAGCGGCGAAGTTTTGATGGTAAAGAATCTTCTTTCCTTCTATGACCGCCAGTACAAGTATCCGACTGCACCGCTCTTCTCCCTCTATCGAGGACTGACAGGCCCCCGGGGAAAGAAGGCAGATCAGATTCCAACGTGGCAAGAGCTCTCCCGGTATTTCGCAAACTCGGACGGTGGGGCTTGGCTCGCCTACGGTACGCCCAGAATCGACAACTACCGCGGTATGAACCCGGCTCCGATCGAGACAGCGGCCCTGACGTTTCAGGTTCTCAGATACACCTCTTCGGCTAAGGCCATTCCCTCTCGACCGGGAAGCGTAGTTCGGATAGACCTCGGCGGAGTGTCATCCGGAGCACTGCGAAGTGCCGTCGCCGCCGCCCAACACTTGGCGTACGATCCCCAGCTATTTGATCCTCGTTTGGCTAATTTTTTGACCCGGCAAAGCTTGTTACTGTCCCGAAATGGCGATGGAATCTGCACCGCTGTTATCGAGCGGAACGACGCCCAAGATCCTTACCTCACCTGCGCGCAAAGGCTGGAGTTTAGATCGGAATGAAAACACTTGATCGACCAAGGCACATTGATCTGCCGCTTGAAAATCCGCCTTTAGAAGCAAAGGATCCGACACCGGTTGCCGCCAGTCACAGGATTACGCTTCTTGAACGAGGGTATTGGGCATTTGCCTCACTCTTTGCCATCCTCGCCTTGGATGGTTATTTCCCGGTTGCGATGAAAAGTGCCGGATTTGTGGGGGTACTCGCGGTGGTTGCCCTCTCCATCTTTTGCTTCAAGTTCGAGCGATCATCCTTGGCGCGGGACTTGTCGATCACCGTCGCCGCTGCGGTGTGCGCGAGCCTTCCCATCCCATTGTGGTCCTGTGCCACCGCCGTTTGTCTCATCTTTCTTGCTTCGAACATCTCTGCAGAGTTGAGACGTTGTTACGAATTGTTGTCCGCCTCGGTTGTTCTGACGGCTCTAGTCTCCTACGGGCTCTTGGTCGGTCTCTCCTATGGCCCGATCAACGAGACCTCGGCAAAATTCATTCAAGGCTTTCCCCGTCTTTCTGGGTACGGGCTTCTTGCCGGACTGAGCTCCCTGTCCATTACGCCCATCGTTTTTGCCTTCGCTTGGTTGATGGTGGTGATTGCAAGGCGAAAGCTTTCGATCAAACAGGCCCTCGGATTGACGGGAGCCGTCTTGGTGATAACCCTTCTTTGCCTCTATCTCGATAGTCTCGTGCCGATCCTTCTGTCGATCCCATTTCTGCTTGGGCTCAGCTTACGGGGCATGCCTGAAGACCGTAAGTTGGTGCATGGAAAGAAAGTTGGGATCGCCATGGGCGCGGGCGTTCTCGCTGCGATTACCTTTTGTCTGCTGATGATGGGTCGCCCAACGGTCGTCGCCGCCGTTCCTCACATCGCCTTTGTTGGCGGCGGGATGAAGACGTTTGAAGCGACGAAGGCTGACGATTTCACCGAGCATACGGAGGCCGACTTTGCTGCCTTGCCTCAGTTGCTCAACGAAAATGGCTTTCGGGCCAGCATCATTCCGGAGAAGTTTGCGGCAAAGGATCTGGCCGGAATGGATGCGGTAGCAGTCATCAATCCGGATAAAGAGTTTACGGAAGACCAACTTCTGGCTCTTGAAGACTTTGTAAAGTCCGGCAAGGCGATGTTGGTTCTAGGAGACCACACCAACATCGGCGGTGTCATGGGACCCGTCAATCAAGTGTTGCGGAAAACGGACATTCGTTTGAAGTTCGACAGCGCCATTCCAATGGACGATCCGTATCGGTGGACGAATTCACTGGTGGTGCGACCGTTTCAGGGATACGCACCGGACAATGGCCAGTTGGGTATTAGCGTTGGCGCTTCTCTTGAGGCGGGACCGCGGGCGGAACCCACGGTTATGGCGCAATATGGATTTTCCGACAAAGGGAATCCAAACTACGGACTCTCAAGGCTCGGAAACAGAATCGCCGATCCCGATGAGCGGGTAGGTGGCCTTGTTCTTGCCGCTCGCCAGCGTCTCGGCAGCGGTGTCGTCGTCGCGTTTGGCGATACGTCAGGCTTTCAAACGAATCCGTTGGCAATGGATCACGAGCAGATCCTTAAGGAATTCCGGTCTCTGCTTCGTATTCGACCGTGGCCAATCGATAGTGACGTCGCTGGTTGGCTGCTGCTTGCGGCGCTTGCCTCGGTCGTCCTATTTGTGCGTTCGAGGTGGGCGGCAATGGTGACGGCCCTGTCAATGACCGTCTGCTGGGCGGCCGCCAACAGTTACAGCGAGAATCTCGTGCATGTCCCCCTGAGTCGGGCGCGGGCGATTGTGGATATGTCTCATTTCCCGGCCTATCCAAATAGCAACTCCGACTTCTCTTTGCTCCGTTTCTCGGACATGTTTATCCGATTTGGCGATGTCCTTCAATCGAGGCGCACCTTGGACGACGTGTTGGGGAGCCATCCTCAGGTGATCAGCATCAATGGCCCTCGGCAGTCCTATTCTCTCGATGAGTCCAAAAAGATTCTTGACTATGTCGCTGAAGGACATGGACTTCTCATCGCGTGCGGACATAAAGAAAGCGAGAACGTCAAGAACCTGCTGGCGCCCCTGAAAATCGAAGTTACGAGTGTCCTAACGGGGGCCGCTCACCGAGCCCGGGTGTGGTCGGTATGGCGACCTTGGGTCCTGACAAGGCCCGATGGCAAGCCCGCCACTGAAGCACCCCAGATCGATAAGTTCCTTAAAGATGAGTCTTACGATGCTGACATCCGGTTCGGCGAATCCTACGCTCTGAAGGCTCCAGACGCCGAAGTTCTGGCGTCTACCTGGGACTACCCACTCGCCGTCGCCAAGAGCTATGGAAAGGGTCACATCGTGGTGATCAGTGATTCGCAATTCTTTACCGCTCGATGCTTGGGCAAGGAGTACATGAACGTTGCAAACAATCGCTTCCTTTACAAGGTCTTGGAACACCTTTACCAAGACCCTGGGACTCTTCGATAGCGCTCTAACGGTCTTACTCTGTGCCTGGCTTGCCAGCATTGCCCTGCCGAGATCCGCTTTTGGAATTGGCCAAGTGCCCGGCGATAGTCTCTTGCTGGGTGTCTTGGTCGTCATCGTTTGGAAGCTCGCGGCAAATTCGGGGGAGACGCCCTTCCCGCGAGATCGCGCTTGGCTATTCCTCGCCGTCCCTCTCCTTGCCACTCCGTGGATGCCTCCGAGTATTCGCTTGGGGCTGATCTTCCTTGCATTGACGGGCGTTTCTTTGATCTGGAACACACTCTGGCTCCGTGGGTTCGGAACTCAGATGCTTAGACTTTCGCTGGTTTGGATGGGAGCTATCGGAGCCCTGGAGTTATTCGGTTTCCTCCAACCTCGGCTCGGCGCCATCATCTTTCCGGGCGGTGCGGTGTCAGGATTGCTCAAGCTAACGGGGCTCCCCGCCCAATTCGCAGGATCAGGTTTTGATCTGGTGTCGAATGGTGAAGCATCCCGGGTTTTGCTGAGTAGCGACAAATTCGGAGGTGCGTTTGCCGTTGCCCTCGTGGGCGCCGTTGTTGGTGAGTATTTGCTGCGGGGACGTTGGGTTGGACTTGCAAAGGCTCTCACGTTAACTTTGGCTTACATTGCCACCAGGGGTATTTGGCTGGCCGTCTCCATCGGCACGAATGGCTCCAAGTTCTATTGGTTGGACGAGAAATTCCTGTTCCTGACGTTTGCCCCATTGGCAATTTTGCTTCCCCTCATCGCTATCAAGCCGTCCGCATCCCCAGATGGCTCCGTTACCGGCAGAGGCAATTTCTTAGGTCTCGTTTCAAGCACCCTGGGCCTTGCGCTGATCGTTTTTGCCTGGCTATTCGTAGACCCAGGCCACCCAAAGGCCGGAAAGGTTGTAATCGACGAACACTACAGTCGATGGGAGTGGAGCGAAGATCCTCTCAGTACCGAGCGATATGGAGTGAAAACCGTATACAGCTATTCCGATTGGGCCAAGGAGATGGGCCGGAGCAAAAAGGTTGAGCAAAACTTCGAGGAGATCACGGACAAGACCCTCGAAAACGTCTCCGTATTGATTCTCAAGACGCCGACGAAGCCTTATTCACAAGACACCATTCAGGCGATTGATCGCTTCGTGAGGCGAGGCGGAGGGCTATGGTTGATCGGTGACCATACAGACATATTTGGGATGGACACTTACTTGAACTCAGTAGGCAGTCAGTATGGGCTCACCTTGGAATCGAATGCGGTGATTGATCCCTATACAACCCGTCAAATCATTCGACCGCGACCGTATTCGCATCCAGTCGTTCGGGAGATGGGCAATTTCCTGATGTACACAGGGTGCTCCATCAAACCCAGTTGGACCAGCGTAGACGCCTATTCCGCGGATCAAGCGTTCATCGATGATCCCGATTTCTCAAGCAACACCTTCTTCGGAAACTTCCAACTCGATCCCTCCGAGTCTGTAGGACCCGTAGTGCAGGCCGCCGTCGTGAACGTGGATAAGGGACGAGTTGCTATCTGGAGCGATTCCACCCTCTTCTCGAATTTCTCCATCTACATGCCCGGAAAGTTGGAGTTGACCCACGGCTATCTCAATTGGTTGGACCGAGAGAACTCCTACTCGTCTTGGCGTTGGATCCTAGGTGCGCTTGGTCTGGGCGTCTTGCTCGTAGGTCTATCGAGGCAGCCTCGCGGAGTCGCGTTTTTTGCCATCGCCGGTTGGACGGGAATCGCGCTCGGATTAGTCGGAAGCACGTTCTGGGTGAGCAAGATCTATCCCGATCTGAAGCCAGATCCGGAACAAAGACTTGCATTCGTTCCTTCGGCAGACCAAAGGTGCTTGCCGGTTCTGTACCCTCCGGTGGATAAACGCGACCTTGCGAGCTACCTGACGACAGTTGTCGGAGCCCAGCGAATCAACAAACGCCCTCGGGTTGTTTCTTCCATTGAGGAAGCAATCGCTTCGCCTGCCGCCGTCATTCTGCGGCCCATGAGCGAATGGCAGCAGTCTGAAGTCGATAAGGCAATCCAATGGCTTAAAGGAGGAGGAAAACTCACGATCTTGGATGGCCGACTGATTCCAAAGACCGTCCACGCTCTCTCACAAGAGATTAGCTTCATCAATCTTCCTCAACCCAAATCGGAAGAGGAGAACGGAATTCCGGTCCTCCTTGAGGACAACTCAAAAATGGTGACAACCACGCAGGGAGTTCGGCTTGGGAGCCAACCGTTACAAACCCACATCCTCGGCGGTTCCGCTCTGTTGAGAAGCGATGGGAAAACGGTAGGAGCCCAAGTGAAAGTGGGCCAAGGCGACATGATAGTGACTTCGACCGACTTCCTCTTCAGTGATCTCAGTCTCGGAACGAACTCTGAGGTCCCCGATCTTCGGCAGCGGGATGTCCTGAATGTGCTTTACGGGTGGTTTACAAGATAGCAATGTCCCACAAGATCTATCGAATAGGGAGGGTCAAGATAACCGCGCTTGCCGAAGGAAGCCGGACGCTACCGCCGGAGAGGTCCACCATCTTCGTCCATCGGACAACGTTGGTGGGCTTTTCCGGCGAGTTGTAAGCCATGGGGTCGACCCCACCTACCCCTGTCATCTCGACCTTTCCCAACTTAATGCCAGGAACCGTCAGATCGAAAGCTAGTTCGTCCTCGGTAGGATTCACCACACCAATCGTTATCGACTTCTTATCCTTCGACCATGCTGCCACCACATCGAGTGGACGGTGATCACTCGTGATCTCGATGGGTGTGACGCCGAACTTCTGTCGGTACATTTCGAGCATTAACCCGGTTGTCTCCATATCGGCCGCGACTCGATTGGTCTTGATCGCGCCGATCACGTTTACCGTCTGCGCATAGTTCGCCATAAAGACCATGTCGCTCTGCCGGAAATACTCATGGAGTCCCGCCGCCACTCCCAAGGCGTCTTTCATGAAGTAGCGGGTGCCCAGTTCGCCGTAGATGTGCGGCCCGTACCAGAAATTCCACTCATCCATCGCTATCTTGATCTTTCGACTCGCCAAGCCAGGAATCTCTTTCCTATACTGGCGGTGAGCTTCCACACGACGCCGAATCTCTTGGGGGATTTGCTGCACATGAGTCATTAGCCCGCCAGAGTGCCAGTCTTGACGATAGAAGTGCTCACTGATTAAGTCCATCGTCGGCGCGCAGTCCTTCAGCATTCGTTCGGTCCAGAATCCCACCTCGCCCACGCCAACCAAGACCGCATCGGGATCGGCCTTTCGCATCGCCTCGGCCACTTCGGTGTGCTTCGTAACATATTGATTCAGGGGCATATAGCCTTTCTGCCAATCGCCGAACATTTCATTGCCTACCGCCCAGAACTTCACATTGAACGGTTGAGGATGGCCATTCTTTGCCCTCCACTTTCCCATTTCGGTCGTCTGAGGATCGTTGCAGTAACGAACCTCGTCCGCCGCTAACTGAGCTGTTCCAGGCCCCGTATCGACACAAATGTAGGGTTCGGCCTTTAAGATCTGGCAGAGATTCATGAATTCATGCATGCCAAAGTCGTTCGCTTCTAATCCCGCCCAATGCGTGTTAGGGAAGGGAGCTCGCTTGTCGCGATCGCCCAATCCCACCCGCCAATCGTAACCTCCCACGAAGCAGCCGCCTGGCCATCGGTAGACCGGCGAGTCCAGACGTTTGAGCAGGGTTACTACGTCCTTCCGCATTCCGTCGACGTTGTCGCCCGGCATCAGCGAGATGGCCCCTACACGAAAGGTCCCTGGGCCCGACCCCAAAATTTCGACAACGCCTTGCTCGGTCGTCTTCTTAGCGCGATACTTCAAGGGATATTTCTTGAATCCAGCTTCCGGTTTCTCGATCCGAACGCTTTGGCTGTCGCCTTTGTCCGGTCCCCACTGGATACGAACATCCACTGGCTGCCCTGATGCTCCATCGAGCCAAATGTATCCCACGGTGTCTACATTGGACCGGAATCCCACATGCTCTTGTCGAACACCGCCTTCCGTCTCGACCTCGACGGCTGGCGACCACCGACCGACGAAAGGCATATCGGTGGATTGCCGGACTCTCGCATCTCCGATCACCGACCACGGAGACTTCGCTTTGAACGGTTTGCCGTCCGCTGCCAAGTGTTCCCCTTTCTCAATCGGGTAGTAAAACTTTCGGTCCTCAATCAATTCCGACCAAATCCCCCCACCATTGACGCAGCGCCCCATCTGCTCGATGAACTGACCGTAAATGTAAGGCGAAATTGGTTCTCGAGTCCGGCCAGGCGCCAGTGTGACCGATGGCTTGAGCGTGTCGGCGCTGAGGAGTTCCACGTCCATGTCGTCAAACCAGGCCGTGCCTGTCGCCTCATCGCCCAGTCCAAAGAAACAGCAGACACGGGCGCTATCGAACGCCTTCGTTTCAAAGTCGATTGAAATCTTCTGCCAGTCGTTCGAGCCCTTCAATCCGCTTTGTGGCGGGGCTGCCCCATCAACCAGGTCGAATCCTGCCCCTCCACGGGCCATACCCGCCGTCTTGATCCAACCCGTGAGTCGATACTTCGCGTACGGCTTTAATCCACGCACGTTTTGCATCCATTGAGATCGTCTCGGCGTGCCATCCACTTGAATCTTCACGCACCAAGATCCACCGCGGCCTTCCCTCGCATAGTCCATCTTCACGTTCTCACCCCATTTCTCGGCGATCCATCCAAGAGGGCGGCCATTGTCGGCGGATTCGAGAGAACCGTTGATAAGAAGAGGGGTAGCGCGCATACAGAGGAGGGGGAGAAAGAGTGTGATCATAACTTAGGATTCTTAAATAAATATCATAACTCAGATATGACTGACCGGGGATGCCAACTAATCTGAATTCGCGCTGAATGCCAAATGAACAGTGGCCATGTGCTGCCGACGGAGGGAAGGTTTCTGCGTAGATCGTTCATAGAGTCAGCTACGCTCAAGTGTTGACTTAGTAAAGATTTTGGCAATTTCTTATCCATAACCGACGGAGATTATCGATGAAATTAGTAACAACCCTACTCGGACTCGCCGCCCTCGCTCTTGGCAATGCATCTCCCACCATTCGTCAGGACAGCAATCCCATGGTGGGAGGAATGGCCATGATGAAGATGAAAAACATCGTCGAAAACGCGGTGAATTCACCCGATCACACCACCCTCGTTGCCGCCGTGAAAGCCGCGGGTTTAGTCGATGCCCTGAGTGGCAAAGGCCCCCTCACCGTCTTTGCACCCACAAACGCAGCGTTTAAGCTCTTGCCCGATGGCGCCGTGGAATCGCTTCTTAAGCCAGAAAACAAGGCGGCTTTGACCAAGGTTCTCACCTACCATGTGGTGGCCGGAAAGGTGGATTCTCATGCTCTTAAAGAGATGATCAAGAAGGGAGGAGGAACCGCCGAGCTTAAAACACTTGCCGGGGGCAAGTTGTGGGCGATGATGAATGGTCCCGCCAACATTGTGCTCAAAGATGAGAAAGGCACGATTGCTTCGATCTCAACTTACGACGTCTACCAGTCGAACGGCGTGATCCACGTAATTGACAAAGTGCTCATGCCAGGCATGTAGAGACTTATCTCTCCTCACAAATGGGCCCGGTTCCTCCCGGGTCCTTATTCTTCCACGAACTCTAGCAGTAGCCTGGCCGCCTCGATATTGGTCCGATGCCCACTTCGCTGAGCTGAAACGTTGAGGTATCGAATGGGGATACCCGCCAAATAAAGGTCGCCAATCAAGTCCAAGAGCTTGTGTCGAGACGGTTCGTCGGAAAATCGAACGGGCGTTTCGTATGCGGATGCTCCCAGAACCACCACGGACGCCTCATCCAAACCTTTGCCTAGACCATATTGACGAACCATCGGCATTTCCTCAGCAAGAACCAAAGTTCGAGCCGGGGCCACTTGTTCGGCGTAAGAGCTAACGACATCGAGAACCTCAAATGTTTGTTCGCCTGGCCAGCGAGGGCTGACATCGTAAGTGTATTGCCAATGTCCGGTCCCTTTTCCAATGGCGACTTTGACTTCCTTTTCCTGGAAAAACACGCGCTTAAACGGCACATGCAAAGGCGCTTCTCCCAAGACCTCGATTCCTGCTGCCAGGAGACCTTCAACGTAAGGAAGCGCCGAACCGTCCAATCCCGGCAACTCTCCACCCTCGACTTCCACCTCCGCGTCCGTGATTTCGAGCCCCGCGAGGGCGCTCATCACATGCTCGATGGTAGAGATTTCACCAAGGGTCGTGCATCGACTTGTGTCCGTAACATGAACCGGTCTCGCCTCCCAACGCTGGCTGCCAGCCCGAAAGAATATTCCGCCGGAGCTGGGGTGGACCCGGACCTTGACGGGATGCCCACCATGAAGGGCCTTTCCTTCGAACTCTGCGATGGTCCGAATGGTGCGTCGGGTGAACGTCACTCCTCCCCCTTCTCTAATTGGGCAAGTCGTTTTTCCAGGGCTCGAACGCGAGAAAGAATTTCTGGCAAACGCGGTTGAATCAAGAACGACTTCATCCCTTCCGCCGCTGGCTTGGCTGGCATTCCAAAATAGGCGCCCTTCTCCAAAATGTCCTGACTGGTTCCGGTGTGCCCGCCAAGAACGACGTCGTCTACGATTCGAACATGGTCCCCAATGGCGCATTGGCCTCCCATCATCGTCCGCGCGCCAATGCTCGTACTGCCACTGATGCCGGTCTGAGAGGCAATGACTCCGTCTTCTCCGATACTGACGTTGTGGCCAACTTGGACCAGGTTATCTAGCTTCGTTCCCCGTCCTACCACCGTTTCCCCCGAGGTTGCACGGTCGATCGTAGTATTCGCGCCGACCTCTGCGTCTTCGCCAATGATCACTTTGCCCACCTGCGGCACCTTGAAGTGTTTGGTTCCATCCCAAATGAATCCAAACCCGTCCGCGCCGATGACCGCTCCACTATGGACGATGGCCCGCGACCCAATTTCCACTTCTTGGTAGAGAGTCACCCGGGGGTAGAGAATCGCGCCCGCTCCGATCTTGCAGTATTCGCCCACGTAGCTAAAGGAAAATATCTGCGCACCCGCGCCAACTTCGGCGCCACGTTCGATTACAGTATGGGCGCCAATGCAGGCCGTCGGGTCGATTTCGGCCGTTGGGTCAACCACTGCGGTCGGGTGAATACCTGGCTCAATGGGGAGCGGACGCCGCGCCATCATCAAAAGCTTGCCAAATGCAAATCTCGGATTCTCGACATGGATGGCTGGCTTGAGGGTGGAACGCAGGGTATGGGGAAGAATGAGGGCGCCCACGCCATGCTGATTTGCCTTTTCCAGGTAGACCTCCGACTCGCAAAACGCGATCCCTTCAGGATCGTCGGAGTCGGCAGGGACGGGTCGGCGAATCAAATAGTGAGCGTGGCCGGTAATCGCCCCGCCCAACAAATCGGCAAGCTGGCTTAGGGTCCAAGCCTGTGTGTCTTTCTCCATGCGTCAAACTCGTTCGTAGCATCGGCGCCGCCGCTACGGCTTTTCGCGAGAACGTAGCCCTTGGTCTTCAGCCAGATTTCGAGCTGCTGCTCGATAAGCTGACGTCGTTCCGCTCTGTCGACTACCCTCTCGGTACTCTGCGCCGGCAAGATCGGCTTCGTCGGAGGCGTCGATCCTGTCACCGTAACGGTGCGACTGTTAACACTGTCAACAGTTACCGAACTATTCTGCCCTAGATCGAGGTCCAAGTGACTGGTTGCTTGGTCGATTGCTCGACTTGCTTCGTTTTCTGACTGGTCCAGTGCCTTTACACGCTTAATCTCAAACTCCGCTTGCACTTTTCCTTGTTCCTGACTTAGCTTGAATTCCGCTTCTGTCAGGAGCCGCTGGGCTTCGTTGTCGTAATCTTCCTCCAGCTCGTTGATGGCCTCTCGCAACGCTCGAAGTTCGGCGCGGCGATCGTCTTCTGCTTTGATCGATCGGTTTCGCGACGAGAAAATGGAAGTACGTTTGGCGCGCAACAGGCTGGCTCGCACCGCCTTCGGCCCGCGCTGATCCGCATACTTTTGAAAAATTGCGAAGAGTTGATCGAAGACTTCATCCAAGTAAGCGTCTTGTTGCTTCTGAAGCGCCTCCAATGCCAACCGCTTTTCGTTGTCCACATTCGAATTAGCGATGGAAGCCAATCGACGGGCAAGTCGTTTTTTGGCGGCTTCCCGGTCCTCAGCGATCAACTTCTTGGCAACGTCGATCTTGCCCTCTGCACGGTCAAAGAATCTAACGCTGGGAGAGTAAGGAAGGATTGCCTGCTGGGTAGGGATGCTAACCGTGGGGACGGCGCCCAATTTGGGCATCTCCGGTTCAGGACCTGAATCTCGTGCCAGAATGCCCGGCAAATCGACGAAAACGGCCTCCGGAGCGTGAGAGCATCCAGAGGCCGCACAAAGGGCAATCAGACCGTAGCAGTAACTAGGAACCCGCATTCATTGCTTGCAGGGAGGCATCGGTCAAATCGTTCGCGCCGTAGGGAGCGATACCCACTTCGAATACGATGGTGTATCCCTGAGCTTTAGCTACCTTTTGAATGGCGACGCGTGCCTTGCTGATGCTATCCGCCTTTTGCTTGTCTGCCCACGCCTGCATTTCGTTCGTGAAGTCGTTGAACCAGCGTCGCGCTACCGCTTCCATGTTCTGTCCGCGTCGAGCGTAGTCGTCCAATAATGTTCGGTCTTCAGGCGTGAGAGTGGCCTTCGTGCTGAGTTCGTTCCACTTCTTGTTGGAGGCGATGACGTCCGCTTTGATCCGGTCGACCTTCGCCTTGTCTTCTGCCGTCGGATTATCCTTCAGGGAGAGATCCTTAAGATCCTGGGCCTGCTCGGCATTGAGAACGCGGTAGTCGTCGATGAATTGCAGCAAGTCTTCACGAGCCTTCTTCATCTTTGCAAACGTATCCTGGTTCGTCTTGCCGTAGTTGCTCTTCTCAACGACGTCCGAGATGTCGACCACCGCGATCTTGTTCGCCGAGTCTTGGAAGCCACTTGCTAGCCAGATGCCTCCAAGAGCAGCCGCTACAATCCAACCCAATTTAGAAAATTTGTTCATGTTCTTGATTGCCTATTTCTTCGAGTTCATTGCCTTCAAGGCGTCGGCGGTGATGTTGTTGGCCGCGTAGGGAACCACATCCTGCATGTAGACCACGGAATACCCCTGCTTCTGCCCGACCTCTTTCACCGCATCAGTAGCCCGGTTCATCGTTTCTTGGCGAAGTTTGTCTTGAAGCGTCTGGATTTCGTCTGAAAACTCGCGAGCCCATCGATCAAGCGTTTTGACCATGGTCTGAGAGCGCTCGTTGTAGTCGCGCAGAAGAGTCACCTGTTCTGTCGTCGGGTTCGCTTTCAATTGAAGGTCTTGAAACTTCTTATGCGTAGCGATCACGTCGTTCTTCAGCTTTTCCAACTCTGCTTTGTCCGCCGCCGTGGGCTGAGGCTTGATGCTGAGATCGCGAAACTTCTGCGCTTGCTCGGGGGTGAACAGCGGGTAAGTGTTCGCAAATTGCAGCAGGTCTTGCCGAGTCTGCCCGACGGTTCGGAGGTTTTCCTTTTGGTTCTTCGCAAAGTCGCTGGAGGTAATCACTTCCGAAATGTCGACGACGCCGTACTTTTCAGACTTGGTCTGAAAGCCGCTGCCGACCATGATCCCTCCGAGTGCTGCTGCGCAGACCCAACCTAAGTGTTGAAATTTCATGTGTCTCACTAGAATGACGTTGCGATTTGGAAGTGCGTGCGGCTCTTTCCGTCCTTGTTGAAGCCAATGTCGAGTCGGAGAGGACCCAAAGGCGAACGGAAACTTACGCCCAGTCCGTAGCCCAGATTCATCTGGAGGCTGTTGGATTGCGTGAACTTTTCCACACTGCCATAGCCGCCCCACGCGCCGCCGTAATCGACAAATGCGATGAGCGAAAGCGCTTTTTGAAGCGGATGACGATACTCCAAGGTGGTGAGGAGCGATGTCTTGCCCCAGTAACGGTCTTCCTCATAGCCCCGAACCGTCGCCGCGCCCCCGGCAAAGAATTGCTCGGAGAACGGAACCGTTCCGGAAATCGTGCCCGCGCGGGCGCGGAAGGCGAAGACGCGTCGGGGGGCGTCCGGTTCGTTGCGGCCACGCGGCTTTTGTGGGCTGTAATAGAACCGATACTCGGCGGTCGTCTTCAAGTAGTTGTGCTGGCCGGTAACTCGTGTGACCGCATCGTTGCCGCCGGACTTTGTAATGTTGCTAAAGCCGGGCTCAACTTCGATTCGGAACCAGTCGCCCCGAGCGGGATCGATATCCACATCGCGTCGATTTTGGGTCAAACCGAGGGTGACGGTTGCCAGCGTTCCATCCTGCTGGATAAAGCCCGTGGAGTCGTTCTTGATATCGTTCGTCTTGATGCCTTCGTAGCGAAAACCGATCGATGCCGAAACGTTGTCGTTCAGAGGGCGACCGAAAGCTAAGGTGGCGCCAGTGCGTCGCTCGGTATAGAGGTCGTCTTCCGTAGGCGAATTGCCGCTGCCAAATCCAACTCCAGAGAATCGGTAGATCAGTCGACTATAGAGAGAGACGTTAAGCGCCGTGTTGTGGTTGTCGATGAACGGATTGCCGTAATCGAGGTCCACGCTGGGACCGCCGCCTCGGGTGCCTTGGAGGAAGTTGATACCCACGGATTGGCCCGAACCACGGAAGTTGCTATCGGAAAGTCGAAGTGTTCCCGCAAAGGAACTGCGCGGATCTACCTGGAGACCTACGCCAAAGTTACCGGTACGGCCTTCCTTAACGTCGGCAATCAGGTCGATCTTGCCCGGTTCTGGCTGATTTTCGACGCTTCGCACATTCTCAAACCACTGGGTTGAATAGAGGCGGCGAAGGTCGGCGCCCCATCGATCCTCTCGGAATGGTTCTCCCGCTCGGGTCTTGATAAGTCGCTTCATCACGTTCAGCTTGGTTCGCGTGTTGCCGGTTACGGACACGTTGTTAACCGTCAATTCGATGATCGTGATGCTGATCGTGCCGGGGGATTCCAGCATGGGCTTAAAGTCGGAAACGTCGCCGAATAAGCCTTTCTTTTTGTAAAGTTCGCGGATGTTGTTGACGCTGGGCTGAATGCTCCGCGTATTAAAAACTTTGCCGACGACAATCTCAGATCCAACCGCTTTCAGAATCTCGTCGGTTGCAATGCCGTTGTTGCCAACCACGCGAATCTCTTTGACCACCGGCCACTCAGAAACCTGAACGATGACCTCGCGGTTCGTGTCGTCGATTGCCTGAGCCCGGACGTCAACCGCCTGAAAGAAGCCCATGTTTTCAAGGGTCTCCTTATCGGCGTCCAAGGTCGCCTGAAGGTACGGTTGGCCGACCTTGGTTCGCATTGCCGCCAAGATCGCCTCGGTGCTGACTTCTGAGTTGCCCTTGACGGTGATGGTCTTAATGACTGCCGTCTGGCTGGATGCGAACGCCGCCAAAAAAGTCAGCAGCGCAATAAAGCAAATCCTTATGTTCAATTCTCCTCCTGGCTCCTCCGTCCATTCCTAGAACGCAGGACAGCCCCGCGGATGTTCCAGTCTCGAAACTTTACCCGCCATGGGCTGGAGCAATCCTTAAATGATGCTGCTCAAGGTTTAGAAGCCCCAGCAATCTTCCCGTTATCAAGAAGCCTCAGCCCAACTCAGATTCGGGTTGCAGCGTTGAGAAAATTTGGACCAAACGGCCCATCGACCTTCGTTCTAGAACGAGGTCGCAATTTGGAAGTGCGTTCGGCTGCGCCCTTTCGAGTCGAACCCCAGATCCACACGAATCGGGCCCAGCTTGGGAACGTTGTACTTGAATCCCAATCCATAGCCCAGGTTCATGCGGATCGAATCGGATTGACTGAAGCGATTGATCCCACTGTATCCGCCCCACGCTCCCCCGTAATCCACAAAGCCAATCAAACTGAAATCCCGATTGAAAGGATGACGATATTCCAGCGTGGTAAGCAGACTCTGTTTGCCCCAGAAACGCTCCTCTTGGTATCCCCGAACGGAGTTTGCTCCCCCTGCGAAGAACTGCTCGAAGAACGGCGTATCGCCATAGATCATTCCCAACCGCGCTCGGAAGGCAAAGACGCTCCTCGGGGCCGAGAGCTCGCTCAGCAGTCTCGGTCCTTGCGGGCTGTAGTAGGTGCGATACTCGGCGCTCGTCTTCACAAAGCCGTGAGTGCCGGTCGATGATTCATTGGTCAAGTCTCCGCCAATCTTGGAGATATGGCTCACGCTAGGCTGAACTTCCAAGTGAAGCCAGTCTCCTCGGGATGGATCGGGATCGTAGTCTCGTCGATTTCGGGTAATCCCGACGGAAAGCTTGGTTAGGTCTCCGTCCTGCTGGACGAATCCGGTGGCACCCAGATCGCTCACATCGTTCGTCTTCACCTGCTCTGCAGTGATGGAAACTGTCCCTACCAAGTCCTTGCCGACTTCCCGTCCCAGCGAAAGTGATCCGCCAACGCGGCGTTCGGTATAAACGTCGTCTGGAGTTGGCGCAACGTTGTTTCCAAAGCTCGTACCCGCGAATCGATAGGTGAGCAACGTAAATACCGCCACCTTGAGTGACGTGTTGTTCTTATCGAAGAACGGGTTCGTGTAGTCGAATCCCAGACTGGGGCCCGGCCCTCTCGTACCTTGACTGAAATCGAGGCCAACCCCTTGTCCGGTCCCACGCCAATTCGTTTCGGAGACGCGCAAAGTGCCCGCCCAAGGAGACCCGGCATCTGCCTGAAGTCCCCAAATCAGGTTGCGAGTCTTCGCCTCTTTGAACTTAAAGTTAAGATTGACCTTTCCCGTTTCCTGAAATCCCTCTGTGATCGACAGATCTTCGAACCATCCGGTGTTCTCCAACCGACGGTTGTCCGAAATGACCCGATCGCGTCGATAAGGATCTCCTGAACGAGTTCTAATCAGCCGATCCAGCGTCGTGCCTTTGGTGCGTTGGTTCCCTTCGTAATGAACAGAACCGACTTCCATTTCCATCACCTGAACGAGCAAGACCCCAGGCTCGTTGGGCAGAATCTGAAACTCGGATACGTCTCCGAAAAATCCAGATTTCTTGTACAAATCACGAACTCTTTCGACGGCTGGCTTCACGAGGCGGCTATTAAACGGCTTATCCGTATCAATTTCCAAAGCCTTGAGAATCGCCTCCTTCCCAACAGCACGATTTCCCACCACGCGAATCTCTTTGATCAAGGGCCATTCGACGACTCGCACAATGATATGGCGATCTTGTTTGTCGTCGAGCACCACTTCGGTCTCGACGGACTGAAAGAAACCCATTCCTTCGATCGCTTCTTTGTCGGCGATCAACGCATCGATCAGAAACGGCTGGCCAACATGAGTTCGCATCGCCGCCCGAATCGCCTCGGTGTTAACGTGAACGTTGCCCTTGATCTCGATCGCCGCGACGTTCTGGGCAAAAGCGACCGCCGCCCAGATGGCTCCTACGCACGTAAAAACGAATCTCGATTTCAATCTTCACCCAACCGGTCCTGACGGACTCCTTGAAATTAGATGAACGGACATGCCTTTGGTTATCAGAATCGGAACCCGAATTCTATGCCAAGCTTCCACGGGCGCACTTCGTCGGTGCCAATGCTGAAGTTAAGTCGCCGTCTTTCCATTCCACGGCCGAACCGTAGCTGATAGATCAACTTCAGGTCGTATTTCACGGGTATGCCCACGTCGATTTGGCTGATCTGCCGACTTCCTTGAACCACGAAGTTCTTGCCGAGGGTTCGGGCGAAGTAAACGGTGGCGCCCTCCAACGGGTTGATGTCCAAGGTCAAGTAATCCAAACCGATGACGCCCGCAATCTTGGAGGTCAAAGGATCCAGAAGGTACGGGACAGCCACGCCAAAGAATGCGTTGCGAAGCTGTTTCTCTGCGTTTCCACCCTGCACGCCACTTGCCAAGCCCTCAATCAAGTTAACCTGGCCCAAGAGCGCCAGAATCTTTTCTTGGCTTAATTCTGGAGGATCGCTCGTTGCCGTCAGCACCAGGCCGCCGTCCTCCAAAAAGTCGCCGGTAATGCCCAAACTTACGTCATATCGCTGTGCCGACTGGCCAAATTCTGCCGCCACCACTCGGGTGCGCCCTTCCATGTTCACATCTAAACGGGCCTCGGATTGTCCGTTCTTGATTTGGAACAAGGGACGGATGGTTCCTCCTGGCTCAAGGGTGACCCTCGCCGTAGGCAACTTGAGGAGTCCCTGCGTGACTTGGAGTTGAGCGTTCACGTCGAGGTCCTGGAAGTTTCCAACGATGGTGCCATTCCCCGTTAGGTCAATTTCTGCGGAAGAACTCTTAAACTTGGCTGGCCCTTTGGTGGAAACGGAGATGTTCATGGTGGGGCTGTAACTCGGCAACGTTCCTTGAGAACCTGCCTCCAACTCGCTTGGCATCTTGATATATGCGTCAGCCAGCGTAAGCGGACCTGAAAGACTTGGATCGCGTAAGGTGCCTCCCACCGCGAGCTTGCCATCGATCTCCCCACTCACTCGCCCGTCCTCGCCAATCGGAATCTCAGCAGCTAGGCGCTGCGCGGTGAACTGCCCGGATAAATCTGAACCAAGCAGATTCTCGGTTTGGCCCCGACTGATGCGGGAGAGGACGTTCATAAAGGAGGGCAGTTGAGCGGAAATATCCCCTTGGAAAGAGCCTCCACGGTCGCTCTTGCCATGTGTTGCAACCCGCAGAAGCGTTCCATCCACTTGGTCCCCTTTGGAGAGATCCGCTGTAAACCTGACGTCGCTAAACTGCGCCCCACTGTCTTTCAAAGCCAGCTTCTCCGCCGTCAGTCCAAATCCACCGAACAAATGAAGATCGCTCTTCGTACCGGAAATCGACAGGGAACCCGACACCTCGCCCTTTGACTTTGCGGGATCGAAAATGGATGCCAACTGATCGATGCTGCCTACGGACCGATTCACAAGCTGAACGTCCGCCCGGATGGGTTCCCCATCCAAGATGGTGAAAGGATAGGAGAACGGCACATCTGCGCTGACTCGCCCGACGTAGCCCCCAATATTCACATCGCCAAAAACGGACAATCCGCCAGAACTTCCCGTCCACTCGGAAAGCGTGATTTCTGGCAAGTTCACGTTCAGCTGTCCAAACTCCCCACTTCCATCTTCTGATAGTCGGAGCCCATTCCCCGGGGTCGTCAGCGCACTCGCCCGAATCACCGGACTTTTCGTCTCGCCACTAACGTCGATCAGGGGCAGACTGATCAAACCATGAATTCCTGCCAACTCCGGATCGAAGAGGGAAGCGAAATTCACGTCGAATTGATCGACGCGCCCCGTTATCGCGATAGGGCCCGATTCCTCGACGGCGCCGCTGAACTCCAGCAGCCCCGGTCCGCCCTCCCATTTCAAGGACTCCAGATTCCAAGTCTTGCCCTGGCGCGAAAACTGACCATTAATCTGTCCGGCCGGAACAATGTTGTCTTCACTGGTGGCCCCCGCAACGCGAGACATGGTCATGGAGTCCAGCGCCAGATAGCCATTGGCGAACTCGGGCATATCCAGCGTTCCGCCTAGGTCGACCGCCAATCCAATCTTCATCGAAGTTCGGGCCAGGATATCCTTAACTTCCTCGCTTAATGAAGGCAGGTATGGCTTGGAAACATTATATAAATCCTGAAACTGGGCATTGCGAACCAGGACCTCGCCGGAGATTCCTCGGGTGTCCGGCTGGTACCCAAAGTTGTTCACCTCGATTGATCGCTCCAATAAACCGACTTGAAGCGAGCCCTTCACGTTAGCGTCGGTGCCGCTCACCTTCCAGATCCCATTCCCAAATGGCGTCGCATTGACCTCCACCTCGTTCAGCTTGCCTTCGCCAGAACCCTGAACCAGGCCTTTGCCATCAAAGGTAAGGCCAAACTCTCCGCTGACGGTGCCCGTCATCGTCGCCCCCAGGTCGGGTGGAATCACATCGCCGAGATCGATATTCTGAGCGGTAAGACTTGCCTGCCCAGTTTTCTTATCGACTTCGTAACTGAGATACGCCTGAACGTCGCCGGTTCCAACCGTCGCATTGAAGTCGTCGACTTCCAAAAGCCCATTGGCATAAGTGATCTGGGCTTGAGCAGAATCAATCCGTGTACCCTTGATCACGATGTCCCCCGCGCTGGCGCTGGAAGTGAACTTGGGATTGCCCAATGTGCCGGAAACGGTTGCATCCGGGAGAGAAATGGAGGCGAGATAATCGTCACCCAAGAAATCGCTTAGTTGAACGCCCAGAGCTTGAAAAGAGCCGTCCAGCCCCATATTCTTAAACGTCAGAGCCAACGATCCCTGAGCTTGCGAAGCCCCCTTCACGACTTTGATGTTCTCGGCCCGAACTTGCTTGAAATTTCCGGAAAAGTCGGTGGTCAGGATAGGCACCGGCTCTTCTTGAATCCGTAACCCAAAGAGCTCAGCCGAACCGGAATAGTGAGGTTCGCGAAGCGTGCCGCCGACCTTCGCCTGCATCCGCCCAATGCCTTCCAATTGGGGATCGATACGGTAGAGGTCGATCCCCGAAGCCACCACTTTCCCGTCCAGAAGTTTCTTGTCGAGATCGTAGGTTCCGGTGGCAGAGATACTTCCCGCACGAGAGATCAAATAAGCCTGATCCAGATCGACCACCCGGTTCTTCAGGGTCCCCGCCAAATGGAGTCGCCCCGAAGTCCCCGGCAAATCCTTGCGGACAGCGTAAATCGCCTCGGTATCTGTACGGAAATATGCGGTCGGATTATCGACCGTGCCCTCAACCGCTGCCACCAGATCGCCGCGTCCAGAGAATCGTTCGATCCCAAATCTTTTAGCGATGTCGCCTAAATTGACTTGCTTAACCTGAACTTTTCCGCGAATGGTCTTCGCTTTTGTATCCAGGGCGAGCGATCCATTGATCGCCGAGCCCCGCCAAGTTCCATCTCGAGTGATCAGCGTGAGATTGTCCCGTGCGTAAGAAAAGTCGATTCGAGGTTGTTTCAGCGTCTCTTCGTAAGCCGAAAGCGAACCGGCGGAAGCTTTCCCGTTAAGCTGCACTCCGTTCTCGGGGCTATAGGCCAGGGCGCCGTAGTATTCGATGGGCCCGTTGGCGTGAACTTCCTTCGGCAAGGCCTTCGAAAGCAATGGCGGCAAGGAATCCACGCCAACCGCCTTTGCCTTCAAAGCGCCCTTGAGCCGCGTTCCATCGTCCCATCGCACAAATCCGTCGTAAGTCGCAGAAAGCCCCCGGTTTTCGGCCACCAGGGTGCCGGATGCCCCTTGAGCGTCGATCAATCCGTCGAACTTTGCCGTTTCCGCCCGATAGTCCGTTCCGTAGCGAAATCCTTTTGCCTCTGCGACCAATCGCGTCTTCAATCGTGCCGATTGATCGGTGGGGATCAGAAGCTCGAAGGGGCCCTGAACGATAAGAGACTCTGCATCAAAGTCCTGAAGCAAAGGTTCCTTCTGTCCCTCGGGCATTGCTCGGAATGCGCGAAACGCGGGCGCAAGCTCCAACCGTCCGGTGTCTCCCTTGACCCACAGCCCCTCGCCTGGCACATTCTGGAGTGAGGCGCGGAGCTTCCCAACGTTGGCGAGAAAAGCGTTGGCCGAGCCGATCCACTTGTCCCCCACTCCATCCACATTCAAGTCGGTGACTTCGACTTGCTGGACATATTTCTCCGGACCGCTCGTATCCACATACTTCAGTTGAGCCCGATCCAGATCGACGGCAAACGGAAACTCGCTTGTAGATTCCTTCTTCTCTGGCAGATAACTTAGAAGCTCGAGCTTGCCATCGCGACCTCGTTGGATCGTTGCAAAGGCGTCTCGAACGTGAACCACCGCTCGCCGAGATTCGTTGTTGAGCAACGGAAGCCCCATTGCGTCGACTCGCGCTGCATAAACCAACACATTCCCATGAGGATCGACCACTCGTGGTCGCAGGACCATCAGGTCACCCGTCTTGGTATTGATGGAATAGGATTCGGCAGTGATGGTCAGCACGCCCCCGGGCGTCTGATATTCGAATCTAAGTGGAGCGCCGGGGTTGGCCAGCACTTGAGCGCAGGCAAGCAAATACGAACCGCCCCAGAACAGTAATAGTGCAACAGGAGCGACAAGGGTTACAAATCGTATCAGCCCTGTCCAAGTTCGTATGACGCAGCCTCCGCTAAATCCAGCTTACTACTGGATTAGACGCAGTTGCGGCAGCTTGGGTGCGTCCATTCGCTCCAACCGCTCCGCCATCACCTTTTTGCTGAATTCAATGGCGTTGTAGGAACTGCGAATAAACGGACCGCTGGCCACAAAGGCGAATCCCAGTTCATCGCCGATTCCTTCGTATTCCTTGAACACGTCGGGATGAATGTATTCGGCCACGGGTAAGTGCCGCATCGTGGGCCGCAGATACTGGCCGATCGTCACCGCATCCACACCAATCGCTCGCAGATCTTTCAGCGTCTTGACCACTTCATCCTTCGTCTCGCCCAGACCCAACATCAAGCCTGACTTCGTGTAAATCGAAGGATCGATTTCCTTAACCTGCTTCAAGACGCTCAGCGTGCGATCGTACTTGGCCTGCGGACGAACGATGGTGTGCAGCCGTTCGATGGTCTCGATGTTATGGTTATAAATCTCGGGATGTGCATCGCAAACGATCTTGATCAGATGCCGCTTGCCTTTGAAGTCGGGAGTCAGCACTTCCACGATCGTCATCGGGTTGGCCTTGTGCAGTTCGGTGATCGTGGCCGCAAACTGCCCTGCGCCCTCATCGGGAAGATCGTCTCGCGCCACAGAAGTCACAACTACGTGCTTCAGACCCAACTCGGTGGTGACCTTGGCGACGTCGGCGGGCTCTTCAGGATTGACAGAAAGACCTCGTCCAACCTTGATCGCACAAAAGCCACAGCTTCGGGTGCAGGTGTCACCCAGAATCATGAACGTCGCCGTCTTCTTGCTCCAGCATTCGGGCAAGTTGGGACAGCGTGCGCTTTCGCAGACCGTATGGAGACTTTTCGCCCGCATCATCCCTTCCACTTCTTTGATCGTGTCGGGGCGAGGGAGTCGGATGGTCAGCCATTCGGGAAGGCGCTGATTCATGCCCGATTATAGCTGATTCAGGTTCGACGACACTGGGCCGAATTATGTACAGACGACCACTGAACCCTAAGCGATTCTCAACGTCGGAACTATCCACTTATACTCGCGAGGTATTTGATTTCTATGAGACTCCATCGGTCGCTCCTCGGGGCCGCATTCCTGCTGGTCATCGCCTTTGCCCAGGGCCAAACCACCCCAACAAAGGCCCCTCCCGCCCAAACAAATCCTTTCCTCACCGGACCCGAAAAGCGTGCATCGGAAACGCTGTCCAAAGAGGACAAAGAAGAGGTTCTCAAGGCTCTCGCCGACGTGATCGCCAATCGCGCCTTCGTGCCCGGCGTAGACCTGTCGAAATGGCAGGAGTACATCGATAAAGAGAAGGAAGATATCGACAAGGCTGAGAGCGATGGCGCCTTAGCTCGTGCGGTGAACAACGCTCTGAAAGACTTCGGTGTCAGCCACATCCGCCTCCTGACTCCACGAGCCGCTGAAACCCGAAGCCGAACCTCGATCGTCAGCATCGGGGTTACGTCGAGAGTCGAAAACAAAACGCTCGTGATCACTAGCGTCATGCCGCAGAGCCCCGCGGAAGCCCAGGGAATTAAAGTCGGCGATGTCATCACGTCGGTCGATGGAAAAGCGCCAGAGAACCAACAGGTCCTTGGCGGCGATGAAGGTTCCGAAGTCAAACTGAAAGTCAAATCAGGCGATGTCGAGAAAGACTTCACCGTCAAGCGAGCCCGCGTCTCGACTGCCCGACCGGAGACCCTGGTCTGGGCCAATGACGATACCGCCGTTCTACGAATTTGGACGTTTAGTCGGGGTTACAGCCGCGACAACATCGAAGCCTTGATGAAGCAGGTGAACGGCAAAGCCAAGAACCTGATCGTTGACCTTCGCAGCAATGGCGGAGGCTCCGTAGCAAACCTGCAGCACCTCCTCAGCTTGCTCCTTCCCCCGGATACCGTCATCGGCACCTTTGTGGGCAAAGACACCGTCAAGGAGTACGAGAAGGAGCACACCCCCACCACCGATCCTGTCCAGATTGCCAAAGACGCCACCGATCGCTACAAGACGCGTAAGTTGGAGATGACCCCCTTCAAAGGCAAGGTCGCTGTTTTGATCAACCGAGGATCGGCCAGCGCGTCCGAAATCTTCACTGCCGCCATGCGCGAAGTCTCCGGTTCTCCGGTCGTAGGCTCAGCTTCCATGGGCGCCGTTCTCGCCTCTATCTTCCGACCCCTTCCCCAAGGGTTCCAGATCCAGTACCCGGTCAGCGACTATGTCACGATAAAGGGAAATCGCCTTGAAGCGAACCCCATTAAGCCTGACGCAGAGGCGGCGGGCGCAGGTCAGGACGGCAAAGACGCTGCTGTCGAAAAGGCCATCGAGCTACTTAAAAGTAAGTAACCATCCAACGACCCCCGGCCCTCGGGCCGGGGCTAAATCCTGCCGTCACGTGCCATCCGCTGAACGGCCAGATCGGCGGAAATCAGAACCATCGGCATCCCATTTCCCGGCGCGGTACTTGCTCCTACGTAATAGACCCCGGGGTGCGCTTTGGAATAGTTGGCGGGTCTAAAGTAGGCGCTCTGGAGAAAGTGATGGCTAATCCCAAAGGCCGCTCCCCGATCGAGGTTCAGCGTGTCCCGCCAGTCAGAAGGCGTAAACCTTTGAATTCCGCGTAGGTTCGCTTGCTCAAATCCGACCTCGCGGTGAAGACGCCCAAAAACCTTATCCTCTATCGCCTTCGTATCCGCTTCGGTCCATGGACGCTCGAGGTTTGGACATGGAACCAGCACGTAAAGGTTCTCATGCCCGTCCGGGGCGCGCCCGGAATCGCTTCTTGCCGAGACCGCAGCGTAAAAAGCTGGGTCGTCGGGAATATCCAATTGGTGAAAGATTTGATTGAGATTCTTATTGAAATCGGATCCAAAGAAGACGTTGTGATGGAGAAGGTCGGGCAAGCTTCCCTCATAGTCCAAATAGAACATGGTGGTAGAGCAGGAGTATTTCAGCTTGCGCCCGTGGCTTTGCCCTTCGAGTTCTCGTTGAGCGTAAGGGAGATCGGCGCCGCAAACCACCGCGTCGAACGATAAAACCTCACCCGAAACCAACCGAACCTGACCGCCCTCGAATGAAGCAACGGGAGCCTCCAGCCGAATCGTCGCCCCCCTGGCTTCCGCAAGCTGGGCAATCACCCGAGCAATCTCGACGATCCCGCCTTTCGGATACCAAATCCCTTCGCCGTACTCCATGTAGGTCAAAGTCGCGTAAACCCAAGGAGCGTCAAAGGGCGAGAGCCCAAGGTACATCGCTTGAAACGTGAACAACATTTGAAGTCGGGGATCTTTCACATAACGCGCGATTCGCTTCGCCATATTGGACAGCATCCCGTGCTTAGCCACCAGCCCGAGTTGCCGAGGTCCGAAGAAGTCAAGTGGAGAATAGAAGTTCTTTTCCACGAAGTTTGGAATTGCATCCTGATACAAATCGCGCAAGTCTCGCAGGAGATGAGGATATCGATCTGCGTCGTCCCCCGCACCCAGCTCGACCATCTGGGAAATCATTCGATCTACATCCGTCGTCCCATCCAGACGTTCTCCTCCAGAATAGAAGACCCGGTAGCTAGGATCGCACAACTGAAGTTGAAGGCATTCTTCCAGTCGTTCGCCCACATCTGAAAAGAGCTTCCTGAATGGATCCAACATCATGAGTAGAGTTGGCCCGCCATCGAACTCGCAGTCGTTCACGGTAACTCGCCGATTCCTGCCACCCACTTGATCGGTCTTCTCGAACACGGTGACGTCGTGCCCCAAGTGGGAAAGCCGCAGAGCCGTCGCCAAGCCGCCCAGTCCCGCTCCTACGATTGCGATCTTCGATCTCACGGATTAAATCTACTGCGCCACCTTCGAGACCGTTTGCCCAATCGCGCCGATCGCCAAGGTGAGAATTAGATGGCCATAGAAAACGACGACGGCATCTCGATGGATTCGCTTTGATGCTCCTAAACCAGACATCGCCGCCGCCGCCAGAAGCGAAACCACAAACCAACCAATAGAGTTAAGAACGGGAGCTCCCCCCGGAAGAGGTCCCGCCTCCAGCCAATTCCAATACCTGAGTCGGCCCGTCATGACCGGTTCCATGACAAAGTCCATGAGCGTGGCCAAGATTGCCGCCATCCACACGCCCTTGCCGTGCGCGTAAGCGCCTCCAACGACCAGAGCCCAAGCAAATGGCAGCAAAGCGGGGAAGAAATGTCCTCCCGGCAGGGTGAAGGTGGGCCACCAGACCGATGAATAGGCATACCGACCAAAGGGCCATCCTGTGTAGATTCCGCAGACCTCGCTCATCGCCCCGATAGCCACAACGGCGCCGCACAGGAGAACGCCCCGCTTTTCAAAAGGGGCAAACACTGCAAGCGTGCCAAAGAGTAGCGTAAGGAGAGCCGCCGCCGGTTTGATCGGACCGGGATCAAGTCCTGTAAGGGCAGTGAGCCCCGACCCCAGAATCGAAAACGCCACCAAACCGACATAGATTCGGCACCAGATGGAGAGGTGGCGCATAGAAGAAAGATTACCGGCGAAACCCTAGGCTACAGGTCTGTTTCTTTCCCATGGAGGTGCTATACTTCAGCGTTAGCGCGGAGAGATGGCTGAGTGGACGAAAGCGCCCGCCTGCTAAGTGGGTAAGGGGCTAATACCTCTTCTCGGGTTCGAATCCCGATCTCTCCGCCAGAAGTTTTGCCTTCACGGCCCGTCTCACATTTGTTGGCAAATGCCAATCATGGAATAGTGGTTTTGAGCATGAGACGCATATTCGCTCCTTTGGTCATGGGGCTGGTGGCAATCGCCCCCGCTCAATCGCTGCAACAGTATCTTGCCCTGCGCAAGCAATACAAAATCAGCCAAGCCGTTGGCGTCCCCACCCTAGAAACCTTAATTGGCACTCGAATCATTGAAGTTCAGGGGGTGGTCAAAGGCACCTTTCGGGTGGGCGATCGCACTGCCGTCATGCTGGAACGCACCGATGGAGATACCGAGATTATCGACGCAGATGCAGTGCCAAAGTGGCTGCAAGGCAATGAAATTGCCGCCCGTCTGATCGTTAAGGCTTCTCGCACTCAAGAATACGCATCGCTGAAGTCGCAACTGATCGCCGCCGCCCCGGAGCAGTCCATCAAAGCCGTCGAGGATGAAGCCGCTGCCAAAGTGGAGGCTCGTCGCCGCTTAGAGGGCTCCAAAGTTTCGCGTGGAGAGATTCGCGCGACGGTCGCGCAGCCGCCCAAGGGTAGACCGGCTCGAGACTGGAGCCTTCCCGCCAGCGAAGTGACGCCGATTTACGCCAGTTTCATCAAGAAGCAGAATCGCAAGCTTACAAATGGCGAGGCGCTCCGAATTGCCCAGGGCGTCATCGGATTTAGCATTCAATATGGCGTCGACGCTCGGCTCATCATGGCCATGGTTATGGTCGAAAGCGGGTTTGATCCTTCATCCACCAGCAGCGCAGGAGCCATGGGATTAGGGCAACTTATGCCAGGCACAGCGGCTGGAATGGGGGTGGGGAACCCTTACGACTCCATCGATAATCTCAATGGCTGCGTTCGCCTGGTTCGGGGACACCTCGATAAGTACCGGAAGAAAACGGGGGATGACTACCAATCGCTCATCCTCATGCTCGCCGCCTACAATGCGGGAAGCGGCGCCGTGCGCAAATACGGCGGCGTGCCACCTTATAAGCAGACCCAGCGTTATGTCCAAAAGGTTATCGGCTGGTATAAGGCCCTCAGCGGAGCATAAAAAAACCGGGCTCCAGCCCGGTTTTAATATTTCTTAGGATGGTCGAACAAAGACTGCGGCGCGGGATTCACGCTCGCGGATAATGTGTTCGGTAGTTTCCGGCGGAATCGCGAAGTTGAACCCTCGCTCCCGACAGGCCCGGGCCGGGTCCTGTTCATAGCTCGCTTTAAACACCGGATCGGTGCTAAGGAGCGAGGTGACTAAGCCACCTTGCCATCGACGCAGATCTTCGATCATTGCATCCATTTCCACCGACTTCGGCATGCCCAAATCCACTGCCCGCATGTAGCTCTCCACTGCCGAACCACAAAGGCCCATGCTTTGATAAGCCCCCGCTTGTAGTGAGTGATAACCTGGCTCGTAAGGATTGAGTTCGATGAGTGTTCGAAGCGTCGAAAGCAACTCGTCACATTGACCGGCCTGCCATTGAGCCTTTGCCAGCAACTCCAGTGCTCCAACGTGAAGGGCATCCGCCTGAAGGGCTTCTTTGGCGAACTTAATCGCAGCTTCCGCGTTACCCGCGGCTAATCCCAACTCGGCATGAATCATAGCTAAATGTAAATTGACTCGACGATTCTTGTCTCGCCGAGAATCCCTGTCGACCGAAAGATGCGCATTACTCCCCATAATTTGACCTCTGTTCGCACGCGAGCGTGCAGATCTTTGCGCTATCCGGTTCGCACCGTTAATGTATCGCGTCTTTCGCGAATCTGAAACGCGCAAATGTACCTGTCCAACCGTGCCTATGCTGATATCTCCTGGAAAACCTCGCTTTCTTGCCTATCAAGTTCTGCTGCCTTGGCCCTAAGGGCCAGGGGGATCTTGGCGGAGCCATCCGGGGTCTTCACCGCTATCATCGAAGCCGAGGCCGCCGCATCGTTCGCCCAACTCGTAGCTGCGGATAGCGTCGATCCCGGAAGAAAAACGATATAGTCGCCTTCATCGCGTCGGCAAACGCACCCACCCTGGGGAAGCCGACGACGAATCTGCGACACAAACTTTCGGAGGGCCAAGTTGAGGGCGGGACGACCAAACGTCTCTGCCAATTGCTCTCGCTTGAGAGGCTCCAGATAAACCAGACTGCCATTTGCCCCTTTGACCCGGGCTGCGAACTCGGAGGGAGTCATCACACCTTCCGCGGCGTGGGCGCCGCCCTTCAATCGCCGAATCGCTTGCGCCAACTCCACCGATGCTACGCGCAGCGCCTCCAATTCGGGAATGTCGAGACCGCCTCGGCTGTGGCTCGCCGCCGTTATGTAACCGATCGGTTCCATGGCTCCCGGCAAAGGAAGCACCGCAAACGATCCCACTCGCTTCTTCAGAGCCTCTTGAGCATCAATGCGATGATCCTCACGCGCATCGAAGATCACCAGTTCCGGAGCGTCGGTGTTGATCCAACCCTGGACGCCCTCGCCTCCTGCGAACTGCATCGAGTCCAGCATTCGAACCCGTACGCCTTGATTGGCGAGCATCAGCGATTCGCTTCCTTCCAAGAGGTAGATGCCGACGTGGTCCACCTGAATCGTCTCAAAGAGTTCCCGAGCGACTCGAGCCGCAAGGTTGGTCGGGTTCGTCGATCCGCTGGTAACGGTCGCGACTTCATACAACATTTCGGTCTCGCGAAGTCGGCGGCGCTCGGTCTCACGGCGTGACTCCATCTGAATCATCGAAGCCACATAGCCCGCCATCTCTTCTGCTTTCGCCTGGGCATCGGCCAACTTATCGAGTTCGGTGTGTCCCAACGTCAGCATTCCTACAATCTTTCCGCTTTCGATCAAGATCACGTTCGCCACCCGAGACCGATCGGCATCGGACTTGACCGCGGCCAGAGCGCGCTCCATCTTATGCTTGATTTGACCAGGAGCTAAGTTCAGATCGGTTTGGAGAGAAGCCTCCTCATATTCCGTGGGAAATCCTGCCGTCGCCCCTTTGACCACGAATTGATCGGCGAACTGGGCCACGGTATAGAGGGCCGCGCTGTCGGCTCCGGTCAATTCCTTGAGCTTGTTTACAAGCCGGTAATAGAATTTCTCGTCCGCGCCGGTTCGAGCCTCGTCAAGCTGGGTCAACAACCGACCCTTGCGGCTCTTGAATTCCAGGTCGCGGTAGGCATCCCGAAGCTTTCGGAAGTTCTCCCGCATCTCGAAGTAGTCTTCTTTTTCCAGCACGATGGCATCATCGCTCAAGGCCTCCGTCTGAGGAGCCGTCACCGTAACCACCTTCGTGTGACTCAACAAGAGCCCAACCGCCAGAACGCAGGCAGCTTGGGCTAGGAGGAAGGGGCCAGGAACCTGCCCCTGATGAAATGCTGAGTGGGCCACAAGCAGAGAACTTCCTGCTAAGGGAGCCATGAAATTGGGTTGGGACCCATGCCGGGCTGCGGCGAAGGCACAGGGGGCCAAGACCAGAAACCCAAAATTTCCAAGCTGATCCGCCGAGCCCAAGAGCAACGCAATGGTGAAGGCGTCTGCCACCGCGATGAAGCCGGCGACTCCGGGGTTCTTCAACCCTTTCACCTCCAATCTCCACCCAAAGAAGGCGATAGAGGCCGTAGCCAACGCCGCCTTCCAAGCGAAGTCGAAGCCAAGGGCGCCGAACATGCCCGCCACAAAGAGGACGGCGCCGGCGATCAAAAGTCTAATTCCGAGCTCAACCATAAAGCGTTACTTTAGGTTTCGGAGCCTGGAAAGCTAATGTTTAGGGTGAATTTTTGCGCTCTACTTGAACGTGCCTACTTTTGATACGTTTCTGGATCCATCTCCCGCAGCTCCAACGTGAGGCTGACCTCGTTTTGCTCCCGCGACATTTCAAAGTGACTCTTGAGCACGGCGTACATCTCTTGAGAAATCTTCTTCCGAAGTTCAAGGGGACGCCCTGCCAAGATCATCACCGTGCAGTGAGCAATCCCCGCGGGCGCTCCTTCTCCCATAACCCAGTTGGACCGAAGCGAGTGATAAGCCTTCACAGATGCTGAATTCACCGTCTCGTACTGAGACAACTGATGCACCAGGGCCTCCAAAATGTCCGGGATATTCGCATTTTCCGGTAGATCGGCTGTGGTTTCAAGGTGGATATGTGGCATGTCTTCTTTCTCCTATTGTCGCTCAGGTCACGCCAACCCAGCAACGTTGCTTGGATGACCAACCGGTGTCAATGGAATGACCCTTGCGGGCAAATCCCAAGAGGGTTCGAATATGAAAATTGGATTTAAGCTGCCATTGGCGATGGCGACGTTGGCTCTTGCTGGAGCTGCGAGTGCGTCGGTAACCGCGCTCACTGTGATTCCTATCGCGGACATTTTGAAGCACCGCGAAGCGGTCGTTGGCTACGGATTGACCGGCAACGAGCGAAACATCGACAAAGGCTACTCGCACTACGCATGGACCACTATCGGCATCGGGGATGGAGTCGAGGTGGCCTACGGGCATGATCTTCAAAGCGGCGGCGTTCTGAGCGGAACAAGCTACACGCTTCACATCAAAGCTCAGCTGTACGAAGGAAAGAACTCGGCGTTGAGCATTGGAGCATCTAACTACACCGGCGACGGACTGAAATGCGATACCTTTGCCGTGGGCCGCTACGATCTACCGTTCTGCCGACTCCACGTTGGATACATGCACGATGACGAGCATCGCATGATCTTTGGCACCGACTTCGCCTTGTTTGGCGACTGCACCGGAATGCTTGAGTGGATATCTGGCCCTCACGCAAATGGCTGGGTGGGCTTCAATATGCCGATCAAGCAGGTTCCCGGATTGAATCTGCAACTGGGAGTCGGTGTGCCGGCTGATCGAAAAGACGGCTACCAGCACACCGCGATTGTTTGGTACGGCTTTAAGTTTTAGCGCGCGTCGATCTGGTTGTCGTGGATGCTCCCACGCAACCGGATCGAATCTCCTTCTCGATAGGTGTGATGGCCATGGATGGCGGTATGTCGGCCATTCAGCTTCACAGTGTACGTGGCTCCATCGCGCTCGACCGTCAAGGTTTCATTGACCAGTCGACCGAGCTTTCCTGCAAAAACTTCCGTTCGCTCTACACGAACGATCTTGTACTCCGCATCGACATTCTGGGCCAAGGGTGCTGTAAGAAGAGGAACGAGATAAATCATCTTGTCTGATCCTACGGCATGCCCTGGGCCACTGTGCATCTTCCATCGATATTCCCATACATTTGCGGATGGCCATATCGTTATTTCTGTTCAAAAGCCGTTAGGTTTTTAAAACGGTATGCCAACAATTTTGCCTGTTGAGGATCAAGTCACATGAAGATTAACTTTCGGGGGATTGGGGCTAAGCTGGCGCTCGCTTTCGGGTTGCTGATGGTTATGTCCACGGTCTCCTTTCTATTAGCGCGAGGCGCTTTTGAGACCTACAAACACCAAAACGAGACGTTCATTCCAAAGATTCGAAAGACAATCGATGAAGCCACACTGGCTTCGTCTGACTCGAAGACGATGGCCGTCGAGTGTCTTAACTACATCGTAACCAAGGATGAAGCGCATGCCGAAGCCAAGCTCAAAGCTGACGAAGAGGCAGGGGCCCATTTTGAAACGGTCGCCAATCTCGTCAAAGAGTTGCCAAACAACGAAACGCTCGTAAAACTAAACGACTCTTTCGCGGGACTAGACGAAAAAGTCTGTAATCCCCTCGAAAACAAGATCATCGCTCAGGCTCGAAAGGGCGACCTAAAGGGTGCGCAGGATGTTTTTGAAAAGGAATACATTCCGCAACGAGCGGAACTGGAAAAGCGAATTCAAGCTTTCCAGGATGAACTGCTGCAGTACTCCAAGAATGCCGTGGCCGCCACGAACAAAGCGGCTGGCGATCGCTTCTTCTTGACGACGGTGCTCCAGATCGTATTCTCCATCGTTCCAGCGCTCATCGCCTTCTTCATCGTTCGCGGCATTCTCACCTCGGTGAATAAGCTGAAGTACGCGAATGAAAAGATGGCCGAAGGAGATCTGACCGCTCGAGTCGAGGTCTCCAGTAAGGATGAGCTTGGCGAGATGGCTCGCATCTACAACGCTTCTGTCGCAAAGGTCGGAGACTTGGTAAGCAAATCTCTCGAAGCGCTTTCCATGGCCCAAAGCATGGCCAAGACCATTGCCACCGGAGTAGACACCTCGGCAAATGGCGTCACTCGAGTGAGTGATTTGGCGACCGAAGTGGGACAAAACGTTCAACAAGGAAACGATATCCTTGAGTCCGCAGACGACAGCCTGCGTTCCGTCCTCGTCGGCGCCCACGAAGTCGCGCGCAGTGCGGAAGAAACCGCTCACGCGGCCAGCCGCGGCGCGGAGCAGGTGAATCGAGTCGCCTCCAGCGGAACGGAAATGGCTGAGCAGATCCAGACCGTCGATAAGGTTGCTGCCGATGCCGCCGAATCCAGCGCGCACAGCGGAGAACTGCTCAAGACCTCACGAGAAGCCCTAACGACGATCAAGACGGAAATGACGAGTGCCGCCCGAGAAGTCGCGTCGCTCGCCGAAATGTCCACGACCATCGGCAACATCGTCAGCACGATTGAAGAAATCGCGCAGCAGACCAACCTCCTGGCCCTCAATGCCGCCATCGAAGCGGCGCGAGCAGGTGAACACGGTCGAGGCTTTGCCGTCGTCGCCGACGAAGTCCGCAAGCTTGCTGAGCGCAGCGCGGCCGCGACGAACGAGATTCAATCGATCATCGCTCAAACGCAAGCCCGAACGGAAGCGGTCACCCGGGTCATCGAAACGACCGGCGCGGCCGTCGATCACGGCGCGCAACTTTCGGAAGATGCTTTCGTCAGCGTCGGCAATATCGTTGCCCTCGTCCAAAACATCGCCGATCTCGCGAAGACCACTTCGACGCGAGCCGAAGCGATCCAGGGCCTGATCCAAGAGGCGTCCTTCGAAATCGAAAAGATCGCCGCCGCTGCTCAAGAAAGTGCTGCGTCAAGCGAAGAAATGTGCGCCGGGACCGAGAGCGCTCAAACCGCCCTCAGCAACGCCACCAGCTTGGCCAAGGACAATGGCTCCGCAATCCAAGAGGTCGAGCGAACCCTATCCGAACAGGCAACGCAGATCAACGTCCTTCGCGACGCCGGTCAGCAACTCGTGGACACCATGAATGAACTTGAAGAAGCTCTCTCACAGTTCCGTGTCTCCGAAGCCGAGCCGCAGTCCAAGCTCCGCCTGGCTGCCTAGGTAACCCATAAATGCCCGGTGGGTCCAGACCCACCGGGCATTTGGTGTTTTAACCCACCCCGGCGGTACCCTTATAGGCTCCGAAACAACAAAGGAGCCAACAAATGGAAACCACACTCGTACTCATCAAGCCAGGGGGTGTTCAGCGCAATCTGATCGGCGAAATCACCCGCCGAATCGAAGCTCGAAACCTCAAAGTCGTCGGCCTGAAACTCGTAAACGCCAAGCGCGAGACCGTCGAGGAGCATTACGGCGAGCATCGAGGAAAGGGCTTCTTCGAGGACGTCGTTAACTACCTTTGCTCCGGTCCCGTGGTCGCCATGGCCGTGCAGGGAGTTAACGCCACCAAGGCAATCCGAACCATGATGGGCGCCACCAATCCGCTCGAAGCTACCCCCGGTACGGTGCGCGGAGATCTCGCCCTCACCATCGATGACAACCTCACTCACTCCAGCAGCGACCCTGAAGCAGCCGAGCGTGAGCTCAAGCTCTGGTTCCCCGAAGGAACCGTAGCCTAAACGCGAAATTTTGGGGGCGAGTCGTTCGCCCCCAAAAAATAAAGGAATCGCCTCCCTATCCGTCGAAACAAGCCATCGTAGCGATGGCAGCGACGACGCCCCCCACCGAACCCGAGGCGCTGTCTCCCAAATTCCCAAAGCTTCAGTCCGTCCGACTAAGGGCGATTATCACCGGGTTTATCCTCTGCTTCTTCGTCTGCTACGTCCCGGCAAACCAGGTCTATTCCGTCATCTTCTCGTTGATGGTCCCTCCGGTGAGCGCCCTCCTTTTCATGGTGGGCCTGAACTTCTTTCTCCGAAAGATCAGTCCTCGACTCGCTTACAACCAGACCGATCTTCTCGTCATTTTCGGAATCTGTGCGGTGGCCTGCGCCTGCGCAGCCGAGTGGATCAACGTGACCAACATGGCCACGTGGTCATATCCCCTGCGGGATACGGACGGCACGGTGAGGGATTACCTTACCAAGTACATGCCGGACTGGCTGGTTTTCAAAGACCTCAAGACGGTTCAAGACTTTCGAGGTGGCGGTCACGAGATCGGCTATGCCATCGGAAAGATTCCACTCTTCCTGCCAAAGTGGATCGCTTGGGGCTCGCTCTTTTTCTCCATCTGCTTTGCCACCCTCTGCATCAACTCCCTTATGCGTGGAGCCTGGTGCGAAAGGGAGCGACTCTCGTTCCCCCTCATCCAATTACCCGTCGCGCTCGCGGAGAATGGTGGCAATGGCCCCATCTGGCGGAGCCGTTATATGTGGATCGCGTTCGGAGTCATGTTCGCCATCGACATGCTGAACGGATTCAACTACCTTTATCCCAACGTACCCTCCATCCCGATGAAGACGATCTTCGACATCCGAGCCGTCTTCAAAGACCCCCCGCTGAGCAACATCGGCGATTTCAGAATCTCCATCTATCCGTACATGGCCGCCATCGGACTCTTCATGCCGAGCGACCTGCTGCTGAGTTTCGTCGTCTTCTTTCTCTTGAGAAAGGCCACCCACGTGGTCCTTGCCAGCTACGGCATCCCCCAAGACACCTTCAGTGGCACCGGTCTCACTCCCGGACCGCCCTACTTCGATGAGCAAACTTGGGGAGCGGTCTTCGCTATGTTCCTCGGTTCGATTTGGGTATCGAAAAACTATCTGAAAGAGGTTTGGCGAGATATTCGAAAGGGGGCCAAGCCGGAAGATGGCGGCGTCACCCACCGTTGGGCGTTCGTGGGTCTCATCGTTTCCTTCTGCGTATGCGTCGGCTTTGGGTTAGTCGGAGGCCTCCCCCTCTGGTACATGGTCCCGTACGTGGCCGCCTTCCTCATCTTTAGCATCGTGCTCACCCGCATAAGGGCACAGCTCGGCCCGCCGACGCATGAATTCGCCTTCTTCGGCCCAACATCGCTCATGAGCCGATTTGTCGGCACCCGTTGGATCACCGACGCTCAAGCCGCCTATGTCGGACAGGTGTTCATGTACATGAACCGCCTATTCCGAACCCATCCCATGCCGTTCCAATTGGAAACCATGAAGATGGGCCAACTCAACCAGACCCGGCAGCGCCCCATCTTCATCCTCATTGCCTGCGCCGTCATCGTTGGTTTCTTTCTCGGCAGCTTTTACCAAACCGCAAACAGCTATCGAACCGGAAACGTCGGCTGGAGTGGGGTTGAAAATTACGTTCAGAACCTGGTGAAGGATCGCCACGGCCCCGACGTCATGGGCATCACCATGACCATCTTTGGCTTCATCATGGTGATGCTGCTGGACGCCATACGTTTCAAGTTTCCTGGATTTCCACTGCACCCTGCCGGTTATGTGCTCTCCATGAACTTCGGCGTCGATTACTATTGGTTTGGGCTTTTGGTCGCCCTCTTGGTGAAGAACTTTGTCCAGCGTTATTACGGTCTGCGTGGCTATGATAAACTCCGAGCCGTAGCTTTGGGCATCCTCATAGCTGAGTACCTCGCTGAGACCATTTGGATGATCATGGCGATGGCGACCCACCAAAGCACGTATACCATCTCATTCAACGACCGTTCCTTGGGCGTCCAGTGACCGTTCCTCCCATTACCAATCCATCCTTCGAATTGCCTCCAATCGAGCCTCCAAGACCGATTGAAGATCGGCCGCGTAACCCACTCGGCTGGATCGTGCTAGGCGTGCTGCTTTTCCTGATTTTTGCAAGTCAGCTTGCCAGCTATCTGACCCGCGACCAGACTCCCGAGGGGAAATACCTGGATGCTTATACCAAGCTTCAAGTAGCTGTGCGCCTAAAAGATGGAGTCAAGTCCACCCTTGGAACGGACGATGGAGGTGCGACACTCAGCAAGATTGCAGATGATGTAAAGGCGGATGCGGAAAAGAATGCCACGGCGGCTCGTATCTACTCGGCGGCGCTCAGTGAGCAAGGAAAGGTCATCCCCGAAAAGGTAATCGCCACCCTCAAAGAGAGCGCCGAAAAACGAGATCAGACATTCGCCGAGGTCTTCTCCGCTAAAGAGATCACTCCCGCCCGAGCCAAAGAAATCGAGCAAAAGCTAAAGGGGGGCGGTTTTATCAGCCAGTTGGCCACCGTCCAAGCTTATGAAAAGGCTGGAGACAAGACCAAACGCAAGTCGCTGGACCAAGGAATCCCCTTTGAGGTTCGCATGGCGATTCTAGCCATGGTCAGCCTCGCCTTCATGCTCGGTATATTCCTTTGGATTGGCTACATCGTCCTGCGCACTCGGGGGCTATTCCAACCCCTTGGGTTCCCCCTAGCCCGGATTAGCTTGATCGATTCTGATCGTCTCGCGCTGCGTTGCGCTCAGATCTTCTGCATCTTCGTTGTGGCTCCAATCGGGATCGCCGTCTTGGGCGCCCCACTTAAATCCCTGGGAACGACGGGACAAAACCTTGTCAGCCTTGTCACGTACGCCAGCATCATCTGCGGGACCCTGCTGCTTTTCCGAACAAAACTGTTCGGCAAACGGTTCACGCTTAAAGACATCGGCATTTCTCTTGATGCCAATTTGCCTAAGCACGTCCTCTGGGGACTCTGCACCGCCTGCGCAAATCTGCCCTTAGTGGTAATTGCCAGCCTGATCGGCCAGAAAGTTTTCTCGTGGCTCCCCAATGCCGAACACCCAGTTACCGT
Organism: Armatimonadetes bacterium 55-13; assembly: GCA_001898035.1. GTDB lineage: Bacteria > Armatimonadota > Fimbriimonadia > Fimbriimonadales > Fimbriimonadaceae > 55-13. The sequence goes on from MKRX01000006.1 coordinate 936,134, forward strand.
CCAACTCCAAACTCAGAACGACTGGTTCACCACGTTGACCCTGATCCTGGTTGCCTCGGTGGGTGCACCCATTATTGAGGAGATCATGTTCCGTGGCACGCTGCTTCCCGCCCTTAACGGCCTGCTGGGCAAGCCTTGGCTTGCAATCGTTCTTCAAGGATTCATCTTCGCCATCATCCATCCTACGGGCGTTCCCGCATGGCTCCCCCTCGCCACCATTGGCGCCATGAGCGGAGTCCTAACACGCCAAACGGGCTCTTTGGTACCTTCCATCGCCATGCACGCCTTCCACAATTTCGGTACGTTGCTGATGGCAAAGGCCGCCCTGGGCTTTCTTGGATTCTAGGCAGGGTAGCCCCATCGCGCATACTCACTCTGTGTCCGTCGTCCGTGTAGCCGATGTCGCCCTGGACCCTCGCTCTGGCGGGGCCGAGGCGGTGTACACGTACCGGGCCGATGACGATACGCAAATCGGTCAGGCTTATTTCGTACCCCTGGGAGCCAGGCCCGCGTTAGGCTACGTCACGGCAGTCTACGATGCCACCGAGTCTGAGCTCGGCTTTTCCCTCGATTCGCTCCGTTCCCTGGAAGGGCGTATCGATAACCTCGCCCTCCCTGCTCAACTCATTGCTCTCGCAAAATTCGTCTCGGAGGAATACCTCTGCCCCCTGTCCGTAGCTCTTTCCGCGGCGACGCCTCCCAGCGTGCGCGAGCGGATCGTAACCGCTTGGAAATTGATCGAAGTCCCTCTCAAACCCGAGGAGTTCAAGCTCACTCCGAACGACGATCAACCCTCCCTAACCACCGCCCAGCAAGAGACGCTCAGAACCCTGCAAGATTTGGGCGGACACCTCGTCGAATCGCCCACCAAGAAGATCCCCGCCAGCACCCTCAGAGTGCTCAAGCTCTTGCAAGCCAAGGGTTTGGTGACCCGGTCGCTACGTATCCAGCCATTCCAGGAGCGGAGAAAAGGCAAAGAGTTTCTCGCCCTTACTCCGGACGCGAACAAGCTCGAAGCCTTTCTCAAGAAAGAGGGCAAGCGAAAACCGGCTCAAGCGCTTACGCTCATGCGCCTTCAGGGAACGGACCACGCTTACCTCAGCCCATCCGAAATCAAAGCATTGGCCGGAGTGACCGAGACCACCATCCGGGCATTGGTCGATTCAGGACTCCTCACTCCGGTCGATGAAGAGCACGTCAAACTTTCCAAGCCGCCAAAGCCAAGTCGTTACCAGCAACTCGCCATCGACGCCGTCGCCGAATCGGTGCGGAGCGGCGAGCCCAATTCTTACCTCCTCTTTGGGGTAACGGGCTCCGGCAAAACCGAGGTCTATCTGCGCCTGGCGGCGGAGGCTCTGAAAATGGGTCGCCGCGTCCTCTACCTCGTTCCCGAAATCGCCCTCGCTACTCAATCCATCGCCCAGTTGCGGGAGCGATTCGGAAAAGGTGTGGCCATCCTGCACTCGGAACTCTCCCCGAGCGAACGCCTCCAGAATTGGATGAAGGTCCGCGAAGGGGATATCTCGATCGTTCTTGGTGCTCGCTCCGCTCTCTTTGCCCCCCTTAGCAATCTCGGTCTGATCGTGGTGGATGAGGAACACGAAGCAAGCTACAAACAAGAATCCGCACCACGCTACCACGCCAAACGGTTGGCAACCTTTCTCGCCGAGCAGCATGGATGCCCGGTTGTCTTTGGATCGGCAACCCCTTCCATCGAGAGTTTCTATGAAGCCGACCATGAGAAACTGACGCTCCTCAGCCTCCCTGAGCGCGCCGCTAGTGCCACCCTGCCCGTTGTTGATATTGAGAATTTGGCCGATGGTTACCGAGCTGGCAAGCCATCGATTCTGTCAGAAGATCTCCACATCCGGCTCGAACAAACGCTGGAAAAAGGCGAACAAGCCATCCTCTTCCTGAATCGCCGTGCCTATGCTCCTTTCATCATTTGCCGAGACTGCGGCCATCAGATGCTTTGCCCGCGCTGCTCGGTATCCCTCTCGTTCCACCGTAGGGACGTCATGTTGCGTTGTCATCATTGCGGTTTCCAGACTCGGCCCCCGGAGGTCTGTCCCGCCTGTCATGGAATCCGCCTCAAACCCTTCGGCGTGGGAACGGAGAAAGTGGAAGAAGGGGTCAAAGAACTCTTCCCGGAGGCAAGAGTTGCTCGACTAGATCGAGACGTTGCCCGAAAGAAGGGCGCACTGGAGTCCATCCTCGCCGGATTCCGCGCCGGGGACCTAGACATCTTGGTGGGAACCCAAATGGTGGCAAAGGGGCTAGACTTCCCGAATGTCACCCTGGTCGGAGTCATTGCGGCCGATGTCTCCCTGAACATTCCCGATTTCCGCTCATCGGAGAGAACCTTCCAACTCCTCTCCCAAGTCGCCGGCCGCGCCGGCAGGGGAAGTCGCCCGGGCCAAGTCGTGGTCCAGACGTTTAATCCTGATCATATTGCCGTCGAAACCTCGAAGTCGCACAACTTTCTCGCCTTCTATGAATCTCTCAAACAGGAAAGAGAACAGGCTGGCTATCCACCCTTCCGTCGACTGATAAACGTCGTCCTGAGTGGCGAAAACCGCAATGATGTAGTCGAAGCCTCTCATGAAGTTCGCGAGAGGATCGAAAAAGAAAATAACCCCGATTTAGAAATTCTTGGCCCTGCCGATTGCCCGCTCGAACGTTTGCACAATCGCTGGCGGCGACATGTCCTCATCAAGCTCGACCCAGAAATCCCTACCCAAGTCGTAGGCAATGCCCTCCTCGGATTTCAGCCAAAAGGAATCCAGACGGTGGTCGATGTCGATCCCTACAGCTTGATGTAGGGCCCTAGCCGCCGAAGTTGAAGTTAAGTTCGAGGTCGAACCCGTTAGAACGATAGGCCCCGCTCAACGAGGAGTCGTTGTTCAAAACCCGTCGCATCTTGTAGCTGCCTACCAGCGCGACGTTTCGATAAAGCTGATACTCGTAGAACATGCCCACAAAGCTCTCGGACTGAGGCAGATATCCAGAGGTGCGCCCGACATTGAATTGAAAACTGGCGTTGGACCGAGGATTGATCTTGAACCGCAGGAATCCATCGACGCCGTAGCTGTCTTGAGAGTACGTCGTCTGCTGCCCGGAGATCAGACTTGTTAAACCCAGACGGTAAGACCAAGGTCCACGTGGATTGCCCATCAATCCAAAGTCGAGAGAAGTTGCTTCGGACCGCGCGGTCGCGCCATAAAACTTCGTCGAAGTTCGATCGACGCTCGAGGTCAAAAGGGTGTTCCCCCCCAGATCCCAAGTAAATCCAAGTCCAAACGCGTTCGTCTCAGAATTTGAGTTGTAACCGCCGGAGGAACTGGACTGATAATAGCGACCGTTAAGAGAGAGCTTGGAGCTGAGCCGATAGTTGGGATTGAACGTCAAAAGCCGGTAGTCGCTGGCCCCGGAAATGTAAGAAGAACTGCTCGCCGAGCTAGAAAATCCGCTTCCGTTATAGCCAATTCCCGTTCCGTTGTTAAAGCTTCCAGCCGTTGAAAGGGAACCGCTGTCGCTCATCGTATAGCTGGCGTCGAAATCGAACGGCCCCGACCCCGGCTTGTAACTGGTGGAGAGAGTGATGTCGTTTCCCTTACCTGACTCAGATCCAAGCTTCGTAGAACTCAAACTCGTTCGGGTTCCGAAGAACCACCCGCTCGATGTTGTGTAATCGGCAATCAGGCGAATCGCGTTAAGCTCCAAGCTCTCTTGAGACACCGAAGTACCGTCGATAACGGGTCCGACTCCACTTTGTCGTTCCAGCGCCAGACGGGTATTTAGGTGACCAAACGATTTTGACATCGAAAGGGTCGTTGAATCCAGGCGAGTGTCGTTGGAAGCGTAGTTAGATTGCGATCGATTGTGTTCCAGCGACCACGTGATTCCTTTGCTGGTGGGAGGCGTAAAGGTCACATACGCCCGCTGGTTCGCGTACTTGGATTCATTAACCACCATTTCGTTGTTGCTGCTTACCGTTCGATAGGTGATCTCGCTGGTCGTGGAACTCAGACCCCAGGTGTAATTCTTCTTCTTGTAGTCCAGCCCCAGATCAAGTGCCTTCTCGTTTCGGTTAAAACTACGGCTCTCAACCGTTACAAAGTCATCGGGCACGTTTCGAAGGTTGCCTCGCAGCTTGAAATCGCCGAACGAGTATTCGCCTTTAACTCCTCGGGCGGTGCCTTTGAGCGGATTGATCCCATTGCTGAGTTCGCCGGTGGCTTGGCTGTACTGTAGAAATCCCTTCTTGCCCAATGGCAATCGGTAATCCACACCGATCACCCTGCGGTCGCCGTCAATGGTCTGAACCGGCTTGGGAGTGTAAGTGATCTGAACTTCCAGGGTCGAAGGGATCGCCCGGGTCATGTAGATCAACGCGTAGATGGGATTTCCCTTGCTGTCCTGTCCAAAAATGTAATCAACGTTGGGGACCTGAATCACCCCGTTGACCTTCACGATGATCGGTCGGGTCGTTAAAGGCTCGAAATCGAGCAGGTATGGAGAATCGGGAGAGCCCTGTCCCTGAAAGAGTTGGGTCGTGCTATTGAGGCCAGTGCCGCCACCCGTCTTCTGTTCGATGGCCGTGAATCCTACGCGACCGTATTGACCCATGTCGTAAGACATCCCCGCACCCTGCACCGTGCCCGAACTGTGATTAAAGCCAAGTGTCTCGTATGAGACGACGATGGTGCTCGTGGGCGCGATCATTTTGGAAACGAAGTTGATCGTTCCGATCTGGTAGTTGATCGTATAGTCCAACCCCTGCTTCATGTCGATCCCGTCGACCTTCACTTCTTCGGAGTCGTTGACGATTTGGGAGTCGCCGATATAATACGGTCCCACCGAGTTGGAACCCTGAATACTTCGGGTGCGTGCAGAACTCTTCGCCTCGGTGCGAAGAGCCTTGATCGCAAATCGGCCCTTCTTGTATCCAGCCGTTGCGCCGCTAAGCGTTTTCGTATAACGGGCAAAGTCGTTGGTATTTAAGAGTGAAACACTCGTCAGGTCGCCGTAGCCCAGCTCAAATCCACTCTTCGCATAGCTAAGCCAGATTCTTTTCGATTGGGGGTCGTTGTACCGGTTGTCGGTCAACGTCATATTGAAGTTAAAGATCCCCAGCACCTTGTTGCCAACCAAAGTGACTTGCCCGGTGTCGGTGAAGGTTTTCCCTCCCTCCCCGTAGTAGTTATAGGACTCAAAGGCGTCGCGATCACCCGTGACGGCGTGGCGGTGATAGCCCAGAGATCGGCGTCCCGTAATGTCGATGCGTCGCCATATCTCTTTGTCGAACCAGTCGAAGATGGGAGGCATCGTGGCGTGGGCGGCGCTTGCGCCAGCCAGCAAAAACCCAACCACAGCTCCTTTGCCTATGACCATCGACTTGATTTAGTAAGTTTGACGCGCCGAAACGCAGTTCGCGTTCGTCTTCGGGAATTCACCGAAGCTTCACTATATTCTAGCGGAGCCTGGAACAAGCCCTTCGAGAATCTCGATGTTTTGCTGGGCAAGCTGTCTCATTTCCTCTTGTTTGCGCCGCATGATCGCCTCATTCTTTTCACGATCCTTCATGAAAGCCATGAACGACTCGAAGAGCCGCTGAGCCGAGAGTCCGGTGACGTTGGGAGCCGCTTGGATGCCCAAAAGCTTGGCAAAGGCCGTCACCTTTGGATCGTAACTAACCATAAAAGGCGGTACGCCCATGGTTGCCGCCAAGATGCCGGCATGCAGCCGCATCGCAATCACCGACTCAAGGCGGCCCATGCGCTGCTGCAGTTGCATGGGGGTAGCCACCTTTCGCATATCCGGGATCTTGCCGCCTTGCGCTTTGCTAATCTCAGAAATCAGGGGGCCATCGTGCATTCGATCCATTTCGATAAACACCGGCATTATCTGCGCCTGAAAGAGGAGCCTGGCCAACTCTCCGAAGAGGTTCTTGATTTCGTCCTTCTTGCCGTGTGGCCGAACCGAGATGCCGACCGCTTTCATCCCGCCCACATTAAATCCTTGGACGTCAGACTCGGCAGGCTGAGGTAGAAGAAAGGCATTGTCGGCCGTTACTCGGATCGGACGGTTCACGCCCAGCGCCTTCAGCGTGCTCATGGAATCGGGGTCGCGAACGCAAATCGCGTCTGCCATGCCGAATGCCGAAGCTGCCCACCGCTTGCCGAGAAAGGTTGTAAGCGGACCAACGCCCTGACCTAAGAAAACGACCTTCTTACCCTTACTCTTCGCAATCTTGACGAGCTGCCCGTAGTAGGCGACGCTCTTCACGCTGCTGGCATCCTGAAAGATGCTGCCACCAGGAAAAACCAAGACGTCATGGCTTTCGATCGCGGTTTTGTACGCGTTAAGGTCGCGCCTGTCGAATGATCGAAGTCCATAGTTGCGGTTGGTTTCTTCAGGGCTTCCACTCATCACGGTGACGTTGTGAGAGGTGTTCCCGAGCCCATGGATAAACCCCAGGAGAATTGCGTCGTCTCCTAGGTTTCCTGCACCAAAATATCCTGCTAGCAGTAGGTTAGCCACGTTGTAAAGCTTCTCCCTCGCCCTTTGCTAGAGATCGTCGGACCAATCCCCAAGCCAAAAACCCGATAATACACCCCGGAACAAGAGCGACACAGTTTCGTAACAGACTTAGCGCGACCGGGGTGTGGATGTGGCAAAGCGTATTCACAATATCCGTCTGACCGATCGCTCCAATTGTAAGCACCAGCGCCGTCCAAGGCGCGAGCTTAACCACGTTCTTCTTACGCTGCCAGAGCAGCATTCCGATCCCAACGATGAGCATTGGGTGTCCAATTAGGAAGGATTTTGTCCGTGGTCGCACGAAAAGAACCGCGTCGAGAATGTTTCGGAACTTCAATTCCAAATCACTCACCCCCGCCGGATTATCGTTGCCCGTTCGGCTATTCATGAACATCAGGGCTACCAGGACAGCGATCGAGAGGAGGGCCGCACCCCACGTGATCGGATTTCGCATCGCCGCTTTTAAGTCCACGTATCGAGCCGCTAGGTAGTAACCAACCACGAAGATAGGCGCGAATACCGCCACCTTGATTCCCTTGAACTCGCTCGCTTTCACGAAATAGGGCAATCCGTTGAGCATTCCGGCCACCGCAAGGCCGCCCACCAGACTCACCGCGCAAACGAGGAGAAACTCCGGCAAGATATGTTTGCCGTCCCGACCGTCCAAGATGAGAAACGACGCGATCGGAAACACCATCGCCGCCGCCAGAGCCGCAAAGGGACGCCCGGAATTCGTGAAAGATGCCAAGCAAACCAGCGCGAACAAGCCGGTCAACACATAGGCCGGCGTTCGGAAGCCAAAGAGTGAGGTAATGACGAAGTAAGCAGTGGGAATGACGGTGAGCGCGATAACGAGCTTGAGAATTGAGGGCACTTCCGAATCTTCGAAAGGCCGTGCCACCCCCATATCACCCCCCTCCTTTCGAATTTCGTCGTTAATGGACTTGATAAATTCGGCAAAGTCGTTGAGGGGATTTGGAGAAGCGTTGGTGACCGGACGAACGAGCAGAATCCGCATGTTCCGTTCCCGGGCCGCCTTGGCGTAACGGTCGATGGCATCCGCCAAGGGCAATTTGTCCAATTCTGCGGTCTGAGCAGAATGGAGCCGGACCACAATCTCGGGGGCTTCCGCCAACACGTTCGCGTCGCCGCCGATCTTCGTGAACTCGGGCGAGGCGTAAAGCATTCCGTTCGCTTGCAACGCCTTCACGGTAGCGTCCAGGGAGTTCCGCCGTCCCAAAACCTGATCGCCCTGAGGGAGAAACACCGATGCGCCCAGAGATTTCGCCCACTTAAGCGACTCGGTCACGTAAGTTGAGGTCACCCCGGTCGGATTGGAAAGACGGCAGATGATTCCGAGATTCGCCTTTTGCGCGAGCTGAGCGACGCTCGGATTTAAGCCAATCGCCGTTTGGCGAATCAAACTCGGGCTCGCAAATTCGACTCGAACGACGCTTTCCTCGCCCTCTTGGCCGGTAACGACCTTCATGTCGTTGAATCGCGTCTTTAAACCTTGCTTGACTCGATCTGCAAGAGCTTCGACCGCCTTGGTGGAACTCACCACGCGGTCTTGCCGAAGCGTGAGTTCATTGCCGGTGAGATTCGCATACCCTTCCGCGATCAGGTCGTAAACAGTCTCTTCGCCAAGCACCAGCGCCCCAAGCCCCTGTTCCTTGAGATTGAGAAGCGCCTTATCTACGGACTCACCCTGGCTCGCCGCCAACGCTTCCACCGTTTCATATTCCACCGCGATCGTAACCGCTTTGTTCTTGGACTCGACTTGGTGTCGCTTCAAGATCGAGTAGCCGGAAGCAAGGGCCGTGAGGGCGATACAAGGCAGAAGCCAAATGGGGATGGCGGGTCGGTTCATAGGAAATGCCAGTGGGATTGTAGCCCCAACGCTCGCGTGTTCATCGCTCGGCCTAGGGCAGATTCAGTTAGTCGAACTCGAAATCGGTCCCCGCATTGCTGCTCGCCAGCACCTTGGTTCGTCCGCCCGCGACGAGAACGGTGAGCATTCCGGCCAAAAATCCTCCCGCGTGCGCCCAGTTGGCAACCCCTGCCTGAGGAATGAATATTTGGTAAAGAAACCAAATTCCCAGCAAGACCCACGCGCTCACCACCGCGAAGCTGAAAAGGAAAGGAATCCAGATTTCGATCTTTTGGGCCGGGAAGAGAAGAAAATAACACCCCAAAACTCCGCCGATCGCCCCCGATGCCCCCAAAGTCGGAGTCATGGAATGTGGATCGACAAAAATGTGCGTCGCCGAAGCCGCCAATCCCCAGAAAAGGTAGTACAGCATGAATCGAATCGGTCCGAACGCCGATTCCACCGCCCCTCCGAAAACCAACAAGAAAATCATGTTTCCCAAGAGGTGAACGAGATTTCCGTGCAAAAACAAACTGGTAAACACGGTTACCAACGGAAACGAGTTGCTGGGCTCCCGTAGGGCTTGAACGACCTCTTGGGGCCGCATCATCAAGTCGCCAAAGACCACGTTGGTTCCAAAAACATGACCCTGTCGATCCCAAATAAAAAGGATGCAGTTCAACGCGATGAGGGTCCACGTGACGATGGGCACGTAGCGGTCAAGCCGGTTATCGCGAATTGGGATCATCCTGCTGGGGGCGAGTGTACCGGCACGAAAGGTCTGACGTTAAGTCCCCGCTTGGGCTCTTCGCGGTGTAAAACGTAAAGGTGAATTTTCTGACACGGGCTCAATCTCGTTGGGTGCGGTGTGGCATCTGCCTCATTGGGCTCGCTGCTTTTCTTGTTCAACCGGCGAGAGCACAGGCGGGTTCCCCTCCTGACCTGTGGAGCCCCCTCCCCTCCATTTCCTTTTA
>MKRX01000006.1:945536-956117 GCA_001898035.1 Armatimonadetes bacterium 55-13
CGCCTATACAAGCCCCTATCCCGCCAATAACACAGTCGATCTGCGGATTTTTGTTCCCAAAGAACGCCGTGGCCCAGTTCCCGTGGTGGTCATTCTTCACTACTGGGGAGCCCGCGACCTAAAGGTCGAGCGAGCTCTGGCTGACCAGTTAACCGGACGTGGAATCGCTGCCGTCATTGTTCCGCTCCCATATCACCTAACCCGAACGCCACCGGGCTATCGGTCAGGTGAACTAGCGATCCGACCAAATCCCGATGACCTCCGCGCCACCATGACCCAGGCCGCGATGGACGTAAAGCGGACAGTTGATTTCCTGATCACTCGGCCGGAGTTCGATAGTTCCAAGATTGGCGTCGCCGGAACGAGCCTCGGAGCGCTCGTTTCCGCATTGTCCTACGGCGTCGAGTCCAGATTCTCTCGCGCTGCTTTTGTGTTGGGCGGAGCGGATTTGGCCCAAATTATGTGGACCAGTTCGCGCGTGGTAGAAGCGCGAGACTCTCTGAGAAGACAGGGCTACACCGTCGAGCGCCTCCGCGCCGAACTCGCTCCCGTGGAACCCCTGACTTACTTGGGAAGTCGAAGAAACGACTCGGCATTCATCATCGGGGGCCGATTTGATACTGTAATTCCGCGAGCCTCAACCCAGGCGCTCATTGAAGCCTTCCAATCTCCGCAAGTCCTCTGGCTGGATACAGGGCACTATGGTGGCATCTTCGTCCAATCTCGCATCCTCAAAGAAGTGGCGAACTATTTTCAAGAAGAGTTTCAAGGAAAAGCCTACGCCGCTCCCCGAAGAATCTATGTTCCCACCTTGCGGATAGGCGTCCAAGCGAGCACTTCCAGCGGCTTCGATATTGGCGTGGGGATCGATCTCTGGAAGTCTAATCGCAAGGGAGATTTTTGCGCCACCGGCCTCTTAACCCCCCGAGGTCCACAAATTTTTGTAGGCGGTCGCATCTCAAACGGTCTATCCTTGGGTGTTGTTGGCGCTGCTGGAAAGGTCGGCGTTGGACTGTTTTGGAGTCGCATTTTATGACCATCGACTACTCGCAAGCGGCTTCGCGCAACCTGCACAAAACCTACTTTGCGCTGGGCCGCGCCACTCCGGGTAGTCAATGCATCCACGAACCAGGTTTCGAGGCGTGCCTGGGTGCATTCAATCACCCCATTTGTAACTTTGCCGCCAATCTTCAACTCGACCCCTGGGTCGCGCACCGCCTTGCCGAACTGGCCGTCAGCCAGGGGGTATTCAACGTTTACTCCCTACCCGGAGATAAACCAAACGATCAATCTCTCCGAGATGAGCTCTTGGTCCGTGCCGGGTTTAGAAGAAACTACGGCCTCCGCCAAATGCTGTTCGATGCTAAGCCAACCGGACTCGGCGTGGCGCTGGAGCGAGCCGAGAACCTGCACGAACGTGAAATCGTGGCAACCTTCATGGCGGGAATATTCTTCGGTCGCCATCCCCATGATTTCAGAAGGCGCGTTGCCGAATCCACCCTCGCGGCCACCGAACTAGACCTTTACTCGTTGTCTATTCGGGGAGACCTCACTGCTGCCGTGATGGTAGCCAGGGACGATGAAATCCACGGACTTTTCAATTTATGCGTCCGGCCGGCCGCCCGTGGTCAAGGTCTGGGCAAAGCCATCGTAGAAGAAGTGGTGAAAGAGGCCTATAAAGAAGGTAAGCCCGTCACGTTGCAGTGCGATGAGATCCTTTCCCCCTGGTATGAAGGCCAGGGTTTCGCCGTTAGCGGAGCCGTCGACGTATATTCATTGCCAGATGAGAGACGAATTGCTATAATAAAATGATTTCGAGTTTATTGTGACACGTAAGAAACTTGCGTTTACGTTGCCGGAGTTGCTTATCGTGCTTGCCATTATTACGATCTTGGCAGGCCTGTTGTTCCCTGTCTTCCGCATGGCTAGAGCATCGGCTAAGCGAACGGCGTGTCTCTCGAACTTCAAGCAACTGCACGTGGCCACAAGTCTCTATGTCGCAGACTGGGACGACCGCATGATGCCGGTCAATCACCAGCCTGCCGCGCCCGCCAATTCTTCAAACGACCGCACTTGGGTCCAGTTGACCCTCCCCTACGCGAGATCGTTCTCAATTTTCAATTGTCCCAGCGACTACGGGTCCCGGCCATCCACCGAGTCATCGTTTGATCAAGACCTCGTTCCGGGTGATGCGTACTCAAAGTATTACAGCGCTTCGCTCAGGGTCAACTCGGGCTATAACTTCGTCTACCTCGCCCCCGTCTACCAAGCTGCCAGCGGCGCCTGGATCTCCGACCCTAAATCCGGATCGGCGCTCAGCGAACCTTCGAAGACGCTGCTTTTCGTGGACACCGTCTGGGGAAGGACGGAGAACGGCACTCCCTTCGGTGGGGGCTCATGGTTAGTGGTTCCTCCATGTCGATTCACGATCGAAAACGGCATTAAGCGGGATACCTTCTCCGTCGCTCCCGGCGCTGAAGTCTTTGCACCCAGCGAAGGTTGGACCAACGATCAGGATTCCCCCTTTGTCTATGGTTCGGCATGGCCATGGCACGATGGGCGAGTGAACCTCATCCGGTTGGATGGAAGCGCGTCTTCTATCCCGGCGGGAAGCCTCAGCGCGGGCTGTGATGTCCAAGAAAAATGGCAAGGCGTCATTCGCGACCCAGATAAATACATTTGGAGCATCTTCTAAAAGGAGTCTCCGCTCCCTCCGTCGTATCCTCATAAGGTGACCTGGCCCACTCGCCTGTGTCTGCTTTCGATTCTCGGCGTTGTCATTGTTGGATGCCGAGGCCCCGCGTCCGGCGCCGATGCCGGTCCGTCGACTGATGCCCAAGTTCAAGCCACCTACCGTTCGCTGACCAGCCAGGTCCAAGTCCAGAGAATCAAAGAGGTCGTTGACACGTTCTCCTCCTATGGCAGTCGTCTGGCCGGAAGTGAAGGCGAGAAAAAGACCTTTGACGAGGTAGCCAAACGCTTCGCCGCCCTCGGCCTGACGAATCTACGTCGAGAGCCGTTCAAGGTGACCGTTCCAGATCCTGACGCCCTCGGCACCCTCACCGTAAACTCAGAAAAGATAACTATCTATCCGATGTGGCCGAACCTGGTCCGCACTTCCACGTGCGACGTCACCGGACCCATCGTCTACGGTGGAAACGGTTCGATGGAGGACTTAAACGGAAAGTCCATCAAGGGTTCCATCGTCCTCCTTGAATTTAATACCGGCGCCCGGTGGCGCAATGCGGCAAGTCTCGGGGCGAGAGCCATCGTCTTCCTGGAACCGACCCGCACTACCCGGAGCGAGGCCGAACAGAAATTCGGTTCCACGCCCGTGAGCATGCCTCGTTTTTACTTACCGCTAGACAAAGCGGGTCCGGTCCTTAACGCTGCCTTTGCCAACCAATCGGTAAACCTCAAGTGCCGCCAAGACTGGGTTTCTAAGACAAGCGAAAACCTTCTCGCCGACCTCCCGGGCACGGATTCTTCTGCCTCAGAGGAACGCGTTCTCATCGCCGCAAATGCGGATGCCATGAGTGTCGTCCCTGCGCTTGCACCCGGTGCAGAAGGGACCACATCCATCGCGGCCCTCCTTGAACTGGCCGAGATTTGGCGAAAGACCCCCCATCGCCGCCCCATCACCTTCATGCTGTCAGGTGCCCATGGTTTGGGCCTGCAGGGCGCGCGCGAGTTTATAGAGCGGCGGCTCGATAAAGACCCGCAGCCGCTCCTTCTCGCCACCACCATCGATCTCAGTTCCGGTAGCGCCTCCCTCGCATCGAATGGCCGCGGCTGGTTCTACGAGTACCGAGACGAAGTCAGGGATCCCGTCGTCAACTTCTCCCGTTTGCTCAGGAAGCACGCCGATGTGTTGGCCCCCGTGCTCAATGCACAATCGGCCCGACTCCTCCTCACCGACGCCGTTAACAACAGCGACAACCGCACCTGGAAAAACAATATTCCCGGGCGCTTCGCTCTTGATTGTGAGCCAATGTTGCTCGGCGGCTACAACGCCTTGACCTTTGCCACGGTGGAGGACGCCCGTGATCGAATCGACACCCCGTTCGATACCGTCGATAAGGTCAACGTCTCCAACATCGCCGCCCAAACCAAGACCCTGGTGGCCATGCTCCACCACGCGCTCAACGACACCACAGATCGCGGTGCGGATGGAGACTACAAAGTCCCCCTCGATGTCAGAACGCCTTCTCGCATGCGGCTCACCGGAGGGTTTGCTACCGTAAGCGGCTACGTCGCCGTCTATGATCCTGCCAAAAGTTTTGTGCCGGACGTTCGGGTAACCGACGCCATTGCCGTCTCCAACAGTTGGCAAAAGACGCTCATGGGAGTCCGCGGTCCCCTGGTTCAAAAGGTGGAAGGGAAACAGGCTTTGTATAGTTTTCCAGGCCTGGCTTTGAGCAATTCCTATGCGACCATGGAGAAAAAGTGGGAAACCATGCTCTCCGCCTTTCGCCTAGATCCTATCACGGGCGATATCGATCATGCGGCAGATTTTGGCGTCTCCGGTGAGCGGAGCTATCCCATCATGTTTGAGCTCAAGACCACCACCCGGTCTGCTCCCATCGTTGTATTCAAGTGTCGATCTGTAGACTTTTACAATTTGATCGATCCGCAAGACCTCCGCACTTTTATGGGCGGGTTCATCATGGACGCCAAAACGAATGGCGATCCCCAATACTTCGGCTTCTTCGTCGCTTTTGAAGACATGCGACTGAGTCCGGAGGTCGATGACACTTGCTGCCTTTTTATGCCGCCCGGGGCCAGATTCAAGGTTCTTTTTGGTTCGGGAATGGGGGAGTACCGTCTCATCCTGTCGAACTCCACGCCTCAAGACGAAGCAGGGAAAGGCTATCTCATCCCAGGTGGAGAAGCCAAGCCAGGTGATCGATCGGGCCTGGCGCTTGGCGGCAGATTTCCCGATGTCGCGCTCAATACCGCCAAGGATATTTGGGCCATCAATGAAGCGCGGCTCAAAGAATTCCGCAAGTATCGAATCATTAGCGCCAGCATCCAGGAGCTTCAGAATCAGGTCAAGGACGAGATTGCCCAAGCTGAGGCGGCCAACGCGCGTAAAGACTGGAGTTCGGCGGAGAAGCACAGTCGCGCCGCATGGGGCTACGCGCTTCGCGCCCACCCTATCGTTGCCAAGACCACCGGCGACGTCGTAAACGGCGTCATCTTCTACCTTTTCCTCATCATCCCCTTCAGCTACTTTATCGAGCGCCTCTTCTTTGCCCATCGAGCGCTCACGAAGCAGTTGGCCACCGGCATCGCCATCTTCATCGCCTCCTTCCTATTGCTGCGCCTCATTCATCCCGCGTTCGAAATTGTCACGAACCCCATGATGATCTTCATCGCCTTCGTCATGGGCGCGCTCAGCATCATTGTTATCTTCTTCATCCTGGGCAAGTTCGAAAGCTCGCTTAAAGCTCTCAAGCAGCTTGAGAGCGGCGTTCATGAAGTCGATATCCGTCGGGGTAGCGTTGCTATGGCCGCGTTCAACTTGGGCGTGAGCAACATGCGACGACGCAAAGCCCGAACCTTCCTGACGACGCTGACCCTGGTTGTCATGACGTTCATCGTCCTCAGCTTCACTTCCATCGTCCCAGATCTGGAAGTAAAAGAGCTTCCATCGGACAATCCCGCCCGCTATTCCGGAATGTTGATCCGCAATCCGGGCCTTGAGCCCCTTCAAAGCGCAACCTATCGCCAATTGGCGAATGAATTCTCGGGATCCGGCCAAATCGCCCGTCGGACGACTTACTACGGAGCGGATATCGGCGATACCGGAGTTCTCACTCTCCAACGTGCCGCAAACGTGGCCGAGGTCCGCGCCATGGTGGGGTTCGACCCCACGGAATCGCAAATCACCCGCCCTCAAGATGCGTTGCTCCCCGGCGGTCGGTGGTTCCGTCCGGGAGATAAATACGTCATGATTTTGCCGCAGAGCCTCGCCGAAAAACTCCGTGTAGAGGCAAGTGACGTTGGCAAGGCCAAAGTGAAATTTGGGGGCAACGACTACACCGTAATTGGTCTGCTAGATCCCGGCTATCTCCGTGGAATCCAAGATCTGGACGGTGATGGAATCCTCGCCGCTGACTTTTCGCTTTCGAAACAGCTTCAGTCGGACAGCGGAACCGCGAATCAGGCATTTCGTAGCTTCCTGCGCCTGGACCCGGCGGCATGTTTCCTTGTTCCTGCAGAAACCTCGCTCGCATCCGGCGCCGATCTGAGAACGATTGCCGTCGGATTCAAGGACCCCAGCGCAACCCGCACCGCTCTGACCCGTCTCATGCCTCGCCTGCGCCTCAACCTCTACGCGGGAGTGCCTAAATCGAGGGGAGGAGACTTGGAGGTGCGACAGTTCAGTGTCCTGCAAAGCACCAAGGGAAGCGGCTTGGGGTTGGTGCTGATCCAGTTGATCATCGCCGCTGTCTTTGTGTTGAATACCATGATCGCCAGCGTCTACGAACGCACGAAGGAAATATCGATCTTCAGTTCCATCGGCCTTGCCCCCAATCACATCGCAATGCTCTTCTTTGCCGAGTCCTTGGTGTACGGAGTTTTGGGGGCCGTCTTCGGTTACTTTGTCGCCCAATTCGCGGCCAAGATCATCGTTGCCACCGGCATTCTGCCGAACCTTTATCTAAACTTCTCCTCAAGCTCGGCTGTACTGTCCGCTGGTCTTGTGATGGGAACGGTCATCGCTTCCACTATCTACCCCGCCCGCAAGGCAAGTCAAATCGCCGCCCCTGCTCAGTCCGAAGAAGCGTTTGAATCCGAGCCCGAAGGCGACGTTTGGAAACTCCCTCTCCCCTTCAGCGTGTCGGAGGTAGAAGCCGCTCCCTTGGTGGAATTCTTGGGTGAATGGCTTCAGGCCTATGAAGGCTATACCATCGGCGACTTTGTCACCAGCGACACCTCCATGAAGGCGGAAGAGGGAGGTGTCTTTATGGTCAAGACGTCGGCGTGGTTGGCCCCCTACGATTTGGGCGTTGCCCAAGAGGTTTTGCTGATCGCCTCGCCCGGACAAGTGAAGGGCGTTTACCTTCTCGACCTTGTCTTGACCCGGGTGAGCGGAGAAGTTGACAATTGGGTGACCGTAAATGGACGCTTCTTGGCCAATCTCCGAAAGCAATTTCTAACGTGGCGAACTCTCACCGCCGATCAGCGTGAGAAATATGTAAGCGCTGCCCGTGAGCGGTTCGGCCTATCGGACCAGGATGCCGATCTGGGCATTGCTTAGCCACTAAAAGACGGCGGGTAACCTTACTCCCTCCATGATCATCACGATGCAGCTCGGGGCGACCCAAGAACAAATCGACGCCGTCGTCGAAGCCATTACCGTCCATGGGCTCCAAACCCTGGTGATGCCCGGCGAAGACCGCACGGCAATTGGCATTCCGTCTGCTATCGGCAGCGACCTTCGAAGCACGCTCGAGTCTGTAATCGGCGCGTTGGAAGGCGTTAACAAGATCACGCAGACTTCTCGCCCTTACAAACTCGCCTCCATAGAGTTTCATCGCGAAAAGACCATTGTCGAGGTCAAGGGGGTGAAGATTGGAGAGAGCCACTTCGTCGTCATGGGCGGACCGTGCTCCATCGAGTCGTACGAACAGTTCTCCCAGGCCGCCAACCTGGTGAAAGAGGCCGGCGCTACGGTCCTACGCGGGGGAGCATTCAAACCTCGTACCTCTCCCTACGCGTTCCAAGGACTGCAAGAGGAGGGCCTAAAGATCATGAAGCAGGTCGGCGATGAAACGGGGCTCGTCACCATCTCAGAAGTCATGAGCGGAGATATGGTCCCCTTGGTCGCAAAGTACGTGGACATTCTTCAAATCGGCGCTCGCTCCATGCAAAATTTCCCCTTGTTGATTGAAGCGGGGAAGAGCGGCAAGCCCGTGTTTCTCAAACGGGGTCCCAGCGCAACGATTGACGAATTCTTGCTCGCGGCCGAGTACGTTTTGAGCCAAGGCAATCCGAATGTCATTCTCTGCGAGCGCGGCGTCATGCCCCTAGATCGTAGCTACACGCGCAATACGCTGGACCTCTCCATCGTGCCTGTCCTCAAAGAATATACGCATCTCCCCGTGATCATTGATCCTTCCCATGGCACCGGCGTGGCGCGCTATGTCGCTCCCATGGCTAAAGCGGCGGTGGTGGCGGGAGCCGATGGCGTCATGATCGAGATGCACCCCAACCCTAAGAAAGCCCTTAGCGATGGTTCCCAAGCGCTAACTCCAGAGCAGTTCGTCCAACTTATGCAGGAACTGCTCCGGCTTGTCAAATTTGTGGAGTCAACGTCCTCCTAGGTTCTATTGAATCACGTTCCAGCTTGGGGTCTCGATCAAGAATTTGCCTTGATTTGCTCCTCCGGTTATCTCGCTAATTACGTAGACTCCGCTGTAAGCTGTGCCTGATGCAGATGCCGAAATGTAAACATTCTTAAGCTTACGATAGCTGTCTCCGGTAGTCACGCCTACGTCAGTGACCGTGCCGGTAGAGTCCCACACAGAATCGAAGGAAGATGGTGCATCCCAAACGGTATATAGTGATCCTGCAGAATTAAAGCCCATCGCGAATACCTCATAAGCGGTGGTTGTTTGCCATTCGACTGTTCCGGAGGTATCCAGGCGAGTAAGAGTCGATTGCCAACTACCGGGGACGGTGGTGCAGATTGCGACGTTCCCCGATGGGTCCAATGCCATTTGAAGTGATTCAGGGGGTGAGAAGACAGTATCAAAAGTGGTACTCCAAGCAGAACTAAATCCGCCAGTGCCAAGTTTTTGTGCACAGACAGCCTCACGATCTACTCCGCCATCGTCATACGTGTAGTTGTAAGAGAGATAGTAGCGATTGGAAGAATCGATAAAGAGTTCCACCTCATGGACATCCGCTCCTTGCTGAAGGGAACTTGTCACGGATCCGCTCGAATCAAATTTGTAAGCGACAGCTTTGGAAACTCCAGAAGAGTCCTTTTCTGTGCCTGCTACCACAATTCGATGGCTTGTATCACAGGCAACGTCTGTCCATTTTGAAGAATAGGAGGTGGAGTCCGTAGCAATTGTCGGGCTGAGACCAGACAGAGGATATCTTCTTGCATAGGAATCATATTTCGTACCGTCCCAAGCGTAACCACAAACTAACACGCTTTGCTGTGTTCCCACGGCCAAATCAGAGATGGTCGCAGTTCCGCCGTTTCCTGACCAAGTCTTCTCCCACGCTCCAGAGCTTCCTGAGCCCAGTCGCCTTGCTACAAAGAATTGGTTGCCCTGATAGCTTCCTGCAAAATAGACGGCATCCTGTGAATCAAGACCTGCGGCCATTGGAATGACGTAGTTGTAGTCACGGGAGTATGTGAGGACTCCTGTCGAACTAAACCACATCACACTCGCCTTGTCAGAAATTGCATCGGTGCCATTAGACTGGAGATGTGAAACAACAACAACCTCGCCATTAGACTTTAATAAGATAGATACAGGTTTATTTGTGTAAGTAGCCATTGCAGATGATACAATAGCCGTCATCAAAAGAGACGAACTCGCCATACGGAGAGCCTTAATGATAGTACTCATCTGCACAATAATACTCCAGTAACCCATAGAATGGATACCTCCAAATGGCCAACCTTCCGTAACAAAAAAGGGGTCAGAGCCGAAGCTCTGACCCCTTGCGCCTTGTTCTAAATTAGAACTTGACGCTGAGCTGGGTGCCGATCAGGCCACCGCGAGCTCGCTCTTGTCCGTTGAATGCAAATGCGCTCGCGCCATCGGCCTTCGTGTCGGAGACTTGCCAGAACAACCGAAGGTTGGTGTTGCTGCCAAGGCCGAAGTTGAAGCCGAGGGTGTACCAAGTCTGTCGAGGCTTGGCATTACCGTCGAAGTCCCAACCAGCATTCTCGAAGCCCAGCGAGAGGCTAGAAGAAGACGACAGCATGTAGTCGAGTCCGGCTTGGATTCGAGTGACCTTGTCGTCGTGGGTGAGAATCGAGTTGTCAGTGTCCCGACCGCGATAGAACTCGCCCTTAGCAGAGAGCTTCAGGTTGTCGCTGAGCTTGAGCCAGCCACCAACGTGGAAGCCTTCGATGTCGGTCGGGTTCCAAAGGGTACCGATTCGGCCCCATGCGCCAGGAGCGGCATAGAGAGGATCGATGCTGCGGTAACCCGCGCCAAGGCCCCACTTGTCGTTCTTTCCGCCGTACTTCAAGCCTGCCCACCATGCCGAGTTATCCTCGTCCATGACGGAGTCAGTGTTGTACATGAGATCGCTCTTACCGTAGCCACCGTAGAACTCGAGGTTACCAAACAACTTATAGTTGACGTCGCCACCGTAGACGGCAACGCGGTTGAACGGCTCGGCCGCAGAGCTTCCGTTGGTTCCAACTTCGTTGCTGTCGAGAAACAGGTAAGCCAGGTTGATCTGGCCCTTGTCGCCCAGAGGCAGTTGCAGGTGAGCGCCCAGAGTCTGGTCGATTCGAAGGTCGCCGTCCGTGCTTCCGAAGACCGGAAGGAACGGGGAGGCAAGGCCAGCGTACATCGGCTGAAGCTCGACGCCGTTGGT
>MKRX01000007.1 GCA_001898035.1 Armatimonadetes bacterium 55-13
CCCTGAAACAGAACACACCCACGTCAGCAGAACTGACGCCTACATTTCGCTCTGCGATTATTCACGCGTTACGAACCACCGAGCGCAATGTAGGCGACGGTCCTACCGTCGTACGCGCGCGGCCAACCAGAGCGCTCTGAACCAGAACGCACCTCCGTCAGGGGGACTGACGCCTACATTTCGCTCGGCGGTTGAAATCGCTCGGCAATCAACTAAAACGACGGTCCTACCGTCGTACGCGCCCTGAACCAGAACGCTCCCACGTCGGGGGGACTGATGGCTACATCTTGCTCGGCTAACGCAAACACCAAAAACCATTCATCCGATCAAAAATCGGAGGCTGAAACCATCGCTTCCTGGATTCTTGTTTTCCAATTCGCGGCGGTCCCGCGTTCGGGAATCAGGTCGGCGGGGGAAATGGCCCCGACTTTTTCTAACTCCTTGGCCCGGCTCTTGGCTCGGCGAAGAATGCTGCCGCTCTCGGCTTTTCCCAACGCCATCGCCAAGATAAGCACGCGCGCCGCGTCGGCGGATTTGCCTTGGTCCAGGTAGGTCTCTGCCAAGTGGAGAAGACCCACTCCCGCGTAGTGGTAGTACTGGCACTCCATCGCCTTCTTCACCATTTGGCGGGCATAGGTCTCGCTGTCGGTCAGCTGTTGCGCCGTCCGAAAGATGCGGGCGGCGTTGATCAGGACGAAGAAGCTGGAAGGGCTGGGCGGCTGATCTTCAATGAGCCGAATCGCCTGCTCCGCCAGATCGGCCGCGTTCATTTCCGGGTGGAGCCTCCCGCGCAGGAGCAGTGCGCTCGCCCGCAATCCGGGAGAAACATCCTCGGCGGGGAGTGCCTCGAACTCAATCAAACACGTCTCGCAACCCGCGCGATCCTCTCGCGCCAAGTGCAGGTCGGCCATGTCCAGCAGAGTGTCCGCGACCATTTCGGTCAGACCGTGCTCACGCGCCAACTCGGTGCGTTCCTGCCAGAGCGCCACCGCCCCCTCATAGTTCTGCCTCCGCCGCTGCCGGGTCCCGCGCAATCCCAGCAACTCCAATCGAAGCGGATGCTGCTCGGGCCGCCGCGAGAACTCGTCCGCGCGTTTAGCCAAGAGGTCGAACTCGGTGGTCGCTCCCGCTTCCAAAAACAACCTTGCGAGGGCTCGGGCCAATCGGGGGAGATCTTCCGGCCCGGCATACTCCAGCGCGGCTCGATAGTTGCCCATATCCATCCAGGTCCGCCCCGCCGCCTCCGCCATCTTTCCGTCGTCGAAGAGCTCCCGAACGGAAATCGCCTTGTCCACGAAGTGCCGCGCGTGTCGTTCTCGCACCGCTTGTAGGTCCACTTCGGCAGAGGCTTCGGAAAGAAACTCTTGAATAGTGTCCAGGGACTTAAACCGAGTGGCGAAGTCCGTCGATTCGCTCACGAAGATGCTCTGATCGCACAGCCGCAGAACCCGGTCTTCGGCATCCGTTCCCAAGACCGCCGCGACGTCGTCCAGGCTAAATCCGCCCTGGAAAACGGAGAGTTGAAAGGCCGTACTTCGCTCATCCGGCGCCATCAGATCGAACGAATCCTCGATCACGATCCGCATGCTGGCATGGCGTCCTCGATGCTGGCCAGGAGTTCGCAGTGTATCTAACAATCGGATGCGCAGGCGATGCGTCAATTCGACTAACGACAGATACCGCAGCCGACCCGCCGCCAAAATCATCGCCAAGGGAACGCCCTCCAGTAAGTCCGCCAACTCCTGAAGGTTCCGGCGCACCTCGGGTGTGGGCTGCAAGTCTCCACGAGCCTGCTGAGCCGCCTCGAGCAAGAGCTCGACCCGCTCCGATCGATCGAACGATCGATGACGGGACAAAGGCTTTAATTCGTAAGCGTGCTCCCAAGGTGAGTTAAGGACGTGGCGGCTGGTCACCAAAATCTGGAGGCGAGGGCAAAGGGTCAGCATCCGATCCAAGACCTCGGACTCCTTGCAGACCCGTTCGAAACAATCGAACACCATCAACCGCCGAGAGTCGCCGACCGCTTCGCAGACCGCCTCCAAGGTCGAATCGGCCGAGAGCCCCAGAGACTGCGCGCTCGCCCCAATCACTTGCTCTCGCAAGCTCAAGCCATCGCAGGCAGTCCAATGGGTCGACTGAGGGTAATCGCATTGGAGGTCTTCCAGTATCTGCTGGGCCAGGCGGGTTTTGCCCATTCCCCCCATCCCACAAATCGTCACCATCCGACGATTTTCTTGCCGCAGCTTTCGCCAAAGATCTTGCCGCTCCCGGACCCTGCCCACAATCGGTCGGATAGCGGTGGGGGGAAGTTTTGGTCCGGCATCTACCCTCGCCACCGGAGCCTCCGGCGTCTCCTCCGAAACCAACATGACCGGCGCCGCCCAATCGTTTCCACATCCCCGGATCGCGCAGCGAGCTTGGTGAAGCGCGGTATCCAGCGCGTCGCCACGAACGAGCGCGTGGTAGAAAATGAGAGAGAAAAGGGGGCCCGTGGAGTCGTGGATGGCGGACTGCATGCCGATGACGTAGGGAACTTTCGCTCGGGCCAGTTCCGCGCAAACGCTCCCATCCGCCGCCCCGGTGTGACAACCCGAGAGAATGGCCACCTGAACCTGGGCCTTTTTCATCTCCTGGGCGAGTTGTTCGCCATAGAGCGGAGCGTGCTGACCAACCACCCCCGTCTCCATCGCCATTAAAGGACTGGGCCGCCCCTTTCCATGCCCGATCAGGTGGACCAAATGGGGTCGAAACGCGCCGATTTGGCGGAGCAGGCTGTCCGGCGTCGCGTGGCGTAACTCTCGGACCTCGAACCGGTCGTCCTGATCCAAGGTCCGCCGAATGTCGTCCATCTCAGCCTCCGCCTGCGGCAATGGTCCGAATTCGGACGACTGAGGATCGGCGAATGCGAGCAGAATGCGCGTGCTGGCATCGGTCCGTAAGACACAAGGAGCGGCCACGCCGTCTCCGCGCAAGATTCTGACCAGCGGATGCTGGGCCAGGTGGCCACAGTCGTACTCATCCAGCCAAAGGTACTCCCACGGCCATGCCGCCAGTTTGGCATCCTTCACATCCAACCAGAGTCGAACGGGGGCTCCGCCAATTCGACGCGATAAGGTTTGCCGGACGCGCTTGGGCAAACCTACCGAGGCGAGTTCTCGTCCCAACTGTTCGGCGCTTTGGAGGGAAAGGTCGGGGACGTAAGTAGAAGACTCGGCGATGATCGGCCGACCCTGGGCATCGTAAAGCGTGACCCCGATATCCTGGGGGCCCTTCTCAATCACCAGACGAAGATCAACCATGGAGCCGCATTGGTCATGCCCAAAATGACTATTGCGACTATACAACAATTGAAGAGGGGCGATTCACCTTGGAATCGCCCCTCAAAAGTCTTCTAGATGCGCAGACCGATTTTGCCGACCGTGTGTCCCTGCTGGACCTCGTTCATCGCGTCCACAAACCGGTCGAACGGCACAACCGTATCGATCACGGGTCGCACGATGAGGTCTTGAATCAGACCCTCTAGTTTCCTCAGTTGTTCGGTGGCGGGAACCATGCTGAAGCCAATCGCCACCTTGCCTTGGGCTTCGGCCTCGGATGCCAATGGATCGGCGGAGATCGCGACCAAACGTCCGCCCGGCTTGAGCGCCTGAAGGGAAGCGGAAACCTGATCCTGACCGATGGAATGAAGCACCATATCCACGTCTTTGGCGACTTCCTCGAACTTGGCCGAGTGATAGTCGATGCACTCATCCGCGCCCAACTCGCGCATGAGGTGATGATTCCTGGCGCTGCCCGTGGCGTAGACAAATGCTCCCGCCCATTTCGCCAACTGAATGGCAAAGGAACCGACGCCACCCGCACCCGCATGGATCAAAACCTTTTGCCCGCTCGTCACCTGGCCGTGGTCGAATAGCGCCTGATAAGCGGTCAGCGCAGCCACCGGAACCACCGCCGCATCGGCGGGGTCCATCAGCGTCGGGCGCGGACCCAAGTGGTCGGCTTTTACCACCGCGTACTCGGCGGCGGCTCCCGTATAAGTCACACCATAGACCGCATCTCCCTCGCCAAATTCGGTCACTCCCGCCCCTGTTGAAGCCACAACGCCGCTGACATCGAAGAGTTGAACCAGCGGAAACTCGCGCGATCCAAAGTGGCCCTCGCGCACTTTCCAGTCGGCGGGGTTAAACGAGGAACCTTGGACCTTCACCAAAACTTCGCCCTCGCCAGGAGTGGGAATCGGCAGTTCGGCCACGCGGTAAACCTCGGGGCCGCCGAACTTGTCGATTACCCATGCTTTCATCGTTTCGTTACTCATTGAATACTTCCTTCGCCCCTCCCGCCCCAATCGTTTCCCTCGGAGGACGCTGGGCAAAAGGATACTTGGCAAAACGCCGACGCAAGAAGAAAAAAAGCCCCGCCTGGCGCGGGGCTCCTCTTTGGGGGGAGGTTTAAGGAACAGGTCGGCGAACCTCGCGTGAAGATCAGCCCGCCTTCCATCCATGAATGGGGTGTAGGTGAACGAAATGGTCACACCACGGAACCAATCTTAAAGGGGTTTTCTTAACAAAATCTGACGTCAAGATGAACGAAAGATGAACAGAATGCGAGTTATGCGTAAGCGGAACTGCTCATCAGGAGGAGACTCTCATCCGCGAATGGCGTCGACCAGAAGCTGAGCGTTGGCTTCTCCTGAATGTTCCACCCGATCCAGCCGATAGCCTGCCGCTTCCAATTCGCCCAGGACCTCTTCCGCCGAGGCGTAATAGTTCACGATTTCACCGTCTCGCCGCGAAGTGCGAGTGCCCGGATCGTAACCCAACATCTCGTGATGTTCCAACGGAGGCTCGCCGACGTTCGTTTTCACCAAGAGCAAGCCCGCGTCCCGCAAGACCCTGGCCGATTCGCCCAGGAAGTTCGTTCGTGCCGCGCCGTGCAGATGATGGAGGCAGTCGCTATCCAGCACTACATCGAACTCGCCTTCGGGGAAGGGAAGCGCCGATCCGATGTTTGCGACTTCAAACTTCGCGTCGGAAACGCTGCGGCGTGCCAAGGTGATTGCCGTCTCGCTGATGTCCACCCCCACCACCTCGTAGCCCATGGCTACCAAGGACGCGGCCAGCTTTCCCACGCCGCACCCCACCTCCAAGATTCGGGCCCCCGCCGCAATCTGCGGAGTCAAACGATCTCGCCAATGAGCAGTCAATTCCGCGTAATGTTCTTCCGCGAACCACCCGGGCAATCCGCCCTCGACGATCTGGCGATAGCGCCCTTCAAAAGCCGACATTCGGCGAGATTATGCCTTACTGGCCAAGGCTGAAACCTGACGAGCGTCATACTCGTCTTGGGTTTACCGTGCAACTTAAGACTCGTCTCACAAAGGCCCTGCTCCTAGGACTGGCGTTCATGGCCATCGCCGCCCCCGGTGGTGGGGGTGGAGGCGGATTTAGCGGCGGGTTTCATGGTGGGTACCACGGCAGCACCTATGGCCGATATGGCTCAGGAGGGGGTGGAACTCCGGCCAGCTTGCCGGTGGTGTTGGGAATTGTGGCGGTCTGCCTTTCTCTCCCGATTGGCGTGATTATCTGGTGCGCCAAGCGTCGGTACAACCTGTACGAAGTGGTGGTGGTTACCCAGAATGGCGCAGATGTGGCGGCCAAGCTGGACGACATCGTGAAGCGGACCAACTTCGAGATGCCTTACTCCCGAACCCACGCGTTTAAGAGCATCGCCAGACTGGCGCTAAAGGAGCAAACCCACGCTCGGGCCAGTCTCTTTCTGGCGGGAGAGAAGCATCCTTTGGACGACTTGGAACGATCGTATCGGCGACGGATGCGGGAGCTTCATCTGAACGACTCCCTCGGCGACACTCCTTTGCGCACCAACGAAGCCTGCGTGATCGGCATCCTCTGCACCCTGGATGCCCGAATGAAGGTGAAAGGCGATCCTCAAAAAATCCTGCGCGCCCTTTCCAACCGCAACCCCTATTTCCAGTTGTACGGCGGCTACCTCTACTACGCCCCGGAGCCTCGCCAGCCGCTAAGCCATGACCAGGCGGTGGCGATGATGAATGGTTTGGAGCCCTTGGACCGGGATACATCGGGCGTGGTCAGCAACCACTCCGCGATCCGCTAGTTCACGTTTTGAGTCGCGTCAGGCGTTGCGAGATCAGGTCGAGCGTGCGCTCTCGATCTTCTTTCGCATAAGGAAGCGTTTGGATGCGTCCCACTTGAGCTTCCAGCTTGGACGCTAGGTTCTGCAGGTTCGGCACGATGGCCGATTCCGACACCTCAAATCTTGAGCCGAAGGCGACGAAGTCTCCGAGACGGAAGCGGTCGTCCTTCGCGTCCATCTTCATTGCCATCCGAGTTTCCAGATGCGCGTACGCCGCGGTGGAAACGATGTCGTAGAGCGGAGTCTGAACGGCCAGGCCCGAGTTCGGCTCGAGATAGAGGCTGACGTTCTTGGCATGGAGATCCGCATTGCCGATGAGATACGCAAACGCGTAGCGGCGGATGAGCTCTAGGATTTGGGGGACGGGGGCGGCGGAAAAGGTCTGGATGCTCTCGGCGATCTGTCGCAGCGAGAGTCGGTACTTATCCGCCGGATACCGGTCAGCCAACTGACATCCGTCTTCTTGGTGGATTCTGAGAAGAGGTTGTCCCGGGCGGCGGAGACGGTCGAATCGTTGAACGAGGAGGCCGGTTTTGCCGGTTCGATCGGTGACGATGCGAGCGGAGTTGACTTGGAATCCGCACCGCTTGGCAATGTCCAGAAAGAGTGCTTCGTTCTCAACGATGTGCGGAAAGGTCGGGGGCGAGAGCTTAAGGATCGATGAGCCAATGGCGGATGCGTGGATGGGCAAGGTTTGCATCGCGTCGGAGATGACGAGCTTTTCCTGAACGCCGGAAATGGAAACGTCCGGCGGACCGTTGAGAACCTCTTGAAACAGCGCCTGGAAATCGGCGGATTTCAGGCTTCGGAGGGTGGGAAGCGGCTCCGGATGAGGGGATTGTCCTTCCGGGACGGCATAGACATCTCCCACACAATCCGGCCCCGCTTCCAAGAGCAGACTGAACATGTCGCTGGGAGAGGTCCGAACCCGTTGGATCAAGGCGCTCAGTCGCTGACCTTCTGGCAGCAGATTGGCGAAGAAGGGGGGCAGGTTTTCTCCCTCTTGTTCGTAGGGCTCCGGCCGGTAGGGGAGGTTGAACGCGATGGGGTGGGGAGGCTGGACTTGATAGGTGAAGCGGTTCCCCTTGGGCAACCTTTCCAATAGCCCCACCCGTAGATCGTTGAGATAGACGTCGGCGCATTCCACGTCAGTGGCGGGCATCGAGCTTCACCACCACTTCGCCTCGCCCGGGCTCGATCGAGAGTTGACAGCCGAGGACTTTGAGGATGGCCATGAGCTTGTCCAAGCGCGGATTGGTCGCTCCCGTTTCGAGTTCGTGGACGAACAGGCGGCGACACCCGGCGAGGTTTGCCAACTCTTCTTGAGACAATCCCAACTGCGTCCGCCTGAGCCTCAGCGCTTTGCCCATCTCATCCATACAATGTATGTATTAGCATACTTTTTATCAAAATGAAGACCACACAGGTCTTTATTTTAGATATTTGTATGTTTAATCATGCAGTTTGTTGGATTAGATCACTCCACCACCAGCTCCACCGTGTGTTTGCCCCGCAAGGACGGGGCGATTTTGCCGGTGATGGAGGGGACGCCGTCGAGGGTGAGGGAGGCGAGGTGGGAGCCTTGGCCCTTGATCTGGATATCGAGGGTCGCGTTTCGGTAGGCGATGCCGGTGAGTTTGGCGCCGGACCATTCGGCAGGGACGAGGGGTTGGAAGGTGAGGCCGGTGGTTGAGAAGCGCAGGCCGAAGACGCCGTTGAGCACCATGCTGAGGTACGCGCTGGCGGACCAGGTTTGGTGGGGGACGGAGCCGAAGTGAATGCCAGACTGCCAACCGCCTTCCACCTTGCCCGATTTGCCGTCATAGATCTCGTAGAAGTTCCACTGGCTGCCCTGGGCGAGTTGGGTGAGGTGGGTCAGTTCCTCATTAAAGACCTTGAGGTCCCGCTGATGGGCGGCGGCTCTGGCCCACAGTCCCTGCACCACCGGCCAAACCAAGACGTTGTGCCGACCGGGATGGGCGTCGGAGTAACGCTCGAAGTGGGGATAGACATCGACGATGCCAAGGGGTTCGCGGTGGGTGCGGGAGAGGATGGAGCGGGCCTGGGCGGGGGTCGCGATATCGAAGAGGATGGCGTAGCTAAGACCGGTTCCCTCTTGCGAGGCATCGAGTTGGCCCCGAAGCGGGGCGGCGCCGTGGATGAAGTACCCGAAGCGACCGTCTTTGGGCATCCAGAATCGCTTTCGGATGGTCTGGGTGAGTTCGGCGGCTAACTTCTCTTCTTCGCCCTTGGGCTCGCCCAGTTCGGCGGCCATCTTGGCGGCGGTGCGGTATCCGGCCACGTAAAGGCAATTGGTGCTGAGGGCCATGATGCGGTCGGTGTTCGGGTGGTCCAGCACGAAGGTGCTTCCCGTATCCTCGGCGGGCGCGGGCGGGGCGGGGTACCCGGCGATGCCGTCATTAAAGAACGAGGGGCCCTTGAAGAGTCCGAATTCGGAATCGAAATGGTCCTTGCGCATGAGGGCGAGGAGCCGGGTGGCAACGCCGTAGCTGACCTTGAGAAACTCCCGGTCGCCGGTGACGAGGTAGTGGTTCCACGCGCCATAGATCCAGATCACCTTGTCCCACCACTGGTTGTCCGGCTGGACGATGGGCTCACCTTTTTCGTTTTTGTCGAGGACCGCGTAGAGCGTGTTCTTGGCGATTTGGGGTTCCAGAAGGCTGGCCGCGTTCCAGGAGTTGATCGAGGCGTCACGGGTCCACGGTTCTTGGTAGTCTCCGCCCGCCCGCAAGAACTTGCCCAGCTTCCCGTCCAAGAGGCCGCTCTTGTCGAAGTGCTTGGG
This sequence comes from Armatimonadetes bacterium 55-13, assembly GCA_001898035.1. Classification (GTDB taxonomy): domain Bacteria; phylum Armatimonadota; class Fimbriimonadia; order Fimbriimonadales; family Fimbriimonadaceae; genus 55-13. Next base: position 8,975 of record MKRX01000007.1, read on the forward strand.
GTCGTACTGAATCCGGTTGATGCTCAGGACGTTTTCCAGGGCCTTGGCGAAGGCGGTTTGAGCGATGGGGTTCTGGGGAGCGGTGAGGGTGACGGTGAACGCGAGCGCGGAGATCAGCACGGCTTCTAGTTTGCCCAAGTTCAACCAAGCCAGTCCCAAATCCAAAATTTGATCTCGACCAAACGGAGACTGTGTGAGAGTAAAAGAACCTGTCAAGAAAGGAGTTTTTGAGATGGCTTGACGGGGAATAGGCTCAAACCGTGAACACGGGGAAAATGGCCATCCTTTGGGACCCTTCCTCCGGCTCAAAGGAAGCATGGCCCCTCCTGCCACAGAGGGGCCGGTTTGGAGGTAGGCAAAAGACGATCAGGTCGAATCTAAACGCCGGGATACTTGATGCAAAAACGTCTAACCAACCAAGCTATGCGGAACCGTTCAGTGGTTTGGCCCCACGGTCATCCCAACTGAAGTCTCAAGCCGAGACGGCAGCCCGGTCGACCCCTCAACTCCGGCTGGTCCACACGCTCTGAATGTCACTATATGTCAAAAAGTCACAAAGTAAACTTGAATCTTAAAGTTTCATAAATTAGCCTTTGGCCGTCAGGGAGAGGCCGAGAATCGAGAGGATTCCCGCAAGGGTTCGAACGTGATTCCAAGCGGTCCAGGGGCCAGCGTAACTGGCCCAAGCTTGAGCGAGTTGAGCGGAATCGGAAGCCGCCAGGCGGTCGTTCATCGGTACGTTCAAGGTGGCCGTCACCACCAGAATTCCCAGCAAATAGCTCGCTCCAGAAATTGCCAACCCTACCGAAAGTCGTCCTTCGACGCGCCAAGCCCAAATTGGCAACACCACGCTCATAACGGCAGAAAACAAAAAGAGCGGAATGAAGGGAGATCGGACAATCGCCACATTGATCGAATTCATCATGCGTGCTGCCATCGCTGGGTCCATCCGACTCAGCGCGGCCATAACAAAGGCGGAGAAGGCGAAAAACGTTCCCGCCACCAGCGCATGACTGATCCAAGTTGCCTGGAAAGCAAATCTATACACGCCACGCCTCCAAGCTGGTCGCCCGCCGTGCGTACACCGAGAACGGACGGGGATCCCGCCCCAGGGCTCGCCGCAAATCATCAGAAAGATGAGCGTTTCTCCCGTCCAAAACTTCCGCGAAGAGGTGCCGGATCAGCCACTGGGCGTCGGCATCTGAAATCCAAGATGCGTACTCGTCCAAGGGAACGGTGCGGAACCCAATGTCTCTCCCCGCCGCCTGGGCAATTTCCGCCACCGCTTGCGGAAAAGTCATCAACTGAGGGCCGGTCAAGTCCAAAACTTCGCCCAGAAATTCTCCCTCCACCAACGCCTTCGCCCCCACTTCGGCCACGTCGTCAAGGTCCACAAAAGGCTCGAAGACCTTCTCGACCGGCAAACAAAGTTCACCGTCCAAGATGCCGTCCTGAAAGAAACTCTCGCTAAAGTTCTGGGAAAACCACGCGCATCGCAGTACAGTGGCGCGGGAGTCTACCGCCAGAGTTGCTGCTTCAGCCGCTTGAGCGCCCTTTTCTCCGCGACCAGAGAGTAGCATCAGCCTTCGCCCGCGCGCTCGCTCGGCAAACCTCCCCACCGTCTCCGCCGCTCCCGGGATCGCCAGATCGGGTACGTACACCACGGCCACCTGACTCACCCCTTCCAGCGCCGGCTCCCAACTTGCCTCGTCCGACCAATCGAACGCCGGATTCCCCTGTCGAGACCCCACCCGAACCTCCATCCTCCGGGCTCTCAAATGAGAAGCCAAACGCCGACCAAACTTTCCGTTCCCGCACGTGATCAGTACCATCGAGCTTCATGATGTCGAAGTCCTTTCAGACGATCCAAATGATATCGTCCAGATTTCTTATTGAATCGTCCAGGAGCCAGGAGTCAGAGGGGACGGCGGGAGCATTTTCGAGTCTTCTTCGCCTCCGATGTCATGATCGCCTACGCTCAGAGCCCATTGGGCACGGAATCAATAACGAAAGAAGATAGCGATTCAATGGGCCAAACGAGGTTTGGCCATTTTTTTTTGCCGCACGCGAAAAGTCCCTCCCCTCTTGCCGACGCATTCGATGTTCGCTAAATTTCGTTATGCAACTTCGGTAGCGAATTTGGAACGCCTAGAATCCGTCTAACCCTCAGTAGCGTGTCTTGCCATGGCTCAATCCTCTAACCCGAGAATGAATCTCACCATCCGCCTGATCCTCGTCGCGTTGGTGCTGGCGCTCGTCGCGTTCTTTTTCTTCGCCCGCGCCACCGGCCCTGGCCATCCGCCACGGCTGTTGGGAAAGTGGATGGAGTCCGGTGGCAAGAACATGTACTACGACTTGAGGGCCGACGGAACGTTTGAGCGAAACTACATCGAGCCCAGCTACCCCTTCACTCATCCGGTCCGAGTCGTTTGGAACGGAACCTGGACCTCAGACGGCCAGACTCTCTTCCTCAGCGTGACGTCTATGGAGAGCAACGCCAAGGGGACGGACGAGAGAGAATTCAAGCGGATGAAGTCAGAGATAGTGGGCAACCTGGTCCGAGTGCGAGTGAACTGGACCAAGCCGGGCGAGTGGACGTCCTACGGCGGGAGCTACCAGAAGCAACCTTAACCCCGAGTCTCTAAGGAGCGGTTTCTCTCGATCTCACTGTCGCTCCAGAACAAAGCGCGCCAAGAACGTCGTCCTTTAGAGATCAATCGCCCCCACCCCAATCCCGCTCGGTATGTCACCACGCGCAACCAATCACCGAGCGCAATGTAGCCGTCAGTCCCCCTGACGTGAGCGCGATCATCCCCAGAGCGCCTCTGCCAAAACCAGAGCGCCCACGACGGTAGGACCGTCGCCT
>MKRX01000008.1 GCA_001898035.1 Armatimonadetes bacterium 55-13
GTGTCCGGAACAATCTGTTACCTATCTGTCGGAACGCTCATGAACCTAAAGTGGTCTGATTGGAAGCTTGGCTCAACACCATTCGTGAGGGCAGTTTCTTCTTCTGGCTCACGAGCGCTTTACCCTCACCCTTGTTCTGTAGTTCTCCCTAAACTTCATGGGAGCGACATTCCCCATATCGACTTCGACGGCTATGAGGGAGGTGGGGAAGACCACTGGGCCATCCGGACGCACTTCAAAGATGGCGGTGGGCTGCTGCTCAAAGCGCCGGGCAGTCGCCCCTTCTTTTCAGAGGTGAACCCGGAGGTCCATGAGAAAGGTGTCACCCATGTGTCCGGAACAAATGGTCACCTATCTGTCGGAACGCTCACTTATCTAGAACCCGAGCTCGCTTATTAATTTGGATCCTGGATCGCGAGTAACTTCTCGCGGCAAAGACTTAGAATCTCGCTAGCTGACTTGGTCGATTCAAAATTCGCTTCTTGTACGGGCGCAGATTTCAAAAGGCGTGTTTGAAACGGTGCGAGGTGAAAGTCAATGCTCTTCGCCAATTGACGTACTTCGCTTGACACAGCCGCCGCCTCGCCATTCTGGCCAAGATGATGAAGGCCATAGACGAGAGGAACGGTAGATTCAACGAGGAGAAGGGAACGGCGATTGAGGAAAGCGGTGTCGATTCCGCTGACGAGCCAGTCCCGTGCACCACGACGACCTAACGTCGCAAGCATCGCCCCATAGAACAGTTTTCCGGTGGCATCAAATGCCAGGGTGGCATTCATTTCCGCAAAGAGTCGCCAATCTTCTCCGAATCGCTCGGCTGCTTGTAAGTCTCTCGCCCCGAGACAAGCCGGAATCGTCCAGCCCTTGGCCATTGACGTGCTGTATCTTCCGTTGGGCTCAGTGCGGGTGGCAAGAAGATCAATGGCTTCTGTTAACTCGCTAAGACCCACTTGGTAGACCTCAAAGCAAATATTGAGAATGGCTCGATTGGCGACAGAAACTGCCCACAGATAACGGTCCTGAATCGATTCAGAGATCGCGACCGCCTGATCGTAAAGCTCAAGTGCGGTTGGGTAGTCCAGCATCGCCTTCCGCTCTGCTGCCAGGAAGTTCAGTGCGGAGATTCGGTCGATCGGCTGGGGAGCTTGATTCAATTCCTGGGCAAGTTGAGAGACGTTCACCCAACGGCCGTCCTGGGCATAGACCTGAAGCAGTCTCTTGGCTACTCCACAACGCTCAGGAGCCCATCCTTGGGTTGCTTGGAGGACTCGCTCAAGGATTGGCTGCATTTCTGAACCATAGAACACGAGAGACCAATTAAGCTTCGAGGTAGCGAGGAGCGGCAGGAGGCGGTCTGGTTCTTCTTCTACTAGCACACTCATAATCTCCCAAATCATCTCCTGTTGAATAGATGTCAGGGGACGGGAACCAGTCTTTCGATAGCGTCCAGATATAACATCTTCCGCAAAGCGACGAAGACTTGGGTTGACGGGGAGTCCTAGACTGGACTCCAACTGTTTAGCATAGAGAACAAACTCGCGCTGCGCTTCGGTCGTTCGGTCGAGTTCTCCAAGATATCTTAGTTGAAGGCGAATGCCCTCTTCCGAGCTCGGGTCAATCTGACTCACACGTTTGGCATAGTCAAGCGCGGACTTCCATTCGCCCCTTGAGCCAAGCTCTTCGCTTAAGAGGCGCAAACAATTAAGCCTCCGTTGGTTGTGATAAAGACGAATCGGCTCAAGCCACTCGCCATCCCAGTTGCCTAGAAGGGGGCTTTGAACGAGATTGTTAAGGGCGTAGAGAAGGGCCAGCCGGTCACTATCGCTTCCCGCTTGCTGAATGCGTGCCTCAAGTCGAGCTACTTCTTGCCAGTCAGATTCGATTCCGTCATTGAGCAGAAGCCATTCTTCTTGAGTGATGATCGTCTCAGGACCGCCGAGTGCTGCCCGAGCGTAGGTAAGCGCCGGCCGTAGGTTATGAAGTTGTGTTGCACGGTCCGTGTCTGGCCAGAGGTCGGAGGCAAGTTCGGCCCGAACAACGCGTCTTGAGTTTGTCAGGCAGAGCTTGGCTACGATTTCCGCGGATTTCCGAGTACGAAACTCGGCAGCTTGGCCATCCGCCCGAGCCACATGCCAGTCTCCTAAGACCGAAACTCGTGCGACGCTCGACATGTAAGTTGGATCATACCGAGACGCCTTTAGCCGATGAGTGAAAGGTTAAAGAAAGGGCCGCCAGTTATGAAGACATTGGCATAACCTGTCGTTCCAGAACAGAAACGGAACCTACTGACTGCGTATTCAGGCGCTTAGATTTGCCACTCGTCAAGACGATCATCGATGAGTTCACGAAGGTTCGTGCCAAAGGCATCTTCTTCAACCATGGTCTTGGCTTCCTGCAATCTAGCTCGGGCGGCTGCGATCTCCCCCAGCTCATAAAGTTCGCAGCCCTCGGTAAAGAGGACCAAGGACTGCGGGGCTTTGTTATCGATCATGGGAACTAGCTTATAGATTCAAACCAAGCGAGGCAAGTCGAGATTTGATCCCGGGATCGGTCGTTTCTTTCAGTGAAGCCGCGATTTGCGGCGCTCGAGACAACGCGGCTTGCCGTTCGGAGGGCGCCATCGATTCGAGCCACTTAAGAGTTGATTCGGCTTTCTCATTCACATCTTTCTCACGTTGCGACGCAGAAACTCTTACCACCGGTGCGGAACCAACATCTTCCGCTCCGCACCCGACAACAAATGCCGCTCCGATCAGAACGGCAAGCGACATGATCATTTTTTTCATTACTTCTTGACCGGCAGATAGTAGTAGCAATCCTTCTCCGTAAACATGAAGAACTCAGCTGCAGGATTAGAAATAGCGCCCTTGGCAATGAGTCCAAGGTTATTTTTTGCTCCCAAACTGTTGGGGGAGGAAGTTGAGGTCGTGGGTGTTACGGGCATCGACTTTGCATGACCGTCATACCAGGCGACGTTGGCTCGCTTGGAATGGCGACCGTGAGCCGCCTCCGCGTAGAAGTCGCACATGAACTCGGTTGTGTCCGCGAGAACATAGGATCCACTTTTGTATGCTTCGGCTGCCGCATCCGCATAGTAGATCGTTTCTGCCGGGCTATCCATTGCGGTCATCGAGTAGGTGGAACCCAGATATTGGTCGTTGCCAAATACGATACTGCCAACGTTCATCGCCAAGCCGAACTTGACCCCACTATACGGATCGGCGGCAATGCCCTGATTCATCGGGCAATCCATGATTTGTTGGTTCTTCATGTAGGGGTACAAAACACCCTTGGAGCCATCCACTGTGGTGACCGGGTAAGTGGTCGACCCGAACCACCAGTAGGTATAGGTTGAATCCCACGATCCATATTTCGGAACCTTCATATCGTCATAGTCCCCGGAATAGAGCATCGAGGCCGTCACAACATTCTTTAGATTTGAAAGACAAGTCGTGCCTTTAGCCGCGGCTTTGGCTTGTGCAAAAACAGGGAACAGAATCGCGGCAAGGATTGCAATGATTGCAATCACGACAAGCAACTCAATGAGGGTGAAACCCTTCGTGCGATAAGAACTCTTCATTTTGAAATCCTTGATCGGCTGGACATTCGACTGCCAGGGCGACTTTCGGATTTGCAATGTAAGGCAAATCTTTCGGCGTTCAAAACGACCTAACACACATATTGAGCAACATTAGACGATCTTCAGAAAAACTGTCTAATCTTGAAGAAAAGAACGGGAGAGAATCCTATAATGTCAGGGTGGAGGTCCCTTCCGATCCCAGAAAGGATTTCGTGACACAGGGCCGACGGATCCGAGACCGTCGCCTCAAGTTCGGTCTGAGCCTCGACCGGCTTGCTGAGCTTGCGGGTGTGGCCCGGTATACCCTTATCCGAGTGGAACAAGGGAAACCTTCTACCCGCAAAACCCTCAACAAAATCCGACACGCGCTTCATTTGTTTCCTAGCCAGTTAGTGAGACCCTACGAGGACGGACCCTATGCCGTCCACCGGTTTGAAGACTCGCGATGGGGGGTGGCAGTTCCGAAGTCGACTTATGAGAAGCAAGTAGAGGACGGGCCAAACCGAAGCTATGTCGATGATGAAGCTGAGCGAATGCGTCTAGGACAACTTGGGTTTCAGCCTTTCTATACTGCCGTTTTGGACAGTGAACTCTCGGGGGGAGTCAGTTCCCAGGCGATCATGGAGTTTCATCGGCCCAGTTGGGTTGATCGACACTTCGGTGAAGAGTTTGTTTATTGTCTCCGAGGAAGTTTGACGATTACGGTTGATGGCTCAGCTTGTGTTCTTCGCCAAGGAGATGGCATGACATTTGATGCCACGCTCCCGCACTCTTATGCTCCTACGCACCCGCTCGAGCCAGGTGAATCCGCTCCCCAGATACTCATTGTGGTTTCGATGCGTCCCGGCGAAAGGGCCCCGATTCCCCTAGACTAGCACCTTGTGATAGACATACGTCTAGTGTATAGTTGTTTACATGGATATCGCCACAGCTTTGCTAGATTCATGGGACCGTCAGTGTAGGATCGTTAATGCGGTTGCAAGCCGCATCGACGAATCGAATCGTCACGTGAAGCCATCCGAAGATGGTTGGTCCCTTGACCATCAGTTGGCTCATATTCACGAGGTTCGCCAGTACTGGCTTTCTCAGGTGTCGCCAGAAAAAGCGGCAGCACTGGATAGTTCCTTTCAAAAGCCCTGGGTCGAGCCCATTACCGATCTTGAGAAGATCAAGTCGCTACTGCAGGATAGTGGTCTTGCCATACGGGAAGCAATGGAAGTCGCTTTTCAAGGCGATGGCTCTGCGATAGGTGGTTACGACAATCCAGTGCTCTTTCTCCAGCACATGGTTTGGCATGATGGTTGGCACATTGGACTCATCTTTCTTGGACTTCGACTTGCCGGACAAGAACCGAATGAGGAATGGGAAGAAGCGAACGTTTGGGGCGAGTGGAGAACCGAAGAATTTTAACCATTAGGTTCCTTCTTCGGAGAGTTTCCACGCCAGAATGGCCATCGAAATTGCACCAAGCTGAAGTTCGCGAGGATTAACTTTATCCAAAGTGTCGTTCTTGGAGTGATGGTAGTCAAAGTACCGTTGAGACTCTGGAATGAGACCAATTAACACGGTCCCAGATGGACCAAGGGGGCCAATGTCCGCACCGCCCCCGCCAACGTGAATCCTCTCGATTCCAACGGTTTGGAGATCAGGTAGCCAAGATTGAATCTTCGCTACCTGATTCGGAGTTCCGGTTACTCCAAACGATCTGGGCGCGAATCCACCCGAATCTGATTCGATGGCGGCAATGTGCGTTTCCAATTTCTTAGCGTCGGCATAGGATCGACCTCCTCGAAGTCCGTTCTCTTCATTCATAAAGAGAACTACCCTTATGGTGCGTTTAGGTCTTAATCCAAGGCGCTTGATTAAAGAAAGCGCTTCCATCGCTTGAACACATCCTGCGCCATCGTCGTGAGCTCCTTCACCCAAATCCCAACTGTCTAAATGCCCTCCCATCACAATAATTTCGTCAGGTTTCTCTGATCCTCGGATCTCGCCGACCACACTTGCTGAGTCGACGTCCGCTAACGTCTGGCTGTTGCACTCTAGGGATAGCCTTAAATGAGGATCTTGACTGAGGGATTGGTCGAGCCGATTGGCCGCCAACGTGCTGAGGGCAAATCCTGGGATCTTCGGTACGCCATCGGCATAGCTCATTGATCCGGTGTGAGGTACATCGTCCAGCGCCGAGGACATGGATCGTACTACAGTGGCGATCGCGCCGCTCTTTGCCGCCACGACGGCGCCCTGGGACCGCTGATCTACCGCCCCACCGTACGCGGCAAATGTATTCAACAGCGTCGGATCGAATGATCGATTATAGAAAACGATCTTTCCACGAACCTTCTCACCGAGAGTCGCCACTTCGTCGAGACTTGTGACTTCGATGACTTCTCCTGTGAGTCCTCCCCTGGGCGTGGAGACACTTCCTCCTAAGACGCAGACGGCCAAAGGTGTTCTCCGGGAACCCTGGATAATGGCGGCTCTTTCTGTTTTTCCACGTACCCAATGCGGCACCTTGCAGGGCACAAGGTGAACGTTTTCGAAACCGAGGGAGGTCATTTTCTTTTGGCCCCACTGCACAGCCTTTGCCGCTTGTGGAGAGCCGCTGAGTCTTCCGCCAATGCCCTTCGTGAGGTCTCTTAACATTTCGAACGAATGCGCATGGCTCATTCCTTCTATGCGAAAGGCGTCGACAGTCGTCGACTGAAGGGCAAAGCTGATTGCCGCAAGCATTGGTAAGGTCATAGACAATCTCAGTATGTCCGGTGAAGTCGGGCGGAGTAATCAAAAGGCAAATTCGTAGCGAAAGGGGTCAGTGGCAGTTGAGATTTCCAAAAGCAATTCCGATGATTTAGCATGGGGGAAAGCGACCAAATTTGGCCGCATAGGGGGTCCACACGAGTGGAGAGTGAGACGAGATAAAAGTGACCCATATGCAAACGGTGGTTAGGGTTGAATTCAATTCAAGCAATAGAGAGAGATGTGCTGGAGGGATTCGGCGGGCATGCTCGTGTGCTGCTCGTCGACGGGGATCCCATATCGGCACTCGTTGTCAAGCGGTACTTCGACTCACAAGGCATTAAGGTCGATCACGCGCTAACGGGATCGCAGGCCCTTGAGTGGCACCGAAGAAACCGTTACAAACTAGTGATCGCCGACTGGCTCTTGGAAGAGTTAGACGGCATCGATCTATGTCGGCAGCTTCGGGAAGGAAACGCTGATTACGTCTATTTCATTCTTTGTAGCACGAAGAGTGATAAGACGGATGTGCGCGAGGCGTACGAAGCTGGAATCGACGACTTCCTAGCAAAACCGTTGGAGCAGGGGCACTTGGTCCAACGACTTAAAGTGGCCAGAAGGATCTTGTCGACGGAAACCAATCTCCAGGAACAAAGACTACAGCTTCAGCATTCAGGGGAAACTCTTAGAGCGATGAATCAGAGCTTGATGCACGCTTCCCGCCGATTCGAGGAACTCTTCAGTGGTCTTCCCATTGCGTGCTTCACCCTTGACTGTAGCGGTCTGATTCATGAATGGAATCGGCAAGCAGAACGAGACTTTGGCATCGCCACTCACTTGGCATTTCAAAGACCGGTGTGGGAAGTGCTGTGCCAAGCTACAAACGGCTTTTGGAGTGAAGAAATGGTGGAAGAAGTTGCCGCCGGAGCCGTCCTTGAGAATTTAGACTGGACGCTTCGAATGGAAGATGACGAGGAGAGAAATTTCGTCTGTAACCTGATCAGTCTGAGAGATCCGAAAGGCAACTTGGTCGGTGCAGTATGTGCGAACCTGGATATCACGGAGAGAAAGCGCGCAGAGAAGAGGATCGATGAGCAGATGGGCACCATTAACGAGTATGCCCAAAAGTTGCGAAATCAGCGAAAGGAACTAATCCAAGCCAATCGGAGCTTGGCTCAACAAGCGATCACCGACAGCATGACGGGATTAATCAATCATCGGGGATTCCAAGAAGAACTGGGGCGGGCCTTTGAAAGACGAGAGAGACTGGGCACGTCGCTGAGTCTAATCCTGATGGATATCGACTACTTTAAGCTCTTTAACGACTCTTACGGTCACCAAGCCGGCGATGATCTGTTAGCGACTTTTGGAGCGCTTCTCAAGCGCGAAACGAGGAAACACGAACCAGCCGCGCGTTACGGAGGAGAAGAATTTGCCGTTATTTTGGAGGGTGCAGAAATGGAAAGCGCCATCCAAGCGGCTGACCGACTCAAAAAAGCGATCCATCAGTTTCAATGGGAACAGAGACCGGTGACTGCAAGCTTTGGGATTGCGACAGTTCACGAGGGGATCGATCGTGAGGAACTCATTAGAAGGGCTGACATTGCCCTATATGAATCAAAAAGGCAGGGAAGAGACCGGGTTACTCACTTCTCCAATATCCACTCCAACTGCGATGCGGCTTAGCTCATATCAAGATGGAGGGAGGTAATCTCTTAATTCATCAACATGACAATTAGGTATGAGGATCGGCCCCCGCTCATCGGCGCGCCGGGTGATCATAGGGAATGGGATAAGTGGCGAGAGGACCTCAAGCTGTGGCGGACAGAAGCTCTCCAAGCTCTGCAGCTAAGGCGCGAGAGTTACGAAAAGCCGGAATTTGAGTGGATGCAAAGGTGCTTTGCATTCGGCAAGGTCATGCTATTTGATCGTCAGTTCCTAGATCCTGTCAGCGGCGAGTTCAAGGCAGACGCGTGGTTGGATCAAGTTGACCGAGAGTTTGGTGGGTTTGATGCCTTGGCCCTTTGGCAAGCATATCCTCGAATCGGAATCGATTCACGAAATCAATTCGATCACTATCGATTGGTTCCGGGGGGCTTGGGGGCGCTCAAAAGGTTGGTGGAGAAGATCCATAAACGGGGAACAAAGGTTGTCCTGGCTTACAATCCCTGGGATGTGGGAACTCGGAGAGAGCCCAAGTCGGACGCCGAAACGCTAGTGGACCTCGTATCGGAAGTTGGCTTTGACGGGGTCTTCCTGGACACCCTTACGGAAGGCGGTCGGGACTTGCGCTCGGCAATGGATCGAGCCCGCCCCGGAGTTGTTTTGGAGAGCGAACTCGCGCTCCCCGTGCAAGCAATTCCGGACCATCATGCTTCTTGGGCTCAATGGTTCGACGACAGCGATGTTCCCGGAATTCTTCGAAACAAGTGGATTGAGCAACGCCACATGCAGCACCTCATCCGCCGTTGGGATACCGATCACTCTGGAGAACTTCAGACGGCATGGATGAATGGAGCCGGCGTTTTTGTGTGGCAAAACGTATTCGGGTCTTGGAACGGTTGGACCGACAGAGATAAGGCGATCCTACGTTCCATGCTGCCAATTCAGCGTCGCTATTGGCAACAGTTCACCGCCGGCGTCTGGACTCCGCTGGTGGAGACGACGGTAGAGGGCTTATTCGCATCTCGCTGGGAGCACAAGGGCACGGTGCTATGGACATTAGTCAATCGCTTGTCCAAACCAGTCGATGGTTTTATCCATGGAATCTCTAGCGACGGCACGATTCGCTTGTTTGACTTGGTAAGGGGAGAGGAAGTCGACCATGCGCAGGTGATTGTTCCCGGAAGATGGATTGGCGCCATTCTCGCCATTCCTTCTCGCATGGTTGACAACGACTTCAAGGCCTTTCTCACCGCGCAGAAAGGCCGGTTTGATGCCAATGCGGGTTTGACGAGGATTGAGCCAATGCCTGTCCGAAAAAAAGTCACGATTGCCAAGCGACCCAGCGCTCCTGCCGGAATGAAACGGGTGGATAAGGGTGTCTACAACCTTGTTTCAAGGTTCCGAGTACGGGAATGCGATGAATATGAGAACTGTGCTTACCAGAATCAGGCTTATCCTATGATTCATCAGCACAAACTCGTCGAGCGGCCCGTAGATGTTGGAGAGTTTGCTCTCATGGAGAGGGAAGTGTCCAACAAGGAGTTCGCCGCTTTTTTGAAGGCGACAAACTACCGACCGCGCCAGGCCGAAGGATTCTTAGCCCGCTGGAAAAATGGTTCTCCCACGCCAAGCATCGAGCAATTACCTGTCACGAACGTGGATATGAACGATGCCCGTGCTTACGCAACCTGGGCCGGTATGCGACTTCCCACCGAAGACGAATGGCAACTTGCCGTCATTCAGCATAAATTGCACACGGGGGATGTCTGGAATTGGACAGAGAGTGAGCACACCGATGGACGTACCACGTTTAGCATCCTGAAAGGAGGTTGTGCGAATTCAATTTCTGGCTCGCAGTGGTATTTTGACTCCGGTGTCCAGAGCCCAGAGTGGTCGGCAAAATATATCCACTTTTGGCCAGCCTTGGACCGAAGCGATGCGATTGGATTCCGTTGCGCCGTGGATCTTTAGGGCGCGGGATTTTCCCGCGCCCCTGAAAGTTATTCGATGCCGATCGTTACGGGTTCATCAAGACGAACTCCAAACTCGGTCCCACGCTTGAGGTGAACGTCGGCGGGCTTCTTTTGAGCCCGATCGACTTCGCCGAGTAGGTAGCCGAGCACTCCACCTAAAAGCGCTCCTTCAAGGGGCTTCTTTGTCAATAGACCTACCAAGAGTCCGGCTCCAGCGCCGTATCCGGCAAAGACGACTCGCTGGTCTTTCTTGGTTGACTTAGCGGTGTAAATGCCTTCGTCGTTTTTCTCGACACTCTTGTCGTCAAGTCCAATCAGCGAACCCTTAATATTGGCGGTCCGCCCGTCCGGAAGGATCATTTTGTTGAACTTAAGCTCAATCATTCCAGGTTGGTCGCCAGACTTTGCCTTTACATCGACCACCTTTCCTTGGATTTTGGTGCCTTCGGGAATTCCCGCATATGTATCGTTCTGACCCTGTAGGGTAGCAGTGAAGCGATCCCCTTTTTGGGACTGATTCGAGCTTAGCTCTTGATCGAGTGCAACCGGCAGAACCGTGGTCTTATCGACCATGACGACTGCCTTCGTGCCTGTGTTCGGAGAGTGGTTGTTGTAAGTGGTGCTGCCCGTAGTGATCGCCACCATATGATCGGCGGACATCCACTGCACGTCTGCTCCAAGCGATTCACTCAAGAAGCGCAGCGGGACCATGGTGCGACCTTGGATAACCATGGGAGGCTCATCCATGAACATCGTCTTCCCGTCAACCAAAGCATAGCGGTCTCCGATGGTGAGTCGCACATCTTTCTGATTGCGTTGAGCGTTGATCGTCTTGGTCGCTTGGTCCCAATCGACAAAAGCTCCCATCGATTCAAAAACCCCTCTCAGGGGCACAAAGACGCGGCCGTTTCTTGTAATAGGTTCAACGCCCGAAAAGTTGATCGGGTCGCCGTCTACGGTCACCCGAATCTCCTGGGCAAACACGGAACCGCTGGCTACGGCCAAGAGTATCGCAAGTCCCGTTCGTTTAGTGGCTTTCATTCTGTACCTCCTTCGTTCGCTGAGTTAAAGTCACTCAGAATCGCCCGTTGGGCGGTCACAAATGATTAGACTCGTGAGTCTTGAATTTGGGTCCAAGACACATCTCACAGGCCGTTGCGGAATTGATTTCCGTATGTTTTCAGTACCCTGTGGAGCCTAGCTGAGCCTAGGACCGACGGTCGCGAAGACGGAATCGAGAAGTCCAGCCAAGGCTCCGTAGAGTTTGTTCCCCTGGGCCTTCTCAATGATGACTTCATCAAAAGAAGGTGGAAGAGCTCGCTCCTTGGCCTTTTCTGTGAGCCGTTTGGCGGCTTGCTCATCGAAGTCGAGCAAGCGCCCATGAATGAAGATGGCTTCTGGATTGAACAGGTTGGTGATGGCGGCAATGCCGATCGCCAGATAATCCAATGTTCGATCTAGGTCCTTTCGAATATCGATCTGGCCCTTTTGGCTTTGGGAAAGCGCCTCCTCAATCGTGATATCACCTTGGATTCTGGCCCGCACCTCGTTCAGGAAGGCTGAGTCCGTCGCGACGGTTTCGAGGCATCCACGGTTGCCGCAGCCGCAAAGTTTGCCGTTGGGTTCCACGGTAACGTGTCCAATTTCACCCGCAAAGCCTCTCCGTCCTGACATGTATCGTCCGCCACTAACGACACCCATTCCCATTCCTGCGCTCACGTCTAAGACAGCAAAATCGGAAAGATTCTTGGCTTTCCCTAGATGTTGCTCTGCCAAGCAAAGGGCGTGTTCCTCTTGAGTACACGTTACTTGAACGTCCGTCAAGCTAGCCAAATCGGGTCCCAGCGTTTGGCCATCCAAAAAGTGAAGGTTGGGAGAAAGGGCGATCCGCCCTGAAGCTTCGTCTACCAACCCAGGGACTCCCAAACCTATTCCCAGGCATCTCCTCGTGGGATCCCGAGTGAAAGCCTGAGTATGTTCAGCAAGAGTGGCAAGCAATTCAGAATAGCTGCGCGGGGTGGGGAAGCTAACGGAATCTTCTTTGCGTGGAATGCCATCGAGTCCGGCCGGGGCGACAAAGCAACGCTCTATTTGAATAAGGACTCCGACGACCTGAGCAGAAGACGTTGCCAATCTAAAGATCCGCCCCGGTCGACCTTTGGGAGTTACGCGGGAGTCTGCCGCCTCGAGCCAACCTGTCTCCAAAAGGTCGGCGATGATGCTTGAACTTGTTGGCGGTGCTACGCCGGTGGCGCGAGTCAATTCGGCACGTGTACTGGGGCCCCTTAACCTTAGCTCTTCAAGAAATCGGCGCATGTTGATGCGCTTAAGAGTGGCGGGGCGTGGAGTTGCCAATGACGCTAAAGCGCCCTCCGAGTTTCGATCCCGTTCTTTCATATCTGTTGTCGGGAAACTCCTAGAAGCATCGTTGTTTCCTTTATCAGGAGATTCCTTCTAGCCCAGTATGTCGGATACAGACGGCAAACGAGAAGTCCCGACGACGGTTCCTGCCTGAATCGCCGTTGGATGCTGGAGAACTATCTGTAAATCATTCAATGTCAACTAATTTTAACTTTATTTATTTCAGATTGCTAAATTTATTATCGATTTATTTCATATCTTTAAATTTATGATCATATAATGTTTCAGCAGAATGAACAGCACTGCATTTGACGGAGGTTTTGCGATGACGCAGTCTCGTATTTGGGAGCCCAGTGCCGCTAGGCGACGCGGGGCCTTTACACTCATTGAGCTTTTGGTTGTGATCGCCATCATAGCGATTCTCGCCGCGATCCTTTTCCCGGTCTTTGCCCAGGCCAAACGTGCCGCCAAGCAAAGCGTGACTTTATCGAATATCAAGCAAGTTGCACTCGGCGCTCGAATGTACGCGGGCGACTATGATGACACCGGAGCGATGACGGTGCAGGCCATCATGGTGCCGGGTGGACCTTGGCTGCCACAAGATACATGGGTGGCGCACTTGCAGATGATTTATCCCTACACTAAGAATGCGGCGATCCATTGGCATGGAATGAGTCCAAAGCCATCAAAGAGCGCTTCCTTCCAAGAGCAATACACAGCGGTGAATCCGGCAGTAAGTGAAACCTGGGGAACTTGGACCCAGTTGACCACCATTGCCCCCAACGCGGTTGGAACGAATGGTTGGAATGGAGACATCTATCCGCGGCGAGAGTCGGATTATGTAGATCCTGCCGCCTTAGTCATGTACGCTCCTATCGATACAGGGGCGTCTGGAATGGGCGCTCTCGACTGGAACCCATATTACGAAACTTGTGTGGACGATCCCACTCAACTTTGGTTCTGGCTCTACCAGGCAAGCGTTAAGCATGCCAATAGTGTCGTGTCCGGATTTGCGGATGGTCATGCCAAGGTAAAGAAGACGGGCACTTTTCTTGTCGGTTCTAACTGCACTACAGCGAACTGGGACGCGTGGATTCGTACTCCAGACACGAATCGCTACTATGGCTTCTACCTAGACGGCATTGCGGAGACGCCTTAGTTCTATGCGGAGAAACTTGTCATTCCTCCTAGGCTTATTAGCCCTGTTCATGGTGGTCTGGAGCAGTGTTGGCTGCTCCAGTGAGCCGCCTGCCGACGCAACGAAGATAAAGGATGTTCCTTCTGGAGATCGGTCGAAGGACATGTCTGGTCGCCCCGATTTGAGCGGTGGAGGAAAGAAGAAAATGCCCGGCTAGGGCGATTGATCCTCAATCCCACCCTCAACAAGCGCCGACCCAGCTGCGAATTTGGGCGGCGCTTTTCTATGCTTCGGGTTTGCGATTCAGAAACAGAGTCATGTGTTCGACGTCGTAGTAGCGATTGCCTTCACGAAGGGCCTCGCGAAAGAGACCGTCGATCTCAAAGCCATGACCAAGATAGAGACGACGTGCTGGGACCATCTCTTTTACAACATCGAGCATGATTTGTTCGACTCCATGCGTTGATCGAGCCCGGTTGATTAGCATGGTAAGGAGTTGTTTTCCGACACCCCGACACCGAAATTCCGGTGAAACATACATTCCCCAGATGGATGCTAAATGGTTGGACTTCTGCCTTTTCTCTCGTCGGAATCCGGCCATACCGACGAGGCATCCCTGCTCGTCGAATGCCCCGAGGATAAAATCTTCTCCGTAGGCGATACACTTGGATCGGCGCAGTTCTGGGCTCAAAGAATCTTCTTCTTCAAGAGAACTTCCAAAGGCCTGAGGGCTTTCGAGTAGGCCTTGACGGCGTAGTTCTAAAATGGATTCGACGTCGCCTGAGTCGAGCTCTCGAACTTGCATGCGCACTATTATGCTTAAGCAAAGTCATAACGAAAGGCCTTGCGATACAGAGAATTGGAACGATTGCGACGGAAATGTCAGAACTGTCTTACTGCACATTTGATACCGCCTTGGGACATTGTGGCCTCATTTGGAACGAGGCCGAAGCTGTAGTTGGCTTTGACCTGCCGCCGGTTGCAGAAGACCGTCTTGCTCGCCGGACCAATGGCCGTCAGGCGAGCCAACCTAGCCCCGAAATCCAGAGAGTCATGGACTTGGTTCGTAAGCATCTAACAGGCGACCCTCAAGACTTTCGAACGATTCGAATCGAAATGGATGGAATTGCGGACTTGGCGCGTGCCGTGTATGTCGCCATTCGAGAGATACCAGTGGGAGAAACTCGCACTTATGGCCAGATTGCGTTGCAAATTGGTCATCCTCACGCTGCGCAAGCGGTGGGTCAAGCCCTTGGCAGCAATCCCATTCCTCTCATCGTGCCTTGCCACCGCATCGTAGCCGCGGGAGGTAAACCCGGAGGCTTTTCGGCGCCTGGAGGACTTCGGACCAAAGAAATCCTCTTGGAGTTGGAAGGCGGATTGGCGCAACCATCGCTTTTTAGCTAGTGTCGAAGTTCTTTTTCGAGAGATTCGAGTACCTCTACCACGAGCGCCCACTCGCTATCCTTTGACTCTCGAATGTCGACCAGGCTCCAAGCGCAAATTCGCCACGCATCAAGTTGAAGAGCAGAAGCGAAGCTCTCAATTCGATGGAGGAATACCTCTCGCAAGTTGGGAAGGAATGGAATGACGTCAAGAGGATTTCGAAGAAAAGCAGTTGGCTCGAATGCGGGATCTCCAACTAATCCTTTTGGATCGATGACGATCCAGCGATCACCGTGTCGCAAAATGTTCTCCGGGTGAAGATCTCCATGAAGGAACCGCCTCTCTTGCGTTGAGTTGATTAACTGCTCGGCCAACGGATCATCCAAATTGACGAAGTCCGATAGCTCCATCATGCCCTCTATTTGGTGGATGGGAAAGCCTTTGATCAGGTCACACGTTACAGCAAGACTTTCGGCATCAGTGAGTTCAGAGTCACCAAGCTTTGTTGCAGGATTCAGACGTTCCATCAAAATGATTCCAGTTGAAGGATCGCCA
Organism: Armatimonadetes bacterium 55-13; assembly: GCA_001898035.1. Taxonomy (GTDB): domain Bacteria; phylum Armatimonadota; class Fimbriimonadia; order Fimbriimonadales; family Fimbriimonadaceae; genus 55-13. The sequence continues at coordinate 15,398 of MKRX01000008.1, forward strand.
TTGTAAACTGCGGGACCAAGCCCGCCCGCAAGCGCCTTGGAAGCCAAGAAGCCGGTGGACATTTCTTCGCCCTGAAAGGGAACCTTGAGCACACGTTCGAAGTCCGCATAGACTTGCGAACAATGTCCCCCGGCAAGCTCTTCGTGCGGATGGAAACCCCAACTTTTAATCAACTTGCTGACGTTAGGTTCCACCTGGCCATTATGAGGGGCACTTTTGGCGTCAGCGAAATGTTTGTGCAAAATGTGAGTGGCCGTTTTTAGGTCAGGGAGAAGTTCACCTTGAAGTTAAAGCCGATCTATCTCGTTGCTCTTTCAATCATTTCTTGCACTGCGGCAACTGGAGTTGCCTGTGCTCAAGGTTCCGCGAAAGCGATGCCCGATACTCGTGAGAAGTTCGAGCCGAAGCGCGATGCCTCGAAGGACATTCAGAACGCTATCAAGAAGGCAACGAAAGAGAATAAGCGGATCCTTTTGGACGTCGGAGGTGAGTGGTGCATCTGGTGCAAGAGACTGGACGAGTTTTTCGAGACGAACTCCGACGCAAGACAGTATCTGAAAGAGAAGTACGTGGTGGTGAAGGTCAACTTTAGCCAGGAAAATGAGAATAAGGAAGTCCTCTCCAAATACCCAAAAATTCCCGGCTACCCACATCTTTTTGTGTTGGACAAGGGCGGGAAGCTTTTGCATTCACAAGACACCGGGCTTCTCGAAACGGGTGACCATCACGACCACGACAAAGTAATGACTTTCCTGAAAAAATGGGCAGGATAGGAGGAGAAAATGACCTACGAGACACTATTGGCTATGGCAAAGGATGGAAGGAACAAAACCTATCAAACTGCCTCAGGCCAGGAGTTTCGAATCGATGTCTTTAACGATTGTCCATTCTTCATCCCTAGTTCTTCGGGCCTAGGAAGGAGCGACGGTCGACGGGCCGCCGAGCGGTTTGTGGAGCGGTTTAATGAGACCGGTAGTCCGCGCCCCGCAGACTATCGGGACGTTACTCGGAATGCTTCGTATTTTCTGGCGCTTATCGCAAGTACAGACGAGTGGCCGAGTGCCTGAGATAACTCTAGGAGCGGTAGGTCAAGATGATTTGCCGCTCCTATTCAAATTCCAATTGGATCCAGAGTCCAACCATATGGCTGCATTTACGGCAAGGGATCCAAAGGACAGAAGTGTCTTTGACCCTCAACGGATGAAAATCTTGGCGAACGAACAGACGTTGAGCCGCGCCGTTCGGGTGGATGGCGAAGTGACCGGAAGTATAGGCAGCTTCATTCAATTTGGCCGCCAAAAGGTGAGCTACCGAATCGATCGCCCCAACTGGGGAAACGGCTATGCCGTGGTCGGTTTGAGATTGTTTCGCCAAGAGTTTCAATCCCGACCCCTAGTTACCCGTTCAGCAACGGATAACCTGAGATCGTCCGAGGATTAGAGAAGCCTGGATTCAGGCGCAGCCGAGGAAAATGGCTTTGCTAATGTTCGTGGACGGGAAATCGAAGAGCTGATTTTCGCTTACACTAGCTGTAACGTTGCATCGAAACCCTAACCCTTCAGCGTATTAATAAGAACATCTCATTTATGGACCCCGCTTTTGGCATTCTCCTCGCCGCATTTCTCGTCTTCCTGAACGGCTTTTTTGTCGCAGCGGAGTTCGCTCTGGTAAAGGTTCGACGAACTCAGCTTCAAGAGAATCTTAAGGAAGGTACCAAGGGCGCCGCACTTGCACTCCACGCAACTCACCATCTTGATGCTTATCTTTCAGCAACGCAATTAGGAATTACTCTCGCGAGCATCGGATTGGGTTGGGTCGGGGAACCCACGGTCGCAAGATTGCTAGACCCCGTGTTTGGCGCCATCGGCCTTGCCGAGCAGTATCGTCACGGGGCCGCCTTTGCCGTGGCCTTTACCGTGATTTCGGTCTTTCATATCGTCCTGGGCGAGTTGGCTCCTAAATCATGGGCTATCCAAAAGCCGGAGCGGATGGTGTCCTTGGTGGTTTATCCCCTCCACTGGTTCTATCTCGTATTCAAACCCGCTATTTGGGTTCTAAACGGTCTTGCCGGCGCCCTGCTCCGTATATTTGGTCTTCACACGGCAAGCGATCACGAGACGGCCCACAGTGAAGAAGAAATTCTGATGCTGGTAAAAGCTTCTGGCCAATCCGGAGTCTTGAATCCCACTGAAGTGCTCTTAGCGGGCAAAGTTCTCAACTTCGCCGACAAAGCGGCATATGACATCATGATCCCACGGGTCGAAGTCGCGGTTCTCGATGTCAGTCAGACTCTGGAGCAGACCCTGGAAGCGATTCGAGCGCAACCCTATTCCCGTTATCCCGTCGTAGACGGTGATCGAGATTCAGTAGTTGGAGTCGTCCATGTGCGAGATCTACTTGCGCTCAAACCAGGTGAATCTCTGTCCAGCGTGGTGCGTAGCGCTCATTTCGTTCCCGAAAGTCGATCTCTCGACTTGCTCTTGAGAGATTTTCAACAATGGCACCAACATATGGCCGTTGTGTTAGATGAGCATGGCGGCACGGCAGGGATCGTGACCTTAGAAGATGTGATTGAACAAATTGTGGGCGAAATCTCAGACGAATACGACGTGAAGCCACCCCAAATCGAGCAAGTCGCCGATAACGAATGGCGAGTTCAGGGCCAAGCTCGAATCCGACAGATAGCGGACGAACTTGAGGTTGAAATCTCCGACGAAAAGCACGACACAGTGGCCGCCTTAGTGAGTGATGCCCTCAAACATAAGCCACGTCGCGGGGATTGTCTCAAACTTGGCAATGTGGAATTCGAAGTCTCTGAGATAGCACATGGAAGGCCCAGCACACTAATTGTCAGACTTCTAAGCCAACCTCTTACCCTGTTGAACCCATAAGTTCATGAATCGTCGCTTCTTGATTGCTGCAGGCACGGTGGTCGCACTGGTCCTGGTAGGTGGGATCATTTGCTGGCAAATTGGGCGTTTAGATCACCGCTTGCGACTAAGTTTTCTTTCCGAGAAACCGTTGATTGCCTCTGGATTGGAAGCAGGTACCTCCGGTGACTACTACGAATACGAATACTACTCATGGCCCGCAGATTTTGGAGCCACTCGGGATAGTGCAGCTCAAGAATTGCAGAGCAAGGGCTTCATCAAAAACAACTCCACCGGGGTGTGGAGGGGACCAGCTGGCGAGTTAATCCTGATCTCTATTGGGAGAAGCAAAGACCGCACAGAAGCCATCCAAGGGAGTCCAGTTCTGGACACTAAGTGGGTAACGGTGAGTGCGATTCATCCAATTTCAGGGAACTGGATGAATCGACTCCGGTTATTTCTACAACGAGGTCACTGACATGCTTCGCATTCGACTCCGTTTCTCATTGCTTCAATCGAACAAGCGAGTTTCTCTTCAACGGATAAGGTCTGTTTCTTGACGCTAACCGTCGCTTTTTCGATGTTGGAGGCACCGAGCGTCCGCAAGTAGTAGGTGGTCTTGAGCCCCGTTCGCCAGGCACGGCGATACATGTGAGAGAGAGCTTTCATGTCAGGTTCACCGAGAAATAGGTTGACCGACTGAGACTGATCGATCCACTTTTGCCGTCTTGCCGCTGCATCGATGAGGAATTCAAACGGTATGCGGAAAGCCGTCACATATCTCTCCTTGATGGCAGTCGGGATACCGTCAATTTGTTCAAGTTCTCCATCGTAGTACTTCACTTGGTCTACGATTTCTTGTGTCCAAAGACCGAGCGATTTGAGATCCCTCACCAAGAAGGGATTAACGACAACGAAGTCGCCAGAAAGATTGCTCTTGGCAAACATGTTCTTGTACATGGGCTCAATACAGGGGGAGGTTCCCATGATGTTGGCGATTGTCGCCGTGGGAGCAATGGCGAGAACATTTGAGTTTCGCATTCCTTGTCGGGCAATCTTTTCTCTCAGGGGCTGCCAATTCATCTTGCCACCTCGGGGAACGTCGACCGTTTCGCCTCGCTCTGTTTCCAGCAGGTCGAGAGTGTCCGGAGGCAGCAGCCCTCGGTCCCATTTTGAGCCAGGGTAAGAAGAGTATGCGCCCCTCTCGGCCGCGAGGTCGGAACTGGCTTCATAGGCATAAAACGCTATCGATTCCATGAACTCGTCGTTGAACTCTAGAGCTTCCTGTGAGGCAAACCCAATGCCTTTCCGATAAAGAGCGTATTGAAGACCCATTACACCTACTCCAATTGGACGATGCCGTCGGTTGCTCACCTCCGCAGGCTGGGTGGGATAGAAGTTGATATCGATAACATTATCAAGGGCCCGGACGGCAATTCGGATCGTCTCTCTGAGCTTGAGGTGATTAATATCTCCTTCAGGAGTCAAATGTGAATCGAGGACTACCGATCCCAAATTACATACCGCCGTTTCATCGGCATTGGTATTGAGAGTGATTTCCGTGCATAGGTTGCTGCTATGAACCACGCCAGCGTGATCCTGCGGGCTCCTCACATTGCAAGGGTCCTTAAAGGTAATCCAAGGATGCCCCGTCTCGAAGATCATCTGAAGCATCCGCTTCCAGAGTTCCAGCGCTTCGATCTTGCGTCCAAATATCTCTCCTCGTTCTGCCATCTCCTCGTAATGGACGTACCTCGACTCAAAAGCCTTTCCGTACAGATCGTGAAGATCGGGGGTCTGATGACTTTGGAAAAGGGTCCAAGTTCCCCTGGCTTCCATCCGTTTCATGAATAGGTCTGGAATCCAGTTTGCGGTATTCATGTCGTGCGTCCGCCGCCGATCGTCTCCCGTGTTCCGCCGGAGTTCTAGAAAGTCAAAGATGTCACTGTGCCAACTTTCCAGGTAAGCGCAGCCGGATCCCGCTCGTTTGCCTCCCTGATTCACGGCAACCAATTGGTCGTTGTGCATCTTGAGGAAGGGAATAACGCCCTGGCTTTCGCCGTTAGTGCCATGAATATAGGCCCCAGTGCCGCGAACGGCCGTCCAAGATCCACCAAGTCCACCCGCCCACTTGGACAACATCGCGTTCTCAGCGATCCCTCTTGTTACGATGGATTCCAAGGAGTCGTCGATCTTATAGAGGTAGCAGGACGAGAGCTGAGATCGTTGAGTGCCTGAGTTGAAGAGGGTCGGCGTCGAACTGCAGAATCGACGGCTTTTGTACAGGCCGTAAAGCTGGAGAACCCGCTCCTCACGGTCTTCACTCTCTTGCCTGAAAATTCCCATGGCAACTCTCAGCCAGAACATCTGTGGGGTCTCCATTCTCCGAGTCAAGCCAGAACTCTTATCGCTCATCAGATAGCGGTCATAAAGAGTCTGAATTCCCAGGAAGTCGAAGTCCATGTCTGCTGAAGGATCAAGGCCTTGGGCCAATTTGTCAAGGTCGTAACTTAGCAAATCCGGCGCGAGTCTTCCCATGGAAACTGCTCGCTCCAGGTAGGGGCGTAACGCTTTCACATGGAACTCCTTTAAACTTGCCGGACCGTCATGAACGATATCCCAGTCAAGGCATTCTTCGTAGATGTAGGTGAGGAGGATTCTGGCGGCGAAGAAGGCAAAGTCCGAATCTCGTTCCATCAGAGACTTTGCGTTCAAAATGACGACTTTTTGAATCTCGGACAGAGACACGTTTGCTCCCAGGGATCGCCTTAGCTCTTGCTCCAGCTCAACCGAGGATCCCGCCAGGCTCAAACCTGTTCTAGCAAATTCGATTCGATGCCGAAGATCGATGCCAGACCAAAGGAAAGGTTGGCCATTATTGTCGATCGCCTCCACCAAGGCAAAGGGCGATTCTTCAGCTATTGCAGTTTCTGGAGCTTGTTCCCGAAGAAAGGCGCGTCTGGCTCGGTAGACAATGTACGCCTCAGCCACCTTGTAGTGGCCGGAGCGCATAAGTTCTTCCTGAACAAAGTCTTGAACCATCTCGATATCGACATGGTCTTGACCGGTCGCTCGGACACGTTGCTCAACTTGGGCAGCCACATCTACGGCAGGCTCAGAGTCGAAAGACTGAGCGAGAAAGGCTTTGCGAATGGCAATTTCGATTCTGTTGGTGTTCCATTCGACCATCATTCCTGACCGGCGCAGGACCTTGGGGAGTGGGCGGAGAACTTGGACAGCGTCAAGTACCGCTGTGGGCTCTAACGCGCAATCGATTTCGTCGAAGCTGAATCCAGATTGCAGGGGGGCGGTCATTGGGTTGCTCATGATGTCTAGAGATCGTCGTCGCTTACGACAGCAAGGACGGAGGCTTTTTGGTACTCAGTCACACGGCCCTCGAAGAAGTTCTGCTCCTTGCGGACATCCATGAGTTCGGCCAGCCAAGGAAGCGGATTTGTGATTCCGGAGTTGAGAGGGGGGAGCCCGACACCTTGTAGACGCCGGTCGGCAATATAGTCAATGTATTGAGAAAACTCTTCGGCATTGAGACCAACGCCTCCGATGGGCAGGCAGTCGTGAATGAAATCCTTCTCGAGCGATACCGCCTCTTTCATAAGATCGACCAGTTCTTGTTGAAACTCGAAAGTCCAAACATCTGGATTCTCGTCGATCAGACTGAGAAATAAGTGGCGGAAGAGATCGATATGGTTGCTTTCATCTCGAAGGGTGTAGCGGAACATCTGACCAATGCCAGGGAATTTTCCTTGACGGTAGAGAGAGAGAATCATGCCGAACAGGCCGTAAAACTGTGTGCCCTCCATGCATTGTCCGAAGGCAAAGATGTTTCTGGCCAGAAGCTGCTTGTTCTGGGTTAGATTGAGATCTAGATCTCGTCGAAGACCGCGACTAATGCGAGTCACAAATTCGTTCTTACGGCGAATCGTCTCGACGTCTTCAAACATTGCTTCACACTCGTGCGGATTGATCCCAAGGGAAGAGATCATGTAGAGCAGCGAATCCGCGTGAATATTTTCTTCGTGAGCATGCCGACCTAACACCAGTTTGAGTTCAGATGCGGTAACGGCCTCACGGACAACGTGAAGAATATTGTCCCCCACAATGCCTTCAGCCGCGGAGAAGTAGCCGATGCCCATGCGAATGATCCACCGATCGACATCGGTCAGAGCCGAAGGGCTACGCCACTGCTCAATGTCCTTCTGCATGGGAATGTCTTCCGGCTCCCAGTGGTTCGCCTTCATTTTTCGATAAAGGTCGTAAGCCCAGTGATATTTGAGGGGGAGAAGATTGAATGTCATAGTCTCACGACCATTGATCACCTTCTTCCGAATCAGCGCATCATGCGCTTTAGTCTCGTCAAGGCTGAATATCTTATTGCCAACTTGAATCGTAATGCTCATTCCGCTTGTCCCGAGACGGGAGATCGAGGGGAAGGCGCACTTACGTTCGGATCGGCTCCGCAGGAGATGAAAGAATCGTCTCCGTCGCCATCGATGGCGCTGTGGAAACTTCTAACCCATAGCTCGTGGGCCTGCGAAAGCTCTCCGACGAAGCAGGCATTCGGACTCTAACCGTTGCGGCACAGTGCCGGAATTTCACCGGACTTCCCCCGTTCTAAATTCGACCACGACGGCCGAATCCTCGTCTTGAATTGTTAGTCTACCAACCCTAACGGACGACCCACCGGGCCGGAAAGTCGCGTCAATTTCTGGTGTTAGAATGGGCGGGTGGAAACGTATATTGCGTTGCTGAGGGGAATCAACGTGGGCGGAAAAAACAAGATCAAAATGGCTGATTTGAGAGCTGCCCTGCTTGGAGAAGGATTCCAGGACGTAACGACCCATTTGCAGTCGGGAAACGTTATTCTCAAGACGGGCAAGAAACCCCGAGAGGCGATGCAATCGATCCTAGAAGATGTGACTCACAGCGCATTTGGAATAAGGCCCCAATACTTCGTGAGGACGGTTCAAGAGTGGGAGAGACTGATAGCAGAAAACCCATTTGAAGAAGAAGCAAAAGACGACCCGAGCCATGTGCTGGCCGTCCTCATGAGAAAGCCTTTCGAGGCAACCGAAGTCGAGAAACTTCAGGAATTGATTCAGGGGCCGGAAAAGATAAGGGCCGGTTGTGAAGCGCTTTATATCACCTACCCAGCCGGGATAGGTACGTCCACGGTGGGGAAGACGCCAGGTTGGAACAAGCTCGTCGGTAGCGGTACGGGGCGAAACTGGAATACCGTCCTCAAGTTGCTGGAGATTGCGCGGTCGTAATATGAAAGATTCTCGTCCGTAGGTGAAGAGATGCCGAACACACCCAAACTTGTCGAGGTTTTCAAAGAGGTCCGAGAATTGCTTTCTCGTCGGGAGAACGACTTCACGTGGTCAAGTTGGGAAGGTGAGGCGGATGCTGTCAGAGAGGTCGACTCAATTCTCGATCAACTGCAAGTCGGACGGGCATTCGACCCGAGATTGTTACAAGTTCTCTTTGCACCGACCGGTCCTATTCAAGAGGTGAGTCTCAGTAGTGGATGGGGCCAAGAGTTTATCGTCCTCGCTAATCGATTTGATGAGGCCCTAGAGAGCGAAAGCCAGTGCGCTTGCACGGCGACTCCGCAATCAAATCTAACGGCTCTCAAAGAACTTGGCTTGGACGACCGGTTTGGAGAAGCTACTATCTTGCATTGCCCTGTGTGTCACCAAATCTGGCTCCGCTATCACTATGAAAATGAAGCTTTCGCCAAATCAGGGAGATGGTTTTTGGGCGCTATAAGCCCCTCTCAACTAGCTGGCCTTTCGGCAACGAATGCTCGAGCTACCCTTGAGAAGCTTGATTGGTACTTTTTTGGCGGCAGTTATTTTGAAGGCAAGAGCGGCAAAAGCTCTGGGATGATTCCTTAACGATTTGTGGTATCACGAACGACTCTAAATCCCTGATTGCTAAACGAAGCGCGCATATCGACATTGCCGATGTCGAATGAGTTGAAGAAGCAGCAGGAGTTCTTGCTGCACCACCAAGACCCACCTCTGGCGTGTACGATTCGTTTGGATCGGTCACCGGGCAGTCGTCCAGTGCAAAACTCGAATACGTTTCCGTAAATGTCATAAAGCCCATTTGGACTAGGCTTAAAACGTCCTACAGGGGAAGTGTACATGTAGCCATCGGATGTGTCTGGCTTGGTGTGATCGCGTCCGTGCCATATATTGGCGTATTTGCCCACCTTGTTTCGATCCGTCCCAAAGAAGTAGTCCGTTGTTGTTCCCGCTCGACATGCGACTTCCCATTCGTCCAGTGTCGGCAGTCTCACCCCCGCCCACTTGCAGTACTCCAGAGCGTCGTGGAAACTAATGCAGGTCACGGGATGATCGGCCTTTTGCGTTATTCCTCCGCGTTCAACGCCGTTTGGATAGCGCCAATTCGCCGTTTCATCGGGATTCCAACGAAATTCCGGCATCGGAGGCACGAAGATCATCGCGTTGCGATATCGCTCAGCGTCGGTGACATAGCCGGTCGCTTGGACGAAGAGGGCAAACTCTGCGTTAGTCGTTTCTGTTTTCGCAATCTGATAGCTTGCCAACTTCACCTTTCGGGGAGGATATTCCAGGCGCCCCGCTTTGCCTACTGAATATGTTCCTGCCGGAATCGTAACGAATCCTATAGGCGCATATAACAGAAGACAAAGCGATGAGAAGATCATTTATTTCTTTTTGGATTTGTAGAAAGCGGTGGCTCGGCTAATGATCAACTTCTGATTGGCGGAGTTGTTAGCGATAAATGCCTGATAGTTGGACTCATCTCCATAGAGCTTCTTGTAAGAAGCAGATGCCTTGAAAGCAGGATAGTTGTTCACCTTCATCAACAGCATCATAACGGTAAGCAGGTCGTAATCTTTTTTGTCTTTCCCAAATTGAGCGATCAGGTCAGGGATCAGTTCAACGGCGTTGGTCTCCATGATCGCTTCCTTGAGATTGACCCCTACCGTTCCTTTTGCCTTAATCGTCTCGCGAATCAGCTTGATGATCTCAACGCGATTCTTATGGAGAAACTCTTTCTGACGCTTGCTCCACATTTGTTCGTCATTGAAAGGGCTAGGGAAGTACCCAAAAATCTTCTTTTGCTCGTCTTGAATCGGAGGTATGACGTCGCAGATTTGAGTGAAGTATTCGCCATGGAGCATCGTATAAGTGAACTTTTCTTTAAGGCTCAGGGCGTTGTAAGCATCGTCGCCTAAGATCATATCCCCCTCATCGGTTTCCTTGATTTTGGCAATAATCGCCTTAACCTTTGATAGTCCGTATGTAGGCGTGGTTTCGCGCTTTCGGTATTCATGATACTTTCGGCTCTCGGCGCTTGGAGTCGGCCATGGAGGGCTGTCTTGAGCTAGGGCCGACGCGGCAGCGACGAAGATGGCGCACAAAGGCAAAAACTTTCTCATTTCAGATTCCCGTATGGAGGTTCGTTCCTCCTTTCAATCGATGTCCGTATGATGGTTCGGTTACCGCGAGTATGGTGCATCGGCCCTAAAACTGGGGCTTTCGTCTGAAAATCCCCTGAAAAACAAAGAGGAACATTTCGCATATCCCGCCCTACAATAGATGTATGGAAGCGCGGGGTGTCGTTTTCGTCGCTTTTTTAGCCGTTCTTGGCGGGTCTATGTATTGGAACACCGCTAAGCAGTCGGGTAGCTCAGAACAACTGACCCAAGGGTCGGACGACTCAGATAGTGTCTCCGAGTGGACTAACGGTGTGAAGTATGTGGCTTCGACGATGCCATCCCTATCTGTTCGTACCCCCAGAAATTATGCTGCGCGTCATCGAACCCGTCAGGGCGGATTTTATGTGCGTGTTCATGCTGGAACGAAGCTCTATGTCAGGATGGATTTCACCTCGCCCGTCGCTCGTCAAACCGTAAGGAATGGTCAATTGACTGCCTTTCCCACGTCGGACCCAAACTGGCTAGGTGTGAAACTCGACAATGATACTCAGGCATTCCTTCCACGGTCCGGCGATCTGGATTTGAGGTCGAATGATGAACTAGTTATTCAGGAAGCGGGCGAATTGGGCCATGCGATTCCGGCCGCGAGTTTAGAGTCATCTGGTTCTGAATCTGGTTCGGCCAGCGCATCAGGCAGAGAACAAGACCGCACCGCTGTGCTTTCGGCGATCGATGGCCTTAAGAGTAGTTTCGACGATGTGGACACGGCTTACACAAGCCTTAGGACCGAAATTGAAAAGTTTAATGTCGAGGGGGTCACCTGGGGAAGCGTTCATGCGGCCATCTCTTCTTCCTTCGAGCGGGAAGTCAATGCCACCAATGTCTTGGCTTCTTCGCTGGATCGCTTGCGAGCGTTAAGAACAAGCCTCACCACCGTGGAGTCTTCGACAGTAAACGGCATGATTACCTCCTTTGAGGATCTCACTGATCATATCGTAACGCTCAAGAACGCAATTGCAGGAATCGAAACGAGCAGCACGTGGAGTGACGCGGGCGAGGGATTACGAGCCAAGAGTGACGCACTCGGCGCATCGCTAGAGTCTTATCGAGGATTCCTGAACAGGTTCTAGTTTGCAGAGATAAACTCTCGAGTCTGGAAACTTTTCTCGCCATTACGTTTCTCGCTTTTACCGGAGCTCAGTCCATAATCGGCGCTTTGCCGGTCTATGTCTTGGCTGTCTATGCGGTCATGTCACTGTCAGCATTTCTTATGTTTGCTTGGGATAAGGCTTCCGCGAAGGCACGTCGAAGACGAATCCCGGAAAGGCAAATGTTTCTGCTTGCCGCTCTAGGCGGATGGCCAGGGGCGATCCTCGGGAGAAAGCTGTTTCGGCATAAATCGAAAAAAGTAATTTTCCGTGGCGTAGATTGGATTGCCGCGACTCTTCACATCGCCGTCTTATCTTGGTATCTTTTCCATCGATGAGGGTGATCTTCGCCTTGATGCTTGCGATCGTAACGAGTAGCTCCTTTGCTCAATTTGACGGCATGTCTCCGGAATCGAGAATCAAGAAGGACGGCCTCGCTCTCATCGCTCTCATCCGTAATTCGTTCAAGGGCGTCAAGCGAGTGAATGGCGTGTCTTGGAGTGAGTCGGTCGTCCTCGACGACTATGGAACGATGGAAGAGAGGTTGGCGGCTCGAAGCAAGGATAAGGAAAAAGACTGGACCTCTCTTGTGGAGGATCGACTATGGAACCCTGCCACAGGAGTTGGAGGTTGGTCTTTTCTCGATGCGATTGGATTTCGCTATTACTTACCCGCCGAAATGATTCGCTCGGTGAGACGTGGCTACAGCGATTCACTCGCATTTCATTTGACGCTCCAGAAGGGAGAAATGAAAAACTACTGCCTTGAGCAGTGGGCCCGGCTCGATGCATCTCAAAGAGCGTGCGTGAAGAAGTTTGTGATCTACATGATGAAAGTGAGCGACGACTTCAGTCGGAAAGAGTGGGAGGAGGCTTTCGGTAGTTATTGGAGCTCACAGAAGACCTCAAAGTGATGAAGTTTCAAGAAATTCTGAAATCTTAGAATACTATAACAATATGGAGCCGAGGGTGGCGAAAAGGTGGGAGCGAGGACGGGCCGCGCCGCTGACATGGGATCCGATCGACGGTGGCAAGAAGTCGCGGCTCGTTTATAGGGATCGCGAAGTAGTTGATCTTGGTCGCGATCCTGCCAAGGTTCTCTTCAATGAGATCGCGAATCGAATGATGTCTGGCAACTACTATCCTGTCGAAGTCATAAAATTTCATGGTGCGTTTCGAGATGAGAACCGAAGCCTTCAGCCTGGAGACCGAGTTCTCCAGCAAGCTCCACTGATACCGAAGGTGTCCTGGATGTCCGCATGGTCGACGGTGGAAATCTTTCTCGCCGAGCGCGGCGAGAATGTCTGCCGCTACGGGTATGTAACTACTGCCGATCATCATGGTCAAGGAATCTGGCAATCTGAACTCATTTGGGAAGAGGGAAGCGTTCGTCTTGTCGTCACCGGAATCTCTTCGCCTCGTTCCCTTCTTTTCTGGTGTTTCTTGCCTGTCGCGCGCCACTATCAAGTCCGCGCCTGGCGTCAGGCGGAGAAGCACTTTCATCGTCTGGCTCGTAATCTGACTACTTGAAAGGAATCGGATTTGTTATGATGTTGGACGATGTCGAAACTGAGCTGGGACGAGCCGCGTTCATACCGACGCGCCAAGAATCTGAGTGGGTTTGATTGGTTTGGCGCCGAGTCTTGGAAGTTCTTTGGCGCATCCATCCTGATCGTCCTAGGGCTCCGGGGCGTCGTAGCCATTAATCCTCAACCAGATCGCCATCCTCCAGGTTGGGCTATCACTTTGTTGATTGCAGTTGGAACGGCTCTTCTTGCAGCGTTTCTTATCCCTTATGCAATCGCAATGGCAGGCACCGCCGTGGTAGTTATCTCTCCCAAGGGCTTCAATCACAATGTGTTCGCGGGGCGCGGGTGGCGTTTCTATTTCACTCCGTGGGAGTGCATCGGAGAAATAAAGGTCGTGCAAATCGGAAGCCAGCGTGTTTTGTGTCTCCTTGACAAAGCTGGAGCAGACTTAGGATCGGTCGCCATCCCGGAGAGCGTGACTGACGACCAAATCGAGGCTGCGATCCAGAAGAATCGTCCGGCTAATTCCTAGTGGCATAGCCCTTCCAAACCCATTCGAGGGCTTGGGGAAGGGTCTGTCGGACAACTCGACCATCGACGTGACCAGAGTCTTTGGAAAACACAAGCTGGTAGTGATATTTTCTAGCTTTCAGAACTTGCGCCATGCGGAGATTAGCCAAGACCCAGTTGTGAAGCGTTGCCTCTTCGTCGTGTGAGCGAAGGTCGTTTTCTGCAATCTGCATCCAGAGGCGTATCGGCTTCGGCTTGGACTTAGGAATCAGATTCTCGTGGTATTCCCATGCACCATGAGGCGTCTCTGGGTCGTAAGGCCATTGTTGATTGACGTATGTGCCGGAGTAAGTGAGAACTCGATGATACAGATTGGGACGATACCAAGCCATGGAAAGAGCGCATGCGCCACCGGAACTTCCGCCCATGGTCAATCTTGCATCGGGATTCTTAGTGAAGGTGATTTTATAGTCCCTCGTAATTCGAGGAAGGACTTCAAACTCGATGAAGTCCGCATATCTGCCGGACATCGTATCGTACTCGAGACCTCTCTCGCTCCCTTGGGCGTCTCCACCACCTGAGTCGATCATGATGGCAACCAAGACTGGTAAACGATGATCGGCGATCATGTTATCGAGAATCGTTGGCAACTCTCCAGATCCCATGCTGTCCTGTGACACCAGAAACGGTGTCGGAACGCCAGGTTTGTATTGGTTGGGAACGTAAAGGGTGACCCGTCTTTGATAGGGAACCAGGTGAAATGGATCCGACTTGGCAATTCCAGGATAGATGCGGCTGTCCGAGGAATCCATCGTAAACCGATAAACCTTTCCTTTGGGAACGTTTTCGCGAACGGCGAGCTCCGGAGCGTTCTTGTAAGGAGGGGCCAGGAGGTAGTTGCCCTCCGCCGATTGGCCGGAAAAGGCAGGGAACGTGTCGGGATTCAATTCGTCGGCAGAAAGCGGTTGAAATGCTAGAGTAAGGGCAGCAACGAAAGACAGCATAATGAGACTCCGCCCTTCAGAATATCAAAACCCATCTCATTAAGGAATCTTCTTCGGCTCGGTGAGGTGACCGCCCAACCACGTCAATCCGTGCGGAAATATGTCTTGGGCGGCCAGAAGCTCGCTTAATTGTCCCCCATGGTGAATGTCGTGCGCCATGATCCGCCATATCGTCCACTGCCGCGAGACAGCAAGATTCGCCCCTTGATAATTATGCGTATAGGTGACTCGAAGGTCTTCGACTGTCCACTGACTCAACGTAGCTTTCACCATCTGCCAGGTCCTTTCGAGCCAATTGCAGAGTTCGGCAGCATTGAATACTCGAGGAGCGCGTTGGTGACGGTCCCGAAGCTCTCGTGCTAACGGTTCTATGCCCGGCGCTTGGATGCGTTCAAACCAAATCACTCGCCCATCGGCGATGTGCCAAGCGAGCTCTCCCGCCGACATCATTTCGGGGTGAAGCCGAAATCCGAATTGCTCGACCGTGAGAGGGGCCAGAGCAGAAACGATGCTACTGTGATAGCCTTGCCAACCATCAAAGACAAACTCCAGATCCGTCATGTCGCTCGGCTATAGGGAAAGATACCGGTGAACAAAGGTTACTGCCATCGAACCTTCGCCAACGCTACTGGCTACACGCTTGACCGAGCCGACACGACAGTCTCCAGCCGCAAAAATTCCGGGACAAGACGTTTCTAGATAGAAGGGAATTCGACTCTCGTCCCAGAAGGCTCGCATGGAGTCGCCCGTCAGTACAAACCCGTTCTTATCGAGCGCAACCGTGTCTCGAAGAAACTCGGTGTTCGGAGAAGCTCCTATGAAGACAAATAGCCCGGAGCAGGGAATAGCTCCTTCCGTAGCGCCGGTCAGAACCGCGTGTTCAAGCTTGCTTTCGCCGAGGAGATGACAAACCTCGGTTTCGAGATGGACTTCGATATTGGGGATTCGTTCCACTCGGTAGCTAAGATAGTCGCTCATCGACTTGTTCAATCGATCGCCCCTAACGATGAGCCGAACCGTCTTGCAGGTCTGCGAGAGAAACACTGCCGCTTGCCCCGCAGAATTACCTGCTCCTACGACCACCACTTCCGATTCCCGGCAGAATTCCGACTCCAGTTTGGTCGCTGCGTAGTAAACGCCCGAAGCCTCGAACTTATCAAAACCTGGAACGAGGAGACGTTGATAATTTGCCCCAGTTGCGATAATCACGGCCCGAGCGTCGATTTTCTCCCCGTTAGTGAGGAATATTTCGTGACCCAACTTTCCGCAATCAATCGCTTGCACATCGGCTGGAATTGAAATGTCCGTTCCAAATTTCTGGGCCTGAATAAGTCCGCGGGAAGCTAGATCGCTGCCCGTCAGCCCCTCAGGAAATCCCATGTAGTTTTCAATGCGACTTGACCAAGAGGCTTGCCCGCCGGGAGCCGCTCGGTCAAGCATCAGAGTATTCAGCCCCTCACTTGCACCATAAACGGCAGCGGCCAAACCGGCCGGACCTGCCCCCACGATCACCAGATCGTACTGTTTCTCATTTGATTTGCGACGGATATGTAACCGATCTGCCAGTTCCTCAAGTGTCGGGTGACTAAGCCGAACATTGCCTAGAAAGACAAACGGCGTGTCTTCTACCGTTATGCCGAATGCCTTCAGCAAGTCGTCCGTCTCTGGATCCTCTGGTTTTTTCCACTGATGGACTACCCGGTTTCGCCCTAAGAACTCCCGGATTCGGTTAGTCAACGGGCAAAATGCACTTCCCACAATCGTCACACCATGGTCAGTCGTTTCAAGGAGTAATGCTCGACGCCGAATGAACGCCAGCAGTATCTTGCCACCCAAGTCTTGCTGCACTCGAACTACTTCGCGTACATCTTCCGCTGAGAGTTGCAGCACGACGGTTTCGCCGTCCGCGTAGCAGCTAATCAGTGCGGGCCGTCCGCTCATGACATCAACATCCCCGGTGAAGTTTCCCGGACCGTGGTAGGCAATCTCGTCTGTGCTGTCCCGACTGTTTCGAACTTGTGCGCCGCCGGACAGAATCACATAGAAACAGTAGTCAGTCTCCCCCGCCTCCCATAACGCGTCCTGATCTTCAAAAGCGACTTCCTTGCCTAGTGGCCGTAGGACTTCGATCTCCTCTGAGGTGAGTTCTGGAAACGCGATGGGATCGGTGTGCGGCATGTAAGATTATGGGTTGGATTCGGTCTATGACAATCAGGTTGAGCCAAAGATTCCTGTGAGATTTAACGCGTCAAACTCGTCTTCACACTTATGAGGCTTACCGACGATTTGACCAGTAGCCGAGCCATCCTGGTGAAAGGATGGCTATTTCTCTTGCTGGGAGCGCTAGCCGTCACAGGAATCCTCGTCCTCGCGTTTAGTTGGGAACTCGCCGCTCTTCTTGCGATTGCCATTTGGGCTTTTTGTCGATGGTATTACTTCATGTTCTATGTCATTGAGCGCTATGTCGATCCCAGCTTTCGCTTCTCCGGTTTGATCGCATTTCTACGTTACGTCGCAAACTCGCGCAATAGGAGTTAAGGCCGCTGCGGACGGATTTCCAAAGAAATCGAAAACTTCTGTCGAAAGTGCTTTGAACAATTCGACTACCTGGTGAAGATGGCCCCGAGACGGGTCTGTCGCGAGAATAGCGATGAAATACCTTTGCTTGGTTTGTTACGAAGAAACTTCAATGCGAACTCTTCCCGAGGCCGACTTTGAAGCGCTT
Source organism: Armatimonadetes bacterium 55-13 (assembly GCA_001898035.1). Classification (GTDB taxonomy): domain Bacteria; phylum Armatimonadota; class Fimbriimonadia; order Fimbriimonadales; family Fimbriimonadaceae; genus 55-13. The sequence goes on from MKRX01000008.1 coordinate 32,633, forward strand.
GTTGAAGAGTCGGTGGCGCTCAAGGATGAACTCGCTGAGAGCGGTCAATATCTGGCAGCCGAGGCCCTCCAGTCGGTAGATACCGCCACGACAGTCCGGGTACGGGATGGAAGAGTGGATGTGACCGACGGGCCGTTCGCCGAGACAAAAGAGCAGATCGGCGGATTCTTGTTGATCGAGGCCAAGGATCTCAATGAGGCTATCTCGATTGCAACAAGGCTCCCACCGATTCGATACGGTTGCATTGAAGTGCGACCGATCGCCCCCATGGGATGCGAAGAAGCTTTGAAAGCGAAGATGTCGCGAGGAGACACTAAATGAGCACCCCCACCATCACCGTCACCCCACCGGTCGTTTCAAAAGAAGAATGGCTTAAGAAGCGTTTGGAACTCCTAGAGAGTGAGAAAGAGGCCACACGCCATCTTGACCGCGTGAACGCAGAACGTCGAAGACTTCCGATGACTGAAGTCGAAAAGGACTATGTATTTCAGGGGCCAAGTGGGCCGCTGAAGTTGGAAGATCTCTTCGAAGGACGCCGCCAATTGATCGTATACCATTTCATGTTTGGACCCGATTGGGAAAGAGGATGTATGGGATGTACCGGATATGTTGACGCGATTGGAGATCTGTCTCTTTTGCATCGGCGAGACGCCACCTTTGTGTTGATCTCAAGGGCCCCCTATGAAAAGCTGGCGAAACAAAAGGAAGAAAAGGGTTGGAGACATCCTTGGTATTCCAGTTACGGAACGGACTTTAACTACGACTTCCACGTCACTCTCGATGAGAGCGTAACGCCGGTTTACTACAATTACCGAACAAAGGAAGAAATGATCGCCAACCAAGTTCCCAATCCCACGGAAGGAGAAGAACACGGCTTAAGCGTCTTTCTGAGAACGGAAGATGGCGTCTTTCACACCTACTCTTCGTACGCGAGGGGGACGGATCGGCTAACCGACGCAACCGCCCTGCTTGAGGTGACGCCCTATGGCCGACAAGAGGATTGGGAGGATTCACCAGAAGGGTGGCCGCAAAGACCGACTTACGGTTAAAGACAATTTACTGGCTGATCCATTGGCGGGGATGAGGTAATTTACCAAAAGGTTAATTAACTAATCGGTTTATTATTTCATGCAAGTCGATCAACTTAGTGTCACCTTTGCCGCTCTTGCTGACCCAACCAGACGAGCGATCCTCGCTCGCCTCGCTCAGGGTGAGACTTCGGTGAAGGAACTGGCTCAGCCGTTTGAAATGTCGCTTCCGGCGGTTACTAAACACCTCAAAGTCTTGGAGAATGCCGGGTTGGTGACAAAGAGTCGGCAAGCTCAATGGAGACCTTGTCGTTTAGAAGCCACGCCTTTGAGGGAAGTTGCAGACTGGGTGGAATCGTATCGTCGTTATTGGGAGCAAAGCCTCGATCGACTTGAATCCTACTTGATGGAATTGCAGGCGAAGGAGAAAGACCGTGACTGAAATCAAATTCGCTCGGGATACGGAGGGTGTCCTGCAACTCTCGATGACTTTCGAACTGGGTGCCTCAATCGAAGACGTTTGGCTCGCGTGGACTTCAGCGGAAAGACTTCGAGATTGGTGCGCTCCGCATGGGTTTATCGTAACGGATGCCAGAACGGATCTGCGTCCTTGCGGAGATTGGATCGTATCTATGCGCTCACCCGATGGAATTGAATTCCATGTAGGGGGAGTCTACTTAGAGATCGTTTCCCATCGATCTATCAAGTTCACTCATCGGTGGCGCGAGGGTGGAGAGTGTTCGCACGAAACAACGGTGACGGTGAGGTTTGACGAGTCAGATCGAGGCGTCAGAGGGGAATTCATGCAAGGCCCTTTTGAATCTGAAGATTCAGTGAACGGGCATAGAGAAGGTTGGCGTGAGTGCTTCGAGCGGCTCGTTCAAGTTCTGACCGTCGACAAAGATCGTTCCGGCTCATTTTGAAAATTTGACTGGACAAGAAATCAAAGAGAGGAAAAAACAATGGCAAAAATCGTCGCTTACCTGAGCTGTCCCGGCAAGACCCGAGAGGTCATGACTTTCTACAAGGAGTGCCTTGGAGGAGAACTTGAAATAATGGAAGTGAAGGACACCCCGTCTTGCGAATCCATGCCCAAGGACATGCAGGGTCAGATCATGCACTCCAGCTTGACAAACGGAAATCTCCAATTGATGTGTACGGATATGCAGGGACCGGAAGGAGTCACCGTGGGTAGCAACGTTTCCTTAATGCTGGATTGTGATAATGAAGCTCAGATCCGGGATTGGTACGCAAAGCTCTCCGACGGAGGTTCAGCTAATAGCCCGGTTAGCCCGGCGTTTTGGGGAGGTCTCTTCGGTCATTTGACGGACAAATTCGGAGTGAATTGGCTGCTCAACTGTACCAATCCCTAAACCGTCAAATTTGGGCTCCAAAAACTGGGGCCCAAATTTGATGGCTGAAATCGAATGTACATGGCCCTGCGTCCGACTCCAGCACCTGGCCGGGTTCTGTGGCCACCAGGAATTCTTGGCGGGATTGCCATCGTCTACACGTTGTTCTTTTGCTTTCTTCGGACGGCTTTGCTCGGCGCGGTCATAAATGAGGAATGGCAGATTGAAGAAGTGTTGCCGCTGGAAGTCGATTAATTCCAAAGGAAGAGGGATGGTCTATGAAAGTAATCCCCCTTACACTATCACCAAACAATGACGATCGATCACTTTGGATCCATGCCAGCCGGCAAGGTAATTGAAATCGAGAGAGAGTTTCAAGCGCCACGTGAACTGGTTTTTAGGGCTTGGACGGAAGAGAAACACTTGATGAAATGGCTATGTCCGAAAGACTTTGAGGTTCTCTTCGTGACTATCGATCTCAGGGTAGGTGGAAGCTGGCGTTCGGGTATGAAGTCTCCCCTCGGCGTCACGTACGTGATGCGGGGCATCTACATCGAAATCGCTTATCCACAGCGACTCGTTTTCACGCACCAGTGGGAAGACAATACACAGCCCGGTCACGAGCCTGGACACGAAACGCTGATCAATGTGACCCTTGCTGACCTTGGCGAAAGAACAAAGATGCGATTCAAGGTCTCCGGCCTTACGACGGATGAGTCTCGAGACGGTCAAGCTCAAGGATGGAGCGAGGCATTTGGAAATCTCGAGGCCTCCCTTCTACGTGAGCAAGAACTAAGATGAAGAAATTTAGGGCCACCCTAGACCTTCACGGTAAGTCTGCCACTGGGATATCCGTACCGGAATCGGTCGTTGTTGCGCTAGGAAAGGGCAAGCGTCCCAAGGTGACGGTGACAATCAACGGTTACTCTTACCGAACAACGGTCGCTCCGATGGGTGGGGAATACCTCATTCCTGTGAGCGCTGAAGTGAGAGAAAAAGCAAGGATTACGGCGGGCCAGAGACTGGAAGTTGAACTCGCTTTGGACGATGCCCCACGAAAGGTCGAGGTTCCAGACGATTTCCAGCATGCTCTGGACGCCAACGTCCAAGCTCAGAAGTGCTTTGAGAATCTCTCTTACAGCAATAAGCGAAAATTCGTGCTCAACGTCGAGGGAGCCAAGTCGGCTGAAACTCGCGCCAGGAGAATCGAAAAGTTCGTAGAGCAACTGGCCAACGGGAAGATTTAACGTGGAGTTACACCAACTTGATGGTCCCGAACTGATTCGGGACCAAGAAACCTGTCCATTACCACCAAAGCTTGGTGTAATTAGACTTAAGATACGACCAGGTTCCGGTAGAAGATCCATAGCCGTGATCGTTCAAAGTGATGAGGTAGGGGCGTCCTGCCGTAAGGCCACCAATCGTCAACGTTTGAGGGCCTGGGCTCGAAGATGTGCCATAGACGGTGATATCACCACTATTGTAAACGAGGGTGCCTGTTCCTCCCCCGCTCATATCGAATACCTTGACGTTCCAAGCGTTCACCCCGATGTCGGGACTGCTATAGCCTGTCCAGTCCAGTTGAACGCTGCTTCCCGACGGCGAAAAATTATAGCCACGCAATTGAATGTAAGAACCGTTAAAGGCAATGACCGAAGCGAGGTTGTTCCACGTATGACTGTAAGTGTAGGCATAAGCTGAAACCGCGACGACCAATCCAGTGACCAACGCGCTCATTTTGGTAAGTCTCATAATCCCTCCAGGACTCGGTAAAAAGTCCCAATAACAGGGTAATCCATATTGAGTAAATGAGTACTAAAAATAAACGAACTGACGATAAATTTCTGAGAGCTACTGACTATGCCAGCACATCACAACCCAGAAAGGATTAGAGCCACCATTGACGATGTCTTTCGTGAGGAAGGACGGCGAGTCTTTGCAACGCTTATTCGTGTCCTTGGCGACTTTGACCTTGCCGAAGACGCGCTACACGATGCGTTTGCGGCAGCCCTAGATCAGTGGCCGCGAGATGGCGTTCCCTCAAACCCACGCGCATGGCTTGTTTCGGCCGGACGCTTTAAGGCTATCGACAATATGCGTCGTCGCGCCCGTTTCGATGCGTCTCTGGCAACGATCGCGGAAAGGATCGAGAATGAGGCAAGAGATGTGGCAGGAAAAGAAGATGAGGCCGTAAAAGATGACCAACTTCGTCTCATATTCACATGTTGCCACCCAGCTCTGAACGCCGAAGCTCGAGTCGCTCTCACCCTGCGCGAAGTTTGCGGACTGACTACGGAGGAAATAGCCAGGGCCTTTCTCTCTTCGGCGCCTACCGTCGCCCAACGTATCGTAAGAGCAAAGGCAAAGATCCGAGACGCGAAAATCCCTTACCAAGTGCCTGAGCCTGAAGATATCCCAGAGCGTTTGGATACCGTGCTTCAAGTGATCTATCTGGTCTTTAACGAGGGGTATTACGCATCCTCGGGGGAGAGTCTGACGCGTGCGGACCTTTCGGGGGAAGCAATTCGCCTTGGATACTTGATCCTAGATTTATTGCCAGATCCTGAAGCCGCCGGTCTTCTTGGGCTCATGCTTATCCAAGAGTCGAGGAGGGCCGCTCGCAGCACCCTTACCGGGGAAGTGATCCTTCTTGAGGATCAAGACCGAGGTCTTTGGAATCGAGAACTCATTGCGCGAGGCATCAAACTGGTTGAGCAAGCCTTGGTTTCAAGAAGATTTGGCCCGTATACACTTCAAGGAGCCATTGCTGCCGTCCATGCGGAAGCGCCAAGTTCGGACGAAACAGACTGGCGTCAGATCGTCGGCCTTTATGATGTATTGATGAGAGCGAATCCATCGCCGGTTGTGGAACTCAATCGCGCGGTTGCGATCGCGATGCGAGACGACCCAGCCTCTGGTCTTAAATTGATCGATCAGATATTGGATCGGGGAGCGCTGTGCGATTACCATCTTGCACACGCGGCCCGCGCCGATCTCTGTAGAAGATTGGGCAGGACTGAGGAAGCTGTATACAGTTACCGTCGGGCTCTTGAACTCGCTCAGCAGGAACCTGAAAAGCGGTTTCTTGAAGGTCGACTGGCCGAGCTCGAATAATTTCTTTTCGATTTTTTTCGATTTGTCGATCCCATTTAGATGGATCCGACTACCTAGTGAAATCGAAGTCGAAACGTCTCCCAAGAAGGGCACGACGACAAAGGAGAAAAGAAATGAGATTCATGATGCTTGTCTATCCGGATCACCGCGCTGAAGCTGGAGAGATGCCGGGGGCTGAACTTGTTACCGAGATGATGAGATTTAACGAAGAACTGGCAAAGGCAGGCGCCCTGCACGCACTTGACGGACTTCATCCCACATCAAAAGGCGCGCGAATTACCTATCCTAACCGGGTTCCCAAGGTAGTTGACGGTCCCTTCACGGAATCGAAAGAAGTGTTGGGTGGCTTTTGGATCATTGATGTGGCTTCAAAAGAGGAAGCAATTGAATGGGCGAAGAAGGTGCCGAATGACGGGACGGGAATGATCGAAGTCCGACAGGTTTATGAAATGAATGACTTTCCTCAGGATGTTCAAAGAGCCGCTGAGAGCGACATCGTCCGCGAGGCCATCACTAAGTAGCCCACTGCGGCTAGAGGAGGAACCAATCAAATGAGATTTGTCTGTTTAGGCTATATCGATGAAGAGGTCTGGGCGTCCATGTCGGAAGCCGACGCCAACGACTTCATTGATCGTTGTTTTACGTACGATGACGAGTTGCGCCGTCATGGCCATATGGTAGGAGGCGAAGCTCTCCAGGGACCGCGTTCGGGAGTTACCGTCAGGAAGAAGGATGGGAAGGCATATAAGACCGATGGTCCGTATGCGGAGACGAAAGAGTATCTCGGCGGAATTATGTTTCTTGAAGCCAATGACCTTGACCACGCGGTCGAATTAATGGCCAAACATCCTGGAGTCTTTGAAAGAGGCTGCTTTGAGATTCGACCAGCGGCAGACCTGACTGAAATGATCGAGCTAAGTGAAAAAAGACGAGGCAAGGTCTAGGCGGTCTACCGGTCCTCCCCTTCTTTCGAGATCACAAATACTTTGGATGAATGAGCACATGAACGAACTGATCGAAAAGACGAAAAATGAGTTTCTCTATGCAAAATCTAGAATGGAGAAACTACTTGCTGAAACGCCCGAGGAACGCCTGAATTGGAGCCCAGCACCATCTGCGCGAACTCCACTAGAGTTGGTTGGTCACACCGCTTGGGCTGTCAAGTCAATCCACGAAACTCTCAAAGGAAACACCTTTGCCATCAAGACTCCGCTAGAAGCCGATGCTATCTTCCGCAAGGAAGAGACTGAGTTCAAGACGCGAGAACGGGTTCTGGACCTCTTGAATCAGAACGGCAATGATTTCATCTCCTGGCTAGATGAAGTAGAGCCTGATAGCTTCGACACTATGGTTAAGTTGCCGTTTGACTTGGGACATGCACCCCTCGGAATAGCGATTGGGTTCATTTCCATGCACACCAACCACCACTGTGCTCAGTTGGAGTACTTGCAGACTGTCTACGGCGATCGAGTCTGGCACTAGAAGGAGCCGTCATATCGATGGACTCAACGGACTAATGATGAGGGAAGATTTGAAAGCGCCCTTCGCGATCAGAGATAAAGAGAAGGGCGTTTTCATCCGATGAAAGGAGCCGAACTTCATCGGCGATCTTTTGATACACCCGTGGCTCGGGATACGGAGGAACGCCTATGGTTTTCTCCGCCCAAACGTCGAAGTCGAGGCGAGACTCGCCTTCAAGTCCGGGTTCCAATGCGACTTTGATGCTTGGAACCCGCAACTTCATTCTGTCGGCTCCATCGCGACTCAAGACGACGGCGCCTTGGCGAGATCTTCCGGTGTAGAGCGCGAACGAGGGGTAATCGTCCCATCGGTTGACAAAATTAAGGACTGGAAGCAACCCCACTATACTAATCACCGCCCACTCGAGCCAGGAACCCCGTGTTACCCTGACATTGAGTTGCCGATTGCGACCAAAGATGACAATGGCCATCGCGATCATCGCCAAGTTCCATGGCCAAACGACCGCGTTAGTATTGAGGCCAATTGGCCCGAGCACCAAAAGGATCGCGGAGTGAGTGATCACGACAGCAGCCAAGGCAATAGTCCGAGACCGACGCCAAAAGAGGGCCAAGGCGGAGAGTGCCTCAAAACAGCCGACCACCCAACCAAATGAGAGGTACGACTCGGGAACAGTGGGAAAGAACGGAGAAAGTAGTTTTGGAAACACCACGTGGACAAAGATCGGATTGATTTTGTGAATGCCACTCCAAAAGTAGACGGCAGAGAGCACGAATCCACAGATGGCCAGTGCCCGCTCGGGCGCTTTTTTCGCACAGGTGATGACGGTTAACATCGTCAGGTACTGAAAAACCCATGGTTGGAATCGATTGATATCGAAAACAATAAGGATGACTACCGAGCAAATGCAAACAAGCTCAGATTGATTTGGACCGAAGAAAAGTCCCCAGCAGGCTCCCCCAATGCCGAGAGTAACCAACAGCAAAGTAAGCCAATTGGGAAGCTGTGGCAAGGGTAGCACCGGCACGGCGGGAAAGCCGTGATCTGCTATCCAGAGCTTGGGACAAACTCCCATACCGGACAGAAGTGCAAGACAAGTGATGCGGCGCAAGATATTGACTCGTTGGGCAGCATCCACCTTGCCATCTTATCTAGATTAGAGATCGTTGACTAGATGTAGCCAAGGGCTCTTTGAGCGCGTCAAATCGATTGCGATGAGATGGCTATTGATTGGTTTGGTTCTGTCGACATGCGCGGTTGGAGTTTCGCCCGCTCAAGTTGCACCCAGGTCGGCCCCGGTACTTCAGAGTCTGGATTCCTCTGTCATCAATGGTTATCTCGTCGTAGTAGGGAAGATAGAAAGTTGCAAGGACGACTGGGTAACCATTGCCGTCGAAGAAACAATCAAAGGCGAGGCCCAACCGAAAATAGAATCACGCCTCAATAATGGCGACGGATGGCGCGGGCGGGATTGGCAAGCACAAGGCGCTCGCCTCCTGATAAGTTTTCAAAGGGATCGCACGGCGATAATCGACTTAAGCTCGAAAGATATTTCAGTCTTCAGAGCGAACCTTTCGGTCGTGAAAAATGCCAATCAGGTGCTGGATGCGGCGAGGCAAATTGCGAAGGACAACCGCGGGAGGTATGGCATAGCCGAGTTCGCGATGACGGTTGCAGCCTCCGTTCTGACGGGAACGCCGCAGGATCCCAATCGCAATTGGTGGGCCGGTGAACCTACCGTTCAAGTCCCTGTCGATCAAAATTTGGCGGCCTGGGCCGAAAAGGCTGTGTCATCTGTTACACCACGAGATCGAGTGAACGCTGCGCGGGCTCTGACTAACTTCCGAACGGCTTCGAATGAATTTTTGCTTCGGAAATTGCTAAAGGATCCCTTCCAAGAATCTTTCGAGTGGTCGGCAGGGTTGAGGATTCGTAGACGCATTAATTTCCCAGTTCGGGCGGCCGCGTTTCAAGTGTTGAAAATGGACTGGCAGATATCCGTGGATCAACCGGTTACTACTATTCCTCCGCCCGATCAAGATTGGGACGTGTCGCTTGATCTCGGCGGTAAAGATTTCGGCGCGGAGCGGTCTATGGATCTAGATACCTCCCGAACGCTGATTGACTTAACGTTGGTGGGTTCGAAGTTGAATGAGACCGTTTGGGACCAAGTTCTCGGACTAGAAGAGCTTGAAAACCTCTACCTGGGAGGGAGCAATGTGACAGATAAAGACCTGGCGCACCTGACTGCCCTGAAAAGTCTCCGGTGTCTAGATGTGTCGAATTCCCGCGTGACTTCGCAGGCGCTCTTGGCGTTCAAGGATCATCGAAATATTAAGGTGGTTTATCTGGATGCAGGAATCCCAGATGCGGCTTTGTTGAAGCTGAAGGGAGAGCTTCCGCGAATAAAACTGATTCGAGATCCGGTGGCGATCCTGAATCCATTCCTTTTAAAGCGTATTGACATTAACCCTTCTCGCACACGTTCGCTTTTTCAGCCCGTCGGTATCTTCTATCGCGCAGCAGTTGGGATGAGATCGAGCATTCTTCTCGTGCCAACCAAGGATCTGGCTGCCCTTGAGGATCGATTCAAGTCAAAACTTCCATCTCTAGGATGGGTTGCCAGGGGTAATGGCTGGGATGGCCCAATTCCGCCGGTGGCCAAGGAGCTCCAGAGTTCGTTGAGAGACCGAATCGAAGTTGACTCCCGCAACTGGTTCAACGTGGAGACTCCTCCGGGCTACAGCCGAATCTTTGTTCTCCAGACCTTTTTTCCTCATTAACTTTAGCGGGAAGGTAGCCTTGTCCGCCGTGGGACATGATGTGCCAAAGCCTCGCCTGTTTCGCCCCATGGTGGCTCGAGATTCAAATGAGTCGCATCGCGCGGCGACTCCATTGGAACTGTTTACCGACCTTTGCTTTGTGGTTGCGGTAGCCCAGGCCGCCGCTGAGTTTCACCACGCCGTCGCTGCAAATCACGCCGCTGCCGGGGTCATTTCCTTCGTGATGGTCTTCTTTGCCATATGGTGGGCATGGCTAAATTTCTCGTGGTTTGCCTCCGCATATGACAATGACGACGTTCCATATCGATTATTGACAATCCTGCAGATCGTGGGTGTGCTCATCCTGGCGGCGGGAATTCATCGGATGTATGCGGGTGACTTTCTGCTGGGGGTCGCTGGATACGTCATCATGCGGGTCGCATTGGTGATTCAATGGCTCAGGGCGGCTTCTCAAGACCCGGCAAGAAGCCGCACCTGCCGTCTCTACGCCTTGGGCATCGTATTGGTCCAAATTCTCTGGGTGCTCTATTTGTGGTGTCCTCCAACGCTCAAGGTGCCACTGTTCTTCACGTTTGTGCTCGCTGAATTTATGGTGCCAGTTGTTGCTGAACGAGCAGGCCGTACCACATGGCATCCTCATCACATTGCTGAACGATATGGACTGTTTTTTATCATCGTTCTGGGCGAGAGCATTCTTTCCGTGACGCTGGCCTTTCAAGGGATGCTGAACGAGAATCGATTTCAGTATCAGGCGATGTGTGTAGTAGTAGGTGGCATCTTGACCATCTTCAGCATGTGGTGGCTCTACTTCTCTAGAAATGCGGCCCTTGCGCTCGAGAGAGTTCTCAACGGAGAGAGCTTGAATGGCGCTTACGTCTGGGGGTTTGGACACTACTTTGTCTTTGCTGCCGGAGCCGCGTTAGGAGGTGGACTGGCATCTCGCGTTGACTACTGGACAAATCGCGAGCCCATTTCAGCCCTCGCTAGTGGAGTGACAGTGACGGTTCCGGTCGCCGTCCTAATCGCCGCGCTGTGGTTCGTTCAACTCCGTCCGCATGACTGCACAATTCGAACCTTTGGACCATTCGCAAGTGCGGTAGGATTGGTTCTGCTGTCCACATTTAGCCCAGCCCCAGAAGTCCTGACGGGGATCATTTGTGTGGCGCTTCTCGTCATCGAACTGAGGATGGAGAGTCGCAATCATCTAAAGCACGTCCATGGATAGGTTGCGAACTTCAGTCAAAATGACGCTAACGCTATGAAATACATGCTTCTGATCTACGGCGATGAGAATGTGCTGACTCAAGACGAACGCGAGGCCTGTTACTTGGAATCTTCCAAAGTGGCAGAATCGTTTGCCGAAGGTGGCCACTACCTGGGCGCTTCGCCTTTGCAGTCTGTGACAACTGCGTCTAGCGTTCGCATCCGAGACGGAAGAGCGCTTGTAACAGACGGACCGTTTGCCGAGACTCATGAGCAGTTGGGCGGATATTTCTTAATCGATGCTCCAGATATGGACAAAGCCGTAGAACTGGCTCAGCAAATACCTGGAGCCCGCTGGGGCACGGTAGAAGTTCGTCCGATCGTCGAACTAACCACACTTCCAGAGTAATTCCCAAAGAATCCGACCCATTCTGTCGAAATCGTCAATTCTCGCACGACTACTTTCCAGAGTTCTTCAAAAGAACTCTGGAAAGAAGATATGAGCTTGAAACCACCTCGTATAGTTGATGAGCCCAGGTTGACGATCGTTGGAATTGATCGCAGCTACCGATTTGAAGAAATGGCCGAGATTCCGGGCCAATGGCAGCACTTTGTTCCAAGTATGGATGCAATTGTCTCGAAGCAATCAAATGACGCCTATGGCATTTCGCATCGGATGACAGAATCTGGCATTTGTTACTTTTGTGGGATAGCTGTAACCTCTGTGGAGGGGCAACCCAACGGACTAGACGTGATCGAACTCCCGGCTCAGCGCTACGCTGCGTTCGAGCACCCAGGTCATGTCTCTGAACTCTGCAATACCATTGATTCCATCTGGAAGGAGTGGTTGCCGAGTAGTGGGCACGTTCCCACCCAACCTGCGGTTCTTTTCGAAAAATACGGCCCGGGCTTTTGCCCCGACCGAGGTTCTGGTGATATCGAAGTGTGGATGGCCCTTCAATCCTAAAGGAGAAGCAATGGTTACCGAAACCCCTTTTAATCTCGATCAATTCATCCAAGACAGCTTGTCCGCCACCGAAATGGCTTGTGGACGTCTGCTGAAGACACTCTCATTCGTTCCCGATGACAAACTGCACTGGTCTCCAACCGAGTCCTCGCGATCCGCTCTTCAAATTGCTGCGCATTGCGGCGGCGCAAACGCTGCTTTCGCGAAAATCATCGCTGGAGAACCCATGCCAGTCTCAAAAGATCCTGCCGAGTTCGAGAGAGTCCGACGGGAAGCGGAAGGCATTTACACCGACAGAGAGAGTGTAATAAAACTCATCGAAGACTCGACAAAGGCTGTAATGGACGCAATTAAGAACGTCACGCCCGCATCCTTCGGAACGAATCCAGACAGCCCGATCGGGCCAATGCCAATGGCGTTTTGGATGAAATTGCCAGACACTCACACCCAGGGGCACGCTTCACAAATCGACTATCTGCAGACAACTTGGGGAGATCTCGAAGATCACTTTTAGGCCCTCTGAGATGTTCGACAAGTCTCGAACGTTGAATACCTTAGGTATTCAATGATCAATGGAAAAAGCATCAAGTTCTCCATTCTCGATCTATCTTGGATTCGAGAGGGAGAAACGGCCAAGGAAGCACTCCGAGACACCTTAGAGCTTGCTCAGCATGCCGAACGTTGGGGTTACCATCGATTCTGGCTTGCTGAGCATCACAATATGCAGGGGATTGCCAGTGCGGCAACATCGGTTGCTATTGGCTATGTCGCCTCGGGCACATCTACCCTTAGAGTGGGTTCAGGAGGCATCATGCTTCCGAATCACTCGCCGTTGGTGATCGCAGAACAATTCGGCACCCTTGCCTCCATCTACGGAGATCGAATCGACCTGGGTGTTGGTCGCGCACCCGGGTCGGATGGTACTACGATGAGGGCGCTTAGAAGAGACGTCCGCCACGCAGCCGATGACTTTCCGGCAGACGTCGAGGAACTCCAGGAACTGCTTGGGCCCACTCGCCCGGGACAGGTAATTCACGCCATTCCCGGGCAGAACACAAACGTGCCGATCTATTTGCTCGGCTCGAGTGACTATAGCGCTCACCTTGCCGCCACCTTGGGGTTACCATTCGCCTTTGCTTCCCACTTCGCACCCGCCTTTCTCCACGAGGCTCTAGAAATCTACCGCGAAGAATTTCGCCCTTCGGCTCATTTTGATCGCCCCTACGCGATGGCGGCCGTCAATGTCGCGGTTGCCGATACCGATCAAGAAGCGCAACGGCTTTTCACTTCTTCGCAAATGGGATTTCTCAACATGATCCGGGGACAGCGGTTAAAACTACAGCCACCGATCGATTCGATGGACTCCATCTGGTCCCCTCTTGAAAAGGCAAAAGTCGAGGCGATGCTTACATACGCCTATGTGGGAGCAAGACAACGGGTGAGTGAAGGGATACGTCAGTTTCTCGAAGCAACCCAGGTTGACGAACTCATAGTCACTTCGCGAATCTACGATCAATCCGAACGTCTTCGTTCGTTGGAACTGCTGGCTGAAGTCCGCGAAATGCTCCAGGCAAGACCGGGAGCCGTGACTTCCTAAATAGAGCGCGCTCCCGTCATGACTCGATCAAAGATGAGATCGGCTTCCGAAGGCTCCAGATGGAGTTGAAACTCGCGATCCAAAATCGCCCACAAGTCAGCTGGGTTAGAGATGTCTTGGCTCCGAATGATTTCCGGTCCTCGACGATGTGTAAATTTATCGTTGAGTAATCCAACCCGCTCGCCATTAGGAAGGGCCAGAGCCGCCATAAGCGACTGTTTGAACTTGGACCGGGGATGCGTACTGGTCCACCAATTCGCCAACTCTCGATCAATTAACGGCATCTGTTCACCCGTGAACTCGTAAACGTCCATCCATTCTTCGCCTAGGTCCGCCTGATGATAATAGATGTTTCCATGCCGCACGATCCTTCGTGTCTCATGAGGCGTAGCCTGCTCGGTGTCCAATTCAAAGCGGATTGGCGCCGTCAAAGACATGCCACCCACACCGCCGTCCACAATCCAGGTAACTCCGTCCAGATCGACTTGGATGAAAAGGTGGGTCCGGGGTGGCAACACATCGCGTGGCGTCCCCATTCTCACCCGACCGGCATGCGGGCGAGCCAGAAACCCAAGCGTTAACAAGACTTCAAGCAGAAGACCGTTTTGTTCAAAGCAGTAGCCACCGCGTCGACGATCAATCAGTTTTTCGACAAGCGACTCGTCATCCAGCAAAATCGTCTGATCAAGAAGGACGTCCAAGTTCGAAAAGGCAAGATGCGTAGTGTGCGCGAACTGTAGTGCCTGAAGCGTCTCCAGATTTGGCGTAAGATCGCCAGAGTATTCCAACCTCTTCAAATACTTTTCGACATTGATCAGTCCCGGCATGCTCAAACTCTACCAGTCGATGTCGACGCGGAAGGGAATACAATCCGACCATGACCAAAGGAGAACGCCGAGCAAGATTTGCCTCCTTAGCCTCGATGATCCCGCGGCCCGGAGAGAGTCAAGTGATGGATGATCAAATGCGAGCGGTACTCCGACCTCTCATTGATCGCATCCTGCACGATATTCGAGACCAGGACTGTTCGCGTGTAGAGCCAAACCCACGGTTATGTCCAAATTGCGATGTTCCAGTCGAATCCCTCAAATCACCCTACTGCAGCCCGCACTGTAAGGAAATGTGTGGCTTTATTCGGCAATTTCGGGGTTCGTTCGAGAACGCTCAAATTCTCGATCCAGAACGTCAGATCGGTCTGGCGCAAGCGTTCTGGAATATGCAAGGTGGCGGTTTTCCACGACGTCAGGCAATGGTCACTCCGAAAATAATCGCCAAAGTGATTGAACGCGAAGGTGGTAAATGCGCGCGTTGTGGCGCCCCTGCCACGGAGGTGGAGCATATCGGAAGCGCGTGCAATCGACCAATCAATCTCCTCCCTGTTTGCTCGCCATGTAATCGTGCCCACTTGTTTGGTGACCCAAACTATGATCGCCGTTCCGAAGTCAGCCCGCTCTATGACGAGGTCGCTCTGAGAATCTTCGTACCGGAAGTCGTACGGGTATGCGATGATTTTGAGCTTTGGGATTGGCGAGCTTATGTCGCTGAGCGTCGAGCCCTGCTAATTAACTAGCTCCCGAAGGCGGTCCGCCCACTTCCAAGGAGCAACGGTATCAAGATGGCGACAGTAGACATAACAGTCCCTACCGCTGCTAATAATCTCTTTGATTTTTCTCGCCCACTCTTGAAGCTCGGTTTCGCTGTATTGTAGCTTGCGAAGTCGGATGTAAGAGTGATCGGCGGTGAAGCGCATTTCCGCCGAATGATCATCGGTCTCTGTGGCAATCCAAGCGACGCCATGCTTGGACAAAAGACTCTCGGTCTCTGCACAAAACCAAGACTCGTGATTCAACTCTAGACTCCAGCGTAGTCCCGGACGTTGGGGTATCGAGACTAAGAAATTTGATAACCGATCATCGTCGCGTTTGAAATTTCCGGGTATCTGTAGCCACAAACTCCCAATCTTTCCAGCATCTTCAGCCGGTTGCATTCTCTCAAGAAAAAGATTAAGGGCTTCCAAACTCTCAGGCTTTAGCCGCTTAAAGTGGGTTACCGACTGATGCATTTTCGGTGAGACACGGAAGTCATCCGGCGTTTTCGTCAACCAGTTCTTAATACTGGTCTCGCTGAGCATTGACTGAAACGCACCATGAAATTCAAGCGAGTTGTAGCGGGTTCCGTAGTAGTCGAGAAACTTCGATTTCGGCTGATCGCTAGGATAGAAAAGCCCATCTCCCTTCCAATCGGCATAGTCGTAACCTGAGAGTCCAAGGAAAAGCTGAGCCATGCTGCATTATGGGGAAGACGGCTCAAGGGGTGACGCATCGAAGGCAATCGCCACTTGAGAGCCGTACAACGGATAATCGATTCTCGTGCGGTATCCCTTAAGATCTCGGCGATCGGCTCCCAGTTTTTCAAAAGCAAGAGATACCAACTCTAGATAAGTTGGGACTTCTGCAAGTCGAAGCATACTGGTCGATTGGCCAAGTGGATGAATCGTCTCATGAATATCCAGTCTGTCGACGTCCCGAGACGGATCGTTCACGTTGGCCACCCCCTCAAAACTTGTGTCGTAAACGTGCAGAATTGGCTGATCGCCTGGCTCCAAAAGATCTTGGTGGATGAAGACGTCGAAAACCAAAAGACGTCAGGGAACAGTTACTTCCGCAAACATGTATCGTTTGCGCTTTCCAGGTACGTAACGCGGGATCTCCTCACGATTCACTTCGGCGAAGACGAAATCCGTTGCCGCAAGGGGGGCGACTCCATCTCCAGCCAAGGTGTAATGAACAACTTCACCGACTTGGACGACATCAAGCTTGGGAGGTGGTTCGGAGCAAAACTCGTCGAGGCGGAGGCCTCATCGAAGACAACGAAACAGATAGCCTTGAATCCAATTCCTCATAGTTTGCCTCTGTTATCTAAGAGGCAAACTATGATTGGAATTAGCATCTTAACCCTGGCCCTCACGTTGACTCAATCAACGCCAAGGCTCTCGGTCCAACTGTCCCCCCAAGAACGCGAAGGTCTCCTGTTTTCTCGCGAAGAAGAGAAATTTGCGCGCGATGTATATGAAAAGCTCGCCAAGAAATGGGGAGATCGTCCTTTCTCTAATATTCAGCGGAGTGAGCAGCAGCACATGGATGCTGTAAAGGGGTTGCTTGACCGATACGGCTTACAAGATCCCGTCGCGGGAAAGGCCGCCGGAGAGTACGTGAACCAAACCTTGAAACAAACGTACGATCGAATGATCGCTCGGGGACTTCAATCTCGAGCAGCCGCCCTTCGGATCGGCGCTGAGATTGAAGATATGGATCTTTCCGATCTTGCACGTCTGACCAAGCAGACATCAAACGCTGAAATCGTCAAGGTTTACAGTCTGCTGTCCAAGGGTTCCCGAAACCATCTTCGTGCCTTTGTGGGCGCCCTATCCCGAATCGGCGAAAGCTACAAACCATTCAAGATCACTCAGGAGGAGTTTAACAAGATCGTCTCGAGCCCAATGGAACGAGGTCCAAACTAGACGGAAACAGAACCACCTGCCGAATAGTCGAATTCTGGCGACTCCATTCGACTAGTTCTCGAAAGCCGATCCGCAGATCGGTTGGAAAGGAGAATATCAATGTGCCCAGCTTGTTATGCGTCCCTCGCCTTGGTTGTCACGGGTGTTACCTCTGCCGGTGGAGTCACCGCTTTCGTGGCCGCCAAAGTCTACAAATCTAGACGTCATGCCAAGCTTGTCCTTGCGACGTCAAAAGGAGAACACAAAGAAGATAGCGATCGTCGCTCTTCGTGACCCTCTCTCAGGGCGAGAATTGGCGGAATGAGAGGTCTACCTGCTGGCAACACAATGAACAAGGAATAACACCCTTGGCGGAGGGTTATTCAACATTCGTCATTCGTTGGCTGTCGCGACCGACGAATGACGAATGGCTAGTCCCACGTATAAGGGTTATTTCCTCGTGACCACAAATAAGAAACCAATTGCCCAGCGTGGTAAGACTCGTGTCGGGCGATAAATCTGAATAATTCCGCTCGAGGAACTTCGTCGAGCTCCAAATATTTCCGGAATCCTGCCGAGAGATGTGTAACGGGCTCGTCCAGTTCCCGGTTGCTCAGAGAATCGAGGTAAGCCAGAGTTTCCGTTCGTACCTCTTCCGTGCGAGCGATCAATCCGTCTACCGACGAGATTGCCCAGAGCTGTGCGTCCAGATCGCCTGAAGGCTGAGGAGTCGATCCTTTCATCCGCTGCACCAACATGAACTCTGTAGAAACAATTTCGACGAACTGACCATGGACCGTCCGCATGCCCTGCATCGGCGCCCAAGGCAACAACTCTGCGCTTAGATGGGGAAAGGTTTCTGTTAAGTCCTTTCGAACGGATGCCAAGTTGGCGCGGAGCAACTCATGGTGCGTCATCGCCGGAGTCTACTGATTAGGTCTCTGGCGGCAAGAACTGAAGTCCCGCTTCGGCAAGAGCGTCTGAAATCTTCTTCAGCGCGTTTGTGCCCATTCCGTGAAGGTCCTCGATTTCTCGAGCGGTATGTCGACTTAGGTCTTCCAAACAGTTAACCTTGATTGAATTCAGCACACGCTGGGCAGGAGCCGCGAGTTTAGGAAGGGGCGTATTCATTTTGGTTCGTAAGTAAGGACCACGCTCCCGTTATTGAACACGCGCGTCTCAAGTAGTCTGAGGTCCAATCTGCTAGGCAGTCCCTCAAACAAGGAGCGACCTCCTCCAAGAGCCAAGGGACAAAGGACAAGCTGATAGGCGTCAATGAGTCTTTCTGCTGACAGCTGGGCGACGATGCTGCCGCTTCCCAAAATGGTGATGTCGTTGGAACTGTCCTGCTTGAGGCGCCGAACCTCATCGGCTAGTTCTCCCTTGATCAGGGTTGTGTTGCTCCAAGTCGCTTCGCTTAACGATCGACTGAACACAAACTTTTGAAGCCGATTCATTCGTTCCGCAACGATGGGCATCCTCTCGGCTGCCACAGGCGTGGGCCAAAAACTGGCCATCATTTCATAGGTCACCCGACCGAAGAGAAGACTTCCGCCGCCTTGGGCATTGCTATTGACGAATTCTGCCCATTCCACGTCGTCGGGAGCCTTATGAGCCCAACTCATGTCCTCCTGTGTGTCAGTGAAGTATCCATCGAGGGAAATTTGATTGAAAACGGTCAGCTTCGCCATGGTGTTGCCCTGTAGTCGATTGGCAAAAACCAAATTCGACAAGACAATTTCATTCTGAGCCACTTGCTTTGCGGACTCTATTCAGACCGCACATAAGAATGGAGACGATGTCAGATATTCCTGATGATGAGCTTGACTTGCAGCGACGAATGTTGAATACTTAGGTAAATGCCTAACCAATCGCTGATGCTCGACCAAGTGTTCCAGGCGCTGGCTAACCCGACACGAAGGGAAGTAGTTCAGCTTTTGGGGCGCGGACCGGCAGCGATGACGGAACTGGCCAGATCCTTCAAGATGGCTCTGCCGTCATTCCTCCAGCATCTTCAGGTCTTAGAGAAGTGCGGGCTAGTCCGATCGCAAAAGACCGGACGAAGCAGAGTGTATGAACTCGCTCCCGAACCCTTAGAAGCCGCTGAAGATTGGATGAAGGCGGCACGCCGACACTGGGAAACCAGATTCGATCAACTCGACAGCTTTCTGCTCAGTCAAAAGGAGAACACTTAATGTCCGAATTCAATATCGATCCCACACTTGATCTCGTCCTGGAGCGAGTAGTTGACGTGCCAAGGGAGCTTGTCTGGAAAGCTTGGACCACCCCTGATCAGATTCTTCAATGGTTCACGCCAGCTCCGTGGAAGACGGTGGATTGCGAGATTGACTTGCGTCCAGGGGGCATATTCAGAACCGTGATGGAATCTCCGGAAGGAGAGCAATTCCCCGGTTCAGGTTGCTTCCTTGAAGTCAGCGAAAATAGGCGACTCATTTGGACCTCCGCCATGGGCCCTGGATATCGACCTCTGGCTCTTCCGGAGAGCGAAGGTTGTGAATCTTTCGCCTTTACTGCCGTGATATCTCTGGAGACTGTATCCGGAGGAACCAAATACACCGCTCTGGTCATCCATGGCGATCCTGCAACAAAGAAGAAGCACGAAGAAATGGGATTCTACGACGGGTGGAGCGCTGCCTTGGATCAGCTTGTGAGCATGGTCAAAAAGACCACTAGCTAGGTAAGGTTCCGCCATGCGAGCGGAGCCAGCAAAGACCGTTGATGAGTATATCTCCCAGATTCAATCGGAGGAATCGAGGAAAGCCCTTGAGTCCCTCCGAATTATCATTCGGTCCGAGATACCAGAGGCACAGGAAGTTATCAGTTATGGGATTCCCACATTTAAGTTCTATGGGATGTTGGTTAGCTTTGCCGCCTTCAAGAATCACTGTTCGCTGTTTCCGGGCCATACGGTTGCCGAATTCGAAAAGCAACTATCGGGTTACAAAACCTCGAAAGGGACAATTCAGTTCTTGCCCGAGGATCCGCTTCCTGAGTCTCTGGTGCGTGCCATCGTGCGTCGACGTTCGCAAGAGAATCGCCAAGCATACGAAGCCAAGAACGTGAAGATAAGTCCGGTAGAAGGCAATCCGCAATAGAAAATGAGGCAAGGGATGCGGTGATTGCCCAACCTCCCTAATGGCTACCAAGTTGCTTTTAAGCGTCGACGGTAGACTCCGATCAAGCCAGTGTCTTCTAGCAATAGATTCGCATGCTTGCGTTTTGAGAAAATCCTATGAAAGGCAGACTCTATTCCTTCGTTCCGGTGGTCTTAGCCCTTACGGTTGTCCCTGCTATCGTCCCCGGCACGAGGAAAGTTGAGTCAAAAAAGTCGGAAGATCGACCTAATATCGTTGTTATTCTCGCTGACGACCTCGGATTCTCTGATGTTGGCTGTTATGGAGGAGAGGTAAAGACTCCCAATATCGACTACCTTGCTGCAAACGGCCTTCGATTCAAGCGCTTTTACAATACTTCCCGTTGCTGTCCAACCCGCGCATCGCTCCTAACCGGCCTTTACAATCAGCAAGCTGGAATCGGTGAAATGACCACTGATCAACATTCGCCAGGTTATCGGGGCGCCCTCACCGAAAACACGGTCACTCTCGCAGAGGTTCTCAAGAGCGCCGGATATCAGACCGGAATGTCAGGCAAGTGGCATGTCTCCAATACGATCGAACAAGGAACTCCGCAGGAACAGCTCAAATGGCTTAATCACCAGACTTCACATCCGCTGTTCTCGCCCCTGGAGCAATATCCTCTCAACCGTGGTTTTGACAAATACTTTGGCAACATCTGGGGGGTGGTGGACTACTTCGATCCATTCAGCCTTGTGGAAGGAATCAAGGCGGTGGAAGCCGTTCCCAAAGACTACTATCACACCGATGCAATCAATGACAAAGCCGTTCAATACATCAAGGAGTTCAGCAAAGAGGAGAAACCCTTCTTCCTCTATGTAGCCCAAACCGCCCCTCATTGGCCCTTACAGGCGCCAGAAGAAGAGACCAAAAAGTATCAGAACACTTACAAAGTGGGCTGGGATGCCATTCGGGAGTCTCGCTACCAACGGATGGTTAAGATGGGGTTGATTGACCCAAAGAAGGCGCCGTTGTCCCCCCGAATAGGCGAGGCTCTTACTTGGGAGAACAATCCAGATAGGGAGTGGGATGCCCGTGCGATGGCCGTTCATGCCGCGATGATTGACCGAATGGATCAGGGAATCGGCCGGATTGTTGCCGAGCTTAGGCGAACAGGCAAGCTAGATAACACACTTATTCTATTCATGAGCGACAACGGAGCTAGTCCCGAAGACTGCGCGGCTTACGGCCCGGGATTTGATCGCCCTGGAGAGACACGAGACGGAAAGAAGATTATCTATCCGGTGAAGAAACGAGTACTTCCCGGCTCACAAGAGGTTTTCGCCTCAATTGGCCCTCGATGGGCCAACGTTGCCAACACGCCCTACCAATACGCCAAAGCTCAATCTTACGAGGGGGGAATCCATACTCCGATGATCGCTTGTTGGCCAAAAGGAATTAAGCAGAAAGGCAAGTTTACCGACCACTGGGGACACGTCATGGATCTCATGCCCACATTCTTGGACTTAGCCCATGCCACCTATCCTAAGACCTACAAGGGCCACGACATCACTCCTTTCACGGGACTTAGCTTTGCATCTACATTGAAGGGACAAGAGGAAACGAAGCGCAGAATCCTCTTTAACGAGCACTTGGGCGCGCGATACATCAGAGACGACGTGTGGAAGATGGTGTCCCTGTCTGGGAATCCAGCCTGGCATCTCTATCGGATAAATGATGATCAGACCGAAATGAATGACGTGGCTGCTGATTATCCCGATGTCGTGGCACGACTCTCCGCCCAATGGGAGCAGTGGGCGAGGAATCACCAGGTCTTTCCGAAGCCAAAGTGAAATTTAGCTGCGCTCAAATTCGGCGATGTCAGTCAAGAGACGTTCGGTACGAACCAATTCGCTTCCAGCAAGAATGTCGCTTATTCTTTGGGCCAAGGGACGATCTCTGTATTTCCGACAAAGGCCGAGGAGGGCAATCGCAAGGACGATCCCAAAGACTGCATTCCCACCGATCCAGGCTCCGTTGACGGCATAAATGAAGTTCCAATCGATAATTGCTTGTCCCAAGGCCAGTGGAAAGACAACCCAAAGTGGAAGGCCAAGGAGTATGAAGAATTGACTCGAACGAACTCTGAGCCTGCGAATACGCGAAATGTCTCGTTGTGCGCTCAAAATTGGCCCACTAATGTCAACTCTACTTACATAAAAGATCTGGAGAACGCTGAGAGCTATCGTTGCGATGCCTAAAACCCAAACCGTAACGATTGGAATGGCCGATGCGGGATGGAGCATGGCCCGGTGAAAATTATCTGCAAATACACCTCCGGCCCAGAGAACGGCGAGACAGCCTACGACTAGCTCGAAGATTGGCATGGCGGTGAGACGAGTAACGGCGGATCGGGTTCTCCGTCCTCGGCTCTCTGCCTCTAAATCTGTGATCCTTTGGTCCAGCGACTGCCATGCGGTGCGAAATTCATTAAGTTCCATCATCGTTCCTCGTTCTGAGCAATCTTAGTGCGGAGTCGGTCTTTGAGCCGACTAATGCGGACCGCAACGTTGCCGGTCGAGATTCCGAGAATCTCTCCGATTTCGGCGTGACTCAGGTCGTCCATGTAAAGAATCAATAACGCTCGATTCATTTGATCGAGCCCTTCGATCAAAAGTTCGAGTGTCTTCGCTCGCTCATCCATTTCCACCGACGCTGCCGTAGTGTCTTCCTTGACCGGACCTCCGTCGAATCGACTTCTGATTTCGGATTTGCGAACCCAACTGATCGCCGTGTTCAGGGCAACCCGGTACATCCATGTGGAAAAACTCCGCTTGGAGTCGTAACGCCCAAAAGCCATCCACAAATTCATTCGGATGTCTTGAGCCAGATCGTGCTGATCTTCCGGATATCGACAATAGGTTCTGACTACTCGATGGAGAATGCCTGAGTGCTGATCCATTAGGGTGGCGAAGGCCCTCTGTTGCCCCTCCACGTTACTCATTGTTCGGTCCACAGCTTAGTGATTCGCGGCACGGGACCGATTCTTACATGATTCATTTCGATTGACTCCAATCGATCATATGAGAGGCGGTGTATAGATGCGAAAGCCCGCTTCGACCTCAAAAAGCATGTGCATGAAGAGAAGCCCTTCTTCTCGGGGTTCAAGATGTTCGTCACCGTCGTTTTGTCGGTCGCTGCGCTCGCCGCCGGCTTGCTTGGCGGAACCTACTTGCTCCTCTTTGGGCCCCCGCCAGACTTTTACCAAAAGCCGGTCGAGGTGAAGCCGGGCGGCGACAAGACGCTGACCCCTGCCCAGGTGAAAACGCTCCAGGAGCAGATTGCGGCCGTCATGGACGACTATCGCACTGGCTGGAACAGCGGCACTTTCCCATCCAATCTGACGGCATCCGGATTCACGTCCAAAGACATGTTGGGGAAGGCGTCGTCAAGCACTTCGGACTTCTACGACAGCAAACAGACCATCGACAAGCTCAAAGTGACGAACATCGCTCAGGTGACGACGGATGAAGTCAGCGCGACGGTGGCCGAGCTCGTTCGGTACGACACCGGCATCAAGAACTGGTTCATTAACGCAGGGGGACCGACCAGGACGGAGACCTGGTCATCGAGCGGATAGTGGAGAACGAGTATCGGTTGGTGAACTCAGGCGGCTGGAAAATCAAGTCGAGAGAATGGAAGCGACAGACGGGAGCCTTGATTCAGCAGGCAGGCGACGCGACGCTGAGTTGGAAGATGGACGAAGGGGACATCGTGTTCGATGACAAGAGGCCCAGCAAAGAAATGCTCAGCGGCCCCTACCAAGCGATAGCGGGCGAGATTCAAAGCGGCTCGCTCTCCTACAACAATTTCCCAACCTCTTACCGAGTCACCTTCCAGAGTGGCGGAAGCATCGACCGCTCGGAAATCCAGGGACGCCTCAGTAAGCTGTACGCCAACGTCAAGGACCTCACGGTGACAGCCACGATTGAATCTGTGGAGCAGACAGGGCCGAAGAGCGCCACGGCGACCGTCCGCTACTCGGCTCAGTTCACTCCCTACAGCTACGATTCGGCCGGCAATGTGGTCAAGAGCAAGAACCAGTATGTGGCGGTCTGGAAGGACCAAGACACTTGGACCCGTTTTAGCGACACCGACACGGACTGGCACCGAGAAAGCACGACACGGCTAGAGCGCTCTCCGATTTGGCAGCATTACGAAGCGCAGACTCCGCCAAGAGCACCTGTGACGACTCCGCCAACAACATCGACGCCGAGTGCGCAGGGCGGCACCGATTCCGGGACGTTTCATGGTGAATGAAGGCTTAAGCGACGGCGACGTCGGTCGTGAAGGGCAAGAGGGCCTCGACGAGTTCGTCGGGAATCGCGGGGAAGCCCTGGAACTTGGAAACAACCACGACCAGGCCGCGACCTGGGTCAACATGGACTCCAAGGGGGCAGTTCTGAATCATGAGCGTCCGAGGCTCGTGGAATGTGACGCCCTTGGAGAACTCCATTGCGCGAATGATGGCGCGAGCCGTCCTAGGATTGTCCCGGCGCTCATCGAGAATAGCTGACGCCTTCATGGTGACGAGAAGGCGGAGTCTTGGGTTCTTGAGTTCAATGAGTGTGTTCATAGAGCTATCAGAACATGGTTTCAGGCCCAAGTCAAGAAGGTGAATCCTCTCCGATGCGAGCTGAATCCAACTCAGTGAGGTTCACCGACCGTCGCGTCGCGACCATAGGAAAGCGGCTGTGATATAATGGCAAGACGATGGGAATCGTCGCCAAGCTCTTCTGGGTCGCATTGCCCGCGCTTGCTGGTTGCGCGGTGCTGTCGCAGGTGTCCAGTCAAGGGGCTGGCACTAATCCAGGGGGTAAGGCCACCAGCGATCATAAACCTGCTCAAGGGATTGCTAAGGCCTGGCCCGATTTTATTGCCAGCGCCAGCATTCGCTGCGTCAAGCTCCTCAGGTGGTAATCCCAATTGCGGAACAAGCTGCGAACTTCAATTGGAGATCTGCCAAACAAAGGGATGCGGAGGTATCCCACCCGGCGGGCGATGGTATGAGCCTTATTGTTCCAACTGCTACGCGCAATGTAAAAGCTCTGGCAGCTGGCCCACATATCCGCCTTGCGACTATTGGAATTGGGGAAATCCAGGATATGACCCACGCTGACACCCATGATGAATGGCTCGCAAGACGAGCGGTGTGGCAGGAGGATTGGAACTTTGTCTCCTCGTATGTTGCAAGTTCCAGCGTCTCAGCCAAGTTACGTGAGATCATGGAAGGAGATAACCCAACTCCGCACCGATGTATCCTCGTTGTCGGCGTTTACACCTCTTATGGCATTGAATTAGAGAACCTCGACTATCTCAAGTCGATATGGCGTGAGGCGGTCGCATTTATGCACCAAGCGACTCCAGAGATCATTGACGAAGCAAAAGATTACTGGAATTTGTCGGTGCTACGTTATTACAAAGATGCGGGTATTTCTGTCGATCCTAAGGAGTTTGGATTTGATTGACCAGGCCTTGCAAGCCAACAAAGAATCTAAGGGAGAAAATTAATTTATGGCTCTTTCGATAGTGTAGGCGACGGTGAACGGGGTCTTGGTCGAGGAGGACCGGGGCGGGGTGGTCACGTGTTACGTGAGCGACACCCTGGGAAGCGTTGTGAAAACCACCGATGCAAGCGGAAACATCACCTCTTCCACCACCTATTGGCCGTTCGGGGAAGTGAGGACTAGCTCCGGAACCAATCCAAGCCCTTGGGGATTCGTCGGAACCCTCGGCTATTACAAAGACGCCCTCGCAAGGCTGTATGTGAGAATGAGAAGCCTTAGAACAGATCTGTCAAGGTGGCTGACGGTAGACCTCCTATGGCCTTGGCAAGCATCTTATGGGTATGTAGGCAATATGCCTACTTGGAACATTGATATTGCTGGACTCTTCGGTTTCGGCAACTACTGTGGTCCCTCACGTATGGGGCCCGAACCTCCGATTAACGCCGTTGATGCATGTTGTCAGACACACGATTCATGCTTAGCCACATGGTGCGACTGGCTTAATCCGATAAATAAGGTTCAATGTGACTGTGCGCTGTGCCTTTGTGCAGCAAGAAACCTCATTTCTTCTTGCAAGTGGAACCCTATTTGTTACTGCGGCGCGATCGAAGTCATGAAATGGGCATGCCAAGAATGCGCACGCTTGGGCAATCCCATTCCACTGCCTACCCCACCAAATCCTGGCTGGATTTGCTTTATTTTGGGATAGAGATGAAGCCACTTCAGGTAGGCGGTTTAGTATTGGGTTGCTTAGGCTTCTTGGCCCTAGGTTTCTTTTGGGGTGGGCCGGGTTTTGTGTTTCGAGACTTAGGCGCAGTCGCACGTTACGGCCCTTATGTCTCCTTACTAATCTTCTTCGTCGGTGTCGTCATGTTTATCGTTGGTTCGATCCGCCGGGGAGGAAGCAACTGATGGCGATGGCGGCAAACATTATCAGGACTGCATGAGCACCTACGAAAAGCCTAAGCCAGTGGCTATTGCGATCTAGGGGGAATGGTTATTTTCTTATTCGGCACGGTCATCGCACAAAGCAGCCACCATCCGATTGCTAACCGTCAAGATGGCGAATGGCATCTCGTTCAAACCTCGTCCTTCGGTGCAAGGCCCCCTGGTCTTACGAAACCTTTATCCATACGTCTCCTTGGGGCCACCAGCGAATGGGATTGCTCAAGGTCGATGTGAAGAGAAAGGGGGCAGTGAAGAACCTATACCAAGGAGTGCGGAGCTGGATGTGGTGCGCTTTGGCGTACTCAGATGGGCAGCCGACATTCTTGGCTTCCGGGTATTGGGATATCGGTAGCCCGCCTGAAACAAGTATCTTCCGGCTAAAGGAAGGGGCTTTGGTTTCTAGAGAGGAACTCGCCCGAGTGAAGTTATTCAAGGAACTTCAAGTCGCTTTGAGCATCCCCCTTTCTTAGTGCCACGGGCAATCTGAGTCCGAGTGCGTTGCTGCCACGGCGTGGTGAACTCTTAACCTGAGCCCTGTTTCTAGCGGGGCCAACAGAGGAGGCCCCATGGGACGAGGCAAATATTCGAGCGAGCAGATTCTCGCTATTCTCAAAGAGCAAGAGGCGGGAACGCCGGTCGCTGACCTGTGCAGGACATACGGCATGCACCAGGAGACGTTCTACGCCTGGAAGCGCAAGTACACCGGCATGCAGGGCGGCGACGTGCAAAAGCTCCGCCAGCTTGCCGAGGAGAACGCCCGGCTGAAGAAGGTCGTGGCCAACATGGCACTTGAAATCGACGCGCTCAAGGACGCGCTCGAAAAAAACTCTTAACGGCACAGGCCAAGCGTGACATGGCAGCCTATTTCGTCGAGAGATGGCGCTTGAGCGTGAGGCAGGCGTGCCGACTGGTTGACATATCGAGGACGGTGTTCCACTATCGCGCTATGCCGAGCGACGACGCCGAGGTCAGGAGCGCATTGCGGGAGCTGGGACAACAGCATCCCAAATATGGGTGTCCAATGCTCACCGGCCTGCTTCGCGCAAGAGGGTTCAGCGTGAACCACAAGCGAGTCGAGCGAATCTACAGGGAAGAGAACATGGCGCTCAGACGAAAGCGGCGCGGAAAGAAGGTTGTTGTCGAGCGGTCGCCTCTCAACGTTCCGGACGGGCCCTGCCAAACGTGGGGACTGGACTTCATTCACGACCGCTTCATCAAAGGCGGCTCTGTCGTTTCGTTTCGCTGCCTGACCGTTCTCGACATCTACTCGCGGTTCTGCCTGCATTTGGAGCCTCGGACCCGTTACTCGTCGTGCAACGTCGTCTTCGTGATGGACAAGTTGGTGGAGCGCCACGGCAAGCCCACTCAACTTCGCCTCGACAACGGGCCGGAGTTCCGTTCGGTGGAGTTCATTGAGTGGGCCAAGGCTAAAGGCATCGAACTTGCATTCTCCCAACCAGGCAAACCCCAGCAGAACGGGTTCGTCGAGTCCTTCCATTCTCGGTTCCGTTACGAGTGCCTCTCCTCCCACCGGTTCACCAGCCTTGACCAGGCAAGCCATGCTTGTAGAGGAGTGGCGGGACGGATACAACAACCACCGGCCGCATTCCAGTCTAGGCGGAAAGCCACCGGCAACAAGAATGCCCAAGAAATAGCACGAGAGCCCACACGGTCTGCTCGCGTCCGTCCATCAAGCCGATTGTCCCTTGCCGCCATCCGATTGAAGCGTGGCCTTGATGGTCTTGGTGAGGATGTAGAGGTGGAAAGGTAAGCCTTCCGTCGATACGAATCCCCACTTTTCATAGAAGGCTTTCGCCGGCGCGTCCTTGGCGTGAGCAAGGAGGGCGCGGGCTCCGATGGTCTCTTGGACATTCATGAACCGCAGGAATGCGTCTTGAAGAAGGCTGGCTCCAAGGCCCTGGCCTTTGCAGCTCGTGTCGACGGCAAGTCGAGCCAATAGCACGAGTGGCACCTCGTGCCTTGCGAGCCCCTTGCGAATCCTCTCGGGAGTCTGTTCGAAATCGACCGACGCCGCACATAGACTGTAGAACCCAACGACTTCTCGCGTGTCCGTTCGGGTTGCCACGAACGTGCGAGCCGAGTTGTTCCGCTGGTTTTGTAGCGCGTGATGCTTCAGGAACGTGTTTAGGGCCTCAACGCCGCAATCGAACGAGTCCACATCATGCTCTTCGGAAAGCAGGACCGGCCTTTGATAGGAGGCGCTCATTCAAAAGCGCTTTTCCGGGCGAACAGAGCTCGAAGCTCTGGAATGTCTCTCGGCTCCTCTTCTAGGCTCTCCAGGAACTTCGTCATTTGCTCTTCTGGGAGAACGAAGCGGTTCTGGTCCGCGAGGGCCATCTGAGCGGCCTCAGTCGAGGCGCTGATGACGAAGTCGGAGAGCTTCTTGCCTTGAGACGCGGCGGCTAGCTCTAACAGCGTCTTCTGGCTCAGGTTCACGCGCAGGTCAATCCTGGCGTCTTTGGAACTTTGGGCGGCGGCTTTCATGTCTTTGGCTCCTGTCTAGTCTATTCCGTACATTGTACACACACTAAGACGGTTGACTCAAGGTATCGGTTCCACCTGAGGCTTCAGGGTTCAAAAACAGGCAGCATTGCCCTCCTCTTCCCGGCAATGGCCGACGATTGTGGGGACGGCGCGGTGCCCGCGTCAAGGACTTAGCGAGCGCCTGCGGCGTCCTTGACCCAGACCCCACTCCACCCGTCGAGAGATTTGCCTTGCCGGAAAAACGAATTCCTCCAGCCAACCACGTATCCGGGATGATGGGAGGGAAAGCGATGATTCAGTGCCTATCCGAGGGTCATCTGACGCGCAAGAGCCCACACCGTCTGCTCGCCGTACTTGTCGTTCAGGAAGGCAACCATCTCCCCGTCGCCGCCTAGGTCTGTGGTTCCGTCTCGCTTGCAGAGGCAACGAACGCGATGCTCGTCACCGTTCGGCTCGATGAGTAGGACATCGGCCTGAGTGCCGTCGGGAGACGGGACATGCTCCAGGAGTCGCGCTCTTAGACCATTCATGCTGTCATTCTACAGCCCCTGGCACCACAAAACGGCGGGGCGACTGGGCGGCCAAACTATCCACACATAACCCCTTTTATGTGAGACTTATTCTGTGCCACACTCGTCAGAGAGGAAAGACCATGGACGGAGACAAACTTCTACTACCAGTGAGAGCGGGCACCCCTGTTTCGGGGGGTCATCTTATGCCCGCCCTCTTCGCAAACGCGCCCACAGAGGCACAGAGGGCTTTCCTCGAATTCTTCGCGGTCACAATTCCCAACGCTAACACCCGCGCCGCCTACATGCGCGACGTGGCCAGGTTTGCCCAGTGGTGCGACGAGCGGAGCTTTCGCCTGGAGCAAATATTGAATGTTCTTTAACATTCAAATAACTTCTGGCATAATCGGTAGATGCTCTCGGTCTTCGCTGCCGCCGCAATTATTACATCTCACGTTCAGGGCGAAGTTCAGCCCGATTGGGTCCACAAGGACCATTCCCTCAAGATCGCCGGAAAGATGGTGAAGTACCAAACCACCGCCGGAATGATGCCGATTCGCAGTAAGGAGGGAGATGTGGATGGACGCATCTTTTTCACCTACTACAAGCGAACAGACGTCGCTAACTCTGCTAAGCGTCCGGTCACATTTGTTTTCAATGGTGGCCCCGGGAGCGCTTCTGTCTGGCTTCACTTGGGTTTCGTTGGACCCAAGCGGCCAAAGATGGGGAGTGCAGAGGGCTTTATGCCGCCTCCGCCGTATGAACTGGTTACGAACGACGAGAGCATTCTTCCGGAATCCGATATCGTCACTATCGATCCAGTTGGAACGGGATATAGCCGCCCCGATAAGCCTGAAGACGGAACTAAGTTTTGGGGTGTCGATGGAGATATTTCGAGTGTGGGCGAGTTTATTCGTTCGTTTCTGAGCACGGAAAACCGTTGGCTTAGTCCCATTTTTGTGATGGGTGAGAGTTATGGTGGCATCCGTGGATCGGGGCTTTCGATTTGGCTTCACGACAAGGGTATTGGTCTGAGTGGTCTGATTCTGGTCAGCCCGCTGATCGGTCCTGCTCCGGCGGATGGGGCGAAGACGACGGATACCCGTCCAGCCTTCTTCTTCCCAACCTTCGCGACCACCGCTTGGTATCACCACCGACTCTCGGAAGATATGCAGAAGAAGACGGTGGATGAGGTTTATCAAGAGGCGTTGAAGTTCGCGCGTAGCGAATACTTGCCAGCGCTTTCGGAGGGCGACAAGATTACGCCGGAGAAGAAGAAGGATATTGCGGCTAAGCTGAGCCACTTTACCGGGCTGTCGGATGAGTATCTGGAGAAAGCAAATCTTCGGATTAACGATTTTCGTTGGTACAAGGAGCTCTTGCGGTCTCAGAAGCGGCTTATTGGGCGTTATGACTCTCGGTACGTCGGATTTGATTTGAATCCCGATTCTGACCGGGGTGGTCCTGATCCTTCTTACACTCAGGTGCAGCCTGTGTTTACGTCGACGATCAATGACTATCTGCCTGGCGAGATCGGATATGAGACGACGCTTCGCTATTACATCCTAGGAGATGGAATTGGTGCTCCCTGGAAGTATCCAGAGGGTGGCGGTCCCTTGGATAAGAGTGGGTCGTTGCGGCAAGCGATTGCGGCCAATCCGTACACCAAAGTGATGGTGGCGATGGGTTATTACGATGTTGCTTGTCCGATGGGGACGAACGATCAATTGCTTGACAATCTGAGTTTGGATCCGCTTTTGGCTAACAATATCGTTCGGACTCGGTATCAGGCTGGGCATATGATTTATCTGGACGATGAATGCCGTCGGCAGCTGCATCGGGATGTGGCGGCGTTTATTAAGTCTCAGAGCGCGCCTAGCGCTCCCAAGGGGAGTTTTAAGAAGAGTTAGGGGGTCCTTTGGATGGAAGATGGCTGGTCGGCTTTAGGGCGGCCAGCCATTTTTGTTTTAGGGTTTATTTGGGTTTGAAATTGGGATCGGTTGGATACCCTATGATCGAAGGGATACCTATAGAGGTGGATTTGACGATTCGTGAAGGTGAGTCTCTCTATTCGACTAGATGAAGGGTGAGGGGGGTGTTTTTGTCGACCTTGATCTTTGCTTTGGGGTTCTTGGCGGTGATTTCGGTGAGAGTTTTGCCGTTGGTTTGAAGATGGTATTTCCGTCCGGGGGAAAGCGTTAGGAAGATGATTTCGCAGGTGGTGTTGGACGGGGAGGTGAGGGTCAGATGCTTTAGGTGGGACCACTGGGTTATCGAGACCTGTAAAGAGTGGTCTCCTTCTGACTCGACCCGAAAGGCGGTGGTGTTCGATGAACCGGGGAACCAGATGGCGCCGTTCTTGTCGAAGGCGACGCCGAAGGGCGCGACCGTTTTGATCGATATATTTGCCCGTTTGACCTCGGTGGAGTGAGTCGATAGGTGCACCTGAAGGTGTTGGCCGCGCAGGTCGTATTCGATCCGGGTTCCGTCGAGCTCTGGGGTGATGTGGGGCTCGAGATAGAGTCGGTTGTATTTGGGACGGATTCCGAAGATGTCTCGATAGAGGCCGGTCATGACGTTACAGTTGTTTGCCAAGATGTCGTCGCCAGCGCCTTTGCCGCTTGCTCGTAGGTAACGTTGAAACGCCAAGCCGTCCCTCTTGTATTGGTCCACGATCTGGCGGACGTATTTCAGGGCGATGGCGGGTTCGGTTTTGGCATAGGCGCGGACGCCGTACTCGGCCCATGCCAGGAACAAATCGCCGTTTTCGTAGGTGGGGAAGTGGTCATCCGCACCTTCGCCGGGCCGATAGCTCTCAAAGCAGGCGGGCCAGGTGAGAAGAGATTCCGCTTTCATGCGCCGCTCGATGTTGTCGAGGAGAGCCTTCTGGCGAACCGGATCATCGCAGATTCCTTCTCCGATCGCGGTTAGGTTGACGGGAACCGTTAGGTTATTCCCATGGACCGAGCCGTCGGCATCTCGCCAGTAGACGTACCAACCCCTGGCAGGGTCCCAGAAACCGCCGTCGTCGATCGACTTATTGAACGCGCTCTTCAACTTGCTTGCCGCGTCTCGACAACGGTTAGCCCACGCGGAATCTTTCAGCAACTCCTCGATTTTCGCCCATTTAAGAAGAGCGCCGTAAAGCTGCGCATTGACAAATGCGTTTTCGTGAGAGGCCCACACGATGTCCAACCAATCGCTTGATCGCCGCTGGCTAGTGGAATGGTTCAACATTTCGTACAATCCATCCCCGTCGGTATCTCGCTTTAGCAGATATTCCAGGGCCGATTCACAGGATGCTTTCTGCCGCTTAAGCCAAGCGAGGTCGCCACTTTGATCGAATTGATCGGCCACATTGGTGACATAGGAGGTTTGCGAGTCCATCAACCGCCCCCATTGGGCCTCGTAGAAACCGCTTTTCTCGTCGTAAGATCCGGGCTGGGCGTCGCCTGCATCGTACTTCCATCGGGACTTCACCATTCCGTCGGGAAGGACAGCGTGCTCTCGCGCGTAGTCCAAGAACTTGGCCACCGATTGGGTGTAGTTTGGGTCGTCGATGGCGGAGCCCACTCGCGCAAGCCATGGTTCGTGCATGCAGATATAGCCGCTGTACCAGCCGTTGCTGCCCACCAAGCCCTCATCGATGACGCCGATTCGGCCGATGGTATTCACGAGTTCTGTGATGGCATGGGTGTCTAGGCTTTTGAAATCGCCGCGTCCATAAACTTCGGAATATCGTTGCGCTTTGAATTCGATGGAAGCACTCACCGTTTGATTTGGCCTCACTTCGAAGGGGCTCCAGATATCCGATTGGGTTCTGAGGAATCTTGCTTTATTGACCTTGGGTACTAATTCAGATTCGGTCGTCAACGATGAAGCCGAAAACCGTCCGTCAGCCTCTCGGGTGAATCGTAACGCCGAGTGAAGTCCTTTCCCGGGCAGACTGGTGAGTTTGAGACAGGGCTCTTCTCCGAATCTCCAGAAAGCGGCAGAGTCCGTGTGTACGCCATAGGTTGCATTGGGGCTATCGAAGAGGCGACACCAGGCAACCCCGCCGGTTCCCAAGAGCGCGCCGGTCCACGTTGCCATGTCCTTAAACGTGGCCAGAGGCATCGCGGTGGACTCGAGGACGCCTCCGTCGAGATAGCGGCGATCAATTTTCCAGACAATGGAGTCGGATTTTGACGTGAACGTCCAGCCCTCCAAGACCCGAATACCGTTTTCGCCGTATTCGATACCCGTGATCTCGGTCTTGCCGCCTTTCTGGAAGACCTTGGGTGGTCGGGCCAGTATGTGTGTGGAATGCCATTTCCCACCAACCTGAATCCCGGTCCATACACCGCCATTCGGATCGATCGATGGGTATCCGAAGGTTTCGATTTGTCTTACGACACAGCCTTTGTCGATACTTAAACTGAGTCTTAGATGTCCACTCTTGTCTTGAATGACAATTTCGTTGGAGAAAGGAAGGGTGAGGGGGAGAAGGCCGATCATGATTTCTGAGCCAGGTCCAGGGCAATGCCTCGATTCGTCGCGAGAACGCTCCAACCTAGTTCAGTTTTCTTCGGACTTCCCTCGGTTACCTTCACTGAGTACACAAATTCCTGCCACTTATAGGTCGCTTCTTGCCCATTTAGCCCAACGAAGGCCGCGCGCGATGGATCCCACTCAAACATGAGGGTCAGGGGGGAAGCCGAATCAGAGAGGAGCCGCACAGATAGTCTGCGTTCCTCAAACTTTACAACCAGCTTGCGACCGCCAGTCACCGGCAACTCAGCGATCAAATTCGCTCCCTCTTCTCGAACCACCGGCTTGCCGGTCAGCTTCAGGCGCTCGCCTTCAATGACGAAGTAGCCTCCGCTTCCGGGTTCCGAAGAACCAGGGGTCTTGCTCCAGTGAAAGCCATCCAAGGCGGCCGGCATTCGCTGTTCGACATCGTGCAATCGGGTCGCTTGATTCAAGAAAGGCTGAGCGTTTCGGTCGCTGTAGACGGTCAGGTCACGGAGGAAGGGAAGATCGCCCTTCAGGTGCAGGTTTGCTCGATAGAATCGGCTCTGATACCAGATCGTGCCCTCTTGACGGCGAGTATTGCCAAAGGGGTCTTCCAGCATTACTTGCGCTTGAGTTGGAGTGACCTTAAACGCTTGCTTGAATCGACGTCCGGTTTCACCCATGGTCTCAACATGAACCTGGGCGCGGTCTCTCAGTTCTGCCAGGGCTTTCATCTGGATGGGATACGCCTGGGCCATTTCGGGCCAGCCAAAGTTGTTTTCCTGACCCAACTGAGCATAGGCGAAACTCAAAGTTGGGGACTTCTCGATCATTTCAAGAAAGTTTTCGATGA
Source organism: Armatimonadetes bacterium 55-13 (assembly GCA_001898035.1). Lineage (GTDB taxonomy): Bacteria > Armatimonadota > Fimbriimonadia > Fimbriimonadales > Fimbriimonadaceae > 55-13. The sequence continues at coordinate 67,626 of MKRX01000008.1, forward strand.
AGACCGGGGATCGTCCCGATGGCCAAACCGGCTCCATCGTATCCGGTCCGCCTTTCCGTCCATCCGGCATTGGATAGGAACTCTCGTAGTAATACACGGGGTCTTGCCCCAGCATTTTTAGAACGGGAGAGGAAATCTGATGCTTGGGATCAAGAGCAGGGCTCCAACAGTTCTTGTCACTAGGATAGTAACCCGCGAAAGGAGCTCCCCAGATGGTGAAGCCATCCGTCGCAATTTGATCTCGACAAACGGCAAACGCATCGACCCCGTATTTCTTTACCAAGTGGGCCATGGTGACGGCATCCAGATTCCAACTGGCCACGGACCTGGGGTATGAGCCCCAAACCTCTTTGAATTTGGACATGAAGGCATCGGCGAGCTTTATGCGCTCGGCTTCGGTATAGCCAATCGTGAAGGCGACACAGGGGATGTGATCCCACTCGTAGTTTGGACGTCCTCGCCACTCCACTCCCGCCGCTTTGCAGTGCATCTCGTTCATTTCAAACCAGACGCCGACCTCATGGCCCTTTGGCATGCTGTCTTTGAGAAACTTGACGAAGGGACCTGACACCAGTGCATCGTATTGAAGCAACCAAGTGGTCGGGAGATTGAGGTCTTTTGTTATCTCCATCTGCTTCACGGCAGGAAGCAGGAGATCGACGGGACCTCGCGGCTCAACACCTCGAAGGAAGTTGATCACATTGATCGAGCGCACGGATCGGGCCGGAGCAGGAGCGAGTGAATTCATCGCGTTGGCCAAGGGGGCCAGGCTAGCCGCCAGATAGGTTTGGCCGGTGATCTTGAGCAGGTCTCGCCGGGAGAGCATTTGCAGATAGTAGCGTAAGGAAAATACAAGTATCGAAAAACCAACGCGCTTTGCGGTTAATTATCATCTCCGACAACCTCATCGCGATCTTCATAGTAAATCCGCATCGAGTAGCAGTCTGGTTCTTGAGTTTCGGATGGTTCTCGGCTTTGGTGAAGGGCGCGGTACTCGGTGGGGGTCATCCCACATTCCTTTCGAAACGCGGTTGCTAAGACCTGCCCCGACGAATAGCCGAGTTCGAACGCAATATCGCTGGTTGTAAGCTTTCCGTCGGCCAGCAGTTGCTTGGCTTCAAATATCCTTTTCGAGCGTGCCCAATCTCCGGGAGAGGCTCCCGTTTCACGGATAAAGCAACGGGTGAGCCATACCGCAGAGACACCCAGGCGATCCGCTACTTCATTTACGGTGGGGCGTGTGCCGTACTTTTCCATGAGCGCCTTTTGGGCTCGGCGGACTAATCGACTGCTTTCCAGTCTTTCTTCGTCTTTGCTTAGGTCCACAAGCGTGGATATCAGGAGGGCGGCAAGAGCCGGGGCAAGACTGGACAGGAGGGGGGTTTTCCGTCGATGTTCATCGAAGACTCGACGCACCAAATCAAGCACCGATGGATCACGCGTGCGGGTCACGGCCAGGCTTTCCAGCGCTCTCGCCAAGTCATCCGGGAGTTCATCCGGGGCAATGTGAAGGGCGATGACTTTGCTGACTTGAAGATTGGCGTCCACCGCGCCGTGAACGACGTTTGGCGGGACGAGAATAAAATCGCCTGGTCTCAAACTATGAGTCTCCTCACCAACCGTCCAGTCCAGATGGCCGTGGTAGACAGCGAATATCTCGAAAGTGTCTGGGTGATAGTGAGGCGGATTCCGCTTGAGAATGCCGGCTTTTGGCGTCAGGCGGTAGAGGTTGACGAATGGAGCTGTCGCTTCGGGGCGAAAGAACTTGGTGGCTACGTCGCTAACCTGCATAGGGCCGTCTCATTGGCAAGGGGAGGACATTCAATCGTACTTGCTCAAGTTTCCTTCATGCGTTTCAATTTGCAAACTACCGCTCATGAAACGAGAATCTCAATAATCTGACTGTAGTCTCATGACATGAGACGTCGCGGTTTCACATTGATCGAGCTGTTGGTGGTGATTGCCATTATCGCTATCCTCGCGGCTATTTTGTTCCCCGTCTTCGCCCAGGCCAAACGCGCGGCGAAGGACTCAGCAGCGCTATCGAACGTGAAGCAGATCGCCACAGCAGGGGTTATGTACTCCACGGACTACGACGATGCGACCATGCCTCACGAAATGGCAGGTTCGCCTTGGACAGCCTGGCCGATTCTCGTTAGCCCCTACGTGAAGAATACGGACATCTTTTGGGATCCCAGCAAGACCAAAACGGTGACGGTTCCAGGACAACCCTGGGACACCTCGCCAGCCATCAATTGGGGTTGGCAGACGCATATGGCGATCAACAAGCACGGCTACGCAAGCAGCGATCTCCCGAGAAACCAAACGAGTTTTTCGGCTCCTGCCGAGCGGATCGCCTTTGCCTATGGTGAAGACCAGTACGTCTCCGATCCCTCAACGAATCTCTATTCTCAACACTATTTCGACCCGCAGCGCGCCGCTTGTCCGGCGGTGTCCCAGACGCCGACCAACCGTTTCGACGATTGGTACAACCAGATTGCGAGGGCAGCAATCAAGTACCACGGCGACGGCGTGATTGCCGCCTATGTAGACGGGCACGCCAAGAAGACGCCGTACAAGAAAATTATGCGGCTCCAGACAAGCTTTGGCGCATCTGGAACCTGCGAAGTCACGAACTTCTACGGACCGGATGGCAGCTATAACACAGCCGACGATCCCGATACAGAATTGACCCGCGCTTGGGGACGGTTCTGGTCGAACTCCTACTAATTTTTATGAAACTTCGATTCGTCTCTTATCTCTTTTGTTTGGCGGTCGCCGCGCTCCTGACTGGATGCGGCGACCCGGCGCCCTCTACCCCTTTGGCCCCCGATCAACCGGCGCCCGACACAAGCAAGTTTTCTCAGGCCGATATCGACAAGTTCCATCAGCAGGAAGCGGCCCAAGGTTCAGACCGCCTCCCCAATCGATAGTCGCCTGAGATCTGCCGCATTGCGCGGAATTCAGCCTCTTTGGGTCCCTGATCTTTGGAGGAGAAGGTGTAGCAGGTCACCGGTTCCAAGGTGGACACGAATCTGCTACCTTTCGTTAGGAAATCGTCAGGCGATCCTTGCGGGCAAGGAAGTAATAGTCGTCCTTCAAGGGCTCTCCGTGGGTTTTGTCGCGGCGTTCTGCACGACGAATTCGTTTATCGTGCCGAATGGTCCGGGCTTGACCTTCATTGAACTCTATCGGAGATTCGAGGGACCGATCAACGAAGGGTTGTACCGAGACGCGGTCCTTCGCTGCGAACAAGGAGCGGTGAGGCTGTCTGCCGCTGGACGGGTGCAGAACTTGGTGTTGGCGACATGGTCGCCTACTTTTCTAAAGAATTGGAATGGATAGGGCCCATCGCACCGATTAGTCAGATAGGATCGCCGGTTCTGCTGACCTGGATAGGGGCGGTCCGGATTGTCGAGCTGCCGCAATCCGCCAAACCGTAGTTCAATCGATTTCGTCCAAAATGCCGTTGCAGGCGGCTTCCAGCATGTCAGCGACCTCTTGAAAGTCGCTCAGGTCGCCGTAGTAGGGATCGGGGACTTCTTCGCTGGTGGCATTTGCATCGAAGGAACGGGCGAGGCGGACCTTTTCGGGAATGGCGCCGGGCCATCTGACGACCGATCGTAGGTTAGCGCGGTCCATCACGACGATGAGATCGAAGGCTTGAAAATCGGATGAATTGAATTGCCGCGCACGCATCGTCATTTCGCATCCCCGTTGCGTTCCGACGCGTTGTGCCCGGTGGTCCGGGAGCTCGCCGATGTGGTAGTCGCTGGTTCCGGCGGAATCGACTTCGATCGGTATGCTGCGTTCTTCGGCAAGCCGCCGGAGGATGCCTTCTCCCAACGGGCTGCGGCAGATGTTGCCAAGACAGACAAAGAGGACGCGAGTCACCCTCTAAGGCTACTCAGATTTTCGTTGAACGTGCTGCGAGGGGGCAGACACCCATTCTTTGCCGATGTCTTCGCCCAATATCCGTACTCGATGGTTTGTTCTTCTTCTGCTGGCGACGATCACCCTCGTGGGCCTGTTCGTTTGGCCGACCTTTTGGAGATACGACGTGGAATGGCATAGCGCCAAGGGAGTTAAGGGGTCGTTTACGATTCCCATTCGCTTTAGCCGGATGGATAGAAGGAAACAGACTTTTTTTGGCGGGGAATGGCATGACGGTTCGATCATGTTTTAGATCTCCTTTTCGCAACCCTAATCGATGAGGGGCTGTATTGAGGAATGATGATGAGCGTCATTCGACTGGGTCTGGTTCTGGGGGCAGTGGCAATTGCTTCCATGGCCGTGGCAACAGAGGGATTCTTTAACTCCAAAGGCGTCAAGATTCGGTATGTTTCCGCAGGCGAGGGGGAAGCGGTGGTGCTGGTCCATGGATGGATGGGCGATTCCAGCATGTGGGGACGGGATGCGGCGGGGAATACCAAACTCGACGCTTCGGCGGTTCCTGGTTTTCAGTTCATCGCTCTGGATTGCCGAGGACATGGCAAGAGCGATAAGCCTCACGACGAGCGTCAGTATGGTCCTGAGATGGCGGAAGACATCGTTCGGCTTTTGGATCACCTGAAGATCAAGAAAGCGCACTTAGTTGGCTATTCTATGGGGGCATTTTTGATTGGAATGGTGGCGGCCAAACACCCCGAGCGAGTTTTGAGTTTGGTCTATGGTGGCCAAGCCCCGATTCTTGGCCAGCCTCGCAAGGCAAGCGTTCCGGAAGTGCAGATGTTTGCCGACCTCGTCAAGTCTGGGAAGGGCTTGGGGGCTTATGTGACCGCTTTCTATCCGCCGGACAAGCCTAAGCCGACTCCTCAGCAGGCGGATGCCATCGCGCAATTTCTTTATGGGAAGAAGGACGTGGAGGCTCTGGCGGCGGCGGGGTTGAGCTTTAAGAACCTGGCGGTTCCGGCGGAGGCCCTAGGAAAGTGCAAGGCTCCGGCCCTCTTTCTTTATGGAGAGAAAGATCTGGATGCTCAAGCGAGCGTGGAGGCGGCGATGAAAGTCGTCTCTCATGGCGAGGTGAAGGTGATTCCGGGAGCCGATCACATGTCGGCGCCGGCTCATGCGATGTTTGGAGCTTCCCTGATCAAGTTCTTGCAGGATCACGCTACTTCTTTACGGGACAAGCCCAGCCATCAAACTCGCCTCCCAACTCCTCGGCCACTTTGTCCAGTTGAACGCAGAGCGGGTCCATTTCTTCGGGCAGGGTTGCCATCTCTCTGACCAGTTCGATCCCGTAAGAGCCATCCGACTCCCAGATATCCTGCTGACTCTGGCGAAATCCATCGGCAGATAGCTTGTCGGCGGCGGCTTGGCAGCCTTCGGGGGACTTGAAGAAGAAGGTGAAGTCGACGGGGCGGGGGAGTTCTGGGCGATTGCCGTGCTGAGTGAGGACCTCGTAGAGGGGCTGATTTCGGTGGGCTACCCGTTCCAGCGGGGTTGGCTCCATGGAGGCGGTGAACCAACTCCAGTCGGGATCTTTGCGGACGTTCAGGTCTATGGCGGACTTTTTGAGGAAGCCGGTTGGGATGGTGACCGAGTCGGGAGCGGGACGCATGGCGTAGTGCGCGACGAGGAAGATGCCGTTGTGAGTGACGTGACCCAAATGCAGGGCCCGACAATCTTTGAGAGCATGGGTTAGGGATTCCTCCAGCTTGGCGACCCGGGACAGTTCCCCTTGGGCGGGTAGCCCGTTGTCTTGAGCTTGGTAGGGAATGGCGGCCAAAACGAGATAAGGGTAATTCGGCCTATGCGCAGGCTCTATTTCCGCGCTGGTGATCAAGAGGGGCATGCCGTTCTCATGGCGAACGGCGATCATGTACGGGGTCTCTGGCATGGGGAATCTAGGCTCCAATTCTTGGGTTAGTTGTCTTCGGTTTCGTGACCCATTAGGTGACGAACCGAGTATGCCTGGCCGGTGTGGTAGGCGACATGGAAGGCTTGATATTGAACGAGATTGCCCCAGGTTCCCCATTGACCGGAATAGGCGTCTTCTGACGCGTAGGGGGGCACTGTTTGCTTGGCGAACTCGTGGACTCTTGCCACTTCTTCTAGGACTTGATCTGCGTTTAGAGAGAGGGAATAGGGCGTGTCTACTTGCAGGGTGTAGTAGCGAAAACCATTGTCCACGAGGGGGCTTTGGATGGGTAGGGAATGGAGGTCAGGGCGGGCATCGCCGCCTCCGAGAACCTATACGGCCTGCCAGTAGGCGACGTGGCCGGCGAGTTCTCCGACGCTGAGGAGCCGTGGATGGGCTCGTCGCCAGAGGTCCTCGGTGGTTAGTTCTTCAAAGGCGATGGCGAACTCGCGGTGGGCTTCGTCCCAGGCTCCGATCAGAGGGGCGAGAGTGGACATGGGATCTATTGTAAGGGAAGGTAAGGTCGGTTTGGAAGGATATGGAGTTTGAATTTGAGGCTGAAGTTATTGAGTGGCGAGGGCCGGCGCCTTTCTTGTTTCTTCCGACTCCGGCAGAGGTATCGGCGGAGATTAAGGCGGTTTCTTCTCGGGTGACCTATGGGTGGGGGGTGATTCCGGTAACGGCGCGGATTGGGGAGACGGACTACACGACGTCGCTTTTTCCCAAGGATGGGTCATACCTGGTGCCGGTTAAGGTGGTCGTTCAGCGGGCGGAGAAGGTGGGGGTTGGGGATCTGGTTCGGGTGCGGTTGGCGATTCGTTTTTCCTGATTGTTTTAATATTCCTTTGTGAGTATATGCTCTTTGGTGTATATTGGGTCTGTGCAATCCGTTTTTGAAGTCATTGTCGAGCCGAATCGGCGGGCCATTCTTGGGCTCTTGGCGGTTTCTGAGCAATCGGTCGGGGAGCTTGAGAGTCGATTGCGATTGCCTCAGCCTACGGTTTCCAAGCATTTGCGGGTGCTTCGGGAGGCGGGGTTCGTTGAGGCACGGGTAGACGCTCAGCATCGACGGTATCGGCTGCGGCCCGAGCCGTTGAAGGAAGTGGACGATTGGCTTTCGCAGTTCCGGCAGTTTTGGAGCGGGCATGTGGATGCCTTGGAGCGTCACTTGGACCGGATGGCTTTGGAAGAGAGCGGGGAGCAACAAGGAGATTTGAGATGAGTATGCAAAGTGAATTCAATCCTGGTCCGGCGAATATGGCGAAGATTGAGAGTCGCGAGGGAGATTATTGGACTCTGGTCTTGGTTAAGGAACTGAATCATCCTCCGGAGAGGGTTTGGGAGGCGCTTACCGATCCTGAGCACTTGCGTGAGTGGTCGCCGTTCGATGCGAGTCGGAACATGGGAACGACGGGGCCGGTAACGTTGGTTACGGTGGGGGCTCCGACGGAGATGAAGGATGAAACGCAGGTGCTTCGGGCGGAGCGGCCGAAGGTCTTGGAGTACCTCTGGGGAGGTCGTGAGACACGGTGGGAGTTGGAACCTACGGCGAGCGGGACGCGGCTAACTCTTTGGGCAAGTATCGATCGTCGATTCATCGCGATGGGCGCGGCGGGTTGGCAGCTTTGCTTGGGGGTTATGGACGCTCATTTGACGGGCGAACCGGTGGGGCGGCTGGTGGCTCAGGATGCGCTTCACTGCGAGGGATGGCAGCGCTTGAATAAGGAATACAGCGAGCAGTTTGGGGTGGAGCCGGCGAAATGGGAGTAAAGCAGGAGGGTGTGGGGATGCGGCCCTTGACCAAAGGAATCTTTCGTTGGATTCACCTCGTTTTTGGAATTCCGATCCTGGGCTATGTCTACAGTCCCTTCGACCAGATTCCGAACTATGCGCCGGCCGTTCGCTTTGTCTTTTTGCCCCTTTTGCTGGCCAGTGGGCTCTGGATGTGGAAGGGGCATGTGGTGCGGCGGGTGATGTGGAGACGATGATGGAGATCGGCAAAGATGAGCCTGGGGATTTCGGCGGAAGTCCTCAGATCGCTGGAATCGAATCACGGAGCGACTGGAGGGGAAAGGTGTTGGGGCGTGTTCGCGCTTTGATCCGTGAGGCGGACCCAGAGGTGGTTGAGGAAGTGAAGTGGGTTAAGCCCTCGAACCCTCATGGCGTGCCGGTTTGGTCGCAAGGGGGCATCTTGTGTACGGGTGAGGTTTATAAGGACAAGGTGAAATTTACGTTTGCGCAGGGGGCGAGTCTTCCCGATCCAGAGAAGGTGTTCAACGCGAGTTTGGATGCGGGGACCCGGAGAGCGCTGGACATTTTTGAGAACGATGATTTGAATGAGGACGCGTTCAAGGCACTTATCCAGGCGGCAGTGGCTTTGAACGCGTCGAAGAAGAAACGTTAGGCGCGTAGCACCCAGCCATTTGGATCGATGACCGGTTCGGGGCCCGTGTAGGCGATGGAACCCTTGCCGCCGGTCATGGGGACGCGAACGGTCTTGCCGTTGACTACCACATCGATGGGCATGGGGAAGGGGAGGTTGTCTGGCGTTTCCCATGCCAGTTTGAGAACGCCGTTTGCGGTTTCCGATTTGAGGGTTGGAAGTTTGGCTTGACGGACATAGACCTCGAAGAACCATCGGAGGTCTTGTTTGGATTCGTTTGAGGCGATGTTTACGAAGTCGTCGGTGGTGACGAGGCGAAGGGCTCGGCCGTCGGTCCACTTTTCGGATTCGGGGGTTGGATAGGCCATTTTTCGGATTGAGCGAAGAAACGTATCATCGCCGACCAAGTAGCGCAGGGCGTGGAGGACGAGGGCGCCTTTGTCGTAGATGTCGCCGCCGTAGGCTTCGCTTGAGGTCTCGGCACGGGGGGCGACGGGGGCGGTGTTTCGAATGGCGCGGCGGCGGCCCTTCATGGCGGTGAAGTAGGCATCTTTGCCGCGAATCTGCTCGATATAGAAGGTGTCCATGAAGCTCTGGAAGCCCTCGTGAATCCACATGTCTCGCCAGTCGGCGTCTGACACGAGGTTTGCCCACCATTCATGGCCAAATTCGTGGAGGAGGAGCCAATCCAGGCCGTCTGGCGCGAACCGGTAGCGGTTGCCGTAGGCGACGGCGGTCGAGTGTTCCATGCCGAGGTGGGGAGTTTCCACGATGCCGAGTTTTACGGTGCGGAATGGGTAGGGGCCGCAGTATTTCTCCATGAAGGCCAGGTACTTCTTTTGCTCTTCGATGAGCTTGGGCGCTTTGTCTTTGTTTTCGGGAAGGACGTAGTAGGTGATGGGGATGGTTTGTCCGGCTACGGATTTGGCGGAGTCTTTCACCTGGGCGTAGGGGGCGGCGTTGAAGACCAATGAGTAGTTGTTGATGGGCAGGGGCATGTGCCAGACGTAGGTCGAGGTCTTGTCGGCGTTGCGCTCGGTCTTTTCCAGTTTGCCCGGTCCGACGGCCATTAGGGGGTCGGGGACGGTGATTCGCATGGTGGCTTCGTTCGGTCGGTCGGAGGGGTGATCTTTGCAAGGGAAGAGCAGGTCCGCGCCCGCGCCTTGCAGGGCGACGGCGATCCAGTCCGCGCCGCTGGGTGTTTTGGACCACATGATGCCGCCGTCCCAGGGGGCGTTCTTGGCGACATGGGGAGGGCCAGCGTACGTGGTGACGGTGTGAATGGGCTCGCCGGGCTGCTTGGAAAGGGGGAAGTAGACGCGGATCATGCCGGGGAGGCGGTCGAACCGAAGCGCATTCTTCCCATCTGTGATCTTACTGACCGAATAGGGATCATCCAGGTCCAGCAAGATGCTCGCCGTCGGAATCACCGTCTTGGCGTCCATCACCGTCACCCCAGAAATCGTCTTCCCGACCGGATCGACTTTCAAGGAGATGTCATAAAACTGCACATCATAAGCGGCCTGCTCAAGCTTGAGCACACCTCCAGAAATCTCTTGAGGGGCAGCAAAGGCAAGGGATAGGAGCGGAATCGCAGCAAGGGAAGTCATGAATGCCCCTAGTATAAAGCCGAGCCCCGCCTTTGCCTATCCGCCTTTCCCATGGACCGACTTCATAAGTCTATATTTCAGTGAGTCTACTTTCAGTAGCTCCGTGGTTCCACTTCCGCAGGATCATTTCTTTCCCAAGATTGAACTTAACACGCCGACGGAGGCTTATCACGTCGATCACTGCTGTTGACCTGCCCCCCCAGAATGAGGATCGATTGAAATAGTAGAGTTTCCTGTTAGGAGACTTATGAAGAAATCCAGGTTCAGCGAGG
>MKRX01000009.1:0-14199 GCA_001898035.1 Armatimonadetes bacterium 55-13
CAAACTAGAATGAAGGAGAAACTCTACTCTTAAAAATGTGCCTCAAAGCGGGGGCAGCTCACATCAGCATCATGGAGAACGAAGTTGTAGCCCCAATGCGAGTTGTGGAGGAATTTGCGGGAAAGGCAAAGAGAGGGAATACAGCGGGTTACTCTCAGGCCAAGGATGAACCGAAGCGTGAATGGATGCGCAAGTACTGGGAGAAAGCTAGAGCTTCTTTCGAAGAACAGAAAGAACAAACCGTGACGGTCCGATGATGTTAGTTAATTTGAAACAAGCGTCTGCCATTCTGACGACAGAACCTTGTCGTAATCGGGCTACGATTTTGAACCTGATTTGAATCTAAGCCCAAAAGCTCCTGGGCACCAATTACTCCCCAAGTCCGAGGCTTCCAATACGCAAATGGAAGTCCTTCGAGCAAAATAGACCGGTGCTTTCCCCGCTCGATAACCCCATCTGGCAATCCCTCACCTCCCGCCATGCCGACTTGGCCCTAACCCACGGCCAAGCCGTCCGCTACCCGGCAGAAGTCGCGCCGTTCGCCGCCATCCCCACTTCGGAAGCGAGCGCCGACCTGAACACCCTCGTCCAAACTGGCGAAACCGTTGGCATGGTCAACGTAACCCCAAGCACCTGGGAAGGCTGGGAGATTCAGAAGAACTTCGACCTCGCCCAGTACGCCTGGGATGGCCCCCTCCCCGAAGCTGAACCCGAGGCAGTCCTCCTGACTGCGGAAGACCTGCCCAAGATGCTAGAACTCACCGCTCTCGTCTATCCCGCCTACTTCCGAAAGGGCACCGCCGAGCTTGGCGACTACTTCGGCATCTTCCAAGGCGACCAACTCTGCGCCATGGCCGGAATCCGCATGGCGTTCGAAGGCCACCAAGAAATCAGCGCAGTCTGCACGCACCCCGACCACCGAGGCAAAGGCTACGCCAGCCGGCTTACCCTCCACTTGGTCCGCCACATCCAATCCCAAGGCAACCGTCCCTTCCTCCACACGGAATTCGACAACAAAACCGCCCGCAGGCTCTATGAACGGGTCGGATTCAAACTACGGGCCACCCTTCCCTTTTTCGTCGTGACTCGCGTTCAGCTACGCAACCTAAACGAACCCAGTCCGTAGACTTCCCTAAATGCTGGCCCCCTACCTTGCCCTTGCATATCAAACCTACCGCTATCCGGCCGAGGGAGTTGATTCGGCCATTCTCAAGTCCAGTCCATCCGTCCACGTTTCCCAGAGCAAAGCCGCCTACCTCTTCGCCCCCACCAAATCTCCAAGATCCATCACTTACATTTTCTGTCCAGGAGGAATGGTGGAACCCACTGCCTACGCGCCCTACGCGCATACCCTCGCCAAGACGGGATATCGAGTCTATGTAGTCAAGCTGGGCGCCCAATATCCTGACCTCGAAGCCCAAAAACGAGATGGAGTGAACCTGATCTCCTCTGTCGCCAAAGCTCAAAAGCACGTGGTCGTCGGAGGCCACTCCCTCGGCGCTGCCATCGCCGCCCAGTACGCTCACGAGCACCCCGAAAAGCTCAACGGTCTGATCCTCTGTGCCACCACCCACCCCCGAGATTTTTCCCTCGTCAACCTCAAGTGCCCCGTCCTCAAGATCTGGGCGACCCAAGACGGCATCGCGCCGTACGCGAGAGCCAGAGCCAACGCCGATCGCCTGCCCAAACAAACCCAATGGCTGGAGGTCAAAGGAGGAAATCACGCTCAATTCGGCTACTACTCCGGTCAATTTGGCAACGGAAAACCCACCATCGACCGCCTAACTCAACAAAAGCTCTTCACGGAAGTCACTTCAATCTTCCTACGCCGGCTGACTTCACCCTGAAATCGAATCACCCATCACAAGTCACAAATTTCCACATATCTTTATGACTCCTAAAGATATAATCCCCACTTGCGCTTCCAGGGCCATGCTCCGCTTCACGCGGGAGTTAGATATTATTTAGTCGCTGGGGCTAAGGTGTTCAAATGCTTGCCGCGCTAGCTGCACTCACTCTTTCTATGTCTGCTCAAGCCACCCACCACACGTTCTCGGTCCAGGGCGAGCACTTCATGCTCGATGGTAAACCGTTCCTGATTCGGTCGGGAGAGATTCACTATCCGCGAATTCCTCACCAATACTGGCGATCTCGACTCAAGATGGCCAAGGCCATGGGACTGAACACCATTTGCACCTATGTGTTCTGGAATCTCCACGAACCAACCGAAGGCAAGTGGGACTTCCAGGGTGACAACGATCTGGGACAGTTCATCAAGATAGCTGGCGAAGAGGGCCTCTTCGTCATCGTCCGCCCCGGTCCCTATATCTGTACCGAATGGGACCTCGGTGGCTTCCCTGCTTGGCTCCTCAAAGACCGCTCCATGACCATCCGGAGCAACGACGCCAAGTTCCTGAAGATTACTGAGACCTACATGAAGAAGGTCGGCGATGTGATCAAACCATATCTCATGAAGAACGGTGGTCCCATCATCATGGCCCAGGTCGAGAACGAGTACGGTAGCTACGGCTCAGACCATGTCTACATGGCCGCCATCCGGGACATGATGAAGCGCTCCGGTTTCGACTGCACGCTATTCACCTCAGATGGCCCCAGTCAAAGCATGCTTAAGGGCGGCACTCTCCCTGACCTCACCCCCACCATCAACTTTGGTGGCGGAGCCCCCAACGCCTTCGCTGAACTCGCCAAATTCCGCACCGGAGTTCCGCGCATGATCGGCGAATTCTGGGCTGGCTGGTTCGATCACTGGGGCAAGCAACACGCCGGGTCAAACATCCAAAACAACGTCAAAGACATGGAGTGGTGCCTGGAAAACGGTGTTAGCTTCAACGTCTACATGTTCCACGGCGGCACTAACTTTGGGTTTATGCAGGGCTCAAACGGGGGAAGCAACGACTATAACGTCGACATCACCAGCTACGACTACGACTCCGCCCTCAATGAGTCCGGCCGGGTGACCCCTAAGTACATGGCGTTCCGGGATACCATCGCAAAGGCGACGGGCGAAAAGCTCCCCGAGATCCCCGCCATGCCCGCCCCCATCACCATTGCCAAGACTAAGCTCACCCAGTCTTCTCCGCTCCGCAGTTCCCTCCCCACCCCGGTGAAGAGTGAAAGCGTCAAGACCTTCGAAGATCTGGATCAATCGTACGGCATCGTCCTCTACCGAACGACGCTTCCCACCGCCGGCAAGCAAACCCTCACATTCGACAAGCTCCACGACTACGCGATCGTCCTCGTGGATGGAGTCAACCAGGGCGTACTCGACCGCCGAAAGCAAGAGCGAACCATCACCATCGAAGTTCCAAAGGCGGGCGCCACCCTTGATGTCATGGTGGAGTCCCTGTCTCGGGTGAACTTTGGCGGACTCATCCCAACGGAGCGCAAGGGACTCCAAGGCTCCGTAAAACTCGGAACCACCGAACTCAAGAATTGGGAGCACTACCGCCTCCCCCTCTCCGCGCCCCCTAAGAATCTCTCCCCCGTCGCCATCGCGCTCAAAGAGCCACTGTGGTACTTCGGGGATCTGGAAGTCTCCGAACCCGGAGATACCTTCCTCGATCTCCGAAACTTTACCAAGGGCTTCGTCTGGGTGAACGGCAAGAACCTGGGCCGCTTTTGGCGAATCGGTCCCCAGCAAACCCTTTATCTCCCTGGCGTCTGGCTGAACAAGGGCAAAAACAAAATTGTCGTGCTTGAAGACAGTGGGAAGGTAAAAAACCCAACTATCGAGGGACTAAACGAACCCATCCTCGACGAAGTCGCCATCGACTACAGCCGACTGCTCAGAAAACCTGGTCAAGACCTCAACCTTACGGGACTCAAACCGACAAAGTCGGGCTCCCTACCCGAAGGAACAAAGGCGCAAACCGTAATGCTAGACAATCCGGTCGATGCTCGCTACTTCTGCCTGGAAGCGCTCAATTCCCAAGGTGGCGACCAGTGGACCGCCCTCGCTGAGCTCTGGATTCTCGACGAGAACGGAAACGAAATCCCCCGCACTGACTTCAAAGTCCTCTATGCGGACAGCGAGGAGATCAATGGTGAAAACGGCTCCGCCGCCAACCTCATTGACCTCCAACCCACCACCATCTGGCACACCCAATGGCAGGGCGCAAAGGCGGCCAAGCATCCCCACTCGGTTGTTCTCGATCTCGGCAAATCCTACAAGGTAGGGGGAGTCAAACTCCTCCCTCGCCAAGAAGGAGCCAATGGCCGAATCAAAGACTTCAACTTCTACTTCAGCCAAAGCCCCTTCAAAGGAATCTAGCGACGGCAGGAGACCTTCCAGGTTCCCTCGCCCACTTCGTAGGCCGGTCTTCCAAACGGACCGGCCTTTGTCTCCGCCATCCGACCATCGAGTTTCGTCTCGCCCGACCAAGGTAGTGTCAATATCGCCTTGACTCCCTTAGGAACCGAGACCGTCATCTCAAAGTTGTCGCCCTTACGGGTCCATTCCACCGAGATCTCCCCGTGCGGAGTCGTCACCTTCCCCTTGGCTGACGTCAATTCCCCAATCTCCGGCGCGACCAAGGTTCTTGCCCAGGCAACCGAGCGATCCGCCTGCCGAATCCCAAGCACCCACCCATAAAACCACTCCATGGCATGACCCAACATGCAGTGATTCAAGGAGTTACTTCCCACGGTAATCGCGTCCCAGGTCTCCGGCAGGGTTGTCAGCCCCTTCGCCAAGATCCCGCCATAGCTTCCCAGTCCGGTGCGTGAGTACACCTTATGCAGGACATCACTTCGCCCCGCGTGAGCAAGCGCGCGAATGAAATACAGATGGCCAATGTCCCCCGGGGTCTGCTGGTAACCCCGCTTCTCCAAGTCGTCCAAGATTCCCTGCAGAACCGCTGCCCGGTCGCCCTCAGGAATCAGTCCCGCCTCCAACGCCATTGCATGTCCGGCCTGCGGACTCCCGTGATTCGTCAGTGTCTTCTTAGAGGCATCATAGAACTTCGCGAGGAACGCTTCTTGGATCTTCCCAAACAACGCCTCATACTTCGCCACATCCTCGGGATGTCCCAAGACTTTTGCCGAATCGATAAGGGTCCTCACGCACATCGCATAAGTCGCCGTGGAGGACAGGTCCTGGGGCGTAAACCGACTCGGTCCGGGTCCCTTGCCATGCCCATAGTCGTACCAATCCCCAAGCCCCGCGGGTGCAATGTAATCCTTCGCCAGGGTTCCAACGCTATCGGTAAACCGCTTCATGCTGGAGTAACTCGCCTCTAACGTCGCCCTGTCGCCGTACCACTCGTACAGGTGCCACGGGAGAAAAACACCTGCTGCCCCCCACTCCACGGTGTAGGCAAACGCATCCGTCGGCGGTCGCTGCAAGACCATCGGCGCGACCGTACAAATCTGCCCACTCGGCAGTTGCGCATCCCGAATATCCGCCTCAATTTTCCGTAGCCAAGCTCCGCAGTCGTACCGATAGCTAAATGTCCGGGCCAACAGATAAGAGCACTCCAGCCACCCCGCCTTCTCGCGGTGAGGGCAGTCGCTCATCACCTGCATCATGTTCGAGCGCATCGCCCAATCGATCAGTGAATGGGTCTTCTCGAAGAGCTGAGAAGAGCATTCAAACTCTCCCGCCGTCGGATTGTTTGCCCGAATATGGTCCAGTTCTATCGACTCGATGACCGGAAACCCCTTGGTGTTCGGCTTGCCAGCCGGAACTGCGCCCAGGACATCTACGTAGCGAAAGCCGTGGTACCAGAACTTCCACCGCCAATCTTCCACTCCCAACCCGTTTAAAATGTACGAGCAAAAGGCATGCGCGCCCCATAGATTGAGCTGCTGGACCTCGCCTGCCTCGGTCATCACTTCGGAGGGTGTCGCCACCACTTCCTGCCCAGCCTTGCCGCGGAGCTTCATCCGAACCATTCCCGAGCAGTTTTGTCCAAAGTCTACGGACCACCGCCCCGGCTCCCGCTTGATCCACTTAACCGGCTTAAACTTTTCGTGAACGGTAATTCCCGGCCAATTCTGCCGCCGCAATTCAACTTTTGGATCGGGAGCCAAAGCCACGCGGTTCCAACCTTTACCCGCAAACTCCGCCCGATCCCAGCCGCTCTGCTCGCGACGAGCATCGTAATTTTCGCCGCCGTAAACGTGAGAGTAAGTCAAGGCACTTGGTCGCCATGCCCAAGACTGGTCCGTGCCCAGTCGCACATGACGACCGTCTACTAGCTCAACATCGCATTGCAGTCGAAGAAGGAATGGTGCGTCCTTTCCAAAGAACGTCACCATGTCTCCCTTGTAATAGCGCCCCGGCCCCGGATTGACCACGTACCAGAACGAACTTCCAAGGGTCACCCCAAACGCATTCTCACCCTTCTTGAGCAGTTCCGTGACATCGAACTCCCGCCAGTAAAGCGCCTTGTCGAATTGCGACCACGCTTGATTCATTACGGAATTCCCAACAACCCTCCCATTCAAACGGAGTTCGTAGTCGCCTAGACCGATCACCTTCACAACCGCCTTCCGAACCCCCGCCCCCAACGTGAACTCTTTCCGCATATCGGGTGGGGTCAAATCCTGATCGTTCAAATGCCAGGGATCCGTATCAGAAGGCCCAACCACCGTTGCCGTCAAAGCCCCGATGAAGTCGCGGCTCGCCGCTGCCTGCCAACTTGCATCTGTCCGAACCACCGTCTCACCCGACTCCAAGGCTAAGATCAGACCGCCCGGATTTCCACCCACTGGACCAACGCCGTTGACGGCCTTGACCAAAATCTCGTTGGTCCCCTTTCTGAGCAACCTGCCAACTGCGAAGCGATTCACCTTTGACCAATCCTCCGCCTTCCCTACGGACTTCCCATTGAGCCAAACCTCCGCCGAGTTATCTGCCGTCACCCGAAGGCTCGCCGCAGAATTCACCGCGCCAAGGTCAAACTTTTTTCGGAACCACGCTTCCCCCACCGGTGCATCCTTGGCCGTCGCCGCCCCGCGCCAAATCCACTTCGCTTCGACCAAAGGAGATTTCGCCGTAGGCGTTGTGATCCACTGCGCCGTCCATCCGCTCGTCTGCATCGTGAGTCCCACCAGAAGCCCAAACATACGCGCGCAGTCTACTTATTTCACCGCCGCTGGATCACGCTCCACCACCCTTCAAAATCCAAGCGCCGGAGTCGGTACCATGAGCGAATGCCCTCGAGCCGCTTCTTGCGCAGTCTTCCTCTCAAGCAGATCAAGGTCACCGACCCCTTCTGGTCCCGCTGGCAATCCGCCCTCTCTACCAAGGGCCTCTCCGCCCAATACCGGAAGCTCGTCGAAACCAACCGCCTGCGCAACTTTGAGAACGCTGCCAATCAGTCAGGCGAGTTCGATGGCCTCTATTTCAACGATAGCGATGTTTACAAGTGGGCGGAAGCCGCCGCTTATACGCTGGCCAATCACCCGAACCCCCAGCTCCAATCCGAGTTGGACCACGCGATCAGCCTGATCCAATCCGCTCAAGAACCCTCCGGGTACATCAACACCTTTTTCCAGTTGAAACACCCCGATCTCAAGTGGCGCAACCTTAGCATGCTCCACGAAATGTACTGCGGCGGCCATCTCTTAGAAGCCGGTGTCGCTCTCTACGAGAGCCTCAACGACCGCCGCCTTCTTGAGGTCTCGATCAAATTCGCCGATCACCTTCTCGACCTTTTCGGCCCGGAAAAACGACGTGCCTATTGCGGTCACGAGGAAATCGAACTTGCTCTTCTCCGCCTCGCCCATGCGACCGGCGAGTCCAAGTACGCAACCCTCGCCCGGTGGATGGTTGAAGAACGCGGCCAGCGCCCTTCCGTGTTCGAAGCCGAAAAAGCTGACCCGGAAGCCCAGACCCTCTCCGGCGCATACAATCTCCTCTTCAAAGGCGACCAATACTCGGGCGAATACGCTCAAGACCACGCCCCTATCCGAGAGCACACGGAAGTCGTCGGTCACGCCGTACGGGCAATGTATCTCTACATCGCCGCCGCCGAGATCGCGGGTGAAGACCAAGATGCCGATCTCCGCGCCGCCATTGAAAAGTGTTGGGACAACCTCACGAAGAGCCGAATGTACGTCACCGGCGGCATCGGCCCCAGCGCCAGCAATGAAGGATTCACCACTGACTACGACCTCCCAAACCTCAGCGCCTATGCGGAAACCTGCGCCGCCGTCGGCCTGGCCATGTGGGCGCAGAAGCTCCTGGCCCTCACCGGAAACTCCGAGTATGCCGACATCATGGAGCGAGCCATTTACAATGGCGCTCTTTCCGGCATCTCGCTGGATACCGAGAAGTACTTCTATGCCAACCCTCTAGAAAGCCGAGGAAGTCATGAGCGCACCCCGTGGTTCACGTGTGCGTGCTGCCCACCAAACATTGCTCGTCTCATTGGCTCAATTTCAAACTACGCGTTGACAGTTGACGAAAAGAGCCTCAATATCCACCTCCCAATCGGCTTTGAGGCGACGACGACCCTTGACGGTATCAAGACCACGCTCACGGCCGAATCCAACTACCCCTGGTCCGGCGAATTCAAACTAACCATCACCCCAGAAAAGCCCGTCAAAGCCACGCTTCGTTTCCGAATTCCCGATTGGGCCGATGATGTCAATACCGACATCCCCGGGCTCGAGTCGGAAGCCGAATACCATGACGGCTATATCGTCATCGAGAAACTCTGGAAGCCCGGAGATACCGCCAAATTCGAAATCGAACTGAAGCCGAAGTGGATCGCCGCCGATCCGCGAGTCATGGACAACCTTGGTCGTGTTGCCCTCTCTTATGGCCCTCTGATCTACACCGCTGAAGAACACGACAATAAAGTCGCTCCTCAGCGCCTCGCCGTGGATGTTGAAGCTGAAATCGAAATCCAAAAAGAAAAGATGCTGGAAGGCATCACCACGCTCTCCCTCCCCATCGTCTATGAGGCGGGATACCTATCGGATCAGCTCTACAGCGAACCTGACTCGGTGGATTATAACGAAGGAACCGGCAAGTTCATTCCATACTATGCATGGAACAACCGAGGTCGGACGAACATGCAACTCTGGGTTCGCCGACTCTGAGCAAAGGAAGATGATTAATGAAGGCGTTTTTGAAATGGTTCAAGAAAGATGAGGTCGATCCTGCTGAAGCAGGTCCCCTCTTCCGGGAAGTGAAAGACGCCATCACCGACGTCCAAGCCTACGCCCGTTCCCACGGCGGAGAAATCCAACTGGTGGGCGTAAGCGACGAAGGCGACGTCAAGATCAAGCTCAACGGCGCCTGCAACGGCTGTCCGCTCTCGGACATCACTCTACGACAAGGAATTGAGACTCAACTCAAACAGCTGGTCCCCGGCGTCCGAAAGGTCACCCAAGTTCTTTAGTCGATCGGCTGCAGGAACGGGCTCCACTTCGTGCTCGGCATGTGGGTCACATCTGAGTAACGAGAGAGAAAAAATCCCAACGCATCGCCAAACTCGTCGATCGACAGCGTAGCTTTGGGCCCTGTGGCTAAGACACCTACCGGAGCCACCATTCCCCATTTGACAAGCTTCGCCAACGCGGCTTTGGCGCCTGCCGATCCTGTCTTGAATACCGCCGGATCAAACTTCACCGGCTTGGGCACAAACTTCACCGCCGTCTTGGATTCGTTCAAGATCTTCATCATCTCCAAAATGATTTGATCTCGGGAAACCGGCTGTCCGCTTTTTGCAATCGTGGGCTTGGTGGTCAACTTTGCGATTCGCGCCGCCACAATCGCCTTACGAGCTTGAGTAAATACCGCGAACGCATCGGCCTGAGTCACGGTGCTCTTGCCATCAACCCCCACCACGTTGTTCCGCTTAAAACTCGGCTTGTCGCCTTCGTGCTGAGCCACGGCAAAGGCGGCGACCGAAATCGCGAATAGGAAGGGGATCAATTTTCTCATAGCTTGCAGACCTAAATGGTGGTTACGGCGCCGCTCTGTCGAATCGCGTCAAGTTCCTCAAGCGCCCGCCCAGTTCCAACCGCAACACAGTTGAGTGCGTTCTCCGCAACTCTAACAGGTATATCGGTCACACTGTGCAAAAGTCTATCCAGTCCGCGCAAAAGGGCTCCACCACCCGTCAGTGTAATCCCTCTTTCAATAATATCGCTGCCTAATTCCGGAGGAGTTTCTTCCAAGACGCTGCAAAGCTTCTCTGCAATCTGTCGAACGGGCTCGTTCAGAGCTTCGCGAACTTCTTCGCTGGAAATCTCGACCGTCTTGGGCAGACCTGCCACCAAGTCACGACCGCGAATGTCCATGCGTAGCTCTTGCGGAAGCGGAAACGCCGATCCAATCTTGATCTTGATCTCTTCCGCCGTCGGGTCGCCAATCATCAAGTTATAAGCGTTGCGAATATGCCGAATAATCGCTTCGTCAAACTTGTTACCCCCCACGCGTAGGCTGTGCGACAAAACGATCCCACCCAAGCTAATCACCGCGATATCGGTCGTACCACCACCAATATCGACCACCATGTTCCCGCCGGGAGACGCAATGGGAAGCCCCGCTCCAATCGCCGCCGCCATCGGTTCTTCGATGGTCATTGCCACACCCGCGCCTGCTTCCTTGGCCGCCTGAATAACCGCTCGGCGCTCAACGTTCGTCACGCCGCTTGGAACACAGACAAGGGTCGTCGGTCGAAACAATCGCCGAGTACCGCAGGTCTTGTCCAAGATGTATTCCAACATCTTGAGCGTAGTGGTGTAATCCGCAATAACGCCGTCCTTGAGAGGTCGAATCGCGCTGATATTTCCCGGCGTCCTGCCGAGCATGTCGCGCGCTTCGTTACCAACCGCTAAAACCTTTCCGGCTTGGTTGCTGATCGCAACGACCGTTGGCTCTGCGAGAACGATCCCCTTGCCTCGTCGAAAGACGAGAATATTCGCCGTTCCTAGGTCAATTCCAATTTCTGGGGCCAGTCTCATTCGCTGTCCACGTTGGACATGCTTCCGTCCAAATCCGGTGCATGAACGCGCTGGATCTTAGCGCCCAGCTCAGCGAGCGTCTTTTCAAACGCCTCATAGCCTCGGTCGATAAAGTGAATGTTCTTAACGGTTGTTTCTCCCTTGGCGGCAAGCCCGGCGAGAACCAGTGCCGCTCCAGCCCGAAGATCGCTGGCCTCAACGATCGCTCCACGGAGTCCGTTCACGCCCTCAATCATCGCCGTGCGGCCTTGCGAACGAATGTTCGCTCCCATTCGATTCAATTCTTGGATGTGCCCAATTCGACTCTCGTATATTGTCTCTTCGACCACGCTCGTGCCCTCGGCTAAACAGAGCACCGCGGCCATCGGCTGCTGCATGTCGGTGGGAAAACCGGGATGAGGCATGGTCTTGACGTTGATACCCTTAAGACGCTTGCTGACGGAAGCTCGAACCCAATCTGGCCCTTCATCTACATCCGCTCCCGCTTCTCGCAGTTTGTTGACCACTGCCGTCTGTTCTTCGGGAAGAATGCCTCGTACCGTCACGTCGCCACCCGTAATCGCGCCCGCCAGCAAGTACGTACCTGCCTGCATGCGGTCTGCTGGAATACGGAATTCACAGGCATTCAGCTTTTCCACGCCCATGATCGTGATCGTGCTCGTACCCGCACCTTCAACCCGTGCTCCCATCCGATTCAAGAAGGAAGCCAGCGCCGTCACCTCGGGCTCGATCGCCGCGTTCTTGATGATCGTCACGCCCTGAGCTAAAACCGCGGTGGACATGAGATGCTGCGTGGCCCCTGCGCTTGGGAAGTCGAGATAGATCTCAGCCCCTCGCAATCCTTTTGTGGAAACGACGTATTCGCCACCATTAAGAGCAACATCGGCCCCAAGGGCCCGCAGACCCTTAATATGAAAATCGACAGGGCGGGCGCCGATCTTGCATCCACCCGGTGCAGGAAGAGTGACATGCCCAATTCGGGCCATCAACGGACCAAGCAAGTAAAAAGAGGTCCGGATCGCGCGTACAGACTCTTCATCTGCCTCGCCTTGATACATCTCGCTGCAGTCAATCTCCAGCGTATTGCCATCCCAGACGACGTGAGCGCCAAACCTCTCCAGCAGATTTGCCTTAATTCGAGTATCTGACAAATTGGGCACATTCGTCAGAACGGTCTTGCCTGGGGCCAATACAACCGCTGACATAATTGCCAGGGCCGTGTTCTTACTACCACCAACATCGACGGTTCCAACTAACTGGCGGCCGCCTGAAATTTGAAAAACATTCATCGTGAACCTTCCTTCCGTGGATGGTTATTTGCCTGCATTCTAATCGATCTCTCCCGGAAAGGCAAAGTGTACCGGATTTGTACTTGATTCCTTCCCTTTTACCTATGCGCTATGAAGCGCAAACTTTGACCACGTTTCGTTGTTTCCCCATTGGTCCCAAACGACACACATAAAAAGGCCCCAGCAACCTAAAACGCTGGGGCCAATCCTCACTAGTGCAAGGTTTCTTCGAAAGAAAACTCCTCAAAGAATGGGAGATACATCCGCCATTCGTCCTTTCCTTGCGCCTTCAAATAGAGCGGCAGTGAAAGGTAAGGGATGAAGTGGGGCCGCTTGGGCTTTCGCGCCAATTTCATGTGGGCCTGTGCCGGCGTCTTGTCACCCTTCTTCAGGTTGCATCGTCGGCAACAAGCCACCAGGTTGTCCCACGTGTGGGGGCCTCCCGTCCATCGAGGGAGCACGTGATCAATCGTCAAATCCTTCCGAGAGCCACAATATTGGCAAGTGTAATTGTCTCGGGCCAGGATCGAATGACGAGAGAGTCGAAGCTGAGGCATCGGTCGCCGAACCTGATACCGCATCTTTAGGACCGATGGCGCCGATTGTACGCCTCGCACCGTCGAAAGCGGATTCGCACGCTGCTGCAATACCTCGGCTTTACCGAGCAACAAGAGCGCGACCGCTCGGCGCATGTTGCACACGTTTAGCGGTTCGTAGTTGCTGTTCAGAACAAGAACTTCGTGACTCGACACTTACTTTTTACTCCTAGGCTAGATTTAGTCCCCCAAAAACGAAAAGAGGCTCGCACACAGACGTGTGCGAGCCTCCGCGGCAAACCGGCGGTATCAGGCGTATTATCGTGTCGCTCCACTCAGGGGGCTGAACAAGATGGCCGATTCGGATTTCGCCGTGGGGAACCATATCCTAGCTCTTCAAGACGTATAGACTCTGTCCAATCGCTTCAGGAAGTTTCGGTTAAGAGCCATTTTCTTAACCATATCTTACAACAGGTCAAATCCAGCCTCCCAATCCTTGCCCTCAACAGCGCAGTTTTCCGGTAATCAAGGCCGTCAGATTTACCGATTAAATTCCTGTTGGTTGTGTGAATCTATGGTTGCGTCGACGCTGTTTACAATTAAATCGGCTGAATTGAAAGTGCATCGAAGCATGACGGTTTTGCTTTGGTGCCACTTCGTTCTCAGTCTTGCCCTCGCTTTCTGGCACCGGACATTCGCGGAAGCCCTGATCATCGGGTTACCTACTACGCTAGCTCCGATCATGTTGATGCGCAGCCAGCCCCACAGCATCCTGACTAAGTGCGCCACCGGCTCGGCGCTCATGATCTACTCCGCCCTCTTCATCCAGCAGGCTCGTGGCATGACAGAAATGCATTTCCACGTCTTCTGCGCGCTGGCTTTCAGCCTCGTTTATCGTGACTGGCGAGTCATCGTTTGTTCGGCCGCGGTCATCGCCGTTCATCACCTCTCATTTGCGCTGCTCCAGTACGCAAATGCTCCGGTGTTCCTCTACACCACCAGCATAAACGCGCTCGCGTTGACGATCATTCATGCCCTGTTCGTCGTCTTCGAGACCATTGTTTTGATCCCCCTTGCCATTCAAGGACGTTCCGACTGGGTTCAAGCGGAAAAACTAACCGCCGTCAGTCTCGCCCTCGGCGAGAAAGGTGTCGATGGCTCGGGCGAAATCGACGCCATCATGGCCGACCTCCTCACTAAGGTCCAAAACGCCGGCGCCCTTTCAGAATCCGCGCTCGAATACGCAAAGAAATTCGCCGAAGATGCCCACGAACAAGTCAAGTACTCCATCCGCGCGAACTCCCTTCTAGACGACCTCGCATCCGTCGCCGAGCGAATCGAACAGGGCGCCGTGGACCAAGGCTCCATCTCCCGCAAAATGCGAGAAGGCATCCGCACCCTCCATGATCGCACGATGGAAGTCCGAGACA
>MKRX01000009.1:14208-18767 GCA_001898035.1 Armatimonadetes bacterium 55-13
ATTGACAGCCTAAAAGAAGCCACCACGAGAATTGAAAGCGTCCGGTCCCAAGCTGAAAACGCCCTCGAATTTGCCTCCAAGCAACGTGCCGACTTGTCCCAGCACGTCTCGATCTCTGCCCAAGCCGTGAACCAACTCGGCGAGCAAACTCAAAGCGTTCGCGCGATCCTCCAATCGATTCGCGAAATCGCCGATCAAACCAACTTGCTCGCCCTCAACGCCGCCATTGAAGCGGCTCGTGCCGGTGAATCCGGTAAGGGATTTGCCGTGGTCGCCGATGAAGTCCGCAAACTTGCGGAACGTTCGGCCGATTCAACCAAAAACATCGAAACGCTCGTGACCACCATGGTCCACCAGATCGAAACAGCACTCACCGCGATGCAAGGTAATGACAAGCAAGCAGGTCTCAGCCAAAGCATCAACGAGTGCCTTGTCAGCATCGAAAACACCGTCGGCAAAGTTGTAGAAGAGGTCGCATCTGTCAACCATGTTGCCGAAGTGGTCCGCGCCAGCGGTGAATCGGCGATCCGGGAAACCGCCACCATTGAGCGCGCCGCTGCCGCCACGACCCAAGCCGCCCAAGCCGCCGCTGGTGTCGCCTCTGAAATTGAGGAGGGCATCGCCCGCTTCGATGAAGTAATCCAAGAGAGCGTCTCTCTTGCCGAAGAGTCGCGCGCCAAGTCAGATGATGCTCGTTTAGTGGTCGGGGAGATCAGTGACCTCAGCCAGAACACCATTAAATCCGCCGACGAAACCAAATCGGCCCTCAGCCACCAACACGAGTTCTTGGACACGTTCGCCAATGGACTGAACCGGGCGCTCGATTCAGAGGAGTTGGCCGCCTAACATGAGAATCCTTGCCATTCTTACGGGTTGGATCGGGCTCGTTGCCGCTGGATTCTGGTTCCTCGGGGCTAAGTTCTTTATCCCCGTGGAACGCCCCTCTGGCAGTATCGATCCCAAATCTATCCTCGGTAAGAGCGCTCCCACCAATGTTGACCCGAACTCAAAGAAAATCGTCGTTCTGAACTTCTGGAACCCGGACTGCCCTTGTAGCCGATTTATGGACGACCACATCAAAGATATCCAGCGGCAATTCCCTGCCGAAAAAGTCAAGTTCATCCATGTGATCGAAGGCGTCGAAGAACTCCCCGTCTCCGCCAAAAAAGAGATCACCCTTCCCGATCGGCCCTCCGAAATTCAGATCGATGCCGATGGCTCTCTGGCTCGCAAATACGGTGTCTGGGCCGCTCCCGGCGCGGTGGTTTTGGATAGGCAGGGAAAAGTCGCCTATGTCGGAGCGTACAACACGTCCCGGTACTGTGACGACAAAGATGGAGCCTACGCCCAGAAAGCCATCGAAGCTCTTCTCAAGGGACAGTCGCCCAAAGTCGAGAACCTTCCCTTCTACGGCTGTCGCAACCTCGGCACCCCTTAGAGAATGCCGAAAGTGGGCATCAACACCAACTCGTCCATGTTATGAGTGTGTGGTCGTTCGATCACATTCGCAATCGTTGCCCCAACCACGTCCGATGGAATCATTTGAGACCGATCCGGTCCCCCTTCTGATCCATCCCAAATCGGGGTATCAGTCGCTCCCGGCATCAAGTTCGTCACCTTGATCCCCTTTCGCCGATACTCGGCCGACACCACCTTCCCAAACATCAAAAGCGCCGCCTTCGAAGTTCCATAAGCGCTACAACCCGCAAGCACGGACGTCGCCGCAATACTCAAGACGTTCAGAATTTGTCCTCCGCCTGCCTCAAGCATCCAAGGAAGCATGGCTTGAGTCAGTCGCATAGGGGCCAGTTGATTGATGCGAATCTGCTGCTCAACCACCGCCCAGTCCAATTCCGCCGCCAACCCGAATCCACCGATCCCCGCCGAATTCACCAAAACCGGATATCGACCATCCGCGCGCAGGCTCGACACAAGTCCCGGAATCCCCTCAATATCTCCCAGATCGAACGGAACCGCGGTCCCCTCCCTGCACTCATCAATCAAGGAAGCCAAGGCATCCTCTCGCCGCCCCAACAGCAAAAGCTCATGCCCCTTGCCCGCAAGCGCAAGCGCCGCCTCGCGCCCGATCCCGCTCGAAGCCCCCGTAATCAAGATCCGCTTCGTCAAGCGCTCACCTCAAAACTGTTCCTCGCCGTTTCATGCAGCCGAATCCTTGCCAACTGTCCTGGCACTTTGCCCTTCAACGTGGAGAATATCTGCGCTGCCACCACCTCACTCGTCGTGGTCTTCCCTTCAAACTCGGGCAGATCCTCATTCAAGTTCTTGTGGTCATACCGGTCCACAACTTCGCGCCGAACCACCTCATCGACCGCTCCTAAGTCAGTCAGCATTCCCGTGACCGGGTCAGGGACTCCGGCAACGGTCACTTCCAGCACATAGTTATGCCCGTGCCCCGCCGGGTTATTACACTTCCCAAACAATTCGAGGTTCTCCTCATCGGAGAGCGCCGGGCTATGCAACCGATGCGAGGCCGCAAACTCATAAACGCGTGTCAAACTCATCTTTCCGCCCAATTCCAACTCTCCATAAAACGTCGGCATCTCTTCCAACTTTAGAGCCACCAAAGCGCACTCACCTGGCAAAGTTCCAGGAGCTGAGAGCAGCTCTTGAACATAGGTAAGAATGTTCTCGACTGAAGGCGCCCATTTGGCAAAGTAGTCCACCTCATCGTTAAGGCTCTTCTGATCAAACGCCTGAACAATCTTCTCCTGGAGAACATCGTCAATCCGCTTGATGTTCACCACCATGCCGGTTCGTGGATCAACTTCTCCCTCAACCGTTACATCCAAAACGTAGTTGTGCCCATGGTTGAACTTCGAGGCCCACCTGCCAAAGAGATCCCGATTCTCTTCATCTGACTTGGAGGTCAACCAATACCGGTGACCACTAGAAAATGCGACGCGGCGCGTCATTCTTACTTTCATCGGCCCATCGCTCATCCCTCTTTCCTATACGGCTTCCCCAGCGCCTGCGGCGTCACCGTTCCACTTCCCACAAAGATCAAAACCAATAAAGAAACCACATAGGGCAATCCCAACCAAATCTGTGCCGGAATCACCACGCCAAAGATCGGACGCCCCTGCAGGCTGTATTGAAGAGATTGAGCGTATCCCAAAGCCAGTGCCGCCAATGCCACCCAGATCGGCCGCCACCGCCCAAAGGTCACCAGCGCTATCGCCAAAAACCCTCGCCCCGCCGTCATCCCTTCGGCGAACGAGCCTGCGACCGCAAGCGACAAATAGGCTCCACCCAGGCCCGCCAGCATTCCGCCAAATAGAAGCGCTTGAATGCGAATTCGATTCACCGAGAATCCAGATGTCTCCACCGCCGCCGGATACTCCCCGCATCCTCTGAGCGCCAAACCCCATTTCGTCCGCTGGATAAGCCACCAAACCAAAGGAATCAAGAGAAACGCCACAACCAGCATCGGATCGATGCCCCAAATCCGCGGCAATTCTGGACTGGTCAAGAGCTGCCCGGATTGGCCGTAAGCCCTCCGAAATCCCAGCCCCGTCACCCCCAGTGCTAAGAAGTTAATCGCCGTTCCGACCACAACCTGGTCAGCCGCCAGTTTCACCGTAAACACACTGGAGATAATCGCCAAGAGAAGTCCGCAAGCCGCCCCTATCCCAAACCCCAGCGGCCAGGACCCCGTCTTCCCTGCCACCAAGAAACCAAAGAAAGCTCCCACCAGCATCATCCCTTCGATGCCAATGTTCAAAACGCCAGACCGTTGCCCAATCACTTCCCCTAGCGCGGCGTAAATCAGTGGGGCTGCTGTTACAAGTAAGAAGGCAAAATCCATCGTTTTACGCCTCCACCACCACGCGCCGACGGTCAGACCAAGCCTTGAGCCCCACAAAGCCCAGAACAGCCGCCGCCTGAACCACGTAGATCAGCACCGTTCCGTCCGCAGTAAAACCCGCCAAGTTTCGAGACCCCGCCAAAATCGCCGCGAAGTAAAGCGCACTCAACATCACGAGCAGAGGATGGAGCCCTGCCAGGAGCGCGACCGGAATCGCCAAGAACCCCCAGTTCTGCGTAAAGCTCGGGGCCAACTGTTGGGTCACTCCCATATACTCAACCCCTCCCGCCAAACCACAAAGCGCGCCCGAGAGCGCCATCGAAAGCGCTCTCGCCTTCGGCGCATCGATCCGATTCGCTCGCGCCGCCCGCGCATTCTCCCCAACCACCCTCAGGCGGAATCCGGAGCGGGTCCGATAGAGATAAATAAACACAATCAGCGGCAGGACCAGCGCTAAAAAGATCCCCCAATGCAGATCCGTCTGAGGATCGAACTTCGGCAACGCCTGGGCCGAAGAAAGCGGATCGGTCCGAGGAAGTTTGCCCGCCTTCTCCTGGAGAGGCCCAGTCACCAAATAAGCCAATCCCTGAATGGCGATAAAGTTGAGGAGAATCGTCGAGATCACCACTTCAACCCCGCGACGAACGTAGAGCCACCCGGCAAGCCAGCCCCAAAACGCTCCTCCCAGCACTGCCGCCAAAAGCAAAACCGGAGCTAGCCCCGCCCAGCCCCA
>MKRX01000009.1:19060-31263 GCA_001898035.1 Armatimonadetes bacterium 55-13
TTTTTCAAGCCGATCCACCCACCAGCGAGGAAGCATCGCCCGCGTCCCGGAGTTCGCCACGAGACAAGAACTGAGTGCGATTTGCCAATGCCGCCAACTCGTCGAGATCGGTGCTAATCAGCAGTACCGCCTCTCCCGCCTCCTTCGCCGCTAAGATCTGACGATGCACGAAGTCCGCCGCGCGAAGATCCAAACCCCGTGTTGGATTCACACACACCAAGAGGTCAGGCGTCACATCCAGGGAACGACTCACCACAACCTTCTGCTGATTGCCTCCGCTCAAGCTCGATACCGGCTCACTGGCGCTGGGCGTCTTAATACCAAATCGCTCCACCAACCCATCGGCCCAAGCCCGCACTTCTTGCTTTCTCAGAAAGGGTCCTGAAACCAACTCGGGTCGGCGGTGCCCCTCGATCAACATGTTGTCGCGAATCGACATCCCCAGCGCCAACCCATCGCCCTGCCGATCCTGCGGAATATACGCAATCCTAAGGTCTTCGCTCACCTCTCGCCCCTGCCAGAGCCGCTTACCTTTCGAAAGTGATCGAACTCCCACCGCAAGTTCGGCTAGCTCGACCTGCCCATTCCCATCCACCCCGCCAATGCCCAGAACCTCGCGCCGTCCAATCTCGAGCGAGAGTCCACGAATCGCGTCTTCGCCGCGGTCCCCAAGCGCCCAGACTCCCTCCAGTCGCAACCCTTCTCCTTCGCCCATACTCGCGGAAGCCCTGATCTCCGCCGGAAGCTCACCAACCATCCAGGTCGCCAATTGAGCCTCATCTGTATCGAAGATTGCCGCCGAGGCAACGAATTCGCCTTTCCGTAGCACCGTCACCCGGTCCGCCACCGCAAACACCTCGCTCAACTTGTGGGCAATCAAAATGATCGTCTTCCCCCGCTCTTTCAAATTTCTCAAGACGCGGAACAAGTCGCGTGTTTCATCCGGCGAAAGCACTGCGGTAGGTTCGTCCAAAATCAAAATCGGAGAATCATCTGCCAGATTCTTGATGATCTCGATTCGCTGTTGAACTCCCACCGGCAAATCGCGAACCTTCGCCTGGCCGTCCACATGCCAACCCAATTCGTCCGCGAGCGTGAGCGCCTTCGCGCTCAATTCGCTCAGGCTCAACCGTCCATAGAGCGAATCCAAGCGGACCAAGGCAAGGTTTTCTTCAACCGTAAAGTCAGGGACAAGCTTGAAGTGTTGGTGGACCATCGCCACGCCCGCCCGACGGCAATCAAATGGAGAACCCAGAGGTAGAGGCTTTTCTCCATAGCAAACCGATCCGGAATCAGGGGTCACGAAACCAGCTAAGACCCCCATCAGAGTCGATTTACCCGCCCCGTTCTCGCCAAGGACGGCGTGGATTTCCCCTGGAATAAATGTCGCCGAAACGCCACGAAGCGCCCGGACGGATCCGTAGCGCTTCGAAAGGTTTTCGACGACAAGATCGCTCAAAACGTCAGAAATCGTCCTTCGGGACGGTTAACTTCCCAAGCTTGATATCCGCTTTTGCCTGTTCTATCTTGGCGATCAGTTCGGATGGAACCAACTTGGTCATGTCGGGATTGATCACAAAGTCAATCGCTCCCTTGTCCATTCCTATGAGCTGAATCCCGCCCTTGTAAGTCTTCTCCTTGACTTCTTTGGCCAATTCCAAGAACGCAGGCTTCGCCACGATTACCGCGGAACCAATCACCACGCCGGACTCATTGGAGTTCTGATCGGCATTGGATCCAAAGACGTATGCCCCCTTTTCTTTCGCCGCGTTAAAGACCGCCTGCGCACCCTGATTAGCCTGATGAATGATGAAGTCTGCCTTCTCGGCAATCGCCGCCAACGTCGCCTTCTTATACTCCGCCGGATCATTGCCAGGGAGCGAGACCATCTTGCTGACGATCTTGATGTTTGGATTCACCGCCCGCGCGCCCGCTTCAAATCCTTTAAAGGTCGAAACGATAGAAGGAACGTCCAACCCCACCGTTGCCACCACCCCGGTCTTGCTCATTCCCGCCGCCATCATCCCGGCCAGGTAGAAGCCCTGCTCAAGGTAGAACCGAAACGCCCCATAGTTCGCTCCACTCAACCCGCCCGAGCTTGAAACAAACACCGTGTTCGGAAAGTCTTTCGCCACCTCCGCTTCCACCGCGTTGTATTCGTAACCGTGCCCAATCACCAGGTTGTAATTCTGCTGAGCATAGGTTCGCATCGCATCCTTAATCTGGTCGCCGGTGGCTTCTTGGTTGTTGACCTCGGCCCCCTGCTCTGACTTAATCGCCTGAAGTCCATCGTAGGCTAACGCGTTCCAACCGGAATCGCTAACCGGCCCCGGAGTAAGGAGCGCGACCTTAAAATCTGAACCCGATCCCGCGTCCTTGGAGGCGGTAGAAGAACTCGACGAATCGCCGCCTGAACAGCCGATGACCAGGCCAAGGGCCAACAAGGAAAGGATGTGAGAAAATCTCATGATGGTATTTACGAGACTACCTGTCGTAAAGCGTCATTGAAAGGGAGACGAAGATCACAACTTCACATTCGCCAGCCAATCTCGCGCCTTCGCAAACGCCTGCGATTCGGATAGTCCGAACACCGCACGTAACGCCTCGTCCGTCCTCGTCCGCCCCAACAGACTGCGAAAGAAGTTACTTCGAACTCCTTCGTCACCAATTCGGTTCATGAGTTCAGCCAGCTTGGCGTCCCCACCTAACGAGTGCAGATGAGCCACCACGATGCTCGCCTGCTCATACCCCTCGCGAATTGCCTCGACCGAATTCCCCCAACGATTCGCCTTGATCCCTCCGCTGAGATACATCGGATCTCGCCATTCAGCGCCTCCGTCCCGAAACCGTCGCCAGTAACCGGTCGGACCAGTCCCCTCGACAAACACCGACAGCCCTTCCGTTAACCAGACTGGCTCATGTCCGTTACAGAGGTTCATCGTGATGGCATGCATGAACTCATGCCGAATCAGGTGCCTTAGCTCACCCTCATGGTGTAATGAGGAAGCTGGAATGCAGATCTTCTCGAACGGATATTTATCGATGCAGTATCCCGCCCGGTGGTAGTGCCAGGGAGCATCGACCTCGGCAATGAGAACAGTGATTCGGGCTTCTTCCCGAAAATCCCATCCAAACCGAGCCGCCACCGCTTCGCATTCGTTCCGGATCAATTCCGAATGGTGATGCAGATGAAGCCCATGCTCATGCGGGTTGTACTCAAACGTCAACCCCGCCCGCAATTCCATAATCTGGGCTCGCTGCCGGGTTAAGTACTCCGCCTCCAGCAGCCGGTAAAATCGCATATCGAGCCGAGAAAGCCCCCGCTCCAACCCCTGCTCCCATGCTGCCTCAAGGTTGTCGTCGAAGTAGAGCTCTCGCACCACCTCGTCGAAGGCAAACCCATTGACCAAATCCCCCCGGGAACTCCCGGGAGGATTATTTAGTCGCAAAACTCACTTTCGCTGATTTGTCCTCCCAGCGCCCCGAGACTAGTGAATCGGAAATCGCCCGCAAAGCGCATGCACATCCCCACGTACCTGAGCAATCACTGACTCATCCTCGATGTTGTGCAGCACCCGCGAGATGAGGCTTGCAACCTCTCGCATTTCAGAACGCCCCATGCCTCGGGTCGTCATCGCCGGAGTCCCGAGGCGAATGCCCGAAGTAATCAGCGGCGACTTGTCGTCAAAAGGAACTGCGTTCTTGTTACACGTTATCGAAGCTCGATCCAGAGCCAACTGCGCCGCCTTACCCGTTAACCCCTTGTTCCGAAGGTCGATCAGCATTAAGTGGTTATCCGTGCCTCCACTGACAATCTTAAATCCGTCCTCCATGAGGGCGTCTGCTAGGGCCTTTGCGTTCTCGATCACTTCAAAGCCGTACTCCGTAAACGTCGGCTTCAAGTTCTCTCCAAATCCAACCGCTTTCGCCGCGATGACGTGCATGAGCGGCCCACCCTGGATTCCCGGAATGACCATGCTGTCCAATAACTCGGACATCATCTTCGTTCGACCACTCTTGGGTGCAACCACCCCAAACGGATTCTCGAAGTCCTTCCCCAACAAGATAATCCCGCCGCGCGGCCCACGTAAAGTCTTATGGGTCGTCGAAGTCACCACGTGGGCGTAAGGGATGGGCGACGGCAAGTGCCCCTTGGCAATCAACCCTGCCGGATGCGCAATGTCCGCGAACAAGAACGCCCCAACGGAGTCCGCAATCTCGCGGAACGCCTTAAAGTCGATCGCTCGTGAGTAAGCCGAGGCGCCAACCGTAATCATCTTCGGCTTGACTTCCTTCACCTTGTCCGCAATCTGATCGTAATCCAGCATCTCCGTGTCTGGATTAATGCCGTAAGGGACGAAGTTGTAAAGCTGACCGCTAAAGTTCACCGGCGATCCATGCGTAAGGTGTCCTCCGTGTGAGAGATCCATTCCCATCACCGTATCGCCTGGCTTGATAAAGGTGAAATAGACGGCCATGTTGGCTTGGCTGCCCGAGTGAGGCTGCACGTTCGCATACTCAGCCCCAAACAACTCCTTCACCCGGTCCCGAGCCAAGTTCTCGACTTGGTCCACCACTTCGCAGCCGCCGTAGTAGCGAGCTCCCGGATACCCCTCCGCATACTTATCCGTCAGTACACTCATCATCGCCTGTCGAACGGCCGTGCTGGCAATGTTCTCACTGGCAATCATCTCAAGGTTGTGACCTTGCCGAACCTCCTCTTCGTGAATCAGTTCGGCAATGGCCGGATCGATCTCAGAAAGCGGAGCGCGATGAGCTTGGGAAAGGGGCACAGAAGCCATACCCCATTATGACCCCGCCCCCCAAACCACTCGCCAGCACAGTTCCTACTAACCTCATACCCTCTGCTCAATTCCAAACCCCATCAATTCAACAATCAAGCAATCAAGCAATCCAATAGTGTTCCTGCACCTATTACAGTATTCTTGCGTTCCATAATACGGGCTTTGCTCGAACCCGTATTTTTTCGTTAAGTGCATGACCCTCGAACAGCCGAATCTCTCAATACGGGATGAAGGACAATGAGTAGTACGGAAGATTTCGAGCGCCTCGCGCTCCAATTTAGGCGGGCAACGATCTTGCCTCAATTACCTGGATCGGCCATCCAGCTTCTCAAGATGCTGGAGCAAACGGACGCCACCGATCCAACTCTGGAAAGAATCATCACCAGTGATCCAGCGCTGGCCGCAAGTATCATCCGTATCGCCTCCTCGGCCATGTACGGAAGCAATAAAGTCACCACCATCCGGAGAGCGATGCTCAGGATTGGGGAACGCTCGATTAAGTCGTTGGCGCTGTCTCTCGCCATGCAGAGCATGACCCACTCGGTCGCCAAGAGCAGCCGATTCGATCCGCACCGTTTCTCCCGCCACAGCCTCTTTGTAGGCATGATGGCCAGTGCGCTCCACGCGCGGATGGAGACGACCAAGGGGAATCTTGACTGGGCGTCTGAAGAACTCCTTGCCATCGGTATTCTCCATGACCTGCACTTTGGAATCTTGGCGAGGATCGCGCCGGAAACCTATGCCAAGGCGGTCTCCCTCGCTATTGACAATGGCCTCCCTCTGGACTGTTCCGTAGAAATCGTCCTCGGCAAGCCAGCCCATGAACTCGCCATTCTCATGTTCGAGACATGGGGACTGCCCGAGATATTCCTCGAAGCCACCCGAGCCCTTTACGATCACCCGGAAGACGAAAGAGATATCAAAAGCTCGGGCGCGCTCATTGCGGCTCAAAACCTGGCGAAAGCAGATTTCGCCATCGAGTCGTGGCAGCTGGCCTCAACGGGCAATCTCGCTACAAACTGGCCTCTCCCCCCCCAGGATGAGTTGGATGCTACCGTTCAAGTCGTCAGAAACGAAGCTGAGGCCTTCCTGCAAACCACGCTCGCCGTCGCGATATAAACAAAAAGGGCCGGAAGCATAACGCCTCCGGCCCTCT
Source organism: Armatimonadetes bacterium 55-13 (assembly GCA_001898035.1). Classification (GTDB taxonomy): domain Bacteria; phylum Armatimonadota; class Fimbriimonadia; order Fimbriimonadales; family Fimbriimonadaceae; genus 55-13. Next base: position 25,022 of record MKRX01000009.1, read on the forward strand.
TCAAATTCGCTGGGTTTACTTCTTGCCCTGGTTCTGCATCTGCTGACCATAGCGGCGCATGAACTTCTCCACACGTCCAGCCGTATCGACCAGCCTCTTTTGACCAGTGTAGAACGGATGGCTGAATGCGCTGATTTCAACATTCACCACATAGTGCTCTACCCCATCGATCGTGCGGGTGTTGTTCGTCTTGGCCGTGGAAATTCCGGTCCACTCGTGCTCGCCATCTACGAACAGCACGGGATACGTTGCAGGGTGAATCTTTTCCTTCATTGCTTCAAAACCTTTTGTCGAACACAAATTGTGGCATATCTGATCGAATCTTCACAAGGGCCTAGTCCTCACCCGCAAATGAGCCTGCCCTGCATCCATTTTCTTGTCGACAATTTCTCCAAATGCTCGTGTAGGTTCCCCTATTTACGTACCGACAATCATGAAGGAAATCCATGGACGGCATCGAATTTCAGCAACTCGTAAAGACATTCCAGAATGTTGAGACCCTTCCGCAATTGCCGGAGACCTCCATTCGCTTGATCCAAGCCTGCGAAGACGATAACGCGACGCTTCAAACCGCGGAACATATCGTCGCTAGCGATCCCGGTTTGGCGGCCACGATTATTCGGGCCGCTTCCACGGCGCGCTTCCTCACTGCCGGAGGCCCCGCCACGTCGGTCTCTTCTGCCGTGATGCGTCTAGGTCTGAGAGTCCTGAAAGCCCTCGCCATGACCTACACCTTCCGGTCGTTGATGAATCGAAGGCACAGCAGCGAACACTACGATCCCAAGGCCTTCGCCCAACACAGTGTCTTCGTTGCCATCGCCACCCAGTTTATGTATGACCGCCAGTTCGGACATTCGGGTCACGATCTCGAAGAAGTATTCGCCTTTGGCCTTCTTCACGATCTCGGAATCTGCCTCCTGGCAAACGTCGCCCCCGAAATCTATGACGAGATCTGGCAGCGCGCGGATAACATGAAGATCGGTTTTGACAAGAGCTTTGAAATCAAGTTCCAAGAGCCACTTACCACCCTGGCCTGGGCCGCCGCCGCCGCGTGGAATCTCCCCGATATCTTCACCGAATTCCTACATTCGTTGACCGGCAAGGCCGACCCAAATGACCTTGAACCCGTCGCAGAAATCGTTCGACAAGCCAGTGACCTTTCGGCCCAGCTCGGATATGGAATCGAACCCTGGGTGGAAACCAAGTGCGAAAGCGACCTCAATGAAGCCGAACTCAAGGCGCTCAAGCAGGCCGTGGACGACTATTGTGCCCAGGCATTTGGCACGGCTAACGCGGCTTAACCAAATCGCAACGTTCTCGCGCTGGTAAACTCCACAGACTTCATAGAATAACGCCTCGCCAACGATGCCGAGCGCTCATTCGAACCTGTCAGGAGTAACCAGACTTTATGAGCAATAAGCGCGTCTACCTCTTCCGCGAGGGCAACGCTACCATGCGAGACCTTCTCGGCGGTAAAGGTGCCAACCTCGCCGAAATGACCAATATCGGGCTACCGGTGCCCCCAGGCTTCACCATTACCACCGAAGTCTGTACACAGTACTACACCGCCGGAAAGAAGCTGCCCGAAGGACTGATGGAGGAGATCAAGACCGCCGTCGCCGATGTTGAGCGCACCATGGAGCGAACCTTCGGCGGCTCCACCAAGCCTCTTCTCGTTTCCGTCCGTTCCGGTGCTAAATTCTCGATGCCAGGCATGATGGACACGGTCCTCAACCTCGGCCTCAACCCCACTACCATCGAAGCTCTGATTGCTGAGACTCAGAATCCGCGATTCGTGTATGACTCTTATCGCCGATTCATCATGATGTTCTCGGACGTCGCCTTCGGCCTCAGCAAGCACACCTTTGATGAGGAGATCTTTGCCGGTTACAAGGCCAAGGTCGGCGCAAAGAACGACCTCGACCTCACCGCGGAGCATCTCAAGGAAATCTCTCAGCTGTTCCTGGATCATGTCAAGACCCACGCGGGCCGAGAATTCCCCACCGATCCGTACGAGCAACTCGCTCTCTCGGTCGAAGCCGTTTTCCGTTCCTGGAACAACGACCGAGCCATCATTTACCGACGAACCGAAAAAATTCCTGACGAGATCGGCACCGCCGTCAACGTCCAATCGATGGTTTACGGCAATGCTGGCGACGACTGTGGAACGGGCGTTGCGTTCACCCGCGACCCATCTACCGGCGAAAAGGCGCTCTTCGGCGAGTATCTGATGAACGCCCAGGGCGAAGACGTCGTTGCTGGCGTCCGCACCCCCGTACCCATCAGCGAACTTGAGAAGCAGAACAAGGCCGTCTATGACGAGTTCGTCCGCACCTGCGACCTTCTAGAATCTCACTACAAGGATATGCAGGACCTCGAGTTCACGATCGAGCACGGCAAGTTGTTCATGCTCCAGTGCCGCTCCGGTAAACGAACCGGTCCGGCAGCGGTTCGCATCGCCGTTGAAATGGTCAAGGAAGGCCTCATTGAGAAGGAAGTCGCTCTTCAGCGAGTCACCGGCTCTCACCTCGACCAACTTCTCCACCCGCGAATCGATCCCGACTCGCTCGAAGGAGCAACGCTTCTGGCCACCGGACTCGCTGCCTCCCCTGGCGCCGCGGTTGGCCTCGCCGTGTTTGATGCCGACACGGCCGCTTCCCGAGGTGTCCACGGCGGCGCTGGCGAGAAGGTCATTCTTGTTCGCGACGAAACCAACCCCGACGACGTTCACGGGATGCTCGCCGCTCAGGGCGTTCTCACCGCTCGTGGGGGTAAGACCTCCCACGCGGCGGTCGTTGCGCGAGGCTTCGGTATTCCCTGCGTTGCCGGCGCCGAATCGCTGGAAGTGGACACCCACGCCAAGAACTTCAAAGTCGGTGGCCACATCATCAAAGAAGGCGACACCATCACCATGGACGGCTCGAGCGGAAACGTCTATCTCGGTGCGCTCAAACTGATCGCTCCCGAAGTCAGCGGCTCCTTTGGCGAACTCATGGCGTGGGCAGATGCCGCTCGAACTCTCGGAGTACGAGCTAACGCAGACAACCCGCGAGACGCCAAACAAGCGCTCGAATTTGGGGCTGAAGGCATTGGCCTTTGCCGAACCGAGCACATGTTCTTCGAGTCCGACCGACTTCCGTTAGTCCAAGAAATGATCTTGACCAAGGAAGAGTCGGTGCGTCAGGAAATGCTCGATAAACTCCAAGTCATCCAGCAGGGCGACTTTGAGGGCATCTTCGATGTGATGGAAGGCAAGCCGGTTACAGTTCGACTCATCGACCCGCCTCTCCACGAGTTCCTCCCCTCGCACGAGACCCTCATTCGCGAGACCACCGAACTCAAGACTCGACTCGGTCTCCTTGCTCCAACTGACGACGCTGGCGCCAAACTTCGAACTCAATACGAGGAGAAAATGAAGCTCCTTGCTGAAGTCGAAGCGATGAAGGAGCAAAACCCGATGCTCGGTCTCCGAGGCGTCCGACTTTCCATCATCCTTCCCGGCTTGGTCATCATGCAGACCCGCGCGATCCTTCAGGCCGCGGCAAAGCTGATTAAGCAAGGCAAGAAGGTTCTCCCCGAAATCATGATCCCACTCGTTTCCACGGTAAACGAACTCAAGGTCGTGCAAGGGCAACTGGAAAGCGAGGCTAAGAAGATCGTAGCCGAGCAGGGAGTAGACATTCCCTACACCTTCGGAACCATGATCGAGATTCCTCGCGCCGCGCTCACTGCCGGCGAAATCGCGGAGTACGCTCAGTTCTTCAGCTTCGGCACCAATGACCTGACGCAAACCACGTTTGGCTACAGCCGAGACGATGCCGAAGGCAAGTTCCTTCAGCGATACGTCGAGCAGAAGATCCTCCCCACCAACCCCTTCGAGAGCATCGACACCACTGGCGTGGGGCGCCTCATGAAGATTGCCGTGGAAGAGGGCCGAGCATCCCGCGAAGGACTCAAGTGCGGCATCTGTGGAGAGCACGGCGGAGATCCCGCCTCGATCTCCTTCTGCCAGGAAGTCGGACTGGACTATGTATCCTGCTCCCCCTTCCGAGTCCCCATCGCCCGCCTCGCCGCCGCTCAAGCCGCGCTGCAAAACAAGGTAAAAGTCACCCTCGACAAGTAACCCTGGGATAAAGATAGGAAGAACGGCCTCCAAGTGATTGGAGGCCGTTCTCTTTTGTCAATCTCAATCCAAACCGCTGGCCTCAATCCATGTCGGGATCACTCGTGACATGATCGTCTCGACCATGGTTTTCACGGACGTCTCGCCCGTTCCGCTCGCCCTGTGATCCTGCGGCGTCTGCGATATAAACAAGAATCGGCCGCGATCCACTTAACGCTTCGCCATACGATCCAACGCCACCAACACCCGCTTTCGGTTCTTCGCTGCCTTGACCCACCGAGGCAAACGATTCATATAGGTATTGTTTCTCACCACGCTCTGAGTGCGCAGGTCAGCCGAGACATAAGCCCGCAAATCCGTCCAGTGCGCCCAGTTATAAGCCCAAACCGTCCCGGAGCTGCACCTAACCTGCAAATAAAGCGGAAACCCAAAATACGGATCCTTCGCTCCCTCCACTCGAAACATGCCTTGACTCTTCTCGATCGTTGCCCCGCAATTTAAACAACTAAACCGCCCCGCCAACAACTTCCCCACCCGAAACACCGTCGCCTGCCCCGAACATCGAGGACAAACCACCAGCACCTCGCCTGCATAGTCTAGAAGGTGCTTCCCATCATCGACAAACCGATTCTTCATCCGTATTGCAAAGATATCCTGAGACAGTCAAGATACCTAGCAGTACACCGCACTTACCCTGCCCCCTGTCCCCTGCCCCCTGTCCCCTGCCCCCTTGTCCCTCGTCCCTGGCCCCTTGTCCCCCAACTGTGCAGCTAGTCCTAGGCCCCGGAAACTATCTGCCAAAGTCATCCGTTCTAAGAAGTGTCATCGGTTGAAACCGCCGATGGACGAGCCGCAAATCCTCTAACCCGGCCCGGCCTCCCCAACCCGGGCTCCAACTTTTGTCAAGGGTGCAAGTACACGATTCAGTCCCCCGCGACTCCTATCCTCCCCACGAGGTAGCCTACCCCCCATGCGCATCGCTTGCGTGCAGTCACACGTCGTATTCAACGACCCCGCCGCCAACGCCAAGAACCTCATCCAAAAGCTGAGCGACCTCAAGAACCAGGGCGTTGACTTTGCCCTCTTTCCTGAGGCCTACCTCACCGGCTATTGTGTCGATGGCGAAGTCGCCGCCAAAGAAATCGCGATCCCTGTCAAGGGCGAAGGCAACCTCATCACGGAGATGCCGGAATACATGACCGAGATTCAGGCCAAATGCGAGGAACTCGGCATGGGCTGCGTCTTCGGATTCGCGGGCCAAGACGACGAGGGCCTCTATAACGCAGTTGCTCTTTTCGAGCCGGGCCAACCCGCCCGCTGGTATCTCAAGGTCCATCTTCCCTACCTCGGCTACGACCGCTATACTCGCCCTGGAAAAGAACTCCCCGTCTTTGAGACCCAGTGGGGCAAAATCGGCGTCCTGATCTGCTTCGACCAACGTCCCCCCGAAGCTGCCCGTGTCCTCGCCCTCAAGGGAGCTGACATCATCCTCCTCCCCACAAACTGGCCCGTAGGCGCCGAAGTCTCAGCTGAGTACATGACCATCGCCCGTGCCTCTGAAAACCGAGTCTTCGTTGCCACCTGCAACCGGGTCGGCGTCGAAAACGGAACTAAATTCATCGGCCTCAGCAAGATCGTCAACATCTCGGGCAAAGTCCTTGCCGCTGCCGGTCCGGAAGAAGAAATCATTATTGCGGATCTAGATCTCCCTCAAGCGCGTCAAAAACGTATCGTCAACATTCCCGGCGAATACGAAATGGAAGTATTTGCCTCCCGCCACCCCGAACTTTATGAGGTAATTTCCACTCCGTAAAGATAGAGCCCTTTTTTGCCTCCATAGGTATCCATTCGATCATAGGGTATCCCGCCGACCAAGACCATAAACTCATGCCGAACAACGTCGTAAGCGCCATCAAAGAGCACCGCCCCCTCCTGGTCACGCTCTCCCTAGTCTCCCTCTTCGTAGCCCTCGTCGGCTGCGGTGGCGGTGGAGGCGGTGGAGGGAGCTCAACAAACGCCACCACAAATGCCACGACCAACGCAACGACGAACGCCACCACCAACGCGACGACAAATGCGACCACAAACGCCACCACCGACGGCACAACGGATTCCACGA